>CBDBNT010000004.1:0-715284 GCA_965208015.1 Dehalococcoidia bacterium | reverse complement strand
GCCTGGCGACGGCACCATCCGCGTCGGCGGTAGGGTCCCCTGGGGCGCCGAGGTCGAATTCGCCTACACCAGCGGATACGACCGCCACGGGCGGGTCTCCGTGAACCACCTGGTGGACGAGCGGGGCTGCTCCGCCATGCTGAAGCAGGGCGAGCGGGACACCGGTTAGCCCGCTTCCTTATCCTTGTCAAAGCGGGGGCACAGAATGCCAAGGCCCCTGAACAGGCCCCTGAACATTGACATCCAGCCACACCACATCGGCCGAACAGGTAAACCTCCCCTCAGTAGAGCCGCTCCCGGTTGGCCTCTTCCTCCTCGGCGTCAATCCGCCCGGCGTCGGCCCCGGCAATCTGGTCGGCCAGCACCTGCCCGTAGCTGGGATAGCACGACCGCTCTATCCGCGCCGACGGGTCCCAGAGACGGCCCCGCAGCAGCGCCCTCCCGCAGTGCAGGAAGGCCTCTTCCACCGTCACCTTCAACCCCGACAGCGGAGCCCGCCCGCCCACGGTCATTGGTCCCAGCAGCCCCTGGCCGGTAACGATCTCCGCCTTCCCCTTCACCCGCAGCGTCTCGTTCATCCCCGGCACGAAGAACAACAGGCCCACCCGGGGATTCTCCACCACGTTCTGCAAGGAGTCCACCTGGTTGTTGCCGGGCCGGTCGGGCAGCAGCAGCGTCCTCTCGTCCAGCACCCGCACGAATCCCGGCGGGTCGCCCCGGGGCGAGGCGCCGGGCTGGCCGTCGGCGTTGCTGGTGCTCAGCACGCAGAAGGGCGACAGGGCAATGAAGTTCCGGCAGTGCTCGTCCAGCCGGTCCAGCACCTTCTGCGCCGCCCGGGGCGCCGGAGGACGATAGGTCTCCCGCAAATCCCCTCCATTGGCAATGGTCATGGTGAACCCTCCTCAACCTTCCCGCAACCGGCGCAGTTCCTCTTCCAACTCCCGGTTGCGGGCCTCGGCGGTGTCGGCGCGCGCCTCGGCAGAGTTGGCACGGCTATCAGAAGCATCAGCGCGGGCCTCGGCCTGGACACGCAATTCCCGTTCGGCGTTAGCGCGGGCCCGCTCGCTCTCCAGAGTGGCGATGGGCTCCCCCGTGGCGGGGTCGCGGAACACCAGCCGACCCTCCTCCCACCGCAGGTTCAGGTTCAGCGCCCGGCTGTATCCCTGCAACGCCCCGCCGGGCAGTTCCTCTATATCTATCGGCTCGTACCGGCCCTCCACCAGCCGGTCCCCGGCCAGCTTAGTCCCGTGATGCTCCCCGGTCTCGTCGAAGCGCCAGTATTCCAGAATGCCCAGGGACTCGTAGTAGTCCCGCTTGTCTCCCACGTCATGCTCCCCCGTGCTCTCCGACGCCACCTCCAACACGAAGTCCGGCGGTTTCCCCTGCTCCTCTACTACGTACCCGTTGCTGGCCCGGTAGGCCGCCGGGTCCACGCCGAAGGCCACCATGAGGTCGGGGTAGCGGGCGCGGCGCTTGTCGAAATCGGCGTCCGGGGCGATCCAGCGGTCGGCTTCCACCAGGGTGGTCTCCAGGTTGCCCAAGTGTTGGGCCAGGTAGTGGGCGTTGCCGGTCTTCGCAATGTGGTCGAACTGGGTCACTTCATCAGGCTCGCGGTCGGGTATGTCGGGCAGGCGGAAGCGTTGCCGGACTTTCGGGGCCCTGGGTGTCTTGCTGCTGGCGCTGGTGTTGGCGGTGGTCACGGCGAACCTCGGCTGATTTAGCGTTGGGCGGGCCTGGCGTTGGGGTCCCGGTGGGCGATGGGCTGGCTGGTTGGGGGGGATTATACCAGCGCCGGCCAGGCGCCGGCAGGCTGGCGAAAATGCCCGAACCTGCCGGGCGGCCGTCTTGCGGCGGGCGGCGAATTCGCGGATAATCGTTATTGCTGCTTCAAGAAGACAATTTCAAGAAAACAATCGAAGACGCCGGGCGAGGTCCCAGTTTTGGGCAACCTTGGGCAACGTTTACGGGACGCGGCCCCTGGCGGCGAGAAGGTGATTAGCGATGGTGGCCGAGCTCATGGCGAAGACCCTGAAGACCCTGGGGAAAGCAGGCAACGCTTCATACCTACCCCTTTCAGCCCCCCCCCCCCGACTTCCGGGGGCGTCATGCTGACCCGGCGGCGCGCCCTGTGGGCGCTGCCCCTGCTGCTCCTGGCCGTAATGATGGCGGCGGCGCTGTTCGCGCTGACGCCTCCGCAGCCGGCCGGCGCGCAGCAGGCGACGCAGACCTTCGTCGCCAACACCAGCCAGTTAGACGGAGCCAGTGTATCTCTGGGCAATGATTACGCCCAGGCGTTCACGACCGGCAGCAGCAGCGCGGGCTACAGCCTGACCAGCGTCGGCGTGGAATTCGCCACTATCGACAGCGGCTTCAGTTCTTCGTCCCTCACCGCCAGCATCCACGCCGACTCCGGCGGGTCTCCGGGCAGCTCCCTCGGGACCCTGACCAACCCCGCCAGCTTTCCCGTCTCCAGTTCGGACCAGACCCTGACTTTCACCAGCAGCGCGGGCATTGACCTTGCGGCGAACACCACGTACTTCGTGATGTTCGACCTGAGCGCCAATCAGGGTCTAACGGGTATAAGGGCGACGACTTCGGACAGCGAGGACAGCGGACAGTTGGCCGGCTGGAGCATCGGCGACGGCGCTTTGTTTAGAGCATTTTCATTTTCCTCAACAGCCGCATGGATCACCAGCGCGTCATCACTGAAACTCAGCCTCGGCGGCGTCAGCAAGCCTTTCCTGGTGAGCAACTTCGGGCAGGCGGACGGCGGCACCGGCAATTTCGTCCAGCACGACCACGCCCAGGCGTTCACGACGGGCGCCAACGCCGGCGGGTACACCCTGACGGGCGTCGACTTCTCGTTTCCGCAAATCAACGACGGCGCGCTGGCTTCGAAGCTGACTGCCGAGATCAGAAGCGACAGCAGCGGAGCGCCGGGCGCGGTGGTCGCCACCCTGACCAAGCCCGGCACGATCGCCGCCGGCACGAACAGCTTCACGCACTCGGGCGTGGCGCTCGCGGCGAACACCACGTACTGGGCGGTGCTGGACGTCACCCTGGTCCTGCTTCCCGGCGCCAACACCATCCGGAACACCGCGTCGGACGCCGAGGACGCCGGCGGCGCGGACGGCTTCACCATCGCCGACGATGGCCACTTCCGGACCTGGAACACCTCGGGCGCCTGGACCTCCTTCAGCCAGTCCCGCAAGATCACCATCCACGGCACGGCCGTCGAGACCGTCGAGACGGAGACCTTCGTCGCCAACACCGGCCAGGCGGACGGGGGCACCTCGTTCCTGGGCAATGACTTCCACCAGGCGTTCACCACCGGCGGCAGCAGCTTCGGCTACACCCTGCACAGCGTCGACGTGGAGTTCTCCACCATCGACAGCGCCTTCAGTTCCTCGGCCCTGACCGCCAGCATCCACGCCGCCTCCGGCGGGTCTCCGGGAAGCTCGCTGGGGACCCTGACCAACCCCGCCAGCTTTCCCGCCTCCACCTCGGACCAGACGCTGACCTTCACCAGCGCGGCGGGCATCGACCTTGAGGGGAGCGCCACCTACTTCCTCGTGATCGACATGGACGCTGGCCAGGGTTCTTCGAGGGTACGCCTGACGGGTTCGGACGCCGAGGACGGCGGGGGCCTGGCCGGCTGGAGCATCGCCGACGGCGCCGGGACGAGAACGGCTTCCTCGACGGGCGCGTGGACCCCCAACGTATCGTCACTGAAGATCAGCCTCGACGGCGTCAGCAAGCCGGAGCCGCCGCGGGTGAGCATCCTTGGCGACGGCGCCGTCACCGAGGGCGTCAGCGCCAGCTTCACGCTGAGGGCGGTCCCGGCGCCCACGGCAGACCTGCCGGTGAGCGTCACGGTGACCACGACCGGCGACTTCGGGTACGGCGCGCTGCCCACCAGCGTCACCATCCCGGCCACCGGGTCGGCGACGCTGGAGATCCCCACCACCGGCGACGACGTGGACGAAGCCCACGGCTCGGTGACGGTGACGCTGGTGGACGGGTCGGACTACGACCTGGCCACGTCGCTGGGGACGGCGACGGTCCGGGTGCGGGACGACGACCCGCCGCTGGTGAAGAACACCGGCCAGTCGAGCGGCCTGGTGCAGGGCCTGCACGTGGACCTGGCGCAGGGTTTCGACACCGGCGGCAACCCCTCGGGGTACACCCTGACCAGCGTGGACGTGGCCTTCAACCGGTCCACCGAGGACTTCGGCTCCAAGCTGACGGTCACCGTCCACAAGGGCGCCAACGGGGCTCCCGGCACGGTCGTGGGGACCCTGGCCAATCCCGACTGGGTGAACCGGCAGGCCGGCACGTACAGCTTCACGCACCCGGGCGTCGCGCTCGAGGCGGAGACCCGGTACTGGGTCGTGCTGGACGCAACCGGACTCACGGAAGGCAACAGCCAGGTGAAGTTCACGCAGAGCAACTCCGAGGACGCGGGCGCGGCGCCCGGCTGGAGCATCAACAACGACGCTCGCATCCGCGCGCAGGGGGGCGGCAACTGGATCACCCTGGTCGGCGGCTCCACTCTGTCCATGGGAGTCAACGGCCGGCTGCTGCCCCACGCGGACGGTTCCTACACCGTGCCCCTGGACTGGCCGCTGAAGCCGCTCGGGGTGGGCGCGGGCGAGACGTTCCGGCTGCTGTTCATGACCGAAGACCACCGCGACGCCACCGCCGCCGACATCGGCGTCTACGACGCCCACGTGCGGGAGGCGGCCCGCGACGGGCACGCCGCCGTCCGGCGCTACGCCGACCACTTCCGGGTGGTGGGCTCCACCGCCGCGGTGGACGCCCGGGACCACACCCGGACCAACCCCAACGACGCCGGGCACACGGACGCGGAGGTCTGGTGGCTGAACGGCGAGCGGGTCGCGGCGAACAACGCCGGCTTCTGGTCCGACACCTGGGAGAACTGGGCGATGGCGGACCGGCGCTTCGAGAGCGGCGAGAGGAGCACCTCGAACGACTGGCCGTGGACCGGCACCAGGACCGACGGTGCGAAGGAGGCGAACCCTCTGGGCGCCAGCAACGCCCGGCGGGGACGGTTCTCGACCACCGACGCGGACACCGGCCCCATCAGCTACAACACCGTCGCCAGCACCCAGGACCACGCGTTCTACGGCATCTCGCCCCTGTTCCGGGTGGAGCCCACGCCGGTGAACGCGCCGCCCGGCGAGCCGGCGGTGATGAGCAACCTGGGCCAGGCGGACGGCGCGGCGTTGACCGTGACGACTGCCAGTACCGTACGTGACCGCGCGCAGTCGTTCACGACGGGCAAGAACGGCGGCCACTACCGCCTGAACAGCGTCGACGTCGAGTTTGCCGAGATCGGCGACTCCGACGCCGCCCGCGATCTGAGGGTACAGATCTGGGCCGGCTCCGGCGGCTCGCCGGGCAGCAACGCCGCCGACGTCCTGGCCGACCTGGCGCGCCCCTCCATGCCGGTGGGCAGCAGCGACCAGACCTTCACCTTCACCTACCAGGGCGCCGACGGTTCGGGGCTGCGGCTGGAGCCGAACACCACCTACTGGGTGTACGTATACGACGCGTCCGTGCAGCCCAACAGCAGGTACACCCTTCGCGCCACCGCGTCGAACTCCGAGCGCCGGCAGGGCCTGCGCCTGCCCGAGGGCTGGAGCATCGGCGACGGCCACAGTTCCTGGTCGCTCTACCCCAACCCCGCCGTCTCCTGGAGCGCCCACTCCGAGGCGCTCAAGATCGGCCTGAACCTGGGGGCCGCCGACGCCTTCGTGCAGTTCCGCACCTGCGCGGGCACGGTCTCGGGCAACGACTGCGACACCAGCTGGGTGATCGCCAACTACACCAGGCACGACCCGCCGCCCACCATCACGCTGACCGAGGGCGGCCCGGCGGTGACCTACCAGTGGCAGGCGGTGGACCCCCAGCAGCGCCGGCACTTCTACGTCGCCAGCCAGGTGGGTGAGCCGCTCAGCCACCACGGCGGCTACATCGGGCCGGGCAAACCGGACCGGGACCGGCTGATGTGCCACACCGGGAGCCGCAGCCCCTACAACCTGGGCGACCCCATCGTCGAAGGGCTTGGCCGGGATGGGATACATTTCGGCTACGGGAGCACCGCCGGCCCGCTGCTGGACCGGCACGACGGCTGCCCCTTCTCGTCGCAGTCCGTCTACGAGAGCGACGCCAACAAGTGGCGCCCGGTGAGCCTCGCCGCCGGCCAGGACAGCGACGCCTTCGACCACGGGACGTTCCTGATCCACCGGCCCCACGCCGTCGGCCACAACTTCTATGAAAATGGCGTGCTGTACCAGGTGGAAGGCTTCGACTACCCCGAGGTGCGCGTGCCGCTCATCATCAGGGACGACGACCAGTGGGAGCAGACCCTGGAGTTCTCCATCGACGACGGGACCACCTGGACCTCCATCGAGGACGGCGGGCTCAATCTGGCCTTCCCGGCCTCGCTGAACACGGGGCGCAAGGCGCACTACTTCTGGGTGCGGACGAAGAACGACCCGCCGGCGGACCAGGACAAGCGCTTCTCCATCAACGCCGACTTCGCCAAGCCGCTGCTGCGCAGCGGCACGTCGGAGTACTTCCGGTCCCACCGGGTCTGGTTCACCAGCCCCGCCGCCTCGCACCTGCACACCTTCAGAACTGACTCTGCCGTCAGCGCCGGCTCGGTCACGGTCAGCCGCACGCCGGTCCAGGTCGACATCCACGTCGGCGCCAACGTGGTCGGCAACGTGACCTTCCAGGTCGAGGGCTACAAGCTGTACGAGCGCAGCGACAACCAGATCTCCACGGAGACGCCGCCGAAGACGGTGCGCACCGACAGCTTCAGCTTCCACCGCACGCTGGGCTCCTGCGTGGGCTGCCAGCGGCTGCTGGGCGACCTGCCCGACCCGGTGGTGGAGCGCGTGGGCGACCTGAGCTACGCCAACCTGTCCGACACGGGCATCGACCTGAGCTGGCCGCAGGTGGTCGGGGCCGAGGGCTACGAGGTGCGCTACTGGTCCACCACCTCGCCCTTCCCCGGCGTCCCGGCCGACGAGGCCTGGTTCGGGGCCGAGCCCAACGACCCGGCCTGGAACATCCGCCACCTGGAGCCGGACACCGAGTACCGGGCGGTGGTCTACTACCAGGACCACGGCGCGACCCAGCTGAGCACCGCCAGCCCGGTGATCCGCTTCACCACGCTTGCGGCGGGCTCGCCGGTGGAGGCGGAGCCCGCGTCGGTCATCGTGGAGCGGGTGCCCGAGGTGTCGATCAGCGCCGCCGGCGGGACGATCACCGAGGGCGAGGACGCGGTCTACACGGTCACCGTGAACCCCGCGCCCGACGCGCCGCTGGACGTCAGGGTGGGCGTGGCCGGCCCCGGCTCCGTGGTCGCCGCCCAGCACCTGGGGGAGCGCACGGTCAACGTGCCCACCGGCGGCAGCGTCTCGTTCACCATCCCCACCGTCGACGACACCGGTTGGGGCTCCAACGGGATGCTCGGCGCGACGGTGCGGTTCGGCGAGGGCTACCGGCTGAACAGGTTCAGGAGCTACGCCTCGGTCTATATCGCCAACAACGACCTGCCGCCGCCGCCGCCGGTGCAGCTCAAGCGCGTCTCCGACACCACGGCGACCGTCGCCTGGAAGCCGCAGGGGGACGGCGCGTCCTACCTGGTCGTCTGGCACGAGAGCTTCACGGGCGTCCCGGTCCTGACGGAAGTCACGACCACCGCGACCGAGCACCAGCTCACCGGCCTCAAGCCGCAGTCGCACTACGTGGTCTCCGTCCTTCACGGGACGAACCAGCTGGACCAGATCACCGTGCGGACCCTGGCCGCCGGCGCGACGCCGAAGACCTTCACGGTGGACTTCGAGACGCCCGCGCCCAACACGTCCGTGCCGGTGATCAGCGTGACCGCCGACGGCGACGTGACCGAGGGCGGGGACGCGACCTTCACGGTCAGCGCCAACCCGGCCCCGGCGGCGGACCTGGACGTGAGCGTCACGGTGTCGCAGAGCGACGACTCCGGGGTATCCCTGGGACAGCGGACGGTGACCATCCCGACGGCGGGCTACGCCGCGCTGACGGTGGCCACCACCAACGACGAGGTGGACGAGCCCGACGGATCGGTCACGGTCACCGTCGACGCCAGCGCCAACCTCGACTACCGGGTGTCCTCGTCCCAGGGGACGGCCGTCGTGGTCGTGTCCGACGACGACGGCGGCTACACGGTCAACCAGGGAACGATCGCCAGGGTCAAGGAGCTGGCGTCGCAGACCCAGCACGGCGCGGCCCACGTGAACCGCTGGAACCGGGTGCTGCTGGCCTTCGGCGAGCACGACGGGACCGGCGTCACCGGCGGCCCGATGACGGCGGCCGAGGCCCAGGACATGGCCGACAATCACAGCAGCCCCGTCTGGGACCTGGTGGTCGTCGAGCTGACCGCCCTGGAAGCGGCCGCGGCGCAGACGCCGCCGCCGCCGCCCACGCCCGAGGTGAGCGTCACCGCGGGCAGCGGCATCACCGAGGGCGGCGACGCCGCCTTCACGGTGACCGCCAGCCCGGCGCCTACGGCCAACCTGGACGTGAGCGTCACGGTGTCCCAGAGCGGCGACTACGGCGCCGCCACGGGCCAGCGGACGGTGACCGTCCCCACCACGGGCAGCGCCACCCTCACCGTCGGCACCACCGACGACAGCACGGACGAGACCGACGGGTCGGTCACGGCCACGGTGAACGCGGGCAGCGGCTACACGGTGTCCTCGTCCCAGGGGGCGGCCACGGTGGCCGTGTCCGACGACGACGCCGCCACGCCGGTGGTGAGCGTCACCGCTGGCAGCGGCATCACCGAGGGCGGGGACGTCACCTTCACCGTCAGCGCAACCCCCGCCCCCGCCGCCAACCTGGCGGTGAGCGTCACGGTGTCCCAGAGCGGCGACTACGGCGCCACCACGGGCCAGCGCACGGTGACCGTCCCCACCTCGGGCAGCGTCGCCCTCACCGTCGGCACCACCGACGACAGCACGGACGAGACCGACGGGTCGGTCACCGCCACGGTGAACGCCGGCAGCGGCTACACGGTGTCCTCGACCCAGGGCGCGGCCACGGCCGACGTCGCCGACAACGACGATCCGGTCGTCGAGGAGCAGACGGGCTACACGGTGGACCCGGACGTGGTCGCCAGGGTCAGGGAGCTGGCGTCGCAGACCCAGCACGGGACGGCCCACGTGAACCGCTGGAACCGGGTGCTGCTGGCCTTCGGCGAGCACGACGGCGCCGGCGTCACGGGCGGCCCGATGACGGCGGCCCAGGCCCAGGACATGGCGGACCGGCACAGCAGCCCGGTGTGGGACCTGGTGGTTGCCGAGCTGACGGCGCTGGAGGCGGCGTCAGCGCAGACGCCGCCGCCGCCGCCCACGCCCGAGGTGAGCATTTCCGCCGGCAGCGGGGTGACCGAGGGCGGCGACGCCGTCTTCACGGTGACCGCCAGCCCGGCGCCTTCGTCCAACCTGGACGTGAGCGTCACGGTGTCCCAGAGCGGCGACTACGGCGCCGCCACGGGCCAGCGCACGGTGACGATCCCCACCACGGGCAGCGCCACCCTCACCGTGGGCACCACCGACGATAACGCCGACGAGACCGACGGGTCGGTCACGGCCACGGTGAACGCCGGCAGCGGCTACACGGTGTCCTCGTCCCAGGGCGCGGCCACGGTCGGCGTGTCCGACAACGACGACGCCCCCACGCCGGTGGTGAGCGTCAGCGCGGGCAGCGGGGTGACCGAGGGCGGCGACGCCGTCTTCACGGTGACCGCCAACCCGGCCCCGGCGTCCAGCCTGGCGGTGAGCGTGACGGTATCCCAGAGCGGCGACTACGGCGCCACCACGGGGAAGCGCACGGTGACCGTTCCCACCACGGGCAGCGTCGCCCTCACCGTTGGCACCACGGACGACGCCGACGACGAGACCGACGGGTCGGTGACGGCCACGGTGAACGCGGGCAGCGGCTACACGGTGTCCGCGTCCCAGGGCGCGGCCACGGTCAGCGTGTCCGACAACGACGCCGCCCCCACGCCGGTGGTCAGCGTCAGCGGCGGCAGCGGCATCACCGAGGGCGGCGACGCCACCTTCACGGTGACCGCCAGCCCGGCCCCGGCGGCGGACCTGGACGTGAGCGTCACGGTGTCCCAGAGCGGCGACTACGGCGCGGCCACGGGGCAGCGCACGGTGACCGTTCCCACCACGGGCAGCGTCACCCTCACCGTGGGCACCACCGACGACGACGCCGACGAGACCGACGGCTCGGTGACCGCCACGGTGAACGCCGGCAGCGGCTACACGGTGTCCTCGTCCCAGGGCGCGGCCACGGTGGCCGTGTCGGACAACGACGACGCCCCCACGCCGGTGGTGAGCGTCAGCGCGGGCAGCGGGGTGACCGAGGGCGGCGACGCCGTCTTCACGGTGACGGCCAGCCCGGCCCCGGCGTCCAACCTGGCGGTGAGCGTCACGGTGTCCCAGAGCGGCGACTACGGCGCCGCCACGGGCCAGCGCACGGTGACCGTCCCCACCACGGGCAGCGCCACCCTCACCGTGGGCACCACGGACGATAACGCCGACGAGACCGACGGGTCGGTCACCGCCACGGTGAACGCGGGCAGCGGCTACACGGTATCCTCGACCCAGGGGGCGGCCACGGTGGCCGTGGCCGACGACGACGACGCTCCCACGCCGGTGGTGAGCGTCACCGCTGGCAGCGGGATCACCGAGGGCGGCGACGCCGTCTTCACGGTGACCGCCAGCCCGGCCCCGGCGTCCAACCTGGACGTGAGCGTAACGGTATCCCAGAGCGGCGACTACGGCGCCACCACGGGCCAGCGCACGGTGACCGTTCCCACCACGGGCAGCGTCACCCTCACCGTGAGCACCACCGACGACGACGCCGACGAGGCCGACGGGTCGGTCACCGCCACGGTGAACGCGGGCAGCGGCTACACGGTGTCCTCGACCCAGGGCGCGGCCACGGTGGCCGTGTCCGACGACGACGACGCCGCGCCGGAGGCTGAGATCACCGTCACCGTGGCGGACGCCTCGGCGGTGGAGGGCGACGTGCTGGAGTTCCGGGTGGTGCTGTCGGCGGCGTCCACCGAGGAGATCCGGGTGCGGTGGTACACCGCGCCGGCCTACCACCTGCTGGACGACCGGGCGCACCGGTCCGACTACCAGACGACGGAGGGAGAGCTGGTGTTTGCGCCGGGAGTGACGGAGTTGACGGGGGAGGTGTGGCTGGAGCAGGACGAGGATGAGGAGCCGGACGAGTACTTCGCGGTGGAGGCGTTCCTGCCCGGGAGCCTCGTCTCGCCCGACGCGGTGGGAACCATGACCATCGTGGACGACGACTAGCCCGGCCGGGCCGGACTGCCAGCGCAGAACGCAATCTGGGGACGCGGCGGTCCAACGTCCCCCATGCGGCGGCGGCACGGGAACGGCAATGTCCTTCCGTACCGGCGGGACCGGCACGAGGCCGCCCCGGCAGATTGCCCCTGAAAAAAAGCTTTGCCGACTTTCGCATGAGCCAGCGTTCAGCCTCGCTGCGACGGTACGGGAAAGGAGCGGGGCAAGCCGGACCGGGGAAGGCGGGCAGCCGCCGTCCCGGGCGGCGGCGATGGCCGGCCTCGAGACCCGGCGCGGCGCGCTCCCGGTGGCCGCGCCGACGTGATAGACTGAGAACGTGCCGTCCGTCGCGGGCAGGTCGCTCCGGGCCCAGCGCCGGCGGAAGGCGGCGGAGAAGCGAAACTCGCTGGGAATGACGGCACGGCCGGTCGGGAGGAGATGATGGCATTGTCGGTTGGCGGGACGGTGGAGCGATGCGCCAACTGGCGGGTGGCGGCGGCGGCATTGGCGGGCGTCGCCGGCTGCGTGGCGGGCCTGGCCTGGCGCCAGGCGAGGCTGGGAGGGCTGGACCTGCTCGACGGCCGGGGCTGGTACACGCCAGGGGAGGCGGCGGCCCTGTTCGACGCCCTGGACGGCCTCGACGCCGGCGCCAGGGCCGTCTACGCCATCACCGCGCTGACCATCGACATGGTGTTTCCGCCCTGCTACGGCCTGCTTTTCGCTATCATCCTGTTCCGGCTCTTTCGCGGCGGAGCGCCGCTGTACCTGCTGCCGCTGGCCCTGGCCGGGGCGGACGTGCTGGAGAACGTCACGGTGGCGGCGCTGGCCCTGAGCCACGACGGGACTCCGTCTCCGCTGGCCTGGCTGGCGGCGGCGTTCACCCTGGTCAAGACGATACTGATCGTGGCCACGCTGGCGGCGGTGTGCGCCGGCGGGACGCTCCGGCTGTGGGCAAGAATCCGCCGCTCAGCCTGACCGGGGAACCTCACATTCGCCCAGGCCGCCTATGGTAGAGGGAAGCAGTTGCCCGACGCCGTGGGAACCATGACCATAATGGAGGACCAGCTTGGGGCTGCGCCGGGGCAGCAGTCCGGCGGAGGGGGCCGCCCCGGCCCCTTGCTCTGCACCATGACACCGACGCCGCTTAGAGATGCGGTGACCCAGCGCCCCCTACACGGCTGCCGAGGGAACGGCAATGTCCTTCCTTGACGGCGTGACCGGCAAAAGGCCGCCCCGACGGATTGCCGGAGCGGCCTCGCCCGGTTGCGATGCCCTGATTGGAGCTACGGACCCTTTGCGACTGCCACGACGACCTTTCCATCGTCAAGCCAATCGCGGCCTCACTATGGATACTGCCAAGGGCGCCTATAAGCCCAGGGTGAACCTGATGTGAAAGGTTCTTGATTTTGTCCAGCTTGGTGGGCCTAAGCGTACCGAACTGCGAACTTTCCGGTTGGAGGTAATCCTGTAGCAAGGATAAACCGTACTATGGCTGGCGACAAGATGGGCACGACCGATTATCGCCGTGCCCGCTTCATGCCATTGGCCGTGCCCTCCGGTCAGGCGGCGCTTCGGGGCAACCAGCGCGCGGGGATTGGTCCCGGGCCACAACGACCTTTGTAGATGGCGATTACAATTTCCGCTCTGACGAGCAACCGGAACGTCGCCATTGGCTCCGGTCTCTGGGTGCTGGCTTGCGGAGGCAAGGCGAATGCACTTGGGCAGGGTCCGGCAAGGTTGATCGGGCTTCCGGTGTTGACGGCACGCGTGCCGGCGGTGTAGAATCTTGGACAAGACACCCAGTATCAATAACGTATCAAGAGACGCAGCCTTACCATCGCCAGACTGGAATCCGTCAAGAAGTGTAGCGACAATGGCCGAACTCACCACCTCCCTACCGGTTGTCTCGATACTGGCTACCCCCAACCGAACGATAACGATTGCTGAGCAACCGCCGGTTACGCTGTGCAATTGAGATGATACTGAACGCAGCAATAGCCACTTTAGCCGGAGGTCAGGACCGGGATTTGCCCGGCCTTGGCGCATTTGACGGTTTGGGCTTGAATATAGCAATACATACCCTTGTCAGCCCCCCCGAGTTTCCCGAGGGCAGACCCGCTTGTAGGCAGTCCATCCCCTCAAATCATACCGGCCAACGCTTTGGCGGTCGGCTCCCGACAGCATTGACTGTCGCGGGTCTGGCCGCTTTTTGCGTGTGGGGCTGGCAGTCTCTGACTGCCGAGGCGCCGATGCCGGTCCCAAGGTTTTGCATGATACTGCCGGACTTCCTCCATACCCAGCCGTCCGGCACGGAGATGAACCAGTGTAGAAACACCACGCGGCGGATGCCGTCATATCACCCAATGACAAACGACCAAACCAAAACAAATTTGAGGAACAACAAAAGCAAATATGAGCACTGTAACCAACGCATCCATTCCCCTGAGACTCTTTGGGGCCGTCCTGGTGCTGACCCTCATCGCCGCCGTCGCGGTGACCATTACCCTGACCGCCGGGCCGACCCAGGCCCAGAACGCCGACAACACCTACGCCAACCCGCAGCCCTGCGGCCCCGGCGCCGAAACCGCCTTCCAGCCCGAACCCCACGAGATTACCACCGGCCACTTTGCCCTCTTCGATGCCTACTGGGAATCGAGGACCCCAGACCCCGGAGAGTCGACTGGCCTGGATCCGGCGAACGTCGGCCTCCTCCATACCAACACGTGCCCGCCGCTGGTGACGCGGACCACGGAGACCGATCGCGACGGGAATACAACGACGACTACCTCTCTCGTCGCCTCAGGTATCGACATCGACGAGGCCATCTTCCACGTGGAGAACGACCGCAAGGTGACTGTGGCGGAGGGCGATCCTGACGACACTAACGCATCCCATTTGAGTTTATTCCAATACCTCGAGGTTGATGACTACGCAAATGTCGGCGACCAGGTTTGGTGGCTGCGGCTGGATGACCCTGACCTCGAGGGGAACCAGCAGTCAGACCTCACCCTCGGCTTCTCGACGGAACGCTTCGACGAGAAATACTGGACCGGGGTCCGCTACGAGTTCAGGCTTGAGCGCAATCCGGGCATCGATCCGGCCGACCACCCCCACCTCCTGGCCTATCGCGCGCGCCTGTTGAACCTGCCCGGATCGGACTTGATCTGGAACAGCGCTGAGGCTGGCATCGCTTCCATGGAGATGGCGCCCGGTGAACGCATCAACGACCTTCAGTGGATCTTCACCAAGGCCGGCACCTACGAAATATATGCTCAACCCGTGGGGTACGTGCGCCAAGCTGACAATCCTCCAGCGGGCGCCGGCGATGACTGGAAGCCGATAAGCGCAAACGACACCGAGCCTGGCGAGGTGAAGAAGTACGTCATCCACGTGGGGCCTCTCAATGAGGTGGAGCCGCCCCTGCTCGGCGTCAGCCGCAGCGTGCCGGAAAACTCCCCGGCCGGAACCGACGTCGGCGACCTGTTCCTTGCCTTCTCGGAGTCGGATGACCTGGAGTACAGCCTCTACGGCGATGGTCACGAAAACTTCGCCGCAGTAGCCACGACCGATGCCGATCCGTACTCCGTCCGAATCAAGGTGGCCGAAGGCGCCAACTTGGACTACGAGACCAGGTCCGCCTACGATCTGACCTTGGGAGTGACCAACAAGATCGATCACGAGAGCAACCCCGATCCCAGCCTGGACGACACTCTCGTGGTCAGAATTACCCTGGAAGACGTGCCCACCGCCGCGATCCTTCAGGTGGATAACCCCAACCCGGTGGCCGGGGAGACGGTGACGGTCACCGCCGTGGTGACGGACTTTGGCGCCGGGCATCGGCTGAATTACATCTTCACCGATTCCCAGCACGTCACCTCCAGCGCCGATAACAGCTACACCATTCGGCGCGACAGCCCCACATCGGAAACGGTGCAATTCTCAGCTACCTATGAAATCCAGGACGGTTCTCTGAGCCCGCCAATCCATAGTATCTCTGCCGAACCCGTCAGCATCACCTGGCGCAGCCAGTAGGGCGGGAGGGATACCCGTGCGTCGCTGGGTCGCCCTGTTCCTGTCGGTTGCCATCGCCGCCTCCGTTGCGGCGGTGGCAACCTCTGATTCAATTGTCCACGCTGCCGACCCACCGGTGATTGAATTGGCTCTGGAGCATTCGGCTACTGAAAGCGGCCGACTCACTGTTGTATGGGTAGTCGTCGTCCGCAACCTTCGACTGCCCGGGGAATCACAGAGGGCAGCGCATAACGTAGTCGTTCGCATTACCGCCACGGCTAACGGTCAAGAATACAGCTACAGATATGCCCTTGATTCCCTTTCAGCCGGCTCCTTTGATGCCGGCTCGGGATTGTGGACTATCCCCATGATCCAGTCGTCAGGCACTGCGGAAGCCGTCTTTGCTCCCCTGAATTTCTTTGAGAGCAGGGCAGGCGGGTTTTCTCAGCCGACTCCGATGCGTTTGCATGCCGAGATCGTTAACCCTAGTTGGAACACTGAAAGCGAAACTTGGTACGTGGTGGGGGGAGGGTTGGGGGGGGCTGCTTTGCCAGTTGTTGACGTCGGCGTTGGCTTGAGTACCGGGGACCCATTTCCAGAAGAAGGCACGCAGACGGCGATTAATGTTATCGTTGATAATGAAACCAGGCTGTTTCCCGAAGGTTTCCGAATGCCTAGACTTACTCACTCAGACAATTGGGATGTGCAGGTTAAGCTCGATGCTTCGCCGGGCTTGGTCATCAACTCCCATCAGCAGGCGCCGCCCCTGGGCCGTTATGATCCCGGAGAGGGAGTCTGGCACGTCGGACATGTAAGTGGGGTTGACCCATACGTTTTTCCGGTACAGGTCACCGTCACGGACGATGACATACCGCTAAACCAGCGTTGCCTGACGGCTACGGTGGTGAGGGCCTTGCCGGACTTCCGTCTGGACCCATTGAAGCTGAGTAACGACGTTGCCAGGGTGTGCCTGGGTCATTATCCGAAGGTGGTGCTCAGTGAAGGCGAGATCCACTTGTGGTGGCTCCATGACTGCGTCGGCGTCACTCTTGCTCCCTGTGGCGCAGACGGCGGACTCAAGCTGTTCGCCCGTGCGGATCGTGAGAAAATTTCTCTCAGGCCCTCCCATCGACGTTACGAGTTCCTGACACAAAACCGCATCGCCTACCTAGACCCGGAATCGGTGATCATCCAAGTGCGCGACCCCGCGCAAGCCGTCTATGAAGATCACGCGAACAGCGTCAATGGCGGTGATGTCGTTTCGTGGCAGACCAAGGGGCGCAGGACAATCGGTGGTGTCGCTTTATTCTCTTCGTTTGAGAATCTGGCCTCCAATAGCAGCAGCTGGTCCACATATGGTCCGGAAACCGCCTCTGTACGTGGCTGGAACGGGGCGCCTGCGCCCGGTAAAGTCGGAGTGAGAGGTCTTCCTAGTTTCAATTCGCAATACGACTTGTACCCCCCAGTTGCATCGGATATGCGGAGCTCATTCACCAACCCCGCGTGGCTTACCACGGACGATATGGTAATCGAGTTCGAGACGTTGGGCACTTACGTGGTCAATTACAGGGCAGAGGCCACTCGCACCGACAACAGCCCACACTCCGCATCGGGCGATTACGTCTTCCACGTAGGGCCGATAGCGGAGCTGGCGGTGATGGACGGCGGCCAAGGGAGTCCTCTAGCGGCGGCGGATCAGATGGCCTACACCATCCAGGCGGCCAACTACGGGCCGGACGAGGCCTCGGCAGCGCTGGTAACCCTCACCAACGTGCCCGAGGGCACAGAAGTCATCACCTTTGATGGGACGTACCAAGAAACGTCCTGCGCCGGTGGCACCTGCGAGGCGGAATGGGACTTGGGTAGACGGCTCGTGTCCTCCAGCAGGCAGTCCCAGGGCCAGACGGAGTTCCCGACGCTGACCCTCGTCGCACCGGCCGGCGCCAACGCGCCGGACATCACGGCCACCATCGCCAACGTCGAGGCCTACGAGAGGTGCATCGACGCCGATGGCGACGTGCCGGTCACCGGAGCGGACGACACCGCTCGGGAGGCGGCTTGCCTGGCGCAGACCGGCGCTAGTTGGCACTCCACCCACTACTTCGACTACATCGAGGAGAACAATACGGCAACCATCGTGGCGCAGCCGGGAACCGGTGGGGGAGCGCCGGGAACGCCCCGTTCCCTGAGCGTGCTGACCTACGCGGACCCGCCCATCGCAGTGGTCACCTGGGGCCCGGTGGAATCGGTGAACGGCTGGCCGGTATCCGGCTACGAGCTCTGGACGGCCAGGGGAGAGGAAACGTGCCGGAAGCCCCGGCTCGACCAGGCCGGAGAGGAGGTCACGGGAAGGGTGCATCTGGACTACTCCATCAACCCGAACGAGCTCACCTGCTACTACGTGCGGGCGGTGAACACGCAGAAGGTTCCCGGGTACTGGTCTGAGCCGGCGCTGACTCTTGCCGGAGTCTCGGATCTGACCCAATTGACGGTACAGGGCGGCGCCGGAGTTGTGGAGGGCGGCGACGCTCAATTCACCATCAGCGCCTCCCCGGCCCCGGTCGCCGGCGACACGCTCCAGGTGCAGTACACGGTGTCCCAGCGGGGCAACTTCGTGGCCGGGTTGGACCTGGGCCAGGATTCGGTAATCATTGACAGCCGGGGCCGGGCGGACATCACCGTCCCCACCGAGGCGGACGATACCGGCGAGGCCGACGGCGCGGTGGTCCTCACCCTGCTGAGCGGCTCTGGCTACGCGCTGTCGTCGGCGCGGTCGGCCAGCGTCGCGGTGGCGGACGACGACGATCCCACGGTGTCCTTCGCCGAGCCCGCCGCGGGCGTGGTGAAGGAGAATGCCGGCCCGCATAACGTGGTTATCCAGGTGGAGCCGGCGCCCCACGAGGACTTCCCCATCGGCTACACCACGGAGGGCGACGCCGTGGCCGGGGCCGGAGTCAACGGAGACTACACCATCAGCGGCTCGAGCACCGGCTCCGGGACGGTTATGGCCCGGGCCGGGCAGACCAGCGTGGTCATCCCGGTGCAGCCGACGGACAACGGGCACAGCGAGCCGGATGAGACGCTGATCCTCTGGCTGTCCCAGGGCGACGGCTACGCCCTGGGAAGTCTCCAGGTCTACTGGCTGACCATCGTTGACGACGACGGCCCCCGGGCGGAGTTCGCCCGGGCCGAGAGCGGGGTTGACGAGGATGGCGGCACGCACAACGTGGTCATCAACCTGGACCCGTCGCCCGCCGGCAACGTGTCCATCAACTACCGACTGGGCGGCCCTGCCACCCGCGACGTGGACTACAGCATCGCCGGCGTAACCGGCCCGACCGCGTCGGTGTCGGCGAGCGCCGGGGACTCCAGCGTAACCATCCCGGTGAACATCACCGACGACTCTCTGACCGAGGGCGACGAGAGGTTGGAGCTGACGCTGCTGCCCAGTTCGGACTACAACCTCGGGACGCAGCGGACGCACGCGCTGACCATTCGGGACAACGACCTGCCCCGGGTCAGCTTCGCCGCGGCCACGTCCAACCCCGTGGAGGGAGTCGGCGAGCACCCCGTGACGGTCAGGCTGGACCAGCCGGCGCCACCGGACGGCTTCACGCTGCGTTACGGCGTGGGCGGCGCCAGCACGGCCACGCGCAACCGGGACTACAGCGTTCCCAACACGATGACGGTGCCGGAAGGAGCCACCAGCATTGCCATCCCGGTGGACATCACCGACGACGGGGACAACGAACCGGACGAGACGGTGGTGCTGACGCTGCGGGCCGGCTCGGGCTACGCCGTGGGCGATCCCGGCGAGCACACGCTGACCATCGCGGACGACGACCCGCCGCTGGTGGCCTTCGCGGCGGCTTCGGCCAGCGTAAGCGAGCGAGGCGGCGCCCATCGGGCGACCATCCTGCTGGAGCCGGGGCCCCACGCGGAGATCACCGTCAGATACACCGTTGACGGCACAGCCACGGAGGGCGACGACTTCACCATCAGCGACTGCGGCAGCGACCCCTGCACGGCGATGGTCGGGCAGGGACAGGGACGGGTCGCTGTGCCGGTGCGCATCCTCAACGACGGCGACGCCGAGGGCGACGAGACGGTGGTGCTGACGCTGCTCAGCGGCGACGGGTACGACCTGGCCCTGCCGGTTAGATACGAGCTGACCATCAAGGACGACGACGCGCCGGTGGCTACCTTCACCGCCGCCTCGGGCGAGGTGGCCGAGGGCGACAGCGGCAGCAGCAGCCCGCACAACGTGGAGGTGAAGCTGGACCGTCCGGCGCCGGAGGGCGGAACGCTCCTGACCTTCAGCGTCAGCAGCCCGCCCAACATCGGCGCCACGCGCCCCGACGACTACGGCGTCCCCGCCACGATGACGGCGAGGGTGCAGGCCGGGGATAGTAGCACTGACATCCCGGTGACCATTGTCGGCGATGGCGACAACGAGGCCGACGAGATTGTGGTGCTGACGCTGGAGCCGGGCCGGGGGTACTCGGTGGGTTCGGCCGATGAGTACACGCTGACCATCGTGGACGACGACCACGATGAGAACACCCCGGTGGCCTCTCTCAACAATCCCAATTTCCATGGGACGGGCGCCACACAGCTTGAATGGTGGGAAGATGGCGGGGCGGCGCGCCCGACGTGGCACGTGACCGGGAACTTCACGGGGGACGTGATCTTCCAGTACGTCGGCGGAACGGCGACCCTGCACGAGGACTTCACAGTGGAACGCATCCAGGGACAGACCATCGAGAAGGCAGGCGACGTCTTCACGGTACGGTCCCTTGAGTCGCCCCAGGACTTCGACCGGGACACGGGCGTGCGTTGGGCCAGGTTCATATTCATCCCGATACGCGACGACAGGGCGGAAGGCCGCGAGACGGCTATCTTCCGGGTGCTGAACGGCCCGGGCTACACCGTCGGGGAGCCCACCGAACTCACCATCATCATCAAGGACTAGCGCCGAGGGGAGGCCCCGCCGGGACCAAGGGTTGGACGGAGAGAGGGGCCCTGGCCGGTATGGCCAGGGCCCTTCGCCGTTGCGGTGGGGGCGGTTCAAGGCGGCCTGTGCGTCGGTGTTCCCGCCGCAGGTCCGCAGTTCCAGGCCGGTTGCCCGCGGTTGCGCCGGCAGCCGCGCTTGGGTAAGGTATCCATAAGATGCCCGACTACCCCCACATAGCGGACTACTACGCCAGGCGGCGGGAACTGGTCGAGTTCGGCGGTTCGGACAACGAGCTGAACATCCGCCCGGCCTTCCAGAACTGCCTGGACGCCTACTGCCGCGAGCACCGGGAACGGCTGGTGCTCATTCCCGAGCTGAAAACGGCGGGCAACGTCATCCCCGACGGCACGGTGAAGGACACCCTGCGCATGGCCCGGGGCTACTGGGAGGCCAAGGACACCCACGACGACCTGGATGCGGAGATTCAGGCCAAGTTCAACCGGGGCTATCCCAGGGACAACATCGTCTTCGAGGACTCGGAGACGGCGGTGCTGGTGCAGAACGGCGACGTGGCCCTCAGGGTGGACATGTCCCGACCCGGGGAACTGCACCGGCTGATCCGGCGGTTCCTGGACTACGAACTGCCCAGCATCGAGGAGTTCCGCCAGGCCCAGGCGCAGTTCAAGGCCGACCTGCCGGCGGTGCTGGAAAACCTGCGCCAGGCGGTGGCGGCAGCCGAGGAGGGCAACGATGACTACCGGGCCGGGGCAACGGAGTTCCTGGCCCTGTGCCGCCGGAGCATCGGCCCCGAGGTGGCGGAGGCCGACGTGCGGGAGATGCTGCTCCAGCACGTCCTCACCAAGGACATCTTCCACCGCGTTTTTGACGAGGATCAGTTCCACCGGGAAAACAACGTGGCCGGCCAGCTGGACGAGCTGGAGGGGACCTTCTTCACCGGCAACGTGCGGCGGGAGGCCATCGACCGGCTGAGGGCCTACTACGGGGCCATCGGACGGGCCGCCGACGAGATCGCCGACTACTCCGAAAAGCAGCAGTTCCTCAAGGCCGTCTACGAGGATTTTTACAAGGCCTACAATCCCGCCGCCGCCGACCGCCTCGGCGTGGTCTACACCCCCAACGAGGTGGTGGACTTCATCATCCGGGGGACGGATTACCTGCTGCGGAAACACTTCGGCAAGACGCTGGCCGACGACAACGTGCAGATCCTGGACCCAGCCACGGGGACGGGCACCTTCGTCACCAACCTGATCAACCATCTGCCCCTGGAGCGGCTGGAGCGCAAGTACCTGAATGAAGTCCACGCCAACGAGGTGGCGATCCTGCCCTACTACATCGCCAACCTGAACATCGAGTACACCTATCGGGAGCGGACGGGCAAGTACCTGGAGTTTCCCAACCTGTGCTTCGTGGACACCCTGGACAACATGGACTGGCAGGGTACGGGAGCCAGTGGTGGGGCGGTGACGCGGCAGGGAGCCTTCAACCTGGGGGCGCTGTCGGAAGAGAACTGGCTACGGGTGCAGGAGCAGAACGAAAAGCCCATCAGCGTGATCATCGGCAACCCGCCGTACAACGCCAACCAGCAGAACGAAAACGACAACAACAAGAACCGGGAGTACCCGGAGATAGACCGGCGGATCAGCGAGACCTACGTCGCCGCCAGCACGGCGCAGAAGACCAAGCAGTACGACATGTACAAGCGTTTCATCCGCTGGGCGTCCGATAGGCTGGCGGACGACGGAATCATCGGGTTTATCACCAACCGCGCTTATCTGGACACCCGGCAGGACGACGGTTTCCGCAAGGTGGCAACGCAGGAGTTCACCGATATTTACGTTTTGGACCTCGGCTCAGACGTGCGGCGCAATCCCAAGATTTCCGGCACCACGCACAACGTCTTCGGTATCCAGACCGGCGTTGCCATCGGCTTCTTTGTGAGGGAGAAAGCCAAGTTGGGACAGTGCGGCATTCACTACGCCCGGCGGGAAGACGCGGAACTGGCCAAGGACAAGCTCGCCTATCTGGGGAGCGCCGGCTTGGACGGCATTGAGTTTGAGACCATCACGCCGGATAAGCGCAACGACTGGCTCAACCAGTCCAACAGCGACTTTGAGAAACTGCTGCCGTTGGCGAACCGGGAGACCAAGCTGGCCAAGCGCGTTGAGGATGAAGGGGCGGTGTTCGGGCTGTATTCAATGGGCGTCGTTACCAACCGTGACGAATGGGTCTATGACTTCAACCATGCCCATCTTGGCAGCAAGGTTCGTGCGTTCATCAATGAATACGAGGAGAGCCGGGCCGAACACGGCGGCAAGGATGTTGACGACGGCATTCTCGGCACCAAGATCAAATGGACGCGAGACCTCAAGCGACAATTGCGCCTGGATTTGCCCAACGTGTTCGACCGGACAATGGTTCGCCAAACCCTGTTCCGTCCCTTCGTGGGAAAGCAACTCTACTTCAGCCAGAACCTGAATGAAATGCAGTACCAACTGCCGGAGGTTTTCCCCAACGGCAATGACGATGAAAACCAAGTGATAAGTTTCTGCGTCAACGGCAAGGGTTTCTACGCGCTGGCGGCAGATAGGGTATTTGACCTGCACTTCACTGGCGACACCCAATGTCTTCCCCTCTACCGCTACACCGACGACGGGGAGCGGGTCTGCAACATCACGCAGTGGGGCATTCGGCAGTTCAACGACCACTACCGGCAGGAGTGGGGCGATGCTTTCGACGAACTGGCTGGGCGCGAGGGCATAACCGCCGAGGACATCTTCGCCTATACCTACGCCGTCCTCCACGACCCGGTGTACCGCCACGACTACCAGGTGGACCTGCTGAGAGAATTTCCCCGGCTGCCCTTCTACCACGATTTTCACTTGTGGCGGGACATGGGACGGGAGTTGCTTGACCTGCACGTCGGGTTCGAGCAGGCGGAACCATATCCCCTGGAGCGGGTTGACCTGGAGGGCGAACCCAGGCGGGTGGTCCTGAGAGCCGATAAGGAGCAGGGCGCCATCGTGCTGGACGACAGAACCACGCTGCGGGGAGTTCCGCCGGAGGCGTGGGAGTATCAGTTGGGCAGCCGCTCGGCCCTGGAATGGGTTCTGGACCAGTACAAGGAACGGAAGCCCCGGGACCCGACCATCGCCGAGCGGTTCAACACCTACCGTTTCGCCGACCACAAGGAACGGGTGATTGATCTCCTGATGCGAGTGTGCTCCGTCAGCGTGAAGACGGTGGAAATCGTGGGGCGGATGGCGTACTGGGACGGGGAGTACCTGGTGGTGTCAGGAGACCGGGACAAGCGGGAGTGGACGAACATGGCCCTGGCGTCTATGTTCAGCCGCCATGACGCATCCGATGACGACCCGGAGTACCAGGGGTGGTTGGCATCCTTGCCGGACATACGGGAAGGCAACCGTTAGCCGATGGTGGGCGATATTGCACTGGCGCTCTTTCCGTTCACCAACTTGCAGGATGCCAAGATCAGGCCTGTGTTGGTGGTGGCAGACGTGACGTATCCCAGCGAACAGGACTGGATGGTTTGCGAGGTCACCAGCCAGCCCCGTGCCGATGTGCTGCAACTGCCGATTGCCGACGGCGATTTAGCCTCTGGCCGCCTGCTGCGTTACAGCTGGGTTCGCCCCGACCGCGTGATGACTTTGAACGAGGAGGTATTCAGGCGGACCATAGCCCGGCTGACCGATTCCAAAACCGTGGAGATTCTGGCATCGGTCAGATCCTTGTTCTAGCCGGTTATTCCTCACGACGTTCACCGGAGACCAGTCCAGGTCCTTACTTGGTCGCCTCCACCTTCTTCAACATAGCAGAGCAGCCCCGCTCGTCCACCAGGTGGTTCACCGACACCCGGCCCCGGCTGTCGTAGCCCGTGGTGTAGGCGAACTCGACCTCGGCGCCCCAGGGAACCCTGCCGCCGACGCGGATGGTCCCGTCGCCGGGCTTGCCGCCACTCCGTGGCCCGCCGGCGCCCTTGATCACCACGCCGCTCTTCCCGCCCTTCTTCCAGGCCATGACTTTCAGCTCCACCGGCGCCACCAGTTCCGCCGCCGACGGCGCGAACAGCACTTCGTGCAGCCGCCTTAGCACGTCCCCGGAGGGTTTGCGATGGCCGTTCATCACCTGGGAGAGCATCCCGGTGCTGATGCCGGCCCGCCGCGCCGTCTCGTTCTGGGACCAGCCGTGAGCGTCCATGCGCTCCCACAGCGCCCGCGTGTCCACCTCGGCAGGCTGGGCGGTCTCGACCTTCACCGGAGCCTCCAGCACCGACTCCATCCGGGCCTGGGCAGACGGGCTGAGGTTGCGCTGGCCCCGGCTGACCTGGACGACGTAGCCATAGGTCAGTCCCGTCCGGTCCGCCACCTGCCGCAGGGTCATACCCTGCTCCCGTGCCCGTTCCCGGAGATAGGTGCTCTCTCCGCCTTTGACCACGCCGTCCCGTCGGTGGACGACGCCCTGGGGAGGGACGTGGCCCAGGACCGCTTCGATCTTACCGCGCATGTAGGGGGTGAGGTTCTTCTTGCCCCTGGCGACCTGGGACAGGTGGGAGGCGCCGACGCCCATGAGGGCGGCCAGTTCGTTGATGTTGAGGCCGCGCTCCCTGGCGGCCAGGGACAGATGGGACTCGGCCCGGCCGGTGCTGATGCCGGTGGCGGTTTCGCCGGTGAAATCGGTGCGGCTGTCGTTTCCGTTGTCGTCGCCGTTGGTCTGGACGTTGGGTTCGATGTTGTAGTTGACGGTGCTCGTGGCGTTGGCCTTCATGTCGTTTCCTCCGAAAGGCGGAAAGCGAGGCCGGCCCGAATGGACCGACCCCGCTCTCCGGTTCAAGATGCAGGTCGTTGGGTGCGGTCCATTCCGCCCCTTTGGTGTTCGCCGGTGGCGAAACACGAAGAGCGGGGAAGCCTCCCCGGTGGGAGAGACGACCCCGCTCGTAGGCGCCTATTCAATTGTCAGGGGCGGCTCAGTGGGCCGCCCTGGGTTATTGCCGGTTCAGCGATTGCTACAACCGGCCGGTTATGACCGGGAATCCAGGATGTTCGTTGTTGTTGATCACCTCCTCGATGTGGTTGTGGTGGCTGTGGTTGTCGCTGACGCGCTGCCGGTTGCCCACGGCGGCAACTGTGCTGGTGATTGACGTGAAAGCGTGGCGCTTAATCCCGACTTCTGCCGTCCGCTGCGCCCCACTGGAGACGACGCCATTGCCCGTCCAGAACATCCCGTCCAAGGCGCACCACGTCCAGGTTCAGGCAGCGCAACGGGAAGCGCCGGTTGGGGGTTGGCGCAAGGCGCAGTTGGCCCAGGGATATGGCGCCCGGCAAGCCGGATGGTGAGGGAAAGAGCAAGGCGGGGAACGCAGCCGGGCCAGCGGTTACGCCGTCAGCCAGCGCGCCGTTGGAAACCGCGTCGCCAGGGAGAGGTCCGGCCTGCCGTAGTCGCTGGCGAACGGAACGGGAGCTTGAGGAGTCTGCGGCCTGATTGCTGTGTGAGTGCCAAGCCGCAGACGTGAGAAAGCGGCCAGAGGCGAAGCCCGTTCCAGCCGCAGGTTGAGTGGTGAGCGCTGTGTCCTGTGCGCTCGGGGAGTTGGACCGTAAGGTTCAGGTTCTGGGGTGCCGTGTCGGTTCCGGTTTTCACTTCCTGGACGATGTTGGCGATGCTGACGACCGGCGCCAGCTTGGTATGGTGCACCGCATCGAATCGGACGCCGGAGGAGCAGGGCTCGACCCCGGGTGCCGCATCACGCAGCGGGCAGGCGCTTGTCCTCGTTGAGGCCGTCGCGGGGAGAGCGAGGCTCAATCCCTGGCGAACGGTCCGGGTCGGGGACGTACCCTCCAGCTTTCAGGCGGGAAAGACTGGCAAAAACCGTAAACTGCATTGATTATCGCCCGTGCTCCCATTACAGGGAACGGATTTTGCAAGCACCTGGCCCGCCCCGCCGGTGATCGCTTGCTTAGCGCTTGCCGGAAGTTCGCTGACAGGCCCCCGGCGCCGCGCCACGCCGTACGGCCCGGGGATGACGGCTGCCGTCCCGCCTAATCCCACCACGCCCCCAGGGTGAGCAACCGGCGCAGCCAGCGCAGCAGCTTGCGCTTCCGGATGGACACCTGGGTCCTGTCGAGCGCCTTCCAGCGCCAGCGGGTGTGGTTCCGCCGGCCCAGGCTGTCCCTCACCGGCTGCTTCTGCGGCGGCAGGGTCAGTTCGTGCTCCTCCAGCATGGCCAGTTCCAGCGTCAGCAGCCGCTCGTAGCCGGTCAGCCAGGACAGGCTCCGGCCCCGGACCGGGAGCCTGTCCTTGAGTTCCCGCCACTCTTTCACCAGCGGCCAGGCGTCGCCGTACACTTCCGCGTCATCCCCAGCGGGTTCCCGGGTCACCAACTCCGGGTCCACGCGGCGCAGCCTGACGGGCCTGGGCTTGTTCAGTCCGGCCACCGGCGGCGCGGGCGGCGATTGCGTCGGTGCGCTCCTCTTCCCTTCCTTTGCCTTGGCTGCCAGTTTCTCCGGCGCCATCGACGGGTCCTCCTTGGCGGTGCCCCCAACGGCCCCCCGGACCGCTTCCAGCCCGCTGCGCAACTCTCGGGCCAACTCCTCCAGCCCCGCCTCCAACGCCTCCACCCGCCGCGCCAGATCGCCGCCGGGTTCCGGTTCCCCGTCCCCGTCCCCGTCACCATCGCCGTCCTCGGCCCCGCCGTCCCAGGTCAGCAGCAGCCGTTCCAGCGCGTCGCTCATGCGCCCCGTCATCTCGCCCGACTCCTCGGCCTTGACCAGGGTGCGGTAGTTCACCCCCAGCAGCACCGCCGCCTCCATGCGTCCCTCCCGTTTCACCAACTCGCACAGGAACTCGTGCAGCCGCTCCCGCCGCTCCGCATCCGAGTCCTGGCCACCGGCGCCCCGGCCCCCGTTCTGCGCCATGCTCCACCTCCTTGCTCCTACTCCGGGCGACAGGTCCAATAGGGGGTTCCTGTAAGGGGGTCCCTTCCCCCCGCAACGACCCCCGGCCCGAATTGCTTGCTGCGACGGCGCCGGATTCGGGCCGCCGCCGACTTGCACTAATACAAGTGAGGCCGGAACCGGCCCTTACCGCCAGGTGCTTGCCAACATGGCCCCGCTACCCCCGATTCCGGCCCGTTTCACGTTCAGGACGGGCCGGACTTGTATTTCTACAAGTGACCCGAATCCCTGTACACGGGTATCACATCACATCCGGGCCCACCTATCCAATTCCCTATATGGGCGGACGCCGGCGTCCTGCCCTACAGGGAATTGGATTTTCGCTTTTCCCCTCCCACACTCGATTGGGGGCGAATGCCCCTGGACCGCCGGTAGGCGGTTCCCCGAGGCGACCACCTTGACGAGAAGGAGGCATATATCATGAGTATCAACATCAAGCGCATATTGATTGGCGGTCAGCGGAAGAAGGAGCCGGTGCTGCTGGTCATCACGCCGCCCCGCAGCGGCGAGCGCACACTCTTGGGGGTGGAGAACCTGCTGGCCTCCATCGCCGTCCCCGAACCCTTCTCCCTGGAACTGGCCGGCGACGCCTCAGGCGTCACCCTGCTGGCCCGCTGCCTGGACGATCAGGTGGTCCGGGGCCAGATCGCCGCCCGCTACCCCCAGGCCCGCATCCAGACCCTTGATCCCGAGGGCGACCCCCTGCGCTTGGCGGAGGGGGAGGCCGCCTGGGGCATGACGCTCCGGGCCTCCGGCCCGGAGTACGCGCCGCTGCGCACCTTCCGGGACGACGACCTGCTGGACCCGGGCTCCGACCCGCTCATCGCCATCATCGGGGCCTTGTCCAGCCTGAACGACGGGGAGCGGGTGGTGGCCCGCCTGCTGCTGCGGTCCATGGGGCCGGAGTGGTCCCAGGTGCACCAGCAGAAGCTCCAGCGCCAGCAGCTACCCCAGGCCGGCCAGTCCGTCAACAACGTCCAGGCCACCCAGGCCCGCATCGACGCCAAGGACGGCGTCACGCTGGCCGTGCTGGGCGTGGCGGTGCTGGCGGCGGCGCGGGGCTACCTGTGGTACCAGGACGGCGAGCTGCTGAAGGCGTTGCTGTTGGGCCTGGGCACGGCCCTGGGCCTGGTGGCCGCCGGGTGGGGCTGGTGGCGCTGGAAGCAGGCCCGCAGCCGGGTCTACGACCCGCTGATGATCAAGGAGAAGACCTCCCGCATCGCCTTCGACGGCGAGATCCAGCTCACGGCCGTCCTGCCGGAGGGCGCCGGACCAGAGCGGGCCGGTGAGCTGCTGGGACCGGTGGCCGCCGCCTACCGGCACTACGACAACCCCGCCGGGGCCAGGTTCAAGGTGAGCAAGGTCAGGCCCACGGTCCCCAGCGTCCACCTGCATCCCGCCGGGCCGGGGCTGTTGGGCGGGCGCAGCGTCCTGGGGGTGCGGGAGGCCGCCGGCCTGTGGCACCCGCCGGGGGCCAGGGACGAGACGCCCCTGGTGGCCCGCGCCGGGTCAAGGGCGCTGCTGCCCTCGGCCCGGGGCACCAGCGGCGGCGCCCTGGTGGGCGAGACCACTACCGGCCCATCCCGGAAAATCCACTTCCCCCGGGACCTGCTGCGCCGCCACCACCTCTACGTGGCCCGCACCCAGATGGGCAAGTCCACCCTGATGCGCCACGTTGTCGCCCACAAGCTCAAAGAGAAGGCGGCGGGTAACGACCAGGACGCCATCATCGTCGTGGACCCCCACGCCGACCTGGTGGGCAGCATCCTGGCCCAGGTGCCCGAGAGCCTCATAGGCAGCGTGAGGCTCATCGACCTGGCTGATGAGCGGGGCTTTCCCGGCATCAACCTGCTGGACACCCGCATCTTCGCCGACCGGGACCGCACCGCCGACTCGGTGGTGCGGGTGGCCCACGGCCTGTGGGAGCAGTGGGGTCCCCGGATGCAGTCCATCCTGGAGCACGCGGTGAAGAGCCTGCACGAGGCCAACGACAAGCGGTCGCCGGAGGAGCAGTACACCATCCTGGACGGGCTGCGCATCCTCTCCGACGACGACTTCCGGGACGAGGCGCTGGCCCAGGTGGACGACCACCACCTGCTGCGCTGGTGGGCCCGGGAGTTCGGCGCCTGGCGAAAGGACTACCAGGGCATGGCCCTGGCCCCGGTGCAGACCCGCCTGGCCTACTACGCATCGTCCAAGACGGCCAGGGCCATCCTGGGCCAGCCCCGCTCCACCATCGACCTGCGGGAGACCATCCGCGAGGGCGGCATCCTGCTGGTGTCCACCGCCCAGGGCGCGGTGGGTAGGGACGTGGCGGCGCTGGTGGGGTCCTCCATCCTGAACCTGGTGGACGGGGTGATAAGGGAGCAGGGCAGCCTGCCGCCGGAAGAGCGGCGGGGCGCCCTGGTGGTGGTGGACGAGATGCAGACCATGCCCGGCGTGGACTACGAGTCCATGCTCAGCGAGCTGGGCAAGTTCGGCGCCAACTTCATCCTGGCCACCCAGAGCCTGGGCAAGCTGGAGGACCTGTCCCGGACCATGCGCGACACCGTGCTGGCCAACGTGGGCTGCCTGGCCGCCTTCCAGATGGCGGGCACCGACGCCCGGCAACTGGTGTGGGAGCTGGGCAAGGAGCGGGTCAGCGAGGACGACGTGACCTCCCTGGACGTGCACCAGTGCTACGTGCGGGCCACGGTGGGGATCCAGCGGATGGACGCCTTCTCCATGCGGGTGCTGCCGCCGGAGCCGGGAGACCCGGCGGTGGCCGAGCGCATCCGGGACCTGGCATTGGGCTACATCACTCCCGAGACGGAGATCGGACCCCAGGACGACGAGATGCGGAAGCTGGTGGAGAAGTACCGGCAGGATCTGGCGGAACTCCGGCAGGGGCCGGGCCAGCGGAAACAGAACCAGGCCACCCCACCGGCCCAGCCCAAGCCCAACAACCGGCGGAACCAGCGCAGCCGGCGGCAGGGGCAGCAAACCGCGCCCGGGTCCCGGGCAGAGGGGGAGCGGGACAGCGGCGAGCCGGGCGACGATGAGGAGCAGGTCAATGGCTGGGAATCGGGCAACAGTGAGCCGGGCGGCGAGGGGGAGGCGGAGGAATGACGCGGCTGCTGAGTAAAGGCCAGGCGGACCTGCTGCGCCTGCTGGCCCAAATGCCCCTCCTGGACCGGCTGGAAATGGCCGCCCTGGCCGGCCGGTCCCGGGGCGGCGTCTACGAGGCGGTGGGTCAATTGGAGGACGCCGGACTCGCCGCGTCGGTGCCCCACGCAACGCCCTTGATGGCGCCAACCCGCCGCTACTATCTCCCCGAAAGGGGAGTGAAGGCCCTGGCCTTGGCAGAGGTGCGGCCCTTGGGCCGGCTGCTCCGGGAATATCCCCTCTCCCTGCGTTGGCGCCGGACGCTGCTGGAACGCCTGGACGCCGCCGCCGTCATCTACCGCCTGGCCTCGGCCCTGGCCGGCCTGGGTCACCCCGTGGACTTCCGTTGGTGCCGGGCCCTGCCCCAGGACGCCGACGTGTGCCTGCCCAACGGTTGCGTCCTAACCATCATCCGCCAGGGAGCCACCGCTGAGCGCTCCGGTTTCGCCAAGCGCCTCTGGCGGCTGGCCCAGGGTCCCCGGCCGAGCGCCGTCCTGGTGATGGTCCCCGACGAGGTGCGACTGCGCCAGGCCGTCGTCCTGCTGCGCGAGGCCCGTACTCCGACGGCCCCGGTTCCGGCCTTTTTCGCGTTGGAGCGCCACGTCGCGGCGGCCGGCGCCGGCGACGCCATCTGGCGCTCCTCGGTGGGCAGCACCCTATCCCTGGCGGAGGCCGTGGGCCGCGCCAACCCCGGCGGAATGACGGCGGCGGAGCCGCCCCTGGTGCGGGTCTCGGTTCCGAAGGACATCGACCTGGGCGGAGGGAGCGACGAAATCCCCGACCGCCTGCTGCCCGTCCTGCTGCGTCCCGCCGAGAAGCGCGCCCTGGACCTGCTGGCCGACTGGCCCTGGCTGGCGCGGGAGGACCTGGCCGGGCTCCTGGACGTTTCCCGCCCCAGGGCATCCCAGCTCACCGCCGTCCTGGAACGCCGGGGACTGGCAACCGGCTTTCAACTGGACGCCCGCCGCCTAGCCCTCACCGATAGGGGGCTGAAGCTGCTGGCCCGAAGGGACCGGGTGTCCACCGGCGAGGCCCGGCATCGATGGAGCGCCGGCGCGGAAGGCGACGGGGACAACGGCGCAGACGGCGACCGGCCATCCGTGTCCGGCAGGCGCAGCCGCCAGTTGCTGCGGGACCTGGAGCACACCGCCGCCGTCCACCGCTTCGTCGCCTCCCTGAACCGCCAGGCGAAAAGCCACGGCTGGGACGTGGAGCAGCTGGACCCGCCCCACCGGGCATCCCGCTACTTCCGACACTACGGAGGTCCCCGCTCCCTGCACCCCGACGCCTTCGGAACCCTGCGCCGGAAGGACGTGCTGCGTCCCTTCTTCCTGGAGTACGAGCGCCGGGCGGTGCGCCCCGCCACCATGGCCCAGCGCCTGGCTCCCTACCTGCGCTATTACTCCTCCCACCGCCCCGCCGACGACCACGGCCACCGGCCCCTGGTCCTGGTGGTATTCGACGATCCCGTCGCGCCGACCCACTTCCTGGAGGTGGCCCGCAGGGAGATGCTGCGCGTTCGCGTGCCGCTGCCCCTGCTGGCGTCGCACCGGGAACTGCTGGAACGGGAGGGGCCGTTGGGTCCGGCCTGGCTGGCTCCGGGCGGCGACTTCCAGCCGGTCGAACCGCTGCACCGCTATCAGTGAAACGCTACTACATTACAAAGGAGGATCACCGTTATGAGAATCTACTACGTCGGCGAGTCCCGGAGCCGAAACCTCTCCGTCGCCACCGCCCTGGGGGTGGACGGCGAGCACTGGAACGCCGTGTCCGAGCACGTCCTGGACTGGCGCTGGGTCATGGAGGACGACTTCAACGTCCCCACGGGCCGGACACTGCGCGGCGGGGACCTGCTGTCCCCCAAAGGAAGCCTCCCCCGGGGTCTCCGCCGCCGTCTCACCACCCTGGAGGAGGGACTGGAAATCATGATGACCGGCCTGCGGGTCCTGGAGAGCGCCGGATGGAGACAGGGGGGCATCGGCGTGATCAACGTCTGCCGGCGCAACTCCCCCTTCCGCCAACACTGCAGCCGCGACCGCGCCGCCGCCCGGGATCGGCTCCTGGAGTTGGTCAACGCCTCGGTGGCGGCGGACGGCCGCTACGCCTTCTTCGTCGAGGACGAGGCGGAGCGGGACGATCTGCCCGCCCTGGCGGCCGGGCCCGTTCACCGCGACCCCATCCTCGCCGCCTGCCCCTACGCGGGGGACGGCGACTCCGGCAGGGACGCGGCCCGGGACACCCTCGTCTACGCCGCGCCGTACCGGGTCGCCGGGGACGACGAGCTACTACAGATGGCCGGTCTGGTCTCATACGCCCTGCTCCAGCAGGAGGACCCCACCGCCATGTCGGAGGCCCTGAACTTCCACCTGGCCTTCGGCATCCTGAAGAGCGTCCTCGACCGCAGGGCCTGTCCCCATGACCCCCAGGGCGTGGACCGGCTGTAACGGGAGCAAGAAACGGCGAAAGACAAAAAGGGGGCCGGACGGATGATTCCGTCCGGCCCCGCTGTTACCTTGAAGCACGTCGCGCCCGGGTCAGTCCTGGCCTGTTGCGCTCACTACGCAACCCCCGCTTTCGGTGTCAAGGTCGGCGGCGGCAACCGGCTCTCCCGCCTCGGGCAGAATGTGGTGGAGCAGCCCCAGCCGGACGGCCAGGGCGAACAGCGACACCAGGTGGCCGGAGCCAATCTTGGAACCGGCCTTCCAGCGCCGCACCGTGCGGGAGTTGACCCTCAGCTCCCTTGCCAGACCGCCCCAGGTGAACCCGGCGGCACGGCGGAAGCGGTCCAGCCGGTGGGGGAAGTCCTCGGGGAAAACCTCCGGCAGGGTGTGGTAGACGTACTGCTGGCGGCGTCCCATCCCCTAACCCCCGCGGCCGCCAGTGTCGCGGTTGGCGTTCCCGCCGGACTCCCGCCGCCGGCCCGGCCCTGCCGGAAGCCGCAGTTCCGGCCGCCGGCAGTCGTTCACGCCCAGCCGGGAGGCCAGACCCCGCCAGGTCAGTCCCGGGGCCCGTGCCAAGCCCTCCAAGTAATTCGGTTCCTTGATTGTCATGTTTCCACCTCCTTTGTTCCAAGTATCACGATCACGTCCTCGTCCAGGAGAAGGGCCAGGCCGCCGGGCACCCGCAGGGCGATGCGCGCCAGGGCCAGCATGGCGCCGGCTCCAGGCTCGCCGCCCCGCTTGCGCCAGCGCCAAAGCTGGCGGCTGTCCACCCCCATGGCCGTGGCCAATCCCTCCCAGGAGAGGCCGGTCAGCCGTTTGATGACCTCCAGCTTCTCCCGGAAGTCCTCAGGCACCAGGGCCACCCCCGGGGGAATGTCAATGGGCGTCCCCGGCCCGGGGCGGGGGCTAGGCATCGACCCGCTCCTGGACGAAGAGAACGTCGAAGTCGGTCACGCCCAGCACATCCATCAGCCGCCGGCGGGTCTCCCCCGAGGGACACCGTTCCCCGTTGATCAGCTGGGACAGGTAGCCCGAGGAGCGCCCGATGCGACGAGCCAGTTCGTTCTGGGTCAGGTTGAGCCGGTTCAGCAGTTCCCACACCGCCTCGGCCTTCAATCTGACCCGGTAGATAATCCGCTTTTGTTTCACTGGTTTGCCTCCTTGCGGGCCGTGTCCCCGCCGCCGGTGGCGCGCGCCAGGGTGTTGGCGGCGGAATCGTCGTTGCCGGCGCCCACGGTCCCGCCGCCGATGTCTCCCCGTGGAGCGGGGTACAGCTCGGGGTGTTCCAGGTAGTGACGCGCGATGATGCGGGCCAGGAGGCGCAGGCCCTGGATGCGCCCGTCCTCCTCTTCCCTGGTGAACCTGCGTTTCTTGCTCAATGGCCTCCCTTGGCGGAACCCGGACCGGCCCCTGGGGGTTGGCCGGGCAACCGGCGGTGTTGTATACTCGGCAGGACGGAGTAGAACATCCGACCTGTTTGATAGAGTGTAGCAACATAGTCTCGTCACAGGCAATAGACAACCCGCAAGTGTTGCCTTTTATTGACCAAGTGTTCGCTTTTATGTAACAATACTTCAACAAAAACCTAAGCGTTGTTCCACCGACGCGCCGCCGACCGGGAAGGAGGAGACCATCATGGGCGACGTTGACCAACAGCAGACCGGCCAGCCGGAAGGGGTCGAGGAGATGGAGACGGCGGCGGCCGAGGACTTCGGCTCCCTGCTGAAGCGGCTGCGGGGCCGGGTCAGCCTGAGAGAGGTGACCCGGCGCACCGGCGTTTCCAGCTCCTACCTGTCCCAGATCGAGCGGGGGGAGAAGCGCCCCGGCGCCAACCTGCTGCGCAAGCTGGCCGGCCTCTACAGGGTGGACCCCGACGACCTGATCCGGCGGGCCGGCCACGGCGCCCAGCCCGATCCCTTCAGCGACCAGGCCATGGACGTGGAGCGGGCCTACCGCTTCGTCCTCGACGACCCGGCCTTCCGCGTCGGCACCCGGCCCGACGGCCCCATGACCGTCAACGCCAAGCGGTTCATCGTGGAGATGTACGAGAAGTTCACCGGCAAGAGGCTGCTGGAATGAGTGAGACCCTGGGCGGCTTCTGCCGCGACCTGCTGGAGGACCACGAACAGGGCATCCGCCTGGACCCGGAGACCGTCGGCGCCCGCTTCGTGAGTTGCTTCGGAGTATCGGACATTCCCACCCTGGACGAACTGACCGACCTGGCGCGGCGGACCGGGTTGGGAGAGGTGCTGGCGGGGAAGCAGATGGACGGGCTGAAGGGCGCCCACATCGGACAGCCCGGGGGCGAGTACCACATCTACTACCGGGACGACCTGTGGGAGGGTTCCAAGGCCCAGACCCTGGCCCACGAAATCTACGAGATCATCCTGGAGCACATGGGCGTGAAGGACTCCGGCAGCCCGCCGGACCCCCTGGTGTGCCTGCGGGCAGAACGCTTCGCGGTGTCGGTATTGATGCAGCCGGGCGTCTTCGCTCCCTACGCCCAGGATTGCGGCTTGGACGTGGTGGCCCTCCACGACCGGTTCGGCGCCGCCTACGCATCGGCGGCTTTGCGGCTGGCCGAGGTGGTGCGCCGCCCGCCCCTGCTGGTGGTCCTGTACGGGCATTCCGAAAAAGGCGACCCGGCGCTGTGGCCCGCCGGGGACGACCTGGCCCGGCTGCGGGCCAAGGTGGTCAGGCGGACTGAGGGCTTCCGGCCGCGGCGTTCCCGGCTCATAGGCGGTTGGCGGGGCGGGATGCCCCACAAGGACCGGGCCGTCCCGCCCGGCTCCCTGGCGGAGTTGGCCGCCCAGAGCGGTGAGACGGAATATGCGGAGACGGACGGCCTGGCCGCCGTTGCCGCGCCCGTGATCTGGAAGGGGCGGCTGGCCAAGGTGGCGGTGGTGGCCGTGCCCTGGGAACACCGCCGCGCGTTGACCGCGCAATTGGGCCGGCAGGGTTGTCTGCCCAATTCTCACAACAGCCCCAGGGTCGAGCCGGGATTTGCCACCGGATACTGGAGGGAGGCGACTTATGCGCCTTGACAGGACGGGCCGGATATCCGATGATGGAGAGTAAGACAACACAATACCCAGATAGGCATAAAAAAGCAATGTTTGAGATAGACAAGACCAGAAAGCACTTTGTGCCAAAGCTGTATCTCAGGGGATTTTGTTTGGGTGGCCGCCCTGAGCAACTGTACGTTTTCGACAAGGAAGATCCTCAAGCAGCGGTCGCGGTGCGTTCCATCGATAACGTGGAAGTGTCGAGAGATGCCTATTCTTCCGCCAACGATGCGCTTCTTCAACAGCGAGAAGACCAATGGTCGCAAATACTCACCGCGCTCAGGGGGAGTGACGTTGCTGAACTGAATGAGTTCATTGCCAACCGGGAAGCGTCGGCCGCCCTGAGAGCTTGGCTTGCCCGCCTTGTCGTAGATTCAAAATTGCGAAGCCGGGGCTTTCGCGAGCAGATGAAAGAGACCTCAGAAAGGACCAGGATCGCCCATCAGGAAATGCAAGAAGCAACCCAAGCAGATTTGCTTAGGCGGTTTCCGGATTCGAGTGAACAGTTGCAGGCTACTTTCTCCGTGTTGAGGAAGATGTCCGGTCTCGACAATGACCGGAGATATCAGGCACTTATGATGGACCCTTTTCTGCGTGGGGAAGAAGGCGAACGGTGGTACAGATCGTATGAAGAAGGAAGTTGGCGATTTGACGAAGCCCCTGCGGGACGGAAATTCATCACGTCGGACATACCCTCAAATTCCCTGCTGCTGGGTCCCGAGCCTCAGTATCGCAATTGGATGTGGTTCGTAATGCCGTTATCAGCGGAGTTGCAACTGATGGGTCTGTGTGGCGACGCTCGTGTGGAGAGCGGTCTTGCCCCAAGAGTGGGAGAGATAGGCGATAGGGAAATGGACCTTGCCAACGTGTGCGTTTACAAAAATGCGGGGAGGTTCGTCTACGCATCATCGGAAGCCGAGATTCTTCGGGCGATTGAGGGGAGCGCAGGGTAGGTACCTATGCCGAGAATCTCAAAGACCATCACCTTCTCACTGCCGCCGGAAATGTTCGCCGAGGTGCAGCGGGTGAAGGATGAGGAGGGCCGCGACATGAGCGAACTGGTGCGTGAAGCCCTCAGATTGTACATGGAAGACAGAGAACTGCGCCGGGAGCAGCGCCTGGAACGGCTGCGCTACCGGCAGGCCAATCAGTCAGAGGAAGATGACCAAGGAGGACACAGCGATGAGTAAGAACACCGATTTGACCCCGGCGGCCCTCTATGCACGGGTGTCCAGCGACCGCCAGGACGTGGACCTCTCCGTGGCCGCCCAGCTCCGGGCGCTCCGCGACTACGCCGACAGGAACGGCTACCTGGTGGTCCGCGAGTTCGTCGACGAGGCCGAGAGCGGCAGGATCGCCGACCGGCCCCAGTTCAGGAAAATGCTGGACGAGGCCAGCAAGCCGGAGGCACCTTTTAGCGAAATTCTTGTCTGGAAATTTTCGAGGTTCACCCGAAAGCGGGAGCACGCCGTGGCCTTCAAGTCCATGCTCCGGCGCAAGGGCATTCGCGTGGTATCCATCACCGAGCACGCCGACGACACCCCCACCGGCAAGCTCATGGAGGCCATCATCGAGTCCGTGGACGAATTTTACTCAGAAAATCTTGCCGAGGAAGTTCGGCGGGGTATGCGCGAGGCCGCTTCCCGGGGATTCTGGATGAACGCCAGCGCACCCTACGGCTACCGGCGCAACTACGTCCAGGACGGCGCCAAGAAGCGCCCTAGGCTGGAACTCAACCCGCCCCACGACGCCCTGGTCCGCCGCATCTTCGATCTCACCCTCCAGGGCAAAACCTCCCTGGACATCCTCAAGACCCTCAACGCCGAGGGCATTCCTTCACCCAATGGCAAGCAGTGGCGCAAGACCACCGTCCACAAACTCCTCGCCAACGAAGCCTACACCGGAACCCTCCTATGGGGCCAGAAGGCCCGCGACGGACAGGAGCCGGTGCGGGTGGAGAACGCCTTCCCCGCCATCGTCTCCCAGCAAGAGTACCGGCGGGTCAGAAAGTTGCTGGAAGCCCGCGCACCGGCGGTGACCCACCCCCGCCGCGCCGCCAGTCCCTACCTGCTCAGCGGGTTGGCCAAGTGCGAGACCTGCGGCAAGGCCCTCACCGCCGCCGAGGCCAAGGGCGGCAGGTACACCTACTACGTCTGCCAGTCCATCCTAAAGCAGGGCAGCGGGTCCTGTGATACCCCCAGGCTCAACGCCAAGTCTTTCGAGGACATCATCATCTCCAACATCCGCGAGAACATCCTCACCGAGTCCAACATCCGAGACCTGGTGAAGCTGCTGGACGAGGAGATGGACGGCGTGGCCCGAGAGCAGCGGCAGAACCTGGAGACGGTGGAGGCCGAGTTGGAAGAGGTCAAGCGGAAGCTGGACCGCATCTGGCACTTCGTGGAGAGCACCGACCTGGATATGGCCGACGCCTCGGAGCGCATCCTGGAACACCGCCACCGCCGGGAGCAACTGGAAGCCGCCGCCGAGGATGCCAGGGCCGTGCTGGCCCAGAGGCGGGAACTGCTGGACAGCGCCGACATCATCGCCGCCTTTGCCCAGGATATGAGCGCGTTCCTCAGGACCAGCGAACTGACCGAGACCAAAGCCTTCGTGCGGTCTTTCGTCAAGGAGGTGCTAGTGCGGCCCGGCGGAGCGACGATTATCTACACGATACCCACACCGGAGGATAGTCCAATAGGGGGAGCGGACGCCGCCGAAATCGCCTTGAACGGCGGAGTTCGCAGTATCGGGTACGGTGGTGGGCCGTGTGGGGATCGAACCCACGACACCCGGATTAAAAGTCCGGTGCTCTGCCAGCTGAGCTAACGGCCCCCCTCACGCGGCGGTCCGCGGGTCGAAAGCCAGTATAGCATAGGCGATTCGAGGCTCCTTGGAATACCCGAAAATCCCTGGCGCGACTGCCCTTGCCAAGTCATCCGATATGAGGCATAATTGCGGCGTTACTTTCTGGTGGTTCAAGCGGGGTGGCCCCACCCGTACCCATCCCGAACACGGTAGTGAAACGCCCCAGCGCCGACGATACTGCTCTGGTGACGGAGTGGGAAAATAGGTCACCGCCGGAAAGTACCAAAACCCACCGGTCAGTCAGGGCGGGCGTGATGGCGCAGCAAGGAAACGCAGGCGATTGTAGGCAACGCAAAACCATTGGCTAATACGCCAATGAAGCGGCTCCACCGCGACGAAACGGTGCCGAGGCCGCTTTTATTTTTGCCCGAATGCGGTACAATAACGCCGCCAGCCTGATGCCGCTGGCCCGACCTCAACCCAGGAGAGTCTCATGGGCAGCAGATTCGAGAAGTTCTCAGAGCGGGCGCGCAGGGTTTTGTCCCTGGCCCAGGAAGAAGCGCAGCGGTTCAACCACAACTACATCGGGACCGAGCACATCCTGCTTGGCCTGGTACGGGAGACCGAGGGCGTAGCCGCTCGAGTGCTGTCGGGGCTGAGCGTTGACCTGACCAAGGTGCGCTCGGCCGTAGAGTTCATCATCGGACGGGGCGAGCGCCCGGCGCAGGGCGAGATCGGCCTCACCCCCAGGGCCAAGAAGGTCGTGGAGTTGGCCGTCGACGAAGCCCGAAGGATGAACCACACCTATATTGGAACGGAGCACCTGCTGATCGGCCTCCTCCGTGAAGGCGAAGGCGTGGCCGCCGGCGTCCTGGAGAGCTTGGGCGTAAACCTGGAGAAGGTCCGCGCCGAGACGCACCGCATACTCAGCAACTCGGGCACCGGAAGCTCCACCAGCCGGAGTTCGTCCACGCGCACCCCCACCCTGGACCAGTTGGGCGTTGACCTGACCAACGCGGCCCTGGGCGGCAAGCTGGACCCGGTGATCGGACGCGACACCGAAATCGAGCGGGTGACCCAGATCCTCAGCCGCCGGACCAAGAACAACCCCGTCCTGGTGGGAGAGCCCGGCGTCGGCAAGACCGCCATCGTGGAAGCGATGGCACAGCAGATCTCATCGGGCGACGTCCCGGACACCCTGCAGGGCAAGCGTCTGGTCACCCTTGACATGGGCGCCCTGGTCGCCGGCACCAAGTATCGCGGCGAGTTCGAAGAGCGGTTGAAGAAGGTCATTGAAGAGATCAAGACCTCCGGCAACTGCGTGCTCTTCATTGACGAAATCCACACGCTGGTCGGGGCCGGCGCTGCCGAAGGCGCCGTGGACGCTTCCAACATCCTGAAGCCTTCCCTGGCCCGCGGCGAGATCCAGTGCATCGGCGCGACCACGCTGGACGACTACCGCAAGTACGTGGAGCGCGATCCCGCCCTCGAACGACGGCTGCAGCCCGTCCGGGTGGAAGAGCCTGACGCCGAGATGACCGTGGACATCCTGCGCGGTGTGAAGGGCCAGTACGAGGACCACCACAACGTCGATATCACCGAGGACGCAGTGCGAGCCGCGGCCACGCTGTCGACCCGGTACATTCCCGACCGCTTCCTGCCCGACAAGGCCATCGACCTGCTGGACGAAGCCGGCTCGCGGGTCCGCCTGCGCGGCAGCCACGCTCCGCAGGAAGTCAAGGACGCGATGGAAGTCCTCGAGCGCGTGCGCAAGGAAAAGGATGAGGCCATCGCTTCACAGCAATACGAAGTCGCCGCCGAGTTGCGCGACCGCGAGCTCCACCTGTCCCAGAACGTGGGCGACATGGAGGCAGAGTGGAAAGCGGACCGGAGCAAGGAGCGCACGCAGGTCACCGAGGATGATATCGCCGAGGTGGTCAGCATGTGGACCGGCATCCCGGTGACACGGCTGGCACAGGAAGAAACCGAGCGGCTGCTCCGCATGGAGGAGGAACTGCACAAGCGCATCATCGGCCAGGACGAGGCTATCGTAGGCATCTCCAAGGCTGTGCGCCGCGCCCGCGCCGGTCTCAAAGACCCGCGCCATCCCATCGGCGTGTTCCTGTTCCTGGGTCCCACCGGTGTGGGCAAGACCGAGTTGGTGCGCGCCATGGCGGAGTTCCTGTTCGGCCACGAGGACAACATGATCCGACTGGACATGTCGGAATTCCAGGAGCGCCACACCACCGCCCGTCTCATCGGCGCGCCTCCGGGCTACGTCGGCTATGACGAGGGAGGTCAGCTCACCGAGGGCGTGCGCAAGAAGAACTACTGCGCCATCCTGCTGGACGAGATCGAAAAGGCGCACCCGGAGATTTTCAACATCCTGCTGCAGATCTTCGACGCCGGCCAGTTGACCGACGCCCGCGGGCGCCGGGTGGACTTCCGCAACTCGATCATCGTCATGACCAGCAACCTCGGCTCCGACCTGATCAAGCGGGACACCTCGATGGGGTTCGCCGTGAAGTCCGAGCAGTCGCAGACGGACCGCCAAGCTTACGAGCGGATGAAGGACAAGGTTATGGATGAGGTCAAGCGCTTCTTCCGGCCCGAGTTCCTGAACCGCCTGGATGCCACCATCGTGTTCCATGCCCTGAGTCCGGAAGAGATCCACCAGATCGTGGACCTGATGATGAACATGGTCCGCGACGAGCTCAAGGAACGCGAGATCAGTGTCGAGCTGACCGAGCCGGCCAAGGAATACCTGGGCGCAAACGGCTTCGATCCGGTGCTGGGAGCGCGACCACTGCGCCGCCTGATCCAGAACGAGGTCGAGGACCGGCTGTCCGACGAACTCCTCGGAGGGAAGTTCGAACCGGGAGACACCGCGATCGTCGACATGGACGAGGACGGCAAGATCTGCATCAAGGTGCGGAAGGGAGAGATGGCCGCCCTGCCTGTGGCCTAACACGAGATTTAGTGGCGAACGAGCATTCGGGGGCGCTTAGAAACGAGCGCCCCCGAATGCTACAATTCAGCAGGTCAAGACCGGGGCGGATGACACCACCGCTCCGTCAATGCAACCTAATCGCATTTGACCGCGGCAGGTCTCTCTCACTACATTTCAGCACTCTTCACGGCAAACTTTGAGGTGAAACTATGGCCAGGCGTTTGCTCAAAGAACTGGAACGGTCCTATGGGTTTGACGAGGTCGCAATCGTCCCGGGCGATGTCACGATCAACCCGGAAATGACATCCACCCAGATGAGCATCGGCCAGTACTCCTTTGAAGCCCCCGTGATGGCCTCAGCGATGGACGGTTCGGTGTCGCCACGATTCGCGACGCTAATGCACGAGATGGGCGGACTGGGCGTGCTGAACGGCGAGGGGCTCTACACCCGCTACGAAGACCCGTACTCGGTGCTGGAAGAGATCATTTCCATGGACCAGGGCGAGGTCACGGAATACCTGCAAGAGGTGTACAGCGAGCCGGTGCAGGAGCGCCTGGTCGGCGAGCGCGTCCAGGAGATCAAGCAGTCGGGGTCGATAGCGGCGGTTGCGTTCACCCCGCAGACCACCAAGCGGTTCAGCCCGCTGGCCGTGGAGGCCGGTGCCGACATCATCGTCGTGCAGTCCACCGTGACCACGGCGCGCCACATGTCCCGCAGTTACCGGGGTCTGATCTTTTCCGAGCTGATCGAATCGCTCAACGTCCCGGTGGTGGTGGGCAACTGCGTCAGCTACAACGTGGCCAGCGAGCTGATGGAGACGGGCATCGACGCGGTGCTCGTAGGGGTGGGGCCCGGCGCGGCTTGCACCACCCGCGAGGTGACCGGGGTCGGCGTGCCGCAGGTGACGGCGACCCTGGAATGCGCTGCTGCCCGCGAGGACTATTTCCAGCGCACCGGCCGCTACGTCAGCGTCATTACCGACGGCGGCCTGCGCACCGGCGGCGACGTGTGCAAGGCCATGGCCAGCGGCGCCGACGGGGTCATGCTGGGCACGCCCTTCGCCCAGGCCGCCGAAGCGCCGGGCCGGGGCTACAACTGGGGCATGGCCAACGCCCACCCTGAACTGCCCAGGGGCACGCGCATCAACGTCGGCACCAAGGGAAGCCTGAAGCAACTGATGCACGGCCCGTCCAGCGTCACCAACGGGACGCAGAACCTCGTCGGCGCATTGCGGGTGGCGATGGGCATGTGCGGCGCGTACACGGTGCGCGACTTTCACAAGTCTGAAATGGTCATCGCCCCGGCCATCAAGACCGAGGGCAAGCACTACCAGATGCTCGGATAGACACCGGCTTCCCGCTTTCGCGGGAATGACGGTTGAATGAACCGGGAATGACGGCTGAAAGAATGAACGGAGGAAGCATGACGACCGCAACCATCCAGATCCTGGACCCGCGTCCGGAGCAGAAGACCGAGGAGCGGGATGCCGCGGGCCGCTTGCCCGGCCTGGCCGGCAAGACCATCGGTCTGCTGGAAAACCGGAAATACCACTCCGATAATTTCCTGCAAGAACTCCAGGTCATCCTGGAAGAGGAATACGCCGTTGAGAAGGTGGTCTACCTGCGCAAGTTCAGTTTCAGCGCGCCTTGCTCCGACGAGACCATCGACGAGCTGATCGAGCAATGCGATGCGGTGGTGCACGGAATCGCGGATTGAGGGAGCTGCACGGCGTGGGGTCTCCACGACACAGTAGTTACCGAAACTCGCGGCGTTCCCTCCGTAAGCGTCATCACCGAGAGCTTCACCCGGGCGGCACACGCGCGCGCCTCTTCGCTGGGGATGCCCGGTGTCCAGATCCTGGCTTTGCCCAGCCCCCTGGCTCCCCGGTCGATACCGGAAGTGCGGCAGATGGCGCATGAATATGCCGGCCAGATCGCCGAGATGCTGACCAACGGGAAGTAATCGCGGGTCGCATCAGATACCGCGCCGCTTTCCCAATGAAAGTGGTCAACTGGAATGTTCAATGGGCTACGCCCGGTTCGGCGCGTAGCCCAGAAATTTTGTCTCGTATCCAGCGGCACGATCCCGACATCGTGTGCCTGACCGAGACCGACGCGGACTTCGGGTTGGGACACGGGCACACCATATGCGCACTGCCGGACTACGGGATGGGCGTCAGGGGGAAGCGGCGCAAGGTAGTTCTGTGGTCGCGCAACCTGTGGCGTCCTGCCATCGGGCTGGGGCGCGCGACGCTGGTACCCGGCCGCTTCGTGGCTGGGACTACCGACACGCCCATCGGGCTGCTGACCGTCCTGGGCATCTGCATCCCGTGGGCGGGTTCACGCACCGCCAGATTCGGGGGCAAACAGCGACAGTGGCAGGACCACGAAGAGTATCTGGATGGCCTCAAGAGGTTGCTGGCGCCGTTGCACCCATCCGGGGTAGTGCTCGTTGGAGACTTCAACCAGCGTCTGGGCGGGAGAAGTAACGTCCCGCTCCGGTTACGGAAGAAACTCCAGCAGGCACTGCCGACAACGATGACCGTGACGACGGCAGATACAGAATTCGCCGGGCGCAGGACCATCGACCACATAGTGGTCAGCGACGATCTGATGGTCGGAGCCGTAGACACCATCGACAATTGGGACGGTGAACGGCGTCTGTCCGACCATTTCGGCGTGATCGCTGACCTGTCCACCCGCTAAACGTAACAAAATTCACCCCGGAAGAGTGAACTTATGACCACCAACAGCCGCGCCCTGAACTCGCGACGTATTGACGTGCCTGACTCCTACGACGCGATCCAGGACTATTACGAAGAGCAGGGTTGGACCGACGGGATGCCCGTGGTTCCGGCCACGGAGGAGGCGGTCCAACGAATGCTCGGCCCTTGGGGCGAGGATCCTTCGCTCTCGCTGGGCATCGCGCAGCCATCCAACTCGGAAGTCACCATCGAGAAGGTCGCCATCAACGCGGTGATGGCCGGCTGCCGTCCTGAGTACTTTCCGGTGGTGGTGGCCTGCGTGAAAGCGGCCCTGCAAACACCCTTCAACCTGGCCGGATGCCAGGCCACCACGGGCGGCGCCGCCCCGGTGGTGATCGTCAACGGCCCAATTGCGGAGCGGCTGGGCATCAACGGCGACTCGGGAGCATTCGGCCCCGGATACCGGTCCAACGCGACCATCGGACGGGCGCTGCGCCTGTTCGTGCGCAACGTGGCCGGGCTCATCATCGGGGACATGGACAAGGCGACCCTGGCCATGCCGGGGCGGTATTCCTTCTGCTTCGCCGAGAACGAGGCGCGCAGCCCGTGGGAGCCGAGGCACGTTGAGTTGGGACTGGACCCGGAAGAGAGCATGGTGACTCTCCACGCTATTCGGGCCTTTTATCCCATCATGGAGACCACGGTATCGCGGGGCACGGACGTGCTCAACACGCTGGTTCAGGCAACCCGGGCCACCGGGTTCTCCAATTTCTACCAGATCGGGACCGGGGCGCAGGTGACGCTGGTGATCAGCCCCGAGCACGCCGCCGAAATTGCGGCCGACGGGTTCACCAAGCAGGACGTCCGCGAGTACGTGTTCGCCAACGCGCGGATGTCCATCGCCGACCTGTCGGGCTTGGGACACTGGGGGAACCGCAACTACCCGGATTGGGTCAACGACGAAGATCCGAACACCATGGTTCCCATCGCGCTGAATGCGGACGACATCGTGGTGGTGGTGGCCGGCGGCGACGGCCGCCACTCGGCCTGGCTGGCCGGGTGGGGAGTGACCCGGGTCGTGACGGAGAAAATAGAGATTCCGGGGTAACCGCACGGGAGAGCCGAGGCAGGTAGATATGGCACTCTGAAATTCCAGCGACTGGAACCCGACACTGCGATGAGGGTTTTCTCCAAGAGGACACTGCGGGAGTTTTGGGAGCGCCATGCTGATGCAGAACGGTCCTTGCGCAGTTGGTATCAGGATGCGGACGATGCAGACTGGGATACGCCGGCGGCAGTGCGCGCCCAATTTGCCAACGCTAGTATCATTGCTGGCAACCGGGTAGTGTTCAACATCAAAGGCAACGACTATCGATTGGTAGTCAATATCAATTACAGGCGGCGAGCAGTTTACATCCGCTTTGTCGACACTCATGCTGAGTACGATCGCATCGATGCCGCGGAGGTTTAGGGAATGTGTAATATCAAGCCGGTCCGGACCGAAGAGGAATACGAAGCGGCCTTGGCTCGCATTGAAATTCTGATGGATGCCGAACCCAATACCCCGGAGGATGAAGAACTTGACCTCCTGGTTGATCTGGTTCTGCTCTACGAATATCGCAACATACCGATGCCTGTACCCGAAGGCCGGGCTCTCATCAGGTTCTGGGTTGAAGAAAGAGGCTGGACGGTGCAGGCAATCAATCAACTGCTGGGCGAACAGGGCGACATTGAGGAATTGCTGGCCGGCGAACAAGAGATGACGCTGGCAATGGCGGAGACCCTGCACCGGCATCTCCGCATCCCGGTGGCGGAGTTGCTCCGGGTTGCCAACACGCCAACGCCGCCCGGGGTCATTCCACCCCTGTCCACCGTAGCCCGTGTTGCCGACCTGGCCAGATAAATTCCGGGCTAGTTGCCGCCAACGATGCTGAGCTGTGCCCGCAGTCGCGATGAGCGGCAGGCCATCAATTGACCTTCCGGCGCGAAGTCCCCGGGACTCGCAGGAATCGTTCCGGGTAATGGCGCGGAGAACCGTCCGCTGCTATTATTTCGCTGTCGCCATATCTTCAATCCTTGATCAATAACAGGTTCGCTGATCGTGTTCATTCACCTGCATACTCACACCGAATACAGCATGCTCGACGGCATCAGCCGCGTCCCGGACCTGGTGAACCGGACCCGCGAGCTGGGCATGGACGCCATGAGCATCACCGACCACGGATCATTGTATGGCGTGGTCGATTTCTACTCCGAGTGCAAGGACGCCGGCATCAAGCCCATCATCGGGTGCGAGTTCTACGTGGCCCACGGCAGCCGACACGACCGCACTCCCAACGAGCGCACCGCCAACCACCTGGTGCTGATCGCCAGGGACAACACTGGCTACCGCAACCTGCTGCAGCTGGTGACCCTCTCCCACCTGGAGGGATTCCATTACCGGCCGCGCATTGATAAGGAGCTGATCGAGCGACACCGGAGCGGGCTCATCTGCCTGTCCGGGTGCCCGTCGGCCGAGGTGCCCACCCTGCTGGCCGACGGCAATTATCAGGACGCCAAGCAGATGGTCGGTTGGTACCGCGAGCTGTTCGGCGAGAACTACTTCCTGGAGTTGCAGCGACACGAGCACATCGAGCAGCTGCCCCGGATCAATGACGGCCTCGTTCGCTTGAACCGGGAGACCGGCGTACCCCTGCTGGTCACCAACGACGCCCATTACGTCCGCCAGTCCGACTACCAGTACCAGGACGTGTACATCTGCATCCAGACGGGCACCAACGTCATGGATGACAAACGCCTGCGGATGGAAGACTCGTCCTACTATATCCGCTCCGCCGACGAGATGGCGGCTCTGTTCCATGATTTCCCACAGGCCGTGGACATCACCGGTGAAGTGGCCCAGCAGTGCAACGTTTCGCTGGGGTTCGGGCAGATGCACTTGCCCCGGTATCCCACGCCGAACAACGAGGACGCGGACGCCTACCTGGAGCGCATCTGCTGGGAGGGTTTCAACCAGCGCTACGGGATCAACAACGACGCCGCCCGGGCCCGCATGGAATACGAGCTGGAAGTCGTCCGGCAGACCAGCTTCGCCAACTATTTCCTGGTGGTGTGGGACATCATTTCCTTCGTCCGCAAGCAGCAGATCCTCTTCGGCGTGCGAGGAAGCGCCGCCGCCAGCGTGGTGCTGTACTGCCTGGGGATCACCGACATCGACCCCATGCGATACAACCTGGTGTTCGAGCGATTCCTGAACTTTGAGCGCAAGGAAATGCCCGACATCGACATGGACTTCCAGGACGACCGGCGCGACGAGGTGCTGCGCTACGTCATCGACCGCTATGGCAGCGACCGGGTGGCCCAGATCATCACCTTCGGGACCCTGGGACCGAAGGCGGCACTCCGCGACGTGGGCCGCGGGCTGGGCATGAGCTACGGCGACGTCGACCGCATCGCCCGGATGGTGCCTTTCAAGTCCCGAACAATCTCCGACGCCATGTCTGCCAACCAGGAGATGGCGGACACCTACGTGCGCGACGCGGCGATCCGGGAACTGGTGGATAACGCCCAGGCTCTGGAGGGCATTGTCCACCACGTCAGCACCCACGCCGCCGGCGTGCTGATCGCCGACGAACCGTTGACTGAGACTGTGCCCCTCCAACGTCCATCACGCGGGGATGAGAACAGCCCGGTGATGATGACCCAGTACTCCATGGACCCGGTTGCCAAGCTGGGCCTGCTCAAGATGGACTTCCTGGGCCTGACCAACCTCACCATCCTGGACCGGACCATCAAACTGCTGGACGAGGAACGGGGCATCCGCATCGACCTGAGCCGTCTGACGCTGGACGACGAAGCCACCTACGATCTGCTGGGTACCGGCAACACCACGGACCTGTTCCAACTGGAAAGCGCCGGGATGCAGCGGTACATCAAGGAACTGAAGCCGTCTGATCTCGGCGACATCGCGGCCATGATCGCGCTCTATCGCCCGGGCCCAATGGAGCACATCGACCGCTTCATTCGCTCCAAGCACGGTCGGGAGCAGGTCACCTATCCCCATCCCAGCATGAAGGAGCTGCTGGACGAGACCTACGGCGTCATCGTGTACCAGGACCAGGTGCTGCACGTCCTGCAGAACTTCGCCGGCTATTCCCTGGGCGAAGCCGACACCGTCCGCAAGGCCATGGGGAAGAAGATACCGGAGCTGATGGCTGAGGAGCGCGAACGGTTCGTGTCCGGCGCGGTGCAGAAGGGCTACTCCGAACAGATGGGCGCGGAGATCTTCAATCTGATCGAGCCCTTCGCCGGATACGCCTTCAACAAGGCCCACAGCGTGAGCTACGGGCTCATCTCCTACTGGACCGCATACTTCAAGACCCACTACCCCTTGGAGTACATGGCCTCGGTGCTCAACTGCCGCCTGGATCACGGCGACCGTTACGTCGCGTCGATCAACGAGTGCACCCGCATGGGCATCGGTATCGAGCTGCCCGACGTGAACAAGTCCGGCATCCACTACACCATCGACACCCCGGCCGACCGGGCGCAGACCGGCAAGCTGCGCATCGGCCTGGCCGCCGTCAAGACCGTGGGCGAAGGCGCCGTCACGCCCATCGTCACCGAGCGCACCGCCAAGGGTCCCTTTGCTTCAATCACCGACTTCTGCCGGCGCGTGGACGTGTCGGGTCTGAACCGCCGCACGCTGGAGGGTCTGGCCAAGGCCGGGGCCTTCGACTCCCTGGCGCCGCGAGCCACAGTGATCGGCAACCTGGACCGCATCTGGGCCCTGGCGCAGCAGGAAACTCGGAACCGCAATTCCGGGCAGGTCGGTATGTTCGGCGACGAGCTGGACAGCGGCGCCGGCGGCACCCTGCTGGAACTGGACACGTCCCACGACGACTACACTGAGCAGGAAAAAGCGAACCTGGAAAAAGAGTACCTGGGTGTCGCCCTGTCCTACAACCCGCTGCTGGCGCTGGCCGCGATAAATCCGGGCGACGCCTACAACTCCATTGACCAGTTGGACGAGGAGATGATCAGCAGCACGGTGACCCTGCTGGGACACGTCGCCGGGGTCAACGAGCGCTACACCCGCGACAATCGCAAGTTCCTGCGGATCGACCTGGCCATGGTGGGAGGGCAGGTTGAGGCGATGGTCTGGCCGGACTCGCTGGAAAAGACGGCGCACGTCTGGCAACCCGGCCGCGTGGCCAAGGTCACGGGCCGGCTTCAGATACGCGGCGATGACTTCTCCATTGCCTGCTATGACGCGCAGGAGTACGAGTTGCCGGAAACCGCCATGGCGGCCCCTGTCAACCGGTCGACTGAGGTCTCCGCAGACAATCCGGCGCCGTCGAGCCGCCCCACCGCTCCCACAAAAGCTCCCCGGTCAAACGGCAGCAAGCCGGCGCCTCCACCATCGCCGGCCGCTTCTAATGGTCACCGGGAATCGGGAGTCCTGGTGCGAATGGTCGAAACCGACCAGCCGGACGAAGACCGGTATCGGCTGCGGCAAGCCATCCGGGTCATGCTCGAATACACCGGCGAGGACAAGGTTTACCTGGAACTCAACCTCAAGGAAGGGCGCAAGGTCCTGATGGAGATCCCCACCGTTTCAACCGCGGTGTGCGACGAGCTGCTGGGGCGTGTGCAGGAATTGCTGCTCCAGGACTTCGACGAGGACGGCGATCAACGGGAGACCTGCTCGGTATATCCGGCGCCGGCGGCGTGAGAGCGACGTATCAGCGCTCGCCCGAGGCTAGTCGGACTCCGGTATCTGCAACCCCAATCCGGCGGCGATGAACCGCCGGCCGTTTTCCTGGTAACGCGCGGTGGGATTTTCCAATCGCTTGCGGTGAACCTCGGGCAGCTCGCGGATCCGGCCGGGCACGCCGACCACCAGGGACTCGTTGGGGATGGGCGTGCCGGTTACGATGGCGCCGGCTCCGATGAGCACGTAGTCGCCCACCTTGCAGTCCTCCAGGCAGACCGCGTTTACCCCGACCATCACGTTGTTGCCGACGATGCCGCCGTGGATTACCGCGCCATGGGTCATCAGCACGTTGTCGCCCAGTTCCAGGTAGTCGTCGGTGTGCAGGACGCAATTGTCCTGGATCGAGCAGTTCTTGCCGATGACGATCTGACCGTAGTCGGCGCGTATCACTGCTCCGGGCCAGATGCTGGTTCCCTCGCCGATTATCACGTCGCCGACGATATAGGCGGCCTCGCTTACGAACACGCTGGGGTGGATTTGCGGCGACTTGCCGTCAATGCTGCGAATCAAGGGGTTCCTCCTGTTGGTTATCGGTTCGAGCAATTATAGCCGGCCGCCGGTGCGGTCGATTCGCAGAAGCGTCGCCGCAAGTCCAGGACTTCGTTTGACAATATCAAGGCCTGCTGACTACAATGATGCAACGCGCGATGGTATCGCGTGTTTTGTGGCCCGGTGGTGTAGCGGTTAACATACTGCCCTGTCAAGGCAGAGATCGGCGGTTCGAATCCGCTCCGGGTCGCCATTGAAACTCTTGAAACGGCTCACGTTGGTGGGCCGTTTTCCGTTGACCGGCTCACCAGCCTTGCCAGCCAGAGCCTGGACGGGTTCGCATACAGACGGCATGAACACTGATCCGGCAATGCCAATTGTCGCGCCGGGCAGTTGTGCTAAAATCAAAAGTGCCCCCGTAGCTCAGTGGATAGAGTGCTGGCCTCCGGAGCCAGAGACCGGAGTTCGAGTCTCCGCGGGGGTACTTTGTTGGATCGCCGGGCCGATGGTGGCAAGGGCGTCGGGGTGTGGCCTAGCGGCAAGGCGCCTGCTTTGGGAGCAGGAGATCGGCAGTTCGAATCTGCCCACCCCGACCATATAAGCTGACGTGCCGGATGGCCAGGTCGCGCTGAACCGCGACTACACCGGCCAGTCCTCCAGCGTCCAGCCCATTTCCCAAAAAGCCTGCTCGTAGCGCGTGCACGTGATGTACGCCTCTTTCATTGCGGCGAGCTCGGCAGGCCCGGCCGTGGCGGCAACGCGGTCGCAGATGGCGCGACACTCCTCCGCAACCGACTGCTGTTCGGGGGCGGCGTACATCTGGATCCACTGGGCGTAGCCGGGGTGGTCCGGCAGGCCCTGATCGGCCAGCCGCTCGCCCACGCGCCAATAACCCCAGATGCAGGGCAGCACGGCAGCGACCACTTCGCCGAAGGTTCCCTGGTGGGCCACACGCAGCAGGTAGCTGGTATAGGAGTAGCAGGTCGGCGCGTGCCTCGTCGCGTCCAGCTCGGCCTCGGTGATGCCGAACTGCGCGCAATACGAACGGTGCAGGTCCATCTCGGCGTTCAGGATGTAGTCCACGGCGTGGGCGAACCACGACATTGCCGGGAGGTCCGGAGCCTTGGCCGAGGCGAGGGCAAGCACACGGGCGAAATCGATGAGATAGACGTAGTCCTGGGTGATGAAGTGCTTGAACCGGTCCAACGGCAGAGTGCCGTCGCCGATACCCTGCACGAACGGATGGAACGCCATGGCGTCACGTTGTTGCTGGGACTCTCGCTCGATCTCATCGCAGAAAGACATCAGGTTCCTCCGGGATTGGCGCGGTGCTGATTTCGGCCCATTCTAACTCACCGAGCGCCTCGACGAGATCGCTGCGCAACACCGGCATTGCAAGCCTGCTAGAGACTTTCCAGCACTCGCGCTATGCGTTCCACCCCTTCCACGACTCGGTCAGCGGGTGAACGCATCAGGGCAATGCGGAAGTGGCCTTCCCCGCTTTCCCCAAAGCCGACGCCGGGAGTTACCACCACGCCTTCCCGTTCCACCAGCAGCTCGGCCAACTCCGCGGATGACACATCCGCCGAGTAGCGAGGGAACAGGAAAGTGGCCCCTTCGGGCAGCGGACAGTGCACGCCGGGAACCTGGGACAACCGGCCAGCGCAGCGCACGCGCAGTTCATCGCAGTCCTCCCGCCACCGGGACAGGTGATCCTGGGGACCCTCCAGGGCAGCCACACCTGCCATCTGCACAAAGGGAGAAACGAAACTCGCCGTTTGTTCCTGTATCTTCAGCAGTGGCTCCAGCAGGTTTGACTGAGCCGCGATGCAGCCCAACCGCCAGCCGGACATCGAATACGCCTTGGTAAAGGTGTAGCTGGTCAGGGTTCGTTCCGCCATGCCCTCCAGATTCGCGACGGTAACATGCCGGTTGGCATCGTAGAGGAAATACTCGTAGGTCTCATCACAAATGACCAGCAGATCCTGCTCCCGGGCCAAACGCGCTACGGCTGCCAGCTCTTCCTCGGTGTAGACCCGGCCCGTGGGATTGTTGGGATTGTTGATGACGATCATCTTGGTACGCGAGGTGACGTGTTCCTTCAACTGCTCGTAGCTGATGTGGTACTCCTCTTCCTCGCTGAGTGGCACGGCCACGGGCACGCCTTCGGCCATCTCCACCTGCTGGCTGAAGCTGACCCATGTAGGCTCAAGCACCAGCGCTTCATCTCCCGCCTCAAGGTAGGCATTTATGGCCTCATACAGCCCCATCTTGCTGCCGGGAGTAACCAGGATATCGCCGTCGGGGTCAACGGTGCGGCCATTGTGGGCTGCCAGCTTTGCGGACATGGCCTGGCGCAGCTCGGGCAGCCCACGGGACGAGCTGATGTTGGTAAGTCCTGCGTTCAGGGCCGCAATCCCCGCGTCGATAATGTGCTGCGGGGTTACGTGGTGCGGACTTGACTGACCCAGGTCAATCACGTCGTGACCCTGCCGGGCCAGTTGTCGGGCCTTTTCGCCGGCGGCCAGGGTGGCCGGAGGCTGTACTCGTTGGATGCGGGTCGCGGGAGCTCTGGTCATGGTTCACCTCTTTCCAGTCCTGGTGGTGCAGTTTAGCAACCCCGTTGCCAATGTTAACATTTACGGGTCGATCTGCTGTCCTCCGTCCGCGGCTTCGGGTCCCGGGCGCGTCGCGGTCAGCATCAGCAGGGAGACCACCGCCAGGTTGATGCCGAAGGCCAGGAACGCTCCCTGGTAACTGCCCACCCGGTCCACCGCCATGCCGGCGGCAGTGGGGCCGACCGCCTGCCCCCCCACCTGTGCCGCCAATCCCCAGGCGCGGATGGATCCCAGATGGAGCCGTCCGAAATAGTCGGCCCAGACCAGGCGACCGATAATATGCAACCCGCCGACGCCAAACCCAAGAATAAAGGCTCCCAGCACGCCGGCGCCGATGCCGCTGGCGAAGGCGGTGGTAATTGAACCGCCGGCTACCACCAGACCGGAGGCGAGCATCACGAACCGCGCCGCCTCCCGCTGCGATATCGCTGACCAGAATATGCTGGCCGGAACCTGCGAGATGGCGAAGGTGCTGGCGGTCCACACGGCGACGGACGCGGGCACGCCCTGGTCGACATAGTGAGGCACCATGTGCAGCGACACGCCGGCCTGGACAATAAAGCTGGCGAAGGAGAAGAGTATCATCAGCCAAAAGGAGCGAGTCCTGACGGCCTGCCCAAGGGTGAAGTTGATCTCGTCCACTGCGCTCTGGGGCCGGCGGATGGATCCAGATCGGCGCGCGGACGGTGGCGACGCACTGCCGCCATCGGGTTCCAGCCCCAGGTCCTCGGGACGGCGGGCCATGAGAAGTATCGCCGGTATCACGCCCACAGCGATGGTCCATGCTCCTAGCGAGTACCATGCCATTTCCCATCCCCAGACACCGGTGACGGCCTGTGCCACCAGTGGCATCACCGCAAGGCCGGAGCCCTGGGAGACATGGTTCAGGGCTAGCGCAAACGGCCGCCGTCGGATGAACCAGTTGCTGACCGCGACCGAGGTGCCCAGCTCCAGGGGGCTGGAGAACATCATCCGGCCCGGCACGTACACCAGATAGAACTGCCAAATCTGGGTCGCCGCTCCCAGCGCCACGGCGCAGACGCCGGCGATACCGGACGATATGCCCACCACCATGCCCGCGCCGTATCGATCCAGGATGGGACCCACCAGTGGCGCCGCCACCGCCCCCAGGAGCCCGCCCAGGCTGACCGCACCGGAGAACTCCGCCCGCGTCCAGCCGAACTGCTCGGACATCGGCACCACGAAGACGGTGAGCACCGCTACCGACATCAGCGGGCGCGACGAGTAGGACGCTACTCCCGAAAGGCCGAGTATGACCCATCCGTAGTAAAAGGGAGTGGCCCGCGCGGCGCGGGTCTGCAGAGCGCGCATCAGCAGGAAAGACTACGGCCAATGCGGCCGGCAGCGAGGACTGGGCGGCAGCGAGGAACGGAAACCAGGTTCACTAGATCACGTCGGCTCGTTGGCCGGCGTCTCTGCAACCCGACCGGAATGCCAGGGGATTATAGCAGGAACCCAAAACCGGCCCATTGGGGCCTGCGCTATAATACCCCGATGCAACGCTCGCTCCGATTGGCCCTGGCCCAGTTCAACCCCACCGTCGGCGATATACCCGGCAACACCACTCGGATCATCGAGTTGATCGAGGAAGCGCGGGCGCGTCACGCGGATGTGGTCGCCTTTCCGGAACTGGCCATCACGGGATATCCACCCGAAGATCTGCTGTTCAAGCCGTCGTTTCTGTCCGATTGCGCTTTGGCCGTGGAGCGCGTGGCCGCCGCGACGCGGGGCATCGCAGCGTTCGTCGGTTGTCCCGACATCCTGACCGGCCAGAACGACGTCGCCAACGCCGCGGCGATCATCAACGACGGTCGGATCCTGGACTGGTACCACAAGATGTACCTGCCCAACTACGGCGTCTTCGACGAGGACCGCTATTTCCGGCGCGGCGAGGAATGCCCGGTGTACGTCATCAACGGAACGCCGGTGGGCGTGGGCATCTGCGAAGACATCTGGTATCCGATAGGTCCCATCGCAGTGCAGCGGGAAGCCGGCGCCGAGGTGATCGTCAACATCAACGCTTCGCCTTTCCATGCCGGAAAAGCGAGCCAGCGGGAGCGTATGATCTCCACCCGCGCCGCCGACCACGGGGTGTTCGTGGCCTACCTCAACGCCGTGGGCGGACAGGACGAGCTGGTGTTTGACGGCGCCAGCGTCATCTGCTCTCCGGACGGGGGCGTAATCGCTCGCGGTCCCGCCTTTGAAGACAGCCTGATCATCGCCGACCTGAACGTGGAATCGGTGTTCCGCCAACGACTGCGTGATCCCCGCGCCCGCAAGGAAGACCCGCAGATCCTGTCTCAGGTGGGCCAGGCCCGTCTGACGAAAGTATCCGAGCACCGCCTGTCGGATCGTCAGCAGGCGCAATCCCTGATATCCCGGTCGCTGGACGATACGGAAGAGGTGTACCAGGCCCTGGTGGTGGGCACCCGCGACTACGTGCGCAAGTCAGGCTTTGGTCGCACGTTGGTCGGGCTGTCCGGCGGCATCGATTCCGCCCTCACGGTTACGGTGGCGGTGGACGCCCTGGGCGCGGAAAACGTGGTTGGCGTCACCATGCCGTCGCGCTACTCGTCCGAGGGAAGCGTCGCCGATTCGCAGGAACTGGCCGACAATCTCGGGATCAGCCTGTGGCGCATCCCCATCGAGCCGGCGCATCACGCCTTCACCGACATGCTTGCGGCTCACTTTGCCGGAACCGAGGCCAACGTCGCCGAGGAGAACGTGCAAGCGCGCATCCGCGGCAACGTCCTGATGACCATTTCCAACAAGTTCGGCTGGTTGGTGCTCACCACCGGCAACAAGAGCGAGATGGCCATGGGCTACGCCACGCTTTACGGCGACATGGCCGGCGGTTTCGCGGTGCTGAAAGACGTGCCGAAGACGCTGGTGTACGAGCTCTGCCGGTGGCGCAACGCCCGCACTGGCCCGGATGCGTCAGGGAATCGCCGGCCGTTGATTCCGCAGACGGTGCTGGACAAACCGCCCAGCGCGGAGTTGCGCCCCGACCAGACCGACCAGGACACGCTGCCGCCCTACGATCTGCTGGACCCGATCATCAAGGCGTACGTCGAGGATGACTACGGATATGCCGACATGGTGGCAATGGGCCACCGCCCCGAATGGGTGCAGCAGGTCATCACGGCGGTTGACCGCAACGAGTACAAGCGGAGGCAGGCGCCTCCGGGAGTGAAAATCACTCCCCGAGCGTTTGGGAAGGACCGGCGGCTGCCCATCGTGAACCGCTACCGACCGGCGTCCTAGTTCCCCAATATCTCCCGCACCGAGCAGCTGAACCCCGGCAGTACCTCGCCAACGTCCAGCGTGTCGTCCATGGTGAGTAAGACCGCTGGCAGGTCAGGCTGACGCACCCGTATGGTTCCGACTTCCGGGTTTATCACCAGCGCTATCCGCACCCCGTGGCTCAGCCACATGCTTGCCTTTTCGTCCACCTCCCGTTCCGAGTTGCTGGGCGATTTGATCTCCACCACCAGATCGGGCGCTACCGGGCAGTAACCGTCAACGTCGGCATCAAGTGGCAGCCGCTCCGCGGAAACGTAGGCGAGGTCCGGCTCCCGAACCGTGTCAGGGTTTCTCTCCAAGAGTACGCCGGAATCGGAACCGAATACGTGGCCCAAGCCCGCCGGCACAACGTGCGTCACAAACTTGGATCCTAGCAGCATCGCTATTTTGCCGTGTCTCACTCCCGATGCCATCGTTTCGTGCAGCACCCCCCGGATTAATTCACCCCTGAACCCTTGACTGTCCAGGCGGAGCAGGTCGTCCGCGGTAAGCAGCTTTGGCTTGGCGGTAGTCATTGCCGTTCCCTCGCGAAATCTTTCCCGCAGTGTATCACTCCCCAACTCCGGCCTCTTTGTAGGCGAAGACGGCAAAGAGTGGATCGCCGGGCGGGGCCATGTCGGGGTTGGCGATGCCGCCGCGGACGCCGTTGAACCCGCCGGCGTGCTGCATGTAAGAGGCCACCAGCTCGACGTGGTCCTCGTCGTTGGTGGACCGCCAGACCCGCACCGCCTTGGTGGGAAAGCAGCGGTTGGAGAAGGTGACGATGAACACGCCACCGGGCCGAAGGATGCGCGAAACTTCCGAGAACACGATCACCGGCTGCGTGAGGTATTGCACCGACACCGTGATGACCACGGCGTCGAAGGACTCATCCTCGAAGGGCAGGGACGGATCGACGTTGATGTCCTTGAGCAGGTACTCGCTGAGCTGGGGGTTGTCGGCCATCTCGGCGGCGTTCATGCCCAGGCCCACGATGCGACCACGGGGATGCTCCTCGGGCCAGTGGGTGCGCCAGCTGCTCATCAGGTCCAGCACCTCGGCGTTCTCGGGTATCAGCTGCTGGAAGAGCCGGCCCACGGCCAGAATGGCGCCGTCGTCGATGTGCACGACGAGGCGGGGCATGGTGTAGAACTCGGCGTCGCTGGATTCGTCCTCCCGCTGGAAGAACTCCGGCGGAAAGCGCTGCGGGTCCATTGCCAAACCCAACCTCCTGATGAGCGCCGCCTGTCCGGTGGGGGTTCGGAAGCGCATAGTGTCCGGGTAGCCTGAAACTTCGGGGAGCAGTGTTCCCGGCGAGGATTGTAACATCCAGCCGGGTCAAGGCACTGAGAAGGCCGCCATCACCGGGCGGCCTGCAACATTGTGATGGCGCATTCGAACGGCTACGGGCGGAAGCTGTAAATGACGTTGTTCCGCTCGTTGCCGTAAGCGGGCAGAACTTCCTCGCAAACCGCGCCGGTGGTCACGAACCCGTAAGGCTTGCTAGGAAAGCTCGAGGAGACGCTGGTAAGAGCTACCTCCCGGAACACGCAATCCTCTTCGTCCGGCTGGTAACGGTATTCCATGTGTGCGAAGAGTTGGCCTCCAATAGTTACCGCTTGCGGAGGGGAAACCGGCTCAAAAAAGTGAAAATCCTCTGCTGCTTGCTGGATAGACGTCCAGTAAAAACCTGCCATGAACCCAAAGGCGCGGTCACCGCCAGGGTACGGCTGGTCAAATTCTAGCGTGAGAATATCGGCGCGGCGCTCTCCTCCATAAGCTTCAAATGCTGTGAATTGAGTGCTCCGGCTTTCCGTACCCTCGCCTCTCAAGTACCATCCCTGAGGGATCACAATACTGTACCCATAGCCCCACTTAAGGTTGCGATAGGTCGCTTGAGACGGCCCGCCTGATATGTACGTGGGCAACCGGTCTCTGACTTCGTTGCTGGCTACAGCGAAATTCAGGCCCGGTGCGATGAACACGTTGCCTCCCCTGGTGTAACTAACTCCGAATGTATTTACGCCTATGACACGACCGTAACGGTCGATGAGCGGGCCGCCGCTGTTTCCCGGATTGACGTCGGCGTCGGTCTGAACGTGTTGGGTATCTTCGAATATCCGGTGCGGCGCTGAGATTATTCCTTCGGTCAGCGTGGGGTCAGCGCCCACGCCTGATCCAAGAGGGTAGCCCCAGGCGGTCACTGCGTCGCCGTAGGCAGCGCGGCTGGAATCTGCCAGATCAACCGTGGCAAAAGGGCGATTGGAGCTCAACTTGACGGCTGCCAAATCGGTCAAGATACCCTTGCCTAATACGCGTCCACTAAACTCCAGCGAATCACCATCTGCGGTTTGCAGGCGTGCGATCACCGTGTGTCTGTCATCTACCACGTGACGATTTGTGACCATTAGCCCATCTGAGCGTACAATGAAGCCGGTACCGGTCCCGATGGGCGTCCCGTCCTCATTATCCAGAGTGGTTACATTGACCAGGGCAGGGCGCACCACCTGAGCGACCTCGGCGATCGTCAACGGGCGTCCTGTAATCGGCGGCGGCGCCGGCGCAACCACCGGGCAGGAGCCGCCGTGGTCGTTGATGGTGATGTAATTCCAGTACGGCCTGGGCCAGGTGGGCTGGCCGTAGCGGGATCCGTTGCTCAGCACGGTGCAGGCATGGTACGCGCCTTCTTGGAGTCCGTATAGCGTGTAGGTGGCTCGATCCGGGCTGACGTTGGGTGCATCGACGTCGACAAAGACAAAGGCCTGCCGCCAGTTTCCCGTGACGCTGCTCTTGGCCCGGGGGTAGTCCCGGTCCATGTTCACGCAGCCGACCCGGTAATGCGTGGCGTCATGGGCAACATCCCAGGTGAGAATCAATTCACCGGGATTGAAGCCGTTGGCGACGGCGACGTTGGCGGGCGGGGAAGCGGTGGACTGCGCCCCCGCGGGCACCGCGCTGCCTATGACTGCGACCAGGACAATGACGGCCAGAAGTAGGGAAAGTGGTTTCAGCAATCTCAGATTGGAAATCAAGGCTTTGGCTCCGGTTGTGGCTATGAAGGCGCCGTCAGCGTGATTTGAGAGATCGGATGTCAGTTCCGCTGAACGATCCCTCACCCGGCGCCTGGATTTCCGGCGGAAGGTGGTTCAACAACTCCGGCGCTTCCTCCGCAGTGGGACGCTGGCTGAACCAGGTGCGGAACATGTCCGACTCGTCCTCCGTCATCGTTCCATTCTCCACCGCCTGGTACAGCATCCACTCCACGTCCAGATCGGTGGCGATTATGGCGTCCTGCGTGCTGAACGAACCCATGTTGGCGGGCCGGTCCGCCAGCCAACTGGCCAACGCGCCCGAGCCTTCTGGCACAACCTGATTGACGCCGGGATCCTGCCCATCCGGCGCCGGCGGCGCCACGGCGTGGGGAGCCGCAGGGACGCGGAGTTCCCGCGGTCCGGCGACGGCATCAACAGGAGCCGGCGGATCGGCGTACAAGCCCGGGTCGGTCAGATCGGGCTGCGCCTGCGCTGCTGTAGCCTCCTGGATCGGCTTATCACCGGAGTTCGCCGCGAACATGGAACCCGCTGCAACCGCTACGGCCAACACGACCGCCACCACCACCAGGAAAGGCCAGCGTTTACGGAATACGGAGCCGGTGCGAATCATGATCCCTATCCTCCGTCGGCCAGTTATCTACCCCTTGCTTCAGGGTATTTCCGAAATTCAGCCCAAAAATAATAGCATAGGCTGAGGCAACCTTAGTGGTCGCCCCAGCCTTGAAAAGGTATGCGATTTGCAGGCTTTAGCCCGCTTTCGTCCACCCGGTACACCCTTGCTACGGCGTTACCTCGTAGGTAACCTCCGCCACCTTGCGGTCGCCGTCGTACAAGAACACCCAGTAGCGGCCCGGCAGCCATGGGGCGTCCTTTCCCGGTCCCACTGACACACGCGCCCGAGCTCTCGTCCGTTCCGGACCGAATTCAAAGCGCGCTACATAATCGCCGTACAAAAATCCGTCTTCGTAATGTTCGATGACTTCAAGGCGCAGGATTTTTGGGCCGGCGGTAACGGGAAAAGTGAGACCGAGATATGCGAACACGTGCTTGCCGGCGGCGTCGGCAACGGAAAAGTTTTCAGTCCCTGTGGCTATGAACGATTCCCAATCACCGAAAGCGTCCCAATCGTCTTCCAGGCTGACGAATGCGTTGATAACCTGTCCTCCATCAATGGTCGTCAGTTCAGGAACCACCGGCCCGGTATCGGGGGGCGCGATTCCTTGCGGCCTGGGCCCATCGTACCAGCGGGTGATGACAGGGGTTGCGGCGGGCGCAAGGGGCTGGAAGGCGTCCCGGAAGTGGCTGATGTCCAAATACGTAGGCCAAAGACGCTCGTCTAGGACCTGCGACCTCTGATAGAGGTTGCTGAATCCCTGACGGAAAGCTGTGTCTCCCAGGTTGCGGTACAGGTCGAGATATATGCGTTCCCCCAGCGAATAGTTGCAGATGTCCGCCGGGGAGAGTCGCTCAGGGTCAAGGGCCACCACCTCAGCGATACTGGACACGTAAGGGCAGGGATAATGGTCCGCAATCAGGCCGCGACCGGTGCGCACATTTTCAACCGGGAACTCCATGAAAGTTGCCCCGCCCTCGTCAATCCAGGTTTCGTTGCCTCTCCAGTAGTAGTGGGCGACTTCATGGGCCGTCAGGCTGGGAAGGAAATTTGCGAGCTGGCTGCCGTCATCAACGTCATATTTGGGGAGCATCGCGATGTGTGTGCCGAAGTGGGTGCCGGCGGCGCCTTCTGACACTGCCTCCTCCGCAAAAAGCGCGGCGATATAATTGGTCGGGAACGATGTTCCCATAAACTCTTCAATGCCGCGGACGCTGTGCTCCAACAGGTCCATGCTGCGGGCCGGCCCCGGGGCGGGGCGGATGATCGCCAAATCCACTTCTCCGGAATACGGGAGGCGAATGGCGCGTTTTTCAACGGCGATGCGAGTGGGGTCAAGCAGGGTGTCAACCAGAGCGCGATCAGCATATTGATAAGTGGCGCCCAGCAGAAGCACAATTTCTGCCTCTTCGTCGGTGATCCCGTCGTTGAGGGTAGGATGGGACATGATCTGCAAAAAATCGGCTTTGCTTATGGCTTTAATTCTCTCCAGGGAACGAACCGCCAGGGCGTCCGGGCTTTCCACGCTGGCCAGGAAGGGCATGGCGAGGATACGGCTGGCAGCCACGTTGACCGCAGCGATAACCTGCGGCAGCGGCGGGGAGTTGGGATCGTAACTGATCGTCCAGTAAAGGTTTCTTATGACCGTTGCTTCGTCAGCGCTGATGGCGTCCTGAACCCATGACTTTTGCAGCATCTGCCCGGCCAGGTCAGCGCCAAGCAATTCGGAGTCGAAGAATGCCGTCCATCTGATATATGTCGTAGCTATGGCTTCAGCGTCAGTAAGGTCGTCCCCGAGCCAGGGCATCTGCATCAGGGAACCGAACGCGCTGGGAAACCATATCGCGGTGGCGATCAAAGCCTCGGCCGCCTGAAGTTCCGAATCGTTAATGCCGTCCCCGACCCAGGGGAGTGCCCTGATGGCCGCCGCCGACTGCGGCTGGTTCTGCTCCAGCCGGGCGCCGTTTTCGAGACCGGCCAGGCTGGTTACCACGACCGGCGGGGTAACAATCGGAACGCCGGTAGTCGGGCAGGCGCCGCCGTGATCGGCAACTACAAGGAACTGCCAGCGTTCGTTTCCATGGGACCAGAAAAATTCCCCGCTGACACTTTCGTCGGTGGTGATGTAATTGCCACTCGTCAGCACCGTAAAGGCGTGGTTGACGCCTTGGGCTAGCCGACGAATGGTGTACTCGCTCCGCCCCCCGGACTTCGGAAGATGCTCTGCCGCCACGTCCACATAGGCAAACGCCTCAGTCCATTTTCCGCCCCGGGCTGCGGCCCGCTGCATATCCACAATGGAGACGTAGCCGATGCGGTAGTGAATGGCCTGTGGCACCGCGTCCCAGGAGATGACCGCTTCGCCAGGGTTCGGCCCGTCAACCACCCGGATGTTGCCAGTGGCCGGTGTTATGGGCTGTGCCGTTACTCGAGAATCCTCCATCTGCCCTGCGAAACCGCCGTTGCCGGTCTCCCCGTATAGCGAGTTCTTCGCCGGAACGCCCAGCGTAATGTGCCGTCTCTCGAAGGGCACATCCGGGGGCGGACCAGGGTCTCCCTCACCCGTAGCGCCGCCTTCGCTTGTGTCAGCCGCCGTGGTTCCAGCCCCTTGGGATGTTGCCCCATCCGCGTCCGCGGAAGCCGCCGCGGATCCAATTGTGGGGCAGGCGCCGCCGTGATCGGCAACCACCAAGAACTGCCAGCGTTCGTTCCCCTGGGTCCAAAAAAATTCCCCGCTGACACTTTCGTCGGTGGTGATGTAATTGCCGCTGGTCAGCACCGTAAAGGCGTGGTTGACGCCTTGGGCTAGCCGGTGAATGGTGTACTCGCTCCGCCCCCCGGACTTCGGAAGATGCTCTGCCGCCACGTCCACATAGGCAAACGCCTCAGTCCATTTTCCGCCCCGGGCTGTGGCCCGCTGCATATCCACAATGGAGACGTAGCCGATGCGGTAGTGGGGCACGGCCGGCACCGCGTCCCAGGAGATGACCGCTTCACCGGGATTCGACCCGTCAACCACCCGGATGTTGGTCACGGTCGGGGCGCCGGCTTGGGCTGCTGCAGGGGAAGGGCTGCCGACAATGGCTAACAGACCGACCAGAAAGGCCACAGCCACAATTACCGCCCACATCAGGCCGAGACGATGTTTCAGAGAAGGCATGCGGGGGGAATCATGGTTGATCGCTCCGTAGTGACGTTGTGCACATCGCGACAGCGACGGCAGTCATTCACCGTCCAGCAAGGCCAGCATCTGGGCTACGAAGTGATGCACACCTGGCCGATTTGCCTCAACTTCATAGTCCTCCATGTTGTCGTGAAAGAAGTTTTCGTGGAATTTGTTAGCAGCGAGGTAGCCGTTCAGGAGGGTTGGGTCGCTGTACTCCCGCGCCAGATCCGCCACCGCCTGCTGCATCGCCCGGTGGCTCTTGTGACGCCAGCCGCGCTGCTGGCAGATGGCGATTATCGCCTGCGTAGCCGCGCCGTAGAGTTTCTCCGAGCCTTGCAGGTGGTCGCCGGCCGCGAATTCCCGGTCGGAGCGACCAGGAACTCGCGGGCGGTTTGGGAGTGCTCGGCAGCGCTCATTTCCCTGGAGACAATCGTTGCTCCCCGTCAGCTTTCGTCCACGCTGTACACCCGGACGGCGGTGTCATGGAACATGGCCGCGCGTTCGGTGGGGGAGTAGTCCTTCGAGAGGCGCTTGAAGGCGTTGTACATGACGTTGTACGAGTAGGACACCTTGTCCACCGGGAAGTTGCTCTCGAACATGCAGCGGTCGGGGCCGAACTGCTCGATGCAGTAGTTGACCAGCGGCGCCATGTCGTTGGCCAGTTCCTCGGAGCCGGCGGGGATGTCCCGCTCGTGCCAGTCGAAGCCGGTGCGGGGCATCCCGATGCCTCCCAACTTGATGACCACGTTGGGACACTCAGCAGCGGCCGCGATGCCCTGGCGCCACGTCGCCAACGTCTCGTCGCTGTTGGAGTAGGGGCCGACGCGCAGCAGGCCGCCGATGTGGTTCAGGATGATGGTCAGGTCCGGTACGGCCTTGGCAAACTCGGCCAGCTCGAACATCTGCGGGAAGTACATCCAGCCTTCTAGGGTGAGGCCCATGCTGGCGAGGATGCGGGCGCCGGCGCGGAAGTTGTCGCTGGACATCTGGTTGGCGGCGCGGTGGGCCGCGGTGTTCTCTACCTCGGGATGAGGGTCCCAGGTGACCGAGTGTCGAATGCCGCGGAACCGGTTGGGGCTGGCCGCTTGCAGCGCCTCCAGCACCGGCTTGACACCGTCGCCCAGGTTCAGGTTGGCGTGACCGACGATGGACGCGGCGGCGCGGCACGGGCCATACAGGCCGCTGGCCGAGGCTGCCGCGAGGCCCTGCACGAACTCCACCTCGCCGACGGGACGCATCTCCTCGGGTCCGGTGGTGCGATACATGGAGCGGGCTTCCACGAAGACCGTTGAGGTCACGTTGTGTCCGCTGTTGACGTCGTCGGCCAGCTCGTGGAGCAGGTAGCGGTGGTAGGGGATCCGCTCGGTGCGGTAGTCCCAGAAGTGGTGGTGCGGATCACAGATGGGGATTTCGGGCTCCAGGGTTTCTTCCTGTCGGAGCGCGTGCCAGTCATTGCCTCCAAAGGGCATAATCAGCCTCCGTTTTTCGGGTGTGCGTGGGATTACGATGGCAGGAGCGGCGAGATTCGCTGCCAGCCCGCCCGCGCAAATCATATCATTCGGGCAAGTGTGTCGTCTCGTATCGGTTTCTGCTATACTTGCCGCCTAACCGACGAACGCCATCTAACAAAGAATATCGTGCCGCCGCTGGCAGCAGCCTGCGGGGGCGATTTTTCGGTTTACTTTCTAAACTACCCGGGAGTACAGGACAATGCCGGCTTACGCCGTAATCGGGGGTCAATGGGGCGATGAGGGCAAGGGCAAAGTCATCGACTACCTTGCCGGCCAGTCCGATTGCGTGGTGCGATACGCCGGCGGCAACAACGCCGGACACACGGTGGTGAACGAGCGAGGGGAGTTTCAGCTGCACCTGATTCCGTCCGGCATCTGCTGGCCCGGCGTGACCGGCATCATTGGCAATGGCGTGGTCGTCAATGCCGACGTGCTGCTGGGTGAGATCGCCGGCTTGGAGGAACGGGGCATCGATACCAGCCGGCTTTTTGTCAGCGACCGCGCTCACGTCATCATGCCCTACCACATCTTGCTGGATGAGTTGCAGGAGCAGGCCCGGGGCAGCGGCGCCATCGGCACCACCGGACAGGGCATTGGCCCAGCCTACATTGACAAAGTGTCCCGGGACGGCATTCGCGTCGGCGACTTGCTGGACACCGCGGAGCAGCTGCCCGACCGGGTGCAAGCAGCCGTGGAGATGAAAAACCGGGTCATTACCGGAGTATACGGCGGCGAGCCCGTGGATGCCGACGAGATTCTGGAACTTTGCCGCCAGTGGGGGGAGCAACTGCGGCCAATGGTTCGCCCCACCGAGCAGATGGTGCAGGACCTGTTGGAACAGGGCAAGCGGGTGCTGCTGGAAGGCGCCCAGGGAACGCTGCTCGACGTTGACCACGGTTCCTACCCCTATGTCACCTCATCCTCGCCGTCCATCGGCGGCGCGATCACCGGCTTGGGAATCAACCCGCAATCCATCGAAAGCGTGGTTGGTGTGTTCAAAGCATATTCCACCCGCGTCGGCGGCGGCCCAATGCCCACGGAGATGCATGACCAGGCGGGCGAGGACCTGCGAGAGAAGGCTCACGAATACGGCACCACTACCGGACGAGCCCGGCGAGTGGGTTGGTTCGACGCGGTCGCCGCCCGTTATAGCCGTCAGATCAACGGTTTCACCGGAATGGTGCTCACGCGCCTGGACATCCTTGACGGCATGCCCGACGTGAAAATCTGCGTCGGCTACCGCGCCGACGGAAAGGATCTGGACCGTTTTCCGGCGAACACCACCCTGCTGGAACGTTGCGAACCCGTCTACGAAAAGATGCCCGGGTGGCTGGAACCCACCGCCAGCGCAACGCGCACGGAACAGTTACCGGCTAACGCCCTGGCATACGTGAAACGAATCGAGTCACTCGTGGGCTGTGATGCCCAGATAATTTCCACCGGGCCAAGTCGCGAAGAAACAATCGCAATTGAGCAAATCATCCGGTAGCGTATTTAACATTTTCGTAATAACATTGTCGCCGCAGCATCGCTCCGCCAACGGAGGCGAAATAACTGGCTGCGGAGGAGAGCGTTTTGGCCACAAATAACGCGACGCCGACGGCGGATACGTCCTTTTTCGGGCGCTTCTTCGTGCGGTACATTGACGAGTTCTACCTGGTTTTCCGACTGATTTTCGCCTTCATCGTGGCGTTGCACGGGGCGCAGAAAGCCTTTCTGATGTGGGGTTTCCCTGCCGCGCACCCATTGGGCTGGCGCGTTGACGTCGCCGGGTGGGTTGAGTTCATCGCGGCGCTGCTCATCGCCTCCGGCGTCCTGACCAGGCTGGGAGCCGGCGCCCTGTGCGTCGTTATGATAGTCGCCTACTTCACGGTGCATTCGGGCGGCGTCGCTCCGCACATCTTCCCCAACCCGCCGGGCGATATGGGGTCGGCCTTCGGCGCCCATGGCGGTGAGATACCCATCCTCTGGTTCGCCATTGCCGGCATCATCGGTATCATGGGCAGCCGGAAGTACGGGCTGGAACGCCTGATCCTCAAGAAGGAAATCCTCTAGCCAGACCGCAACGCAAAATCAAACTCACACTGATCGCCCGGCGTCTCCCCATGACGCCGGGCAAAGAGCAGCTATTATGCAGCAACAAGCAGCGCGCTTCGGCATTTACTTCAACTCCGCCCAGAACCAGGTGGTTCGCATCAACTCGCCCTACTGGTTCCCACCGGAACCGGAGTGGCAGAAGGTCACCGGCGAGGTCAACGCCACCCTGCTGGACCTGCGGCGGATGATCGGGGAGCAGGGTCTGTCTTCAGACCCCGATGGAGTAACCTGGACCACCCTGCCGTTGTTGGACGAAGACAACTAGCCGGTCATGGCCTCGGAGCCGCCGGGAGCCGTACCGGAACCGGTTCCCGAGACGGATGAATATCCCCGCCCGCCGGGATGGCGCGGGCGAATGATGGCCGCCAACCCCGATCAGGCCCGCCGTTGGATGCGGTGGGCTTGGGTCTGCGGACTGGTGTGGTGGGTATGGACCATCGGGGTGCTGCTGGTGTGGATGGCCGCCCCCGCGCTGGCGGTCTCTGAAGTCGAAGGCGCTGCGCCGGCGATACCGCCGGCAAACCTTCTCATCTATTACGGCATCGAAGGATTCGTGCTGGCGGCGCTGGCCCTGGGAGTGATGCGCCGCTGGCGTCCCGCAGCCGTGCTGCTGGCAGTGGGGTTCGTCCTGTCCCGGATCGTACTGATCATGCTCGGGTTGATAACCCTGGACGGTTTCCGCGACGCGATATGGATCGCCATTTACGGTGGGCTGCTGTTCGCCTTCGTAAGAGGCGTGCAGGGCGCCTACAGCTATCACTGGTTCACCCGCCCGCCGTTGTCGGATAGAGGATAGACGACCGCCAATAAAATCATATGGGGACGGGTTTATTACCGTCCCCATCGTCATTAAGACTTCCGGTGGGCGCGTTAGTTGCCGTTGAACGCCGGCATCACGTCCTGGGCGAACCGCGAGAGCTGGTCCTTGAAAACCTCCCGGGGCATGCCCATCACCGAGCCCAGGTTGACCCTCTCGACGCCAGGATATCTCGCCTCATCTTCCTTGAGCGCATTGGCGATGTCGTCCGCCGAGCCGCAGAGCCATGCCCCGCTCTCCACCGCCTCTTCCAGCGTGGGCAGGTGCACGCCACGACGCAGGCCGGGGTTGGCCACGGCATCGATTTGGTTTTGCTCCAGACGCATCAGACCCAGCGGGGCGGCGAATTTCATCGCTTCCTCGAAGTAGGGCTTGGCCTCCTTGATGGCCTGCTCCCGGTTGGCGCCGATGAAGAAGCGGTAGCCCAGTGCGATGTCCTCGCCCAGTTCCAGCTCGCGTCCGTATTTGGCGGCGGCCTGCTGGTACATCGTCAGCCGCTCGTGTCGGGCCGGCTCCGGCGTGTTGGCCACCATGGCCTTGATGCCGATGCGAGCCATGAAATCCACGCCCTTGGGGTTGCCCGAAACCAGGGGCTGCCAGATGTCCACCGGCTGACGCAGGGGGCGGGGCACCAGGCTCAGCTTCTCCAGGGTGTAGCCGCGATAGGGAACGCGGGCGGGAATCTGGTAGTGCTTGCCCTCGTGGGAGAAGGACTCCTCGTTGAACGCCTTGACCATGACCTCAACCTGCTCCTCGAACAGCTCGCGGTTGGCGTCGCCGTCGAACATGGGGGAGCCGAAGGTCTCAACTTCGCGGGAGTGGTATCCGCGGCCCACGCCGAAGATGATGCGCCCGCCGGAGAGGATGTCGGCCATCGCGAAGTCCTCGGCCAGGCGCAGCGGGTGCCACATGGGCGTGATGTTGAAGCCGCAGCCGTACTTGAGGCGCTGGGTGTTGCAGGCCAGGTACAGCCCCAACATGATCAGGTTGGGGATGCACTCGTACCCTTCAGGCTGGAAGTGGTGCTCGGCCATCCAGAACTCATCGTAGCCGTTGTCCTCCAGGTGCCTGGAAATGTCCAGCGCCCAGTCGAAGGCCTCGGCAAGTTGCTCGTTGGAATACCAGCGGTCGTTGGCGGGAGTCCCCTCCAGTCCCAGGTTATCGTCCACCACGTGGCCGGCGTAGGATGCGCTAAAACTTTTGAACATGATCTCGGTTCCTCGTTGTTGATTGCTTGACCCAGCGAGTCGCCAACAATTGTACTCCATATCGCTGGCCCCGAGATGCCAGGCTCGCCTCCCGTCCGGCGGCGGTATTCGTGTTGACGCTCGCCGGCGGCCGATGCTAACCTCGCGCCACGCTCACCGGCAAGCCCGGTGGAGTTGACACCGGAGGGAAAGTGAGATGAAAGCAGCAGTTTTGCGCGAAGTTAATCAGCCTGTAGTCGTCGAAGACGTGCAGGTAGACGCGCCAGCGCCCCGCGAAGTATTGGTGCGAACCGGCGCGTCCGGCGTGTGCCACAGCGACCTGCACTTTGTCGAGGGACTCTATACCACGCCCATGCCCTGCATCCTGGGCCACGAGGCCGCCGGCACCGTGGAAGCGGTGGGCGAACAGGTCAGCTACGTCCGGCCGGGCGACTCGGTGATCTCGTGCCTGTCAGTGTTCTGCGGCACCTGCGAATTTTGCACGCGAGGCCAGCCCTACCTCTGCGATCGGACGGCAGTGACGCGCCGGCGCGACGACCCGCCTCGCCTGCGCAAGGACGGCGAGGCCATCACCCAGTTCGCCCAGCTGGGCTCCTACGCGGCCGAAATGCTGGTCCACGAGAACGCGCTGGTGAAGGTGGACGACGACATTCCCTTCCCGCAGCTGGCGCTTATCGGCTGCGGCGCGACCACCGGCCTGGGCGCCGTGCTGAACACCGCCCGCGTTGAGCCGGGCAGCACCGTGGCCGTGGTCGGCTGCGGCGGCATCGGCATCCACTGCGTGCAGGCGGCCGCTCTGGCCGGCGCACTGCGCATCATCGCCATCGACACCACCGAGGACAAGCTGGGCCTGGCCCGCGAGTTCGGCGCCACCGACGTCATCGACGCCACCGCCGGCGACGTCGCAGAGCGCATCGTTGACCTGACCGACGGCGGCGTTGACTATTCCTTCGAGGCCATCGGCCTGAAGCAGACTGCCGAGGACTGCTACAACATGCTCCGGCCCGGCGGCGTGGCCACCATAATCGGCATGGTGCCCGAGGGCGTCAAGATCGAGCTGGACGCCGGCAACTTCCTGCGACGGGGCCGCGCGATCCAGGGCTGCACCATGGGATCCAACCGCTTCCGCACCGACATGCCGCGCTACATCGAGTTCTACAAGCAGGGCCGGCTGAAGCTGGACGAACTGGTGACCCAGGAACTCGCGCTATCGGAAATCAACAAGGCTTTCGCCGACATGAAGGCCCAGAGCGTCCGCCGCAGCGTCATCACGGACTTCGACAACTGACCGACCACGACACTTTGCGTAGACAACGCCGGCGCTCCCTTTCGGGTGCCGGCGTTACTCGGTTTGGTTGATTTCTGAAGTTCAGGGATGATAACGATGACAGTCCACGTTTACGCTGACGAATCCGGCAATTTTGACTTCAGCCAAGGGGTCGGCGCCACCAAGTTTTTCATATTGGCCAGCGTGACAGTTGACGATGACGTTTTGGGAGCCGACCTGCGGGCACTGCAGAAAGACCTAATCAATATCGGCGTTCCCGTGGCCGGGGGCTTTCACGCTAGCGAGGACAGACAGCACGTCCGAGACCGAGTTTTCAATCTTCTGAAGCAGCACGATTTCAGAATCGACGCTACGATCATTGAAAAGCGCAAGGTTCGCACTGAATTGCAAAATTCGCATGCTCAGTTTTATGGATTTGCTTGGCGCCTCCATCTAGCAGGTTTAATCTCAATGTTGTCAAATGTATCGGGAGACATACATATAATGGCGGCATCAATAGGTACAAATGCAATGCAACGAGCTTTTATCTCCGAGGTGCGAACCACAGAAAATAAGATGCGTCCTGATGTTACTATTACTATAGATATACAACCTGCTTTGTCCAGTTCTATGTTGCAAGTTGCGGATTATTGCGCTTGGGCCCTGCGCCGTAAGTGGGAGCTTGATGATATGCGTTCGTATAGCTTGATCGGCAGCAAAATCGAGTCAGAGTATGACGTATTTACCGGCATATTCCCAGTTTGATTTAAAGTAAAAATCGAGCCGACTATCCATGTCATTTCAAAGCGCTACGTGCTCATCATGACAGGAAGAGGCCCCGGGCCTCTTGTCGCCGGCTCCTGCAGCAACGCAAAATTACCACGCACGATAGCCTTAGTCAAGCCTATCTGCGGCCGTACTCTCTAAATAAAGAAGGATCATGCAATGGACCCGCAAACCCTGTACTACGGGGACTGCCTCGACTGGATGCGGCAGTGGCCGTCTGAGAGCGTTGACCTGATTTATCTCGACCCTCCATTCAACAGCAATGCCAACTACAATATCCTCTTTGGAGAAGGCAACGGCGTCCCTGCTCAGGTGAGAGCATTCCGAGACACTTGGAAGTGGGATGCGTCAGCGGTTGATAGAACCAACCGTATCGCAAACGACGTAACTCACCCGGCTCACCGCGCAGTTACAGGGTTGCAACATTTTCTAGGCGGCTCTGGAATGTTAGCTTATGTCAGCTACATGGCCGAAAGGCTCCCAGAGATGCGACGGCTAATGAAATCCACTGCGAGCATCTACTTGCACTGCGATCCCACTGCAAGCCATTATCTCAAGATCCTGATGGACGGGGTGTTTGGAGCAGGCAATTTCCGCAACGAAGTAGTATGGGCGTACCGGACTGGGGGAGTCAGTACGCGGTACTGGCCACGCAAACACGATACCCTGCTGTTTTACGTGAAAACTAATGCCTACCAACATCAACCGCCACAAGAGCGTGTGATCTACGAAAGGCCGTTTTTCAACCAGCAGTTCGACGAACAAGGCCGACCCTTCGCAGACGTATACATGCGGGATGTGTGGGATGGTGATGCGGTAAGGCCGGTCATCAATATGTCGAGCGAGCGAATTGGTTATCCTACCCAGAAACCAGTCGCTTTGCTCGAGCGCATCATCCGCGCATCATCTGACGAAAACGGCCTTGTTCTGGACCCATTCTGTGGCGGTGGCACAACAATAGTAGCTGCTGCCAATCTCAACAGACAGTGGATCGGAGTAGACATCTCACCGTATGCAATCGATATCACACAAAACCGTCTGACGCCTCGGGGAATACAAGCCAACATAGCGGGTATACCCCAGGATATTGCGGGCGCGCGTCGTCTTGCGCGGGGAAACCCCCAGGACTTCGAGGCCTGGGCGGTCACCCGTATAGCAGGCCTCGCCCCAAATGAAGTCAAAGTCGGCGATGGCGGCATCGATGGGCGCGGCAGAATGCAGGTGAGACCCAACGACCACGAATCCCCGTTGGTACTGGCCCAGGTTAAAGGTGGACGGGCCACTATTGATCAAGTCCGCGCTTTTCTGACGGCAATGGACAGAGAAAATGCTGCGATGGGCGTTTTCATCACCTTAGACAAGCTCGGCTCTGGCAGCCATGCCTGGGCTGAAACCGCCGGCAAAGGCCGCATAACTGTCGGCGCAGAAACATACCCGCGAGCACAACTCTGGTCAATAGAAGAGTACTTTGATAACAGGTTGCCCAGAACCCCGACGATGCTAGACCCGAATACTGGTCAGCCGGTACAGCCGCGACTAGTGTAGAGCAGGACGCCAAGAACAAAACGAGCCAGCTATCCGATTTTGCTGAGAGTGGCCAACCCTCATGGTAAGATGCCCCGGCATCTTGTCGCCGGCTCGTTCAGCAGTATTACTAAAATGTTGGCGGCAGGCGGCGTCAAGTATAATGGCGGCGCACACCAACCTGGCATTCTCGTCACCGCATGTCACCTAGGGACCAACCGCCATGTACGTCATCGGAACCGCCGGGCATGTAGACCACGGCAAATCCACCTTGGTCAAAGCCCTCACTGACATAGATCCCGACCGTCTGCCCGAGGAGAAGGAACGGGAGATGACCGTTGACCTCGGTTTCGCCTGGATGACCCTGCCCAGCGGTCGTGAGGTCAGCATCGTCGACGTGCCAGGACACGAGCGGTTCATCAAGAACATGCTGGCCGGCGTGGGCGCCATCGACCTCGCCATGCTCATCGTCGCCGCCGACGAGAGCGTGATGCCGCAGACCCGGGAGCACCTGGCCATCCTCGACATCCTGCGCATCCGCCGCGGCCTGGTGGTCATCACCAAGGTGGATCTCGTTGACGAAGAGCTGGTGGAACTGGTCAAGGCGGAAGTGGAAGACACCCTGGCGGGCACCGCCTTCGAGGGTTGCCCCATGGCTCCGGTGTCCGCCTACACGGGCGAGGGCATCGACGATCTGAAGGCGGTGATCGACGACATCCTGAACGACACCGAGACCCGCCGCGACCTGGGCCGGCCCCGCCTGCCTATCGACCGCTGCTTCACCGTTAGCGGGTTCGGGACCGTGATCACCGGCACGTTGATCGACGGATCAGTGGCCGTGGGACAGCAGATTGAACTGGCTCCGTCGGGCCGCCAGGCGCGGATCCGCGGCTTGCAGAGCCACAAGTCCCGCCTCGACGCCGCCGCGCCCGGAGTCCGGCTGGCCCTGAACCTGTCAGGCATCTCCCGCGATGACGTCATGCGCGGCGAGGTGCTCACCAACCCCGGCTGGCTGCGACCCACTCGCCGGTTCGACGCCAACCTGCGCATGGTGAAGGGCGCCCCTCACGCGCTGAAGCACAACGAGGGCGTGACCTTCCACCTCTTCACCAGCGAGACCACCGGCCGCGTGCGGCTCTTGGACGCCGACCGTCTCCAGCCGGGCAGCGAGGGCTGGGTGCAGGTGCTGCTGGACGAGCCGTTACCGATGGTCAAGGGCGACTTCTTCGTCCTGCGGTCCTCCGAGGACACCCTGGGCGGCGGACAGGTGGCCGACCCTAACCCCCGTCGTCGCCACCGCCGGTTCGCTCCCGAGGTGCTGGAGCGACTCACCACGTTGGACGCCGGCGCCAGCGAGGATGTCATCCTGACCATCGCCGACCAAATGGGCCCGTGCGACCTGCGGACCCTTTCGCAACGCTCCAACCTTTCCGAAGCGGAAATCCTTGAGCGGATTGGCGCCTTGATCGAATCCGAGGAGATAGTGGCCCTGGGTGAAATGGGTGCGCAGGGCGATGCGGTGGTCTACTCCCGGCGCGGCTGGGATATTGTGCGAAATCAAGCCCAGGTCGCATTGCAGGCGTACCACAACCAGTACCCGCTCCGGCGAGGAGCGCCGCCGCAAGAACTGCGCAGCCGGCTTGGGGTCTCGCAGCCGGTGTACCTGCGTGCCGCGGCCAGGTTGGCCGATGAAGGCGCAGTCGCCGATGATAACGGCCTGGTGCGAACGCCGGACCATCGCGTGGAACTCAGCGACGTCCAGCAGTCCGAAATTGCCGAGTATCTGGCCATCCTAGCCGCCGAGCCCTGGTCGCCGCCCACCGACCGGCCGGTGGATCCCGAACTGCTGGCGCATCTCCAGGAACGGGGCGACGTGGTGAAAGTCAACGAGACGGTGGTGTTCACTACGGCGGCCTACGAGGACATGGCCGGTCGCATCGTGGAACACCTCAACGCCAACGGCAGCGTGACCGTGGCCGACGCCCGCACCATCTTCGGCACCAGTCGCAAGTACGTCCTGCCCCTGCTGGAATACCTGGACCAGCAGCGCATCACCCGGCGCGTCGGCGACGAGCGTGTGCTGCGCTAGCATGGTTGAAAGAGAGACGACATGTTGACCGGGAAACATTCTCAAACGGCGCAAGATTTTCTGGCAGCTTCGGACTCGGAGTTTGCCGCCGGCGACATTTTGCAGGGCTCCGAAAAACTGTGGGGGGCCGCCGCCCACGCTGTAACGGCCGCTGCCCAGCAGCGTGGATGGCGTTTTGGCGATCACCGCTCCCTGAAAGTCGCTGCCGACCGCCTGGCTGATGAATTGCGAGAACCTATTTTGGCCGCACAATTCAGCGTAGCGGAAAAGTTTCACGCCAACTTTTACCACGATTTCATGCAGGACTACGAGATAGATCGCGACCGTCCGTCAGTTCATCTTTTCGTCAACCGCGTGCTGTTGCTGCCCGAAATGCCGGTCGTTGATAGTTAGATGGCGTTGGACTTCGGCCAGACGGCCCACCAGATGATGTCGGCCATGGATGGCTTGTCGGCCACGGCCCGGTCGCGACGGCAAAGGTTTGCGGACACTCTGGACCGCGCGCTGGCGGTAACCCCTGACGAGGCCGCTCGGCGCACCGCGTCTGCTGGCGGTCGTCCCTTTATCGTGGCACGCACCGGACCCGAGGGTATGCTGGCCAGCATCCCGCCGCCGTCGCCGCCCGGGGAATGGATGGCGGTTTCGGTTGACGGCTCGCACATCGACGTGGACCGCCATCTGCCGCTGCGTTGCTACCTGATCAACCTGGGCGGATGTTCCTTGACCTACGGCGCGAACCCTGATTGCCAGTTTTTCAGCGAACCCACGCTGGCCACCGGCGACAGCGATCTTTACCTCCGCCCGGACGACGGCTCCAACGCAGAGACACCCATATCCGGCGCTCTGCTCGGCGCGCTGCGCACGGTGCGGGAGGTAGAGCGGCTTGCCGACGCGGTCGAGGCATCTTTTTCTTCCATGCCCGTCCTCGCATTGTTGGACGGCACCCTGGCTTTCTGGGACATACAGCGCGGGAACTATCCCAGGTACGTGGTTGAAACCCTGGTGAATGAGCGCCTGCGTGGCGCGTTGGCTCGCTTGCGCCAGGCTTCCCGTGGTCAGCGCCCCGTGGCACTGGCCACCTACACTTCCCGACCGCAAACCACTGAGGTATCGGGAGCCGTGCGCGCCTGCCTGTGCGTCAGCAACCCGACGGAGTGCACCCGACGATGCAGCGCGCGCCGTTCCGACCTGCCGCAGTGCGACTCCGCGGCCGGTTTCGACGACCGGGAACTGTTCGACGCGCTGCTGCAACCGGGGCACCGCTCGCCACTCTACCAGACCGGCCGCCGCACCTCCCATTTCGCCCTGGATCTGGCGGTGGGTACCGAGTGGAGCCGGTTCTACTACGTCAACAGCGGCGCCGAGGTCGCCCGTGTCGAGGTGCCGGATTGGGTCGCCGAGGACGCGGAGTTGCTCGCGCTGGGCCATTCCATGCTGGCAAAGCAATGCGAACTCGGCCTGGGGTATCCCGTGGTAATCTCGGAAGCCCACGAGCAGGCCGTAGTCAGCGGACGGGACCGCGAGGAGTTTCGCAAGCTGACGCTGATGCTGATGGAGCAAAACGGGCTGCCGACCCCCGAATCGGCCAAGACCGTCTCGAAACGACTGCCCTGGGTGTGAGGTCAACTCTTCTACATCGATATACAGGATGAGCAGGATAATGATTGAAAATGGCGGGACGCGCCGCTCAAGCCAAAAAGCATCTTGTATATCCTGTGCATCGATGTAAGTACAACATGGAGGTTTCATTATGGGCGAACTGCAAGACTTGGCCGCGTCCGTCGCGGCTGTGCTGAAAGAGCGCGGAGATACCCTCGCGGTGTCGGAGTCCTCATGCGGCGGACTGATTTCCGCTGCCCTGGTATCGATCCCCGGCGCCTCAGCCTACTACGTGGGTGGCTCCGTGGTGTACACGCGAGTGGCCCAGGCCGGATTACTGCAGGTGCCCGACTCCGCCATGGAAGGCCACCGCGCCAGCACTGAATACTACGCCCTGCTCAACGCCCGAACATCCCGGGAACGGCTGGGCACCACCTGGGCCCTGGCGGAAACCGGCGCCAGCGGACCCACCGGGAACCGCTATGGCGACAACTACGGCCACGCCTGCTTTGGGGTCGCCGGCCCGGTGGAACGCTCGCAAACGCTGGAAACCGGCAGCCCCGACCGCGAGGCAAACATGTGGGTTTTCGCCAGGACCGCCCTCGCGCTGCTGGAGGAAGCCCTGAAAGCGGCATAACCCCTAGTCCGCGCGGTCGGATCGGCTCACGGCGCCGGCGCGGACAGGTACTCTGATAGCTCGTCGGGCGTCGTGAATTCGGCGACCGTGCGGAGGAAGTCGGCCAGGCTCGGGCTGCGCCGGCGCAGCTCTTCGATCTGCTGACCGACGACGCTCACGCCGGCCGCGCCGGTATCGGCATACGTGCCGTGGAAAGCGAAGTACGCTTGGTTGAGCCGGCGCAGCCGATATCCGTGGGCCACGAACTCCTTGCGCCGCTCTTCCATGTACGCCTCCGCTTGCTCCACCTGGCCGGCCGCCAGCAGCTCGTCGACGCGGATCCGGGTGGCGCGCATCTCCCCCTGGAAATCGAAGGGGGGCAGATCGTTGCCGGACTCACTGACCCCAACTGGTGGATTGTGCAGATGCGCGCCCGGTGAACTGGGGGCGTATCGGTCCAGCCGTTTCCGCGCCATTTCGCCAATCTCCCTCCCGGCGATATTCGCCACGGTCTCGTTCATCGTCGTCAAGTCCCCGCCCTGAAAATACCGGCGGCCCAATGGTCGAAACCACAGCCAATGGTGCACCCATTCGTGGGCGGCGACTTCCAGCGCGAAGTCAAGGCCAGCGTGGGGGATTGCGATGGACGGGTACAGCGCGATGCCTCCGGTGTTCAGCACCACCGCTGACAGGTCCGTTTGCCCCTCCACCCGTGATTCGACCCGGTCCCGTTCCTCGTTGGTCAAGCCCGTTTGCATGGTCACGGTATCTAGTCGTTCAATCTGGTCGCGCGGTGAAGTGACCAGGATAGTCGGAGACCCGGACAGCACGGTGTCCACTGGCGGGAACGGGCCGCTCCAGGCCCAAAATCCCAACGATCCCAAGGTCTCCGCTATGGCCGTTTCCAGGGTCTCTTCAACCGCCGGGCGCAGTTCGCCCTGACGATCCAGAAGCCGGTTCCGCCGTTCTTGCAGGGAGGATATGTCGCCGGGAGCGATTGTCACCCCGGCTTGCAGTTCCAGGAGTTGCTGTTCTATCACCCACAGCGACCGGCTCACCGCGAAAAATTCGTGCGCGTCCGCAACTCGTTGCTCACGTCTGAAATCCAGTGGCAGGGTCGATGGTCGGTTCACCCATCTCCTGATCCATTTGTCGGGCAGGTTGGCCAGCTCCCATCCCGCCGGGCTGAATCGGTATGGGGCGGTCGCAAAGGTGATCGGCCCCCGCTCAAAGCCCGCCATCGGCACGAGCGTCGCGCAGACGCAGCACAGGGCGAGCAGTCGCCAATACACGCCTTTCCTGAACTTGACGCTGCGTGGGCTGGAGGATGCGGATCGGTGCCGGGTCATTTAGTGCTAGAATATCGTATTGTCCGACCCACGTCCTGGAGCAAGCTCATGAGCACCTCATCATCGTCATCGCAACGCCGCAAGCGCGTTTATACCAAGTACGGCGACCAGGGCGAAACCAGTTTGCTCTACGGTGGCCGCGTGTCCAAGGCCAACCCCCATACCGAGGCCTATGGCATTACCGATGAAGCGGTCAGCCTCATGGGCCTGGCCCGCGCCCTCACCGACGACGACAAGGTAAAGAACATCCTGCGCGACCTGCAACGGGAGCTCTTCACCGTGGCCGCCGAGTTGGCCACCGACCCCGAAAAGTACGACCTGTTCCACCAGCACTTCACCCCTGTCACCGAGGCGATGGTGGACAACCTGGAAGAGACCATCGACGAGCTGGAAACGCACTTCCAGATGCCCCAGGTGTTCATCCTCCCGGGCGGAACGCCGTCGTCGTCGGCCATGGACTCCGCCCGCACCGTGATCCGCACCGCCGAGCGCCGCGTGGTGGCGCTGGCCGAGGTCGGCGGCCTGACCAATCCGCTGATCCTCGCCTACCTGAACCGCCTGGGCGACCTGCTGTTCGTACTGGCGCGGTATCACGACCGGGAAATTCCCATCGAGCGGGCCACCGGCGACCGGGTCTGACCCCAAGATGGCCTCGACAAATGGCGGCCGCGTTCGCCTGGTCGTAATCGACTACGAATCCGGCAACCTCCGCAGCGTGGCTCGGGCGGTGGAGAAAGCCGGTGTTGTTCCCACGGTAACCTCCGATCCTGCGGCGCTGGAGGACGCGGATGGTGTCATCCTGCCCGGGGTGGGTTCCGGCCCGGCCGCTATGGCCGCGTTGCAATCGCGAAGCCTGGTCGAACCGTTGCTGGAATACATCGCCAGCGGACGCCCGTTCCTCGGCGTTTGCCTGGGCCTGCAACTTCTCCTGGACGCCACCGACGAGGGCGACGCCGACTGCCTGGGCCTGGTGCCCGGCCGGGTCCGGCGTTTACCCGACGGCCTGAAGGTGCCGCACATGGGCTGGAACACCGTGGAGTTCCAGCGGGAACATCCGCTGTGGCAGGGCATACCCCAGGGCAGCCACTTCTACTTCGTCCATAGCTACTACGCCGACCCCGTAGCCCGGGCCGACGTGGCCGGCGTGACCGAATACGGCGTCCCCTTCTGCAGTATCTACGCCCGCGATAATGTCGTGGCGACTCAGTTTCACCCCGAAAAAAGCGGCGAAAACGGCCTGCGCGTCTACTCCAACTTCATCGCGCAGGTCAAAGGCCCACAATAGCAGGCAGCCGGCATCATGGAGATCATTCCCGCAATCGACCTGCGCGGCGGCAACTGCGTCCGTCTGTACCAGGGCGACTACGAGCAGGAGACGATCTTTTCCAACGACCCGCTGAGCGTTGCCGAACGCTGGCAGGCCGAGGGAGGCGAACGGCTCCACATCGTTGACCTCGATGGAGCCCACACCGGCAACCCCGCCAACCTAGCCGCGATCACCGCCATCACGGGCCGGCTGACCATCCCGGTGCAGGTGGGCGGTGGCATTCGCAGCGTCGACACGGCGGCCGGCCTGTTCGACGCCGGCGCGGCTCGCGTAGTGGTAGGCACCGCCGCCGTCGCCAATCCCGACCTCGTGGAAGACCTGTGCCGGCGCTTCGGCAGCGAGCGGGTGGTAGTCGCGCTGGACGCCCGGGACGGCCTGGTCGCCATTCGCGGCTGGACCGAGATGTCCGAGATCGGCGCCACCGAGCTGGCCGGTCGGATGCGTGATCTGGGGGTGGAACGACTGCTCTACACCGACATCTCCCGGGATGGCACTCTGGAGGAGCCCAACTACGAGGCCACGGCGGCCCTGGTCCGCGACAGCGGGATGCGTGTGCTGTCGGCCGGCGGAGTGGGCGCGGAGGCACACGTGGAGCGGTTGATCGATACCGGCGCGGAGGCGGCCATCATCGGGCGCGCACTGTACACTGGGGACATCACCGTGGCCGCGGCGCTGGCGGCGACGCGAAGGTAGCCCAAAGCCTCCGCAGGACGGCTAGACTACGGCGGCCGCCACGGCGTCATCGTCGCCCACCGCGACGCCGCCCCGTTGGTCCAGGTATTGCAGGCGCAGCGCCAGCCGCTCGGACGACGTGTCATTCCAGTGGTCCCGATGGACTTCCATCAGGATGAAGTCATGGGACATCCGCCGCACGTTTCGCACCGGGTTGAAGCCCGACCGCTCGAAGCACTTCTGCGCCCGGTGGTTCCATTCCAGGGTGTGCAGGTACACCCGCTTGAGCCGCAGGTCGTCGAACATGTGGTGGAGGAGAGTCACCACTGCGTCATAGCCGTAGCCTCCGCTCCAGTAGTCCCGGTCCCCGATGACGATGCCCAGCTCGGCTTCCTTGGAAAGGCTGTCGAGGTCGTAGTACATGCAGTTGCCGATGAACTTGCCCCCGGCAACCTCGATGGCGAAGTGGTGCGAGCCGGGCGTGGGCCAGCGGATCTGATCTTCGAAGAGCTTGAGATACCGCTCGTACTTCATGGTCAGCGGGTAGGCGGCGTCCAGGCGGGCGATCTCAGGGTCGCTGCGCCAGATGTAGTCCTTCTCAGCGTCTTCCATGCGCTTGCCCCGCAGCAGCACGCGGACTCCCCGCAAAACCAGATCCTTGTTCATAGCTCCGCCCCTCGCCGGTAGGAATCGATCAGCGAACGGGCCGCTTCCAGGACTTCGCGTTCGTTGTCGTATTCGAGCAGTTCCACCGCCTCTTCGTAGCTGCACCACTCCACCACGTCGAATTCGGCGTCATGGTCCGAGGTGCTGCCGCCCATGGGTTCCATCAGGTAGAAGTAGACGGTCTTGTCGTAGCGGATGCCGTCGTCGTGGCCAACGAAGAAATACCGAATGCTCGTTATGGGCGCCAGGACGTTGACGTGTACTCCGGTTTCCTCCTGCACTTCCCGCTGCGCCGTCTGCTCCACGGTCTCGCCCGTCTCCGGAGTCCCCTTGGGCAAGCGCCAGGTCAGCGGCGCGTCCTCGCCGTGGAAGCCGGGACGCGCCCGGGCGCACAGCAGGGTCTCAACCAGGTCGTTCGTCTGCCGGAACACCAGCCCGCCGGCCGAAACCACCTTCACGTTGGAGCGCGATCCGGTCGCGCACGGATCGGACACCGCCGGCATGGCGTCATCGTCAAATTCGAAACCCGCGCTGGCAATGCGCGGCTCGTCGTCTGGAAGCATCGTAGGGTTGGTCATGACATCGGAGTCTGGAAAAGCATATTCAAGCCATTGTAGCCGCAGGGCAGGGACGGGTCAAACGGCCCTGCGGCTGACACGTGGTCAGATTGCCAACCCGTCATGCCTGCGACGCGTTCGTTGATTGGCGTCGTATTACCCTCCCGGCACACCGGATTCGGGCGCCGCAGCTTCCAGGGCACAGGCAATCAGCCCGAATAAGGCGGCCGATAGGTCTTCTTCAGTCAGGAAAGGCTTGGACAGTACTGAAACGAATAATTCGAGCAGTTCCTGAACGCAGGCGTTTTCCTCACCAATCGCGTACGCCTCGTGGACTATCGCGGCGAATGCTATGGCGAAGGTCAGGGCACCCGCGGTGTCATGCGACAGGCAGCCGAATATAAGCACATCCTGTAGCCGCGGTTCGCCTTCCTCGACTTCATGGAAGACCGAACTCTGCAATGCAACGGTAAGCCCTTCCTCTCCGAGAGCGGTCGCGATGCACGATCGCTCCTCCTCGGAAAACAGAACGAACAGGTCTCCCCATTTGGGGTCAGGATTGGGTCCGTAGGGTCCCACCGGAATCAGGCGGTCGTAGAACTGGCGAAACAGCGTTTTGGAAACTGGACGGACGGTTTCTTTCGGTTCCTGTTCGACGCGAAACTCCAGCTGCCGGGCTTCGGTCAGGTCTCCAACGTCCCTGGGGCGGCGGACCAGAAGGTAACAAATTTCGTCGGGGGAGCCGGGAACGTATCCCGCCTGGTAGTTGTCATCCGCCCGGTACGCCCGAACCGTTTCATATCCGTTGCTGTCCGCGTTTCGTATGACGAACCACTCCGCTCCATCGGAGTCGATGAAAAATTGCTCTACGGGCCGTTCCGGCCAACTGGATGGGCAGTCCGGCGCCCGGGCGTGAGCGGTGTCCGTGAACAGGGTGATCGCTCCCAGCGCGCCAAGGAAGCAGATCGTCGCAACGATGGTTGCCGTTTTCATCTCCACCCCGATGGGGCCTATCCGCCGCCAATCGCCGGCACGAAGTGTATCTCCGCGTTTTCGCCGACCCGCTCCATCAGGCCCATGCGCGCGACTTCGCCGTCCACCGCCACCGCCAGGTTGGAGCGGATTTCGCCGTCTTCCATCAGCCGGTTGGCGATGCCGGGGAACTGCTCGTCCAGTCGCTCAATCACCTGCCGCACGTTGCGGGCGGTGACCTCGACTTCCTTGACCCCGCCCGTCGTCGCCTGCAGCATGGTTGGCACGAACACTCTGGCCATGACCTTCACCCCCTTGCGTCGGTACTGCATTCCATCATACGTCGCCAATGATGTCCGGCTCAACACGCGGCGATGTCGGCGTCGGGTGCAATGATGCCATTGGCCCGCTGCAGTTCGCGGATGTAGCAGATGATGTTCGGGATATCCTCGTCAGTTACGGCGGGCGCGGGAGGCATGTTCCCGAACTGCCAGTGGTGCGCCGGAACCCCGTTCCGCACCGCGCTCTCGATGGTGAAGTCCTGGTGGTGCCCCGGCTCGTAAATCTTGTGCACCAGTGGCGGACCCAAGCCTGTGCCAGACGCATTGGGGCCGTGGCATAGGACACAGTTGGCGTTGAACACCTGCTCGCCGGCCCGGGCGTTCGCTGACAGGTTCGGCACAACCACCGCGACGGCATCGGAGGCGGGCTGGGTGGCGCTGTAGATCGGCGCCGGCGGTTCCTCGGCCGAACAGGCCGCCAGGGTGACCGCAAGCAACGAGGCAGCCAACCCACCGAACGCCCATCCGCGCAGGGCTTTCATCGACTTGGTCACGGATACTCGAAATGTTGCAGCGGTGGGAATCGGGTCCCCGCCTCTGGCCGGCTACTTGCCCAAAGGGCCGTGGAAACGCGGCAGGATCTCCTCGCCGGCCTGCTCCAGCTGTTCCATGGACTCGGTGCCGGCGCACAGCGGGCGGATGACGAATTTGTAGCCGCCGGCGTCGATGTACTCCTGGATGAAGTCGCCGATCTGCTCCGAGGTGCCGACGGCCGAGTACTCGGTGAAGTGCGCGTCGGGGCGCTGGCGGGTCACGAACTGCTCGGACCTAGCCTCGCCCTCTTTCCGATCGTCGCAGATGTAGTAGCCGACGAGCACGCCCACGTGGTCCTCTTCGATTTCGCGGTCATACTGCTGGGCCGTTTCGAAGACGATCTCTCGGCCGGACCGCACCTCATCCGGCGTGGCGCTGGACACCAGCCAGCCATCGCCCACGCGGCCCACGCGCCGCGCCGCCGCGGGACTGCGCCCGCCGATCCAAACCGGGGGCGAGGGCTTGAGGAAGGTGCGGGGCGTAACCGACACGTTGTGCGTGGTGAAGAATTCACCCTCGTGGGTGACCCCTTCTTCCTCCCACAGCCGGCGCATCAGCTCGATGGCCTCGTCGGTGCGCCGCGCGCGGTCGGCCTTGGGAACTCCGCAGGCCTCGTACTCGTCCGGATCCTCCTGGCCCAGGCCGACAGCAGGGAAGAAGCGGCCCTGGGAGAGCCAGTCCAGCGTGGCCACCTGCTTGGCCAGCACTACCGGGTTGCGCAGCGGCAGCGCCAGCACGCTGGTGCCAAACTTCAGGCGGTCCGAATAGCCGGCCACCAGGGACAGGGCGACCATGGGCTCCAGACTGAACCGATCGCTGCAAATGCGGTCGCTCAGCCAGATGGAGTCGTACTCGTACCTGTCGCCCAGTTCCACCAGGGTGCGGAGGAAGTTGGGGTCGTCGCCTCCCTGTCCGAATGCTCCGGGGACGTAGCCGATGGCAACGCTCATGGTCTGTTCCTCCTTGTCTCTAGCGGGCGGGCACTTCCAGCGCCGTGAGCAGCGCCGGCACGTGGCGAGTGACTGCTTCGTATATGGTGTCCGCCTCCACCGAGTGGTACTCGTGGATTAGGATATTTCGCAAATCGCGGAAGCGACGCCATTGGGCAGCGGGATACCGGCGACGGGTGGTCTGTGACATTTTAGAGGCGGCTTCACCGACCACGGACATCAGATAAAAGATGGCGCGTCGCAAGTTAGTGTCATTGAGAAAATCCGCATAGGTGGCATCACCAATGGTTTCGATGGCCTCGCTGGCATATCGGTGAATGTCATCCAGCCGTTCCTCGTCAGTCCGTTCGGTCATACTGTACCGTCGCTGACTGGCCTCGGGCTTCGTATTTCTTCTGCCAGGCTGCGATGCTGTCCACTTTGCGTAGGTCTGCGGGATAACCGAGCAACTCGGTAAGTTCCTCGCCCAGCCCGCCGAAGTATTCTAGGCCCAGGCTCGCGTCGGGTGCAAACTCGGCGATGAAGTCCAAATCGCTGTCGTTGATGACGGAGCCGCGCCAGGGTCGTTTTAGACTGGCCAGGCGAGTAATGTCGTGCTGCCGGCAAAACTTGGCGATTTTATCCCCGGGGATGTTGAACTCCATGTGGTCGGCCCGGTCATAAGCGATTTTGCCTTCATCAGGGATGTTGCCGACATAGAACCCCCGGATGTAGAGGTGCAGGTCAGTAGGGCGGCTCAGCAGTTCCGAAATCTCGGCCTCCATAGCGGCCAGCGTGGACAGCGGCGGCAGATCTTCCTGGAGGAACTCGACCAGAAAAGCCGCCTCGGTGCCAGCGCGGATAGGCCGATCCAACCAAGTCAGTCGGCGCACGCTATGCCGCTGGCAGAACCGTCCGATCTGGTCTTTGGCAGGATGGATTTTTGCATTCATCAGAATCACCGGAGCGCATTGTAGCAAATGCCGGTTGGCGCCTAGCTCCTTATCGGTTCCAGGCCGGCCTCTGCCCGGGCGTCGTTGATGTGGTCGAGGACGCGCATGCGCAGTGGTGGCAGCTCGTACCCGACGTCGGCCATCATGCGGCTGTTGTCCACCAGGTACACGTGGGGAACCGGGCGGTTCCCTGTGGTGATGCTGGCGTCGGGGATGTAGGAACGCACGATGTCGGCCACGTCTGCAATGGTCGCCAGCTCGCCGCCGCTGATGTAGATGTGATGATTCAGGCTGTCGGCGAGGGCAACGCGGACGAAGATTTCGGCTGCGTCCTCGGAGTGGATCATGGGCGACGCTTCCTGCGGGTCGAAGTCCATGCTGACGGGTTGCCCGATGGCCGGCAGGGACATCATCAGGCCGCCGATCATGCCGGTCATACCGGTGACCCGTCCGTGTCCGAAGACGGTGCAGATGCGAACGCCGCGAATGTCCAGACCGTGCAGCGTGCGGTAGCGGGCGGCGGCGAAGTCGTTCACCGCCTTGGTCATGCCGTACACGTTGATGGGCGCCGGCAGGTCGTCCTCGATCAGCGGCCGGTCGCCGAAAGTGTCCTGGACGCCGTACACGGCAATGCTGCTGGCGTACACCACGCGGCGAATGTTGCCCCAGCGGGCCGCCTCGAAGATGTTGTTGGTGCCGTCGATGTTGACGGCCATGCCGGTGGCGGGCCGGTCCTCGGTGTCGGGCGGCAGCAGCGCGGCCATGTGGATGATGCGGTCCACGCCGTGACGGTGCACGGCTTCCAGCAGATGGTCCAGGCGGGTCACGTCGCCCCGGTAGATGGATATTCGGTCCAGCAGCGGCTGCAGGTTCGCCCGCGGTGGAGCCAGGTCGAAACAGACCACCTCCTCGCCCCGTTCCACCAGCTTGCGGATGATGCGGTTCCCGATAAACCCGGTCCCGCCGGTAACCATCACTGACATTGAGAAGCCTCCAGGGATCTTTCGACTAAAGGAATTCGATCAGATGGCGCGGGCATGTCGCCGTGCCGTGGACGCCGCCGGTCACATGCCGTTTGCCGCTGCAAGTGTTGATGCCAGTCGCGGCGTTTCAGCCGCCCGGCCCTCTCAGCGGGCTGTCGATGTGCTCACCCATCTTCAGCGTGCCCAACACATCGTTCCAGACTGATTTTGCCCGTTGAGCGTCCTCGGGCCAGTAGCTGAGGGTGAGCAAAGCGTGGATAGACTTCTGATTGTCTCGGGTGATCGCCTGGATTGAGTGGGCCGGACGCCTCTCGCCCGGGTCCATGAACTCAGATTCGATCCACGCCATCTCCAGGTTGCCCAGTTTGACGGTGATCGGCGACCCGCGTTTGTTATCTTCCATACCCCGGCGCCGACGCCGGCTGGCTCTGCCACGGCGGATGGGGGCATCTTCGGAGGTCACGTCCTTGATCAACTGGTGCAGGGGCAAACTGCTCCAGTCGATGTTCATGCCGTAACCGGCATAGAATATCGTGACTTCCAGCCCCATGGTATCCTCGGGGTGTGGAGCGTCGCGAAACTTGATGGACTTGCGGGAAGGCTCCACCAGCCAATCCTGCGGGATTTCAAAGCGCAGCGCGCCCCGATCTGCCACGAAAACCTTGTTCCCCGGCTTGGCCGTCCACCTGTGGTTGTCCGGGAGGTTGAAAACTTCTTTGCGCCATTCCTGATTTTCCACCGGTCACCCGCCTCGCGTTGGAGCAGTCTGTACAGATGCACGCATTATAGACGATACCGTCAGCCCGGCCTGTCGGTATCTTACCCTCCGACCGAGACTTGACGCTCGCATACACCCCTCTAACCGTTCCCACTATTCACGTCCCGGCGCTCCGTGATCACCACCGCCAGCGCCGCGAACGCGGTCGCGTAGGCTACCACCGCCGGCAGGAACACCCAGGCTCCGAGATCGTCGTCGCGTCCCATCAGGCCACGGGTGACTCCCCACAGGGTCCAGCGGGTGTAGTCGCCCAGGTTTACGTCCAGCGCCAGTTGGGATATCGCGCCCGCCGCCGGATACGCAATCGACTCCACGATCAGCACGGCAATGCCGACACCCAAGCCGAAGGCGGTGGAACGGCCCACGGCGCACAGCAGCGTCGCCAGCATCAGGTAAGTCATCGCCACCGGCCACGCGGACACGAACCTGCCCGCGCTTTCGGCCCAACCTCCGGAGTCCCCCGGAATGAGTTCCAGCGTGTTCATTTCCGGTTCCGCTGCCACCAGGCCCACCGCCGCGGCCAAAATCCATGAGACGACCCAGACAATCGCCAGCACTAACGCCGTCAGGGCAAGCTTCGCTGCCACTACCTGCCAGCGCCGTTGTCCCCTGGCGAACAGCGGGCGGAAGGTTCCCCATCCATAGTCACTGCCCAGGACTATGCCCGCCAGGACGATCCCCAGGAAGGGTCCCAGCCTGGACAGCAGCTCGAACACCAGCAGCGGATATCCGTAGGGTGGGATCGAAAAGTCTGACTGGATCAGCCGCAGCACTCCGGCGGATATTGCCAGCGTCCCCACCACCGCCAGCGCCAGCAGGCCCAGGATCACCCAGAATCCCGTGCGCCGCCGCAGTCGGAACCATTCCCACCGCACCGCGTTGGCCACAACGGCAAACGTGATCATGCCGGCTCCTGTTCCGTCTCGCCGGTAACTTCCATGAATCCGGCCTCCAGGGAACTCGACGCCGGCCGCAGCTGGGAGACGTACACGCCGGCGTTGGCCAGGTCCCGGCTGATTTCCCACTCCTGACCCGGAGTGGCGGCTACCTCCAGGCCGTCTGCGGATCGGCTCCTGATTTCCCAGCCAGCCTCCGTTAGCACGGTCGCCGCCTGATTGTCGTCCGTAGTGCGTACCAAGGCCGAGGCGGAGGTTCCCATACCGGCCACCGGGCCGCAATACAGCAACTTGCCCCTGCGCAGGACGGCAACCTGGTCGCAGACCTGTTCCACCTCGTTCAGCAGGTGACTCGCCAGGATCACGGTGCGGCGTCCGTCGGAGGCCAGGTTCCGGATGAGATCACGCACTTCGATGATCCCCACCGGGTCCAGTCCGTTGGTCGGCTCGTCGAGAATCAGCAGCGACGGATCGCCCAGCAGGGTGGTGGCAATCCCCAGGCGCTGTTTCATGCCCGTGGAGCAGGCGCGAAACTTGCGCCGAGCCGCGTCGCCGCCCAGGTTGACAGCATCCAGCAAGCGCTCAATCTCCGCCTCACCGCCGTCCGAGCCGTACATCCCTTGCAGGCACTTCAGGTTGTCCCGGCAGGTCAGGTAGGGCCAGAAGATCGGCCGCTCGATGAGCGCACCAACGTTGTACAACGCCTGCGCTTGTCCGGCAAGTCCGCCGCGCCCGAACAGGGTCAACGTCCCGTCGGTGGGGCGGATGAACCCCGACACCATGGAGAGCAACGTGGTCTTGCCGGATCCGTTGGGACCCAGGAGTCCAAACACCCCACCAGTGGGAATATCCAGGCTGACGTCGTCCACCGCCGTGACCCGGCCGAATCGCTTGGTCAAGCCTGAGATGGAGACGGCCGGCGACGCCACCGGCAACGACGTGGGAACGGTGTCGGTCACGGAATACGATTAAACCAGGACGTCAAAGCCGTAGCCGGCATTGTTCAGGGCGCCGTCTGCAAAACGTGATAGCTGCAACGGCGAAATGTCCATCGTCGTGGCCTCGCCGGACCCGATCAGCTCGGCCATCAGCACGCCGACCATGGGCGACAGCTTGAAGCCGTGGCCGCTGAAACCGGTGCACAGATACAGCCCGTCCACTCCGTCGACGCGATCCATGATGGGGTGGGAATCCGGCGTGTTGGTGTAAAGCCCGGCGTAACCGGCCGCAAGTTCGGCATCGGCGATGGCGGGGATGCGTCGCGCCAGGCGCTGCCACACGTCTGCAATGAACGACGGGCTGGCCCGCTGGGCGAATACCTCCGGGTCTTCCACAACGTCCGAGTGATTGCCGTTGCCCACCAGGGTCAGGTCCTGGCCCTCGGGCCGGAAATAGATGCGATTGCCGATGTCGGCGCCGCCCGGATGGTAGGGCATCACGTCGAGGGGACGGCGAAAGTGCAGCACTTCATGGCGGGTTGCGACCAGCGGCACCTCGATGCCGTGGGCCGCCAGGAAACGGGCTGTCCACGGCCCCGTTGCCACAACGGCGACGTTGGTCTCGATGCGCTCTCCCGAGGTGGTCCTTACCGCCACGACCTTGCTGCCATCATCGCTGGTTTCGACAGCTGCCGCCGGCGTTTGCAGCCGAATCGTCACACCCTCGCTGCGGGCGCGGGTGGCGTAGGCGTAGGCGGTGCCCGAAGCGTCGGCGTGGCCGGAATAGGGCTCGTAGGCGATGCCGGCCGCGTCGGCAACCTCAAATCCGGGCGCGAGTTCCGCGGCATCGGCCGCGCTGATGATATCGGTGATCACGCCCACCGACTGCTGCGTGGCGATGTTGGCCCGGAAGGACGGCAGGTCCTCTTCGCCGGCGAAGATCAGGTAGCCGGTGCGGGTGTATCCGCACTCGCCTCCGATCATGTCCTCGAAATTGCGGAATATGTGCAGGCTCCGCCAAGCCAGCTCGGCGTTGACCGCGGTGGAGTAGTGCATCCGCACCGCGCCGCTGCTGCGTCCCGTGGAGCCGCTGCCCAGAGTATCGCGCTCCAGCAGCATGATCCGGCGCAGCCCATGGTCGCCGGCGGTCAGGGCCAGGTTGCAGGCGATGCTGCACCCCATCACCCCGCCCCCGATGATGACAACATCCGCCTTTTCGGTCGAGATGGTCATGGTGCAGACCCGCCCGCCGGGAAGAGTTCCTGGAGGAGGTCGACAGCCGCCACTACGGCATCCGCCCGTCGCGTCACTGTTTCATCGGGTAAGTCGTTCTCATAGAAATGGATATGCAGGCTATGAGCCGAATTCACGCCGTTGTCCAAAAGCGACCCCGCAACCGGATCAGCGCTGGAAACGAGCTCCACCAGTTGTTCAGAAACTCTCAGAATACTCGTGTGGCTACGGAGCCGCAGGCTGCGGTCGGCGGCAATTGCTTTGACAGTCTGAGAGTACGCCCCCCACGATTTCTCAGCGACCTGCCGATAGTCTCCAGCGTCTAGGCTTTTGCGGACGTGTTCCCGGTAATGGACCAAATTGTCCCGATAGGTCACTGCCGCTTCCGCCGCTTCGGATGCGGACAAGTCGACATCCGGTCGGTTCGGTAAGCCGGCGCGGATCGCGTCGCTCACTTGTTGCGGTGAAAGGCTCGGTGATTCCGCCATGTTTCTATCCTGTGGTCCTCGGGTCGAATCATAACACGGCTCCGGTGCATCCAATCTACCCGCGTTCCCGCGACCGGCGCACGCGGAAGCTGGCTCCCCGCTGCTTCCGCATCCAGCGCAGGAAATCGGCAAACCTGGGATTCTTTCGGAGCAGCTCCACGCTGTACATCTCCTCGGCCAGTGTGGTCACCGAAAACATGGCGTGGACCTGTCGGTGACACGTGGGGCAAAGCAGGGCGGTAGGGCCGTGGTTCCCTCCCCTGGCGCGCGGTATCAAATGGTGGACGGTGAATCGGTCTACCGTCCGTTCGCAGAGCTCGCAGGCGCTGGGATCATCTCCCGGGCGGCGCCGTCGCACTGCGCCGTCAGGTTCGCCAGATGCGTGAGGAGATACGGATGCGGCGGTCTTCTCCTTGCGCCCACCACGAGAACGGGTGCGCGAGGGCCGCCTAGCCATTGCCGCCCTGGCCAGACGTGTCCAGGAACCGCCAGCCGGGCAAGTCAACCTGCCACTGCGAATCCTCCAGCAGCATGGGAATCATCAGGCCCGACATCAGGCGGCTGTGCTGCACTACGGTCTCATCGGTCACGCCGAAGGGCAGGAACACGAAGGCGTGCTCGTCGTCCACGTAGCGGGTGGGAGCGGCAGCCAGCTCGGACAGGTCTTCAAGAGGCCACAGGCGCAGGACGGTGGTGCGAAAGTCGTCCATCATCGAATCACGCATGGGGTGGTTGGGATCGTACGCGGCGCGATAGGCCACCTGCATGTCGATATTGAGGCGGGTGGCCCAAACGCCCATGCGCATCCCGCGGGTTTCTTTGGACAGCATCGACCATGCCAGGTCCATGTCCCCGTCACGGATCGACTCAGCGAACAGGCCGGCGCGCTGCCCCACCTCGTCGGGTTCCTGGCTGCGGCGTTGCCCTGGCATTCGCATGATGGTAGTCCTTGGCCTAGCGGAAGCTCGTCGATAATGCTCGATCAGTACCCCACTGCGTACCCGTCGTAGCGGGGGTCGGCGGCACCGTGCAGCGCTCCGGTGGCGGGGTCGATGTACAGCGCCATTTCGCGGCCGGTCACGCCATCCCACGCGCCCAACTCGTGCACCGGGTGACCCATCGCCCGCAGTTGGCCCAGCGTGTCTGCGTCAAACCGACTTTCGATGAGCAGGCTGTCCACGGCGGTGTGGGGAACCGTGGATTCGGTGCCGTCGCCCACGTGCTTCCAGCGCGGCGCTTCCACGGCTTCCTGCACCGTCATCCCGTAGTCCACCAGGTTGGTGATCACCTGCATGTTGCTCTGCACTTGGCAGTCCGCGCCCGGCGTGCCCAGCACGTAGGTCAATCGCCGACCGATCGCGGCACTGCCGTTGCCCGATCCCGGCCGGCGGAACACCATCACCGGATTCATAGTGTGGCGAACCCTCTTACCCGGCTGCAGGCAGTCCACGTGGCCCGGGTCCAGGTGCCAGTACGTCATGCGGTTGTTCAGCAGGATGCCGGTATCGCCGGCCACCAGCGAGGAACCCCACCCGCTCTGGATGCTCTGCAACTGGCAAACTGCGTTCCCGTCCCGGTCCGCCACCACGAAGCACGTGGTGTCTTCCTCCTCGGTGCGCGGGCCACGCCGCCGCGCGCCCACGCCGGCCGGCGACTGGCGCTGCCCTGCCGGTTGGTACGGCCACGGATCCCCGGCGCGCACCTTCTCGGAGGCCCGCTCCGGGTCGATGGTCGTGGCGCGTTCCCGAGCGTATTCGGCGGACAGCATCCCGGCGATGGGCACGTCGATGTAGTCAGGATCGGCCACGTAGGCCTCCCGGTCCGCAAAGGCCATCTTCTTGGCTTCAACCATCAGGTGGATGGATGCGGCAGAACCGAACCCCAGGCTCGCCATGTCGTGCTGCCGGATGACGTTCAGCTCTTGCAGCAGGATGTGGCCGCTGGAGTTGGGAGGCGCCTCGTACACCGTGTAGTCACCGTAGTCGGTGGAGATCGGGTCCTGCCAGCGCGCCGAGCAGTCGTTCAGGTCGGCCATGGTCAGGAGACCGCCCTGCTCCTCGCTGAACCGGACGATGGCTTCCCCGATCTTGCCCCGGTAGAACACGTCCCGACCCTGCCCCGCGATGGCCGACAGCGTCCGCGCCAGGTCAGCCTGCCGCAGGATGTCGCCGGCGCGCAGCGGTTCTCCGGACCCATCCCGCGTGAAAATCGCCCGGCTGGTGGGAAACTCGCACAGCAGCGCGTCGCCGGCGATGGCCGATGCCAGATAGTGCGTAACCGGGAACCCATCGTCGGCCAGGGCGATGGCGGGGGCAAAGACGTCGGCCAGCGGCAACGATCCGTACTCGGAATGCACGTCCAACCAAGCGTTGAGCAGGCCTGGCACCGACACGCTCAGGATCCCCTTCATGGGGATGCCGTCGTGATACTGATCCAAGGTTGCGGCATAGGGCGCGGCGCCCGTCCCGTTGGAAACCCGCAGGGAGTCGTCCTCCGAGCGGTAGGCCATGATGAACCCGTCGCCGCCGATGCCGGACATCAGCGGTTCGACGACGTTCAGAACCGCGGCCGTGGCGATGGCGGCGTCGAACGCGTTGCCGCCCTTTTGCAGCACGGATATGCCGGCCTGGGCGGCCAGCGGATGGCCGGCGCAAACCATGCCGTTGCGCCCCATGACCACCGGACGGTGGGCCGAGTAACGGATGCCGTGGGGTGTGGCTGACATCAGGGCGATGCTCCTTGTGTTTGGGTTGCGGGTCGGTCAGCGCCGCCGTGTTTCGCCCGACGCGTCGCGCCCTTTCTGCGCTGGAACGGCGTCAGAACGCCGGCGTGGTCACCGGTCGGATCGAGGCCAGCATGTCGATGGACACGCCACCCCTGGAGAAGAAGACCTCCAACTCCGGCGTATACATGCCGCCGGAACTCCGCAGGGTGTTGAGCAGTGTGTCCGTTCCGATGCTCAGGATGGAAGAGGGCTCGTGCTGCACCGTTCCCAGGTTTTTCGCGCCGCACAGGTCCAGCGCGGCAAAGATCGTGTCGTGCAGAAACGCTTCGTCAAGGTCCGTGTTGTCCAGCAACGCCAGGTTGAAGTTGGCGTGGGCCAGATTCGCCTGGGCGAGGGTCGCGTCGGTGAACACCGTCTTGTAGAAGGTGGAGTTGGACAGGTTGGCGGACTGCATGTCGGCCCAGGTCAGGTCCGCTTCGGAAAAGTCGGAAAAGCTGCAATAGGTGCCCCGCAGCACCGCGTAGCCGAGATCGGCTCCCCGCAGTGTGATCTGGCTCAGGTCGGCCCGCGCCAGGTTCGCTCCCTGCAACTGGGCGTAGGACAGGTTCGCTTCCCGCAGAGTGGCGCCCTGCAGGCTCGCGCCGCGCAGGTCCGCGCTTTGCAGATTGGCCCCGCTCAGGTTGCAGAAGTGCAGGTCGGCGCCTCGCAGGTCGGCATCGCCGAGGTCGGAACCGCTGAAGTCCAGATGAGTCAGGTTGGCCCACGACAAATCGGCTCCATGCAGCCGCGCGTTGGCGAAGGATGTGCCGGCGAGATCCGCGCCGGTCCGCAGATCATTCCAGCTCGAAACGTCCTTGCGCAGTCGGCTCAGGCATTGTTCCTTCGAGACGGTGGGCCAGATTTTCATGACGGGACTCCTGCTTGAATGATTAGCCTATGATGGCCATTTTCGCTTGGATTATTCAACAGCCCGCGCCGCCGTTATGGGACTTTGACGGGCTTTCATTTGCCCGGGCTCGTATGCGAAAGCCCCGGCAGCCGGTAGCGCCGGGGCAATTGACTCGATTGTCGGCAACCCGGGTCGCGACCGGGACTGCCGGAGGTTGCAACGGCTTAGTGTCCGCCGCAGCCGCAACCACCGCCGCCGCAGCCACATCCGCCACCGCCACATCCACAGCCACCGCTGCCGCATCCGCCGCCGGCGTACATGGGGTTGTTGATGACGAACCCGACCCGACCGCCGAACTCTTCCACGTAGTCGATGGTGGCCTCTTCCAGGAACGGCGCGCTGTCGGAATCCATCAGGAACTCCATGCCGTCCATGCGCAGCACGGTGTCGTCAGGCTGGTGCTCCTTCTCCATGGTCAGCATGTACTGCAGGCCATGACCGGCGGGCATGGCAACCACCCGCAGGGCGGAACCGGCCTCGTCCTCGGCGGTCATCACTTCCTTGAGTTTCTCGATGGCCATAGGGGTAACGTTCATCGTGTTCGCTCCTGAATAGCGCAGTCGGCGAGGATTCCCGCAGGAATCCCCATCTACCCATAGTGAGCAAAGCGTATCACGGGGCGGCGAGGGGCGTCAAACGCGGCGCCCTGTGGTTCGACGGGCCACGGGGGCAGGCTAACCTCCGCGCCATGCTTCAGCCGTGCCGCCTCCCGCCGTCGCCGTCTTCTGTCCATTTCTTCAGCCGGTGAACGGATTGAGCAGATCTACGCCCAACCCTTGAACATCCTCGACATTGCGCGTCACCAAAGTGAAGTTGTTAACTTTGGCGGTGGCGGCTATGAGACCGTCAATGATGGACACGTTGCGGATGGCATACATTTGGCCCCAAAGATCGGCAACGGCGGCATCAACCGGGAGGATGCGCCCAGCGAAAAAATCCTGTGATACTTCCAGAATTTCCGCTTGTCGGTAGTCTTGGCGCCGGTGCAATCTCGCAATTCCCTTGCGAATTTCTCCGATCACCAGCGCGCTGGTGAACAGGTCTGCATCTTGAACTCCGTCGTACCAGTCAGATACCCCGGCGTTGCCGCGTCCTCCCCGGCGCAGCTCGGAGACTATATTGGTGTCGAGTAGGAACATCAGAGTTCCACCTCACGCGGATATGTGAGTTCTCGCGCCAACTCAATGCCGTCAATTGGGCAAGCAGCCAAAAATTCCTTGAAATTGAGGGAGCGGTAGTACTCGCGTATGCCTTCCCGTTCCTCGTCAGTGAGAGATTTGGCGTCGGATTTAGCGTCCGGGCCGGGATGAACATCAGCCGATTGGATGTTTTTGGTGGTCATATCTGACACCTCCGCAGACTGCGGCGCAACGTAATCTTACCAGACGCCGTCCGCGTGGGGCCAAACTTGAAGCAACCGTCGTGACGTGATGACATCCGCCGCTTGCGTGGCGGACGGGATACCTGCGACAATCCGGCCATGGTTGCTTCCAAACTGCTGACCGATGACGCGCGGCAACTGGCAGAGAACTGGCTGCGGGAATGGATGCCCGCAGAGGTGAGGGACCTGTTGTCCCTGGGCTTGCCGGAGTGGGATGATCGTTTGGCCGTCTGGCGCATCGCCCTGGTATCCAGAGCCGATCCCTCTCGCCCTTTAGGTGAGATCCAGATTGACTCGGACGGTGTGATCAACCGCGCCCCTTCCCCGGCTATGGTTGGAACCTGATTGCGTGAACTTGACCAGCGCCCCGAGCCGCGCAGTCGTTCCGGCAGCGCGAAAATTGCCTTTCCGCCCGTTCCCAACAAAGTGATCCTCGGCGACTGCCGCATGGCGCTTCCTGAATTTCCTCCGAACAGCGTGCAGTTGATATTCACTTCGCCCCCCTACTTCAATGCCAAGCCGGAGTGCGCTGAGTACGTGGATTATCCTTCATATCTGGAGTTTCTCGGCGAGGTATTCGAGACCTGTCACAGCATATTGGCCGAAGGACGCTTCTTGGTGGTTAATGTGTCGCCAGTGCTGGTGCGGCGCACCTCTCGCAATACGGCCAGCAAACGCTTGCCCATTCCTTTTGACCTGCATCCGATTCTGGACCGTATTGGGTACGAGTTCATTGACGACGTCATCTGGCGCAAGCCGGAAGGCGCCGGCTGGCATCTGGGTCGGGGCCGCCGGTTTGCTGCCGACCGTCAGCCGCTCCAGTACAAGCCGGTTACCGTGACCGAGTACGTGCTGGTCTATCGCAAGAAAACCGACCGGTTGATTGATTGGAACCTGCGTAACCACCCTGATCCTGCGGCGGTGGAACGATCACTTATATTGGGCGAATATGACAAGACCAACGTATGGGATGTCACGCCGTCCAACCACAAAGCGCACCCGGCGATTTTCCCGGACGAACTGGTAAGCAAAGTGATCCGGTACTACTCATTTGAGGGCGACAGCGTGCTCGACCCCTTCGCCGGCACCGGCACGGTGGGCCGGGTGGCCACTGCCATGGGCCGGCGATTCGTGCTGATTGAGAAGCGAATCGACTATTTCGAGACGATGCGGCAGGAGTTGAGCCAACCGGGATTCGCCGCCGGCGTGGACTTTGACGACCTCCAGTATTATTGGAGCGCTGACGATGACGCCGGATCTCTATGACCTGAACTCCGCCGAGGGAGTTCGGCAAATCGTCGCCGCTTTGTTTCAGGGTTACAACTATCGCCTGTACACGGAAGGTCAAACCCGAACCCAGTTGCTGGATGCTTATCGTCAACTGGTTGCAATCCGTCAAAGTCTGCCCACCGATGCCGGACATGACCAATGGATGGCCGCTCTCCGAACCAGACTCGACGAGAGCGGGAACGACCTGGCCTGGTGGTTGCTCGGTCTGACTAACAAAACCGCCCAGAACCTGGGTATAAAACGGGACGAACGCTTCAACTATCTCGTCGAGGTTGCCGAGCATGTCCGTGAAATCGCCGAGAGCGCTCCCGAGCTGTCTTTTGATGATGGGATGTTAATGCTTTGGGCCGGGGCTGCGACCCTGACTATCCGGGGTTCACGAAAATCCACCGCCGGCAAAACTCTGGAACGAGCTTTCCTGCGGTCGGGTCTGACCATCCTGGGATTGGAGGAAGGTACGGACAAATCAGAAACAACCGCCCGCTAACGGAGTTGCACGGTTTCCTGAGCGAGCGGATTGACAAAACGTTGATCGAGCCCCCGTCGGAAGTGGATAGTATCGCTGCCGCCGTAAGACAACTGCCGGACGAACTGTTTATCTCCGGCTTGATGCCCGTGTGAGCGCCTGTTCTTTGCACTTGTCCCCACCCTTACCCGTCCCTATACTGCGGCCATCAACCACCAGACCCAGCGATCCGGCCTGATTCCGCCGGCCCACAGCGAGGAGGCTCGTGATGCCCAAAGACCATGTGGAAGTTTTCTGGTTTTCCGAACAACCCTACGGCCACGTTACCGACGACGATGTGTCACAGTACGAGTCGGGGCGGCTGGATTTCTCCAACTCGCACTTCGACCCCGAAAAGGCCCACATCCTCTATAACCAGTACCACGAGCAGTACACCTGGGCCGATCAAAACGGGTTCGACGGCATCATGTCCAACGAGCACCACGCCTCGTACTGGTGCATGAAGCCGGCGGTCAACATCGACGCCGCCGTCATCGCCAAGGTGACGCGCAACGCGAAGATCGCCATCCTGGGCAATGTGATCGCGGTGAACGACCCCATACGCATGGCCGAAGAAATCGCCATGCTGGACTGCATCTCCGGCGGCCGCATCATCTCCGGTTTCGTGCGCGGCACGGCGGTTGAGACCCTGCAGGGCGGCATCGCTCCTCCGCAGAACCGCGACCGGTTTGAGGAAGCCCACGACCTGATCATCAAGTGCTGGACCCAGCCGGGTCCCTTCCGCTATGAGGGCGAGTATTACCACTACCGGAAGGTCAACCCGTGGGTGCTGCCGATGCAGAAGCCCCATCCGCCCATCTGGTTCCCGGGGTTCAGCAGCCCGGAGAGCGTGGTGTGGGCGGCGCGCCACGAGCACCCCTACATGAACCTGGGGTCGCTGCTGGAGCACACTCACCGGCTGCGCGACGTCTACATCGACACTGCGCGGGAGACGGGGTTTGAGCCGGGGCCCGAGCACTTCGGCTACCTGCTGCGGATCTTCTGCGCCGACACCGACGAGAAGGCCCAGGAGATCGGCCGCGAGTTCCTCTGGACGCAGGAACACCGCAACCGCGGCCCCCGCGAGCACAACGATCCGCCCGGGTACCAGTCCCGTGAGGCAGTCAACATCCAGCGTACGCTGCCGGGCGCCGGCGGGTTCGGCCGGATGATGACCTACGAGGAACTGCAAGCGGCCAACAACATCATCGTGGGCAGCCCTGACACCGTGCGGGAAAAGCTGTCCATGATCGTGGATCGCCTCAACCCCGGCTACCTGCACATCTACGGCAACGAGGGAGCCATGGCCCACGAGGACGTGATGCGCTCCATCGAGCTGATCGGCCGTGAGGTCATTCCCGCCCTGCACGAAATCCCACTGGTGGACCACTACTAGCCCCGATGCGGTTTCGGGCGACGTGGATCGCCGCCGCCGTAGCGTGCCTGCTCCTTGCGTCAGGTTGCGCGGCCGGCGGGGATCCCGTTTGTCCCGATGGGATGAATTTCTTCACTGAAATCAATGTGTATTTCGGACTGGAGAAAGGCAGCGGAGTAACACTTACCGAAGAAGAGTGGCAATCTTTCCTGGCGGACACGGTAACCCCGCGCTTTCCCGACGGGCTGACAGTGCTGGATGCCCGGGGCCAGTGGTTTGACACCACGGAAGGACGTCTCTACCGGGAGACCACCAAGTTGCTGAACGTGCTGGTCCCAGCCGACGCCGCTGACACTGGGATCAACGCCGTCCGCGATATTGCGGACGACTACAAGCAGCGATTCGAGCAGCAGGCAGTCTTTTACACGTCGCTGCCGGCCTGTGCCGCAGTCTACTGATTTGGATGGGTAAACATGAGCGCCGCAAAGCCCAACAAGCAGGCATTCATCGGCGTCGGCACCATGGGCAGCCTGATGGCCGGCTGTTTGCTGGACGCCGGCGTCGACCTAGCGGTCTACGACATCAGGCGCGAGGCGGCGGAACCGTTACTCCAGCGCGGGGCTATATGGGCCGACAGCTCAGAGGCGGCGGTGGCCGGTTGCGAAATCGTCTGGACCTCGCTGCCGGGGCCGACCCAGGTCGAATCCGTGTTGCTGGGCAACGAGGCCGGCGTTTTGTCGGCGATGGCCGAAGGCGCGGCGCTGGTGGACACCACCACCAACGATCCCGACGTGGCGCGGCGCGTGTCCACCGCCTGTTCCGAGCGCGGTCTGTCCATGCTGGACGCGCCGGTGAGCGGCCGTCCGCCCACGATGACCATGATGGTCGGCGGCGAGCGGGACGTGTTCGAGCGTGTCCGCAATACGCTGGATGCGGTCGCGTCCCAGGTGTTCTACGTCGGTCCGGCGGGAGCGGGTTGCGTCGCCAAGCTGGCCACGCAATACATGGGCTATACCAACCTCATCGCCGCCATCGAGGGAATGCTCATCGCCCGCATGGGCGGCGTGGACCCGGCGGTGCTGGCCGAGATCGTGCCGGTGAGCGCCGGCGCCAGCCGCGCCTTCAACGCCATCCCTAACAGTATCCTGGACCGCAGCTTCACCGCCGGCGGAACCCTGGACATCGTGGCCAAGGACGTGGCCCTGGCCTGCGCGCTGGCGGAACGGCTGGAGGCGCCGGCCGGCACGGGCTCGGTCTCCGATGCCCTGTACAAGCAGGCCCAAGATGAGGGCTGGGGAGACGAAGGTTACCCGATAGTCGCGCGAGTGCTGGAGGCGTTGGCCGGAGTGGAGTTGGGACCTCGGTAGCGTCCGCTATCGTGGAGTCCGGTCGGCATCAGATCCGCCGTCCGGTGGGGTGTCGATTTCAGGGGGAGGCGTTATCCCGCGGCTGACCAGCACCCGTTTGATGCGTTCTCGTTCCTGACGACGCCCTCGCTCGGCGGCCTTTTTTTCAACGGCTTCTTTGGCAGCAAACCACATCTGCAAAACTCCGTACAGCGTGAGGGTCGTGGGGAACAGCAACAGCGTCGCCAGTATTATCACGCCATCGTCCTGGTCTGTCAGCCCTTTGAGGAACTGGACGCCCCACAATCCGGCGCAGAATTGGCATCTGCTGATTGCCACTGCGACCAGCATACTGACGCTGACGGCCAGCGAACCGTCAATGAACCGCCACAGTGACCGATTGCTTTCGTTCGTTTCCATTGTACCAGCCCGACAAATTCCGACCGCCGAGCGTAGCAGTATTGAGTGTAGTAAGGCTGTTTAGATATAAGACGGTTATTCCTCACTTTGGACTGCTTGATTGGGCCCTGCTTGCGCATCCTGGGCCGGCGCCGATGACCAACACCCGTCTCCACAGTGTGATAACATTCGCCGCAGGCGAGCCGCGCCCGGAGGAACAACATGGCGATTACGTTCCAGCCCAGCAGTTACAGCGGCCTGGTTGACCAGGACAACGGCATGGTCAGCCGGGAGATTTTCGTAAATCCCGACATCTATGCCGAGGAGCAGGACCGGATCTTCACCCGCGCCTGGCTGTTCGTGGGCCACGAGAGCCAGGTCGCCAAGCCGGGCGACTTCTTTGTGTCTTCCATGGGCGAGGAGTCGGTGATCCTGTGCCGGGACCGCCAGGGCGAGGTCCACGTGTTCCTGAACTCGTGCATGCACCGGGGCATGAAGGTGTGCCGCTACGACGAGGGCAACACGCCCATCTTCACCTGCCCCTATCACGGCTGGAGCTTCGCCACCGACGGCGCCCTGGTCGGCGTGCCCTTCTACAAGGACGCCTACCACGAGGAGCTGGACAAGTCCCAGTGGGGCCTGATCCGCGTGCCCCGCATGGTCAACTACAAAGGCGGCATCTGGGCCACCTGGGACGCCAACGCTCCCGACTTTTTGGAGTACATCGGCGGCTTCCGCACCTACCTGGATATCCTCTTCGACGGTTGGGATGGCGCCGAGGGCGGCACCGAGATCATCGGCGGCATCGAGAAGTGGATGGTGCCCAGCAACTGGAAATTCCCCGCCGAGAACTTCATCGGCGACCGCTACCACAACATCAGCCACCGCTCCGTTGACCTGGTGGGCATCGGCCCCTCCGGCCAGGGTCGCCGCGACAACAGCGAGCGGGAGGGAGCCAAGTCGCTGGACGTGTCCTTCCCCGAGCGCGGCCACGGCACCGTGATGTTCCTGCGGCCCGAAGACGCGCAGCCTGTTCCGTCCTATCAGAACGACCCCATCGTGTCCGAGTACTTCTACCAGTGCGAGATCGCCCGTAAGGAACGGCAGGGCCAGTTGTGGCGCATCCTGGCCGGGCCGGGAACGATCTTCCCCAACATGTCCTTCCTGCCCCGCCAGCCGCGCAGCATTGCCGTGTGGCATCCGCGCGGCCCCGACCAGACCGAGGTCTGGCGCTGGTTCCTGGTGGACAGCTCCGCTCCGCCCGAAGTCAAGGAGTTCCTGCGCCAGTACTACATCCGGTACTCCGGTCCCGCCGGCCTGACCGAGCAGGACGACATGGAGAACTGGAACTACGCCCACGCCGCCAGCCGCGGCGCCATGGCCCGCCGCCATCACTACAACTACCAGATGGGCATGGGCTACGCTGTAACCGATTTCGAGGACGGCGGCCTCAAACTCGAAGGCACCGTGCTGGACACCACCAAGGCCCGGGCCGGCGAGCAGAACCAGCGCGGCTTCTACAACCGCTGGCGCGAGTTCATGGCGGCGCGGGACTGGGACGAATTGGCTACCTGGCGCAACAAAGGCTCGGCCTGCTAGGTGCCGTAATGGTAATTGCCAACGACCCCCTGGCGATGCTCCTGTTGAAGCAGGACGTCGAGGCGTTCCTGTACCACGAGGCCAACCTGCTGGATGACCGGCGGTACGAGGAATGGCTGGAACTGCTCACCGACGACGTCCGCTACTGGGTGCCCATGCGCCGCAACGTCAAGTTCGGCGAGTTGGAGCGTGAGTTCACCCGGGAAGGTCAGGACATCAACTGGTTCGATGAGGGCAAGACGACGCTGACCCAAAGGGTCCGGCAGATCCTCACCGGCGTCCACTGGGCAGAGGAGCCTCTATCGCGCCTTTCCCACCTGGTGACCAACGTGGAGATAACCGAGGCTACGCCCAGCGCTGCTGACGCCGAAGAGGTGTCCCTGCGCTGCCGGTTCATAATCTACCGCAACCGTGTCGCCACCGAGACCGACATCCTGGTGGGCCGCCGGGAGGACCGGCTCCGCCGGGTCGATGGAGAGTGGCGCATCGCGCAGCGGCAGGTCTTCCTCGACCAGAACGTACTGCTGGCGAAAAACCTGACGTTCTTCTTCTGATCGGCGGTGCTTCGGGCGTCTCATGCGAGGCGCTGCTGGGCGGTCGATTCCCGAGATAATCTCCCGCAGTTACCTGGTAATGTGATATGGCCGACATAGTAAATCTGTTTGAAGTGGAGCCAGGGCAGAGGGTGGGCCTCTACAGCGGAGCCACCGCCGAGGTGGTCTCTAACCCCCGGGACGGCGTATGGCTGTTCGTGCGCTACCTGACCAGCCCCGACGACCCCGACCAGGTCGGCGAGGAGGACATGGTCTTCGCCCAGGACGTGCTCGAACTCCTGGCCGGCTGATCGCCATGACCAACGCGAACGCAGTCTTGCAAGTCCCCGAGGCGGACGAAATTCTGGCCGCCCTCCGGGCCGGATACCGGTCCATCGACGAGGGCTACGGGTTCTACCCGGGTTTCGACGGTTGGCTGGAATCGCTCGGCTACCAACGCCGCGAGGATATCGGCTGCACCTGCCCCGACCGCGGTTACCGCGGCCACCTGCCCGAATGCCGCTGGGTGCGATGATCCCGGGCCGCCGCCGGCGGCCAATGCCCACCAACATCAATCAAACGCGCCATCGGCGCGAATTTCAATTGTGGAGTAGTGAATATGTCCCAGCAGATGGTTGACCTGATGGAAACGGTGTGGAAGTCCATTGATGGATTGTGCTCCGGCCTGTCCCAGGAACAGTGGTCGTTGCCCACGGAGTGCCCTGGCTGGTCGGTGCAGGACCAGGTTTCGCACCTGGTGGGCAGCGAATGTCGCCTGCTGGGCCGGCCGGCGCCGGAGCACGAGCCGGCGGACACCTCCAACGTGCGCAACGAGGTCGGCCGGGGCAACGAGGTGCTGGTGGACTATCGCCGGCAATTCAGCGGCGCCGACGTTCTGGCTGAGTTCCGCGAGATCACCGCCGAGCGGCTGGGTGTGCTGCGGGCCATGACCGAAGCGGACTTCGCCGCCGAAACTCCCAACCCCCTGGGCAGCGGCCCCTACACCGATCTGCTGGCCATACGCATCTACGACGCCTGGGTCCACGAGCAGGACATGCGACGCACCCTGGACATCCCCGGCCACCTGAGCGGGCCGGTGGCGCAGCATGCCTACGGCCGCACCGAGATGGCGATGCCCTTCGTAGTGGGCCGCAAGGTCAGGCCCGACGATGGCACGACCGTGGTGTTCGAGGTTACCGGCGAAGTGGGCGGCGCCATCGCGCTGAACATGGACAGCGGTCGCGCCCACCGCATGGACGCCGCCCCGGCGTCGCCCACGGTAAAACTCACCATGGGCCTCGAACCCTTCAACGCCCTGGGCACCGGCCGCTGGTCCGCCGAACACGCCCTGTCCAACGGCTCGGTGGCAATCGAAGGCGACCGCGCCCTGGGCGAGCGCGTCGTAGGCGAGATGAACTTTATGATCTAGGGCGGTTGGCTTTACTGGAGACGGGCTGATACAGTTAAGCCATAACGCCTTCAGCGCAGCACCCGGCCAGCATGAAATTCATCAACGAAAACGCCGCCGCCATCACCGTGCTCTTGCTGGCAGTCAGCATGGCCGTCGGGGCGACCGTATGGGTCGTTACCGAAGTTAACGTCCGAAATGACTTGAGCAACACCGAACGCCGGCTCACCGAAAAAATCAATGAAAACGCCGCCGGCATCGCCGAAATAAACGAACGGCTGGATCGGATTGAGCAACGCATGGATCGAGCGGACCAGCGTTTTGAAACCATTCTGGACGCTATCGCCAACCATTCCCACGCCGAAGACGGCACAGCTCAGTTCACCAGGCCCACGGCCCAGGAAAACCCCGCCAACGCCGAAAACGAAAACCAGGCCGCGCAGAGATAGGCGAAACCATGCCGACCGCAGATGCTAACAACGACCTTTACGAAGTCATCCTCATCGAATCGGACGACGACTTTGCCGTCCTATGCCCCGGCATCCCCGGCGCCGTTTCCCAGGGCAAAGACCGGGAAGAAGCGCTGAAGATGATTGCCGACGCCATGGCCATGGCCCAGATGTATCCGCTGCCGGGAGATGACATTCCGGAGCGTCAGGCCGAACTGCGCGAATTGGGTAAAGCGAAAATCGCGGAACTGGTGGCCGAATGCGCGGAAGAGGGCTTGGAGTATTACGTCTGTGAAGTTGCTCCAAAGCTGATAAGCCCGCAGTATGTTCAACATGTCTGACTTGCAAAATACCGAACACGGTTTCAACGCCGTCAACCGCGGCGTCTATATCAGCGACAACCTGCCCTTTCTCCGCAGCCTGAACGACGAGTGCGTTGACCTGGTTTGCATCGACCCGCCCTTTGCCAAGAACGAAACCTTCGGCAAGCGGCGGGATACTGACCGGGATCCGCTGCGTCCACCCCTCACCGACGCCGAGCGGGAAATCGAGCTGCGCCTGCTCCAAAGCTGGGGCATCCACAGCCAACGGGACGCCGACGCCGCCGGCATCGTCTGGCCCGAAACCCGCTACCGCGACATCTGGTCCTGGGAGGCCGACATTCACCAGGACTGGCTGCTGGAACTCACCGAATCCCACGAGGCCATCGCCGGCATCATCAACGTCGCCCGTTACACTCACGGCGACGACATCGCCGCTTACCTCTGCTATATGTCCATCCGCCTGCTGGAAATCCACCGCGTCCTCAAGCCCACCGGCAGCCTGTACCTGCACTGCGACAACAACGTCAACACCTGCCTGGGCGAATTGCTCACCGCCATATTCGGCGTTGACAATTTCCGCAGCGCGATTGCCTGGAAACGCACCAGCACCCACAGCGACGCCAAAAACTACGCCAACGTGCTGGATACCATCTTTTACTACACCAAGAGCGGCGAATACGTCTGGAACCCGCAACACGGCGAACACGACCGCGAATACATTGACGACAAATATCGCTACGATGACGGGGACGGCAGAGGGCGTTACACACTTGGCGATATAAGCAGCCCGAACCCGCGACCCAACATGATGTACGAGTGGAAAGGCCACGCCTCGCCGCCGAAAGGCTGGCGATATTCACGGGAAACCATGGCCCAACTGGATCGGGAAGGGCGCATCTGGTATCCCAATTCCACTGATAGGCGACCCAGGCTCAAGCGGTACTTGAGCGAAATGCCGGGCCGCATCGTGGACAGCAACTGGAGCGATATTCCGCCGCTTAACTCGCAGGCCAGAGAGCGCACCGGCTATCCCACGCAGAAGCCCGTGGCCTTGGCGGAACGCATCATCGCCGCCCAGCACCAACCCCGGCGACGTGGTGCTGGACTGTTTCGCCGGCTGCGCCTATGTCGGTGTAGCCGCCGAACGGTTGGGGCGGCAGTGGGTAGCCTGCGACATCAATCCCCGCGCCTGGACGGTGTTCAAGCGGCAGTTCAACAAGCCTAACCTGGCCCTGCTGCGCTGCCATGAGGAAACCACAGGCCAGCAGGTATTGGGCAGCGAGCCGGTGGCTACTGTTCACGGCCCGGCGCAGCTACCGGAACGGGGGTCTCCGGTCGGTGAATACCAGCTCAAGACGTTCAACCTGCCCGAGCTCAAGTTCAAGGTGCCGTCCAGCCTGATACCGGACTCCGAAATGATGGCAATGCTGCTGGAACTGTCCGATTACACGGCTTGGTGCTGCGGATTCGCCAACCGCCGGCCCGATGGCAGCGTCATCCGCACCACGCGCAACTTTCACCTGGACCACGTTGACCCGCGCAGCAAGGACGGCAGCAACCAGATTACCAACCGCGCGCCCCTGTGTCCGGCCCACAATACCCGCAAGGGCAACCGCCGCGTCCACCTAGATGACTACCGCCGCGAAATCGCCGACGCCGGCGAGATGATGGTGGACTCGGTGAGCGATTTGATTAGCCTGCCGTATGCTTACCAGCGCGCTCTAGTGCTTTATGCGGAGGCTTACGTAGCGCGAACCTCGTCTACCGCGTAGCACACGTTGCGTCACGATTGACCGCTTTGGTATGACGCATAAGCCTGAATATCCGCGCGAGGTGGAACTGTAGGGGGGTGAATGTGGTGAATCGTTACAAACTCTCTTTCGTCATACAAGAACCTTGCGAGGATACGGAGGATAAGTACATGGCCGAAATACCGGCTTTGCCTGGTTGTCGCGCTTGGGGAGACACTCCCGCCGAAACGCTGCGTACCCTGGAGGGCGTTGCCGAAGCGCATATCCAGTCTTACTTGGAGCACGGCGACCCCTTGCCCGCTGGAGTCGTGACTGCTCCGTTGATAACAGGCCAGGTTGACGAAGTGCAAGTGATAGCGTGACTAAGGGACACAACCCCCGCCCACTCCACCCGCTATAATGGCCCCGACCATCCCCCCGATGGCGGGGCTGTTGCATTTGCATTTAACGGGAGGTTCACCATGGAGATTGGCGTTTCGGTTCCCATTGTTGAGATTGGCGACGACTTCGGCGCGCTGCGCGACTACATCCAGGCCGCCGAGGACTTGGGCTACGCACACGTGCGCATACTTGACCACGTGCTCGGCGCGGTGCCGGAGAAGCATCCGGAGGTGCCGCATTTTCCCTACTCCCACGAGTCATATATTCACGAGCCCTTCACGCTGATGGCATACCTGGCCGCCGTGACCAAGAAGATCGGGCTGACGACCGGCATCCTGATCCTGCCCCAGCGTCAGACCGCGCTGGTCGCCAAGCAGGCCGCCGAGGTTGACCTGCTCTCCGGCGGACGGCTCCGGCTGGGCATCGGCGTGGGCTGGAACTCGGTGGAATACGAGGCGCTGGGTGTGGACTTCGCCACCCGGGGCAGCCGCTGCGACGAGCAGATCGAGGTGCTCCGCCAGCTGTGGACCGAGGACGTGATCGACTTCCACGGCAAGTACCACGACATCACCCACGCCGGCATCAACCCGCTGCCGGTGCAGCGACCCATCCCCATCTGGATCGGCGCCGGCCGCAGCACGTCGCCGACGCCGCCCAACGCCGCCATCCGCCGCATCGGACGCCTGGCCGATGGCTACTTCCCCATGTTCGCTCCCGATTCCAACGGCCAAGCGATCCTGGGGCGCATCCGCGCTCAGGCCGAGGCCGCCGGCCGCGATCCATCGGAAGTGGGCTTCGAGGGCCGCATCACAATCACCGCCGACAACAACCCCGAGGACTGGCTCACCGAGCTCAAGTCCTGGGAGGAGATCGGCGCTACCCACATGGCCGCCGGCCTGCGCGGGGCCACCTCTCCGGACGCTCACATCGACGCCATCCGACGGCTGAAAGAGGCTATCGATTAACGCAAATGGTCAGAAGCAGGATTTATCGGATTTAGCCTGATGGACAGGATCGAAACCTTCGCCACTGAGCGACTTCAATCCTGCCAATCCCAAAATCCTGAAAATCCTGCTTCTGACAATACCCTCAAACTCATGCCATGCGACCAGTGCGTGAAAACATGCCCCACGGGTACCGGCGGTCGGCGGACTCCAGCCGGAGCCGGCCCAGCCGGCGGGTGGCGCACCTGAACCGGCGGATCGCCGCCGCCTTTCAGCCCTACTGGCCGCGCGTCCTTGCCATCGGCCTGCTGATCCTGGTCACCGCCGGCTTGGGCGTGGTCAACCCGATCCTCATCCGGGTCGTCTTCGACTCCGCCCTCTTTGTGGACGGTGGCCCCAACCTGTCCCTGCTGTGGACCCTGGCCGTCGCCATGTCCGCGGTGGTCGTGGTGACGGGCAGCCTGGGAGTGCTGCAAACCTGGCTCACCCAGCAGGTCGGCCAGCGGGTGATGCGTGACCTACGCGACCGGCTCTATTCCCACCTTCAAACGTTGTCGTTGGGCTTCTTCACCTCCCAGCGCACCGGCGAGATCCAGAGCCGCGTCTCCAACGACGTGGCCGGCATTCGCGTGGTGGTGACCGGCACCGTCAGCAGCATCCTGTCCAACGTGGTGATCCTGATCAGCACCCTGGTTGCCATGGCCGTGTTGTCGTGGGAGCTGACCCTGGTGGCCATCGGGATTACGCCTCTGTTTGTGGTGTTCAGCTACAAGGTTGGCAAGCGCCGACGTGCGGCCTCGGCTCGGGTCCAGGAGTCCACCGCCGAAATGACCGCCATCACCCAGGAGACGCTATCCGTTTCCGGCGTCATGCTCACCCGCCTGTTCGGAGCGCAGAACCGGGAGGTGGCCCGCTTCCACGACCAGAACGTGCGCCTTTCCGATCTGGAAATCCGCCGCGAGATGACCGGCCAGACTGTGTGGGCCGGTATGCAGATCTTCTTCTCGCTAACTCCGGTAGTGGTGTACGTGCTGGCCGGTTACATCCTTTACGGCGGCATCGGCCAGACGGGAATTACCCCCGGCACCATCGTAGCTTTCACCACGCTGCAGACCCGCCTCTACTTCCCCATCAACACTCTGCTCCGAACCTCTGTGGAACTGCAATCATCCCTGGCCTTGTTCGAGCGCATCTTCAGCTACCTGGACATCCGGCCCGAGATAGCCGACGCAGCGGACGCTGTAGACCTGCCCACCGAAAAGGTAGCCGGCGCGGTGGCGCTGCGCGACGTGCGCATGAACTACCATCCGGCGACCCTGCTGGCCGACGGCTACGATATCGAGGACGACGGACGGGTATTCTGGGCCCTTGACGGCGTGGACCTGGACGTGAAGCCCGGTCAACTGGCGGCCCTGGTCGGCCCCAGCGGCGCCGGCAAGACCACCATCTCCTACCTCATCCCCCGCCTGTACGACTGCACCTCCGGAACGGTCAGCATCGACGGTATCGACGTTCGGCGTATCCGGCTGGACAGCCTCGCTCGCATCGTCGGGTACGTCTCCCAGGACAGCTACTTGTTCCACGCCTCTATCCGTGAAAACCTGCTCTACGGCAACCCCGACGCCACCGAGCGGGAGCTGCACGAGGCTGCCAAAGCCGCCTACATACACGATCGCGTGATGGAGTTCCCCGACGGCTACGACACCGTAGTCGGCGAGCGTGGCTACCGGCTCTCCGGCGGAGAGCGGCAGCGGCTGTCCATCGCCCGCGTCATCCTGCACGACCCGCGCCTGCTCATACTGGACGAGGCAACCTCGTCCCTGGATACTACCAGCGAGCGCTACGTGCAGGCTGCCCTGGAACCGCTGATGCAGGGCCGCACCACCATCGCCATCGCCCACCGCCTCTCCACCATCATGTCCGCCGACGTCATCTTTGTCGTCGACCGCGGCCGAATTGTCGAGCAGGGCACCCACTATGAGTTGCTGGCGTTGGGCGGGCTGTACGCCCAGCTCTACGACGAGCAGTTCGAGGGCGGCCGCGTGGAATACGTCAGCGAGGACGGAGTGGCCATCATGGCCGGCGGCAACCTGCGCCTGCCCGTGCCCGCGTGAACCAACCCCACACCAGGAGAATGCAATGAGTCAGCAAGCAAGCGGAGACCGGATCCGGCTGCGGGTGGCTTTCCGCAACATGTTCTACACGACGATTTACGTCGCCGTGGAAGGCGGCTTCTTGGAAGACCAGGGTCTCGAAGTCGATTTCGCCCATGTCCCCACCGGCCAAACCAGCACCGACCTGCTCAAGGCCGGCGACATCGACATCACCCAGAGCGGCATCAGCCGCAGTTTCATGGACCTCGACGCCGGCAGCAGCGACCCACCCCTGCACGTCGCCGAGATCAACCAGCGCGACGGGTTCTTCCTGCTGTCCAAGCAACCCACTGACGTCTGGCGCTGGGCGGAACTGGCGGGTTCCACGCTGATTCCCGTCGGCTTCACCCCCGTTCCCTACACCACGCTGCAGGCCGCCATGCGCTGGCACGGCGTCGATCCGGCCAGTGTGAACCTGATGGGCGGCCTGTCCGCCGAGGAGATGCTGGGCCGGTTCCGCAACGGCGACGCCGATTACCTCCAGGTGCCCAATCCGTTTGCGGTGCAGTTGGTCAGCGAGGGTTCGGGCCACATTGCGGCGACGCTGGGCAACGAGAGCGGGTTCGTGTGTTACAGCAGTTTCGCGGTCACGCCGTCGTACCTGGCTGAAAACCCCGACACGGTGCAGCGTTTCGTCAACGGCTACGCCCGCGCCCAACGCTGGGTCGCCGACAGCCCGGCCGAAGCCGTGGCGGACCGGATCTCCGCGGTCTTTCCCGAGTACGACCGCGCGATTTTGGCCGAGGGCGTGCAACGGTACAAGGACGCCGGCGTGTGGGCCATCGATCCCACTATAAGCCGCCACGGGTTCGACCGCATGCGCGACGCGTTGATCTCCGGCGGCTTGGTCCGCGAGCCCCATCCCTACGAGAGCATCGTCCGGCCGGAGTTCGCCGAGCGCGCGGCGGCGGAATTGCGGTGAGTTATCTCACTGCCGTATGATATTGGCAGGCAAGATGTCTGTTTTCGACTGATTCGCGGGAAGGTCAATGATGAGTGCGCCACGCATTGGCATTTTGTTGTTAGGTATGGCGGTTATCCTCATTTTGGGGACTTGGGGTTGGACCACAGCCGCCAACGCGGTCAACGATGCCGGCAACGTTCATCCAGCGATTGTGGCGCTGGTGGTATACGGAATCGGGATTTTATTCCTGGTTGCCGGTTTCCTGTTCCCTTACGCCGTGCTCCGGATTGGCAATGCTGACTGGTAGCCCCTCTTCTGATCATCAACGATCCTACGACAGAAACTTGGCTTGGTGCAGGTTCTGGTTAACCATAGGAATAGCCGTCGCAACGCTGTCGTTCACATTTATGGCAGAGCAGGGCTTCCGCCCCATAATCGAATCGTCATCAGATGGGGTCGAAAAACCGGAGAGCGCTCCTGCGGACGTAGCCACAGATGAAAGTGTCGTACCGTCCACACCTTCTCTGGAAGAGCAGGTCAAATGGGTTGACATATTGGTATTCGCGTTCCTGATATTGACCTCCGGTTCCTGTATCCTGATTTCGTACCGGTTCAGGATGTTATACATAAAGGACGACTTAGCTCTCCAAGAGTTGGAGAGCGGGAACCAACAGGAGGCTACACCATGAGGCTGGAAGGCAAGGTTGCAATCATCACCGGCGGCGCGCGCGGGCAGGGCGCTACCGAGTCGCGGATGTTCGCCCAGGAAGGCGCCAAGGTCGTCATCGGGGACATACGCGATGAACTCGGTATGCAAGTGGAAGCCGAAATCCGCGAAATGGGCGGCGAGGCCGTCTATCTGCACCTCGACGTCACCAGCGACGACGACTGGCAACGCGCCATCGAAACCGCCGAGCAGCGCTTCGGAAAGGTGGACGTCCTCGTCAACAACGCCGCCATCGTTCTCCGCAAGGACATCGAGGAAACCACCGGCGACGACTGGGACCACATCATGGAGATCAACGCCAAGGGCGTGTTCCTCGGCACCAAGGCCGTGATCCCGGCCATGCGGCGCGCCGGCGGCGGGAGCATCATCAACATCTCGTCCATCAGCGGGCTGGTCTCCATCGGCCCGCCGGCCTATATCGCCACCAAGGGAGCGGTGCGCCTGTTCACCAAGTCCACTGCAATCCAGTACGCATCGGAGAGCATCCGCGCCAACTCCATTCACCCGGGCAGCGTCGACACCGACATGCGCCGCGAGGGCATGGGCGACCAGACCTCCGAGGAAATCCAGGCTCGCATCGACAACATCCCGTTGGGCCGCGTCGGCACCACCGAGGACATATCCTACGGCGCGCTGTTCCTGGCCTCCGACGAGGCGTCCTTCATGACCGGCAGCGAATTGGTTATCGATGGCGGGTATACTGCCAAGTGAGTGGGGCTGGCTTGCTGATCCATTCATCTTGCTGACGGCTTTATGCCAACGGGCACTGTACGTAGGACGGTCTTCGACGTAACACAAAGCCCGAAACTCAGTGTCCATTGACATCCGTGGTAAGAAACCTCAACATGATCACGGGGTTGAGCAGGAACGTAAGGCAATATGAACCGGATAATCGAACCATCACGCGGTGAACTAGGCAAGTTGCGCCGTCCACCGTCCGCCGGCATGGTTGAGGTAATAAACCTTTTCGACGCCCGATTGCCGATCGAGTGGGAAATCTACGTTCGGCCTCACCTTAATGGACTACGGCCTGACATCGTCCTGATTAATCCTACAGCCGGCATTGCGGTATTTGACGTAGACGATGGGGATGTGGAGTGGGTTCGCTGCTCTCTGGAGGATGGCCGGACCCGACGCAATCCGATCACAAGGATGCGACTATACAAAGACGAGATCCTCAACCTGTACTGTCCTCGTCTTAACGACCAATTCGGGAAGGCCGGAGTGCAAGCAATTACCACCGGAATAATTTGCCCGCAAGTTCCGACGTCAGAGTTGAATCGTGTGTTCACACCTTTCCTCGAATCTGAGGATGGGATACTCCAATATCCGCAATACTATCCGGTGTCGGGAGCCGATGACATAGCAAGTAGTAACCTTGCCGCTATATTCCCTGAATACCGGCGCACGTGGTCCAAGGTAATGTCCCCAAATACGGCGAATGATTTGCGGGGCTGGCTTACCGAACCGGCATTCAGTCGTGAACAGCGGGAACCCCTCGATTGGGAGATGGACAACCGTCAGCTTCAGATAGCAAAAACCCGAACAGTTACCGGCTATCGCCGCGTGAAAGGGCCGGCTGGTTCGGGCAAGAGTCTGGCGCTGGCCGCTCGCGCTGCTGAGCTGGCTAACGAAGGTTTGAGGGTTTTGGTTTGCACCTTCAACATCACGATAGGCAATTACCTGCGTGACCTGGCGCTGCGGTACACGGACCATTGGCACACGGTTGCCGAGAACGTAGATTTCCTTCACTTTCATGCGTGGTGCAAACGAGTTTGCGTCGTCTCGGGGTATTCTGTTCGCTATGGCAATCTCTGGGCAAACCAAATCCCCGACGACGTACTGGAAAGGAACATGGCAGAATTGGTATGCGAAATATACGATTGCCTGTCATCGGATGCTGTTCTGCTACATTACGATGCCATATTGGTTGATGAAGGACAGGACTTCAGGCCACTTTGGTGGCAAACACTGCTTAAAGCAGTCGCAAACGACGGTGAAAAGCTGTTGGTTGCGGACAAGACACAGGATATCTACGGAAAGGCTAGCGCTTGGACCGACGAAGCCATGATTGGAGCTGGGTTTCGTGGCGAGTGGTTAGAACTCAAGGAAAGCTATCGCTTACCGCCGGCTATGATTCCGATATTGGAGGATTACGTCAATGAATTTCTCAGCGATATGGAAGTAGACATACCCACAATATATCAACCGACGTTGAACAGCCCTGCTGAATTGCGCTGGCTACAGGTTGAACCCGACCAGGCAGTACGTCATTGTGTTGAAGAAATGAGGCGACAAATGATTCGCTTGCGGTCTGATACCGCTATCCCCGATGTTGTTTTCTTGTCATCTGGTGAAATAGGTAGGGCGTTGGTGGATGAGTTCGAGCGAATGGGGGCTCGAATACTCCATACTTTTGACGTCGATGGCAAAGAGTCGCGACGCCAAAAACTCGCTTTTTTTCAGGGTTCGTCCAAAGTTAAAGCGACTACTGTACACAGTTTTAAGGGTTGGGAGGGTCGGCATTTGATAATATATGCTGATTGCTATAGCCAGCATCGCAATCCCGCCTTGCTATACACGGCTCTTACGCGACTCAAAGCCCATCCAGGCGGAAGCGCGCTTACGGTAGTGTCTGATTGTACTGACCTGCGCAATTTCGGCAGCAAGTGGCCAGATTTTGCCGATATGATGCGTGCGAGACGAAACAGAATAACAAACGTGGCTGACCTTCGGTTCTAATCTTTTTTGATCTCAAAGGAGTTCCCCATGGCCGCCTACCACGCCGACACCGTCATCCGCCGCGCCAACGTCATCACCATTGACCCCAAGCAGCCTCGCGCCTCCGCGGTTGCCATGCGCGATGGCCGGTTCATCGGCGTGGGCAGCGACTCGGACCTGGAGACGCTAATCGGGCCGAGCACCAAGATCGTTGAACTGCCCGGCAAGACAGTGCTCCCCGGATTCATCGACGCCCACATCCACGTGCTCAGCAGCGGCACCCGCCACGTCATGGCCGCCGATTGCTCGATGCCCACCATCGGCGACATACAGGATGCCCTGCGCGAAAGGGTCGCGGTGACTCCCGCCGGTGAATGGGTCCAGGGCTTCAAATTCGACGACACAAAGACGGCGGAGAACCGCTTCCTGCGCCGGGAGGACCTGGACGCCGTCAGTACCGAGCACCCCATCCTGGTGTCCCACCGGGCCGGGCACGTGTACTACGGCAACTCGCTGGCGCTGGAACGGGCGGGATTCAACGACGAGACGGAGGACCCGCCGGGCGGCCGGCTGGGACGCTACGCCGATACCGGCCGCTTGGACGGTGTGATCTACGAGCGCGCCGCCGATGACCTGCGGGAAAACCAGCTCCCGGTCGAGTCCTCCGACACCAGGCGCGAAGGGTTGCGCGTCATCTGCGAGATGCTCAACCGCGCCGGCCTCACCAGCGTCCACGACGCCCGCGTTACCGACTACGAGCTGCGCACCTACCAGGAAGGCCGAGACAACGGCGACCTGACCTTGCGCGTCTACGCGCTGATGTGGTATCGCTATTTCCCCGCGTTGCGCGATGCCGGCATCCTCGCGGGCATGGGCGACGACCGCCTCCGCATCGGCGGCATCAAGATGGTCGCGGACGGGGCCATCGCTTCCCGCACCGCCTACCTGTCCGAGCCCTACGTGGGCAGTTGCTGCGACCACGGCATCCTCACCATGACCGCCGACGAGATCGCCGTCAACGTCATGGAGATGCATGCCGCCGGCTTCCAGGTGTGCATCCACGCCAACGGTGATTCCACCATCGACCTCGTGCTGCGGGCCTACGAAGCCGCCCAGAAGGCTCACCCCAGGCCCGACCCGCGCCATCGTATCGAGCACTGCACGCTGGTGAACCCTGACCTGCTCAACCGCATGCACCACCTGGGCGCGGTGGCGACACCCTTCTGCACCTACGTTTACTACCACGGCGAGAAGATGCAGTTCTACGGCGAAGATCGGCTGCAATGGATGTTTGCTCAGCGCTCGTTCATGGACTACAACGTCATGTCCACCGGAGCCACCGACTACCCACCCGGTCCCTTCGAGCCGTTGATGGGCATCCAAAGCTGCGTCACCCGCACCGACAGCGAGGGACGGGAGTGGGGCGTCAACCAGCGCATCTCCGTGGAGGACGCCCTCCGCATCTACACCCGGAACGGCGCCTACGCCGGCTTCGAGGAAAACCTCAAGGGCAGCATCGAAGTGGGCAAACTGGCCGACCTGGTGGTCCTGGCCGAGGACCCCACCGCCATCGACCCCTTCGGCATCAAGGACATCACCGTCGAGCGCACCATCGTCGGCGGCAAGACGGTTCACGAGGGCTGAAGCATCAGCGCCGGCCTTCCAGCCTCTCCACCTGCCGGTAGTCCCCGTCGGCCCCGATCACCGTCAGGAACACCTCGTCAGAACCCTGGTTGTCCTGTGGACCGAATTTGAGCTGCATACCGTCGATGTCGATGGTTTCGGCGGTTTGCAGGGCCTTGATGAAGCACTCCCGGCTCAGTTCACGCCCGCAGGTCTCCAGTCCGGCGATGGCCAGTCGTCCCGCCAGGTAGCCCTCCAGGGAAACGAACCCGGGTTCCGCTCGGGCGTCGTAATCCGTCAGTGCAGCGTGATACCTGGCGACCACGGGTTTGCCGTCGTCGTCGGGATGGGGCACAACTTGGGTGACGTACACTCCCTCTCCCTCGACGCCCAGGGCAGACGCCAGCGCGCGACTGCCCACGAATGAGACCGCCATGAGCACCGGATCCGCCTCTCGCCGCGCCAGTTCCACCGTTCGGGCCGCCGGCGCGTACGAGCTCACCATGATGATAGCCTCCGGATCCGCCTCCAGTATCCGGCCCACTGCCGACTTCACCGCGCGGGTGTTGCGCTCGTAATGCCCGAACGCTACCGGTTTCAGACCGCGGCGCTCCAGGGCAAGCGTCGTCCCATCCAGCCCGTTCTGCCCGTAAGCATCGTTCTGGTACAGTACCCCGACCCGGGTCACTCCCAAGTCTTCGGTGAGCCGCGCTACCATTTTCTCCGTTTCCTGGTAGTACGAGGCACGGAGGTTGAGCACGTTGTCCAACTCCGGATCCCTCAGGAACTCGGCGCCGGTGAACGGAGCAATGAACGGCACGCCCGACTCGTGAGCCAATGGCGCCGCCATTTGCGAGGTGGGCGTCCCCACCGCACCGATCAGCGCGAACACCTTGCGGTTCTCGATCAGCAGCCTGGTGTTAGCCGAGGCGTAGTTGGGCTCGTAGGCATCGTCCAGCGTTTCCAGCACCAGGTGGCGCCCATGAACGCCGCCAGACTGGTTGGCCTCGTGAAACGCCGCCTCGATGCCCAGGCGCATTCCCGTGCCCAGGAAACGCGCCGCCCCGGTGAAAGCGGCGGACTGACCAAATACGACCTCGTCGTCGAATACCCCGGGAGGCCCGGCGCTTTCCGATCCCGTCATCACTGTCGCTGCGATTTTCAGCGGGTCGTCGCCTTCCGACGGGTTGCCGGCCTGACGTTCAGTTTGACACGCGATGCCCAGGCATGTCACCAGCAGCAAAAATGCCAGTCCCATGGACGTCAGGCGTCGGATCACGATCCTGGCTGGATGCGCTATGGTTGCGCCCTCGTTGAAATGTATGGACGGCATCACGCCCCGGTCCATCCCGTCTATCCATGCAAGTTTGACCGGTCCCGGATAGGGCGGCTGCGCGCTCGACGCCAGTCCACCAGTGCGGTTCAGCGCCCGCCCGTGAGCCTGTCCACCTGGCGGTACCGGCCGTCTTCTCCCAATATGGTGATGAATACCGCGTCGGATCCCTGGTTATCTTCCGGCCCGTATCGCAGAGGAAAGCCGTCGATAGCGACACTCTGATTATTCCGGATAGCGTTGAGGAAGCAATCGCGCGTCAGGTCAGGGCCGCACCCGTCCAACCCTGCAATGGCCAGCCGCCCGGCCAGGTAACCCTCAAGCGACACGAAACTCGGCGTGGCCTCTGGAGCATATGCCGCCAAGGCCGCCTGGTATTTGGCAACAACGGCGATGCTGGCATCATCCGGGGAAGGGACCACCTGCGTCACGTAGATGCCGGCGCCGTCCGGTCCCAATTCCTCCGCCAGCGCCTTGCTGCCCACAAACGAGATTACCACGAACACCGGGGCGATTTGTTCGCGGACGGCCTGGATGGTTTTCGCCACCGGCGCGTAGGCGCCGACCATGATGACCGCCTCTGGATCCGCATCCACGATGTGAAACACGGCGGCCGTCGTCGCTCCGGTGTTGCGTTCGTAGTATCCGGACCCCACCGGCTCAAGGCCCCGTCGCTGTAGGGCTTGTATCGTTCCCGCGAGCCCTGCCTGCCCGAAGGAGTCGTTCTGGTAGAACACCGCAATCCGCGTGAACCCGAGATCTTCGGTGAGCCGTTCCACCATCTCCTCGGTCTCTTGGTAGTAGGACGCCCGAAGGTTCAGGACGTTGTCCAATTCCGGGTCACGCAGGAATTCTGCGCCCGTGAACGGGGCCAGGAAAGGAGCGCCGGCCGAACTGGCTGACAGGAAAGCGGAGCGTGAAGTCGGCGTGCCCACTGCCCCGATCAGAGCGAACACCTTCCGCTCGTGTAGCAGCTGCTGCGTGTTGGAGAACGCGGCGTCCGATTCGTACCCATCATCCAGGGATTCCAGCTCCAGGCGGCGTCCGTGCACGCCTCCCGCCTCGTTTGCTTCGCGGAATGCGGCCTGTATGCCGAGGCGCATATCGCTTCCCAAGTCCCGGGCCGGACCACTGAAGGCGGCAGACTGCCCGAACAGGACCCGGTCAGCAAATACGCCTTGTTCCGTCGGCCCTTCTGCCGCCGAAGTCGCACCGTCGGAACTACCGTTGGCGCCCGACGCCGACTGTTGCGGCCCAGCGCAGGCCACACCGGCAAGCAAGGTTGCCACCACCACAAGGGTGGCGAAAGCAGATACCAGGGATTTTGATCTCATCCTTAGTTGGCTCATACCGGCTTCATAATCCGCTCGGTAGAGCATACACTGCTCGCCTCTGCGGATGCCCGGAACCTCCGGTCCCGCATTCCACCAAATCCCGTCAGGCGACACCTCACGGAAGCGTTTACAGTTCCGGCGGCCGCCTCTCGTGCCACGGCGTGGCCTGCTCGTAGGCGTAAGCAGCCCGCAGGATATTCGCCTCACCCAGGTGCGGGCCGCCTATCTGCAGCGCCAACGGCAACGCCCCTTCGCCGTCGCTGGTGAACCCGCACGGAATGCTCAACGCCGGACATCCGCTCAGGCTGTACAGCCCGCGGAAGCTGCCATCCCTCAATGCGGCGGCAGCCATCTCCTTGTTGTCGATCATCGCCGGCTCATCGGCAAGCAGTCCCGCCGGCCCGGAGGAAGTCGGCTGGATGAGCAGGTCAACGTGGCGGAATGCCTCGATCACCTGGCGGCGCACCAGTGCCCGCAGCTTCAACGCCTTGTAGTACACCTGCCCCGGTATCAGATTGCCCACCGCGAACGACACCCGCGTGTTCGGATGGTAGTCCTCGAACCGTTCCCGCAGCCATTCCGGGTTCAGGCTGACCCGTTCGGTGCTGGTGATGGTGCGCACGATGGGGCCGGTCACCGGAGCCATGGGCAGGCTCACCGGCACCACCTCCGCCCCCAGTTCTCCGAACACCTCGGCGGCGGCAGCAGCGGCCTCCCGGCTCTGCTCGTTCAGCGACAGGCCGTGTCCGCCCATCAGTTCCTGCACCACGCCGATGCGCAGCCCCCGCACGCCGGAATCCAGCCCGTCCAGGTAGTCGGGCACCGGCTCGGTACGGCTGTAGCGGTCCTTCGGATCATGGCCGGCGATGACGCCCAGCGTCAGCGCGCAGTCGGTTACCGTGCGCGAAATGGGCCCGATCGTGTCCGTCGACCAACTCGCGCCGTCAACCCCGGCGCGGCTCACCCGCCCCCAGGTGGGGCGGATGCCCACCAACCCCGAGTTGGCCGCCGGCCCGCGTATCGAGCCGCCCGTATCCTCGCCCAGCGACGTGGCGCACAGGAACCCCGCCGTTGCGGACCCGCTGCCGGTGCTGGACGTTCCCGGATTCCGGTTGGTGTCCCACGGGTTTCGCGCCGGCCCGAACCAGCTGCTGATCGGGTCGCCCATGGCGAACTCGCTCATGTTGGTCTTGCCGATGATCACCGCACCGGCGTCCTTGAGCTTGGCCACCACCGTGGCGTCCGTATCCGGCACGAAGTCGGCGCGAATCTTGGAACCGTCGCTGTTGCGTATTCCGGCCGCGTAGATCTGATCCTTCACGCCAACCGGCACGCCGTGGAGCGGCCCACGGAAGTTTCCGGATGCGGCTTCTTCGTCCAGCCGCCTGGCGTCGGCGCGGGCCTCCTCGGCGCACACCGTGATGTAGGCGTTCAGCTTGTCCCCCACCGCGTCAATGCGTGCCAGGTAGGCATCCACCGCCTCTACACACGACACTTCCCCCGCGCGGATGGCGGTGGCCAGCTCGGATGCAGACAGGAACGGTATTTCGGATGGCGTCATTCTGCCACCTCCATGTCAGCCGGGTGCGTGACGGCCAGGTACTCCTCCAGGTTGAACCCGGGCGGGTTGATGGCGGCCATCTCCTCCAGCATAGCGTTCAGGCTATGGGTGACCTGGCTCAGCTCCGGCTCGCTCAGCGTCAGCCCCACCGCCTTGGCCAAAGCCTGGATTTCGTCATTGTTCAAATCGCTCATGTCGGCACCATCATGATTGGGTTGGGTCGATGACTTCGATAAACGGGAAACGTCGGAAATCGCGGTCCCGGGTACAAATCTGCGTGATTCCGTGCTCTCGCATGAGTACCACGGTGTGTAGATCGTGGAGTATGCTCCCGCGGAGGTTCGGCAAATCTCTGACCACTTCAGACAACACGGTCAGGTGATTCGACGTAGGAAGCAACAAACCAAAGCTAGGCGATGCCAGCAACAGAGTCAAATACTGAATTCCCGCCCTTAGGTCCCAAGGATGATCATACACGCCTGGATGTGTGATTACCCGGAGAAACTCGTAGCAGATGTTCGTAGTTATGAAAGCTGGCGCCACGCTGCTCCGGGCTTGCCTGACCTGGCGCGCGAACGGGACGTGAAACTCGGAGTCCTCTCGCGCGGCATAGACAAGCGCGTTAGTATCGAAAACCATCGTATTCGTCCATCACTCGATACAGCTCTTCGCGGTTGGAAATATCCACCAATTCTCGCCCGCCGCGCCACTTGGGCAGCTCTGGGAGTGCCGCAGTCTTCGTTTTTGTCATGGCCTCGTCCTCGCTGAGGATCTGGAAAACTCCGGCCTCAACCAGCGCGGACACAGTGGTGCCACGACGTTCGGCCACTTCGCCTAGACGGAGCAGCAAGCGTTCGCTAATGTCGAATGTCGCCTTCATTGGCCAACCTTAATCTACGATGGAAACTCCGATCATATTACACCGTCTGCCCGGTAAACCGCCAACTTCCCAGCAACGCCGCCGGCACGTGCATCGCCACGCCGGCCTCGTTCAGGTTCAGATGCGCTGTGTCGGATAACGCCTGGCACCCGGCCAGCGCCTCCACGTAGCTCTGGGTGAACCGCAGGTTTTTCACCGGCGTCGTGATTTCGCCGTTTTCGATCAGGAAAGTCCCGTCCCGCGTCATGCCGGTCATGACGCACCCGCGATTGTGCGACAGCCGGGTGTAATAGAACCGCGTGATGTACAACCCCCGGTCTACCGACGCGATCAAATCTTCGGTGGTGCGGTCGCCGGGGCGCATGAACAAGTTGGTCGCCGTCGGCCCGCCCGTTGCTCCCCGCTGGTGGCCGGTGGATCCGACACCGGCTTTGGCGGCGGTGTACGTGTTGTGCACCGGCCCTTGCACCACGCCCTCGGACACGATGTTCACCCGCTGCCGGGGCACGCCCTCGGCGTCGAAGGGAACCGGCCACCCGTTAGGGTCCAGCCCGTCGTCGTGGATGGAGACCAAAGGACTCATCGCCGATTGTCCTTGCAGGTCGCTCATCCAGCTCCTCCCGTCCTGCACCATCTGAGCGCCCATGCCGTAGAAGCTCAGTGCCTCCAGCATGTCGTCCACCGCGTAGTTCTCCAGCACCACCGGATACTCCCCGGGTTCCAGGTCTTGCGGGTTGTGGCCCCGCACTGCCTTGCCGATGGCCTCGTCCGCCAGCGCTTCGCCGTCGATCCTGTCCATGCGCCAGCTCCCGCCCTTGGCCCAGCCCGCCGAATCGTCGCTGCGCGCGGTGATTAACAGGCCCGAGAATGATCCCGCGTGGTAGGCGTCGGCGCCCCGTGTGCTGACAATGGCCAGTTCGGTGGCCCCGGTGCGGCAGAAGCCGGCCGCGTCCAGTGAAAGGTCGGCCGCCTTGTGACACACCATGCCGGCGATCGCAGCGCGGCGGTCGGCGTCGCATGTGGCGGTGGAGGCGTCATACGCAGCCACCGATTGGGCAGGCGATGGTTCGGGGAGGCCGGGAAACTCGGGGTCCTCCGGCATAAGCCGGGCATATTCCCCAGCTTGGCGGACAGCGTCGGCCAGCCCCGCTTCTGACAGGTTATTGGTCACCGCGCGGCCCTGGCGCTTGCCGATGGCGACCCGAACGTGCGCGATGGCGTCCTGGTGCGCCACGTTCTGGTGGATGCGGTTGTTGGCGAATCGGGTCAGCGCCTGCTCGGTCGCCGTCAGGTAGATGTCGCTGTCCGCGCCCGCCGGACAATGGCGCAGGGCCTCCCGCAGCAAGGAGTGAATGTAGTCGCGACCGAGCATTCTGTTTTAACTAGAGCCTGTAGACAAATGCCGTCATTCCGGCGAAAGCCGGAATCCAGTGAGCGTAAATTCCGACAACGTTCCTATCGCAGAAGCTTTTCTGGGTTCCTGCTTTCGCAGGAACGACGGTTGTTTTGGTGGCTAGCGCATCACACCGACACGCACGTTGCGGAACCGGGAGGGACTTGCGCCGTGGCTGGTGTGCGCGATCTGGCCGGGCTGGCCCTTGCCGCATCGAGGCGTGCCCCACAGTTGCCAGCGCTCCGGGCCGCACACCGCGTCGCAACTGCGCCAGAACTCGGGAGTGATGCCGGTGTAGGTGCAGTTGCGCAGCAGGCGACCCAGCTTGCCGTTCTTGATCTCCCGCCCGACCTCCGTGCCAAACTGGAAGTTGTACCGGCGGTCATCAATCGACCACGACCGGTTGGTTTCCAGGTAGATCCCGTCGTCGGTGTCGGCGATCAGGTCTTCCAGCGTCCACTCGCCCGGCTCCAGGCTGACGTTGGTCATGCGGATGAGGGGGATCCGGTTCCACGAAGACGCCCGCATGCAGCCGTTGGACGGCATGCCCAACCGCGTCGCCGCCTCCCGGCTCATCAGGTAGCCGACGAACTGCCCATTGCGGATGATGTCCGTCGCCTGCGCCGGCAGTCCTTCGTCGTCCCAGCCGAAGGTGCCCAGTCCGGTGGCGCTGGTGCTGTCAGCCGTGATGTTCACCTGCTCCGACCCGTACCGGAAATCGTGCAGCAGGTCCGGCGTCAGAAACGAGGTGCCGGCGAACGCTGCCTCATCGCCCAGCGCACGGTCAAGCTCCACCGCGTGGCCGCAGGACTCGTGGATTTGCAACGCCAACTGGCTGCTGTCGATGATCAGATCGGTGTTGATGTTCGAGGGACAAGGCTCGGCGGTGAGCAGTTCGGCCGCCTCTTCGGCCGTCCGTCGCGCGTTGCCCGGCAGGTCCATGGCGACCACGTACTCCCAGCCCGCGCACCCCTGCTGCCGCCCGTGGGACTGCGGATACGAACGACGCTGGGTTTCGCCGTTGCCCACGGCGGTGGCCTGCACGCCGCCCCCGGCTTCGTAGATGGTCTGGGTTACCAGCGCGCCCTCGGTGTTGGCGAAGGTCCGCTCCTCGCGGATGAAAACCACGTTGGCCATCCGTGCTGTGACTTGCGGCACGGACGCCATCTCCCAGTCTGCTTCCAGCAGCAGGGCCAGCTTGTCCCCCAACGGCACCGTGAACGGATCAGTGCCGATGGGAGTTGCGTAGCTGCCCCGGCTGGACACTGGCGAGCCCAGCAGTTCCGCGGCCGTCATTCCCGCCCCGTTCTGCCCCGCCGACGCCCGGGCGATCTGCACCGCCTGCGCCGCCGCCTGGTCCGCCGCTTCGCCCGTCAACTCCCGCGTCGACGCGAACCCCCACGCTCCCCGGTACACCGCCCGGATACCCAGGCCCACCGACTCGTCGGCGGTCATCGTCTCGACCACCCCATTGCGCACCACGATCCGCTGCTCCCGGTTCGACACCAGGCGGATATCGGCATACTCCGCGCCGCGAGCGCAGGCGGTATCAAGGGCTGTTGCGATGAGGGGGTCCATGGCTAGTTTATTTGTTTATGATCTCTCTGTCTCTCGGCAAATCGGATGATGTCATCGCGGCTGTACCTCTCGTAGAAGAGGTGATGTTATTACGGCGCGGGAAGTTGCGTTTCGACCAACGCGATGTAGTCATCGGCATCCAGTATGCCGGCTTGGACGGCGCCGGCGCTGCGGGTGTTTTCGTAGAAATTGACGTGGAGTTGCTCGACGGCGTTAAAGAGCGCGAGGAAATCTTGGTTGCCGGTGCTCTGGGCGAGGCCCCGTGCGATCCTTTTCAGGCTTCCGTAGCTGCGGTGGTAGGCTGGTGGTGTCAGACTCTCCGCGTAAGCCTTCGTAATTTGGGCAGCGGCTCCCCAAGTTTTTTCGGAGGCTTGTCTCAGGTTTTGGAGTTGGAACTCGGCGTTTGCTTGTCGTAGCAGATGGTGGGCAGCCATTCGGTATGTGGCTGTGGTCAATTGCGTTCTCCGCGAGCGTATTTCGATTCAACCGCTCAGATGTCGGCTCATGCGTTGGATGAATTCCCCGGTAAAGGTGACCCGTTCGTGGAGGTCTTCGGAGTCGAGGGCCTCAACGAAGGTATCTGGGTCGAGGGCCTCGGCGCTAGCGAAAAGAGTGAAGATCCGGCGGTCTTTGGTCTTGAGGCTGAACCGCAAGACAGTTTCGGCCGGTGTCTGCTCAGGACCCAGCCGCCACCGTTCGCTGAGAGCTGCTGCTTCGATGACGCTGAGGGCAGCTTTCCAAGCTTTGGAGCGGGCCTCGGCCTGCTGTCCGGTTTGGGACGCCCGGATAGCTTCACCGTGGAGTGTCTTGGAACGGTCCTGGAGTTCTCGTATGGTTGTCACGGTGACGCTCTCCATTTCGCGAGACATACTGTCGCAGGCCGACGATTTGATTTTGCTGAAACGAGCCTTGGCGGTCAACGTCTGTTCACAGATTCGCCAGCTCGGACAAGGCAGAGCACAGTCGGCCAGTCAACAAATCAATCTGCTTGACCATGTTGTCGGAATTTACGACCCATCCTTCGCCCCAGTGACGATTCATCGCGGATATGAAATCGTCACCACTGAACTGATTTATGTACTCTTGCTGGAACGCCCGGAGTTCTTCGGGCAGTCCATCCGTGTGATCGATTGTAAACTCGAAGCGACCCCCGTCCGTGACGTAAAACCGGGCCAGATAAAGGGGGCGCTGCCATTTGGAATTGCGTCCCCTGACTGTGATGGCGGTTCTCCTGTAGCGCAGCTCTCCGCCGGCATTCGTCACCGCATCAATCAACAGAAGCATCGCATTACGCACGTCTGGACGGAATGCGTCAAGAAGTTCATCGCGGCTCAAATTCGGGCTTCTGGGGTTATTGCCGCTCGGCGCGGCCACCTGCCCTATTACCCGCGACACGAATGCATCGCCAAACTCTCCCGGGTACTGTTTGATTTCAACCGCCAGCACTTCGATACTTTCTTTCGTTTGCACGTTCCAGAACGTCACCGATCTTTCCAATTCAACCGGAATCTTGTCGGAGACGAACAGGAGCCTCATTCGCCCTGCTTCCAGACTGGCTGCTGCGTGTTCCCAAAACGCGTTCGAGGCCATTTCCATGTCTGCGTCGCGCGCTAAACCCAAAAGGGCGCGCAACTCTTCGTCCGGGTCGCTGCCCCGATCTACAGCATCCTGCTCAAATGCGACTCGCATCGCGTCGTTGGACCAGGCGGCTGCCGCAGCTGATGCATAATCCAGCATTTGACCGATGACGCTGCGGCGACCTTCCCTATTGTCGCCGCGCTTTACCTCAACCAGCGTGGGGCACGAGTGTTGATCCATGAGGAGAAGATCGACCGCCCAGCCGTCAATGGGCATTTCGCGCTGGACGAGAATCCAGCGCAGTGGATCGTCGGGGCGCATCTGGTCGCCGGCCAGCAGTTCAGGATGTTGGCCGATCAATTCCTGGAGCAACTCCTCTGTCTCGAATTTTATCTCGGTCAGAGGCTCTAGCCCGCCGCTGGCGTTGCGTATGTAGATTTTCTCAGCCATGCCGGCTGCTCGCTACACCGGCAAAAACGGCTCGTCCGACGCCGGCGGCAACTGCTCGAAGGCGTTTATGTTGAACGCCAGCACCGAGTAGTAACCCATCAGGTTGGTCAGCTCGATCAGTCCCCGGTCGCCGAACTCAGCCCGCGCTGCATCGAAGGTCGCCTGCGATACCCGCCGGGTGCGGAAGAATTCCCGGCCGTAGTTGATGACGGCAGCCTCGGCCGACGACAGTTCCGGCAGATCGGCCTTGTCGCGCAGGCTGTCCACCAGCGCATCGCTGAGGCCGTGGCGCCGGCCCGCGGCGGCGTGGGCGTGCCAGATAAATTGGCAATCCAATTCCCGGGCCGTGGTCAGCATGGCGAGTTCCGCTATGTTGTTGGGCAGGGTAGAACCCCCAGCGCGGAGGTAGTCCCGCAGGACCTCGCCGCGCTGGGCGATTTCCGGCACGTGGAGCTGTACGGCGATGGGTCCGAACTCCGGAACCTCTCCGCCGCGCGCGGATACGATGGCGTCAAAGGCGTCAACTTGTTCCGGTGGCACGGCATCCCGGGACGCGATGGGGAAACGAGGCATGATGCGTTCTCCTGTGTGGTGTGGGTTGAATGATTACTGGCAGTGCGGAATGACTTCCTCGCCGAACAACTGGATGGCCTCCATGATGCGCTCGTGGGGAGGCCCGCCGGAGTGGGCATGGCGCAGGCGCAGCAGGAAGTAGTCGGCGCCCGTGGCCTCGCTCCAGCGGTGGAACTCGTCCACCACCTCCTGCGGCTCGCCAAGGATCAGCCGGTCGGGGCCAAGATTGTCGATATTGATCTGTGACTCATCGGTGTACTTTCGAAACTCGTTGAGACCGTTGCGCCAGTAGTATTTGTAGGCGTCGATCACCTCGGGCCCGTACACTCGCTCGGCCTCGGCTCGCGTCGGCGCAACCCAGGAGTCGCGCATGAGGCAGGTGACCGGTTCGCGGCCGGCCTCTTCCGCGGCACGCTGGTAGGCGTTGGTCAGCGCGATAGTGCTTTCCAGATCGGTGCTGGGACCTGCAACGAAACCGTCCGCGATCCGGCCGGCCCGGCGGGCCCCTGGTGCCCGGCTGGCTCCGATCCACAGCGGCGGAGACGGGTCGGAGTAAGGCTTGGGGGTGATGGTGAGGTCATCCAGGTTGAAGTGCTCGCCGGAGAATGAGAACCGCTGGCCGCTCCAGCACTGCCGGATGATCTCGATCTCCTCTTCGAACCGGCTCACCCGCTGCTCGATGGCGATGTCGAAGGTTCGGAAGTCCACCGGTTGGTATCCCAGCCCCACTCCCAAGATGAACCGGCCCTTGGATACGATGTCCAGGGTGGTCACGTCCTCCGCCAGATGTACCGGATGGTGCAAAGGCAGCAGGATGACCGACGTGCCCAGGTTCAGCGTCGTGGTCTGCGCGGCCACGGCTGCGGACACGATCAGCGGCGAGGGCAGAAAGCCATCCTTGTCCTGGTGATGCTCACCAAAGAAGCACGAGTCGAACCCCACCGACTCGGCGAGTTTCGCCTCCTCAACCACTTCATCGACCCGCAACGCCAGGTTCTCACCGGCCGGCGGGTCCGCGATGGAACTGTAGATACCGAATTTCATGCGCAAACCTCTCCAATGATGAGCGCCAGCGTACGTCCGCCTATTGTCCGCCCCGTGCATTCTGGATAACCGCCTCGGTCAGGCGGTTCAATGCTTCCAGAAACGCCTCCTGTTGAGCAGCGGCCTGTGCCGCAGCCTGACGACGTTCTTCGGCGGCGCGCTCCTCGGCCTGGCGACGTTCTTCGGCGGCGCGCTCCTCGGCCTGGCGACGTTCCTCAGTGGCTTGCCGGCGCTCTTCGGCCATCTGCTCCAGGGTCGTCTGTATGAATTCCATCATCTGATTATTGCGATGTCTCTCGCGTAGGAAAAGCATAAGATCAGGCCCTCCGACGATGGTTGCAGCAATGCTGGCGTGGATGACACAGTGGTGAAAGACGGACGTTGAAATATACCTTGCCATTGGGTTCTGCCGGCACACCAACTCGATAGCGTTATCTGCTGTACAGGGCGCTGTCGTATAGAACCACGCTAGCCAGGTCGCAGCCGCAGCCAGCGCTCCGGCCAGCGCCGGAGCTCACAGGGCGATGAACACGGTTCTGGGATCTGGCAGCATTATAACCCCGCCCTGCTGATAGCGGTCACTTGAAGTGCGACAGCACCCGGTTGGAGAACAGCTCCATCTGCCGGAAGTAGTCCTCCGCCTCCCCGGCCAGGAACCCGAATACGAAATCCCGTACCCCGGCGTCAATCCGTTCCTGCACCGCCCCGATGCAGTCCTCGGCGTTGCCGGTGATGCACAGCGCCCGCGCGATGTCTTCCGCGCTCCGTTCCGGCGTCACGTAGCGTTGCCCGATGTGGGCGATGGCCGTCTCCAGGGCGTTATCCGGATCCTCGTTGATGGCCGTGGGCTGGTTCAGGCCCCAGTGGAACCGGCTCAGGTCGCGTCCGGCATGTTCGGCCATCTCCCGCACGCTGGTGTTGGAACGCCGGATCCGGTTCACCGTGAACAGGTACGGATACCACCCGTCACCGGCTATCGCCGCCCGCCTGACCGCCGCGTCGCTCCGTCCCGCCACCCAGATGGGCGGGTAGGGCTGTTGGTGCGGCTTGGGCTCCAGCGTCACGTCGTCGTAGTTGAAGAACCGCCCGTGGTGGGAGACGTGGTCCTCCTGCCACAACTGCTTCATCGCCCGCAGCATCTCGTCGGTGCGCCGACCCCGCGTGTTAACCGGAATCTCCAGCGCGTCGAACTCCGCCCGTGTATCCCGCTGCCCACTGATGCCGATGCCGAAGTCTAGCCGACCGCCCGAGATCTGGTCCACCGTCGCCACCAGCTTGGCCAGCATCACCGGATGGTACAGCGGCGCGATGACGATGCCGGTGAGCACTCGCAGCCGCGTGGTTGCACCAGCGGCGGCGGCCATGGCCGGCAATCCCATGACCGTAGGACGGGGAGGGTTGCCGTCCATCACGTGCTCCCCGATAGCCACCCGGTCGAACCCCAGGTCCTCGGCCCGTCTGGCGAAATCCGGCAGGTCCCAGAAGTTGTCCACGCTCAGGTTGCATCCGAAGGTGATCGTGTTGTCTGCCATGTCTTCCCTATCCTCCGCCAGCCTGTTGCGCCAGCATCTCATCGGTGATCTCTGCAAGTTTTTCGCCGTTCAGCACGCCCTGCCACTTGCGATGCAGGCTGCCGTCGGCCGCGATGAAGAAGGTTGCCGGCAACCCCAGCACGCCCAGTTCGCGCACCAGATTAGCGTCGTCCGTCGAGCCGGCAGGATAGGTGACTCCCAGTTCCTGGAGCAGCGTGATGGCATCCGCCTCGCTGCCCAGCGCGAAGAACTGGCCCAGGTCCACGCCAACTAGCGTCGCGCGCCCCTCGTATTCGTCGGCGAAGTCCTGGAATTCCGGCATCTCTGCGCGGCACGGCGGGCACAGTCCGGCCCAGAAATTCAGCACCACCGGCTGGCCCCGCAGGTCGGAAACCGCCACCGTCTCCGATCCCAATTCTTCTCTGCCCTGGTAGAGCGATATGCTGAAATCGTAGATGGTTTCCACGGGTTCGGACGGTTGAGATCCCCCATCCGGAGTCTCGCCCGTACAAGCGGCTGCCAGCAGCATCGCCAAGCTCATCATTGCCAATATCATGACCTTCATGGTGTGTATGCTCCTCTCGGAGAAATCCGTAAATTTATCGGCAGCAACGAGGTTAGCATAGCGACTTTGCCTTGTTAAGCGGGACTCCACTGGGTTATCATCCCTGCGCCCGGCTTCGGCCCCGCTCCGGTCGCTCATGCTCTCACTGCCGCAACTATCTCCCACTGCCTCTCGGCGATTCCACTTGCTGGCCGCGCTAGCCGTCGCGGTGCTGGCGCTGGTGGTCATCTGGAAGCTGCTGTCCGTCCTGTTGCCCTTCCTGCTCAGCGGACTGGTGGCCTATCTGCTGCTGCCGCTGGTCAACGTCGTCGAGCGACGCACCCCGTTGGGACGACGCCGGCCCCGGCTCACGCGCATGGTGATGGCCGGCCTGCTGCTCTTGCTGATGATGCTGGGCCTCCTGATCGTCGTCGCGCTCGGTGTGCTGCGGATCATCGACCAGTCGGCGGCCCTGGTGGAACGCGCCCCCGACCTGGTGTCGGAAGCCCAGCAGATTTACCAAGCGGTGCTGGAGGAGTACGAGACCAGGGTCCCGCCCAACATCAGGGAGATGATAGATCCGCGCCTGCAGGAGGTGCAGCAGGCTTTGGCCGACGGTTTGAATGCAGCCCTCCTCAGGCTGTTCCAAATTCTGCAGACGGGTGTCGGCCTGGTCGTCTCCCTGGTCACGGTCCCGATCATCTTGTTCTACCTGCTTTACGAGCCCGCGAATATTGGCCGCGGGGTGCGGAACCTCCTCCCGACATCGATACGGGACGACCTCACGGAAATCGCCCGGCTCTCCGGCGAGTCCATCGGGGTGTACTTGCGTGTCCAATTGTCGTTGGGCGCGATGATTGGAGTGGTCACCGCGGTTGCTCTGTGGGCCATGGGCGTCCCACTGGCTCCGATACTCGCGGTAGTGGCCTTTGCCGGCGAGCTGATACCCATTGTCGGTCCGACCATATCCCTGGCGATTGCCGTCGTCGTAACGCTGGTCACGGACATCACAAAAACGCCGCTGGTCATCGCCCTGTATCTGATCTTGCAGGCGCTGCAAAACACCCTGATCGCCCCCAGAATGCAGGGCCAGGCTCTGGGGCTGCATCCGCTGGCGGTGATCCTCGCCCTGGCGATATTCGGCCTGTTCCTCGGTTTCTGGGGCGTCCTGGTCGCGGCTCCGTTCACCGCCGCCGGCTACCGCGTGCTGACCTACGTCGTCCGGGAGTGGGATAAGGCCGCCGAAGGGTTGCCTTCCACCGATGATCCCGCTCCTCTGGACACCACTGATCCCTCCGATTTGGATGGATGCTGAACGCCGCTGCCGCAACCAATCCAGAGACCATAACATCCCGCCCATCCTGTGCATCCATGCGAATGCACGCTCGTCCTTGAACCGCGCTCACCCGCGATAGCGCCTTCCTGTGCGCTGGTGTACAATCGGCCCAATTGTTGCCGTTTGTCCTGCTGCCGCGAGGGGGATTTTCGATGCGTATCCTGCTGATTGCCACCAACCGCCACAACCGGGTTATGAGCCGGATGCGAGCGCAGCCCATTCCCATCGGCCTGGCCTACGTCGCCGGCCACCTCGACCGTTCCCGGCACGAGGTGAAGCTGGTAGACCTCATGTTTGCCGACGACAACTACCTGGACGAAGTCGAACGCACCGTCCTCGACTTCAAGCCCGAGATGGTGGGCATCTCCATCCGCAACCTCAGCAACCACAGCTACGTCGACCCCCAGTGGCAGTTGCCCATCACCAGGAGCGTCATCGAGCGCATCCGCACCATTTCCGACGCCACCATCGTCTGCGGCGGGCCGGCTTTCAGCATCATGCCGCAGCAGGTGTTCGATTTCGTGCAGCCCGATCTGGGCATCGCCGGCGACGCTGGAGAGACCTTCGCCGAGTTGGCCAACCGCGTCGAAATCGGCGAGCCCGACTACCGGGGCATGACCGGCGTCCTCTACCGTGAGAACGGTGAGATCGTGTACAACGGCATGCGCTGCTCGTCCGATTTCGGCAGCCGTCCCAGCCTCGATGATCTGGACATGCCCAAGTACGCCAAGGCCGGCTTTGGCGTCAGCGTGCTCACCAAGCTGGGCGGGTTCTACTACCCCACCTCCGCCGACGACATGCGCACCCCCGAGGGCGCCTGGCGGGTGATCCGGCCCATCGACGAGGTGGTGGAGGAGGTGGCTGAGGTCACCACCCGCTACGGTTTGAAGAAGATATTCTTCGTCGATAACTGCTTCAACGTGCCCCTGGAACACGCCAAAGAACTGTGCAACGCCTTGATGGAATCCGAGGTGAAGGTGCGCTGGAACACTTGCCTGGCTCCCTACGCCTGCGACGCCGAGCTCATCGGCATGATGAAGCAGGCCGGCTGCGGCCTCGTCATGATGGGCGGAACCCGCGGCGGCGACCCCCACGAGGGCGACAACGACACCTCCCGCTACGCCTCCCTCAAGGAAACCACCGATCTGTGCGAGGCCGGCGACCTGCACTACACCATCTCCCAGCAGTTCGGCGAGCCGGGCGAGACCCGCGCATCCGTCGAGAACAAGCTGGAGTTCCTCCGTGGACTGAAGCCCTCTCTGGCCAACCTCCGCGTCGGCGTCAGCGTGATGCCCGGCACCGACGTCGCCGCCCGCTGCATCGAAGAAGGCATCATCAAGGACGAGAGCGAGCTCATCGCTCCCACGTTCTACATGGCCGAGGAGGTCCGCCCCTGGCTGGTCGACTACCTCCGCGAACTGGTGGACGCCAACCCCCGCTGGAGCCTGATGTAGCAATCACCCGTTGGCATTTCGACTTTAGGATCAGCGCAGAGGACTACGACGATGACTTTGACCGGCAACCCGCAACTGGGCACATCCCGCATCGCACTGGCGGACGCAGAAACCATCCGCACCGCCCATCTTCTCCGCCGCGCCGGCTTCACGCCCACCCGCGCTGAGATTGACCGCGCGGTCCAGCGGGGATACGAGGCCACCGTCGATGAGTTGCTGCATCCCGAGGACCGCCCCGACCTGGAAATCGAGGACCTGATTCGTCGGTACCACGTCGACCAGAACAGCCTGATGCTCCTGGAGAGCAGCCAAGGCTACTGGATGTACCGCATCATCAACAGCCAGCGCCCGCTGGAGGAGAAGATGGCCCTGTTCTGGCACGGCCTCTTCGCCACCGCCTACGGCAAGCTGAACCACGCCAAGGCGGTGGTCAACCAGACCCACACCTTCCGCCGCCACGGGCTGGGCAAATTCGCCGACATCCTGGTCGAACTGTCCCGCGATCCCGCCATGATCTTCTGGTTGGACAACAAGGACAACCACCGCGACGCCCCCAACGAGAACTACGGCCGCGAACTCCTCGAGCTGTTCTCCATGGGCATCGGCAACTATACCGAGGCCGACGTCAAGGCTGCCGCCCGTGCTTTCACCGGCTGGACCATCGACAACCCCGAGTACATGAGCATCCGCGCCAGCCGCGACTCCTTCTGGCCCTACGGCCGCATCGACTGGCAGTTCCGCTACCGCGAAGACGACCACGACGACACCGAGAAGACCTTCCTCGGCCACACCGGCCCTCTGGGCGGCCAGGACGTCATTGACATCATCGTCAAGCAGCCGGCCACCGCTCACTACATCGCCGGCAAGCTCTACAACTTCTTCGTATCCGACCGGCCCGACGAGGAAGCCATCGGAGTTCTGGCCGACGAGTTCATCCGCACCGAAGGCGACATCGGCGCCATAATGCGCCGCATGTTCCTCTCCGACTTCTTCGCCGACGAAGCCGTTCGCCTGGCCCGCGTCAAGAGCCCGGCCGAGTTGGTAGGCGGCACCGCTCGCCTGGCCGGCAGCCACCGCAGCCCCGAGTGGACTATCAGCAACCTGGCCATGGACGTGAACTTCATGGGCCAGGAGGTCCTGAACCCGCCCACCGTGGAGGGCTGGCATACCGGCATGGAGTGGATCGACACCGGCAACCTCGTCGAGCGCATCAACGCCGCCGGCGCCGAGATGCGGGACACTGAGCGACCCGGCGTCCGCGCCATCATTGACCGGGTGCGCTCGGCCGGCGACCGGCTGGCGCCCCGTCAGCTCGCCGAAGCCTGCCTGGACGCCATGGGCATGTTCGAGGTGTCAGATGGCACCATGGACAGCCTGGTGGCCATGGCCGCCCCCTGGGGCGAAATCCGATTCGACCGCGCCGACGGCGTCGCCTGCGCCGAGGAGCGCGTCGTGGAGATGCTGCAGCTCATCGTGGCGTCCCGGGAGTACCAGCTGGCATGACCACGGCCTCAGCAGTCTCCAAATGACTGGAGTGCGAATGGAATCGGGTGTGACTAAAACTAGCCTGGGCTCCGCGCATCCAATATGCCGAAACGTAGCATTGGGGCAGCACTATACTATGATTGTTGCGCAGCAACTATAGCTTCATTTGCAGCTGCGACCAAACGCTCTGTCCACTGGCGATCATAGCTCCACACACTATAGTCGGGCCTGCGCGTAGTGGATGAACTGATGCTGATTGCGCCGCCCGTAGAGACTCCGCCGCCTCCTACAGTGCTGAAATCTCCGCCTCCAGCAAACATGAAATTCGCCGTCCATCGGCGGCGGCGGCGGGACAAAGTTGTTTTCCACCCCAATATGACAACAACTATGACGGCTGCGCTTAATATTACGACTACCCACGATAGTGGTAGTACCCCTATGGTCGCGAACTCTTGAAAAGCGTACGAAGCTACTAGAGTTGTCATGCCACCTAATAATAGGAGAACTGCGACTATTCCCAATATAGCCAAAACGGTAATCACGATTTGCGACAAACAACCCCAAGGACGAGACGTTAGCATATATGTGCTTTGTATTGTTCTCGTTGGATATGTTTGGCCATTTGGCGTTACAAAGCGGAATTGCGAAATGTAGATGCCATTTTCGTTGAAAAACGTTTGCTCATTGCTCTGAGTCATTTGATGGAGACCTCCGAGAGTTACGGCGCACATCGTACCATCCCCTCGTTAATCTTGTAAATCTGTAGGAAACTTCATGACCACCACCACAACCGCAACTTTCACCTACAGCCACACGGTGGGCTTCTTGGCCTACCGGGGCCGCGGCTTCATCCACCCCGTTGACCTGACCCTGGGCGACAACGGCGTGATGTACGTGCTCAACCGTGGCGGCGCGGAGTCCGTGACCCGCCTGGACCTCAAGCGGGTCTGCGTCTGCACGGCAGACGAAGGGTACATCGGGGAATGGGGAACCGGCGGCACCGAGGACGGCCAGTTTTGGTGGCCATCGGCCATCGCCCGCACGGATGACGGCCGCCTCTACGTTGCCGACGAGGCTCTCCAGCGCATAATCGTTTTCGGCCCCGAAGGCGAGTTCATCCGCCACTGGGGTGAAGTCGGTGACGGCCCCGGGCAGATCAACCGCCCCGCCGACATCGCCGTCGCTCCCGACGGCTCGCTGCTGATCAGCGACGGCATGAACCACCGCATCCAGCGTTTCACCGTGGACGGCGAATACTTGGGCGGCTGGGGAAGCTACGGAGCCCAGGCCGGCCAGTTCAACACCCCCTGGCGGCTGGCCTGCGACGCCGACGGCAACGTATTCGTCGCCGACTGGCGCAACGACCGCGTCCAGGCCTTCACCCCTGACGGCCGCTTCGTCGGCCAGTGGGGTGTTTCAGGAGACGGGAAGGGCCAGTTGAACCGCCCATCGTCGGTAGCGGTGGACGGCGAGGGCTACATCTACGTGGGCGACTGGGGCAACGAGCGGGTGCAGATCTTCGCCCCGGACGGCGAGGTCGCGGCCATCCTGCGCGGCGACGCTACCACCTCATCCTGGGCCGAGGACTACCTGGCCGCAAACCCCGACGAACAGCGGGCGAGGCGCGAGGCCGATCTGGCACCGGCCGTCAACCCGTGGCGTGACCATCACCGCGAGACGTCCGCCGGCGTCGAGGCTTTATTCTGGGGACCCACGGCGATCAACCTGGACGAGGAGGGCCGCATCTACGTCGTGGACTCCTGCCGACACCGCGTCCAGATCTACCGCAAGAACTCGTAGGTCCTGACGCGTACCCGCTTTAGCAAATCGTCAGAAGCAGGATTTACGGGATTATATGATTTAGCAGGATTGAGAGATATCCATCAAAGAACAGATCCAATCCTGATAATCCTCAAATCTTGAAAATCCTGCTTCTGACATCTCCTTGCTAACCGGCTACCCGCTGCAGCAGCGGCTCCGTCCGGTTGGGCGGCAGGTCCGTCTCGAAGGTGTTGATCACCATCGCCAGCATGGTGTAGTTCCCCAGCACCAGGGTCAGCTCGATGGTTCCCTGCTGTCCGAAGATCTCCAGCGCGCTCTGGTAGCCGCCCCGGCTCACCTGGTGGTTGCGCAGAATCTCGCGCCCCAGGTTGATCACCGCCGACTCGTCCGGCGCCAGCGCCGGCAACGCCGTCTTGTCCCGTATGGCGTCTACCACGGCGGCGGGCACGCCGGCGTCCCGCGCCGAGGCCGCGTGGGCGTTCCAGATGTGCTGGCAGTCCATCTCGCGGGCCGCCACCAGCATGGCCAGCTCCGCCGCCTTCAGGGGCAGGCTGGAATGGTTGCGCAGGTACTGGTTCAGGCCGGTGGCGTGTTTGCTGGCCTCCGGCACGTGCGTCATCACCGAGCCGGGGCCGTAGGGAGGCACGGCGGCGCCATTCTGGGTGATCTCGTCAAAGGTGGCCTCCTGGCCGGCAGGGGTGGTCTCGCGGGATGCCAGGGGTAGTCGGGCCATGGTGTCGTCTCCTTTTCTTGTATCGCGGTAATGCTCCCTCTCCCTTGATGGGAGAGGGTTGGGGTGAGGGTGAGCCAACTAGCGATAGGGTTTCTTGCCGGTCTTCTCTTCAAACAGCTTCCAGGTGTTGTCATTGAACGGGTAGTACTTGCCGGGCGAGCATTGCTCGATCTCCAGCTGCGCCTTGATGACCGACTCGACTTCCTCGCGCTGGTGGGCGATTTGGATCACCTCGTCGGCCGCTGCCGCCGGCACCACCACTACACCGTCGTCGTCGCCGACGATGGCGTCGCCCGGCCGGACCAGGACCCCGCCGCACTGGATGCAGTCGTTGACCTGCCAGGGCCAGAACTCGGCCGGTCCCTGCTTGGCCGTGGCGTTGGCCGAGTACACCGGGAACCCGTACTCCTTGAGCGTGTTGGTATCCCGCACGGCACCGTCGGTGACCAGCCCGCCGACCCCGCGCTGGTACAGCCGGTAGAACTTGATGTCCCCGCCGATGCTGCTGTACGGCCAGCGCATGGCGTCGATCACCAGCACCTCGCCCGGCCCGCACAGCTCAAAGGCCACGTACTCGGCCGAGTCCGACCCCTTGGGCTTGTCCGCCGCCAGGTCGGGCCGGTGCGGCACGAACCGCAGCGTCACCGCGCGCCCGGCCATGTGCTGACCCGGCTGCAACGGTTTCGCGCCCTCGATCATGCTCATCGGCCAGCCCATCACCCACAGGCCATCGATCAGCGTCTGGGTGGGGATGGCTTTCAGCGTGGCCAGGGTTTCGTCGGTAACGCCAATCTCAGCGGAGGCAGTGGTCATTTGGATGGTGTCCTGTCAGGAAAATCGGGCTCGAAAAGCGGCTGCATTGTAGCAGAAATGAAGGCGGCTCCCCGTGGGAAGCCGCCCTCGCGATTGCGGGCAGATGAGCCGGATGCCGTTACTCGGTCGGCCAACCGTCGGCCTCTTCGCCGGCGCTCAGCGCGGCCTGGATGCCCTCGGCAGCCTCGTCAGTGACCCAGCCGCTCCACACGTCGGCGTTGTTGTTCAGCCACCACAGGGCCGTATCGCTAACGCTGGCATCCGGGTTTTCCCCCTGCCAGCGAACCACTGACTTGTAAACATTGATGTTGAAGTCCCAGTGGCGCAGCATCTCGACGACGTCGGGAGCGCGGCCGGGCAGGTCGGGGTTCACGGCGATCAGGATCGTCGCGTCCTCGTAGGCGCAGGCCTTGGTGGTGAACCAGCACTGGTCGCTGTAGGCCGGCTCTTCCAGGCGAACCAGGTCCAGCTTCAGGGCCGGGTCGTTGGTGCCCCACTGGTAGCCCAGCCAGGGCTCTTCGCGCTCGTAGGCGCCGTAAAGGTCGGCGTTCAGGGCCGCGCCGTCGCCGGGGTTGACGATGTGAACGTGGTCGTCGAGGCCGTACCCCGAGATCTGCGCGGCATTCACTGTCTCGCAGGCCCAGCCGATGATGCAGGACACCAGGCGGGCCTTGTCGCCGCTCTCCGCCGTCTTGAACAGGTCCTTGTACTGCTGGTCTTTCAGGTCGTCCACGCTGTCCAGGTCCGGATACTGCTCTTGCAGGTAGGCCGGTATGACGAAGGCGGACTGCCAGTCCTTGCCCAGGCTTTGGCCGACGGACAGCACGGCGCCTTCCTCGCGGGCGGCGTTCCAGGCTTCGTCCTGGTTGGGCAGCCAGATTTCCATGGTCACGTGGGTGTCGCCGTTCTTCAGGCCCTGGAACAGGGGCAGCGTCGCGCCGAACTTCACGTCGGTCGGATACCCGTATCCCTTCTCGACGATGTACTGCGCGATGCGGTTCTGCAGCAGCGCGCTGGACCAGTTCAGGTCACCGAAGATGACGGGGTCTTTCGGTCCCTCGGGCGCCATCACTTCGACGACGCGGGTGACTTCCACCTGTTCGGTCACGACGCGCGTAACCTCAACCTGCTCCGTGATCACTTGGGGCTCAGCCGGCGAGCAGGCCGCAATGGCGATGACCGTTACGATGGCCATCACCATGGTTAGCGACAATAGCCTGTACTTGGTGAACAAAGTTCTTCCCTCCATTCGGGGTGATTTGCCGGGAGTTTGGAGCGGCAATCAAAGTGCCGGCGATTATTGCAGTGTTGATTATCGTTGTCAATCTGACGATTGCAACAACATACAGATTACATAACGACGCTTTTCGTACTGATATCATCCGCCCGACCGAGCGCCTGATCCGCTCATCCTGAGCTTGTCGAAGGATGCCCATTATTATGGAAGGACGCCCATTGAGGCGGTTTATGGTTCGACAGGCCCACCATGAGCGAGCGAAAGGGGACTTTGGAAAGGCACTGGAAGCCGCCGGCGGTTCCTATCGACATGACCCGGTTTTTGGGTAATATGTTGCCCGGAAGGATACGCCACTAGAAGGCCCACTCATCGCGAGGCAACGCCGTTATGCCCAACTACACAACCACCGTCGGCAACGTTGAACTGCTGGCACTGAACGACGGCGGGCCCGTCCGGTCTCCTTTGATTCCGTTCCCGGATACCACCATTGAACAATGGCGGGAATTTCCCGAATTGCTGGACGAGCACGACCAAGTCAGGAGCCGGTATGGAACCACGGGTGTCCGCTCCCAGGGCAAGCTGATCATCGTCGATACCGGCCTGCAGGCCCCTGACGGCACACTCATGTCTGACATGCGCGCCAAGGGCGTCGATCCGGAGGCCGTCGACCTGGTGGTTCACACCCACCTGCATCCCGACCACGTGGGCTGGAACCTCACCGACGGCAAGCCCAACTTCCCCAACGCCCGTTACCTGGTGCCCAGAAAGGACTGGGATTACTGGACCCAGCCCGACGTGCTGGCCGGCGCCACCCACGTCCGCGACCAGGTGGTGCCCCTGGAGGCGCTGGGTTTCATCGACCTGATCGACGACGATCACCAGATCACGGACGAGCTCACCACGGTCTCTACGCCGGGGCACACCCCGGGCCACGTCTCGATAATGATCGCCTCTGGCGGCGAGCGCGGTTACATCCTGGGCGACGTGGCGCACAACCCGGCCCAGGCCCACTACACCGACTGGTGCCCCATCTTCGACATCCAGCCGGAGGTGTCCCGGCACACCAGGCATTCCGTGCTGGATATGCTTGAGAGCGAGCAGATACTGGTCTCTGCCGGACACTTTCCCGACCCGGGATTCGGCCATTTCGTCCGGGTCGAGGGACGGCGCTCCTGGCGGGGCATCTAACCGGCCAGGCATCCCCATTACGCTTGAACCTAAAGGAAGTGCAGCTATGGTAGCAGCGGATGACCGAATACTCCTGGACTGGGACGCACTGGAGGTCGGTGAGACCTTCGAGACCTACCAGTACCTCCTCACCCAGGAGATGATAGACACCTACCGTCAGGGAGTGATGGACCCGGATGCCAGCTTCCCGACGATTTCCCACAAGGTGGACGTGAGGGGGTACAACGCCCGATACCGGGACGCCGGCTCGGTCAACGCCCGCTGCGCGTTCTACTGCTACAACCCTCCCGTTGCCGGCAAGACGATCACCGTGCGGGCCTGGATCGCCGATAAGTACCTGCGTCGGGGCAAGAACTACATCGTCACCGAGGCGGTGTCCGTTGACGAGGACGGGCGGCTCATCGACCGCGTGATTACCCACGAGCTCAAGCAGCCCACGGAGGTCGGCAAGAAATGGGGAGGCTAGTGCGCGCCTACGAGGTGGGGGATGAGCTGCCCCCGCTGGTAAAGGAAATGACCCAGGAGGCGATCAACCTGTTCGAGGGCAGCTCGGGAGAAATGGAAGCCTCCCAGTTCACCGACGAGGAGACCGCCCGCGAGACCCTGGGAACCGAGGGCACGGTGGCATCGGGAAGGATGTCGCTGTCATTCGCCCTGGAACTGCTGCGCCGGTATTTCGGCAGCGACGTGTTCAACCACACCGGCACCGTCGACCTGAGGTTCCTGCGGCCGGTGCGTCCCGGCGACACCATCACCTTCACGGGGGCGGTAACCGGCGTGAGCCGTGAAGTGAACGGCAGCCGGGTATCGGTGGACGTCAAGGTCGAGAACCAGCGCGGCGATACCACCGGCGTGGGCCAGGGCAGCGCGGTGGTGCCCAACGCATTTCTCCCCCAGGACGGGTAACACACGCCGGCAAGGTGAAGCACAAATGCAACTGGAAGGGAAAGTCGCCCTGGTCACCGGAGGAGCTCGCGGTTTGGGCCGCTCCATGGCTTTGGCCTACGCTCGCGAGGGCGCGGACGTCGCCATTGTGGCCCGCACGCCCTCCGAGTTGGACGCAGTCGGTTCCGAAATTCGCGCCCTGGGCCGCCGCGCCCACACGGTCAACGCCGAGCTGACCACAAGCGAAGGGGCGAACCGGGCAGCCCACGAGACCATCAGCGAGCTGGGCCAGATCGACATCCTGGTGAACAACGTGGGCGGATACCGCCTTTTCACCAACGACCTGACCCACGCGGTAACGGTGCTGGACATTACTGAAGACGAGTGGCGGCGGGTGATGGAGTCGAACCTGACCACCACCTTCATGACCTGCAAGGCCGTCCTGCCCCACATGATCGAACGTCGCACCGGGGTCATCATCAACCTGACCTCCATGAACGTGGCTCGCCGCGGCCGAGCTGGTCAGGCGTCCTATGGGGCGGCCAAGGCGGCGGTGGAGCGTCTCAGCGAATCGCTGGCCGACGAGGTGAAGGACCTCGGCATCGCCGTAAACATCCTCGACCCCGGGTGGAACCTGACCCGGCCCAACGACGACTACGACGACGAAGTGCACAAGCGCATGCGGCTGCCCGACGACATTGCCGAGGTGGCCGTGCACCTGGCCCTCCAAACCCCGGAGACCATGACTGGCCAATTGGTTTCAGCCGCACAGTACGACGAAGAACACGGCATTGACCGGCTGTCGGCCTATGACCGGCTGCACGCCTGAGATTACATCCGCGCAGCCGAATGGAGTCGGCACGACCGACACCACTGACGGGAAAGTAAACCAATCCCAGGGGAGGATACGATGAGCAGCAACGGCGCAATGACCACGATTATCCGCAACGGCACACTCATCGACGCGACGGGCCAACCGGCTGTCCCCAACGACGCGGTGGTGATCCAGGGCAACCGCATCCTCAGCGTCGGCGCGGTGCCTCCCCAGGTCAACGTCGAAGACCGGGAGCGCGTGGAGACCATCGACGCCACGGGCCAGTGGATCATGCCGGGCCTCATTGAGGGCCACTGCCATCTGTCTTTCGGCCAGCCGGCCATGCCCGGGCTGAACATCGCCCGGGGCACCACCAGCCCGGAGTTTTCCACCATCAGGGCAGCGCACAACGCACGGGAAGTGCTGCGTTCCGGCGTGACCAGCCTCTCCATCCCCGGCGGCACCTGGTTCATCGACGTAGCGCTGCGCGAGGCGATCAACGCCGGCCTGGTTGAGGGACCGCGCATCTACTGCGCCGGGCGGTTTATCGTCACCTACGGCAGCATCGCCGACAACGAGCCGTCATGGATGGGCACGCCCGAGCACGTCAACGGCGTGCTGGCCAACTCGGTCGCCGAGATGATCACCGAGGTGCGTCGCCAGTGCAAGCACGGCGTGGACTTCATCAAGATGGCCGACAGCACCTGGGGCGACTTCCAGACCATTTCCAAGGAGGAACTCCAGGCCGTCGTCGGGGAGGCCCACCGCCGCAACGCCCGCATCACCATCCATTCCCGTGGGTCCGACTCGACCCGCGCCGCCGCCGAGGCTGGCGTGGACTGGATCATGCACGCCGACCTGGCCACCGAGGCCGACCTGGAAGTCGTCGCCGAAAACGGCGTGCGCATCATGCCCACCATCACCTTCCTCAAGCACGCCGTCGAGGTCGGGCGGGAGTTCGGCAGGAGCGATCGGGAAGTCGATCAGATCAAGCACAACCTGGAAGGCGGGGCCAACATGCTGCAGCAGGCGCGCGCCATGGGCGTGAAGGTGCTGTGCGGCACCGACAGCGGCAACTCCCCGTTGATGCCCTACGGCGAGCTGCACGCCAACGAGATGGAGATCATGGTCAAGTACGGTGGCTACACCCCCATGGAAGCCATCATGGCCAACACCAGGGACAACGCCTTCGCCGTGGGTTTGGAAGGAGAACTCGGCACCATTGAGCCGGGAATGCTGGCCGACATCCTGATCCTGGACCGGGACCCCATCGCCGACGTCAGCGTGCTGCAGAAGGGGAAGCACCTGTCCGCCGTCATCAAGGACGGCAAACAGGTCAACCTGAACGGGTCGATAGACGATTACGTGCTGGCGTCGGCGGCTGACTGAAGTGCGTCGTAAATCGTCAGAAGCAGGATTTACGGGATTTAGGGATTACCAGGATTGGAACCGTTACGTGATGGAGATCTCCCAATCCTGTCCAATCATAAAATCCGGCAAATCCTGATTCTGACAAATTGCGAAAGCGGGTACGCCTGAGCCGGCTTTCGACATCAGACCATGACCAACGTTACCGCCGGGCGGACCAGGCTGGCCCACGCCCTGCCCTTCTACTACGGCTGGGTAATCGTGGCCAACGGCGTTGCCGTGAGCCTGTCCACCCGGACCGTCATGGCGGTGGCGACCCTCTCCGTGTTCGTGGTTCCTATGACCCAATCCCTGGGCTGGTCGGTGGGAATGTTCTCCGGTGCGGTGAGCCTGGGAGGGCTGGTCGCGGTTTTCATTTCGCCCATCGTGGGGAGATGGCTGGACAAGTATGGCGCGGGCGTCATCCTGGGCGCGGGCTCGGTCGCCACCGGAGCGCTGGCAATCGGGCTGGCCTTCGTCGCCCATCCGCTGGCCTTCTATGCCCTGTACGTCCCGGGGCGGATGATTTTCTCCGGGCCCATGGAGATTGGACTGCCCACGGCCGTCAGCAACTGGTTCATCCGGCGGCGGCCCCTGGGTTTGGCCGTGGACGCCGTGGGCAAGGGGGCCGGCCTGGCCATCATCCCCTGGGCGATGCAGCTGGTCATTACCGGGTTCGACTGGCGAACGGCTTGGATCACCCTGGGGATTCTGACCTTTGCGCTGGGAGTTGTGCCGTCCCTGTTGCTGGTGGCGCGGCGGCCGGAGGACATGGGTCTGGAGCCTGACCCAGCCCCGGCGCGGGAGGATTCAGCCAACCCGGGCTCCGAGGCTGCAAAGGGTTCCGGCGACGCGGGCGGCTTCGCCGAGACCAACTTCACGGTGAGGCAGGCGCTGCGAACGCAGGCGTTCTGGATCCTGGCGATCTTCTCCGGCGCCGGGATGATGGTCCAGGCAGGGGTCAGCCTGCACCAGGTTTCACACTACATCAGCCAGGGCGTTGACCCGCGCCTGGCCGCGATGAGCGCGAGCACCTTCGCCCTGGCTCAGATGCCGGCGAGCGTCTTCTGGGCAGCCCTGGCGCGTCGCCTGCCCATCCGCTACCTGATGATGTGCGCGGCGTTCGTCGTGGCCCTGGCAACGGTTGGGACGGTGCTGAGCAACTGGGTGTTGCCGGAGATAATCTCGGCAGCGGGGGTCGGGTTCGGCGTCGGCGGTCTGCACCTGCTGATCCGCCTGGTGTGGGCGGACTACTACGGGCGGGAGAACCTGGGCACAATCCGCGGGCTGACGATGTCGGTGCAGGTGGGCGGACAGGCGCTGGGCCCGGTGATCGCCGGGTTCATGTTCGACTATTCCGACAGCTACCGCATCCCGTTCACGCTTTTCGCGGTGGCGGTGTTCCTGGCCGGCATCATGGCGCTGGCCGCCAAACCGCCAAAGGTTCCTACACCGACGCCCCAGTAGCGTGGGTCTCTCACTCCCGAAACCGCTCCGGTATTTTGCCCCGACGCCGGCGAGCCTCGTCAAACTCGGCGCGGGTCAAGCCGACCTGCACGAGAATGGAACCCATCGCCACCGGGTCAACATCGCCGCGGTGCCTGGAACGAAAGTCGCCAACCCTAACCGCTCGTGCCGGATGACCGTATGGTTGCCGCCTTCCGATTCGATGAAATTCAGCCTGCGTAGAAGCCTGATGACTTCGCGGACATTGACCCCGGGGATGTACGGCGGCATCCGGTTATCCCGCTGATACCGGCGGGCTTATCAGCTGCGGCGTTACCTGATGGAGTTCGTACTGCCAGCCGTCGCGCTCGCATTCTGCCACCAACTCCGCGATTTTGGCTTTGCCGCGTTCGCGCAGTTCGGCCTGGCGCGCCGGGTCGTCTTCGCCGGGCAAGGGATACATCCGACCCATGGCCATGGCGTCGGCAATCATCGCCAGTGCGTCTTGCTGGTCAACGCCCTGGGACACGGCGCCAGTGATGCCGGGGCAGATTGCCGCATAGCCAACGCCGGAGTAGATGAGGATGACTTCGTAAAGGTCGTTGTCATCGTTTGTGCTTGGCATCGTCTTTCTTCCTTCCCTATTGGCGATGGAGACCTCACTCCTGGAACCGCTCCGGTATTCGCCCGCGACGCCGGCGAACTTCGTCAAACTCGGCGCGGGTCAGGCCGATTTGTTGGATGATACTTCCGACCGTTCTGGGAGACATGTCGCCAGGATGTCGCGGAACTGAAGTCATCAACCCCAGCCGCTCGTGCCGAAAAACCGTGTGGCCGCCAACCTCGGATTCGGTGAAATAGAGTCGGCGGATAATACGCAACAGCTCCCGTCGGTTGATCCCCGGTATGTACGGCGGCATTGATTACTCTGCCGTAACAAGTGGTTGCATCAGCTGCGGAGCTACCTCGCAAACGTAATACTCCAGACCCTCTTGTTCACATTCTGCCACCAGTTCCACGATTTTGGCCTTACCCAGTTCACGCAGTTCGGCCTGACGCTCCGGCATGTCATCTCCCGGCAAGGGATACATCCGGCACGCGGCCATTGCGTCGGCAATCATCACCAGCGCCTCTTCCCGGTCTTTGCCCTGGGAGACAGCACCGGGGATGCCGGGACAAATGACAGCAAAGTCGTCGTCCGATTCGATCAGGATGACCTCGTAAAGGTCGTTGCCATCGTTTGCAACTGCCATGGTTTCTCCTATGGACGCGGACTTGCGTGATTTTTGCGCTGGCGAGTTTTCGGCGGGGGCGTTTTCGCTGATCTTCTCGGTCGGCTGGCGCGAGGATGAGGATGTCGTGGCTTAAATGTATCAGTCAGGCAGTTGACTCACAACGCGATTGGAGCAACCTCTCTGACACGCGAGGGGATGCCAACCCGCCGCGCTGTGTTAAAATTCCGGCCATGTCCCTGTCCTCGTTCCATCCCGTCATTCAACGCTGGTTCCGCGGCCGGTTCGACGCTCCGACGGAGTCCCAGGCTGCCGGTTGGCCGGCCATCGCCCAGGGGCGGCACACCCTCATCGCCGCCCCCACCGGATCGGGCAAGACCCTCACCGCCTTCCTCACCTGCATCGATCAGCTGGCGCGGCAGGGAATGGACGCGGAACTGCCCGACGCGACGCAGGTGGTTTACGTCTCGCCCCTCAAGGCCCTGTCCAACGACATCCAGAAGAACCTGGCGACACCGTTGGCAGAGATCTCTGCGCTGGCCGAGGAGAACGGAACTCCGATACCCCGGATAACCACGGCGGTGCGCACCGGGGACACCCCGGCATCAGAGCGGCAGAAACTGGCCAAGCGGCCGCCGCATATCCTCATCACCACCCCCGAGTCGCTGTACATCCTGCTGACATCGGAGAGCGGACGGCGGGGGCTGAAGCACGTCCATACGCTGATCCTGGACGAGATCCACGCCGTGGCCGACGACAAGCGCGGCGCCCACCTGGCCCTTTCGGTGGAGCGGCTGTGCCAACTTTCCGAGGAGCCCATCACCCGCATCGGTTTGTCCGCGACGCAGCGGCCTCTGTCAAATATGGCCCGCTTCCTGGTGGGCAACCGGCACATCGACGCCGACGGCAATCCCGATTGCGTGGTCGTGGACACGGGCAGCCGCCGGAAGATTGACCTGTCCGTGGAGCTGCCGGAGCAGGAACTCGGCCCCATCGCCACCCACGAAATATGGGGCGAGACCCTGGACGCCATCGCCGGTCTCACCGAGACCCACGCCATCACCCTGGTGTTCGTCAACACCCGCCGCCTGGTGGAACGAGTCGCTCACCAGCTTTCGTCCCGCCTGGGAGAGGAAGCGGTCGTCGCCCATCACGGCAGCCTGTCCCGGGCCACCCGCTGGGACGCCGAGCAGAAGCTGAAAAACGGACAGGTCAAGGTCTGCGTCGCCACCGCGTCGCTGGAGCTGGGCATCGACATCGGCGAGATCGACCTGGTTTGCCAGATCGGTTCGCCGCGCTCCATCGGATTGCTGGTGCAGCGGGTGGGCCGGTCCGGACACACCGTCGGCGGCGTGCCCAAGGGCAAACTGTTCCCCCTCACACGGGATGAGATGCTGGAGTGCGCCGCGCTGTCCCGGGCGCTGCTGCTCGGCAACCTGGACACCTTTGCCATTCCGTCCTGGCCGCTGGACGTGATGGCCCAACAGATGGTGGCCGCCTGCGCCTCCGAAGACTGGGACGAGGACGAGTTATTCGAACTGTGCCGGCGGGCCTATCCTTACCGTGACCTGCCTCGGGAGCGTTTCGACCAGGTGGTAGCGTCCCTTTCCCAGGGGTTCGCCCCCCGCCTCGGACGGAACGGCGCCCATCTGCACCGGGACGGCATCAACCACCAGTTGAAGGGACGCCGGGGCGCCCGCCTGGCCGCCCTGACCAGCGGCGGGGCCATTCCCGACAACGCTGACTACGACGTGGTGGCCGACCCGGACGGCACTTTCGTGGGCACCGTCAACGAGGACTTCGCCATCGAGAGCATGGCCGGCGACATCTTCCTGCTGGGCAACACTCCCTGGAAAGTCCGTCGTGTGGAAAGCGGGCGGGTTCGGGTCGAAGACGCCCAGGGCAACCTGCCGACCATACCCTTCTGGCTGGGCGAAGCCCCCGGCCGCACCTGGGAACTCTCCGACGAGATTACACAGATTCGGGAAGGCATCGACCGGCTCCTCGACAATCCGCAGCACGCCGAAGCGTGGCTGCTGTCCGAAGCCGGCGTATCGCCGGAGGTCGCCCGTCAGTTGGTGGCCTACCTCGTGGAGGGGAAACGGGTTCTGGGCGTAGTCCCCACCGCCAGCCGGGTGGTGGCCGAGCGGTTTTTCGACGAGAGCGGCGGCATGCAACTGGTGATCCATGCTCCCTTCGGCGCGGCCATCAACCGGGCCTGGGGCATGGCCCTGCGGAAGCGCATCTGCCGCACCTTCGACTTCGAGCTCCAGGCCACCGCCACCGACGATGGATTGAACTTCTCCCTGGGACCCAGCATGGCCTTCCCCCTGGGCGACGTGTTCAACTACCTGTCCCCCAACACGGTGGAGGAGGTTCTCACACAGGCGATTTTCCAGGCCCCCTTGTACGGAACCCGTTGGCGCTGGAACGCTTCCCGCTTCCTGGCCCTGCTGCGGCATTCCGGCGGCAAGAAGGTGCCGGCGCCGCTGCAAAGGATGCGCTCCGACGACCTGCTGGCCGCCGTGTTCCCGGCCCAAGTGCAGTGCCAGGACAACGCGGCGCCCGGGGACATTGAGCCGCCGGACCACCCCCTGGTGTTCGAGACCACCCGGGACTGCCTCACCGAAGCCATGAGCCTGGAAGGTCTGAAGAGTGTCCTGGCGTCCATCCGTTCCGGCGAGATCGAGGTATTCGCCAAAGACACCGTGCAGCCTTCCGTGTTCGCTCACCAGATTCTCAACGCCATGCCCTACGCCTTCCTGGACGATGCGCCATTGGAAGAGCGGCGGGCCCGGGCCGTCTCCCTGCGCCGCGCCCTCCCCGAGGATGCGCGCGACCTGTCCGCCCTGGACCCGGAGGCCATCCGCGAAGAGTCCGCCTACGCTTGGCCGGCCATACGCGACGCTGAGGAACTTCACGACGCCCTGCTGACCCTGGGAGCGGCTCCACTGGACGAACTGGCCTCGCGCACGGAGACGGCCTCCCGGGAGATGCTCCTCCGCTGGCTGGAAGACTTGGCCCTAGCGGGACGAGCGCTGCGCCTGGTCCATGTGGACGGCGCGACGCTTTGGCTGGCTGCCGAGCACTCCCGCCTCGTCTCCGCCGCCTACACGGATGCAGCGTTGGAAGGGAAGGTCAGCCTGCTGCCCCCGTCCTCCCGAGGCTCCGGTGATGAAATCGAGCGGGAGGACGCCGTACTGCATCTCGTCCGGGGCTGGGCTGAGTCTTCCGGCCCCTTCACCGCCGGCGAGATGGCCGGACTGCTCTGCCTGACGGTGTCTGATGTAGATATTGCCGTGGCCGGGCTGGAAAATGAGGGGCTGGTTCTGCGGGGCAGTTTCCGTCCCGGTGTTGACGAAGAGGAGTTCTGCGACCGGCGGATCCTCGCTCGCATCCACCGCGCCACCGTGGGCCGTCTGCGGCGCGAGGTTGAACCCGTTTCGCAAGCGTCGTTCCTGCGCTTCCTGTTCCAGTGGCAGCACGCGGCCACTGGTTGGGAAACCTCCGGCGAAGGCGGACTCCTGGACGTCATCGACAAACTCCAGGGGTTCGAGACTGCCGCCGCCGCGTGGGAACCGGAGTTGCTGGCGCGCCGCGTTGCTGACTACGGTCCGGAGCTGCTGGATCGGCTGTGCACCGGTGGGGAGGTCGTTTGGGGTCGTTTGTCCCGAGGGAGCAATGGAGCATCAAGCAACGGCTTCAGCCCACGCGCCACTCCCCTGACCCGCACATCCGGCATTACCATGACCCTGCGCGAGTCCTTGGACTGGTTGTTGGATCCAGCTCCCGAAAGCGTCGACTATCTGAAAGGAGCGGGGGCGGAGATTCTCGAAATCCTGTCCACCCGGGGCGCCTGCTTCCAGGCTGACCTGATCACCCGCACGCGACGCCTGCCGTCGGACGTGGAGGAGGCCCTGTGGACGCTGGTCGCCAACGGGTTGGTAACCTGCGACAGCGTCATCCCCCTCCGCACCCGCATCAGCGCAAAGCCAAACCGGAGCCGGGCGGACCGGAAACGCGCCAGCAGCAAGGGCAACGCTGCATCGTCCACCTTGCGCTCCCGCCTCCGCGGCGGCCAGCCATCGGCGTCCCAACGTCCACGTTCGCAGCGGCAAGTCAGCGCCGGACGGTGGTCCCGGCTGGAGGCCCTGGACCCGGTGGCAGACTCCCTGGAAGCCAAAGCCATGCAGCTGCTGCATCGGTACGGCGTGGTGTTCCCCGAGTTGCTGGCCCGCGAAAGGATGGCCCCCCGCTGGCGGGATTTGGCGAGTATCTACCGCCGGCTGGAGGCCCGGGGCGAGATCAGGGGCGGGCGGTTCGTCTCCGGTTTCGTCGGCGAGCAGTTTGCTCTGCCCGACGCCGTCCCAGCGCTGCGGGAAGCGCACCGCGCCCCTGCCGCCGGCAGACTGGAAGTCGTTTCGGCCTGCGATCCGCTGAACCTGGTGGGCATCGCCACGCCGGGCGAGCGGGTGCCGGCCCAGCCGGGCAACCGGGTCGTGTTCCGTGATGGCGTTCCAGTGGCGTCGCTGGAAAAGGGCATCGTCGTCAACCGCTCCAACGCCGATGCGGCAACCATGAACACTGCGGTAAGCCTCCTCTACGGCCCCATCCGACCGCCCCAACCGGAACGGCGCGCGCCCTATGACACCGGTCATGGCTACACTCAACCGACCTGGTCGTTGCCGGACCACGGAGTGCTGGAGCCCGTACCCGCCGCCCGTTTCAACCTCAACTGAGCCTCACGCATATCCAGTTTGCCTCGAGGGAACGTCAGCAGCAGGATAGGAGTTCGCACTTGAACCTGTCATTGCGAGCGGAGCACGGCAATCTCGCGGTGCCAGCAAACACTCAACCGCCTAACTCCTATCATAGGTTTGGTGGGCGGCTTTTTTGTGGCGATTGGCTCTGGATGCTATGATGGCGATGCTGACGAGGTGACCCGTCTATTTTCAACTCCCCGACTTCACCAGGGCAGGGAAATCTGGAGAGGAGGTTTCTTATGTTGGACGATTTTGTTTTGGAACTTCACAATGTCCCTGTGATGATCCAAGAACGCGAAGACGTTTGGGTCGTGAGGATGCCTAATTTCGCGTTGACTGCTTATGGTGCTACTGAGGGTGAGGCGGAAGCGAAAAGTAAGGAAGGCCTGCGCTTCCTCCTGCAAGAGTACGAAACTGAAGAGGAGTTGCGTCGCTACCTTGATTGGAGCGGAGTTGCGTATCGGTTGGTTCCCAGGCGCAGTCCAGCGCACGGTTTTGGAAGTCACTGGGTAGAGCGACGGGAGCCGGTGATGTCGTTTGAGTTGACTCATGTCTGAGCTTTTGAGCCGAGAGGAAGTCAGGAGGTTGCTGGAACATCTTGGCTTCGTTGAGGTCGAAAGTTGGGGCGACTGGAGACGCTATCGATTGGGCCGTGAGGGTGTGCAGAGCTTGGTGATGGACATGAGCCAAGCGAACTATTATTACGACGACGTTTGCGCGGACTTGGGCCGGGTGGGCGTGTACAAAGACGACGTGGACGCGGCTTATCTCTTCATGAGGAGCATTGGTTGTTAAGGTCAGGCGGGTTACCGACGCTTCACAGCGTGTTGACTGGGAATGCCGGCCTACCGCGTCTCATCGTGGACCGCCTGTCTCCGGAGCTGACCCGGGAACTCTGGCGGCTCATCAAAGCAGAGCAACGTGACGACGTTCTTGCTCCGGTAACCGTGGTCACCCCGACGCGGTACGCCGGCTTGTCGCTGCGCCAGGAATTGGGACGCGCCGGGTTCGCCAACGTCCGGTTCGTGCCGGTGGCTGTGTTGTCGGAACTGCTGGGCGCGGCGGCGCTGGACCAACAGGGGCGCAAGCCGCTCACCGGCGTGCTGGAGAACCTGGCGGTGCGGCAGGCGCTGGCGCAAACCGACGGCCTGTTGCGTGACGTATCCGAGCACCCCAGCACGCAATCCAGCGTCCGCGCTGCGTTCCGCCAACTCCGCAACACCAACATGACCTTACGCTCCGCTCTGGCCGCACGGGGTGGCATCGCCGGCGAGATGGCCCGCCTATACGACGATTTCCGCGAGCTCACCGCCGCCGAATGGTACGACGCGGAGGACCTGGCCGAGGCGGCGGCGACAACGGTGGACACGGGCGATGCTCCCGGATTGGACGACTTGGGACTGATCGTCTTCCACCTGCCCCACGGTCTTTCGCCCGGCGAAGTCAGGTTGATGCAATCTCTCGCTGCGCGCCGCCGGTGCGCGGTCATCCTGGGCATCACCGGGGACGGGGTAGCCGACGAGTCGACGCTGGACTTGGCGGCCCGGCTGAAGCGACGTATCGGCCCGCCCACCGACCACGCCGACACTCCGGTACTGGCCGGCTCCGCCCAACTGCACGTCGCGCCCACCGCCCACGACGAACTGCGATGGGTCATCCGCCAGATCATGCGTGAAGTCAACGAGCGCGACACTCCGTTGCACCGCATGGCCATCCTCTACCGCATGGCCGACCCCTACGCCTCCTTGATTCGCGACGAGTTGCGCATGGCCGGTATCCCAATGGCCGGACCCGACCGGGAGTCGCTGGCAAGCACCGGGGCCGGCCGCACCCTGATGGGCCTGCTGGATTTGTGCGGCGGCCAGTTCTCGAGATCCGAGGTCATGGCGTGGCTGAGCAGTTCCCCCGTCCGGAACCCGGTTGCCGGGAACCCGGCCAGTGCGACCGCGGGTTTCAGCCCCAGCCAGTGGGACGTGGTGACCCGAAAGGCGGGCATCGTCAGCGGCCGGCAGCAGTGGCGCGACCGGCTCGACGCCCACTCCCAACGGCTGATCGCAGACGCCGACCGCCGGGAAACCGACGGCGAAACCAGCGTGTCTCGCACCCGTGGCATGAGATCCGAAGCAGTCGCAGCGCGCGATATCCAGGCTTTTATCGACAAGCTTGCCCAAGACCTGGATCCGCCAAAGGACGGCAGCCCCTGGAAAGCGTTCGCGGACTGGTCGAAAGAACTGTTGGGCAGTTACCTGGCAACCGACGTTGGCGAGGCTGACGGCGATGCCGCAGAACGCATCCGGAGACTGCTTGATGAGTTCGCGGCGGCAGACAGCGTGAACGACGGCGCTACCCTGACCGAATTCCGCCAGATGGTATCGGAGTTGATGCAGACCCCCTTCGGCCATCTGGGTCCCACCGGCCAGGGCGTGTTCGTGTCCTCCTTTGCGGGAGCGGCCGGCATGACCTTCGACGCCGTCTGGCTGGTGGGCATGATCGAGGGGGCGGTTCCTCCGGCGCCGCGCCGCGACCCGTTGCTGACCGAGCCGGACTGGCAGGCTGCCGGTGGTCAGGATCGCCGTCACATCCGCATGGCGGAGGAACGCTACGAGTATCTCGCCGCCATCGCCTCGGCCACCCGGCGCACCCTGACGTACCCGGTGGCCGACGCTGCATCCCAACGGCAGGCGTACCCGTCGCGCTGGTTCCTGGAACAGGCGTCGCAGTTGGCGGGGACTCCGGTGCGCAGCGGCGATCTCGGTGGCTTGCGCGACCACGATTGGTTCACCGTCGATGATTCGCCCCAGCAGGCCCTGGCCAATGCCCATGAAATTGCCCTGGCGGACGAGGTGGATTTCCGGCGCAAGCGACTGCTGGAATGGCAACGTGACGGGCGAGCCATTCCCAACCACCCCTACGCCCGGAGGGATCCCATGGCCCGCGCCCACCGGCTGGCCCAGCGACGGTCCCTACGCCAGTTGACCGAATACGACGGGAACCTGTCGGAGATCAAAGAGATCGACAGCTTCGGCATCGGCCCCGACGGGACGCCCATTTCCCCCACGGCTTTGGAGACTTGGGCGGCCTGCCCGTACCGCTATTTCCTGGCCCACGTTCTCCGGCTCGGTGCGCTGGACACTCCCGATGAAATCTTCTCCATCAGCGCCCTGGACCGCGGCTCCTTGGGCCACCAGATATTGGAGCGGTTCATTCGCGAGAGCCGGCAAGGCGGTCATCTCCCCGCGCCGGGGCAACCGTGGGGTTCCGGTGACCACGAGCGGCTGATGCGCATCGCGGCGCAGAGCTTCCGGGACGCGGAAACCCGTGGCGTTACCGGCAAACGGCTGCTGTGGGCCATGGCGAAAACCGAAATGCTGTCCGACCTGGAGACCTTCCTGGAAGCAGACTCATTACTGCGTGAGACCAGCGAAACCGCGGATGTTCAAGTCGAGACCAGGTTCGGATTCGGCGATGATCCAACCGAGGTTATCGACCCCGATTCTGGAATCCGTTTCAGGGGGATGATCGACCGCATGGATGTCAGCAGCGACGGCAAATCAGTGCTGGTGGTCGACTACAAGACCGGCAGCGCTGATCCGTACAAAGGCTTGGACGACGACCCAATTGATCAGGGCCGCCACCTCCAGTTGGGTGTCTATTCGCTGGCGGCCCGCGCCCTGTTCCCCGACGCCGATTCCATATCCGCCGCCTATTGGTTCAGCACTAATCGGGGCGGATTCCGGTTCGTCCCCACCACGCGCTTCAACATCATCGACGAGTCCGTTGCGGAAAGGTTCCGCGAGGGTGTTGCCAGCATCGTTGACGGCATCAACGCTGGGTTGTTCCCCGCCAATCCCGGACCTCCCGGCCGGTACGGGCCATCCAACTGCCAGTATTGCGACTTTGATGCGATCTGCCCCACGCGACGCGCCGATCTCTGGGAGCACAAGAAATCCGATCCCGTCCTTGCCGGCTACCTGCAACTGGCGGAACCCGACCGGGAGGACGACCAATGACCGCGGCCGGCGGAGCAACTTCGGGGGACCGTCCGGCGGCCTTCATCCCCGTCGATGCCGATGTCAGGAAAGCCATCGGCGAAGACCTGGGCGCGACGCTGTTCGTGGAAGCCAGCGCCGGCACCGGAAAAACCACCAGCCTCGTCCAGCGAGCGACCAACTTGATTGCCACCGGAACGACCACCCTGGACCGCGTGGCCGCCATCACCTTCACCGAGGCCGCCGCCGCCGAGCTGCGCGACCGCATCCGCGCCGAGCTGGAGAAAGCGTCCGGGGACGGCCAGCGGGATCAGGCCGAGCAGGACCGCTGCCACCAGGGCATCGCCGACCTGGACCAGGCGGACATCAGCACCCTCCACTCCTTCGCGGGCAACCTGCTCCGGGAACGCCCGCTTGAGGCCGGGCTGCCGCCGTCCTTCGAGACCAGTGATGAGATCCGCGCCGGCATCGAATTCGATGAGGAGTGGAGCGCATGGCGGGACCGCCATCTCGATGGCGAAACCAACCTGGCGCCCCACCTGGCATTGGCCCTCACCTTGGGCATGACCCTGACCCACCTGAGAACCATAGCCGGGGCGTTCCACCAGAACTACAGTGACCTGTCAAGCGTGAGTTTCCACGCTGAAGACAGTCCTCAATCCTCTGCCATCGAACCCATCCTTGACGCCGCGTCCGAACTGGAAAGGCTGTGCCGCTACTCGAAGCAGGGCGCGGGCGACCCGCTGTACGACCACGTCCAGAACCGGCTGGCGTTGCTCCGCCACCGACCGGCAACCGTCTCCGGCCCGGCCGACGACTATCGACTCCTGCTCGACCTGCTGCCTCTGCGCCAGGGCCGGGGCCGGCAGGGAGACTGGGAAACCGACCCGGACACCGGCAGGAACGCCTGCGCCGCGCTGAAAGACGTCCTAAATGAACTGGACCAGCAGGCCAACGATCAAATCCAAAACGCCCGCCGCACGGCGCTGATGCCCATTCTCGAGGATCTGCGGCGGTTGATCCTGGAATACGCCCGCAAGCGCCGCTCCGAGGGTCGCGCGGAATTCCAGGATCTGCTGGTGTGGGCCCGCGATTTGCTGTGGGACAACGCGGGCGTCCGTGACTACTTCCGCAACCGTTACACCCACCTGCTGATCGACGAGGCCCAGGACACCGACCCGATCCAGGCCGAAATCGCCATGCTGCTGGCCGAGCCGGCGGGCGCTGCCAGCGCGAACCCCGATCACCCCATCCCGTGGGATCAGATCACTCCCGAACCGGGCAAACTGTTCGTAGTCGGGGATCCCAAGCAATCGATTTACCGTTTCCGCCGCGCCGACGTGGGGCAGATGAAACGCCTGCAATCTAGCATGGAAAGGTCCGGCGGCCGAACCCTCAAGCTGGTGCAGAACTTCCGCTCCCAGAAGCCCGTCATCGGCTGGGTCAACTACCTGTTTGAACAGTGGATGCAGGAACCCCTTGGCGACGGTGCGGATGACAGCAACTCCCAGGCTGGCTACGACCCGATGTCCGCCCTCTGGGTCGGTGACACCGGAAACCCCAACAGTCCGCAGGTGTGGACGCTGGGCAACGAAGCCGTCGATGCTCGTATCGACGATGTGCGGCGGGAAGAAGCGCGTGAGATCGGCCTCCTGCTCCGCCAGATGGTCGCCCAGCAGTGGGAAACACTGGACCAGGAAGCCACCACCAGCAACGGCTGCGAGACCTACCGCCCGGTGCGGCATTCCGACGTGTGCATCCTCATGCCCCGCCGCACCGGCATCCAGGTCCTGGAGCGCGGGCTGGAAAACGCGGACATACCCTTTCGCCTGGAAAGCGCGTCGCTGGTGTTCGAGACCCAGGAGATCCGCGACCTGCTGAACTGCCTGAAGGCCATCGACGATCCGGCGGACCAAGTGACCACGGTGGCCGCACTGCGCTCTCCCGCATTCGGATGCAGCGATGCCGACCTGCTGCGCCACCGCGCCAGGGGCGGCAGTTTCGACTACCTCAGCGACGCTTCACCGGACCGAGGTGACGCGGTGGTGCTCAGCGCATTCCAAGCGCTGCGGTCATTCCACCGTGCCCGCCTGGACGAATCCACCGCCGCGTTGATCGACCGGTTTGTTCGCGAGCGGGAGTTGATGGAAGCTGCCGTCGGACACCCCAGGATGCGGGAGCAGTGGCGCCGCTATCGGTTCCTGGTGGAACAGGCGGGGCGTTTCAACCGCGCCGGCGGGGGCACGCTCCGTGCCTTTTTGCAGTGGGTGGACGATCAGATTGCAGAAGGAGCCCGGGTCACCGAGACGCCGGTCCCGGAATCGGACGAGGACGCCGTGCGGGTGATGACCATCCACGGCTCCAAGGGGCTGGAGTTTCCCGTGGTGATCCTCACCGGGATCAATTCGGCGCCGGCCAGGGGCGGCAGTCCCGTCATCGTGGACCGGGGCAGCGGCCGGGTCGAGATTGGAGTTGGTCCCGCAGCCACGCGGTTCGCCACTCCCGGTTTCGAAGAGCTGGTTGAACTTGACAACCGCATGTCCGCCGCAGAGCACATCCGCCTGATGTACGTGGCGACCACCAGGGCCCGGGATCACCTGGTGCTGAGCATGCGCCGGCCGGCCAGGGGTCAGAAAACGACCGCGGCAGCGATCGCGGAATATATGGAGAATCACGACGATCTGTGGCAAGCCGTAGAACTCAGCGAATTGGCCGCGCTGGCACCAACCCAGCCCTCCAATTCAGACGATCATTCCCACGCCATCGACGAGACTCTGCATTCCACGGAGCATCTCGACCAATGGATGGCAGAACGTAAACGCACCATTGCAGAATTCAGCCGCCCGCAGTTTGTCGCCGCCACCGGCCTTGCCCGGGCATACAAAGATGAGGAAGAGGAGCCGGACCGTCCCGAACCCTGGCGTCGCGGGCGCGCGGGCACCTCGGTGGGCCGGGCGGTGCACGCGGTCTTGCAGTCCATCGACCTCGCCACCGGCGCCGGCATCGAGCACCGGGCCCGGGCGCAGGCCGTCGCAGAAGGGGTGCCGGACCGTGAGGCGGAGGTCTCTCGCCTGGTGGAGGTCGCCGTGCAGAGCGACATCGTGCGACGCGCCGTAGCATCGAAACGAATCTGGCGCGAGGTGCCGGTGGCAGCACCCGTCGGCGACGGTTCGCTGCACGGGTTCATCGACCTGCTTTTTGAGGAAGAGGACGGTTTGGTGGTGGTCGACTACAAGACCGACGCGGTTACCGAGGCCCAGCTACCGGAGGTCATCGACCGCTATCGTCTCCAGGGAGGAGCCTACGCCCGCGCCATCAGCCAGATCACCGGCAAGCCAGTCCGCCAGGTGGTGTTCCTCTACCTGCAACCGAAAAGCGAAGTCGTCCTTCCGGACCTTGCGGGCGCGATGGCGGATGCCCAGGCAGCGGCCCAGTTGATGCTGTCCGCAGACGCTGCTTGACCGTAGTTCCCCGGCTCTCAGTCTCCGACATGAGGCTCCCGGCTCAGTCAAACGCTCCGGCGATGGCGCACTCGTCCACCTCGTCGTCGGACATGCCCAGCAGTTCGCGCAGCACGTAGGTCATGTCTGCCGCGAAAGCCGGCGCGCCCCTGGTGACCGATCCCGGAGTGCGCGACAACTTGTAGGGCGCGCTTTCGATGGTCCGAAGCTCACCCTGGTGATCCGGAACACGCCGGAAGAATCCCCGCTCCTTCAACTGCGGATCCCTGGACAAGTCTTCCCCCGTTTGCACAACCCCAGCCGCGACCCCTGCGGACTGGAGCAAGGCCATCACCTCTTCAGCGGTGTGTTGATCAGTCCAGGAATTCACCAGTGCATCCAGCGCGTCGGCGTTGCGTTCACGAGCATCGCTGGTGGCGAATCGTTCGTCCTGGGTCCATTGAGGGCAGCCCAGCGCATCCACGAACTCGCGCCATTCCTCGTCAGTGAACACGGTGATAGCCACCCACCGGTCCTCTCCCCGGCACCGGTACGCGCCGTGGGGAGCGCCGCCGCCGTGCGGTTGGCGATTGCCGGTGCGGGTCGAAACCGCCGCGGAGCCGTTGACGCTCATGTCCAGCGCCAGGGTGTCCAGCAGCGACGACAGCGACTCGAACTGCGAGACGTCCAGCCACTGTCCCCGGCCGGTCCTGGAGCGGTGGATCAGGGCCAGCAACACTGCCTGAGCGCCGGCCATGCCACCCACGGCGTCGCTGTACGCGCTGGCCGGTCCGCTGGGGTCGGCGTCGGGAAACCCGGTCAGCTGGGTGAACCCCGACCAGGCCTGTAGGGTCTGTCCGTAGCTGACCCGGTCCTTCCACGGCCCGGTGCGGCCGAAACCGGACATGCTGAGCATGATGATGCTGGGATTGATGGGCTTTATGGAATCATAATCGAGGCCCCAGAACGGCATCACCCGACCGCTGAAGTTCTCCGCCACCACGTCGGACACCGCAACCAGCCGCTTGGCGATGTCGATGCCCTGCGGGGTCTTCATGTTCAGGGAGATGGACAACTTGCCCGCGTTCCAGTTGTGCCGTTGCCCCAGCCCCCGGGCGGTGGCAGACGCCGGCCCGCCTACCACCGACAGGGCATTGTTGGACTCGACCTTGATCACCTCCGCCCCCTGGTCGGAGAGGATCCGCGTGGCGGACGGCCCGGCGTGAATCCAGGTGAAGTCCAGCACCCGGATGCTCCGGAGTGCCAGGCCGGTCTGTTTCGTGTCGCCGTTCAAGTTCGTTTGACCTCAGGCAGCGCCTCAGTGGCAACAAGGGAATTGCGATGCCAAACAGCGCCAAATGCAGTTTGAGCCACTGATTGATGACAGCATAAGATGGTGACGTAAATTCCAAACGAGAGGCAAGGAATGACAACGCCGAAGAAGGTATCACCTGTTGAAACACAAACTGACCGCTGGAAGAAAGGCAGGCAGTTGGTGAACCCGAATCGTGTTGAGTGGGAACGGGGCATACATGGATGGATTGCGCGTTATCCGGATATTCCCAACTGCTTTACGCAGGGTCCCACTCGCTCCGAAACTTTGGAGAATCTATATGAAGTAGCGGAGCTGTTGTCAGAATACGCTGATGAGTAGATGAGTAGCGGAAGACGGCAGTTTCCGTCTGACAAATTGAACCTAATCTGCTTCGGGATATTGTGCGGCAGGCTGGGATTGATCGGCAGGAATTTCTGGACGCTATCCCTTGACCCGAACCGAAGCTCAACCCGTATCACGCCCAACTTCAGACGTAAAGGCGTTCAGTTCGGCCGGCGTGATACCGAGGATGCCGCCAAAGACCTCGGCGTTGTGCTCCCCCGGGGCCGGCGCCGTCCGGCGCACCGGCTGTTGAAACTCGGTCAGGCGGTACGGGTCGCCCGGGTAGACCATCGATGGCCCGCCGTCTGCGGAATCCACGCGGGTCAGGTACTCCCGACCCCACAGCTGCTCGTTGGTCAGGATTTCGTCGGCCGTGGCTGCGGGGCCCCACGGGTGGTGGTTGGACTGGCCGAACTCGGTTATCTCTTGCCTGGTATGCAGCGTGGCCCACATCTGGATAAGTTCCTCGATATGGGCCGAGTGCTCGCCGCGCAGGACGAAGTGGTCGTTGTACCGCTCGTCCATGAGGTCGCCGGCCATGCCGTCCCGGTCCATCCACGCCCGCAGGTCATCCCAGGCCGCTCGCGTATTGGTGGTGATGCTGGCGTAGCCGTCCTTGCACCGCCACGTGGCGACGAACTGGCCGCCGTGGCGGAACCCGCAGCGCACCGCCGACTCGCCGGTGTAGTTGTAGGTCGTGTTCACGTGCTCGGTGGTGGCGGCCACCGCCTCCTGCATGGAAACGTCGACGTACTGCCCCTGGCCGGTCGCAATGCGATGGTAGAGAGCCAGCAGGATGGCAATGTAGGCCCGGTTCGATGCAGTGTGGTATGCCTGTGAGCCCCACAGCTTGTTGGGCGGAGTGTCGGGCCACCCGGTGACGTACATGTACCCGCCCATGGCAAAGCCCACCAGGTCGGATGCCTTGAAATCGCGGTAGGGCCCCGTCTGCCCAAAGGGTGTGATGGACGCATACACGAGCCCGGACGACTCCGCGGCCAGGCGCTCGTAACCCAAGCCGAGCGAGTCCATGTACCCGGGCGGCCCGGTTTCCAGCACCACGTCCGACGCGAGGGCCAGCTTGCGAAGCGCGTCCACACCCGCCGGCATGGTTATGTCCAGGGTCACGCTGCGCTTGTTGGTGTTGAAGTGGAGCCAGTGCAGGCTGCGGCCGGGTCCGGGTTGGCCGTCGATGAAGGGGCCGATCTCGCGCATGGGGTCGCCGCCCGGCGGCTCGACCTTGATTACATCGGCGCCCATGTCGGCCAGCAACTTGCCGCAGTAAACTCCCATGGGCCCCGCTAGGTCCACGACCCGGTAACCGCTCAAGGGGAGGGCCGGCTCAGAGTTCGCATGTGCGGCAAGGGAGGTCATCCGGCGCATTGTAGCATCGGCCGGGAGTGGCCGGCTGGTATAATGCGGCCCACAGCCGGCCACTGTGCCAGGTGCGCCATGACTACCCCTACCAGGAAACCCGTCTCCCCAACCTACCCCTCACCGGGCCGCTTTCGGTTGCCCGACATCCCCCAACGCGAGCCCGACGAAGTGAGCCAGTTCGACCACCTGTTCAAGACCGGACGTTCCCATGCCCTGGCGGTTCACCTGGGCAATCCTGAGACTACCCTGGTGGAGGCCGATCGCTGGATTATCGTGGAACCGGGCACTTTCCGGGATCTGGCGCGCTACCCCGACCTGCTGGTGGCCTTCGACGTGGACCCGGTGGCTTACGAGGCCAGCAACGGCTACATCATCTCGGAGCAGGGCAAGCCGCCGGACTTCGTGCTGGAGGTGGCGTCGGCAAGCACGGCGGACACCGACATCGGCGCGAAGCGTGATGACTACGCCAGGATGCTGATACCGGAGTACTGGCGGTTTGACAAGACGGGCCAGTATCACGGTACGAGGTTGGCCGGAGAGCGTTTGGTGAACGGCGTGTACGTGCCTATTGACATCGAGGAGTTGTCGGAGGACGTATTGCAGGGATACAGCGAAGCGCTGGACTTGTACCTGCGGTGGGAGCGTGGCGAATTGGGCTGGTATGACCCGGCCACGGGGCAGCACATCGCAACCTTTGACACCGAGCGCGCCCGCGCCGACAACGCCGAAGCCCGCGCCAACAGAGCCGAAGCCCGCATTCGCGAACTGGAAGCGCGGCTTTCCCAACAACACTGATGCCCGCACCCGAACCACCCTTGTACCCACGCAACAAGGAGACGACATGACCACAACCATCTACGATGCCGAGCGCCGCGATATCTCCATCGCCTTGGGCGGCGACGCCATGATTACCCGCCGGATGCAGGCTTTCCAGGAGCCGCGCTTCCTCAGACTCGTCGACATCATGCGCAACGCCGACGTGTCCCTGGTCAACCTGGAGATGCTGTTCCACGACTACGAGAGCAGTTGGCAGTGGAGCAGCGCCACCTACACCCGCTCCGACCCCAAGAACCTTGACGAGCTCAAATGGATGGGCGTCAACGCCGTCACCACGGCCAACAACCACTCCTTCGACTTCTCCGAGGGCGGGTTCCTGACCACCCTGGAGCATTGCCGGGAAGTTGACCTGCCCCACGCCGGCGGCGGCCGCAACCTGGACGAGGCCCGCGCCCCCGCGTACGTCGATTCGGCCCGCGGCCGCGTGGCAGTCATGAGCGCCACCAGCACCTTCAGCGAGACCTCTCGCGCCGGCACCGGCCGCCCTGACTTCCCCGGACGCCCGGGCGTCAACGCCCTGCGCCACGACATCACCCACCACGTGCAGCAGGACGTGTTCGACGCCCTGCACAAGGCCAACCTGGAGCTGGGCTACGAAGAAGAGCACGCCTTCATGCGGCACTTCGGCTTCCGGGGCGACGACAGCGCGCCGGACTCCGGCGGCGAGCTGGACTTCCTGGATCACAAGTTCATCCTGGATGAGACGTTCGCCGTCCGCACCGCGCTGAACGAGGAAGACCGGCTGGGCATCGGCAACTGGATCCGCGGGGCGCAGAAGCAATCAGACTGGCAGGTCTACGGCGTCCACTGCCACGAGAGCGGGCCCGAGGGCGACTTCCACGGCCATTCTCGCATCTCACCGCCCCACTTCCTGGTGGACTTCGCCCGCTGGACCATCGACCAGGGCTGCGCCGCCTTCGTGGGCCACGGCCCACACTTCCTGCGGGGCATCGAAATCTACAAGAACCGGCCCATCTTCTACAGCCTGGGCAACTTCGTTTTCCAGAACGAAAGCGTCCTGTGGCTGCCCCACGAGTCCTACCGTCGCTTTGGCCTGGACTTCAACAGCACCCCCGGCGATTACCTGGACACGCGCTCCGGCGGCGGCACCCGCGCCTTTGCCGCCGACCCGGTGTTCTGGCAGAGCGTGGTGGCCGTGTGCAACTACGCCGGCGGCGATCTGAAAGAGGTCATACTGCACCCCATCGACATGGGGTTCGGCCGCCCCATTCCCCAACGGGGCCGTCCGGTGCTGGCCGATGAGCCCATCGCCCGCGAAACACTGCAATGGCTCCAGGAAGTCTCACGACCCTTTGGCACCGATATCTCCATCGAAGAGTCCGAGGGCGACCTGGTGGGCGTGATCCGCGTTTAGAGGACGATTGACTCCAAACGCCGAGCGCCCGGGGCACGTGCCCCGGGCGCTTCGCAATGTTTGGACGTACTGCCAGCGGTTCCGCTTCCTTTTGCGTGGTAGCCTGTTAAGGCTGCTACCGCCGTCCCAAGGCAAGCCACTACAGGGACGCACAATACACCGTCGGCATCGCTAATGATGATCCGTCGTGCGCGCGTCGATGCTCAAATTTGCCTACGAACTCGACACGGGCCCCTTCGGAGAAGTGCCCCCTTGCTTGGCCTACGCACTCTGGCGGGCCAAGCACCCATAGGTGGCGTCGGTTCCCAATGTCCACGACGAATGCAACTTCGTTCACTTGGCGGACGACTATCGCTTCCCACGCGTAGCACGTACCCTCACCTGAGCCCGGGTCCAGTAGCAATGCGTCGTAGGTTGCTCGGGTGCCCAGTTGGTATCCTTGCTCACAATAGTTGTGCCATGCCAAGGGGCTGGGGTCACGGTCATATTTGCTGCACGCCGTCCACAAAACGCCCGCCACAAGAAGAGCGACTATGGAGACGATGCTCACCACACCCCGTGAAAACCTCATGTGAGTCCCACAGCGCCCGCAGATTGAAAGGAACACGCGATGATGTTGACGCTTTGGCGAGCTATCGACTTCGCCGCCGGAACGGTAGCACGCTTAATGTGCTGCCACGAAAAAGGAAACGGAACCCTGTCAGCTAGTGAGGGGTGTTGAACTGCACCAGGATGCCGTCCGGGTCCTGCACGTAGATGCTGCGTATGCCCCCGTCGGCGTCGGTGAAGGACTCGATGGGGCCGGCCAGCTCGATGCCCTTGCTCAGCAGGTCCTCGGTCAGCGCCTTCACGTCGGCCACGCCGAAGGAGATATGGCTGATGCCAACCATGTCCAGTTTGATGGGGTCCCCATCGGGGTCGTCGCCGGGATGGCTGGTGAGGGTCAGCGTGGGCGTCGCTCCGTCGCCGTAGGCCAGGCTGACCCAGCGGCGTGCCTGCCGCTCGCGCAGATAGTTGTGCGACCGGCCGCTTTCCGTGGGGTCGGTCATGCGGTCGCCCAGGACCGTCATGCCCAGTATGTCCCGGTAGAACTCCAGGGACCGGTCCATGTCCCGCACGCAGATTCCGATATGAGTGACGCAACTCGCTTCCATAACATTCGTCTCCCTTGGCAAATCACACCGTCACTCCCGCGCAAGCAGGAGTCCATGCGTCCTAATCCATCGGCCGCTTGTGCAACCATCCCGGCTCCGATATGTCCAGAACCTGCCCGTTGGGGCCGGACCACTTCTCCTCCGCGCGGGGCGGGCGCGGCGACCCGTCGGGCGCCACATTCCGCCGGACAATCTCCTGCCCTTCAATTTCCCGCAGCTTCGCGCCGGTGTCCTCCAGGCTGTCCACCTGGAACCCGATGTGGTGGATACCGTCGTAATTCTCGCCGTTGGGTCCCACGTCGGCGTCCTCGTTGGTCTTCCACCGGAGGATGGTCAGGTTGATGTCGCCGTCGGAAAGCTGGATTTGGCGCGGATTGCGGGCGACTTCGAACAGGTCGAAGCCTTCTTTGTAGAACTGTGCCACCGCGTCCGGATCCTCGCAGGTGATGGCAATGTGCTTGATCTTGGCCATAGTGGCGCCCCCCATGCTGGTTTGAGCGCATTATAGCCCGCATCCCGCCGACGGCCCAAAATTGATTCACCGGATCAGCGCAACCGCATCCTGTTCATCCTGTTTATCCCGGTAAAATTCACCCTCAGCCGTTACCATGTGCCATGGCTCCAACACCGCCAGCAGTACCGATTTAGGCGCGATTGCCCTGTAAGACGCTCCCAATCCTGATAATCTTCAATTCCAGCAAATCCTGATCGAGACGATTTCACCTGCGAGGTAAGCAACCATGAGCGAAACGCGAACCCTGGCCCAGTTCATCGCCGACACCGAATACGACAACCTGCCGTCCCCCGTGGTGGAAGCGGCCAAGACCGCCATCCTGGACGGGGTGGCCAACGTGGTCGCCGGCTCGGTGCAGGAACTGGCCGACATCATCGGCCGCTACGTGCGGGACGCCGGCGGCTCGCCGCAGTCCTCGGTGGTGGGTTGGGGTTACAAGACCAACCCGCCGGCCGCGGCCTTTGCCAACGGGGTTTTCGGCCACTGCCTGGACTACGAGATCCAGGGGTTCCCACCCACCCATGGCACCTCATCGTGCCTGCCGGCCGCCCTGGCTTTGGCGGAACTGCACCACGTCCCCGGCAGCCGCGTCATCGCCGCCTACGTGCTGGGCTGGGAAATCCAGGGGCGATTGCGGGCTGCGTCCGCGCCGGCCACCGCGCCCGGGTATCATCCGCCGGGCCTGGTGGGTCCGCTGGGTGGCGCGGCGGCCGCAGCCAAAACCGTGGGCCTGGACGAGGACCAAACGCTGATGGCCCTGGGCATCGCCGCCTCGCGCACCGGCGGGCTGACCGCCAACACGGGAACCATGGTCAAGTCCACCCATCCGGGCAACGCCGCCCGCATGGGCGCTGAGGCCGCCATTCTCGCCGGCATGGGCTACACCGCCAGCGACGAGGTCCTGGAATCCCCCGTGGGCTATGCCGCCGCAATATTTGGCGGCGAGTTCAACTGGGACGTTGCCACCGGCGGCCTGGGCGAGTCGTGGCGGCTGGTCGAACCGGGCTTCGACATCAAGCGGTTCCCGGCCCAGGTGTACATGCAGAACGCCATCGAGGCGGCGCTGAACCTGCGCGAGCAGAACGGCGTCGACCCCAACGACATCGAGCGGGTGACCATTCGCCGCCGCGGTCGTGGCCATTCCGGTCCGGTGCCGCGCAGCGGACTGGACGGCAAGTTCAGCGTGGAATACTGCGCCGCCGCCGCCCTGCTGGACGGGCACGTGGGTATCGACACTTTCACCGACGCCCGCCGCTTCTCCCCGGACATGGAGGCCATGCTGGATCGCATCTCGGTGGAGCCGGAAGGACCGGAGTCCGGCGCGACGCTGGCCACCGCCGTGCTCAAGGACGGAACCTCCGTCAGCGCCGAATGCTCGGCTTTCACCGGGTCGGCGGGCAATCCCATGTCCCGCGATCAGTTGCTGGCAAAGGCACGCGATTGCTTCCATCGCGGCCTGTCTGAAGCCGACACGGAGAGCGTGCTGGCAATGCTGGAGAACCTGGAAAACCTCGACGACGCCGGGCAGTTGATGAGCGTGCTGGGGCAGGCCGCCGCTGGCAGAGGCTGATCCGATGTGCGGACGCCGGCACACGGATTGCTGCTGCCGGTGTCGTTCGCACCCCGGATAATCGCGCTATAATCGCGGCCACTGTGGACGGCATGCGTAACGTTGGTCGTCGTCAATGCACGTAACGGACACGTCGGGGAGGGAATCATGCTGGACTTGATCATCAAAGGCGGGACAGTGGTCACACCGGACGGCGTAGGACTGAGGGACGTCGGCGTCCAGGGCGAGCAGATCGCGGCGGTGGCCGCCCCGGGTGTGCTCGACGACATCGGCGCCGGCGAGACCATCGACGCTACCGGCATGATCGTGCTGCCGGGCGGTATCGAGCCCCACGCGCACATCAACGTGCCGGTGCCCGACTACTGGGCCGGCGGAGACGACGGCGTGTTCACCCAGCCGCCGGAAGCCGCCAGCCGCGCCGCTGCCTTCGGCGGCGTTACCACCTTCGTCGACTTCGCTGGCGCCCTGCCGCTCACGCCGGGCGCTGTTCCGCCGTCGGATCCCATCATGGCCCAGATCGAGACCCGCCGGGACATCTTCCGGGGCCACTCGTACATCGACCATACCTTCCACTACATCCTGGCCGGCGCCATACCGCCCAGCACCATGGGAGAGATTGGCGAGGCGATCCAATCGGGCGTCGCCAGCTTCAAGATCTTCACCACCTTCCACGCCCGGGTTCCCATGGGTCACCTTTGGGAAATCTTCCAGGAGGTCGGCAAGCACGGCGGCATCATGGCCGTGCATGCCGAGGAGGACGACATCGTCACCTACATGGAGGAGAAGCTGGAGCGCGAGGGCCGCGACCACGGGTCCAACCTGCACCTGGCCCACAACAACATCTCGGAGGACATCTCCTTCCGCAAGGTGGTGCGCCTGGCCCAGAAGACGGAGACCGGCATCTACTTCGTCCATACCACGGCCAAGGAGGGCGTCGCAGCCATCGCCGAGGCCCGGGCCGCGCAGCTTCCCGTGTACGGCGAAGCCCTGCACAACTACCTGGAGTTCACCTGCGACGACTACCTGAAACCCGACGGCCTGGCCATCCACACCTATCCCGCCATCAAGTTCTCCGACGACCGGGACGCCCTGCAGCAGGGCCTGGTGGACGGCCCCATCTGCACCACGGCCACCGACGAGTGGACCACCTACAAGAACATCAAGCTGGCCGGCGACACCATCCGCACCCTGTGCGGCGGGCACAACGGCATCGAGACGCGGATGCCCGTAACCTACACCAAGCTGGCCGCCAACGGACGCATCGACCTGGAGCGGTTCGCCGCCATCACCTCCACCAACGCCGCCAAGATCCTGGGGATGTACCCGCAGAAGGGCGCCATCGCCGTGGGCAGCGACGCCGACATCGTGCTCTTCGACCCCAACCTGAAGAAGACCATCACCGTGGACGAGCTCCACGCCGAATCCGACTACTCCATCTGGGACGGCTTCGAGTGCGAGGGTTACCCGATAATGACCATCCTGCGAGGCAAGGTCATCGTCCGCGACGGCCAACTGCTGGGCAGCTCCGCCGACGGCCGCTGGCTCTCCCGCAAGGTCGCGCCGCGCGTGATCACGCAGACGTCGGTGTAGCGGCTGAGGCGGTTAGGACACGCTGACCGGCAGCCCCGTTTCCATCGACTCGTAGGCGGCCAGCACCAGCGCGAGATCGGCCAGCCCGTACGCGCCGGTCATCGCCGGCGGGCGTCCTTCGCGGATGCTGCTGCGGAATTCCCTGACCATGGGAACCAGCCCGTTGCCGAAATCTTCCAGCGGCACGGTTGTTTCGGATCGAGCGTCGGTGACCTTCAGCCACGGCTTGCCCGGTTCGAAATACAGCGTCGCCTCGGCTCCTGAAATCGACACCCATGAGTGGGGTTGCGGCGGCACGACGCTCCACGAGTGATTGATCAGGCCGACCGCGCCCCCGGCATCCCGCGTCATCACCACCGCGCCGTCCTCCGCCTCCAGCCCGGGTTGGCTGGGAGGAACCTCGCGCGCGTACACCTCGCTGGGCTGGCCGACCAGGTAGCCAATCGCGCTGAGCTTGTGGATGCCCCCGTCGATGAGAACGCCGCCGCCGTTCAGCTCCGCGCGGCTGCGCCATCCGCCGGGTTTGAAGGGGAACTGCTCGTGCAATTGGATCAGGCGAACTCGCCCCGCTCGCCCCTGGTCAACCAGACGTTTCGCCTCCTGCACCGGCGGCAGGAAGCGGTAGTTCTCGGCAACCATGAACGTGACGCCGGCCGACGCTGCTTCCCGCACCATGGCCTCAGCATCGGTCATCGTCCCAGCGATGGGTTTTTCGACCAGCACGTGCTTGCCCGCGCGAAAGGCCAGCGAAGCGTGCTCCCGGTGCAGGTGGTGCGGCGTGCAGACGTAGACGGCTTCAACCCTGGAGTCGGCAACCGCCTCCTCGTAGGACCCGAAAGCGTCTCGCCCGCCAAAACGCGACGTGTACTCCCTCGCTCGCGCCAAGTCGCGGCTGGCGAAGTACAGGTCAACCTCTTCGCATATCGCCGCCATGGCGCGGGCGAACACCGCCGCGAAGGAGCCGCAGCCCAAAACGCACAGGCCCAGACGCAATCTAACACCGCCAATCCCAAGACTTCGCCGCAAGGGTAGACCAGAAAAGGCTCCAAATCCAGCGCGAGACGCGCGCCCGTCGTTTGACTTGGCGTCATCATCCCGCGTATCGTGCGGCCTTTATCGAGTTCGGGCGGGCGGCGGGCATCCTCATGCGACGGGGCGGCCTGAACAGTTGGCGACCCGCCCGGGAGCAGACGGTTGGCACGTATCACCGGCGCTCCGGTCCTAGTGGTTCTCCAGGACCGGAACTTTCAGTACCTGTGGGCGGCCCGGTGGATCCACGAGGTCTCCCGGCGCATGGAACTGCTGCTGCTCGGCTACCTCGTCCTGGAATTGACCGACTCGGCCTTCCAGGTCGGGCTGATCTCGGTGTTCCTCAACGGGCCGCGGCCGCCCTTCGCGTTGGTGGCCGGCATGCTGGCCGACCGGCTGGACCGCTGGCGCATCCTGACCACCATTCACATCATTTACCTGTTGCTGGCCTCATGCCTGCTCGTCCTGCTGATCCTGCAACTGATCGAGCCCTGGCACGTCTATGTTGTGGTGCTGGCCCAGGGAACGGCCAAAGTGCTGGACGACCCGACCCGCCGCGCTTCGTTGTTCGACCTCGCCGGCCAGGACCGCATCGCCCACGCCATGTCCCTGGAGACCATGACCAATAACGGCGGCAAGATGCTGGGGCCGGTGTTGGGAGGGCTATTGCTGCAGTTCTACGGGTTCACCGCCGCTTTCATGGTGCTGGTGGCAATGGACCTGGTCTCCGCGGCGCTGGTGTGGCGGATGCGGTTGCCGGAGCGTTCCACCCGGGTGGTGCGAGACACCGCTTTCTGGACGGGCATCGGGTCGGTCGTCCGGCACTCTTTCTCCAACAAGTTTGCGCTGGGAGTGCTGACCATATCCCTGGTGATGAACGGAATGGTACTCCCGTTGCAGTACTTCATCCCGGTGATCGCCACCGACGTGCTCAAAGTCGGTCCGGCTTTGGGCGGGCTGCTGGGAGCCGCCGACGGCATTGGCGCCTTCGTCGGAGCCATCGTTATCGCCACGAAACGAAACTTCAGCTTCCACGGCCGCTACTACGTCTTCGGGGCGGCCATCGTCGCCGTTGGCGTGGTGATCGTCGCGTGGTCGCCGTGGTTCCTGGTCTCCTTCCTGGTGCTTTTCACCGCCGGCATGGGCCAGGCGGGCTTCAGCACCATGCAGAGCACGATCCTGATGCTCTCGACCGCCCCCGACATGAGGGGAAGGATCATGGGTTCCCAGGGCCTGGTCAACGGGCTTGGCCACCTGGTTGGAGGGTTCGAGATCGCGGCCATCGCCCAGGCCTTCACCATCTCCCTGGCCATCGGTCTGAATGCCGGCGTCGGCCTGCTATTGATCGCCCCCGTGATGCTGCTGACCCCGTTGATCAAGCGGCCAGTCGAACCGCACCGAGCTGAACCTGAACCGGCACGGCCGGTCAGTTCAACGCCGTGACGCAGCGTGCGGGGTCCGACTCGGCCAAAGCCTGGGGCCGATGTCCGGTGTGGACGTAGTCGGCGATGAGCTTGCCCGCCATAGGCCCGCGCCCGCAGGGCAATCGCGTCTTAATGAGATTTTTAGAAATGTGCTAATGTCCGATGATCCATTGCAGGTCGTGGAGGTAGGAGGGCATGGCACAAGCACCCAAGGCAACCATTCTCGATCATTTCGCCGAGTTGGACGATCCCCGGGTAGAACGCACCCGACACCACAAACTGGTGGACATCCTGGCCATCGCCATCTGCGCCACCATCTGTGGGGCTGATTCCTGGGTTCATATCGAGCTGTTCGGCAGGAGCAAGCTGGCCTGGTTTCAGAGTTTCCTGGAACTGCCCCACGGCATTCCGTCCCACGACACCTTCGGCGATGTCTTCGCCCGTCTGGACCCAGTGCAGTTGCAGGATTGCTTCATCTCATGGACCCAGGCCATCGCCGAGTTGTTGCCTGGCGAGGTGGTGGCTATCGACGGCAAGACGGCCCGACGGTCCTATGACCGTGCTGGGAAGAAGGGGGCCATCCATATGGTCAGCGCCTGGGCCACCCAGCAAAGCCTGACCCTGGGTCAGGTCAAGACCGACGAGAAATCCAATGAGATCACTGCCATTCCTCAACTGCTGGAGATGCTGGAGTTGAATGGCTGTATCGTAACTATCGACGCCATGGGCTGCCAGCGAGAGATTGCGCAGCAGATCACAGATGGTGGTGCCGACTATGTGCTGGCGGTGAAGGAGAACCAGGGTCAACTGTACGAGAATATTCAAGACCTGTTCGAAGGGGCCGAGGCATTGGGCTTTGACGGCGTGCCCTATGACTACGCTCAAACCCTGGACAAGGGACACGGGCGGGTGGAACGGCGGGAATGCTGGGTCATCACCGAGCCGGACTGCCTGGACTATCTGGACCCCCAGGGGCAATGGCCGGAACTGAAAGCCGCCGTCAGGGTGGTGGGCCACCGCACCACCGCAGCAGGCGACGCCAGCCAGCCCCGCTACTACATCAGCAGTCTGGCCGGGTCAGCGGAACAACTGCTGGCCGCCATTAGAGGCCACTGGAGCATCGAAAACTCGTTGCACTGGACCCTGGACGTGTCCTTTCGGGAGGACCAGTGCCGAGTCCGCAAAGACCACGGACCACAGAACATCAACACCCTGCGCCAGATCGGACACAACCTCTTGAAAAACGAGAGAACGCTGAAAGTAGGCATCCAGGGCAAACGACTCAACGCCGGATGGGACGAGGACTACCTGCTCAAAGTCCTCCTCGGATAAGACGCGATTGCCCTGCCCGCGCCCGAAACCCGACGACGCCAGCCCGCTGACGATGTACACCTCGTCCAACCGCGGTATCCTGCCGATGATCGGCCGGCCGTCCAGCGAGAAGGGCATCATCCCCGACCAGGTGCGGCTGATAGACAGGTCTTGCAGCATCGGGAGCACTTCGCTGGCGTGGCCGAAGTTCACCTCCACGCCGCCGGCATCCACCGTATAGTCGTAGCCCACCAATTCCCGGTCGCCGCCGAAGATTATCTCGCCGTCCCGGTTCTGCCGACCATACAGGTGCCGGGTGACGCGGCGGTCGCCGAGGTGAGTGAGCTCAGGGGGCGTGGATCCATCACCGCCCGGCTCCCGGCTCCATTGCGCATAGGACTCGGCGGACGACAGCGAGTAGAAGACCCGTGGCGGCAACGGCTGCGTGGCCCACATCTGCCCGCGCACCGGCACGACAGGGATGCGGACGCCCAGCATCTTGCCCAGCGGCCCGCACCAAGCTCCCCCCGCCAGGACCAGGCGCGGGGCGAAAAACTCATCGTCGGCGCAGGCGACCCGGTAGGTTCCCTCCGTTGTGCGGTCAATCCCGGCCACCTCTCGCCCGGTTAGAATCTTCGCTCCCCGGTGCGCCGCGGCGGCAGCAAAGGCGCGCGTGGCTTTTACCGGGTCAGCCTGACCGCGCAGGGGGAAGTGCATGGCTCCGTACAGCTCGGGGTTCAGTTCCGGCTCGATGCTGCGCGCTTCGTCGATGGTCAGCAGGTCCAAGGTGTAGCCGCGCGACTTCAACGCCAGCACCCGGTCCCGGGCGTAGACGTACTGCTCCTCGGTCTGGATCGCTTGGAGTCCGCCGGAAGCGCGAAACTCGATGTCGTATCCCAGCTCCAGTTGCAGGCTGCGGAAGATCTGCAGGCTGCCCATGGTCAGGTGCGATTCCAGGTCCGGCGCGTTGCCCCAGCCCAGCGCGCCGATGCCGCCGGCGTTGACGCCCGACGCCTCGGACGCGATCTCCCCGCGTTCCAGCAGGATCACATCCCGGCCATGCTGAGCCAAGTGAAACGCGGTGGACGCCCCCGCAATCCCGCCGCCGATGATGATGACCTCAGCGTCCGCCATGCTCACCTCAAAATATCCTGTCCATCCCATCCAAAACCGTCATACCGGCGAAAGAACGTCACCCCGCACTCCGATGCGGGGCCGGTATCCAGGATACCCCATGCCCTATCCACGTTTGCCGATGCTTGGGTGACCTGGATTCCTGCTTCCGCAGGAATGACGGGCTTCTCGATTAAAAGCTTATTAAGCCTCGTAGCAGGCGACCCAGTGCCCCGGCCCATGTTCCTCCATTGGAGGGTGAGCATGATCGCGGCAGAAGTCTGTTGCCGCTGGGCAACGGTCGTAGAATCGGCACCGCGCTGGCGGGTCTATGGGCAGGGTCAGGTCGCCCCGTATGTCGGGATGGTCCCGTCGGTACGTGGGATCCGGCACGGGAACCGCCGAGAGCAGCGCCCTGGTGTAGGGATGCAGCGGGTTCCGCAACAGCTCCTCGGTTTCCGCCATCTCGACGATCTTGCCCAGGTACATCACGGCGATGCGGTGGCACATATAGCGGGCCACCGCCAGGTCGTGGGTGATGTACAGGTAGGCGATCCCCAGCTGCTGCGCCAGTTCCTGCATCAGCGACATGATCCCGGTGCGGCTGGAAACGTCCAGCATGGACGTGGGCTCGTCGGCCACCACGAAGGACGGCCCGATCACCAGCGCCCGCGCGATGGCCACCCGCTGGCGCTGCCCTCCCGACAGCTCGTGCGGATGCCGGAACAGGAATGACGACGGCGGCGTCAATCCCACCTGGGTCAGTATCTCCGTGACCCGGTCCACCCGGTCCGTCAGGTGGCCGATGCCTTGCACCGCCAGCGGCTCGGCGATGGTGTCGTAGATGGTCCGCCGCGGGTTCATCGACTCGTAGGGGTCCTGGAAGATCATCTGCGCCTGCCGGCGAAACGCGCGCAGGTCGGCGTTGCGTATCGCGCTGGCGTCCACTCCATCGCCCGCTCCCCCGTCGGCGGCATCACGGGGCGGAAACTGGAAGCGTATCTGTCCGGCCGTCGGGTCCAGCAGTTTCACCAGCAGCTTGCCCACCGTGGTCTTGCCGCAGCCTGATTCGCCCACCAGCCCCAGGCTCTCGCCCGGAGCCAGGGCGAAGGACACGCCATCAACGGCATGAATGAAGCTGGAGGGCTGACGGAACAGGCTTTTCGACACCGGGAACCGCTTGGTCAGCCCCGCTACGGCAACCAGGGCATCCTGTCCGGCGTCAGTCTGGTTGCGAGCAGCCATGGGCGTCTGCATTCTCGGTGTCATCAGAATCAAGATTTACCGGATTTCAGGATTTTCGGGATTATGGTCCCCAATCCTGTCAATCCCGTCATCCTGAAAATCCTGATTCTGACGATTTTCCGAAACCGGGGCAACGTCCAAGGGATGCCAGCAGGCTGCCCAATGATCGCCGCGACTGGCTCGTGTGGGGAACTCAGTCCGGCAGATTGCGTCAGCGTACTGGCAGCGGGGATGGAACGGGCACCCGGTTGGCGGGTCAATCAAATTGGGCGGTTCGCCGGCCAGGCCCACCAGTGGCAATCTTTCGCCGTGCACGCTGGGGAAGGAGGACATCAGCGCCGCCGTGTATGGGTGCATGGGAGACCGGAACACCTCAGCGGTGTCGCCCAGTTCCACCAGGCGGCCGGCATACATCACGCCGATGCGGTCCGTAACCTCCGCCACAACGCCGATGTCGTGGCTGATGTAGATCATCCCCATCCGCAGTTCCTGCTGAACCAGTTTCAGTTCCCGCAGGATGCGGTCCTGCACGATGACGTCCAGGGCGGTGGTCGGCTCGTCGGCGATGATCAGGTCAGGGTCGCACGAAAGGGCCATGGCGATCACCGCCCGCTGACGCATGCCTCCGCTGAACTCGTGGGGGTATCGGTCCATCAGCTGTGGATCCAGGCCGACCATGCGGAACAGGCGGGCAACCCTCTCCCTGGCGTCGGCTACCGTGGTCTCCATGCCGTGAGCCTCGATGGCCTCTATGATCTGCTGGCCGACCCGATGCACCGGGTCCAGGGAGTTCATCGCCGCCTGGAAAACCATGGCGATGCGGCGCCAGCGGTAGCTCCGCATCTCGTCTTCGTCCAGCTCCGTCAGGTCCGTGCCGCCGAGCCGCACGCGGCCGCTGGCCAGGCGGGCGTTTTCCGGCAGCAGTCTCATGAGACTGGTGGCCACCGAGGTCTTGCCGCAGCCGGACTCGCCCACCAGTCCCAGCGATTGCCCCTGCGCCAGCTCGAAGCTGACGCCCTCCACGGCCTGAACCTCGCCCTGCCGCGTCTGGTAGCGCAGGGACAGGTCTTCCACCTGAAGGACCGGTGTGGTGTCCGCTGTTGACATCCCGTCGTCTCCGCATTCACCCGGTATGCCGCCGCAACCTTGGGTTGACCACCTCGTCCAGAGCGCGGCCCACCAGGTAGAACGCGCTGCACAGGAAAGTAATCGACGCGCCGGCCGGGACGATGAGCCACCAGTACCTGGTGCCGCCCAGCAGGTAGCCCCCGGTGTTCGCCGTGTGAATCATGATCCCCCAGCTCATCCGCAGGTCCAGCAGGCCCAGGAAGGACAGCACCGCCTCCGCGAAGATCGCGCCGGTAACCGTGAACATCATGTACAGCAGCGACAGGGGCAGCAGGTTGGGGATGATATGGACGAAGATGATGTGGAAATGCCCGCCGCCGGCCACTCGCGCCGCCTCGATGTAAGGTTTCACGCGGATACTCAGCGCCTGGGACTTGAGGATGATCGCCGTCCCGCCAAACCCGCCCAGGATGCCGATGATCAGCGCCAGGTAGAACAGGTTCAGCTTGAACAGCGCGCTGAGCACGATCAGAAACGAGATGCCGGGCAGCGCGATTATCAGGTCGGCCAGCCGCATGAACAGGGCGTCGACCAGTCCCCCGTAGTAGGCCGCCACCGCGCCTACCGTGGTGGCAATGCCCACCGTCACCAGCGCCGCGGTTATCCCCAGCACGAACTCCGACCTGGTGCTGGACAACAGCTGGCTGAGCACGTCCCGCCCCAGGGGGTCGGTGCCCAGCGGGTGCCTCCAGTTCGGCGGCGACGGATGCTCCAGACGGTCGAAGGCGTATCCCGTCACCGGGTCGTACACCTCGGCATCCCAGACGGTCGCCATGAGGATGGGATGTGAAATCGCCATCAGCGCGAACAGCACGATGGTCGCCAGCGACAGCACACCGATGCGGCTCTCCACGAAGATGGCCCAGCCTCCGCGGAAGGACCGCAGCGCCAGTCTCGCCCGGGCCATCGCCATCTGGGCGCGGCCCGGATGCAGGTCGACGAGCGACGGCTCCGGAAGCCCGGGCGGTTCGCCGGAGAAGATTTGCTGGTCGGGTTGCGGAGTGATCACTGGTACCGTATCCGTGGGTCAAGGTACACGTACAGCACGTCAACGATGACGTGGGCCAGCAGCGAGAAGAGCCCGATGAACACCATTGAGCCCATCACCAGCGGCAAGTCCTCCGAACGCACTGCCTCAAGCAGGGTCATGCCCATGCCGGGCCACGAGAACACGCCCTCGATGATCACGCTGCCGTCGACGGCAAAGATCAGGCTGTACACCAGGCTGGTGACCACCGGGAGCAGCGCGTTGCGCGCGGCGTGCCGGTCGCGCACCACCTTTTCGGGCAGCCCCTTGGCCCTGGCCGCCATCACGTAGTCCTCCCGCATGGTTTCCAGCATGCTGTTCCGCGTCAACAGCATCGTGCCGGCGAAGGAGATCAACGTCAGTGTGACGATGGGCAGGATCATGTGCTTGAGGATGTCCAACGCCAGGAATCCGATGTCGGAAAATGCCCAAGCCAGCGGAATCGCCACGATGCCAGCCGCTATCAACGGCATCGCCAGGCGCGAGCGACCAATCCGTCCCGTCCTCCTGAACAGGAACAGCACGAGGAACACGAAGAACAGGAAAGCGGCGGCCGTGAGCAGCATGTAGCTGAAAACGTGGTTGGCGCTGACCTCCGCGCCCCTCCAAACCAGGGGATCCAGGAACTTGCCCACCGGCAGCCATCCCAGTTTGAAGGCGAAGACCCAGATCATCATGAGCCCGAAGGCCGGCGTGAACGCGGTGAACAGCGTCGCGCCCGAGATGGTCGCCGCATACTCCAGCACGCCGCCCCGGCGCCACGCGATGGCTTTGCCCAGAAAGAACCCGATGTAGAAGGACACCGCCGTGGCGGTCAGGAACAGCACCGCCGTGCGCGGCAGCCGCTCCGCCAGCACCTCGATCACCGGCCGGGGAAAATGCCCGAAGGACACGCCGAAGTTCCCCGTGAAGGTGTTCTTCATGTGGACGAGATACTGCTGCCACAGCGGCTTGTCCAACCCGAAGGACTCCTTGATCTGGGCCCGCACCTCCGCCGGCAGGTCCGGGTTGAGCGCATAGAAGGTGGCGTAGTCGCCAGGATGCGCCTGCACGAGGAAGAAAGTCAGGGTGAGGATCAGGAACAGGGTCAGGACCATCTGTCCGGCCCGTTTGGCCAGGTATCCGGTCATTGGGGATCGGCTCCCTGACAGTTGCGTCTTTGCGCGAGCAAAACGGAACTTGCTACAATAATGTACACAGGCGCAGCATGGGGGGCAGCCATGGCAGACATCCTGGTTATCATCCTGTTGGTGGTCATGGTGACCGTAGGGATGGTGTTGGTTTTCGGCGGCTTGGGCTGGCTGGCATTTGACGGGTACCGATCGATGCGTCGGTCACGGCTGTCAGCAAACCAGCAGAATGACCCGGGTACCGAGGCCGAAGCGTGAACAACTACGTGATTACTGGCGTATTGTTCGGACTGATCCTATTGGGCGCCAGCGGTTATGTGTGGCAAGCCCTGGTAGCCTCGCCTGAACTGTCCCCTGCCCAACGGGAAATGCTCGATGCTCTGGATTGGCTGCTGAAAGGCGCGGTGGGCGCATTGATGGGGTTCCTTGCATGTTGGGCGCGGCATCCCAGATCAGCACGATAAGCATTCCGGCGCTTACTTGAACTGCACCAGCGTCGTCAGGCCGGCGGCGTTTTGCAGGCCGCCCAGGGAGTGGGTGTAGGGGTACTCGATGCGGTCGCTGCGATAGGCTTCCACCAGCGGCGTGTCGAACAACGGGACGTAAGGCAGGTCCTCTGCGAGGAACGCCTGCATTTCAAAGGCCAGTTCCAATGCAGCATCGACCTCCGTCTCTGCCAGTAACTCGTCGGCCAGCCGGTCGAACTCCGGATTGTTGTATCCGCCGGCGTTGTGACCCTCCAGGCCCGAATGCCGGCTGTGGAAGAACGACTCCAGATAGTCCGGATAGAGGCTCAGTCCCCAGCCCAGGATCCACATGTCGAAGTCCTGCTGGTCGAATACCTTCTCAACGATCAAGTTGAAGCCGGTCAAGTCGGCGTGGACCGGGATTCCTACCTCGTTCAGCCACCGCTCGATCCAGATGGCGAAGGTTGACCGCAGGGGGTCGTAGCCGGGGCTGGGAGCCAGAATGCTGATGGACGGCATCGGTTCCCCGTTGGGCATTCGCAGCCCCTCGCCCCGCTGCTCCACGAACCTGCCGTCCTCACTCACTCTGGGCTCGGTTTCCCAGGTGAATCCCGCGCCCTTGAGCAGATCCACCACCCGCGTAATCCGTTCCCCGCGGGTCATTCCCTTTCCGATCTGGGGCACGTGAGGGTTGTACCAGGCGCGGTTGCCTTCCGGTACGGTGCCATACATCGGGAACGCCACCCCCTGCAACACGGTCTGGGTGATGAACTCCTTGTCAATCAACGTCGCAACCGCCTCGCGGAAGGCGTGGTTATCCATCGGCGCCTTGCGGAAGTTGAACCCGAGGTATCGCATGCCGTCGGACGGGTTTTCGAGCACCGTCAGGCCGCCCTCACCTTCCAGTTGCTTCTGCAACCCCCGAGACAGGCCCAAAGGGTTCAGCATGAAATCGATGTCGCCCTTCTTGAGAGCCAGCACGGTGGCATCCTGGCTGCCGTATATCGAGTAGATCGTGCTCTCGGCGTAGGGCCCCACCGTGTATTCCAACGACTTGTCGCCGCCCGGATCGCCGTAGGCGCTGAACTCGTAGGCCCCAGGCTTCATCGTCTCGTAGGCGCCGTTGGCGTACTGGGTGACCACCGAGTCGGTGAAGAAGTAGCGCGGGTTCTGCGCCTTCTCTGCAAATGCGCCGCGCTCCCACTTGTGGAACCCGAAGCCGCCGGCAGAGGGCTCATGGTCAGGCACATGGGCATACAGGGCCTTCTGTTGCTCGGTGACGTCTCCTCCCTGCCTGGCGGCGGTCACCACCGGCTCCCAGTATGCCTTGGACATCATCGGCATGAAAGCCAGCCCGAACTGCCATCGGGCCAGTCCCGGCTTCTGCTTGAAGTAGATCTTCAGATGGTGAGGATCCAGCGCCTCGGCGTGGTCGAAGTACTCCGGGTCCACAATTGACGGCCAGTTGCCTGATAGCTGCATTTCGGCGACGGTCTGGGCGGTAAATACGAAGTCCTCGGCGGTGACTTCGGTACCGTCGCTCCACTGCACTCCCTCCTTGAGCCGCACCTCCGTGGTCCAGAAGGTCTCTCCGCCGACCTGCTCCTCCTGGAGCGCCGTCGGGAAATCTGCTGCTGCGGACGGTACCCAGTCGTACCGCTGGGCTGAGTAGGTATAAAGCGATGGCTTGTCGCCGCCAAGGACGTACTGGTTCCAGATCGTGCCGTCCGGCCCCAGGTAGGCCCAGTAGTTCGTGGTAGTGAGGTCGGCTGAGATGCCGATCTGGTAGACATGCTCAACGTCCTGGTTGGTCGCCGGCTGAGGCGGCTGGGGAACCGCCGTTGCCGCGACCGGGGCGGAAGTCCCTGGGGCCGAAGTTGGCGGGGCCGCGGCGGTGGGCGGCGCCTGGGCCGGCGCGCTTGCAGCGGCAGGGTCAGGCGTGGCGGTGACCACAACTTCGGTGACTACTTCCCGAGTACATCCCGCCAGCGCAAGCATCGCCACTATCAGGCCCATTATCATCAAGAATCTATACGTATGCAGCATCCAATCCACCTCAAACAGTAAGCCAAAATCTAACACGTCGCACGCGATTGCCGCAAGAAAGTCCTTCCGCTGGAAGACCCTTGAACGATCGCTTTCATTTTCACTGGTGGTGGTAGGATGGAAGCGTTCCCTGTTCGCTCTTCAGGATCACGTCCGTGAACCCCTGCCACGGGGAACCCATCGGCTCATGGAGCCTAGTCAAGATACGCCGTCAGCAAGCAAGAGGTTTTACCGATGAACATTCAGACTTTGGATCAGTGCCCGCAGAATCATCGCGGAGGCCAGGTTTCGCACCTGCTTTTGGCTGCCGGCCAGTTCGGGTCCGAGAACCTGGCCGTAACCTGGGTCGAGGGCGAGCCGGGCAGCGAACAGGCCGTCCACTCCCACGACGGGAGGGAGCAGGTGTACGTGATCGTGCAGGGTCGGGGCGCCATGCGGGTCGGCGAAGAAGTGGAAGAAGTCAGCGCGGGAACGGCCATACTGGTCCCTCCCGGTACCGACCACTCGATTCGCAACGTCGGCGAGGAGAATCTGATCTACGTCTCGGCGACCTCGCCGCCTTTCGCAATGCAGGAGGGGAACACCAGCTGGTCAACGCCGGCAGAAACTTAGGCCGGGCCTCATGCACACTCACTTTTGCAAATCGTCAGAAGCAGGATTTTCAAGATTCAGGGATTATCGGGATTGAAGCCGTTCCGTGATGGAGATATCCCAATCCTGCCCAATCATAAAATCCCGATAATCCTGCTTCTGACGTTTCTCCGCCGTGTTCTATAATGCGGCACACGCATCTTACACGCTGACGCGTTGGAGCCGCATATGGACGGCATCTACTTGGACTACAACGCCACCACGCCCATCGACCCCGCTGTCGCGGAGGCCATGTTGCCCTACGTCCATGGCCTCTTCGGCAACCCGTCCAGCGGACACGGCTTTGGCCTCGCCGCCCGAGCCGGCGTCGACCGCGCCCGCCGGCAGGTGGCCGGCATGTTGGGCTGCTCCGAGGACGACCTGATCTTCACCAGCGGCGGCACCGAGGCCAACAACCACGCCATCAAGGGTGTGGCCGGCGCACATCGCGAGCGAGGCAATCACATCATCACCTCAGCGGTCGAGCACCCGGCGGTAACGGAAGTTTGCCGCCACCTGGAAGGGCAAGGTTTCCGTACCACCTATTTGCCCGTCGATGAACACGGCATGGTTGACCCCCGGCAGGTCGAAGAGGCCATCACTCCCGAAACCGTCCTCGTCACCATCATGCACGCCAACAACGAGGTCGGCACCATTCAGCCCATCGCGGAGATCGCCGAAATCGCCCACCGCCACGGCGTCCTGGTGCACAGCGACTGCGCCCAATCCATCGGCAAGATCCCGGTCAAGGTGGACGACCTGGGCGTGGACCTCCTCTCTATAGCCGGGCACAAGCTCTACGCCCCCAAGGGCATCGGCGCGTTGTATATCCGCCCCGGCGTCCAGCTGGAAAAGTTCATGCACGGCGCCAGCCACGAGGGGAACCGCCGCGCCGGCACCGAAAATGTCATCCTCATGGCAGGCCTGGGCAAAGCCTGCGAGCTAATCGAATGCAATCTGCCCGATTACGCCGCCCACATGGCCGCCATGCGGGACCGCCTGGAGCAGGGCATCCTGGCATCGAGCCACGATGCGCGCGTCAACGGACATCCCAGCGAACGCCTGCCCAACACCTGCAGCATCGGCTTTCGCGGGCGTGAGGCAGATGGTATATTGGCCAGTCTGCCCTCGGTGGCCGCCTCGGCCGGCGCAGCCTGCCACAGCGACCAGGTCGAACTGTCCCACGTGCTGGAGGCCATGCGCGTGCCTACGGAGTATGCCATAGGTACCCTGCGCCTCACCGTGGGTCGTTACACCACCGAGGACGAGATAGACCGGGCGATAGACGAAATCAACGATGTGATCGGCAACTTGTCTGTAGTACACACAGCGGCGAATTGATTTGCAATGAAGAATAGTCAGAAGCAGGATTCTCAAGATGATCTGGATTGGTGGGATGATACTCATAATCCTCTAAATCCGAACAATCCTGAAAATCCTGCTTCTGACAATCCCGAAACTGAAGCACTGGAAGGAGAACCAGCATGACCACCCAGACCAATCCGGGCGCCCTCGACGCCGCCGCCATGGCCGGTTTCCAGGATGCCTTCGCTTCCCAGCCCAATCACCAGCTGATGCAGAACGTCGTTACCCAGCACGACGTGAACGACGTAGCCCTGAACCGCAACATCGTCGCCGAGGCCACCCACAGCTTCTCCACGGTGCTGGACGACTGGAGCGTGACCAACCAGGCCCGTTCCGGCCGCTGCTGGATGTTCGCCGGCCTCAACCTGTTCCGCTCCGAGACCCGCAACGTCCTCAACGTCAAGGAGTTCGAGTTCAGCCAGAGCTACGTCATGTTCTGGGACAAGATGGAACGCGCTAACTACATCCTGGAGGCTGTCATCGAGACCGCCGACCGGCCCATCGACGACCGCGTGGTGGCCTGGCTGCTGCAACAGCCGCTGGGCGACGGTGGCCAGTGGGACATGTTCGTCAGCCTCGTCCGCAAGCACGGCGTGGTGCCCAAGACTGTGATGCCCGAAACCGAAAGCTCCGGCAACTCCATGCGGATGAACGCCGGCCTCAATTACCAGGTTCGCCAGGGCGCGCGCAACATCCGCAGCCTCTACGCCGATGAAGCCGGCCTGGACGCAATGCGCGAGGCCAAGCAGGAAGCCCTGCGCGCCATCTACCAGATCCTGTGCATCCACCTGGGCACACCGCCCGCGCAGTTCGACTGGCAGTGGAAGGACAAGGACGGCGAGTTCCACCGGGACGGCGAGATGACGCCGCTGGCCTTCGCCGAGAAGTACATCACGACGCCAATGGACGATTATGTCTGCCTGGTGCACGACCCCCGCGGTTCCAGTCCGGCCGGGCGCACCTACACCGTCCAGTATCTGGGCAACGTGGTCGACGGCACCCGCATCACCTACTTGAACGTCGATATCGAGATGATGAAGGACATCGCCATGCGCATGCTCCAGGACGGCACGCCCGTCTGGATGGGCTGCGACACCGGCAAGCAGATGCACCGCGACAAGGGCCTGTGGGACGCTGAACTGTTCGACTACGCCAGCGTCTACAGCGCCGATTTCGAGATGGATAAGGCGGAAAGGCTGGAGTACCACCAGACCGCCATGACCCACGCCATGCTGTTCACCGGCGTGGACGTGGTGGACGGCAAGCCCCGCCGCTGGCGCGTGGAAAACAGCTGGGACGACAAGGTCGGTCAGAAGGGCTTCTTCCTGATGAACGACTCCTGGTTCGCCGAGTACATGTTCGAGATCGCCGCGCCCAAGAGCTACCTGCCCCAGGAGCTGCAGGACGCCCTCAACCTGGAACCGATCGTCCTGCCGCCGTGGGATCCGATGGGCTCGCTGGCCTAGACCCGCAATTCAAGCTGACCGGAGCAGCAGGGGCGGCGCGTGCGTCGCCCCTGCGTTGGTCTGGTGACTGGTTAGGAGCCAGGTTCGCCCACCTTGGTCGTCACCAGGTACAGCCACGGCGCGCCCAGCTCGAACGGCGTCAGATCCAGGTCACCGTAGGCATCGTGCAACCCGAACCCGGCCTGCCCCAGCATCGCAATCAGCTCGCGATAGGTGTAAAGCCGCATCGACATGTTGCGGACTTCCCGCTGCCCATCGCGAATGAACGTCCAGGTAGAATCCAGCCGCCCGCTCTCGTAGTCATAGCCGCGCTCCACGAGCGCCAACAGATCGCCCGCTTGTTCCCACACCCGGGGTTCCTGAACCGCGTCCAGCAACAGCGTCTCCAGCAGCGGCGTGTCCAGCGCGAGACGAGCGCCCGGCTTCAGGCTCCGCGATACCGACCGCAGGAACTCCAGGTTGCCCGCGTCGTCGAAATAGCCGAAACTGTTCCAGAAGCAGACCGCACCGTCGTATCTGCCGTCTTCCGGCAGCGATCTCATATCCCCCTGACGCCAGTTAACGACCAGACCCCGCTCGTTCGCATCCCGCCGGGCGGCCTCAATCAACTCCGCGCTCTGGTCGACCGCGGTGACGTCGTGCCCCCACGCCACCATCTCCAAAGCGAGACTGCCCGCCCCGCACGGGACGTCCAAGACCCTGGCCCGCGTCGGCAAACCCATCGCCGCTCGGATGAACCCCAACTCGGCCCGGGTCTGTTCCTCATCTCTGGCACACCGGACGTAATCCAGGCACAGGCCGGAGAAGAAATCGGCCCACCAATCGCTGTCACCGTTCAACTCGCCAGCAGCTCCTTCAGCTGAGCGTCGATGAACCCGGTATCCGCAGGGTTGCGGCCCGGGCCGCCTCCGGTATGCCCCCAGATGGTCTCGATGACCCGCAACTCGGCGTTGGGCATCATCGATACCTCGATCTCGTTGTCCTCCGGCGGGAAGTACTGGTCGGTTCGCGACGGCATGACAAAAGCTTTGGCCTTGATGGATCCCAGGGCCTTGGCGAAATCGCCGCAGTAGAGCGGATTGTCGCTGATGTCGCCGGCCTGCCAGGTGGCCACCATCGCCAGGATGTTGTTGGCGTCCTGTTGCAGGTATCGCCCTTCCCAGGACGTGATCAGGTAGTCTTCCAGTGAAGAATGCCCGATGTCCAGGTACACCTTCTCCCGGTAGAAGGCCTGCGACGGCGCCCATCCCGCGTACACGCGCGCCATGGCCCGCAACCCCTTGGCCGGAGGCGCATCGTACCAACCGTTGTTCCAGGCGTCGTCGGCGCACAGGGCCGCCTTGACGCCCTCCAGGAAAACGAAGTTGTGCCGGGCCGTCTTGGCCGAGCCGCACCACGGCGCGATGCGCTCCACCATGTCGGGATGCAGCGCGCCCCAGTGGAACGTCTGCTGCGCGCCCATTGAGAACCCGCACACCAACGCGATCCGCTCGATGCCGAACTGCTCGGTGACCAGCCGATGCTGGAACCCGATGTTGTCGTAGTAGGTGACCCGGGGAAACCGCGCCCGGCCGTAGGGCGCCGGCGTGTTGCTGGGTGACGACGACAGCCCGTTGCCGAACAAGTTGGGAATGATGATGAAGTACCGCTCCGGGTCCAGCGCCATCCCCGGCCCGATCATCGGCTCGTTGGCCGGGTGCTGCGAGCCGAAGAAGGTCGGAAACACAATCACGTTGTCCTTGCGGGCATTCAGCTCGCCATAGGTCTGGTACGCCAGTTGCGCCCCCCGCAGCCGCAGGCCGCATTGCAGGTCAACGTCGCCCAATTCAAAAATCTTGTGGTCGCTCATATCCCATCCTCGTCGGGGTTGAATGCCGGCCCGAAAACCAATAGGCTGCGCTCAAGTCTAACAGCCCCGATCCAAAAGCGCGGAGGTCGATCATGCTGAACAAAGTGCATCACGTAACCTATGTCGTGGAAAACGTCGACGACATGGCCGCCTACATCGAACGCAACTTCTCCCTGACCCCCATCCGCCGCGACGAGTTCACCGAGCGCGGGTTCAAGTCCATCCTTTACCAGATCGGCGAAACCCTCGTCGACTTCTTCGAGCCGCTGCACGACGACACGCCCACGGCCCGCCAGCTGCGCGAGTCCGGCCCCGGCGTAATGCACGTGGCCTGGGGCGTGGACGGCATCGGCCAGCTGTTCAACGACCTGCAGGCCAACGGCAACGAGATGCGCGGCGACGGCCCCTCCGCCAGCCCCTTCGGCTACCTGACCGCCAGCATCGAGCCGGCCAGCTCCCACGGCATCTACTTCCAGCTGGCCGAGGGGGAGCACAGGTAGGCCCGGAGATTGTCATGGAATACGCACAATTGGGACGCACCGGCCTCACCGTCTCTCGCGCCGGCTTCGGCGGCGGCGGCATCGGCCAGGTCTGGGGACCCACCAACGAGCAGGAAGCCATCGCCTCGGTCCACCGGGCCCTGGACTTGGGCATCACCTTCTTCGACGTTGCGCCGTCGTATGGCGACGGCAAGGCGGAGGAAGCCTTGGGCAAGGCGCTGGAGGGTCGCGCCGAGCCGGTGGTGGTTGCCACCAAGGTCCGGCTCCGCGCCGACGAGATGGACGATGTGGCCGGCGCTGTCCAGCGGTCGGTGGAAACCAGCCTGCGCCGACTGCGACGCGACTCGGTCGACGTGCTCCACGTGCACAACCGCTTCACGGAACAGCGCGGCGAGGCGCCCGACTCGCTGACAGCGGATGATGTGCTCGGGCCAGTGCTCGATGCCTACCGAACGGTTCAGCAGGCCGGCAAGACCCGGTTCATCGGACTGTCCGCCATGGACCACCACGTGCCAACGATGCGCCGCATCCTGGAGGCAAACGAGTACGACACCGTACTGGCCTACTACAACCTGCTGAACCGGACGGCGATGGACCCGCCACCGCCGGGTTTCAGCCAGCACGACAACGGGCAGATCATTCCGCTGGCGCGCAGCCTGGATATGGGCGTCATCGGCATCCGTTCCCACGCCGCCGGCGCGCTCACGGACGCCCTGGACCGGCCACCCCGGCCCGGCGATACCCTGATGCAGAAGGACCTGGACAGCGTGCAGAAACTCAGGTTCCTACTGGATGGCCCCATCCGGACTATGTCCCAGGCGGCCATGGTTTTCTGCCTGATGAACCCCGATATCCACACCACAGTCCCCGGCGTCAAGAACCGCGCCGAGGCGGAGGAAACGGCGGCATGCGTCGACCTGCCACTGATCCCGTCGGAGCACCTGGCTCGGTTGCAGGAACTCTACGAAAACGACTTCCGGGACTGATTGCCAGTCCCGGAAGCCTCACACGTGCCGATTTGTCATTGCTGGAAAGCTTAATTGGCTTCGCCTGGCTCCAGGCGTCGGATGTCGGTCTCCAGAAACAGCGGCGTTTTGGAGCTGACCAGTGAGAAAGTGTCGCCGGCGAGTTCGATGAATCCGCCGGTCGTGGCGTCGCGCATATAGTAAGCGTTGCAGGCCGCGCCGCCGTAATAAACGCCGTCCAGCGCCGGCGCGCTGCGAACGGCATAGCCCGCTGAACTGCCGGCAACGCGGTCCGGGGCGGTGATCGACACGCAAATGTTGCGCGGCTTCATGTCGCTCACGATGTAAAACAGCGGTTCCCCGGTGAACGAGAGCGCGTACACGTACCATGTGTGGCGGCCTTCGGTCTCTTGCAGATACCAGTTGATGTCCTCTCGGGCGGTGTACTCGGTGGGAATGTAAGGCGGGATGGCGGTGAAAGCCCGCCCCGACGCTTCCTGCTGCGCCTGACGCGAAAGTTGAGTGTCGCTCGGAGTGGTGGTGCAGGCCGCCAACGCCAACGTCGCCATGAGGATGCTGATGGCGGCAATGGGTAGGGATTTCATGATCCACAGCTCCTGATGGGTTCGTTCGACAGCGTTTCCGGCAGATCCGGGTCTTGCCATTTGCCCTGGGTGCGTTCCGCGCGGGACGCCGCGTTGTACTTGGCTACGATGTCGGCGTAACGGGCGAGCAGGCCACGGCATTCGGTCTGTTCCCGACGGTCGAGGCCGGATGCGGGATAGCCGTCGAGCTTTACCCGTATGGCGTCGAGCTCTTCCTGCCAGCGATAGAACTGCTCGTAGGCTTGGATGCGGAATTGGCCCCGGTTGATGATTTCACGCTCTTCAACGGCGCCCCGAGCCGGCGCCACCGCCCAGCGGTAGGCGAGAGCGCCCACGGTGCTGACGGCAATCAAAGCCACGACGCCGATGATGCCAAATACCATCCAGGTTTTCATTTTTGCTCCCATTGGCGCGCTGGCGCTGTTGGCCTGGGGGCGGCAACCTCGTCTTCAATGAATCCTCCGCAAACTGTGGCCGCCTCCTACAGCGCCAGCGCGTAGCACGCCCGCCGCGGATCTGCCCCGGTGCTCAATGAACCCGTCTCCGGGTCTCGCACTGACACCGTCGCGCCCAGCCCGCAGTTGGCAGTGTGGTGGATCCTGTGGCCCAGCGCCTTCAGCGTGCCTTCCGTGGATTCGGGGAACCCATCCTCCAGATCCAGTTGGCCCGGGTAGTAGACGTGGGGATAGAAGGAGTTCACGTTGCTGGAGGTGGCGAACCGTGGCGCCTCCACTGCCTGCTGCGGGTCCATCCCGAACACCAGCGAGTTCAGGATCATTTGCAGGTTGCCCTGCACCTGATTGTCGCCGCCGGGGCATCCCACCGTCATCACCGGCTTGCCGTCTTTCGCCAGGATGTAGTTCACCAGCGTCGTGCGCGGCCGCTTGCCCGGCTCCACCACGTTGGGGTGGCCCGGCTCACAGTTGAACATCTCGATCCGCGTGCTCAGGCAGGCTCCTAATTCGGGGAAGAACACCGACTTGGAGAACGACCCGCCGCTGATGGTGCCGCACACCAGGTTGCCGTGGCGGTCCAATACTGACACGTGCGTCGTGCCATCGTCGGCAGAGGTGTCCGGCCCGATAGCCGCGGCCATGACCTGCGGGGCGGTGCGACCGGTCTTCTTGGAGAAGCGCCAGGGGTCGCCGGCCGGCCGCTGCTCGGGGTAGGCGCCCTCGGGATCAATCTCCCCGGCGCGGATGGCGGCGTACTCCTTAGACAGCAACCCGTCCATGGGCACTGTCGCGAAGTCGGGATCGCCGTAAAAAGCCTCCCGGTCACCGAAGCACAGCTTCAGCGCCTCGGCCACCGTGTGGATGTATGCCGGGCTGTTGTGCCCCATGGCCTTGAGGTCGAAGTTCTCCAGGATATTCAGCGCCTGCATCAGCATGGGTCCCTGGGTCCAGGAGTCGTGCCCCCACACCTCGTGGCCGTTGAAGGTGGTGCTCACCGGTTCGCAGAATGGCGCGTGGTATCCGGAAAGGTCCTCCATCTCAAGGATGCCACCCACCTTCCGCGACTCCTCCACAATCAATTCCGCAGTGCGACCCTCGTAAAATGCCTTCCTCGCCGCCTGTAGGCTATTCGAGCGCGAGCCGGACGCCGTCGCTGATGCGTCGCTCATGGCCTTGAGCGTGTTGGCCAGGCCCGGCTGTCGCATCAAAGTTCCGGGAGCCGGAACCTTGCGATCTTCATAAAAGACCTCCCATCCACCGGGAGGGAAGTTGTCGAACTGCTCCTGACCTGTCTCCGATCGCAGTCGCTCCAGCATGTACTCGTAGTGGGGGATGCCGTCCTCGGCGTAGCGGATCGCCGGCTCTACAACGTCAGCAAACGACATCGTGCCGTACCGGTCCAGCATGTTGATGAAGGCGTCGACAATGCCCGGCTGGGTGAACGACAGCGGCGCGTCCTTGCCCGGCCCGGTGGGGATGCGCTCGTGTCCCCGCGAGCGATAGAACTCCGCCGTGGCCGCTGCCGGCGCGCCACCCTGTCCGGACAGTGACGTCAGGTCTCCGGAGGCCGAGTCGTACAGCATGAACACGCCCTCGGCAGCCAGCGAGTACGACGCGATGGGTTCCACCACCGCCGCGGCGAGGCTGGCCGCCACCATGGCGTCGAAGGCGTTGCCGCCGGCCAGCAGTATCCTCATGCCGGCCATGGACGTCAGGTAATGTCCCGACGAGATGACGCCCTCGTTGGAGCGGATCACCGGGCGCCCCGACTCGGGCAGGTTCACGTCTCCCTGTTCCAGATTGTGCATCGTCTGCTGGATCGCCATATCAACTCCTTCGATTCAATTCGGTCGGGAACTCACCATAATCAGCTGCTAGATTCTACCCTCAGCGTCCAGCCCCAGCGCCACCCGCCCGTACTCCTGCCCGCCCAGGTCCATGATGAGCGTGTCCCGGTGGGCAACGGCGTGGGCGTCCCGGTGGAATCGTTGCAACGGATCGGCCTCGAACAGTCCGTGCCCCCCGCTGATGTCGAAGATCCGGTTCACGGCTTGCAGGCAAAGCTGGGTCACGTAGGCCTTGTCCCGCCGGTACTTCGCTCGCTCCAGCGTGGTGAAGCCTCCGCCGGCGCCCGCCCGGTCCAGCGTCTCGCGCACGTCGCGGTTCATCAGCGCCCTGCCGGCGTCGATCTCCGCTGCGGACTGGGAGACGCGAATGTGCACCGCCGTTGAATCCGCCGACTTGGCAGTGCCCGAGGTTCCGGCAGTCTTGGCGATGAACTCGTCCAACATGCCCTGGGCGATGCCCAGCATCGGCGCCACCAGATCCCAGCCGAGCAGCGCCGGTATCGGTACGCGGTACCTGCTCTGGCCGTGCAATTCCCAGCCGGTCCAGTCGCCGTCGCCGGCAGTGGTAACGTCCAGTATCCGGTGTGCCGGAACGAAAGCGTCTTCCACCACGATGTCCTTGCTGCCACTCCCCCGCAGTCCTGACACAAACCACGTATCCACGATGGTGTAATCACCCCGTGGCGCCAGCGCCCAGTTCCGTTCGCCGATCCCCGGCACGCCCAGCATCAACCAGTTGGCCGCGTCGCATCCGCTGGAAAACTCCCACCTTCCAGTCAGCCGATACCCGCCGTCTACAGGTATGCAGGTGGACCGGCCCACGTTAAGCGAACTGGAGCACAGCGCGTCAGGATCCGATCCGAACACCTCTTCCTGCGCCGGCTCCGGCCAGTATCCCACCAGCCAAGCGTGCGCCGCCCACAATCCGTAGCACCACGCCGTGGCCGGACACGCCCGCCCCAATTCGGCCGCCACATCCAGCACGAGGGCGTAATCAACGTCCAACCCGCCGTATCGTGCCGGCACGCCGATGCGATACAAGCCCGACGCCAGCAGGTCAGCCACGGTTTCTTCGGGCAGCCGACGCAGCTCCTCGGTGCGGGCTGCTCGTTCCCTCAGAGCCGGCAACATCTCCGAGGCCCGCCGCATCAGATCGGCGGCGGTCGGGGTCGCGGGCGCGTTTCGTTGCTTGGTAGTCACTGATCTGATAGGAGGTGGCGTCGCATGGGCGGCGGTCAGCAGACTATCACGTACCTGCTGCACACCGCCAACCCGCGTATATGCAATGCCTCATCGTGCCGCATGTTATCATCCGGCACTCGATTGGCGTCGCAGATCAGAGGGAAGACGGGTGACAACAAATCCAGGTGATTTATGGCGGCTGACCCCGCTGTTCTCGGCCGCCGCTCGTAGCCCTGACTCGTCGAGACCTCACGGCTCGGGTCCAGCATGAGAGTTGCGACGACGCTGCATCGCGCTTCCTCCCCTCTGGGCATTTTCCGGAACCGCGATTACGCCTTCGTCTGGGGATCCACCGCCCTCGTGGGCGTCGGCACCCAGATGGAGTCCGCGGTGCTGGGCTGGTTCGTGCTGACCCTCACCGACTCGCCCTTCCTGGTCGGAGCCATCGCGGCCGCGCGGATGGCGCTGAACTTCCTCGCTTTGTTCACGGGCGCAATCGCCGATCGGCTGCCGCGCAATCGCCTCCTGGCTTCCGTCGAATTCATCATGGGCGCCATGGGCGCGCTGATGCTGGCCCTGATCCTTACCGGAACCCTGGAGGTCTGGCACATCTTCGCGATTACGCTGGTCATGGGGGTCGTCCGCCTCTGCCAGATGCCGGTGGCGCAGTCCCTGGTGGCGGATACCCTGCGCACCGACCAACTGAGTCACGGTGCGGCGTTCAACACCGTAGCCATGAACATCGCGATGCTCTGCGGCCCGGTGATTGGTGGCTATCTATTTAAAGGGCTGGGGCCGCAGGGCGCGTACACTGCAATCGCCTGCCTTTACCTGGTGAGTGGCTGCGTAGCCCTGGGAATCCGTCGGCCCGAGTCCAGTGTCGTCCGTGCTCCGGAGCGCGTGCTCAGCACCGTGCTGGGAGGATTGCGGTACGTCGCCGGCAACCAGGTGCTCTGGGCGGTCCTGTCCGTCTCCGTCATCATCAATCTGGCCGGCTGGACCGTGCACACCGGATTGGCGCCTATCTTCGCCCGGGACGTTTTGGGCAGCGACGCGGCAGGGTTGGGTCTGCTGTTGTTCGCCTTCGGCAGCGGGGCACTCAGCGGATCCCTTGGCTTCACCATGTTGCCGAACCTGCGCCGTCCCGGGTTGCTGCTCATCCTTGCGGTGTTTTCATGGCACGGCACGATACTGCTCTTTTCGTTGTCGACATCCTTCTACCTGTCGATGGCGATCTTCGCGCTGGTGGGTATGTCCTTCGCCTCTACCCAGGTGCTGATTTTGACGCTGTTGCTCCGCACCACCGATCCGCAATATCGGGGCCGGGTAATGAGCCTGCGGTCCTTCGCGATCCTGGCCTACAGCTTCGGGAGCGTGGCGGCCGGAGCCATCGCCGGCGGATGGGGCGCTCCGGCCGCGGCCCAGGTCGTGGGTTTGACCGGCATCGTGCTGGTCGCGCTGCTCGCCATGGCGGCTCCGCAGCTGCGCCGCGCCTGAGACGGCCATTGACCATGTTGCAACTTTGATTCGATAACTATATCGTTTTTCAAGATAATAATTTAGGTTGATAATTAGTATACGATATATTGACATTGCAAATCCCGTCCGATAGACTGCGACGGCGTTCATAATCTCGATTTTCGAGACTTGGAGCGTACAGATTTGCCACATCCCAGCCTTGTAGCGGCGGGCTCTTGGAGCCCGTTTTCCTACGGTTCCTTCACAATGGAAAACTCCGACCGGAGGTAGTTTGATGAGTTGGTTTGGAATCAGCCGCAAGAGTTTGCTTGTCCTTGTGATTGGGGGTTTAGTCCTGACCCCCATTGTCGCGTGCGGTACCGCCGAAGAGTCGGCAGCTCCGGCCGCGGCGCCCACTGCTGCCGCCGCTGCGCAACAGCCGGCGCAACAGCAACCCGCCTCCGGTGGCCAGCAGGCCGCCGCGCCGGCCGCGCCGACGCAGGCCGCGCCCGCCCAGGCGGGCCAGGCCGCTCCCACCGCCGTGCCCCAGGCCGCCGGTTCGGGCGACTCCATGATGATGGCAGAGCCCACGGGCATCCTGAGCACCGGCCTGAAGGAAATGGGACCCTTCTTCCTGCACCCCAGCACCTTGGGCAACCCGCAGATCTTCGTCCACGGCACCGCGCCCATCGGCGAAGGGCTGCTGCAGGAGGACGTGAACCGCGAGGTCCTGGGCCTGCTTGCCGAATCATGGGAGATCTCCGACGACTTCCTCGTCTGGACCTTCCATCTGAACAAGGGCGTGCAGTTCCACAAGGGCTACGGCGAGATGAAGGCCGAGGACGTCGTCTGGTCGATGCAGCAGTGGGGCCTGAGCAAGCACCCTCGCGCCGGTCAGTTGGAGACCTTCTGGGCGGACCGCGACGGCTCGATGATCATCGACGACTACACCGTGCAGGTGCACACCGGTGAACCCCTGGTCCACGTGATCGCCCAGCGCTGGCACATGACCCCCGGCGGCGCTTCCACCTTCATCGCCAGCAAGAGGCAGACCGAGGAACTGGGCGTCGAAGAGGCCAGCGCGAACATGGCCGCCACCGGCCCCTGGGAAATCGTCGACCACCGCACCGGCGAGTTCTGGAAGATGCAGGCGGTCCGCGATCACTGGCGGCACACCCCCGCCTTCGACCAGTTCGTCATGTGGGAAATCCCCGAAGAGTCCTCCCGCGTCGCCGGGTTCAAGACCGGCGCCCTGGATACCTTCCTCATGGGCTACGACTCCATACCCAGCGTGCTGGAGGTGGAAGGCGCCGAACTGATGAAGGTTCCCAACGCCATCGTGCAGAGCCTGCGGATTTACGGAAACTGGTACCCGGTCGAGGGCATCGAAACCCGGCCTGGCTACGACCCCGAAAACCCGTGGGTTTCCCCAACTGACGATATAACCTCGCCGGAGTGGGACCGGGCTCGCAAGGTGCGCCTGGCCCTGATGACCGCCATTGACCGCCAGGCCCTGGTTGACGAAATCCTGTCCGGCAACGGTAGCACCGCCACGCCCATCCACTCGTACAGCGGCTTCGAGCACTACCTGGACGGCCGGGATTGGGAATACAACCCCGAACGCGCCATGCAGTTGCTGGAAGAGGCCGGATACCCCGATGGGTTCAACATCACCCTGACGCCGGCCCTGCGCGGCGCGCCCCAGGAAGTGGAAAGCTGCGAAGCCATCGCGCAGATGTGGAATGACATCGGCCTGGACGTGGACTTCCAGCGCATTCCCTACGGCACCCTGCGCCCCACGCTGGTGGGCCGGACCTACCAGGGGGCGACCTGCCACGCCGGTGGCCCCCTGCCCACGCCGGCAAGCGGCTTCGGCAGCTACCTGACCGAAAACCCCTTCAACCGCGGACTGGAGCACCAGTGGTCCGATGACCTGATGCGCCGCGCCATGGGTGAAGTGGACCCCGACGCCCGCGAGCAGATGGAGCGCGAACTCGGGCAGTTCCTGTTCGACCACGCCCTCACCGACCTGACTTACTACAACATCGACGCCATCTGGCCGGTGGGCCCACGCATCCAGCCGTGGGGCGAGCATGTCCGCCGCAGCGACGTCCGCCAGATCAACGGCTACGAGTACATCAAGCACCGGTAGTAAAGCTACTCGCAAAATCGACTCCCGATCACAAGACGATGAGGCAAATATGCTGCCATTTCCGGGAAAGTCTCTGACCGTCGCTGCCGGTCTCGGCGCGCTGTCCCTGATGTTGGCCTTGGTGGTTGCCTGCGGCGGCGCGGCGGAAACTCCCGCCCCAGCCACCGGTCAGACCTCTGCTGGCCAGACTGCCGCCGGCCAAACTACCGCCGGCCAGAGCGCGGCCCCGGCCGCGCCGGCAGCAACGGAGGCTCCGGCGGCCGAATCCCGATCATCCGCCCCGGCAGCCACGGAGGTGCCGGTGGCGGCCGCCGTCACGGCGCCCACGGCCACTCCGCAAGTCGCCGAGGTGATGGTTGACGACAAGCCCGTTGGCACCTTGACAGTCGGTCAGAAGGAACTCGGGCCCTTCATGGGCCACCCCGCCCTGACGGGTAACCCGCAGATCTTTGTCCTGCAAACCGCTCCCATCGGCGAATCGCTCCTGACGGTCAGCAGCGACCTGGAAACCATCCCGATGTTGGCCAAAAGCTGGGAAGTATCCGAAGACGGTTCGACGTGGACCTTCCATTTGAACGAAGGCGTACAGTTCCACAAGGGCTACGGCGAAATGACCGCCGAGGACGTGATCTGGGGTATGCGGCAATTTGGAGCCGAGGGCTCCAAGCACGCTCGGGCGTCCAACATCCGCAGGGTTTGGGACAGCGAAAATGGCCACGCCATCGCCATCGACGACTACACCGTGGAAGTCGACGCTGGAACACCCTGGTCGCCGGTCACCGTCATGGAATTTTCCACCAGCGCGGGCGGCGCTGGCTCCTGGATCATCAGCAAAAAACAGACTGATGAACTGGGGGCGGAAGTGGCAAACAACCAGATTGCGGCCACCGGGTCCTGGGACCTGGTGGAATTCAGCACCGGATCCTTCTGGCGCATGGAAGCCGTGGAGAACCACTGGCGCAAGACCCCGCATTTTGCTGAAATGTACTTCCGGGAAATCCCTGAAGAATCTTCCCGGGTCGCCGGATTCCAGACCGGAAACCTGGATACCACCGTCAGCGCTTTCGATTCCCTGGATGCTCTGCTCAGCGTGGAAGGCGCAGAATTGATGCGCCTGCCCGGTGGAGGAGAATCGGCGCTCAACATCTATGGTCAATACCACGTGGGCGCCGGTACGGACGACCAGTTGCCCGGCTTTGATCCGGAACTGCCCTGGATTTCCGCCAGCGCGGATGTCGACTCAGAGGAATGGGCCAACGCGGCAAAAGTCCGCCGGGCATTGTCCATCGCCATCGACCGGCAGGGTATCGTTGACACCCTGCTGCGCGGATATGGCAGCCCGGCCGTCATGTGGGAATACGGGCAGTACGAAGACACCTGGTTGCCCCCGGAAATGCGCTGGGAATTCAACCCCGAGCAGGCCAAACAGCTTCTGGAAGAAGCCGGATACCCCGATGGATTCGACATTACACTCACGCCGTCCCTGCGCGGGGCGCCCGTTGAAGTGGAAGCTTGTGAGGCCATCGCTTCCATGTGGACCGACATCGGCGTGGACGTGAATTTCCAAAAGGTCCCCTACGGCACGCTTCGACCCACGATAGTGGGACGGACGTACCAGGGCGCCACCTGCCACGCCGCCGGTATCCGCCTGGAACCGGGCGTGGGATTTACCGACAAGGGCTCCAAGCTGGTCCACCAGGCGGTCTGGTCCAGCGGCGCCGACCACCCCTGGCTTGACGAAAAGATCGCTCTGCACAAGGCCGAGATCAACAACGAGGCGCGCCGAGCGTTGGCCCTCGAGATCACCACGTTCATGTTCGAAAACGCCATTACCAATATTGGGCTGTACAACTTCGACGTGATCTGGCCGGTTGGTCCCAGGATCCAGCCTTGGTCCGAAGGCGTGCGCTATCGTGACCTCCGCAACATCAACGGGTACGAGTACATCCGCCCACGGCCGCAGACCTAGTCGGAACGGCCGGGTTTGGGGCAGGTAATGTCAGTGCGGAGCCACTGTTGCTCTGGGAGCGGCGCTGGTTCCGAACGTCTCAACGGCTGCGAGTCCATCAAGCGCCAGTGGTAAAATCTACCCACAGAATCGACACCCGATCACAAGACGATGAGGTAAATATGCTGCGATTTCCAGGAAAGTCTCTGACCGCCGCTGCCGGTCTCGGCGCACTGTCCCTGATGCTGGCCCTGGTGGTTGCCTGCGGCGGTGCGGCGGAGACCCCCGCTCCGGCCACTGGCCAGACCTCCGCCAGCCAGAGCGCGGCCCCGGCCGCGCCGGCGGCGACGCAAGCCCCGGCGCCCGAATCCCGATCATCCGCGCCGGCAGCCACGGAAGTTCCCGTAGCCGCCGCGGTCACCGCTCCGACGGCCACGCCAGAAACCGCGGAGGTGATGGTTGACGACAAGCCTGTTGGCCGGCTGATCGTCGGTCAGAAGGAACTTGGACCCTTCATGGGCCATCCCGCCCTGACCGGAAACCCCCAGATTTTTGTCCTGCAAACCGCTCCCATCGGCGAGTCGCTGCTGACCGTGTCCAGCGAACTGAAGCCGGTCGGTATGCTGGCCAGGGAATGGTCCGTGTCCCCCGACGGGTCAACTTGGACTTTCAACCTCAACGAGGGCGTCCAGTTCCACAAGGGCTACGGCGAGATGACCGCTGAAGACGTCATCTGGGCCATGCGGCAATTCGGAGCCGAGGGCTCGAAGCACCCCCGGGCGTCCAACATGCGCGGCATCTGGGAGAACCCGGAAGGCCACGCCACAGCCGTCGACGATTACACCGTCGAAGTCAATACCGGCGCGCCGTGGTCTGAGGTACCAGTCAACGAAATTCTGACCAGCGCCGGCGGCGGCGGAACCTGGATCGTCAGCAAGAAACAGACCGAAGAACTTGGTGTGGAAGAAGCCAACGACCAGATCGCCGCCACCGGCTCCTGGGACCTGGTGGACTACCGCACCGGCGAGTTCTGGCGCATGGAAGCCGTGGAAAACCACTGGCGGAAGACGCCCCACTTCGCCGAGTTGATCTTCCAGGAAATTCCCGAAGAATCATCCCGTGTGGCCGGTTTCAAGACCGGAAACCTCGATACTACCCTGCTAGCCTTCGACTCCCTCTCCCAGGTTGAGAGCGTCGACGGCGCTGAGATCATGCGTGTTCCCGGCGGCGGCGAAGCGGCGCTGACCTTCTACGGCCAGTACTACGTGGGTATCGGCACGGAAGACCAGCAGCCCGGCTACGATCCGGACCTGCCCTGGGTATCGGCTGACCCTGACATCAATTCCGACGAGTGGAAGAACGCGGCCAAGGTTCGCACCGCTCTCTCCATCGCCATTGACCGGCAGGGCATCGTTGATACGCTGCTGCACGGCTACGGGTCCCCCGCCGTCCTCTGGGACTTCGGCCAGTACGAAGAAAGTTGGCTGCCGCCGGAACTCCGCTGGGAGTACGACCCGGAGCGGGCCCAGCAGTTGATCGCGGAGGCCGGTTACCCGGACGGTTTCAGCATCACGCTGACCCCGTCGCTGCGCGGCGCGCCGGTGGAAGTGGAGGCCTGTGAGGCCATCGCCTCCATGTGGGGCGACATCGGAGTGGACGTCAAGTTCCAGAACCTGCCTTACACCACCCTGCGGCCCAGCCTGATCGGCCGCACTTACCAGGGTTCCACCTGTCACGCCGGCGGCATCCGCCTGGAGCCCGGCCAGGGCTTCTCGGGAATGCTGTCGAAGTTGCACCACCAGGCCGTCTGGAATCGCGGCGTCGAGCACCCGTGGCTGGACGAGAAGGTTTCCCAGCACATGGCCGAGGTGGATTCGGTGGCGCGGCGCGAGCTTGCCATCGAGATCGCGACGTTCATGTTCGAGAATGCCATCACCGGCGTGGGGCTGTATAATTTCGACAGCCTGTGGCCGGTGGGCCCGAACATCCAACCCTGGATCGAAGGCGTGCGCTATCGTGACCTGCGCAACATCAATGGTTACGAATATATCCAGCCCCGAGGCTAGTCCAACGGGTTGAGAATGGGCAGGTAACGTCAGTATGGGGCCGCAGAAGCCTTGGATATCGGTAGCCTGGAGAACCCTCTTGGGATTTCCCCTGGCTGGGGTCCTGGCGGCCATCGGTATGGCGATCGCCATACCGATGGCCTGGTTCTTCGAGGTAGAGGCTCTGCCCAAAATTCTGACCATGCTCATGGTGGGCGCCGGCGTAGGCGCCGGCATCGGGGCGGGGCTAACCTGCCTTAGGATTGACTCAATCCCGGCCTGGCCCATTCTGCTGGGCGCGGGCCTTGCTCTGTCCGCCGCAAGCTTTGGCGGAGCCTGGGCCGGTTTCCAAATCGGCGGCTACATTACCGCCATCGAGGACGAAAGATGCGTGGGCGTTTGCCCCTACCTGTTCAAGCCTCGAACCTACATCGCCCTGGGAGCGGCGCTGGTGCCCAACGTCATTACAGTGCTGTTCAACATCGGCTACGAAGGCATGTTCGGAAGGTTCGCCCGCGCCTCGCGGGTGACGCAAGGCGGCGAGACGCTGGGTTCTTCCAACGGGACCGGCTCCGGCAATGACGGAGCCCACGCCCCCGGCAGGTCGTGATCAAACCCATCGGCAATGCCCCCTGCAACCGGCAGGCGTCAACTAAAGACCGGCAAAAACCACCGACCACCCGCAACGCGCCGGGAAACAGTTTGTGAGGTAGTGAAACAATGCAGCGATACCTGGTGCGGCGCATTCTGCTGGCCCTGGTGACCCTGCTGGCGGTCTCGTTGATCATCTTCGTGATGAGCCGGGCGGCCGGCGATCCCAGGCACGTGTACCTGGATGACTATTCCACCCAGGAGGACTGGGACCGCCTCACGGCGACTCTCGGGTTGGACAAACCGTACTATCAGCAGTACGGAATTTTCCTGGGCAGCGCGCTCAAGGGTGATTTCGGCGAGTCCATCAAAGAAGGCCGCCCGTCCATGGAGGTCATCATCGAGCGCATCCCAGCGACTTTGCAGTTGGGGCTGGCCGCCTTCGCGTTTTCAGTGATAGCGGGTGTCCCGCTGGGCATACTCTCCGCAGTGAAGCGCGGGAGTTTCCTCGACATGACTGGGAAAGTAGTAGCGCTGGTGGGCCAGTCGGCTCCCGTATTCTGGTTAGGACTGATGCTGGTGTTCCTGTTTTCGGTGCGCTGGAATGATTGGTTCGGAGACAGCTTGGTGCCGCCCTACGGTCGCCAGGAGATCTCCAGCATCATCCTGCCGGCGGTGACGCTGGGATGGTTCTATGCCGCGGCCAACCTGCGTCTGCTGCGGTCGGCGATGCTCAACGTTCTGGACTCGGAATACGTAAAGTTGGCGCGCGCCAAGGGCGTCTCCAACAACATCGTGATCTGGAAGCACTCGCTGCGCAACGCGCTCATTCCCGTGCTGACTTTCGCCGGCATCACCCTGGGCAGCCTGGTTACCGGTTCGCTGGTCGTCGAAACCGTGTTCGCTTGGCCGGGATTGGGACAGCTGGCGATCCAGGCCCTGGCCGGCAACGACTATCCGCTGCTTCAGGCCGTGGTGATCGTGTTCACGTTGATGTACGTGACCGCGGCGCTGCTGGTTGACATCATGTACGCATACATCGATCCCAGGATCCGGTACGCCTAGAGGAGGACATCGTGGCAGCAGACGCAACTCTGGTCGTACAACCGGCGCCGGCGCCCGCCCGCATTGCCAGGAAAATCTGGCAACTGCGCAGGTGGCCCTTGATCCCCATGTTCTTCCTTGTGTTGTTCGTGATCACCGGCGTTTTTGCCCCGCTCATCGCACCCCACGACCCTGAACGGGGCGGTCTGAGAGACCGCAACCTACCGCCGGCATGGGAAGAGGGAGGAAGCTCCGAGTTCTTGCTGGGCACCGATCACCTGGGCCGCGACATGCTGAGCCGGGTCATCTTCGGCGCCCGCATCTCGCTTGCGGTAGCGGGTGTCACCCTGGGTGTGGGCATGGTCATCGGCGTGGCCAGTGGCCTGATCGCCGGGTGGTATGGAGGCTGGCTCGATGAGTTCCTGATGCGAATCGTGGACATCAAGCTGGCGATACCAACCATATTGCTGGCCCTGGTGTTGGTGCTGGCCCTGGGGCAGTCCTTCCTCATTATCGTCGCGATCCTGGCCATCGCCGTGTGGCCGCGTTTTGCTCGCAATGTGCGCGGCGAGGTGCTCCAACTGAAAACCATGGACTTCGTCGCCCTGGCCAAGGTGGCGGGAGCGTCGACCCCTCGCATCCTCTTCATCCACATCTTCCCCGGCGTCATCAACACCCTCATCGTGTTGGCTACCCTGGAGGTTGGCATCGTCATCCTTCTGGAGTCCACCCTGAGCTTCCTCGGCGCCGGAGTTCCGCCGCCCACGCCGGCCTGGGGTTCGATGGTTTCCGACGGCCGCGACCGCTTGGCGGTGGCCTGGTGGATCTCTACCATGCCCGGCCTCGCCATCATGCTCGTCGTGCTGTCAATGAACCTGTTCGGTGACTGGCTCCGCGACCGGCTCGACCCCAGGCTCCGCCAGTTGAACTGATCCTGGCCGCCCCCGACCATTGCCCAACCAAAAGCAGGCTGAATCATGACTACTACCACAACCGAAAACACCTCCCCCATAGTGCTGCAAGTTGACGGACTGAAAACCTATTTCGAGACCCGATGGGGTACGGTGAGGGCAGTCGACGGCGTCAGCTTCGACCTGCGGCGCGGCGAGACGCTGGGCATCGTCGGCGAATCCGGTTCCGGCAAGTCGGTGACCATGTTGTCGTTGATGCGGCTCATCCCGGAACCCCCGGGTCGCATCGTGGACGGTCAGATCCTCCTGGAAGGGCAGGACCTCGTGCAGCTGTCCGACAAGGAGATGAGCGAGATCCGGGGCAGCCAGATCGCGCTGATCATCCAGGACCCCATGACCTCCCTGAACCCGGTGTTTTCCATCGGAAACCAGGTGGGCGAGGCCATCAAGATCCACCAGGACATCCCCAAGCGCACCGTCGTGCAGCAGGTCCTGGACGTACTCCGCAAGGTGAACATCCCCGCCGCCGAGACCCGGGTGCGGGACTATCCTCACCAGATGAGCGGAGGGATGCGGCAGCGCGTGGTAGGAGCCATTGGCATTTCCTGCGAGCCCATCGTGCTGATCGCCGACGAGCCGACCACCTCGCTGGACGTCACCATCCAGGCGCAGTACCTCAAGCTCCTCAAGGAGTTGCAGGAAGCCTCCAACATCGGCCTCATTTTCATCACCCACGACTTCGGCATCGTGGCCAAGATGTGCGACCGGGTGGCCGTGATGTACGCCGGCCGGATCGTCGAGATGGGCAACGTCCGGGACATTTTCAACCACCCGTCGCATCCCTACACCGAGGCTCTCCTGTCCTCCGTCCCCAAGTTGGAGGAAGACGTTGATCGTCTGTACTCCATCGAGGGGCAGCCGCCGACGCTTCACGACTTGCCGCCGGGATGCCCTTTCGCGCCCCGGTGCCAGTACGTTATGGACAAATGTCTGGAAACTTACCCGTCGCAATTTGACGTGAGCGATAGCCACTACGCCGCCTGCTGGAGGCTGGAATGACTACCCTGGAAGCAAACCCGGTGACACAAACCGCGAACGAGGTACTCCTCGAAGCCTCGGGTCTCAAGAAGCACTTCCCGGTGACCAAGGGCCTCTTGGTGTCCAAAGTTACCGGCTGGATCAAGGCCGTCGACGGCGTTTCCTTCCAGATCCGGGCCGGCGAAACCCTGGGCATCGTGGGCGAGTCGGGGTGCGGCAAGAGCACCACCGCCAAGATGCTCCTCCAATTGGAAGAGCCCACCGAAGGCAACATTCGTTACCAGGGCCAGGAAATCAGCCAGGCCAACGCCGAGCAGCGCCGCGCCTATCGCAGCTCGGTCCAGGCGGTTTTCCAGGACCCCTGGAGCTCCCTCAACCCGCGGATGCGCGTTCGCGACCTGATTGCCGAGCCCATGGTCATCAACCTCGACCTGAGCCGCCGGGAAATGCAGGAGCGGGTCGCCAAGCTCCTGAACGACGTCGGTCTGAGCAGCTACCACGCCAACCTGTATCCCCATGAATTCAGCGGCGGGCAACGGCAGCGTTTGGCAATCGCCCGGGCGCTGTCCGTAGAGCCGCGCGTAATCGTGTTGGACGAGCCGGTCTCCGCGCTGGACGTGTCTATCCGCGCCCAGATCATGAACCTGCTCATGGACCTGCAGAACGAGTACAACGTCAGCTACCTGCTCATTGCCCACCACCTGGCCACGGTGCGATACATGTGCGACTGGGTCGCCGTGATGTACCTGGGCCAGATCGTTGAGTACGGTCCCACCAAGGAACTGTTCGACAACGCCTCGCATCCCTACACCAAGGCGCTGATGAACGCAGCGCTGCCCTCGCATCCGGACATTGAGCAGGAGGAGATGATCCTCACCGGCGAGGTGCCGTCTCCGCTCAATCCGCCCGAGGGTTGCCGGTTCCATCCCCGGTGTCCTTTCGTCATGGATCAGTGCTCAAGAGACATTCCGCAAGTTACGGAACTGGAGCCCGGGCATGTGGTGTCCTGCCACCTCTACTAACTCACGCCTGTAGAACCGGGTTCCTGGTGACACGATGAACGGGATCACGCTGAGCAACGAAATGATTACCCTGATTGGCATCGGGGTGATAATCCTGATCGCTATAGTCAGCGGCCACGTTGCCCAGGTGCGGCGGAGCGGTCAGCATCCGACGCGGGAAGAGTTGCGCAGCGAAACGCAGACGCTGCGCCAGGAAATGCAGGAAAGCAACGCCCAGCTACGCCTGGAAATGCAGACGCTGCGTCAGGAAATGCAGGAAAACAATACCCAGTTGCGCCAGGAAATGCAGGAAAACAACGCCCAGCTGCGCCAGGAAATGCAGGAAAACAACGCCCAGTTGCGTCAGGAAATGCGGGCCATGGAAGAGCGTCTGCTGCGGGAGATCCGGGCCAGCGAGGACCGCATCATCACCGCCTTGGCCAGCCACCGCCATCCAGACCCCGACGGCGATCCGGTGTTCGTCCGTCCAAACTAGGAGGCCCCGAGGGAAGCGCTGCCCCGTATGGGGTTCGCCACCACCTGATCAATGCGCCGCCCCTTACAGGGCGGCGTTCACGTCTTTCAGGAAATTCTCCGCGCCGATGCGCAGCAATCCCCAGCCGGACACCGTGACGAAGTTCGCTCCCAGCTTGATGAACTCGGCGACTCCAGCGGTATCGGCCGGATTGTTGCCGCCCACGCCGACGTTCTTCCCTCCCGCTCGCACCCTGGGGACCACCTCGCTCATCACCTTCCGCACCTCGGCCACGCCCGGGTTGCCCATGCTCTGCCCCAGGTCCGACGCGGCGACGTGCAGCACGTCCGCCCCGGAAACGGCCAGGATGTCGTCCAGGTTGCCCACCGCCTCGACGTCCTCGACCATCGGGATCACCAGCACCTGGGAATTGACCCACGCCGTGGCCTCGTCCCGAGTCACGCCGATACCGTAATCCTGCGCCCGGCCGCCGCCCATGCCGCGATAGCCGTCGGGGTAATACCGGGCTGCGCGGGCGATGGCCGCCGCCTGCTCACCGGTGTTCACGTGCGGCACGATGATTCCCTGCAACCCCCGGTCCAGGAACCGCAGGATCGTCGGGTCCGAGTGGTCCGGTATGCGCGCGATGGGCGTGATGCCGAAGGACTCGGCGGCGCGGACCATGTGCTCCACCTGGTCCAGGTCGGCCGGCCCGTGCTCGCAGTCGATCATCACGAAGTCATAGCCCAGGGCCCCGAAGATCTCGACCATGTCGGGCGCGTAGCGGGTGATGATAGCCCCGAAAACGACCTGACCGTCGTTCAGTTTGGCTTTAGTGGTGTTGGTACGCATGAGAATGTTCCCCTTATATTCAGCCTGTCATTGCGAGGAGCGCAGCGACGCGGCAATCTCGCAAGGGTTGCAACAGGTTCGACTGGATTGCCACGCTGCGCTCGCAATGACAGAGAAGCATACGCCAGCTACAGCGAGCCGTCGATCACCATGTCCAGCAGGGCCGGCTTGCCGGAAGCCACGGCCCGGTCCACCGCCGGCTTGATCTGATCCGGCTCGGTTATACGCTCGCCGTGAACGCCCATGCTGTTGGCGATAGCCGCCATGTCGAAGGGTGTTCCGAAGTCGGAGTACAGCAGCCGCCCGCCAGAGGTCTCGGGCAGATTCAGCACGTCCCGCTGGTACACGTTGAAGTTGGTCTTGAGCACCCGATACATTCCATTGTTGCAGATGACGAAGATGCACGGTATCTCATCGTTGGCCGCCGTCCATAGACCCTGGATGGTCATCATCGCGCTGCCGTCGCCGATTATGCCGAACACCGGCCGGTCGGGATAGGCGCACTGGGTACCCATGGTGACGCCGATGCCGCCGCCGATGGACTGGCCGCGGACTCCGCGCAGGTCTGCCCGACGCTGGGCCTGGAAGTAGTGGCGCATGGTGGCCCGGTTGCTGATGGAATCGTCTACCACGATGGCGTTGTTGGGGATCGCCGCCGCCAGTTCCGACATCATCCGCGCCGGCGTCATGGGCCGGTGGTCCCATTTCTCGGCAACTGATTCCTCGAAGGCCGCGCGGTTGCTCTGCCTCTCGGCGATAACCCCCTGCCTGCGCAGCCCGATCTCCGAGCGGTCACCAGTGGAGAGCCGCTCCTCCAGGGACGCAATCAGATCTCGGAGGGACAGCTTGCAATTCCCTACGATGCCCACGTCGGTTGGCTCCGACCGGCCGATCTTGCTGCGGTCGGGGTCAATGTGCACCAGTTTGGCCTCGGAGGGAAGGATAACGTCACCCCAATAAAAAAGCTCCTCGAAGGGATCAGAGCCCACCGCCAGCACCAGATCCACAGTCTGCAGGACGGCCCGCTGTTCTCCGACCCGCAGGGACAGCGCGCCCATGAACTGGTCGTGGGTGGTGGGGAACGCCACCTCAGCGCCCCTGGCCTGATAGACCGGCAGCCCTATCAGCTCCGCCAGTTCCACCGCCTCGTCCACCGCGTCATCGTCGGAAAGGCGGTCGCCCACCAGCATCAGCGGACGGCTGGAGTTGGACAGCAGGGCGGCAGCTTGTGCGATTCCCTCCGCGCTGGGCCTCGCAGCGTCGTGAACCGGCCGGGACGGCTCCAGGTTCATCTCGGCCATCCCCTCCAGCGCGTTGGAGGTGAACCCCACGTACACCGGACCCTTGGGGTGGCTGTTGGCTTCGTTGAAGGCGCGCCGGATTGCACTGGGAATCTGATCCGCGTGGGATAGCTCCACCGCCCACTTGGTAACGGGCCGGACCAGATCCGCCAAGTCGGTTATGGTCTCGTTCACCTTGCGGATGTCGTAGTTGGCTGACGTGACGACCATCGGCGTGCCGGTGTTCAGGGCGTCCAACATCAGGGCGATGCCATTGGCCAGGCCACTGTCCACGTGGAGGCTGATGAAGGAGGCGGTGCCCCGGGCCCGCGCGTACGCTTCCCCCATCCCCATCGCTACGCTCTCCTGCAGGGTCAGGAAGTAGCGAAGCTCGGGGTAATCGCCCAGCAGGTCGATGATCGGCCCCTCGCTGGTTCCGGGGTTGCCGAATATGTAGTCGACGCCCTCGGCCTTGAGCATCTCCAGCAACGCCTGCTTGCCGGTCATCATTTGGGACATGGGCTCCTCCATTGCGGGCCGCCTTCACTGGGAGCGGCCGGGGTTAGTTGACGGCCAATTCTACAACAGGAAGAGACTGTGATGGATGGATGCCCCGCCTGAAAGCAAGGTTGTTGTCAGCCTCACCTGATGCTGACGATTTGTGAAACCGGCGATGGCTTGTTGTCGGGCAACCCGCTGCGTGGCTAAACTAAAGTCGATAAACCACGAGGAACTCGCCGGCGTCCCGGACCTCCTCCACTCCCGGAGCGCGTCATGCTGATGAAAACGAATCTCCAATCCCCGTTGCAACGGTTCACCCCAGGAACGTGTCGGTGGATCCTCCTGGCAACAGCGGCGTTGACCGTATGCCTGCTGGCAGCGTGCGGAGATAATCCACAGCCCGAAACCTCCAGCGCCAACGGCCATGACACGCCCGTCGCAACTGTGCCGCCCCAGACTTTGAACGACCGACAACAGCAGGCGCGCCAAGTTCTGGCTGAGCGGCTGTCAGCGCCGGTGGACAGTTTGGCGCTGGTCAGCGACGAACCAGTGTCCTGGTCGGACGCTTCACTGGGTTGTCCGGAGGAAGGCATGATGTATGCTCAGGTGATCACCCCGGGGCATCTCATCACCTTCAGTTACCAGGGAGAGCAGTACGAGGTTCACACGTCCCGCGATGACGGCGCCGGCTCTCAACTGAGGATGGTGTCGTGCGAGGGCGGAACGTCCTATTGACCGCGGCTATCAGTCACCACACGTAGGCCGTCCGTGGGGCCTGCCTCTGCTGCTGCCGTCGGCTCCCTCCGATTGACGCCCGTTGCGCCCTGCGGTATCGTTAGTCCCGCTCACGCAGACAATATTGGGAGTGTCCCATTATGGCCAAACAAGAATTGCCCCTCTTCGATTACAACGAAGTTCAGGTGGGTGAAGAGCTGGGCTCTTATGAGTACGTGCTGACCCAGGAGATGGTGGACCTGTACCGCCGGGCCGTGGACGATCCCGACGCCGTGTTCCCCACCATCGCCGTCAAGCACGACGCCACCTCCCTCTCGCTGGCCTACGACGACCAGACCGGCAGCATCAACGCGGGGAACGAAATCGACCTGTTCAACCCGCCAATCCCCGGAAAGAAGATCAGCGTTACCGGCCGAATCCACGACAAGTTTGTTCGCCGGGAGAAGCCCTACCTGGTCATCGAGGCCACGGCCACCGACGAAGACGGCCGGCTCATCGAGAAGATGCGCACCTACCAGATCAAGAAACCCGAGGAGTTGGGCAAGAAATGGCATCCCCAAGGCTAGACAGCGAAACGCTCCCCATCGTCACCAAGCACATCACCCAGGACGTCATCAACCAGTTCGAGGCGTGCGGCATCCTCAACCGGGCCAACATCCACAACGACCCCGAACTGGCCTCGAAGCGCCTCGGCACCACCTATGCCATCGCCTCGGGCCGCATGAGCATTGCCTTCTGCACCGAAGCCATGCGCAAGTTCATCGGCGCCGACGATTTCCACCGTTCCGGCAACGTCAACCTCAAGTTCCTGCGCCCGGTGAAGCACGGCGACACTGTCAGTGTCCACGGACAGGTCAACAGCCGCGAGCCCCAGGACGACGGCACCACACTGGTAACGGTCGACGTTTACTGCGAGAACCAGAACGGCGACAAGACCGCCGTTGGCCAGGCCAGCGCCCGCGTCAAGTAGCCCGTCCGGCCACTCCGCTCAATTCCGAGAGTTCACCATGACTACCATTGTCGATTACCACGCGGAACGGAGCTGGCATTTCCTCGATCTGGTGGACGACGAAGTCGAGCGCGGCGAGTTGGAGGAGGCCAGCAACAAGCTATGGGGCGCGGCAGCCCATGCCATCAAGGCCGTTGCCGAGCGCCGGGGCTGGTTTCATGGATCGCACAACGCCCTGGCGGAAACGGTATTGCGCTTGATTGACGACGAGGGCGCTCCGCCGCTGCTGTACACTTATTATCTCGCGGCAAGCCAGTTTCATTCGCGATTCTACGGCTGGCCGCCCAACGCCGACGAAATTCGCCACGGCAAGCGGGAAATAGCTAATTTCATCCGCATGCTGGAAAGCCTGTGACCCTGACCAGATCAGCCCTTTTCCATAGGAACCCGCTAAAGTGAGGAGAGTGCTGTGCGAAAACGCATCCCTCTGCTCAACGACCGCATTACAGGAGCATCCCGAATGACCATGACCCGTTCCGAGTTCGGCAAGGTTGAAGTCGACATCGTCTACTGCGTCCCTTGAGGCTACCACGGCCTCGCCACGTGGCTGGCGACCGAATTCTGGCGCTCCCAAAACGCCGGCGATATCGCGATCAAGCTCACCCCCGCCGACAAGGGACGCCTAGAGATCTACCTGGACGGCGACAAGATCTTCGACCGCTTCGATGAAGAGGGCGACGAGTACCCGGGCTACAGCAAGGTCAATGAGCTCAAGATGGTGATTGCCGAGCGCGTTTTCGACGTTGAGGACGAAATCGCCGCGGCGAGGAACGCTTAGATGGCCAATCCAGATCACATAGCCATAGTTCGCTCCGGCAAGGGCGCCATCGAGGAGTGGAAGTCTGCCAACCCCGATGCGCAGCTTGACCTGCGCGCCGCCGATCTATCGGGCGTCGACTTGGCCGGCGCAGACCTGCGCGATTCCGACTTGCGGGGCGCCTCCCTGGCTGACTCTCGCCTCACGCGGACCAACCTGTCCCGCTGCGACCTGCGCGCCGCCGATTTCACGGGAGCCGACCTGTACGGGGCGACCCTGGCCTCGGCGCAGATGGCAATGACCATCCTCCGCAACGTCAACCTCTTCTGGGCCGACCTGAAACAATCGGATATGCAGGAGGCCATCCTGCAGTGGTCTCGCCTCAACCGGGCCTCGTTCCTGAACACGAACCTCACCGACGCCGATTGCAGCCAAGTCACCGCCATCGAGGTGGACCTTCGCTCCGCCAACCTGACCAACTCCAACTGGCAGGGCGCCAACCTGAACGGAGCCGACGTCAGTCGGGCCATCATGCAGGGTGCGGACTTCACCTCCGCCAAGATCCGCGACTCCATGTGGATCATGACGGACATGCGCGGCGCAAACTTCAACCGGGCCAGCCTGCACCGCTGCGACATGACCATGAGCAAGTGGGACGACACCACCAACTTCCCGCCCGGCTTCGATCCCAACCACATCGAAAATCGGGTGGATGATTATTAGCCGCGGCTGAACTGCCCGGTTGGCCCATGTCTGTCATTCTCGTAGCGTCCCACCGGCCCGGCGCCGGCAAAACGTCCGTGGCCGCTGGCTTGGGCGCCCTCATCGCACGGTCGGGCGCCCGCGTGTCCGTGTGCAAGCCGGTGTCGCCCGCCGGACGCACCGACCCCGACGCCGTGTATTTCGCGCAAAATTTCCGCGGAGGCATCGCCGTGGCATCGTCCGAGGATGACGCCGGCCTGGACGCCGCCGCCAGCGCCGTGCGCTCGTTGACGGGCATCAGCGAGCACGTCATCGTCGAGGTTGCCAATCCTGCCAGCGGCTCTGGTGCGGCCTCGCCCATCGTCTCCGGTTTGGCGGAGCGTCTCGCCGCTCCCGTGGTGGCTGTGTTCGGGTACGAACCGGATACGTCGGCGGTCAATGTTTCCGGCGCGGTGGCTACCCTCGGGTCCAGGCTTGCCGGCGTGATTGTCAATCAGACGCCTCGGTATCGAGCCCGGCGCGCGGAAGCCCTGCTGTCGGAACTATCAACCGCCGGCGTGCCGGCTATCGGCTCCATCCTCGAAGACCGCGTCCTGCTGTCCCTGAGCCTGGATCAGTTGGAAGCCAACCTGGGCGGCCGCTGGGAACTGGAGCCGACGGACGGCGACGTTTGGATCGATCGCTTCCTCATCGGCGGCAACATCATGGACTCCGGCGCCGGATATTTCGGACGCTACGACCACCAGGCGGTGATTGCCCGCGCCGAGCGGCCCGACATCCAGATGGCGTCACTGATGCAGGACACCCGTTGCCTGGTCCTCACCGGCGGCTCCCGGCCCACTGAGTACATCCGCGTGGAGGCCGCCAAGCGGCGCGTGCCGGTCCTTCTGGTGGACCAAAACACCGTGGCTACCGCCGAGGCGGTGGGTGCCCTGATGAGCGCCATTGTGCCCCACGCCCAGCACAAGGCTGAACGAATGACCGACCTGCTGGATAGGCTTGTGGACCTGGACGCGCTGCTGAGGTAGCTGCCAGAAACAGGATGCACAGGATTTCAAGATTTTTCAGGATGAAAAGCCCATCCTGTAAATCTTCTAATCCCGACAATCCTGATTCTGACTAAATCCCCGGATCAGTCCTGCATCTCGAAGCGCTCGGACTCGGGAGGACGGGACCACAGCTCCTCAGCGCCGGCCATAGCGACGGCGCGTTCGGGACTGGCGCGCCACGCGTCGTAGATCTCGTTGCTCTCCCAGGTCACCAGGGTCGAGATCTTGGTGGGATCGGATAGCGAGATGAAGGTATGACGCGCTCCGAAGCCGGACGCGTGGCTCTGGGCCTCCCCGTTGCGGTCCAGGAGCGCCTTTGCCTCCTCCACCTTGTCTTCCTTCGCCCAGTGGTGGGTCAATACTCCGATCAGCGCCATTGGCGTGTCCTCCTGTCAGGTTCGGTCTGTCGGCGGTAAAGTCGACGTTGCTGGTCTACCGGGCGTCGCCGTCATCCTCGGGACCACGGGAAAACTATCCTCGAACGCAGGCCCTCCTCGCGGACATGCAACAACTTGCCCAATACGTAGGCAACCAGCGCCGCGCCGATGCTGAACACGGCTCCCATCTTGCCCGGATCCTGGAATGGCGAGTCGCCGGGAAACGCCTTGCCGGCCACGAAAAGCGCAACCGTCAGGCCGAGACCCGCAATGACTCCCGTCACCACCAGGTGACGCACGCCCATGCCCGGCGGCAGCGGGAACCCTAACCGCGCGGCCACCCACGATAGCAGCGTCACGCCGATCGCCTTGCCCACGATCAGCGACACCAACACCATCATCGTGACCCACCCGATGCTGGTGAACGGGACTCCTGCGTTGGCGAACGCGAAGAAGAACAGGCCGAAGTCCACGAACAGCTTCAACTGGTGCTCGAACTGCTCCAGGACGCTGTCGGCGTGATGCTCGTCGTCGGTGGCGTGCGGATGTGGCGCGCCGCCCGCCTCGTGGGTGTGGTCCTCTTCCTCGCTGACGCCTGCCTCGCGTCCGCCGTGGGGCAAAAAGGGAACAATCGGCACCAACGCCAGCGCTGGTTCCACCCCCGCTTTGGCCAACCCTATCCAGGAAAGCGCGCCGCCAACCAGGATATAGACCGGCCACCACGGCACCCGAAAGCGCCGCAGGATGTACACGGCGACCATCCCGCCCACCACGAGGGCGAGCCACACCGGCTCCACCGGATGGTACGGGTCCGGGTAAAAAACCGCGATGATGACCAACCCGATGGCATCGTCGGCCACCGCCAGCAGCAGGAGGAAGTTGACCGCCGGATGCAACGGCCCGAACACCACCCGCGCCACCAGCCACGCCAGGGCAATGTCGGTGGCGGTGGGGATCGCCCAGCCGTTGGCCACTGCGCCGAAATCGTCGGTGCCGCCGTAGAAGACCCAGGTTAGGGCGAAATACATCCCGACGGGGCCGAACACGCCGCCCAGCGTTCCCGCCAGCGGATTGATGGCCCGGCGCAGGGGGTTGAGAACCCCGCCCGGCAGCGTCGATTCGGTGATCTCCTTTGCCGCGACGCCAAAGAACAGGCACATGAACATCCCGTTGATGATGAAATGGATGGTCAGCGCGTGCCCGAACACGTAGGCATGGTCGCCCAGCGGGTGGAAATGCACCACCGTCTCGTACCAGTGGTAGTTGACGTTGGCGGCGACCAGCCCCAGCACTACGCCCAAGATAAGAGGCAACGAAAACTCCTGGACAAAGTTCCTCAGCTTGATCAGTTGGCTTGTCGGTTGTGCGACCGGTGCGTGCATGGATCTTGGGGTCACGAAAAGGCGGGAACTAAACAGACCGGCGGCAATTTTACCACCAATTCCGGCGTCTCACGCGTACCCGATGGGAAGCCTTGTTGACAATGGTTGGCAGGCCCCGCCAGAATTGCGCCATCGTGAGCCCGAAGGTCGGGTCCTTTCGCTCCCATCCCACCGTGTGAGGTGCCCAGTGGCAGATTTGAACGACGCCGATGTTAGGGCTTTGGCAAAAGCCGCTGACATCAACATCCCCGACGATCTGGTCGCCGAAGTGAGGGAATCGCTGAACGGGCTGCTCGAGGCCCTGGAAGCCATCACCGAACCGGACGTTGCCAACATCCAGCCGCTGCCGATCATCGTGTCAGCGACGGCGCGCAAGCAGGAGGGGTAATCATGCCCGACGCCAACATCTGCTACCTCTCCGCCACTGAGTTGGGCGAGCGCATCGCCGCCGGTGATGTATCATCCCTGGAGGCCACCGAAGCTTACCTGGAGCGCATCGCCAGTCTTGACGGCAACTACGCTTCCTACATCACCGTAACCGCCGACCGCGCCCGCGAGGACGCCCGCCGCGCCGACGCCGAGATCGCGGCCGGCCACCGCCGCGGCCCGCTCCACGGCGTCCCGGTTGCCGTCAAGGACCAGTTCGACACCGCCGGCATCCTGACCACCAACGGGTCAACGATCCTCGGTGAGAATATCCCCGACGAAGATGCCACCATCATGGAACGGCTGAAGGCGGCCGGCGCCGTGCTGCTGGGCAAGCTCAACATGAGCGAGTACGCCAGCGGCGACGCTTTCCGCCACCCCTACGGCCGACCCCGCAACCCATGGGATACCGACCGGAATCCCGGCACCTCCAGCAGCGGTTCAGGAGCGGCGACCGCCGCGTTCCTGTGCGCCACCTCCCTGGGCGAGGACACCGGCGGCAGCATCCGGGGGCCCGCGGCCTTCTGCGGCCTGGTCGGCATCCGGCCTACCTTGGGCCTCGTCAGCCGTCACGGCGTGTTCGGGGCCAGTTGGTCCATGGACACGGCCGGACCGATCTCCCGCACCGTCACCGATTGCGCGCACACCCTGGCCGCCATCGCGGGCCACGATCCCAGGGACCCGCAGTCGTGGGACGTTCCGGTCCCCGACTACGCCGCCGCCCTGGACGGAAACATCAACGGCCTGAAGGTCGGTCTGATATCCGAGCGGGTGCACACCAACGCCAACGACCCCGAGGTGCGCGATGCCGTTATCGCCGCCGCCGCCGTCCTAGCCGGTCTGGGCGCCGACGTATCCGAGGTGTCGATACCACTGATCGTCAATTCGTCCGAAATCTCCTACGGCATCATCAGCAGCGATGCCGCGATGCTGAACTGGGACATCATCTCGACCGACCGGCTGCGCGAATTGGACCACAACAACCAGGTGCGCCTGCTCATGGGCAGCATCCTGCCGGCCAAGGTGTACCAGAAGTCGGCCCGCTTGCGGGATGTCCTGCGCAGCCAGATCCTGGCGGCGCTGGATGACGTGGACGTGCTGGTGATGCCGGCCTCATCCGTGCCGGCCACGCTGATACCGGAAACCACCGGCCTCGGCACCAAGGCGGACGTCATCGCCGGATTCAAGGGTCGCCGCGGGTTCACCGCGCCCTTCAACCTGGCGAACCTGCCGGCACTGTCAATTAACTGCGGCTTCACCGCGTCCGGCCTGCCCATCGGGTTGCAGATCGCCGGCAAAGCGTTCGACGAGACCACCCTGTTCCGCGCCGCCTACGCCTACGAGCAGGCGACGGACTGGGGGGAGCGCCGGCCGCCCGGCGTATAATCAAGATAACCCGCTCGGCAGAACGTGGCAATGCTGGTTCAAGATCACAGCCAAACCGCGCAGGAATTCCTGGTCGCATCCGACCGGGAGTTTGCCGCCGGCGACATGCTCCAAGCTTCCGAAAAACTGTGGGGAGCCGCCGCCCACGCCATCATGGCGGTGGCTCAACAGCGGGGACTGGGGTATGGTACGCATCGGACTCTAATTAATGCGGCCCGGCAAATTGCGGAAGAGCGGGACGACGACCGATTGCGTCTGGGAATTTCGGCAGCGCAACACTTTCACTCCAACTTTTACAACGGCACCATGGAACCGGAGGACATCGAGTACAACCGTCCCTTGGTGCATCGCTACGTTGCGCTGATGCTGGCGCTGCTGGAGTGAGCGGACCCTCCCGGCTCAACTGTGCGCCGGGTAATCAGTCCCGCGTCTATGATAGCGCGTAGGAAGGCGAAGTAGATTGCACCAGACACCGCCGTGCCTTCGCCATCTGCGTCCTGTTCCGGACGCGCCGCGATTAGCGAGAAGGATTACGAAAGGATTAACGGATGCTGACCACCAACCATGCCCAAACCGCAGAGGGTTTCCCGGCCGATTCCGACCGGGAGTTTGACGCCGGCGATACCCTGCAAGCGTCCGAAAAGCTCTGGGGCGCCGCCGCCCACGCCATCATGGCTGTAGCGCAGCAGCGTAGCCTGGAGTATGGCACTCATCGCACGCTGATCAATTCGGCGCGTCAGATTACCGATGAGCAAGACGACGAATTGCTGCGGTCGGCATTGCAAGCTGGGATCTTGGCCGCTCGTCATTTTCACTCCAACTTTTACAACAGAACGATGGAACCGGAAGACATTGAGTACGACCGTCCGCTGGTGCACCGCTTCGTTGCACTGATGCTCACCCTCTTGGAACAGGAACGGTAACCGATGCCCAATCCCAACGAACTCACCGCCGCCGAAGCGGCCCGCGTCATCGCCCGGCGCGAACTCACCGCTGTCGAACTCTCCGAGGCGTGCCTCAACCGCATCGAAGCCCTGGATGAGCGTCTGCTGGCCTGGGTTTACGTGGACCGCGAAACGGTCCTCGCAGATGCCCGCCAGGCCGACGCTGCCGTTGCGGAGGGACGGCCGCTGGGGCCGCTGCACGGCGTTCCCATCGGGCTGAAGGACATCTACTACACCGCCGGCATCCCGACCAAGGCCGGCAGCGAGGTCTACAAGGACTTCGTGCCCGACTACGACGCGACGTCTTTGACCCTGCTCAAGAGGGCGGGAGCGTTGATGCTGGGCAAGGCCGTGACCACCGAGTTTGCCTGCCTGGACCCGTCCCCAACCTTCAACCCATGGAATCCGGCGCACACGCCGGGCGGGAGCAGCAGCGGCTCGGCGGTGGCCGTGGCGTCGCGGATGTGTCCAGCCGCTTTGGGGTCGCAGACGGTGGGCTCGGTTCTGCGGCCGGCAGCGTACAACGGCGTGGTCGGCTTCAAGCCGACTTTCGGCCGGGTAAGCCGCTATGGCGTGGTGCCGGTGAGTTGGAACCTGGACACCGTGGGCTGGCTGGTGCGCACGGTGGAGGACGCGGCATTGCTGCTCCAGGTGATGGCGGGCCCGGACGTGGCCGATCCGGTTTCCTCCCGGGAGCCGGTGGGCGACTATCTCTCCGCCATCGCCGAGCCGTCGGCCCCGCGCATTGGGCTGCTGCGTCGCTACTTTTACGAGGGAGCGGACACCGAAAGCCGCCGGCACCTGGACGCCGTGGCCGAACGGTTGGCCGAGGCTGGCGCGGAGATCGAGGAGATTCCCCTGGCGGAGAGTATCGAATCCGCCTACGTGGACCAGCGTCTGATCATGGCGGTGGAAGCGGCGGCATTCCACGAGCCCATGTACCGGCAGCAGGCGGAGGACTACCAACCCAAACTGCGGGCGATGCTGGCCGAAGGGCTGGCGGTGGACGGGATCGACTATTCCCGCGCCCTGGAGCGGCGGCGGCAATTCACCACCGACATGGAGGAAGCCGCGAAGCAATGCGACGTGCTGCTCACCCCGGGCGCGCCGTCGCCTCCGCAGGCCGAGCGCACCAACACCGGCGACCCGGCCTTCCAGGGCCCGTGGACATCGTGCGGCTTCCCGGCCATCGCCCTGCCGTCGGGCCTGGCGGAGTCCGGCGTGCCCCTGGGCATCCAGATGGTCGCCTCGCCTTTCGCGGAGGCACGCCTGCTGTCCGCCGCGGCCTGGTGCGAGGCCGTGCTCGACGTGTCGCTGAACCCGCCGCTGTAGCGAAGGCCGAACGTGCGCGGACCGAGGCCATGCTCGCGCTGTGATAGCGACCACCGTTGACACCCCGCCGTTCACTGCCGATAATCGAAACCGCTATGCAACTCGACGTTCAACTATTCGCCCTGTACCGGGAGCGCGCCGGCGCCTCGCTAATCACCGTGGAGGTGCCGGAAGGCGCCACGGTGGGCGCGCTCACCGACGCGGTGCGGAGCCTGTACCCGCGACTGGCGCCGCCCGAGGTGCGCATTGTGGTGGCAGTGAACGCCGAGTACGCCGACGACGATCTAGCCCTGAGCCCCGGCGACGAGGTTTGCCTGATACCTCCCGTCAGCGGAGGAGTGGGGTAACGGAGGTCTCCAAGCCATGATCATCCTGACTGACGAACCCCTGGATCCGGTGGCGGTGACCGACTCCGTGCGCCAGGACGGCAACGGCGCCGTGGTGACCTTCCTGGGCACCACCCGGGACAACTTCGGCGGCAAGACCGTTACCCGGCTGGAGTACGAAGCCTACGACGTGATGGCTGTCAAGAAGCTGGAGGAGGTGCGGGATACCCTCTGCGCCGACTACGGCATCGAGGACATCGCCATCGCCCACCGCACCGGCCGGGTGGACGTGGGCCACATCAGCCTGGTGGTGGCCGTGGCCTCGCCCCACCGGGTCGAGGCGTTTGAGGCTTGCCACGAGGCGGTGAACCGGATCAAAACCATCGTCCCTATCTGGAAGAAGGAATGGTTCGCTGACGGTTCGCGCTGGGTCGCCTGCGAGGATCACGAGTTTGCCGACGAGGACGCGCACCAGCATGCCCACGCGGAACGGCACGCCGCGGCCGTTGGGGACAATTAGGAGCCAAAGGGCGGCTAACGCAAACCGTCGATGAGGTGGACCAGCATCCGTCCCGCCGATAGGTCCACCTGCCTGATGACCTGCGAAACGGCGGGCAGCAGGATCTCCGCGCCGGCTTCGGACTGCACCACGTAGACGTCGTTGCTGCCAGTCACCAGCACCTCCTGCAAGGTGCCCAGATCCTCGCCTTGGTCAGTGACCACCGTCAGGCCGACCAGTTGGTAGTGGTAGTACTCGCCGGGCGGCAAATCGGGAACGGGGTCGGCTGGAGCCGCCAGCCATTGGCCAGCCAGAGGGCGGACGGCGTCCACATTTTCCAGCCCGTCCAGCCGCAGCAGGGCGTAGCCGCCGGGCAGCTCACGAAAATCCGCGATGGCATGGGTTTTCCCGGCGACGGTCAGGTTGCTGCCGATCTTGAACCGGGCAGGGTTATCGGAAAGGGACTGAACCCGAAGGGTGCCGTCGGAGCCGTGAGGACGGATAACCCGGCCAACTGCCACTGCGCCATCGGGCAACTCCGGCTCCGCATCAGGCAGCCGATTACGCGACGGCGCGGGCCTTTGGAAGCGCCGGGAGCGTCGGCGGCTAGACAATCTCCAGCACGGCCCGGGTGCCGTCCTTGACGGCCGCCACGCGCAGGAGCACCCGCATTGCTTGGGCCACTCTTCCCTGTCGCCCTATGACCTTGCCCTTATCTTCGGGGGCTACTTCAAGGCGTATGACAATCTGGTCGCCTTCGTCTTCTTCCGTTACCCGGACGGCTTCGGGGTTTGACGTCAGCGACTGAGCGATGAACTCAATCAGCTCTTTCATCCGAGTTGACCTTGCTGAAGATGTCGTTTCGTTCGAATATTTGCCGGACGGGGTCGGAAGGCTGAGCTCCCTTGCGCAACCATTCGACCGCGCGGCTTTCGTCCAAGGTCACTGCCGGCGGGTCCGCCATGGGATCGTAGTGGCCAATTCCGTCAATGTAAGCGCCATCCCGGGGGTTGCGCTTCTCGGTAACGACGATTCGGTAGTAGGGGCGGCCTTTTTTGCCCACGCGCCGAAGGCGGATCCGTAGCATCTGAACTCCGTGTTGCTGATTTGATATACGCAGGATTCCAATTTATGGATTTGCCTGCCGTTTGTCAAACGCAAACCGGCGCGGGAAATTGGCAAACGGGGCCGAAAATCGGCGGCGCTGGAATCGAAACGGGGCCATCAGGCCCCGATACCCCGGAATACGGGCTAGCGCTAGCGAAGATTAAAAGGATATCGGGCCCAGACTGGACCTTTGGCTTGTCGCCCGATACTTCCCCAGGACCTCTGGGGCGACGGTAGACACTGGTCTGGGCCCGACTGACGGGCTAAATGCCGTTTGTGAAAAGCGATGACGCTAAGAGGCGTTCACCCCGTCGTGTCCAGACTGGTGCCTACCATCGCCCCAGCATGTTAAACTGTGTTCCATTAGCCATCACCTCCTTTCGCAAAATTCCGCACCAGCGGTTGCCCCGAATCTACAATCAGGACATCGCCTTGTCAACCCATTTCGCGCGCGAATCTGGCCGCGAGTTAGCGCCTGAAAAACCGCTGCGCGCGGTGTTCATGGGGACGCCTCAATTCGCCGTTCCCGCCTTGGACATCCTCGCGTCCAATCCGGTCCTGGACCTGGTTGCAGTCTACGTTCCGCCGGATCGCCGACGGGGACGGGGCCGGATCATGGAACCCTCTCCCGTCAAAGCCCGGGCCCAGGAACTGGCGATCCCGGTCTGCCAGCCATCCACGCTGCGGAACCCGGATGCAATCGGCGAGTTATCCGAGCTGAATCCGGAAATCATCGTGGTGGTCGCCTACGGTCGGCTGCTGCCGATGGAGGTTTTGGATATCCCCCGGTTCGGCTGCCTGAACCTCCATCCCTCGCTGTTGCCGCGCCACCGGGGGCCGTCGCCGGTTCCCGGCGCCATCCTGAACGGGGACGACACCACCGGCGTCACGCTGATGCTGCTCGACGAAGGCATGGACTCCGGGCCGATAATCGCGCAACGTGCCCGGAGCATCGAGCCCGAGGACGACGCCGAAAGCCTGACCACAGAGCTGTTCCGCGAAGGGGCCGCTTTGCTAGACGCGACCCTTCCTGCTTGGGTATCGGGAGACGTCGACGCCTGCCCGCAGGATCACGAGCTCGCTACTTTCACGTCGAAGATGGAACGCGCGGACGGGTTGGCCGACTGGGGCCGACCGGCCGAGTTTCTCTGGCGGCAGCAGCGAGCCTACAAGCCGTGGCCGGGCCTGCACACCTCATGGCAGGGGAAGGAGATAAAGCTGCTTGACGTTTCCCCATTGCCGGCAGGCACCGCCGAACCCGGGGCGGTGGTTCGCACCGATGGCGATCAAATAGCAGTGGGAACGGGCGAAGGGCTACTGGAAATTCGGCGTTTGCAACTGGAGGGACGACGGCCGTCGTCGGCAGAGGACTTTGTTCGGGGATACCCCGACTTCGTTGGCGAGCGTCTTGGATAGCCGGAAAGCTTCGGACGGCGGGAATCACCGGGGGACGCCCTGGTGGAACTTCTTGGTCCCGCATTTTGTGCAAAAGCCGATGGTGGCCGGCCGGCCGTTTCTCATGGTGATGTACTCGACGTTGCGGGTCGCGGTGTTGGCCCGGCACAGCCCACAGTACATGATGGCAGAATTGGAAGACGCGCACACTGGTAATCCCCCAGGCTGAAAGGTATCCGGTTGATATCGGTGAGTCGCCGGAGACGGGTGTCGCTCATCTACCGGACGCGGGGCCGGCTTATTGACACCGGCGAAACGAAGTTTTATTGGCGCTCGCAACTATACGCCGTCCTCTGCTGCATTTGCGGGTGTTGATCGCATCATTGGCGCTCATAGTTATTACGCTCTGGCGAGACGCGCGGTTTGCGGGGTCGTTACGCCGGCGCGAATCGGGGCGTGCGCCCGGAACTTCGAGCAGTAGGACGAGGCCGGAAATCGGGGCGAGCCAGGTACGGCGGCGCGCTTGTGCCGCCCTTGCTGGTGTAGAATCCCGGCATCTTCGCCGGCATGCGCTGGCGGCAAGAGATGGAGGGAATAATGGCTTTCGCAGGAGTACCCACCGAGGCCGAGGTGCTGGCGTGGTATCGGGATGAGAACAACTGGGGTCGCTGGGGCCAACAGGATCAGCTCGGCGCGCTGAACCTGATCACGACGGCGAAGCGGACCCAGGCCGCCGCACTGGTGCAGACCGGGGAAACGGTGAGCTGCGCCCGCCCCATCACCACGGAGATGACGCCGGATATCACCCACCAGGTGCAGCGGTTCATGGTGGACAGTGGCGAGGGCCGCGACACCGACCCCCTGGAACGGCGCAACTCCCGACGCGGCGCCGCCGAATTCATCGGAATGGTCTTCCACGGGCAGACCATCACCCACATCGACGCTCTGTCCCACTACTCCTACGATGGCCTGATGTACAACGGCGTTCCGGCTGGCGTGGTGACCTCACGCGAAGGTGCCCAGAGTCACGCCATTGACCTGACGGCTCAGGGGTTGGTAAGCCGGGGCGTGCTGCTGGACATCGCTAAAGTCCGCGGCGTCGACTGGCTGTCACCCGACGCGCCGGTGATGCCCGAGGATCTCGACGCGGCGGAGCGCGACCACGGCGTGACGGTTCAGGAGGGAGACATCCTGCTGGTGCGGACTGGAAACTACCGCCGGCGGCTGGTGGATGGGCCCGTGCCGGGAACCGAGCCCAGCGTGGCCTGCCACGTCGCCTGCGCGCCGTGGTTCAAGGAACGGGGGATTGCCATGCTGGGGACGGACACGTCCAACGACATCCGCCCCAACCAGTACGAGAACATCGTGTCGCCGCTGCACATCGCCTGTCTGGTGTACCTGGGCGTCTGGCTGATCGACAACGCCAACCTGGAGGACGTCGCCGAGGTGGCGGCCCGCCACGGCCGCTACGAGTTCATGCTCTCCATCGGCGCATTGCGGCTGCGCAACGTGACTGGCAGCCCGGTGAACCCAATCGCGATTTTCTAGGGTCAAGCGGTCCGGATTCGCTCATGCGCGCCCAGCTTGCAACGGGGGAACGTCAGAAGCAGGATTTTCAAGATTTATGGATTATCAGGATTGGAACCATTCAGTGACGGAGATCTCCCAATCCCGACCAATCATAAAATCCCGCAAATCCTGCTTCTGACGATTTACGAAAGTAGGCGTACTCGAAATACCTATCAGCGTTGACCACCCGCGCCCCTTGTGCTAGGATTTCTGCGCCAAACCTATAGGGTTAAGCGAATACTGTAGAATTCCACAGGTTTACTTGGCTACTAGCACAGAAAATCCCCCTCGCTGGATGTCCCTCGGAGAGGTGTGCCGCGCGTTGGAAATCAACGAGGCAACCCTCCGGCAGTGGGCGGACCGCGGCCGGCTGCCCGTGTATCGCACTCCCGGTGGGCATCGTCGGTTCCTGCGCGAGGACGTCGATGCGCTTCTGGATCGGAAAGACGCTGAGGTTTCTGACCCCGAGGATCTCGCTCTCCAGCGTATCCGGAGCAAGTTGAGCCAGTCGGACGTCTCGGAACAAGCATGGATGGAGAGCTTCCAGGCCGAAGGGCGGGACCGGATGCGCCTGTTCGGCCGGCGTCTGCTGTCCCTGCTGCTCAGGAACGACCTTGAGGGCCGCAGCGGACGCAAGGGCGAAACGATGTCGGAGACCCACATGCTGGGCCACGAGTACGGCTCGGAGATGGCTGCGAGAGGCGTGCCGCTGACCGACAGCGTTCAGGCTTTCCTGTTTTTCCGGCAAGCCGTGGTCGAAGCCGTGCAACCGGACCGGCTGAGACAGGTGGTAGAAGTTTCGGACGGAGTGCTGGTTGGCTTGGTTGATGCCTACAGCATCCGTCTGGCGGCGATGAACAATGACACGAACGACGGCCGGCCAGTGTGACCGGCTGTCCTTGCATGGTGGCGTGACATGACCACGGAATCTATGGACATTACCGACCGCAAGTTGCTCAACATGGTGCAGAGCAATTTCCCCATGGTGGAGGAGCCGTACCGCCAGATCGCCGACGAGCTTGGGATCAGCGAGGCCGACCTCCTGGAGCGGCTCACCGAGCTCAAGCGCCAGAACGTGGTGCGCCAGATCAGCGCGATCTTCGACACGCGCCGCCTGGGATACAAGACCACGCTGGTGGCCTTCGCCTACGGTGACGGGGACCTGCACCCCGGCGCCATATTCATCAACCGGCACCCTGGCGTCAGCCACAACTACGCCCGGGAAGGCTCTTATTACAACCTGTGGTTCACGCTGGCCGTGCCGCCGGACGGCGACCTGCAAGCCACAGTGGAGTGGATGGCGGAAAAGACCAACGCCATCGAGTTCCGCATCATGCCCACCATCCGGTTCTTCAAGATCGGCGTGAACTTCGACATGGTGAAGCGGCGCAGCGACGCCTACAACTACAATCCCGACGCCGGCCAGCCTAACGGCAACGGGCAGTCTCGCGTGCCGGCCAGCGACTGGAACCAGGCCCAGGAGATCGCCGAGTGGGACAAGCAGGTGATCCGGGAGGCGCAGGAGGACCTGCCGCTGGTTTCCCGTCCGTTCGACGACATGGCGCAGCGGCTGGGCCTGACCGTGCCGGAACTGTTCGCCCAGCTGAGCGAGTACCAGGAGCGCAAGCTGATGCGCCGGTTCAGTGCTGTTCTGTACCATCGTCGGTCCGGGTTCCGCGCCAACGCGATGATCGTGTGGAAGGTGCCGCCCGAACGGTCCGAAGAGGTCGGGATGATCATGGCGGAACACTCGGCGGTTACCCACTGCTACGAGCGGCCGACGTTCCCCGACTGGGAGTACAGCCACTTCACCATGGTCCACGCCCCCACCCGCGATGAGTGCGAGGATATCGGCCGGGAAATCGCTCAGGCTACCGGCATCTCCGACAACCTGCTGCTCTACAGCACCCGCGAGTACAAGAAGACCCGCGTCCGCTACTTCGTGGAGGACTACGAACGGTTCTGGGACAGTTCCGAAGAGGCCGAAGCCATGGCGGAGGCGCTGGTCTAGCCATTCGTCAGAAGCAGGATTTTCAAGATTCGAAAATTGACAGGATTGGAACCCTTTGCTGGGAAAGCGCTCCCAATCCTGAAAATCCTCCAATCCTGCAAATCCTGCTTCTGACAACCTCCAGCAAAACCAAACACCATGCCTGAGTATTACCCCGTATACCTGAACCTGACCCGCAAGCGCTGCGTCATCCTGGGCGGCGGAACCATCGCCCAGGGCAAGTTGGCCGCGTTGCGCGACGCCGGCGCCGACATCACGCTGATCAGCCCGCAGTGCACCGACGGCATCAGGCGAGCCGCCCAGCGGGGGCATATCACCCTGATCCAGCGGGAGTACCAGCCGGGCGATCTGGACGGCGCGTTCATCGCGGTGGCAGCCACCAACGTCTGGCACGTGAACCGGCAGATCTACGAAGAAGCGGAAGCGCGCGGTGTCCTGCTGAACGTGGTGGACGATCCCGACCAGTGCACCTTCATCGCCCCTTCCATAGTCAGGCGGGACCCGATTACGCTGGCGATCTCCACGGGCGGTGCTAGCCCGGCCCTGGCTCGCAAGATGCGGGAAACCCTGTCGGAAGACAAGGTGCTGCAATGGGCCGACCTGGCGGACGTGCTCGCCCGCGCGCGCAAGGTCATCAAGGAACGCCGCACCGTTATTGATCCCACCCGCTGGCAGTGTGTTATCACCGAGGACCTGCTGGCGATGGCCCGTAACGGCCAGGACGACGAAGCGGTGGATGCGGTGCTGGCGCAGTTGCTGGACGCCGATCTGCCGGAAATGTGCTCCGACCTGACCGCCTGCAGGACGGGCGGCTGTGCCAAGCGTGCCGCATTGCGCGCGGCGGAGGCGGTAAGTTGAGCCTCCTGGTATTGGGTCTGGACCACCGGACGGCTCCGGTGGAGTTGCGGGAACGGCTCAGCGTGGAGCGGGATCAGTTGCCCGACGCGCTGGCGCAGCTGGCCGAATACGTGCCGCAATCGGTAATCGTATCGACCTGCAACCGCACCGAGGTGTACACCTACGACCCTGATGATATCGGGTTGGTGGGCCGGGTTGGCGACTTCCTGATCGGCTATTCGGGCGTCCCCGGGCCGGAGCTGGAACGACACATCTACCAGCTATGGGAATCGGATTGCGTCTCTCACCTGTTCCGCGTGGCCAGCGGCCTGGAATCGATGATTGTCGGGGAGCGGCAGATCCTGGGTCAGGTTCGCGCGGCCTTCAGCGTGGCCAGCCAGGGCGGGTACACCAAGAGCCCCCTGACCCGCGTGTTCCACGAGGCGCTGCGGGCTGGGCGTAGGGTACACCGGGAAACCAACATCGGGCAGCACTCCCGGTCCGTGAGTCGGGCGGCGGTGCAGTTGGCCCGCGGCCTGTTCGACCGGCTCGACGACCGCCGCGCGCTCGTGATCGGCGCCGGCGACGCGGGGCGCATGGTTGCCCGGGCATTGTCCGACGCCGGCGTCCAGCAAATCACCGTGGTCAACCGCACCCACTGGCGGGCCCAGGATTTGGCGCGTGACCTGGGCGGTGTGGCGATACCTTTTGAGAACCTGGAGGCTGCGCTGGCGGATGCTGACTTGGTCATCAGCAGCACTGGGTCGCCCGGATACGTGGTGAATGAAGCTATGGTCGCCGAGGCTCTGACGCGCCGGCATAGCGACGAGCCGATGATGCTCATCGACATCGCGGTGCCTCGCGACATCGAGCCGACGGTGAGTGATCTGAATAAGGCGCAGCTGTTCGACATCGACGCGCTGGCGCAGGTGGCCGAGGTTTCGCTGGACGGCCTGGCCGGCGAAGTGCATAAGGCAAGTGCCCTGGTTGATGTGGAACTGTCCCGGTTCTCCGAGTGGTGGAACTCCTCAGACACCATGGAATTAGTTGTAGGCATGCGCCAACGCGCCGACGAAGTGCGACGCGAAGAAGTCGCCCGAACCTTGCGGATGCTGGGGGAAGACGAGGAAGGCGAACTGGCGGAAAGGCTCCACGCCATGACCAACGCGCTGGTCAAGAAGCTGCTGCACCGGCCCACGGTGGAACTGCGCTCCGGGGACAACACGACGGACTACCGGGTTGCGCTCCGCCTGTTCGGAAACGCCGACGGTCGGCGCAGCCGGCGCTGACGCACTGGACTTCATCCATGTCTGGCGTCACGGTACGGGTCGGCACCCGGGGCAGTCGGTTGGCGCTGATCCAGACCGAGCTGACGCTGGCGGTCCTGCGGGAAGCCCATCCCGATGCGAATTTCGAAGTGGTCACCGTTACCACCCAGGGCGACGCCAACCAGACCGCACCGCTGGCCGGCATGGGCTTGGGGGTTTTCGTCAAGGAAATCGAGCGTCGGCTGGAGACCGGCGAGATCGACATGGCGGTGCACAGCCTGAAGGACATGCCCACCGTGCTGCCGCCGGGCATGACCCTGGGCGCCGTGCTGGAGCGGGCCGACCCCCGGGATGCGTTGGTCTGTCATCTTGGAAAGACCCTGGACGAATTTCCGGCGGGCGCGAAGATCGGCACCAGCAGCCCGCGACGGCAGGCGCAGATCGCGGAACGGCGTCCCGACCTGGACATCGTGCCCATCCGGGGCAACGTGGACACTCGGCTCCGCAAGGCAGCCGGCGAAGAATGCGACGGCACGGTCATAGCGGTAGCCGGTCTGGACCGCATGGGCATGTCCGACGTGATCACGGAGTACCTGTCACCCGAAGAGTTTGTCCCCCCGCCGGGCCAGGGCGCGATGGCAGTGGAAATCCGCGACGACGACGAACGAACCGCCGAGCTGGTCGCATCGGCCGACCACGCGCCAACGAGCGCAGCGGTCAGGGCGGAGCGTTCTTTCCTGGAGGCGCTGGGCGGCGGCTGCCAGGTTCCGGTGGGGGCATACGCGGAGTTCGAACGAAACGATTCGTTGCGACTGACGGTATTCATGTCAGCGCCGAACGGTTCGACCACGTACCGCGTCACCGTGACCGGGGACCCAACAGATCCGGTTGGACTTGCGGCCGAAGCGTGGGAAGTCATGCGGGAGCAGGGAGCCGCGGGGCTGCTGGCATGAAGCCATCTGTCATAGGGCGCCTTGACCGGCTCAATCCGCGCCACTAGCATCAAACCCAACCCACATCAACGGCAGGGAGAGCCGAATATGGCCATCGCACTGGAAACTCAGGAAAAAGCGAAGGAGATCATCCTGGCGGGGCTGCGCGCCCAAGCCCACGGATCGGTGCGATTTTGCGACATCCACGCTACGGTAAGGCTGAACGCGGAGGATGAAGAGTTCCTTGATGTGATCGTCATCTACGAAGGCCCCCGCGAGGATCTGAAGGTACACAATCTCAACGCATTGCACGGTGAGATAAGACAGCAGCTTATCGAAGCCGGCGTACTGCACATTCCCCCTGTAGGCTATACCGACCGCGCTTCATACGACCAAATGCTGTCCGAAATGGCAGCCGCCCGCACCCAAAGCAGGCTAATCTGATGCGCTGGCAGGACCTCATCGCAACCGCTCGCTTGCTGACTACTACACCACACCCCAATACTCAGCCGCTGCAAGACTCGCTGCGCCGAGCAATTAGCACCGCGTACTACGCCATATTTCACGCATTGGCCAGCAGCAACGCCGACTGCCTGGTGGGTACGCCTCACGACCCGTTGACTGGACACGCTTGGTCGCGCATCTATCGTGGCCTGAACCACAGCGCAGCCAAACGCAACCTGTTGCAAGACCAAGGGCTGTTCTCTTCAGTAATCAGACAATTCACGGAAACATTCGCGCAGATGCAAGACTTGAGACACGCAGCGGACTACGATCCCGATAGAACCTTCACTCTGCCTGAAACCTTGGATTGGATAGATCGCGCCGCATCAGCCATCGAAGGCTTCATGCAAACCGACGTCGACGAGCGCAAGATCGTGGCTATCCAGTCCCTCATCGGCAGACGTACCAACTGACCGCAAGGTTTCACTGCTTCTATGTCGTCGGTTGACATTACAAAACCCGGCAAGGTCTATCTCGTCGGCGCCGGCCCCGGCGACCCGGGGCTGCTCACCGTCAAGGGTGCCCAGGCGCTGGCCGGCGCGCAGGTCGTGGTGTACGATCGGCTGCTGGACCCGGCCCTGCTGGCGCTGGGCCCGGCGTCGGCGGAGCAGGTATTTGTAGGCAAGGAAAGGGGACGGCAGGCGCTCACACAGTCGGAAATCAACGACCTGCTGGTGACCGAGGGTTTGGCCGGCAAAACAGTGGTTCGGCTCAAGGGCGGCGACCCGTTCGTTTTCGGCCGTGGCGGCGAAGAAGCGCAGGCTCTGGCCGAGGCTGGCGTTCCCTTTGAGGTAGTGCCCGGGGTAACATCGGCGGTCGCCGCCGCTGCATACGCCGGCATCCCGGTCACCCACCGAGGCGTGTCCACCGCGGTGACGATTGTCACCGGCAGTGAAGACCCCAGCAAGGGCGAGACCACCACGGATTGGGCGGCGTTGGCTAAAACCGGCGGCACTCTGGTGACCTTGATGGGTTGGGCCGCTCTCCCCGGCATCGCGGCCACCCTCCAGGCCCACGGCATGTCCGGAGACACCCCGGCCGCTCTGGTGCAATGGGGGACGTGGAGCCGGCAGCGCACAGTCACGGGCACGCTGGCAGACATCGCCGAGCGAGGCAAAGCGGCCGGGATCGGCGCGCCCGTGATTGCCATCATCGGCGAGGTGGCCCGACTGCGAGAGGAGATTGGCTGGTTCGACCGGCGGCCTCTGTGGAGCAAGCGCGTGCTGGTGACCAGGTCCCGCACGCAGGCATCACGGCTGATTGAACTCCTGGGCGACCTGGGAGCGGAAGCGGTCGAATTGCCGTCCATCGAGATTGGGCCGCTGGATAATTACGAAGAGCTCGACCGGGCCCTGTTAAGCTCGGCGGACGTTCCCGGTCGATGGATAATATTCGCCAGCGTCAACTCGGTGGAATACGTCTGGGAACGGCTGCGCGCCTTGGGCAAGGACGCAAGGTACTTCGCCGGCGCAACGGTGGGAGCCATCGGTCCGGCGACCGCCCGGGCGCTGCGGGAACGCGGGATTGAGCCCGACTTCGTGCCACGTCGCTCGGTATCTGAAGAAGTCATCGCTGAGTTGTCAGGCCTAGAATGGAATGGTCGCCTGGTTTTGCTGCCGGGCTCCGCCATCGGTCGGGACGCGCTGGCCACGGGTCTGGCGGCGCTGGGAGCCGACGTGCGCTTGGTTCCCGCGTACCGGAACGCGCGGCCGGAAGGTATCGAAGAGAAGGCGCGGGCCGCATTTGAGCGGGGCATCGATGTGGTAACCTTCACCAGTTCGTCGACGGTGCGAAACCTGCTGGACATCCTGGGCGAGGAGCGCCATTTGCTGGAGTCCAGCGCCATCGCGTGCATCGGGCCAATCACGGCCGCCACGGCCGAGGAAATGGGACTGACCGTTGACATCATTGCCGCAGAACACAACGTGGAAGGGCTCGCCGACGCGTTGGCCGGCCACTTCTCCGGCGGACAGACCGCTGCCGCCACCTAGCCAAGTGTGAGGAGGGACATCATGCTGAAGCACCCCGATCTGCGCCTGCGCCGGCTTCGGGAAAAAGCGCCGGTGCGTGACATGGTGCGGGAGACCCGCATCAGCGCCGCCAACTTCATCTATCCGATGTTTGTCACCCATGGGGAAAACATCAGGGACGAGATCGAGCCGATGCCCGGGTGTTATCACACCTCCATCGACCGCCTTGGCGAAGAGATCGACGAGGTGGTTGAGCTGGGGATCCCGTCGGTGCTGCTGTTCGGCCTGCCGCCGGAAAAGGACGACGTGGGCAGCGGGGCCTACGACCCCGAGGGGATAATCCAGGAGGCGGCCCGCACCATCAAGGAACGGGCGCCGGGCCTGTTGGTCATCGGCGACGTGTGCCTGTGCGAGTACACCGACCACGGCCATTGCGGGGTCATCGACGGGGATCGGATCGACAACGACACCACGCTGGAACTGCTGGCCCGATCCGCGCTGACGCAGGTGCAGGCGGGCGCCGACATGGTCGCGCCGTCCTCTATGATGGACGGGCAGGTGCGAGCGATACGGGAGACCCTGGACGCCCACGGCTACGACGACACGCCGATCATGGGCTACGCGGCCAAATACGCCTCGTCGTTCTACGGCCCCTTCCGCATCGCCGCCGATTCGACACCGCAGTTCGGGGACCGGCGCAGCTACCAGATGGACCCGGCCAATCGCCGCATGGCCATGCGCGAGATTGAGTCGGACATCGCCGAGGGCGCGGACATTGTCATGGTCAAGCCGGCCATGGCGTACATGGACGTTATCAAGGAAGCGCGAGAGCGTTACGACTACCCGCTGGCGGCGTACAACGTCAGCGGCGAGTACTCCATGGTGAAAGCGGCGTCGCGCGCCGGCTGGATCGACGAAAAGCCGGTCACGCTGGAACTCCTGACGGCCATCCGGCGTGCCGGAGCAGACATCATCATCTCCTACCACGCCAAGGAAGTGGCCCGCTGGCTGCGAGGGCAGGAGTAGGATCAGGCGTCGGATGAGCTCGGAGACGTTGGCCCGTTGACATGATCCGCTATCCCTTTCAGAATGAATCGCAAGACGACGTTGGATTGCACGGAGGTTCAAAATGACGCAAACTACGGCCTATTCGGTTGACGCATTCATCGACGACGTGCGCGAGATTTTTGACGCCACGCAAGACCCTTTGGCCCAGGCTTCGGGCGTTGCCAAGCACATGGAGCGCCTGCTGGCCACGCCGGGCTGGCTGGAGGAGCGGCTGGAACTGCCCGACGAGGGCGGGTTCGGCCGGTACGACCTCCACCTGGATGAGGATTACGGCCACCCGGGCGGCGGGTTCTGGCTGATGGCCTCGGTGCAGAAGCCCGACCAGGACAACCTGCCCCACGACCACGGCGCCGCGTGGGTGGTATACGGCGTGTACGACGGCGCCATCAAGCAGACCAAGTGGCGCTGGTTCTATCCCGGCGAGGGCGTCGACTCGGTGCAGATCCAGGAGACCGGCGACTTCGTCCAGGAGGACGGCAAGGTTGCTTTCTTCCTGCCCGGCGAGATCCACAACACCCTGAACGTAACCGACGACCGCGACGACGGTCGGGCCGTGGTAGTGCGACTGGAATCCCAGAAGCTCGACCGCGTAGTCCGCTACCAGTACAACCCCGACGAGGGCACCGTGGTGGTCATGGACCGCTAGGGACTCTACAGACGGTTGCTGCTGGCAGCCGAGTATTGCGAAAGAGCGCCTCTCAGAAGCGAGGGGCGCTCCATCGATAAGGTAGTGATGGTCGTATTCGCTCCGCGTTTCCCAAGCCAACGGGCCGGTTTGGCGGGTTGGGTGTCTTTCCAAAGTTGAGCGATTGGGTTGACGGTATGCGCGTCGCCACGCAAACTTGGCGGTGGCCGGCTGCCTTGGGCTTGGCTGCTGCTACGTTACAGTGGGTGATATGGTATTTCACCAAGTCCCCCTGTACGATTGAAAACGCCCTCGACGGCCTATGCAACGCCGGTGCCGTCGCGCGGTACATCGACCACCAGATCCTGGCTCAGGCCATATTGCTGGGCCTCGCCGTTGCCGCTGTGAAAGGAGGTTACGACGAAATTATGGTAAGCAGAGAACGGAAACGCGCCGATGACGCCGAAGCGCGCTTGGAAGAAATGCGAAAACAGCTCGACGCGCTTTATGCCGAGCGTCAGGCGGAGCTGGAAGCGCAGCGGGCTGAACGCCAGGCAGACCGAGAATTGGAGCGGGCCGAACGACAAGCGTTCATGAATACGATGGGTGAAATCAGCAGCACGATGGCTCAAATCAGCAGCACGATGGTGCAGTTGCTGGAGCGGCAGCAAAACGGGCGATCGTCACCCGAAGATTAGCCCACGACCAGGATGAACCCCACCGGGCAGGAGTCGAATGATATGGAGCAAAGCAGGTCCCAGCAGCTTTTCGAGCAAGCGCAGCGGGTGATTCCCGGTGGAGTGAACAGCCCCGTGCGGTCGTTCCGGGCGGTGGAGGGCACGCCGCCATTCATCGCGCGGGGAGCCGGCGCGCGCGTGTGGGATGTCGACGGCAACGAGTACATCGACTACCTGGGTTCCTGGGGTCCTTTGGCGCTGGGCCACGCTCACCCCGCCGTGGTTGAGGCGGTGCAGCGGGCCGCTGCCGATGGCACCTCATTCGGCGCGCCGGTGGAGCAGGAGGTGGAGCTGGCCGAGATGATCTGCGCGGCCCTGCCCTCGGTAGACCTGGTGCGTTTGGTCAACTCCGGAACCGAAGCGTGCATGACCGCGCTCCGGCTGGCCCGGGCCTACACCGGCCGCGACAAGATAGTGAAATTCGCCGGCAACTACCACGGTCACGCCGACGGCCTGCTGGTAGCCGCCGGCTCCGGCGCGCTGACCCACGGCGTTCCCACCAGCGCCGGCGTGCCGGAAGCCTACGCCGCGGAAACCCTCATCGCTACTTTCAACGACATCGCCTCTGTGGAAGGGCTGTTCGACGCCTGGCCCGACGACATTGCCGCCGTGATCGTGGAACCCGTCGCCGGAAACATGGGCGTGGTGCCGCCGGCCGAGGGTTTCCTGGAGGGCTTGCGAAGCGTCACCGAAGCTAACGGCGCGCTGCTGATCTTCGACGAGGTCATCACCGGTTTCCGCGTGGCTTACGGCGGCGCACAGACGCTCTTCGGGATCACGCCGGACATCACCACGATGGGCAAGATCATCGGCGGCGGGCTGCCCGTGGGCGCGTATGGCGGCCGCGCCGAAGTCATGCAGCAGGTGGCGCCCCTGGGCCCGATGTACCAGGCCGGAACGCTATCCGGAAATCCGCTGGCCGTTGCCGCCGGAGTCGCCACGCTGACTGAGTTGCAGAAACCCGGCGTCTACGATCAACTGGAGGCAACGGCACTGCGCCTGACCGACGGCGTCAGCGCGGCCTTCGCCCAGGCGGAGGTGCCGTCCACCATCAACCGCGTGGCATCGATGTTCACCGGCTTCTTCAACGCCGGACCGGTGTCGGCGCTGGCTCAAGTGGAGCAATCGGACACTGCGGCGTACGGCCGCTACATGCACGCCCTGCTGGACCGGGGCGTATACATCGCGCCGTCCCAGTTTGAGGCGGGGTTCGTGTCCATCGCTCATACCGACACTGACATTGACCGCACGGTCGAAGTGGTGGGTGAAGCATTGGCGTCACTGGGATAGTCTGCGGCGGAGAAACGTCAGAATCAGGATTTTCAAGATTCAGGGATTCTCAGGATTGGAACCGTTCCATGGCGAAGATCTTCCTATCCTGTCCAATCATAAAATCCCGAAAATCCTGATTCTGACAATGCCCGAAGTGGGTCGCTTGAGCCGCCCCTGTGGGTTTGTGAAATGACGACCACCGACCTTCATGGGCTGCTCAAGCGGCATTTTGGCTACGACCAATTTCGGCCGGGGCAAGAGGAGATAATCACCAACGCGCTGGCCGGCCGGCACAGCCTGGTCGTCATGCCCACCGGCGGCGGCAAGTCCCTCTGCTACCAGTTGCCGGCGCTGGCGGTGGGCGGCGTGACCCTGGTGATCTCCCCGCTGATCGCGCTGATGAAGGATCAAGTCGATGGGCTGCGGGCTAACGGCATCGCCGCCGCTTTCCTGAACAGCGCCCTGGATGACCGGACCGCCGCCGAAGTGGAACGAGGCGCTCAGGCCGGCAACGTCCGATTGCTCTACGTGGCGCCCGAGCGAGTCGCCATGCCCGGGTTCCGGCGGTTCCTGACCAACTTGGATCTGCGAATGATCGCCATCGACGAGGCCCACTGCATCAGCGAGTGGGGTCACGATTTCCGGCCCGACTATCGCGCCCTGGCCGACCTGCGCGACCTGTTCCCCCAAACGCCGATCATGGCGCTGACGGCCACCGCCACCGAGCGAGTGCAGCGGGACATCGTCGAGCAGCTGCGGCTGAACGATTGCCGCCGTTTCGTGTCCGGTTTCGACCGGCCGAACCTGACCTACCGCGTCGAGCCCGCAACCGGAGCTTGGGATGCGCTGCTGGACTTGCTTGATGAGCGCAGAGGGCAATCCGCAATTGTGTACTGCTTCTCCCGCAAGGACACCGAAGACTTGGCCGCCAGGCTCAGCGCCAGCGGCCACCGTACCGTGGCCTACCATGCCGGCTTGAACGCCGACACCCGCCGCCGGACCCAGGAACGGTTCATCGACGGCGAAGTTCCCGTCGTGGCCGCCACCATCGCCTTCGGCATGGGCATCGACAAGCCGGACATCCGGTTGGTGGTTCACCACGCCCTGCCCAAGTCCATCGAGAGCTATTATCAGGAAACGGGCAGGGCCGGCAGGGACGGGTTGCCCAGCGAATGCGTCCTGTTCTTCAACGAGGGCGACCGTGCCAAGCAGGAATACTTCATCCGGGCAATGACAGGCGATGCTCGCGCCCTTGCTGAACGCCAACTACAGCAAATGGTAGATTACTGCCGGCTGACAACGTGCCGACGCAGGTATCTGCTCCAATACTTCGGGGACACTGTGGCCGGAGATTCCTGCGGCGCTTGCGACGTATGCCTGGCGGAAAGGCAAACGGTGGACGTCACCCTGGTGGCACAGAAGCTCCTGTCAGCGGTGATCCGCACTGGCGAGCGATTCGGCATCGCCCACGTGAGCGACGTGCTGTTGGGCAGCAGCAAGCAGCGCATCAAGGAATTGGGACACGACAAGTTGAGCGTGTACCGCATCGTGAACGACTATGACCGCAGCGGCCTGCGGGACGTTGCCAACGGACTGGTGGAACGGGGGCTGGTGGCCCGTGAGGATGGGCAATACCCAACCATCAGCGTAACACCCGCCGGGAGGGAATGGCTGCGCAATCGTGAGACGCTAACGCTGGACATGCGAGTCGATGAAGGCGCTCCCAAGCGAGAGCTGCGGGGTGAGCGCGCCACGGCGAGCGGTGATTCGGATTTCGACGCTGGATTGTTCGAGCAGTTGCGTGCGCTGCGCCGTCGGTTGGCTGATGAGCAGGAGGTGCCGGCCTACGTGGTGTTCAGTGATGCAACGTTGAAGGCAATGGCAGCCGTTAGGCCAATGGACCGGCAAGCCATGCTGCGGGTGTCCGGTGTGGGTCCGGCTAAACTAAACAGTTATGGAGAAGCGTTTCTGGAGGTTATCCGAGGTCATATCGATATCGTTGCCGTGCCCGTTCAGACCAAAGCGTATAGCGTGGACGATATACGTCAGGAATATCCCAAGGCGTATGAACCATGGACCGCTGAAGAAGAACAGGAATTGGCACGATTGCACCGCACGGGTTGGGGAATCTCAGAAATTGCTACCCATTTAGGACGTCAGCCCGGCGGAATCCGATCACGCCTAACCCGGCTGAGCCAAGATAACGGCGATCAGCAACTGGGCGCTACTCACTCGTTGACGCATCAATTGTTGCAGCAAGGATTGACTATTGCTGAAATCGCAGAAGAGCGAGAATTATCCCAGGGAACGGTGATTGCTCACATCGAGCGCATCGCAAAAGCCGGCCAAGCCATCAATCTTGCGCCTTTGCTCCCGCCCCAGGAGCGCCGGGCTTGTATCGAGGTGGCCCTGCGTGAAGCCGGCTGCGAACGGCTGGCTCCGGTGAAAGAGCTCCTTGGGGATTATTATTCTTACGACGAGATCCGCCTCGTTCGGCTGGCGTATGACTTAAAAATAAGCAGGGGCGAATGATTATTCGCCCCTGCTAGTGGTTCGCTATGTCCGTAGCGGCCTAGGTGCCGTAGCGAGCGGCGGCGTTGGGGTCGCTGTACTCGACGTTCTTGGTGGACCAGAAGGCGGTGGCGATGTCGTCACAGGCGGCGACCAGGGCCTCGGCGTTCTCCATGCTGACGGTCTGCTTGCACTGGCCGGCCAGCTTGAGCGCGGCGTTGAACTTGCCGGCGATTTCGTTGGCGTCGGTGCCGGGCCAGGCGTAGTCCGCCCAGAGGATCCGCAGCTCTTCCTTGCACTTCTCGGCGTGCTCTTCCTTGACGGTGACGTAGCGGGAGAAGGTATTGGCGAAGGTCTGGCGGTCGGCGGCCGGAGCGCCGGGTTGCGGGGCTTCCAGGTTCTGCATGCGGAGAACCATCTTCTGCACGGTCTGGGCGGCAATCTTGGCGACCAACGGGTCGTAGATTCCACAGGGGATGTCGCAGTGGGCGTGGGCCGTGCGCGGCTTCAGGGCGGCGATGGGATTGAACATCGTGTGCAGTCTCCTTTCAGGCGATGACAAAGCGGTACGAATGTCCGTCATGGACGGGATGATTTCGGCAAAAATGCTAGCGCACTTTGCCGGTTGGCGCAAGGGCGAAGGAACAGCGCAGATGCACACCTACAGCCTATTCAGGGCGAGACTGCACGCTCACCACGCCGCCTTCCCAAAACTGCGCGGTCAATTGGCTATCCCAGAGGAGGCGCGTTCCCACTAGGATTTCGGATTGCGTTTGCAGCACTCGGATAGGCAGGCGAGCGCCAAACCACCATATCGTGGCCTCATAGACGTCAAAGTGGGCCCACTCCGAGGTGGCTACCCGCATCGGCATCTTGGCGGCCCAAACCAGCCCCAAGCGTTGCACCCAGTGGCCAGGGAGGGCTAAAAAATCATCAAAGCCAGTATCGAGCATGGCCTCTACACGGCGCAACCGGCCTTGTCGATCGAACAAGTCCACGGGAATCACCGGATGCCCATCCTGATCGATATGGCCGGTGGTCACGAGAAAACCCCCTGCCACCCCACGAACGTGCCGAATGCCGGATAGCCAATGCGCAGCAAGACCAACGTCTCTGGCGAATGCCGCTCCAGCATCCTGGCGTTCGCCGCCAGGGAGTCGGTATCGAAATCATACTCCCCGGTTTTGACGTCCAGGGCAAGGTACTCCCCGTGGTGTTCCGGTTCGACCAGATGGCGGATTTTGGCGTCATAGATTGCGATGCCCTGGCTCACGACCGAGTTCTCATGACCGGGAGCGGGAACGAGCGTCTTGCGCGGTCTCCGACTGGCAACTCCCGATTGATCCTCGGACACCGGCCTCACCCGCATCCCGAAGGCGCCGAACGCAAGGTAGCCAATGCGAAAGGTGAACAGGTTCTCGGCAGAATGCCGCTCAAGCATTCTGGAAGTCGCCGCCAAGTCATCGGCGTCGATTTCGTATTCGCCGGTTACCACGTCCAGCGTCAGGTACTCCCCCTGGCGCTCCGGTTCGACCAGATGGCGGATCTTGGAGTCGTACATGGCACAGGCCAGATCGACGATGCGGTCTTTCTTATTCGGATTGCTGGCCATCAGTTCCCCCTGAGCGCACGCTTCTCTGCCTTGCCGATGCCGGCCAATGTTCGATTGTAGCAGGCCGCTCCGGTGCCCTGTGCTATGCTGGCGACACTTTCGCGCCGGAGGGATTTTGCCATGCGCGCTGCCGTTTACAAGGGTGAGCAGGTATTGCAGGTTGAGGAGTTGCCCGATCCCACTCCCGGGCCGAACCAGGTCGTGATGCGGGTGAAATACTCCGCAATCTGCGGAACCGACGTCCACGCTTTCATGTACGACCTGGCCCAACCGGGCGCGGTGATGGGCCACGAGTACACCGGCGCAATCGTCGACGTGGGCCCTGGCGTGTCTCGTTGGCAGGTGGGCGACCGCGTGGTCGGCGGCGGCGGGCATCCCCCGCCCGGAGGCGGCTCGGCGACACGCACCAACCCCCGTTTCAACTACCGCACCATGGGCTTCCAGCAGAACACGCGGCCGCGCGGCTACGCGGAGTACGTACTGCTGGACGAATGGGAACCCACGGCCGTCCCCGACGACGTAACCGACGAGCAGGCGGCTCTCTGCGAACCCTGCGCGGTCACCGTCCACGCCGTGCGCCTGTCCGACATCAAGCTCGGCGACGCGGTGCTGGTGCTGGGCGCCGGACCCATCGGCCTGCTGTGCATGCAGACGGCGCGAGCGGCCGGCGCCACCACCGTCATCGTATCCGAGCCGGCTCCCGGCCGCGCCGAGGCCGCCCGCCGCTTGGGCGCGGACGCCGTGCTCAACCCCACGGACGGCGACTTTGCCGAGCAGGTAGTCGAGTTGACCGGCGGAACGGGTCCGCAGGTGGTCTTCGAGTGCGCCGCCGCGCCGTCCACCCTGGAGCAGGGGCTGGACCTGTGCGCCCGAGGCGGCCAGGTGGTGATGATCGCGATTGCCTGGGAGCCAACGCCGGTGGTGCCGCCCAACTGGATGGCGCGGGAAGTGCGAATGCAGTCGTCCTTCGGCACGCTGCCGGAGGACTGGCGCATCGCCCTGGACCTGATGCGAACCGGGCGGGTGTCGGTGGATCACATGCTGACTGGAACTAACTTCGTGCCGCTGGAGGGGATCCAGGGCGCTTTCGAGGCTTTGTGCCACCCCACCAGCGAGTTGCAGATGGTGGTGGAGCTGTGAGCACGGTTCGGTTGCCGCTCCGGTAGGGCCAATCTATAATCGATTGCCACATCCGGTTGACACATGGCGGGCACAACGTCCGCTGAGGAGGACGTTTTGACTACCACCACGCGCAGCTCGCGAGCCCTGCTCAAGCATCGCAGCAGCGACATCACCGACGGACCGCATCGAGCGCCCGCACGCTCCTACCTGCGGGCAATGGGCCTGACTGACGACGACCTGGCCAAGCCCTTCGTGGCAGTTGCCAACCTCGCCAGCGACGTCACGCCGTGCAACGTCCACCTGGACAAATGGGCCGCGGCAGTCAAGGAAGGCATCCGCCAGGGCGGCGGCACGCCTTTCCAGTTCGGCACCATCACCGTCAGCGACGGCATCAGCATGGGCACCGAGGGCATGAAGGCGTCTCTGGTCAGCCGGGAAGTCATCGCGGACTCCATCGAGACCGTCGCCTTCGGGCAGCGGATGGACGGTCTGGTGACGGTGGGCGGCTGCGACAAGAACATGCCCGGCTGCGTCATGGCCATGGCCCGCCTGAACATCCCCAGCGTGTTCGTGTACGGCGGCAGCATCCTGCCGGGCCAATACAACGGCAACGACATCAATATCCAGGACGTGTTCGAGGCGGTGGGAGCCTGGGCCGCGGGTCGCATCACCGGCGAAGAACTGACCGAGTTGGAATGTGCCGCGTGTCCCGGGGAAGGCTCCTGCGGCGGGTTGTTCACCGCCAACACCATGTCCGTCGCCATCGAGGTGATGGGTCTGTCGCTGCCAGGCGACGCCTCGCTTACGGCCGTGGACCCGCGCAAGGCCGACGAGTCGCGTCGAGCCGGCGAAGCGGTGATGCGGATGCTGGAAGAGGGCATTCGCCCCCGGGACATCCTCACCCGCCAGGCTTTCGAGAACGCCATCACCGTGGTCGTCGCCATGGGCGGTTCCACCAACGCCGTGCTGCACCTGATGGCCCTGGCCCGGGAAGCCGAGTTCGATCTGACCCTCGATGATTTTGACCGCATCAGCCGGAACACGCCATACATTGCCGACATGAAGCCGGGCGGGCGGTATGTGATGGCCGATCTGAGCAAGTACGGAGGCGTGGCCCTCATCGGCAAGCGCCTGCTGGACGCCGGCCTGTTGCATGGCGACGCCATGTCGGTGAACGGCAAGACGCTGGCCGAAAACATCAACGAGACGGCCATCGTGGACGACCAGCCGGTGATCTACACCACCGACGCTCCGCGCAGCCCGACCGGCGGCCTGGCCATACTGCGGGGCAACTTGGCCCCCGACGGAGCCGTCATCAAGGTGGCCGGGCACCAGGAAAGGGTGTACGAAGGGCCGGCCCGGGTCTTCGACCAGGAAGAGCCGGCGTTCCAGGCCATCCAGCGCGGCGAGATCAAAGACGGGGACATCGTGGTCATCCGCTACGAAGGGCCCAAGGGTGGCCCGGGTATGCGTGAAATGCTCGCTGTCACCAGCGCCCTGATCGGACAGGGACTGGGTGACACGGTGGCCTTGGTCACCGACGGCCGGTTCTCCGGCGCGTCCCACGGCCCGATGGTGGGCCACGTCGCCCCGGAGGCCATGGTCGGCGGCCCCATCGCGATGCTGCGAGAAGGGGACATCATTACTCTGGACATCCCCAACCGTCGGCTGGACGCTCGCATCACCGAAGAAGAGATGACCGACCGCCGCGCGGCCTGGCAACCCATGGAACCCAAGTACACCACCGGCGTCCTGGCCAAGTACGCCAAGCTGGTATCCTCGGCAGCGGAAGGAGCAGTGACCCGGTGACGCCATCGCGCGGCGGCCTGCCCGGTGGATTGCCCACTATAGAGGTGAACCGATGCCAAGACTGAACGCGAAAATCATGTTTGGACTGTCGGTCGGGTTCGTCTCGGCGATCCTGTATATGCTGTTATTGCCCCTGTTGCCTTTGGGAATGGAGGCGGGCGGGCAGGACACTTTGCTGGTCTTTCTGCTGGGCGCAGCCGGCGGCTTATGGATAATGGTCAGAAGGCAGCAGAGGCGCCCGCCCACAAAGTAGCCTTGCGATGAGAGAGGTTCTGAACATAGCGGGCCAGGCTGTGGTGACAGCCATCGTCGCTATCGCTTTGGGAACCGGGCTGGCTGCGCTTGCTGCCGCGTCGGCGACGGGCAGAACTCTCCTGCTCAACGTGGCAACCGGCATTGCTATCTGGTGGATTATCACTGTGCTGCAGGAAGTGAGGGACCAAAACCGGACTTGCGCGGTCTGCCAACGTCTGAATAGAACCAGGTGTCCGGTATGCAATACACCACACCAACAGAGTGTGTAGGAGGTCGTGATGGCAGCCGCCAACAATCGCGTCCAACTGGAAAGGAAGGGCCCTCTGGCGGTCATCCGGCTGAACCGGCCCGAGGCGCGCAACGCGCTGTCGCCGGCCATGGTGGACGAACTGGGAGAAGCCATCAAGTCCTGCCGCGGCGGGGATACCCGGGCCGTCCTGCTCACCGGCACCGACGGCGCGTTCTGCTCCGGCGCGGACGTGCGCGACTTTGCCCAGCAACTTGATGACGGCGGCGCAGAAGGACTGTCAGATCATCTGCGCGAACTGGCCGACACCCTCCACCGTGACGTGGTGATGGGCATCCGGCGGCTGGACAAGCCGGTGGTCGCGGCCATCAACGGCGTGGCGGCCGGCGCCGGCTTCAGCCTGGCGCTGGCCTGCGACATCCGCGTCGCATCGTCGGACGCGCGTTTCCTGCTGGCCTACGCCAACATCGGCTGCACGGCGGACGGCGGGTCCACCTATATGCTGCCGCGTATCGTCGGCCAGGGCCGCGCCATGGAGATCTACCTGGCCCGCCAGCCCATCGGCGCTCAATACGCGCTGGAACTGGGACTGGTAAGTCAGGTGTTCGAATCCGGCCATTTCGAGCGGCACGCTATGGAGACCGCGGATCGGCTCGCCCAAGGCCCGACGCGCGCCTACGGTCGGGTCAAGGCCCTGTTCGACGGCAGTTGGGACTCTGATCTGGCTACCCAGTTGGACGCTGAAACCGACGCCATCGCGAACATCGGGCTGACGCGGGACTTCCAGGAAGGGATAAAAGCATTCTCTCAAAAGCGGCCAGCCTGGTTTCAAGGATCGTGAGCCTTTCCTGGGTCGGGTTCCTGTCCGATGTGGACCGGACACGGCTGTTCGATCAACTGACCAGGACCCTGGGCGACGTGCCGGCTGTGGCCGCCATGCGCGATGTGCCCCGGGAAAAGTTCGTGCCCGAGCATTTGCGGCATCAGGCGTACCAGAATATTCCCCTGTCGATAGGCTTCGGACAGACCATATCGCAACCCCTGATGGTTGCCACGGCCGCTCAAGCGTTGCAACTGCAAGGCGACGAGTACGTTCTGGAAGTGGGCGCCGGCAGCGGTTACCAGGCGGCGGTGCTCTCCGCGATGCTGTCGTCCGGTAGCATAGTCGCGGTGGAGCGTATACCGGAACTGGTCGCCATGGCGCGACGCAACCTGCCCGGCGCGGGATTCGCAAGCGTGACGGTGTTGGAGGCCGGCTCAGTGCTGGGCGCGCCGGACTGCGCCCCGTTCGACGCGATACTGGTGTCGGCGTCGGCCCCTTCGGTGCCGGAGTCCCTGCTGACGCAGCTGAAACCGGGCGGCCGGCTCATCATGCCCGTGGGGGAACGCTCACGGCAGAGGCTGACGAGGGTATGGGTCCATCCGGACGAGCAGGTTTACGAGGAACTGGAACCGTGCAGCTACGTTCCACTGCGAGGCGATGGGGCGTGGCCCGAGGGATCGTAGCGCACCCTGCCAACGATCAGCGAAAGGGTATGGCATAATACCCGCAGCAACCAACACGGAGGGACAGCATGGCCGGAAAGATCGAGATCCGCCAGATCAACCACGTAACCACCATGGTGAAGGATACGGCCCGGGCCATGGCCTTCTACAACGACCTTCTGGGCATCAAGCAGATCCAGAGCCAGGTGGACAACCCGGCCATCACCTGGCTGCAACTGGAAAACGGCGTGATGGTCCACCTCATCGAAACCGACGAAGCGCCGGCCAAGCCGGGCAACGTGCACCACGCGTTCCAAGTCGATGACCTCGAGGCGACTCGCGCCACCTTGGAGAGCAGCGGCTACGAGGCCCTGCGCGGCGGCGTGCGTTACGACGGTCAGGCGTACTTCTTCATCGAAGACCCGGACGGCAACAGCGTCGAGTTTTGCACCGCGTCGGGTTACGCGCCGGCCCCGCCGCGACCGGCCTGATGCAGCTGGGCGCGATCCCAACACCCCCTGTCATTGCGAGCGCAGCGTGGCAATCTCGTCAAATTCGCAGACGCCAGCAAACATCATCCTCGTCGGATTCATGGCGACGGGCAAAAGCCACGTCGGGCGCATCATTTCCCGGCTCACCGGACGACGGATGACCGACCTGGATGAGGAAATCGTCCGACGGGCTCGTAAACCAATCCACCAGATCTTTACCGAAGACGGCGAGATCATCTTCCGCCACATGGAGCGACACGCGGCCCTGACCCTGTGCGAAGGCGGCAACAAGGTCATCGCGGCCGGGGGCGGCGCCTTTGCCCAGGAACTGACCCGCCAGGTCCTGTTGGAGAACGGGGTCGTGTTCTGCCTGACCGCCACGGCGGAAACCATCCACCATCGCATCACCAGGGGCAGCCCCAACGCCGCCGTCCGACCAATGCTGGGCGACGGGGACCCACTGGTACGAATCCGCGAACTGCTCGACGAACGCGCGTCGGCCTACGCGCAGGCTCACCACGCCGTGTCCACCGACGACCGCACGCCGGAACAGGTGGCGGACGAGGTGCTGCGCATCTTTGAAACGACCGTCACTGCCACCGCTCGACCCTGACCATCCTGGAGGAACGAAATGACCAGCCCAGACCTCGCCGCAACCGTTCATCACGCCGGGGGCAGTTATCCCGTCATCGCCGGCTGGGGCATCATAGATCGCCTGGGCGAGCACATCCAGGAGCTGGGGCTGGGCAGCACCGCGTACATCGTCACGGACGAGAACGTGATGCGACCCTACGGACGCAACGCCCAGTGGGCCCTGCAGCGAGCCGGCATCGCCGCCCATTGTTTCGTCATCCCCGCCGGGGAGACCAGCAAGTCCTTCCAGCAGGCCCAGGAAATCTACGAGTGGCTGGTGAGCCTCCGAGCCGAACGCGGCCAACCCATCATCGCCATTGGCGGCGGGGTCGCCGGCGACCTGGGCGGGTTCATCGCCAGCACCTTCCTGCGGGGCGTGCCCTTCGTGCAGGTGCCGACCAGCATGGCGGCCATGGTGGACGCATCCATCGGCGGCAAGGTGGCGGTGAACCTGCCGCAGGCCAAGAACATGGTGGGCGCGTTCTACCAGCCTCGTGCGGTCCTAGCCGACGTGCAGGCGCTGTCCACGCTGGGCAAGCGGGAACTCGCCGAGGGATGGGCGGAAGCCATCAAGCACGGCCTGATCCTGGACCCGTCGCTGGTGGACGTGTTCGAGGAGCACGCCGAGGCGTTGATGGACGTGGAACCGGAGATTTCCACCGAGGTTATCCGGCGCAGCATGGCCATCAAGGCCGACGTGGTCAGTCAGGACGAGCGGGAGACCCTGGGCATCCGCATCCTGCTGAACTACGGGCACACCATCGGCCACGCGCTGGAGGCGTCCACGGAGTACGGCCGGTTCATGCACGGCGAGGGCGTGTCGGTGGGAATGATGGGAGCCGGACGCATCGCCCGAGAGATGGGCATGATCGGCGATGATATTTTGGAACGGCAACGGGTCCTGCTGGAGCGCTTCAACCTGCCCATCACCGCGCGCGGCGTTGACCTGGACGGGGTGCGGGGAGCCATGTCGCTGGACAAGAAAACCGTCGGCGGCGCCAACCGCTGGGTGCTGCTGGAAGACGTGGGCCGAGCCACCGTCCGCCGGGACATCCCCAGCGAAGTGGTGGAGGACACGCTGGCCTGGCTGACGGAGTAATTGCTCGTATTCCCTAAACAAAAACGCCCGCCAGTCCAGCCCGGAAACGGACTGGAGGGCGGGGAAGTTTCATGGGAACGATAGCAGTTTCGCTGGCGGCGCGTCAAACCACCCTACCGCAGTCCGCCCGGGGCCTCACGCAAATCGGACAGGATGCAACCGCGCCAGGCCTGTGTCACAATCGCAGTGGACAGCAGGATTAGGTCATTCAGATAATCGACAAAAAGCACAACGCGCTTGACCACCACTTTCCCCAAAAGAAAACGCCCGCCAGTGCGGACCAAGGACCCGGACGGCGGGGAAGATTCACTGCAATGCTAACGACTTTGCCGACGGCCTGTCAAACCGCCCGGCGCCTGTCCGCCCGGGCCTCGCGCAACGCTGACAGCCGCCTACCCCGCCGGGCCTGAGTAATAGCCGCTGCGGCCAGCAGTGTGAGGATCGTCGCGGCGACGGCGCCGGATACTCCGAGCAGCAACACCTGGCTGATCTGCTCCAGCCCGCCGGATCCCAATAGCCGGGCTAATTGGCCAAGTCCCACGGCGACGCCGGCGTTCAGCACCGTGACCCCGAACAGGCCGAGAATCCGGCTGGCGTTGACGAAGCGCGTGGCCAGGGCTCCGAGCTGGGTGCCCACCGACGCCGACGCGAACATGATGACGGCAATCACCGGATCGACGTTGCCGCTCAACGAGTACAGGAACGCCCCCAGGCTGCCGGTGATGATGATCTGGAACAGATCGGTTCCGATGGCGACGGCCGGCGGAATGCCCAGCCCGTAGACCAGGAACGGCATCAGGAGAAACCCGCCGCCGGCGCCCAGCAGAGCCGCGATGAACCCGATGGTGAAGCCGGCGAACACCGGAACTAACGCGGACATTTCTTCAATGCCGGCTCCTGGGAAGGAGGGCCGCAGGTTCACCTCGCCGGAAAATCTTGCGCCCGCCAGCATGGGCAGCCGGAGTCGGTCGGGGCCGACCCTAACGCTGCGGAACCAACCGGGAAGGCCGCCGCCCACCCTGCGGCCCGGACGGTACCGCAGTTGCCTGATCCAATTTCCCACCATCAGCGAACCGAGGCTCAGCAGCAGTACAAAGTAAACTGCGCCAACCACCGGGCCGGACACGCCGGCGTGCTCCAGCGTCGCGTTGACCCGCTCTCCGGCGAACACGCCGGGAATGGTCCCGCAGACGATGAGCGCCGCGAGCCGGATGTCCACGTTGCCCAGGCGGCGGTGGCGCAGGGTGCTGGTGATCGCGGTGCCCATCACCATCAGGAGGCCTGTGCCCACGGCGTAGATGGTCGGCACGCCCAGCACCAAAAGTCCCCCGGTAATCAGGAAACCTCCGCCCACGCCGAAGAACCCGGTCATGGTGCCGACGATCATTCCCAGCAGCGCCAGCAGCAGGGGCGATACCGTGGCGTCGGCGATGGGGAAATGCACGCTAATGTCCCCGGCCGGAGCGTCGATCCGCCGGCCAACGTCTGCGGGGACGGGCCAGCGCGACGCCACGCGCCACCAGATCCCAGAAGACGTACAAGGTCACCGCGGTGACCGCCATGGCAGCGATCACGCAGACCGCCCACAGTATCCGGTGACGGCTCAACTCCAGCAGGAATTCGGAAAGCGCCTGGTACATGTGTGAACCCTATTGCCCGCAGAGGATTGCAACGGAGGGTGCGGCACAATGATATTCCAGATTGACCTGCCGTGCAGCTAAAGCCGGGATCGGAAGATCGCCGGTTTGCGCTGGCGGGGGAATAGCGCGTACATTACCCGCATGACGACCCAACGGTTCGGTTTTCAACTGCTCTCCACCGATGGCGCCGCCCGGCGCGGGCAGATTATCACGCCCCATGGGGTGGCGCAAACGCCCCTGTTCATGCCGGTGGCAACCCAGGCCACGGTGAAGGGACTGACCTTCGACGAGGTCCGATCCCAGGGCGCGGAAACGGTGTTGAGCAACGCCTACCACCTGTATCTGAGGCCGGGAGTTGAACGGGTGCGCGATGCCGGCGGACTCCATCGCTTCATGGGCTGGAGCGGCCCGATCCTGACCGACAGCGGCGGCTACCAGGCGTTCAGCATGGGCACGCTGCGGCGAGTGAACGACGACGGCATCGTGTTCCGCTCCCACATCGACGGTAGCGAGCATCTGTTCACGCCGGAGTCGGCGATCCGCAACCAGCACGGGATCGGAGCGGACATCATCATGTGCTTCGACCAGTGTGTCTTTTCGGCCGGCGAACCCGCCGCGGTGCGGGAAGCGATGGAGCGCACCCACCGGTGGGCTCGGGTCTGCCACGATGTCCACGCGAAGAGCAATCGGGCCGATCAACAGGCGCTGTTCGGAATAGTCCAGGGAGGCACCGTTCCCGAACTGCGGCGAGAGTCGACGGCATATATCACCGGCATTCCCTTCGACGGCTACGCCATCGGCGGCCTGGCGGTGGGCGAGACCAAGGCCGAGATGCACGACGTAACCGGAATGGTTTGCCAGGCGCTGCCGGCCGACCGGCCCCGCTATCTGATGGGGGTTGGCTCTCCCGAGGACCTGGTGAACTCGGTGGCGCTGGGCGTGGACATGTTCGACTGCGTGCTGCCCACGCGCGTGGCCCGCAACGGCGCGCTTTTCACTCCCACCGGTCGGATCAACATCGCCAACCGCAAGTACGCCGAGCAGGACGAGCCGGTGGATGGGACGTGCGACTGCTACGCCTGCCTGAACTACACCGCCGCCTACCTGCGCCACCTCTTCAAGGCCGGCGAGATGCTGGGACCCCGGCTGGCGTCGATCCACAACCTGCGCTTCATCCTGCGCCTGATGTCGGACATGCGGGACGCAATCGCGGAAGGGCGGTTCGCGTCTTTCCGGCAGAAGTTCCTGGACACCTACCGGCCCACCGACGAAGCGCGGCGGCAGGCCCAGAAGCACCGCTGGATAGAAGAGCGCGGCGCGTGAGCAAGGGTTGACAAACAATTGTTCCGGGCCTACGGTGGCCCAACGGCCCGGCGCGGGAAACGAAGACATCGACACCGGCGGAGAGGCTATAGCCCATGGTGGCCACGGACAACATATCGAGCGAAGCCACGAACTTCCTGAGCGCTGATGGTCAGCCGTATATCCGGGTTAATTCCGTCTGGAAAGTATTCGGAAGGAACCCGGAACGAGTATTGGACCCGCAGTACTCGGACCAGGATAAATCCTTCTTCCAGAGCGAGTTCGGCAACGTCATCGGCCTGCATGACGTGTCGTTCCAGGTGAACCGGGGCGAAACCTTCGTGATTATGGGACTGTCCGGCAGCGGCAAGTCCACGATGGTGCGCTGCTTGATCCGCCTGATCGAGCCGACGGCGGGTGAAATAGTGATCGCCGGCGAGGACATTACCAGGATGTCCGACAAGGAGCTGATCGAGTTCCGCCGCAGCAAGATCGCCATGGTGTTCCAGCACTACGGCCTGATGCCGCACCGCAACGTGCTGGACAACGCCGGATGGGGGCTGGAGGTCCAGGGAGTCAAGAAACCGGAGCGCGAAGCCCGCACCCGCGAAGTCCTGGAACTGGTCGGCCTGGGCGGCTGGGAAGAATCCTTCCCGCGCCAGCTTTCGGGCGGGATGCAGCAACGGGTCGGTTTGGCCCGGGCGCTGGCGGTGGACACTGACATACTGCTCATGGACGAGCCGTTCAGCGGGCTGGACCCTCTGATCCGCCGTCAGATGCAGGACGAGCTGCTCCGGCTGCAAACGGAGCTGCACAAGACCATCGTGTTCATAACCCACGACCTCAACGAGGCCCTGAAGCTGGGCGACCGGATCGCCATCATGCACGACGGCAAGGTCGCGCAGATCGGCTCGCCGGAGGACATCGTGCTGCGTCCCGAGGACGAGTACGTGGGCGATTTCACGCAGGACGTGCGCTTGGAGACGATCCTCAGCGCCAGCAAGGTTATGGTAACCCCCAAGGCCACCGTGATGGGTCACCAGGGGCCGCGGGCCGCCCTGCACACCATCGGCAACAGCGACGGAGATGCCGCTTGGGTCGTGGACCGGGGACAGCGTTACATCGGGTTGCTGTCCATCACCAATGCCGAGCGGGCGCTGCGGGCCGGAGTCAAGCGGTTTGACGAAGCGTGGGACTACGTGGACCGCGAGTACCAGGCGGTGGCGGCAACGACTTCCTTCGACGAACTGATCCCGATGGCCATGGGCAGCGACTTCCCGATTCCGGTTACCGATGAGACGAACACGCTGGTCGGCGAGGTGCATCGCAGCGCGCTGGCCGAGGCGCTGGCGGAAACTTCGACCGCTGACCAGGATTACGAGGCCAACGCCGCCGAGAACGCGGCCCTGGCTGCCGCTCAACCCGCTGCGGACCAACGCCAGAGCGAGCTTGAGAACGCGACAGAAGTCGAAGTGGAATTGTCGCGCGCGCGTATCCAGCAGCCGCCCATCTCCATCTAACCCTGAACTTCGCCAGACCCCTGTTCCACCGGCCAGCCTGGCGGGCCGATGTTATCGCGGAGGCCAACATGGCAGTCATCACCAGAGACGAGCCCGAATCCCGAGCCACCCCAGGGACGCTGTCAGAACCAACACCGTCTGCGGAGTCGCCGCGGTTTTCGCTGGCGGCCATTCCACCCCTTTACCTGTGGATCGCCGGAGTGGTCTCGGTCATCGTCGTGCTGGTCCTGTGCCTGGCGTTCTTTGGACCGGGGATGGAATTCCCCACCACCGTCGCCCACGTGCAGTCCAGCGACGGCTCCACCAGCTTCCCCAGATCAGTCCGGGACGTAACCGGCGACGCCATTGACGGCGCTACCAAGTGGCTGACCACCAACGGACGCTGGCTCTTCGAGGGCATCAAGGACGGCATCACCTACGCGCTGGTGTACATTGAGCGCGGGCTGAAATGGCTCCCTTGGCCCGCCGTAATCCTGGGACTGGTGCTGGCCTCCTACGCGGTGGGAAGACTGTCCCTGATGATATTCACGGGTCTCGCGTTCCTGTTCATCGGTTTCATGGGCCTGTGGGAACCCACGGTGGACACCATCGCGCTGATGGTCGTGGCGGTGGCCCTGTCGGTGGGCATCGGCCTGCCGCTGGGCGTGCTGGGAGCCCGGAACCAGACCGCCGACCGCATCATGCGCCCGATCCTGGACGGCATGCAGACGATGCCCAGCTTCGTGTACCTGATCCCGGGCATCCTGTTCTTCGGGCTGGGCAAGCCGGCCGGCATCTTCGCCACCATCATCTACGCGGTCCCGCCGGTGATCCGGCTGACCAACCTGGGCATCCGGCAGGTGTCGCCGGAGACGGTAGAGGCGGCGCGTTCCTTTGGCGCGTCACCGTTGCAGATCCTGTCCAAGGTGCAGATTCCCATGGCACTACCCACCATCATGGCCGGCATCAACCAGACCACGATGATGGCGCTGGCCATGGTCACGATTGCCAGCATGGTTGCCGCCGGCGGTCTGGGCGACAACGTGCTGCGGGCGATTCAGAAGAACGAAGTCGGCAACGGTGTGATCGCCGGCCTGGCCATCGTCTTCATGGCCATTGTGATCGACCGGCTCACCCAAGCGGTGGCGCGGGGTCGGCAGGAAGCGCTGAGCGCCGGGCATTAATCTATCGCCACTTCTCGCCCCGTGTCCGACGCCTCCTGGATCCCATCGATCAAGCGGTGCAGCCGTACCGCCTCGTCGAAATCGGGCTGGCAGTCGGTGCCGTTGCGGATGGCCTCGCCGAACTGGTAGTACATCTGGCCGACGGTGTACGGCGCGCCGTGGGGCATGCCCTCCAGCACGAAAGTGTACTTCGGCGGCGCCGGCAGGTCTTCCAGCGGGTCGCTCCCCTGGGAGCCCCGGAGGCTCACGCCCTCGTGGTTGGGCGTATCATCAGACGTGGCGATCAGGGTGCCCTCCCGTCCGTGGATCTCCATCAGGTAGCCGCTGTCCACCCAGGGGTTGCTGGCGACGTGCGCCGAGGCCACCGCGCCGTTCACCAGGCGACCGCTGACCAGCACGTTGTCCGGTGAGGTCACGTCCACCATCTGGTTGGTATCCGACTCGAACCACTGGTTGGCCTGCGTGCTCACCACCGTGGACACGTGGCTGAAATCGCCCACCACCATGCGCAGCACGTCGATGGTGTGGCCGAAGGTGATGGTCAGCGTGTGCGCGCCCAACTCCCGGTCCCGCTGCCAGGTCCGGTCCGACTGGCGCGTCAGCGACCCGCCGGAGATGCGGCGGACGTGGCAGGACATCACCTCGCCCACGTAGCCCTCGGCGACCAGGTCCCGCAGGTACAGCAGCGCCGGGTTGGCCCGCGCCTGTAGCCCGACAATGTTGCGCACGCCGGCGGACCGCGCGAGATCGGCCATCTCCTGGGCCTCCTCCGTGGTGCGGCCCAGCGGCCATTCGACGTAAACGTGCTTGCCGGCGTTGATGGCGGCCACGGTGGGGTCATAGTGGTTGGGCACCCGCAGGCTAACGGCCACGGCGTCGATGTCCGGGTGGGCCAGCATGGCGTGGTAATCGTCGAACGCCAACCGCGCGCCGAACTTCTCGCGCGACTCCTCGGCGCTCTCCATGCGCGTGGTGCAGACGGCGGTCAGCTCGAACTCGGGACTGGCGACCACGGCGGGCAGGTGCGAACGAACGGCCCAACCCCGGTGGATGTTGGCGCCGATGATGCCCAGGCGAATCTTGTCGGCCATGATTGTACTCCTGCAACGGATTTTCGCCATCGTAACATAGCCGCCGCGCCGCCTCCGACCGCTCCGGCACTCATACAACGACGCGCCATCTCGTGCTTCCCCACTTTCGTAAATCGTCAGAAGCAGGATTTACGGGATTTTATGATTGCACAGGATTGGAAGCTCTCCATCACGGAACGGTTCCAATCCTGATAATCCTCGAATCTTGAAAATCCTGCTTCTGACGTTTCCCACCGCAAACTGAGTACGTCTGACGACGTGCCATGCCTTGCCACAGCAGCCGCTACCGTTTACCATCCGCGCGAAACAACGTTAACTGACTGCGTGAGGTGCGTCATGGCGGTTACCAACGATACCGAGTTGCGCGAGGTCTACCGGCCGCCGGCGCCCCGGGCGGCCCAGAAGGTGCTGGACCACCTGGATGTGCACTGCCGGAACTTCATCGAGCTGTCGCCCTTCTGCGTGCTCAGTTCCAGCAACGCCGACGGCCAGGCCGACGCCTCGCCCCGGGGCGACCCGCCGGGCTTCGTCAAGGTGCTGGACGACCGGACCCTGCTCCTGCCCGACCGCCCCGGCAACAACCAGGTGGACTCGCTGCAGAACGTCGTGGACAACCCCGGCGTCGGCCTGCTGTTCTTTGTGCCGGGCATGAACGAGACGCTGCGGGTAAAGGGCAAGGCGGAGATAACCACCGACGCGGATCTGCTGGACCCGCTGACGGTGGCCGGCAAAGCCCCGCTCTCGGGTCTGAAGGTCACCGTGGACGAGGCGTTCCTGCACTGCGGCCGCGCCCTGATCCGGGGCCGCATCTGGGATGCCGACGCGCAGATCGACCGGAAGTCCTACCCGACCTACGGGCAGGTTCTTGCCGACCAGATCGCCGGCGCCGACGCCCGGGAGATCGACGCCGACGAAGACGAGGCCAACCGCGAGCGGCTGTACTGACCCTGACAGGAGACACGACCAACATGGCCGAAGTCGAAGCAAAGCTGACCGAGCTGGGTTACGAACTGCCGCCACCACCCGATCCGGTGGGCAACTACCTGCCCCTCGCTCGCAGCGGCAACGTCATGTGGCTGGCCGGCGTCGGCTCTCGCCTCGCCACCGGCGAGGGCATATCCGGCAAGCTGGGCGCCGACCTGACCGTGGACCAGGGCTACGAGGCCGCGCGGTGGGCCGCCCTGAACCTGCTGTCCCGGATGAAGGCGGAACTGGGCGACTTGGACCGGGTCACCCGCATCCTCAAGGTGGTGGGCATGGTCAACAGCGATCCGTCTTTCACCCAGCAGGCCCGCGTGGTGGACGGCGCATCCGACCTGTTCGTCGCCCTCTACGGCGACCGCGGCCGCCACGCCCGCTCCGCCCCCGGCATGGCCGCCATGCCCGGCAACACCGCCGTAATCTGCGACTGCGTGATAGAGGTAGACGGGGGCTAGACTGCTCCGATGTGAGGCGTAATCGGCGACCCTGGATAATTGCTGGTTTTACAAACTTGGTGATAGTCTGGCATCTCAGGAGAGTGCCATGACCAGCAACGCCAGCAAACAGCTGCCCCAAGCGGACGCCGGCGAGCATGGTTTCAACGCCGTCAACCGGGGCGTGTACATCGCAGATAACCTGAACTTCTTGAAGTCGCTTAACAACGAGTGCATCGACCTGGTTTGCATCGACCCGCCCTTTGCCAAGAACGACACTTTTACCGGCGATCGCATCAGGCCACCGCTGAGCGATGAGGAGCGAGCGATTGAACGGCGGTTGCTGGCCGGTTGGGGCGTCAACAACGCGCGGGAGGCTGAATCAGCCGGCATCGTCTGGCCGGACGGCGAGTTGCAGGGCGGCTACCGTGACATCTGGTCGTGGGAAGGCGACATCCACGAAGAATGGCTCACGAGCATCGAGGAAGACTACCCGGCGATTCACGCGATGATTGAAGGAACTCGGCTGGGGCACAGCGACAGTCACGCGGCCTACCTGTGCTACATGGCAATCCGGCTGCTGGAAATCCGCCGGGTGCTCAAGCCGAGCGGGAGTTTATTCCTGCATTGCGACGCAACTGCGGGGGCGTACTTGTACGAATTACTGGACGTCATATTCGGAGCGGATAATCACGTCAGTCAAATCGTCTGGAAGCGCACGAGTTCTCGCAACGACGCGAAGAGGTTCGGGACCATCACGGACTATATCCTGTTCTACGCCAAGGACGAACAGCAACGGGTATGGAATACCTTATATGTTCCCCACGATCCGGAATACGTGGCGAATTTCTACCGATACGAAGACGAACGAGGGAAGTACCGACTTGACCATATCATTCGCACGGCATCAATGGGGCGGCGGCCCAACTTGACCTACGAACACCAGGGTTACACGCCGCAATACGGCTGGCGCATGGAACGAGGTCGGCTGGAAGCTCTGGACGCAGAAGGGATGCTGGTATGGTCGGATACGGGTCGCCCTTATCGCAAGAGGTATCTGACGCAGGGCCGCTACGCTACCAACCTATGGGACGATATTAATAATCTGACGGGGCAAGCCCGTGAACGCACCGGCTACCCTACTCAAAAGCCCGTCGCTCTGGCCGAGCGCATCATCACGGCCAGCACCAACCCCGGCGACGTGGTGCTGGACTGCTTCGCCGGCTGCGCCTACGCCGGCGTGGCAGCGGAACGGCTGGGGCGGCAGTGGGTGGCTTGCGACTTCAACCCACGCGCGTGGACGGTGTTCAAGCGGCAGTTCAACAAGCCGTCGCTGGCCCTGCTGCGCTGCAACGACGAAACCACCGGCCAGCAGGTTCTGGACAGCGAACCCATGGCCACGGTCCACGGGCCCACGGAACTGCCCACGCGCACGTCCCCCGAGGTTGACGTTGCCCCGCAGAGTTTCGTCCTGCCGGAGCGCCGATTCAAGGTGCCGGCCAGCATCATACCGGAAAGGCAGATGCTGGAAATGTTGCTGGAGTTAAGCGGTTACATGGCCTGGTGCTGCGGCTACGCCAATCGGATGCCCGACGGCAGCATCATCCGCACTACTCGCAACTTTCACCTGGACCACATCGCGCCCAGGTCCAGAGAGGGCACCAGCAACGAGATCCAGAACCGGGCGCCGATGTGTCCCTATCACAACATACGCAAGAACAACCGCCAGATTGCGTTGTCGCAGTACCGGCAGGAAATCGCCGACGCTGGGGAGATGATGGTCAACTCGGTGAACGACCTGATCAACCTGGATTACGCCCTGGCGCGGGCAATGGAAATGTACGGGCAGGCGTATGCGGCACGGCAGTCGGATGTATGAATCACTGGGCGGTGCGGAGATAGGCTGAACGTTGCAGGGGCGAAAGATTTTTCGCCCCTGCAATTAGTTCGATCGTCGATCAGTCGTCGCCGGCCACGGCCGGCTCCCGCAGCCTCTGCGGGAAGGTGCCGCCGAACAGGCCCTTTTCCGGATGCCGCTCCCACTGCGAGGCGGGCATCTCGTAGTAGACCTCGATCTCGTTGTCGTCCGGGTCCAGCAGGTAGACGCCCAGCGACACGCCGTGATCGCTGATGCGATTGATGCGGACGTTGTTCTCCAGGAGCCGGTCATAAAGCTCCTGCAGGTCCTCGAAAGTCTCCATCTGCCAGGCCATGTGCGCCTGCCCGACGATGCTGTGGTCAGGCCCGCCGGCGTCCATGCCGATGGCGCGTATCGCCAGCTCGTGCGACTTCTCGGTGTTGGCCGACATGAACACCGTCCCGCTGGGCGACCGCTCCATGATGGTCAGGCCCATCACGCGGGTGTAGAAGTCCAGCGAGCGTTCCATGTCCCGCACCCGCATTACCAGGTGCCCCAGATGCTTCGGTGTGTACGACATCTTCATTCCCTCCAATGCATCGTGTGAGTATTGGCTATTACTCTTGATCCAGGAACGCCTGCACCTTCTGGCGGAAGGGTTCCTTGTCGTAGTTGTTGAACAGCATCATGGCGTTGCGCACCGGGTTCCCGCCAAACATCCGCTCGTAGAGCACCTGCCGCCCGCTGAACGAGCTGCACGAGGCGTCCCACGCCAGGTGGAAAAGCTTGGACCGGTCCCACGCGCTGCTGGAGTCGGTAGCCAGGTAGTGGTTGACCTCGGGTGCGATGCCGGCGCTGAAGTCCGCCTCAGCCGGCAGCGCCATCAGGCTGCTGGTGCCCAGCAATTGCGCGATCTCAATCATTCGGGGATACAGTGTCCGGCCGAACAGGGTGCGTCCCGCCTGGATGGGGCCCATGGCCGGGCACATCATCCCGTACTGGTTGGGCCTGGCGTCGGCCTCGGAGGCGCGCAGGCACGCCCGCAGCATGTCCCGATAGGTGATGATCTCGGCCACCTGTTCCTGGATGTGCGGAATCGAGCCGGATCCCAGCGTCTCCACCATCAGGTCGGCCAGGCCCAGCATGAACTCGGCCTTGACCACGCAGCGGTTCAGCACCTGGTAGCCGGTATGCGAGTTGGACATGGTGCCCGTGCCGTAGTTGTTGCACAGCTCCACGTCGCCCAGCAGGAAGACCCGTTCCCACGGCACCAGCACGTCGTCGAAGAACACCACCGTGTCCATCTCCTCGAAGCGGGACCCCAGCGGGTGGTCGAAGTGGGACCGGCCTTGGTCCAGGCTCTGCCGGCACAGGAACTTGACGCCGGGCGTGTCGCACGGGATGGAGAAGGAGAAGGAGTGCTTCCAGTCGTCGTCGGCCAGACGGTGGCTGGCCACGGGATAGATGGCGATCTCATCCGAAATCGGACCCAGGGTCGCCAGCACGCGACTGCCCCGAACCACCAGGCCGGCGTCAGTCTGCTTGACCGCCGTCAACGCCACCTCCTGGGTCAGATTGTCCGCCGCGGCCGGCGTGCGGCTGCGCTGGAGGTTGACCAGGGCGTGGGTCAGCGTGACGTCATTCTCCCGCAGAAACTCGTGGTAGTTGAGGACGTTCTTCTTGAACTCAGGCCGGTCCTGGGCGAAGTAATCGGCGGAGCCGGCCCACGCGGTGAAGATGGAGTTCATGAAGTCCGGCGAGCGGCCCATCATGCCGCAGCTGGCCCAGGCCCAGTGCGACATCATCTCGCGCTTGCGTATCAGGTCTTCCTCGGTGCGCGGGATCTGGAAGGACAGGCCCACCGGATCGCCGGTGCTGGGCGACGCGAAGATCATCTCCTCCCGCAGGCCCGCGTCGTGCTGCATGTCGTACAGGGCCGCCACCGCCTTGACCCCGTTCTTGAGGCCCGGGTGCCTGGTCACGTCCCTGACGCACTCCCCGTCGATCCACACCTCCCGCGGTCGGTCCCGGAGGCCATCGATATATTCCTGTCCGGTGCGCGCTGGCATGGTCCTTCACCTCCTTCTCAAAAGCGTGCGCGACGGTCGCTGCGAAGCTGTCAGAAGCAGGATTTTCAAGATTCGGGGATTACCGGGATTGGAACTGTTCCGTGATGAATCTCTCCCAATCCTGCCAAATCCTAAAATCCCGTAAATCCTGCTTCTGACGATTCCCTCTGGTTACTTGAACGCGGGCATCACTTCCTGGGTCAGCAGCTCCAGGCTCCGGTGCACCGCCTCCTTGGGCAGAAAGCCGCCGGGGTTCAGCTCGGCGGTGATCCCGGTGACGCCTAGAACCTCCTGGAACTCGGCGATGCGGTCGACGACCCGCTCCGGGCTGCCGAACACCACGCGCGTTTGCAGCAGGTCCTCGTAGGTGGAGCTGGCCAGCCTTTCATAGCGTTCTCTGCGTCGCTCGGGTGCCGAGACGCCGGCACGGCCCAGGGAATACTCGAATAGCTCCCGCTGGCGGCTGAAGAATGCCTCGATACTCTCCTTGGGTTCCTCAATGGCCTCGGCGTCGCTGGGCGCAATGTACATTGGGACGCGCACGTTGATGTCGCCGCCGTCACCGGCGTGTCCTGCAGCCTGCCACTCCGACTTGTAGTCTTCCAGGTTGGTCTTCAGGTCCTCCACGTCCATGGTCCGCAGGCCGAGGAAGATGGGTTGGCCCAGCCGGCCGATGCGCGCGAAGCTGTCGTCGCTGCTGGCCGCGATGCGGATTTTGGGGTGCGGCTGCTGGTACGGGACCGGCGACAGGGTGGCGTTGGTGATGGTGTTGAACTTGCCCTCGTAGGAGAAGGTCTCGCCGGACCAGGCCTGGAGAATGATGTCCAGCGCCTCCTGGAACCGCTCCCGGCTCTCGCCGTAGTCGATGCCCATGATGTCGTAGGCTCGCACGTTGCCGCTGCGTCCCACGCCCAGCTCGAACCGGCCCTCGCTGAGCTGGTCCACGGTGGCCGTCTCCTCGGCGATGCGCAGCGGATGGATCAGCGGCAGCACCTGCACCGCCATGCCTACCCGCAGCTTCTTGGTTCGCGTGGCAATGCCGGTCGCGACAATGATGGGCGCGGACAGCACAGAGCGGTTGGGGTTGAAGTGCATCTCGCCCAGCCACACGGTGTCGAGCCCCAGCTCCTCGGCCAGGTCGATTTCCTCGAAGGCTTCCTGAAACGCCGCGGCGTGCGTGGGGTTGCTGCCGATGTTGAAGTTCGCGTTGATTCCGAAGTCCATTCATGTACCTCATGCATTTCCGGGAACGTAAGCGCCGAAAAACGACGACCATAGCTCGCGCCCGGTCTGATAGCGGCAAAGTACAGCACGGGCCGATATACGGTCAAGGCGAAACGCGCCAACGCGGTTTCATATGCAGATGGCGCGGAACGTCAGGGGGCTTGTAAAGGGTGTGGACAAATCACCACCGATGCACGACTATGGGAATCGCAACCCAACGACTGAATATCCCACTGGAAGATCAACTCCCCGACAATAAGATCGGATGACTAAGTATCTATAGGCGGGTTAGTGATGAGACTGAACGGCGTGGTCAAAGGCAGGACAATTGAACTCGAGACGGACCCCGAATTGCCGGAGGGCCAGCCGGTCTTGGTGGAACTGGCAATCCCGACGGTCGAATTGGATGCCGACCCATTATCCGACCTGGAACTCGAACACCGCATAGCTGCTGACCCTGCTTTTGCGAGCATCCGGCAAGCCAGGGCGCTCAGGGAAAAGATCGCCGCGCGACTGGGCGGCAACCTGCTCAACTCGGTCGACCTGATTAGAGAGGACAGAACACGTTGACATCACAGGTCATCGACACCAGTGCGCTGGTCAAATACGTCCTTCCCGAAGAGGACTCGCCAATCGTCGAGAAGCTCATCGCATTTCATCACGCCGGCATGACCAACCTGATAGCGCCTGCATATGTACTCGTCGAATCCGCGAACGTACTGTGGAAACACGTCCAACGCCACAACGTGCGGCCTGAAGACGCTGTGCCGTCGCTTCGCGCGATACGAGACTTGGGGATCCGTTTGGTCCCCGACGCAGACCTTCTGGAAGACGCCCTTATACTTGCCGCAGACAACGGCATCACCGTGTACGACGCGCTGTTCTGCGCCTTGGCCGCCCGTGAAAACGTTCAACTCATCACTTCGGACAACGCCTTGCTCAGGCGACTGACCGGGACTGACATCCAGGCCACCACGCTCTCCCAATTGAACGACAGCCGATAAGGGCTGATCCCTACCGCTCGTTCCGTATCCCAGAGACACGGGCACACTCCGAGGGTAGCGCCATCGGAGCATGGCTTGGAATATCGAGCATATAACGCACTGCCGGAGCGCGACGGCCCCGACCTTTCAGATCCAATGGCCTCGCATTCCAGCCGCGAACTTAATCTTCCACGCACCCTAGAAAAACACGCTCAGGTTCTTCGCCAGGATGACGTTGCTGTCCAGCACGATGGTCCGGCGGGCGATCTTCCAGCCGCTGTCCACGGGCCGCAGCAGGTCTTCGCGGTATCCGGAGAACAGGTTTTCCTCGGTCTCGTGATGGGACCGGTACAGGAGGAACGCGGTCTTTGCCCTGACCTCTCCGTCGGGCTGCGGGTCGACAACCAGGTTGCCCACGATGTGGCGGGTGCGCGACGGCGGGTCCTCTCCCCAGGCCATGCCCGTCTCCAGCCGCTCCACCCTCATGGTCAGGTAGGTCTTGTCGTCTTCGAAGATCGCCAAGTCGCCCACGGAGGTCAGCTCGCGGTCGGTCTCGTGGCGGTGCACGTTCAGCCGGCGGGGCATGAAATAGAACACGTCCTCGGTGAACAGGTCCAGCCACTCCCGGAAACGCCGCTCGTCCAGCAGCCACGCCTCGCGGATATAGAACTCCATCAGCTCGTGCCAGAGCTCCATCCGCTGTGCCGCCGTGAACTGAGTTTGCGTAGCCATGACCTGCCTAACCTCGCAGCGTGGCGGTGCCCTCGTAGTCCATCGCCTTCGGCTCCAGGGGGATGTCCTCCCAGTTGTCCGCGTTCATGAACTGCTCCCAGCGACGGTAGAACAGGCGCTGGTTGCTCTCCGAGGTGTAGCGGTCGGCGACCACGCCGGGGTAGTTGGGATGCCGGCGGTCGTGGCCCACGCCCATGGACAGGTCCTGCGTGTACTTGCGGCCCATCCGCGTCAGCGCCGACTGCGTTACGCCGCGCCAGTTGTCCATGTCGTCCTGCTCGAAGATGCCGTTGACGCCGTTGTAGTTGGCGCTGCCCCGGCGCAGGGCGGTCTTGAGCTCGTCGGGCATATCCTTCTCCAGCACGACGAAGTGCCAGAACTCCGTTTCCAGCGGGCCGCGCGGGTGGGCCAGACGCAGACCCAGCACGCCGTTGGGAAACAGGCTGTGGTTGCCCAGGTGCAGCCGGGTGCGCAGGCTGCCCAGGCGTCGCTCGGCCTCAGGCAGCGTGGCCCGGTAGTATTCCTCGAAGGCCTCCCGGTTCTCGGCCGTCACTCCGTGGGCCTGCCGCGCCTGGTCGGCCCGCTCCAGGAACCGCATGGTCAGCGAGTGGCCGTTGACGAACAGGTGCTTGTTCTCCGACTGGAACTGCTGCTCGTGGGTCAGGCGGGGGACGCCGCGATGCCGCCCCTGCACGATTATCGTGGACAGGTGCGTGGTGGGCACGTGGTAGTTGTCCGAGCAGTTGTCCACCGCCGTCTTCCAGTTCAGCGGCTCGATCCACTTGATGGGGCCGATGGCCTCGGTGCCGTTGTCCAGCCGGTTGAACGCGACGTCCAGCAGCCACCGCGCGTCGCCCAGGAAGTCGTCCAGGCTCGGCGCGCTCCGGTCCCAGGTGGCGAACACGATGCCCGCGTAGGTGTCAATCCGCGCTTCTACCAGGCCCAGGCAGTCGCGATCCAGCGCGCCGTAATATGCCTCCTCGTCTCCCGGCACGTATTCCAGCGCGCCCTCGTTGGAGAACGTCCAGCCGTGGTAGGCGCAGGCGAAGTTGCGGGCGTTGCCCACGTCGGTGCGCACGATGCGGTTGCCCCGGTGGCGGCACATGTTCAGGAAAGCCCGGAGGTTCCCGCCACCGTCCCGGCACAGGATCACCGGCTCCTCACCCATGTAGGTGTGGAAGAAGTCGTTGGTGTTGGGCGCCAGCGACTCGTGGCCGATCATCAGCCAGGCCCGCCCGAACACCTTCTCCTGCTCTTCGGCGTAGATGTCCGGGTCGACGAATATCCGCCGGTCCAGCTGTCCGGTTTCGAGGTCGATTATCTGGTGCTTGCGGCCAAAGGCAACCATCGCACACCCTCGTTGCTGTCAATTCAGGCTTCTGCACCAGTATCGATCATCCGGTGCATCCTGTCTATCCATGCGCCAAGACGGTGAGGAGCATCCAATCGTAATCGGCGGACGGTTGCCGAACAGTAATCGGGATTTGGATGTGATCTCCAGCCGGAAAACCGGCTACGTGAACAGTCTGACGATTGACTGAATCAGACTGCCGGGGTACCATAGATGTATAAATTCATCGTAAAACACCATACACAATCACTGTCATACAGTACAAGGAGTTATAATTATGAACCTCAGATTCCCCATACGGACCCGCCTTGCCCTCTCTCTCGCCACCTTCGCCCTGATCGTGCTGGTCGGTGTGATCGCCCTCTCCGAGGTGGCGCTATCCCCCGATAACGATGCCGAGGCACACAGCCCAATCTACATCGCAGAGTGCATCGGCACCGTCTCCGAGGAAGGACCTGTCGAGCAGAAGCTGGCGACTGTCACTTCCACTGATGGCGAGCCGGGCCTGTTCTATTATCTCGATATGGTGAACGGCACGGCCGACCGGTCCGACTTTGGTTACGTAAGCGGGGGGATCATCACGTCCAACCCCCACCATCTGAAAACCTACATCATCGACGATGATCGGTTGGACGATGGCGAGACGTTCACCGTGAAGGTCGGTTCCAAATCACACAACGTCGGCCGCAACCCAGACCAGCGATGCGAAATCACCATCACGGACAACGACCCGCCCCGGGTGCGTCACATGCGGTTGGTTTCCCAGCCGGCAGACGGAGATACCTACCGCCGGGGTGAGAAAATCGAAATTGAAGTGGCGTTCGACACCAAAGTTCGTGTCGTCGGCAACCCGGTTGTGCGCTTGTGGATCAGCGTGCCGGAGCGAGGCGTGTGGTCTTACCCAACGAACCCGTCGCATATCAAGCGGGCGGCCTACGTCAGCGGAAGCGATACCAAAGTGTTGAAGTTCGCGTATACGGTCCAGGCCGGAGATTGGGACAGCGACGGGTTGGTCATCCCGTCCTTCAACCACAACAGCCTCGGTAAGGGCACGATCATGTGGGCCTTTGGCGATCGCGAGGCAGACCATTTCACCGAACTCCCATACCACGGCCCCAAGGTCGATGGTGGATAGCGCCGCACACTCACTGACGACTTTCTCGTGGTGGCGCAGTGCAAACGAAAGACTCTGGTAAAGTACGGGAGGGCCAAGCCAAGCCAGAAAATGCGAGGGAAACATGACCGCCGCCGCATTCACCGAAGCATCCACCAGCCGCACCGTCATGGTGGGCGACATGCCCGTGCACTACCACGACGTGGGCGACGGCGAGCCGGTGGTCATGCTCCACTCCTACGGCATCGGCACCACCGGTTGGATCACCTTCCACAAGGTGCTGCCCGCCTTCGCCCAGCGCTACCGCTGCATCGTCATGGACCTGCCCAACTTCGGGCGCACCGGGCCGGTGGTGTACAACGAGCCCCTGCACAACCTCCAGGCGCGCACCACACTGGGCTTGATGGACGCCCTGGGCATCGAGAAGGCGCACCTCGTCGGCAACTCCCAGGGCGGCCAGTCGGCCATGGTGCTGGCCATGAAGGAGCCCCACCGGGTCAACAAGTTGGTCTTCGGCGCCTGCCACATCCGCACCGGCGGCGACCTGTACCTCATGGGCAACCGCCCTTCCGAGGGCAGTCTCATCACCCGGGAGACTCGCGACAACCCCACCCGCGAGAACGTCCGCCGCTACCTGCAAACCCACATCGACGACAACGCCCTGGTCACCGACGACCTGATCGACTACATCCACGGCCACTACACCGGCAACCCCGACCACATCGCCGCCGACGCCCAGTCCGTCAGCGTGCCCTATGACCACGGCGTCGACCTGCCCAACATCACCGCGCCCAGCCTGATCATCTGGGGCCGCTACGACCGCATGTGCGTCTTCGAGATCGGCATCGCCGCCCTGAACAACCTGGCCGACTCCCGTCTGGTCGTCCTCAACAACTGCGGCCACTGGGTGCCCTTCGAGAAGCCCGAGGAATACACCGCCCACGTGCTCAACTTCCTCCAGGGCTGGTGACCCGGCTGGCACGGAATCGCCCGTCATCATGCAAGTATAATGAGCTTCCCCGTCGCCAAGCCGGGACCAAGCGCGAAGCCGGATGAGGTGAACAATGTCACTGGCTAACAACTTCGGCGTCCTGCTGCCCACCCGCGGCGTGCTGGTTTACGCCGGCAGCGGCGGCCCCCGAGTGGAGCTGACCTGGCAGATGGCCGAAACCGCCGAGCGTGCCGGCTACGACTCCGTCTGGGTCGGCGACAGCATCACCTCCAAGCCCCGCATGGAGCCGCTGACGGCCATGGCTGCCATCGCCGCCCGCACCAATCGGGTCAAGGTCGGCACCGCCGTGCTGCTCAACGCCCTGCGCCATCCCGTGCATCTCGCCCACTCCGCCGCCACCATCGACAACATCTCCGCCGGGCGCACCATCCTGGGCCTGGGCGCCGGTCGCGGCAACAACCAGATGTTCATCGACGAACACGCCGCAGTTGGGGTGCCCATAGAAGAACGCGCACCCCGCATGGAGGAGAGCATCCGTGTCATGCGTGCCCTGTGGACAGGGGAACCGGTAACCTCCGACGGCGAGTTCTATCCCCTGGACAACGTCATGCTGGAGCCCGGCCCCGTCCAGGAGTCCATACCCCTCTGGATTTCCAGCAACTGGGTGCGGCGCGGCCTGGCGCGGGTCGCCGAGCTGGGCGACGCCTGGATCACCAACGTCCCGTCGGTGGAGCTGTTCGACCGCTGTTGGCAGCGCATCGAGCAGAACGCCGGCGAACTGGGCCGCGACGCGTCGACCATCGGCCGCTGCCTGTACATCTCGGTCAACCTGAAGGACGACACCGACACCGCCCTGGCCGAGGGCGACCGGTTCATGCAGGCCTACTACAGCGTGCCCTACGACATCATCAGCAAGCAGTTGCTGTGCGTTTTCGGACCGCCCCGGAAGAGCATCGACGCCATCAGGGCCTACCAGGACAGCGGCGCCGACTACTTCATCGTCAGGTTCGCCTCCCCCGACCAGATGGGCCAGATGGCGCGGTTCACCGAAGAAGTTCTCCCCCACGTCTCCTGAACCGACGGTCCGCTGGGGCCTTTTCAAGGTTACTTCGTCATTCCCGCGAAAGCGGGAATCCAGAGCGTGCAAATAAATCCAACGTTCCCGTAGCAGAGGCTTTTCTGGGTTCCTGCTTTCGCAGGAACAACGGTGTGATTTTCAAAATGTCAACACCGCCTAGTCAGCCAACTGATAGATGCCCGATTTCTGTGAGAGCAGGTACAGCTCGCCGTCGTTGTCCTCTGCGAACGACATGATGCGCAACCCGGTGTCGGCCAGTCGCCCGTGCTCGACCACCCGGCCATCGGCGTACCGCAACCCGAACACCTCGCCGGAGCAGAAGTCGCCGTACACGTAGACGCCCACCAGCCACGGTATGGCGGAGCCACGATACACGTAGCCGCCGATCACGGAGCAGGGTTGCCCGTCCAGCGAGTATTCCCACACCGGCGGAACCGTCCCCGTGGGGTCGCAGTCCCTGGCGCTGAAGCAGTGATTGCCCTCCAGCACGTTCCAGCCGTAGTTGCCGCCCCGTTCGATGAGATCAATCTCCTCCCAGCGGTTCTGCCCCACGTCGCCGGCCCACAGTTCGCCGGTGTCGCGGTCGAAACTGAACCGCCACGGGTTGCGCAGGCCGTAGGCCCAGACCTCGCCGCGCCCCCCTCCCGACGCGAAGGGGTTGCCCGGCGAGATGGCGTAGAGGCGCTCCGGCGTGGACTGGGACACGTCAATCCGCAGGATGGCCCCCAGCAACGACGAGGTGTCCTGCCCGCTGCCCAGCGGGTCGCCGGCGGACCCACCGTCGCCCAGTCCGATGTACAGGTGGCCGTCCGGCCCAAAGGCGATCTGCCCGCCGTTGTGGTTGGCAAAGGGCTGCTCCACTTCCAGGATCACTACCTCGCTGTCGGGATCAATCCGCGATTGATCGGCCGCCAGCGAAAAGCGCGAGACCACCGACCGACGCGGGTCGGCCGCGGAGTAATAGACGTACAGGAACTGTTCGTCCGTCGGGTCCAGCGCCAGCCCCAGCAGCCCCTCCTCCGAGCGGCGGCTGCTGACCCGGTCGGTGATGTCCAGGAACTCCGTAGCCGCCGGAACTGCCCCACCCGCCGGGTCGAACGCCCAGATCCTCCCGTCCTGCTCGCTCACCAGAATCCGGCCATCCTGCATCTGGGCCAGGTTGGTGGGTGCCCTGAACTCGCGCTCGGTCCACAACGGCTCCAATCGCAGCGTCTCCAGGGGCGGGGCGTCAGTGGGTGGAGGTGAGGCCGGCGGCGGAGTTGTGGGCGATGTGGTAACAATGCCGGTGGAAGTTGCCGTCGGCGTGGGAATCGGTGCCGGAGACGGCGCAGTCCTAGGTGATGGTTCCGCTGCCAATGCCGTCGCCGCCGGTGTCGCAGAAGCGGTCGGGGCCGCCGCCATCCCCTGGCATCCCATCGCCAGCGCCAAGAGAAGCATCGCAAGGGCTGTCGTTATTGCTGTCACATCTTCAAGATACTACGTTTCCTCATACGTACCCAGTTCGTCGCGGGGAAACGTCAGAGCCGGGATTTTCAGGATTTGAACCGTTACATGATGGAGCCATCCCAATCCTGTCAAATCATAAAATCCCGCAAATCCTGCTTCTGACGGTCCCGCGCCGTCAGGATCGGTATTGCCTTCCCAAAGCATATAATCCAGTACGGTCTGCCGGGCAGTCCAGCCACATATTCAACCGGGGAGAAGTGATATGAGCGCAATCGAAACCTGGGGCGAGATGGTGCGGGTGGAGCACGCCCAGTCGGACCGCAGGCGCGGCGTGCGGCCCACCGACACCTGGAACCAGTTCGCAGCCCAGTTCAAGGCCGATCCCCACCGCACCGACGACCGCACCGTCGAGGCGCTCCGCTCACGCCTGATCCCCGGCGAAACCCTCCTCGACATCGGCGCCGGCGGCGGACGGCTGGCCCTGCCCCTGGCGTTGACCTGCACCGCAGTCACCGCCGTGGAGCCGTCGCCCAGCATGTGCGCCGTGCTCCGGGAGACTGCCTCGGAGTACAACATCGAGAACGTCTCCATCGTCGAGTCCGGCTGGCTGGATGCGGCCGTCGAACCCGCCGACGTGGCCCTGTGCAGCCACGTGGTCTACGTCATCGAGGACATCGGAGCCTTCGTTCGCAAGATGGACCACCACGCCCGCCGCCTGGTCATGGCCGTGGTTTTTGAAGCCTCGCCGCTGTCGCAGGTCTACGGTCTGTGGGAGCGGGTCCACGGCGAAACGCGCCACGCCCTGCCGTCGCTGCCCCATTTCCTGCCGGTGCTGGACGAGCTGGGCATCCAACCCCAGGTCACCGAGTTGGACCCACAACCGCCGCGCACCTTCAGCAGCATCGAAGAAGCCCGCGAAGCCGTCGCCCGCTGGCTCTTCATCACCCCCGAAACCGACGCCATGACACGTCTGGACCACGTGCTGCAAGACGCTCTGCGCGAGGTGGATGGTGCCTGGCAAATCGAGGGCGCGCAGCCGTCACGCCCAAACATCGTATCCTGGGAAACCGGACGCCTATAGCGCCGACCATACGCGGCGATCAGGGTGACGGGCGATCATCGGACAAAAGAAAATCCCCACTTTAAGAGGGGATGCTTTGGCACCGGCGGAAGGAATCGAACCCTCGTTTTCGGTTTTGGAGACCGATGCGTTACCACTACACCACGCCGGTACGGTCCATCCATTCTAGCAACCACCCGCATCCCGCGCAACACGCTCCTCAATACTGTTCATCCATGCAAAGCCAATCCCGATGCGCGTGGAGGCGATTTCGCTACTCCAAAACCTCAATCTTGGCGACGAATCACGTCGCGATTGCGACGTGATTCGATTTCGTTCAATCCCCTTTTCGGGTGCCCATGTTACACTGCGCTCAACATCAAACACGCAGCACAGGTTGGTGACGATTATGGTGACGCAGACTGCTGTCGTGGAACGCCGGAGGTTCACGGCAGAGGACCTCAGAGCCATGGTTGAGGTTGGCATCATCCTGTCGGATGAGCAGGCTATCCTGAGGGATGGGAGAATATTCGTCCGACCTAAGACAGCCCAACTGGCGTACTCGCACCGACGCGACCCGGGGCCGTTGTCGGGCGATGTTCCGCAGGATGTGATACTCATGGAAACGCCGGTCCACAGCGTGCCGATGGCAGATGCTGTTGCCGATCCGTTGGTGTTGGATTACAAGGAGTATATCCCGCGGTGTTTCATTGTCGGTGAATACTATAAGATGGCCGAGGTCGGCATACTGCACCCTGACGAGCGGCTTGAATTGCTGGCGGGGGAGTTGATCAACATGGCGGCAATCGGGAACCGACACGCCTTTTGCGTCCGCTGGCTCATTAGAGTATTGACGCTTGCGCTGGGCAGCACGGCCTTGCTAGATGCGCAAAATCCGATACGGTTTGACAACAGAAACGAACTGCAGCCCGATGTGATGATTTTGCGGTGGCGAGACGATGGCTATCAAGAGTTGCCCGGTCGTGACGACGTGCTCCTGGTGATTGAGGTTTCTGACACCACGGTAGGGTTTGACCGCAATCATAAGGTGCCGTTGTACGCCACTCAGGGCATTCCTGAAATATGGCTGTTCAACCTGCGGGACCGGCGTGTGGAAATTTACGACCAACCGCTAGCTGGCGGATACGAGCGGATGCGAACAATTGAACGGGACGGGATTCTTGCGCCGATAGCGCTGCCTGATGTCGCCATACGGGTCAATCAAGTGATGCCGGAGTGAAGTGAAGCATTGTCGCAAGGGGTTCTCAGGCTTCCATTTGGGTGGATTTGGCAATTTCCCGCGCGACGGTTATCGTCGCCCTTCCTGCGAATTCCGTCTCGGCAGCGGCAATTTCCTGGTAGCGAAATCGCCTGGTAAGCGACACAGCCTTCTTGACAAGATCGAACATAAGTTCCTATACTGTACCCGTCACGTGAATCATCAGCCATCGCCAGAGGTCCCACGGGTCGTTCGCGGCCACCCCGTCAGCATCAAAATCGCAAATCCCTGTCCCGAGCGACCATCGTCCGCCCGTTTCTCAGCGGCGTGGTCATCCCGGTGACACAGCGACAGTCCACTCGCTGCGTTCTGCACGACCCCAGTCGTCAACGGTTCCAGTGGGCAAAAATACCTTGCGTAACCCCGGCCGTGGGGCTGACACCGACCCTAAATCCTCTGGCAGCGCTGTACCAACCAACAACCGGAACGAGCAAAAAGCGAGAAAGCCATCAACCAGTAAACAACCCAACCACCCAAATCGGAGCCGGTGCCCTTGAACGCCGCCTATCACCTGGACCGCAGCCAACTGTACCTGGGCTTCGTCACCCGCGACGTCCGTGCCGGCGATTACCGTCGGGCCGCCCGCGCCATTCACCGCGCGGCCACCCATGCCGCCACCGCCGCGGCCGTCCACTGGCATCGCAGCCACTGCAGTTGGCGCCGCTTGACCACGGAGCTGGTCGCCTTGGTGCACGACGGCCTCATGGACTATCGACACCTGCGCGCGTTTCGGCAGTTGTACCGACTGCCCGACATGCTCGCCGATGCCAAAAACGACGTAACCGCCCTCCGCAGATTGCTGCGGCGCGCCCGGCGTCGCGTCCTGCGTCTGCATCAGGCCGTGAAACGGGCAATGACGCTGGTCCCCAACCCGATGAGCGTCCAGGACTACCTGGCCCTTTGGGAAGCCGACCCCTCTGCCCTCCGTCCCGACCCCGGGCCAAAGCCGATCACCACCATGGGCGAATACCGTCGCGCCCTGGGCCTCTACGTCCCCCTCGGAACCGAGAACCATCCCCTCGACTGCAATTGCTGCCGCATCCGCTGACCGCAGCCTGCCGCACAACCACCGTTCCTTGTCATTGCGAGCGCAGCGCGGCAATCTCGCCGCCGAACCCTCTACCTTGTCATTGCGAGCGCAGCGCGGCAATCTCGATCAAAAAATAATCCCGTCCATCCCGTTTATCCTGTGTATCCATGCGAAATTCCCGTTTGCGCCACGGTCGATGGAGACTGCCGCTGGCGCATGCCCCACCGGCCGGTTCAGCCACCCCGACCACAGGAACACGATGAAGATCAGCAGCGCCATGGCGACCACCACCGCCAGCGCCAGGCAGCCGAACCGCGCCATCGACAGCCGGAGCTACGACGCCGGAATAACCGGGAGCCGCAGCCGCGACGGATACTGCTCGTTGTGCATGATGGTCTGCACCGCCGGCACGCACTCCGTGGCCGCCCACGGGTCGCCGGCGGTGTTGAAGTTCCGGTCGAACCTGGGGAAGTTGCTGCTGCTGATCTCCAGGCGCACCCGGTGTCCTGCCTTGAACACGTTGCTGGTCGCCACCAGGTCGATGGTGTACTCCTCTACCGCTCCCGGCGTGACCGGCGCCGCCGCGTCCGTGCCCTTCCGGTAGCGGCCCCGCATGATCCCGTCCACCAGCGCCCGGGCCGCGCCGCACGGCTCCACGTCCACCAGCTTGGCGGTGAAGTCGGTATCCGCCCCCGTGGTCGCCGCGAACAGCGTCACCGTCAGCGGCCCCGTGACTTCGAGGTCCTCCGTCAGCGGCGGCGTGGTGTAGCACAGCACGTCGCTGCGGTTCTCGATGAACTGCTGGTCGTAGGATCCGCCCGGCACGAACGACGGCCCGCAGCACAGCGGCCCGCCCCGGGTCGGCACCGGGTCTCGCGGGTCGTACAGGAACACGTCCGCCGCTTCATCGCCCGGCGCGTCAACGGAGAGCCCGCCGTCCCCCGACGAGGTGTTGGCCCGGCCGCCGCTGTGCAGGTAGTAGTCGGTGTACTGCGTCCGCGCCAGCGGCCATTCCTGCTCGCTGCGCCATTGGTTGTCGCCCATCACGAAGATGCGCACCGGCGCGCCGTCGTTGGCCCCGTTTTCCTCGCCCTTCAGCCAGTGGTCGAACCACTGCAAATGGATGCCGTCGGTGTCGATGGCCGGCCCGGCCGCGCCCAACCCGAAGAAGAAGTCGCCGGAGGTCTCGCCGAAGGGGCCGTGATGCCACGGGCCCACGATCAACCGCTGCCCGTCCCGGGCCGTCGCGTCCTCGGCCTGCTTGCGCATCCCGATGAAGTTGCGCAGGGTGCCCAGTAGAAAGATGTCGTGCCAGCCGCCGATGTGCAGCGCCGGCGTGGTGATGTGCGGGTAGTGGTCCTCAATCCGCCAGCGCTTCCAGTACTCGTCGCTGCTGGAGTGCTTGATCCAGTCGTAAAAGTAACCGGCCAGCGGCTCTTTCAGGTGGGGCAGGTCAACGATGGGCTGGTGCTTGAAGGTGCAATCCAGCTCGTTGAACGCTGCCAGCAGACCCTCCCGCGTGCCGTCGGGCACGTCGTGGCGGCTGCTGATCGCGCCCAGGTTCGCCATGGTGAGCTGCCGCATGGTCCACGAAAGGGCAAAGCCCCACGCCAGCGCGCCGCCCTGGTAGGTCCAGCCCTCGTAGTAGTCCGACGCGGTGATGCCCGGCGCGATGCAGGTCAGGGCCGGCGGGTTGGTGATGGCGCACAGCCACTGGGTCGCCCCCACGTAGGACCGGCCGAACATCCCCACCTTGCCGGTGCTCCACGGCTGCTCGGCGCACCACGCCACCGTGTCATACCCGTCGTTGGGCTCGTCAAGGAACGGGTAGAACTCCCCCTCCGAGGCATAGCGGCCCCGCGTGTCCTGGACCACCACCGCGTACCCATGGGACACGGCGCGCAGCACGTCCAGGCCGCCGCCCACTCCCTGGAACTTGTCATACGGCGTGCGTTGCAGCAGCACGGGAAACGCTTCGTCCCCATCGGGACGGTACACGTCGGCATACAGGGTGACGCCGTCCCGCATCCTGGCCGGCACACCGAATTCGCTGGAGATCTTGGTATAGGGGCCCATCAACTCAGCTGGCATAACGTCACCTCCCGATTGGCGACATTATACACAGCACAAACGGGAACCCACTCGTCCGTCATGGAGAGCGCAGCACGATGCAACCGTTGCCGACTGGAGTTTGACGCTGGATGACGCATTCACTGCACTCATGCGTACCCAGTTTGCGGTGGGGAATCGTCAGAATCAGGATTTTCAAGATTCGGGGATTACCAGGATTGGAACCGTCCCACTATGGAGCCCTCCTAATCCTGTCAAATCATAAAATCCCGTAAATCCTGATTCTGACGATTTACGAAAGTGGGTACACATGAACCCTACTGCGTCCGGAACTGAGGAGCCATCAGGCCCACCTGCAGCGAGGGCGGCAGGTTGTTGCGGGTGACCTGCATGCGGCCCTGCGCCTGCAAACTTCCCTCGGCGACCCCCAATTCCCTCAGGAACGTCTCCGGCCCCTCCGGCTCAACGGCCGAGGGCTCACGCTCCGCCCGGTAGTGCATGGGGATCAGCCACTTTGCGTCCAGTTGCTGCGCCGTTTGGTTGATGGCCCGATAGGACAGCAGGTTGTGGTCGGACCCGCCGGCCGGCGCCAGCACCACGTCCGCCGGCCCGATCAGGTCGATCTGCTGCGCCGTCAGCGGCTGCGTGATGTTCCCCAGGTGGCACACGTTGATGCCGTCCAGGGCGATGGCGAAGGCCACGTTGCGCTTGCTGCGGGGCGTGCCTTCAGGCAAAGGGGTCATCACCGCGCGGATCGTGATCCCCTGGAACTCGTACTCGCCCGGCGTGTCGAACACGCGAGGCTGGCCGTCGACCTCGCCCGCGCTGTTGTGCATCGGGTCGTCGTGGCTCACCGTAACGCCCACCGCGTCCACCATCTGCCTCGGGTCGATCTGCACGCCAAGGCCACCCACGCCGGAGGCATATGGGTCGGTGATGATCGACAGGCCCGCGTTCGACGAGCGCAGCCTGAAACAGGCGTGTCCCAGCCAGTAGATGTCCATGGGTTACTGCGGTGGGTCGCGGTCGTGGTCGGGTTTTATCGCGAACCGGTCCAGCAGCGCCCATCCCGCCGGCACCGCCAGGCTTGCCACGATGAGCTTTGCCAGGTCGCCGGCGATGAACGGCAGCAGACCGCACTGCCACACATTGGCGCAACCCCAGGCCTCGGCCACGTTGGCCGGCAGCAACAGGTTCAGCTGGATCAGCCCCGGCACGTACAGCGCGACATTGCCCAGCAGCATGGCCGCCAGGATCCAGGGGCGCCGGTTCCACCCCCATTGGCACAGCCAACCGACCAGCGCCGCCGCAGGTATGAAGCCCACGATGTATCCGCCCGACGGCAGCAGCCAGAACCAGCCGGAGGCCCCGCCGGCAAAGAACGGCAGGAAAGCCCCTTCCAGCGCGTAGAGCGCCAACGCCAATCCACCGCGCCAGCCGCCCAGCATCGCGCCCACCAGCAGAACGGCGAAGGTCTGCCCGGTGATGGGCACGGGAGTGAATCCCAATGGAATCTTGATCTGTGCGAACAGCGCCACCACCAGGCTGCCGGCGACGACCAGGGCTATGTCCCTGGCGATACGGCGTGCGCCTGCGGATTCGGGCAGGATCAGGTCTGCGAGCGTGCCCGGAAGCGGCTGCGAGGGGAGAGGAACAGCGGTTCGAGTTTGCATTGCGTTAATATCGTACCACTTGCCCTACCCCGGTCGGACCTAACGGGTTGAGCGTAATAGTTCGGAGTTGGTGTTCGACTTCCATGGAGCGCCTTGGCACTGCAGTAGGACGTCGAGGCTACCGGCCCTCGCGCAGCCGGTCCAGTTCCGCTGCCAGCTCCTGCGCCCGGGCTTCGGCGCTGTCGGCGCGGGCTTCGGCCTCGACGCGGGCGGCGCGCTCGGCGTCGGCCCGTGCCCGTTCCGATTGAAAGGTCGGGATGTGCTCCTCCGTGGCCGGGTCGTACAGCCCCAGGAAGCCATCCTCCACCCGCAGGATCAGGTTCAGCGCCGCACTGTAGCCTTGGAACACCCCGGGCCGGACCTCCCGCGCCTCGGTCTCCTCGTATTTCCCTTCCACCAGCCGGTAGCCCCTCAGGACGAACCCGTAGAACTCGCCGGCACTGTCGAACAGCCAATACTCCCCCACCCTCAGCCGTTCGTAGTAATCCTTCTTCACTCCCCGGTCGGTGCTGGCGGAGTGCCGGGACGCTACTTCCAGGATGAAGTCCGGCGGCTTGCCTTGTTCGGTCACCACGTAGCCGTTGCGGGCCCGGTAGGCGGCGGGGTCAACGCCGAAGGCCACCAGCAGGTCGGGGTAGCGGCAGTCGTTGGCGTCATAGTCCGGGCCGAGGATGACGTAGCGTTCGCCAGTGACCAGGGTAGTGTCGGGGTGGCCCAGATATTGGGACAGATGGTGAGTGTGGCCGGGTTCGTGGAGGTGCTGCACGGAGGTCATGTCGTCGGGATGCTTCTCCGGAATGTCGGGGAGGCGGAAGAGGGGAGTGGTCTGAGCCGGGGTAGCCGGCAGTTGGGCGGATCTGGTGGTGGTCATGGCGAGCCTCGATGGGTCGGGCGGCGGTGTGGCGAAGAGTGGCGGCGGTGAACGCATCATACCACTGCGTCGGCCACCGACGGCAGCAAGCGGCGAAGCGGCTTCGTCATCCTGAAAGGCGCATAGTTGCAGTCGATAAATCAGAATTTGCAATTTTTTAGAAAATTACTAAAATACCGCCGCGAAAGCTGCCACGCTAACCCGCGGCCTTTCCCCAATCCCCTCAAATCAGTGCCAACGGTATCTGCATCATGAAGCATCTCATCCCGTCGCATCGAGTACCGCCATGCCCGCGGCTGTTTTGGATTCATTTGATCGTTGCGCTGTCGGCGGCGCTGCTTTTCTGGCTGGGCAATGGAGCGCTGGCAGAAACCAGTTATGCGCCCACAAGCGCAGCGACGGTTTGGGACTTGGCGGAACCGGATGATCTGGTCGCCACATCCCAAGGCGACGACGCCACGGCTTTCCGAGAAGAGGAGGCGGGATTTTCCGCACACCACCGGGTGCCCGATCACCTCCAGGGCGATGAGCCGGACGACCTGCGCCCCCGGCTAAACGTCATGGACATCACCGAATCCCTGTTGGAGGCCCCGGACGAATCGAACGCCAACCGCAAGAAACCAGGCCGCCACGTGGATTCAGGGGGCAACTTCGGCATAATCGAGCTGCCGATGGTCGTCGCGACGAGCCGCGAGAGCGTGGCGCCGCCCAGATTGGTGACAGTGTATTATGATGACCGCGGGTGGGTCGTGGCCTATTTGCCGGCGGACGAACCGGCCGCCGGCATCTGGAAGTACGATCCGCAGGACCAGGACCAACAAGTAAACGGCCTGAAGCAAAACCTGTTGCGGCTGGCCATCAACCAAGTGTTGTCAGCTGCGGGGCCAGAGGTATCCGAAATCGACGATGTGGATCGCGACTCGGTTGGCTATTACCACTGGCAGTATCCGGATTACAACGCCTTTGTGCTGTTCAGCGATGAGTCCAACGGGGGAACATCCGACCCGGTCAGGTTCGTGGTACCGCCGACCATCGAGAGCATCCTGCCGTCGGCGTCGGTATTGATCACGAGTGTTCCGACTCCGGGCCAGTCCGCCGTCACCGCCAAGTTGATAGTGGACGATGGCGCGGTGGTCGCGGCTCAGCAGCCGGCCCGGTTGGCCGTGTCCGGGTTCGAATTGGCGCGAACCGACGACGCCAGCCGTCTCTACGAGGTTACAGTCGCCGTCGATGAAGGGGCAACCGCAGCCGGCGCGGTCATGTTGGTGTACACCAAGCCGAGCTCCTAATCCGCATCACACTCGGACGAACGCTTATCTTCAGCCTGTTCGGCGATGCGTCGCGTTTATCTGCTGATACTGGTCCTGGCGGCAACAGCCGCCGGCACGTCGTTGGCGGGCTGGTCAACCCAACCGGCCAGCGAAGCGGCCCTCGCGCCGGTGCCAACTCCGCAAAGCGCGGCCCCGCAGCAGGATTGCACTGCCGACGACGATGTGAGGGTCACGGACGTTGGAATCTACGATTTCAACAGATTCGACTATGGCCTCAATGACCCGCCAGATTATGCATCCGACGCTCAAATATTTATCTATTACACCGTCAACAATTCGAGCTGTCGTGAAGTCACCGCCAGCGTGGTTCTGACGGGGTCAGTGAGCGGGGCGACAATCCAAATCCAGAATTCCACGACTGAGTCTTGCACAACAGGGTGCACCGTCTCAGCCAATGTTCCCATATACGGGAATGACCAATGGGACCTGGGCAAGCATCCCAATGCCACAGGCGAAAAGGTAGTCGCCACCGTAACCGTATCCGCTCCCGCTGATTTTGCTGACTCTAACCCAGAGAACAACAGCGCTACATCCGCGCAAGCAATTAACATCGTCAATGAGGAGCCGGACCCGGCGCCGGACATCTCCGTCGAGTCGGTTACTCCCTCCGTGACCACCGTCGTAATCGGGGAGACGGTCAATTTTACTGTGAAGGTGGAAAACGAGGGCGACGCCGACGCTACAGCGGAAACTACCGTAACCCTGGACCGCGGCGCGGATACAACAGCTCTGGATTCAGACACGGTTTCGGCTCTCGCCGCCGCCGGCGAGGGCACCGCGACGCTGTCGTGGGACACCGGCGGGGCGGAAGCGGGAGAACACAGCCTGCGCATCCTGGCTGCGACCGAAGGCGACGGCAACGCCGACAACGACAGCGCGAGCGTCACCGTGACCCTGGTGGAGCCGTCGGTGGACGTCGCCGTCAAGTCCGTCACGGCGTCGGCGGCTGAAGCGGTTATTGGGGATACGGTTGATTTCACCGTCACGCTGGAAAACCGCGGCAACGTTCCGGCAGTGACGCCCGAAGTGTCGCTGTTCGACGCGGACGGCGCTGAAGATGCCGAACCGCTGGAAACCGTGACTGCCGACACCATGGCTGTGGACGGCACGAAGACCGTTACCATCTCGTGGGATACCGACGAGGCGGAAGCCAGGACATACACTTTGCGTGCGGTTGCAACGGTGGCTGACGATAACGATTCAACCAACGACGGCGCGGCTGCATCGCTCATTCTGCATAACCCGGTGGACGTGGCGTTGAGTTTCACCGAAACGCCGGTTGCCACCGCCATTGCAGGGAACTCCGCAAGTGTGCCGTTCACCGTTGCCAACTCCGGAAATCACGACACGGGCGAGGTCACGGTCAGCCTGCACGTCACAGCGGAAGGCGAAGAACGAGGTGAGGCGGAACCTGAGGATACGAGAACCGTACCGACCATAGCCGTCGGCGGTTCAACAACCGGATCATTCGATTGGGATACCGGCGATATTGCGGTTGGCCGCTACGAGCTGGAGGTGGTCGCCGCAGCGTTCGGCGACACGGACGCATCCAACAACACGGTCTCTACGAGCATCGAAATACGAAACTGGCTCCTGCTCAAAAGCGTCTCCCCGGAGAGCGCCGAGGCTGTCACCGGCGATACCATCACGTTCACCGCTGAAGTCGAAAACGTGGGCCAGGAAGATCTGAAAGACCTGACCGTTGTCCTCAGCGAGTCCCAAGTAGAGACCCTGCTGGACGCGGAGACAATTGACTCCGTGGCGGCCGGTGATACAGGAGACGTCATCGTCGAGTGGGACACGGCCGGGCAGGATGTGGGTCAAGTTCACGTGTTCGTCTCCGTCGGGACGGAGGTACAGGTTCCCGATGAAGATGACACGCAGACGGCCAGCGTGACTTTTCGCAATCCCATAGAGCTGTCATCAGCAATGCCGGCGTCGAACGACAACATAGCCGGGTTACCCGTAAGCATCAACGTCCAGGTCCTCAACGAAAGCGATGCTGATATCAGCGACATAGAGGTTGGCTTGTATGTTGGAGATTCCGATAAGGCGAGCAGCATCGCGTCTATAGAATCGATAACGGCCGGCGAGGCGGGCACGGCTGTCCTAGCGTGGGATACCACTGAGGTCGAAGTCGGCGAGCACCAGCTGAAAATCGTGGCCAGCGTAGCGGACTACAGCAGGGATGCGAACGATGAACTTCCATTCGCCATAACGCTCCGTGCGTCAGTAGTGGATATAGCACTGACCGGAGCTACGATCAATCGCAACGTGGCTGCGATTGGCCAGACACTGGAGATTGTGGCAACAGTGGCGAACCGCGGTGAGGCCCCTGTGGCGACGCCGGTGAGCCTGTACACGGTCCAAGACCAGCACGATACGACTGCCGTAGCAATGGAAAGGTCCCCGCTCATAGAACCGGATTCCGGTGAGAACGTGGAACTCCGGTGGGACACCACCGGCAAACCGTCAGGAATGTATGACCTTCGGGTATCCGTCGATGTACCGGATGACACCACGCCGAACGACAACACCGGCCCGCTAACCGTCGAATTGTTCAATTCCGCATTCGAGGACGATGATGCGCCTGAAAGCTGCCTTGAAGACGTTCGGGTAACCGTTGATGCGGTCAGAGATATCGGCGGGCAGCAGCGGTCGACGCCCGATTACCAGGTCGGCGAAAACCTGCGCATCGTCTACACGGTCTATAACTACAGCTGCGACACGGACGTTGCCGCCGCAATCGCCATGACCGGCCCCGAAGACCATGCAATCAGCGATACTGCTACGCTCTGCTTCTCCAAGTGCGCTGTGCCGTTTGGAGGCAAGGTGGAGAGCGAAGTCGCGTGGACCATTCCGACGCTGCCGGCCTTGAGCGACCAACCGATCACAGCCACCGTCACCGTAATAAGCCCGAACGACTTCACCGACATCAACGAAGCCAACAACTCCGCCGAGTCAACAGACCGGATCAATGTCGTCCATCCTGACGATATTCTGCTGGATCTCGGGGAAGAGACGGGCAACAAAGTCAGCACACGCCGCACGTTGACCGGCCCGGAATTCGGAACTGTGGACATGCGACTGGTATCAGTTGACCCGCTGCAGACTTCTTTGCCGTTCGCTGCCGAATCCGTCGAAGTGACTGTTGCGGTGGCGAATGACGGGCCGGCTGCCGAACCGGCCGCCGTGCGGTTCATTCTGATGCCTGATGACGGCACGGACCCGCTCGAATTGCGCCGGCACACGATGGTGATTCAAAACGGCCAAACCAGGACTGAGACCGTGGCAGTGCCACTGCGGGACGTACCGCCCGGCGGCCATACCATCAAAGTCCTGCTTTCGGCGGCGGTCGACCTGTCCTTGGATAACAACACGGAGGTCATCGAAATCACTCGCCAAGAGCCCCTGGTGGAGGTCGAGGTGACGGCCGTCTCCATCTCACCCGAAATGCCGTTTCTTGGCGACGCGGTCACTGTTGCTCTGACGGTACAGAACAACAGCGATATAGCGCTGCCGCTGACCGTGAATTTATTCTTGGACGACGCTCCCCAGACACCAGCGAACCAAGACCTGGGAGAGCTGGCAGCCAGCGCTCAGTTGGAAAAAACGATCACCTGGAAGTTGCCGGCATCGGGCAAATACCTGGGACAGCACACGCTGAAATTGGCGTTGATGTCAACAGAATACGGCCGCGTGGTGGAGGTTAGCCGGGACGTAACGCTGCATATCAACGCCGGGATAGTAGGCATCAGCACATCTCACCAGGACACGGCGATGCAGGGCGAAGAAGTCGCCATCGAGGTGGAGGTGCAAAACAATGGGCCGGCCACCGTCAACGTGCCGGTAACGCTGCGCTTCCCTTCTGCTGCCAAGAACCCTGAGACCCGCAGTCCGTCAGTACCAGCAGAGGCCACCAGAACCGCTCGTTTCACCTGGAAAACCAGAGACTACTCCGTCGGCGATCACATGCTGACCGTGACCGTACCCGGGCAGCACAACATCGCCAGTGGCGAGACATTGATGGAGTTGCCGTTCCGCGTCTCCCCGCTGGCGGTCGCGGCAACAATCGTGGATGTCTCGGTATACCCGGAGACGCCCTCAGTGGGCGAGCGGATTTCGATTGCGATGACGGTTCGCAACGACGGGCCGATTCCCACTCCTATACCGATCACGCTGCACTACCCACCGGGAGGCAGGCAACCGCAAACGAAGCAACCCCTGGTCGCCCCCAAACAAACTGGAACCGCGACGTTCGACTGGCTGACGAGCCGATACGCGGCAGGCGCGCACCAGTTTCTCGTCGAAGTGGCGGCCGTCGACACTCCGCAACAACACTTTACAATTGACCTGCTGCCCACTATAGAAAATGTGGCCATTGTCGGCATGGGCACATACCCGGTCGAAACCGCGATGGTAGGTGAGCCAGTGGAGGTATGGATTGACGTGCGCAACGACGGGCCGCTTGCCATTAACGTTCCGGTGCGGCTCACGTTCCCATCCGATGCCAAGCAGCCGGAGCGACAATCACCGCGCCTCGAGCCCGACGAAACCTTGAGGGTCGATTTCGAGTGGATGACTTCCAACTACCAGCCCGGCGATCACACCCTGACGGCCGCGGTCCTGCTGGATGACAACATCACGGTGGGACCCACCACGGATGAAATCGGATTCACTCTGACGCCCTTGATAATCAACGCGAGTATCCTGGACATTCCGGTCAGCCCTGAAACCCCGCGGGTAAGCGAACCAGTGACCATTACGGTGAACGTACGGAATGATGGCCGAATCGCTGCCAACATCCCGGTTATGTTGCACTTCCCGCCGGGCGGCAGACAGCCCGAACCTCGCAGTCCCCGTGCAGATGTCGGGGATATAGGCGAAGCCGTGTTCACATGGCACACCGGCCATTATGAACCTGGCATGCACGATTTCAGAGTGGAAGTAGCCAGCGATCCTCCAGCATCGCAACGGTTTGAGGTTGAACTGCTCCCGCCTATCGTTGACGTTGCCATCGTCGGCATGGGTTCCGACCCCAGCGAGACGGCAGTCAAGGGGCAGGCGGTGAAGATCTGGGTCGACGTGATTAACAACGGCCCGCTTGCGCTCGACGTTCCGGTGCAGCTCACGTTCCCGTCAGACCGGAAGCATCCGGAGCAAAAATCAGCGACAATCGAACCGGGCGAAACCGGGAGGGTCGAGTTCACGTGGAAGACGGCGCACTACGACGCGGGTGTTCACAACCTTACGGCCACCTTGTTGGCGGAGCACAACATTACGGAGTTGGACACGACCGCCACGATCCAGATCAGGCTCGTCCCTGCGCAACTGATTGCGTCAATCGCGGACATATCGTGGAGCCCCGAGTCCCCGGTGGTGGGCGAGCCGGTTCGCATCACGGTGACCGTGGGAAACTCGGGCATGGTTGCAGCAAATGTCCCGGTCACGCTGTACTTCCCCTCAGCGGACAAGCAGCCGGAAACCCGGCGGCCGCGAGTGGGCGCAGGCGCTTTTGATTCAGCTGAGTTCACCTGGCGCACCAGCCGATACGATCCTGGTGATCACTTGTTCCGCGTGCAGATACCCGGGGTAGCGGGCGCGGTAAGAACGTTCGAGATAGAATTGCGACCGCCCGAGATCGATTTTGCCGTCGTCGATTTCAAGGCACCGGATCCATTGCATCCGATTGTCAAAGGCGATTGGGTCGAAATAACCGTCGTAGTACAGAATCGGGGGCCCTACGCCGGCCGAGGCACGGTCCATCTGCTGGACGCTGCCGATCTCGATACGATGTACTCGCAAAGCGCAAGTTTGGAGCCGGACGAATCGAGGGAATTGCAGTTCATCTGGAAGACGCTGCGGTACCCGGTGGGCCAGTACGAATTACTGGTCAGCGTTGACGCTGAGCATGACACCGATCCCGAAAACGACCAGTCGGATCCGGCGCCCGTTCGTCTGCTGACCGACCGCGATATTACTGTCGGACTTGGCAACAACGCCCAGCCTTCCATTTTTGCCGACCCCACATCGAACCCTGGTTTGAGGTCTGCTCCACAATATCCCAATGAAGTTCAAGTCACCGGCGGCAATCGGTCCCAGGTTGACACCATCATCAGTCTCGCGCCGGCCCCGGCGATGGGCGTGCCACCGACGCCAACGGATGCGAGGAACGATCCCGCCCGAATGTACTGGCGGTGGCGAGCGGCCCAGATTTCCCCGTGGGAATGCGTGCGATACCAGCAGGAGACTGGCGAGAGCCTGCCGCGCGCGATTTTATGTCCGAAGGCGCCGGCGCTGGTGCGCTAGTTGGACGGCGTCACCACTGCGTCCCGCAGCACTTCGACCAGGTGGCGGGCCCGGCGGCCGGCGCCGTGCTCCACCTGCTGGCGGCAGGACACGCCCATGACCGCCACCTCGGCGTCGGGTTTGGCGGCGATGGCCGGGAACAGGGACAGGCCGCCGATCTGCATGGAAATGTCGTAGTGCTCCTTCTCGAAGCCGAAGGAGCCGGCCATGCCGCAGCAGCCGGCGTTGATCAGCTCGGCCCGGTAGCCAGACGGCATGTTGAGCACGGCCATCGAGCTGGCGGTGCCCACCATGGCCTTCTGGTGGCAGTGGCCGTGGAAGAGCACCTGCTTCTCCTGGTCGGAAAATTGCAGGTCCAGCCGGCCCTCGGACTGTGCGTTGGCGATGAACTCGTCGATCAGGAACGCGTTTTCCGCCACGGCGCGGGCGCGGTCGTTGGACACGAACTCAGGGTACTCGTCCCGCAGGGTGAGCAGGCAACTGGGCTCGCAGCCGACGATGGGGATGCCCTGGCTGGCATAGGCGTACAGCGCGTCAATGTTGGCGCGGGCCTGCTCGCGGGCCTGATCCAGAAGACCCTTCGAAATCATGGGGCGTCCGCAGCAGCTACCGTCGACCAGCTCCACCCGGTAGCCGGCCGCCTCCAGCACCTCCACGGCGGCGATGCCGATCTCGGGGTAGTTGTAGTTCATGAAGGTGTCGTTGTAGAGGGCGACGGTGCCGTACCTGGCCTCGGCGTGCCCGTTCCGGTCTCGCTGGGCGAACCAGTCGGGCAGCGACAGCGAAGCGAAGGCGGGCTGCTGTCGCTGGGGGCTGATGCCCAGGAAGGTTGACGCCAGGGACTTGCCCAGCGCGGATCCGGCCAGCCAGTTGGTGATGGGGGCGTACCGGCTGCCCAGCTTGTTCAGCCCGTTGATGTTGGCAAAGAAACGGGAGCGCAGCGGGACCCCATGCTCCTTGTGGTAGTGGTCCAGGAACTCGTACTTGAGCTTGGCCATGTCCACGCCCGACTCGCACTCCGCCTTGCAGGCTTTGCACTCGAGGCACAGGTCCAGGGCCTGGTGGAGCCGGTGGTCGGTGACGGAGCTCTCGGCCCCGTCGGGCATGCGGCCGGAGAGGGCCGCGCGGAGCAGGTTGGCGCGTCCACGCGTCGAGTGTTCCTCGTCGCGGGTGGCCATGAAGGACGGACACATGGTTCCGTCCAGCTTGCGGCACGCCCCCATGCCATTGCACATCTCCACGGCGCCGGCGTAGCCGAAGTCGGCGGAGAAGTCCAGAGTGGTGTCCAGCGCCTGCGGCTGGTAAGCGACGCCGTAGCGCAGGTTCTCCGTCATGGGCGGGGTGTCAATGATCTTGCCCGGATTCATGATGCCCTGGGGGTCCCAGGTCTGCTTGAGCTCGCGGAAGGCGTTGTAGATCTGGTTGCCGAACATCTTGCGGGTCCAGACGCCGCGCACGATGCCGTCGCCGTGCTCGCCGCTCATGGAACCGCCGAACTCCTTGATCAGGTCGGACACGGCCTCGCCGATGGACACCATCTTGTCGATGCCATCCTGGTTCTTCAGGCTGATCAGAGGGCGAATGTGGAGGCACCCGACAGAAGCGTGACCATAGTACCCAGCCGTGGTGCCGTGGTCCGTGACGATTTCGTCAAACCGGCGGACGAACTCCCCCATCACCGACGGGTCGACGGCGGGGTCCTCCACGAAGGGTATAGGCTTGGCGTCGCCGCGAGTGCTCATCAGCAGGCCGAGGCCGCCCTTGCGCAGGTTCCAGACGGCGGCCTGGCCGGCCCGGTCCAGGATGTTGACGCAGGCGTACGCGAGCCCGATGTCGGCCTTGAGGCCATCCATTTTGGCGGTCAACTCGGCTTCCGTTTCGCCGTAGAACTCGACCACCAGCATGGCCCCGGGATCGCCCTCGACGAAACCGGGAAGCCGCGCCGTACCCATGGCCTCGCGGGATCGGTCGAGGACCATCTTGTCGATAAGCTCGATGGACGACGGTTCGTGGCGCAGCACGCGGGTGGTGGCCTCGCTGGCGTCGTAGATGGTGCGGAAGTGCAGCACGGATAGGGCGGTCATGGTGGGCCGCGGCACTAGGTTGACCTTGGCCTCGGTGACCACGCAGAGGGTGCCCTCGGAGCCCACCACCATGCGGGCCAGGTTCACCGGACCACCATGGCGGGCGTCGTCCAGGATGAACTCGTCCAGGTTGTAGCCGCTGACCCGGCGCTGGATCTTGGCGTAGGTGCGGTCGATCTCGTCCTTCTGCTCACGGGCGATACGCAGGACGCCGCGGTAAATGTCGCCCTCCAAACCGGAAGCGCTCAGGCGGGATTCCAGCTCTGCGGGGGAAAGTTCACCGAAGTGGGCGCTGGACCCATCGGACAGGATGACATCCAGTTCCTGGATGTGGTCCAGGGTCTTGCCGTAGATGACGGAGTGGGCGCCGCAGGTGTTGTTGCCAATGCCGCCGCCCACGCAGGCCCGGTTGGCGGTGGTGGGGTCGGGAGCGTATTGGAGGCCGTGGGGACCCATCTGACGGGTGAGCTGATCCAGGATGATGCCGGGCTGGACGCGAGCCCATTGCTCCTCGGCGTTCACCTCTAACACGTTGTTCAGGTACTTGCTGAAGTCCATCACGATGGCGTGGTTGACGGTCTGGCCGGCCAGGCTGGTGCCGCCGGAGCGGGGCAGCACGGGGATGCCCTCGCGGGCGGCAAACTCCACCACCGCCTGCACGTCGGCGGAGGAGCGCGGGATGACGACGCCCACGGGTTCCATCTGGTAGATGCTGGCGTCGGTGCTGTACAGCAGGCGGGAATGCGGATCGAAACGCACCTCGCCGTCAACGCGGCGGCTCAACTCGTCAGCAATCTCCTGGCGTTCGCGGCCGCGAATCCTGCGTTCCATTACCGTCGCCATCTGTCGTTCCTCCGAAGGGTGCCGATCCTGCGTGCGGCGCAGTATAGCACGCGCGATCTTGCGGCCTGGAACGCGACTTTCCGATACCGACCTGGACGGCGGTGTTATAGTGGCCGGGTCAATCGACCCACGGGGGAGGCGCCATGTCCACGCAACCCGGCTCCGGCCAGCAACCGACGGAAAATCGCATCGGCATGATGATCGAGAAGGTGATGGTCGGCCCGCCACACGAAGGAGAGGCCGGCCAGGGTCTGATGATCTGCACCAACCGGGGCGACATTCCAGCCATCCTGCACGCGGCCGAGGAGACGACGCGAGCCGTGGTCTGGGTCTGCGGAGCGCGAGGAGGATTCGGCGGGCCGGGCAGCGGGCTCTATGCGGAACTGGCCGAGGAACTGACCGGCCAGGGGATCACCTCGCTCCGGATGGATTACCGCTATCCCAACAACGTCCAGGAGTGCGCCCTGGACCTGGTGGCCGGCTGCAACTTCCTGCGTGCCACCGGGCATGGACCGCCCATCGTGGTGGGACACTCCTTCGGGGGCGCGGTGGTGATCGCGGCCGGCGCGGTGAGCGACAACATCGCCGGCGTGGTGTCACTGTCGCCGCAGACCTACGGGGCGCAGGGAGCGGGCATGATCGCGCCCAAGCCTCTTCTGGTGGTGCACGGCAAGGCAGATACGCGCCTGCCCTTCTCGTGCGCGGTGGCCATCCACGACTGGGCCAAAGAGCCCAAGGAACTGGTGCTGTACGAGGGCGCGGAACACCGCCTGGACGAATGCCGCGAAGAACTGGCCGACCTGCTGCGCAGCTGGATACCGGAGCATCTGCCGGAGGCCGAGCCAGCTGAATAACGGACCACCAGGACAGGGCTCCAAACGGGATTGGCGTCGCGCCTGTCCCGCATGACCGGGTCTGTTGCATCGGACCGGAGGGACGGCATGATGGACTTCATTGATCGTATTGGCTACGACGGCGGGGCGACGCCGCTGGAGGAGACTCTGGCGTTTGCCGCCGAGCATGGCTTTCACTACGTCGATTTCTCGGCGGAGACCGGAGCCAACCGGGTGGACAACTGGCCGGACGACCGCCTGCGGGCCGTCCGCACGGTGATGGACCAGAACGAGATCGCGGTCACAGTGCACACGGCGTCGTCGGTGAACGTGGCAGAGTTCGCGCCGTACGTCGGGGAGGCGGTGGACGCGTACCTGCGAGGCAACATCGACCTGGCCCGGCGCATCACCGCCCACGGCGTGGTGGTGCACGGCGGGATGCACTTCAGCTCGGCCATCGACGCGCGCATGGAGGCCGCACGGGACCGTTTGCTGCGGGCGGTGGACTATGCGGAAAGCAGCGGCGTGTCGCTGTTCTTCGAGAACCTGAACTGGGAACCGGATAACGCCGAGGTGCACTATCTGGGCCACACGGTGGAAGAGTGCCACTACTTCTTTGACGCTATCCAGTCGGAGCGGTTCGGCTGGGCCTTTACAGTGAACCACGCCAACCTGGTACCAGAAGGGATCAACGGGTTCATTGACTCGCTGGACGTGGGACGGATCGGTGAGGTGCGGCTGGCCGACAACACCGGCGAGGTCGAGGTTCATCTCCTTCCGGGTCAGGGCAACATCGATTTCCCGGCCACGTTCCGCCGTCTGGAAGACGCCGGCTACCGTGGGTACTACACCATGGCCTTCGGCTCGCTGGACGAGAAGCTGGCCGCCCGGGAGTTGTTTCGAGGTTACGGAATCTAGCCGTCCTTGCCTCTGAGTAGCGGCGTCGAGGCCCAGGGTTCGACCAGCCCGGACGCGGTCAGCGTCGGAAAACGTTTCGGTTTCGCGTGGCGTGTCGTGCGGGTCAAATCGCTTATTCCCTGTTACACTGTGCCTAGACTCCCGGTGTCAATAAACGCAGTTAGCGATCCGACCGGTCGAATTTATCAGGGAGTAAATCGCTCCGCATGCTTCAAACCGATGACCTCCGCCGAACGGCCCTGATCCTGGTATCAATAGGACTGGCGTGGAACCTGGTCGAGGTTGTGGTTGCCTTCTGGGCCGGCGCTCGGGTGGGCAGCGTCGCCCTGATCGCCTTCGGCCTGGACAGCATCATCGAGCTTTTCGCCGGCGGGGTCCTGGTGTGGAGACTGCGGCAGGAGGGCGAAGGCCACGAGGACGAGTCGGCCGAACGAAGGGCGCAACGGCTGGTAGGGATCACCTTCCTTGTCCTGGCTGGGTACGTCGGGCTGCATTCGGTGGTCAGCCTGGGTGGATGGCTGCCAGAGCCGCAGCCGAGCCTGGCGGGCATCGGGATCGCGGTGGCCAGCGCCGTGGTGATGAGCATTCTCTACGTGGCCAAGATGCGCATCGCCGCGCGCATGCAGTCCCGCGCTCTGCGCGCCGAAGCGGTGGAGAGCCTGTTCTGCGACCTCCAGGACCTGACCATACTGGTGGGTCTGGGGCTCAACGTTCTGTTCTCCTGGTGGTGGGCCGACCCGGTGGCGGCGCTGCTGCTGATCCCCTTCTTCATCAAGGAGGGCATGGAGAACTTTGCGGGGCACCACGATCACGAAGATGACGAGCACGAGCGTGAGCACGGGGGCCGCTCGGCGCTGGTCTGCTTCTGCCTGAGATGCTGGTATGGCCTGTCCGCGTGTAGGGCCGTTTGCTGCCGAGCGTAGCTACAGACCCACGGGGACGGCCCGTCCTTTCGCTCGGGACGACGCCGGGCTTGCGTTGCGTCATTCGAATAGAGCCTGCTGACCGAGATCCGCGGGCTCTGGTAATGATTCCTGGACTTGGCCGGCTCGACTACGTCGGGCGTCAGCATGAGGAGGACCTTGTCTATCAGGTTCGCCACGTCGTCCAAGCCATCGGTCACCTCGGCAATGTGCAAATCGCTTTCGTAGAAATTTTCGTGCAGAGCGCTGGCCGTGTTGAAAAGTCTACGGATGTCGCCATCGCCGGTTTCGGCGCGGAGCCGGCTGGCGATCTGGTTATAGTGACGGTGACGGCTGTGCTCCCAACCCCGCCTTTCGGCGATGGCCTTGAATATCTGGGCGGTAGCGCCCCAGGCTTTTTCGGATGCTTGGGGGAGGTCACCAGCGTATAATTCCTGTCTGGCCTGGGCCAGGAAACGCTCGCTGCCCTGTTGATAATCTTGAGTGGCCACGATATCTGCTCCTGCTGTTGAATCAGGTTATCAAGACTGTCTGCGCTAGGCAATGTGGCGGGTGTCATCTGCTTCAGGTTACCTGGATCTGAGCAGCGAAATTGCCTGGCGGTGATCTCTGCTAGACAGTGCCCACGCCGTCGGATAATATGGCGCCGGTTTTTTCACCTCGTCGCCGCGGCGCCATTACCGGAGGCTCCGTGCCAGATCGGTAAAACAGTCGCACGACGGGGTTTTTCTGTGCTTACTACACCTTGATCAGAGACTGGCCGACCGACCCATGCTCATTGCCGTCGCATTCGTCCTGATGGGCGTCATGTTCCTGGCCGGCATGTACGTGGCCGGCGCGCTGGGGTCGCTGGCGCTGATCCTGCTCAACCTGTTCTCGGACAACCCGGTCTGGAACATCATGGGCAACCGGGCGTGGGAGACCAACACCAACGTCAACCTGGTGGCGATCCCGCTGTTCATCCTGATGGGCGAGATCGTGCTGCGGGGCGGGTTTGCCGACCTGATGTACCGTGCTCTGTCACGGTGGGTGGATTTCATTCCCGGCGGGCTGATGCACACCAACATCGCCTCGTGTGCGGTGTTCGCCGCGTGCGCCGGCTCCAGCATCGCCACCGCCGCCACGGTGAGCCGGGTGGCACTGCCGTCGTTTCGGGCCCAAGGCTACCAGGAGCGGCTGGTGGTGGGCTCGCTGGCGGCCGGCGGGACGCTGGGGATACTGATTCCACCCAGCATCCTGCTTGTGCTCTACGGGCTTACCGTGGGCGAGTCCATAGGTCGGTTGTTCCTGGCGGGTTTCATCCCGGGGATACTGCTGGCGCTGGTGTTCATGCTGATGATCGGCGTGGCGTCGGTGATCTGGCCGGCTATCGCGCCCCGGCAGCAGCAGGGGCGGTTCTGGACCTGGGAGGGCTGGACGGAGCGGTTGCTGTTCACGGTGCTGATGGTCCCGGTCATGGCGCTGATCTTCATCGTGCTGGGCAGCATCTACTTCGGGTGGGCGACTCCTTCGGAGGCGGCCGGTTTCGGCGTGGCCGGCGCCATGGTCCTGGCGATCATCTACAACTTCGTCCGACTGTTCGCCGGAGACATCGCGGCGTTGCTGTTGCGCAGCGGCATCGCCGGACGCCTGTCGCCGGAGGTCCGGGGGACGCTGGAGCGCTGGCGCGAGCAGTACCGGTTCGACGGTCAGAGTTTCCGCAACTACTGTCGGTTCATGGCCACGATGACCCTGGAGTCGTGTGGTTCGGCGGCGCGCTCCTCGGCGATGATCCTGTTCATTCTCATGGCGGCATTCACGCTGCAATTCGCCTTCGCCTACCTGCGCATCTCCATCACCATGGCCGAGTGGGTGGCGAGCTTCAACCTGACCACGGTGCAGCTGGTGCTGTTCCTGGTGGTGTTCTACCTGCTGCTGGGCACGTTTATGGAAGCGTATTCCATGATGCTGACCACGCTGCCGATCATATCCCCGGTGCTCCGAGCAGCGGAGGTGGACCTGCTGTGGTTCGGGATTATCATGATCATCCTGCTGGAGGCGGCGCAGATCAGCCCGCCGCAGGGACTGAGCCTGTACGTGCTGCAGGGAGCCCGCCACGACGTGGCCCAACAGGAGGTGGAAGGAACGGGCCGGACGGCTCAAACGGGCACCATCAACGATGTGTACATCGGGGTGCTGCCGTTCATGGCCTGCATGGCGGTGGTCATCGGGCTGATCATCGCGTTCCCGGACCTTGCCCTGTGGTTGCCGGACCAGATCAAGGGGCCGCGCTGATCTAACCGCCATCCGGGGACGCATGGTTAAGCAGTCCCCGGAGGTTCGCGTCGATATGGCTGTCCAATATGACATCGCGGTGATCGGAGCCGGTTCGGCTGGCCTGACGGCGGCGCGGTTCGCGGCACGGCTGGGCAAGCGCGTGGCGCTCATCGAGGCCAACCGTGTCGGCGGCGACTGCACCTGGACGGGGTGCGTCCCCAGCAAGGCGCTGCTGCATGCAGCGAAAGTTGCCCACACTGTCCGGAACGCGAACCGGTATGGGATCAGTGCCAGGAATCAGCAGGTGGATTTCGCGGCCGTGATGTGTCGGGTGAAGAGCGCGGTGAAAGAAGTCTACGCCCACGAGTCGCCGGACACCCTGCGGTCGGAGGGGATTGACGTGCTGGAGGGACGCGCCGAGTTCCGGGACAACCATACCCTGGCCGTCGGAGAACGGGGAGTATCGGCGCGACGGTTTCTGATCTGCACGGGAGCGGCGCCATTCGTGCCGTCCATCCCCGGACTGGATGACACGCCCTACCTGACCTACGAGACGTTCTGGGACTTGCGAACCCTGCCGGAACGTCTCGTTGTGATCGGGGGCGGCCCCATTGGGTGCGAATTAGCCCAGGCGTGCCATCGGTTGGGCTCTCGCGTGACCCTGGTGGAGGCGATGGACCGATTGCTGCCCAACGACGAATCGGAGGCGAGTCAGGTCGTAGCCCAGGCCCTGCGGCGGGACGGGATCGAATCGAGGCTGTCGTCGCCGGTAGAATCTGTGGGGCGCAGCGTTCACGGGACCGGTGTCGTGGTCAGCGCCGGCGGATGTACGCTGATGGGCGATGCGCTGCTGGTCGCCGTGGGGCGACGAGCCAGGGTGGACGGCCTGGGACTGGAGAGAGCGGGTATCGAGCACAGCCCGCTGGGTATCGTGGTTGACGACTACCTGCGGACCAGCGTGAAGCACATCTACGCCGCCGGCGACTGCGCGGGCGGCTACCAGTTCACGCACTACGCCGGTTTCCAGGGGGCGATGGCCGTGCGAAACATGCTGCTGCCCGGCCGTTCGCGGGCACGTCCGCAGCATCCGCCCTGGGCGACGTTCACCGATCCGGAGGTAGCGCACACCGGCTACACGGAGGAGCAGGCCCGGCAGCAGTTTGGAGACAAGGTACAGGTGTCGATGCTGCCGATGGCCCACGTCGACCGGGCGGTGACCGAGGACGCCACCGAGGGGTTCATCAAGGTCGTGGGGCGGAGCAACGGGAAGACGCTGGGCGCAACGGTGGTGGGCAGCCACGCTGCTGAAGCGCTGTCCGTATGGTCAATCGCCGCCGCGCGCGGCTTGAAAATGCGCGATGTGGCGCAGGTGATTCAAGCTTACCCATCCCTGGCTATGGGCAACCAGCATATCGCTTGGGAATCGTACTTGGACGGCCTGACGCGGGGGATCACCGGGCGCGTGCTGCGATGGCTGGTCCGTTAGCCGTCGCCAGCGCTCGTCGGGGTCGGTAGAGCACCGCCTTAATTGCCGGCTAATTTCTTCCGCACTTCTTCAACTTCGGCGTTGCCGAGGATGCGGAAAACGTTGATGCTACGGTCCTCTACGGCTACTCCCCTGAGGGCGTGGCGGCCGTTCTTCATCGTGACCAACTCCATGGAGTCCTCGGCGACTTCGACCTTCCGCTTGAGTTTGACTGAGTAGGCTTGCAAGGGCCATTCCATAATTATCATTCCTTTAGTGAGTTTGGTATCCCGCAGCCGGAGCAAGGATTTCTTCAGCGGCATCGCAGTTTGCTTTGCCGCCGGAGGCAGCTTGCCCCGAGAGCAGGAGACTGTTTTACGCTAATCTTTGCTGGTTCGTCAATACGTGAATGCGTCTCACGGTACCCGGTTTGCGGCGGGGGAACGTTACAATCAAGATTTTGTGATTTACCGGATCAAAGCCGTCCGATGGCAAAGAGCGCCCAATCCTGCAAATCCTTCAATCCTGGTACGAGTTACTCGGTCAGGTGCCTGCTCGCACTGCCAGATTGCCGCACAGCGCTGGCAATGACAGATGCAAGCGCGTAAGTCCTGCCTGATTCTGACGACCCACAAAAACGGTTATACGTGAGGTGAATGCGTGTGACCCGATTTGATAAATTTCCCGTCTCCAGCCTTTGACTGCGCCTCAAGGTGCCGGCGGGTGTCGCGCTGCCGCACGCTATGGTGTGGCTCCGATGCGGAACTTCTTGGTGCCACAGATCGAGCAAATCGCCTGGGTCGCCGGCCTGCCATTCTTCATGGTGACGCCCTGCACGTCCTTGGAGTCGGTCTTCGCCTTGCACTTTACGCAGTAGATCTGGATTTGCGTGGTCATCGTCTGATATCCCTCCTGATTTCTGGTATTTGGTTTCTGGTGCGTTGCCTTGTGATACTTTACCGGCTCGCATCGTGTCAATGACCACGTCAAGCCGGTTACGCCGTTTTCGCGGACGGCCCGCCGCGGGGCTAGAACACCGCGATGGGGTTGACGGGTGAGCCGGTGGTGTTCTGCAGGCGCAGGGGGTTGATGCTGACCATGAAGGTCCAGCGGTTGCGTTCCTGGCAGGCTGCGGCCACCTCCTCCAGGTTGGCGTTGTCCAGGATCCACAGGCCCATGGCGGTGATGGAAACCTGGTGCACCGGGTTGGTGAGTTGACCCGGATACTGAGGCGGGCTGACGTCGTTGCCGGTGTCGGAACCGAGGACGGCGATGTCCCGCTCCCTGAAAAGGGGGAGACATGCCGCCTGGCACGCGGTGGATCCGGCTTCGCGGGGCACGGGGCCCTCGACCATGCGGCGCCGGAGTTGGCCGGTACGCACGAGGAGCACGTCGCCGGGTTCGATGCGAAAGCCGCAGCGCTCCTCGGCAGCCAGGATGTCGTCGGGCATGACGCCCTCGCCGCGTTCCACCCAGTCGATGCCGCGAACGAAGGGCACGTCCACCAGCACGCCGCGGGTGATGAAGCCGTTTCTCGCCTGTTCCACTGAGCAAACGGTGGCGGCGAGGCTGGTGGACACCATGTGGGCCGGCTTGCCGTTGTAGGTCTTGCCGTTCCAGAAGAAGTGGGCCAGGCTGTCGACGTGGGTCACGGAAACTCCGTGGAAGATCATGCCGATGTAGTCCATGGCCACGGCGGAAGGGCGGTTGGAAACCTTTTCGCCGGAGCTCCAGCCCTCTCCGCTTTCGACCATGTAGTGCACCGGCGGGGCCGGCACATCCGGCGCCGGGTCCCAGGTAACGTCACGCGACAGTGAGACACAAAGGCCCTCTTCAACCGTGGCCAGGGCCTCGCGGGTCTTCTCGGGAGTTATCAGGTTCGGCGTGCCCAGCTCGTCGTCATCGCCCCATCTACCCCAGTTGGACAGGCTGTCAAACCAGCCGAGGACTTCCTGCTCCGACGGAATACCGGCTTGCGGCATAAAACTTCCCTCCATTCCTGTCAGCGTAAGTTGCGCGACAAGTGTGAGGGATTATGGCGCAGGCCGACAGACGGCGCAACATCGGAGGCGGGAATTACCCCGCCTCCGATCTGTCACGCGATGCGCGCCGTCGGCGTTTAGCAGGCGTCGGCGCTGGGAGCGCTGTTGGAGATCTGCAGGCGCCGGGTCTGGGCGGCCTCGGCGACCGGGACCATCACGGTGAGCACGCCGTGTTCCAGGGCGACGGAGGCGTCGTCCAGGTTGAGGTCGCTGGGGAGACGGATGGCGCGGGAGAAGCTGCCGAAGCGGCGCTCGCGCATCAGGTACTCCTCGCCCTCGTGGCTGGCCTCCGACTGGCGGGCGGCCTTGACGGACAACACGCGGTCGGGGCTGATGGACACGTCCACGTCACCGGCAACGAAGCCGGGGAGAGACGCGGTCACGGTGAGGCGCTGGTCGTTGCGAGACACGTCCATGGGGATGGACCAGGCTTCACCGGCGGGTTCCACGCTGCCGTTCCGGGGATCGGCCCAACGATGGGCAGCCCACATCGGGTTGGCGAACAGCCGGTTGAAGTGGCGCATCTCGCGGAAGGGGTCAAATCGCTGTACGGTCGTCATATTCTTTCCTCCAGGGTCATTGGCGCGGTGGCCGAGGGTTTTGGTGGCCGCTCTTTCGGCCGGTGATGTCACTATACAAAGTTGATAGGTTATTGTCAAGTATTTCTCTAATTATCCTATCAAGTTATTGAATACGATGACATCGTTTGATATGATGGATACACGAGCATTTTAGTGCAGGCAGGCGCCGCAATGGCTGACTACTACGACATACTGGGAGTGCCCCGCAGCGCGGACGAAAAAGAGATCCGGCAGGCGTATCGCCGGCTGGCGCGGCAGCACCACCCGGACGTGAACCCGGGCGACGAGGAAGCGGCGGAGCGGTTCAAGACCATCAACGCCGCCTACGAGGTGCTGTCGGACGCGGACAAACGCGAAAAGTACGACCGTTACGGCGACCGCTGGGAGCAGGCGGAGCATTTTGAGCAGCAGGGCGGACCTGATTTCTCCCAGTTCTTCCATGGCGGGAATTTCGGCGGACACGGACCGGGCGGTTTCACCTTTTCCACCGGCGGGGCGACGCTTTCGGACCTGCTGGGCGGACTTGGGGGATTCGCCTCCGACCTGGGCGGCGGCATGGGCGAGCGGTTCCGGTCGCGGCCGGCGGACGTGCCTGTGGAGATCACGCTGGAAGAGGCCGACCACGGGACAACCCGGCTGGTGAACCTGCCCGACGGACGGCGGCTGGAGGTGAAGATTCCCCCCGGCATCGCCGACGGAGGCCGGGTCCACATCGCGGCGGGCAGCAGCGCCGGCGGTGAGTTCAACCTGCTGGTTACGGTGCTGTCCCACGGACGGTTTGAGCGGAACGGCGACGACCTCAACACCACCGTGGACGTCACGCTTCTGGACGCGGTGCTCGGCGGGAAGGCGACGGTAAAGACGCTGCGGGGGCAGATCGAGTTGACGCTGCCGCCGGAGACGCAGAACGGCCGGCGGTTCCGGCTGGCCGGCCAGGGCATGGCCAAGCTCAACGACCCCGAGAGGCGGGGAAATCTCTACGCCGAGATCAACGTGTCGTTGCCCACCAACCTTACCGACGAACAGCGCCACCTGTTCGAGCAGCTGCGCGACGCGGAATAGCGCAAGGAGGAAGCAAGATGACGCCGGACCACAACTTCGCGACCGAACCCTGCTTCGTCATCAGCGTGGCCGCGCGCATGGTGGGGCTGCACGCGCAGACCCTGCGCTACTACGAGCGGGTGGGGCTGGTGATGCCATCCCGCTCGGGAGGACGCCAGCGGCTGTACTCCATGGCCGACGTGGAGCGGCTGCGCCGGATCAAAACGTTCGTCGACGAGCTGGGCGTGAACCTGGCCGGCGCCGAGGTCGCCCTGAAACTGATCGACCGGATAACAGAGCTGGAAAGCCAGGTGGAAACCCTGACCAACGAGGTGGAACGACTGCGCGCCGCACACAATACGTCTGGCGGCGGCAGTCCCCGCAATAATCCAACCCGCAGGAATAACGCAACCAGGAGGTAACCGGATATGGTGATGACCGCAGACAAGTTCACGAGACAGGCGCAGGAGGCCTTGCAACGCTCCCAGGAGCTGGTGCGCAACTATCAGCACAGCCAGTGGGACGTGGAGCACGTGCTGCTGGCGCTGGTGGCGCTGGAGGACGGCCTGCCCGAACGGATCTTCGCGGAACTGGGCATTGATGCCGAGCTGGTCAAGAGCCGGCTGCACCAGGCACTGGACTCGGCCCCCAAGGTGGTGTCGGGCACGCAGCAGATCTTCATCACGCCGCGGCTCCAGCGGATGTTGCAGGCGGCCGACGAGGAGGCGCAGCGGCTGAAGGACCAGTTCATCAGCGTGGAGCACCTGCTGGTGGCCGCCGCCCGGGAGGACGCCGGCGACTCGGCACGGCTGTTCCGCGAGCTGGGCGTCAACCAGGAGATGGTGTACCAGGCCATGCAGAAGCTGCGGGGTTCGCACCGGGTGGAGGACCAGAACGCCGAGCAGAAGTACCGCTCCCTGGAAAAGTACAGCGTGGACCTGACCGAGCTGGCGCGCATCGGCAAGCTGGACCCGGTGGTGGGCCGCGAGCAGGAGATCCGGCAGGTCATGCAGACCCTGACCCGGCGCACCAAGAACAACCCGGTGCTGATCGCCGAGGCCGGCGTGGGCAAGACCGCCATCGCTGAGGGACTGGCCAGCAAGATCATCTGCGACGACGTGCCCGACTCGCTGCACAACAAGCGGGTGATGGCGCTGGACATGGGCCGGCTGGTGGCCGGTGCCAAGTTCCGCGGCGAGTTCGAGGAGCGGCTGAAGTCGGTCATCGACGAGGTGACGTCGTCCAACGGTGAGGTAATCATCTTCCTGGACGAAATGCACACGCTGGTGGGCGCCGGAGCCGGCGAGGGCGGACTGGACGCCAGCAACATGCTCAAGCCGGCCCTGGCCCGGGGCGAGCTGCAGGCCATCGGATCGACGACGCTGGACGAATACCGCAAGCACATCGAGCGGGACCCGGCGCTGGCGCGGCGGTTCCAGCCGGTGTACGTGGAGGAGCCGACGCCGGAGCAGGCGCTGGACATCCTGCACGCGCTGAAGCCCCGCTACGAGGCCCACCACAAGGTGACGCTGACCGACGGGGCCATCGCGGCGGCGGTGCGCCTGAGCGACCGGTACATCACCGACCGCAAGCTGCCGGACAAGGCCATCGACTTCATCGACGAGGCGGGCAGCAAGGTGCGCATCGACGCCGGCATGCTGCCGCCCAAATTGCAGGAGATGGAGAACCGGCGGCGGGAGCTGACCGACCTGGAGGAGCGGGCCAACCAGATGTCCGACTACGAGCGGTCGGCGCAGCACCGCACCGAGCGCCTGCGCTTGGAAGCGGAGCTGAACGCCGAGCGCGAGTCTATTGAACACACCGACGGCCCCGACCTGGTGGTCAACGAAAAGGACATTGCTGAACTGGTATCCAACTGGACGGGCATCCCGGTGGGTCAGCTCATGGAGGGCGAGGCCGAGCGGCTGCTGCACATGGAGGAGCACCTGCACCGGCGGGTGATCGGGCAGGACGAGGCCATCAACGCCGTGGCCGACACCATCCGGCGTGCGCGTTCCGGTCTCAACGACCCCAAACGACCTTACGGCAGCTTCATCTTCCTGGGTCCCACCGGCGTGGGCAAGACCGAGCTGAGCCGGGCGCTGGCGGAGTTCCTGTTCAACGACGAGGACAGCATGGTTCGGCTGGACATGTCGGAGTACGGCGAGCGCCACACGGTGTCGCGGCTGATCGGCGCGCCTCCGGGATACGTGGGGTACGACGACGCCGGCCAGCTTACGGAATCAGTGCGGCGCCGGCCCCACCGGGTGATCCTGTTCGACGAGATCGAGAAGGCGCACCCGGACGTGTTCAACCTGCTGCTGCAGATCCTGGAGGACGGGCGGCTCACCGACGGGCAGGGCCGCACGGTGGATTTCCGCAACACGGTGATCATCATGACCAGCAACCTGGGCACCGGTGACCTGTCGCAGCGTCCCTTCGGGCTTGGTCCCTCCGCTGAACGTGAACAGGAAGCGGGCAAGGTAACTGCCGAACTGTCACGCTCGGTAAATGCCGCACTCAAAAACCATTTCCGGCCGGAGCTGCTGAACCGCATCGACGAGACCATCGTGTTCCACCCGCTGAGCCGGGCGCAGATCGGCGAGATCGTCGGGCTGATGGTCGGCGAGGTGCAGAAGCGGCTGGCGGAGCGCGACATCACCTGCGAGCTCACCGAGGCCGGCTGCGACTGGCTGGTGAACGAGGGGTTCAACGTGACCTACGGGGCGCGTCCGCTGCGCCGCGCCATCCAGCGGCACCTGGAGAACCAGCTATCGCGGGGCGTGCTGTCCGGCGAGTTCAAGGAGGGCGACCACGTCATCGCCGACGTGAACGATGCCGGAGACGGTCTGGCGCTGCGGGTTCGGGAAGGCGCCTGGTCGGCCGCGGAAGGCGAGCGGGAACTGGCGGGCGTGGCGTAGGTTGCTGCTCTGACCACGCAACGAAGCGCGGCCCTGTCCTGGGGGATGGGGCCGCGCTTTATGTTGCCCTCTAGCATCTAGAGCGATTCCGATGACAAATGGACGTCGACTTCGAGTGTTAGAATACGCGGTAGATCCGGGCGACGAGAGACGGGCTGAGGTCGACCCCTCATCGTATTGTAGAGATCGGGATGATGGTGGCGTTTGGAATAGTACTATTATTGGTGGTTGCGTTGTTCAACGCTGGCATCTTCGGCAATGTAGCAATCCCTACAGGACTCGCTACCCGACAAACCCAGCAAATGACGCAACCGACACCACAACCTGCTCGCATAGTGGTTGATGCAGAGTCGGATTCGCTCCTTCTCGAGCTTCGACGCCAGTACCTGGATGATCGGGCTCAAAGTATCAACCAATGGCTTGCTGCAATCGCGTTTATTTTGGGGTTCGTTACCCTGTTCGTGACTGGTTTGGGTATAGCCGGCGGTATCATCGGCTATCGCCGGTTAAATAGCATTCGCGATGAGGCTGAGGCACATAGAGGAGAAGCACGACAAAGCGCTGGTCAAGCCCAAGAGGCCGCACTAAACGCGGCCGGGGCTTTGGAGCAGATCCGAACTATACGGAATCAAGCACAACGAGAACTTGACGATATGCGACGCAGCACCGCAAAAGATGCACCTTCGCCTGAGATAATGCAGATCCTAGCCTATCTCGTAAGCGACCCAAACGAGGCCAGCGACATGGACAGGGCAACCCTTGAAGCCTTCACCCTGCAGCGACAAAAAGACACCGAGGCCGCTATCGGAAAATGGCGATTCATCGCTAATTCAATGGAAGGCGAAGATGACAAGCGCGCGGCTCGCGCATGGTTCTCTGCAGGGTACTTGTACGGAGATAATCACGAATCGGCGATCGGTGCGTATAACGAAGCAATCCGCCTCGATCGAAACCTAGCCGCCGCGTACTACAATCGAGGGTTCCACAAAGATGAACTAGGAGACTACGACGGAGCGATCGCTGATTGCACACTTGCCCTCGATTTGGACCCATTGGACGCTGAAGGGTTTAACAACCGTGGCGCCGCATATTTTCATAGGGGACGCATGCAAGAGGCCAAAGCAGATTTCGACGCAGCGCTGCGCCTTAGCCCACATGACGCCGAGTATCGGTGTAACCGTGCAGAAGTCGAAGTGGAAATGGGGCAATTTGCACAGGCGCTAACAGACGCGACTTTGTCGATTGAGCAAGACCTGGACCTTGCTGCACCGCACTATCACCGTGGTCGGGCACAATTGGCCCTTGGCAACAGGAGTGAAGCACTTTCAGATTTCACAAAGGCTCGAGAACTGGCAGAACGCATTGGGGACAATGACATCCAGCACAAGGCTGAACAGTCATTGTCTGACTTCAGAACCACTGAATGAGCGTTGTATCCACCCGTGGATAAGGGCGTGCGAGCGGGATAATCACATGCCAACGCTCTTCGCAATCACCCCGATATTGGGCGGACGATCAGCGGAACAAGTCCTTATCCGGCTCGCGGACTATGGCGCGGGAGTCGGCGTCTTCCATGGGTTCGTAGGGGTAGCCCTTGATGAGGGCCACGGGGACGCCCAGGAGCTTGCCGGTGACGAGCTCGGCGGTGGCGGCCAGCTCGTCGGCGACGGCGATGGTGGTGGTGTGCAGCTCGTTGCCGTGGGGGTCGAACTCGCCGACGTAGCTGATGACGGGATTGAAGCCGGCCACGCCGATGGACACGTTGATGGCCCCGTTGCGCCAGGGACGGCCGAAAGTGTCGGACACGAGCACCGCCACGTCCACCCCAAGGCGCTGGCGGACGGCATCGCGGATGCGGCGGGCCGAAGCGTCGGGGTCCACGGGCAGCAGGCAGATGGAGTCGGAGCCGGGGATGTTGGAGGCGTCGATGCCGGCGTTGGCACAGATGTAGCCGTGGTAGGTCTCGCTGATGATCACGCCGCGATCCATGCGGACGACGCGGCGGCTCTCGCGCAGGATCATCTCGGTGTGGCGGGGATCGCGGCGGTGGCCCTCGGTGATGGCGATGGCCAGGGGGGAGGCCTCCACCTCGTCGATGGTCATGACGCGGCCCTCGGCCTTGCTGACGATCTTCTGGGTGACCACCAGCACGTCGCCCGGCTCGATGGGCGTGCCCTGGGCGGCGGCAGCGTCCATGATCTGGGCGGCCAGGTCGTCACCGGCCTGGACCTCGGGCAGGCCCTCGATTCCTACGGCGCGAATTTCCGGCGGCATGGCGCACCTCCCGTGGTGGCGGCGGGGTGTTGGTTACTCTGGGGATGGTTGTTCCAGTTTATCATCGTGTGGTCTGGCTTCCGCCCGTGACGAACTGGTTTCCCGGGGGTTGGGGGGATTCTGGCACAACCCCGTTTGCGTGCGTATGATGGCCGCACGCAGGATCGGCGGCGCAGCGAAAGCGTCGCGGTTCGCTTTGCCGGAGGGGCGGATGAACCAACAGGGCTACCAAACAGACGACACTTCCGTAAACGGGGCATCGCTGGCCTTTCCGGAGGCGGAGCGGCAGGCGGTGTACCGGGCGATCTACCAGCGGCGGGACGTCCGCGAATTTCGCCCCGATCCCATACCCGACGAGACGTTGGCGCGCATCATTCGGGCGGCGCATCACGGACCGTCGGTTGGGTTCATGCAGCCCTGGGACTTCATCCTGGTGAGGGATGTCGACAAGCGCCGGCAGGTCAAGGATCTATTCGACCGTGAGCGGGACGCGGCGGCGTGTTTCTTCGACGAGCCGCGCCGTTCCGCCTATCTGTCACTGAAGCTAGAAGGGATCCTCGAAGCGCCAGTGAACCTGTGCGTCACCTGCGACCCGACCCGCGCGGAGGTGGTGCTGGGGCGCAACTCGATGCCGGAGACGGACGTGTATTCCACCTGCTGCGCGGTGCAGAACCTTTGGCTGGCGGCACGGAGCGAAGGCGTCGGCGCGGGCTGGGTCAGCATTCTCAAGCTGCCGCAGCTGCGGGGGATACTGGGAATACCGCCGCACATCATACCGGTGGCGTACCTCTGCCTGGGTTACCCCGTCGAGTTCACCGACGAGCCGGGTTTGGAGCGGGCCGGCTGGCGCGAGCGGCTGCCGGTGGAGGACCTGCTGCACTTCGATGATTGGAACGGCTCGGCCGGCGATGGTGACTGGAAGGGTCTGCGGGAGGCACTGGGAACCGAGACGAACCGATAGGCATTAGGTCGGCGGCATTTGCACCGGCAACTGTTACGGTTTCTCCCGCGCAAGTGTCACCAAATTGGGTCTCCGGTACCGGCGAGAGTTGAATGGTACAATTCCATCACTGAGATCTCCCAAATACAGGGGATTTTGACTCCATGTTGACCCAGAACCATGCCGTAACCGCCCAGGAGTTTCTGGATGCGTCTGACCGGGAGTTTGTTGCCGGGGACCATCTGCAAGCCTCCGAGAAGCTGTGGGGCGCGGCGACACACGCGGTGATGGCGGTGGCCCAGCAACGGGAGTGGCCCCATCGCAGCCATCGTTCGCTGAAAAACGCCGTGGGCCGGCTGGCAAGTGAGGCCGAAGACCCCGCTGTCAGAGACGCTATCGCCGGCGGATTCGCCGCGGCCGAGAAGTTTCACAAGAACTTCTATCACGACGAAATGGAAGACTTTGAGATTGAACACGACCGGCCGCAGGTGCACCGGTTCGTGGCGCGTGTCCTGACACTGCTGAACAACTAGAGAGGTAACAAATGTCCATCGACGTTGCAACTTCCATTGCCCGCATCCTCAAGCAGGAGGGTGTCGAGTGGGTTTCCACCTTCCCCGTTTGCCGGGTGAACAACGCCCTGGGGCGCGAGGGTATCCCCATGATCATGATGCGGGACGACCGCTACGCCGTGGCGCTGGCCGACGCCTACTCGCGGGTCACCGGCGGCGACAGCCGCATCGGCGTCTGCACCGTGCAGGGCGGAGTCAACGGCGCCGGCCTGCAGTATTCCTACCCCGGCTTGGCCCAGGCCTTCGAGGACAACTCGCCCATGCTGTGCATCACCGACGGCGTGCCGGCCGGCAGCAGCGAGAACACCCAGTTCGACGTATCCACCAGCCTCAAGACCGTCACCAAGTGGTTCGGCTACATCGACCGGCCCGAGCGGACGCCGGAGTTCCTGCGCCGCGCCTTCTCCATGCTGCGCAGCGGCCGTCCGGGTCCCGTGGTGCTGGCCGTGCCCAATGCGGCCGCCATCTACGACGAGACCGCCGACCCCTACTTCCCGACGCGGGCGTACAAGTCGGCGCCGGACCCGTCCGACGTCACCCAGGCCATCGACCTGCTGATGAACGCCGACAATCCGCTGATCTACGCCGGCGAGGGCGTCATCTACGCCGGGGCGTCGGAGGAACTGGTGGGCCTGGCCGAGCTGCTCAACGCGCCGGTGATCACCACGCTCAAGGCCAAGGGCGCGTTCCCGGAGAACCACCCGCTGTTCGTGGGCGTGCGCGGCGAGCATCCCATCGCCTACCTGAACAAGAGCGACGTGATCCTCACCGTGGGCAGCAGCCTGTCGCCGGGCCGGTTCACCCACGGCATCCCCAACGCGGCGGGCAAGAAAATCATCCAGTGCAACCTGGACGACTTCCACCTGAACCGCATCTTCCCCACGCATCACGCGGTGCTGGGCGACGCGAAGTACACCTTGCAGGCGTTGTCCGACGAGGCGTCGCGGCGCACCGACGGCGCGGGTCGGGCCGCCGGCAACGTGGTCGCCGAGGTCCGGGAGACCCGCGACGCCGGCCTAGCCGAGTACCGGGAGGCCATGGCGTCCAGCGACACGCCCATCAACCCGTACCGCGTGTTCGGCGACATGATGAAGGTGCTGGACCCGCACAGCTCCTTCGTGACCCACGACTCCGGCAACACCCGCGACCAGCTGAGCACGGTGTACGACACGCTGATCCCTCGGGGATTCCTGGGCTGGGGCAACATCTCCACCCTGGGGTTCGGCCTGGCCGGCGCGATGGCGGCCAAGCTGGCCTTCCCGGAGCGGCAGTCGGTAGCGGTCACCGGCGACGCCGGCGTGGGCTACATGCTGGGCAACCTGGAGGTACCGGTGCGCCAGAACCTGGGCATCACCATCGCCCACGTGGCCAACGGCGGGTTCGCCGGCTACGGCCCCGGCTTCTGGGGCGACGGCCACGACCCGTACACGCACAGCGTGCTTGGTCCGGAGGACGTCAACATGTCCCGGGCCGTCGCTGAGCTTGGCCTGTACACCGAGCGGGTCACCGAGCCGTCGGACGTGATCCCGGCGCTGCAACGGGCGCTGGCGGCCAACGAGACGGGCCAGCCGTCCTACCTGGAGTTCATCTGCTCCCAGTATCCCCGCTACGGCGGGTTCGCGCCAAGCCCAGTGGCGCACTGACGCCGAGCGCATGGCGACGCGGCGATATAATGGTGGGCAGGGGCGCGCGAGTTCCCTTGCCCACCGCTTTTATCAGGAGACAGCGATATGAAGCTCACTCTGGACATTGACGAGGAAACTGTGGCCAAGGTCAGCAAGATTGCCGCCGCTCGGGATCTGACGGTGGAGGCAATGGTGGAAGAGTACCTGACTGGGATAGCGAACGACGACTCTGCCGAGCGAAAAGCGCAGGCGGCCCGGTTAATGGAGACGTTTGAGCGATTGAGCCGGAAAACCGACCTCCGCGGTTGGAGCCGGGATGATCTGTATGATGAAAGGCTGGGCAAGTTTGACGGCTAGGGATTTCTTCGACACCAACGTCCTGGTTTATGCCATCTCGGACAATGAGGCGGAAAAGCAAGCACAGGCCAGGGTATTGCTGACCGAGGCCATAGAAAACAATACTGGAACCATCTCGGCGCAGGTTCTTGGTGAATTCTTCACGATATCAATATCGCCGCGCCGCGTTCAGCCGCCATTGACCCCCGCGGAGGCGCGGTTGGTGATCGAGCAGGTAAGCGTGCTGCCGGTTGTGGCGCTGGATTTGGAGTTGGTGCGGCGAGCGGTGAACACAAGCCAGCGATACCAAATCTCGTACTGGGACGGCCTGATTATCGCCGCAGCGGAACGAGCCGGTTGTGCGAGGGTATTTACGGAGGACTTGAACAACGGACAGACTTATCACGGCATAGTGGCCATCAATCCATTTTGAAATTTCCAGATTCGAAGAGGAGACGAACGCCATGCCCAACGCAGTGCTTGTAGTCGACATGGTGCGCGGTTTCATGGAGCCGGGGCACAACCTCTATTGCGGCGATGAAGCCAGGGAGATCATCGAGCCCGTGCGATATCTGCTGACGCGCGAGACTGCGGCCGGCTCGTCTATCATCTTCGTCTCCGACCACCACCTGCCTGACGACCTGGAATTCCAGATGTTCCCAGTGCACTGTGTGATCGGGACTGAGGAACCGGAGGTGATTCCGGAACTGGCCGAGTGGGTCGACGATGGGAACGTCATCCCCAAGAACCGCTACAGCGGGTTCTTCAACACCGATTTAGCCGAGCGGCTGTCCGCCGTCAACCCCGACAAGATCATCGTCTGCGGGGTGTGCACCGACATCTGCGTGATGCACACCACGTCGGACGCCCGAAATCGGGACTACGCCGTGGAGGTGCCCACCGATTGCGTGGCATCGTTCGACGCCGACGCCCACCGTTGGGCGCTGGATCACATCGGCAGAATCCTCGGCGCGCAGGTAGTTTAACCGCGGTCATCCTTCGACAGGCTCAGGATGAGCGGAAAGAGGGGCGTGTTCAGAGTATCGCGTCCCCCGGTTCGTCGAGCATCGCCTGACGCAACAGTGGCACCGGGGGCGCACCCCACGACAGCGTCGCGTCGTGGAAGCGGCGCAGGCTGTAGGCCGATCCTTCCTGCCGGCGCCAGTCCTGCCGCAGTTTGAGCAGCATCAGCTTGCCCAGGGTGTAGTTCAGGTAGCCGGGGTCGAATGTGCCGCGCAGGGCCTCACGGCGGGCGGGATGCTCCTCCATGTAGGCATGGGCCTGGAAGAACCGGGTCGCCTCGTCAACGGTCATGCCTTGGGTGTGCATACCCAGGGAGCAGAGATAGCGGCAGTTGCGAACCAGTGCTTCGAGGAGCTGGGTGAGCCACAGCGCGGGGTTGTCTCGTCCGTACTCGGTCTCCAGCATCATTTCCTCGGTGTAGTGCGCCCAGCCTTCGGTGAAGGCGTAGGACGTGGCGACGCGGTTGATCAACGGCAGGCCGCCGCCGTGGCGATTGTGCAGGTTGTGGACGAAGTGACCCGGGTAAACCTCGTGGACGCTGATGACCTTCAGGGTGTCGTAGTTGAAGTTGGTGAGCCACTCCTCCTGCTGGCGAGGCGACCAGTCGGGTTCCACCGGGGTGACGTAGTAGAAGGCTTCGGTGGCCACCTCCTCCAGCCCACCGGGCGAATCCATCGCGGCGAAGGCGTAGCGCATGTAGGACGGCGTCTCGGTGACCTGGCAACGTTCCTCCGAGGGCACGGTGATGATGTCATGGTCAATGAGGGCTTGCCGGATGTCCTCCAGCATGTCTCGCGTTTCTGGTATCAGGGCTTCGGCGGCAGGATGGTTGGCGGCAACCTGGGCGACGGCTTCCCGAACCGACTTGCCGGGGGCTACTAGCGCCGCCGCTTCATCAAGTCGACGCAGGTTCTGCTCCAAGTTGGCCTGCCCGATGGACAGCACATCCAGGATGGGAGTGTCGACTCCTTCGCCGACCTGCAGCATCCGCCTGTACAGGTCGCGGCCGATGGCGAACTCGGGTCGGGTCTGGCGGGCTTGGAGGCGCTGGGCGAATTCGGTGACGGCGATGGCAGCAGTCTCTCGCGCCGCGTCGAACTCGGCAGCCACGTCTGAGGCAATGGTGGCGCACTCTGAGGACGCGGCGGCCAGCCCGGTGCGGTAGAAGGAGGCCATGCCCCGGTAAGCCTCGACCGCCATGTCACGCACGGGTTCTCCCAACTCGCTCTCGGTAAGGCCGTTCAAAGTGACCAGGAAGTCCGGAACCTGCCGGAGCACGGCGGTCGCGGAGCGCAGCCTTTCGGGCAGCGGCGCGTAATCTCGCTGGACATAGCTGCCGACGCCAATGTAGCCGACCTGTCGCTGCGGGTTGTTGTGGAGGGTCCGCATCTCTTCCAGGTTGAACAACTCGCGGCGGAGGAACATCTCCAGCAGGCTGCGGGACAGACGGTCCATTCTAGCCTGCTCATCAACGCCGTCGGGGTCGTCCTCCGGAAGGGCGGAGAGTTGCCCCAGGGAACGGTGCAGTTCCTCAACCCTGCGTGCGATCCTGCCTCCAGAGAAGTCAGGTAGCCGCCCATCGTACTCGTGGCGGCCGATGCGGCTGCCCGAGGTGGGCACGAATTCCCAGTGCTTGCGAATGGCTCGCTCGGCGAGGGCGTCGACGGCTTGGTTCATGTCAATTCCCCTTTCTGCCATGTGTGCCGGGAAGTCGCCTAACTGCCCGGTGGGCGGGTATTCTTGTCGCCGTGAACGCTTGGCTCCGAGCACCATTTCAGGCGCAGCAGATCCAGCGGTTCCAGGAGGCTTTGCGACAGGTCCAGCATCTCCGTCAGCACGCGGCGGTCCAGTTCCTTGCGGCTGTCATCCCGGTAGGCTTCGTTCGCCGGTAGAAACGTAGCGTCGCGCATATCCTCAAAAATGGCCTCGGCTATCGTCAACCGCTCCGGGGTAAGTTGTGTTGCGTCCAGTGTGGGCATGGTACGAATGGCCGAGATGGGCATACTGCCGCGCCCGGACTGCTGCCGGCTGGAATGCCACCAGTAGCAAAGCAGTCCCAAAGTGGTGTTACCCCACAAGGTATAGGCGATTTCCTGTATGCGATTTGCAAATCGCACATTGGGCCAAGCCCGACCGCCGATAGTTTGCCGTTCGGTAAATGCTACGGCTAACGGCTGGGAGTTGAATCGGAAATCGCGATTGTGATGGGCGTGGCTGCGGGTCTCCCAGATAACCTCAGCGCGTTCTTCTTTCCCGATTTGCACGCGCCCCTGACTGTCAGGAGACACTATCAAGTTGCGCTCACGGCTGGCGTCATGGCCCCACAGCATAGGATAGGTGGAGGCCATGAAGTGCTGGCTCCGGGTGAAAGCGGCTTGCCCGCCGCGCCCCACTATGTTAGCGTCGTGCAATCCAACCTGGCAGACTTGCCCAACCGTGCTTACAGCGATGGTCGGAGGGTCCTGCATCGGCATCGACGCCAACCGAACTTCTCCCCGACTCAATTGATAAGCGGCCTGAGCGACGGTGTAATCGGCAACTCCCGCTACCGACCACGGCCCATCACCAAGGGGGGCGTCAAGGACCTCGCCTAGCTCCGACCTTCCAATAACTAAAGGATTGCCACCGTAAGGACCGTCCTCTAATCTCCTGAGCTCGGTATCGGCAATGAGCTGGATTATCGCCCTCGCGATTTCGCTGGCTTCCATTTCACTGCGTGGCCGCTGGCGCAGGGAGATAAATCGTCCACGCCCGCGCAGCGCTTTCGGCGATTTGCGGCATATCACCAAAGCCTCTGCCATGCCAGTGTCGGCAGAGAAGGAGCGCTCATCGTCTCCCCCGGCGGCGATAGTAATGACTGTTGCGTCACCGTAACTCCGAGTTATCAGTTCACGCGCTTTGGCCCAACTGGTGCCCTGCATCGCGGTGAGCGGCAGCACCAGCGCGATTGTCCCATCATGGCTTACCATCTTGTCGGCCAAAGCCAAAAAATATGACGCCAAGCCAGCGTAGCCGTGGGCGCAGGTTCCTTGGGAGTAGCGTCGCGCTGTGGCTGACATCTTGCTCTGGGTTTCAGGGTCGTTATTCAGTCCCCGGAACGGTTTTACCGAATCCGCTGTTCTTTGGTCTCCCTCCCAATCAGAACCCGCCCTGGTGAATGGCGGATTCATGATCACCAGGTCCTGGTTGGCCACGGGCATGTCAACATTAATCTGCGCGGGAACCTCTCCGGCGCCGGTAACCACTGAGCCGCTGGTCACCGAAAGCAAAGCCCTGATGGCTGTTCGTCCGTTCAGCAGGTCCAGAGAACCCACTGAAATACCGCCGCCATCAGTTTCGCCGTATTCGGTGACTATCGTGCGCGTGTTGTCGTAGACCCGCCCCGGATGGGACGATGAAAGCATCGACGCGGTCAGATGCGCTGCCGATGGCAGAACGTCGCAGCCGGTGAGGGAATTTCCCATCATATAGCCGTGCAAATGTTCCGGGTTGCCACCGGCTAAACGGTGCAGCCGGTTGATGCGACGGTAAGCGGCGTGCAGCAGCGTGCCGGTGCCGCAGGCATAGTCGGCAACGCGAAAATCCTGCGTTTGATCGGGGTCAGACCAGCGTTCGTGGTCAGCGATTGCAAGATTCGCCAACAGTGCTGCGGTTTCGGGTCGCGTGTAGTAGGTTGCCAGAAACTTGCGGTCGGCGATGAGCTTTTGAAACACCGTGCCCGCCAGATCGTGGGACTGAGCCACCTCCCGCAGCCTGTTGGCGACGTCAACCATTATCTTCACCATATCCCCCGCGTAAAACGGTGGGTTGATGTTGATCAACAGTTCACGGGCTACGTGGAAAATTGACCAGTAATTTACGTCCAGTATCTTGTCCCACTCTTGGACCATCGTCAGTTGCGTGCCGTCTCGCGTACCCAGTATCTGGGCAAGGCTTCGTATCCCGTGCTGTCCTGCGAGGTTCTGGTGAAACACCACCGCGTTGATCATTATGGTGGCGGCGATGCGCGCCGTCTGTTCGTCAAAATCCTGCTTAAGTGTTTCCGCGATTGACTCGTCTGTGCCTTGCGTCAGCGCTACCGCTTCCATCAATACGCCGGCCACCACCCGCACGCCGGCCTGCAGATCGTTCACTGCCTGTTCCACCGCCCCGGCCGGCACCGCCGCCTGGTCAACAAACGCTGCCAAATCCCGCAAATTGCCTGGGATGAAGCCCGCTTCCGGGAACCGTTCGTAGTTCCCACTGTCGGCTCCGGCCAGGAGAGCGTACTCCAGCCGGATGCCACCGCGTATTAGTTCGTCAACTTGATTCAGAGTATCGCATTCGCGCAAGTCCGTCGGCGACCGGAGTGCTATTACTGAATTGACCTCTCCCGACGCGCTGATCACGTCGTAATCCAGTATTGCCCCCAACCGCGCCGCGGCCTCGCTTTCTACCGTATACGCCGGCAGGTATTCGTTCTCAATAACCAGCGGCGGCGCCCCCTGCTGAGTGATCAGTACGTCGGGAGTGGCCGTTGTTCCGGCAAACGCGCCGGTATTTTCACCCCGCACCGTCCAGCGGCGATCCAGGTTGCCGAGCAGCGTTGCGATGCGGCCGTTGAGCTGACTTTCTATGATGGGCATATCAACCTGTCGACCGCAAACGGGTTGAGCGTAGGTTAGCATTGCGCAGACGGCCCCGCCAACGGCCTGCTGTCACCAAATGCTGCCGGTTCCGATCTGTCACAAAAGTTGGGGCGACCATCCGGCCGCCCCCTTGTCACCAACGATGGCGTCCGATCAGGCAATCAGCTCGCTGATGAGGAACTTGGGCGCGATGTCGGTGAAGTTGGCCACGTCGCCGACCAGCTCACGGCCGTGGGTCTTGAAGCCTTCGTGCACCCCGTCCACGTCATTGAAGAAGAGGTAACCCACAGCGGTATACATCGGCGGCGCGTTGGGGTCGGTGTCGGAGATGCCGCGCTCTACGTTGTAGTAGCGCATCCCGAAGGTGGTCAGGCGCTCCTGCACCAGGGGCATGTGGGTGTTGCAGTAGTAGTCGAAATCGAAGGACTTGCCCTCTTCGTTCTCGTAGAAGACGGTGACTTTAATCATCGGGAATGCTCCTGAAGGGACGTGGATTCCCGCTTTCGCGGGAATGACGGTTGTAAGTCTGGAATGACGGGCGGGAGTCTGAAATGACGAATGGAAATTGTCAGTGGTAGACGTTGGTGCCGGACCCGCCGCCGGCCGCGATGGTCTCGCCGCTGATGGCGATGCTTCGGGGGGACGCGAAGAAGGCCACCACCCACGCCAGCTCTTCGGCATCGACGATGCGGCGGGTGGAGTTGCGGGAGGCGGCGCGACGCTCGATTTCTTCGACCGTCGTGCCCTCGCGCTCAGCCTGCTCGGCGTACATGGGGCCGCTGCGCTCGGTGCGCGTGGTGCCGGGATGCACGAGGTTGACGCAGACGCCATCGCCGCCCAGCTCCTCGGCCAGGTACTTGGTCAGGTTGGACAGGCCGGAGTTGCGGACGCCGGCGCTGAGGTTGCCCTCGGCCCGGCGCGCGGACAGTCCACCTACGTTGACGATGCGGCCCCAGCCCTGCTGCTGCATGTACGGGGCCACGGCCCGGGCGCAGCGCAGGTAGCCCATGACCTTGGTATCCAGGTCCAGCATCACGTCCTCGTCGCGGATTTCGGCCAGCGAGCCGCGGGCGAGACCGCCGGGCGCGGCGGCGTTGTTCACCAGGATGTCAATGCGACCGCCCAGCGCCTCGGCGGCCTGGGCGACCATGGCGTTCACCTGCTCGGTACTCGTCATGTCGGAAACGATGGGGATGACCTGTCCGCCGGTGTCGCCGGCGATATCCTCGGCCGACTCCGACAGAGTGTCCGCGTAACGGCCGGTAATGACTACGCTGCACCCGTCGGCGGAGAGCACCCGTGCCACCGCCTTGCCGATTCCGCGACTGCCGCCGGTAACGATGGCGGTTTTGCCGTCAAGTTGCAAATCCATGTTGGGAGGTCCTCCCGGTCAAACTAGCGGCATTGTACACCAGGCAAACTACAGGGGGCAGGTGCAAGACCCGCCCCCTGGCATTGGTGAACAGCGTCGTTTCGCGCGGCGCTAGGCCACTTGGACCGTGGCGCCAGCCTCTTCCAACTTGGATTTGATGCTGTCGGCGTCTTCCTTGTTCACGCCCTCGCGGACGCGAGCCGGAGCCGATTCCACCAATTCCTTGGCCTCGCGCAGACCGAGATCGGTCACCTCGCGCACGGCCTTGATGACGTTGATCTTGTTGGCGCCGAAGTCGGCCAGGGTGATTGTGAACTCGGTCTGCTCGTCAGCAGCGGCGGACGGAGCATCGTCGGTCACCACGCCGGCGGCCGGGGCGGCGGCAACCGCAACGGGAGCGGCCGCAGAAACGCCGAACTCTTCCTCGATGGCCTTGACCAGATCGGCCAGGTCCATCACGCTCATGCCCTTGATCGCATCGAGAACTTCCTGGTTCACTGCCATGATTGTTGCCTCCTGATGGTTGTTTGCGATTTGACGTGGGGTGACTGTCGCTATTCCGCAGCCTCGGCCGGCTGCAGTTGTTCAATCCTGGCTTGCAGAACGTAGGCCAGGCTGCTGATGGTGGCGCTGAGCACGCTGGCCAGGCCGTAGAGCGGCGACTGCATGGTGCCCAGCAGCTGGGCGACGAGGACAGGCCGCGGAGGAAGAGCCGCTAGCCGCGAAACATCCTCCGGCTGCATGGCGTCTCCCTGTTCGACCACCGCGCCGTGAACGGCAAGAGCGCCGGCGCTGGCCCGAGCGGCCTGGTCGACTGCCTTGGCGATGGCGGCGGCATCATCGTAGCCCAGCGCGATGGCGGTCTGACCCGTTATGACGTCTTTGAGCTGGGGAATCTCCGCGGCGTCGGCGGCGCGGCTGATCAGGCTGTTCTTCACCACGACGAACTCAACCCCGCCGTTACGCATCCTGCGCCGGAGGTCCACCATCTGGTTGGCGTTCATGCCGGAATAGCCAGTGGAGATGATGATGGAACTGCGCTCCAGCTTGTCCTTCAGCTCGGCTACGCGATCAATTTTTTCCTGGGTTGGCAAGGTCTGCTCCTGGATTAGGGATGGTCAAAAAGAAAACCCGCGCTCCGAGACAAGGGCGCGGGCAATTCGGCGTGGCTGGCTTTCGGACCGCCGGCGCTGAACATCCACATGTGCTCCGGATCAATCCGGCGCAATGCCTCGGCGGGCGGCTGTTCGGCCATTATTCCCGTGGGGAACCCGCTGTCTCGGGCGAAGTAACGGTATTCAGTTGTGCGGATCAGTCTAGCATCCCCTCCGGGGATTGACAACGGGCGGAACGGCTCGGCGGCCGATGGCGAAGGTTCTACTCAGGTTTCAGCGCCTGGAGCGTTCCCACGTCAACGGAGATGCCGGGCCCCATAGATGAGGTGACGTAAGCCGACTTGATGAAAGCGCCCTTGACGGCGTCGGGGCGCTCGCGCATGACGGAGTCCATGAACACGGTCAGGTTGTCCATCAGCGCGTCGGTCTCGAAGGACGACTTGCCGAACTGGCCGTGGATGATGGCGGTCCGGTCAGTGCGAAACTCCAGGCGGCCGGCCTTGGACTCCTGGATGACTCGGGGCAGGTCACGGGCGGGTACCAGAGTGCCGGTACGCGGGTTGGGCATCAGACCGCGACGGCCCAGAACGCGACCCAGCCGGCCGATCTTGGACATGATCTCGGGTATCGCCAGCCCCACGTCGAACTCGACCCAGCCGCTTTCAACCTGGGCGATCAGGTCGTCGTCGCCCACGTAGTCGGCGCCGGCCTGGCGGGCGATGTCGGCGGCTTCGCCGTTGGCGAACACCAGCACGCGCACCTGTTTGCCGAGGCCGTGGGGCAGCACGGTGACCCCGCGCACCTGCTGCTCGGCGTGGCGCACGTCAGCGTTGGTGCGGAGGTGGACCTCCAGGGTCTCGTCGAACTTGGCGGTGGAGAGTTCCTTCACCAGGTCGATAGCTTCTCGGGGCTGGTAAACGCTGTCCTCCGGAACACGCTCGGCAACGGCGGTGTAGCGTCGGCTGTGCTTGGGCATTTTCGATACTCCTCTTCCCCGTCATTCCGGCGAAAGCCGGAATCCAGAGGACACTGCTGGAAACACGTTCTGGATTCCCGCTTTCGCGGGAATGACGACATTATTGGTCAGCACGTCTAGTCGTCTTCGACCCTGATTCCCATGCTGCGGGCGGTGCCGGCGATGATGTTCATGGCCTGTTCGACGGAGTTTGCGTTGAGGTCCTTCAGCTTTTCCTCGGCAATCCCACGCAGGACATCGCTGGAGACCGTAACCCCGATGGGCGCGCGGGCGTCGCCTTGTCCCTTCTCGATGCCGGCGGCGCGACGCAGCAGGTCTGAAGCCGGCGGCGTCCGGGTGACGAAGGTGAAGGAGCGGTCCTGGTAAACGGTCAGGTGGACGGGCACGATGGTGCCGGACTGGCTGCCGGTGCGTTCGTTGTATTCCTTGACGAAGGCCATGATGTTGACGCCGTGCTGACCCAGCGCCGGGCCGACCGGCGGCGCGGGCGTGGCCTTGCCCGCTTCCAGCTGGAGCTTGATGACGGCGAGTACTTTCTTTGCCACTAACGGCCTCCCCAGTGAATCGTCATTCCGGCGAAAGCCGGAATCCAGTACGTGTTTCCGAAAAGACGGAACGAAATTGGAACGGAATTTAAGCCTTTTCCACCTGGGTGAAGTCCAATTCCACCGGGGTCTCGCGGCCGAAAACGGAAATCATCACAGTGACCTGTCCGCGGTGTTCGTCCACGTCCTCGACGCGACCGAGCATGTCGGCGAAGGGGCCTTCGGAGATCCGCACCGTGTCTCCCGGGGTCATGCCGATGACGGCGCGCGGCTCGCCCGAGGCGACGCGGTCCAGGATGTCATCGACCTCGCGATCGTCCAGCGGCACCGGACGCGGGCGGTCACCGCCCTCTTCCTCGGCCGAAATGAAACCCGTCACGCCAGTGGTGTTGCGCACCAGGAACCAGGCCTCGTCGTCCATGACCATCTGGACCAGGATGTAGCCGGGGAACAGTTTGCGGCGCTGCTTGGTCCGCTCACCCTTGTTGCGGGTGATCTCGTCCTCGGCCGGCACCTCGACCCGAGTGATCCGGTCGTCCATGCCGAGACTCTGTCGCCGCAGGTCAAGGTTCCGCTTGACCATGTCTTCCTGGCCTGTATAGGTGTGGACGATATACCAGCGCAAATCGTCGGGATGCGTTGTGGTCATTGTCTCAATCTCAGTGTGCGGGAGGGGAGCGGCCCAAGAGAGCGCCGGCCAATCGGATTGACGCCGGCGCTAAAAGGGGTCTCCGGGGATCCCGCAGCCAGGTGCGGGCGCGCCGGACCCGCGCAGGTCAGAAAGGCAACTGCCGCAGGCCGATGACGAAGCCCATACCGAAGTCGAAAATCCGGTCCAGCAGGCCGAGGAAGAAGCCCATGATAACGGCGAGCACGATGACGATGACCGTGAGCCGGGCCGTTTCTTCCTTACTTGGCCAGACTGATTTCCGCAGCTCGGAAGCGGTTTCCCGCAGGAAGCCGATCGGGCCGACCCTCCCCACAGCGCGGGGAGAGATCGGCGACGGTCGTCTGGTTGATGCGCGGGCCACGGGCCGCTACCTCACTTCCCGATGGACCTGATGGCCCCGGCAGCGGCTACAGTATTTCCGCAGTTCCATGCGGGTGGTATGACTGCGCCGGTTCTTGATGGTCGAGTAGTTGCGCTCGCGGCAGTCGGTGCACTGCAAGGTGATGACCTGCCGGGCGTCGGTGGACTTGCGGGCCATGGGATCACTCCAGCAATCGGGTGAACACGCCGGCGCCGACGGTGCGGCCGCCCTCGCGGATGGCGAAGCGGAGACCCTCTTCGACGGCGATCGGGGTGATGAGGTTCACGGTCATGGTGATGTTGTCACCGGGCATGACCATTTCCACACCGTCGGGCAGGGCGATCTCGCCCGTGATGTCGCTGGTGCGGATGTAGAACTGGGGCTTGTAGCCGGTGAAGAAGGGGGTGTGGCGACCGCCTTCGGCCTGGCTCAGCACGTATACCTCGGCCTCGGCCTTGCGGTACGGGCGCATGGAACCGGGAGCGACCAGCACCTGGCCTCGTTCGACCTCGTCGCGGTCCACGCCGCGGAGCAGCACGCCCACGGCGTCGCCGGCTTCGGTGGTGTCCAGCAGCTTGTGGAACATCTCCAGGCCGGTGGCAACGGTCTTGCGCACGTCGCCGGAGCGGATGATCTCCACTTCCTGGCCGACGTTGAGCTGTCCGCGCTCGACACGGCCGGTGACCACGGTGCCGCGGCCCTTGATGCCGAAGACGTCCTCGATGGGCATCAGGAAGGGCTGGTCGGTGACGCGGGACGGCTGGGGAATGTAGTCGTCCATGGTGGCGACCAGTTCCCGCACACCTTCCATGGCGTCGGCGTCGCCCTCAAGCGCCTTCAGACCGCTGACGCGCACGATGGGCGTGTCGTCGCCGGGGAAGTCGTAGGTGCTGAGCAGTTCGCGGACTTCCAGCTCGACCAGTTCCAGCAACTCTTCGTCGTCCATCATGTCGACCTTGTTCAGGGCGACAACGATGGAGGGCACTTCCACCTGGCGGGCCAACAGGATGTGCTCCCGGGTCTGGGGCATGGGGCCGTCGGGAGCGGACACTACCAGAACCGCGCCGTCCATCTGCGCCGCGCCGGTGATCATGTTCTTGATGTAGTCGGCGTGGCCAGGGCAGTCAACGTGGGCGTAGTGCCGGTTCGCGGTCTCGTATTCCACGTGGGCAATGGCGATGGTGATACCGCGGGCCCGTTCTTCCGGCGCGTTGTCGATGCTGTCGAAACTGCGGAAGCTGGCGTTGTTCTCCTGGGCCAGAACGCTGGTGATAGCGGCGGTCAGGGTGGTCTTGCCGTGGTCAACGTGACCGATGGTTCCCACGTTGACGTGGGGCTTGGAACGGTCGAAGACTTGCTTAGCCATGGTGGCGGGTTACTCCTTGCTCCTTGTTGGTGGTTCCTTGGTTCCGGCCCGCGGGACGTCCCTGCGGGTTGCTGACGCCGGTGGAGCCCAAGGGCGGAATCGAACCGCCGACCCCGTTCTTACCAAGAACGTGCTCTACCTCTGAGCTACTTGGGCAGGTGGGATGCTGATTTCGACAAAGTGGTGGAGGGGGCAGGATTCGAACCTGCGAAGCCCGTCAGGGCGCCAGATTTACAGTCTGGTGGCTTTAACCACTCACCCACCCCTCCATGTGCTAACTCCCGGACAGATGATCCAGTTCAGACAATTTCGATTTGGAGCCCCAGAGGGGACTCGAACCCCTAACCTGCCGATTACAAATCGGCTGCGCTGCCAATTGCGCCACCGGGGCGCGAGGTTGGCTCCGTGGAGTCCGACCGGCCAAACCGTGCGATGCGCTAAAAAAGCCCCGGCAATTTCCGGGGCCTTCCGGTTTTCGCCAATCGATAATTAGGTTACGCAACACCACGCCTATTGTCAATCCTTTTCGGCCGTTGCAAACCTCAAGGTCGCCCCCGTATGGCCTCCTCATGGCGGACGGTACGGCTGACTAAATCCGTTCAAAGTAGCGGGTGCGTTCCCAATCGGTGACCGCTCGCCGATAGGCCGCAGCTTCGGTTGAGAAGAAGTGCGCGTAATGCGTCACCACGTCGGGGCCGAAGGCTGATCGGGCAAGTTCGCTGCGCTCGAAGTTCACGGTAGCCTCTTCCAGACTTGACGGCAGCATCGTCGCTTCCTGCGCCGAGTAGACGTCGCCCAGGTAGGCCGGGGGCGGCTCGATCCGCTGCTCAATGCCGGCAAGGCCGGATGCGACGACCGCCGCATAGGCGAGGTACGGATTGACGTCCGCTCCCGGGATCCGGCACTCGATGCGCAGGCTGGACCCGGTTCCCACAATCCGGAAACCAGCGGTGCGGTTATCGGGAGACCACGCCAGCGCGGTGGGAGCCCAGCTTCCGGCCTGAAACCGCTTGTAGGAGTTCACCGTGGGCGCGTAGCAGACCATCAACTCCGGCGCGTAGCGCATCCATCCGCCCAGGAACCAGCGAAACTCATCCGAACAGGCTATCCCGGCCAAATTGATCTCGCCCGGGAAGGCATTGGTCAACTGGCCGTTCTCCTCGCTCCACAGGCTCACGTGGAGATGGGAGCTGGAACCGGCCTGGCTCGCATCCGGCTTGGCCATGAAGGTGACGCTGCATCCGAGCTGGTCCGAAATCTCCTTGACGGCCTGTTTGAGCACCACGTGCCGGTCCGCCATTTCCATCATGGAAGCGTAGCGGATGTTCAGCTCATGCTGTCCCCGGCCAAACTCGCCCTTGGTCGATTCGACGGGAACCCCGGATGCCGCCAGGTTGCGTCGGAACGCGCCGTTCAGGTCCTCGGTGCGGGCCGCTTGCAGCAGGTGGTAATCCTCGATGTACCATCCGGCCTCCCGCAAATGCCGGTATCCGCTCCTGGCCGCCTCGATGTAGGACACGCGGAATTGGTAGTACTCCAACTCGGAGCCGGCCATGGCCTGAAAGCCCCTTGCACTCAACCGCTCCAGCTGTTTGCGCAGGATGGAACGGGGAGCCACCGGAACCGGGCGGTGGTCGGACTGCAATTGCGCATCGCAGATAACCAGCGCGGTGCGATCCAGCCACGCCAGCCGGCGCATCGTCGCCAGGTCCGGCACCAGGTGAACATCGCCGTAGCCGCGGTCCCAGTTGGCAAACTCGTACCCGGCGACCGGCTCCATATCCATGTCAACGGTGAACAGGTAGTCGCAGACGTGGGTGCCGCCCGCCACGTCAGTCAGGAAAAACGAAGCGTCAAGGCGCTTTCCCAGCAGCCGCCCGTACAGGTCTGGGAAAGCCAGAATCACCGTGTCTATCGAGCCGTCGCCAACCGCCGATTTCAACCCGGCGACATCCAACATACCGGGAGTTTGCGCGTCGCCCACTGGCACAGTTGTTGCCTCCGGCTGGCCCTTCGTTCAAGCTTGCGGCGCACGGGTCGCGAGCCCCATTCCGCGACGTCGCTGCTGCGGACGACCGTCGCGCCGGTTGCGCTTCCGCGATGGGTTATAATGGATTCACTGAGCGGGCGTAGCTTAGTGGTAAAGCCCCAGCCTTCCAAGCTGGCTACGTGGGTTCGATTCCCATCGCCCGCTCCATTTTATTGCCCGTATCAAGCCGGGGCGCAGGGCTAACCGGCGACGACGGAGATGCTGCGATCACCAATTAGCTGCGGCGGCCGGTTGTTGGGGCCTCCGGTCAGCGACTGTAGGATGTCCACCTGGTCCGGTGACACCGTCCCGATGGACTGCATGACCATCCATCGCACCCCTTCCGAGCACGGCGGTGTGGTCAGCGACCCGCGGTACCCGTAATAGCCGCTATCCGACGGCACGTACTCAGCCGCGTTCGGCCCGCCTCCTACCTCGGCTTCCACCCCGGTCTCCGGAGCCAGACCCAGCAGGTCCTCCACCAGAGGGCTGGGGTTGCCCAGTCGGAGCAGCAGCCCCACAACGGCCAGATTGCCGCCAGCGTCCTGGTGCACCAGGTGGAGTTCGGCGGCGAAACTCTCGCCGTCCAGAAGGTGCTCTCCCGGCGAATGGTAATGAACTCCCAGCAGTTCGTAGCGGTGTCCACCCACCGACACCCCGCTGCCGGCGTCAAAGTCCAGGTACACGGTGTGGCCGTTGTTGCGGGCCTGCACGGCGGCGGTTGTGTAATCGAACGTCACCGGTTCCGCTCCGCCCGAGACGTATCCGGTCAAGTTCACCGGCGATTGCTCGACCCCTGCGGAGCACAGGCTGTAGTCGGAGGACAGGCAGCCCCAGTGTTCCGGGCCGGTGTCTCCGGTGTACCCCCATTGGGGGTGGCCAGTCGTGGACATCAGGCGGTCCGGGCGGTTTCCAAGGCGCGGACGGCGGCCTGCTGCAGGGCATCGGCGTCCAGGGTGGCCCGCAGCTCGCCGGCGTCGTCCTGGCCGAAGCTTTCCTCGACGCGGAACTCGTCGATCACGGTCACGATGGCATCCGCGCGTTCGGCAGCCGTGGCGGAGGCGAAAGCGGTCAGCCGGCCGTCGGCGATGTGCCGGTCGATCTCGGCGGTGAGCAACTCATCCTCCACCACGCGACGCTGGATGAGGCCGATGTTCTGTAAGTTGCGGCCGAGGTAGCAGCCGCCGAACTGCATGATCTCGCACTCGCGGCCCTCGAGACCGTCGATTTCAGCGAACCAATGGTAGCGCGGCTCCAGCTCGTGATCGCTGAGGTAGTCGCGCACCTGCTGGTCTTCCGGCGCCGGGTCGGACGGGTCGAACACCAGCTTGACCGTGTGCATCATCAGGCCGGCGGGTTCTACGGTGATGTACATCTCATCCTCCAGTCAAGGCCGTTCGGCCATTCTATTGGGAATTATATCGCAAAGTAACCAGCGCAGTTTCTCTCCGAGCGGCGTCCTCCGCGCATCTAGTCCATGCCGAAGCTGGTCAAGAGACGGACTGGGAGCGCGGTTTAACCCGGTGACCGCTACTCGTCGGGGCTTTTCCATTGTTTCATGGGCACCGCCTCGTGTCGCTGGTTCGCCAGACGATCTCGGTAGATCACGACGACGTGGCACGAGGCATTCGGGGAGATGAAACCGTTGTGGATGTAGGACACGTCGAAAGAGCGCCTTTCGCCCGTCGTCATTCTTCCTAACTCATCGGATCCGACATTGAGGAGAATTGGCGGAGTAAAGTCGCCCGCGTCCGGCAGGTACGATCTGTTGAGCGAGCCATAGACCGTTACATTATGTACCGTCCGCAGGGCTTGAAGATTGCCGCGGATTATGATCTCGTCAGCGGTATCGAACTGACGACCCTGAGCACACCTAGTCAATTCGATGTCAAATGCCCTAGTTGTCGGCCTAGGTGTTGGGGTTGCCGTCGGCCTTGGGACCGGCGTCAGTGTTGGACGCGGGGTTGGTGTTGGCTGCAACGTAGGCGTCGGCGTGGCCGCAATCGGGATGGCAACAGCGCAGTTGGGATCCGGGCCGGCAATCTCGAGGAACCTCCAGCGCGGGTTGCTTGGCCAGAAGAATTCGCTGCTGACGCTTCCTCCAGCACCGCTATCAACGAAGTCGTTGCTGGTTAGCACCGTGAAGGCATGTCGGTCACCCGACACCAACCGATTCAACGCGTAACTGGCGCGTCCGTTGCTGACCGGGATGTTCAGCGCATTCACGTCAACATAGACGAATGCCTCGATCCATTCCCCGGTGTTGCTGTTCTTGGCCCGAGGATAGTCCTTCACCATGTTGACGTAACCGACACGGTAGTAGGTGGCACTGGGTACGGCGTCCCACGAGACCACCGTTTCGCCGGCGTTGATGCCGTTGCAGACTGCGATGTTGGTGACCGGCGGTACTCCGGTCTCCTGAGCTGTAGTTAACGACGCGGTCGTGGCGACGACGACAGTCAACAATGCCAGCGGGGCCAATAAAGCGGGGATGACGAGGAAGCGGGAAAGCCTGCGCACGGGGAACCTCCCTCCACGAGTTGGATAAGGCAACTCGTCACAGTCAACCCGTTCCCGCACACAGATGGCGCAAGCCCCGCAGAGAGAGGCACGAATGCCTCAATCCGCATGAACAGACCTGCGCCGACCTAGCGTCCCCGTGTGGACGGTGTAGTGGGAGAGAAAAAGCGGCGGCTAACGAATTGACTGTGACGCCGGCATTCTAACACCGGTGCCTAATGGGCAACAACCGCCCATCATGCTGCATGGCCACCGCACCCTGCCGGTGCGTCAGTCCCTTACGCGGAGGATGATTACGGTGCCATCGCGGTCAATGTTGGACAGGCAAAAGTGAAGCAGAGACGGCCACTTGGGCGTCAGTCGGGTCCAAGTAAGGAACCCTCCGGAACACCTGCCCATCCGCTGCCCCTTCTCTGGCCCCGGTATCGCTGGGAACCGCTGCTCGGCTGTTGGCGTGCGCATACCGGCTAGGCGCACGGGGTCCGCTGCGGAGTCTTAGGGACAGGTGGTCAAGACCGGGCCCAAACGAATGCTCACTCGCCGGGGTTCGGTTCTGTAGACATACGTGGCCCTTTGTCGTTTCCCGTCAAGCATCCGTCCAGTCGTACCTTCCCGGTCGACCACCGGGATGGGATAATGAGCGTAACCGCGGAATGCGGAAAAATCCGATCCCCGGCGTGACTGCTACTCGCGCCGGGGACGACCGAGGAGGTGGAACCAAGTGGATCAGGAAAAGCGTCTCGCTAACCTTCAAATTCCACCACGATGACGGAGGCCCCTGCTCTCTCCGAGTGGGGGCCTTCGCACACCCCTCTGCGACCATACTACCGCAAAAACCCGGAAACCGGGAGTCCCTTCCAGTCTCTATGCTAGTAACTGTAGGAGTTGACAAACACCACGAAAATGGTTACTATATTTCCGTAAATCAAACTTGATTGGGGACGGAAATGGCATCGAAGGGTCCGGGCAAAGCCAACCGCAAGGGCATCACGATGGTGGAGTTGATGCGGATGTTCCCCGATGACGAGGCCGCCGCCAACTGGTTCGCGGAGCAACGCTGGCCCGACGGCGTTCGCTGCGCCCACTGTGACTCCGACAACGTCCAGGAGGGCACGAAGCACCCGACCATGCCCTATCGTTGCCGCTCCTGCCGCAAGTTCTTTTCCGTCAAGACCAACACCGTCATGCACTCCTCGAAGCTCGGATGCCAAGTGTGGGCGCTGGCTATCTACCTGCTGGCGACGGGGTTGAAGGGAACGTCCAGCATGAAACTCCACCGCGACTTGGGCATAACGCAAAAGTCGGCGTGGCACTTGGCCCACCGGATCCGGGAGACATGGCAGGACAAGCGGGTGGACTTCTTCGGCCCGGTCGAAGTGGACGAAACCTACATCGGCGGGAAGGAAGGCAACAAGCACGCCAGCAAGAAACTCAGGGCCGGGCGCGGAACCGTTGGCAAGACCCCCGTCGCAGGTGTCAAAGACAGGGAAACCAACCAAGTCAGTGCGGCAGTGGTACCGTTAACCCGCAAGGCAGACCTGCAAAGGTTCGTCACGGACCGCGTTGCAGACGGTGCTCAGGTATACACTGATGAACACGCCGCCTACGACGGGTTGCCTTACCCTCGTGAAGCGGTTCGTCACAGTGCCGGCGAATACGTTCACGGGATGGCGCACACCAACGGGATTGAATCCTTCTGGTCAATGCTGAAACGCGGGTATGTTGGGACCTATCACCAGTTCAGCGTCAAGCACCTTGACCGCTACGTGAGCGAGTTTGAAGGCCGGCACAACAATCGTCCCGCAGACACCGCAGACCAGATGACCGCGATGGCGCGAGGCATGGACGGGAAGCGGTTGCGGTACGAGGATTTGGTGGGATAGATGCCAGGGCAATCGCGTCTTAATGAGATTTTTAGAAATGTGCTAATGTCCGATGATCCATTGCAGGTCGTGGAGGTAGGAGGGCATGGCACAAGCACCCAAGGCAACCATTCTCGATCATTTCGCCGAGTTGGACGATCCCCGGGTAGAACGCACCCGACACCACAAACTGGTGGACATCCTGGCCATCGCCATCTGCGCCACCATCTGTGGGGCTGATTCCTGGGTTCATATCGAGCTGTTCGGCAGGAGCAAGCTGGCCTGGTTTCAGAGTTTCCTGGAACTGCCCCACGGCATTCCGTCCCACGACACCTTCGGCGATGTCTTCGCCCGTCTGGACCCAGTGCAGTTGCAGGATTGCTTCATCTCATGGACCCAGGCCATCGCCGAGTTGTTGCCTGGCGAGGTGGTGGCTATCGACGGCAAGACGGCCCGACGGTCCTATGACCGTGCTGGGAAGAAGGGGGCCATCCATATGGTCAGCGCCTGGGCCACCCAGCAAAGCCTGACCCTGGGTCAGGTCAAGACCGACGAGAAATCCAATGAGATCACTGCCATTCCTCAACTGCTGGAGATGCTGGAGTTGAATGGCTGTATCGTAACTATCGACGCCATGGGCTGCCAGCGAGAGATTGCGCAGCAGATCACAGATGGTGGTGCCGACTATGTGCTGGCGGTGAAGGAGAACCAGGGTCAACTGTACGAGAATATTCAAGACCTGTTCGAAGGGGCCGAGGCATTGGGCTTTGACGGCGTGCCCTATGACTACGCTCAAACCCTGGACAAGGGACACGGGCGGGTGGAACGGCGGGAATGCTGGGTCATCACCGAGCCGGACTGCCTGGACTATCTGGACCCCCAGGGGCAATGGCCGGAACTGAAAGCCGCCGTCAGGGTGGTGGGCCACCGCACCACCGCAGCAGGCGACGCCAGCCAGCCCCGCTACTACATCAGCAGTCTGGCCGGGTCAGCGGAACAACTGCTGGCCGCCATTAGAGGCCACTGGAGCATCGAAAACTCGTTGCACTGGACCCTGGACGTGTCCTTTCGGGAGGACCAGTGCCGAGTCCGCAAAGACCACGGACCACAGAACATCAACACCCTGCGCCAGATCGGACACAACCTCTTGAAAAACGAGAGAACGCTGAAAGTAGGCATCCAGGGCAAACGACTCAACGCCGGATGGGACGAGGACTACCTGCTCAAAGTCCTCCTCGGATAAGACGCGATTGCCCTGGGATAGATGCCTAGACTAAATCATCGCTATATCGGGTATGGTATAGTGCCTTAATGGGGTTGACAAATAGACAGCCCAAGAATCCCGTTTGGAGGTGCCGGCAATGGAACTCAATGACCCCACTCTCAAGGACCGTCCTATGAGTTCGGTCAAACACCCCCTGATCGCATTTGGTCTTGCGTCGGGACGCATTTTGTTGTTCCCAATAAAACATGGCTTCAAACCGGCGCGGATTGACTACCGTACCGGCGACGTTTGGCCAGACAATGAACCAGCGGTCAGGTGAACTCACGGTAGGCAGGTTTTACGCCTTTGTTGCCCTCGGTGTCTTCGTGTTGGCAGTTCTCTGTCTGCTACTAGCTGTGGGCCTAGCGGTGTACGCTGACGAAGCGGGGAAACCTGGAGGCGCGGCCGAGGACTCGGTTAACGTGTTGTGGCGCTGCGTGTTCCTGTTCGGTGGGACTCTAGCCGGTTTGTTGGCTTCGCCCAAACTTGCGGCAGTTCAGCGAGATTGATAACACTCTTCTGACGAAAGGCATGTAGTTACCTCCAAGATGGCGCGGGGCATGGATGGCAAGCGGTCGCGGTACGTGGACCTGACCTCGTAGTAGTCACGCGACCGGACTGGAATGTTGGTTGCGCCGCCTTTCGTCATCTTGAATTATGGCGATCTCCATCTGCGAGATAGTGTGTGCGTCAGGCTCCTGAGTCTGCTCATATTTCACCAGTCTGAAGGTTCCGGGTTCCGCGTACTCCCAATCATCACTAGCACTCGCGCGATTGTGCAGAGTTGACGTGATGCTAGAGATTTTCGCTTCACTCAACCCCGCAGCTTTGATGACCTTACTCGCAGGGGTTATATGTAGCAGACCCCCGTTGGCCCGGGCCATCTTTTCTGCGGCGTCCATCTGTGTGCGACATTGCACGATATCCATTGGAGTGGTTGTCCCATGGACTGGGTCGTCTGCCGTTTTTTCTGTATCGCCTGTCCCGTCTCCAGCAACCCCTTCCAACAAGGCCAGAACCCGCTCAGCCGCTTTAACATCTTGTATAGCGCACGCGAGCCGCTTGGACGCAGCCTCTTTCTCTGCCAACAATCGCTCCAGCAGACCTTGTACGTCCTGCATCGTCATGGTGCCCCCAAATCTCGCCAAAATCTCGCTTGTTTGACAATGATGCCAATCTATATCTTCAGAGGCGGAGGGAGCGGGATTCGAACCCGCGAGCCTGCTACGACCGACGGTTTTTAAGACCGCTGCACCTACCAACGTGCGATCCCTCCACAAACGGGTACCCCCGAGGAGACTCGAACTCCTGAACCCGACATTCCGAATGTCGGCCCTACCTACAGGCGGGGGCATCTTGGTTGTGATCGTCGGGGGTGTTTTGCTTGGTAGGCAACCCCCGGCGTTCTCTCGGATTAAATCATATCGGGCCAGTAACCCGCAACGCAATTTGCGTGAGATGAATGACCATGCGAAAACCCAAGAAGCAGCGCGGGCGTCCGCCGGCTAGGCCAATGCCTGAGCCAATACCGGACACCCCCGAGAACGTAGCGCGGGCGTTATTGACCACGCCGCCGAAAAAGGAATCGGAGTGGAAGTACCAGAAGGAAGGCCGGGACTAGAACCCCGGCCTTTTGGTTACTTTGGTATGTAATTCCCATTCTATTGCCGTCATTCCGGCGAAAGCCGGAATCCAAAAGTCGCTGGCAGCCATCAACTCCGCCACTATCAAGCCGTTCTGGATTCCGGATCAAGTCCGGAATGACGTGTCGAGGCGACTTATCCCTCCACCGCGCGGATGATGCGGTCGACGTTTTCGGGGCCAGGGGCGACGGCCTTGTTGTCCACCAGCCGCATGGCTTCGACGATGGCGTCGTGATAGGGGGTGGCCACCCCGGTCTCGCGGCCCTTTTCGCAGATGAGGCCGTTCATGAAGTCGATCTCGGACTTGCGGCCCTTGTGCACGTCCTGGGCCATGGAGGCGAGCCAGTTCACCCGGCCGCCGGCCTGGGACAGCTTCCCGTCCAGCTCCTCGAACACGTCGCCCGTGTCGGCGTCGGCCCAGAACTCGGCGGGAGTGCCGTTGATCTCCACGACCCGGAGCCCCTGGGCGAGGCCCACCTGCGCGCCTTCCTTGGCCAGGTTGATGCGGATGCGGCGGATCCTGGCGTCGCCGGCCATCTCCTGACTGCCCAACTGGCTCATGGCGGAGATGGCGTTGCCCATGCCGTTTTGGCACAGCTTGGCCCAGCGTTCACCGGGCAGGTTGTCGGTGGCGTAGGCGGCGTCGATGTGGTCCAGCTTGGCGGCCAGGGCCTCCGAGCGGGGAGTGACGGCGCCGGTGAACTCGCCGATGCGGAACACGGTGTGGCCGTGGTCGCGTCCGGGCGCACCGCCCCGGTTGACGTGGGCCGGCTCCCAGAGGGCCACCTCGATATGCGACGCGATGCAGCCCAGTTGCCGGTCCTCGCCCACGATGTTGGCGATGGTGGGGTCGTTCCAGCAGTTCTGGATGGACACGAAGGCGCCGTCGTCCTTGACGTACCGCTTGATGAAGTGGGTAGCCCACTCGGTGTCGTAGGACTTGACAGTGATGAAGGCGTAGTCGAAAGGCTCCGTGATGTTCTGGGCGTCGGTGAGGTGCATGGCGTTCACCGGCACCGTGAAGTCGCCCTGGCTGCCGCTGGCGCGCAGGCCCTCGGCGCGCATCTTCTCAACGTGCTCGGGCCACATATCGATGAAGGTGACGTCGTCCTCCCCGGCTTGAACGAGAAACGCGCCGACATAGCTGCCCACGGCGCCGGGACCCATGATTACGATGCGGTCTGCCATTGTGTCATCTCCGGGATGGTTTGGTGTTTTGTGAATGGCGGGGGTTAGCGTTCGGTTGGGGGCGGGAAATACCCTTGCAGCAGGTCGATGCCGTCGCTGACCATAGCGGCGGACTGGATGACCACTGCATCGGTCAGGTCATCTTCGTAAAAGTGGGTATGCAGGCTGTGGACCGACGCGGTTACGGTATTCAGCGCTACTTCCGCGTTTGGATCCACTTGGCCGACCAGGGACGCCAGCTCGCCGGATACGCGGTAAATCCCAACATGACTGGACAGTTTTATCTGATGATCGGCGCCGATGGACTTGATGATCTGAGTGAAAGCGCCCCAGGATTTTTCGGCTACTTGCAGGTAATCGCTTTCGTCCAGGCTGCGCTGAACGTGGCGCCGGTAATGTGCCAAGTTCGCGCGGTAGGTTGCCGCGTGGGCCGCGGCGTCGTTCCGGGACAGCGACGTGTCCCAGCGAGGGGAAAAGGCGGTGCGGATGGCAGCAACAACCTGCTCATCGGTGAAGGTCGGCTGTGGCGCGTTCACGGTATGATCTCCAGGCGGTGGCGGCAAGGCAACGCCCCTGCATTTTTACAGGGGCGGTGCGAATTTGTCCATTCCCGGCCGTCGTCAGCCGGGGCTATGGTATTGCGACTACGAGTTGACGAAATCGGCGATGACCTGCGGTACGGAGGCGTCAAAGCCCACCACGTCCAGCATCCCGGCGTCCTTGGGGTCGGCGATGCTGAACTCGGTAGCCGTCATGGCAATGACCACCATTTTGGCGGGAATGCCCGTCTTGTCGCGGTACTGGCGCAGCGCTTCAGCAGGATGGATGCGCCCGGCCCAGGTTTCGTTGTCGGTAATGATGACGAAGCAGTCCACCGGGACGTGCTTGCGAGCGGCGTCCAGCATAGGCAAGGCGCAGTCGGTGCCACCCCAGGGCAGGTGGTCCGTCTTGTTTAGCGCGTCGGCCAGGCTGTCGGTGGCAGCGATGTCCAGCGGCATCATATCGTAGTCGACGTGAAGTCGAGATCCGAAAAAACGATTGGCGAAGGCAGCGCCGTTGCCGTCGGCGAAGGCAGCCATATAGTAATTGCTCTCGCGTCGGGCGATTGCCATGGCCAAGGCGGCGGCTCCCATGCGCGGCGTCAACCCCTCAACCCCTGCTACGGAGCCGTGTGTCATGGAACCCGACACGTCGATGCCCAGGTAAAACCGCCGGCCGGTCTGCGGCGCGAAAGCGAATGACTTATCGAAGGCTGAATCCAGTGCGTCCACCACCGACGGCACGGGACTCCAAGTGTTGCGTCCCCTAACGCCTCGGCCAGACTTGTAGGTAGTCAGGGCGGACAGGATGGCAATGGGGTGTATCCGCGCCGCCCGCAGCCCGTCGGCGTCGTTCAACCTGGCGGCAACTTGACCGGCGGCGTCGGACATAGGGGCAACGATGTCGAGGCGGGTTAGCGTGGCCAGGTTCCTCAGCATGGCCGTCAGGGGCATTTTTTCGAACAGGGCTTCCCAAACTATCTTTTCGCCCATGACCTCACCGGGAATCATCTCCCAGGTCATGCCAAATTCGCGGATGGCATCGGCAATCAGGACTGGATCACTCACGTGTCCCATAACGGATTCGTAAGCGCGAATGATGTCATAACGGCGGTCATCGTCCGGTGGCGCGTTGCCCTGCGTTACCCAGGCGTACAGGGCGTCAAAGTCGGGGTTGTCCTTGCCAGACGGGTGAGCCTTGCGGAGCAGGTCCCGGTGCGTCCAGCCGTTGCGCTGGCGGTATTTGACCATTTGGTACGCGGCCTCGGCTACTCCGCCCTGTGTTTCGTACCAGGCCCCGATGGCGCGTCGCAGACCCTTGCCCCAGCCGCGCATGGCGTCAGCGTATTCTACAAAGCGGAACAGGTGGCTGCCGGTGCGGGCGACTTGGGGCAGGACCGATAGCGCGTAGCGGCGAACGTCGTCGTTGCCAAAGGACGCCGCCATAGCCAGCACAAAGAGGGGTGGGCCATTCCTGGGCGCGATGCCCCGGCTGGATCGGACTGCCTCGTCAATGACCCGGTGGCCGTCGGTTTCGATGCACCGCTTGACGGCATTGGCGTTCTCCACCGTCAGCTTGCGCTCTGCCGCATAGTAGCTGCCTCCCTCCGCGCCGAGAACCAGGAAACGACGCAGGCGCGTAAAGTCGTCTACGGGAAAGACCATGCCGCCGGCGGAATTTTCGACCATCTCGCCCTCGCGTCCGGGCAGAGGCTCCGACTGCGGGGCGGGAGCGCCGTACACCTGGTTCAGATAGACCATGATGTCCTCCTCCGTAAAGTGAAAAATAGAGCCGGGGTCATCGGTTCTGGGTATTGAGGGTAAGGAACGCCGGTGGAGAGTCACCCAGTTGGTGACTTTCCACCGGCGTTGGCTCACCGGGGTTCGCACGGATAAGGGGCGCCGACAGGAGCTCCGAAGCATAAAGCCCCGGGGTAGGACTTGAACCTACTCAGCAGAAATCTGCCTTATACCGATAACCCGTCAACTTCGACCCGTGCGATGCGGCGAAACGCCGCGAATCAATTATATCAGGCGCTACATCGCCACCACCCGCGCGTCGTCCACCTGCGGCAGGGCTCGAATTTCGGCCAGCACGTCCTCGCCGATGGGGTCGTCGAGACCCACGACCATCATGGCCTGACCGCGGGGGGCGATGCGGCCCACTTCCATGAAGCTGATGTTGATGTTGTGGCGACCGGCCGTGGTTCCCACCGCCCCGATGATGCCCGGCTGGTCCTGGTTGTCCACGAACAGCATGTAGGGTGCAGACGGCGCAACGTCCATCCAGTACTCGTTGACCCGCACCAGGTGCGGCTCGTCGCGCAGGGATGTCCCGGCAATGGTGATGTCGTCGCCGGTGGTGTGCAGCGTCGCGGTGATCAGGCTGGCGTACTCGCGGCTGTCCCCGGAAGTCTGCTCGGTTACCTGGAGGCCGCGCTGCTGAGCGAGCACCGGGGCGTTGATCATGTTGACCGCCTCTCCGCTGACCTGACCCAGCAGGCCGACCAGCGCCGCCGCTTTGAGGATCGCGGTGTTGTGCTCGGCGATCTCGCCCTGGTAGCGGAGTGTGACGCCGACGAACTGGCCCCGCGCCATGCTGGTGAGCAAACGGCCCACCATGGACGCCACTGGCACGTAGGGGGCCAGGATGGCGTGAACCTCCGGCGGCACGAAGGGCGCGTTGACGGTGTTGCGGGCCGGCTTGCCTTCCAGTACGGCCAGCACCTGCTCCGCTGCCTCGATGGCGACCTCGCGCTGGGCTTCCTGGGTAGACGCGCCCAGGTGCGGCGTGGCAACGAGCCGAGGGTGCTTCAGCAAGGGCAGGTCGCCCGGCGGCTCATTGGTGAATACGTCCAGGGCGGCGCCGGCGAGATGCTCGCTCTCCAGGGCCTCCAGCAGGGCATCGTCATCCACCAGCTCGCCGCGAGCGACGTTGATCAGGCGGGCGCCCGGCTTCATCTTCGCCAGCTGTGGCGCGGAGATCAAATTCACCGTACCGGCAGTGAGGGGTGTGTGCAGAGTGATGAAATCCGCTCGGGCGAGCACTTCGTCCAGAGACATTACGGCCACGCCCATGCGCGCGGCGAAGTCGGGGGCGACGAACGGATCGTAGGCGATGAGATTCATGCCGAAGCTGGCCGCCCGGCGCGCCACCTCCGAGCCGACGCGACCGAGTCCGACGATGCCCAGCGTCTTGTTGCGGACCTCGATGCCCATGAAGGCCGACCGCTGCCACTGTCCTTCCTTCATGGAGGCGTAGGCCTGGGGCACGTTGCGCGCCAGGGCAAGCATCAAGGCCACGGTGTGCTCGGCGGCGGCCACGGTGTTGCCGATGGGAGCGTTGACCACGGCAACGCCGGCACGGGTGGCCGCGTCCAGGTCGATGTTGTCCACGCCGATGCCGGCGCGGGCGACTACCTTGAGGTCGCAGCCGGCCGAGATCACGGGTTCGGTCACCTTGGTCTCGCTGCGCACCACCAGGGCGTCGTAGCCGGGGATGGTGGCGATGAGTTCGTCAGGGGAGAGGCCGCGCTTGACGTCCACCGGGACGTGCTTTTTGAGCAGGTCGATACCTTCTGCTGCGACGTTGTCGGTTATCAGTACTTTGGGCATGGGGACAATACCTCGTAAATGGCGGCATACGCTGACGGTGGCACTATAACGATGGTATCACAATGACTGCTTGCCCTCTTATATCTCCGGCGATAAGACCCAGCAAACTCTGAACCACACGACTTGACAGATTGACAATCACGTCTTCAAAATACGGCCACCACTGACAGAGTGCACACTGCGACGATACACTATTGCACTCCAGCCGTGTGCATGAAATCGTTCCAGAAGCGGCGCTCGAACTGATTTCGATCCATCCATCGGCAACTCGAAACGCGCAGCAGACTGAGGTGACAGCATGGCCATCTGTAGCGTCTGCAACGGGGCCCATGACCCAAAGCGCCACGTTATCTGGAAAAATCAGAAGGAGGCAGGAATGCCATTCGGAATCGGTAAGAAGCAGACTGGCCCCTACAACGCCCGTGGCCGCGTGGCAAGTCTCGGCAGCATCGAAACCCAGGATGAGGATCCTGCACCCGTCGTAGTTGCCGGTATCGGGTCTGCCGGACTCAACCGCCTCGCCGCCTACTGGAAGGCAAGCCGGGAATATGGCATTGACCACCGCGTCAGCGCCATATTCGGCTATGACTTGAACTCCGCGAATATGCGCCGCTGGCTGCCAGCCATGAAGGAAGCCGGCGCCGACCATATCACGGTGGCACCGGAATTCCTGCCCTTCGGCGACGGTTTCCTCCGCCGCCCCGACGCTTGGATGCAGCATCAGGCTGCCATTGGCGCAGACTTGGAGCGAATGCTCGAGGAGGCTCGCGCCACCGTCAGCCGCGGCGGTTCCCGCGCCCAACTGGTCATCGTCTTCCTCGGATTCGGCGGTCACGTTCGCCTGGGGCATGTCGTCCACCGTATGCTGGCGGAAACTTTCCCTGAGGCTGCCACGCTGCCGGTGGTTGCGCTGCCGGCCGAGCCGGCCCTCGAACGGAACCTACGGGACTATGGCCTATGGGAAGAGCTGATGTCCAGTGTCGGTCAGGCAACGCCGGTGCTTCTCAGCGACAACGCCTTCGGAGACCCGCCGTCAATCGATGCGATTGCCATTGATGCGTTGACCTCCGCGGAACTGGCCGCCTCGCGGGACGTGAGCGTCCGCCGTTTGACCGAAATGGTCGCCGGGCACGAACAGGTCGGAAATCGGTTCCTGTCCGTCAGTCAGGTTCGCATTCCGTTCCCCGAGAACGCAGATCGTGGCCAACGTCACCGACGCGCGTTCTTCAATCGCAGCGCCAAGCCGCACGAAGGCTCGGCGGAACGAACGAGCATGTCCCAAACTGCGGCGGATTTGACGGAAGCGATATGGCGGCTCGCGGAGCCGGGACCGCAGTCGAGGACGTACACCGCTGAAATAGCGCACAATGACACCACTGAACAGGAACAGGCCATCTTGTTGACCCTGCCGTTCGTCGACGCTACCACGGCCATAGTGGACGAACAGGTGAAGGACCTGCTGCGCCGGGACGAGTTCCGCAACGCTTTTCCGAATACTACCATAGCCTTCGGATCTGGACTCGCCGGACAGCGCCGTCAAGCCGGTCAAGTTGAGGCCAAACTCAGCAAGATCTACGGGTCTGACGAGACGACGCCAACGGCCGTGGAACATATCATCAACGATATTCCACGGTCTGCTCCGACCACGGCCAGAGCCGTTACGCGCGGCCAAGCGAGGCGGATGGCAGGCACACAGGCGCCATCATCCTTCGAACGCTTGGCGCCAAGAACACGACTGACACCCTGAAGCGCCCACGCATGGGTCCGCTGATCTAATAAAAAGGTCTACATGGCGGCGCTGCCAGCGAGCCCGTTCGGCAACGCGGGTGGTGATCACTCGTCGGGGATAGTCGCCTCGTCGCGCTGAATCAAGTGCGGCTCAACTTCACCTAATCCAACTAGAGCACGCCGCAAATGGTCGGTCACGGCGGTGGCAGACGACATGGACACTGTCTGCGGCAAACGGACGGCCGCAATTAGGCGCGCAGTCTCCGCGGTGCAGGCCAACCACACCTTGGTGACGGTGGCGGCTCCGATGGCGGCTCCGATGAGTGATGACGTCATAAGCGTCCGGTCTTCGGTGCCTTTCGGCCACTGCCAAAATCACCGATGCACTAGAAGTTGTCAACGTGCGCAAGGAGTTGCCCAATCCCCATGTCATTCGCCTGGTTCGGAACTACTTCATTTCGGAACTACTTCATAGAGATGACCGTGGTCATCGCCGAGCTGTCGCGGCTGTGCCGTCCGGGAGCGTCGGTTTTCATGGTGAACGACAACGTGCAATATCATGGCGAAGAGGTGCCCGTTGACCTGATACTATCCGACTTGGCCGAGCAATGCGGATTCCGCACTGAAACCATTTGGACGCTGGCCCGAGACAAGGGCAACGCCAGCCAGCAGATGGGCCGTTTCGGACGCCGAGAACTGCGCAAGTGCGTGTACTGGTGGGTGCGGGAATGAGCCAGGACTACCGCCGATTTACTCGTGAACTGCGTTCGCAGGATTTGACGCGAGTGCTGCAACGCCGGCTTGACGTGCGGGCGCGGCAGGCGGTGGCCGATCTTGCTGACAGGTTTCAGTTCACCGGATCAATTGAAGGCTATCTGATTTCGCAATCGGCGTGGGAGCACGTGTGCAGCCTCCGCCAGAATCCGGTTCAAGTATTCTGCCACCTCGATATGCTGGTCGAAGAACCCTTCATATCCTTGTACTACAGAGGAATCAGCGGCCTATCCCTCAAGGAAGTACAGGAACAGGCACGGGCCGTCAGCACTTGGGAGCGTGAACCGGAAACCCGGATGCGCAAGCCGCGCGTCTCCGCAGAGGCGGCGCGTCAAGTGGCCGGACTGTACAACAGTTTCATTTCGTCCATTATTGAAAACGCCTCCAACTGGACGCTGGAGAATGGCTATCGCAACATCATAGCGTCAATGGGAATATCCTTTGACGGCTCCATGCGCAACAAGATGGGAGAATTGCCGGAACGAAGGCTGCGCCGTTTACTGCTCCAGTATGTTGTTGAGGCCGAATTGCTGGTTGGCACCGAGTATTCCACCGTACTTGACCTACCCGACAATCCTGCGAGCGGCCGCTATGTCTTGGCTGATGGCATTGTGATGGTGTTCAGCTCCGAACCCGACGTCGCGTTTCTGAGGAGCGACTCCCTGGAAGCAACCATCGAAATCAAGCGCGGGATTGACCCGGCCGGCGCGTTGGAACGGTTGGGAGCCGCGGAGAAGTCTGCACAGGCGGCGATCGAGGTCAATCCGCGCTGCAAGAATTTTCTCGTTGCCGGCGTAATCACTGCGGAAATGCGGCGGCGCCTTGACCAAAGTCGGCTGTTTGAGAAGGATTTTCAACTGGTTGAACTTTTGTCAGACGAAACTCGCCAGGCGGAATTTTTGGCCGAAATCTTCAGCTACACTTTGCGAATGTCGTGAGATAGCTCGCGAGTAAACCTCGCAAGCGCTGCTCGCCAGCAACAAGCCGAGGTTTCGCGCCATGACCGCGCGGGCCGCTAATCCGTCATTTGCCACCTTGCCCGATGCGCCAATCGCAATTGAGGTTTCCCACCATGAACACACAAACTACGCCCCCGTCGGCCGCCGGCTTGGACAGCGATACCTCACTGGCCGCGGACTCCAACAGCGCCGCCGAAGAAACCTTTGCCAAGGCCGTTGCCGCCCTGGACGCCGGCGACTGTCAGCATGGCGCCAATCTTGTCTATCAGGCCGCGGTGCAGGCGGTTCGGGCGGCAGCCGGCCGGCTGGGTATGCCAAGCGACACGCGGGAAGAACTGAAAGCAGTGGTCTATAAACTCGACGGGTTCGACCCGGAAGAAGCCTGGAAAGCGTATCTGGCCGACCCCACGACTACCATTGACCTTCCCTTGTATAGAGGGTATTTCTCGGTTGCCGAGTCCTTCAAGGAACACGCCGAAATACCTCTGGACGTGCAAGCGCGGGATACAGAACGGTACTGGCAGCCTGAGGAGTACGCATGGTTCCTCAGCCCGGTAGAAGAGCTAATCCGCCTGCTGCGGCACAATGAAACCGGAGAATCAACCAAATGAATCGTGCCGGCCATCTGGCAGAAGCCGAAGCGATGCTCAAGCTCGTCACCCAATTGTTGCAGGATCCCGACCAACGGACTACCGCCGCCGAGGCGGTATGGGGCGCTACCGTACACGCGCTCAGCGCTGACGACCCGCAACACGAAACAACACTAACCCAGCCGAACGTGAGCCACGACGCGCCAAACCAAAGGCGCACGTTCTTGCAGGCAGCGAATCGCGTCGCCAATTCCAACCTGCCGTATTCAACGCTGCTCGCGTGTCTGGACGATAACCAAGGGAAGCTCCATACGTACTTTTATCATATCAACCTTTCCAACACTGCCTTGAGCGTAAGCATGATAGACGGGGTTGCTTACGTGCAGCGCATAATTGCCGCAGCGCAAGCGGCCGGCGTTTGAATTTTCTCGCTCACTTTGGAGGTTTCACCGATGATCAAAGACTTTTCGGTGCTCTACGCCGGGCACGTTCTGGAAGGTGACGGCATTGGCTTCGACGGCATACCCGCCAACGACCGGTGGTACGACAACGACCGGCTGTCCATGGCCATGGACATCGCTCGGCAGGCGGCGGTTTTCCTCGATGACCTGGGGTTCGACATCCTGTGGATGGCGGAGCACCACTTCCAGCGGGAGGGCTACGAGTGCATCCCTAACCTGTTGATCATGAGCCAGTACCTGGCGCAGCATACCAACCGCATCAAGTTTGGGTGCGGCTTCAACATCCTGCCCATGTGGCACCCCATCCGGCTGGCCGAGGACTTCGCCATGGTGGATATCCTCACCGGCGGGCGCGTGGTTTTCGGCATCGGCCGGGGCTACCACACCCGCGAGGTGGAGTCCTTCGGCGCGCCGATGATCGACGGCGACGCCAACCGCGAGCTGTTCGAAGAGCAGTTCGAGATCATGATGAAGGCGTTCAACGAAGAGTCCTTCTCCCACCAGGGCAAGAACTACACCATCCCGCCGGACATCCCCTACCGCGGCTACGACCTGAAAGAGGTGACGCTGGTGCCCCGGCCCAAGACCCGGCCGGTGGACGTGTGGCAGCCCATCGTCAGCGCGTCGGACCGGGCGCTGGACTTCATGGCGAAGTGGGGCATCAAGGGCGTCATCCTAGGCACGGGGGAGCAGTACGTGGAGGAGTGGGTGCAGCGCTACCAGGCCGCCAATCGGCGGGCCGGCCGGGACCTGGCCCTGGGCGAGGGACTGTGCATCGGCCTGTGGGCCATGGTGGACGACACCACCGTCGGCGCCCGCCGCCAGTTGCAGCCCCTCTTCGAGGAGCACGTCAAGTTCGCCGCGCCGCTGGGGATGCTGCGCTACAGCGACCAGCAGATCGCGGCCACCGGCCCGGGCGGAGTGGCCCGCCACATCGCCGCCGGCACCGACTTCCAGGACGTGATCGACAACCGCGCCTGGTTCGCCGGCAGCCCCGAGGACACCATCGCCTACCTGGAGGAGCTGCAGGACAAGTACCCCGGCCTCGAGCAGATCATGATCGCCTTCCCCATGGGCGCGACGACGCAGCAGTTCAAGGAGCAGATGGGCCGGTTCGCCGCGGAGGTGATCCCGCACTTCAAGCAGGGAGCCGCCGCAACGGAGGCATGAGATGACGACCAAACCGGCCTATGCGCCGCCGGGCAGCGTGGGCATCCCCAACCTTGACCCTTTCTTCGGCCCCGACGCGCCACCGCTGCCGGACGCCGAACCACCCGACGACCTCATGCTGCAAAACCCCGATATTCACTACGCGTTGCAAATCCTGGACGATGTGGTGGTTGGTGACCGGACCGATGTGTTTATGGATACCAACAGCATCATCTACTATGACCCAACCAATCATAACCGCCGGGTTCAACCCGACGTGTATATCGCTTTCGGCGTTGATGCCGAAGCCATCCGCCAGCGCAACGGTTACGTGCCTTGGGAAGTGGGCAAGCCGCCCGATTTTGTGCTGGAAGTGGCGTCGGAAACCACCGCCCGCAACGATACGGGTTTCAAGCGCGAACTGTACGCCCGCATCGGAGTGCTCGAATACTGGCGGTTTGACCGCACGGGCGGGCGACTGTACAGAGCCGGATTAGCTGGCGAGTACCTGGAAAACGGCGTCTATCGTCCTTTCACTATCCATACCGATGCCGACGGCGTGGAATGGGGATACAGCCGGCTGCTGCATCTCAACCTGCGCCACCACGACGGCTCGCTGGAATTGCATGATCCGGATACCGGGGAAGTGCTCACCGACCGTCGAGGGCAACGCCTGGCCAGGGTAGCGGCAGAAGACGAGCGGGACGCTGCCCTCGCCGCCGCGGAGGACTACCGGGAACAGGTGCGCCGGCTGCGGGAGCAGTTGCGGGAGTTGGGGCAGCCGCCGGAAACGGAATAGGCGGGCAAACCATCTCGTCGGGGTGTATCATGGCCCCCACCAAACCCATCCGCCCCCGCGCCGGCTGACCCACCCCAGGAGGCCATTCCATGTTCCTGATGCGCTTTACCGAACGGGCTTACGTGAACTACACCGAGGAGGACGTGCGCAACTCGCCCAACGAGGCGGTGCGGCTCACGTTCTCGAACTCCAACTTCAACCCGCAGGAAGGCCACTACCTCTACAACATGTACCTCGACGAGTACGAGTACTCGGAGGAGATGGGCTTCGACGGGCTGATGCTCAACGAGCACCACAACACGCCCACCTGCCTGGGCGCGACGATGAACCTCGAGGCGGCCATCCTCGCCCGCAACACCAAGAACACCAAGATCGTGCTCCTGGGCAACCCGCTGCCCATCTTCGACAACCCCATCCGCCTGGCCGAGGAACTGGCCGAGATCGACATGATCTCCGGCGGCCGCCTAGTGTCCGGCTTCGTGCGGGGCACCGGCGTGGAGAGCCTGGCTACCAACACCAACCCGCTGCACAACCGCGAGCGGTTCGAAGAAGCCCACGACCTGGTGGTCAAGACCTGGACCACTCCGGGCCCCTTCCGCTGGGAGGGCAACCACTACCACTTCCGCGTGGTCAACCCGTTCCAGGTGCCCATGCAGAAGCCGCACCCACCCATCTGGATTCCCGGCACCGGGAGCCCCGAGACCCTGGTGTGGTGCGCCGAGCGCAACTACCCGTACATCTTCCTGGAAACCGACCCGCAGGGCACCCAAGACATGAAGTCCATTTACGCCGAGACCGCCCGCGAGCACGGCTATGAGCCCGGCCCGGAGAACTTCGGCTACCTGGTCCGCATCCACGTCCAGGATACCGACGAGAAAGCCTACGACGTGGGCAAGGGCTACATGGTGGGCAACATCGGCGTCGGGCGCATTCCGCTGCCCCGCGACTACGCCTCGCCGGTGGGCTACGGCAGCCGCAGCAACGACCCCCGCTTCCTGCGCCTGCGCGAGCAGATCCGCAGCGACCCGTTCCGCGTGGGCGGACTGGACGGCGCGCAGTATGACTCCATCCTGGATTCCAAGCGGTGGATCATCGGCAGCCCTGATACCGTCATCAGTCAACTGCGCGAGGTGCTGAGCTTCATGCGCCCCGGCATCCTGGCGGTGTGGACCAACGACGGCTCCATCAGCCACGAGGACACCATGCGCTGCCTGGAGCTGATGGGCCAGGAGGTCCTGCCGGCCCTGCGCGAGATCGGTGAAGAACTTGAGCTCACCGATCCCTTCCAGAAAGAGGGCGTAATGCCCGGGCTGACCTCCGTGTAATTGCGCGCCATTCGACCGTTCGTAAACCAAGGAGCATAACCCCAATGGCAAACTTCACCGAGGAAACCATCTCCGTCGCCGGCGGCAACCTGCAAGTGTACAAGGGAGGCAGCGGCGACCCGCTGCTGGTGCTGCACGGCGCCAACGGCAACGCCGGTCCCCGCCGTTACGCCCAGGCCCTGGCCGAGAAGTTCACCGTCTACCTGCCCTCCCATCCCGGCTACGGCAAGAGCGACCGGCCCGGCTGGGTCGAGACTATGCAGGACCTGGCCTGCTTCTACACCTGGTACCAGGAGCAGGAGGGGCTCGAAAACGTGCGGGCTATCGGGTTCTCCATGGGCGGCTGGCTGGCGGCGGAAATGCTGTCGATGACGGGCCACGCCTTCAGCAAGGTGATGCTGGTCGGCGCCGCCGGCATCAAGCCGGTGGACGGCGAGATCACCGACATCTTCATCATCAGCCCAGCGCAGATCCGCGAGCTTGTCTACCACGACCCCGGCCAGGTGCCGGAGTGGGACGAGTTGTTCGGCTCCGACCCGACGCCGGAGCAGGCCGAGCAGGCGGAAAGCGATCGGGAGATGTCCATCCGCCTGACCTGGCGGCCCTACATGCACAACCCGCGCCTGCCGGCCAAGCTGGCACGGGTCAGCGTGCCGACGCACATCGTGTGGGGCGAGAACGACAACCTGGTGCCGGTGGAGTGCGCCGACCTGTACCAGCAGGCGCTTGCCGGATCCCAGGTCACGGTGCTCCCGAACTGCGGCCACTCGCCGCAGATCGAGAAGCCAGACGACTTCGTGCAGACCGCGCTGGCCTTCCTCTAGGCCGGCGCCGGCCGGCAACCTGCGATTTGGGGGACCACCATGACCACTGTGCCCATTGGCGAAAAGCTATTGACTGCCGACGAATTCCTCCGCCTGTGCGAACAACGCGTCATCAGGGGTGAACTGGTCAAAGGAGTGGTGCACGAAACCATGCCAGCAGGTGGAGAACATGGTGAAGTTGTCTTCGCCTCGGGGGCGGCGATGACCGCGCACGAGCGACCAAATAGATTGGGTAGAATTGCCGGCTCCGACGCTGGCGTGTTACTGGAACGGAACCCGGACACGGTACGCGAGCCGGACATCGTCTATTTCTCCGCAGAAAAACTGCCGCTGGACGTGAAAGTTCGCGGCTTCTATGAAATCGTTCCCGATCTGGTGGTTGAGGTAGTCTCGCCCGGCGACAGCGCGCGGTACGTAGCCGAACGGGTGGCAATGTGGCACAGCTATGGTGTGCCACTAGTCTGGGCAGTTTATCCGGTGACCCGCATGGTCGCAGCGCATCCACTGGACATGCCGGCAATCATCTGCACCGAGGACGATGAGCTGGACGGTGGCGCAGTGCTTCCTGACTTCCGGTGCTCCGTGCGCGACATCCTAGACTGGTGATTCCCAAGCGTCACTCCACCGCGTGCAGCAGCCCGTCGGTGGTTCGCACGTACAACCTGCCGCCGGCGTAGGCCGGCGGCAATTCTATGGGTCCGCCGAGGTCCAGCTTCCACAGCAGCGAGCCGTCGGCCCGGTTCAGGCAGTACACCAAGCCGTCCCGCGCGCCGAAATAAATCCGGTCTTCCAGGATGATTGGGGAACTGACGATCCCGCCGTCCGCCTCGAATCTCCACTGCTCGTCGTCAGTGAGGCCGTCCCGGGCATAGAACAACCCGTCACTGTCGCCGACGTAATAAAGGCCGTCGGCGACCGCAGGCGAGGACACGATCCCCTGCGAGTGCCGCTCCTCCGGCGCGAACCGCCACCTCTCTCCCCGCTGGGCCGGCGGCGCCGGCACGAAGGGCACCTGCCAGATCCACAGCTGGAACCAGGTGCGCTTGATCCAGTAGAGCCCCGGCATTCCCTTCACATCCGTGCGGATGGCATACAGCGTGCCTCCCGACGGGAAATAGGCGGTGTTTTCGGTCACCACCGGCGGCCCTTCAGCCGAACCGGCGGTCAGAAAACGGAACCGCCGCCGCCCGTCGTCCGCGTCGATGAAGTACAGGTTGCCCTCGTCGTCGGCAACGTAGATGCGATCGTCGCGCAGCGTGGGCGTGGTTTTCACATTGCCCTTGAGCTTGTGCTTCCACAGTTGCTCGCCGGTCTGGGCATCCAGCCCGTAAAGTATGTTGCTCGCGGAAGTCACGTAGGCGACGCCGTTGTGCACCAATGCCGATGCCGAGATGGGCAGGTGCGCTTTGAAATCCCACACCGGTTCGCCCGTATCCTGGTTCAACGCCAGCATCCGGTGGTTGGTAAGGCCCACGAACACCAGGACGTTGTTGGCGACGGTGGTGGCATGGTCCATCGGGCCGGGCGTCTCCACCGACCACAGCGGTTCCCCCGTGCCGGCGTCCAGCGCTGACACCTGAAAGTGCCCACCGACGAAAATCTTGTCATCCGATACCAGCGGCGCAGAACGGGTGTACGGTCCCAGATCCTGGGACCAGAGTATGCGTCCGGCAGGTTGCTGTTCGGCCTCGGGAATGTACCCGTTGAGGCTGGTCCCGTAACCCAGCATCGACCAGCGTCCCGCGTTGGATGAGGACGATGCGGCGGCCGACGGACTTCCCACGAACCAGCGCGCCGGATTGGGCAGGCTGAACCAGAATATCCAGCCCAGAATGGCCACCAGCAACAGCACCCCAAACGTGACGGCCGGCTTGAGCAGGCGCATCCGATAGCGACGGCGGGCAGTGCGCTGGCTGCGTTCAACCCAGTCGGGAAACTCCGCTTGGTGTTGCTGTTCCTGCATGTTGATTAATACACTGGTAGGGGCGAATGATTATTCGCCCCTACATTCTAGCCGCAAAATTGGCTGGGGTCGCTACACATTGCGCTGCTTGGGATCCAACCGGTCGCGCAGCCAGTCGCCGAGCAGGTTCACGGACAGCACGGTGAACAGGATCGCCAGGCCGGGGAAGAAGGAGACCCACCAGGAGTCGATGATGAGCTCACGCCCGTCGGCCACCATGACGCCCCAGGCGGGATTGGGCCGGGGGATGCCAGCGCCCAGGAAGCTGAGACCGGCCTCCAGCAGGATCACGAAGCCGAGCTGAAGAGTCGCCAGCACGATGATGGTGTTGACCAGGTTCGGGAAGATGTGGCGCAGCATGATTCTGATTTCCGACGAGCCGGCCACCTTCGCCCTGGCGACGAAGTCCTGCGTTTTCAGCGCCAGCGTCTCGCCGCGAATCAGGCGGGCGTAGCGCGACCAGAGGAAGAGGCACACCACGATGAGCACGTTTTCGATGCGTGGCCCCAGGGTGGCCGCCAGCACCAGCGCCACCAGGATCAGCGAGATCGACAATGACATGTCGACCAGGCGCATCACCAGCGTGTCCACCCAGCCGCCGAAATAGCCGGCCAGGATGCCCAGCACTGTGCCGATCAGCCCCGACACGAAGATCGCCATCATCGAAACCACCAGCGCCAGCCGGGCGCCGTGAACGATGCGACTGAATATGTCCATGCCGTTCTTGTCGGTGCCCAGCAGGTATTTGCCCTGCCCGCCGGGTTTGACCACGATCTGTATCTGATCACCCAATACCGGAGCCTCGCCCTCGCCCTTGCCCACCACAGTGGCGTCGCCGATGCGGACGGTGCGTTCCGCGTCGGTCAGCTTGATTTCGTTCTGACGATTGTCCCGGTTCACCCGCTCCACAACGGTGCGAACGGACACTACGTCGCCGGACCAGGCCGGCGGGACCAGGCGGTCGTCCAGATCTCCGCGCCTCGGATTGTGGGGAGCGATCAGCTCAGCGAAAACTGCCGGTATGAGCAGGAACACCAGTAGCATCGTGACCGGAAACAGGGGCAGCCGGCGAATTTCGGCGACCCAATGCCGTATCCTCCCCAGAACGCCGGGGCGTGCTGCTGCTTCCGAGACGGGACTGGCCGGAGCCGGCGCCGTGGTGATAGCCATGTCTCATTCTCCACCGTTGGCCATTGTGTTTGCCGATTCAAATGCGCCTTTCTTCCGCACGCGCTCGTCTACGTGTAGCGGATCCGGGGATCCAAGTACGCGTAGAGTATGTCAACGATCAGGTTCGCGAAGATGTAGATGGACGATCCGATGATCACCACCGCCTGCAGCACTTGGAAGTCCCGCCCGCGCACGGCGCCCACCGCCAACTGACCCACGCCCGGCCACGAGAACACCGTCTCCACGATCACGGTGCCGGTGAACAGGCCGCCGATGATGATGGCGAAGTAGGTCAGCGGCGCGATAAAGGCGTTGCGGAGACAATGCTTCCAGATGACCTTCCACTCCGGTACGCCCTTGATGCGCGCCAGCTTGACGAACTCGGTGTCCAGCACGTCCAGCATCGAGGAGCGGATCAAACGCAGGAGGGCCGCCACCTGGAAGAAACCCAGGGTGAACGCCGGCATGATCATGTGGGAAAGGCCGCCCTTGCCGGATGACGGCAGCCAGCCGAGTTGCACCGCGAAGAGCCACAGCAGCATGATGCCCAGCCAGAAGCTCGGCACCGACTGCCCCAGGAAGGCCACCGCCTTGCCCTGGTAGTCCAGCCAGCCGTCCTTGCGCGCCGCCGTGATCACCCCGAGGGGGACGCCGAGTACCACGGCGATCACCATGGCCAACCCGCCAAGCTGGAGCGTGGCCGGGAAGCGGTCCATTACCATGCCCATGGCAGTCTGCCCGCCGAAGGCGTAGGACTCGCCGAAGTCGCCCTGAATAGCGTTGCCCAGGAAGACCAGGTAGCGCATGTGCAGCGGCTTGTCCAGGCCCCACTTTTCCTTCAGGGCGGCGATGTCCTCGGGAGTCGCTTCGCCCATGGGCAGCATCACGGACGTGGGGTCGCCGGTGATGTTGGAGAGCATGAACACGATGATGCTCACCAAGAGCACGGCGATAATTGCCTGCCCCACGCGGAAAATTATGAACCGCTGCATTGTCGCCTCCTGATCAGATTATGTTGCCGAGCCGGTGGGTACAAGTTGGTCGTTACCGGTCATGGCTGATTTTCTCGCCGGCTCGCGATCCAGCTGCGCCGTATTTCGTCAGGATTGCGTCCACGAATGGTTTGAGCACTCCCTCGGCTCCGATTATGGTGATCCCGACAACGTTGTTTCCGTCTTCCGCGTCATACAGGACGACGATGCCTGGCGCGATTTCTTCTCCGTCCAGGACGCGCTTGCCCGTCTGTATGAATATGGTGTCTCCATCGGCGGCATATCCAATGGCGGCTTCCGGCAGCGGTTCCAAATCCTTGCGCTTTACTGCTGGATTTCCCACGGTCTTCCCCCATAAGATTGGGCCAGCCTCCGATCCGGGTACGCCGTTAGTAACTGCCTCGAATCTCCGACGCCGGCGAATACCACTTTGATCCATTTTTGGAATGGCCGCACGCGCCCAGCGAGGACTGTTCGCAATTCGCCGGTACGATAATCCGTTTCCTCCCATTGGTCAAAGGGTTCGTTGATGATGCTCATAACCCATTCCGGTCGGATGTTTGGGTGCCTGTCGATGGTCTCCTGGCCGTGGATGGGAACTTTGGGCAAACGGTCGTATTCCCGGAGCAGCCCAGGGTCTTCATCCACGATGCTAGTCAGGAAATTCCGAACTCTTGGTGTCTGCTACGCTACCGCGTCGCCTTGGCGTATTCCAGGTGGCCGAAGACGCCGGTGAGGCTGCCGAACTTGTACTCGGCCACCTCGTCGGGGTTCACAACCAGGGTGGCGCGAATGTTGACGATGGGGATGGTGCGGTAGTTGTCGTAGATGTGGTCGCCCATCTCCTGGGCCAGCCGGTGCCGTTCGGCCGGGTCGGTCTCCTTCAGCAGGGCCTCGTAGTTGTCATCGTAGATCTGGTGCTCGACGTAGGCCACGCCGCCGCCGGGCAGGCCGGTTTCCGGGTTGGTCTCGCCGGTGTAGTAGTAGATGCGGGCATTGGCGTTGATCTGCCGGATGGTCTGGCGCACGGGCAGGATGAAGTGGGCGTCGTGCTGATCGCGGAAGGCGTCCAGCGCACGGGCGAACTCAACCTCCACCAGTTTGGTGTCGATGCCAATGTCCTGGAAGGACTGGGCAACGGTCTGCGCTACCTCGATCGTCTCCGGCAGGCCGGGCAGGCTCGATTGCCAGACTTCCATGGAGAAGCGGTTCTGGCCGTTGTCGCCGGGGAAGCCGGCCTCGTCCAGGAGGGCCTTCGCCTTTTCCGGGTCGTAGCCGTACCTTTCGTCAAATTCCTCGGCCCAGCGGGGGTTCCAGCCCTCCAGCGTCTCGTGGAAGATGGTGTTATACATGGGCTCGCCGCGACCCTTGAAGAGTTCGTTGATGATCTGCTCGCGGTCGATGGCGCGGTTGAGCGCCTCGCGGACCAGTCGCCCGGTCTCGCCGGCTGCCGTCCACGGCTCGGTCTCGGGGTTCCAGTTGACCTGGCTGAGCTCATACTGTCCGAAGGGCATGATGGTCAGCCCGACGGAGGGCAGCGGGCTCTCGAACACTTCCATGCCTTCGTCAAGAGCCTGCTGGTGGAGGACCTTGGGGATGTCCACCATGTTGGCCTCGCCGGTGAGCAGCATGGCCAGGCGGGTCAGGTCCTCGGGCGTGGTGCTGATCCGCATCCGCTTGAACTCGGGGTTAACGCGCCAGTGGTCGTAGGGTACCGCCTCGTACTCGGTGTACTCCTTGAGCTCGCGGTTCACGAACTGGAAGCCGCCGGTTCCGGCAGGCCCGTTCTCGAACATGGCGTCGCCTTCTTCCGCGTGCTGGGCCGAGCTGCGAATCGCCGCGCAGGGGACGACCAGGATGTTGAACCACCAGTCGGCGACGTCAACCTGGGGCTGGGCCAGCGTCATCTTCAGGGTGTAGTCGTCGATGACCTCCGCCTTGCCGGCGTCGATCATCTCCGTCATGGAGTCGTAACCCATGAACTTCTTCAGGGGACCCTTGCAGCCGGCCAGGGGATCGGACATCTGCTGGTCAACGGTGAAGATAAAGTCCTTGACGGTGAACTCGCCCCAGCCGAAGTGCATCTGGACGCCTTCCTGGAGGTAGAAGGTGTACTCGCTGGCGTCGGGGCTGACGTCCCACTCGCGGGCCAACTGGGGCAGGATGGTGGAGACGCCGGTCTCGGGCGAGATGGTGGTCGGGTTCTCCCACATGGGCCGGAACACCAGGTGCCCGCTGCTGGTGGCCAGCCAGGGGAAGAAGGTGTCCTGGGGCAGCGGGGTGACGGCCATGTGGAGGTAGGTATCCTCGTCGGCCATGGCCGGCATGGCGGTGGGTTCAGGCGCGGCGGTGGCGGCCGCTTGAGCCGGGGCGGCCGGCGCCGCGGTGGCAGCAGGAGCGGCAGCCGGCTCCGGAGCCGTGCCGCCACAGGCGACAATCACGGACAGGAATACGATCAGCAGGGGAACTGCGGCGATGCGCGACGCGTTTCGGATACTGCGAACTGCCATGGATACCTCCGTTTCAGTCAGCGGATTCCCGTGTGCGGCCAAACATTAGCATCGGCAATACCTGATGTCAAATATTCGAATGCGTGATATTATAAGGGGCGCAAAATATTCAGACAGTTACCGATTGAGTTGATTGTCATAGTCTAAAGCTGGCGATTAGCGCGGTTTCGTCAGGCTGTTTCCGTTTTGCGGATGCGGACGAACCTCCGGTTTGATTGCGTGGTTTTACGTCGGCTGAAGCCTTTTCGGATTGCTCACGTGTACCCATTTTCGTAAATCGTCAGAATCAGGATTTGCGGGATTTTATGATTTGACAGGATTGACAGAGCTCCATCGCAGAACGGTTTCAATCCTGATAATCCCCAAATCTTGAGAATCCTGATTCTGACGTTTCTCGACCGCAGACTTGGGCACTCGCGAGTTTCGGATTGCCGTTGCGCATGCGCATTTGCAACCATATACTCCCGCGCGGCTTTCCGTTTGATGAAGCGATCGCGTGTTAGTGGTATACCCAGGTCATGTCATCAACATCGGCAGCAGATTCGTCGCTCCCTGCTCCCAACCCCACACCCGCGCCGCTGGATGGCGTTCGCGTGGTCGAGTGGGGGGAGATGGTGTCCGCGCCGTTTTGCGCCAAGATACTGGCGGAGTTGGGCGCGGATGTCGTTAAAGTGGAGCCTCCGGATGGGGACGCGGCGCGGCGCGCAGGACCATTTCCCGGCGGGCTGCGGCATATAGAGCGCAGCGGGTTGTTCCTGTTCGCCAACCTGGGCAAGCGGGGAGTGACCCTCGATACCGAAGAACCGGACGGCGTGGACCGGCTCCACCGCCTGCTGGAAAGCGCGGACATATTTGTTGAAAACCAGGCTTATGCCACGCTGGCAACCGCCGGCATAGCCGCAGCGGAATTGCGGGTTCGGCATCCCCACCTGATCACCGTGTCGCTGTCGCCTTACGGGCGCACCGGCGACTATCGGGAGTACGCTGGCTACGACCTCCAGGTGAACGCTCTGAGCGGCATGAGCTTTGGCACGGGGCACCCGCACCGGGAACCGCTCACCACGCCGGACCGTCAGGCGGGGTATCTCGCCGGCCTCGGCGGGGCCTACGCCGCGATTGTCGCTTTGCTGGCCCGGGAGTCGAACCTGGCCGGCGACGGCGAGGACGCCGGGGGGCAGTACATCGACTTCGCCGATTCGGGCGTGATCAGCACGTTGCTGACGGGCTACCATCTGCCCACCTTCATCTATCGGGGCATCGCCGGCTCACGTTCGGGGAACCGCATGCGCCTGGGCCTGTTTCCCAACTGCGTCCTGCCCTGCCGGGACGGCTACGTGTGCATTGACGCGCCGCAAATGGAACAGTACCAGCGGTTCCTGCACCTGCTGGGGGACCCGGACTGGACCGAGAATCCGCGCTACCGGGACCGTCGCGCCATGAGCGACCGATATCCGGAGGAGGCCGAAAACCTGATTGCGCCCTGGTTCATGGAACACGACAAGGAGGAGATCCTGCAGCTGTGCCTGGAAAACCGTATCCCGTGCGCTCCGGTGCTGACCATGGACGAGGCGCTGGAAATGCCCCACCTCCACCAGCGGGATTGGTTCGTCGAGTCGGAACATCCCGAGGCTGGCGGTTTCCGCTACCCCGGCGCTCCGGTGCGGCTGCACGGCTCGCCTTGCCGCATCGTTCGCCCCGCGCCACTGCTGGGGCAGCACAATGACGAACTGCTCGGCTGAACCTGGGTCCGTGTAGTCAGATGCCTGGCCCCCCTCTGAGCAACGTCCGCGTCGTGGACTTGGGCTCCGCCTGGGCCGGGCCGATGGCGGGGCACCTGCTGGCGGACATGGGCGCGGAGGTCATCAAGATCGAGAGCCGGGCGCGCATGGACGGGATGCGATTGGGGCGGCCAATGGTCGGTGAAGATTTGAGCGGCGGAGACCGCGGCCTGTGGCCCGAGTTGCAGCCGGTGTTTCACGGACTCAACCGGAACAAGCTCAGCGTGACGCTGAACCTGCGCACCGAAACGGGGCGCAGAATCTTGCAACGGCTGGCCTCGGTCAGCGACGTAGCGCTGGCAAACTTCTCCCCGGGAGTGCTGGAACGGCTGGGCATGGACTACGCCAGCCTGCGCCGGGTCAAGCCGGACATCATCGTGGCATCCATGCCGGCCTTCGGAGATACCGGCCCGCTGCGGGACATGGTGGCCTACGCGCCCATCATCCAGGCCATGTCGGGCATGATGAGCCTGGTGGGTTATGCGCCGGAAGAAGGCGAGCCGCTGGTGGGCGAACTGCAAGCGGCGTGGAGTGACACCGTGGCCGCTCTTTGCGCTGCGCTGGGGGTGGCGGCGGCGCTGCGGCATCGCAACCGCACCGGCCAGGGGCAGTACGTGGAAGCCGCCCACCTGGAGGGCACGGCCGCGCTGCTGGGAGTGCCCATGCTGGAGTACCAGATGACGGGCGACATCCCGGTTCCGCCCGGCAACGACGACCCCGATTTCGCCCCGCACAACAACTACCCCTGCGCCGGCGAGGACGCCTGGGTCGCCATCGCCGTTCGCACGGAGGAAGAATGGCGGGCATTGGCCGGCGTTATCGAAAACGACGGCGCTGGCTGCTCCGGCCTGGCTGCTGACGCCAGGTTCGCCGATAAATCGTCCCGATGGACCAACCGGCGTGACCTGGACGATTTCATCGCGGCGTGGACGCGCAACCTCACCCCGCAGCAGGCGGTCGACAGGTTGCGGGCGGCAGGAGTGGCAGCCATGCCGGTGATGAACATCGCCGATCAGTTCGCAAATCCACATCTGAACGCACGGGAGACTTACGTGGAAATCGATCACCCACATGTCGGCGCCGAGATAGTCTACGGTGTGCCCTGGCGGTTCAGCGGCACTCCCGGGTCGGTGCGCGCGCCGGCTCCGTTGCTCGGTCAGCACAACGAGTACGTGCTGCGGGAACTACTGGGAATGGATGAACCTCGCGTCGAAGAACTGGTTGTGCAGCAGGTGGTGTACTGACCTCCTGTGTACCAGTTTCGTAAATCGTCAGAATCAGGATTTACGGGATTTTATGATTGGACAAGATTGGGATATCCCCATCGCAGAACGACTCCAATCCTGATGATCCTCAAATATTGAAAATCCTGATTCTGACGCTTCCTCGCCGCAAACTGGGTACGCATGAGACGCTTGCGGCAGTTGCCGGCAGCCTGTGTCGCCTCGTATTCTGCTTGCAGCAGTATGCAGCCTATGGTAATTTGGCCCAACCCAGAATCACGGGGCAACAGACTGACCGAAGAATGGGAAAGATGTCCAGAGTCCGTATCGTGACATTAGCGAGATTGGCCATGACGCCAACTACCACCGAGTAAGGAGCGTTGCAGTGGACCCTCTGCTTGAAGTCAAGAACCTGCAAACGTACTTTTTCACCTACGAAGGCGTGGTCAAGGCCGTTGACGACGTCACCTATGAGGTGATGCCCGGCGAAACGCTGGGGCTGGTCGGCGAAAGCGGTTGCGGAAAGAGCGTGAGCGCGCTTTCCCTCATGCGGCTGATTCCGGACCCGCCCGGCAAGACCGTGGGCGGCGAAGTCCTGTTCGACGGCGAGGACATCCTCCAGATCGACATGGACGACATGCGCCGGATACGCGGGGCAAAGATGGCCATGGTGTTCCAGGAACCCATGACCTCTCTGAACCCGGTGCTGACGCTGGACCGGCAGCTCACCGAAACCATCCAGCTGCACCTGGGCAAGAGCCGAGACGAAGCGCGCCGGGACGCGGTCGACCTGCTGGCCCGGGTGGGCATCCCCGACCCGGAGCGGCGCATCCGCCAGTATCCGCACCAGTTCAGCGGGGGCATGCGTCAGCGCGTGATGATCGCCATGGCGCTCAGTTGCAACCCGCAGCTCATCATCGCCGACGAGCCGACCACCGCTCTGGACGTGACCATTCAGGCCCAGATCCTGGAGCTGATGAAGTCCCTCACCCAGGATCTCGGCGTCGCGCTCATCATCATCACGCACAACCTGGGTGTCGTGGCCCGCTACGCCGACCGGGTGAATGTCATGTACGCCGGCAAGATCATCGAGCGGGGCTCGGCGTTTGAGATCTACACCAACCCCCGCCATCCCTACACCGTCGGCCTGCTGGACTCGGTGCCCAGGCTCGACCAGCGGCTGATCGACGAAGAGGGCCAAGCGGCCAAGCTGGTGCCCATCGAGGGGCAGCCGCCTGACTTGGTCAATCTGCCTCAGGGGTGCTCTTTCCGCGCCCGCTGCCGCTTTGCCATCGACAAGTGCGTCACGGAAGCGCCTCCGCTGATGCCGGTGGAGAGCAACGAATCCGAGGAGCCCCACGTGTCGGCCTGCTGGCGCTCGGAGATACTGGGCGTGCAGGCCCTGAGCTACGCCATGGGAACTGCCTAGCCGCCGGCGCGACCATCGTCGTTTGGTTACCAGTGGCAATGACATTCCTGAAAAGGGAGTTTCACGATGACAACTGCTGAGATGCCCCAAACTGCCGCCACGACGCCGGCAGCAGCAGACCTGCTGCTGGACGTACGCGACCTCAAGATGCACTTTCCGGTAACCTCGGGCATCCTGTTCCAACGGGCGGTTGCCTACATCAAAGCCATTGACGGCGTGAATTTCACCGTGCGTCGCGGCGAGACCCTGGGCATGGTTGGAGAATCGGGCTGCGGCAAGACCACGACGGGTCGCTGCATTCTGCGTCTCTACCGCCCCACCGACGGACAGATCTGGTTCAACGGCGTTGACATTGCCCAGGCCAAAACCGGCCAGATGCGGGCCATGCGCCGCCAGATGCAAATCATCTTCCAGGACCCCTACAGCTCGCTCAACCCGCGCATGACCGCCGGCAACATCATCGGCGAACCCCTGGCAGTGCACGGGCTGGTCAACAACAAGCGAGAGTACCGGGAACGAGTGGGCGAGCTGCTGAACAACGTGGGCTTGAACCCCTACATGGCAGACCGTTTCCCCCACGAGTTCAGCGGCGGACAGCGCCAGCGCATCGGCGTAGCCCGCGCGCTCAGCGTTGACCCCGACTTCATTGTCTGCGACGAGCCGGTTTCGGCTTTGGACGTGTCCATCCAGGCGCAGATCATCAACCTGCTGGAGGACCTGCAGGAGCGGTACGACCTCACCTACCTGTTCATCGCCCACGACCTTTCGGTGGTGCGTCACATCAGCGACCGGGTCGCGGTGATGTACCTGGGCAAGATCGTGGAGATCGCGGACCGCAACGCCATCTACGAGAACCCGCAGCATCCCTACACGCGCGCGCTGCTGTCGGCGGTGCCGATTCCCGACCCGGTGCTGGACGCCCAGCGGGAACGGATCATTCTTTCCGGCGAGGTTCCCAGCCCGTTGAACCCGCCCAGCGGCTGCGTCTTCCATCCCCGCTGTCCCATCGCTACGGACGACTGCTCGCGCGTCAACCCGGAAGCGCGGGAAGTGCTGCCGGACCACATCGCGGCCTGCATCAACGTGCCAGGTTACGGGCCTTACTGAGCACTTCCGAAATCTCTGCGACATTCACCCGGGACGGTGCTCGCCGTCCCGGGTTTTTGATACCATATCGTTAGCTGCATCTTGTGTCGGAGAGAAGGACGCCATGTGGGACCGGATCTTCTTGTTGTCGATGGTCGTGTTTTTCATCGGTATGCTGGCGGTACTGGCTGGGGAGTTTGTCGTGCCAAGCGTCCAGCCCGTGACTTCAGTCGTGGGCGGTTCCATCGCCGGTTTGGCTGGGATTTCCGGCGCAGTGTCAGGTATAGTCCTGATACTGACCACCGATTTCGGCCGCTGACCAGTGGGCATCTATTCATTAGCTGCCAAAGCGATATTGCTGACTTGCGCTCTGGTAATCGGAGCATTGACGGTGACGCTGCTGGCAGTAATCGCCCTGCGCCTTCTACTGGACCCTACTGATATTCTCTACGTAATAGCGTCTCTTATCACAATTGGCGGCGCGGGAATATCTCTGATTAGACTGTCGTTGCGACAGGGGCGACGTAACAAATAGCTAAGATGAGGATAGCAATGCGTTTGGAAAACAAGACAGCAATGATCACCGGCGCGAGCCGCAACATTGGGGCCGAAATCGCACGCACCTTCGCCCGCGAGGGTGCCAACCTGATCCTGAACACTCGCCAGTCAGCCGAGGAACTGGAGGCGGTGGCGGCGGAATGCCGTGAGCTGGGCGTCCAGACCCATACGGTGATCGGCGACGTGGCGGACCCTGACCGCGTGGCCGATATGGTGGCGGAGGGCATCGACGCCCTGGGAACAGTGGACGTGCTGGTGAGCAACGTGGCGGTGCGCCCGCACAAGCCCATCCTCGAAGTAACCGTGGAAGAGTGGCAGAACGTGATGGCAACCAACCTGCACTCCGCGTTCTACCTGATCCACGCCGTCCTGCCGGGCATGATCGAGCAGCGTTCCGGGAGCATCATCGGGTTGGGCGGGCAGTCGGCCATTACCGGCCGACCCGACACCGCAATCGTCACCACGGCCAAAACGGGCCTACTCGGCCTGATCGGCGCGGTTGCGGCCGAGTGCGCCCAGTACGGCGTGCGCGCCAACCTGGTCAACCCCGGTTCCACCGACACTGCGCGCGCCCACCCGGAGTGGTATCCGGAGTTCCAGGACGTGGCCCGCGGCTCCGACCAGCACCTGAAAGAGATCCCTCTGGGCCGGCAGGGCACGGTGCAGGACATCGCCAACGCCTGCCTTTTCTACGCCAGCGACGAGTCGTCGTACATCACCGGCGACCGCATGAACGTGGTGGGCGGACGGTATATCGTATAAAGACTGGCCACTATTTCCGATCGCGCGGCCAGTCGCCCTGAATTAGCTGCTGTAGGCGCGTTCCAGCACCGCGTCCAGCTCTTCCCTGGTGTAGCGGTATTCCTGGGTGCCATGCTGCTGGATAGCGAAATGGGCGCAGGCCGAGCCGATCTGGGCAGCGCGCTCCAACTGACGCAGCGTGATGGAAGCAAAGCTGCCGCCTTCGTTCGCATGGGCGGCGATCACGGGGTGGATCAGACCCAGTATCAGACCACCGCGGAAGGCGTCGCCGGCGCCGGTTGGGTCCACGACTTTGTCCGTGCTGACGGGTGGAACAATCGCCTGTCCCCCGGGGATGGTGACGCGGGCGCCTTGTTCCCCCAGCGTGGTGACCAGGGCGCCGGTCAGTTCCAGCAGCCCGGCGTCGTCACGGCCGGTCTTCTCCGAGATGAGCGCCATTTCGTAATCGTTGGCGATCAGCAAGTGTGAGTTGGCGATGCATGCAGTGAGCCCGTCGGCGTCCCATGAGGGGAGCGATTGACCCGGGTCGAATATCGTGTAGATGCCGGCGGCGTGACCATCGGCGGCAAAGTCGGCCATGTCGGTGTAATTGCCCGGACCAACTATGTTGATGGTGTCCGCCGGATCGACCGCGCCGAAGTCGAAGCCCGTGGTGTGCATCATTGCGCCGGGATTGAACGCGGTGATCTGGTTGTCGGCGAGATCGGTGAAGATGAACGCTGACGCGGTCGCTTCTTCATTAACGATGCGGATGTCGTCGGTTGAAATGCCGTTGTCGGCAAGCCACGTGAAGTAATCGCGGTAATCGGAACCGATGGCGGCGGCGATACGGGGTTCCTGACCAAGCATGGCCAACGAATAGGCGATGTTCCCGGCGGTTCCGCCGAAGTACGCTTTGAAGCCAGCCACCGCAAAGCTCAGATTGATCTGGTGTACCCGCTCGGGGACGATGTGGTCACCGAAGCGCCCGTTGTAGGTCATGATGCGATCAATGGCGAGAGAGCCGGAAACTATTACCTGCATTGTGTCGAGTTCCTTTGGTAGAGGATTTGGAGAGAGTGGTCAGCAGCCCCACCGGCCTTCGATTTGGCCGCCGAATTGTACCAGTGCGCCCGGGACGATTGCGTGAGCGTCAGCTTGTCCGGCGTTGATTTCCAGGATGAAATGCACCGGCCCGCTGGAAGGGTAGCGGGGCAGTTGATCCCGCGGGGTGTCTGCGGGCGGGTTTGGGACGTCGGAAGTTACACCGTCCACTATACAGTCGGACCGGATCCACACCATGTCCAGTGGGAAGTGCATGTCGGGCATCCAGAAGGTGCGTGGGCCGTCGTCATCGTACACGAAAAGCATTCCCGCATGGATGTTCAGCGATGGCCGTCCCGACAGGCCCTGGCTCCTCTCTTCGGGGGTCAGCGCCAGATCGACCCAATAGACGGCATCACCGATGATGACCCGGGCGCCGCCTTCCGGGAACAGTGTTGGGGTCGGTGTCAGCGTCAGCGTCGGCGCGGGAGTGTCGGTTGGGGACGGGGTAACTGTGGGCGTGGACACAACGCTGGGGACCGGTGTCGGTGTTGGCGCCGTGGTTGCCGCAGCGGTCAGCGTTCGCGTGATGGTGGGCAAGGGCACCGCGGCGGGCGTAGCGGTTGGTATTGGATCCGCGCTGCAAGCCAAAGTAGCCAAGACCAGCACAACACCCAGCAACCTCCATGCAATTGCCGGGAGCGACCGGTCCTCGCCGTGGTTCCACACTTACGATTGGACTAGCCCAACTCGGCGCGGATGTCGGTGATCCGCTGCTGGAGCGACCGTAGCAGCACCGCCGTTGGAGGAGGCGCAACGTGGGTGTAGCCCACGCCCATGGCCTGGAGTTCGGACGCCGACAGCGGGAATGCCGGATGGTTCATTGGCATCGAAAGTTTGGCTCCGCCGGCGGCTTTGACCTCTGCGGCCAGTTCCTCCAGGCGGGCGCGGATGACCGGGCTCTGCGGATCGCGAATCCCCATGTACTCGGAAAAGTCGGTGGGGCCAATGGACACGAGGTCGATGCCGGGAAGCGCTGCGATCTGGCCGATTTCGCTGATACCGCGCTCGTCCTCGGTCATGACCGAAAGGATGATGTTCTCGTTGGAGGTGCGGGTGTGCTCATCCCAACCCACCGTGCCGAATCGGGCGGCGCGAGTCCCGCCGGCACCGCCGCGATGACCCATCGGCGCGTAACGAACGGCGTCCACGGCGCGCTTCGCCCCTTCGAGCCCGTCAATATGGGGAATGATGATCCCCTGGGCGCCGGCATCAAGCAATCTCAGGATGAGGTTTTCGTTGTTGCCGGGAATGCGGATCATGGAGGTCACACCCGCCAGGTCCGCCGCCATGATCATCTGGTTCACGAGCCCCAGGTCGAAGGTCGTGTGCTCCATGTCGATGAAGGCCGCGTCGAACCCGGCCAAGCCGATGATCTCGACGACCTGGGGATCTGCGAAGGTCACGTAGGTTCCCAGGGCGAGGCGGTTTTCCCGCAGCGCGCGTCTTACTCGGTTTTCCTGCATTTGGTGATGCTCCTCAGAGGAGATAGTCACAGGGATGTGCCACTGGCTGGCGTCAGTCCGACGTCTCATTGGCCACAAGGCACTGTTCGGGAGTTACTCCGTACTTAGCCAGAATGGCGTCAACGAAAGGCTTCAGCACTTGCTCCGCCTGTTCGATGTTGAGCGCTACTGCCGATGCCTCGTCGTCCCTGTCGTAGTAGACCAGGATGCCATCAGCCATCTCTTCGGCGTCTTCACGTACCCGTCCGTTTTCAATATACAGCGTCTCGGTCTCAGGGACGTACACAACCGTTGGCTTTGGCAGCGGTTCCAGTTCAAGACGTTTTACCTTGCGGGCCATGGGCCCCCTCCATACTGGCGATCCAATCTAATGATAGGACCTCCTCCGATGGTGGTTACGCCGACGCGCCGGTGAGGTGGGCCACCTGGGGCATGACCCTGTTGGCCAGCAGGCGGGTGGAGTGCTCCCAGGCCGCGTTATTCTCCGACTGGTCGTACACCAGCATCAGCAGGCCGCCGAAGCCGCCCACGTCGCCGTACAGCCGGTTGATCTTCTCGGCGACGGTGTCGGGCGAGCCGATCAACCACAGGTGCTCGGCCATGTACTCGATGTTGACGGCCTCGTCAGGCACCTCGTCATCGTGCTTGAAGACCTTCATCAGGTCGAACTCGCGGAACAGCGGCAGCAGGTAGTCGTGCCAGACGCGCCCCAGCATGCCGTTGAGGGCGAGGTCGCGGGCCTCCTCATCGGTGTCGGCCACGTAGACGTCGCGAACCAGACGCCAGTCGGCGCGGGAGGGGGTACGACCGGTGCGCGCGGCGCCCTCCTCGATTGCCTCCCAGTGGCTGCGGCAGTAGTCGGCGTTGAGGGCCAGGCTCATAGGGATGAACCCGCGCTCGCCGGCAATCATCAGCGTGGGAGACTTGTAGCTGACCGAGGCCACGCCGATGGGCGGATGGGGCTGCTGGTAGGGCCGCAGGAAGAACTCCAGGGTGCCGTACATCGGCTCAGGAATGCTGACGTTCCAGTATTTGCCCTTGTACTCGAATGGGCCGTCGTTCGCCCAGATCTTGAGGATAATGTCCAGCGACTCCCGGGTCATGTCCCGGTGCTCGCCGTTATTGCCGTCGATGTCGAACAGCGCCCAGTCGCTGGGGAGACCGCTGGCGCCGACCCCGAACAGGAACCTGCCCTGGGAAATGTGGTCAAGGTAGGCCACCCGGTGAGCCAGTTCGGCGGGATGGTGGAAGGGCAGCAGGTGCGCCCCCGAGCCCAGCTTGATGTTCTTGGTTCGCATCAGGGCCTGGGCGATGAGCAGGTCCGGCGCGGGGATAGGCTCCCAGGGCGAGGTGAAGTGCTCGCCGATCCAGGCCTCGTCGAAGCCAAGTTCGTCGCACAAGGCCAGGTAATCCAGGTCCCACTGGTGGGCTTCGTAGATGTTCCGTTCCGGCGGATGCGACGGCATCATGAACAGTCCGTACTTCATGGCTCCTCCCGAACCTGTCTCGCTGGGTTGCATGGGTCCAGGCGCACGGCCTGGAAGTGGCGTAACCTTATCACAATCGGGGCCGCCTTGACGCTCGTGTTACAGTGGCGCATCCAAACAAGGCTTGGAGGCCAAATTGACCACAGCACAGACTGGGAACAGAGTTAGAGTACATTACACGGGCCGCCTGGATGATGGGGAAGTGTTCGACTCGTCGGAAGGCGGCACACCTATGGCCTTCACCATCGGGAACGGACAGGTGATCCCCGGCTTCGAAAATGGTGTCATCGGAATGGCGGTTGGCGACACCAGGACGGTGCGCATCCCCTGCGCGGACGCCTACGGTGAGCATCATGCCGACGGCGTGATGGAGGTACCCAGGGGCGAGTTTCCACCGGAGATGCCCCTGGAAGTCGGGACGAGCGTGCAGGGTCAGCAGCAGAACGGCCAGGTGGTGAACTTCACCATCATGGCGGTCACCGAAGAAGTGGTGACACTGGATGCCAACCACCCGCTGGCGGGCAAGGACCTGACGTTTGATCTAACGCTGGTATCGATAGAGGGGTAGCAACGCAGGCTGCCAGACCGCGAAACGTGCGGTAAGATCGTATTGTGTGGCAACTGATACGGCAGGTAATCCGGCTTGCGCCTGCCCCAGTACGTTGCGCATTCACCTTTGGGTTTTTGCTGTTGCTATTACTGGCGTTTTCTGTGGCCATCGTCGGCTTCGCCGCCGGGGATGACCCCTTCTTGATGCTACCCGCTCGTTACGCCAGGCTAGTGATGCTCTGCTTGGCCGCGCTAGTCCCACTCTTGTTCATTGCTCTTGTGGCTATTGTCACCCTTCGACGAAAGGCCGGCGATCAGCCGAAGTCCGACGAGAGTTGAGCAATTCTCTTGCCATTTTCCAAACTAGGGCTGACGCCGCCACGATCCAAGCTAAGGCTCCGATCGCCACAACGCCAGCGCCAGCCAGTACGACGTAAAAATGATCTGTAAAAAGACCGACGACTGAAACCAATAGACCCAGGCACGCGGCAAAAACAAAAAGGACGCTTTTTCGGTTCAACGCGGCAACGTCCTCGTCAACCGATGATTTATTGCGCTTGTCGGTCACCGATTCGCCTATAGCCACGTCTGCCGAGAAACTGTCTATGTCTGGCGTGGTCATAATAGTCCTCTCACACTTTCACTTTACCAGACTACACCCGCACCTGCTGCGCCAGCGTCTGGTAGGTGACGGGGGAGGTGGCCACCAGGCCGGCGTCCACTGGGAGCACGACGCCGTTGATCCAGCGGGCCTCGTCGCTGGCCAGGAAAAGGGCCGCGTTGCCGATGTCCCAGGCGGTGCCCTCGGTGCGCAGCGGAGCCGAAGAGCTGCGGACCTGGCGGAGGTCATCATCCATGCGGGGCGCGACCATGGGCGTGTAAACCAGGCCAGGGGCGATGCAGTTGGTGCGGATGCCGTCGGGGCCGTGGTCGGCAGCCATGGAGATGGTCAGGCCGATGACCGCCGCCTTCGACGCCGTGTACGGGGTGCTGCTGTGGGCACGCAGTCCGGCGATGGACGAGATGTTGATGATGGACCCGCCGCCAACCTCCATCATGCGCGGGATGGCGAACTTGCTGGCCATGACGATGGTCTTCACATTCACCGCCATGATGTGGTCCCAGTCTTCTTCGGAGACCTCGACTACCGTGCCGCGCCGGGAGATGCCCACGTTGTTGTCCAGTATGTCCAGCCGGCCGTAGCGCTCGATGCAGGTCTCCACCATGCGTTCGCAGTCGGCGGCCCTGGTCACGTCGGCCTGGATGGTGGACGCCACGCCGCCCTCGGCCTGGATCATCTCCATGGTCTCCGCAGCCCGCTCCTCGGTGATATCGACCAGCAGGACCTTGGCCCCCTCCCGGGCGAACAGCGTCGCGGTGGCGCGGCCATTGCCGACCCCCGGGCCGCTGGAGCCGGCGCCGGTCACTATTGCCACCTTCCCTTCCAGTCGCGGGCTGCGTTCAGGCACCGTTGAATCCTCCATGATGAAGCGCCCTCATTCGGAGATGGGGCGCGAAATTATCCATAAACTCGCGCAAGTGTAGCACACCATCAGGACGAGCATGGGTACCTGGCTGAGCAGCGCTCCGCGCTTGGTGGAATAGATCCGCGTCGCCTGCACGTGAGCCAGGTACACCCCGGCAATGTGGCCGACCACGATGGCCAGGATCGAGAAATACCAGATGAAAACCGGCGACAGGATGCCGATGTTGATGATGTTGTCGGCGGTGCCGAAGAGGTCCCAGCCCCAGCCGAAGGGGTCTGACGCCAGCACGATGAACCGCTGGCCGTTGATGAGCAGGAACCCCAGGAAGTGGGCGAAATGGTACGCCAGGGCGATGGGAAGCAGGGAGAACGTAAACCGCCGCAACAGTTGCCCCGTATCGGGTTCGGCCTGGCCGGATAGCATGACCATCGCCGCGCAGGTCAGGGCAAACAGCAGGCCGAAAACCACCGGCAGCCCCAGCACGCCGATGAGGTTGGCGATGTAGCCGCCATAAAGCGGGAACTGAAGTAGAAACTGGCCGGTGAACACCAACCACTCGGGTGTCGCCGATAGGCCGTCGAAGGACACGGTGGAGAGCAACAGAATCACGTGGAAAACGACGGTGAGGGTCACCACGCCGAGACGGTTCAACCCCACGCACGGCGGCCGCAGGTTGAACTGGCGCTGCGGTTGCGAGGCAGCGGCGTAGCACTCGTAGCAGTCGACACAGGCAGTTTCGCCGGCGGAGCAGCGGCCGTTGCTGGAGCAGCGCCGGCATCTGGACGTCGGCGCGCGCACCTCCGTCACCGAGAAACGGGACATGAAGCCGTAAACCACGGTGAAACCCTCGGCGTTGCGCAGCCAGACCTCGCGGCCGTAAACGTACATCCCGACGAAGTTGTAAAGGGTGTACAGAACCAGGATCCAACCCAATGCTCGCGGGCCGGCGGCATCGGCGGCCACCGTTTCCAGTATCGCGAACCCGACGAACACCAGCACCGCCGGCCAGGGCCCTATCCTTGCCGGATAGCGGCGGTGCAGGCTCAGCCGGCCTCCGCCCGATACTGTCTCGAATATCCGTTCCAGGAACCCCCAGGTCGCTTTCCAGGGATTGACTAATGCCCAGAGGTTGCCGAACAGCGCGGTGAAGAAGCTCAATCCCACCCAGAAAGCAACGTATATCGCCGCCGGCGCAGGATTGAGCGCGGCCCGCTCGTTGCCGATCAACGCCCCCAGGATCACGTAGACAGTCAGCGCGACCGACAGGGTTTTCAGCGTGGCCGTTACCGGCGGCGAGGCCAGCCAGCGCACCGGAGCCAACCGCAGCAGGTTGTAGCGGGGATAGCCGGCATGGGTTGCTCCGGCACGCAGGAACAACGCCGCCACGACGAAGGACAGCGCCACGGCCGCCGCCCCGGCAATCACGAACAGGGAAAGGGGCAGGGGCAGGTCGTATCGCTCGCCGAACCCGTGGGCATCGGCAGACAGCGGGAAAACCGCGGCGAGCACCGCGACCAACGCGGCCACACCCACGATGAGCAGGATATGAGCGCTGCGGCGGTTCATCAGGCAGCGGACGCACGCCGGCGCAGAGTGAGCCACGTCCACGCGCCCACCGCGATGATCACGACCAACACGGCGGTGATCCAGATCCACTGGATGCTGGCGCCCGGTTCGCCTACCTCGAGGGGCAGGACAAAGGTCTCCTCGCCGCGTTCTGACGCGACCGTCACCGACACATCCCACGGGCCGGTAGTTGCGAAGGGCACGTCAACCTCAAAATAACGCAGCGTCTGCTCGTTGAGCACCTGGTGGGGTCCGAATGCGGTCGAGCCTGGTGGGCCGGAGGTGGCCACCGTCATCCGCACTTCCGTGTCGCGCAGCGGGCGAGGGTCGGAGAAGTCGAACACCTGGATGGCCAGGTGAGTTTGAGGGATCACCGGCCGCGCGGGGATAATCCCAACCACCATGCGGTAGGGACCCTGGGTACGGTCCATGATAATGGTGGACGCGCCGTTGGCCTCTGCGTGTCCGATCGTAGCAACTTGGGCCACCAACCCCAAAGCCGCGAAAACCGCAACCAATGTGCCTGCCGCGAAGACGGCAACCCCTAGCCGCGACCCCGATGTTGGCAACCTGAGCACGTCGCTATCCGCAAATTCAAGCCTCGAAAAATACCGCCGCACAATAGCACGGGGTTGCGAAAGGCATCAACAGAAATCATCCGTCGTCATCGCTATAATGCCGGGACACTAGCGAGCGTCTCATCCGGCGTATCGCGCCACGCAGGAGTACGTTATGCCCTTCGCAGGATTGGATTTGACGGGACGGAAGGCGCTGGTGACCGGTGCGGCGCGCGGCATCGGCGCGACACTGGCAGTCGGACTGGCGCAGGCCGGCGCGGACGTGGCCGTAACCGACATGGCGTCCGACGAATCGTGGGAGGGCCTGTCAAACGTCGTCATGCGCATCCGCAACGAGGGACAGGTCGGGCTGGCCGGCGATCTTGACGTGCAGGACGTTCCGGAAATCAGGCCGACCATACGGCGCATGGCGGACGACCTCGGCGGGTTGGACATCCTGGTCAACAACGCCGGCATCCGGCGCCGCGCTCCCGCGCTTGAGGTCACCGAGGAAGACTGGGACGCGGTGATGGACACCAACTTGAAGGGAGCGTTTTTCTGCGCCCAGGCCGCCGCCCGGCTGATGATCCCCAACGGGTTCGGCCGGATCATCAACATTGCGTCGCAGATGGCGCTGGTGGGGGCGGTAAACCGCGCCGCCTACTGCGCCAGCAAGGGCGGCCTGGCGAACCTGACCCGCGTGCTCGCGCTGGAATGGGCGCAGCACGGCATCACCGTCAACGCCATCGGCCCGGGGCCGACCACCACGCCCGGCCTGTTGGAAGCGGACGAGCGGGACGCCGACGAAGTGCGCGCCGAGTTGTCGGTGAAGATGCCCTTGGGTCGGCGCATGGACCCTGAGGAACTGGTGGGCGCGGCCATCTACCTGGCCAGCGACTCCGCCGGCGCCACCACCGGCCACCTGCTGGTGGTCGATGGTGGATGGACGGCATTGTAGAATTGACGGTACGCAGACAATCCAATCCATAAGGATATTCGCCATGAAATTCGGGATGTTCTATGAGCTGCAAATGCCACGCCCGTGGACGGACACCGCGGAGTACGACACGCTGTGGAACGCGGTGAAGCAGGTGCAGTACGCCGAGGAGATGGGATTCGAGCGGGTGTGGCTGGTGGAGCACCATTTCCTGACCGAGTTCGCCCACTCGTCGGCTCCGGAGGTGACGCTGGCGGTGATGGCCCAGCACACCAAGAAGATGCGCCTCGGGTTCGGCGTGGTGCTGGCGCCGGTGCACCACCCGCTGCACGTGGCGGCGCGAGCATCGACGCTGGACATCCTGAGCGACGGCCGCGTGGACGTGGGCGTGGGCCGAACCAAGGGGCCATATCAGTTGACGCCGTTTGGCACCGACGTGGCGCAGACCCAGAGCATGATGGTCGAGACGCTGGAGTGCCTGCCCCGCATGTGGTGCGACGAGGTGTTCAGCCACGACGGCGAGAACTGGCAAATCCCACCGCGCGAAGTCATCCCCAAGCCATTGCAGCAACCCCATCCGCCCCTGTGGATGGCGTGCACCCAGGAGGACACCTTCCGACTGGCCGGTCAGCTCGGAGTAGGCTGCCTGGTGAACACCCTCGGCGGCACCGACAAGACCCGCGGGTTGGTTAACGCCTACTACGAGGCCATCGAGAACGCCACGCCGGTGGGCCGGTTCACGAACCGGCAAGTCGTGGCCTCCACCATCGGGTTCTGCGACGAGGACGATGCCCGGGCGCGGCAGAAGGGCGCAGAGGTCGCGGCCTGGTACCTGGAGCAGAGCCGGCAGCGGTTTGTGCTGGAATGGGCCGGCGTCGACCCGGATGCCGTACCCGACGAATACCGCTTTTACGTGCAGGGCGGCGCCGTGCGTGGAGGCGGCCCTTCCCGACCATCGGAGGATCCACAGCAACAGAAGCCGCCCACGCCGGAGGAGCTATTGGCCGGCGGCGGCTACTGCGTGGGCGACCCCGACGCCTGCATCCGCGTCATCGAGGAGTTCGAGGCTATGGGCGTCGACGAGATCATGCCCATCTTCCAGGCGGGCTATGCCACGCACGAAGAGGTGATGAACTCCATTCGTCTCTTCGGCGAATACGTCATACCACACTTTCGCGACAAGTAAGTTAGCATGGATATACAGGATAAACGGGATCAACAAAAGCAAATCATCTTGTCTATCCTGCCCATCCATGCCATAAATCGGAAAGGTGATGATTGATGACCACAGTTGAACAGTTGGGAACGGTAGCGCAAACGGCGGGATCTCGAAGAACGGGGACACCGGTGGTGTCGGTGGTTGCGACGACGCCGGAGACGGTGCTGGAGGACGTGGAGCGGGCCATGCGGCTGGCCGGCGCCGAGACGGTGCTGTTGCCGGAGCGGGAGACGCTGCTGAAGATCAACATCTCCTGGCAGCACTGGTATCCCGGTTGCTCGACAACGCCGTGGCAGCTGGAGGGCGTGATCCGCGGGTTGCACAACATGGGGCATCGCGATCTCATCGCCGCCCACAACGGCACGGTGGTCGTCGACTCCTTCGAGGGCGAGGTCAACAACAAGCACAAGCCGGTGCAGGACAAGTACAACCTGCGCACGCATCACCTGGACACGCCGCCGGAGCCATGGGTCCGCTACGAGCCCAAGGCGGAGATGCTGGTCCTGGACGACATCTATCCGGAGGGCATCGAGATACCGGAGATATTCGCCGGGAAGAACATCGTGCATCTGCCGACGATGAAAACCCACGTCTTCACCACCATGACCGGCGCGATGAAGAACGCCTTCGGCGGCTTGCTGCACCGCAAGCGTCACTGGACCCACTCGGTGATCCACGAAACGCTGGTGGACCTGCTGGCCATCCAGCGGGAAATCCACCCCGGCATCTTCGCCGTCACCGACGGCACCTTCGCCGGCGACGGGCCGGGTCCTCGGGCCATGCGGTGGCACATCAAGAACCGCATCGTGGCCGGAGCCGACCAGGTGGCCGTGGACGCGGTGGTGGCGTCGATGATGGGCTTCGACCCGCTGTCCCTCAAGTTCATCCGCTTGGCCCACGAGCGCGGCCTGGGCGTCGGCGACATGCGCGACATCGAGGTGGTCGGCGACGAGCCGGACATCAGCCGGGTCAACTGGAACTTCGCCGACAACGAGAACACCTTCGCCAGCCGCGGCCAGAAGATGATCTACTGGGGTCCGCTCAAGCCCCTGGAGAACGCCCTGCTCCGCTCCCCCATCGCCGCCTGGGCCTACACCGCCAGCAACCTCTACCACAACGGCTACTGGCTGAACACCATCGGCAAAGGTAGGGTGCGTAAGGCGCTGAAAACGGAGTGGGGGCGGTTGTGGGAGACCTATTAGGCCGGGTGCCAGCGTTGGAATAGAATGGTTGGACTGAGGTGACTACGATGCATATCGCAAGTATGACGATTGAAGTGGGGACGCCGCCTTTTGGGAACGAGATGGACTTCAAGTTTGACGAGCGCGTGAACGTGTTCGCGGGCCCTAACGCATCTGGGAAAAGCAGTTTGTTGCGGATGCTGGCTATGCCTGTTCACGATGGATATAAGTATGGCGGTGGCAATCGGTTTCAATACATCAGCCAATTCGCCATCGCCGTCAGTGAAGGTTGGCCAATTATCCATTTAGACGAGCATGAGTGCGGCGTGATCTGGTCAGAATTGCCTTGGGTACAAATCCCCGCAACGCGACTACACCTGCCTTGGTCGGAAAACCTATCGCGCATACTGGGCAGATCTGAAAAGACTATTGCTGTAGGTGACGGCAACGAAGCCCTTATAAGCATCTTCCGCCATGGGTACGATTGGGGTGTTTTCGACGCTAACCAAGTAGAAATAGCCCTTCAACTACTCGTTGATGAAGTGCAATCTCGACCGCGGGATGGTGGTCTTCGGGCTATGCGACGTGATTCCGGGGGCAATCTTGCTGGATACAACCTGAGCGAAGCGGTGGAAATCAGTTATCACTGTGCACAACAAATATTGGCAGAAGTTGTAACCGGAACATCGCCACACAATTTGGTAACAGGTAGGAGAGAATTCAGTGATGGGTTATTTATAACGTACCCCAAAGTTCGCCTTGGTATGACTGTTGATACCGCGGATGGCGATTCGGTAGCGGCAAATCTTTTGAGTTCCGGAACTCAAAGCTCGTTACTATGGATTCGGTTCTTGGCCCTTCAGATGCTGTACCACTATGATTTTCAGGATGGTTGGCAAAACCAACCCGCCATCCTTCTCATCGACGAGATTGAAAACCACCTGCATCCCACCTGGCAGCGGCGCGTCATTCCCGCGCTGCTGGACCATTTTCGCGGTTTGCAGATTTTCGCCACCACGCACTCGCCCTTCGTGGTCGCCGGGTTGAAGAAAGGCCAAGTACACATGCTGAAGCGGGATACAGACGGCGTGGTCGCCGCCAGCACGAACGAGCACGACATCATCGGGTGGACCACGGACGAAATCCTGCGCACATTTATGGGGGTTGACGAGCCCACGGATCAACTGACCGTCGACCGCCGGGAGCGCTTGCTGGAACTGCGCCGCAAAGACTCACTCACGGATGCGGAAGAGGCAGAGATGGAGGAACTGCGCCGGCAGGTCAACGAGGACTTTCTGTCCAGCAGCACACCTCTGGAGGCGCAACGGGAACGCTACGGCGACATGATGCTGGAATTCCTGCGTTCCCGCCAGTCCGAGCTATCCCAGGACGGCATCTAGCTCCCGATGCGGTGGATAGACCGGGGGCCGGAGCCACCCGGTGTGCACGGCTATGCCCGCCAGTTCACGCCGGGGTGGGTGGATTATTTCCGGCATAACATCGGCGGGCGACCCACGGATTCATACTGGCGGGAGTTCCGGGCGGCCTTGGGATCTCGTTCGGCAAATGTTTGCTGGTACTGCGAGCGCCGATGCGAACCGGCGTCGGAGGCCAGCGGAAAGGCCGCCACCGTTGACCATTTCAAGCCACGATCGCGCTTTCCCGAACTGGCTTACGAATGGGCAAACTGGATATTCAGTTGCGCAGAGTGCAACGGAGAGTTCAAACGGGACAAATGGCCGGCGACCGGGTACGTAGATCCAGGTACTGACGATGCTCTGGAGAGACCGGAGCGATATTTCGATTATGATTTGCTGACCGGTGAGATAGTTGCCCATCCCAGCCTCGCGGGAGATGCGCGCAAAAGGGCTTGGGACACAATAACCGACCTCGGCTTGAACCGACTGAATGTCCTATTCTACCGTTTCGATTGGACGCGGCGGCTTGTGGATGACTTGCGGACGCTGCCGGCCGAGGCTCGCGCGGATTTCGTAGATTACGCTGTGGGGCAGACGATTGAGTACGTCGGCGTGACTGGAATGGTCGTAGCGCAGCTGCGCGCAGCGGGCGAGCTTTAATCGCCTGCCGCGAACCCCATTGCCGCGTCGCTCACCGCTTGCCACTCCACTCCCCTCTCCCGCGCCGCCGCCGCAACGTCCTCGTACTCCGGCGCCGCGCTGACCACCTCGCCGCCCAGCCACTTCCGCTTCAGTCGCATCGGGCCGTACTCCGTTTCCACCGTGACGATGTCCCGGTCCGCTACGTAGCGGCCCACCGGGCGGACGCGGACGCCCAGCGTCGGCGTGTCCCGCAGGAACACCTCCGCCAGCCGGCTCTCCAGCGACGCCGGGCCCAGCGCGGATAGCAGGACGCCGGGGCGGTTCTTTTTCATCTGGATTGGGGTGTGCCACACGTCCAGGGCGCCGGCCTCGAAGAGGCGTTCCATGGCGAAGCCCAGCTGTTCGCCGGTGGCGTTATCCAGATTGGTCTCCAGCAGCACAACGTTGTCCTGCCAGCGAGCGAAGGGCTGGGCCGCCTGACCGTCCGGGGATTGCCGCGCTGCGCTCGCAATGACGGGGACGGTTTCGCCGAGCCACAGGCGCAGCACGTTGGGAAAGGCCGCCGGGTCCTTGCCGCCTACGCCGACGCCGATGCGATCAATCGTCATGGCCGGCTGGCGGAACTCGTCGGCCAGGGTAGCTATCAGCACTGCCCCGGTGGGTGTGGTCAGCTCGCCGGCGCCGGCGTGGAACTGCCGCTCCGGCGCCACGGGTGCGCCGGCGGCCGCGATGATCTCCAGCGTCGCCGGTGCCGGGTTGCTGTAGCCCCCCGGCCTTCTCGGTCCGCTGGGCTCGCCCAAGACCAACGGCGCGGCGTACACCCGCTCCACTCCCAGCTGCTCCAATCCATGCACCACGCCAACCACGTCCACCAGCGTATCGGCTGTGCCCAGCTCGTGCAGGTGGATCTGGTCCGGCTCGCCCCCGTGGACCCGTGCCTCGGCGGCGAACAGCGCCTTCAGCACCGCCGATGCCCGCTCCCGCGTCGACCCCGATAGTCCGTTGGCACCGTCCACGGCTTCCAGCATTTGCGCCGGACTGTAGCGAGGGGCGGCCGAAACGTCCACCAGCAAGCGAGTGCCTCGGACCTCGCAGCGCGCTTCGGTCGCGGTCGCAATGTCGACGCCGTCGATGCCCAGGGCGTCGACGGTGTCTTTCAAGGTATCCAAGTCCAGACCGGCATCGAGGAGCGCGCCCAGCAGCATGTCGCCGCTGGCGCCACCGACGGACTGGATGAACGCGGCTTTCATCTGCGGGTTCACACTCACCCTAACCCTCTCCCATCGAGGGAGAGGGGACTTTCAGGAGCACGTCGTTGAGGCTGCCGGAGCGCAGGCCGCTGAGGTCCAGGGAGACCCAGAGGTAGCCCAGGGTTTTCAGTTGGCGGGTGATCTCGTCGCGGTGGGCGAAGGCCAGTTCCATCTCGTCCGCGCCCACCTCGATGCGGCACAGCTTGTCATGGTGGCGCGCCCGCACTTCGCGCAGGCCCATATCGCGCAGGATGTCCTCGGCCGCCTCGATGCGCCGGAGGGACTCCACGGTAACCGGCGTACCGTAAGGGATACGCGACGACAGGCAGGGCTGGGCCGGCTTGTCCCACAGCGGCACACCCAGCCAGAGGGCAGCCGCGCGCACCTGCGCCTTGTCCATCGCCGCTTCCACCATGGGACTGCGGATATTGTGCTCGGCGGCGGCGGTCATGCCGGGCCGGTAGTCGCCCAGGTCGTCGGTGTTGGCGCCGTTGGCGATCCATTGGAAGCCTTCGGCGGCCAGGGCGGCCAGTTGGTCGTACAGTTCGGTTTTGCAGAAATAGCACCGTTGCGGCGAGTTGGCGACGTAGCCTTCCCGCTCCAGTTCGTCAGTGTGGATGACGCGGTGGTTGAGCCCAAACTCCTCGGCCACTCTCTCTGCGTCGCCCAGATCTCTCGCGGCCAGGGCCGGAGAGATGGCGGTCACTGCCAGCGCTCGATCTCCCAGCGCGCGATGGGCGGCCACGGCCAGCAATGCGCTGTCCACGCCTCCCGAGTAGGCGACAATGACCGAGCCCATCTCCCGGAGGATCGATTCCAAGCGGGGCAGGCAGTCGGGCGGCTCATCTATGCGTTGGCTGTCGATTTTTGACATAATCCCTGTCGGCCAATCCGATCCAGTTTCGGATCATTCTACTACAACGGGTGTTACGCTCCGCCGGGGGACTGACGATGACGGTACAGAGCATCAGCGCGATCACGCTGGCGGTGCGCGACATGGCGCGATCGGTTGCCTTTTACCACGAGGGGGCGGGCATACCCATCCTGTACGGCGGACCCGATGCTTCCTTCACCTCGCTCAGCGTCGGAGACGGTTATCTGAACCTGATCCTGTCAACCGACGCCGACGTGCGCTGGTGGGGTCGCTGCATCCTCTACGTCGACGACGTGGACGCGCACCATCGACGCATGGTTGACGCTGGCTACACACCCGACGGCGAACCGTCCGACGCGCCCTGGCGGGAGCGCTACTATCACATCACCGACCCGGACGGGCACGAAATCAGCTTTGCGCGGCCGCTGACGTCGGGGTAGCGCCTCACAGGTCCAGGGCGTACAGGTACAGCGTCAGGCTGGTGTGCGGGAAGGCGTGGTCTTCCAGCTCATGGTAGCCGCGGTGCCGCAGGAAGGCGATGGCGGCGGTCATGTGGTTGGCGGTCCAGACGATGGCGCGGGCGTAGCCGGCGTCGCGGCAGAATTCCTCCGCCTGGTCCAGCAACCTGGAAGCCACGCCTTGCCGGCGTGCTGACCGATCCACCGCCAGCCGTCGTACCTCCGCCTCTTCGTCGTCCCGACGGTATGCGCCGATGCAGCCCACCGTCTCGCCGTCCAACTCGGCGATCCAGAAGTTGCTGGCCGGCCGTTGCAGGTAGCTCTGCTCGACGTGGGCCAGGTCGTGGTTGAGGGCGCCGTCGATGTATTCGTGGAACCCTTCGCGGTCGGCCGCGGTGTGGCTGTAGCTGTCGGCGACGTCGTCCTGGGCGTGGGCGAACAGGTCGCGGACAGCATCAGCGTCTTCGGCGCGGAATTGGCGAACGGTTAGCATGACGCCTACACGTTGACCAGGAAGTTGATAATGTCCCCGTCCTTGACCGGGTAGGTCTTGCCCTCGGAGCGCAGCAGTCCCTCCTTGCGTCCTTGCACCATGCCGCCACAGGCATTGAAGTCATCGTAGGCGATGACCTCCGCCCGTATAAAACCGCGGGTGAAATCAGTGTGGATTACCCCGGCCGCGTTGACGGCCGGCATTCCGCCGGTCACGCTCCAGGCCCGCACCTCGTCATCGCCCACGGTCAGGAAGGACACGAGACCCAACGTGTCATAGCTGGCCCGTATCACCTGTGACGTGGCCGATTCGCCCAGGCCGAAGTCGGAGCGGAACTCCTCGGCTTCTTCGGGATCCATTGTGCTCAGCTCGGCCTCAACCCGCGCGCTGATGCTGACCTGGCCCACGCCGGCGGCGAGGGCAGGATCGATACCCAGATCGGAGATCGACATCGCGTCGGCGCCCTCGTCGGTGTTGAAAACAGAGATCACGTTCTTGTCGGTGAGCAGCTGGTAGTTGAGCAGGATAGAGCGTTCCGAGTCGCTGAAAGTCTGGAGCCGTACCGGCACGCCGTTCTCCAGGCCGGCGCGGGCCTTGTCCACGGTCTCCTTCTGGCGCACCACCATCGGCCTATCGGCGGGCTTGGTCTTGTTGACCTGATCAGCGAGGCGCGTGGATGCCCGCTCCAGGACCTCCAGGTCCGCGAAGGTCAGCTCGCCGAGCATGGTTTCGAGGTCACGAGCCGCATCCACCTCGCCGGTGGGATGGGGCACGGAGTCGTTGTGAAAGGCGCGCACCACGACCAGGAAGGCGGTTGCGGACTGGAGGATGTTGCGGTAACGCCCGCTGATCCCCTGGGAACGGGCCATGCCCTCAGGCCCGGGCAGATCGGTGTAGCGGATCTCGGCGGGTACGACCTTGCGTGGGTGGTAGATCTCTCCCAGGTGGTCCAGGCGCTGGTCCGGCACCTTGACCGTGCCGAGGTGCATTTCCGTGGGGCTGCCCGATGCGCCGCTGGCGTCGGACTTGCCCAGGGTGAGCGCGTTGAAGAGGGTTGTTTTGCCCGATTGGGGGAGGCCGATGATTACGATGTCCATAAAGCCTGTCGAGCGAGCGTTATTCCTGATCTTCCATAGGTGGATTCTTTGAGCCAAGCGCGGCAGGCATCAGCCGCGCCGGTCGGGTTCGTCGCGCAGGATGTCTAGGATTTCAGGAGGCACTTGATCTCCCAGTTGCTCCACCGCGTCGAGAATGCGTTGGCGTTCCTCGGCACGGCCTTCGGCGCGGCCCTCTTTGATTCCTTGGTCTTTGATCTTTTTCCACGCGGCGGGGATCAGCAGCACCATACGACCCATTACCTCCAGAAAGATTGCGACCAGTAGCGCGGAACCGGCAGACACGCCGAATATCGCTGCCAACCAGAGTATGCCGTCATGGGCAGTCAACTGCGGCCAGTAACGTCCCAGTCCCAGCGCCACGCCGCCAACGTAGACGACGTAATAGACCAGCCAGTAATTTCTGAATAATCGCTTGACGAACTCCATTCTAGCACGGAGGTGGTGAGCGTCAGCCCGTCGCCAGCACCACCGTACCGGTTGAGGACAGGGAGCCGCCGGTGCCGTTGACCATGCTGGTTGCCGCCGGCTGGTCCGACGAGCCCTTGCGATGGACCTGGCGGTCGCCGCACTCGCCGCGCAACTGGCGGACGGATTCCACCAGCAGGAAGCTGCCGTACATGCCGGGGTGAGAGTAGGAGAGGCCGCCGCCGTTGGTGTTCAGGGCGAAATCGCCGCCCGGCGCCGTGCGCTGGTTGGCAACGAAATCCGGACCTTCACCGGGTCCGCAGAAGCCGAGACTCTCGATGGTCACCAAAGTGGTGTAGGTGAAGGAGTCGTAGATCATGGTGTGGTCGATGTCGTCGTGGGTGAGGCCGGCGCGCTCCAGAGACAGCGGCCCCGTCTCACGGGCCCACGTCGAGGTGTGGTTGGGCATGAAGCTGATGAGGTTGTGGTCGTGTCCCTCGGCGGCGCCGAGCACCCACACCGGCTCCTTCTTGCAGTTGGCCGCCTTTTCGGCGGTGGTCACGATGATCGCCGCGCCCGAGTCGGTTACCAGGCAGCAGTCGAACAGGTGGAAGGGCCAAGCCACCCAGCGGGAGTTGTGGTAGTCGTCGAAGGACATCGGCGAATCGTGCATGTAGGCGACGGGGTTCAGGTTGGCCCAACTGCGGGTGGAAACGGCGATCTCCGCCAGGGCCTGGCGCGTGCGTTCCTCACCGTACTCGTGCATGTAGCGGGTGCAGGCCATCGCGTAGTTAATTGGCTGCCCGATCATGCCGTAGGGCGTCTCGTACTGGGCCACGGGGAGGTTCCGGTCCGGCGGCACGGGAGCTCGCGTCGAGCGGCCAGCCTGCCCGTGGGTGATGAGGACGGTGTCGCAGTAGCCGGCGCGGATGGCGGCAGCGGCGTGGGCGACGTGGATCACGAATGACGAACCGCCGACGGAAGTGTTGTCAGTGAAGGACGGCTGGATACCGAAGTACTCGGCGGTGGCCAGGGTGCTGAAGCCGGCGGTCATCAGCCCGTTGACGTCCGCCAAGGAGAGGCCGGCATCGTCCAACGCGTTGTACGCCGCTTCGGCATGGTGCTGGAGGGAAGACTTGCTGGGAACATTCCCCATCTCGTCCGATTCGGCGACGCCCACGATGGCGATGTCGCGTTCACGTTGTGCGGTGCTGGCCATAAAGATATCCTCCGGGTGCCGGCTATTGCGAATTTGAGGCCAAACGATGGTACAACATTCGCTACGGGCCGACAATCTGCGGTAACGTCCGCGTACCCGGTTTGTCATCGCGAAGAGCGCAGCGACGCGGCGAACTCGTCACCTGAAGAATGGTCCTTCCCAGGACGAGATTGCCGCGCTGCGCTCGCAATGACACTTTGGCGGAAAAAGGAAACAGTATGAACGAAATTGACGAGGCATCGCAGGCTGCCGTAGGGGCTATCGAGCAGTTCATGGCGGCGCTGAACGCTCGGGACGATGCCGCGCTCTACGACCTGCTGCACCTGCCGCACGTGCGCATCTCCGGCGAAGGCGTGGCCATCTGGCACGACCGCAACGAGCTGGAGGCGACCTACCTGCGCGACTTCTACGCCCGGGCCGGCTCGAACTGGCACCATACAACCCTGGACTCGACCGAGGTGATCCACAGCTCGGAGCACAAGGCGCACGTGCTGATCCAGTTCACCCGACGCGATTCCTCGGGCGGAGCCATCGCCACCTACCGGTCGCTGTGGATCATGACCGACAACGATGGGCGCTGGGGAGCGCAGGCGCGTTCAAGTTTTGCGCCATAACACCGCGGATAACGGTGTTAGACTGTGCCCGTATCATCGAGATAGATAAAAAAGGAGGACACCATGGCCCGAACTCCAACCGTAACTCGAGAATCAGTGCCCGAAAACGAGCGCGGCGCCTTTGACGCTTTCGTCGCCGACCGGGGCGAAGTGCCAGTCACGGGGCCGGGATCGGTGATGCTCAACGCGCCGGAGGTTGCGCAGCGCGCGCTGGGTCTCGCTCTGTACCTGCGCACCGACACGTCGCTGTCGCCCCGGATACGCGAGCTGGCGATGCTGGTGGCGGCCCGCGAGAACAACTGCCAGTTCATCTGGAACGCCCACGCGCCGCCGGCCCGCCAGGCCGGGTTGCGCGACGAGATCGTCGACGCGCTACGGGACCGGCAGGACCTGCCCAACCCTGCGGCCGACGAGGCGGCGGTGGTCGAGTACGGCCAGCAGTTCTTCCGCACGCGGGCGGTCAGCCAAGATGCCTTCGACGCGGTGATGCAGCACTTCGGCAGGAACGGCACCACGGAGCTCACCACCCTGATGGGCTGCTATTCGATGCTGGCCTTCAACGTCAACGCCTTCGGCGTGGAGCTGCCGGACAACATCACCGAGAAGCCGCTTCCCGTCTAAGGAGAGGCCAACATGTCCACCCAACGCCAGGAATGGCTGAGCCAGGTCACCGAAGAGGCCATTGATCCCGGCCTGCCCATCTGCGATCCGCACCACCACTTCTGGGACCGGGAGGGCGACCGCTACCTGCTGGACCAACTCACTGAGGACCTGGGCGGCGGCCATAACATCGCGCAGACGGTGTTCATCGAGTGCCACTCCATGTACCGGGCCAGGGGTCCGGAGGAGATGCGGGCCATCGGAGAAACCGAGTTCGTGCAGGGACTGGCCGCCCAAAGCGCCAGCGGCGAGTACGGACCTACGGAGGTGGCCGCCGGCATAGTGTCCAACGCCGACCTGATGCTGGGCGACGCGGTGGCGCCGGTGCTGGAAGCGCACCTGGCTGCCAGCAACAACCGGTTCCGTGGGATACGGTTCTCGTGCTCGTGGGATGCCAGCCCCGAGGTTTCGCTGGGGCGATCTACCACGCCCGGAATGCTGGCCGACGCCGATTTTCGCGCCGGGTTCGACCGATTGCAGCGGATGGGCCTGAGCTTCGACGCGCTGGTGTTTCACCCCCAGTTGCCGGAATTGGCCGACTTGGCCGGAGCGTTTCCGAACGCCGTGATCATCCTGAATCACATCGGCCGGCCCTTGGGCGTTGGCCCCTACGCTGGCCGTCGGGACGAAGTATTCGCCGACTGGCAGCAGGGCATTGCGGCGGTTGCGGCCCACGAGAACGTGGTGGTCAAGCTGGGCGGGTTCGGCAACGTGATCAGCGGCTACGACTGGCACCGGCGCGAGACGCCGCCAAACTCCGAGGAACTGGCCGCAACCATACGGCCCTGGCTGGATTACTGCATCGAGCAGTTTGGTCCGGATCGCTGCATGTTCGAGAGCAACTTCCCGGTGGACAAGGCGTCCTACTCCTACACCACCGCGTGGAATGCCTTCAAACGGGTTACCGCCGCTTATTCGGACGCTGAAAAGGCGGCGATGTTCCAGGGCACGGCGGTTCGTGCGTACCGGCTGTAGCGTTGGGGGTGCGATCCCACGAGCATCCGTCTGCTGTAAGCGGGCCTGCCAGCGTCGCTCGGATCCGGAGAGGGTCGGCTACTCCGCTTCCAGATCCTCCGACGGGATCTCGTGCCAATGCAGTTGATCAGACTCGATCTCGTCTTTCAGTCTCCGGTCGTACCGGACGCCGGCAACTGCTGCCACCGCCGGCCGGCCGGTGAACCGGGTCAGCAGTTCGGCGTTCCTCAGCGCGCGTCGCGAGTCTCTGCCATTCACCGTGAACGATGCTTCTACGGCGATATAGTGAAGATTGCCTTCTCTATCGACAACTTCCATTACCAAATCGGCGCGGTGGAAGCTCCGCACATCGCCGCGCGGGAGGTCGGATAGGTCCTGCCCTTCCATCAGCCGACGCAAGTCTGTCCGAACCAGGGTTCGCTCCAGTACGAAGCCCATGTCGTCTGCGATCAGCGAGGCGTCGTCGCGCACGATGTCGTAGATGATGCGACCTTTCAGCCAGCCAACATCATCCTGCAACCGGTCAAGACGTCTGTTGGTAGCCCGGAGCTCATTGGCCAACTCGTTAACCGTGTTGGTCAGCTCATCCATGCGTCGTGCCAGATCAGCCACTACCTGCGGCAGTTCCAGCAACTCCCTGGTCAGCAGTCGAACCCGTACCGCCTCAAGCCACTCGGGGTGCTCGTCCAGAACCCGGACCAGATCTTCGATGCTATTGATGGTCGTCATCGTTTCACCTAACGTGCCCTGACATTATAGCAACGACGTCAGAAGCCCGGCTTGAACCAGCCCTGTGCTATCATGGCCGCCGGTTTCATACCATTCACCAGCGGAGGCCACCTTCCCGTGAAGAGCTACTATTTCTCCGAGTTCCCCTACCACGAGTACCCCGACGAGGAGGGCGACAAGTACCCGTCGCTGCGCCTGACCTTTCCCAACACGTGGTTCAACCCCAACACAGCCAACGGCCTCTTCAAGCGCTACTTCGACGAGTGCGTGTACGCCGACGAGTTGGGGTTCGACGGCATCATGCTCAACGAGCACCACAACACGCCGTCGTGCATGAACGCCGCCACCAACCTGTCGGCGGCGGTGCTTGCACGCATCACCCACCAGGCCAAGATCCTGCTGCTGGGCAACATCCTGCCCATCCACGACAACCCGATACGGCTGGCTGAAGAGCTGGCCATGATCGACGTCATTTCGGGCGGCCGGCTGATCTCCGGGTTCGTGCGGGGCACGGGCGTGGAGACGGTGTCCACCAACAACAACCCGGTGGCCAACCGCGAGCGGTTCGAAGAGTGCCATGACCTGGTGATCAAGACGTGGACCACGCCGGGCCCCTTCCGCTGGGAGGGCAAGCACTACAACTTCCGCGTGGTCAACCCCTGGATGGTCCCCATCCAGCAGCCGCACCCGCCCATCTGGGTGCCCGGCACGTCGTCCCCGGAAACCGCCGAGTGGTCAGGCCGCCACGGGTACACCTACGTGGCCTTCCTGACCGATCTGGACGTCACCGAGGAGCTGTTCGGCATGTACACCCAGGCCGCCAACGCAGCCGGACGAGAGGCGGTGCCCGACAACTTCGGCTACCTTCTCTGCTGCTACGTGGGCGACACCCAGGAGGAGGCCGACGAGCAGGCCAAGCACTTCATCTGGCGCATGGGGCCCACCCTGCGCGGCCCTCGCGAGTATATGGCGCCCGTTGGATATCGCTCGGCCGCAAGCGCCGCCATTGCCGCACGGCGCACCGGTCTCAAGCCACTCAACGTACAGACCTTCGAGGAGCTGAAGGAGAACTACCACATCGTGTGCGGGACTCCGGACACGGTGCTGGAAAAGCTGGAACACATCCACAAGCGGCTGGGGATGGAGCACCTGGTGTTCTACGGCCAGGAGTCTCGCATGGGTCACGAGGCCACCATGAAGAACATCGGCCTGTTCGGCAAGGAAGTCCTGCCCGTGATCCAGAAGTGGTAGACGGCTGATCCGGCCCGGCGTTCGGCATACCTGGTGCCGAGAAAAAAGAAGGGGGGCGGGCCAAATAGCCCGCCCCGTCGCGATTGGCGCCACCGTGTGGCCCGCGCTATGTGCGCATCGTCGGTGTGGAGGTTACACCGCAGCCAACTCGCGACCTCTCTCGTGCGAATGGCCGGCGAAGGATCCTTCCGCGGCGTGCAGAGGTCCCCGCACCAGGAGCGTTGGCGTGGTGGAATGCCGCACCACGTGGTCGCCCACGCTGCCGAACAAGGCCCGTCCCACGGCGCGACGGCCCCGGGTCGCCATTACCACCAGCCCGTTGTCCAGTCCCTTCGCGAGTCTGACGATGCCGTCCTGCGGGTTTTCCCGGGAGTTCACCACGTCGACGTCGAAAAGGGGGAACCGGGCGCGCAGGGCGTCGGCCTTCTTCCACAGGTACTCTTCCGAGGCGTGGGCCAGTTCCCGGGCTATATGTTCGGGCTCGTTGAACGAGTACGCCGTCCCACCGAAGTGTCCCCAGTCGGAATGGGTGCGGAAATAGTCTGCGCCGGGCGTGGACCGGAACAGGGTGATCCGCGTGCCGAAGGTGGTGGCCAGTTCTCCGGCGTAGTCCAGGGCGTGGTCGGCAAACCCCGTGCCGTCCAGCGGAACGATGATGTTCTCGAAGAACTGCGGCACCACTGGGCAGTCGGTCTTGTTGCAGCGCACGATCAGCGTGGGGTTCCGGACCGCGTTCACCACCTTGGCCGTCACGCTGCCGGTGAGCATGCGGGAGAAACCGCCGCGGCCGTGGGTGGACATGACGATCATGGCGCTGGGGTCGCGATTGGTCATGCTGATGATGGCCTGGTGGGCCGGCCCCTCGTGGGCCTCGACGAATATCGGGGTCTCGACGCCCCAGTGCTCCATGCGCCGCCTGATGCCCGCCAGATCGGCCTTGGTGCGGTCGTGCTCGCCGGCGGACATGGCGGCGCTGAAGCGTCCGTGATCGGCATCGGCGTACCGGCCGGGGGGCGGCTCGAACGACCGCAGCAGCGTGATCGGCGCGCGCGTCGCGTTAGCCATCAACCGGGCGGCGGGCAGCGCCTGGGCCGACAATTTCGACCCGTCCAGGGGAACGATTATGTTGTTGCACAGTGTCATCGGGTTGCCTCCTTTTTTGGCTACGTAGCCGTAGCGCTTTTGCCTTATTTGTGAAACGCTGCACATTCCCAATTCAGATAATCTTTATTGTTGACATGGATATAGTACCACGGCGGCGCCAACCATGCAATGGGGCAGAGACGCTCGTGCGTACCCGGTTTCATTTGAACCGTCATTGCGAGCGCAGCGCGGCAATCCTGCCCTCTCCCCACACCATCCCCCCTCTCCCCGTCATTCCCGCGAAAGCGGGAATCAGGCCAGGCCGTTGCCTTGACGCAGTGTGAACTGTGGATTACATTGCACCTATGCTCGAAGTGATTCTGAGCGACGTCTTCCGCAGTTGGTTAGATAACCTGCGCGATCGGCGCGCCGTGGCGCGCATCAACGTTCGCCTGCGCAACGCCGCGCTGGGCCACTTCGGCGATGTGGCTCCGGTGGGTGACGGCGTGTCCGAAATGCGCATCCACTATGGGCCAGGCTACCGGCTGTACTTCATACGGCGCGGCCCGGCAGTCATCGTCATGCTCTGCGGCGGCGACAAGGACAGTCAACAGCGGGACATCAGGCGCGCCAGGAGAATGGCGCCGGACTGGAGGTGAACCATGGTCGAAGTTGGTCGGGAGGAACGGGAACGGGCCACCGTCATCGACGAACTCATCCGCAAGGGCGGTACGCGCTGGGACCCCGTTGACCACCTGAGAACCGACGAGGATTTACAGTACTACCTGGAAGCCGCCGTCCTGGAAGACTCCGGCGACGGCAGCCTGATTCGTGCCGCCCTGAGCGACGTTGCCCGGGCGCAGCGGCGCAACATGACCCACCTGGCCCAAGCGGCGGGCATGACCCGGGAGGGGCTGTACAAGGCCCTTTCCGACAAGGGCAACCCGTCCTTCGCCACCGTGCTGAAAATCGCCCGGGCCCTGGACCTGCACTTGCGGATCGAGCCCGCGATGCACGACCCTGCGGCGTAGCATCACACTACCTCGTCGCGCCGGGCAAAGATCACGACGGCTTCGCAGGCAGGGAACCGTCAGACGAAAGCAAGTACACGTGCATGAGGGTAGAGGCGCGCCAAAACGAAAGGAGGCCCGCAGTTGCGGGCCTCGCGGTTCGGGGATGCGGCCGGAATCACCGGATCACCAGCACCGGCGTATTGGAGTGACGGATCACCCGGTCGGTGACGCTGCCCAGGACCATGCGGCCCACGCCGCTGCGTCCGTGGGTGGTCATCACCACCAGGGACGGCTGAGCGGCAGCCCGGTCAATGATGCTCTGGGCGATGTTGTCGTCCACCACGTGGGCGGTGTCGACGCCATGGGCGTGGTCAATGGCCATGCGGTTGGTCACGTCTTCCAAGTAAGCGGCCACGCCTTCCGCGTCCTCATCGGCCATCTCCTCGGGCGACCCGGGGTCAAAGTCGGGAATGGCGCCCATCTCCGGCGTGACCACCGTGAGCTGGCGGCGGTAGTAATCGGCCGTCGGCGTGATCTGCAGGGCGGTGATGCGGGCCGACAGGGCGGCGGCCATGCTCACCGCATGGGGTATCGCCAATTCCGAAAGGGCCGAACCGTCCAGCGGCACCACCACGGTCTTCAGCGACGAGCCGGGCGAGGCCGGGCCGGTAACCGTGGCGCGCACGATGAGCATGGGATTGGGGACGGTGTGCAGCACCTTGTCGGTGACGCTGCCCATTACCCAACGGGAGATGCCGCCGCGTCCGTGGGTGCACATGACCACCAGGGCGCCCGGGTCGGTGCCGGCCTGGGCGACTATGACGTCGGCGGCGGGACCGCGCTGGGTGGCGATGTTGACGGCGAAACCGGCGGCTTCCAGCCTCTGGCGGACCGGCGACAGGGAGGCCTCGGCCCGCTCCCGCGCTCCCATCTGCAGCTGGTCCGCAACGCGCGGCGAGCGCGAACCCAGGACGCTGCCGGGGAGGACATCGTAGGCCTGGACGAGCTCGATGGGCGCTGACAGGGTGGCAGCCACCAGCTCGGCGTAGGGCAGGGCCTGTTCCGCCAGGTCAGATCCGTCCAGTGGAACGATTATTTTCGAGTACATACGGTTTTCGTTCTCCCGGGTTTGAGGTATCGCGGTCGAATGTCGGCGTTGCGCACAAGTGACGCCAAAATCAAGTGTACCACCGGCGGCGAACCTCAGGCGCACCGGAGGCCGGCATCGAGATTCACGCCGCTCCGCTCCCCGTGGTAACAAACTTTTTACATGTGAGAGGTTGCGACAGGGCGATTTAACCAGGGCGGTTCAGGTACAATATTAGGACAATCTGGACTTTGAGGTCTGTCTCATGAGTTACAAGGCGGAATATATTTGGATCGATGGGCAGCAGCCCACCGCCAAGCTGCGGTCCAAGGCAAAGATCGTGCCGGACGGCGAAGACCCTCCCATCTGGGGCTTCGACGGCTCCAGCACTAACCAGGCCCCCGGCGAGAACTCGGACTGCGTGCTGAGCCCAGTGCTGGCGGTTCCTGACCCGATACGCGGCGGTAACCACAAGCTGGTGATGTGCGAAGTGCTGCTCACCGACATGTCACCCCATCCATCCAACACCCGGGCCTCCTGCGCCGCGGCCGCGGAACAATACGCTTCCCTGGATTTCTGGTTCGGCATCGAGCAGGAGTACACGTTCTTTGACGGCATTAAGCCGCTGGGCTGGCCGGACAACGGCTTCCCCGCGCCCCAGGGCGGATACTACTGCGGCGTCGGTTCCGACGAGGTGTTCGGCCGGCCCGTAGTGGAGCAGCACATGGACGCCTGCCTGTACTCCGGCCTGGCTTTCTCCGGCATCAACGGCGAGGTGATGCCGGCCCAGTGGGAGTTCCAGATCGGTCCCATCGGAGCCCCGACGGTGGGCGACCACCTGTGGCTGGCCCGCTGGCTGCTGTACCGGATCGGCGAGGACGTGTTGACCGTCGACGGCCGCCGGGGCATCAGCGCCACCCTCGACCCCAAACCGGTCAAGGGCGACTGGAACGGTGCCGGGGCCCACACCAACTTCTCGACCAACCGGATGCGGGAGAACTACGACGCCTGCGTCGCCGCGGCGGAAGCGCTCCAGACCCGCCACGACCTGCACATCGCCAACTACGGCGACCGCATCGAAGAGCGGCTGACCGGTCTGCACGAGACGTGCTCCTACCGGGAGTTCCGCTACGGGGTGTCCGACCGGGGCGCCTCGGTTCGGATTCCATGGCAGGTCGCCCGGGACGGCATGGGTTACATTGAAGACCGGCGGCCCAACGCCAACTGCGACCCCTACACCGTGACCCGGCTGATCATCGAAACCGTGGGCGGCGCGGCCGCAGGCTAGAGCCAGATTCCGCAAACAGCTTTGAGCAGTCGGCTGCGGTGGAAACGCCGCAGCCGACCGTCTGTCATTTCACGCCACCGTTGCGATGTCCGTTCGGGCAAAGTCCTCGCCCTTGTACAAAAGCGGCAACCCCCGAGATGCGGCCAGGGCATACGAGAAAGTATCACCGAAGTTCAGCTGCGCCGGATGTCGACGCCCTTTGCCGTAACGTTCGTAGGCATCAGTGGCAAGTTCGGCCTGTGTCTCATCGAATGGGACTATGACGATGGATAGCTCAACGAGCAATTCCTGAACGCGCTGGCGAACGTCGGGGCCTTTTCCCATGGCGACGATATGCAGTTCCAGCAACGTTGCCGCCGAAATCAGGACGGGGCCGCCAGTCTGCATTGTGTGATAGATCTCAAGGTAGCCGGGTTCCTTGGCGGCCACCGCAATCAGCGCGGACGTATCGGCGACCATCATGGTGGTATTCCGCGGGGACGGTTGGTATCGTCATCCAGATAGCCGGCCTTGGCCATGTCGTCGGCGTTTTCCTGGGCAACAGCGTCCCTGCGCTCACGGGTGTACAGCGGTTTGGGTTCTGCCGTACTGTCGTCGAGATATTCGAGCGCCATATCCAGAACGCGCTCTGTGGAGTCCGTGCCCGTAAAGCCCAACCGTTTCGCGAGCCTGGCGATGCGGACTTCAATATTGGCTCCGGTCAATGTAGCCATGTCAGCGCCTCCGCGATCATTTGGGTAGCCCGAACTCGTCGTAGAGGTCGTCCTGCAACAATTGGGAAATCGATTTCATTTCCGGGTTTGCATTGATGAGGCCCGCGACATATTCGGCCCGGCAGCATTCTTGCATCGCTCGTATTTCTTGGTCAGTGTACCACCGCTCCCATTTCCCTGTGCTTTGGTCCAGGTAGTCCAGAGCAGCGATGATCAACCGCTCGGCGGCGTCCGGGCCGGCGAAACCGAGCCGCTCCGCCAAGACGGCGATGCGTGCCTCCAGTTCCGGTTTCAATGTGGTTGCCATGTCATTCTCCCGTGGGTTGGTGGGCGGGTAATTGTTGCCCAGCTTGCAATTGCACGGTGTCCGGGCTGACGCTGCAGTGCTCCAATAATACGCTTGCATATCTTCGAACTTGCGCTGCATTGAGGTTGATGTTGACCCAGAACGGTGTCCCGTTGACGCGCACGGGTTTTGCGAATGCCTCGCCATTTGGATGTACGGTTCCAGTACTAATGATATATCGGTGCCCGGGACCATTTACGACTGGAGTGTTGTCAAAATTGAGTCGCCCATTCACGAACAACCATTCAACCATGTGAGTGAGCGTTTCGTGCCATTGAGTCATCGTCCTCTCGGTGCCATCTGGGAATCGAATAGCTGCAGGTGAAGGCGTACCGCCTGGCAAGTTGTACCCAGACAGTGCCAACCAGCCTGTAGGCGGTGGTGGTTCCGGTGGCGGGTCGCCATTTCCGTTCCCGAACACCGGACGCTCCGCCTTTACGGGCTGCCCCGATGCCAAATTGGGCCGCCAGAGCAACAGCAGTTGCAGCGCCAGTTCGTGGGCCGGCGTGTTGGCGATGCGCAGGCTCAACAGCCGGCGATCTTCCAGGGGCGCCTGTTTGAAGACTTCGTAAAACTCCCACACATCGCCATCGGTAACGGCGGCGTACCGCACTCCTCTGGCGTTTGCGTAGTTCAGCATCTGCATCCGTTCGTCGTCGCTGAGAGCGTGCCCAAGCCGTTTGGCTTCCACCATGGCGGCCGGTATCGACTCCGACCCGTGCAGAGCATAATCGGCCCTGCCTTCACCTACAGCGTACTCAGGCGTAACCAATGCCGGATCGGAAACGTCCCAACCCAGCGCCACCAGCAGCGGGTCGATCAGCGCCACACGGGTCCTGATCTCATTAGCCCGCAGCGTCGCTCCATGCGTCCGAATGCGTTGCTTCAGCGTTTCGATTGCGCCGACAAGTTCGTCCAACATCATGACGTTTTGACCTCGAACAGGAATCAGGCTACCTGTTCCGTCGCAACCAGCTCGCAGCCCAAGGTGCGCAAGGCTTTAATAACCTCGGCAATGGGCGTGCGGTAGTCTAGGCTCAACAGCCGGTCGGCGTCGTCACCGCTAACGCCAAGCCGTTCCGCCAACTCAGCGCGGCTGATGCGCTGCTCGCGCATAGCGGTGTATAGGTCCAGCTGGGCGGCGATGACGGGCTGCACTGTCAGCAGTTCCTGCCCGTCCTGGAAAGGACTGGGCGCGGGCAGCTCTTCATAGCAGTCCACACATGCGGAAAGGGCTACTACTAGACAGTCCTCAGCGTTGATAAGGGCCTCTTTGAAGGTAAAGCCTCCAGTGATGGCCCCATTGACGTCAGGAAAGATAGCCGTGAAACCGTCTCCGTCCGTTTCATTGCCCTCGATATTGCACGGATAAACGTACCGCATAATCAAAACTCCCTTGCGTTGATCCCCAAATGGCGGAGCATTGCACAAAACGTTCCTTGTGCAATTTCGCCGTGCTGTACGCCAGTTCTGCGATTGCCCAAGTAGAACGTGCCATGGCTGCCCTTGCCTCGCACCGGGTCGAAACGCCATTCCAGCCTATTGCGGCGAGCGTAACGCCGGGCGCGCCTCACGAATTCCCGGCCGTTCATACGCGGACCATCGCGCGGCCTGCTCGGCAACTGCCAGCTCGCAGCCTACGGCTTTGAGCGCTTTGGCGACCTCCCCAATGGGAGTGCGGTAGTCCAGATTGACGAGCGCAGCCGCGTCGTCCTCGCAGATGCCTAACCGCTGCGCCAAGTCTCTCCAGCTAATGCCCTGCTCGCGCATGGCGGTGTAGAGATCCAGCTGGGCGGCAACCACGGGCTGAACCGTCAGCAGCTCCTGCCCTTCCCGAAAAGGGCTGGGCGCGGGCAAGTCCAGGTCGTGTTTGACATGGTGGCTGAGTGTTACAACCAGGCAATCCTCAGCGAGAATGCGGGCTTCCCGGAACGTGAACCCTCCAGTGCGAGCCCGCGGAATATCCGGGAAAGACACCACAAACCCGTTCCCATCGTCCGGATTGCCTTCAATGGTGCATGGGTACAAATATTTCATCGCCAAAACTCCCTGGGGTTTATTCTCAACTGGCGGCAATTGTCTGAATCAGGATGCTCAGGATTGTTGCCATTCCGGCAAAAATCAACTCAATCCTGTGAATCCCGAAATCCGGCAAATCCTGATTCAGACGATTGCTTTACGGGGCTACTCCTCCAGCGTCGTTATATCCCCCGGGTCCAGGCCCAGCTCCTGGGCTTTGAGGAGGCGGCGCATGATCTTGCCGGAGCGGGTCTTGGGCAGCGTGGGCGTGAACTCGATCTCCGATGGGACGGCGATGGGGCCCAACTCGCGGCGCACGTGGAGTTGCAGGTCGTTGATCATGCGGTCGGAGCCCTCGCTGCCCATGCGCAGGGTGACGAACCCCTTGATGACCTCGCCGCGCAGCTGGTCGGGCTTGCCGATGACCGCCGCCTCGGCGACCTCCGGATGCGACACCAGCGCCGACTCCACCTCGGCGGAGCCGATGCGGTGGCCGGCCACGTTCAGCACGTCGTCGGCGCGACCCACCACCATGTAGTAGCCGTCGGCGTCGCGCAGGGCCACGTCGCCGGAGGAGTACACGCCGGGGATCTGGCTCCAGGTGTCGGCGTAGCGGTCGGGGTCGCCCCACACGGTGCGGGAGAAGTGCGGGAAGGGACGGCGGATCACCAGGAAGCCGCCCTTGTCCGGCTCCTCGATGGGCTCACCCTCCCGGTCCACGATGTCCATGACCGCGCCGGGGAGGGGCTTGCCCACGCGGCCGGGACGGGAGGTCATGGTGGCGGTGGTGCCCAGGCAGGGGCCGCCGGTCTCGGTCTGCCACCAGTTGTCAACCATGTGCGCCCACTCGCCGCCGCCGCAGATGTGCTCGTAGGCCCAGCGCAGGGCCTCCGGGTTCAGGGGCTCGCCGGCGCAGGTGAGGAAGCGCAGCGAACGCAGGTTGTAGCGGCTGACCGGCTCCTCGCCGTAGCGCATGAGCATCCGCACCGCCGTGGGCGCGGTGAAGATGACGTTGACGCCGTACTTCTCGACCACCTCGTAGAACACGGCGTTGTGGGGGAAGTCGGGCGCGCCCTCGCGGAAGACGGTGGTGGCGCCGGCCACCAGCGGCGCGTAAACGATGTAGCTGTGGCCCACCACCCAGCCGATGTCGGACATGCACCAGAAGACGTCGTTGTCCTTGACGTCCCAGAAGTTCTTGAAATGGTAGTGGGTGCCCACCATGTAGCCGCCGTGGACATGCACGACGCCCTTGGGCTTGCCGGTGGTGCCGCTGGTGTAGAGGATGTACAGCGGGTCCTCGGCGTCCATGACCTCGGCGGGGCAGTCGATGCTGCTGCGGGCCATCAGGCCGTCGAAGTCGGTCTCGCCGTCCCGCAGGTCCTCCAGGGCCAGCTCCCGGCGGAAGACGATGACGTGCTCCAGGCTGTCGCAGCCCTCCACGGCCTCGTCGGCGATGCCCTTGAGGTCCACCCGGTTGCCCCGGCGGTAGCCCACGTCGCCGGTGATCAGCGCCTTGGCGCTGGCGTCCTGGATGCGGTCGCGAAGGGAGCCAACGCTGAAGCCGGCATAGACCACGCTGTGGATTGCGCCGATGCGGGCGCAGGCCAGCATGCTGATGGCGCCCTCGGGAGTTAATGGCATGTAGATGACGACGCGGTCGCCCTTGCCCACGCCCAACGACTTGAGGCCGTTGGCGAAGCGGTTGACCTGCTGCGCCAGCCGGGCGTAGGTGTACACCTGCTCGGTTCCGTCCTCGCCCAGCCAGATGAGGGCGGCCTTGTTGCGCCGCTCCGTAGCGAGGTGGCGGTCCAGGGCGTTGTAGGCGATGTTGGTCTGGCCGCCCACGAACCAGCGGAAGTTGGGGTAGTCCCACTGGAACACGTCGTCCCACCGGCGGAACCAGTGGAGTTCCTCGGCGGCCTCGGCCCAGAAACCCTCGGGGTCTTCCACCGAGCGGGCGTAGACGCCGTCGTAGTCGGACATGGTGGCCTGCTCGACCACGTGGGGCGGAGGCGGGATCTCCCCGGCCTCCTGCAAGAGATGGTCAATCTGTCCCTGCTGAACCATAAAAGCGCACCTCGCACCTGAGCGTGTTGAGTGCGCCTATTGTAGCGGGAACGACGGGATGATGTATTTGAACGCCTTTGGCCCTGACTTATCTGTGTAGTGGCGTGCGGTCCAGCGATGATGGTCGATGACGGCTATGACTCGTTCAGACCGCGGAACACGGAGGCGAGGTTTTGGTCGAAGGTCATCATTTCGCTAACGCCGCGACGTTGGCAGGAGGCGAGATGACAGAGGTCGCGGGCGGACAGGCCGGGGTGTTGCTCGTAAATTTGCCGTGCGAGAAGGACGTCTTCGCGTTCGAGGGACCAAACTTCCACGCCGTACCGTCATACCAATGCCATTGCACGGTCAAATGTCTCACCGCGGCCTACCCGCAGGTAAGAATGCGCCAGTTCCTGCAAGACCTCCGCGGAAGTGCATAAGGACGAACCGTTGCTGTATGACCGCCGCAGGAACTCCCAAGCGATCTGTTGCAACGGATGCGGGCCACCCACCGCATACATGAACACGTTGGTATCGACGAAAGTCATACGCCAGGCAGCCCCTGTATGCGAGACTCGTGCATGTTCCTGAGGTGTACTTCCCACTCCGGTTCACGTTCCAGCCCGGATTTGGCTCTGCATTCCTCAAGAAACGCCATAAGCTCGTCGACTGACTGAAATCGATCGTCTGCTGGAGCTGCTAATTGCGGACTGTGCTGACGGGCCACGGAAATCAACCATGTTTCCAGCGCCATGCCTTCGCGCTCGGCCTGCTCAGCAAAGCGTTCGCGGTCTTCCTCGGGTACAACGAGCTGTATGGTGGCCATGGCGCTACCTCCTGACCAGGATAGGATAGCACTTCTATGTGGTCTACTGTGGTAAGCGCTGTCAACTGCGGCAAGTTGTTCGCAATTCCGTTGACCCGCCGGCCTGCCCCCGCCTACAATCCCGGCAACTCACATCCGAACGCAGGAGCCGCTCCATGACGACTCATACCGACGATTACGCCCACCCCGAGTACCTGACCGACGCCGAGTGGGTCGCTGCACACCTGGACGATCCCAACGTGGTGGTGCTGGACTGCGCCAACACCGCTGACGCCTGGCAACGGGGACACATTCCCGGCTCCCACCACGTGGCTGACAACTGGGCCAAGAACCCCGACACCGACCGGCAGCACGTCATGGCGCCGGAGCAGTTCAAGGCCATGGCCGAGGGCCTCGGCATCGGCGACGACACCACCGTGGTCACCTACGACCACGCCCAGGGGCTGACGGCGGCGCGCATCTGGTGGGTGTTCAACTATTACGGCCACGCCAACGTGAAGGTGCTCAACGGCGGTTGGCGCGCGTGGGTCAACGCGGGACAGCCCATCGACTTCGGCCGGGCCAGGGCGCCGGCGGCGGTGACCTTCACCCCGCGGGCAAACGAGTCGTTCATCGCCACCGGCGACGAGCTCAAGGCGGCCTGCAATCTCGATAACGTCGTGGTGTGGGACGTGCGCAGCGACGGCGAGTGGGACGGCTCCGCCCCCAACTATCGCAACCAGCGGCAGGGCCATGTTCCCGGCGCGGTGCACCTGGAGTGGTTCAACCTGATGGACCGCAACACCCACGAGTTCAAGCCGGCGGCTGAGATCCGGAGGATTCTGACGGAGCACGGCATTACGCCGGACAAGACGGCGTACTCCTATTGACAGGCCGGCATCCGTGCGGCGCACGGAAACTTCGTACTGCGCCTGGTGGGCTTCGAGAACGCTAAGAACTATGATGCGTCCATGAGCGAGTGGGCCAACCGGGACGACACGCCGATGACCGTGTAGGTCGCAGATGGCCCGCAGGGTGCGGATACGGCGGGTCATCGACGGCGACTCGCTGGAGGTCAAATACGCCGGGCTGTTCAGCTTCCTGCGGAGGCCATTCCCGGTGCGGCTCTATGGAATCGACGCGCCGGAACTGGCCCAGCCCTACGGGCAGGAGTCGCGCAAGCAACTGGAAGCGCTGGTCCGGCGCGGCGGCATCCGCATGGAGTCGATGGCAACGGACCGATATGGGAGGACGGTGGGCCTGCTCTACCGGCGGCGCCGGCGTGACCAATCGGTCAACGTGGAGATGGTGCGTTCCGGCATGGCGTGGTGGTACCGGCGCTACGGCGGCCGGGACCTGGGGTTCCCAGAGGCGGAGGCCGAGGCGAAACGGCGGAGGCGCGGCGTCTGGCGGCACGGGGATCGCATCCGCCGTCCCTGGGACTACCGGGCTGACCTGCGCCGATCGCGGCAAAGACGGCGACGCATCCGGCACGTTCTCATCTGGATGCTGGTCGGCGCGTTTGCCATCGTGCTGGCGGGGCTGGCAGTGGCGATAGCGACCCTGTTGTAGGTTGCCGGACTATGGAACCAACGGGTGACCCACCAGGCCCCAGTAGGGGATCACCGCCAGCAGGAGAATGGCTGTCGCGATCACGGTCATGGTGACGGCGAACCGGAAGATCTCCGGGTTGGAGATATCGGCCCGTTGAAAGATGAAGACGCTGGCGGTGCCGCCGGCGCTGTAATAGACCACCGAGTCGCCCACCACCACGGCGGCCATGCCGCACACTAACGGATCAAGGCCCAGGGATTCAGCCGCGGCCATGGTGACGGGTATCACCAACGCCAGATAGCCGGCGATGTTGGGCAGGATGAACCGCATCACGGCGAAGCACGCGCACAGCAACAGCAGAACCAGCATGGGCGACGCCGCCAGCTGCGACACGCCGCCCACCAGCGTCTCCGAGAACCAGGCCGCGGCCCCGGTGGTCACCAGCGCGTGGGACAACGACAGCGACGTGGCGATGATGAAGAAGTTGGACCAGCCCAGGTTTCGCTCGAATTCGCCCCACGTGAGAATGCCCACCCGCGGCAGCAGGATCACGCACATGGCGATCATGGCGGGTACCGCCGGGTGCAGGCCGTGGGCGAAATCGGTGAACCACAGCAGGGCGGTGACGATCACGATGCCGGCAGCCCGCATTTCGACGGGGCTGATGCGGTCCAGCGCGACGGTGGCGGCGGCAGCATCGTCGCTCAGGCGGAACCCCGACCGGTAGAACAGGAACAGCACGGTCCCGCCAACGATGAGGTTGGCGTAGAACGGCACGCTCATCAGCACGAACCACTGGGTCCAGGAGAAGTCGCCCAGCAAACCGGAGGCCACCACCGGTGTGATGCCGCCGGCCAGCAGCGCGGTGGATCCGAGGCGATTGAGGCTGCCCATGGCCATCATCGTGGCCCGGTACAAGGGATGCTCCTTGGGTATGTTCCAGCGGTCCAGCACCTGCTCGTAGACGTGGACCATGATGGCGCCTCGGGTGCTGGCGGACGGCAGCGCAAAGGTCAGCGCGGCGAACGAAAACAGCATCTGGACGTAGAGCAGGCGGGGGCTTCCCTGTGCGCCGCGCATGAGCCAGGTGGCCAGGCGTTGGGCAAGACCGGAATGCTGCACCGCCAGGCCCAGCGTCAGGATGCCGATGAGGAAGTAAGCGACGGGTTGGGAAAAGCCATAGAGCGCGGGACCCAGATCCGGCACCGCTCCCACCAGGACCAGGAGCAAAACTCCACCTACGCCGGCCACGGGCACGGGAATGGCTTCGGTGGCCCACAAAATTACTGCGAGGAGCATCACCGCCAGCGCGCGCTGCCCGTGCTCCGTCAATCCCGCCGGAGCGGGCATGAGCATTATGACCAGAAACACCGCGACGGCCAGCAACAACTTGACCGCCGTCCCGCCGCGAATCGCGGGCGCCATGGTGGAAAGACTGAACAACAGGCTCGCCGTTTACTGGCGAGCGCGTCAGACCCGCGCCGGGCCGATCAGCGCTCGGTCTGCCTCAGGGGGCTGCTGGTGACGCGGCTTACCGAGATGACGCCGCGGATACCCTCGATGCGGGAGAACACGCGGTTCAGTTCTTCGAGGTCCTTCACATGGATGGTGAATTCCATGCTGACCGTGGCGTCGTCGTTCTCCCGGGTCACGGCCCAGGCGATGTTGATCTTGTCGTCCGAGACCTTGGTGGTCACGTCCCGCAGCAGGCCCACGCGATCCATGGCCTCAATGCGGATGCGGACCGGATAGAGCTCCTGCTTCTGCCCCCAGGAAACAGGAACCAGACGTTCCTGCTCGTCCTCGTTGAGCACGTTGATGCAACCCACCTTGTGCACGCTGACGCCGCGAGAGCGCGTCACGAACCCTATGATCGGGTCACCCTGGATGGGGTTGCAGCAGCGGGCGATGCTGGTCAGCAGGTCGCCCACGCCCAGCACCGAAATCCCCGACGACGGGCTGGACAGGGAAGTTGAGCCCCGCAGCTTTGGCATCCAGGGAGCATCGGCCATCTCGTCGTTGCGGAACTGGGTCAGGCGCGCCGACAGTGCGGAGTCGCTCAACTCGCCGGAGCCCAGGGCGGCCAGCAGGTCCTCCATGCTTTCGTAGCGGCACCCTTCAAGCACGTCGCGGTCGGACATCTTGACGCCCATGCGGCGCAACTCGCGGCGCAGGAGTTCGCGGCCCCGGGTGATGTTGGCGCTGCGGGCCTGCCGGTTGAACCAGGAGCGTATCTTCTGCCGCGCGCTGTTGGTTGCCACGTATCCACGCGCCGGGTTCAGCCAGTCGGGCGACGGGCCCCGTCCGGTCTTGCCGGCCACCACCTCGATGGTGTCGCCGTTCTGCAGGGGAGTGTCCAGCGACATCAGCTTGCCGTTGACCTTGGCGCCGGAGATGCGGTGCCCCAGGTCGGTGTGGATCTTGTAGGCGAAGTCGATGGGCGTGGCCCCGGCGGCCAGCTCCACGATGTCGCCCTTGGGCGTGTAGACGAACACCTGGTCGTGGAACAGGTCTTCCCGCACCCGCTCCAGGAACTCGTCGGTGTCCGGCGTCTCGCGCTGCCATTCCAGCAGTTGGCGCAATCCGGTCATCCGCTCTTCGAAGGTCGCATTGCCGCCGGCTGATCCGCGCTGCTCCTTGTAACGCCAGTGAGCCGCCACGCCGTATTCCGCCACCTGGTGCATCTCGCGTGTCTTGATCTGCACCTCCAGCGGATGCCCGCCGTCGCAAAGCACCGTGGTGTGCAGCGCCTGGTACATGTTCTTCTTGGGGGTGGCAATGTAGTCGTCGAACTGGCCGGGGATCGGGCTCCACATGCGGTGGGTGACGCCCAGGGCGGAATAACAGTCGGCTATCTCGTCGACAACCACGCGCAGGGCATACAGATCGTAGATGTCGCTGAGTTCCTTGCCCTCGGCCGCGTACTTCTCGATCTTGTTGTGTATGGAATAGATGCCCTTGGGGCGGCCGTGCACGTCCGCGCGCAGGCGATTGTCGGCCAACTCCGCCTTGAGCCGGTCGGCCACGTCGGCCACGTAGGCTTCACGCTGGGAGCGCCGCGCCGCCAGCATTCGGGAAATCTCGCGGTACTTGCTTTCATCCAGATGGCGGAAGGCCAGATCGTCCAGCTGCCACTTCAACTCCCAGATGCCGAGGCGATGGGCCAAAGGCGAGTAGACGTCCAAGGTTTCCTGGGCGATGCGCCGCCGCTTGTCTTCGGAGAGCGCGTCCAGCGTGCGCATGTTGTGCAGCCGGTCGGCGAGCTTGATGAGCACCACGCGGATGTCCTCGGCCATGGCCACCAGCATCTTGCGCAGGCTTTCGGCGTACAGGTTTTCCGCCGCCACGCTGCCGTTGGCCTCCGCGCCGGGCGGCCGGTAGTCCATTCTGGTCAGCTTGGTGACGCCGTCCACCAGCCTCGCTACATCAGGCCCGAATCGCGCTTGCAGTTCGGTGACTTCGACGCCGCAGTCCTCGAGCACGTCGTGCAGCAAAGCCCCGATGATGGTGTCGGGGTCGAGGTACAGGCCGGCCAGAATGGTTGCGGCGGCCAGGGGATGGACGATGTACGGGTCGCCGGACTGGCGCATCTGCCCGTCGTGGCACTTTTCCGCGAAGTCGTAAGCCGACCTGATGCGTTCCAGTTGGTTCGCATCGTCCACGTACTCAGAAACGCGAGCGATCAGATCGGTGGACTCGCTGGTGACCGCGACCATAGGCGCCCTCCTGACTGTCACGGGATGCGAGTGCGGAAACTCCCACACCACGATGGGTGACGTCGCGCTTGCAGCCTGTTCGACGATGATAACCATCCACCCCGGGTATGTCCAGCGCGGCGGGTGCGAGTGCGGGGCCTTTTCAAAGTCTCCTTTCGCCCGCTCATGGTGAGCCTGTCGAACGATGAACCGCCCAAATAGGCATCCTTACTATGGTGATGTCGCGGCGCAGACCGGACAGGCGCCACCGCGATTGGTGATGGTCAGGTACTGCCAATAATTGGGCGCTTCAGGCCACGTCGGTTGGCCGTACCGGGAGCTGTTGCTCAACACCGTGCAGGCGTGGTGGACACCCTCCTGGAGGCCAGGAAAGATGTAGGTGGGGCGAACGGGGTCAAGATTCTGGGCCTCCACGTCAAAGTACAGGAACGCTTCCCGCCAGTTGCCGGTGTTGCTCGCCTTGGCCCTGGGGTAGTCGCGCACCAGGTTCACACAGCCAATGCGGTAATGGGTCGCGCCCGGAGCCGCGTCCCAGGCAATGACCGCCTCCCCGGTATTGCGTCCGTTGACGGCAGTGATGTTGCCGGCCGGCCCAGCCACGACGCTCACAGGGGCCAACGACGGGTCAGGCAACTCGGCCAGTCCGTAGCCCCAGGTGTTGTCTGCTCCCGCAGATCCCCGCTCGGCGGCGTTCTGCGTCAGGTAATGGGTAATGAAGTCAGGGCGGTAATCCGTGAACCGCTGCTTCACCAACGCGGCTAAGCCCGTGATGTGGGGCGCAGAGTGAGACGTGCCGCAGGTCGGAAAGAGGGTGCGGCCGTCAGACAATTCCACGGGCGGATCCGTCACTGTGGGGTTGCAGGTAACGCCGGTGATGTCCGGCTTGACCCGACCGTCTATGGTCGGCCCGCGGGCACTGTATTCGGCGACCTGCTGAGTGTCCCACCAGTGGGCTGCTCCCACCGCCAGCATGCCAGAGTTACGGCCCTCCGCCGGGTTCCCCATGTGGTGCGATACGGAATAGTATTCCAATTCGTCATCTATCCACGCGGTCAGCTGGATCCACGCGGGCTCCTCAGCACATCGGCGTTTGCTTACCGCCAGAAAGTATTCCCCTGACTGCTCAGCATTAGCTTCCTTCGTGATTATCCAAGCTAAGGGATTATCTGCAGGCTTGCCATCTTGTACGGTTTCATCTGAAAGGAACACTTCGTGTCTGTTTGTTGCCTGATTGAATCTCCCCAGCCCTAGGTCCAAGTCGCAGTCAGCGCCTCCCCAATCATCATCCCAGCGCAGGAAGGCTTTAACCTGTTCTCCTTCTGACAAGAGAAAATAGTTGGCCTCAGAGTTCGGCGACCAGTCGTGCCACATGTCGCCGTCCGCATCCGCAAATGCGCCGTACCAAGTTGTCCGCGCGTTGTTACCACCTGCGGTTACCCACATAATGCCCCGGGAGACCGCAAAGTCGATGATGTTGAGCGGGCTATTACTATTTGGAGAGGTACCATCCCCCGGTCCGTCCGGACCATATCCCAGGGAGAGGTTGATGACCTGCACTCCTTGGGCCGCCATCCATTCAACCGCGCTTCGTAAATCGCCTGGCGTTATGGGATTTGCGATGTAGAGCGTCGCGTTCGGCGCGATGTCCACCAAGGTTTCGGATACTGTCGTTCCGTGGTTCCCGCCCACCTCGCAGTCGGCGAGCGTGGAGGACGGCACCCGTGCCGTTGCGAAGTAACACCGGGCCACCACGTTCTGCGGCAATTGGGTTCCCTGCAACCGGGCAAAGCCCTCAAACCCGGAGTCAATCACGCCGACCTTGACGTTTTCCCCGCGAAACCCGGCCCCATGCCAGGCGTCGGCCCCGTGAATTCCGACCCCTTCGCTGATGACGGCAGGTTGGGCCAGGTTGGCCGATGTCGGTTGAGGCGGCAACGCGGGCACCACAGTGTCCACGCGCAACACTCCAGGCTGCTCGGACGCCGCGCCCAACTGGGACGGTGGCACGTGCGCCTCGATGTAGTCTTCCCCCACGTTGCGGACGAATATGTCGTTCTCCTCCAGGTACTCCCGCACGTCGTCCACACGGCCCGCCTCAATGTAGAAAGTAACCAGCACGGGCTCGTCGCCCTGATTTGATGGCGCTGCGTCCGTGCCGGCCAGTGTCAGCGTTGTGGAGGCTACTTCCGCCAGCCGGTTCAGGTTAGAATCCAGATTGGGATACTGCGGTGGTTCTTTCGGCGGCAGCGGCGGGAGATCGGCCGGCTCTTTCGGACCATCCGATTGCGGCGACACGCCTTCAGGGGTCGCCAGCACCGGGTCGGGGTTTATCGCGGACGTGCTTTGGTCGGCGGGGCCGCATCCTGCGACAAATGCCGAAATCGCCAATACGGCCAACGCTGCCAACGCTGCCAGCGCAACCCAATCCCTCCGGGATCCATGAAACGGCATATTATCTATCCCTGGTTTTCAAGGTGCGATGTGTGCGAATTATGTTACCACACGCTTTCATTGTGTGAATTGTGTGGCCGCACAACAGAATACGCTTGATTCAAAGGGACAGATTACCCCAGTCCGGTGGAAGGACTTCCCACCGGCCGTGGGTCTCAACTCGCCCTGCCTATAGGGGGCGGTACGCCGGACGGCTTACTGGAACAGTTCGCCCACCGAGCGGCCTTCGTGGATGCGCTTCATCGCCTCGCCGATCAGCGGCGCAACCGACAGCACCGTGAGGTTGTTCACCTTCTGGTCCTTGGTGAGCGGCACCGAGTCGGTTACCACGACCTCTTTGAAAGCGCTCTCCTTGAGGAGTCGGGGCGCCTGGGGAGCAAACACGGGGTGCGTTGCGCAACAGAAAACCTCGGTGACCCCGGCGTCCAGCAGCGCGTTGGCCGCGTTGACGATGGTGCCTCCGGTGAGGATTTCGTCATCGAAGGTGAGGGCACGCTTCCCGCGCACGTCGCCGATGACGTTGAGGGTTTCGGAGCGGTCGTCGTTAGCGGTGCGGCGCTTCTCGATGACGGCCACGGGCACGCCCAGCCGCTCCGCCATGTCCCGCGCCCGCTTGCTGATGCCGAAGTCCACGGCAACCAGGACGAGATCTTCAAGCCCCTTCTCGGCGAAGTAGTTGGACAGAATCGGCTCCGCAGTCAACTCGTCCACCGGGATGCTGAAAAAGCCCTGGATCTGGCCGGCGTGGAGGTCCAGGGTGAGCACCCGGTCGGCGCCGGCGGTGGTGATGAGATCGGCGACCAGCCGGGCGGTAATGGGCACCCGAGGCTGGTCCTTCTTGTCGGTTCGCCCGTAGCCGTAGTACGACACCACCGCGGTGATGCGACCTGCCGATGCTCGCTTGCAGGCATCGATCATGATCAGCAGTTCCATCAGGTTGTCGTTGGTGGGCGCCACCGTGGGCTGCACGATGAACACGTCCCGCTCGCGGATGTTCTCGCCGATGCGGACGAAGGTGTTGTCGTTGGCGAACTTGAAGGTCTCGCTCTGTCCCAGGGGTATCCCCAGGTAGTCGCAGACATCCCGCGCCAGTTGGGGATGCGCGTTCCCGGTGAATACCTTGAGTTCTTCGAGCGTGGACATGGCAGCACCTTGCAGTAAGTGGCGATGGGAGCACGGCAGCCGGCGCAGGATCCGGCCAACTCAACGGGGCAATCGGAGGCTAATGGTAATTGTGCGAACCGATCCCCGTCAACGTCAGGCGCCCTTTGCTAAAATAAACCCGTAACCCGGGGCACTGTCAGATGAACCAGAGCAATTGGCTGCGCGAACTTGTCGAGGCTGCCCTCATCGGCATCGTGGTTTTCGTCGCCATTCAGGTAGCGGTGGCCAACTTCCGGGTCGAGGGCTCCAGCATGCGGCCCACGCTGCTCCCCGGCCACTACCTGATGGTGAACAAGCTGGTGTACTACCAGCTGGACACGGAGCGGCTCGGCAAGATCATCCCCTTCTGGCAGCCGGAAGAACCGCGCCTGGTGCACACGATGCGTCCTCCACAACGCGGTGACGTAGTGGTTTTCAACTACCCGCTGGAGCCGGACCGCCAGTTCGTCAAACGGATCATAGGGGAGCCGGGAGACCTGGTGGCCATCGACAGCGGGCAGGTCACCGTCAACGGCGAAGCCCTGGACGAACCGTATCTGGACGTTCTCGGCCGCACCAGGATGCACGACGTGCAACTCGCCGATGATGAGTATTTCGTCCTGGGAGACAACCGCAACGGGAGCCGGGATTCCCGCCATTGGGGCCCGCTGCCGGCGGACCACATCATCGGCAAGGTCTGGGCAATCTACTGGCCCCGTTCCGCATGGGGATTCCCCGAATAGCCCAGCACGAAGATCACGATTGCGGCCGGCGTCGGTGCGCCGGCCGGTCATGATGCGGAATCTGGAACCGTCGCTCGCTATTCGGCTTCGATAATAGGCCCGACGAGAACATCGTCGCCCTCGACGCGGACGGCGAACTTGCGCAGCGCCTCGGTGGCAGGAGGAGTAACCGGTTTGCCGGAAGCAACGTCGAACACGGCGCCGTGCAGTGGGCAAACCACCTCGCCTTCTTCCAGGTCGCCCTCGGACAGGTTGGCATAGGCGTGGGTGCAGATGTCGTCGCAGGCATGCAGGTCGCCATCGAGGTTCACCAGCAGGATCTCTTCCGACCCCACGCGGACTGACATCATGTCACCCGGCGGCACGTCGCTGAGAGACGCTATCTTGACAAATTCGTCGGCCATTGGGCAGCTCCTTGGATTGCTCCTTCAGGTTGATGCGGCTGGGACCAGCAACGGCAGCGGCCGCCCTCACTGATCTCCGATGGCCGAATATTATATCTGACAATTGTCAGAAGCAGGATTTCCAAGATTTGAGGATTGTCAGGATTGGAACCGTCCCCTGGTAAAGCGCGCCCAATCCCGTAAATCCTAAAAATCCGGTAAATCCTGATTCTGACGTTCCCCGGCCGCAAACCAGGTACGCACGAGATGGTCGATCAGGCGGGGCAGATGAATTTCTGGCACACCACGGCCGCCTCGAACATCTCATTGATGCTGGCCGTCTCCCGGGTGGTGTGGAAGTCGCGCACGCCGATGCCCACCGGCAGGGCGACGATGCCGTGCTCGAAGAAGACGTTGGCGTCGGACCCGCCGCCGGTGGTTTCCAGCTCCGGCGTCAATCCGGCGGCGGTAACCGCGCGGGCGATGTCCACCAGGGCCGGGTCGCTCTCCGCGATTCGATAGGCCTGGTACTGGTTGCGAATTTCCAGGTCGATCTCGGCCTGCGGATACATGGCCGCCACCTGGTCGAAGGCACGGCGAAACTCGGCGGTGTAGTTCTCCAGCTTGGACTGGTCCCGGGAGCGCAGTTCGCCGTCCATGTAGGCTCGCTCCGGGATGATGTTCCGCTTGAGGCCGCCCTCCAGCACGCCGATGTTGCTGGTGGTCTCGTGGTCGATGCGGCCCAGCGGCAGGCGGGTCAGGATGTTGGCGGCGACCAGCAGGGCGGACACGCCGTTTTCCGGTTCCAGGCCGGCGTGGGCGGCAACGCCGGTGATGTGGCACTGCACCACGTTCTGCGCCGGCGCGCCGACGCAGATGCGGCTCACCGAACCCTCACCGTCGAAGACCATGCCGCTGGTGGCCTTGACCAGCGAGAAGTCCAGGTTGCGGGCGCCGTTCAGTCCGCCCTCTTCGGCCCGGGAGAACACCACCTGCACCGGGCGACCCAGACCGCCGTCCTCCATGGCTGCGGTGATCCCCTCCAGCACGATGGCCAGGCCGGCTTTGCAGTCGCCGCCGAGAATGGTGGTGCCGTCGGAACGCAGGGTGTCGCCGTCGGCATCAAGCATGGGCTGGATGCCGCGGCCCGGTTCCACGGTGTCCATGTGGGCCGAGAGCATCACCGGCGCTTCGCTGGAACGGCCGTTGCTGCCGGGCAGGGTGGCCACCAGGTTGCCATAAGCATCGTGCTGCACGGACGCTCCGAAGTCGCTGAGCCGGGCGGTGAGGTGGGCGTCGATGACGTCCTCCTCGCCGGTGGGGCTGTCGATACGGATGAGTTCGGTTACGGTTCGGAAGAGACGTTCGCGGTCAGGCATGGTTTTGGTCTCCGGAAATCAGGCGAGGGCGATGAGGTTGTGGCGCGCGTCGGGGGTCATCTCGTAACGTCGCGGCTTTTCCTTGGCGATGGTTACGCCGTGCTGCTCCATGATGGGCCAGAGTTGCCTGGCGAACCAGGTGCCGAACTGGGCCGCCGTGTAGGAGGCGGCCGGGTGCTGGGGATGGCCGGCCTTCAGGGCGTTCTGAGCGTCGGACGCCTTGAATATGTCATCAGCGATGCCGTCGGCGACGGCGGCGGCGAGTTTCTCGGGCGTGCCCTTGGCGCTTATGTCAATCAGTGCCGCCGGTTTTCCAACGGCGCCTTTAGCCTCCGGCGTTATCTCATAGGTTCTGGGCGATTTTTCTTTGGCCATAACTACGCCGCGCCGCTGCATGATAGGCCAGATTTCTTTAAGCAGGAACGTCCCTAGCTGTGCCGGGCCAGTGGCAGCAGGATGTGCCGGCCATTTATCCCTGAAAATGCCATGAGCGTCGGCAACTTTGAATTTGCCAACAGGCAGCCCCCGTATCAATTCATCTGCGATGGCTTCGTTGCTGACCGGGGCATCCGCAATCGCGGGCGCCAGGGCAGGTCGCATTGCTTCGGAAAGGCGGTTCGGCGGGGGCGTCGCGTTCACCACAGGCGGAGGAGTTACGGGAGCCGCCGCCGCCAGGGCATCCGACAGGTCCCAACGGTATCGTTCGGGAATGAACTGCTCGATCTCGGCGGACAGAGCCCCGGCGTCGGGAGCGGTGATCCACAAGAACGGGATGTTCGGAGTGTCGGCTTGCGCGGCCAGTTCCCGTACCTTGACGAACAAGGCCCCGAAGTCGCTGTCGTTGCTCACCACCGCGACCGCGCCCGCCTGGCCGGTGATGAGATCGGCGATGGCGTCGGCGGTGATGGCGAGATCCGCGGAGTTCTTGGCCCGGTGGTTGCTGAAGTGCTGGACGCCGCGGACGCGAACCTGCAGCGCGGGAAACTCGGTTTCAGCCCAAAGCTGCCACAGTTCGGCCTTGTCGGCGCGAACGTAGAGGGACAGTCCGCTCAGGGGCGGGCGGTCCGCCGGCCAGTTGGCAACCACCTGGGCGACCACGGACTGGGCGTGGTCAGACTCCCGCAGGTTCTCCGTGTCGACATAAATCGCCGAGCCGGCGGGAATCGCCAGACGAGAGCCGTTCGAGTGGGTGCTCATGTGAGCCCGCCTGCGGAGAAGGCATCTACAATGTCCGCCAGTGCAGGATCAGCATCGATCAACGGGCAGACCAGCGCACGGAGCCACGCAGCGTCCATCTCCGCAATAAGGACGGCTACCGGGGGCTTGACTGCGACGGGGACGGGGCTGTTGTCGTCGCTCACGGTCAGCAACGCAGCCACAACGTGCTTGCAATAGCCGCCCCAATCGTAGGGGCAGGTGCAGGAAGCGGTGAAGTCTGTTTCGCTGAAAGTGATGCCGACCTGATATGGGTCCCACTCGCTGCCCTGCACGGAGGCGAACAGCCGGTTGCCGCGCATAGTAGCGCTCTCGACCGTGCCCGCGTGGTAATAGTCCACTCCGCGGTCGTAAGACTGCTCCGTGACTTTGGCGCGCACGTCGTCTCCGGTGATGTGGGGCAGGTTGGTCATAGCGCGTCTTCTTCGTTCAGCAGGACAATTCGGTCAACCGGAAGCAGGCGCTCATTCACCAGGTCAACCGCCAGGCGAAGCTCCACCAATGACTCCGCTCCAATCAGGATTTTGCGGCTGCTGCTGCCGAAGACGACCGTAACTGTTTCTGACCGGCGTTCTAACTCCATCCGGGCATAGCCTACGGAACGTTCCTGTAACGACCCATCAGCCAGACTGAACAGCAGCGGCTCGCCTCGAGCTACTCCCAATTCGTCCAATATGGTTTCCGGTACAACGGTGAAAGAGGCGCCCGTGTCAACTGTGCCGCGCAAGGTGCGAGAACGGGCGCCGTCGGGGCTGTACAGGGTAAAGGGCAGATCGAGGTTGTACATAGCGCCGGAACGGCTATAAGTGCAGAACCGTGTTGACGAACCGCGCGTTTTCCGGGTCGGCGGCCAGAGCCAAGCCAATGAGGGCGCTTTGGCCAATGATGATTTGCTTGCTGTCCTGGCCAAACAGAACTACCTGACGGCCTGACTTGCCGTTGAGCGTCACGCGAGGTCGAGCGCTGGGGAGGTCAACCAGGGCTCCGCCGGGTAATTTGCAGCGGCGCTTGCCTTGTGGCGTGACACCCAACGCCTTGAGGATATGGGCGGGAACGACGGAGTAATGCACTCGTGTATCCACGGCGCCGGAAACGGTTCTACAAACCTTCTCGTCGTCGCTGTACAGTGTGATGGGCGCATCAAAGACCGCCGACGAATCGCCGCCGATAACGGAACCAGCCGCGACGTCCGGTTTAACGTCAAGCAGTATCATCGACATCGTAGCCTCCTTACACGAACCCCGGCTGCTCGAAGTTGCCGCCCACCACGGGCTGCGCGTCCAGGCCCAGCCACTGCTCCACCAGCGTGCTATAGACGCCGCGGAAGTCGGTGTTGAAGGCTAGGTCGCCCTCCACCAGGTCCGCTTCGGCCAGGGACGGGTACTCGCCGTACATGCCGCCGCGCACCGGGTCGCCGATGGCGAAGGCCACGCCGCCGCTGCCGTGGTCGGTGCCGCTGCCATTGTCCCGCACGCGGCGGCCGAACTCGGTGAAGACGAACATGACTACTCGATTGGACAGGGGTTCGCCGTCGGCGGTGTCGTGCTCGCGCAGGTCGGCGTAGAAGTCGCTGATGGCGCGGCTCAGCTCGGACAGCAGCTTGGGCTGGACGTCGGTTTCGCTGGCGTGGGTGTCGTAGCCGCCTTGCTGGGTGTAGAACACCCGGGTGCCCAGGTTTGCGGTGAGCACCTTGGCGATGCCCTGGAGGTTGCGGGCGATGCCGGTTTCCGCGTATTCCACGGTGGACGTGTACATGTCCGGCGCGGCCTTGAGGATGTCGGCGCCTTTCAGGGCGTCGAGGCCGGTCTGCCCCAGGTAGTCCATGGTGGCGCCGAGGCCCACCGTGGGCGAGTACATGCGGGCGAAAATGTCCAGGGCCTGGGAACGCTCCGGCTCGTTGACGATGCCGGTGAGCACCCCGTAAGTCTCCAGCACCGCCACGGAGGCGACCGGGACGCCGGTGAGTGCCATCGCCCGGGGGAGTCCGCGCCCGAAGTTGACGCCGGTGAGCACGTTTTCGGCCCTGGGATCCAGGTCGCGAATGACGCGGCCGAGCCAGCCCTCGGTGCCGACCTTTTCCGGCTCGCAGGTGTGCCAGATGTCCATGCTGCGGAAGTGCGAGCGGTTGGGCGTCGGATAGCCGATGCCGTTGATGACGGCGACCTTGCCGGCGTCGTACAGGGATTTGATCTCCGGTAGGGCGGGGTTGAAGCCGAATTGGTCGTCGATATGCAGGACCTGATCGGCGGGGATGCCCACGGTGGGCCGGTTGTCGTGGTAGCGACCGTCGGCGTAGGGAATGACCGTGTTCATGTAGTCATTGCCGCCGGTGAGCTGGATGACGACGAGGATGGGGTCTTTGGTGGTGGAGGTCATGGCAGCGTGGCTCCGCAAGGCGAAAGTATGCAGGTTGGGTTGGTGGGCGTAGTTTAGCACAGGGCGACTACGGGGCAGGTGATAGAATGGCACCGCTTATTGCTCACGTGAGCTGGCGAGGTTTCCAATGGCCACCACACGCACCGACTCTATTCGTCGCTTTTCTGCCGCCGAAATGGACGCCATGGTTGCGGCCGGCATATTAGCGGCCGGCGAGCGCGAGGCCGTGGAGGCAGGCCGGCGTTTCACCGTGGACGAGTACCTAGCCCTGGGAGCAGCCGGAATCCTGGCCAAAGAAGAGCGCGTTGAACTGCTGGACGGGGAAATTATCTGCATGGCGCCCATCGGCAACCGGCACCAGCACAGCGTTGACTGGGTGGCTCATCTGATGGGTCCGGCCATCGGACGCCGGGCCATGGTACAAGTGCGGGGATCTATACAGTTGGACAACTTCACGATGCCGGAGCCGGACATGGCGGTCATCCGGCGGCGTTCCGTCAACGACCTCGCGCCGGTACTGCCGTCCGACGTGTACCTGATAGTTGAAGTTGCAGACAGTTCCCTGGAATTTGACCTGGGCGAGAAGCTGGCCCGATACGCTGCCGCCGGGATACCGGAAGTGTGGGTTGCCAACCTGCGCGCCGGGGAGTTGGTGGTTAACACGCAGCCGGAAGGCGAGATCTACACGAACGTGCGCGTTATCCCGTTGGATGGCCGGGTGAGCCCGCAAGCGTTTCCGGACGTGGTTCTCGAGTTGGCCGACTTTATTCCTGCCGTTTGATCTGTCGGTAAATGTGAGGGGCCAGATGACTACCATACGCGCCGGCGCAACTCGTCGCTTTTCCGCCGCCGAAAGGGACGCCATGGTTGTGGCCGGCATCGTGGCGGCCGGCGAGCGCGATACATTGCGCGCCGGACGGCGCTTCACCGTGGACGAATACCTGGCACTGGGGGCGGCCGGCATCCTGGCGAAAGAAGAACGCATTGAACTGCTGGACGGAGAGATAATCTGCATGGCGCCCATCGGCAACCGGCACCTGAACAGCGTTGACTGGGTGGCTCATCTGATGCGTCCGGCCATCGGAGACCGCGCCATGGTTCGAGTGCAGGGATCGATACAGTTGGACGACTTCACGATGCCGGAGCCGGATATCGCCGTGATCCGGCTGCGCTCCGTCAACGACATCGCGCCGGTATTGCCGTCAGACGTGTATCTGTTGGTTGAAGTTGCCGATAGTTCCTTGGAATTTGACCTGGGAGACAAGCTGGCGCTGTACGCTGCCGCAGGGATACCGGAATTGTGGGTTGCCAATCTGCGCGCCGGGGAGTTGGTGGTCAACACCGAGCCGGAAGGGACGGTCTACGCCAACGTCCGTGTTATCCCGCTGGGTGGCACGGTGAGCCCGCAAGCCTTCCCGGACGTGGTTCTCGAATTGGCCGACTTTATCCCCGCTGTGGACTGATTGCCGGCCTTGGTAGATTGGAAGGCGGTATCCGCCATGGAGGAAACACAGCAACGCACAGTCCCGCTTATCGTCGTCGGCTTGGGGAACCCCGGGCCGCGGTACGGGGATACTCGGCACAACGTGGGGTTCGGGTGCGTGGATCTGCTGGCGGAACGGTGGGGGATTGCCGTCAAGGACCGGCGGCGGACCACGGTGCTGGGTCAGGGGTATCGCGAGGGCAAGGCGGTGGTGCTGGCCAAGCCCCGCACTTTCATGAACCTGTCCGGGGAGTCGGTGGGATACCTGCTGGCGCGGTTCGGCGGGAGGCCGGCGGACCTGGTTATCGTGTATGACGAGATGGCACTGCCGTTGGGGCGCATTCGCCTGCGGGCTCGAGGCTCCGACGCCGGACACAACGGGATCAAGGACATCATCCGGACGGTGCGCACCATCGACTTTCCCCGGCTGCGCATCGGCATCGGCGGGCCGGGGATGTCGGGCAGCGTGGACCACGTGCTGGGACGGTTTTCGGATGAGGAGCAGCCGGCCGTGAAGGCGTCAATCCAGCGGGCCGCCGAGGCCGTCGAGTGCCTGCTTTCCGACGGGATCAACATCGCGATGAACCGGTACAACACGGATCCGCAGGCCGAGCCGTCAGCGTAGAGATGCGATACGGTAAGGTTCTGAGGCAATGCAGATGATGCAGAACCGGCAACCATCCGCCAGGGGCGCACCGCGATGGGCATGACGCGAATGATTACAGGCGCGGCGTTGGCCGCGTTTTTGCTGATCGGACTGGCCTGTGATACGGGCGCGCCGTCATCGGAGACGGCGGTTCCGGAACGATCCGCTGATCCGCCTTCAGTCCGGGCAGTGTCGGCCACGCGCGAGGCCTACGCTCCGACGACAACGCCGGAAGACGCGCCCACCGTCGGCAGCACCGGGAGTACGCATCAGGCGCCAAATCCGACGTCAGCCGCTCAACGAAACATGCCGGACGACGCGATGGCCGCCGCCGACTTTCCGGTTCCGCCGGACCGCGACCTCCTGACGTTGGCCCGGCAACTGCGGTGGGCCGGTGTGGAGCCCGACCCGCAGCCGGCGCGCTTCGCGGACGCGCTCCCCGAAGTCGGTCACACCACCAACTTCTGGACGCTGGACTACCCACGCAGCCGAATGGTGAGCAAGGAGTTTGTCCTGGCCGCCGTATCTGAGCACGCTTATTGGTGGATCGAACAGGGATTGGACGTGGACGACGCTGATCTGCAACGGTCGGTGTCGGACGTGGAGGAGCATATCTACCCGCGAGTGACCGCAGCCTTTGGCGCGGCTCCCGGGTCGGCCGCGGATCCGAAACGGGGACATATCATCAACGGCAGGATACCTGGCGTCGGCGGGTACGTGTCCGGCGCGGATCCGTATCCGGCATCGGTGCAGCCTTACAGCAACGGCGTGCCGGCCATCTACATCAACGCCCGGGAAATCCCCCTGGGCAGCCCGGAGTACCTCACCGTGCTGGCCCACGAATTGCAGCACGCCATCCACTGGTACGCGGATCCGGCAGAGGCGACGTGGCTCAACGAGGGATTGTCCGAGCTGGCCGTTACCGAGGCCGGCTACTCGCCGGGCAGCATGCGATACTACCTGCGGCGGCCCAACGCGTCGCTGGTGAATTGGCCGAAGGACCTGAACAGCGACATCGGACTGAATTACGGAGCGGCGTCCTTGTTTGTCCATTACCTGCGAGAGCGGTACGTACCCGAGGGCGGGCTGCCCGACCTCCTGGCCGGGCCGGACAACGGCATCGCCGCCGTGGACGCTTTTCTGGCGGAGCAGGGGGCCGAAACCGTCGACCGCGAACTCGCAGACTTCCACTCCGTGTTTGCCGATTGGATGGTGGCAAACCTGCTGGACGCGGACGCCGGCCAATTCGGTTACGCCGGCCTGGATGTGGCGGCGAGCATAACCCGAACTCAGCGCGTGGGAGACGAAGGCGCGACCGTGTCCCTACCCCAATACGGCATCGATTACGTTGAAGTGAAGGGCATCGACAAAGGCGCGGCGATCCGGTTCGAAGCCGATGGAGTGACACCCATCCTGCCTGGCGAGTTTCCTGACGGAGGATGCTGGTGGACCAATCGCGGCGACGACACGTCGACCACGCTGACCCGCGAGATGACGGTGCCCGCGGCGACATCCAGCGGAGAAAAGCCGGCGCTCATGTTTCAACTATGGTACGACATCGAGGAGGACTGGGATTATCTCTACATCGAAGTGTCTTCTGACGACGGGGAAACTTGGGAAACGCTTCCGGCCGAGGGCACGACGGATGCCAACCCCCTGGGCAACAGCTACGGCCACGGTTACACCGGAAGCGGCGGGTGGAAGGAAGTCGCGGTTCCTCTTGCCGATTACGCCGGACGGGAGGTGATGCTGCGGTTTCACTACGTGACCGACGATGCGATCCATGGGATTGGCGCGTGCCTGGGCAACGTGGCGCTCTCATGGGAGGACGACCACTACGCAAACCGCTGGGAGCCGGACGGGTTCGTGCGGATCAACAACCGGGTACTGCAGGAATGGATCGTGTGGGTGATCAGCGATGATGCGGAGCCGACTGCGACGAGGATGCGGCTGCGCTGGGACCCCGAGCAGCAGAAGTATGTGGGCAGGATCGGAACGGAGGCAGCGGACGGGGATGGGCGTGTAGTTCTCGCGATATCGCCGGTGGCGCCGGCCACAATGGAGCGGGCGCGGTACCGGGTCTGGGCTATCGACGCTGTCCCGGGGCCGCCGAGTATTCCCGGGCCAGCCGGGTGAGGAGGCATTCGGCGAATTCGCGCAGGCCACCGGATTGGCCACATTCGAAGCAGCGCCAGGTCACCGCAGGCAGCGAGACTTGCAGCGACGCCGGCTGGCAGCAGAAGGGGCAATCCCCCTGCATCTTCCGGCGCTGGCGAGCCGTCGCACCTGGTTGGGACAAGGGTGTGAACGCGCCGATCAGTTGCAGCAGGCGTCCCCGGCGAACCGGCCCCGTCGGATCGTCTCCCAGTCCTCGGCAGTCGCGGTAGTTCAATTCGGCGAGCAGAGCCGGCGTTGCAGTCGGCAGTTGTTGCCTGACCCGCTGGTCAGCGCTCCGCGAACCGTGGCCTACGGCGGCCGCCCTTGCCAGAACAACAACCAGGGTGTACAGCCCAGCAATGCTCAGGACCGACAGGCCGGCGGCCAAGTCACCGTTGGACACGGCCCAAAGACGATCCACGAACTGGGTCAGGTATTCGTCGGTGTATTCCGGGAACCGCGTCGCCGGCCATTCCGTTGGCTCGGCGTCATCCCCGGCAAGGTACAGGTAGCTGTCCGTCGGAAACGAACTGGTCACAATGAAGCGAACCTCCAGTGAGGGTGGATTCCACAGTAGGGAATCCCTCCCCGGAGGCGCAACGAATTGCTGTCAGGAGATTTCGGGCGCGATGGGGAACTCAGCGATGGGCGGCGTACGCGAACTACCCGGCCGATGCGCCGGTGGCCCACGCCTTGATCAAGTGGTGAGCGATGGCGATAGGGCCGGGCACCGTCAGCTCCTCGCTGCGGCCTTCCAGCGCCAGCAACACCTCGGAGCGGTCGAACCAGCGGACGTCGGTCATCTCCTCGTCGTCCATGTTGATGTCGGTGGTGTCGGCCTCGGCCAGGCAGCCGATCATCAGCGACGATGGGAAGGGCCACGGCTGCGAGGAATGGTAACGGACGTTTTTCACCCGGATGCCGGCCTCCTCCATGACCTCGCGCGCCACGGCCTCCTCGATGGCTTCGCCCTGGTCCATGAAACCGGCCAGGGCGGAGTAGGCGCGCATGCGCTGGAGCCGGCCCCGGGACTGGCCCAGCAGGCAGCGGTCGCGCTCCGCGTCGGCAACCACGGTAATGACCACCGGGTCGGTGCGGGGAAAGTGCTGGGCGTTGCAGGCGGGGCACTGGCGCATCTGGCCGCCGCGCTTCTTGTCGGTGGGGTGGCCGCACACGGAGCAGAAGCCGTGGCGGAGGTTCCAGTCCAGCTGGGCGCGAGCGTGGGACAGCAGGCCGGTGTTCGTGCCCGACATGGTCTCACCCGCGGTGCGGCAGTCCTCGAAGCGCCAGCCGGTCTCTTCCTCCACCCGGTCGGCCGTATTGGCGGACTTGGACAGGTCAATGGAGAAATGAGCCACGTCGTCCAGGAGACCAAGAAAGATCCACTCGGCTTCCGGAGGCAAGGATCGCAATATGGCCGGGCTGAGCCAGCCGAGCTCCGGCGGGGTCTGATCGGTCAGCAGCACGTTGAGGTTGCGGAAGGGCAGGAACCTGCTGGCCGGATCCTCGGCCTGTTGGAGTATCCAGTCCTCATCGCGGCGTTCGGCCTCGCCGCGGTTGATGGGGTTGTCGGCAAAAATATGGGGTGGGTAGGTCATCTGGTATGTTCCCCTGGTTAGTTGTCGTCGGTTTGGTGGCCGTTTTGCCCATTATTGGGCAGCCCGCCGGGAGGCGGTTCGTTGAAGGGCCGCCCTTGGGCTTCGGCGTCCAAACGACGTCGGTTCCATTCCCGCCAGGTGGCGCGTTCTTCGGCGCGGCCTTCGGCACGACCCTCAGCGCGGCCTTCGTCTCTGTGCTTCTCAATAACCGGAATAACGAAGTTGTTCACCATGAACTGATACAGCGACATGAGCAACTCCCCTGCAAGGTTCAGCGGGCGGGTCAGCAGCATCGCCAGTATAGCAATTCCTACGCCCACGCCGCCGAAATCGTGCAGCACGGCGAGGGCGAAGTCGCCGGCGGTCTGCCACCACGACTCTGACGTGGCGGATCTCCATTGGGCCGCCGGTTCGTTGAGCGTTTTATAACCGACGTAGACCAACGCGACCAGCCACAGGACGCTCACCAGGCGGAAGAAGGTTCGGGCGTCGCGCCGGTAGATGCTCCAGATGGACTCCCTGTCCTCCGGCTGGGGCGTGGCCGGGGGCAGGATTTTGGCGGCGAGGCGGCGGAGCCAGTCGAGCGGCGATGGCATAGTTGTTGCACTGTCTGTCGGAGACTACAATTGAACCACGGCAGATTATCGCAGGAGGCCAGCTTATGAATACCGAAAGTCCCGACCATCGCAAAGAGAGTCCGGTCGCGGAACCCGACGACCTGGACCAGCGCATCGCCGAACTGCACCAACAGGGCATCCTGGTTGGCGGCGAAGGCCCCCGCGAATCCCTGCGCGCCATCCCTTACATCCCCGGCGCCTTGAAGCGGTTCCTGGAACGGCGAGACCGAAGTTAGCCGTCTATGACAACGCCGCCGCTGGCCGCAGCCTACGTCGATACCACCGCGCTCCTTCCTGTCACCTACGGGGAGGAGCCGGTCGCTGAATCCATACAGCGGAAGCTGGAAGGCTTCCGCTATCTGCTGTCCGCGAACCTGCTGGAAGCGGAGATGCGTGTGATTTTCTCTCTCGAAGGGCGGGAGTTTGACGACGATATGCTATCCAGCATCCGCTGGATTATGCCCAACCGCCGCCTTGATGTTGAAATGGCGGCGGTTCTGCGAATCGCGCAACTGCAACCTTCTCGGCTGTGGCATCTTGCCACGGCCCTCTTCTTCGCCGAACTGGTGCCCGGCCTGGCTTTAGTAACGCTGGACGAGCAGCAGGAAACGGCGGCGCGGGATTTGGGGCTGGCTATCGCGTGAGGGACGGATGAGGCGTTGTTGTCATTCGCATTCTATACCAGGTTGGATTGACTGCCTTGAGATTGCGCAACACGTCGAGCGGGCTGGTAGGCAGAGGCAATGGGCGGCAGATTGAAGCCATGGCCGGACAGCATTTCGCCTATGGTGCGGAGTTGGATCTTGGGAAAATCGCGGTCCCACAGCTCAGAGTGATATATGCCACCGCTTGCCGCCTCCCGCTCCATTTCGCGCGTGGACGGCTCCAGCGATATGAACAGCCCCAGGGCCGCCTGCTCCCGTTCGACCACACCCTTGAGGTCGCGCACTTGGGGTGATGAAACTCGGCCACCCTTGACTTGTATCACCACCTTTTGCGGCGTGCGCCGGCGGCCATCAATGAAGTAGATCACGCCGTCGATGCCGCGGTCGGCGCCCCGACGCTGGGCTGACTGAGGTTGCGCTTCCAGAAGGGACACCGCCCAGAACTGGAACTGATACGGGTCCTGTTCCCACAATGCCCGGGCGCTGCCTTCGTCCTGTGGCTCGCCAATCACCTCGTAATCGGCGCCTGCTTCCAGGTTGAAGGCGGTCTTGAGGCGATTCTTCATCAGGGCGACGGCCAAGTGGGTAATATCTATTCCGATCCATTGTCGTCCCAATCTATGCGCCGCCGCTACCGCGGTTCCGCAGCCGCAGAATGGGTCGAGCACGACGTCGCCTTCGTTGGAGGAAGACAGGATGATGCGCTCCAACAGCGCCTCCGGTTTCTGAGTAGGATAGCCCAGGGATTCTGAACGCGAGGCGGGACGTATGTCAGTCCAATCGTTTTGCAGCGGCACGCCCGGCATCTCGTCCAAATATCGTTTGAACCTCGGCACTCCAGTTCGCGTATATGCGAGACGGCCTTGTTTAGCCATCGCAATCATTCCATCCTTCGAATATCCCCAGTACCTTCCCCTATAAGGCAAAACACCTTTGTACTCCCAATAGTCAACAGGATTGGCGTGTTCGTCTGTCAGGTCAGATTCCCATTCACCATCCGGTGGACGCTTTACGCGCCACTCGTAGCTGGTGTCACCACCTGGTTTGGCAGCGGTCAAGTCTCCCATTTGGTACCGGCGACCTGAGTCCTGCTCGGTGAATTTGTAGAAATTATCCACATATTCAGCATCGTACTCCGTGTATTGCCAATTCCACTGCCACTCATTGCTCTTGGTGTAGAAGAGGATGGTGTCGCGCACATTGCCGTATTGGCGCCGCCCCTGTTTAGCGTCGTTGTGCGCGTTCGTCCTGCGCCAGGCAATTTCATTGCGGTAATTGCCCATGCCAAATACGGCATCCAGCAGCAACTTCAGGTAATGGCCTGCGGTGGGGTCGCAGTGCAGGTACAGGCTTCCGGTCGGCTTTAGGACGCGATGCAACTCCACGAGACGCGGGGCCATCATCACCAGATAGGCCATCATCGCGTTGCGCCCCACAAACTCGCGGAAGGCGGTGATCATATCCTTCACCGCCGCCGGCACGGCCGGATTGCCAATAATGTCCCTCTCGAAGGTCAATTCCGTTTCCGAGGTCCACTCCCAGGTGTCGGTGAACGCCCTGATTTGCGCCGGCGATTCCTCGCCCGTTCGCTCGCGAAACAGTACGTTGTAGGTGGCGTTGGAATTGAAGGGCGGGTCGAGGTAAATCAGGTCAACACTCTCGTCGGCGACGTAATCGCGCAGTATATCGAGGTTATCGCCGTAGAAGAGGCGATTAGCGGTGGTTGCACGGGTTGAGGTCATGATAAAAGCGACCGTTGTTGATGGGCTCTGGAATCTATAGATCAGGTTCGGCGGTTGTACCGGAGGGCGCGGGTTGGGGCCAGCCGCTGGCGCACCGGTTCAACCACCAGCAGCGCGCCCTCCAGGGTGTAGGCGCCGAGCAGGGCCGGCGCGCCTTCTTCGGCGAAGATTACGATAGTGGTGATTTCTACACCCTCCACGCGGACGCGCGCCTCGCCGACGGGATCCTCCACAACGCTACCGTCGGCCAGTTCCGATTGAATACGGCGATAAGGAATTATTCCAAGTTCGCCCATCAGGGTCGCCGGCAAGCAAGTGTAAGTGGAGCCGGTGTCAACCGTCGCGTGCACCGTCTCGGAGCGATCTCCGTCTGCCGAAATGACTTCTATTGGATAAGTGAAGGTTCCCATCATCGAATCTCCCCGTGGCATCGTCTCCAATTATACCGATGCCGACGGGTACTCCGGGCGGCGGCCGTGGTGGACGAGATAGCGGTGCGATGGTACGGCTCAATGCCGTAGGTGGAAGAGCCGGGTCTAGGGCGCTTCGGCGCTGTCGGGTCCGGCCGGCGGCATGAAGTCGGATACCGCCAGGACCACGTCGGGGAAGGCCCGGGGGCTGATGCTATCCCCCACTCGATAGGTACGGACTGCCGCGTACTCCGCGCCCGACGGCTCAGCATAGGACGTCACTTCCCGCGCCCGCAGGTTGGCGATCCACACCTCCGGGATGCCGGCAGCGGCATACCGGGCCAGCTTGGCGCCCCGGTCGTAGGCCAGGGAACTGTCGGCGAACTCGATGACCAAGTACACGTCCTCCGGCGTCGCGCGTCCAGTTGCGCCGGAACCCGGGGCGCTCCATTGCCTCAAAACAGCGTCGGGCTCGGGAGCGGTGTTGTCGTTCAAATAGATGGGGCCTGCCAGCTGCACCGTCGCCCGTCCGATCAGCGGAGGCAGCAGCAGCGTGTTTATCCAATTGGTGCCACCCACGTGGCGGTCGCCTATTGGCGGCATGACGATTATCACTCCGTCAATCAATTCAACCCGGTCGGACTTGTACAGGATGCCGGATGCTTCCATGGCCAGGTACTCGTCCACCGTGAACCGATGCCGGCCGGCCAGCACGTCGGCCTGCTCCCCCACGTCGATGATGCCGGCTCGGGCCATGGCGGCGCACTCTTCGGGACTGAACGGACGCGCCGGCGGCATCCCGACCATCGTCAGCGTGGTTGTAGTCATCGGTGATACCTCCGAAGCATCAGGATGCCTCGCCGGCGGGCGGCATGAAGTCGGACACCGCCAGGACCACGTCGGGGAAGGCTCGGGGGTTGATGCTTTCGCCGGCCCGGTAGGTGCGGACAGTAGCGTAGCCCGTCTCGGTCGGGTCGTTGTAGGTGGTTATCTCCCGCCCACGCAGGTTGAGTATCCACACTTCTGTAATGCCGGCAGCGGCGTACCGGGCCAGCTTTATGCCCCGGTCGTAGGCCAGCGAAGTGTCCGACACTTCAATGACAAAGTACACGTCGCCGGTCTCCGCCCGTTCCCATCTGTTCGCTAAACTCCGCACTGTCAGGTCCGGCTCCGGCGCGCTACGGTCGTCAAGAAAAATAGACCCTTGTACCTGTACTATCGCCCGTCCGACCAGGACTGGAGCCAGCAGCATATTCAGTTGATTAGTGCCGCCCAGGTGGTACGGCCCCATTGGCTCCTTGATGATTATTTCCCCGTTCAGCAGTTCCACCCGTCCCCGCTCGTACATGATGCTCGTTTCACCCAGGATACCGGCCTCGCCCATGGCCATATACTCGTCCACGGTGAAGCGTCGGACGCCGGCCAGCACGTCGTCCTGCTCACCGACGTCGATGATGCCGGCCTGGACCATGGCCTCGCACTCCGGTGGGGTGAAGGACCTGGTCAGGTAAATTGGGGCAGTGGTGGCCGTTGTCATCTCTCACTCCGCGTCCTCGTCAGTGGGCCAATCGTGGGCAAAGTCTAGCATATAGCGCCCGGTGAGCCGCTCCAATTTCCGGTCAGCCCGCAACGCAAACAGTATGCTAATATCTGCCCAACTCGCTTTGAATATTTTGCTGCTCCGGAGGTCCTTTACCATGACTCAGAATACCGGCGCTTTTGAGGCCCTGCTGCAGGAAGACCGGACGTATCCGCCGCCGGCCGAGTTCGCCGCCAACGCCAACATCGCCGACCCGAGCGTGTACGAAGAAGCCCGCCGGGACCCCGAAGCGTTCTGGGCCCGGTTCGCCGGCGAGCTGGACTGGTTCCAACCCTGGGACACGGTGCTGGACTGGTCGGACGCCCCCTTCGCCAAGTGGTTCGTGGGCGGCAAGCTAAACGCGGCGTACAACTGCATCGACCGGCACCTGGACGGCCCGCGCAAGAACAAGGCGGCCATCATCTGGGAGGGCGAGCCGGGAGACTGGCAGGTCTACACCTACCGCGACCTGTACCGCGAGGTGTGCAAGTTCGCCAACGGTTTGAAGAGCCTGGGCGTGAATAAGGGCGACCGGGTCACCCTGTACATGCCCATGGTGCCCGAGCTGGCCATCGCCATGCTGGCCTGCGCCCGCATCGGCGCGCCCCACAGTATCGTGTTCGGCGGGTTCAGTGCCGAGTCCCTGCGGGACCGCCTCGAAGACTCCCAATCCAAGGTGATGATCACGGCCGACGGCGGCTGGCGGCGCGGCGGCATCATCCCCCTGAAGCTCAACGCCGACGCTTCCATCGAGGGCGACACGCCGGTGGAGAAAGTGGTCGTGGTGAAACGCACCGGCCACGACGTGCCGTTTGTCGAGGGTCGGGACGTCTGGTGGCACGACCTGGTGGCCGATCAGCCGCTCACCTGCGAGCCGGAGCAGATGGACAGCGAGGACATGCTGTTCATGCTGTACACCAGCGGCACCACGGGCAAGCCCAAGGGCATCGTCCACACCACCGGCGGCTACATGACCGGCACCTACGCCACCAGCAAGTGGATCTTCGACCTCAAGGAGGACGACGTTTACTGGTGCACCGCCGACATCGGTTGGGTCACCGGCCACAGCTACATCATCTACGGGCCGCTGGCCAACGGTGCGACCACCGTGATGTACGAGGGTTCGCCGGACTATCCCGACCGGGACCGGTTCTGGGCCATAGTCGAGAAGTACGCCTGCACCATCTGCTACACCGCGCCCACGGCGATCCGCACCTTCATGCGCTGGGGCGAGGAGTATCCCAACCGGCACGACATGTCGTCGCTGCGCCTGCTGGGCAGCGTGGGCGAGCCCATCAACCCCGAGGCCTGGGTCTGGTACTGGCAGCACATCGGCGGCGGCCGCTGCCCGGTGGTGGACACCTGGTGGCAGACCGAGACCGGCGCGGTGATGATCTCCGCCCTTCCTGGCATCACCACCCTGAAGCCCGGATCGGCGACGCAGCCCTTCCCCGGCATTGACGCGGCCATCCTGGACGAGCAGGGCAACGAGATCGGCCCGGGCGGGGGCGGTTACCTGGTGGTGCGCAAGCCCTGGCCCAGCATGCTGCGGGGAATCTACGGCGACCCCGAGCGCTTCGTGCAGCAGTACTGGTCCAACTACGAGGGCACTTACTTCACCAGCGACGGCGCGAAGCTGGACGAGGAATCCTACTTCTGGCTGCTGGGCCGGGTGGACGACGTCATCAACGTGTCGGCCCACCGCATCAGCACTATGGAGGTCGAGTCAGCGCTGGTGGACAACCTGAAGGTGGCCGAGGCCGCGTGCATCGGCCGCAGCCACGAGGTGAAGGGCCAGGCCATCGTGGCCTTCGTGACCCTCAAGGACCAGGTGTCCGGCTCCGACGACGTGATCACCGAGTTGAAGCAGCACGTCGCCGGCAAGATCGGGCCCATGGCTCGCCCCGACGACATCTACTTCGCCGCCGAGCTTCCCAAGACCCGCAGCGGCAAGATCATGCGCCGCCTCCTCCGCGACGTAGCCGAGGGCCGCGCCCTGGGCGACACCACCACCCTGGCCGACCCGGCGGTGGTGGAAATGCTCAAGGAGCAGTACGGCGACGAGGACTAGGCCGACCCGCACCAAAAACGGAACATTACGGATACCGCTCCGAATGGAGACGAAGTTGCAATGTCATACACATCCATCAACTCCCTTCAAAAGGAGTTAACGGATAACGTGTTCAACTACGCCAAAGACCCCAAGAAGGCTGCTGGTCGTGCTTTGGGGACTTTGGTTGAGGTCATCACATTCTACCTGATACAAAGTTGGGGGTACGATACGCACGTAGCCATTGAGAGGCGTCTGCCAGAATACGCTAATCCCGATATCACGCACAATGTCGAGTTCAGTTTTCATCCTTCAGTTGAGCTCGCTACCTTCAACGCCGACAAGTCCCGCTTACCAATAACGGCGAAGAAACTACACAACCTGCTGGGCAGTCCGGCGTGGGCTGACAACGGGCTCAAATCAAATCAGCTTATCACCAGAGATGGCATCCTTCGTAACGGATGCACGGTGTACGAGGATGCTTCCGGGATCATTACGGCCCGGTTAACCGGGGTTACGGATGATGACTATCAGATCTCTATCCAAAAGCTCAGACTTCACCCGTTCGCAGTCGTGGAATGCAAGCGGGTGGGGGTAGAGGAAGGGGTGAATAAAGGACCGCAAACTATCGAAAAAGCCAAACAAGGGGCATACGTGGCTCGCACCATGTCCTCCCTTCAGAAAGTCAGGATGAACGATGGGACGATCCACGGCATGATCCACTTGGACACCGGGGAACTGCGGCATCAACCGTATGGCGCATTTTTGCGTCAAGTTATTCGATCAGATGAAAGATCGCTCATCCAAGATTTCACATTGACAGTGGGAATAGTGAGCAACCATGGAAACTGGTTCACCTCCGACAATCAGAATAAAGAACTGAAAGTGTTGGCGGAGTCCTACGATTGGTTGTTATTTCTGACTGACGCCGGGCTGTCCAAATTCATCCAAACATTGATCGTCAGCCTTGATGAAAAATACCGGTCGATTCGCAGTGCCTTCCACCAGAGCTACGACGGAACTGCGAAAAGAAATAGATTTACGAAAGTCAGCATGGATCTTGCTGCCAACCTGGCGCTGCGGGATTATTTTGCGACCAATTCCAACGATGTTGAGAATTGGTTCAACGTGATCTCTCCAACCGGCGCGCAGATCTCAGAACTACGGAATCAGTTGGACTTATTGGTGTCAAAAGATTGGGAGGATATCCTGCGATGACTGCGGGTAGAACAGTCAATGCGAAAAACGTCGATTGGTGTACGCCTCACAAATACGTTGAGGCCGTGCAGAAGGCATTCGGTGAGCGAATATCCCTGGACCCGTGCTCCAACCAGTGGTCAATCGTGGGAGCGGAGACGGAATACAGCCTCCCGGAGCAAGACGGTCTCAGCGAGTCTTGGGACTTTCCGACGGTGTACGTCAACCCCCCATATGGCGCAGACAGGGCACGCCGGACGACGATCAAGGACTGGCTGAGTCGGTGCGCTTACGCCCATGAGAAGTACGGTTCCCGTGTGATTGCGTTGGTGCCGGTTGCTACCAATACCGGACATTGGAAAAAATTCGTCTGGGGGCAGGCTTCTGCCATTTGCTTCCTTTATGACACTAGGCTCCGTTTCCTGGTTCAAGGGAAGGATATTGGCAAGGGAGCTCCAATGTCATGCGCTATGGTTTATTGGGGCGACGACATCAATGAATTTTTGAAAGTTTTTTCAAAGTATGGAGCCGTGGTCGATATCAGGCCGCTCCAGCAAAATCAACAGCGCCTGCTCTCCGCTGAATTACCTTTTCACCAACTTTGCCAACCGGCCGCAGCGGAAATGCCCAAGGAGCAGTACGGCGACGAGGACTAAACAACTGACGCCGCCTCACGATGATGAAGCCCCTCGCCTTGATAGCGAGGGGCTTCATTGCAGCGGGATTTTGCGGGATGGCAGTCTAATTGTCGGGCGAAAACCTCGGCCACCTGGCAGGCGAACCCCGGCAGCACCGGCTCGCAAGTCAGCGTATCGCCGACGCCGAAACGATGCGCTGTGCCATCGTCGGAATGGGCGACTATCTCCTGCGTGGCAATGTACGCTATCAGGGCCAGCCTCACGCCGGCGTCCAGCCACATCTGCGCCCGGGCTTCCGCCGCCGCCAAGTACCCAGGCGAAATTACTTCCACCACCAGATCGGGAATAAGCCCGAAAACGTAACCCCGCTGCGGTAACGGCGCGATGATTCGGGCCAAGGATGTGAGGGTATAGTCGGGCGCGCGAACTGTATCCGGGTCCTGTTCAGTGTAGATCCCGACCTCAAAGGTTTCTACGAAATCCAGATTGTGCTCCTCAACGAAATTCCCGATACGACGGCCGATGCGTCCAATCACCATACCATGCATGAACCCTGGTGGCGGCATCTCAATCAGATCTCCCCGTACCAGTTCATACTTTTTGCCGTCGTCGGGCATCGCGAGCAGGTCATCGGCGGTCAGCAATTTCCCGGCGGTAGTCATTTATGTCCTCCGGCAAAACAGGGGGATTGGCTCGTCGCGGCGCTCGGACACAGTATAGCGCAGCGGCAAGATCATGCGCCGCCTCCTCCGCGACGTGGCCGAGGGCCGGGCCCTGGGCGACACCACCACCCTGGCCGACCCGGCGGTGGTGGAAATGCTCAAGGAGCAGTACGGCGACGAGGACTAGCGTGGCGTCAATCATCGCAACTCGGCGAGCTGCACAAGGCCTTCTCCGTAATAGAGAGGGCCTTTATCAATGCCCGAAAATCGCCCCGGTTTTACGATACGGGCCGCGGCTGCTTCATGCTATGTTGCCGGCAGTAATCCGGCCCAATCTTGCCATGGATGCTGATCCACCGCCGGCTTTCCGGCGCTGATTTGGACAGGACCGCATGACTGCCCCCTCGCCCTACAACAACCACAGCCTGGTCGGTGAAGCCCTGCGATTGCTGACCACCGGACTGGGACCCTACGTCACCGGCAAGATGCAAGAAGCAGTGGACGCCGGCCGGTACGTGCCCGACGACTCCGAAGCGCTGGGCGAGATTGCCGGTGATATCTCGGTGACCCTGCGCGTGATGGCAGTGGCCTGGAACGACGTCTTCCGCGACGACCTGGGCCCGGTCGAGCGCAGCCTGGTGTCCGAGATCCGCGAAACCCGCAACCGCTGGGCGCACCAGGACACCTTCGACGACGACGATCTGGACCGCGCGCTGGATTCCATAGGCCGACTTCTGGCCGCCGTCGGCGCCATCGCCGAAGCCAAGCGCATCGACGGCGCCAAACATCGCCTGCGACTCAGGCGATATGGCGCGCCATCGCCCAGGGCAGCCGACGGGTCAGATGCAGGGGTGGAACCGGAACCGGAGGACGGGTCGGCCGGAATGCCGCCGACGGAACGACCCGGAGACGCGGCAACGCGCCCCGCGGTTGCGCTTGGCGCCAATGCCGACGCCCGGTCAGAGGAGACGGCCGTCGTCAATGATAACGCGCGCGAACAATTGCTCCAGAACCACATCCTCCAGGGCGTGGATTTGAGGCGACGTGAACACTTCGGCCACGCCATGGGCGAATTCGAGCAGGCGCTTCACATCAACCCTGATCGGGCCGACGCCTGGTTCCACCGGGGCATGACCTGGGGACTCATGGGCGACCACGGTCGCGCCATCGCCGATTTCAACCGCGCCATTGCCCTTGACCAGCAGTATGCCGAGGCCTACAACTGTCGGGGGTACGCCCATTTCTGCCTGGGCGAATACAGGCGCGCGGTCGAAGATCTGGAACGCGCCGACCGGCTGAACCCCGGCGACGAGCTGATCCAGGGCAACCTGCAGCAGGCCCGGATGCGCTTCCTGCAACAGCAGGAGAACCCCAACCCCTCGAGGTACGGAGCCGGCCCGATACCGTAGCGTTCCGGCCTTGCGGGCGACGGGCGCCTGAGGGACGTAAACTCGGTTAGAAGGGTGCGCCTCTACTGGCGGGGCTGTAGTTCGTCCAGATCTTCCAGCAGGGAAGACATGGTTTCCGGGTCCGCGGCTTCGTAGCGAGCGCCGTAGTAATAGTGCTGGAAACCGCCGATGATCCGGGCAACGGGCGGGTCGGGCAGGGTCTCCTGTACAGCGCGACGGTGTTCTTCCGGCGTCTGGGACCCGCGTCGGGGGAACCCGACGGCGTTGGCAACCTCCAGCATCCGGTGATACACCTCGCGAGGCGTGGCTGGGGGTGGACGGCGGCGACGGAACCCCGAGGCGCGTGACATCCACCCGGATAGGGCGTCGGCCAGGTCATGGCCAGCGCCTCCCCAGGTGAAGATCGACTCGCGAACCTCGCCGTCGGCGTAGTCCCCGCCGACCAGCCGCCGGCGTCGAAACATGCGGAACAATACCCAGCCGGCCAGGGACAGGGCGGCCAGGAATGCCAGCCACTTGATGACGGTCAGTATCACGTTGGGCGGGCCGTCGCCCTCAACCTCGCGGAGGCTTTCGTGAAACTCCTGGATCTGCAGCCGAGCCAGTTCCAGGCCGCTCAAGTCGCCGCCCCCGAACAGCCCGGACACCCAATTGCCCACGGCGACGAGACCGGCCGCCAGGAGCCCCAACAGCAAGAGGATGGGACGGAGCGTCCACAGTCCGAGGAAGGCCACTCCCTTCAGGATGGTGCGGGTCGCATCGTCCAGGCCACCGACGCCGATCGCCCCCAGGATCACCGCCAGCAGCAGCACGCCGCCCACACTCAATAGGATGGCGAGCATCCAGCCGCGGTTCATGCGACTGGCCCCGCCTTCGGCGGCGAACCGGCTGATGGCCAGACCGGCGAGACCGGTGGCGAAAAACACCAGCAGCGCCGGCAGGCGGATGATTGCCGCGGTGAGCAGGGTGTCCGCCACCACGGCGACGATCACCACCACCACGCCCCGAACGAAGGCGTTGCGAACTACGTCCAGAGTGACGTCGTCGCGGGCGATGGCGGTCCCACGCCACCACAGCAGCAGCATGAAGATGGCCGACAGCCCCAGCGCCGCCGCGGATCGCAAGTCGCCTGATAACACCTGTCCGATGGGGAACCAGCCGGCACCCATGCTGAGGCCGGCCAGCACCAGCACCGAAACCGCGCTCAGCGCCAGGCCGATCACACCCCGCAGGTTGAGAGAAAAGCGGATGGTCTGCACGTACCAGGACAGGATGAACGACCACCCCACTGCCAGCAGAGCGATCCCCAACGGGATGGCCGCATCGGGCAGCCGGATCACATGGGCGAACAGGCGGCAGCCCAGATACACCGCGAAACCCTCCAGGAAGAGGGCAATGCCGACAACGAGAGCAGAGCGAGCGAATGCACCCATGATTGTTCCGATCAGTTGTTCCGGGCGGGCAGCAGAACATAGACGGCGAAAGCGCGGCGGTCCCGGGCCGGCGCCTGCTGAAAACGGCGGATGGCATCCTCTGCCAAGTCGATTAGCTGTATCACATCGGCTTTGATGAAAAATACATCGGGGTCGTAATCAGCGCGGTGACGGTCGTGTTGCATTTGGACGAATACGCGGGCGAAATACTGAATTTCGCCGGGGAACACGGAGACGTTCCGCTGCTCGCAGCGTTGCCGCGCGAAGCCATGCTGCAAGGCCCGGTAGGTTTGATTCCACGCCGGACGGCTGCGATCAGCGCCGGGACCGCCAACCAGCATATCGGCGCAGCAGAGGGCCAGGCAATGGAACAGGGCGTAATAGGCTGTGCTGACGATGCGTCGCAGGTCGGATTGCCGGGGACGGCCCCGCAGGCTCATTGCCACCATCGCCCGGGCCGTGGCGATGAAGTCAAGCGGGTTCATAGACCATGGCGACCGTATGTCGCCGCTCCCGCTTTTCCAGCCAGGGCCATTCCGACTTGGGAATCCAGGAGAAGTTGGGCCACTCCTCAATGTCCTGGTCAAGGAGCTCTTCACGAACTTGCCCAATCAGTTCGCCCGTCCAGCGAACATCCAGGTTTTTCTGGTCGCCGTCGTAGATTATGAGGATGCGGAGGTAAAGTTCCCCGGTGGCGTGGGGTCCCCATTCGTCGTAGGTGGGAATTACCACGATGGGGTTGAAGATGAACTCGTCCGCTGTGAATCGCTCGTCCAGGAACCGGCGAACAACGGCGATGACTTTTTCGTCCCGTTCACGATTTGTCCTGGGGTCTCTGATTTTCATGGCCGCATCACCCCCTGACGAATTCCCGCATATATGTTACACCCGCTCCATCTCCGGCACGATCTCCGACTCGCCCGACCAGTCATCGCGCCAGATTTCCTCCAGGTTGGCCAGGCTGGAGCCCGCCAGGTACACCGGCACCTCCGGCGGCAGCTCGGCGGCCGCGGGACCCGGGGGGCCATCTCCGGCGTAGAATATCGCCACCCGGTGGCCACGCCGGCGAATCTGCTCCGTCTCGTGCACCACCGCCCGGGACAGTATGGCGGTTACCACCACCACGGTGGCGTCGGAAGTGAGAGCGTCGGACTCGGTGCGCAGCACGGCCGACAACTCGGCAACCCAGAAGGGGCCGGCCATGGCCAGGGATTCCAGTACGGCTTCCAGCTGCAGGCTTCCCCCACCGGCAGGCACCGACATCCACTTGCTGGAATAGGACGCCACGGCGTTGCTCACCAGGCCGAAGGTGTAGCCTTCGCGTTCGGCGTATTCGGCCACCGATGCGGCGACGGTTACGGCGCGCTCGAAGAGCCGGCGGTTGCTGCCCTGCCAGGCGGCGTCGCCCGTGCGGGCGTTGAGGGCGATCAGCATGTGTCGAGTGGCGGCCGGCTCGAAGATACGCGCCTCGACCTTGCCGTGGCGGGCCGTCGCCTTCCAGTCGATGCGCTTCAGCGGGTCGGTGGGCCGGTAGTCACGCAGGCCGACGAAACGGCTGGGGTCGTCCTGGATCAGGCGGCGGCCGCGACTCGCTCCCAGCGGACGCTCCCAGAGGTTCATCATCTGACGGAGGTCGACGATGCGCGGATACACCAGCAGGTATTCGACGTCGGGAACGTGCTTTTCGGCGGCGGAGATGCCGAACATGTCGCCGCTGCGCAGCCGGGCCGGACCGATGCGATGATTGCCCCGGGCGCGGCAACGCACCTGATAACGCCAGGTCACGCGCTGGTAAGGCAGCAGCGACGTGGTGATCCGGTGGTCCAGTTCCGCCTCCGCGCCGACGCCCCGTTGGTGCGTCCCGCCGGTCTGCAGCCCGATGGGAAAAGCGTCGGATATATCCAGCCAGATCATGGGCAAAATCTTGCCGTTATCCACTGTGATGTAGTAGTCAACTACGTCGCCGATGAAGGCCCGGCGGCGCTCCAGGCGACGCTGGTAGGTCAGGCGGTCAAAGGCGTAACGGGGCCAGTGCTTGCCCGTTATCCAGATGAGCACGACGAGGACGCCAACCACGATCAACAGCAGCTGGCTGGCGAGGAGGCCGGCCAGGATAATGATTGCGGCGGCGATTACCCACAGGTCGCTGAGCATGGGCGCAGGATACCCGATTTGGGGGGTGCGGGACGAGCGGACTACGCCGGGGCGCGCTGGCCGGCGAGCTCGGCGATCCTGGCACCGGGCCTGTTATCCCCGATGGTCCATACCAGCGCTGCCGAGACCACCAGCAGAATGATGTTGGTCCAGATGGCGATCTCGTAGTTGCCCCGGAGGTCGAACAGGTACCCGCTGAGCGCAGAACCGATTCCCGAACCGATGGGCATCACCGCGAACATCGTCCCGTAAATCCGGCCCAGGTTGGTCGTGCCGAACCCATCGGAGGCGTAGGCTGCCGTGATCCCAACCACCGCGTTCCAGGAGAAGCCCACCAGGACCATCCCGATAACCAGCGGCACGACGCCCAGGGACGGAATGCCCAAGAACGGCACTCCCATCGACAGCAGGACGACCACGAAGCCCGCCATGCGCAACTGGTATGAGGCGGCCAGCAGCCTCCGCCTGCCGTATTGGTCCGAGAAGTGCCCCAACAACAGCGAACCCACAATCGCTGTAGCGCCAATCAGGCTGAACGCGCCCGCCCCCACCAACGGCGAGAAGCCCAGGTCGCGGGCGTAGGTTACGAAGTGAGCATTCACGAAGCTCATCGAGTAACCTCAAACGAAATAGCCAAAGGTCAGACGGTAGAAGAACCCGGAGCGCAGGGCCTGTCCAAAGGTTGCGTGGTCCTGCGCAGCCGCCGCTGCCCGCGAGCCGCCGGCGCCCGGGGCGGCGCCGTCCGGAGGCTGACCATAAGGCTGCAAGCCTTTGTCCGCAGGCTGATTCTTGATCAGGAGCGCCCCGATGGGAAAGACCACCACCAGCAACAGCAGGCCCAGGAACAGGTACGCTTCGCGCCAGTCCAGCAGGACCAGGAACACGGAAGTGGCCGGCACCAGCAGCATCGCGCCCATGGAGCCGGCGCCGCCGGTGATTCCCAGGGTCAGTCCGCGGCGGGTCAGGAACCACTGGGTGACGATCTTGGTCAGGATGGGCCCAGTGCCCAGGGTGATGCCGGTGCTCATCACACCAAACACCAGGTACAACTGCCACAGGGTGTTGACCATGGGCAGCAGCACCAGCATGAAGCCCATGATGACCACGCCGCTCAGAGAGGCCCACTTGGCGTTGTACCGGTCGGCCAGGTATCCAGCCAGCGGCCGCAGCAGACCAGAGATCATGTAGGTGATCCCGAAGGCCAGCGACAGGGTGCCCCGGCTCCAGCCGAACTCCTCGGTCATCGGGTGCAGGAACACGCCGAAGGAAAATTGCCCGCCCGATACGCCCAGGGTCACCATGGCACAGCCGAACACGACGTACCAGCCGTAGAAGGTGTTTCTGAGCCTCGATACCATCGCAGTGGCCGACCTTGCCTCGACGAGTGCGTGCCCAGCGTTTGCTGGCGGGTGCCGGGCTGGCGCAATAGTAGATGCACGGAAGACTGCGCGCAACCGTCGCGCCGCTCCCGGCGTCGCCGGGCCACTATCCGGCCTATGGTATGCTGTTCGCCAGTTTGAGCCGGAGGGTTTCGAGATGGCACGGGTTCCTTACGTCGCACGGGAAGAACTGGACGCGGACGGCCAGACGATCTACGACCGGATCCGGGAGGACCGAGGAGCGGCAGACGTGGGCCTGCAATTCCGGGCCCTGCTGCACAGCCCGCAAGCCGCCGGATACCTCACTTCCATGGGCGCCACGCTGCGGTTCCAGTCGTCCATGTCGGATGACCTCAAGGAACTGGCGATCATCCTGGTGGCGCGGGAGTGGGACTCGGGCATCGAGTGGACCGGCCACGCCGTGGCCGCCGCCAACGCCGGCGTGAGCGACGCGGCCATCGAGGGCATCCGGACGTGGCAGGCCCCGGACTGCCTGGAGGGTCAGCAGGCCGCCATCGCCCGCTTCGTGCAGCAGATGATCCGTGAGAAGGACGTATCCGACGAGAACTTCGAGGCGGCGCGGGAGTTCCTGGGTGACCGGGGCGTGGTCGACCTGACCATGACGGTTGCCTACTACTCAGCTCTGGCGCTGGCCCAGATCGCGCTGCGCCCGGAAATGGGCGGCGGAAGAGAGTCGACCCTGTAGGAACCCGCGTGGCGCTTCGCCGGATGGTAGCGACGCGTCGGACCGGATATTGGGGCGATGAGCAGCGCAACCGCGGACAGGTTGTTGGGCCGTCTGGCCGGCCTTCTGGAATGGCACGGGTTGGGGTCGGCTGCCCTCACGCCAAGACCCCGAGGCGGACGCCTCACCGGGGAAGATGCCGACGAGGTAGCCGCCCTGCTCGACCAATTGACCGGGGCGGACGCGGGGTTGCAGCGGGGACAAAGCCCCCGGAGCCTGATCTTCGGCAACGGCTGCTTCGCCATCGGCAGGTACGCGGAAGCGTACACCGTCTACCACGGGATGGCCGCACGGCGTCCCGACGATTTCGCGGTCCGGTTCAACCTGGGCGTTACCTGCCTGCGTCGCAGAAGGCCGGAAGAGGCGATAGACGCCCTGAACGCGGCGCTGGAGCTCGACGCCCTGGCTGCGCCGGCTTATTACCAGCGGGGCAACGCCCGGGACGATGTGGGTGATGCCGAGGGCGCCTTGGTCGATTATGCGACTGCTATTGACCTGGACCCACTGTACCTCCAGGCCTACTACAACCGGGGCATCGTGCTCAACAATCTGGGCCGGTACAACGAGGCGATACGGGCCTTCGACTCGGTGGTCGCGCTCCGGCCCGACGTATCCAACGCCTACCTGAATCGCGGAGTGGCGCGGGACGAGACCGGCGACGGCCCGGGAGCGGTCGCCGACTACGACGAGGCGCTCCGACACAATCCCGACAACGCCGACGCGCGCTTCAATAAGGCCCGGGTCTGCTACCGGCAGGGGAGATATGGCGACGCGGTGGACAACTACACTGCCGCCATCGAACTGCGCCCCGATGACGTGGAAGCAATCAACAACCGCGGGCTGGCCTACGACGCCCAAGGGAAATATACGGAGGCCATCGCCGACTACAACACGGCTCTGTTGCTGCGGCCCGATTTCGCGGAGGTGCTGAGCAACCGGGGCGCCGCGCGGGAGAGCCTGGGCGATACCGAGGCGGCATTGGCAGACTACCTGGAGGCCCAGACAGTGGAGCCGGAGTTCGCCGCCGCCTACTACAACGCGGCGCGGCTGTTCGCTGACCGGGGCGACATCCCCAAGTGCGCGGAGCAGCTATCGGAGGCGGTACGGCTGCAGCCGGGCCTGTACGCCGAGGCGGAATCCGACGAGACGCTGGGCTGGGTGCTGGACCTGTCGCGTATGCGGGATGAGCGGCGCAGAGATTAGCCACGCGAACGCCGGCGTTATTCACTCGGCGTTTCGGAGCCAGTTTCTCAACAGCCTTGCGGATGCACTCACTAGCCACCCAATCCCACTCAGCGCGCCCAATATTCCCAAGAATCTGTCAATGGTGAAACGGTCAGTCAAGTCAATAACTACAACGATAAGAAAAACCAGACCCAATACAAAAACCACCAATACTAAAGTAGTTGCTATAGCTTTTGCCAGGTTTCTATACAGCACGGCTATCTCCTCACGTTGATACCCAGCACCGTGACAAGGCCTGACACCCCGATAGCGATGCCAGTAACACCCAGCAGCGCGATACCGGTAAGAGTAATTGGATGAATTTGGAAAACGTAGTGCCCCAGCAGGAACACCACGAGGCTGATCGAGTATCCAGCCAGCGAGGCTGTGAATATCTTATCCCACATGATGCTATCCTCTTTGTAGGTAGTAAGAGTGTAATCACGGCGTAGGACGCTGTCAAACACGGTCGAGGGCTGATCCAAAGGCCAAAGCCCTATGAAGGGCGCTGGCTCTCGCTCTCCTCGTCCGGCGGCAGGACGTCCAGCAGGATCGCTTCCTCGCTGAGACGGGCGGCTTCACCGAGGACTTCGGGGCGGTCCTCGATTAGTATGTCAGGGTCGATATCAGTGGCTTTCTCGGGACGGTGGTCGGCATGAGTCAGGATGTTGTGGGTGATGACCACCATGGCCAGGGCGGTCAAGCCGAACATGACGGCCCAATCGTGCCCGCGCAGCGTGTTGAGGGCCAACATCGCCCCGAATCCCAAGAATATGCCGATGGAAGACCGGAACACGGAGCGCCGAAACAGCAGCACCGTGACGATCCCGACGGCGATTCCCACGAGGATGTACCAGTTCAGATAGGCCAGCGAAACGCCAACCAAAACCACCATCCCGTCGCCGCCCTTGAAGCCGGTGAAGATGCTCTTCCAGTGGCCGGCGATGGCGGCCGCGCCGGCGACCATGGCGGCCAGATCAGGCACCCCCAGCATCCAGGCCACGACCACGGCCAGGCCGCCCTTGATCACGTCGCAGGCGAACACCAGCATCCCGCGTCGTCGCCCCACGTGCCAGAAAACGTTGGCGGTGCCGGCGCGCCGGCTGCCGGTGGCGAAGATGTCGACGCCCTTGAGGCGCGCCACCAGGTAAGCGAAGGGAATGCTCCCCAGCAGGTAACCGACCAGCGCCGCCGCGAGTACGCGGGGAACCAAGGGTAGAAGATCGTCAAGGAACATCGAAATCGTTATCAGCCGGTCGGGTGGGCGCAAATGATAGCACAGCGGGTTGCGATCAGTTCGGGTTCCTCCCGACGTATAACCAGTAACCGATCTGACCGCGTGACACCGATTGCTCCACCCGATCCAGCAGGCCGGGAGCGGATTCCGCCAGATCCGCGGTCAGCTCGGAAGAGGGCAGCCCCACCGCGGCGCCCAGGGCCAGCTTGCCCCTCAGATCGGCCAACAGAGTCATCACCTCAGCGGTCAGGTCCTCCGGCTCGCCCGTGATGAAGCCGGAACGCTCCAGGAGGCGCCGGTATCCGTCGGCGGGCAGGGCGTCGGTGAGGCAGAGCATCATGCCCACGGTTCCGTCCAACTCCGGCGGCAGGCTGCCCGGTTCCACCGTGACGTCGGAGATACCGACCACGCCACCCGGCCGGAGCAGCCGCCGCACCCGGGAGATGGCCGTTTCCTTGTCCACGAACAGGCTGGTGGCGCACTCGATGATGACGGCGTCAAAGGCGCCTTCTCGGAAGGGTGGCATCTCGGCATCCCCCCGCACGAAGGCGACGTCGGCGGACACGGGCTGTTCCAAAGCTCGCAGGCGGGAGGAAACCGATGCTTCCGCTCCCAACTCCAGGCCCACCACCTGGCAGCGGAACACCCGGGAGATCGCGGTGGCGCTGGCGCCCAGCCCGCAGGCGAGGTCCAGCACGCGCCAGCCGGCTTGCAGGCCCATGGCTCTGCCCAGGCGGTTGGTGGCCCGTAACCCGCCGGGATGCAGGCTGTCGCCGAGGATCAGGCGGGCCAGTTCCGATGAGTAGAGATCGGCGCAGCAGATTTTGGCGGCGTACGTGTCGAGCATCGAAGCCGACCCTTAAGCCTGCTCTCGGGAGTTTCGCGATGCGGTCAGGATCTTCTGCCGGCCCTGCTCCATGGTCAGCTGCTCCCGGATCTGCTCGCGGTAGCCCACCGAGTTGTAGGAGCAGAAGGGGATAGCGCGCCCGTCGGGGGTGAGGATGCCCACGCAGCACTTCATCACCTGCTTGACGTTGAAGGTCCAGGCATCCAGAAAGTCCTTGATGGCAATCTGGAAAACGTGCTCCTTGAGGTGGTTGACCTCGTAGGGAAGATCCAGGCCAGGTCCACAGGCGCATTCGAACTGTCCGGCGGTCTGTTCGGTTCCGGCGACGGCGGATGCGGACCACAGCCCCTCCAACGCCGCCTGGACATCGGCGGCGTCCGGCGCCTTGGGCAGCGCGCGGTTGGTGATGTAGTCCAGGTACTGGTCGATGTCCAGCAGACGGGGCAGGGGCGTGACGTTGTCGCCGTCCACGAACAGGTACGAGTTGACCTGGCAGGTAGGGAAGCAACAGGGCACGGGAACGAAGTCCTCGAGGACAAAACGGCCATCGGTCTGGTCCACGATGCCGTGAATGATGTCGGGAATGGTGACCCGCGTCATGGGGTCGAATTCGATGTGCCGGCCCACGTGGGTGACGGGCTGGAACACGACGCCGCGCACCGCCGGGTGCTTCAGGCCGAACTCGACTATGCCGCCCACCTCGTCGGTGTTCACGTCGCGCTCGATGGCGGCCACCAGCACGGCGGTCATGCCGGCCTCAGCCAGGCGGTCCAGGGCGCGCATCTTGGTATCCAGCAGCGGCTCGCCCCGGATGGTCAGGTAGGTCTCGTCGCGGAGGCCGTCGAACTGGAAGTAGACCACCGGGTCCAGGGCCTGCATCTGCGCCAGGAAACGGTCGTCACGGGCCAGGCGCACGCCGTTGGTGTTGATCATCACCTGGCGGATTCCCCGGTCCTTGGCGGCCTGGATCATCTCGGGCAGCTGTGGGTGGATGGTTGGCTCGCCGCCGCTGAACTGGATGACTTCGGGATCGCCCTCGATCTCAACGAAGCGGTCCAGCATGAACTCCACCTGTTCCAGGGTCAGGCTGTAGCCGGCGCCGGCGTTGGCGAAACACACCGGGCAGTTCAGGTTGCACGCGGTGTTGACCTCGATGAGGGCCAGGCAGATGTGCTGCTTGTGCTCCGGGCACAGGCCGCAGTCCAGGGGGCAGCCCTTGTCAACCTCGGTGCTGAAATCCAGCGGGATGGTACCCGGCTTGTTGAACCGGATGCTGCCGACGTACATCTCGGCGTCGGAGCTGATAATGCCCTCGAACCAGCCGTGCTCGGGGCAACGCTTCCGCATATAAACCTTGTTGTCGCGGATGATTACCTGGGCGTCAATGACTGCCTTGCACTCTGGGCAGATGGAACGAGTGAGTTCGTGAAAGATATAGTCGGCGTCCTGCTTTATGCGGTTGGCAGTGGTCAAAATGTTCTCCTGCGGTGCTCAAAATTGGACGAAGGTAGTTCCATACAAAGGCTCGGTCATGCCATAGGAGTCCTTGTACAGTTGGTGGCCCGCCAGCACTGGAATGGCGATGCCTATTTTCTCAGGTGGCCCGAGGTATCGAAGCAGCGTTTCCAAAGCCCCTGCCTGCGACCGAACCCTTTTCACGTGGGCTTTGCGAATGGTGAAATCCGCTTCAAGACGTACATAGACGAGAATGCCATCAGAAGCGCGACGCCCACGGAAACGGGCGCTGCCGGCCATGAGATCAACAGCCGTACTATTGCTGATGACGCCACAGTCGACGCCCTCATCGACGAGGCGTGAATTTTCGAAGTACTCAAGAGGTTCTATATCGCTCAAACCCAGCACCAGGGCGAACAGCTCTGAACGGCGCTCGCAAAGCGCTTTGATACCGTCAAATTTTACATGGTCAGCATCCATCAAATTCTCGAACAACGGGTCATAGATAGGTCCGCGGTTATCCAGAGCCATTTTCAGTTCGGCAAATGTCGTCGGTTTGGTCGTGATGTCGGATAGTGATGTAGGGATCATCGCAATATGGTCCTCTTGGAGCATCAAACTTTGCGGGTTAGGGCCTTGAGGCTTGCGAACCCTGCGCCCAGCGTTCCGCCGTAAGGACGTATCCAGTCCGGCGGGTTCTTTGGATTCACTCCATTGATCCACAGGGTATCGCTACCTCTGCTTCCGCCGTGTTGAGGAGAAATCAGCCCTTCATCTCGCAATGCCATTATGTCGTCTTTCGGTATTACCCAGCAATGCGCATCAAACGGGCTGATCCCCAAGCACACCACGATATCGTAATTCTGATCACGAATCTGCTGGAACGTGTAGGCGCTTCCTTTCCACAAAGTGGAGCCTTTAATCTCCGCTCTCAATCCGGCTATGATCCGATCAGCGTCGCTGTCAAGCGACTTGGCAACGTGTAACCCACTGGCAACGCACCATTCGGACACAATCTCCTCGAAAGCGACGCCCTTGCGCCTGGAGGCCAATCCTCCCCTTATCCACTCAAACGGGCTGCCGTCCCACATATCGCCGTCATCAACGTAGCGGTGTTCAAGCCTGTTGGCGATTTCGACAAGCCTTGCCACTTCGGGATCGTGAATTTGAGCGCTCATAACCTTCCTATAGGAGCTTGGGTGAAATTTCTGGTTCAGCGACTTCGCTAGTGTCAACCACCCCATCTACAACGATGCCATAGTGGGCCAACCTCTTCCGCATCACGGCCACCGCCTCCGGGTTGTTGTCAATCAGCGTGAACTCCCGCCCTTCACGGTGGGCCGCTTCGCCCAGAGTGCCGCTGCCGGCGAAGAAGTCCAGCAGCCGGTCGCCGGGGTTGGAATGGACACGGACGATGCGGCTGACGATGGCCAGGGGCTTCTGCGTCGAGTAGCCGGTCTTCTCCCGGCCGGTTACGATGGTCTGCCACCACACGTCGGTCGGCGTCTTGCCCCGGGCGGCTTTCTCCGGCCCGACCAGGCCCGGCGCCATGTAGGGAATGCGGTCCATGGCGTCGTAGTTGAAGGTGTAGTTGTTGGGGTCCTTCGCGTACCAGAGGATGTTGTCGTGCTTGGCCGGCCAGCGGGTCTTCGGCCGGCCGCCGTAGTCGTACGCCCAGATTATTTCGTTGATGAAGGAGTCCCGGCCGAAGATCTCATCCAGCATCACCTTGCAGTAATGGACCTCGCGATAGTCCACGTGCAAGAAGAGGCTGCCGTGGTCGTCCAGAACCCGGTACGCCTCCTCCATGCGGGGGCGCAGGAACCCGATGTAGTCGTCGAACACGTCGGCGTACTGGCTGGAACCGACTACTTGCGTGCGGTAACGACGGCCCTGGAATCCGGTGCGGTCGCCGTCGGGATCCGGCGTGACCCGGATGCGGGTGCGGGACTGGGACTTGCCGGTGTTGAAGGGAGGATCGACGTAGATCAACTGGAACGCGCGGTCGGGCAGCGTCCGCAGGACATCCAAATTGTCGCCGAGTATAATCTCGCCCATCCCGCGCCTCCGATGCGAGGCCGCATTAAACGTTTCGTTTTAGGCGGTTCGGTTGATGATCCGTCACTCCGGCGAAAGCCGGAGTCCAGATAACGCTACTGGATTCCGGCTTTCGCCGGAATGACGAGAAGACAAAACCATCTAAATTGCAACGCTGTCGGCATTATACAGGTGATTGATATGACCCAAAACAACCATCCCGCCGGCCCACTGGCCGGCGTCAAGGTGCTGGACCTGACGCAGATCATGGCCGGCCCCATGTGCACGATGCTGCTGGCCGACATGGGCGCCAACGTCATCAAGATCGAGCGGCCCGGCACCGGCGACGATACCCGGCGCATGGGTTCGCGACTGACCCATGACATCGCCGGCGGGTTCCTGGCGCTGAACCGCAACAAGCGCAGCATCGCCCTGGACCTGCGCTCCGGCGAGGGCAAGGCGGTGTTCCGGCGCATGGCCGAGACGGCGGACATCGTGGCGGAGAACTTCCGGCCCGGCGTCATGGATCGCCTGGGCCTGGGCTACGCGGCGCTGGCGGAGATCAACCCGCGGCTGGTGTACGCCAGCATATCCGGATTCGGCGGCACCGGGCCGTATCGCAACCGGGGCGGCTTCGACCTGGTGGCGCAGGGGATGAGCGGCCTGATGTCGATCACTGGGTTCCCGGGCGGGCCGCCGGCCAAGGTGGGCGTGCCCATCACCGACATCGGGGCCGGCAGTTTCACCGCCTTCGGCATCCTGGCGGCATATATCCACGCCCAGCGCACGGGACAAGGCCAGCAGGTGGACGGATCGCTGCTGGAGGCTGGCATCGCCTTTACGGTGTGGGAGTCGTCAGAGTACTTCGCCAACGGGGAGGTGCCGGGACCGCTGGGTTCCGCCCACCGGGTCAACGCGCCGTACCAGGCGCTACGCACCAAAGACGGGTACATCAACATCGGCGCGGCGTCGCAGCCGACGTGGGAGCAGTTCTGCCGCGCCATCGGTCAGGATGCGCTGATCGAGGACGAGCGATACCTGGAGCCCAACGACCGCAAGGCGCGGGAGACGGAGCTGGCCGAACTGCTGGAGGGCATCCTGTCCGAGCACACCACCGCCCACTGGATGGAGCAGCTGGAAGCGGCCGGCGTGGTGGCCGGCCCGATCTACGACATGGAGCAGGTGTACAGCGACGAACAGGTGCTTGCCCGCGACATGAAGGTCACGCTGGACGATCCCGAGCTGGGCGAGCTGAACCACATCGGGATTCCGGTAAAGCTATCGGAGACGCCGGGGAGCATCCGGCATCGCGGCCCGGCCCTGGGCCAGCACAGCCGGGAGATATTGGCCGAGCACGGTTATGGCGAAGCGGAGGTAGAGGCGCTGATCCAATCTGGGGTGGCGGGCGCGGCTCGTTGATGGAACGATCATGCTGACGGCTTACAACATCACCGAGGAAACACACTGGAGGCAGCATGAAGTTCAAGATGAGCTATAAGGCAAAGGTTCTGACTTTCGCCTACGCTATTGCTATTCCGACGGCCGTTGTAACCGCCGGTTTCATGCTGGATTGGTGGTAGGCACGCTTGCCCTTTGACGACGACCAAAGGGATTAGCGATGAAGCGCTTTATGACCCTCAAAGTCATCACCTACGCGCTCGGGTATGGCATTGCTATTACCATAGCAATACTCGCCTTCGCGCTGGGCTGGTGGGCAGCGCTGTTTTCGCCCGCCGGTTAGGGCAGGTAACACAGTACGAGCTATTCCGGCGGCCGGCTAGGGTAGTCCTCGTCGTAGTCAACCGTCCAGCCCAGTTCCACCTGCCGGTCCAGGGGAACCGAGGCGGGGATGCGCGCGCCGGCCAGGGTCTGGCCGATGGCCTCGGCCCCTTGTAACTCGGAGACTTGCGCGTCAGTCAGGCCCAGCAAATCAGACAGGATGGGGGCGTTGTCCTCGCCCAGCATTGGGGCCGCTTTGCGGATATGGACGTCGTTGCCCGACATGCGCCAGCCCCGCGTCAGGTATTCCCTTCGACCCAGGCCGGTTGCCGGCGGATGCTCCACGGACTCGAAATAGCCCCGCTCACGGAAGTGCGGATCGCCCAGCATGTCCCGTCCATCCAGAACCGGACCGGAGGGAACGCCGACGTCTTGCAGAACGGTCATCACGTCGTATTTGGAGCGGGCTGAAGTCCACTGGGAGATGATGGCGTCCAACTCATCCTGGTTGCCGTGGCGCGCGATCGGATCGGCAAACCGGGGGTCTGACATCAGTTCGGGCGAGCCGATGGCGTTGCAGAAAGCCTGCCAGTCGTCGTCATCGCGCACGGCGATCACGGCCCACTGGTCGTTGCCCTGGCACGGGTAGCAGCCGTGGGGCGACATCGTCTCGTGGCGGTTGCCCAGACGGCGACTGCGGCGGCCATTGAAGGCGTAATCCAGAACGCCCTCGCCAAGGAAAGATGCGCCCACCTGGTACATGGCGAGGTCGATCCACATGCCCCGGCCGGTCCTGGCCCGGTGGATCAGGCTAACCAGCACCGCCAGTTGCGCCGTCCAGCTGGCCAGGAAGTCGGTGTAGGAGTTGGCGATCTTGTTGGGCACGGTGCCCGGCGAGGTGCGGCCTGCGGAGTCAACGTCCAGGTAACCCATGAACGCGCCGGTGCCGTGGGTGGGCTCCAGGGCGGTGGCCATGGCGCCGAAGTTGGTCCACGGCCCGGAGTGGCCGTAGCCGGTATTGGACACCATGATCAGGTCAGGACGCACGGATTTCAGGTTGGGGTAGTCCAATCTGAACCGGCGCATGACCCGCGGCGTGAAGTTTTCCAGCACCACGTCGGAGATCGATACCAGCTCGCGCAGCACGTCCAGAGCGTCGTCGGACCGCAGGTCCAGGGTCACGCTCAGCTTGCCGTGGTTCAGGGTCTGAAAGGTGCCGCCGCGCTCCCAGTAGAGCTCGCCCGGGTCGTTGTCGGGATAGGGGCCGTTGAGGGTGCGGGTGGTGTCGACAAACTGGTTGTGGTGGGTGTCCACCTTGATGACCTCGGCGCCCAGATCGGCCAGATAGGCCCCGCAGTAAGGCATGGCGAACACCCGGCTGAGATCGACCACGCGGATGCCTTCGAGTGGCAGGGAGCGTTCCAGCATCGTCATATCGCCCCCAACGCGCGCAGCTGGGCCAGTTCAACCGAGGAGCAGCCCAGTTCGTCGCCGTAGATTTCGCTGTTGTGCTGACCCAGCAGCGGCGCGGGCAGGCGTACTTCATAGTCCATGCCGGACAGCCGTGGCCCCATGCCGGGGTAGTCGGCTTCGCCGGCCACCGGGTGGGATACGGTGCGAAAGAACTCCCGCTCGTGCAGGTGTGGACACTCGTGCAGGTCGCCAGCGTCCTGGGCCATGCCGAACACCAAGCGGCGCTCGCCTGACGCCTGATGCAGCGCCTTGCGGTCCCACTGGGCCAGTCCCTTGATAAGCAGGTCGTGGATCTCCTCGCCAAACTCGATGCGGCCGGAACCGGAGGCGAACCGCTCGTCCTGCAGCGCGGGTTCGCCGATCAGTTCGGCCACCGTCGACCACGGCTGCGAGCCCTGCACCGAGGGGATCACGTAGCCGTCGCGGGCAGGCATCAGTTCCTCAAACCCGGAGCCACGCACGGGCCGGCGACCCTTGATCGCGCCCATGTAGTTATAGTAGGGCAGCGCCTGGACGAGATGCGATGCGAGGCATTCGACCGTGGAAACGTCGATGGCCTGGCCCTGGCCGGTGAACATGCGCTGGAAGACGGCGGCCGATGTTGCCACCGCCGCGTTGATGCCGGCCACGTAGAAGGACTGGCTCAGGGCGTTGCGCAGCGGCTCCTGGTCGGAGTCCCCCGAGTGGTACATCAGCCCGCTGATGGCCGTGGTTACGATGTCAGTGGCGGCGAAATCGCGGTACGGTCCGTTTTGCCCGAAGGGCGTGATGGAGGTGACGACCAGGTGGGGAAACCGCTCGCCCAGGGTTTCGGGTTCCAGGCATGATGGCCTGGCATCCGGCGGGTAGTTGTCCACCAGCACGTCGGCCGACTCGATCAGGCGGTCCAGCAAGCGGGCTCCGGCCACCGTTTCTACGTCCAGCGTGACGCCGCGCTTGTTGGTGTTGAGGAAGAGGAACGGGATGCTCTTCTCGGGATGAGGATCGTCGCCGACGAATGGACCCATCCGCCGGGCCTCGTCGCCCCCGTCAGGCGGCTCGATCTTGATGACGTCCGCGCCGTAGTCGGCCAGCAGCTTGCCGCAGTAGGGGGCGGACACGTACCCACCCAGCTCCAGCGCCCGCACTCCGCCAAGCGGCAGTCCGAAGGGAACGCCGGCCATTACCAGGGTTCTCCTTCCCAATCCAGCGGCAGCGACTGGCCCCGCCTGGGCAGGACGACGGTGGCGGTGCCCGAGGCGGTCTGGTTGCCCCTATCGTTCTGCAGGTTGACGGCGCAGTCCACCAGGCCGAACCCGTTTTCCTCGCGCTTGCCGGTCACGATGCCGGCGGCGGTGAGAGTGTCGCCGGGGAAGTCCATGCCCCGGTGCTCCACGTAGAACCGCCGGAACCAGCCCTCATCGCCGGCGTAGTCCAGCAATAGTTGGCCGAGGTACTGGTTCTTCAGCGAGCCGTTCACGACCACGTTGGGCAGGCCCTGGTGCAGTTGGGCGAAGGGCAGGTCCCAGTGGATGCGGGCGTAGTTGCCGTTGGCGGCGGCCCAGCGGATCAGGTGGGTGGTGGTCATGGGCCCTTTGATCACCGGCGGAAGGCTGTCGCCCACGGAAACGTCCTCAAAATGGCGTTGTGCGCCACCGGTTGGCTCCGGCTTGGGCAGGATCACCTCGGGGTTGGGCGGGGCCACGGCCACGGTGGACAGGTCATCGGCAACCTGGGCCACGTCGGTGGGCTGCTCGCCGGCGGGCAAAGCGCGGTGGATGCTGACGCGGCGGGCGCGGCTGATCTCCGTATCGTGCTGGTCGGTCTGGATCTCCTCACGGACGATGAAGACCAGCGCGCCGGAGCGGCCTTGCTTCTCGAAGATGTCCAGCATACGGAACCGACGGGTGATCCAAGTGCCGACACGCACCGGCGCCAGGAACTGCCAGTCGCTGCCGCCGTTGAGGCCGTAGCTGTTGAACGGCAGCGGAACCTCGAAGTGCCACTCCTGGCCGGCGCCGAAGTAGCCAATGGGCGGCGCGATGTCCTTCCAGGCGGCCAGGGGCGGGCAGAGCAGACTCCCGAACCGGCTGCGGTCGGCATAGTCGGGGTCGATGTAAAGCGGGTTGTAGTCCTCGATGGCGTCGGCCACGTCGTAGGCCATCTCCGCGCTGATGGGGAACCGGTTGCGCTCGGGCTCCGATTCCACGCCGATCAGGGCCTTTACTTCGTCGGTGATCAGGCTGCCGGGCATCTGCTGCTCCTTGTTGGCTCAACTTGCGGGGTCGCGCGAATTCTAGCCAAATGCAGTGGATTGTACAAACAGGAGAGCGGCATGGTGCGCGCATATCGTGTTTTACATCGATATACAGGATGCACAGGATTGAATTATGCATCGCGAGCGGTTTGGTCACAGCACTCGCAGCAGTTCCCACAGCAGCAGGGATATGCTGCCCACCACAGTCACCCCAACGACCACGTACCGAAACGCTTGCAGGCTGATGCGATTGGCGATCACCGCCGCAACCCCCGTCCCGCACAGCACCGCCACGCTGAGCACGCCGATGTTCTGTGCGGTCGTCACGCTGACCAATCCGGTGACGGCGAACAGCGCCAGCGCGAGCACGGACGCGAGGAAGAAGTAGAGGCCCAGCGTGGCGCGGATGGTGTCCCGCGACCAGTCCTGTTCGATGGAGTAGAGCCCCGCCAGCGGCGCGCCCACGCCCAGCGTCGTGACCAGCAGCGTGGCGATAAAGCCGCATACCGGGGCCGCCCAACGGCTTCGGGCGCCGGGCAGCCGTATCTGGAACAGGCTCATCACCCCCAGCGCCAGTATTACCACCACGATGGTCAGCCGCAATGCCACCGCATCGGCACCGTGCAGCAGCAACACGCCCAGCGGCACCGGCGGCAGGCCGGCGACCACGAAGGGCCAGGACTCGCGCAGGTTCAGGTGCCGCCAAGTCTGGATAACGGTCAGCCCGGTGGTGAGGACGACCACGGCGTTGACGATCACCACCGCATCCTGGGGCGGCAGGATCAGCAGCATAAACGGCATGGACACCGTGCCCAGCCCGAAGCTGATGGTTCCCAGCACGATGGCCCCGAAGAACATCGCCGCCAGCCCGATGGCCAGCTCCCAGCCGGTCAGCATCAGGCCGACACCGGGTCAATCGACATGGCGGCGCATCCCGGTGGTGTTCCAATCGATTGCGTCGTGGATGGTCTCATGGCCGTCTCCAGTCGCTGGCGGGGCGCATTGTAGCCCAACCTTTACTGTCCGAAGGATGAACCTATCTGGTCGGCGGTTGCACGAAACGCGATATACTCGCGGAACCCGTGGCGGTTTGGAAATCCGAGAGTCCCGCGCCGGGAACCCCACTCTCGAAAAATCAGGAGATTGACAATGGCAGTGAACGGTTCGACGGCAGTGCTGGACGGAGTGCGCATACTGGAGCTGGCCCGCTGGCAGGCGGCGCCCCGCGGCGGGTTGATCCTGCAAGACATGGGGGCCGAGGTGCTCAAGCTGGAGTGGCGCAAGGGCGCTGACCTCCGCAACTCCGGCCCCTTCGTGGGCGGCATGAGCGTCCAGTTCGCCGCCTACAACCGGGGCAAGAAGAGCGTCACCCTGAACACGCGGCACGACAAGGGCAAGGAGCTGTTCTTCCGGCTGCTGGAGGTGTCCGACGTGGTGCTGGAGAACTTCCGGCCCGGCACTATGGAGCAGATGGGGTTCGGCTACGAGGAGATGTGCAAGGTGAACCCCGGCATCATCCTCGCCTCCGTGTCCGGCTTCGGGCAGTACGGCCCCTACCGTGACCGGCAGTGCTTCGACCCCATCATCCAGGCCATGAGCGGGTTCGGCGACCAGACCGGCCGGGGCTTCGGCGAGCCGATCATGGGCAACGGGCCGGTGATGGACCGCACCGCCGCACTCCACGCGGTCATCGGCATCCTGGGCGCGCTGCGGCATCGCGACCGCACCGGCGAGGGCCAGTGGCTGGAGGTCGCCATGCTGGACGGCGGCATCACCCTGGAGGAGGTCGCCCTGGCCATGTGCTACGATACCGGCACCAACGACTTCGTGCGCGTCGGCACCTTCCTGCGGTGCAAGGACGGCTGGGTCACCACCGGAGCGGCCCGGGCCGGCATGTGGGAGCGGATGCTCCGGGTGATGAAGTTCGATGAGCTGGCCGAGGACCCGGAGTTCGCCGCCCCCATGTTCGCCACCGACATGGCGGAGATCCGCATGGAACTGCTGCGCGAATGGTGCGAGGAGCGCACCGTGCAAGAAGTGGAGGACGCGCTGGTCGCCGCCGACATTCCCTTCGGCCCGGTCAAGTCCATCCCCGAGGTGTTGGCCGACAGCCACATGTGGGAGCGCGAGGTGATGATGGAGGAGGATGCCCACGACCCGCCCGGCAAGAAGGTGCTGGTGCCGGGCCCCACCATCATCAAGTTCTCCAAGACGCCCACCTCCGCCGGGCCCATCCCGAAGTACGGCGAGCACAACGGCGAGATTTACGGCGACCTGCTGGGCATGTCAAAGCAGGAGATGGCGGCGCTGGTGGAGGAAGGGGTGATTACGTGATCAATTGGGGCAATGTCATTGCGGGGGAACATGGCACTGGGATCACAATAGGAGGTGGCCGGTGGTGATTTTGTCGGCAATCTCTTGGTAGGTTTTTTCTCCTATGCGGAGCACAGACGTAATGCTTCTCGTCGACGAGAAGTCGCCGTGTTTCTCGCGATGGTCCACAATAGCCTGAGCCAAGCCGCTGCCGATCCGGGGGAGCTTGGTTAGATCGTTTACTTCAGCCGTGTTGATATTGATGAGATCACCGCTGTCGTCAACAGTGCAGTAGGCGGATTCCATCTCTGAGATCTTGGGCGTCGAGTGGGCTATGGCAAGCAGCTGGCCTTGTTTCTCGCAAACCCGATTGGGATTGGGCTCCATCAAAAGTGACTGTGTTGTATCCGCGTCGGCAACTGGCCGCCCGATAGCCTCAATTGGGCAGTCATACAGCAGAAACTCCGGAATGGCGAGAGGTTCTACATACTGCAAGGCGTCCGGCGATTCGCACTTCAACCGCTCTCTCAATTCCATTAGCAATCGCCCTAGGGCGTTAGTCCCCATAAGGATTTCGCTGTCTATGGGTTTGGCTCCCCAAAAATCGTCACGGCGCGAGTGCTCAACGATTGGTATGTTTCCGGTTTCAAGCAGTACCTTACTGAACGTGTCCCAATTCTGAGCCAGCTTCAGCTGTAGGCACCAGCGCATGATCTTGACCCGCACTGCATCCCAGTCGGGCCGAGAGATATGGCGGTACGGTTTGCCCTTCATCTTGGCGGTCATCGGGCTTTTTTGCACGATGATTTCGTGCTGAAGGTCTGGCAAGTGGGGAAAACGGCAAGCCTGATACAGTGCTTCGGAGGTGCGAATGGCGACGCCGTTGACCACCAGGGGGAAGCCGCCTGCCATGTTGGACAAGCCGCCGTGCTTTTCTTTGGTTTTGAGGAAGACGGCGGATTCAGCACGATGGTAGGTCCGCGTCTGGCAATTCACATGGTTGCTGATTGAGGCAGTCATTGCAGCCATCCTATTGGTAGTAGGTTTTGCGCGAAAGCAAGGGATACCATCGACCGAGCGGATGATTTGGGCTGTACGACGGGTTGCCATACCACAAGGCGAGAGGGCAATTATTGGGACAATTACGGTAGGTTACGAACAGGGAGCCGAAGCCGGGGTAGAAATTGGAGAAGCCTAGGGGTTTGAGTCTAGGACTGGGGTTGGCGGCAAATCCCTGTATCCTGCGTCCAGCATCATAAAGCTCTCGTTCAAGCAACTGACGGCCGGGCTCGCTAGTGAAGAGACGGCTTGTTCCAAACCCAGGCTGGCGCGGCTGAAAGTTCTCCGCCCCATCAATGTGGAAAGTTGGCCACAGTACGTCAGATAGGTTGCGATAAGTAAGCCTGTTTTCAAATGCAAATCCGTCGAACCTTCGGAAGCGCACATCAAATTGCTTTCCGTATTTAAGCCGTTCCTCGTTCCGCTCAATCCAGTATCTACCACCCTCGTGCAAAGCAATGACCATCAGGTGCAATGTTCCATTTGCTGGAGCACTATGCCGCATCCAATTGGATAGGTCATCAATGACACGCTCGCCAGTAAAGATGGCGTCGTCCAGATAAACGAAGGCACCGTCAGTCGTGCCATCGTGACTGATGTCAGCACCGTGATGCTGGCGTAGGATCGGCACGAGTAATTCGCGCATCTCAGATTGGCTGTTGCCATTTTGTTGTATGTCTAGGATATGAGCAGTCCTCCAAAAATCGCGAGGGAAAGAGCCTGCTATTTTCGCGAACAGTCGTTGCGCTTGGCTCCGGGACACGTAAGTCTGCTTGAACACGTGGTCCAGTTCGCGCAACATCGGCACCTGCACGTCTTCGCCGAACTGACTGATCCAGCGGTCGACATGCTCGGGCGTGGGCTCAGGAATTTCTCCAGCCCGGTAGTCCTTGATAGTGCTGGCAATTGAAGCCAGCAAGTCTTCGCGCTGTGTCATGATCGTGTCACCCGTCAAGGTGGCGCAACACTAGCACGGCAAGCAGCCCATTGCAACATTTGTTCATATTTCAGACTTTTTTGAGAATTGGATAGGGTTCACCGGACACCCCGCGCACATCGCACCCCGGCTACCGGGGATGCACTCGTGGCCGGTGTATGACCCGCTAGCCTGATACGACGCCGGCGTTTCCATCACGTCCGACAGGGCGGGTGACTTGGGCGGCGGCAGGCTGACGCCGGCGGCCTCGGCGGCGCGGCGGTCCTGGGCCTCGCCGAACAGGTCCAGACGCAGCTGCTTTCCGGAGGGCGGTCGCTGCCCGGGGAACACCACGTAGGGCCAGGCCCGCTTGCGTACTACCCCCATGCTTTGCAGGTCGCGCCAGGTATCGATACTGTGCTGGCGGCGGTTCTCCAGGATGCGGTCGGCGGACACCGGCCCGATGCCGGGGATGCGCAATAGTTGATCCCGGGACGCCGCGTTGAGATCGATGGGAAAGGCGTCCAGGTTCTCCATGGCGATGACCGTCTTCGGGTCCTGCTCCAGGGACAGGAACCCGCTGTGGTCGAAGGCCAGGCCGATCTCGTCGGTAGAAAAGCGATAGACGCGGTGGAGCCAATCCATCTGGTACAACCGGTGCTCCCGGCCGGCGTGCACCGGCGGCTTTTCTTCCATGGGCGTATGCCGGGCAGGACGGAAGGGCGGGTAATACACCCGCTTCAGGTTCCAGTCGGTGTACATCTGGTCGACGCGCTGGTAGATCTGCCGGTCCGACTCGTCGGCCGCGCCCACGACGAACTGGGTGGCCTGGCCGACGGCGCCGCCCGTGGTGGACGCGGTGAGTTCGTTGATCCAGGCCATGGGGTCGAGGATGTCTTTCTGCAAGTCTTTGTGGGGGCTGATGCGGCGCATCATGTCCGGTTCGGGTGTCTCGATGTTCACCGAGAGGCGGCTGCCCAGCCGGTGGGCCCGCTCCACCAGCTCGCGGCTGGCGCCGGGCATGACTTTCAGGTGGATGTAGCCGCGGAACCCGTGCTTCTTGCGGATGATCTCGACGGTTTCCACCATGCGCTGGGTGGTCTTGGTGCCGTCGCCGGCGATGCCTGAGCTGAGGAACAGGCCGTCCACGGCCAGGCGCTGGTGCAGCTCCGCAAAGGTATCGGCCAGCTCCTCGCGCTTGAAGGCGTAGCGCTTGCGGGGCACGTAGATGCTGTTGGGGCAGTAGGCGCAGTCCATCTTGCAGAAGTCGGTGAACATCACCCGCATCAGGTTGATTTTCTTGCCGTTGGGCAGGCTGGCCTTGTAGATGCCGGGGGCCGGGTTCTTGCGCGGGTCGGAGTAGGCCACGCGGTTTCTACCGTGTCCAAAGGAGCCGGCGGCGAACTTGCCGCTGAGGGAATGGCCGCCGCTGTCGGCTTTGCCGGCGGTGAGGATGTCGTCGGCAGCGGCCATGCCGCCGAGGATTTGCAGCTTGTCGTAGCGGTCGGGCGAGGACTTGATGAGCATGGTCAGGCATCTCCTGTGAGGCCATGGCATCAGTTGCCCGGCGATTTGGCGAACCGATGTTCGCACACGCATCAAGAGTGGGTCAACGCGTTGGTGTCATTGATTTTCGGGATGGCGGACCTCAGCCACGGCGGGAAGTGTGCTACAATTGATCCACATACCACGCCGCTTTTAAGGCAGTCCGGAGAGGCTGGCAAAGCGTGAGCGCAAACTGCACCGGAGCCGGTTTACCGCAGGGTAACCCTCCGGGTCTTGACGCAACCCCGCTGGCCCGCCGGACGACGGCAGACAGCAGGGGTTTTTCATTACCGCGCGCAGTGACATCAGGCCACCGACCGGCATCGACGAGGCCAACGCGCCGGGCCGGCAGATCATGGACGCCGAGGAGATCCGGCGGGCGTTGACGCGCATGTTCCACGAGATCCTGGAGCGCAACCATGGCGCCGACGGCCTGCTGCTGGCCGGCATTCGCACCCGGGGGGTTCCCATCGCGGAGCGGATCGCCAGGCACATCAACGACTCGGAGGGCGTGGCCGTTCCCGTGGGGCATCTGGACATCAACCTCTATCGCGATGATCTGTCCGAGCGACCCCGGATGCGCGTGCGTCCCACCACCATGCCGGTGGACGTGACCGGCCGCACCGTCGTCCTCTGCGACGACGTGCTCTACACCGGGCGCACCGTGCGGGCCGGTATGGAGGCCATCAGCGACCTGGGCCGGCCCCTGCGCATCCAACTGGCCGCGCTGGTGGACCGGGGCCATCGCGAGCTGCCCATCCGAGCCGACTTCGTGGGCAAGAACATTCCCACGCGGCAGTCGGAATTGGTGCGCGTGCGCTTTACCGAGACTGACGGCACTGACGACGTGTGCATCCTCGACCGGTGGGTGGACTGATGGCGACAACGCAGACGGTCGATGCGACCCTCGCCTCCGGGCAAAACCCGTCCGTGGACAGCCGGCGTCGGCACGTGCTGGACCTGGACGATTTCACGGCGGACGAGATCTCCGCCGTCCTAGACGACGCGGCGGCCATGCGCGAGGTGCTGAGCCGCGACGTCAAGAAGGTGCCCACCCTGCGCGGCAAGGTCGTCGTCACCCTGTTCTACGAGGCGAGCACCCGCACCCGCATCTCATTTGAGGAAGCCGGGAAAATCCTCAGCGCCGACGTGATCAACATGACTGCCTCCGCCAGCAGCGTCGAGAAGGGCGAGTCGTTGCTGAACACCGGACTGACATTACAGGCCATGGGCGTCGACGCTCTGGTGGTGCGGCATCCCCACTCCGGCGCGCCGCATTTCCTGGCCCGCACCCTGGACCGCGTGGCCGTCATCAACGCCGGCGACGGCGCGCACGCCCACCCGACGCAGGGCCTGCTCGACCTGTACACCGCGCGGGAGCATCTGGGCGACCTGGCCGGCCGCAAGGTCGTCATCGTGGGGGACGTGCTGCACAGCCGGGTGGCCCGCTCGGCCGTCTGGGGCTTCGCCAAGCTGGGAGCCAACGTCGTGCTCTGTGGTCCGCCCACGCTGCTGCCCGATCCGTTCACACCTGGCGGTTGGGGTCCCGGCGGCAACGGAGCACACAATCCGCTAGCCAACGTGCGGTTGCAGCCGGACCTGGACGCCGCCATCGAGGGAGCCGACCTGGTGATGGCGCTGCGGCTGCAACTGGAGCGCCAGAAGGTCGGGTTCTTCCCCAGCCTGCGCGAGTACATCCGCCGCTGGCAGGTGAACGACGCGCGCCTGGCCCGGGCCAACCCCGACGCCCTGCTGATGCACCCTGGGCCGATGAACGAGGGCATCGAGGTCAGCACGGCGTTGGCCCACGGCGAACGCTCCCTGATCGAAGAGCAGGTCACCAACGGCGTGGCCATACGCATGGCATTGTTGTACCAGTTGGTGGGCTCCGGTCCGGGAGCCGACTGATGTTGTCAGGGGCACACAACTCCGCCCCGGTCTTGATCGCCGGCGGGCGGGTCATCGACCCTGCCAACGGCAGGAACGCCATTGCCGACGTGTTGGTCAGCGACGGCGTGGTGCGCGAGGTTGCCGACAGGATCCCGGCCAATGCGGTTGGCGAGCACGGACGCTTAATCAACGTCGCCGGCATGGTAGTCTCACCCGGGTTCATCGACATCCACGCGCACCTGCGCGAGCCGGGGTACGAGTACAAGGAGACCATCGCGACCGGAGCCGCCGCCGCCGCCCGGGGTGGCTTCACCACCATCTGCGCCATGCCCAACACCGACCCGGCCGTCGACAACGAGGCGGTGGTGGAGTTGGTCAACCGTCGCGCCGCTGACGCGGCAGTGCGGGTGCGGGCGATCGGATGCGTCAGCCGCAACCGCGCCGGCCGCGAACTGGCGGACATGGAGGAACTGGCGTTGGCGGGCGTGGTCGCCTTCAGCGACGACGGCGACCCGGTGCACGACGCGGGCCTGATGCGCCTGGCCCTGACCTACAGTCGGGATCTCGGCGCGCCGATCAGCAACCACTGCCAGGACCACGCCCTCTGTCCCTCGGGCGTTATGGCGGAGGGCTGGGTCAGCAGCCGGCTCGGCCTGCCGGGTATCCCCGCGGTGGCCGAAGAGTCTATGGTGGCGCGGGACATCGCGCTGGCCGAGCTTACCGGCGGCCGCCTCCACCTGGCGCATTTGAGCAGCGCCGGCAGCGTGTCCATGGTGCGCGAAGCCAAGGAGCGCGGCATCCTGGTGACTGCCGAGGTTTGTCCCCATCATCTGTGGCTCACCGACGAGTGGGCTCTGGGCGGCAAGGGCGATGCGGAGGCGACGGGCGCCATGGCCTATGACACCGCCACCAAGGTCTATCCGCCGCTCCGCAGTCACGTGGACGTGGCGGCGTGCCTCGCCGGCCTGGCCGACGGCACCATCGATTGCGTCGCCACCGACCACGCACCCCACGAACGCGCCAGCAAAGAGTGCACCTACAACGACGCGGCTTTCGGAATCAGCGTGCTGGAAACGGCTTTGGGCACCCTGATGGCGCCGGTGCACCGGGGGTCAATCAACTTGACCACCATGATCCATCGGCTGACCGTCGGCCCGGCCCGGGTGCTGGGCGATGCCTTCACGCCCTACGCGTCCCTGACGCCGGGAACGCCCGCCGACCTGGTGATTTTCGATCCCAAAGCCCGCTGGACGGTGGACGTAACCCGGTTCGCGTCCCTGGGGCGAAACACCCCGTTGGACGGCGTGGAACTGCAAGGACAGGTCGCGGCGACAATGGTTGCTGGCCGGATCGTATTCGAGGAGGAAACCCTGTTGAAGCAAGGAGCACACGCATGACCCGTCCGGTACACCTGGCATTGGAAGACGGCTCCGTCTTCACCGGCGAGTCATTCGGCGCGCAGCGGGACGGTTGGGGTGAGGTGGTCTTCAACACCACCATGACCGGTTACCAGGAGGTGCTGACCGACCCCTCCTATGCGGGCCAAATGGTCGCGCTCACCTATCCGTTGGTGGGCAACTACGGCATCAATCGCCGGGATTTCGAATCCCGGCGAATTCAGGTTTCGGCCCTGATCGTGCGCCAGCACTGCGACCTGCCCAGCCACGCCTCCAGCGACATGACCCTCGATGCTTTCCTGTGGGAGTACAACATTCCCGGCATCAGCGGCGTGGACACCCGGGCGCTCACCCGTCGCCTGCGCACCCGGGGCGTGATGACCGGCCTGATCACCGCCGACGATCCGGACCGAGCGTTGCAGCGCCTTGCCGAGATACCGCGCTACGACGACCTGGACCTCGTGAGCACGGTCACCACGCCCGGCGCGTACGCCTGGGATCACGGCGAGCAGGAGGGCTACCCGAAGTCGCCGCCGCCGGCCGGCGTCCGACGCATCCTGGTCACCGACGCCGGCGTGAAGTACAACATCCTGCGCCTGTTGCAGGCCCGGGGCTGCGAGGTCATCACCGTGCCGGCCTACACGCCGGCTGCGGACATACTGGCAATGCAACCCAACGGCATCCTGCTGTCACCCGGGCCGGGCGACCCCGAGTTGCTGGGCAACATCATCGACAACCTGCGCCAGCTCATCGGGCAGGTTCCCATCATGGGCATCTGCCTCGGTCACCAGCTGGCCGCCCGCGCGCTGGGAGCCGGTACCTACAAGCTCAAGTTCGGCCACCGGGGCGGCAACCATCCGGTGAAGGACCTGCTCACGGAACAGGTGCACATCACCGCGCAGAACCACGGATACGCCGTCTCGTCGGACAACCTGCCCCCCGGCCTCGAGGTGTCCCACGTCAACCTGAACGACTACACCGTTGAGGGCCTGCGCCACCGGGAGTTGCCCCTGTTCACCATCCAGTACCACTCCGAAGCCTCACCCGGCCCCCAGGACAATGAGTACCTTTTCGACCGTTTCCTGGCCATGGTGGACGACGCCAAGCCGGCGGGACGTTTGGTGTAACGCTATTCGCCAATCACACCCAACCATCTTGACTAGAGCATCCATCCAATGACCGGATTTACCGCCTTTCTGCTAGAGCAGGGCATCGAGACCCAGTTGCCCATCAGCCTGAACGAAACGCTGGGCCTGCTGGAAGAAACGGTGCACACCTTTTCCCATGATGGACATGGCTACCTGCTCGCCGCGGTTAGCCGCGGGCAGCTGGGCGCCCGCTGGGAACTGGCGGTCAAGGTTACCGATCCGGCCACCGGCCAGCCCATCAGCGACCAGCCGGTGGGGTTTGTACATGCCATCAATGCCGGGCCTGACGCCACCGACTTTGTCATCCCACCGCGCACGCCGGCGGGTGGCATCTACCTGGCCCACTTTGACGCTGAGGGCACTTTCTTCGGCGCGTTCATCTTCCAGATGATCAACGCGCTCACCGAGCGCAACCTCATGGAGCTGCCCGGCTCCATGCCCCGTTTTTCCTGAGCACTGTTCACCCCACAGAGGACACTGCATTGACTGATTCTCCCCAACAACCCCGCAAGGTATTGGTTATCGGCTCCGGCCCCATCGTGATCGGGCAGGCTGCCGAGTTTGACTACGCCGGAACCCAGGCTTGCAAGGCTCTCCGCGAGGAGGGCGTGGAGGTGGTCCTGGTGAACTCGAACCCGGCCACCATCATGACGGACCAGGACGTCGCCGACCGCGTGTACATCGAGCCGCTCACCGTGCCGGTGCTGGAGCGCATCATCGCCAGCGAGCGACCCGACGGCGTCCTGCCCACCCTGGGCGGACAGACCGGACTCAACCTGGCCGTCGACCTGGCCGACGCGGGAGTCTTGGATCGCTACGACGTGCGCCTCCTGGGAACCCCACTGGAAACCATACGCAAGGCCGAGGACCGGGATTTCTTCCGGCAGTTTCTGACCGATATCGGCGAGCCGATGCCGCCCAACCGAACCGTGTCCACCATGGACGAGGCCCAGGCATACAAGTCCCAGGTCGGCCTGCCCCTGGTGATCCGACCGGCGTACACCCTGGGCGGCACCGGCGGCGGCATCGCCGACACCGAGGAAGAGTTCCTGGCCATCGTCGAGAGCGGCTTGGCCGCCAGCCCCATCAGCCAGGTGCTGCTGGAACGCTCCCTGGTGGGTTGGAAGGAGGTCGAATACGAGGTCATCCGCGACGGGGCCGACAACTGCATCACTGTGTGCAACATGGAGAACTTCGACCCCATGGGCGCGCACACCGGCGACAGCATCGTCGTTGCGCCCAGCCAGACGCTGACCGACAAGGAGTACCAGATGCTCCGCACGGCCAGCCTGAAGATCATCCGGGGCCTGGGCATTGAGGGCGGGTGCAACATCCAGTTGGCGCTGCGACCGCATCCGGACGCCATGCGCAACCGCCCCAATGACTGGGACGCCGATTCGGACTACTACGTCATTGAAGTGAACCCCCGGGTCAGCCGCTCGTCGGCTCTGGCCAGCAAGGCGACGGGCTATCCCATCGCGCGGGTGTCGGCGAAAATCGCCGTGGGCCGGCGTCTCGACGAGATACCCAACGCGGTGACCGGCAGCACCGGCGCCGCCTTCGAGCCCGCTTTGGACTACTGCGTGGTCAAGATTCCACGCTGGCCCTTCGACAAGTTCCCCGATGGCGACCGCACGGTTACCACGCAAATGAAGGCCACCGGCGAGGTCATGGCCATTGACCGCAGTTTCGAGGCCGCCCTGCAGAAGGCCACCCGCGCCCTGGAACAGCCCAACACGTCCCTGCTCTGGGAACATCAGGAATGGCGGAACCTGAACATCCGCGACGGCTACCGGCAACTCCTTGATGCGCTGCCCCTGGACCCCAACGACCTGCGGCTATGGGCGCTCACGGGAGCCCTCCGCCGCGGGGTGACCCGCGACCAGCTGGTGGCCCACACCAGCATCGACCCGTGGTTCATCGCCGCATTGGAGCGCATCGTGGACCAGGAACGGCGGCTCCTGGGCAACCCGCTGACGCCTCCCACCCTGCTCACCTCCAAGCGGCTGGGGTTCTCCGACGCGGAGATTGCCACCCTCTCCGGGCTCCTGCCCGAACAGGTGAGGCAGTTGCGTCTACAGCACGGTATCAAGCCGGTCTTCAAGATGGTCGACACCTGCGCGGCCGAGTTCGAGGCGGCAACCCCCTACTATTACAGCGCCTATGACACCGAAAACGAGGCTCCGCCGCTGGAAGGCCCCAAGGCCGTCGTCATCGGCAGCGGCCCGATACGCATCGGACAGGGCATCGAGTTTGACTATTGCAGCGTGCACGCGGCGTGGGCTCTCTCACAGGAAGGGGTGGCCAGCATTATGGTCAACTCCAATCCCGAAACGGTGTCCACCGACTTCGATACCAGCGACCGGCTCTACTTCGAACCGCTGGACGAGGAGGCCGTTCGCGACATCATCGACAACGAAACGGTGGACGACCAACCGCCGCCCAGCCTGGTGCAGTTCGGCGGGCAGACCGCCATCAACCTGTCCCAGTCCCTGGCCGCCGCCGGCCTGCCCATCCTCGGCTCCAGCGCGGAGGCCATCGACATCGCCAGCGACCGGCAGAAGTTCGAACGGTTCCTGGTGGATCTGGGCATTCCGCAGCCGCCCGGCGCCACCGTTCAGTCGGTAGACCAGGCCCTGCGCGTCGCCCAGCGCATCGGCTATCCCGTAGTGGTGCGGCCCAGCTACGTGCTGGGCGGGCGGGCCATGGAAATCGTGCGCAACGCCACCGAACTGATCCGCTACCTGACCATTGCCACGGAGGTCACGCCGGAGCGCGAGGTCCTGGTGGACCATTACATGGAGGGCCGCGAGTGCGAGGTGGACGCCATCTGCGACGGCAAGCAGGTGCTCATCCCCGGCATCATGGAGCACGTGGAGCGGGCCGGCGTCCATAGCGGCGACTCCATGGCCATCTACCCCGGCCTGAATCTTACCGAGGAAGAAGTCGACACGCTGGTGGACTACACCACTCGCATCGGTCTGGCCCTGGGCGTGCGCGGGCTGATGAACATCCAGTTCGTGTTGCAGGGCGGCAATGCCTACCGCAGCCCCAGCGTCAGCCCGTCGGATGATGCCGACGAAACAACCGTGTACGTGCTGGAGGTCAATCCCAGGGGCAGCCGGACCATACCGTTCATATCCAAGGTCACGGGCGTACCCGTGGCCAACCTGGCGACGCGCGTGATGCTCAACGCCGAGCTGAAGGACATGGGCTACCAGGGCGGCCTCTGGCCCCGGCAGAAGCTGGTGGGCATCAAGGCTCCGGTCTTCTCAATGTCCAAGCTGGTGGGTGTCGACTGGTACATGGGGCCGGAGATGAAGTCCACCGGCGAGGTCATGGGTATCGACCGGGACTTCACCGGCGCGCTGACCAAGGCGTTGCAGGCGGCCAGCATCAACCTTTCCCCGGGCATGGGGGTGCTGCTCAGCATTTCCGACAATGCCAAGGCCGACTCCCTCCCCCTGATCCGCGGCCTGGCCGACGCCGGTTGCCGGCTGTACGCCACCGAGGGCACGGCGGCGATGATCACCGCCATGGACCTGCCCGTGACGACCATCACCAAGCGCATCGGCCAGGGCTCGCCGGACGTGCTGGACGTGATCAACGACGGCACCGTGGGCGCCGTGGTCAACACCCTGTCCGGTGACTCTTCGGTGATGCGGGACGGGTTTTACATCCGCCGGGCCGCGGTGGAGCGGCGCATACCCTGCTTCACGTCGCTGGACACTGCCCGGGCCGCCATGGAGAGCATGCTGACCGGGCTGGATAACTACAGCATCCTGACCACGGACGAATACCTTGCGATGTCCCGCTAAATCGCGGGCTGCAACGGGAGAAAGGGCGGAGGACTACCACTCCACGTCTACGCCGATTTCGAGTTCTTTGGCGCGATCCAAAGCCAGCTTGGCGGCCGCGACGTCGGCAATGCCGGTGCCCATCAGCTTGCAGTAGACGATCTCGTCGGCGCTGGTCCTCCCGGGAACCAGTCCGGCTGCGACGTGGCGCAGTTCGTGGAACTGGCTCCAGCGCACCAGTCCGCGATCCACCGCCGCGTTGATGTCGCCGCACTCCAGCGGAGCCTGTTCCAGGGAGTCGACGAACCGGCGACCGGCTCTCGTCAGCACGGCGTCGTCCACCTCGAGGCTGGTCGGACGCGTCGGACCGGCTCCGATTACGGTGGCACCTTCGGACAGCCATTCACCCTGTATCACCGGAGTGACTGCCGGGGCGATGCCGATGACAACCGCGCAGTCGGCAACGGCGTCCTGGTTGCTCTCGGCGGGGATCACCGGACGGCCCAGTTCCTCGGACATGCGCGTTGCGAATGCCTGACGGCGTTCCGCGTTTCGGCTGTACGCGTAGACCTCGCCAACGTCACGCACGGCGCAGGCGGCGCGCAGTTGGTCACCGGCCTGGTTGCCAGTGCCAACTATGCCGAGCCGGGGAACGTCAGCGTTGGCAAGCATCTTCAGGGCTGCTCCGGTGGTCGCTCCGGTGCGGAGTTGTCCCAGCCGATTGGCCTGGGTGTAGAGGAGCAGCGCCCCGGAAGTGGCGTCGTAGAGGCTCACCTGGAAGGAGTAGCCGTTGCCGGTAAAAGTGAACGTCTTGACGCCGAACACACCGTCATAGGACAGGCCGCCTCCCATGACCGCCAGATAACCACCGGGCACGTTTATTTTGCGCCGGGTCAGGTTGGCAGCCTCGCCACGCCCATAGTTGGCCATCATCGACTCGATGGCCGGCAGCATTTCAGGCAGACCGACGCAGCGGTCCACATCAGCGTCGGTCAGAAAGCGGGCCATGATCAGCGATAACAGTGCGAAGGGACGAGGTTACGAGAAGTAGAGCCGGTTCTTGCGGATGTATTCCCGCTGGTTGGCGGGAACGGTGAATTCGTCGAATATGGCCTGCACCGGACAGACCGCCACGCAATAGGCGCAGTCGATGCAGTCGTCGGGGTTGATGTAGTACATCGGAGCGTCGTCGTCGGAATGGATGCAATCCACGGGACAGACATCGACGCAGGAGGCGTCCTTCACTCCCTCGCAAGGTTGTGTAATCACGAATGCCATCAGACTACCTCGGCCGCGGGCGAAAGATCGTGGTCAAGTGTCCATCAACACTGCGACCGGCACTGCCTATCGAGCGCCCGCTAGTGCGGCGTATTCTGCGGTTTGTCCCGATATTTTGTCAAGGCATACGGGTTGCATATTGCTATCGCCGGCGGCGATAGATTCCGGCATTGCGCTACCCGGAACGGAGGCCGGTGTCCGGCGGGTGAGGCGACCCCGCGCGAAGCGGTGCGAACCGCCTCGGAAGCTCAAATCCCGCTGTCGGTAGACGGCAGCCGCAGCCGCGCATCTGGCAACCGAATTCGTCAACGCGCCCCGGAGCCGGCAGTTGGCCGGGTTCTTACGCTGCAAAAGGAGCTCGAAACCCGGCCACAATTCCGCCGCGTCAAAACCAAGTCTGTTCAGTCAGTGTTTGCCACGATCAAAGAAACGGATCTGGCTGCGCGGTTGCGCAGGTCCCTCAGTTCCGCATACTCTCCCGGAGGCTGCGGGTCCCTTGCCCACTCCTGAGCCTGCTCTGTCGTCTCAAATTCCATGACTGCCACGCGGTTGTGACCAGTCGAATCTCCGCCTATTACTTCAGACACGTTGCCGCGCATCAAATATTTCCCGCCTCTCGCTTCCAGCAACGGGCCCACGCGGCTGCGGAACTCCGCATGGAGTTCTTCGTCCAGTATTTCGGCGGTGTGCAAGATCACGTAAGCCGGCATTGTATTACCTCCTTAAAATTGAGCTCTTTTAACATGTAACATGCTGAACTGCTTTGCCCCTTATACCCCATACGTGCCGGGCACTTCAATCGAGCGCGATGTCACATTAACGACTTTTCAAAGTCGCTGTGGCGGCCCTGGCCCATCCAAATCGTCATTCCTGCGAAAGCAGGAATCCAGGGTCCGTTGTGAACAGAAATTCTCCGGGTTCCCACTCAGGCATCCACCTGAACCGTGACTACGTCTATGCCATGATACTTCCGGTGGCGGACCGATGACGCGTAGTGACGCAGCAACCGGAAAGAGATATCGCCGACGTCCGGTGTTTCCGCCTGCTCGCTCAGGAACGCAATCCGGTCTTCTATGTTCTCGTCGGTAAAAACCGCCATAAACTCGATTTCCAAAGACCCCGCGCCACGCTTGGCCAAAACAATCAGGCGAGGTGGCGTGTCATCTTCGTAATCGTCTCGAAGCTCAAGCATGCTGGACAGGGTTTCCTCACCGGCAGCGCACAACCGCTCAACCGACGAATCACTCCAGCCCAGGTCTGTCCCGATACGACGCAAGAACTCGTCAACAGTTGGCGCTGCTGCAATATCCAGTTCGGTGTTCAATCGTCGTCGTCGAGAAATCGTAAAATCGACCACCATCGACATCAACAGGGCCGACAGAATGCCCACCACCACGCTGTTTCCAAATGCCACACCCCAGAAATCGCCTAAAACGACCGCCAGGATATTTCGACTTTGCAGTCCAACCGAAATAGCCAGGGACAGACCGATGATTACCGATTTTTGCGGATTCAACCCGTCTTGAGCTGCAGTGCGGACTCCCTCCACAAAGAGCAAACCCATGATGACCATCAAAATGCTGCCGGACACCGGCGGCGGTATGGTCATCATCAGCGCAACTACCTTGGGGAACACGGCCAGGGCAATCAGAATGGCTCCAACCACGTATGCCACCCGGCGGGCGGCCACGCCGGTAAAGCTGACCAGGGCCATTGTAGAAGGCAAATAGGCGAGGGCCGGCAAAACCCCCATCACCCCTGACGCTAAAACGGACAGTCCGGTGACGTTGAGCGTTCCCTGCACGCTGCGAAAGTCGATGGCGCGGGGTATCCGGCGTGATACCTGTTGAATGACCGCGCTCTCGGTGCTGGCCTTGAGGCCAATCACCAGGCTGACGATGAGAAAAGAAGGCAGGAGCGCCCAGAAATCAGGACTGAGCACCGACCCGAATCCGGGCCATGCTGAAAATTCAGGAAGGTCAAACCAGGAACGTTGCAGCACCGGTTGAAAATCGTAAATCCCCAGGATGTAACTGGCTACACATCCGATTACGATGGTGATTGGCAGAGCGAGGACACGGAACAATCCGGCGCCGCGGAGCATCAGAACGGTCGCAATAGTCAGCGTTATGGCTCCGACGGCCGGTCCCGTAAAAAACGCGGCGTCAGGCGGGATGTTGTTTAATCTGGCCACCGCGATGGGCATGGCGGAAAGAGCAACCACCATGAGCGCCACTCCCGAAACGACCGGTGTGATCACCCGGTTCAATTTCGCCAGAAACGCGGACATGGTGAATTGCAGCAAAGACGCCGCGATCACCAATATCGACATCAAGGCCAGACCGCCCTGAATAGCAGCGAGTACGGATACTGCCAGAAATGGAACCGCTGATCCTTGCAGCGATAAATGACCCGCTCCCAGCCGCCCAAAACGGACCCCATGAATGATGATTGCGATTCCGGCCACCACCAAAGACGCGAACATCGCCCAGGATAAGTAATCAGCATCCGCTCTTATCGCCAGCGCGAAGACGGTTGTGATCATGACGATGTTCGATATTGCGATCACCGCCCCCTGCGCTGCTACTCCCAACGTCACCAGGGGCGGCGATGCGTCATTTGCTTCGTATGACAGGTTGTTATTTCGCACCGCCGTCACCCCCAAGATCCTTGCTGGTTTTCTATCGAGCCTGAATTTGAAGAGCCGGCTAATCTCCGATTTGCAGGTATTCCCCGTTCTCGTCCAGCACCGTCAGATAAACTTGGTCCAACCCCTGGTTGTCCCCAACGCTGTACTGCAGGATGAGCCCATCAAGATCAATCTCGTTCTGGCTGAGCGCAGGTTCTATGAAACACCGGCGAGTCAGATCAGGCCCGCAGGTGTCCAGCAGCCAGATGGCGAGCCGGCCCGCTAGATAACCCTCCAGCGATACGAAATCAGGCGATGCGCCGGGGTTATAGGCACGGAGGGCTGCATTGTAACTGGCCACCACCGGGAGCCGGACGTCGTCGTAAAAAGGCACCACTTGCGTAACGTATATGTCTTTTCTACTCTCTCCCAGCTTGTTTGCCAGTGTCTTCCCTCCGACAAACGAAACGGTGGCGAACCACGGATCGGCTTCTTTTCGCACCAGTTTGACCAGATTGGCCACTGCCTCCGGCGTGCCAAACATCACCACCGCATCCGGCCCGGCTGCGATGATTTCCGATGCGGCGTCATCAACGCCGCCGGCATTGCGTTCGTATTGCCAAGTATCAAATATCTCCATTCCACGCTGGTCGAGCGCCCTGCGAACCCCTGACAGGCCCGCTGTCCCGAAAGAGTCATTCTGGTAAAACACTCCAATGCGGTCAATGCCGTCTTGACCAGTCAGGTAGTCAATAATTCGCTCAGATTCCTGGTAGTAGGAAGCGCGTAGATTTATCACGTTTTCCAGCGATGGATCTCGCAAAAACTCGGCGCCGGTGAAGGGCGTGATGAAAGGAACTCCGCCGGCTTGGGCAATGGGCAGCGCTCCCCATGAAGTTGGGGTTCCGACTGCTCCAATAAGCGCAAATACCTTGTCTTTTTCAATCAGACGGGTGGTGGCGTGAACGGCGTACTCCGTTTCGTAGGAATCGTCCACGGACGTCAAAGACAAAAAGCGGCCATGTACGCCGCCTTTCTGATTTGCTTCATGGAAAGCAGTCTCGATGCCGAGGCGCATTGATGTTCCCAGGTATTGGGACGGACCGCTCAGCACGGCCGATTGCCCAAACAGCACCTCGTTCTCTGAGACGCCGGGAACCCGGTTGGTCGGGATGGCGGCAGTCTGACATGCTGCTCCAGCAAGAAAAAACGCTGCCAGCAAAATCAAACCAAACCGATGAGACACGTTCATCAACAAACCTCCGCCGAACCAACCGCTTCGTCAAAAGGTGCGATATTCTGGCGCAAAAATAATTCGGACGCAATGTTGTTGTCCAACCGTGAAATTCGCGACTGGCGCCTGAATCAGCAGTGGCGGAGAGTTGTCTCCCTGTGGCGCTCTTCAAACGGATGCACTAGCCCGGCGTGCCTCGCTTGACAACGGTTTTGGGTTTGCTTTATCCGCTCCGTTGATATAATATATCGCGCATATTACGGAATCCCACGGCGTACCACGCGAATCATCAAGGTGTAGTGTCAATGGAACTGCGAGAGATCATCAGCTTTTACCATGTCGCCAGGCTGCGCAGCGTGTCCAAGGCGGCAAGAAAGCTGGAACTGGGGCAGCCCACGGTAACCACCCACCTGAGGAAGCTGGAGGGCGAATTCGGCATAACCCTCTTTGACCGCATCAAGCGGCCCATACAACTCACCTCCGAGGGTTCGCTGTTCTACGAACTGGTGACGCCAATTGTGGAGTCCATCGATACCCTGAAAACGCAGATGGATTACTCCGAAGGGCGCGGCTCCTTCGTGGTCGGCGCGTATCCGGACATCGTTTCGTACCATCTCCCGCGCCCAATTCGCCAGTTCCGCGCGCGGTACCCCGACGTCAGGATGCGACTGGTGGCCCGGTCGTACGCCAACCTCATCCAGCTGGTCAAGTCCGGCGAGGTGGACCTGGCGCTCTGCTCCGCCCCGCCTACTGATGACCCGTCGTTGGAGTTCTCGCAGCTGTTCGATTACAACGTGGTGCTGATCACCGAGCCCAGCCACGATCTGCTGCGCCGTGATCCCGTATCAATCGAGGACATGGCGAAATTCCCGCTGATCCTGAACAGTCCGGAGAGCCTCAGCCGCCGGCGCGTGGAGCAGAAGCTCCGGGAACGGAGCGTTAACTACGACGTGGTCCTGGAAATGGACAACACCGAGATGATCAAGCGCTACGTGGCGATCGGGATGGGTATTGCCATCGTGAGCGACTTCACCCTGCACCCGGAGGACCACGACCGGCTGGCAGTGGTGCGCCTGGACCACATATTCCCGTCGGCCAACATCGGGGTGTGCACCCTGCGCGGCAAGTTCCACGGCCGCGGCGTCCGCAACTTCATCAACACGCTCGCCGAGAACCTGTCCGGGTTCCACGCCGACCTGTGGGACTGGGACGTGGACCACGGCGGCGAGCCCAGGACCGAGGCCATCGCCAGCGCGACGCAGTAATCAGCGCACGCGGCTTTGCTACAATGGTGGCAATGGAGCCCGCATCATGCTTGATCGCGTCAGCAAAATCCTCACCATCGCCGCAGCCACCATTGCCATCGTCGTCATCCTCATCGGCGGCATCGCGTGGGCCATTCGGCTTGAGACCGACCTGCGTGTAGTTCAGGCCGACGTTGTGGAGCTCCGGCTGGAAATGGCTGAGTTGCGCCGGGACATGGACGAAGTGAAGGAAAACCAGCGGCGCCTTGAGGAAAACCAGCGGCTCATCCTGCAAGCCCTGGAAGGGTTGCAGGACGCCATCGCCAACCACACCCACGACGCGGACGGCCGCGCGCAGATGCCGCTGGCAAACCAGTAATCCGAGAAGGGACGCCAACGCCACCCAAGCACCGGCGGCGGGCAAGCGGGATCTGAAGAGGGGCGGGCCTGTTGCCCGCCCCGACTGCTGCCGGTTACGGTATTCGGTTGAGGAACTCGGCGCCTCCCCGTGCGGCCCAGGCATTCCACGAGGTCATCAGGAAGCGCGCGCCCTTCTCGACATAGGAGGCCACGTTGTCGTCGTTGACCAGGGTGCCGGCAGTGCGCCCGGCGCTCACGATGCGGGCGATGGCGTCGTCGATGGCGGACTGCACTTCGGGATGTCCGACGTTGCCGATGTGTCCCATGGTCTGCGACAGGTCGGTGGGCGCGACGAAGAACACATCGATACCGTCGACTTTGAGGATGTCGTCCAGGTTGTCCAGCGCGGTGACCTCTTCGATCAGGACCACGACCATGGTCTGATCGTTGGCGCGGTGAACGTAGTCAGGCACCCCGAAGGACTGCCGGCCGCCGAACATTCCCCGATAGCCCAGGGGCGCGAATTTTGCCGCGCCCACCGCGGCCTCCGCCTCCTCGCAGGTGTTCACGTGGGGAAGCACGATCCCCATGGAGCCGCGGTCCAGCGTGCGGGTGATCAGAGCGGCGTCGTTGGCGTTGCAGCGGGTGATGGACGCCATGCCCCACAAGTCACAGGCTCGCGTCATGTCGCCCAGGGCTTCCCAGTCCACCGGGCCGTGCTCGCACTCCATCCACGCGGAGTCGAACCCGAGGGGCCCGAGAAAGTCGATGATCTCGCTGGTCATCAGGCCGGAGATGCAGGTGGCCGGCTGTCCCTGCCGCAACTTGTCCTTGACCCGGTTCGCACGTATCGCTGCCACGGTAGATCCTCCTGAAAGGTGAGTTCGCGGCAGTATACCAGCACCGGCCTCCGGCGCTACGGCAAGCGCCTCAATGACTACTGTTTCACTTCGTAGCCGCGAGGAGTAACCATGCGTCCGTTGTGGACGTAGGTGTTGGAGTTGCCGATCACCACGGTGGTGAACATATCCACGCCCAGAGCTTCTCCATCCAGCCCGCCCAAGTCGGCGAGTCCCACCGCCTGCTCCGGCCGGTAGGCGTGGCGGACGATGCCCACGGGGGTGTCGGGAGCACGGTGTTCAAGGAAAATCTCACGGGCCTCATCCAGCTGGCTGGTGCGTCGCCGGCTGCGGGGGTTGTAGAGCGCGGCCACGAAGTCGCCGGCGGCGGCGGCCTCCAGCCGGCGCCGGATCTGCTCCCATGGAGTGAGCAGGTTGCTGAGGCTGATGGCGCAGAAGTCCTGCATCAGAGGCGAGCCCAGCAGCGCCGCCGCCGATTGCAGAGCCGACACCCCCGGAACCGACTCCACGGCGGGGTTGGCCCCATCCCAATCGCGGTCCGTGAGGATGCGGTACACCGGGCCGGCCATGCCGTAGATCCCGGCGTCGCCCGACGAGACCACAGCCACCGTTTTGCCGGCGTAGGCGATGTCCACCGCCAGGGCCGCGCGCTCCAACTCCTGGCCCAGCTCCATGCTGTGCAGCGTCTTGCCGGACGCCGGCTCCGCCACCTGTTCGATGTAGTAACGGTAGCCGACAAGCTCATCGCTGTCGGCGATAGCAGCAGCGGCGGCCGGAGTCAGATGGCCGGCATCGCCAGGCCCGAGACCTACGAGGTAGAGTTTGCCAGCGTTCATGAACTCACTTTGTCTGATGGAATGCGTGCCACGGCGACAGTAGCACGGTCGGATTTGGCGCGAGGTACGATCACCCCTTCGGCTCCCGAGGCCAGCATGGCGGCCGGCTCGGCGACGCCGAACACTCCCAGCAGGTCCCGCGCCGCGGACGCCGTGGGCCGGTGCAGGCCGGATGCGCTGCGTCCCGTGGAAGCTGCGTCCGCCACCGAGTTCAGCCGGGTGCCGTCGAACGTCTCAATGGGCACGGAAATGGATTCTGCCAGGGCAATTATCCCGGCTTCGTCGCCTTTGATGTCGGCCGTTGCGATCTTGCCCAGGCTCTTCGCTGCCAAGCCGTGCTCTTCCAGGGTGTGCAGCAGCAATTCGCGCAGGTGATCTTCCGACACCCCGCGCCGGCAGCCCACGCCCGCCACCAGTGTCGGCGGGCGGTAGGTAACCAGGGGACGCCCAGTTTCCAGTGCAAACAGCCGGTCCGACACGATGAGCGCTGCTGCGTAACCAGGATCCTGTACATCGGACAGGTAGGTTACGGGAAATATGCTCGCCGACAATGGAGACCCATCGGGCCACGCGACTCCAGATTCGGGGTCTATCCAGAGAGCCACCGGATCGCGGTTGACTACTGCGGCCGCCGCGCGGGTCAGGTCAGTGGAGGTTGCTTCGACGTGCCATCCAGCATCCCGACCAACCAAGTCGATTGCCGTAACGTCCAGCGCATCGGACGCCGAGGTGATGATGGCCTGCGCTCCGATGGCCTCGGCCGCCCGGTGCGCCAGGGCGTCGGCTCCCCCGACGTGCCCGGACAAGACGCTTACGGCGTAGCGTCCGGCATCATCCACGCAGACCACCGCCGGGTCTTGCGTTTTGCTTCCCAGCACCGGGGCCAGCAGCCGCACCGTTGCGCCAATGGGCAGAAAGACCACCAACTCGCGATGGCGCGCGAACAAATCCTGTATCACCGGGCGCAGGGGAAAGTCATAGATCTGCGTACCGTCGTCGGAAACGTCCCCTGCACTCCGGCGCTCCAGGTAAAGAGCGGCGTCGGGAAGCGACGATGTCAGACGGCGCGCCAAGGCAGCCCCCGGACGGGAAACCGCGACGATGGCGGTTTGGGTCTGAGCAACTTCCGGGTCGGGCATGGCTACAGGCGGTCAGTCGTCGCCGGCCGAGGTATGAACCGCACGTTCCGGCTGCACTTCGTACCCGCCGGCCTCGTAGAGTTCCGTCCGGTCGGCGGCGGCGTGGTCGCCCTGCCCCGCCCGGCGGTAGAGGTGAGTGTATTCGTCGGAGTAGAGGTGCGACACGGCGACTCGCTCGTCGGACTCGGGGTCCAGCAGGTTGGGGTCCACTGCCTTGCCGACGATGATCAGGGCCTGAAGGGTGATCTTGGCGTCGCGCACCTTCTGGGCGATGTCGGTGAGGGTGCCGCGAATGATCTGCTCGTCCGGCCAGCCCACGCGGTAGGCCACGGCCACCGGCGTGTCGGCGGGGTAGCCCGCCTCCTGGAGCTGGTTGGCAATGCGGAACATGCGGGTGACGCTGAGGAAGATAACCAGCGTGCTGCCGTGGCGGGCCAGGCTGACCAGGTCCTCGCCCTCTGGCATGGGCACGCGTCCCTCGGCGCGGGTCATGATCACCGTCTGCGAAACCTCGGGCACGGTCAGCTCGGACTTGAGCACGGCGGCGGCGGCAAAAGCGGCGCTGACGCCGGGGATGATCTCGTAGTCGACGCCTTCACTTTCCAGGATTCGCATTTGCTCCAGGGTCGCGCCGTACAGCGACGGATCGCCGCTCTGGATGCGAGCCACAGTCTTGCCCTCGGCCACGGCCTGCAGGGTGACCTGCATGATTTCGGGCAGGGCCATCTCCTTGCTGCCGTAGACCGTCGCCCCCGGCTTGGCGTAACCGGCGATTTCGGCCGGCACCAGCGAGTCCGCGTAGATGATCACGTCCGCGTTGTCGATGATGCGCTTCGCCTTGAGGGTCAGAAGCTCAGGGTCGCCCGGGCCGGCGCCGATGATGTAGACCTTGCCGTCGTTCGCCATGTAGTCGCTCCCTTCTATTTTTCGTCGTTGATGCCGTCCCGATTGACAACGGTTCGGAACGTCAAAGATAGCCTGCGTTTTCGTGGCCGCCGTCCAGTGTCCGTTGCCTCGGACTTTCGCGGCGCAATACCGTGCTGCCACACGGAGCGCGATTCGCCAGTCAACAGGACGCAGGAACCCCGTTGCAGTAGCGCCGGTGATTTATCACGCCAGTTTTCGGAGAAGTCCATCTCCCAATCGTCCAGCAGCGAAATAGTACAGACCGTGGGACCAAAGCCGGGGTGGTCAATGTGTGTTGCGATTCCCTGCCCCGGCAAGTACTCGTTGACGATGACCTGCTCCGGCACCCGGTCAAAAAGCCCGGTCTCGTCATACAGTTTTTGCGCCAACTCATCCAGCCAATCGGGGAGAGCGCCGATGTGCATATCCGGCGTAATCGCCCGCGCCTTGTAATCGTAGCGCCAGCCGTAATGCTGCACCCGGCGGCTGAGGTCGTTGCGCCACTCGTCAACGGCGGCGTCAACCCGTTGCACGCAATAATCCTGCTGGTCTGGCGTCAGGAAGCCGTCCAAGAGCTTGAGCCCGGATACAGCGTCCACCGATTGCAAGCCCACGCATCCGGCGACCTCGTAGTTGAGATGACGTGACGTGAACGTGCTGGCTGTCTGGTCTGTGACGTCGTCCTCAATAAAAGACATCTGGGACGTCATTTCTTGGACCTCCTGACCGTCAGTGCGCCAGAGAGAGCTGGGCGGTTTTAGCATCACTAGCGTCCACGATATTCTCGTATCTTACGCCGGCCAGTGCCAAATTTGATAACAATGCCCGCCATGCCCATGAAAACTCCTCAGTTCTGCCGCGAGCATCAATCGCTACCAGAACACAATTGGACTGACGGTCCTGCGATCTAAGGATATGGACTATCATCGATGTGAAATTCAGCATAGCAGATATAGCATCAGGTGCGGTAGATTCAGCCAAGGCTTGAACCAAAACGTGGCCGAACGTGATCATGTAGTCTGTAGGTTCCTGATGATTCTCGATCAAGGCTTGCAAAAGCATCTGCACATTGATTTCGTAATGCAATTCTGGGTAATTGGCTACAGTTGCAGCAAGCCCGTCGCGCATAAAGTAAGCAAGGGTTATCATAAAAGGGCTGTGGTCTACCCCATACAGGTCGATGCGGTCATATGACAGATTATAATCAGCAGCCCAGTCCAGCAAAACCCATGACCACAGGCCGGCCCCACATCCTACATCCACGTGGGCTAAACGAGGATATCTATCCGTCGTAGGTTGAGGTCTTCCCAATGTTGTCCTGTAGCGGTTGTATCGATAATACGGAATGCGGTCGTTTCGCCGTAACCACCAATCCGTATGCTGGACAACCTCTGTAAAACTGGCATCGGCCCTTACACTATGGGAGGGACGCCGGGGCAATGGTTCTATGTTGTGCTCGTTCATAATCGCGTCCAAGACACCAAAATAAAGGTCTCGAACGCGCGGCGTCGCCTGCCCTTGAAATTGGCTTACCATGACATGCCGTTTCTTGCACAGAATGACGCAACCGGCACTATCGCCGGATGATAAGCAGGGAGAAGTAGTCCAAATCCTCCGATGAAAGCTCCTGGATGTTGCGCACCACCCGTTCGCTTTCCGTGGTGGCCCGGCGCACGTAGATGGTGCGGCCGGAGAGGCCCAGCCGCTCCAGGTTAGCCAGCGCGTCCAGCAGGGTCCGGTTGACCTTCATCAGGACGATGGTGTCGTAGAGGGCGATGGCCTCGCGCAGGTCGTCGATGCCGTACACCGCCGGCAGGATGGCCAGGCGTTGGCCGTGATGCACCAGCGGCGCCGCTGCTGAAGCCGCCGCGGCCATTACCGAGGACACCCCGGGCACCACCTCCACCGGAAGGTGCGGGTACTCTTCCTGTATTGTTTCCAGCACGTAGGCGAAGGTGCTGTACAGCATCGGGTCGCCTTCGGTGATGAAGGCGACGTCGCTGCCCGCCTCCAGTCGCGTGGCCAGCTCGCGGGCGGCGCGACGCCAGACCTCTCCGGCCGCGTCCTCGTCGTTGGTGGGAAACTTGGCCCGCACCACTTCCTGCCGCTCCTCGTCGATGATGCCCTTGATGATGGTATAGGCGTAGCTCTCGGAGCTGATCCCGGCCTGCGGCACCCAGATTACGGGGACGGATTGCAGAACCCGCTGCGCCTTCACGGTCAGCAGTTCCGGGTCTCCGGGGCCGACGCCCACGCCGTAGAGCCGTCCGGTTTGGGAGCCTGTGGTCATTGCTTCTGTCCCCATACTATGAACACCGGGTTCATGGCTTCCAGCCGCAACGCGCCGTCGGGCAACTCACGACCGCGGGCGGCGGATACAACGGTCATTTCGGGCGACATGCCGGCGTCTCGCAAAGTGGCGTAGGTGGCATTGGCCCGTTCCATGACGGCAAAATTGGCTACCACTCGTCCCGTCGGGCGCAAACGGTGTAGCACCGTGTCCAGTATCTCCGGCATGGCGGCTCCGCCGCCTCCGATGAATACCGCGTCCGGGTCGGGCAGTTCGCCCAGGGCATCGGGAGCTGAGCCGATGACCACCGAGACGCGCCCATCACCGTAGCGGGCCACGTTGTTCCGCAGGAGATCCGCGCTGTCGGCGTCCTTGTCTATCGCGTAGACGCAGCCGTGGTGAGCGATGCGCGCCGCTTCCACGGCAACGGAACCCGTGCCGGCGCCAATGTCCCAGACCAGGCTGTCGGGACGCAGTTGCAGGGCGTACAGGCTCACCGCCCGCACCTCCGACTTGGTGATCTGCCCCCGGAGCGGACGGCGCTGCTCGAGTTCATCGTCCGCCAGGCCCAACGCCCGTCCAGTGGCTGGCACGGTATGCACCGGGACGTTAGCCCTGACCATCGGCCACCACTGCCGACGGAGCTCGCATGGGGATGCCATCCGGAGAAGTGCTCGCCGATCCCAGCAGGTTGCCTTCAAAGTCGAAACACAGGGCGTCGACGATGATCGCATCGCCGCCATCACCCAGGTATTTCTGCGCTTCCGAGCACACCATTTGGCACATCAGGGGGAACACCCCCATGACGTCGTGCTCCTGGGCCAGTTCCTGGAAGTGACGGCCACTGGCGGCATCGGCCATCTCTGCTTGCAGCTCGGCGGATGCGCCACACTGTCCGGCGAGACCAGCCAGGAAACCGCAATCGACCTGGTTTCCGGCGACGTGGGTAACGAAATAGCCCATCGCCATCTTGGAGAACTTGCCCACCATGCCCACGTGAGCAACCCGCTTGATTCCCTTGTTCACGCACCGCTTCATGGACGGCCCCGAGAAGATGCCGGCCTCGATGTAGGCCATGTCCGGCAAATCCAGCAACCGGCGGGTGTATTCTTCGCTGCGCGTCCCGGTGGACAGCACCAGGTGATCGAGGTTGTTGGCGGCGGCCACGTCGATGGCCAAGTGAACGCTGGCGCGCCAAGCCGCCGTGCTGAAGGGTTGCACCACACCAGTGCTGCCCAGGATGCTGATGCCGTTCAGGACGCCCAGCCTGGCGTTGGTGGTCTGCTTGGCGATCTCCTCGCCGTCGGGAACGGAGATGCGGGCGCGGACACCGGTATCGGCCGGCCAGCCGCATTCCTCCAGACCTTCGGCCACGGCGTCGGCCATCATGCGCCGGGGCACCCGTGTGACGGCCGGCTCGCCGACTTCGATGCCGGTGCCGGGCCGCGTCACCGTGCCCACGCCCGGGCCGCCAGTGATTTGGAGACCCTTGTTGCCATCGGGCAGCCGCCACACGCCCACCACGATCTCTGCGCCGTGGGTCACGTCGGGGTCGTCTCCGCCGTCCTTGATGGCGGAGCAGCGGACGCCTTCCTCGGGCTGCATGGCCCAGCTGTTGTGCACCTTCAGGGTGGCTCGGCCCGTTCCCCCGGGCAGCGGCACGGATACCTCGTCGGGAGCGTGGCCGGACAGCATCAGGATCACCGCAGCCTTGGCCGCCGCCGCCGCCGTGGTGCCGGTGGTGTAGCCGGTGCGCATCCCGCGAGGGTCGCGCTTGGTGGGACGCGAGTAGTCGCTTTCGGGCCGTTCAGTGTCGTTGTTCTGGGCTGGGTCGGGCATAGTGTTCACTGTAGTATTCTACCGCTTCCGCAGAAAAGAGCGATTTTGCTGGTTAGATCTCCGATTCCAGCCGACGCACCCGTGCCCGCAGTCGTTCATTTTCCGACAACAATTCGGCTTGCCTGGCTTCGTAAGCCGCCTGCCGAGCTTGATACGCCGCCCGTTCCGCTTCGTGCGCGGCACGCTCCTGCCGCCAGTTCTCCAGGTAGGTCCCGGCGGCCGGGTCATAGAAGCGGGGCCAACCCTCGTCCCAGCACAGGTACAACTCCATCAGTTCGCTGTACCCTTTCAGGATGCCGTCCGGTTCAGTGGTCAGTGCCACCGGATGGTACGCGCCGTCGCGCAGAACCCACCCGGACATCGGCTCTCCGTGATGCTCCCCGCCGCTGGGGTCAAACCGCCAGTATTCGAGGATGCCGACGGTGGCATATACCCGGTGCTTGACAATGGTATCTTCGGAGCCGGTGCTCTCCGAACCCACTTCCAGGGCGAGATCCGGCGGCTTGCCGGCCTCCCAGGGGAGATAGAGCTTGCGCCGGCGGATGGCTCCCTGGTCAACTCCGAAGGCCAAGTAGATGTCCGGCTGCCGGCGCACGTTCAGGTTGGTCGGGTCGTAGCAGAGGATCGTGTTGCTGCTGAGGAACACCTCCGGGCGCGACATGAAGTCGGTGAACCGACTGTGCATGATGCCGATGATTTCAGCTACGACTGGTTCCTGCTCCATGGCTTCGGGCATCGGCTCCGGTTCGTCGGGATTGTAGTCCAAGGCGGCATAGTCGATGTCGCCCTGTTTCACGTAGGGCAACATGGCGAATGCAGACGCTGTGGTGGTCATGACAGAGCTTCCCCGGACCCGTGGTGATGCCACTTCGATGGTATCACATCGTAATCTCAGGCGGCCCGAGCCTGGGCCTCGCGGACGCGGTCCCGGGCCACCGATACCAACCGGTCGTCCACCCCCAGGGGCGGCGCCACTGACATGGGGATGTCGGGGTAGGTTTCCTGAAGCCGGTGCATGGTTCCCAGCACGTTGCGGCGCAATATCATTCCGGGAAAGAACACGTAGGGTACGCAGATGATGCTGCTCACACCCCGCTCGTTGACCAGCGCGGCGGTGGCGTTTTCCATCGTCGGATCACCGTAATGGGACTGGGCCACTTCCACGGCGTACCCTTCGCCCAGATCGCGCTCGACCCAACTGCCCAGCTCTTTCAGCCACAGGCAATCGTCGTACCGGGTCTGGGTGCCGGCTTTGACCAGCAATATGCCCACCGGCCCGTTGTCAGCCGGTTGGCGCACCGCTTCGGGCAGAGCGGCGATGCGCTCGCGCACCAACTCCGCGATGCGAATGTCCGCGCCCAGACCGTCGGCCAGCCGCACCTCCACGCCGGGCGTCTTTGCGGCGATGTCATCCAGCACCTCTTCCATTTCCAGGGTGGCGTGCTTGCCGTTGCCCAGCAGATAGGGGGCGATTACCACGCGGTTCAGCCCGGCGTCGGCCAGGATGGAAACGGCTTCCGGCGGATGGGGCGGCAGGAACTCCAGGCATGAGACGATGACCTGCTCCGCATCTTCGGACAGAGAATCGGCCAGGCGGCTGGCTGCCTCCCGAAGGCCGACCGGCGTGTTGGGACAGCCCAGGCACCACGCCGGGAACCTGGGGCCGTCGGCGGCCCAGGCGCAGGAGCACTCGTCTCGACTCGCCCCGCGCTGGCTGCCGTGGCACAGCAGCACCACGCCCCAACCTCCGGATCCGTTGTTGGCATCGTTAGCGTCGGCCATCGGGGTTCAGTCCTCCAGCAGGTCAAGCAGGGCGTTGACGGTGGCAGCAGCGGCAGAGCTCCCCCCGCGTCGTCCCAGGATGGTGATGTGCGGCACGTCTCGCGCGGCCAGCTCGGCCTTGGATTCAGGGCAGGCCACGAAACCCACCGGCATCCCGATGACGGCAGCCGGCGATACCTGGCCGGCGTCAATCAGGTCCAGCAGGGCGAGCAACGCGGTCGGCGCGTTGCCGATGGCCAGCACGGCCCCGTCCATCTGCGGCGCAAGCTCGCGCACGGCGGCGACGCTGCGGGTGGTGCCCTCCCGACGGGCTCGCTCGGCGACCTCGGGCGCGTCGATGAGGCAGGCTGTCTCAACGCCACGGCGGGCCAGCGCGGCCCGGGAGATGCCCACCTGCACCATGCGCACGTCGGTGACCACTCGCCGCGCTTCCCGCAACGAAGCCAACGCCGCGTCCACGGCGCCGTGGCTGAAGCGAACGTCGGCGGCGATCTCCGGGTCGCCTTCGGCGCGCACGATGCGGTGCAGCACGTAGCGCTCCGGCTCAGGCAGGCCGGCTGCGTCAGCATCACCGCGCAGGCTGTCGGCCACCATGACCAGGCTCTGCCGGTCAATCTCTTCCGGGAGCAGCGCGTATTTTTCGACGAGGGTCATGTGGTCACAGCGGAATGGACGGTACTGGACATCGTCGGTCAGAGGTAGATTACCCGCATGGGGACAACGCACTCGTTGGCTTCGTCAACTTCCAGGACAAACCCGGTGGCCGACCACTCTCCCAGCGTAGGTTCGCAATCGTCAGCGCCAAAAATAACGCTGTGCAGGTAGTTCTCGCCATCGACGCGGAGTTTGACGTCGCCTACTTGCAATCCAGTTTGGTACACCAGCGCCATCGGCCAACCCCAAGGCAGGTCGTAAGGGCTCGGTTCCCAGCCTAATTCCCGCAACACGTTACCCGGCAATCGGGTGTACCTGGCTCCGGTATTGGCCTTCACCCGCAACGGTTTCGCATACGAGCCGTTCTGGGCGCAAATGCCCAAAGTCACATAGAATGCGACCACGTCATCCTTTCTCCGTTTGGTATCAGGCGTCCGGCGCGATATGAAACAGCCGGTGATTAACCGGGTCAACGCCCAGCAACAGATTCTGCAACGCTTCCACACCCATCAAATAGATGCTGTTCGATTCGCCGAACAGAAAGTACTCGTCGCTGTCCGTTTCGCCGTAGCGGATTTTGACTCTGCCCATCCCTGCGCTGACTTCCGAGCCGTCAGCCAAGGTGTAAGGCCGCCATCCTTCGGTTGCTTCCCACCCCAAAGCCCGCAATATGATCCCCGGCAGCTGGCAATAGGTAGCTCCGGTGTCGGCTGTCATTGGCACCTGAAGCAAAGCAGAACCGTCAGCGGCCCAGATTCCCAATGTGGCGACTACTTCGCCCATGACATCACCCCACCACCACGTTGACCAGCCGGCCGGGAACGTACACCACATTGCGCACGGTCTTGCCGCCGATGTGGGACTGGACCCTGGGGCTCTCCAGGGCGCGTTCCCGGGCGTCGTCATCGCCGATGCTGGCCGGAACCGTGATGCGGTCCCGAAGCCGACCGTTGACCTGCACTACCAGGGTCAACTCGTCCTCCGCTGCCAGCTCGTCGTCCCAGCTGGGGAAGGGCTGCTGGTGGACGCTGTAGCCGTGTCCGGTCCGTTCCCACCACTCTTCCGCCACGTGGGGCGCGATGGGCGCCAGCATGAGCAGGAACTTCTCGATGCAGTCGCGCCAGGTCGCGCTGTCCACCGATCCGTCGTTCCACACCCGACTCAGGTGGTTCACCAGCTCCATCAGCGAGGCGATGGTGGTGTTGAACTTGAACTTGTCGAGGTCCTCGTAGCACTTGCGGATGGTCTGGTGCAGGACGCGCTGGGTTTCGCGCACGGCATTGGCGTCGGTATCCATGCCGTCCAACTGGGAAGAGTCATGCTCCACCAGCGTCCAGGCGCGGTTGAGCCAGCGAACGACACCGTTGATGCCCTCGTCACTCCACGGGCCGCCCTGGTCCCAGGGCCCGATGAACATGAGGAAGCAGCGAACGGCGTCCGCGCCGACCTGGCCTACCACGTCGTCGGGATTGACCACGTTGCCGCGACTCTTGCTCATCTTCTCGTGGTCGCTGCCCAGGATGACCCCCTGGTTGAACAGGCGCAGGAACGGCTCGTCGATGTTGAGCATCCCCATGTCGCGCAGCGACTTGATGAAGAACCGGCTGTAGAGCAGGTGCATCACCGCGTGCTCGGCGCCCCCGGTGTACTGCTGGACCGGCATCCAGTCGCCGGCTACGCCGGGCTCGTAGGGCCCGTCAGCGTACTGCGGGGTGCAGTAGCGGAGCATGTACCAGGACGAGTCCATGAAGGTGTCCATGGTGTCTGTCTCGCGCCGGCCCGGGCCGCCGCAATTCGGGCACTCGGTGTTCACGAAGGACTCGTTGATGGCCAGCGGCGATTCGCCGGTGGGCCGGAACTCGGCGTCCTCGGGCAAAAGTACGGGCAAGTCCGCTTCGGATACCGGCTGGACGCCGCACTGGTCGCAGTAGACCATGGGGATGGGCGTGCCCCAGTATCGCTGGCGGGAAATCAGCCAGTCGCGCAGGCGGTAGGTGACGGCGCGGCGCCCCCAGCCTCTCCGTTCCACGTCGTTGGCGATGGCCTCCATGCCCTCCTCGTTGGTCATGCCCTCGTAGGCGCCGGAGTTGGTCATGAACCCGTCGCCGATGAACGCCTCGCTTTGTTCTCTGCCGTCCCACGTTATGGGAGCGATCACGGTGCGAATGGGCAGCCGGTACTTCCGCGCGAAATCGTAGTCGCGGTGGTCGTGAGCCGGAACGCCCATCACGGCACCCGTCCCGTAGGTGGTGAGGACATAGTCGGCCACGTAAATGGGCACCTTTTCATTGTTCAGACGGTTGCGCGCGTAGGCCCCGATGAAGACGCCGGTCTTCTCCCGCTCAGCGGATAGCCGATCGATTTCGGAAGCGGCGCGAGCCTGATCGACGTAGGCTTCAACGTCGGCCCTACGGCTTTCAGAGGTGAGCTTGGACACCAGGGGATGCTCCGGAGCCAGCACCAGGAAAGTCACTCCGAAAATGGTGTCGATGCGCGTGGTAAAGGTGCGAATCTCCCGTTCCTCGATATTGTAGTCGGATATGTCGAACCCGATGTCCACGCCCTCGCTGCGGCCGATCCAGTTCCGCTGCATGGTGAGGATCTTATCCGGCCACTCCTCCAGCGTGTCGAAGTCCAGCAGTTGGTCGGCGTAGTCGGTGATGCGGAAGAACCACTGCTCGAAGTCGCGGCGGGTGATGGGCGTTTCGCACCGCTCGCATTCACCGTTGAGCACCTGCTCGTTGGCGAGCACGGTCTGGCACGATGGGCACCACACCACCGGCGCCTTGGCGCGGTAGGCGAGCCCCTGTTCGTACAGCTTGATGAAGAACCACTGGTTCCAGCGGTAGTACTCTGGCAGGCAGCAGACGACTTCCCGATCCCAGTCGTAGATCGCGCCGATGGATCGGAGCTGCCGGCGCATGTTCTCCACGTTGGACATGGTCCACTCGTAGGGGTGGATGCCGCGGGAGATAGCGGCGTTTTCGGCCGGGAGACCAAAGGCGTCGAACCCGATGGGGTGCAGCACGTTGTAGCCCTGCATGCGGCGGAACCGGGCGTGGGCGTCCGAGGGCGCCATGGCGTACCAGTGGCCGATGTGCAGGTCACCGGACGGGTACGGGTACATGGTCATTTCAAACCACTTCGGACGGTGATCGTTGTCGTCCACCCGGTAGATCCCGTCGCGTTCCCATCGCTCCTGCCACTTGCGGTCAATCCCGACCGCGTCGAATCGGAGCTCAACTTGACGCTGGGCTGTGGTCATAAAAAGGCAACCCTCAATATCGTGGACGCGGGCGGCGGAGGCGATGGCGCCCGGCAAACGTAGGTGTGGCGACCCTCAATATAGCACAGGCTTATTCGGGACACCGCGGCAGCCGACAGTATAACACCCGGCCGGCAGCAACGGCTGGCCGGGTGATTGAACGGGTCAGTCGTCCAGGTGAATGGTGGCCGTTACCCGTGGAACGTCGCCTACTACCCGCGTGGTGTGGCCGTGGCCGGTGAGGTCCTCGGCGAGGTTCACGTCGCCGGGCCCCAGGCGGTGAACGGTGCCGTCCGCCAAACCGATTTCCGCTTCTCCGGAAAGGGTGATGATGTACTGGCGGCGGGGCGCCACGTGCCAGTCGCTGAAGTACCCCGGAGGCGAGGAACGGAATATGATCCCCCTGGCGTTTTGCACCTGGCTCCACTCCGGATGGGACGGTGGGTCGATCTCTTCGATGTGGGAATGGCCGTCGTCGCCGGTGTACAGTCGTATGGAACCCATGATTCCTCCTCTTGTAACGTGGTTTCACGGCGGATATTAACACAAACCAGGGAGCGCAGTTCGAACCGCAGTTGCGATTGACATATCCTTGTGCCCAGTCATAATTACGCTGCCCTCCTCTGGCACGCTTACCAACCCTGCGCTTGGTATCCCCAATCCGCGCCCCAACCAGCGTCCGGTGCTTCCCAGTGAACGACCCGTCTCGCGGTAACGCCGGCTCGAGCGAGCCGGAAGCGGCAGCCGATCTCGCCCAGCCCGGCGAAGACGCTTCGTCGTGGCGGGTGCGTCGGGTCGACCCGGTTCGCATTCCCATACGCCGCCACCGTACCCCGCCGCGCCGCTGGTCATCCACTCCTCTGCTGCTGCTGCTCACGTTCCTGCTGCTGAACGTGATCGGCGGAGCCATGCTGGCCCTGCCCATAGCCACGGCCGACGGGATCGCGGCCAGCCTGCGGGTGGCGTTCTTCACGGCGATCTCCGCGTCCACCGTCACCGGCCTGACGGTGGTGGATACGCCGGAATTCTGGTCCCAGTTCGGCAAGGCGGTCATCTTCGTGCTGATGCTGGTGGGAGGCCTGGAGTTCATCACCGCGGCCACCGTGTTGATCGCGTTCATCGGCCGGCGGGCCACTGCCCTCGAAGAGGACGTGTACCAGGACACCGTGGGCGACGTCTCCGCGAGGAACCTGACCCGGGTGGCGCGCAACATCGTGGTTGCGTTCTTCATCGGTTATCTGGTGGGAGCCGCGCTGATATTCGTGCGAATGCGTTCGGTTGCAGACTTTACGATGCTGGAAGCCGTCTGGCAGTCATTGTTCCTCTCGGTGTCGGCGCTCAACAACGCCGGGTTCTCGATCCTGCCCAACTCGCCGGGTGGCAGCAATGCGGAGACCCTGGGAGCGCACCCGTATCTGATGTGGGTCATAACGCCGCTGATCATCGCCGGAGCCTTGGGATGGCCCTTCATCATGGACATGCGCCGGAACTGGAGCCCGAGCCGGTCGCGCCGACGCTGGCTGGGGCTGTTCCTGTTCAATTTCCAACGGTTCAGCCTCGACACCAAGCTGGTGCTGATCCTCACCACGTTCCTCTATGCGTTCAGCGCGCTGGCGTTTCTGTTCGCGGAATGGAACGGCGTGCTGTGGGACCATTCCGGCCATGGCGTCGTGGGCTCGGCGATTTTCCACGGCGTCAGCGGGCGCACAGCGGGGTTCGCGGCCCTGGACTGGAGCGCGACCCGAGACTTCACCCAGCTGGTGTTCGCCGGCCTGATGTTCATCGGCGGTTCCACCGCATCGGTGGCCGGAGGGATCAAGGTGAACACGGTAGCAGTGCTCCTGGCGGCGGCCCGGTCGTCGGCCCTGCGGAATCCCACCACGGAAATATTCCGGCGCGAGATTGCCCCGGTTCTGGTGTCCCGCGCGCTGCTGGTGGCGCTGCTCGGCGTGACGTTCCTCTCCATCGTGTTGCCCATCCTGACCTACACCGACCCTCACCTGCCGTTCTTGCTGCTGATGTTCGAGACGGTGTCCGCTTTCGGCACCAACGGAATGTCCACGGGAGTATCCAGCGAACTCAGTCTCGCCGGTTCGATCATATTCATGATGACAATGCTGGTGGGCCGAGTTGGGCCTCTGACCCTGGTGATGCTGCTCGCTCCCCGTGAGGATGCCACCTACCGCTACCCCGAAGAACCCGTTAGAATTGGATAATCATCATGGCTAAGCAAGTATGCGTGATCGGATTGGGCCGGTTTGGGGCGAAGCTGGCCAGCACGCTGTTCCAGCGGGAGCACGAAGTGCTCGCTATCGATCAGGACGAGCAGCGCGTGCAGGAAATGCTGGGCCGCGTCACCTATGCCGTCGAGGCGAACGCGACCAACGAGACGGCGCTGCGCGACCTGGGCGTGACAGACATGGATGTGGCGGTGGTAGCCCTGGGCAGCCAGATCCAGTCCAGCATCATCACCACCATGATGCTCAAGTCCATGGGCCTGCCCTATGTCATCGCGCGGGCGACCGACACGCAGCACGCGGAGATACTGCACCGCGTGGGAGCGGACAAGGTGATCTTCCCCGAGGAAGAAGCAGCCGAACGGGCCGCCAGCCTGGATCTGAGCCCCAATTACGTCGAGTTCATGCACATCACCGAGGACACCGGGGTGCACAAACTGCGGCCCCCGGAAAAGATGCGAGGCATGTCCCTGCGGGACGCGGGCCTCGTTTCCGAATCAACACGCCATCACGTCTCGGTGATGGTCATCAGGCGCGGGAGTGAATACATCATCAACCCGGCTGAAGAGGAATTGATCGACGATGGCGACATCCTCGTGGTGGTTGGCAGCCATGAGGATGTCGAGAGGGCGTTTGCCCGGTGACCGCGGGCCCGCCCCGCATGACGGGGTAATCCTATGAGCAACACCATCGGATATCTGGGACCGGCGGGAACCTACACGGAGCAGGCGGCGCTGCTCTACTCGCCCCAGGGCGTCCTCACGCCTTATCCCTCAATCAGTGCGGTGGGCGCTGCCGTCTCCAACAACGAGGTGGATGCTGGCGTGGTGCCCATCGAGAACAGTCTGGAGGGATCGGTCACGTTCACGCTGGACCTGCTCATTGCCCAGTCCGGCCTGTCCATCCAGAACGAGGTGGTGATCCCCATCGATCACTACCTGGTTGCCGCGCCGGGCGTGGCGGCGGAATCCGTAGAGGTTATTTACTCCCACCCGCAGGCCCTGGCCCAGTGCCGGGAGTACCTGGAAGCGCGCTTTCCCGCGGTTCCACGGGAAGCATCGCTGAGCACGGCGGCCGCCGTCGCCGATATGCAGGGCAGCCGAGTTCCGGCCGCCGCGATCTGTCCCCAACGGGCCGCCGAAATCTACGACGTGCAGATCCTGGACAGGGGAATCCAGGACAATAGCGCAAACCAGACCCGGTTCGTCGTCCTCGCTCATGCCGACCACGCCCCCACCGGCCACGACCGCACGTCCATCTGCTTCTCGTTCACGGTGGACCGTCCCGGAAACCTGTACAGCACCATCGGCGAATTCGCCAGCCGGAACATCAACCTGGTCAAGATTGAAAGCCGGCCCACTAAACAGGAGCTGGGCAGGTACATCTTCCTGATCGACTGCGAAGGCCATCGGCACCAGCCGGAGGTGGCCGCCGCGCTGGACGGACTGCGCCGGCGTACCGATATGTTGAAAATATTGGGGTCCTATCCCTTCTGGGAACCCCGCGCCGAGTAGCGGTGGCGCGGAATAATTTCCGTAGGGTCGGCGCAGCGCTGGCTGGCATCCGAAACGCGGGCATCAGCGTACTGAGGATGCAGTTCCGCTCGCTGTTTCTGGTCCGGGGCGACAGCATGAGCCCCACCCTGCGCGACGGAGATTTGATACACGTGCGCCGCGTGTCGGGCAAAGGCGCGAGTTACCGGCGAGGATCGATCGTAGCAGCGGAGATGCCTTCGCCGTCGAGAGGGAACAGTCTGTTGATCAACGTGAAACGCGTAGTCGGGTTGCCTGGGGAGTTGGTTCGCGTCGGGAGCGACGGCGCCGTCTCGGTAGAGGGGATATCGCTGTCGGAGCAATACCTGGAGCCGGAAGCGCAGTTCGCTACTGGACCCGGCCTGCTGTGGTTGTGCGACGACGACGCATACTTCCTGATGGGAGACAACCGCGCCGACAGCTGGGACAGCCGGCGATTTGGTCCCATCCCCGCTTCCAACATCATCGGCAGGATGTGGCTCAGGCTGCCAACCCATCGCCTGCTGGGTCGCAGTTCACCGGATCGTATCGACTGATCCCATTGATCGCACATGGCCTCTCTAGAAGCGAAATTGCACCAGGCTGCCGACTGGGCGACCCGCAACCGGCGGTTGCTGCGGATCCGGCCGGTGATTCGCGCTCTGCACCTTCGTCGTTACATCCAGCGATTGGCGCAGCGACGGAGCTCAGTGCGGCTGGTGCTGGCAACCGTGTCGGCGGTCATGCAGAACGACAACCAGCAACTCATGGCCGGGGTGGCCTACTATGGCATGGTGTCCCTGCTTCCCTTCTCGGTGGTGGTGCTGCAGCTCCTGCCGATGTTGCTGGGAGAGGAAGGCGCCCGTACCTGGTTCTCCGCCATATCCTCCGGCGTGCTCCCGTCCAACATCGACGTCTCCACGTTGTGGCCGGCCCAGCCGCCGGCGGTGGCGAGAGCAACAGGTCTGATCGCGTTTCTCGGACTGCTTTGGGGCAGTTTCAAGCTGTTCGGCGCCGTGGGGCTGGTGGTCAACCGCGCCTGGGGCATCGAACCGGCCCAGGTGGGCATCCTGGGCAAGACGAGGCAGTACCTGTTCCTCAGTGCGATGGCTCTTGGGCTCCTGGTCTCCACGGTTCTCACCTACGTCACCTTCCCCGACTTCACCGTCTACATCCTGCGCGCCGTGGAGTTGGAGGGGTTGGCAAGTGCGGTGGAGGCGCAACGCTGGTGGCCGAGCCTCCTGGCTTGGTTGCTGTCGATCATCGTATTCCTACTGGTGTACCGTTACGTGCCTGAGCGGCCGGTCCTCTGGCGTTTCGCGATTGTCGGAGCGGTCAGCGCCAGCATGATCTTTGAGGCCGCTGCCTACGTGTTCGCCCTGTTCTTCTCGTACATTGCGCCGCAGCGTTTGTTCTACGGTCCCCTGGCGTCGGTGCTGATTATCCTGATCTGGCTGTTCGTCTCGGCGCTGACGCTGGTCTCCGGCGCGGTCCTCACCGCCTATGCCCAGAGCATCTACCGGGGCGACGGCCCGTGGCCGAGGTCCGGCTGGTTCCTGGGCACGAGCGGCAGCCCGCAGGCGTCCTCCAACAACCTTGAGTGAATTGATGGCTTTGACTTTCTTCCCGTGTCCGTACCTGGGCAGATCGGTGGAACTTTCCGACGATAGGGAGCGGCATATCATAAATCGACACGCTGACTTGCCCCCTGACCTTCTGGAGTACGTCGCCGGGACGCTGGCCAGCCCGGACTTGATACTGCGCCGACGCCCGACTGACAACGACATCCAGTTTTACCGCTGGTATTATGGCAATTGGAGCAAATATATTGTGGTGGTCGTGGTTAACGACCCCAATCGCGACTGGATAATCACCGCTTTCCCTTCTGACCGGGTGCCAAGAGGAGAATTGCTATGGCAACGAAGTTGACCTTCGAGTACGACGTGCTAGGCAATATCATGTACATTGAGAAGTGCCCATCTTACGCGGAGCAAGACTCGTACGAAATCGGATTGTCGGTGGTCGGCAGGATGAACCCTGATACCGGGGAAGTGGAAAGCCTGGAGATTTTGTCTTATTCCCACCTGATCCTGAGCCGCGATCCGATCCGGCTGGAAATCCCCGTTGCGCCCGGCCTCATCTGCAGCGAGCCGGCAGCCGCGGAACTCCACTGCCTCACACCGCCCGCCTCAGAGTGGCTGACCTTCCCGGAGGATGCCGAAATCGTCGAGCTGTACATTCCCGGCTGGACCGAAACGGCGGAACCGTCTCCGGCATGATCCTGCCCATTCAGTACAACTATGTAAGCGCAACAACATGACAACACTAGCCGCCCTCCCCAACCTCCGCGTTCTGGAGGTTGCCTCTCTCATCTCCGGTCCCTACTGCGGCAAGCTGCTGGCGTCGCTGGGGGTCGAGGTCATCAAGGCTGAGCCGCCCGGCGTCGGCGACCCTTCCCGCCGTCGCGGCCCGTTCCCCGGTGACGAACCCCATCCGGAACGCAGCGGCCTGTTCCTGTACCTGAACACCGGCAAGAAGAGCATCACCTTGGATCTGGAAAACCCGGCCGGACAAGACTTGCTGCGCCAACTGGTCGCCCGCGTCGACATGGTGGTGCACGACTATGCTCCCGCCAAAGCCGCAGCCGTTGGTCTGGACAGCGACAGTCTCCTCGCCGCCAACCCCGACGTGATCGTCACCGCCGTCACGCCCTTCGGCAGCAGCGGCCCCTACGCCGATTACCATGCCGGACACCTGGCGGTATTCCACGCCGGCGGCGAAGGCTGGCTGCTACCCAATGGGGTCGCGCTGGACACCTTCCCGGATCGGCCGCCCATCGTCGCCGGAGCCAACATGGGCGACTACCAGGCCGGCCTCACCGCCGCCGTGGGCGCGCTGGCCGCCATATACAACCGCCTGAGTTACGCGGACCGCGCCCCAGGCCAGGTGGTCGACGCCTCGGCGCAGGAGGCCCAGTTATCGGTGGGCTACATGCCCATCCAGCGGCACGAGTCGGAGGGCATCACCGAGACGCGCTTCTCCCGCTACTTCCGCGTCGGCGGCGTGCTGCCGGCATCGGACGGCTACGTGGAGCTGCTGACCCTGGAGCCGCGCCAGTTCGAGGGTCTGCTGGCCTTCATGGGCAACCCCGACTGGGCATCGACGGAGATGTTCAGCGATCCAGCCACCCACGGCCCCGAGCTGAACCGGCGCATGCGCGAGTGGTTCGCCCAGCACACCCGCGAGTGGCTCTACGCCGAAGGGCAGGCCCACGGCGTCCCCATCGCGCCCTACTACACGCCGTCCGAGGTGTTCCAGAGCCCACAGCAACGCGAGCGCGCCTTCTACTCCGAGATCGACCACCCCGCCACCGGCCCGCTGGAGTACACCGGCGCCCCCTTCCAGCTCAGCGAAACGCCCACCACGCTAACCCGCGCGCCGCTCCTCGGCGAGCACAACATGGAGGTGTACTGCGGGCTGCTGGGCTACCGAGCGCAGGATCTGGCGGGATTGGCGCGGGCTGTGGCAGTTTAGCTTACCAGCCAAGCCATTGTGTTCAGCCGTTTCAGATTTCCGGGACGGGTATGATAAATACCCCCGCCTGCTCAGCAGCTTCCTGACGTCCCTGATCGATGTGTTCCGCAATCACCACTGGTATTGTCTCGGTATCGGTAGCCTTGCGCAGCGTTTCCGCCCGTTCTTTCACCCGAGATATGTCATTATCGCCTGCGGTTATTGATATTTCCGCTGCTACCAGAACCTCCGCTCTGTCCTCCCTGCGTTGGCCGGAGAATATCAAGTCCAGCAGCCACATATCGTGGTTTTCGGACTCGGTGATAATCCCCCGGTCTTCCGCATCATCCACACGCTCCCGCAAATCCTGGTCGTCGTCCGTGCGCGGGCCTTTCAGCGTCCGCGTCCGTCGCAAGTGCAGGTGCTGGCCGGCGACGCTACCCAGATTTTTTTGCACCTTGAATTCGTAGTTGGCCCCCGCCAAATTGTCCAAACGTCCTCTTACATGTGTCATGTCCGATTTGAGTGTGGACACGTCGGACTTGAGCGTCGCCACATCGGATTGCAGTTGTCCTATTGCCTCCTCCATCCGAGATTGGTTGGCAGCTAAGCTCCCTATATCGGTTCGCATAGTCGCGATTGCGGACTGCGCGGCCTCCTGCTCCTCCTGTAGTCCGACTATCGCGTCTTCTGATCTGCGTTGGCGAGTCTGAACCGCAGCAATCACCCTTGCCGTACTCATAGACAGGTCGGAGCTTTTGCTCACCAAGTCGGATGTCGCATCTTGGAAGTCCAGTAATGCTAGCAGCAACTCCGTAATTTCCTTGAGATCGTCGCCCAAAATACGGGTGCGAAACGTTTGTGCCAGTTCCGGATTCTGGTCCATAGCGCTCATCATTTCGGTGATTGGGTCTTGCGCGCTCATAATGGCCCTCCCTTCATCGCCTCAATTATAGCCAAGCAAAGTTTGATGGCTCGTTGCGTATCTACCCTGAGATTGGGGCACTAACGAACAACGAGAAAGTTCTTTCCTAATGCACTGCAGCATACCAGACTACTATGTCGTTCCGCTTCAACCCCCCGCCCGCTCCAGGTTCAGCGCCAGCAGCCGTTCCAGTATTTCCGCATCCGCCAGGTCCGCCGGCCAGCCGTAGGCGTCGGCCACCGCCGCGTCCAGCGTCCGGTGCGCGTTGTCCAGCCAGGTGGGGCGGGCGTTGTAGAGGTTGGTCAGCGTGCGCGTGTCGTTCTCGCGCAGCCGGTTCAACTCGGCGGCTGCCAGGGCGATGGCCTCCCGCTGCTCTCCCGTTGGTTCCGGGAACGGGAACGTTTCAAAGCAGGTGGTGGGCGTGTAGCGGAAACCCGATTCAGCTTCACGAACCTGTGTTCCTTTATTTCGGGTCCATAGCTCGTGCAACTGGCTGTGCAATATTCCAAAAGTGTAATCGTCGTCGCGAGCAAATACGTTTGTGCTGTCGTTACACATTATTCCAGATTGAACCCATACGAATAGCCGATGTTTCGAATGTCTAGGGGTTGCAATGTAACGGTTCAATCCTTGCAGCGCTATGCGCATTTGCGACGCTTCCGACCCGTACAACCACCAATAGTCCGCACGTTTTCGGATCCTGTTATTGGCTCGTACCGGCTTTACGGTGGCTGCAACGTGCTCGAAAGGCTTCTCATACTGACAAGCATCATCCATTCCCATCGTGCCAAAGTCGATGGTGTACATGCCTCTATTACCCTGTGTAATATCTCTAGCCGTCAGCAATGGCCGCACCACGTCGGAGTTAGGCCGGCCGTTGACATTGAGCGGCTCGGATGATATCGGAGCCGCAAGTTCAGGATCAATCTCGAAAGGACCTTTCGGAGACGGTCCCTCAAACGCAATACCACGATTTTCCGTCAAACGTTGGGCGGTGGTAGTATCAACCCCAATCGTCAGGTCAGCATTGATATCGCCAGAAATTATCTGACCATCAAAGAAACGTTGCGGCTCACTTCCGTCATCGAATCCCACAATAGATATATGCACCGTAGCGCCGTCCAGTATCCATTCTTTATCGGGGTATGCCATAAATACGTCGCCGGTCTCTTTGATGCTTCGCAGAACTGCGCGATTATCCCTACCCCGTATGCCTTGCGTCGCCAGCAAGCCAGCACGCTTTGTGGCTCGTCGCTCAATCATTACCCTCGCTTTTTCAAACCAGTAGCAACATAGATCTGAGGCATTGGGCAAGCGGTTGCCATAAATGGCGTAAAGTCTGCTGGTGTACTCATCTCCCAAAGCATTACGTATGCCACGCCCCAAAAACGGCGGGTTGCCGATGATGAACTCCGCCGCCGGCCATTCCGGTTCCACCGGATGCTCCGGGTCGGACAGGTCCAGTATGGCGTCGGTCTGCCGGATGGTGTCCAGAGGGGTCAGTATCGGGTTCTGAGTGTAGGGGAAGCCGTTGGCCTGGTGCCATTGGATGTATCCGATCCACAGGGCGGTGCGGGCCAGCTCGGCCGCGTAGGGGTTTATCTCCAGCCCGTGCATCTGGTTGGGCTTGACCGTTGGCGACAGGCCGTGCCAGTTCTGGGCGGCAGCAAAGTCAATCACCCGCTTTTCCAAATCCAGCAGTGACCGCAGGGCCAGGTACAGGAAGTTGCCGCTGCCGCAGGCCGGGTCCAGCACCGTAACCGACGCCAGCCGCTTGAGAAACGCCTCCAGCCGTTGCCGTGCCGGAGAATCGTCAGAATCAGGATTTACAGGATTGGGAGTCTCCTCACCACCAAATGGCCCCAATCCTGATAATCCCTCAAATCCCGAAAATCCTGCTTCTGACAACTCTTCGATTTCCGCCCGCGCCGCCTCCCACTCGCGTTCCAGCGGGTCCATTACCACCGGGTTGATCACCAGCATGATGTCATCGGCGCCGGTGTAGTGGGCGCCCAGCCGCGCCCGTTGGGAGGCGTCCAGGGCGCGCTCAAAGAGGGTGCCGAAGATGGACGGCTCGATGTTGCGCCAGTTCTTGCTGACGGCCTCGCCCAGGCGCTGCACGGCGTTGGGACTGAGTTCAATCGGCTCGTCGGGTCGGAACGGGTCGTCCCGGAACAAGTCTCCATTAAAGTGAGCGATTTCGTGGGGGCCGAAGAGACCGCCGCCGGCCATCTGCTCAAAGAGATTGGCGATGGCGCGGTTGGACAGATCGGGTCGGCGCCGGTTGGCGTTGAGAATGTCGGCTAGCACGTTGTCGGGTAGCAAGCCGGCGTCCTCTGCGTACAGGCAGAACACGATGCGGTTGAGGTAGCGGGCCAGACGCTCAGGGTCGCCGTTTTTTGACCAATCAATGTGCTGCTCCATGTCGGCAACAATGTCGCGGAACAGTTCAGCGGTCTCCCGGGTGACGTCCTCCACCGAGCGGTTGGGGCGGAACTCATCGGGGGCGAAAAAGCAGTTGCGCAGCTTGGTCAGCTGCCCTTGCTGTTCAAGTTCCAGGATGGGAATTTCATGGAGAACGGTCTCCATCCCCGGGAAGTTGGTGCGTATCTGTATCCGCCGGAAGGAAGATACGATAAGCAGCGGCGGGGTTTTCAGGTAGACCTGGTAGCGGAGCAGTTGGTTGAATGCGCCCGGCAGCTGATCGTCGCTGCCCTTGAACTCCCAGCCGAAACGGTCTTCCAGGTAAGCGTCGGCGAAACCGCCGGGAACCCACTTCTCAAAGGTGAAAGCGTCCGGGTTGCCGTAGGCTACGGGAGTGGGATGACCTACCAGGGCGCAGAGGTCCAGGAACATTTCCTGCGACGCCTGCTTTTCACCAAACTCAGTGTTGCGCCACTTGGCGATGAACTGCGGGGGCGTCATTGCAGGGATTTGGGGCGTCATATGGTCAGTTCTGCCACCGGGGTCAGTTTCTGGTTCACCGGGTCAACTGACAGATCGAAGTTTTCCAACGTGGTGGCTCCAAGCAGGAAGCGTCCTTCGCGGCCGAAAATCACCGGGCAGGGCATGACCTCTTCGCCGACTGAAAACATGGCCGCCCCGATGTCGTAGGTCTCCGTCCTGCCGTCGGCCATCGTGAAGGTCCGCTGCCGCGTTGGCGTTATGCCCAGCCGAGTCAGCAACGACGCCGGCATCATGGAATGGGTGGCCCCGGTGTCCACCAATGCGGTTACGGTAACTGAGTTATCGCCGTCCAGTCCGGCTGCTCCGATTTCGATCCGAAAAGTTCCCATGATTTTGGTCCTCTTCTCACCATCTTACCATTCGCTCCGCCGACGAGCTTTTCGGCCTGACCTTGTGACCCGCTGTATAATCTCCCCCATCCCAGCGGACCCGCCGTTTCCGGCGGCGTTCGCATCCCAACGGAGGCTATTCCCCATGGATTTTGGACTTGAAGGCAAACTGGCATTTGTGGGCGGCGCCAGCCGCGGCATCGGCAAGGCAATCGCCCTGGAACTGGCTCGCGAGGGCGCCGACGTGGTGGTCGGCTCGCGTTCCATGCCCGACCTCGAGGCGACCGCCGCCGAGATCGCCGAGACCACCGGCCGCCGCGCCATCCCCATGTCCTTTGACGCCACCAACCGCGAGCAGGTGGACCGCGTCATCAACGAAGCGGCCGACGCCTTGGGCGGGCTGCACATCCTGGTCAACAGCGCGTCTCTGCCCGGCGGCTCGCCCTCGGCCACCGGCCCCATCGAGGACCTCATCGACGAGGAACTGATCAGCGACTTCGACGTGAAGTTCGTCGGCGCGCTGCGCTGCTCTCGGGCCGCCATCCCCCTGCTCAAGGCCCAGGGCTACGGTCGCATCATCAACATCAGCGGACTCAACGCCCGCAACGCCGGCAACCTCAGCGGCGGCGCGCGCAACACCTCGCTGGTGCACATGACCAAGACCCTGGCCGCGCAGTTGGGCCAGTTCGGTATCACCGTGAACTGCATCCACCCCGGCACCACGCGCACCGAGCGCACCCCCAGCCTGCTGGCCGCCCGCGCCGAGCAGTTGGGCGTCTCGCCGGAGGAGGCCGAGGCGCAGGACTTCGCTCCCGGCTCAGGACGCGGCAACCACATCTGCCGCATGGTCGACGCCTCGGAGATCGGCTACCTCACCGCCTTCCTGGCATCCGACAAGGCGTGGGCCATCACCGGCGAGCTGATCGCGGCCGGCGGCGGCACCGGCAACGCGGTGTACTACTAGGGGCAGCGCGAACCCGGCGATGGTGGTTCAACGCCGTCGCCGGGAGTAGGATATGATCGAAATACCGAACGCGGCGATAAAACACTTCCAGTTCATCGTCTTGGGAATCTGGCCGATCAACGCATTGACGTTATGGGCGCGCGGGCATGAATGGGGCTGGGACAAAACGCCGCAAGACATTATGGGCTTGTGGGAGTGGGGTATTTTCGTCTCGTTCTCGCTGGCGATCTCGGTTGAATTGGGGGTCAAAATGTTCTTCGCTCTAGCGGAACGTCGTCGCCGCATTGAACAGGCGAGAGAAGAGGGTAGGATCGAAGGGCGGAAAGAGGGCCGTGCTGAAGCTCTGGCTGAGGCCAGAGCAGAATTTTTAGCCGAGGCGAGAAAAGAAATGCGGAGTGAGACCGGCGATGTGCTGGCCGTTCTCAACGCCGCGGCGCGAACCAACCCCGACCTTCTGCCATCGCTGCTGCAGGAGTACCAGGAGAAATACCAGAACGGCTCGTCAAGCTCATAGCATCCAGGCGGTGACCATGACCAACGCATCCGCTCCTCTATCCGGCGTTCGCGTCGCCGATTTTTCCGTGCATGCCGCCGGCCCTTTCGCCGGCATGATCCTCGCCTCCCTGGGCGCCGATGTCATCAAGATCGAGTCGGCGGCGCGCCTGGACATCACCCGGCGGCCCCACGCCATGTACGGCAAGCCCCCGTCGTCCTTCGAGCAGGTCAACGCCAGCAAGCGCTCCGTTACCCTGAACCTCAAGGAGGCGCGGGCCTTGGAACTGGCCTACGACCTGGTGCGCATCTCCGACGTTGTTCTGGAGAACTTCCGCCCCGGCGTTATGGACCGGCTGGGCCTGGGCTGCCCGCAACTGCGCGAGATCAAGCCGGACATCATCATGGTGTCCCTGTCGTCCAACGGGCAGACCGGACCCGAGGCGCGCTACGCCGGCTACGCCCCGATGTTCGCCGCCCTGGGTGGGCTCGGCTACCTGACCGGCTACCCCGACGGTCCGCCCGTAGAACTGCGCCACGCCATGGACCACACCGGCGGCATGATGGCCACGTTCTCCGCCGTCGCCGCCCTGTGCGCCCACCGCAACCACCAAGTCGGCCAGCGCGCCGACGTCGCAGTGCGGGATATCGCCACCGCATTCATGGGCCACGCACTGATGGACACCGCCATGAATAGCCGGGATGTAGTCCGCATGGGCAACCGGGACGACGCAATGGCTCCTCACGGCGTGTTCCCCTGCTTGGGCAAGGACCAGTGGGTGACCATCGCGGTGGCGGATGATGCGCAATGGCGGTCGCTCAAACAGGCGATGGGAGATCCGGAATGGGCTGACGCCGACGAATACGGCGACGCCTTCCTGCGCTGGCAGAACCAGGACAGCCTGGAGCGGCGCCTGTCCGAATGGACGGCCACCCACACCGCCGATGAAGTGACGGATCTGCTGCAACCCGCCGGCATCGCGGCGTTCCCGTCGCTATCCGCCGACCAGCTGATGGTGGACCCGCATCTGGTTGACCGCGACGCCTTCCCCACCACCGTTCATGCCGAGAAGGGCGAGCAGCGGGCCGTTGCGCCGCCCTGGCGCTTCTCCGAGACGCCCACCGATCCCCTGCGCTGGACACCGGATCTGGGCGAGCACAACCATGAGGTGTTCTGCGGCCTGCTGGGCATGGACGAAGCAGAGTTGACCGCGCTGCGGGAGGCGCAAATCGTCTGGTAATATTGGCGACACGGGTCATAGCAACGAATTCAGGAGAAACTACTGATGGACACGATTAGCCTCAACGCTATAGTTATTCTGGTATCGGTTGTGTTGGGCCTCTATGGGGTTTTGCTGGCCGCCCTGCTGGGAATACTGAGTGCCCTTTGGCTGCGTATGGGCAGCGTCCAGCAAGAGTTCGGCGAACTGAAAGGGGAAGTAAATGCCCTGCGGAGGGACGTTACCACCTTGCAGGAAAGATTCAGCGCGCTTGAGGAGCGCATGGAACGCAACTTCAATTCGCTTGAAGAGCGCATGGAACGCAACCACAACCAGTTGATGCGCGCTATCCTGGCCCACAGCCATCGGCCCGACGGCCGGCCCACTTTCGACCTGCCCCCTGATTTTGAACCAACTCCCGTCGACAACTAATCTCTCTTACCCACACTGAGAACACAGCAATGACCGACTACTCCTCGTACCAGCACCTGCTCATCGAAAAGTCTGACGGGATCATCACCCTGACGATGAACCGGCCGGAGACGTTGAACTCCACCAACTTCCGGCTGCACAACGAGCTCAGCCGCGTCTGGCTGGACATCGGGGCTGATCCCGAGGTGCGGGTGGCCGTGGTCACCGGCGCCGGCGATGCCTTCTCCGCCGGCGGCGACTTCGAGATGATCGAGCAGGCCATCGACAACCCCGCCATCGTCGCCCAGAATACCAAAGAGGCGGGGGACATCGTCTACAACATCCTGAACCTGGACAAGCCGGTAATCTCCGCCATCAACGGCGTAGCCGTGGGCGCCGGCCTGGCGGTAGCCCTCATGGCGGACATCTCCATCGCCGCCGAGGACGCCCGGATCACCGACGGTCACATCCGGCTGGGGGTTGCGGCCGGCGACCATGCCGCCATCATCTGGCCCCTGCTCTGCGGCATGGCCAAGGCCAAGTACTACCTGCTCACCTGCGACTTCCTGGACGGCAAGGAGGCCGAACGCATCGGGCTGGTGAGCATGGCCGTGCCCCGGGACGAGCTGATGGAGACCGCCATGCGCGTCGCCCGTCGCCTGGCCGACGGCCCCCAACCGGCTATCCGCTTCACCAAGCGCGCCCTGAACCAGTGGCTCCGCCAGGCCGGCCACACCTCCTTTGATTACTCCCTCCTCGCCGAGGCCCTGGGCTTCTTCGGCGACGACGTGAAGGAGGGCCTGGCCGCGCTGCGCGAACGCCGCCGGCCCGAATACCCGTCAGCGTCAGCCTAGCCCCGCTCATCCTGAGCCTGTCGAAGGACCGTCATTCCCATCCCCACACCGTCATTCCTGCTCCCATACCGTCATTCCTGCAAAAGCAGGAATCCAGGAGACCCGATGATGGGAACCTTCAGCTACCCCATAGAGGTGATTTCCGCCGAGGGCACGCGCTCGGAAACCGTAAATGCGCTGGTGGATACCGGCTCCACGTTTACGTGTTTGCCGGCAAACTTGCTGATTGAATTCGGTGTAGTCCCGTATCGCCGCATCCAGTCTGAACTTGCCGACGGGAGTGCGGTGGAAGACGACCTTGGAATAGTCCACTCAGGATGGAGGGAATCGTCACTCCTACGATAGCAATTTTCGCCGACGAAGGCGCCCCGGCCCTGCTCGGCGCGTACACCCTGGAGGGCGCGTTGCTGGTTGTTGACCCGGTGCGCCAGCGGCTGGCGCCAACCCACGCGCTGCGGTTCAACCGTCGAACCTGATCCATAGATTCCAGGGCCCATCAACAACAGTTGCAGTTTCTGACGATTTACAAAACCGGGTGCGCACGAGGGTCGGTTCTGTAATCCTCCTGCCGCTGTCCACGATCAGACGCAGAGGGCAGACGAGCTTTTGAGCAAAGCATATAATCAGGGCCAAACTACACAGATTCCGGTGGTCGCAGGAAAAATCTGCGAGTTTCGCGGAAGGCACGAGCTTTCAGCAGGAGGAAATCGTCATGGGCATTCAGATCAAGCGCGTTGGACACGTTGGGATCCTGGTCTCCGATTTTGAACGGTCTTTCGAGTTTTACACCAAGGTGCTGGGCTGCAAGGTGACTTCCCGCCGCCGCCGACCCGACGGGGCTGAGACGGCTTTCCTGCGGTTCGATGAGACGCACCATGATTTCGTCATCGCCAGCGCTCCCGAGGACGTGGACGTTTCCGAGAACGTTCCCGGCCGGGCCCGGCTGGTGCAGCAGGTGGCCTTTGAGGTGGAGAACCGCGACGAGTTCATGCGAGCCCTGGCCCACATCCACACCCACGGCGCGGAGATCGTCAGCGGCCCGCTGACCCACGGCATCGAGGCCGGCGGGAACCTGGAGGGCAGCGGCAGCCGGTCCTTCTACTTCCTGGACCCGGACGGCAACCGGCTGGAAATCTTCTGCGACGGCATGAAGGTTCCCAACGGGGAGCAGTTCCCCCGGGCTGAATACGCCGACGCCATAAAGGACTTTATGGAAAAGCAAGCCGCGAAGGCGGCGGAACTCTCCGCCGACTGAGCAACGGCTACCATCACGGCACACAAAATCGGCCGGAGCGGAATGCTCCGGCCGACGTGTTTCTGCGGGTCGCGACTGGTCTAGCCCTGGCGCACGAACTTGTCGATGCCGGTGCCGTCGCTGAGGCCGACGTAGATGTCGCCACGGGAGTCGACCCAGCTGCCGTGTCCCGGACCTCGGCAATCGAAGCGCGAGAGCACGTTGCCGGAGGTATCCAGCACACTGACCCGCGCCGACGAGTCGTTGACGCTGCCCTCGCTGACCACCAGGTTCCCCTCGCTGTCCGCGGAGATGTCCATGGGCCGCTGGATGTCGTCCCAGATGGTGATGAACTCGCCGTCCAGGCTGAAGAGCTGCATCCGGTGGTTTTCCCGATCGCAGAGGAAGATGGTGTCGTTGTGGATCATCAGGCTGTGGGGCAGGTGAAAATGGCCGGCTTCGCTCTTGCCAGGCTCGCCCCAGGACTGCTTGAGCTGGCCGTCCCAGCTGAAGCGGTGGACGCGGGCGTTGCGGTACCCGTCGGCCACGTACAGGTCTCCCGAGGGGGACGGTACCAGTTCGGCCGGGTAGTTGAAGGGGCCGGCGGACCGGGGGCAGAGGTCGCCAGGGTTTTCGCACCCGGTGTCCGAATGGACACCGTGGCGACCCAGCATCTGGATGGGCTTGCCGTCGATGGTGTAGACCAGGCAGACTGAGCTGTCCCGGTCGGTCAGATACACGGTGTCGTCCTCGATGTAGATGCCGTGGGCGAAGACGAAGGCGCCGTTGCCCCAGCTGTCCAGCAGGTTGCCATCACGGTCGAAAATGAGGATGGGCGGGTCCTTGCGCTGGAAAGCGAAGACCCGGTCCTGGGAATCAGTGGCGATGGCGCTGACCATGGCGAAGGTATCGCCCTCGGGCAGCCGTGCCCAGTTTTCCACCACTTCGTAGGTGTACTTGCCGCTTCCTACGGTCGTCATGTGTTTGGCCTCCTTGTCGTGTGGATGCGTACTCATCGGTTGACGCGGTTATTGTAACGCCGAAATCGTTGACCAACGCAGCCGCGCCGGAACTTGGAGGGTGGGTATGCTTGAGGTCACGAAGACACCGGCGAGGTTTGTCCCTCCCGAGGCAGGGATTCTTCCCAGTCGGGGATGAGCACGCGGGAGGATGACTCCAGCAGCAGTATGAAAACGACCCCCGCGAGGCTGGCGGCAATGGAGATGGTCCAGGCGAGGTCGTAAGAGCCTCCCCCGACGTCGATGAAACCAAGGAGACGCACCGGAGCTTCGGCGTTGCGGAAGTCGTAGACCACCCCTCCAACCAGCCCGCCCAAGGCCATGCCAAAACCGGAGCCGAGGTGCTGGAACCCAAAAATCGACCGCACCGGACCCATGCCGTAGTACTGGCGGTTGGCGATGAGGAAGGCGGACATCTCCCCGCCAAATCCGATGCCGAAGAGAACCGCGAAGAGGTAGAACTCCCAAACGCTCTGTGCCCAGAAGAGCATGATGACCGTGACGCCCTGCAGGGTGTAGGGCAGGATCATCGTCAGCTTGGCGCCGAAACGGTCGGCCAGGATGGGAATGAACAGGCGGCTGCTGACGCTGGCGATGGTGTAGATGGTGACGATCCAGGCCGCCGACGCCAGGGACAATCCCTGCTCGGTGGCGAAGAACACGACGTGCCAGATGACGATGGCATGGCCCATGCAACCCAGGAAGTGAATGAAGGGCAGGTTCCAGAACGCGCGGGTCCGGCGGGCATGTTGCAGGAAGACCTTGCTCCGCAGCTTGGCGGTTGCGGTATTTGCCGGCGCCGGCGGCGGGTCGTCGTCGGTGGCTCCCAGGGGCTTCATGCCGCGGTCGGCCGGTTCGCTGTGAAAGAAGAATAACAGGGAGAACAGGATCACCCCGCCCGCGGCGGCGATTATCCAGAACCCGACCTGCCATCCGGTCAGGGAAACCAGCAGCGCCAGGCCCGGGGCGGTGACCGACGCTCCCATGCCGCCGATGGACTGCTGGATACCGACGGCAACGCCCAACTTCCTCTTGAACCAGGCGGCGACGGTGGTGGGGATGTTGACGGTGAAGAGGGCTTGGGCCAGCCCCAACACCAGGCTGTAATAGAGGTAGAGTTGCCAGAGTTCGTTGATGGTGCTGAGGAGGAGCATCCCGCCAACGTAGAGGGCGGCCGCAACAAACAGGGATGGGCGCGCTCCGTAGCGGTCGCCCACCCATCCGGACACGGGCGACAGGATGGCGCTGGCGAGGCTGCGGAAAACCTGGGCGAGGACTATGGCAGTGACGCCCCAAGCGAAGTCGGTCTGGAGGACGACGAGGATGACCGCGAAGGCCTGGCTGACGAAATTGGCGGTGACCCGAAGCATGGTGCCGATTCCGACCACCAGCCAGGCGTAGTGGTACTGCTCCCGCGCGTAGTTCACCAGGTCCGACAAGCCGGTATTCAAACCGAATCACTCTCCATTGCAGGGCATCAGGAAGGGCAGTTGAGCGCCGGGGCAGAAGTCGTCGGGACGGGACGGAGCAAACCCCGACATTCGAAGTTGGGGCATTGTAACCACGCCGGGGAGAGGTGGCAATTCGCGTCGTCGCTCAGCCGTGCCCGTGAGACGGCATCGGGGGCCTGAAAACGCCCTGGGATCTCATGAGATCCCAGGGCGCGCTTGTGGCATTGTCGTCGATCGCTCAGGAGTAATCACTTCCTGAGCGTCGATAACCACGGAAACTAATCGGCGGAGATACCCAACTCCGTCCGCAGGTCCCGGATGGTCTCGGCGCGGCTGCGGGTCGGGGGACGCACCCGCATTCCGATTGGCTCGTTCTCCACCTCCGGCACTACCTTGATGGCGACGAACACCGGGCCGGGCTCGCGCATGATCTGCTCCACGTTGGTGGCGAATTCTTCCAGGTCGTCGAAGCTGTAGGCAGAGGAATAGCCGGACTCCTTGGCCATGCCGGCATAGTTGATCTCCTGCGCGTTGGGAACCGGCTGCCCACCGGTGGTGGCGTAGCACTCGTTGTCCAACAGGATGTGACAGAAGTTTTGCGGCTTCTTGCCCGCGATGGTGGCCAGGATCCCCATGTTCATCAGCAGCGCGCCTTCGGAATCGAACAGCACCACCTTTTCATCGGGCAGACCCAGGGCCAGCCCCAAGGCCGCCGAGGTGGTCTGGCCCATCGCGCCGCCCATGTTCAGGTCCCGGTTCTCGTTGTTGCTGAATTCCCGCCAGTGGCGACCGGAAGTGCCCGTGGGGATCACGATGGCATCGCCCCGGTGCTCCTGGAAGACTCGGAATACGTCCGCGGATTGAATCATACTTTGCCTCCGTTGAGTGGATCTTTCTTGTAGAGCCACATGCGCACCCAGTTGCGGGAGTTCGTCAGAAGCAGGATTTAGAGGATTCTTCAGATTTTCAGGATAGTCCCCAATCCCAAAAATCCTTGCAATCCTGAAAATCCTGCTTCTGACGATACGTTGGTGGAAAGCGGGTACGCATGAGCGTTTAGCGGTTGAACCCGTGGTATTCGTCGCCGACCAGGATGGCAACCGGCCGCTTGGTGGCCCGGGCCTCCTCGAAGGCCGTGGAGATGCGCGTACTGTCGGCGTCCTGCTCCACCAGGTAGTAGTTGATGCGGAAGGCGTTCAGGAACGGCTCCGTATAGGTGGCTGCCGAGTCGGTTATGATGCCGTGGCGATTCCAGCCACGATAGCCCACCACCATTACCAGCGGGAACCCCGCGTCCAAGACCATGCCCCGTATGGAGTCGCCCGATTCCATCATTCCCGTGTTCTGAATCAGGACCACTGGGTTCTTGCCGGCGACCAGCAACCCCAGGGCAATGCCGAAAGTCTCACCTTCCCGGGAGGTGGGGACGATATCCAGCCAGGCCTGGTCCTTCATCAACTCGTACAGGTAGTTGGTCTCGCTGTCGGGAATGGTCACCACGTGGGTGACGCCGTTCTTCTCGAACTCCTCGACCAGAGCCTCCGGGCTCAGCACTGCTGCCTGTTGTGTAACCATGAAAGTCCTCCTAACGTACTCGTTGGACCAACAGTCACGGTTTCCGCTGCCTGGGCAAAGACCCGCTCCTGCTGTGAAACTCTGCCGATTATAGTAACCCATACCGAGAGGGTCAATTTCAGGCTGCCGGGCGACGCATGTTCGGGATTGAGGCGCCCTTGGATACACCACACTCGTTCAGATGGGCAAAACTCTGACTCTGCTGCGGCTTTCGTCAACTACCACCAGTGCGCCTGCTGCCAGTTCCGCCTCATGCTGTCGCAATGCTGCTGTGACCACGCGCTCCAAGTGGTCAGGCAAAATGTCCGCAGCCCGTATCTGAATAACGCTTGGCCCGGTCGCGCGCGTTAAGGCCAGCATCGTGCCGAAATCCAAATCGTGAGTGAAGACCACGTATTGGTGATCGACTGCCCAATCCATGATCTCCCGGTCGCTTGCGCCCGGTTCACCAACTGTAGACCAATGAATAGCATTCCATCCGCGCCTTTGCAGCGTTGGCGCCCAATCGGGTGAGAGGTTCATATCAATCAGGAACTTCACGCTCATGGCAGATTGAGAGCGACTTCGCGTTCCTCTAGCCTCCAGGCGGCGTAGGCTAAGGACTGTTCGATGTCCTCTCGCTCCAGGTATGGGTAGGCCGCCAGAATTTCATCATGCGAACGTCCCGCGGCCAGCAGTCCTACCACGGTTCCAACAGTGACGCGCATTCCCCTGATGCAGGCCCTCCCGCCCATAATGGCGGGGTCCGTAGTAATACGATCCAAAGAAGCCATCCCAATTCACCTTGTCCCATGTGGTAAGCGGAAATTGGACACCAGACCTATGACGCGCAGCCGGAGAGACGGTTCATAGTCTCCCTGCGCCGGCAGTCTATCACGTTGCCTCTGCGCCGGCAGATCAATCCGGATGGAGGGAATTTGAGGATGGGGGATTCCCGTCACGGAATTATCAGCATGAGGCAAATACGTCGGTTGACCCCGCATACCCGCAGTGTTAGCGTGCGCCCAATTGACCAGGCCAATTTTTGCAAATCAGGGGAAGGCTCAAACATGGCATCAGCGCTGGAACACATTCGGGTGATCGACTTCGGGCAGTATATTGCCGGGCCGCTGGCGGGAATGCTGCTGGCGGATCAGGGCGCCGACGTGGTGCGGATCGACCCTCCCGGCGGACCCCGGTGGCAGACCCCGGCCAACTCCACGTGGAACCGAGGCAAGCGGAGCATAACCCTGGACCTCAAGCGGGCGGACGACGCGGCCATTGCCCGCTCCCTCATCGAGAGCGCCGACGTGGTGATCGAGAACTTCCGGCCCGGGACCATGGACCGGTTGGGGCTGGGTTTCGAGGAGATGACACAAGCCAACCCTCGCCTGGTGTACTGCTCCATCCCGGGATTTGCGTCGGACGATCCCCGGGCGGCCATGCCGGCTTACGAGGGAGTCGTGGGAGCGGCGTCGGCCTCCTACCGCCCGCCCGATCCTGATAGCCCGCGTCCGGTCTACACGGCCATTCCCATCGCCTCGGTGTACGGGGCCTTCCAGTCGGTGGTGGCCATCACCGTCGCTCTGAATGCCCGTGAGCGCGACGGCGTGGGCCAACGCATAGAAGTGCCGCTTTTTGACAGCATGTTCCAGTCCATCGGACGTTTCGGCGTGCGGGTGCACAACGCTCCGCCGGCAATTCCAACGCTGGGTGAGCTGTGGGGCGGTATCTTTGAGTGCAGCGACGGCCAGTACGTGCGCTTCGGTGGTCCCGGCAACCAGAACTTCCGGCAGTTCGTTGCAGCCGCCGGGATCACTTCGTGGGACGACGAAGGGCTCACCGACTTCGACTGTCCTCTGGACTCCACGGGATTGCGTTCCGAGGCCCAGCAGCGGATTCGCGATCTGTTCCTGTCCCGCACCGCCCAGGAATGGGAGGACCTGATCGCCGAGGCGGGCAGCGAGGGAGCAGTCTGTCGCACCAGCGCCGAATGGTTTGACCATCCCCACGCTCGGGCCTCCCAGATGGTGGTCGAAGTTGACGACCCGACCTACGGCAAGATGCTGCAGCCGGGAGTCAACGCCCGGATGTCGTTGACACCGGGCAAGGTGCGCGGCCCCGCTCCCGCTCCCGATCAGCACCGGGAAGAGATTCTCGCCGAGTTGAGGGCGCGCCCCGCATCCTATACGCCGGCCCCCCAGGACACCATGCGCGCCGCCCTGGACGGGGTCAAGGTGCTGGACCTGTGCATTATCCTGGCCGGCCCGACCATGGGCCGGACGCTGGCCGAGTACGGGGCCAACGTCATCAAGATCGACAACCCCAGGCGCGGCTCTACCGTGGCCCGGCACAACGACATCAACCGTGGGAAGCGCAGCATCCTGCTGGACCTGAGATCCGAAGAGGGTCGGGACGTTTTCTGGACGCTGCTGGAGGACGCGGACGTGGTGGCCCAGAACTACCGGGCCGGCAGCCTGGAGCGGCTGGGCCTGGGCTACGAAGAGGTCAGAAAGCGCAAGCCCGACATCATCTACGCTTCGTTGAACGCCTACGGCCACGTCGGCCCGTGGGCGGAGCGCCCCGGTCACGAGGGGTTTGCCCAGGCCACCGCCGGGATGACCCGTCGCTTCGGCGGCGACGGCGTGCCCGAGTCGCAACCCAACCCGGTGAACGACTACGGCACGGGTTTCATGGGCGCTTACGGGGTGGCCCTGGCCCTGCTGCACCGGCAGCGCACCGGCGAGGGCCAGCACATCGACTCCGCCCTGGCCTACACCGCCATGACGCTGCAATCGCCCTTCATGCAGCTCTACGAGGGCAAGCAGTGGAACGAGACCAGCGGGCAGGACGCCCTGGGAACCGGCCCGTTGCATCGGGCCTACCAGGCCACTGACGGCTGGTTCTTTATCGGAGCCGCAGAGTCAGCCCTGTCCAAGCTGTCGGGTCTGGAAGGTCTCTCTGGAATTGCCTCCCTGCGCGGGGATGCCCTGGCCTCGTCGCTGGAGGAGAGGTTCCAGGGGAACAGCGTGGCGTTCTGGGTGGAGCGGCTGGCCGCCGCCGGCGTCGGCGCGCAGCGGGTCATCACCAACGTCAGGGAGCTGATGACCGACCCCTGGGTAGAGTCTCACGGCCTCAGCCTCACCCGGGAGCACGACGAGCTGGGGCCGGTGACCACCTGCGGCCCCGCGCCGCGCCTGTCGCGGACCCCCGTGCGCCCGGGCATTCCCGCCCCCAAGCCTGGTTCCCACGCCCGGGAGATCCTGGAAGAACACGGCCTGGGGAGTCGCTATCAAGCCCTGCTGGATTCGGGGGTGATACTGACCGACGGCGTGGCGGCGGGGTAGGTTTGCTGCCCGCCGCTATTCGGCCACGGTCGCCGACACCCAGTCCGACCAGGGGCCCCAGCCCACCCGGTTGGTCGCCCGGACCCGGTAGTGCCACGTGTCGCCAGCATTAAGAGTGCGGGGACGTTCGACCGTGGCATCGGGATCACGGTTGGGGAAGACGGGAGGATGACTTCCATGGTGATACACACAGTCGACGCCTTCGGGATCGTAATCGTCCGCCACTCCGTCGCTGTTATCGTCTTTGCAGTACCACCGGTCTAAGGTGAGCCCATTCCAGGAGCCGCTCCCGGGATCCTTGGATGTGCGGATCTGGTAGCCCCAGACCTGGGAGCCGCCGGTACGGTACGGCTCTGACCAGGTCAACTTGATGGCGTTTGAACCGTCGGCTGCGGCCTGCACGTTCGCCGGCTGGCCCGGCGGACCCGCCGGCGTCTTGGCGGAAACCACGTTGGACCAGGAGCTGTTGCCGTTCGACGCCACGGCCCGGATGCGGTACCACACCCTCTGGCCGACTTGCACCGACTCGTCCCGGTACTCCCGGTCCCGGGAACCCGGCCTTGCCATCTGGATCCAGCTGTCCTTCCACTCCTCCCCGTCCAGGTTGTATTGCAGCTCGTACCTGTAGACGTTGGACGCATCCTTGTTGGGGAAGTACTGTTCCCACGTCAGGCGGGTCCCGGTCGAGGTCGCCGATTCGACCTTGAGGATTGGCGCGTCGGGCACGTCGGTCCGAGTTCTCGCTGAGGCCGCGCCCGACCACGGGCCCCATCCGGAGGTATTATGGGCTCGCACCCGGTAGTAATGTGTTTCCCCGGCGTCCAGACGGAGGTGTTGCAGGCTGAAGTTGTGGCCTCCCTCGGTGTTCTGGGGAGTTCGCCAGTTGCTGTCGCCGTCGTGCCATTGCACCTGGTACTGGGTGATGGGCGAGCCGCCGTCGCTGCTGGGCGCGTTCCACGACACCAGGATGGCGTCGGCGCCCTGGGCTTGGGCGGACACGCTGCGCGGCGCGCCGGGCGCGCTGGCCCGCTTCGTGGTGACGCGGACCACCCGCGACCACCCGCTGTGGTCGCCGTCCTGGGTGAGGGCCCGGATGCGGAAGCGCTTCGGCGTGCCGCCGGTGAGCCCGTGAGGCGAGTAGATGTACGTGCGCGCCGACGGGCCGATCCGGTCGGGAACGGGGGACCAGCCAACGGAGCTGCTGTCGGCCACCTCCAGCTCGTAGCGGGTGATGGGCGAGTTCAGGCCACCGGGCTTGGTCCAGGTGAGGCGGATCTCCGTGCTGCTGATGGCCTCTGCCCTGAGTTCGGGCACGCTGGCCTCCACCACCGTGCCGACCTGGATGGGGCGCGACCAGGGGCCGGGGGTATCGGCCTGGTTCACGGCGCGCACCCGGTAGAAGCGCCGTTCGCTGGAGGTTACCCCGGTGTCCATGTGCTGGGTGTGGGGTATCTCCGACTTCAGCGTATGCCAGTCGGACGTGCCGTCGGCGGACCACTGGGCGTCGTAATGCTTGATGGGAGCTCCGTAGAGGAACTGCACCTCGTCCCAGTCGATGTCCACCGCGTAGTCGTGGGAAGCTGGGGGGTTGAGCGTCGGCGCGCCGGGGCCGCCTCCGCCGGTGCCTCGGGCCGCTGTGATGGTGGCGGTGTTGTTGTCGGTGTCTTGGTCGTACACCGGAGTGGAATTCCAGCTGGCGTTCGGGACGTCCTCGCAGGCAGATTGCGTGGTGTGGGGCAGGTTTACGGGATTGTCCTTGGGGCCGACGCAGACGTCGTAGTTCTTCGTGCTGGCGATACTTACGTCGGCGGTTTCTCCTTCGGCTGCTCTCAGGACCAGAGTTGGTTCTGGCACAGCGGCCGACTGGTAGTAGCCTCTGACCCTCAATTCGCCGATATTCCACACGCCGGTGGATGCGTCGTAACTGCTGTCGTCTGGGCTCTTGTAGAGCACCTGCGCGTTGGTGGGCAGCCCGGTTATGCGAGCGCTGGGTGAGCGGTTCGGTCCGTTGTTTACGGCGACTACTGCCAGTGCGTGTTGATTGTCAGCGACGTGAGAACTGGTGCTGCCGTCTTCTACCGTCAGGTCTGCTATTGGCCCGACGTAGAAGGTGTAGGTCTCGGAGGCGCAGAAGGCGTCGTTGGCGTTGTCGCCGTCGGTATCACAGTCTCCGGTCTCTGTGGCATGGCTGAGCTCCGCGGAAAACTCCATCTGATATAACCCCAGTTTCTCAAACTCTAAAAACCAGTTGGCTGTTGCGGTTTGCGGACTTCTCAAGTTGAAAGGTCCCGCAGAACCTGCCCAGGAATTGCCGCTGTTCAAAGCTAAACCGCCATTACCCATAATTCGACCGTTGCTTGAAATCCGGGCATGTACTGTGCCGGGCGGATCCCCGTCCACACCATCGACGGTAATTTTCATCACTATGGTGTCCCAACTGGTCAGGTAATCGTTGAACGGTGCTCTGGTAAAACCAATCTTGACGCCCTTCCGGGTGCCGACAAAATCGGCGTCTGGAGCAGTGGCAGTTTGCCAGGAAACCTCTCCCCCACTGTTGACGCTTTGTAGCAGACTGTTGTGGATCTGCCCATCATACGTTCGACTTGGGGCATCCCCGATGTTGATTGTCGCTTGACCAGCTTTTAGAATGCGTTCCGGTGTGATAGTTCTATCAACTGTTCGTACTCTGACGTCGTCCGTGCTGTCGCACGGCGCGGTGGTGATGTCAACACAAGGGTAAATGGTAAAAGCATCGACTTGGCCACTCACGAACGGTTTGACTGGCTGGTCCCCCAAGCACACCTTCGCCACGTTGTCCGATATGTCGTCGTCGATAGGGCCGGTGCCCGGCGGGGGCTTCCCGGTTAGGGTTGCGGTCAGGCACTGCTCGTTCACGACTGCGTCGCTTGCCACCATGACCGGCAGGGTCACGGAATTTATAGTTGGTTGCCCCGTTTCCAGTGTCCCGATGTAGAACACGCCCTTGTCGTAGCTCAGCTGGGATGGTTCCTCCGAGCTGTCCAGCCGGCCTGAAGTGAAGGTGTGATCGCCGGAAATGGACAGGCCGTCGGTCAGTTCAATGTCAACCTTCAGATCAATCGGTGGCGTGGATTGTCCTCCTGAGAATACATTTTCTGCTCTGGCCGCCGTGATTTTGAAATCTACGACGTCTCCCGGTGATGGGAGAAAGTCCTCCACCAACACGGCGACTGTATAGTTCCCCCCTGCTGGGTAGTTAGACCCATCCTGCAAGGTGCGGTAATTGTATGACCATACCCGAGATGTGTTGTTTTCTTTGCGTAGCTTACTCTCGAAAGATGATGTGGTCACTCGTCCGAAGAATTCATGCGGGATTAGGCTATTATTGAAAATCGTTGCAACAGGCGCTGTAGTGGTAAAAGCAGCAAGCTTAGCTTGGGGAGTAACTTCCAGACGCTGTAGGCCCCCGAGTTCGGGTATGGTCCAGCGGAATGTTGTTCCGTCTTGAAACGCGGTGCCGATAGGTACTTGGACCGAACCGGCATTGACATGGCTATGCGTATTGGGGTCCACCACATCAACTACGACTTCCACGTCATAGGCTGTTCTGGTCCCGTTATTTACAACGACAATCTCTAGGTCGTGAGTGATGCCTCCATGTATAGTATGGGGAACTTCCAGGGTCAAAGCCACGTCCACGTAGTCGTTATTACCATCTTGGGCGTGGGTTGGGTCTGAGGCAAGCAAGGTGATGGCAATTGCGATGGCTAGAGACAAGGCTGCCAAGCTGGCAATGTGAACGAACCGGGTCATGACCTCGCACCTCCTGGGTTCCATGTGCTGACGCTGGGCCGATGACCAACCGGCCCAGCGCCAGTTTTACCTCACTATGGAGTTGGGATTGCCGCGTCCGAGTGAGGGGTGTTCAGCCTCAGTTTGAAGCGGTCCACGACACGGTGACTTGGTCGCTTTCGACAATCACAATTTCCTCGTCGTAGAGGTACTTCAGGAAAGCCTCATAGGACACGTCGCCGGCTTTGTCAGGGCCAGTGATGGTCCAGGCGTAAGTGCCGGCAGCGTCGTCGCTGGTGTCTGGAGGGCTCGCTGAGGTGTCTGAGAGATTGAGCATGCCCGCCTCAACGTCGGTTGCTCCCTCCGGCAGCGCACCGTGCACTTGGAGCGTGAACGTGGCGGTTTCGCCAATTGCCACCGTTTCTGGCGTGACGCTGAACGTCAAGTCTTCTGGGTCGTCAACCACGTCAATCAGTTTGATGGCGACTACCAACACGTCGTCGATGGTCGTATCATCAGGGTTGCTGTGAGGGTCTTTGGAGTCATGCACTGCCATCGCCAGGAAGTACACCGGTGCTGTCTCGTGGTCCAGCGACGCTCCGGACGCGACCGCGATCTGTACTCCGGTGGAGTTTCCGTCCTGGGTGACCGAGTGGGTGAACAGGTCAGCTCCGTTCACGCCGGGCGGCGTGAGAGACCTTTCCGCGACCTCGTCGTCGGTCAATACCTGGAGCGTGAGTGTGTCACCGTCGTCGTCGTAGACCCACAGTGGATCTCCGACCGGCGTATCCTCCGCGGTATTTTCTTCGACCATCAGCATGACGTTCCAAAGCGGGGCCGCGTTTCTGAGGATCGTTACCGTGATCGGGCACGCGGCCATGTCATTGCCCGTATCCGGGTCCAGCACCGGCACTTCATATTCGTGCACGGTCTCCTCGCCGTCCTCGGTCTCCGTGATCTCCAGGAGCTCTGAGGCGGAAATCGTAGCCTTGGTGGTCAACGTCTCCCCGTGGGTCCCCTCACTCACCCGGGCCGCAATGGTCAGGGTTGGGGGGTCATCGCTGATGTCGGCGTTGTTGGCGTTGGTCACACCCAGATTGTCGAGAGACCAGACGCCGGTGTCGGAGTCGTAGGTTCCCTGGGAGGGTACGTAGACAAGATCTTCTGCTCCATGCGGAGGCTCCAACCCTTCAGGCAAGGTGACGTGCACCTTGGTATTCGGGGCCTCTTCCGGGCCCGCATTGTGGGCCGTCACTATGATGTCGATGTCGGTATGGGGCTTCAGGGGATACCTGCTGTCGGACGTGTCTGCGTCGCACAATTTTTGGAAGTACTGGTCTATCGCGTCCACTTCGACGCTCAGGTCGGCCTCTGCCCCGACGTGGATGATGTACTCCCGCACGTCACTGCTGACGCTGGGTTCCGTGCTTACAGGATCGAGGCCGTCAGGCCGCTCGGAGGCTTTCGTATCATCGGGGGCGCCCGTGATATGCACTTGGAATTCGTAGGTGCCGCGGTCGGTGAAGAACCACGTGGGGCGATGGTACCCTCCGGGCGCTACCGGTAGTTGGGCCTCACGCACATCGGACGAATTCCAGAGGGGCGTGAGCCGACTGGTTGCGTCGCTTGCAGGGACGTCGTACGCGAGGACGTACCTGGGGTCCTGCTTGTCGATGTCGATCTGGTGTACGTGGTCTAGCGTGAACTCGACATCACCATCCCAGTCCGCCGGGTTCAGCAGGGTGGCGGAGAGGCTGATGCACAGGCCGACGGCTGAAGGGTCGCCGTCGGGCGGGCATGCCGGCAGCATCCACACCATGCCGTCGCCCACGGGCAGGCCATCGCTATCGGTGCCGCGGAGTTCCCTGCTGTCGGCCTCCCACAAGTCTCTATACTTGACTTTGTCATAGGGGCTGTCGGCTGCGTTCAGATCGACCTTGGCACTGTTCGGGATGTGGATGATGGTCGGAGGCTCAGCGTCGATGCTGATGCTGGACGGGGAGCGGGTATCCTGGGCTGGTGTAGTGCTCCCAGAGCCGTCATCCTCTCCTGGAACGTGCGTGACCGTCGGTGGGCAGGGGTTGTTGGTCAGCTCTAGCTCGATTGGGTTCCAGTACACGTCGAACAGGGCGATGTGGCCGGAGTCGACCACCGTCGCCGGGTTTGATGAGCATGCCTCGCGGACAGGTAGTGCGCGGACTGGTCCTGGCGTGGGCGTGGGCGTCGCGGTGGGGGTCGGGTCCGTTTGCTGCGGCAGCAGGTTGCTGCTGCTGCCGCCGTCGGGCGCCAGGGTTGCGGTGGTGGCCTGGGCCGGACTGCCGCTGTTCAGCAGCATCACGGCCGCTACGGCGACGATAGCCAGCGCGGCCATCGTCAGGGTCAGTTGCTTGGTTTTGCGGTTGAATCTATCCATAGGTCTTTTCGACTGTTCCTCTCTTGCCTTGTTTTCGGTCTGAAATCAGGTCGTAGGGCGGCCCACGCCGCTGGGGTCATCCGTCCAAGGTTCCACCTCCGGGATGCGCTGGTCGCAGATTACCGACGCCGGCCCCTGGGGCCATCGTCAGCTCTGTCGCCATCGCACCCGTGGGCGGGCTCGAGGCTTCCAGTCGGGAGACGGTTAGTATGGTTGTGGCCATGCTGAGTTCTCCTTGTCGCCGGACGAGGGTTGTATTGTTTGGGGTGGTCCGGCGTCGGTTGATGGGTCATGCGCAGCGTCTCGCCCAGGAGGTTTCGGCGGGTACGCCGCCGGCATCCGGGCGCTGCGTGAGGCTGCGGGTACGGGAGGGAACTGGGGAGCCGGCTCGGCCGGCCGGCCGCGTCTCACGATGCCGGCGTGAGCCGGCCGGTGGGTGAGACGGGTGGGGAGAAACGCCGATTGCCGGAGGGTCATTCCCCTCGGACGGGGCGGCTCTGTAATCCGATCAGCCAATGCTGCTCCCTTCCCAGGACGCGGCGCGCTTCTTATCCGCGCGCCGGAACCCTGGTTCCGCTAAGGTCTCGCAGTTAGCGGCAGAGCTGGCTGATCCGCGACCTTTCGTCGGTTCCCCAGGGGTTCCTCCCGACCGGGACGACGATGTGGCGGGACAGCAACCTGTCCCTCCACTCAGGCCGCAGTGCTGCGTACAATCTGTACGATTGCGCTGCATCATACACCAAAATTGCATGTAGTTACCATGTAATTATGAAGATTTTGGCGTATAATCTTATGTTGACAACTCCAGCGGCTGCCGCAAATCACAGCGGCCTCCGTTTGGGCCGGCACGGTTCGCCGGAACACGCGCATCCCGTCGGCCTGCCAGCGGCGCCGGACCGGAAGCAGCGGCTCCGGCGACGGACGAGCGCCGCTGGAGTAACATTGGGGCGAATTCCGAACTCGAAAAATCCAGGGAGCCAGCCAAATGCCGGATCAGCCAACGATTGAGAACGCCCCCGAGCTTCCGAGGCGCGGCCCTCCGCCCATCGAGAACATCGAGCGGAACGACCCCTTCGGGCTGAGAGTGCTGTCGTTTCGACGGTACTCGGTGCGGCACATGTCCCTGCTGCTGTGCGCCACCGGCCTGTCGGCCGCCGTCACCGCGCACTCCCTCGCCACCGGCGAATGGACCATCGCGGCGCTGGCCGCGGCGGCCTTCGCCATCACGGCCCTCACCATGTTCCTGATGGCCCGGATGGCGCTGCGACGGGTATTCGTCGAACGCTGGATACGACGGCTCGGCATGGGCGACTTCGAGTACACGGTGCGCCCCTGGAGCGACGACGAGCTCTCGAAGGTCTGCGTCGCCCTGGAGACCCTCCGGCGCAGCGCGGTGGCCGCCATGCAGCTGGACGAGGTCAGAAGGCTTTCCGACGAACTCCAGCAGAAGAATGCAGACCTGGAGACTGCGCTGGAGCAGCTGCACCGCACGCAGGACCAGATCGTCAGCCGCAGAAAGCTCGCCGAGCTGGGAGAGCTTTCCGCCGGCGTCGCCCACGAGCTGTCCAATCCGCTTCAGTTCGTCCGGAGCTTCTCACAGGCCAACCAGGCCCTCATCCAGGAGATGGGCGAATCCGTTCCGCCGCTCCTCAAGCATGCTGATGAACCGGACGCGGCCGACATCGCCGAGGCCATCGAAACCATCGATGAAAACTCGGAAAGGATAATCAGGAACGTTGACCGGGCGACCCGGATCCTGAGCTCAATGATGAGCATGAGTTCGAACCTGGACCGCCACTTCCAGGACACGTACCTCAACCAGTTGGTGGAGTACCAGGTCGGCATCACCATCAGCACCATCGAGTCGATGGCGCCCGACGGGGAGTTTCCTGTGGAGGTCAGCTACCGGCTGCACCCATCGAATCCCGTGGTCAACGGCATCCCCGAGGACCTGGCGCGAGTCGTCTCCAACATCGTCAAGAACGGCGTGCAGGCCGCCATGTCCCGGCGCGAACAGGAGTCGGAAGACTACGTGCCCGAGGTGGTCGTGGCCACCGACGTCTCGGCGGAGCAGGACACCGTCATCAGCATCACCGACAACGGGGTCGGCATCGAGGACGACGTGATGCCGCTGATCTTCAACCCGTTCTTCACCACCCGACCGCCCAACGAGGGCACTGGGCTGGGCCTCAGCTCTTGCCACGACATCGTGAGGGAACATGGCGGCTCTATTGAAGTCGAAACCCGGCCTGGTTACGGCACCACGTTCAAAATACGCCTCCCAACGGAAAATCGTGGGGAATGACTTTGACCGGCTCACGTTGACGGACCGCATTTGTCATGCGCCTGCGCCGACGCTGGAGAATACCGAGCAATTGTCGCAATGGTAAAACGATCATCGCCGGCGTGCTGCTGGCCCAGTCGTTACAGGACGGGCGCACAGCCGTCTGCTTCGCCCACCTGCGATGGCGATTTTAACTCCGTTACGGCGGAGGCGGGGGAGTTTCGGAGTAGAGCCAGGCGTCAAAGAGCTCATCGAGTTCCTCGCCGGAGACGTCTTCCGCCGCTTCTATGAAGTCGGCAGTCGACGCGTTGCCTCCTTCATGGCGAGACAGGAACTCGCGGATAGTCTCGAAGAAATCCTCGTCGCCCACTTCCTCCCTCAAGGCGTGAACCACCAGAGCGCCTCTTTGATAGACCCAGGCAAACGGAGCTTCCGGAAGGGGTTTGCCCGGTGGGCCCATCTCGTCCGTCCACATCTTGTCCCAAAAGCGATCGAACGTTGCACTGTCGTATGCGTGTGCTCGCCACAACCATTCCGAGTACGTCGCGAACCCCTCGCTCAGCCACAGGTCTTCCCACGTCGCGGGTGTCACAAGGTTCCCGAACCAGTGGTGGGCCAGTTCGTGCGCCACGACGTTCTCGCCGTATGCACTCGAGAGAATTTTCGACCCGTACACCGGCCTCGTCTGTGTCTCCAGCGCAGGGAATTCGGCGTCAATGACTATGGCGCCGAACGTCTCAAAAGGATAATCGCCAAAGGTGTCGCTGAAATACTCCAGGATCTCGGGCGACTTTTCCAGGCCGAATACCGCCGACGGGTCCAAAGTCCTTTCGATGTAGTCGATTATCGGCAATTCCTCCGGACCCTCTGTGGTTGCTCTGTGAAACTGCGCGATGGCAATGGCTACCAGGTAACTGGACGCCTCATCACGCGCTTCCCACGTGTAGGTGCTCTCGTCGCCATGATCAACGACACCAACCAGCTCACCCACCGCAGCAACCTCATAGGGGTCCGGGACGGTCACTGCGATTGTGTAGGAAGCCTTGTCCGAGGGATGTTCGTTGACCGGATGCCAGGTTGACGAGCCCCACGGTTCTCCTGCCGCGAATATGCCCGTTTCGTACTTCACCCAACCCATCTGGCCGCCGAGGCCCGGAAAGACTTCGGGCACGGGGCGCCCCTCGTACGCCACTTCCGCAGTGAAAGATGAACCCCGCCGAATGGCTTCCTGCGGTGTTAACGTCAGCTCGTTTCCATTGCGGGTATGAGTCGCGGGCCGACCGGACACGTGCGCCTCAATGACTTCCAGCCCGCGCAGATCCAGATTGAAGGACGAAAGCGCCTGGGTCGCCTTCGCCTCAATCCTGGCCTGGCCGGAGATGAAATTCTCGTCAACGTCCACGTCCAAATCAAGGGTGTAGTGCAGAACATCATAGCCGCCGTTGCCCAGGCCAGGATACAGCGGGTCTCCCAAACCCATCGATCCGGGTGACGGATCCTCCGCCGAACCGCACCCCACAACCAGCATGATCGCCACAGTGAGCGCTGCGAGTGATAGGACTGCCGAAGGTGGCAGGAGGGACTTCGCCGATCGTCCACAATCCTGAAAGAAGATCCCTTCACGGGCGGGCATTTTCGCTGCACGGTTAGCCACCGACCGAATCATAATCAACACCATCCCCGTCTTGAAGTCCAGAGTACCCTCCTCGTGTTCGGGCGACGCCCTCGCTCAGCCGGGTCACGTCGGTCTGCGCTTTCAGGGGGCCCGCCGCCGGTTGAACGTGCTGCCCTGCGCTGGGTCGAGGGCTGGGCCCATTCAGTTCACGGACGGCTTCAGTGCCTTTCCAATGACCAACAAGAGGACGACGGCGGCAAAAGGCGCCAGGAAAATTGGAAATCCGCCAGCCAGATGCCATGCGAGAGTGCGGTTTTCGAATTGCATAGGGCGCCGGCTTATCCTAATAGCGGATATTTATTATTACGAATAGCGACGTATAGTGGATTGATGGGACAACTGCCGCTGTAAAGGCTGCTGTGCCGGTTCGTCGGACTATCGGCAGCGGAACGAAGGGAATAGCCACAACACCCGAAGGGGCGGCAAGGTTTCGTCGCATTTGGGAGTGCGGATCCGCACAACCACCTGCTGATCCGGATCGACGAGCGACCGGACTTCCCAAGTTGGTGGAGCCTCTGGAAGCGCGCTACTGTCCCGACTTCGAGGGGAACGGGCTCGCCGACCAGCCCCATCGCGCCTGCTGACGCCATCGCCGCCGGCGCGAGGCGTGCCACGGATGGCGTGGTCCCTGATTTCGCCGCGCCGCCATCGTGGGTTGGACGGCTAACCTGGTGGGCTCAACAGCTCTTGCCCTGCCGCACATCGTGCTGCTTGGGGCAAGACGAGCGCTGAGTAATCAGATCCACCGAAGACAAATATGCTAGATGCGCCAGTTGTCAACGATGCGAACGGCCTTGCCCGCGCTGCGCGGCAGTTGTTTGGGCGCCACTACCTCAACGCGACAGCCGACCCCCAGACGGCTCCGCAACGACGCTGCCAGTTTCCTCCCCACGGCGTCGGCGGCGTCGCTGTCCCGGTACAAGTCCTCCGACACCTCCACCCGTACCGTCAGATCATCCATGCGCGACTCGCCCCGTTCCAGCAGCAGCATATAGTGGGGTTCCAGACCGTCCGTCCGCAGCAGCTCCGCTTCAATCTGAGAGGGAAACACGTTCACCCCGCGAATGATCAGCATGTCGTCCGTCCGCCCCAGCGGCTTGCTCATACGGGTGGTGGTTCGGCCGCAGAGGCATCTTCCTCGGTCCAGCCGCGCCAGGTCGCCGGTGCGATAGCGCAGCAGCGGCAACGCCTCTTTTTGGATGGCGGCAACAGGGGTTCAAGCAGTTGCCATTCTCGGTCGCTGAGATAGATTGGTCGTTCCATACCGCCAAGGCTACGCCGGTCGATACTGGTCCAGCTTGTATTCCCCCTTTTCAATTGGAGACTTTTTAGACAACCTCTAAATCAGGCTCGCGGCAACACCGGACAAAACCCCATGTCGCAGCCACCTTGTCGCACGAGCCGTCGTCCCCCATCCCGGTATGACTCGAACGCAATGCGCCGCCCATCCGGCGCCCTTGCCGGCCGCCAGTCGCCCTCTCACGGATTGTTGATCCGTGCCGCTACCCAAAGACCAATGCCGCTATGCGGCCCCAGCACGCGACCGCGCCATCGGACTTCAGGCCGCAGGTATGCCCACCGCCGCTGCTGATGGCGGTGAAGGTCTCACCCGCCGGCGCCTGGGCCTGACCATCGTCGTTATAACCCCAGCACACGACCGCGCCACCGGACTTCAGGCCGCAGGTATGCCCACCGCCGCTGCTGATGGCGGTGAAGGTCTCCCCCGCCGGCGCCTGGGCCTGACCATAGCGGTTGGAACCCCAGCACACGACCGCGCCACCGGACTTCAGGCCGCAGGTATGATCAAAGCCGCTGCTGATAGCGGTGAAGGTCTCCCCCGCCGGCGCCCGGGCCTGACCATCGTCGTTACGACCCCAGCACACGACCGCGCCGCCGGACTTCAGGCCGCAGGTATGCAAACCACCGCTGCTGATAGCGGTGAAGGTCTCCCCCGCCGGCGCCTGGTCCCGACTATTCCAGCACGCGACCGCGCCGCCGGACTTCAGGCCGCAGGTATGCAAACCGCCGCTGCTGATGGCGGTGAAGGTCGCCCGGGCCTGACCATAGTTTTCCCTACCCCAGCACGCGACCGCACCATCGGACCTCAGGCCGCAGGTATGCAAACCGCCGCTGCTGATGGCGGTGAAGGTCTCCCCCGCCGGCGCCTGGGCCTGACCATAGTTTTCCCTACCCCAGCACACGACCGCGCCACCGGACTTCAGGCCGCAGGTATGCTCACCACCGCTGCTGATGGCGGTGAAGGTCTCACCCGCCGGCGCCCGGGCCTGACCATCGTCGTTACGACCCCAGCACACGACCGCGCCATCGGACTTCAGGCCGCAGGTATGCCCATCGCCGCTGCTGATGGCGGTGAAGGTCTCCCCCGCCGGCGCCTGGGCCTGACCATCGCCGTTATAACCCCAGCACACGACCGCGCCATCGGACTTCAGGCCGCAGGTATGCCCATCGCCGCTGCTGATGGCGGTGAAGGTCTCCCCCGCCGGCGCCCGGGCCTGACCATAGTCGTCACTACCCCAGCACACGACCGCGCCATCGGACTTCAGGCCGCAGGTATGCTCAAAGCCGCTGCTGATGGCGGTGAAGGTCTCCCCCGCCGGCGCCTGGGCCTGACCATCGTGGTCCCAACCCCAGCACACGACCGCGCCATCGGACTTCAGGCCGCAGGTATGCCGACCGCCGCTGCTGATGGCGGTGAAGGTCTCCCCGGCCGGCGCCTGGGCTTGACCAAAGAGGTTATAACCCCAGCACACGACCGCGCCGCCGAGCTTCAGGCCGCAGGTATGATCAAAGCCGCTGCTGATGGCGGTGAAGGTGTGCCCAATGCTGCTGATAATAGGCGGCTTGGGGGTTGCCGTGTGTCCCGGCGTTGCGGTGGGTGGGGGCGTGGGCGTGGGACCTGGGAGAGGCGTGGAGGTCGGTACGGGAGTTGCGGTAACAACCACCTTAACCGGAACCTCTACGGTCATCGGCATCTCGACCACTTGGGGCTCGGTGGACTGCGACCCGCAGGCCACCGCCATTGCAGCCAGCACGACTATAGCCACAAGAAGTAAATTAGACTTCATCGCTTGCCTCTCATCGGTACGTATTGCTGTAGCGCCCCATTTGGCCCTGCCGACGGCTTATCGATACTTACCCAAGGGCTGCTAACGCTCTGATCGAGAAACTGGAGCCGATGAGGGGAGACGATAACATCACTAATGCAGGGTGTCGTGAGGTGCTGTAGGGCGAGATTTCCTACTCAAATCTCTGTTCGCGGTGCGGTATAGTCATGTAGGGTGCTGAGAATTTGTCCAGCAAAATCAGGCCGCCTTCCGCATCAGGTCCGAGAAGGCGTCGGCGGCGCCGCGCTGCCAGCCGGGGAGACAGTGGGCGTAAGTGGCCAGGGTAGTGGCGGGGTTGGAATGTCCCAAAACTTGAAGCCCAAGGCGCCGCTGCCCGCTCTCGTCTTGGACGGCGTCGCCGAGACGCTATCGATGCTCAAACCGGAGGGGCATTCAGACTGGGCCTGGCCCACCGGCGACCAAGCTGACGACTCGTCCCCTTCCCAGTTTGACTCGAACGCGATGCGGCCGGCATCGGGGTCGCCCGAGAAGCGATGCATTCCGAGCCTTGCTGCAGCGGGCTCATCGACGCGCGCCCGAAACGCGGATGCCAAGTCAACGGTCTCAGGACCGGGCGGAGCGGTACCGGCCTCGACCGCGCCCCGAGACGCGAACGAGGCCAGTACGGTCAGGCAGAAAACTGACAGCACTGCAGCTAAGGTCTTCATGTGGCCTCATCTCCATTGAACCCCGGTCTAAACGCCCGTGTGCGGGTCCGAATTCTCAGCTCACCGCGTTAGCTGGACTTTGCACTATACTCTAGTTGGTATGTAGTTATTGTGTCAGAAAAGCCAATTTTACGTGTATGGTTGTGCAATTCGGACAATTCCACTATTATTGGCGCCGACACCGGGCAAAAGCGGCCAGGGCCAAGAGGCGCCGCGGTTCGGAACGAGGAGGAGACATGCAGAACCCCGGCGAGCGCGACCCTGAACATCAGGTCCTGCGGCAACGCCTGACTCAGCTGAGTCAAGCCAGCCTGCGCATCAACGAGAGCCTTGATCTCGACACGGTGCTGGAGGAGGTCCTTGAAAGCGCCCGGTCGCTGACCCATGCTCGCTACGGCGTGCTTATCGTCCTCGACGATTCGGGGAGCATACAGGACTACCTGGGAGCCGGCCTAACCTCCGAGGAGGCGCGGAAGCTGTGGGAGTTGCCGGAAGGTTTCCCGTTCCTTGAGTACCTCAGCGCCATACCCGGTACGCTGCGTGTCGGAGATTTCAACGACCACATGCGGTCCATGGGCCTGCCCGAGTTCCGCCCGCCCGTTCCCGTGACCTCCTTCCTGGCCGCGCCCATCCGACACCAGGGAGAGGGTGTGGGCAACATCTATCTCGCCAGAAGCGGTCCCGGCCAGGAGTTCAGCCAGGAGGATGAGGAAACCCTGGTGATGTTCGCCTCCCAGGCGGCATTGGTGATCGCCAACGCCCGCCGGCACCGGGACGAGCAACGGGCCAGGTCCAACCTGGAAGCGCTGGTGGACACTTCGCCCGTAGGCGTTGTCGTACTCGACGTCGAGACCGGATCGCCGGTGTCGTTCAACCGGGAGGCAGGAAGGATCGTCGACGGCCTGCGGGAGCCGGAGCATTCCCTGAAGGAGTTCCTGGAGGTGGCGACGGTGCGGAGAGCCGACGGGCGTCAGCTCTCGCTGACGGATTTCCCCCTGGCCCAGGCGCTGACGGCGAGCGAAACGGTGCGGGCCGAGGAAGTGTTCCTGGAGGTCCCCGGCGGACGCAGCGTCGCCATGCTGGTCAACGCCACCCCCATACGCTCCGATGACGGCCGGGTGGAATCCGTGGTTGTCACGCTACAGGACCTGACGCCGCTGGTGGAGATGGAGCAGCAGCGCGCCAATTTCCTGGGCATCGTGAGCCACGAGCTGCGGGCGCCCCTCGCCTCCATCAAGGGATCGGCAACGACCCTGAGGGAGTCGGCCAACTCGCTGGACCCGGCGGAGATGACCCTGTTCTTCGAGATCATCGAACAGCAGGCCAACCACATGAGCGGCCTCATCACCGATCTGCTCGACATGGCCCGCATCGAGGCCGGCACGCTGTCGGTGTCCCCCGAGCCGTCCGACGTCACCGCCCTGGTGGACCAGGCCCGTCGCTCGTTCCTGATCTCCGGAGGCGGGGACAACATGAAGATTGACTTCACGCCCAACCTGCCCCCGGTCATGGCAGACCGGCGGCGCATCGTCCAGGTGCTGGGCAACCTCCTGTCCAACGCGGTCAGGCATTCGCCGGCGTCGTCCGCGGTCCGATTGACTGCGGTGCACCAGGGCCTCCAGGTCGTCTTCACCGTCGCCGACGACGGTCCAGGTTTATCCGACGACGTCATGCCCCAGCTGTTCCGGAAGTTCACCCGCATACCGGGGGACGACCGGGAGGGGAGCATCGCCGGTTCCGGCTTGGGCCTGGCCATCTGCAAGGGCATAGTCGAGGCCCACGGAGGCCGCATCTGGGCGGAGAGCGACGGGCCGGGCCAAGGGGCTCGGTTCGTTTTCACACTGCCGGTGGTCGCCGAGGCCGCACACCAGGCCCTACCCCTTCCTGCCATGCCCTCCAAGGGCCTGGGCAAGGGCCTGGGCGACGCGGACCCGGGTCGGACGCGAGTACTGGCAGTGGACGACGATCCACAGACGCTCAGGTTCATCCGGGACGCCCTCGCGAACGCCGGGTACGCGGTGACCGTGACGGGCGACCCGCATCAGGTGGGACGCCTCGTACAGGAGGAGCAACCGCACCTGGTGCTGCTCGACCTGATCCTCCCCGGAGTGGACGGCATCGGTCTCATGGAGAGCGTCCCCGCGCTATCCAACGTTCCGGTGATCTTCCTGTCCGCCTACGGCAGGGACCAGATCATCGCCCGGGCGCTGGAGGCAGGGGCTGACGATTACGTCGTCAAGCCCTTCTCGCCCACGGAGTTGATCGCGAGGATCCAGACTGCCCTGCGCCGACGGGCCGCGCCTGAGGTTGCGGAGCCGACGGAACCCTACCAACTGCAGGATTTGACCATCGATTACGCCGTACGCCGGGTATCGCTGGCGGGCCGTGTGGTCCAGTTGACCAGCATCGAGTACCGGCTGCTCTACGAACTGTCCGTCAACTCGGACCGCGTGCTGAGCCACGAGCACCTGCTGCTGCGGGTGTGGGGGCAGGGAAACTCGGGGAGACCCGGCGCCGTGCGCACCATCGTCAAGAACCTCCGCCGCAAGCTGGGAGACGACGCCGACAGTCCCCGGTACATTCTCACGGAGACCGGCGCCGGGTATCGGATGCCCAAGCCGCCGGAAGAATAGTGAGCCTAATCGGGCAGGGTCATTATCGCCACGTCGTTCGCGGCGGCCAACTCAGCCGCTGAATCAAGGACGTGCGCTCCGATCACTACGGCCCTCACAGGTTCTGTTATTGCGTTGGACAGCAGCCCGGCTCGCTCCCGCGCTCTTTCGACGTCGTTTTCGTCCAGGGTAACCGATACTTCCACCACGGCGTACTCGCTGGGACCACGCATGACGATGTCCGCCTCTTCCAGTTCGTCGGCTTCGCTTGCGCTCATCCGTCCGGCTCCGACCGCGTTATTCAGGATCTCGGGGAACCGGTTGTCGTCCGGCCTGGTTACGGCGTAGATGACCAGCATATCGGTCAGGCCCAGGTACCGGTGAGCCAGTCGGCCGGCTCGGCGGGCGGCTTTACGCTCGTAATCCGACCCGATGAGGCGGTTCACGTTCCCTTCCAGCCGGGCTTGCCTGGCTAACAATTGCGCCTGCCCGGTTTTCAGCTCTGCCACGTCGCTTTCCAGCCGCTCCAGGCGCGTTTCTACCTGCTCCAGGCGCGCGTCGGTGGCGGCGATGTAGTCGCGCACCAGTTGGGTGAGTTGGGCTACGGCCTGCTGGAGCTCCCGCACAATGGCGGGCAGTTGCAGGAATTCCTGATCCAGGACGTGCTGACGCAGGGCCGCCTGGAGCCTGGGGTTGCGCTCCATGGCGGCGAGGATGTCCTCGAAGGTCTCAATGGGGGTGGGGGTGGTCATGGCCCGGCGGCTGCTTTGGTCTCTTCATCCATTCTATATGCTGTTGGCGCCGGTTGCTACCGTCGGTTTGAGAACGGCGGAGTTTTCGCCGCCCTGGCCGCGTCGCCGCCGCCGGAACGCCACCACCGGCTCCGGCTGCCCGGCGGAGCCGCGGCGGTCTCTGCCTGACGACACGGCAACTTTCCGGGTTATTCGGCAACCCCGGCCACCGGGCCGCCCAATCCCGCTTTGCGAGCCCCAGGCCCGGCAGCGAATGACCGAGCGGATGGCGTGCTCCATAAGATTGCACGTCAAATACGCCTAAATAACACAGTAACTACATACAACTCTGGATATAATAGCGAGTCGACTGCCCGGCGGAGAGGAGAGTTCCGCTGGGCAGTCAACCGGCGCGCCAGCGCGGTTCGGGCAGGGGGACTCCACCCGCCGCTGCGTTTGGCTGCTGCCTTGCCAAGCACCATGAATACAGACCAGAGGTGTATAGCACAATGACCAAGCGCGGAATCCGTCCAGCCCCCCCCCCCCCCGACTTTAGCCCTTCCGGGGGCGGCGTCATGAGCGGCCGCCGCCCCACGCTCCGAAGACGGGCGTTCCTCGTCCCGCCATTCCTCATCCTGGAGGCGCTGATCGCCGCTGCCGCCTTCGTGCTCCTCTCCCCGGCCCCGGGCCGCGCCCAGAGCATCACCGTGCTGCTCGACAACACCGGGCAGACCAGCTCTGGCACCGAAGACGATGTTAACGACTACGATTGGGCAGGGCAGCAGTTCACCACCGGGTCCAACCTCACCGGTTACACGCTGGGCAGTGTCGCGGTGAGGGGCGCGACCGCGCAGGCGACGGTCCCAATGACCGTGACGTTGCGCGCGGACAGCAGCGGAAGCCCTTCGTCCACCGACCTGGCGACCTTCACCAACCCGTCGTCCTGGATCGCCGGGGATAACGTCTTCACCCTGTCGTCGCCCGTCGAGTTGGAGGCAGATACCAAGTACTGGGTGTACATGGTCGCCACCGCCTCCATCGAAACGAGGATCACACAAAGTGTGAACCTGGACAGTGGCAGCCTGGACGATTGGAACATCGGATATTCCTGCGACAGCACTGCCTGCGACGGCAGTTTAGCCTTTCGCTATCAGATCGCCCTGCGCGGCACGGTGGTGGCGCCGCTGCTGCCCACCGCCGTGAGCAATCTGGGACTGACGACCGACTCGACAATCGCGCTGAGCAACACGGCGGTTCGCGCGCAGGGGTTCACCACAGGTTCGCGGGACGGCGGCTACACGCTGTACAGCATCCTGGTGGACTTCGACCAGAAACCCTCGAGCCCAGCCAATCTGACGGTCGTTCTGCGGAGTCAAGACGGGGACAACCCCTCTTTGACCGGCGGTATCACCCTCAGCAATCCGGCCTACCTGGGCAGCCCGGGAACGAAGACGTTCACCGCGCCGGCCAACACGACGCTGACCAAGGAGACCACGTACTACGTCTCGATCACCGATGCGGCCTCGTCGAACCACGGGCAGGTGCGCACGTCATCTGATGACGGCGAGGACAGCGGCGCCCTGCCGGGTTGGAGTATCGGAAACGAAATGCACTCCTTTACCATCGACGGTTGGGATACCAGCACAGATTCCATCCTCATCGCCGTGCGCATTGCCCGCGCCCCTGACGCCCCGACGAGATTTACGGCGAAAGAAGGTAACTTTCAAGTGTCGCTGAGCTGGGGCGCGCCGTCGTTCGACGGCGCCGCGGAGGTCACGATGTACCGCTACCGGCACAAACTGAGCTCGGCGTCTATCTGGGGCAGTTGGACCGAGGTCAGCGGCAAGACGGCGACGGTCACCGGCCTGACCACCGGCAGCGCCTACGACTTCGAGGTGCAGGCGAAGAACACCGGGGGCTGGGGCGCAAGCGCCTCGGCCAGCGCTACGCCGAGGGCGCTCGCCGACGGCGTCCTGGTCAGCGGCAACAACAGCCCCATCGGCATGTGGTCTCCCGACGGCGATACCCTGTGGGTGGGGCAGTGGTCCTCAAATCAGATCTACGCCTACGACCTGTCCGACTGGGACCTGGTCACGTCGGAGCAATGGACCCTCACCAACCCCGGGGCCGGCAGCGACAACAACCTCAGGCCCACGGGCTTTTACTCCGACGGCACCCACATCTGGGTGTCCGACGCCAGCGTCGACCGGGTCTTCCAATACAACTTCGGCGACAAGTCGCTGACCAGCAACGACTACTCCCTCCACAGCGACAACGGCAAGCGCCAGGGTCTCGGGTCCGACGGGACGACGGCATGGATCGCGGACAGCGACGACGACAAGCTCTACGCCTACAAACTGTCCGACTTCAGCCGCGACGGCGGCAAGGACATCGACCTCCACGACGACAACGGCGAAGTCCGGGGCCTCTGGTCCGATGGAACAATCATCTGGGCGCTGGACAGGGACGCCGAGCGCATCTTCGCCTACTTCCTGACCGACGGGAGCCACAACCCCGGCAAGGACATCTGGCTGCCCGCCGAGGGCGTCAACTACAACGGCATCTGGTCCGACGGGACCACGATGTACGTACTGGAGAACGCGTTCAGGGCCGGCGTCCGCACTCCCCGGATTCACCGGCTGCCCATGCCGTCGTCGGTCGGCAACGTGCGCCTGCCGACCTCCATCAGCCGCGACGTCCACCTGAGCGACGGCCAGTTGTCCCAGCCCTTTACCACCGGCTCCAACACGGGCGGCTACCTGCTGGACCGGGTGACGATCATGGGCGGCGAGTTTGTCTACCGGCGCACCCCGCTGGCAGTCACGCTGCGGGCCGACGACGGCTCGGGCAATCCCTCCGACGTGGTACTGGGCGAGTTCTACAACCTGCTGGGCGACCGCACGCACCAGCACTGGGAGGAGGGCGCCAACGTCCTGCCGGCCGTCAGCCCGATACCGCTGCTGCCCGACACCACCTACCACCTGCACCTGTGGTCGGACGCGCGGGTGGTCGTCGATGTCACCTCCCAAACCGGCGACCTTGACCGGGGCAGCTCGCCCGGCTGGAGCCTGGCCGTGGTGAGGAATCGTGTGAACGGCGTCTGGACACCGTACAGTGTCTTCGCCCTGAAGGTGGCCCTCTCCTTCACCAACCTCGTGCCCGCCGACCCGCAGCCGGTGACCGACCTGAGGGCGACGGGCAGCGCCGACGGCTCGGTGCGGCTTGACTGGACCGCCCCCGCCCCCAGCGCGGGCATCAGCAGTTACCAGTACCAGGTGCTGAAGTGGGGCGCCAGGAACCAGTCGATCCCCTGGCACGGTCGAAAGTGGCACGACATGTCGGGCAGCGGCCCGAGCACGGTCAGCCACACCGTGACCGGCCTCGAATCGGGCCGCCGCTACGCCTTCCGGGTGCGGGCGGTGGACGCGGACGGCACGGCCGGCGACCCCAGCAACGCGGCCCGCGACTGGACCGAGGCCCCGCTCGCAGCGCCCGGCGCGGGCGCCGTGGGCGGCCCGGGCCGGGACACGGTGGTCACCCTCAGGTGGGCCGGCCCCGAGCAGCTCAGCCGCGGCTACTATCCGCGGATGAAGGCCGTCGCCGCCGGCCACGAGTACCGGATGAAAGAAGGAAACGGGTCCTACGGCCCCTGGATCCGGCTGCTGCCGCCCCAGGGCGCAGAGGGCCAGATCACCTACAAGGGAAACAAGAGAATTGTTGAGTACCGCGCCCCCGATCACGGGCAGGGCGGCGAGCGGGAGTTCAGGAACCTGACCAACGGGACGGAGTACACCTTCCAGGTGCGGGCCAGGATGGGCGGGCGGGTCAGTCCCGCCTCGGCGGAGACCACGGCCAGCCCGCGGGCGAAAGACGCGCCGGTGCGGATCAAGAACCTGACCGCCACGAGCCGGAACGGCCGGGTCACCTTCACCTGGACGGAGCCGCCGACCAACAATCCGCCGCACAACTACAGCTGGTTCTGGTACGAGCCGGTCTATGACCGCGTGTATGAGAGCGAGCCGTACTACGCCCGGCTGGCCACCCTGGTCATCCGGCACGTGATTCCCTTCTCCTGGGGCGAAACCTCGGGCTACCGGCACATGTGGCAGCCGCTTGGCGGCTACCGGACGGACCGGGTGATCGCCGTCCACAGCGACGGCAGCGTGACGCGCAGCTACACCACGCCCAACATCATCGACACCACCGGATATCCGGCGGGGGAGACGCGCAACTTCGGCCTGAGGGCCAACTTCCGCGAGGACCTCTCGTTCTCCAACCAGGTCACCCTCCAGGTGGACGCGGGCGTGCAGACCGGGACGCGCACCCTGGTCAGCAACCGCAACGTGAGCACCGGTAATCTTCCGTATGTGCTCAGCTCCACGAACAACCCGATGGCGCAGCCCTTTGAGACGGGCCCCAACCCCAGCGGCTACGAGCTACGCAGCGTCACGCTGACCCCTACCGCAGCGACCCTGCCTTCCGACCTGGTGGTGACCATCCGCGAATCGGTCCCTGTCACTGGCCGGGTCACCAACATCGTGGTGGCGACGCTCACTAACCCAAGCAGCTTCACTCAAGGCGTCGCAGCCGTCTTCCTGGCGCCGGATGGCACCGTGCTGGATCCCTCTACGAAATACTTCGTCCATATCGACGGTGTCGGCCTCTCACTCACTTCCACCGCATTCAACCTGGGCGATAGAGAGGACAGCGGCAAGGCGGACGGCTGGGAAATGAACGTCTTCGTCTCTTTCCAGAGCGGCACCGGCCAGTGGATTAACAGCGACTCCGGCTCCGCCTTGCAAATAGCCATTGACGGCAAGATCAGGATAATCACCTACCAGGGCACGCCGGTCAGCGAGCGCGACCGCCTGGGCAACGCGGCCATGAACATCCCCCAGTTCGTCGAACCGGGAACCGGAACCCAAGTGCTGCGCCACGTCATCCCCGGCCAGAACCCCGGCACCAAGGTGGGCGCCCCGATCAAATCCGTGATTCCCAAGGGCGGCAGCGTCACCTACTCGCTGAAGGGCAGCGACTCGGGCTCCTTCAGCATCGACGAGGACAGCGGCCAGATCATGACCGGTCCCGGCGAGAGCTACGACCGCGGGGTCAAGAGCACCTACTCGGTGCAGGTCAAGGCCGACGGCGACGAGGGCGGCAGCGCCGAGGCGCAGGTGACCATCGAGGTGGTCGACACGGGCGGCGCGCCGGCCCCGCCGGACATTTTCGCCGTCATCTCGTCGAGCGAAACCGAAATCGAGCTGGGCTGGACGGAACCCTCCGGGGAGCCCACGGGCTACCAGGTGGAGTGGTCGACGGACGGCGAAACGGGCTGGACGGCGGTGGACCCGCCCCACGCCGGCACGGTCCCCAGCTACGCCCACGCCGGCCTGAAGCCGGGCACAGCCTACCACTACCGGGTGCGCGGGGTGAACGAGTCCGGGCCCGGGCTGTGGTCCGAGGTCCTGGCGGCAACCACGGACGGGGTCCGGATCAACACCCCGGCCACCGGCGCGCCGGTGATCGCCGGCGCGGCCCATGTGGGCGGAACGCTCATAGCGGACACCTCCGGCATCGCCGACGCCGACGGGCTGACTAACGTTTCGTACACCTACCGGTGGCAGGCCGACGGCGCCGACATCCAGGACGCCACGGACTCCGCCTACATCCCGGTCGAAGCCGACGAGGGCAAGGCGATCAGCGTTACGGTGTCCTTCACCGACGACGCGGGCTTTGAGGAGACCATGACCGGCGCGCCCACGGAGGCGGTGACGGCCCGGCCCAACCGTCCGGCCACGGGCCTGCCCGCCGTCACAGGCGTTGCCCGCGTGAGCCAGACGCTGACGGCGGACATTTCCGGCATCGCCGACGCGGACGGCTTGACCAACGCCAGCTTCGCCTACCAGTGGCGGGCCGGCCGCGCCGACATCGCGGACGCCACCGGCGACACTTACACGCTGACGGACGCCCAGCAGGGCAAGGCCGTCAGCGTCACGGTGTCCTTCACCGACGACCGGGGCCATGCTGAGCAACTGACCAGCGCGGCCACGGAGGCGGTGGCGGAGAACGACGATTACACCATGGACGACATCTTCGATGGAGGCAGTTTTGGCTATCTCAGCGTAGGCGAGAGCCTCACGGGAGTCGTCGAGGAGACCGGCGACGTGGACTTCTTCACCGTGGACCTGAAGGAGGGCAAGACCTACCGCTTCGAGGTCACGGGCTCGGGCAACAATCCCCTGGAGAACTCCAGGCTCTCGGGCGTGTACCTGTACCTCCAGGAGTTCGCGTGCTCGGGGGCCTACGACGACCCGCCGGTGCTGGCCTACGCGATGGTCGCCGGGAGGAGCGAGACCCACGTGGCGGCGGTCCGGGCCGACGACGACGGGGTGGGGCAATACACCATCACCGTCGCCGAGACGAGCGAAACGAACACCGGCTGCGACACCCTGCAACCGGGGCAAGCGGAACCCGTGAACACCCCGGCCACCGGCCTGCCCACCATCAGCGGCACCGCGCAGGTGGGCGAGACGCTGTTGGCGTACACGTCGGGCATCTCGGATGACGACGGCTTGACCAACGCGACGTTCGCCTACCAGTGGCAGGCCGACGGCGCGGACATCGCCGGCGCTACCGGCTCCAGCTACACGCTGGTTGACGCGGACGCGGGCAAGGCCGTCAGCGTAACGGTGAGCTTCACCGACGACGCCGGCAACGCGGAGTCCCTCACCAGCGCGGCAACAACTGCGGTGGCGGCGAAAGCCAACACCCCGGCCACCGGCCTGCCCACCATCAGCGGAACCGCCCAGGTGGCGGAGACGCTCAGCGTGGACACGTCGGGCATCGCCGACGCGGACGGCCTGGACAACGCCGTGTTCAGCTACCAGTGGGTGGCTAACGACGGCAGTTCGGACGCCGACATCGCTGGTGCGACGGACTCCACTTACACGCTGACCTTCGCCGAGGCGGAGAAGACCATCAAGGTGCGGGTGTCCTTCACCGACGACCGGGGCAACGCGGAGTCGTTGACCAGCGCGGCAACGGACGCGGTATCCGCCACGTCCCAGCAGCAGGCCAACAGTCCCGCCACCGGACAGCCCGCCATCAGCGGCACGGCGCAGGTGGCGGAGACGCTCAGCGTGGACACGTCGGGCATCGCCGACGACGACGGGTTGGACAACGCCAGATTCAGCTACCAGTGGCAGGGCGACGGCGCGGACATAGTGGACGCCACGGACTCGACCTATACCCTGGTTGACGCCGACGCGGGCAAAGCCATCAGCGTAACGGTGATCTTCACCGACGACGCCGGCAACGCCGAGTCCCTCACCAGCGCGGCGACGGCGGCGGTGGCGGCGAAAGCCAACATCCCGGCCACCGGCCTGCCCACCATCAGCGGCACGGCGCAGGTTGGGGAAACGCTCAGCGTGGACACCTCCGGCATCGCCGACGAAGACGGCCTGGCCGACGTGACGTTTGCCTACCAGTGGCAGGCGGACGGCTCCGACATAGCGGGGGCTACGGCCTCCAGCTATACGCTGGTTGACGCGGACGAGGGCAAGGCCCTCACGGTAACGGTGTCCTTCACCGACGACGCCGGCAACGAGGAATCATTGACCAGCACTGCCACCAACGCGGTGGCAGCCAAGCCGAACACTCCCGCCACGGGCGCGCCGTCCATCAGCGGAACTGCCCAGGTGGGCGAGACTCTGGTGGCGTACACGTCGGACATCTCGGATGACGACGGCTTGACCAACGCGACGTTCGCCTACCAGTGGCAGGCCGACGGGTCCGACATCGCCGGAGCGACGAACGCCGCCTACACCCTGGTTGACGCCGACGAGGGCAGGGCCATCAGCGTGCAAGTGTCCTTCACCGACGACGCCGGCAACGCCGAGAGCCTCGCCAGCGCGGCCACGGACGCCGTGGCTGGCCCGCCGCCGGAGCCGCTGACCGCCAGCTTCTCCAACGGGCCGCCGTCCCACGACGGGGAGAATACCTTCACCTTCGAGCTGCACTTCAGCGAGGAGTTCAGCGTGAGCTACAAGCGGCTGCGGGACCAGGCCTTCATTGCCAGCGGCGGCGACGTGACGCGGGCGAAGCGTTTGGAGCGGGGCAGCAACATCGTCTGGCGGATCCACGTCCGGCCGGACGGCGACGGCGCGGTGAGCATCATCCTGCCGGTCACCACGGACTGCGACGACGACGGCGCCATCTGCGCCGGAGACGGGCGGATGCTCTCCAACCGCAGCGAGCTGACCGTCGGCGGGCCGTAGGGCGAAGTCGGAGGTCAGTTCGACGCCACCGGGCCGGCGCCGCAATGGCGCCGGCCCTTTTGCATTCCGGAACCCGGAGGATGCGCGGCAGGTCGTCGTACCTGCCGAGATCCGGTTCCGCAGGCCCGGGGCCCGGTCAGCTAATGATGGGGCGTGGGCTGATAACACAAGATTGCACGATAATAATGCCGATATAACACATCAACTACATATCATCTTGATATATTTTGGTGGAGCTGCCCAAGGATTGACCCACGCCGATAGAGCAGAGAGGAGGGTTGGATCATGCAAGTCATCGTGAAGTTCCCGGTCGCCGCGCTGCTGGCAGTGTTGCTGGCCGCCATCATCGCCCTGGTCCTGGCCGCGCCCTCCGCGCTGGCCCGGGACGTCGAGCCGGCGCCGTCCGAACCTGCGCCGTTAGGCAGCGTGAACGCCGGGGCCCGCCTGGCGGAATTGGACCTGCACGGCATCGGCCTGGAGCCCCGGTTCGACCCCGACCAGGCAGACTACCAGGGCTACATGTACTCCCGGGAGATGGAAAGCACGACGGTGACGGCGACGGCAGAGGACGCCAACGCCACGGTGGCGATCAGCCCGGCGGACGCTGACGCTGACGCCGCCGGCCACCAGGTTGACCTGGCAGCCGGGGAGGACGTGTCGGTAGAGGTGACGGTGACGTCGTCTGACGGGACCGTCGAGTCGGTGTACACCGTGGCCATGCAGTACGGCGACGGGTTCGTCCAGGTGGATGTTGGGAAGCAAATCGCCTGCGGCGTCAGGAAGGACGGCACGGTGGACTGCTGGCCCGACGCTCCCGAACCGCCCGGTGTCTATCAGTACGCGGCCGGGGGAGGTCGGAGTGGTCACACTACTACCTCGTGCGGGCTCCGCACCGACGGCTATCTCCATTGCTGGACAAAAAGCAGGACTGCAGACCGTGAAGGAAGGTACTACGATTGGTCCTATCATACCGGCACAGAAGTGCAGGCGTTCTCCGTGGGACTCTACTCCCCATGCTATTTGAAAACCGACGGCAGTATCAGGTGTCCGGGCCGCTATCTGCCTTACCTCGATTCCGAGGCTGAAGCGGGTCCGTACAAGGCCGTCGCCGCGGGGTATCACATGGCCTGCGTACTCACCCCGGACAATCTGGTGAAATGCCTGGGATGGAGTGGCTATTACGTCAACGTTCCGGAACCGGAAACCGAGCTCAAATTTATTGAGGTCAGCGGGTCGTCAGTTTGCGGCATCAGGATGGACGACACTCTGCTGTGCTGGCGCTACTCCGGTGGGGACTGGATCAGTTCCGATCCGGTGGCGATCGACACGCCGGAGGGTGAGTTCAAGTCCGTGTCGCCGGGTCGCGGCTTCGGGTGCGCCGTGAAGAGCGATGACGGGAGCATTGTCTGTTTCAGCGATTCAGATTTCCTGGTCAGTCTGATCGTGAACAACGTGCCGGAGGGCGAATTCCAAAGCGTCAGCGCACAATACAGAAAAGCCTGTGGCTTGAGAACGGACGGCTCCGTCGCCTGTTGGGGTGAGTCCAGTAATTGGGCTGGATACCGTTGGACAGGACAGGATCCGTCGATGGTGTCGCCGTGGGTGGACGACGCGCGGTTGCTGTCCCTCAAGGTGCGGGACGCCGCGGCCAACGACATTGCGCTGTCGCCGCGATTCGACCCGAACACCACTGAAGGCTACACCACCGAGGTCTCCCGGGATACGGCCTCGGCCACCGTAACGCCGGGCGCGACCAACCGCTTCGCCGAGGTGGCAATCAGCCCTCCCGACGCCGACCCGGACACCGACGGACACCAGGTCGCGCTGGATGTGGGAACGAACTCCGTCAGCGTCACCGTCACCTCCTGGGACGACTCGGCGGAACTGACCTACACCTTCGAGGTCATCCGCCGGGAGCCGCGCGCTTACAACACCGTCCCGGCCTTCGACACCCTGCATCGCTCCGTGGCCGAGAACAGCCCCGCAGACACGCCCGTCGGGCACCCCATTGTCGCCTCCGACGTCGACGCCGACCCGCTGACCTACTCCCTGGGGGGCGCCGACGCGGCGTCCTTCAGGATCGACGCATCCACCGGGCAGATCTACACTGTGGACGGCGTGGACTACGACTACGAGACCAAGCCGACCTATTCGGTAACAGTGCGCGTCGACGACGGCTACGGACCCAGCGCGACGATCAAGGTCGTCATCAACCTGACCGACGAGCTGGAATCGGAGCAGCAGAACTCGGACGGCATCGACTCCCGCCAGTGGGACAGCATCGACATCACGCATACCAAACGTCCCAAGGGGCTGACGGCCAGCCCCGAGGCGGGAAGCGTGAGGCTGACGTGGAGCCAGCCCAAGGAGGATGCCGGCGGCGTCACCGGCTACGTGGTGCTGCGCCGCGTGGAGGGGTTTGAGGACTGCGGGCTGTGGCCAGTGGAAAACACCGGAAATGCCGATACTACCTGGACGGACACCGACGTGGTAGCGGGCATCACCTACACCTATCAGGTCCGGGCGCTGCGGGGGACGGAACTGAGCGGCGGCTCCAACTACCAGACGGTGGAGGCCGGGGCGGTAGCCGGGGCGGAGCCGCCGGGGGCGCCCGCCGGTTTGACCGCCGTCGGGACCGGGGAGACCCGCATCGACCTGTCCTGGCAGGCTCCCGTCGGCGAGCCCACGGGTTACGAGGTGGAGTGGTCGTTGGACGGGGCCGCCGACTGGGTGGCGGTCGATCCGGCCCATGTCGGAACGGACACGACCTACGGCCACGCCGGGCTGACGGCGGATACGGAGTACTTCTACCGGGTGAGGGCGGTGAACGCCGCCGGAGCGGGGGGGTGGTCGGAGCTGGCCTCAGCAACGACGCCGGCAGCGCCCAACACCCCGGCCACGGGCCAGCCCGTCATCAGCGGAACCGCCCAGGTGGGCGAGACCCTGACGGCGGACATCTCCGGCATCGCCGACGCTGACGGGCTGACCAACGCCAGCTTCAGCTACCAGTGGTTGGCTGACGGAGCAGACATCGCGAGCGCGACGGGTTCCTCCTACGTCCTGACAGACACAGAGGAGGGCAAGGCCATCAGCGTAACGGTGTCCTTCACCGACGACGCGGGGAACGCCGAAACGCTGACCAGCGCGGCGACGGCGGCGGTGATGGCCAGACCCAACACCCTGGCCACCGGCCTGCCGACGATCAGCGGAACCGCCCAGGTTGGGGAAACGCTTACCGCGGACACCTCCGGCATCGCCGACGCGGACGGCTTGAACAACGCGATGTTCACTTACCAATGGCAGGCCGACGGCGCGGACATATCCGGCGCAGACGGTGACACCTACACCCTGGTTGACGCGGACGAGGGCAGTGCCATCAGCGTAATGGTGTCCTTCACCGACGATGCCGGCAACGCGGAAGCGCTGACCAGCGCGGCGACAACTGCGATAGCGGCCAGGCCCAACAACCCCACCACGGGCGCGCCCGTCATCAGCGGCACCGCCCAGGTTGGGGAAACGTTGACGGTTGACGTGTCGGGCATCGGAGATGAGGACGGGCTGACCAACGTCTCGTACATCTACCAGTGGCAGGCCGACGGCGCGGACATATCGGGCGCTACCGGCTCCTCCTACACCCTGACCGATGCCGACGTAGGGAAGGTCATCAGCGTAACGGTGTCCTTCACCGACAACCGGGGCCACGCCGAGTCCCTCACCAGCGCGGCGACGGAAGCCGTGGCCAGTCCGCCGCCGGAGCCGTTGACCGCCAGCTTCTCCAACGGGCCGGCGTCCCACGACGGGGAGAGCGCCTTCACCTTCGACCTGCGGTTCAGCGAGGAGTTCAGCGTGAGCTACAAGCGGCTGCGGGATGACGCCTTCGAGGTGACCGGCGGTACGGTGCGCAAGGCCCAGCGGCTGGAGCCGGGCAGCAACATCGGCTGGCGGATCACGGTCAGTCCCAGCTCCAACAGCGACGTGACCATCGTGCTGCCGGAGACCACCGACTGCGAGGCGACAGGGGCCATCTGCACCGGCGACGGGCGGATGCTGTCCAACCGCAGCGAGTTGACCGTCAGCGGGCCGTAGGTCCGGGTCGGGGTCAGTTCGACGCCACCGGGCCGGCGCCATTGCGGCGCCGGCCCTCTCGCATTCCGGAACCCGGAGGATGCGCGACAGGTCGTCGTACCTGCCGAGATCCGGTTCCGCAGGCGCGGCTCCCGGTCAACGAATGACCGTGCTTTTGGCTTATACACAAGATTGCACGCCATTTATGCCATAGAAACACAGCAACAACATACGCACCTGATATACACTAGCGCGCCGACTGACCACCGGAGCGGGAGAGGTTCACCTGGCATTCGACCGGTCGCCGCCCGCCGGGTCAGGACAACGATAAGGATTGACCCACGCCGATAGAGCAGAGAGGAGGGTTGCATCATGCAAGCCATCGTGAAGTTCCCAGTCGCCATGCTGCTGGCTGGGTTGCTGGCCGTCATCATCGCCCTGGTACTGGCCGCGCCGTCCGCGCTGGCCCGGGACGCGGAGCCGGCGCCGTCCGAACCTGCGCCGGTAGGCAGCGTGAGCGCCGGGGCGCGCCTGGCGGAGCTGGACCTGCACGGCGTTGCTCTGGAGCCCCGGTTCGACCCGGACCAGGCGGAGTACCAGGGCTTTATGTACTCCCGGGAGATGGGCAGCACGACGGTGACGGCCGCGGCAGAGGACGCCGACGCCACGGTGACGATCAGCCCGGCCGACGCGGACGCTGACGTTGCCGGCCACCAGGTTGACCTGTCGGCCGGGGAGGACGTGTCGGTGGAGGTGACGGTGACGTCGTCGGATGGAGCCAGCGAGTCGGTGTACACCGTGGCCATGAACTACGGCGACGGGTTCACGATGCTTGACCGCTCCCGTGATCACTTTTGCGGCATCAGGGTCGATGGCACGCTGGAATGCTGGGGAAGTTCACATAACTGGGGCAAGATAGCTGAACGATGGGACATATACCAGCATGTGGCGGCAAGTTCCTCGTCATCGTCTTGTGGGATTCTGCCCGACGATCACATGCGTTGTTGGTCCCAGCACGGCAAGTTTAAGCTTTCCGTAGCAGGCGTGGCGGATGTTTCAGGGTGGAGCGCACCTTTCTGCTGGCTGCAGACCGACGGGAAGATAATGTGCCTCTACGATGGCCAAACGGTGCACGTTCCCACTCCATCGGAGGAGTCTTACCTCGACATCGAAGTCGGATTCTCTCTCCTGTGCGCGCTCACCACAGACCATCTGATACGGTGCACTGAAGGTTGGCCTGTGCGCGATACGAATCTTGAAGCGAGCGAACGATTACCGACGCCGGAACCGGAGACGCAGTTCAAGGCGCTTGAAGTGGGCGGGGGAACGGCCTGTGGCATCAGGATGGACGACACCGTGCGGTGCTGGCGCTATCACGATGGCTTTTGGGATCTCCGGTACTGGATACCCATGCCGTACGGCGACATAGAGGGCGCCGTCAAGTCGGTCAGTCCAGCCTATACCAAATACTGCGTCGTCAAGAAATCCGACGGAAGTGTCGTTTGCAACGGTCCCGACCGGTTGGAGAATGATGCGCCGTCTGGGGAGTTCGAGAGCGTGGTGACGGCAAATACCGGCATTGGCTGCGCGCTGAAGAAGGATGGAACCCTTGTTTGTTGGGGTAAGCAGGGCTACGAGAATTGGGACTACGGGTCTTGGGGCGGGTTTTGGCTTGAAGGACCGCCACCCATGGTGTCGCCGTGGGCGGACGACGCGCGGCTGCTGTCCTTCAAGGTGCGGGACGCCGCCGCCAACAACGTTGCACCGTCGCCGCAATTCGACCCGAACACCACTGAAGGCTACACCACCGAGGTCTCCCGGGATACGGCCTCGGCCACCGTAACGCCGGGCGCGACCAACCGCTTCGCCGAGGTGGCAATCAGCCCTCCCGACGCCGACCCGGACACCGACGGACACCAGGTCGCGCTGGATGTGGGAACGAACTCCGTCAGCGTCACCGTCACCTCCTGGGACGATACGGCGGAACTGACCTACACCTTCGAGATTCTTCGCGGAGACCGGATCCATCGCTCCGTGGCCGAGTACAGCGGGGCGGACACGGCCGTGGGCCTCCCGGTTGCGTATCCCGACGCCGACCCGATGGCGACCTACTCGCTGGAGGGAGTGGACGCGGCGTCCTTCCGGATCGACGCCTCCACCGGCCAGATCTACACGGTGGACGGCGTAGACTACGACCACAAGACCAAGCCGTTCTATTCCGTCACGGCGCGCGTCGCCGACGGCAACGGGGGCAGCGCCGTGATCGTGGTCGCCATAACGGTGACCGACGTGCCGGAGCCGCCCAACTTCGACGCGGACACAGCCGCCCGCTCCCTGGCCGAGCTCAGCCCGGCCGGCGCCGCGCTGGGCGAGCCCTTTACCGCAACCGACCCGGAGGGAGACGCGCTCACCTACTCCCTGGAGGGCGCGGACGCGGCGTCCTTCCGGATCAACGCCACCACCGGGCAGCTCTACACCGTGGACGGCGTGGACTACGACTACGAGGCCCAGCCGTCCTATTCCGTCATCGTGCGCGCCGACGACGGCAACGGCGGCAGCGACGTGATCGCGGTGGACATCACGCTGACCGACGTGCCGGAGCCGCCGAGTTTCGACGCCGACACGGCCGCCCGCTCCCTGGCCGAGTTCAGCCCGGCCGGCACCGCGGTGGGCGAGCCCTTTACCGCCGCCGACCCGGATGGCGACACGCTCACCTACTCCCTGGAAGGCGCGGACGCGGCGTCCTTCCGGATCGACTCCGCCACCGGACAGCTCTACACCGTGGACGGCGTGGACTACGACTACACGGTCAAGTCCACCTACGCGGTGGTAGTGCGCGCCGACGACGGCAACGGCGGCAGCGCGACCATCGCGGTTGCCATTACGCTGAGCAGTCAGAGGGAAGTTCCGCACGACCTGACGGCCGAAGGCAAAGACGGGGCGGTACTGTTGACCTGGGAGAAGCCCCTGGGGGATTACTACGTGTCCGACTACCGGATCCTGCGCCATCGGCCGGAGCTGGGAGAGGCCGAACCGCTGGTGTACGTGGCGTACACCTGGACGAAGGACACGACCTTCACCGACGAGGAGGTGGAGACGGGGGTGCTGTACGTGTACCGGGTGCAGGCGGTGGTGAATGTCTTCGGAGACGTGGGTGGAGCGTCGCAGCCGGTGGAGATCCGGCTGGGGGACACGTCCCAGCAGCGGGCCGCCAACACCCCGGCCACGGGCCTACCCATCATCAGCGGCACGGCGCAGGTGGGCGAGACGCTGACGGTGGACACCTCCACCATCACCGACGCGGACGGCCTGGACGAGGCAGTGTTCAGCTACCAGTGGAGGGCCGACGGCGCGGACATATCGGGAGCCACCGGCTCCAGCTACACGCCGGTTGAGGCCGACGAGGGCAAGGCCGTCAGCGTAACGGTGAGCTTCACCGACGACGCGGGCAACGCCGAGAGTGTGACCAGCGCGGCCACCGACGCGGTTGCGCCCAAGCCCAACACCCCGGCCACCGGGCAGCCCGTCATCAGCGGAACCGCCCAAGTCGGCGAGACGCTGGCGGCCGACACCTCCGGCATTGCCGATGACGACGGGCTGACCAACGCCGTGTTCAGCTACCAGTGGCACGGCGACGGGTCCGACATCGCCGGAGCGACGAACGCCGCCTACACGCTGACCGACGCCGACGAGGGGAAGGCCATCAGCGTAACGGTGTCCTTCGCCGACGACGCCGGCAACGCTGAGACGTTGACCAGCGCGGCGACGGCGGCGGTTGCTCCCAAGCCCAACAGCCCAGCCACGGGTCTGCCCACTATCAGCGGCACCGTCCAGGTTGGGGAAACGCTGGTGGCGTACACGTCGGGCATCTCGGATGACGACGGGTTGACCAACGCCAGCTTCAGCTACCAGTGGCAGGCCGATGGGTCCGACATCGCCGGGGCGACGAACGCCGCCTACACACTGATCGACGCCGACGAGGGGAAGGTCATCAGCGTAACGGTGTCCTTCACCGACGACGCGGGCAACAACGAAACGCTGACCAGCGCGGCTACGGGGGCGGTTGCAGCCCGGCCCAACACTCCGGCCACGGGACAGCCCATCATCAGCGGAACGGCGCAGGTGGGCGAGACCCTGACGGCGGACACCTCGGGCATCGCTGACGCGGACGGCTTGGACAACGCGACGTTTGCCTACCAGTGGCGGGCCGACGGGTCCGACATTGCCGGAGCGACGAGCGCTGCCTACGCGCTGACCGCCGACGACGAAGGCAGTGCCATCAGCGTAACCGTGTCCTTCACGGACGATGCCGGCAACGCCGAGACCCTGACCAGCGCGGCGAGCGAGGCGGTGGCCGGTCCGCCGCCGGAGCCGTTGACCGCCAGCTTCTCCAACGGGCCGTCTTCCCACGACGGGGAGAGCGTCTTCATCTTTGAGCTGCACTTCAGCGAGGAATTCAGCGTGAGCTACAAGCGGCTGCGCGACCAGGCCTTCATTGCCAGCGGCGGGGACGTGACGCGGGCGAAGCGGCTGGAGCGGGGCAGCAACGTGGGCTGGCGCATCCACGTCCGGCCGGACGGCGACGGCGCGGTGAGCATCATCCTGCCGGTCACCACGGACTGCGAGGCGACAGGGGCGATCTGCACCGGAGACGGGCGGATGCTGTCCAACCGCAGCGAGCTGACCGTCAGCGGTCCATAGGTCCTGGTCGGGGGTCAGTTCGACGCCAGAGGGCCGGCGCTGCAACGGCGCCGGCCCTTTTGCATCACGGAACCCCGGAGGGCGGTTTCCAACGCGACGGCCGGCGCATCACCATGGCCCAATGCCACAGGAATGCTCGCGGAGAGTGACCCCGAGCAAGTCAGGGACGACCACGACCGCGGTGTCCACACCTTGCCCTACCCGCTCAGCCTGAGGCTGTCGAAGGATGCACCTGCTACTGGTTCGCCGCTGGTGTCCACTTGTAGATGTTGGCCAGCGAACCACCCATCAGGGTCTCGCGGTCCGAGTCCGACAGCGTGTCCGTCAGCCGGAAGGCCTCCACCCCCTGCTCGTAGGTGAGCAGGTTCACCGCCCGCGTCCAGTCCGTCCCCCACAGGCACCGCTCCAGCCCGTAGGCGTCGAAGATGCGGTGCACCGGCTCCCAGATGTCGGGGTACGGGAACCCCGCGTGCGACAGCGTGCCCGCCCCCGAGATCTTGATCGCCACGTTGTCCAGCTCGGCGCACGACAGCACGTTGGGCAGGTCGGCAAACGGCGCGTCCGGCGGCGGCGGATCGAAGGGCTGCGCGAGGCCCAGGTGGTCGATGATGATCCGCGTGTCGGGGTTCTGCTGAGCCAGTTGACGCAGCAGCGGCAGCTTCCCCGCCGCCATGATGTTCACCGGCACGCCGGCGCGTCCGCCGGCCGCCAGGATGGCGTTCAGCCCCGGGTGGTCGGCCTCGTAGTCGTTGTTGGTCAGCATGATGCGGCAGCCCACCACGCCCGGCGTCGACGTCCACTCCTCCACGTCCGCGTCAATCGTCTCCGAGTTGGGATCGAAGGGCCGGACCAGGCCGAACTTGGTGGGATGCTGCGCGTACACCTCGAGCGCGTAGCTTGCGTCGTAGGCGTAAATCGCAAACGGCGAGATCAGTATCGCGCCGTCCACTCCCACCGCCGCCATCGCCGCCACCATGTCGTCCCCCGTAACCTCCTCCGGTCCGGTCAGAAATCCCATCCACGGACGCTCAGGAGTGTTCCGTTGGTACGCGTGTACCTGACAGTCAATCGTGAGAGCCATCGTCATCCTCCTTTGCCATTGCCAGCGCAGCGCGGCAATCCCGCCGCCTGCGCGGATAATACCAGATGCCGGCCAGCGCCCAGGTCGGCTCGATGGACGTCACTCGTTGGTTGGTCTGGTTCCTCAACCTGACCTTTCCCCCAGTGGTTGTACCACTTCTATGTTAGTCCGGCCATTACCGGGACGGCATCCGCAGGCAGGATGGTTTCCGGCGCTGGAGGCTGGTAACCCAAAGCGCCGTGCGGCCTGATGCGGTTGCAGGTTTGCCGGTATTGCTCGGTCAGCGCCTGCACCTCCAGCAGTGTGAAGAACACCTCTCGGTTCAACAGTTCGTCCCCAGGGCAGGGGGATCCTTCTGACGCTGGAATAATAGTTGGGGCAGGGAATGGCCCCATCTATCTTGCAGGGCTGTCGGAGGACTAACTTGCCTTCGCATTGAAGTGGGGGATGACGTGCTTGCCGAAGAGACGCAGCGTATCCATCACTTCCTCATGGGATATGCCGCCCACCTGAAACAGGGGCATGACCTCGTCCACGCCCGCCTCGGCATAGGCTTCCAGGTAGCGGATACAGTCGTCGGGGTCGCCGATGCAGTAGCGTCCACTCCTTATCTGGTCGAGGGATGATGTTTCCTCGCGCTTAGGAGAGTCGGTCGCGGTGGAGCGGGTGTAGTGCCACCGGTAGTCTTCGGGAACGCGGGACGCGTCCTGTTCGCTCCACACGCGGACGTCCCGGAGGGCCTGCTGATGGCGGTACCAGTCGATCAATTCGGCGGAGCGCTCCTGCACCTTCTGGCGCGACTCCCCGCAGATGGCCACGGTGCTTACCGAGACGCGGTTGTGGACAACCCCGGTGGTCGGACTGGCGTTCCGGATGCCGCCCCGGTAGGCTTGCACGAGAGGAGCCAGTCCTGTAGCCCCGCCGCCGGCCATTGCCAGGCAGCCCAAGCCCATGAGTCCCGCCTTCCTGAACGTGTCTTCCTGGCTGCAACCGAGCCAGATGGGCGGGTGGGGCTGCTGGACCGGCTTGGGGTGGACCTCGCGCAAGGGAATCTTATAGTGGTTGCCTTGATAGGTGAACTCTCCCTCGGTCCATGCCTGCGGGATGATTTCCAGCGCCTCTTCCACCATTCCGGTGGCGTCTTTCAGGTCTGTACCGAAAGCGGCCATCTGGTAGGGGTAGCCGGAGCGGCCCACGCCGAGGTCAACCCTTCCCTTGCTGAGAATGTCCAGGGTGGCGGTGCGGGCCGCGATGTGGAGAGGGTGCTGCACCGGGGGCACCACCACGGCGATGCCCAGACGCATCCGGCTGGTGCGCTGGCTCAATGCGCCAAGGGTTACGTCGGGGGCGCTGGAGTGGGACCACTCGGTACGGAACTGGTGGTCGGCCATCCAGACGCTGCTCAGGCCCTTCTCTTCAGCATAGGCCACCTGGTCAAGCATTTCCAGGAACCGATCAGCCTCGTAGGAACGGGATGACGGCCTGGGGACCTGCATCTGATAGAACATACCGATTTGCATGGACACGTTTCCTGCTCTCGACTCCTTGCCGGGCATCCCGGCGAAATTTGTTCTCGTGCAAGTGGGGAGAGGGAATCTTGCGTGCTGCCCTGTGGATCCCCGCTTTCGCGGGAAAGACGGAATTTAATTGGGCAGGTTGGCTGGCCTCACACTCAAATGCCGGCTCAACTTATCCTTGCCGGATGTACTTGTCTACCCTCTGCTCGGCGGTCAGGGCGAGGTAGATGTCGCCGTGGGCGTCAACCCAGGAGCCGTGGGCGGACCTGGAAGGCCAGCGGGCCAGGACATTGCCCTCTCCGTCCAGTACGCTAATCTGCGGCGGAGTGGGGTTCTCGGCGCGCTCACTGAGGAGCTCACGCCCCTGATCCGGCGGCTGGCAGCCGACACGCCGCCCCGGCGGGTGCCCAACGTGCAGGAGTGCTGGTTCTGCGACATCACGGCCGTCGATTGCCCCGAACGCGTGGACGCAGGAACTGTGACGGGACAGGGAACCACAGACTGCTTCTGCTGCACCTGATTGCGCCATTGCCCAGCTTGGGCGCCGATGAGACAATGCCCGCCCTTACAGGTCGGTAGTAAGCTAAAGGTACCGGGACACTCAATTTTGGTTCCGGACCCGATAACGCAGACAAACTCTTTGGTCGACCCTCGATAACCACGGGGCCCCTTTTCGACCTAGGCCCTGACTCGGCCCCCTCGAGAGCGCTGGCTGCCCGATTCCTGGTGCGGACCCCGAACGCGGTTCCTTGCCACCGGAACCCGGTGCCCGACTTCGATATTGGTTGCCGAACGACATGAAAACAGAAGACTTGAACGCGCCGCATGGCGAAGCCGAAATACTCGCCAACCTTCGACCAGTTGTGCCAAAAGCCAGGTTTCGTCTACACCTTTTGCCTGATGACCGCATGGGCAATGTGGATGTGCACTGAAGACGTCGCGGAAATCAACTGGCACCAACGTCCCAACAATCAGGAACTCGGATTGCTCTTGGGGCTTCTCGTGAAACGCCCATTGATGTTGGACGAACTTCCAAACGAAGCGGCACTTCAAACCCAGTTCAATCAAGATGGAAGTGGCAGGGAACAGCAATGGCGAAAGTTCCGTGGCCTTCTTGGAACAGTTCCGTGAGAGGCACGGCGGGCGGCTCAACGTGATCTGGGACAACGCGCCAGCGCACCGGGGTCCGGCGATGCGGTCACACCTGGAAACCCCTGGCCTGAACCTGCAACTGGTGAACCCCGTATCAAGTACTGGGCAGGCTCTGCCGGGCTACAGCCCAGACTTCAATGCCGACGAGGCCATCTGGGGATGGGCGAGGGAGGAAGCCACCGGCAATCTATGTTTGGGAAACCGGCCGCGGTGCAGGAAAGGGTCGGCAACTTCCTGGCCGGGCTGGCCAGCCGGAGAGAAGAGGTGAGACGGCGGTGCCGGACGGTCCTGCAATCAAGGGCCGAAACACTCAGCCGACACGCCCAGCCCGCTCGCCAAAACCCGGCAAATGCACATCCCACCGTAGCTTTAGTTTAGTCAATGAATAAGCAGAATCACGCCCGGCAATTGCCGGGCGCGATCAGGGTGCTTGATGATGTGGAGTAAGGCCCTTTGCGGTAGGTAGCTGGGAATTTGTCCAGCAAATCAGGCCCAATCTCCTTGAAACGCCCCTTATCGATACTTTTTCTGGGTTTGCAACCTGACCTTATCGAGATTTTGGTGCCGAGGGAGGGACTCGAACCCACACACCTCCGGGAGGTAGCGGATTTTAAGTCCGCCGCGTCTGCCGTTTCGCCACCTCGGCACGTTTCAAAACCAAAAGGCGCAACGCCTAGTCAAGCCAAAGCGCTGCGCCGGGTTTCTCTGGCCTCGCGGGGCCGTCGGGTGATGACCGTTGATTAACGTCGAAAATGTGGAGGCGACGGGCGGATTCGAACCGCCGAATAGAGGTTTTGCAGACCTCCGCCTTAGTCCACTTGGCTACGTCGCCTCGTTTCTGCGCTGCGCTGTCTTGATCATCGTCACGTTGTTTTATGCGACGGTGATGGTGCCGAGGGCGGGACTTGAACCCACACGAGCGAAAGCCCACGGCCCCCTCAAGACCGCGTGTCTACCATTTCCACCACCTCGGCTAGCGCATAAGCGAGTATAGCATACAGGCGGAAACGTCTGTCAAACGGCGCTGGCAAGCGACATTCTGCCGGATGCGACGAAAAAGAGCGGGCCGGAGCGATCCTCCAGCCCGCCTGTCTTCCAAGCTCGGTGGTTAGTTGACCTGATGTTCCTGGTTCAGGAGCGCCTTGGCCGCGTCGCCGATGTTGGCTTCCATGCAATCTCGCAGGGCGGAGTAGATGGAACGCTTGATGGCGTCCATCATCCAGCCCTCGTATTCGGGCGCCGTCTGGTATTCGTTCTTGACCTCGATCAACTGTCGCAAAGTTTCGAGGTAGTGCGACTGAAGCGGGGTCATCGTCTCGGTTTCGTATTCCTCTACCTGAGGCCCTGCCTGCTGTTCCACGCCCATTGGCGCGGTTCCCACCACTGGATTTTCATTATCCAAATCAGTGACTTCTGTATTTTCTCTTTGTGATGCGCTCATTGCTCCTCTCCCAATGTCCGTCGGGGCGGCACCCGCGGCGGATGCTGAGCTCAACGTCATTATAGCACCATTGCTAGCGCCCGAACACGACGTTGGGCTAGTTTACCAGGGCAATCGCGTCTTATCCGAGGAGGACTTTGAGCAGGTAGTCCTCGTCCCATCCGGCGTTGAGTCGTTTGCCCTGGATGCCTACTTTCAGCGTTCTCTCGTTTTTCAAGAGGTTGTGTCCGATCTGGCGCAGGGTGTTGATGTTCTGTGGTCCGTGGTCTTTGCGGACTCGGCACTGGTCCTCCCGAAAGGACACGTCCAGGGTCCAGTGCAACGAGTTTTCGATGCTCCAGTGGCCTCTAATGGCGGCCAGCAGTTGTTCCGCTGACCCGGCCAGACTGCTGATGTAGTAGCGGGGCTGGCTGGCGTCGCCTGCTGCGGTGGTGCGGTGGCCCACCACCCTGACGGCGGCTTTCAGTTCCGGCCATTGCCCCTGGGGGTCCAGATAGTCCAGGCAGTCCGGCTCGGTGATGACCCAGCATTCCCGCCGTTCCACCCGCCCGTGTCCCTTGTCCAGGGTTTGAGCGTAGTCATAGGGCACGCCGTCAAAGCCCAATGCCTCGGCCCCTTCGAACAGGTCTTGAATATTCTCGTACAGTTGACCCTGGTTCTCCTTCACCGCCAGCACATAGTCGGCACCACCATCTGTGATCTGCTGCGCAATCTCTCGCTGGCAGCCCATGGCGTCGATAGTTACGATACAGCCATTCAACTCCAGCATCTCCAGCAGTTGAGGAATGGCAGTGATCTCATTGGATTTCTCGTCGGTCTTGACCTGACCCAGGGTCAGGCTTTGCTGGGTGGCCCAGGCGCTGACCATATGGATGGCCCCCTTCTTCCCAGCACGGTCATAGGACCGTCGGGCCGTCTTGCCGTCGATAGCCACCACCTCGCCAGGCAACAACTCGGCGATGGCCTGGGTCCATGAGATGAAGCAATCCTGCAACTGCACTGGGTCCAGACGGGCGAAGACATCGCCGAAGGTGTCGTGGGACGGAATGCCGTGGGGCAGTTCCAGGAAACTCTGAAACCAGGCCAGCTTGCTCCTGCCGAACAGCTCGATATGAACCCAGGAATCAGCCCCACAGATGGTGGCGCAGATGGCGATGGCCAGGATGTCCACCAGTTTGTGGTGTCGGGTGCGTTCTACCCGGGGATCGTCCAACTCGGCGAAATGATCGAGAATGGTTGCCTTGGGTGCTTGTGCCATGCCCTCCTACCTCCACGACCTGCAATGGATCATCGGACATTAGCACATTTCTAAAAATCTCATTAAGACGCGATTGCCCTGGCTAGTTTACAAGGGATTTACGGTTTGGCAAGCCCTTTGGGTTTCGGCCAGGCGGGGACGAGCGCAACGCCCTCCCCGCCGGCGCATCTCCGCCTCCGTTAGACTTCGCGGAACTCGCCTTCTACCGTGTCGTCGGGCCCCGTGTCCGCGCCACCGGATGCTGCGCCCGGTCCGCCCTGACCCGGCTGAGAATACACCGCCTGGCCCACGCGCTGCAGGGCTTCGTTCAGCTCGTTCATCGCCGTCTGCATCTGGGCCACGTTGTTGGCTGCGATTGCCGACTTGAGCGCCTCCAGCTTGCCCTCGGCCTCAGCCTTGAGGTCGGCGGGCAGCGTCTCGGCGTTTTCGGTCAGCAGCCGCTCGGCCGAGTAGGCCAGGCTGTCGGCCTGGTTGCGGGTCTCGATCTCGGCGCGCCGTTGCCGGTCGCTCTCCTCGTTGGCCTCGGCCTCTGACATCATGCGCTGGATGTCCTCGTCGGACAGGCCGCTGCTGGTCTGGATGACGATGCGCTGCTCCTTGCCGGTACCTTTGTCCTGGGCGGACACGCTGAGGATGCCGTTGGAGTCGATGTCGAAGGTGACCTCGATCTGCGGCACGCCGCGTGGGGCCGGCAGGATGCCGTCCAGCATGAAACGGCCGATGGTCTTGTTGTCGGCCGACATGGGCCGTTCGCCCTGCAGCACGTGGATGTCCACGCTGCCTTGACCGTCAGCCGCGGTGGTGAAGGTCTCGGTCTTCTTGGTGGGAATGGTGGTATTGCGCGGGATCAGCGCGGTGGTCACGTTGCCCAGGGTCTCGATGCCCAGGGTCAGCGGAGTGACGTCCAGCAGGACGATGTCGCCCACCTCACCGCCCAGGACGCCGGCCTGGATGGCCGCGCCCAGCGCCACCGCCTCGTCGGGATTTACCGAGCGGGAGGGCTCTTTGCCGAAGATCTGCTGGACCTTGGCCTGGACGGCCGGCATCCGGGTCATGCCGCCCACGAGGATGACGTCGTTGATGCTGCCTGCGCTGACGCCGGCGTCGGAGATCGCCTGTCGGCACGGCCCTGCGGTGCGGTCGATCAGATCGCCAACCAGTTGCTCCAGGCGGGAACGGCTGAGGGGCTTCACCAGGTGCTGCGGGCCGCTGGCGTCGGCGGTGATGAAGGGCAGGTTGATTTCCGTTTCCAGCGTGCTGGACAACTCGATCTTGGCGCGCTCGGCCGCGTCGCGCAGGCGTTGCAGGGCCATGCGGTCCTGGGACAGGTCGATCCCGGTTTCGGCGCGGAACTCCGTGACCAGCCAGTTCAAGATGGCCTCGTCGAAATCGTCGCCGCCGAGGTAGGTGTCCCCGTTGGTGGACAACACTTCGAAGACCCCCGATCCGAGGTCGAGGATGGTGATGTCGAAGGTGCCGCCGCCCAGATCGAAGACGGCGATCTTGGAATCGGTCTGCTGCCGGTCGATGCCGTAGGCCAGCGCGGCGGCGGTGGGCTCGTTGATGATGCGCTTCACGTCCAGGCCGGCGACCTTGCCGGCGTCGACGGTGGCCTGGCGCTGGGAGTCGTTGAAGTAGGCCGGCACCGTGATGACGGCCTCGGTGATGCGCTCGCCCAGCTTGGCCTCGGCGTCCTGGCGGATTTTCTGCAGGATCATGCTGGAGATCTGGGGAGGCGCGTAGGTTTGGCCAGCCATCTCTACGTGGGCGTCGCCGTTGTCGCCGGAGGCGATCTTGTAGGGCAGGCGCTTGGCGGCGTCCTGAACTTCGGGGTCGCTGAAACGCCTTCCCATCAGCCGCTTTACCGAGAAGATGGTGTTGTCGGGGTTGGTAACGGCCTGCCGCTTGGCCGTTTGGCCCACGTACCGCTCGCCACTGCGGGCGTTGACGGCCACCACGGAGGGCGTGATGCGGCTCCCCTCGGCGCTCTCAACCACGTCAGCCTCACCGGCTTCGATCACCGCAGCCACCGAATTGGTCGTGCCGAGGTCGATGCCTAGAATCCTTGCCATTGTCGTGTCTCCTCAAACTAGTTTTGTCAGCACACTTGTCGTTCTGATCTGGTCGGCACACTCGTCATTCCGGCGAAAGCCGGAATCCAGTTTCACGCGCGGGGGCGAATAATCATTCGCCCCTACTGATTTACCACCACCTGGGCCACCTGAACGACCCGGTCGTGCAGACGGTAGCCCTGTCGCAGGACCTCGACGATGCTGCCGGATTCGGCATCGCCGACCTGGGCCATGCCCACGGCCTCGTGCAATTCGGGATTGAAGGGCTCGCCCAGGCACTCGATGCGAGCGACCCCCTGGGATTCCAGGAAGGCGGCCAGCTTGCGCTGGATCAATCGTACCCCTTCAGTCCAGGAGTCTGACGCATCAGGCGTTGACGTTATGGCGCCGCTTTCCAGGTGGTTCATCGCCAGGTCAAGCTCGTCCACGATGGGCAACAGGCCGACCAGCAGGCGGCTGTTGGCTTGCCTCTGGATCGTGAGCCGTTCTTCATCGTGACGGCGGCGGGCGTTGGACAGGTCGGCCAGGCCGCGCTGGACGGCGTCGGCCTGGCGGGCGATCTCCTCGTTGGCCTCGCTCAGCGCCGCCCGGAGCATCGCTGCTTCCTGTTCCGGCGTCAAGGGAGGGGCGTCGCCGGTCTCTTCCTGCGGAGAAGACGGGCCGGCCGCGTAGAAATCAGACGCGAGGGTGCCCGATTCGAGATCGTCGGGCTGCCCGGCGTCAGGCGGTTGGGTTTCATCGATTGCCATTTATATTTTCCTGAATTGTGGTTCCCAGTGTAAATCCGGGCGAGATCACTCCGGGGCGGGCAGGCTGAGGCTGCTGCACAGCATTGCTACCTCTTCACGGATGTTTTCCACCACTTCGACGTCGTCGGTGGCGCGGGCCAGCCGGCGGGAGAATACGCTCAGGTTGTTGACCAGTTTGAGCGCGAATTCCACCCCGGCCAGGTTGAGCCCCAGGTTGTCCATCAGATGCCGGATCAGCATCACCTTGCGGAGGTCGTCCTGGGAGTAGAGCCGAAGCATGCCGACGGTCCGCACCGGCTGGATGAGGCCCAGCCGCTCGTACTTGCGCAGGGTCTGGGGATGCATCTCGAGCAGGCGCGCGGCCACGGAGATGATGTACACCCCTTCCAGTTCCATGTTGGGGCCGGCGGCGTTCCCGTCCGAACCGGCGGCTTCCGGCGCGGTGGAACCGCCCGACCCGCGCGTCGTGGCCGGAGACATCCCTTCCGGCCAGCCCGCCGGCGCCTCTACAATCGGAGCCGGATACGGCTCCAGGCGAGTGCGGCGGGTCTGGTGGCGGTTGGTCCATTGCTGTTGCATCTGGGTGACGCTCCGTGCGTGAATTATATCACATGCTACGAGGTCAATATAGACCCTTGACACAGATCATGTCAAGGCGTATCATTCGATCCAACACAGATGCCGCCGACCACAGCCAACGGAAATCCTACGCACAGGCACTCCCAACTCGGACATCCGACCAACGGTTTATCTCGTATAAGAGACGATCAAACTCCCAAGGCGATACACCAAATTTGCGGATAGCGAAATTTTTCGGTCAGGAGGTAATCATGAGACTGAAGTTCAACGCTTGTCCCAAGTGCTCCGGCGACCTGGAGCTGCGGCGCGACGTCTACGGCATGTTCGTCAGCTGCCTCCAGTGCGGATTGCAGAAGGACCTGGACGCTCCCAACCAGGCCATCGAGTTTGCCAAGCCGAAGCAGTCCACCTCCACGGCGACGACGCGAGCCGCGCGCAAGGAGTTGCTCAAGGCCGCGTAGCCACCAGACCGACCCACAATCGAGGGGCGGGTGTTGAACCCGCCCCTCTTTTTTGCAACTATCCGTCATCCCCGCGAAAGCGGGAAGCCAGAGTCCTGCATTACAAAGATGACCTGGAGTCCTGCTTGCGCAGGAATGACGGACCCAACTTCACCGCGTCAATTCGGGCCAGAACCGTTCCTCCTGCCAGGGGTCGGCGTTGTTGTTGTAGCCCCGCTGTTCCCAGAAGCCGGGGGCATCCTCGGCCATCAGCTCGATGCCGTTGACCCACTTGGCCGATTTCCACCCGTAGCGGCTGGGGATGATCAGCCGCAAGGGCCAGCCGTGGTCCTTCCCCAATTCGGCGCCGTTCTGCCGGTGGGCCAGCAACCCTTCGGACAGGGCCAGATCCAGCGGCACGTTGGTGGTGTAGTCGCCGAAGCAGTGCGCCATGATGTGCCTGGCCTCGGGCAATACGCCCGCCACCTCCAGCAGATCCGACACCAGCACGCCCTCCCACGTCTGATCCAGGGCGGACCACTGGGTCACGCAGTGGAAGTCGGCGTCCATGACGACCTGGGGCAGGGCGCAGAACTGGGCCCAGTCCAGCGTGATTTCCCGCTCTACGAGTCCCCAGACCCGGATGGTCCAAGTGGACAGGTCGATTTGCGGGGTATCCCCGTAGGTGAGCACGGGGAAGGTCTTGGCGACGAACTGCCCCGGAGGAACTTTCTCTCCGCCCGGAGGCGCGATCTTGATCTGGTCAGGGCGCTTCAGGCCGAATTCCGGCTGAACCGGCGCAGCCTGTTGCTGCTGGTTGGAAGTGGTCATTGGATGCTCCGTTCTGGATAACTCCATTTGAATAGCCCGTTACGGTCGATGCCGTCGGGTCCGGGGTCAGCAGATAGAATCGTTCGGAATCTGGGGGTCAGTCAAGACGAAGATGCGCCGCCGGATCCACTCGACTTGTTGCGACAGTTCTTCCGCCTGCTGCTCCAGCTGGTCGGCCCGCGCCTCCTGCAGCCCCATACGTTCCTCAAACTCTTTGATGCGCTGCCCGTGATACGCAGTCTGTTCGATCATCTTTGCGATCAGCGCTTTCTGCGCCGCCATCACCGTTTCCTGATCGGCGATCAGTTGGGCTTGAGCTTCAATTTTGGCTTTGCCCGCCGCAATTTCCGCATCTTTCTGTTGAATGATCCGCTCAGCTTCGTGCCAATCGGGATGGTTGGATTGCATGATCACGCGCTCCGCAGTGTGTGCAGGACAGGATAGGAAAAGGCGCTACCTGGTGGCGGCAATAGTCCCCGCCGGCCCGTCGGCGATGCGGCCGACGATGGCGGCGCAGGGCGCTCCCTCTTCACGCAGGGCCGCCACCAAAGCATCCACCCGGTCTGAAGGAACCGACATGAGCAGGCCGCCGGAGGTCTGGGCGTCGCACAGCAGCAGCCGGTCTTCGTCGGTCAGTGTAGTATCCCAGGTCACGGCGTCCGCGACGCTGCTGAGGTTGCGGTGGGTGCCGCCGGGGGCGACGCCGTTGTCCAGCAGTTCCCGGGTGCCGGGCAACACGGGGATGGCGGCCAGATTCACCTCGGCGGCGACGCCGCTGCCCTTGACCATGCTCTTCAGGTGCCCCATCAGGCCAAAGCCGGTGACGTCCGTCGCCGCGTTGACGCCCACCCGCTGCATCGCCACCGCGCCGGGGCGGTTCAGTGCCGCCATGGTTTCCACGGCGCCCAACATGACGTCCGGGTCGACCACGCCCTGCTTGCCCGCGGTAGTGATGATGCCCGTGCCGATGGGCTTGCTGAGGACCAGAACGTCGCCGGGTTTGGCGCCGGCGTTGCTGACCTGCTTGCCGGGCTCCACCACGCCGATGACCGACAGGCCGTACTTGGGCTCGGGGTCGTCCACGGTGTGGCCGCCGACGATGAGGCACTCGGCCTCGGCGGCCTTGGCGTACCCGCCCTGTAGGGTCTTGCCCAGGATCTCCTTGTCCAGCGAGGCGGGGAAGCCCACCACGTTGAGAGCGATGAGCGGCTTGCCGCCCATGGCGTACACGTCGGACAGGGAGTTGGCCGCGGCGATGGCGCCAAACTCGTAGGGGTCGTCGGTGATGGGCGGGAAGAAGTCGACGGTGACGATCAGAGCCGTCTCGTCGTTGATGCGATAGACGGCCGCGTCGTCGCCGGTCTCGGCGCCCACCAGCAGGTCCGGGTGGGAGAGCAGCGGAACATAACTCAGGACCTGGCCCAGGTCCTCAAGGCTCAGCTTGGCCGCTCAACCCGCGCAGTGGGACAGCTCGGTGAGACGGATGGGGGTGTCGAGTTGGGTCATGGGGTTATTATCCTCGCTCATTCAGGTGCTCGGCCACGCTCTTGAACCGCCACTTGAGCTGTTCAAACTTGCGGTCCTGCCAACCCTTCGGACAAAGGTGAGGGTTTTGCTCAATCCAGGCCATGGTCAGCGCATGAATGGATATGTCGTCAAGCTTGCGGCCTCCGGCTCGTTCACGGATGAAAGCGCGTATCGCTCGTCGCTGCCGCATCGCGCCGACCAGAAAAAACGGCATCCAGAACGGCTGGGTAGCCAGCAGAAACGCTACCCACGATAGCATGGCCAGATGCCGCAGCAAGTCGAGGGTAGACGGTCGGCCGGTTGGAGGTTGGTGGGACATGGAAGTTTCCTGTCGAATGGGAACCACTGCGCAGCTACTGCTCAAATTGCTTCAGGAAGCCAATCCAACCCCTTGCGGGAATTCCGGCGAGAGGGAGGTCAAGCAGTTCCGAGATGTAGGCGTCCATTATACCTATCCTCGCCAATCGTCCGAAGTTGCCGCCACTATCGCTGACGGGACGGTCGGCAACGTGGTCACTCTTGGCTGGATAAGGGTTGATCCCCTCCGGTATGGTGATTCCGGTGTCGGTTTTGGTCTGTCGGACGTTCGTCCACCAGTAGTTTCGGTATTCGGCGGCATATTTCGCTTGAGCGATGAACGGTTTGTAAGTTACCGGAACCCCCGATAAAACGTTGCTCAAAGCCCAAGGAACCACCACAATCAGGTCCGCGTCCGCACACGCCCCTGCCGTGACCTGGAACCGAAAGTTCGGCATCTGCTCTTTAGACAATAGATACCAACCTTTGAGTTCTATACCGAGCACGATTTCCTGGCCGTTGCGATCAGCTTTCAGCAGCACATCCGGGAAAACCTGGGCCTGACGCTGGAAGAAAAACCGCTGATAGTCTTCGTTGGGGTCCCAAACCGCGCGCATTCGGTTAAGTGTTGCCACAACCTGCTCTTCGATTGCTGCACCCAGCACCGTGTTGAGAGTCTGCAAGTCGGTCGCAGCGATGCCTTCGATGGCTGTTCGGCTGGTGAAGTGCGCCGGCACCGCGTAGATAGCGTCGATCACCCGGCGGTAGATCGAATAATGTTCCCAATCATCGGCAGGCTGCGACGGATCAGGAGGTGACATGGTACGCAAGCCTGTCGCGGGCCGCGGTGAAATACTCCGGGAGAATCTCCGCGCTATGGCACTCTCGTCCCTGGTTCACCGCGGCGATGGCGACAGAGCAAAGGCCGCCGAATGGCTCCCAAACCACGTCGCCCGGGTCAGAGGTAGCCGCAATTATTTGTTCCAGCAGGCGCAACGGTTTTTGGTTCATGTGCACGCATTTGTAGGCGTCCTTTATTCGTTCTTCTCCGCGAACTGCCGGTTCCCGCCAGACGTTGGTGATCCCGACATCACAGTGGAACTTTGCCCGCATCCGCGCCCAATCGTGCGCCGAAGCCGGGTTGACGCCATCCAGGCTGTAGTATGGCCTGCCTTGTGGGTTCCCATGCTCGTTGGCGTATCGAGCCAGTGACTCAAACGCTTCCGGCGGGGGGAAGTACCACAGATGACACTTGGTCAAATATTTGCGCGTGGCAGCGTTCTTGACCCCGCACGCGGCGTTAGCCTTGTAGAGTGGGAGCCCGCTGCGCTCCCACTCCCACCGCAGCCATTCCTTCAAGGCCATGTTCGTTCCACGGGACGCGATTTTCACCTGGCGGACGTATTGAGCGCACACCTCGGTGACCACGGGAAAGCGCCGCAGCGTCTTGCTGTTTGCGTTTCCCGCGATGTGCCCGATCCCTTTATCCCATATATGGCAGGAACGATACTCCCATCCGAGTTCTGCCAACACGGGATGTACGCTGGCCCAGCCTATTTCCGTATTCCAGAACCAAAGCGTGGTCTCCGGCAGAGATCGCTCCGACCAGCGGGCTACGTGTGGCCGATACCATTCCAGCAAAGCTTCGTGAGAGACCGGATCGCCGGGAAAGCTTCCCACGCCGTAGGGGCCGTCAACGATGATGACCGTGGGTGAGGGCCACTCGGCGGACACCTCCAGAAAATCGCCGCAGTGCAAGGTCGCGCCGAACTTGCGGTAAGGCGGCGGAGACTCGCACGGTGAGCCGGACTCTTCTGTAACCCCGAAGAGTTTTCGAGTAGCCATCAGGAGAGCGCCCTACAACTGGTACTCGGGCCGGCGGAGGAGCTGCCGGGCGATGACGAGGCGCATGATCTCGTTGGTGCCCTCGCCGATGATCATGAGGGGGGCGTCGCGGTAGTACCGCTCCACGGGGAAGTCCTTGGTGTAGCCGTAGCCGCCGTGGATGCGCATGGCCTCCATGGACACCTCGCCGCAGACCTCGCTGGCGAAGAGCTTGGCCATGCCCGACTCCAGGTCGATGCGCTCGCCGCTGTCCTTCTTGGTGGCGGCGTCGTACACCAGCAGGCGCGCCGCCTGGATCTTGGTGGCCATGTCGGCGATCTTGAGCTGGATGGCCTGGTGCTGGCTGATGGGGACGCCGAAGGTCTCGCGCTGCTGGATGTAGCGCATGGAGGCGTCCAGGGCGGCCTGGGCGACGCCGACGGCGCGGGCGCCCACGTTGATGCGGCCCGTCTCCAGCCCGCTCATCACCTGCCCGAACCCGACGTTCTCCTCGCCGCCGATGAGGTTCTCGGCGGGGATGCGGAAGTCCTCGAAAAAGAGCTCGCAGGTGTCCAGACCGCGGTAGCCCAGCTTGTCCAGGTGGCGGCCCACCTTGAAGCCGGGGCTGCCGTCCTTCTCGATGACGAAGGCGGACAGGCCACGGTGCTTGAGCGAGGCGTCGGGGTTGGTGCGGGCCAGCAGGCAGAAGGCGTCCCCGGATTCGGCATTGGTGATGAACATCTTGGAGCCGTTGACCACGTACTCCTCGCCGTCCTTCACGGCGCGGGTCTGCAAGGCTCCGACGTCGCTGCCGCCGCCCGGCTCGGTGAGAGCGAGGCCGCCGCGGATCTGGCCGCTGGCGAGGCGCGGGAGGAACCGGTCCCGCTGCTCCTGGGAGCCGTAGTGGGTGAGCACGTAGGTCAGGATATGGTGGGTGCCCAGGGCGCCGGTGAGGGCCATGTACCCCTTGCTGATCTCCTCGAAGATCATGGCGAAGGTGGTGTAGTCCAGCCCCATGCCGCCGTACTCTTCGGGCACGTTGATGCCGAACAGCCCCAGCTCCTTCATCTGGTCGATGAGCTCGTAGGGGACGGTGTCGTTGGCGTCGTGGTCGGCGGCGGCCGGCTCCACCTCGCGGCGGACGAAGTCCCGCACCATGCTGACGATCTGGCTGCGGGCTTCCTCGGGCGTCTTGGTAATCGTGGTCACGGGGGCTCCTGCGTGGTTGTTATCGATATATTAGGAACGCGAGTCAGTCTATCCCAGCCCATGGGGAGGCGCAACTTGGGCGCGGCACGCAGCGTTGACAGCCGCCTCTCGGCCAGCCACCAAAAAGCCCGCCGGAGCGGGCGTCGAGGGCGAAAGAGATGGCTGGGGATACAGGATTCGAACCTGTGATACCTGATCCAGAGTCAGGCGTCTTACCACTAGACTAATCCCCAGCGTCCCTACAATTCTAGCAGGGTATGGCGGCGATTTTCAACGCGGGCAGCGGCATAAACCGCAGGCAGCGCATGGCGACCCCAGGGTCAATGGCGGCGCATGTGGCAGGCGGATGCCGGCGAAAGGGGACACGAATCATGTTTCGCTATGGTGGAACGGGCACTGGGGTTCAGGGTTCGTGCATGGTAGCGGTCTCCGAGAAGGCGGCGGGTTGGTTGCTGGCGAATGTCAGGCGGTCAGGTGATGATTGATTGATCGATGTGTGCCAGAGCCGGATGGTCGTTCGTTAGCCCCACGGCCGGGGGTGGTACGCAAAGTTTTTACTGCCATGGTTGACGGTTGCGGCATGGCGCCGGCGCGTCCAGGAAGGCAGCTGCCCCTGTGGCCAATTGGACTACGCGCTGAGTTGTTGGGCTGACGACAGTCCGGGGTGGTCCCATGGCCGGTTATGCGATTTTGATGCTAACGGGATGACCGTAAACGACCTCATGGCTCTGGCAAAAGTTTCTCACCTGACGCTGACCATTATGGAACATATATTCTTATCATGTCAAGGGGGAGGTTGTCGGCAGGGCAATCACGTTCAAATGGGTGGCGTCGGAGCTGTGTCGCATGGCAGCCGACGTCGATGAGTTTTACCGGGATGAGCAGGATGAACGGGATGGACAGGATAGGATACGATTGCCCGGGAGGCTGTGAGGGTTTTGGAGGGATGACGGGGGCGCGATGATACAATTGGCCCATCCATAGTTGACGGAGAAATGCCTTGTCGATGTTCAAGGTGGACGTGGGAGTCGGCAATCTGGACGGCGGCGACCTGGCGCCGGTGCAGCCGGTGGTAGACACCGGAGCGGCGCACTCGATGCTGCCGGAGTCTCTGATGACGCAGCTACGCATTGAACCGCGTGAGCACCTGCGGTTCATCCTCGCCGACGGTACCCGGGTGCGCTACGGCTACGGATTTGCCCGGTTCAGCATTGATGGCGACGAACGGCCCTGCCCGGTGATATTCGGCCCCGATGGCAACTATCTGTTGGGAGCAACTACACTGGAGGCTTTCAACCTGGTGATAGATCCGGTGGGCGAGCGGCTGGCGCCGGCGGAGTGGCTTTCGCTGGGTTGGGGCGGAGCCACCTAAATCCACAATTGTTTAGGCAGAGTTTGGGCAGTCTGCGCTTTTCCCGGCGAACGAGACGATTTCGATCTATATGCCGGCATGAGTGTCACCCACGGACCGCCTGCGGATGCGGTTCTCGCAGGCACCTCTTGGAAAGACCGTGCGTTTATCGCGGGTATTGGCATGACCTGTAAAGTCGCCTCGGGGAGTACTGCATCGCCTAACGGGAAGGGGTTTGAATAGAAGATGGAATGATCAATTTAGCAGCAGGATTCAAACGGAAAAGTCTCTACGCCGGGCTGGCTGTGGCAATCCTTGCCGCACTGGTAGTCATGGTGGGGTGGGTCTGGCTCGGTTGGGGCTATATTGCGCAAAACCGATGGCTACTGAAATCTGTGCCGGTTCCGACGAGTGCAGAACGCATTTATGTGCGCTCTGGTGGCGGGTACGGATCTGATGACATGGTGTTAACTCCCCCGGAGGGATGGGGCACGCTGGCAAGGTTCCAAGTGAGCGGCTATACGCGGCAGGAAATCGTGGACTTTTATATTTCGCAGATGACGCCGGATTGGGAATACTGCCTACGACTTTACCCAGATTACGGCGAAGATCCCGGCAACAGGTTGGTGGAATTGTTAGGGGTCCGTTTCGTGAGGGGTAACTCCATCGTGAGTATCGACACGGCAAGCCTATCGGCCAGGGGTCCAAGCCGGTTCGACATCTGGGTGGATCACGACTCGAACCGGAACACGTGCGACTGAAGTCGTGCAATCACGGGTGCGGCACCGTGCCTCAAAACCTTTGCGTGCACCGTCGGGGGACGATGTCAAGCCACATGATCGTTGCTCATTCGTTCTTTGGTGAATAACTGAGCGCAAATCATTCGTAGTTTTTATGAGTCCTGATTTGCCAAAAGGGGTTCTGAACTTGCCTGCTGAAGTAGCGAAATCGCTTCCGCTGAACAACCCGCCATTGACACCCATACCCGTTGTTGGTAGCCTGAATCTTGCGTTCCGGCGCACCATGGCCTGGCCCGCTAGCTCAACTGGCAGAGCAGCTGACTCTTAATCAGCAGGTTCTCGGTTCGACCCCGAGGCGGGTCACCATTTTCATTTAACCGTGGCGCGCGATGACCGATCCGGCCGCGCCAACGGTCGCGGGGAAGTGTCGGAATTGGCAGACGAGCATGACTTAGGATCATGTGCCCTTGGGCGTGCGGGTTCGAGTCCCGCCTTCCCCACCAGCTACTGGACAAAATCAAGAGCCTTCGTGATCAGGTTTTCTTTTATCGTATAGTTGGCTATGCGCCCGCTCCGGCCACAGTCTGATATATCAGGCAATCATCAGCATCTCATCGACTTCCCGTTAGTTGGCTCGCCTTAGCATCTCCATAAATTGACGGGTCTGTTCTTCCCTGGGCTGAAGGATGCAGTTGGAGCAATACCTGCCGTCCCCTCTGGTGCGCCAGACCAGGCAACATCCAGCCCGCCTGGCGAAGAACCCGCTCCTCCCTCCGTGCTCAATGACTTCCATACTGATCTGGCGGTAGATCAGAGATGACGGGTCTCCAAAGAGTGACTCGGCGGCACTGAGTACCGGGCTCTTGTCTTCCACGTGGTCATAGAGCCGGTGCAGGGCCTGCCCGCAGGAGGCGGCTACCGCGTTTTGGGAGACCTTGACGCTGGCGGGGACGGAGCGGCGCAGGGCGGCAATTGCAATTTCCGCGTTGGACTCGAAGGCCCAGTCCTTGAACCGCTGGTACAGGTCGGTCTCGTTGTGAACGACTTCAGCGTCAGGGTGGCCAGCCTCCGGGTCATCGGGAAGTACAGCGAACTGCGGTTGCTGCAGTCCGGTAGCGTCGATAAGACCATCGGTACGATGAAAGGCCAAGTTTTCCAGAGTTGCTTTGGGGACCCTCCTTCTCAACACATACTGGCCGACAACCGGAAAGATAAACCGTGTGAGGTAGGCGATGATGAATGCCGATGCTGCAACGTGGTTGTTGGTAGTCCGCCATCTTGCGTAGCCGTAGCTCATAACCAGCTCACGCAAATTGGCATCCCCGGCCTGGAACAGGGAAATAGCTGGACTCCAGCCGGTGTCGTCATCGTCCCAAACCGGCATGTCCAAGTAAGGGTCCAGGTCTCCGGCTTCCCCCAGACTGCGGATTAAAGGGTGTTCAACTGTGGCCATTTCGGTTCTCCTTGCAACAGTAAAGCCCGGCTTCTTCAGTCGGGCTTTGGTCAGGTTCGGCTACCTACGCCCTTCCGCGAAGCGTGTTCAAGGTACACCCGAGGGCAGGTCTCCTGGCTCCTGGCTATATGTCATCCGCTCCAGCCTTCCCAGTCCGTGACGGACCAGTGGCTCCGCAATTGTGCAGAAAGAGCGGCCTTACCAGTTACAGTGGCGCGACCGCGCCGGATTCTCACCGGCTTCCCTTTTGGCCCGCCTCGTGCGGGCCACCTCCGGGCGATATTTGTTTGTTAAATCCAAGGACGCCCGTAACGTTCGTTACGGGCATACAACTATATTCACGTCAGTGAGCGCCGTCAACTGGTGGTGTCAGTTGCTTTTGCATCAGTTTGAATGACGGACCAAGCCTAAACTGAGGCGCTACCCACTGGATGCAATTATTCCGAACGAGGGTGATTAACGACGGTTAAGGTCTGCCCCCTCGTATGGGTCCAGCCAGCCGAAGCGGCGAAAGCTGACCCGGTCGGCGTCGCTGAACTCCACCCCTTCCGCCTCCAGCAGTTCCCGTTGGAGCAGCGCGCCCAGACCCTCGCCGCGGGGGCTGATCTTGCCCTGGGCGTTGATTACACGCTGCCACGGCACTTCGGGGCGCTGGTCGTCAGGGTATCGCCCCAGGGACGCCAGGCAGAAGCCCACCATGCGCGGCGTGCAGCCGCCGACGATCTGGGCGATCTGCCCATAGGTTGCCACCTGGCCGCGGGGTATCTGGCGCACCACCTCGAGGACGCGCTCGTACACCGGGGGCAGGTCGGGAGCGTCTTCCACGAATGGGCTACCCGGTGGCGTCAGGCCGGGCCACGTTAGCCTTGTTGGCCACGGCGGCCCAGGTCAGTTCCGTGAGCATCCGCACCGGGTCCAGGATGTCCCAGAGCACCCCGACGTTGAGGAAGTAGGCGTTGGCGAACACCACTATTCCCAGCGCCGCCGGAACCACCGCGCCGACCTTGCCGGCTGTGCATCCGCAACGCCATAGCGCAACCGCCGCCACGCTGCACGACGCGATGAACAGCGGGTTGACCGTCCGCCATACCTCGCCCCAGTAGTCTCCGAACAGTCCGGTGTACCCGTTGATGAAAACCGCCAGCGCGAGCACCGCCAACGCCAGGCTCCGCACCCATGCAACCCGCCGCGTGCTGAGCCAGAACCACCAGACTCCCACGAAGCCCATGACCAGCGGGCCAATCTGCCACAGCTTCCAGCCCCAATGGGTGAATCCCACATCGCCCGGGTCCGCGACCGTGGTTTTCGCGGTCCACGCGAAGATGGCGAACATGATGAACGCCGCCGCGGCGAGGGCGGCGATGGCGTCAAGGTCACGGGGGGCGAAGGGTTTGAACACGGTGGAACGCTTTCTACCAGTTGACGAGGCCGGGCTTTTGCGCCTTCCAGCCATCGTCGGAGGGGAACACGGTTTCCATCTCGACGCGGCCGAGGTCGCCGTCAAACATGTGCTCGACGGCCGAGCGCCAGGCGACGTAGTGGGGCTGCTCGCGGTGGGTGGCGTGGGCCTCGCGGTTGGCGTACACCTCGTAGAGGTAGAACTGGTTGGGGTTGTCGGGGCTGCGCAGGATATCGAAGCGGAAGCAGTTTTCCTCGTCGCGCACGCTGCCCTGGCCGTCGCCGAGGCTGGCCTTGGAGAACTCGTCGGCATAGCCGTCCTTGATGTTGATGGTCACGAAAATGGCGTACATGGTCGGGATTCCTCCTGTGAATTGAGGCGGCAAGAGAACGTTGGGGTCGGCCGCCGGGCAAAATTATAGCAGGCGACCCCGTGCTAAAATGCCGCGAGGAGGCTGCCCATGCCCACCCCTAAAGACTGCTACGTTGACCTGCGCGGACTGCCTTTTCATTATCGTGATTGGGGCGGAGATGGCCGCCCGGTGCTGCTGCTGCACGGGTTGGCGTCCACCTGCCACATCTGGGACCTGGTTGCTCCGCTGCTGGCGGAGGAGTTCCGCGTCGTCGCGCTGGATCAGCGCGGGCACGGTCTCTCGGCGCAGGTGGAGGAGGGTTACGATTTCGCCACCGTGTCCGGCGACGCGGCGGCGTTCATAGCGTCCCTGGGATGGGAGCGGCCCGTCATCGCCGGCCACTCCTGGGGCGCGGACGTTGCGCTGGAACTGGCTGCTGCGTGCCCTGACATGGCAGCCGGCCTGATATTTGTCGACGGCGGCACCATCGAACCGTCGGCAAGGCCCGGCTGGAGCCTGGAACAGGCCCGCCAGGATATGGCCCCGCCCATCTTCACCGGGTTCACGCCAGACATGATGCGATCCCGAGTGATCGAGGGCGCGCGCTTCGGGCCTAATCCATCGGAGACGGTGGTGGAGGCGGTGCTGGCCAACTTCCGCGTGCTGGAGGATGGTACCATCCAGTCCCACCTGCGCCGGGAGAACCACCTCCGCATCATCGACGCGCTGTGGGACCATAAGCCGTCGCAGCTCTACCCGACGTTGCAGTGCTCCGTGTTGATGCTGCCGGCGCGGCAGTCCACCCCCGACGCCATGGACCGGAGGTTCCGCCGGGAGGAGTCGATTGCCAAAGCGGCGTCGCTGATGTCGGTAAGCAAGACCGTGTGGCTGGAAGACAGCATCCACGACGTACCGCTGCAACGCCCCGAACTCGTGGCCAACACCATCGGTGAACACATCAAAAGCGGTTTCTTCGATCACAAAGCTTAGACACCGGACAATTCGTCAGATCGTCACAGCTCACAGCGACACAGGAGGCAGATCATGACCACCGTAGGCTCCGGCAAGTACACCTACACTCTCGAAGAAAACTGGGCGCACCTGCCCGAGGGCATGACCATGGGCAACGCCTCGGCGGTTGCCACGGACTCGCAGGACCGGGTTTACGTGTTCCAGCGCAAGGACCCGCCCGTGCTGATTTTCGGGCCGGGCGGCAACTACCTGGGTTCGTGGGGCGTCCGCGCCATCGACGAGGCCCACGGCATCTACATCCAGGACGACATCGTCTACATCACCGACCGCACTGACTCGGTTTGCGTCATCTTCACGCTGGATGGCAAGCCGTTGCAGGTCATCGGCGACCGCGGCGTCCACTCGGACACCGGCTGCGAGGTGCCCGGCGAGGTGTGCCCGCGCTCGGCCGGGCCGTTCAATTATCCCACCGAGATTGTGCCGGCGCCCAACGGCGACCTGTATGTATCCGACGGGTACCGCAATGCCCGCGTGCATCGCTTCTCCCGCGACGGACAGTTGAAGCAGTCCTGGGGAGAGCCGGGCAAGGGCGGCGCCGGAGAGTTCCACCTGCCCCACAGCATCGTGGCGCATCCCAACGGCAACCTCTACCTGTGCGACCGCGAGAACAACCGCATGCAGATCTATTCGCCCGATGGGGAGCACCTGGCCATGTGGGAGGACATGCGGCGTCCGCTGGACATCTCCGTGGACAGCGAGGACAACCTGGTCATCAGCGAGGGCGGCGTGAACGGCATGTCGCCGCGGGTCAGCATCATGGACCCAGACGGCAACGTGCTGGCGCGCTGGGACTCCGAGTCCGCCCACGGCAGCTGGGTCGACGTCCACGGCAACATCTACATGGCGCTGGGCGCCCAGGAGCGCGTGGACAAGTACGTGCGGCAGTAGGGGTCGGATAGGTCCGAGTTCGGCGGGCTGCCATCGTGATGGCGACCCGCCAGTTGGCACATCTCCCTCGAATAGAGTACACTTGTTCTAACATCAACGTGCCAATGAGGAGACCGCCGATGGAAAATCAGATTCGTTTTCCGTTGCGGTGGGAGAAACTCGCGGCCGCAGTTGCGTATCTGGCCCAGCAGTCGTTACGCGACGACCGCTTTGGGGAAACCAAGCTGGTCAAGTTGCTCTACTACGCAGACTGCGCCGCGTACCAACGCATCGGAGAGCCCATCACTGGAACCACCTACATTCGTATGCCCCACGGCCCATATCCTGGCCAGTGGCAAGTGACCAAACGCAGATTGGAGGATTTGGGCATCATACGTGTGGTTGGCGAAAATGTTTCAACTACCCACACGCGCCAACGGGCGTTGCCTGGCGAAAACGCGTCAATTGATGCACTCACCGAAGAAGACAAGACATTCCTGGACGAACAATTGCGACGATTTCGGGAGTTCACTGCTGCGGCCATTGAGGAATATTCTCACGAAGATTTGGCTTGGCACGCTACCGATCAAGGAGCGCCAATGCCTTACGAGTTGTCCGGGATCAGACGGCCCGGTCCACCAGATGATGAAACGAGAGCCCGGGGCAACCGGATAGCGAAAAGAATAAGAGAAGAGGGGCGACGCGTATCGCGCGTCCTGGTAACTAGAGATGAGACGATATAGCGTCTTCCGAACAGAACAATTCGACGAAACGTGGAGACAAGCCGTTTGCCAAGGCGTGATTGATGCAGAGGCTGGCGAGGCTTTGCTGTGGTCGTTAGTGAGGTTCCTTGCGATAGATCCGCGGTATTACCCCATGTTCGATGCCCCTGGCGAGCGCGTGGATCTCAGGTGGGCGCGTTTCATCACAACCGAGACCCTGCGCGTAGAGATCTGGTATTCCGTCGTAGAAGACGACCTGTGCGTGTACTTGGAATCCGTGGAAGTCATCCATCGCCCCCAGCAGTCCTTTCCCGGATTCGATATTTGATCTCGCCCGCGCCGGCCGGGTGTGCTACAATTTCTCACTGTTCATTGACGCCTGACGGCTGCAATGAATTTGATTCAATTCACCGACCGTACGGCAATGATATGAAAGCATCTGAACTTGTTCCAGTTGAAGTCAACGAAAATATCCCCGAATTCCAGCCGGGCGACACGGTGCGCGTCAACTTCCGCATTCGGGAGGGGGCCCGTGAGCGCGTGCAGGCGTTCCAGGGGGTGTGCATCCGGCGCACCCACGGCACCGGGCCGGCCGCCAATTTCACCGTCCGCCGCATCACCGCGGGCATAGGCATCGAGCGCGTCTTCCCTCTGCACTCCCCGCTGATCGAGTCGCTGGAAGTCACGCGGCGGGGCAAGGTGCGTCGCGCCAAGCTGTACTACCTGCGGGGACGCCAGGGACGCGCCGCGCGCATCAAGGAACGGACGAACTACCGCACCAATCGGTAGGCGACATACCCGAAACGTCGACCGCCGCCCGCTGCCTCTTACGGTAGTGACTCATTTTGAAATGGGGTATCAGAGAATCGAATAGTAGCCCAGTCCAGCGGCCCAGCCCAGCCAAGTCACGTCTCAGCCAGCTTACCCACCGAACGATAACCGCAGTCCTGACAACGGTAACGCTGTCGTCCCGAAGTGTCCCTGCCATCCTTGGGCATCCAGTGGGAACCGCAATTCGCACACACTACGTCCTCGCGCACCGCACGGCTACGCCCCCAATGCCGGACCAGCGAAAATTCCAAACCGCCCGACGAATTATCACACTGGTACGGCCCTCTCGTACTGCCAGGGCAACTGTTCTCGATAATCATCCGAGCCAACTCACGTCGGTCCCAGACGTGATCCGCCAAGCCGGCAGCCACCGCGGGCGTCGTTTTCAAAGCGCCGTGCACCCTGCAGAAGTTGTAGTAGGTCACCAACACCCGCATCATCGCGTCGTGTCGCCTGACCCGTTTGGAAAAACCGTTGGTTCGTCTGATCAGTCGTCAGTTGCTCATCCGCATCGTGAGGTTCAGACGCTCAACCAGACTCGTCGAAATCAATAGTTCCCGCGGTGAGCCGCTGACCACGTTCTTGAACACCTCGACCAGCTCTGTGCCATCGTCGTCAGTCCGGTGCGACTTGACCAGCTGGACGAAATCAATCTCGGCTCCGAAAGCCGCCTCCACTGCCTCCACGTACGGGGCGTGCCCGTCGGTGCTCAACTGGACCCGAGCATCCAGACGCCAGGCGATGTCTGCAACGAAACACGCCGCGTCCTCCGCACCGCGAGACCCGACATGGCAAGCGACGATCAACTTCGTCGCCGGGTCCAGAGCCAGCCAGGTCCAAACGTCTCCGGCAAACGACGGCGGCGACTTGGCGGCATCAGCCCGCTTGGCCTTGACGTACACGAATCCCCACAGTTCGTCAGCCTGTAGAGACACCGGGCTCAAATTCCGAACGCACCGGTCGTGGAAATCGGCGCAGGCCGCAGCGGCTCGGTCCAACCAATCGTACACCGTGTTCACCGAGACCTCGGAGAGCCGGGCCGCTCCTCGGCACGAGTTACCCTCCACCAGGCAGTGCAACAGCAGCCCCAGGCGTTCGGCGTCCAGCCGGTTGACCAACGCCGCCCCTCAAGAGTCGACGCCACCACCGGACAACTGAAAACCGAAGCAATGCACCGCCACCGGCCCCCCGCACGTGAGCGCGGAAGCCTGCGACGGTTGCAAATGACCCACCAAGGGTCTAATATCGGTAACGAGCATCTTCGGGTCTGGTCCGGGGTGCGTCGTTTGAGGTCGTTGGAGCTTGGTCCCTCCTCCGGCCTCGTATGTTTTGCGCCTGACGCAAGGCACCAGACGGCTGCTGAAACTATACTAAAACGGTAGCGCATGGGCAACCGCACGGCCGTCATGTTTTCGTTGACACGTCAAGTTCACTGTGATAATTTTCACCTACCAAATTGGTAAATATCCGGAGCGCGTTGACAGAGCAGAGCTCAACCCAAGTAGGAACATCAGCATGGCCTACGTGATGATTCCGGGATTCCTGTGCGAGCGGTGCGCGCACCGTTGGATTCGCAAGCAGCCGCAACTTCCCGAACCCAAGGTCTGCCCCAAGTGCAAGTCACCTTACTGGAATACCCAGCGCCAGCGTCCGCTCCGCCCCGACGTGGACCCATTGCGCAACAACTGGACCACGAGCCGGGAGGCGGTGTAGCGCCTCGTAGCAATGCCCGCTGCGACCTGACCAACCCAACCATGCCAAAGCCATGCAGAGGCACCAAATGAACCCGCAACCCCACCGCAAACAGGCGCCTGACCCAACCGGCCTTGCCGTAGCTCGCGTTGCTCAGCAAGCAGCCGAACCCAACACCGTCATACTATTCGGCTCCCGCGCCAGAGGCGACCACCGACCATCTTCAGACGTGGACCTGCTCGTGATCTATCAGAAGGGATACTCCACTCCCACCTCGCGCATCAAGCGGGCAATCAGGGAATACTTCGCCGAACACCCGCCCGAACTCGGCGTCGACATCATTCCTATGGACGAGGAAAGGTTCAATTACGCAAGACGGGCCAAAAACCACGTTGCAGCGCAGGCACTGCGGGACGGCATCATTATGAGCGGCGAAAGGCTCAATTTCGCAAACAACTTCCAAGACGATTATCCAGAAAGCTGGCCTGACGTAAAAGAGAAATTGCAAGCCGCGCACCGACAGCTCAACACCTTCGACCGGATGATGGAAACAGGCGACTTTCCACAAGAAGACTACGGGTTTCACGCGCAGCAGGCCGTGGAAAACGCATTGAAAGCCTGGATGTCAGCCGCTGGCATCAACTACCGCCGCATTCATGATCTCGAGGACGCCGCTGAAAGCACCCTCAACGATCCTGGAGAAACTAACACACTTGCCGCCGAACAACTGCGCCTCTTGATGGACTACACCACGTTTGAGGTTCCGAACCATCCCGGCGAGTACGAAAACTGGCTCACCAAATACGCGGTAACCTACCGCTACGAAGGGACCGGTTTCCACATGGACGACCTTGAAACGACCAAGTTCAGGCAGGAAATCATGGCTGCCGCACTCACATTCGCGAACCGAGCCCATGAGCTCTGCGGAACGGATGACTCCGACCTACGGTAACCTGCAACAACCAATCACGGCAGTGGTCAGCATCACGCTGACCAAGTCAGGAGGATTACCGTGGCCACGGTAAACGTAGATTGGGGCACGCTGGCAACCCTCGGCACCTTGGTACTCGCCATAGTGGCCGGAGTATTCTGGGCCAGCAAACTCAGCAGCCGAGTGGATCGCTTGGAACAGGACGTGAAGGAAATCAAAGCCGACATCAAGCGCATCTGCGAACTGCTGCACCGTCAGATGGACCCAGCCGGAGCGGAAAATATGCCCGGCGCGGCTGACCACTGAAACAGTGACAGAGGCCAGCGTCACGGCACACAGTTTGAGTTGACCTAAGGGCGATGACGCACAAGGCGCCGCACCTCCCAACAGAACATGAGCACCCGCTCAAGAAAGCCACCACAGAACACGCAAATACTACCAAACGAGGGCATCTCCCATGTCGAACCCGACACCGGACCACAAAGCGATAGAAGCCGCGGAGCGCCTGCGGCAAGCAATTGATGCAGACTGTGTACTACTTTTCGGGTCCCGGGCAAGAGCCGACTGGACCGATAAATCTGATCTCGACCTGGTCGTGCTCAGTGATGCAATGCCAGACCAGGAGACAATTTTAGACACCCAAGACCAAGCGGCCCGCATTGCAACCGATACGTTTGGCCAGCACATGACGGTAGATGTCCTGTTCATGACACACCAGGATTTTAGACTCCTAAGCAAGCAGACGATCAACCACGTGGCGGCACGCGCACGAAGGCAGGGAATACTCATGCCGCGTAACACCGAAGATTACGGCTCGACGTACGATGACTACCAAGACAATGAACAACTGGAGTACCTAGAGCGAGAAAGACGCATCGCCGACGCCAACGTACATTACCGAAATATGCACGGGCTGCTGGACCTTGGCTTCGAAGACAAGGACACCGCATTCTTGGCCCAGCAGGCAATCGAAAATGCAATGAAGGCGCTGATCTCGGCATTCGGAGAGGAGTACAACACCCACCACTCGACCAGAGCGTTCGCTCGGGACATCAGGCGATTGGACCCAAGAGGAGAGGAATGGCATTTCGCCAGCAACCTCGGGCAGCTCGACAACTTTGCAGGCGGAACACGATACGGACCGACGATAACCCCGATAACGGACTACCGCGAAATGGCGAACAATGTTACCGAGAACCTAGATCGCATCTACGAGCGCATCAGCGAACTCACAGGAACAGACCCATGGGACATCCCACCGGAAGGTACATCAGACCATGTCCAACCGCGTTGGAGAGCACAAACATAGATAAAAGCAGGGCAACCAGTCCCCACCGAGGTAGGGTCCATACCCGACAGCAGAACGTGGCATCCGCAACGGCACGCCAAGAAACCCGCCCAGCAAGGAAGAAGTCGACATGAGACGGATTGCACACGCCACGCTGTCGATAGCGACTGCCGCCGTCTACATGGGCATTGGTGCGGTAGTCACGCTGATTGTCCAAGGCAATCACCAAGCCGCGTCCGACCTGCTGTGGACGATAACCGCAACAGGCGGAGCTGCCACAGCCATCTGCTGTCTCACCTGGGCAACCATCAGATGGGTGAAACGCCACCGTTCGGACCACGCCCCATAAACGGCAACCGCCTCACGGCGCCATCGACTACCATGACCACCCCGGCCAAATCCGCCGGGGCTTCCATTTTCACCACCCAAGGAAAGCAAGATGGCCAGTTTACCTCTGCTCACGCGCATCCTGCTCAGCGCCGCTCTCGGCGTCATGGCTATTGCCTGCTATGCCGACCCGCCGGTTCCGACAGCGGATGTTCCCGAAAAGCCGCCATCATCGCCCGGCTATTACCGAGCCGCCGGACTGCCGCACTTGTTCGGTTCCTGCGAACATCCCGCCGGCCTCGCCATTGGCGTCATCCGCATTGAGTACACACACTCAATCATCCCCGGCCCAGACTGGCGAGGCGGCATCGCTGCCCAGTATTCCAACTCCGGCCACCCCACCGGCCGCCACGGCGAACCAATGAAAATCCAAGGGGATTACGACGCCATGCGTGTCTACAGTTTTGACTACTACGCCAAAGGGCGTCCTGGCGACATCGTCGTCCTCGGCAAACCCGGCTCCTCCTCTGAAGACAGCTGTATGGTCGGCGTCCTCACGGAAGAAGGTCTACCTAGACTAGATTCCAGCACCTCCGAAACCGCCGATACTCAAACTCCCGCCGCGTCCTCAACTTCAACGCCGACAAAGTGACGATGCTCAGCGCCCACGACCGCATGGCCGCCCGCAGCATCCGCGACGACATCGCCGCGTCAACGACGCTGGACACCGTCCACACCGCCGTCGCTATCGCCGACCGCCGCAACACCATCGACGCCAAGGACTAGCTGACGCGACATCTGCACAACCCCGAGGACAGTCAGTTCCTTGCTACGCTGGAAGCACTGGTGAGAACCACCAAGCCCGGTCACGACGACCATCAGGCCCAACGCAACCTTTGGCAGGCACTGTACAGCGCGGAATCGCCGGTTACAGCGGTACAAATGGCGTTCCTATAATGCTCCGCCGCCAAACGAAATTAATCCAGACCTCAACGCGACACACGGGGCAACTTCTCCTTCTGGAGAAAGACCGAAGAATTCAACGCAATGGACATCCTCAACCTCTCAAGGTCATACTCCCGCGAACGTTGGCGGCGCAGAAACATCCACGGGACACGACCATTGTCCGCCAAAAATCCACCACACTGCCCAGCACCAACGTCCAACCGGAAATGGTGGTTCTACTACATGGCACAGTGCCTAAAATTGGCGATGGGTGCAGCCAGCCTGATCCCCACACTGATGCTGGCTTGGAACATGGCGTGGACTCAATACAACCCACCGCAGGGGCACGAACAAGTCCGGATGTCCGTAGAACAAACCAAAGACTCCCAACATGCCGAATTCCGCACGCTGGATGATGACCACCCGGATGTTCCAGGTCCCACAGAACCGACTACCGATAGCGATTGGAGCGAGCTGGTAGATCTCACTCGTCAGAACCCTGAGGAACCTCCACCAATGTCCGAAACCGAGCAAACGTAGGAAATTCCCAAGAGACCCATGCCCCTAACCGAACTCAACCTCCAGCCAGTCTACGACCACAGCAACTGCCCGGACTTGGTCAAAGTACTCTACGAGCCTTTGGTGGAACAAGCCATCCGCTACGACCGCGCCCTACGTCTGGAGCAATTCCGTAAACAGCCGGCCGGCATCCTGCTCTGCACCGAGACGGCGTCGGAATCGCTGAACCTGCAATTCTGCTCCGCAGTCGTCAATTACGACACCCCGCGGAGCCCCATAACGCTCGAACAGCGCGCCGGCCGCATCGACCACATCGGGCAGGACCGTCCAGTCGTCGATGTCGCGAACCTGTTCTACGACGGCACCGCGGAGCACGACGCCTACCAGGCAGTGGCCCGCCGCTTCGAGAGCAGCCAGGCCAACGTGGGCGAGTACCCGCCTATCATCGCCGCCGCCATCCAGCGCATCATCCGCGACGAGTCCGACCCCGAGCAGGAACTAGACAGGCTCTTCGCACGTCCGGACTTCGACGTCAACCAGCTGAACGCGAAATGAGAGACCGACAACACCCCCATGGTAACTATGGCCGACCTGGAGAAACCGTTACACCAGCCTGAACTGATACCGGTGGGATGGTCAGTCAAACCGACCGGCGGCAAGCACTGGGACATGACCGACCCAGCAGGACACCAAGTAAAAGTGACCACGGACCCAGAAGCATACGCAGACCCCGACGGACGACTGCAATGGAGGTCAAGACCAGAACAGCACAGAAAAGCCACGCCGAGCCTGACACCAAATCCCCAAACCCATTGGGCAAATCATTTACTCTGACCCTCGCAGAGGCAATAATAGACCCCCAATCAAACATTCGAGGTGCAGAATGCAAATTTGCCAAGTAGGCATCCCTGAGAGACGAGCAACGCTTTGGCCGAAGCGGAAGCACTGGATCAACAGGATCACCAGAGAAATTCACTTCCAGGGATGCGCTCACCCACCTGAAAAGTACGAGAACTACCTCGGAAGCTTCCCATCCCTCGACAATGCTGTACTGGCGGCACGGCAAGCCGGCTGGCAAATGGCAGACCCATGTGCATGGTGCAAAATCAGGGAAAACTACATGGTCAACCAGGGATTGATAGCACCGTACGTAACGCGTTTACGCCCAGCAAGAAGCATATGCAGGTAAGCAATAACAGACTCAAGAAAAGACATGGCGGTGAACTTAGGGAATGCGCCTTCGCTCATGGTCCATCAACACCTCTTCTGGATGATTTCAGCCCTTGCAGAACTGCAAGGGCTGGCTGGTATCATGCTAGTTCGCAGGCTGCCCGAGCTACGGCGCAAATCGGACCACCCCACGCCAGAGCGTGACCAATGACCTTCAGCGTCCAGTCCCGGCGCCGCGCTTCGTACTGGAGAACAGCCAGCCCGAACGCAAACACCACCAAGCCGACAATGACCGCCACAATCATGTTTGAGACTGGACCGTCGTTTCTGCGCGTTCGCGGGTGAGTCGCATTTCTCTCATTTCGTTGGCGGCTTGAACGACTTCAATGTAATTGCGCACCATCTTCGCTCTTGGGTATCTTTGCACCATAGCGGCGTGCCTGAGCCTTGCCGCCTAGCCGTGCCAAGATGGCGTTGGCCAGCTGGATCATGACTGTTTCATAGGAACCTGCATTTTCGTCGGGTACGATTGATGGAAGCGTGTTTCTGCTAGAGGTGTCTTATATGCCGAAAATGCGCATTGCCCCCGCAATTGCGGAGGGCACCATCTCGGCCAGTTCGACCATCTGATCCGATGCTTGGTTGATGGCCAATTCGGCGAGTTTCTGGGTAATTTTCGGTTGGACGTGTTGCCAGTCCCAAGTGTGTTCGACCAGTGTCAGAGGATTTGGGAATGGGTCGCAGTATTCCGTCAGCTGCATCATGGCTGCGGTCATCCTAACTTAGTCACTTGCCGGATGCAGTCCAGACAGGTAATCCGTTCAGGCTCCTCCTGGACATCAACGAAGTAAGAGTACGGCTTACCGTACGCCCCAGCGCAGATCGGCGCAAACTGCTCATTGCAAATGCCATCGCGGGCGCTTGATTCCGTGACGCGCTTTCCGTGGATGAGCGGAGTATCCAAGACATAGGCATGGCCAACCTGCTCCAGCAAGCCAGTCAATCGTTGGATGACCCGCAGCATGCCGTAGGTCAGCAACTCTCGACAGTCCATGCAGGTAATCTCCTGCATGGCACTAAAGGTCGGATCGGCTGCTGTACCACGGTCAATGATGGAAAGGTCCTCAAAGGCAAACCAATTGATGTCCAACATAGTGATGCTGTTCGGCAACTAAATGCCGCACAGCGTTTCATTGTTGCGCGTCGCACTGCGGAGCGGGACATTCATGTGGAACCAGCGTTGCCGCGTTTCTCCGAAGTTCCACAAAATGTTGTCGTCATGGTATTCAAGAGCAGACCAGAGACATACGTGAGTGTCGCGCCGGTCTGGCTGTCTGAAGATGACCGCACGTGGGGGGTGTTGGTGGTGCTGTTCCCAAAAGTTCATCAGAAACCTCCTAGCCGTTTCACAACGGCAGTGGCATTTGCAGGCACAGCCAGGCGTAGGACACGCCGTACCGCCTTTCCGCGTCAAAGGTCGTCACTCACTTCCGCAAGACGTAAGTACGCCCCCGGAAGTCCATCTGCGACGGCAGGGCCGCCCGCTTTCGGAACCAGATCTCACGCACCTGACCTGCCGCCCAACGCAGGTCCACCAAGTCGGCGACATTGGCCACCAGCAGCTCCCCAGAGTCCGCGATCTCCTGGCGATAATCGTCAAGGTAAACCCGTCGGGTGTTCTTCCGCGTATTGTGATGCGGGCACATGGGAACCCGATTGAAAATCTCGTCGTCGCCGCCCTTCGACTTTGGATCAAGGTGATCCAAGTGGAAGTTGTTCAGAGTGCGAACCACGTCGCCATTCGACATCCGGTTGGCGAAGCCGCAACACCAAGACTCGTAATCTGACAGGTCCAACAGAGCTTCGAGCATCTCGTCCTTGGTGAAGATGCTGGCCGGCGGAACCGGCAACGGCGACGGCGGCAACGGCGACGGCAGGTCAGCGTCAATCCGTATCGTGTCCATCGGCAGTTCCTCAGGGCCGTAAACGTACACCGTTTCATCGAGGAACGACGCCTGGCGCCCCCGGTGGTTGTAAGCAGGTTCCGCACAGCGCAGACGAACCAGCTTCGGCTTGTCAAACTGGCGGGCAAAGACCGTCCAGGCCCGAGGATTGATGTCGCACGCTACCCAGCACCTGCCGAGCCGCTCGGCAGCGACCGCCACGTAGGCGCACCCGGCGAAACAGTCGAGCACCACGCCGCCCTCGGGGCAGGAAGCCCTGATGATGCGCTCGGCGAGGGCCACAGGCTTCTGAGTAGGGTAGCCGGTACGCTCTGCGGATTGCGAGTTCAGGGGGTTGATGTCATCCCATAGTTGCTGTACGGGGCGTCCTTGTGATTCGTCAAGGTACCTCTTGCGGCGGATGCCGCCAGTGCTGGTGAAGTGTAATCGCCCTTGCCGGTCGAGTTCTTCCATCGTGGATATGGGTACTCTCCACAGGGAATCTACCCCCTTGTATTCGTATCTGTATCCTCCTCCGGAAAGGCCCTTGGCAGTCAGGTTGTCGTCCTGCCACAGTCGTCCGTCAGCGTCTTTGAAGCGGAAACGAGCCAAGTGCTTGGCATCGTAATCCTGGAACAGTTTTTGCCAGTGCCAGTGCTCAGATCTGGAGTAGAACAAGATAGTTTCGGTGTTGGCTCCGAACCGCTTCGAGTCACTATGTGCTGTGGTACTCCGCCAGTTGATTTCATTTCGAAATCCTGGCCCGTTGTCGGCTCCGTTGCCGAAGATTGCGTCCAGCAGTTGGCGCAGGTAGGCACCGGCCGTGTGGTCGCAGTGCAGGTACAGACTGCCCGTGTCCCTCAGCACGCGCCGGATCTCGAACAGCCGCACCGCCATGTAGCAAAGGTAAGCCGCGGTGGCGTCACTGTGGATCTCCCGCGTGGCTTCAATCAGCTTGTGGACGCCCGGATGATCGTCCTCGATGTCCCGAATCCACTCCGAGTGGACATCCCGCTGCCAACTCCAGAAATCCTTGTAGGCCGTCTCCGGCCAGTCAATGCCTTTGGCCGTGGCCTCTGCCGGACTGTTGATGCCCCAACGCTTCAGCAAATCCAGCTCTGCCTGCTCCTCGTCCCGCGTCAACGGCGGCTTCAGCGGATCCGGTGACTTCTCGTTCTTCCGCCCGAAGGTCTCGTTCTTGGCGAACGGCGGGTCGATACACACCAAGTCGATGCACCCGTCGTTCAAACTCTTCAGGAACGGCAGGTTGTCGCTGATGTAGACGCCACGGTTGACGGCATTTAACGGATTGTCGGCCATGGTTCCCAGAACGTCGAAAACATCCTTCCTGTTGGAAGGCTCTCAACATTCTGGATTGTAGTGACCCACTCCCGTTTTGCCCCGGGAGCGCAACCGCGCCCAACGTTCATCGTGGCGCACGTCACATCGCCACGACCGCCGGTTCTCAACGCATCCGGCACCGCGAACTGCTTCACACAAACCGTCACCCGCTCCCCGCCTACACCCCGCCGGCCTCCGTGCCACGACCGGTAAGACAGACTGAACCCAGCATCGATCCCTCGCCAGCGACGATACCGCCGCCGGCAACTGGCACATCGGCGCATATAGAACGCAACAAACGCTGCGCCATTGGTGCCTCACCCGAAAGGCAGCGAGCCGTTACGGAAACAGCCTGATCAGCCTCGTCGCGCCCAGCGTCGTTGGGAGATGAAAGACACCACACTGGCTGCGACGCCTCGTGAAGAAACCCACTGCTAAATCAGAGGAAAGACATTCGCCCAAACCGGCAATTTCGCCAACCATTCCGACACGCCCACCGAAGCTTTCATCAAACCGGGAACCACATCCCAACGAAACGACACTCCCCACCCTTGCCACACAATGTTGTCAGCAACCAGAAGGAGGTGAACGAAAGAGAACACACCAACGGCCGCGCTGTTCCGACCCAGGCGGCGGAACGCGCCATGACGGGCCATAACCAACCACCGCCCAATCCAAAACTCACACAGGAGATTTCCAACGTGAAAACCCGAATCAAGAAAATCACCGCCGTTACCGCCGCGCTGGCCCTGGCAATCGCCATCAGCACCGGCGCCTACGTCGGCCTGAACCCTCAGCCAGCCAGCGCCGACGCGGACGTCGCCCACAACGAATTCGTCAACCCCGATGGCGGCGCCCGCGTCTTCATCGGCACCGGCGGCGTTCGCTTCGGCGACGCCGAGGACCTCAGCGTCTACCTCTACGACAGCTCCAACGGCGACGTACCCCAGAAGGTGACCGTCTCGTTCGCCATGCCGACCGATGACGAAACCTGCAAGTACTACGCGATGGACTACGCATGGGCGCTGAGGGTCTTTCACAACCAACCCAGCAGGGTCGCTCCCGACCCTCACGGAGAACTGGTGCTACAACACGCCGGCAACGGCATCTACGACATGTACGGCCCCGCCAGTAAGGACGCCCAGGTCCGCCGCGTCATCGGCGGCGACAACGAGCCCGAGTGCTTCGCCAACATGGCAGGACTCGCCGTGATGCTGCACGACGCCGACGGCAATCTCATCCACGTCTGGAACCCCGCGCTCCAGGCCGGCGGCAAAACCGCCTACGTGATGAGCGAGAACGGCAACCCGCTGTTCCACGAATGCGGCTACATGAAGGTCGAAAGGTTTGCGGAAGAACCTCCCAAGTCCAAGCGCTTCTCCAAGATCGACGGAGAATGGGTACAACAGGACGACGGCACTCACAGCACCGTCTGCGCTTTGCCCGATGACGATGATCATCAGGATTTGGTAGACCGGGGCCTGATCGTTGACCCCTTCGTCGACTGGACCCTCCCGCTGGCGCCGGAAGGTTACTTCCTGGTCAGCCAGCAGATGCACATCCAAGGGCGTTAATCCCAAGCCAACAACGGACACGGGGAAAAGCGCTGCCGCGTCATTGACGCGGCAGCGCGCCACTGTTCGCATCAGCGGAAACAACCCGCCAACGGCGGACAAAACGCGCCTGGCAGCCGCTTCCAGGACGAACCGGAACACTCCGGCCAAGCCGCCGCCAAGCAATGCCGCCGGTCAACTTCAACTAACCAGACGACAACTGTTGCCACTGTCGGTCCGCCAGCACGGCGGCGCAACGCAAAGGTCAACGAACCATCCAACTAAACGAACACCCACAAGGAGAAGAACCTTGAGCACAGCCACTGTTACGCCACACCTCGCGAAGAACGAGGCGCACAACTACCAGACGGCTGACATATCCGAAGTCCTGGGCCACACCGTGTGCGACGCCAGCCACGGCCTCGAACATGTAGCACAGGTAGGCCGCGGTGCCGTCGCCGTGAATGTCTCTGGTCACGTCAATCAGCTTGGCAATGGACGGATGGTCGTCCTCGATGTCCCGCAGCCAAGACTCGTGGACATCCCCCTCCCAAGACCAGAAGTCCTTGTAGCGAGTATCCGGCCAGTCAATGCCGGCCTTCTCGGCATCCGCCTCGTTGCGAATGCCCCAACGCCCCAGCAGCGCCAACTCCGTCATGCGCTCTTCGTTCGTCAGCGGCGGCTTCAGCGGATCCGGCGACCTGTCGTTCTTTCGCCCGAAGGTTTCGTTCTTGGCGAACGGCGGGTCAATGCACACCAGGTCGACGCACCCGTCACTCAACGACTTGAGGAAATCAAGGTTGTCGGCGATGTAGACGCCGCGGTTGACGGCATTTAGCGGATTGTCGGCCATGGTTTCCAGAACACTCGCGCAGCCCTTCCTTGCGGAAGGCTCCCAACATTCTGGATTGTAGTGACCAGCCCCCGTTTTGCCCCGGGAGCGCCACCGCGCCACCCGCTGATCACAGTCAACACCACGTCGTCCCAACCGCCGTTCCCTCACCTCACCGGAGCCGTGAACCGCTTCAGACGCCCCGTCACCCGAGCGTCGCCCGCTCCCCGCCTACACCCCGCCGGTCCCCGCAAACCGCGTCCCCATGCCCGGGAGAGCGCCCAAAAACGGCGTCGCGCCCTGCCGATGCCGTAACGTTATGTCAGCGCCTCCCGTCACCACCGACGGAGGCAGCCAGTGAAATACCAGCCGGGGCCGACCACATTGACGCCACTGGCGCGACGACGAACATGAATGAAATCAAAGGCCGTCACAACCGGAGACACGAGCTGACGGCAGATTCCGCCGCCATCCGATACCGGACATAACCGCAAAACCGCAAACTCCACGTCTCGCCACACTTAGACCAGAGACCCAAAGTTATCGAGGCGATTTCGCTACTTCATTGAGGGAAGAACAAGCAATGGGGAACACCGAGCGCAGGTAGCAACCATGCCGAAGCAACGCAAATCACAGAACCCCACTCGCACCGCCACCATGCAGTACCGAGGCTACACCTCACGCGAAGGCTACGACGACGTCGCTGACGCCATGCCGCTGTTCGGCGAACTTCAGAATGCACTCGTCATGCAACGCCGCTACATGGCCGGCGATCACCGACACGGCAAGGAGAAGCTCCGCCACCAGAACGCCAGCATCACTGATCTCCATCGCCACGACGCACGCTTCACACCCTTCGCACGGCGGCTGCTGGAGAGCGTCGCCAAGCGCATCAACACCGCATGGAAACGCGCCTACGCCGATCCCGACGCCGGTTACCCCGACACTCACTCGCCATACAACTTCCGCACCCTCGAAATCAGCGAGCCCGCCGTCCAGCACCTGAAGACCACCTCAGACGGCAGAACCGAAATCCACATCAAGGGCCTGCCCACCATCTGGTTCCACCCCGACCACCGGATGCCTAACGACCAGCAACCACGCTCCATCGCCATCACCAAGCACGGCAGGAAGCTAACGGTCTCCCTCACCTACAACCTGCTGCCCATGCAATACAGCCCGCCAAAGTACGCATCGTGCGGCAGCGACTGCGGCGTCGCCAACCGTCTCACGGTCGTCAACGACCAGCAGCAATACTACGAAGTACCGCCTGTCGATAACCGCGAGCACCGCAAGGAAGTGCGGCGCATCAAGCGCGGCATGCAACGCTGCCGCGACGCCGCCCTGCGGGACGAACGCGCCCGCTGGACCAACCAGAAACGCCGTGACGGCTATACCAAGCGCCGTTTCCGCTGGCGCGGCATACCCTCTCGCAAGTACCGGACCCTACGCGACCAGCTCCGCAACGTTGAGCACAAGCGCAGCGTCAGGCTCCGCAACCACGACCACCGCATTACCTCCGCCATCGTCAGGAACCACGGCATCATCGCCGTCGAAGACCTCAAGGTCAAAAACCTGACCAAGTCCAACTCGGGCACGGTAGAAGAACCCGGCAAGAACGTCTCCCAGAAACGAAGCCTGAACCGGGAGATACTCGCCCAACGCTGGAGCAACCTGCGCCGGCAACTGGAGTACAAATGCACCTGGCAAGGCCGCTACTTCGTGGCCGTACCTGCGCAGTACACCAGCCAGACTTGCATCAACTGCGGCCACGTCGCCAAGGGCAATCGAGTCTCGCGGGACAACTTCAGATGCCAGAACTGCCGCTGGAGATGCAAGGCCGACGTGGTGGGCGGTGAAAACATACGGTGCCGCGGTGTAGCCGCCGCGGCGGGGGCAGGAGACCTTGCCCCGGTGAACCACCGTAGCCTACGGGCACCAAGCAGACAACGCGGGACCGGCGCGGCCTACGCCGCACAGCTCCCTCTGCTGCTGTTCACGAAAACTTCCTACTCTCACTGAGTAGCGAAATCTCCTAAAAGTTATCTCAAGACCGAAAGGAGGTGAGCGACATACGACAGACCGCCGGCCGCTTCCATGCTGGAACGCCAAGTCCAGCGAAGTGACTTACCAGCACTGGACCTAACGCCAATCATCGGGAGAAGAACCGCTGCGTTATTCCGGCAGTTCACCAACAACACTTTGAGGAAATCCCATGAACAGATTAACCAAGAAAATCACCGCGCTGGTCAGCGCGGTGGCCGTAGTGGCAGCAATCGGCACCGGCGCGTACCTGGCCCTGACGCCGCAAGAAGCCAGAGCCGACGGGCCGAACAACAACGGCCCCAATGGGCACTGGGGAATCCCCGCCATCCACGAAAGGGGAAACGCCCCGCCCGACATCTCCGCAGAAGAGGCCAAAGGGAAAGAATACAATTGGCACGTAGGGTACTGGTACAGCGAAACGCATTGCCCGACCATAGTCGGCTTCCAGGGAACCTACCACACCATCGCCGAGGCTGAAATCAGAGTGGATGGACCACCGGGCAAGCGCCTGCTTCAGGTACCCATCCGCATCGGCAACAACCAGCAGTGCGGCCAGCATACCGTGTACTTCTCCACCATCGACAACGAGACAAAAGAACGCGCCGAGCACGGCAAGGACTACGAACCGGTCACAAACGGTCAAGTGGTATACGAAGACGGCGAGACCGTCGGGTTCGCCAAGGTCTGGATCAAGGGTGACAAGATCATCGAGGACAAGGAGTCCTTCGATCTGGTCATCACCGGCATGACCTGGGACGATACAGGCTACAAAGACTACAAGAACGAACACGGCTTCACGAGGACAGCGGAAGACGCGCAGAAGGCCGCCAGACAGGGACACCAACGCACAATCAGGGGAGTGCCGGCTGGCCAGAAAAGTCCGCACGCCGAACTGCAAGTCGCTCGCATCAACATCACCAGCCTGCACGGCAGCGGCGAAGGGTGGACCGAACAGGGCCCCAAACGACCGCTACCGTCACTAGTGAAGATCACCAGCAACCAGAACGTAAGAATCTTCGAAGGCACCACCGCGAAGTTTCTCGTCAACGCGATGCTCAAGCGCAGATCCTACGGCGAGACGTGCACGGAAGACGTCCAGGTCGACTGGACTACCAAGGAAACCTTGGGTGAAGCCAGCGCCTACTACAAGGATTACGTCGCCGACAAGGGCACGTTGACCCTCAAAGCCACCGGCCAGGAGGGATCCTCAGATTACATCAGAGTCAAAACGCTGCATGACAACGTGCGCGAAGACGACGAAAAGGTCGAGGTCGTGCTCTCCAACCTGCGCGGCGGCTGCAACGCAAGATTCGCGTGGGGTCCCAACGGGCCCACCAACGCCGCGTCCATTCACATCATGGACGCCAGTTCCGCCGAAGCGCCCCAACAAGATTTGCAAGACGCCGCCGTCCATCCCTACGGAGCACATACCACAGACGGCACCCCGCTGCGCTTCCGAGTGGAGATTTCCCACCAGGTTGACGAAGCAATCGTCATCAATTACAGCACCATCGAGCAGCGCAACAATGACCGAAAGTGGGAGGCCAAGAAAAACCAGAACTATCATCACCGCGCCGGCAAGGTGAGGTTCCCGCCGCGCGCGGAGACGCTGTATCACGTCATCGAAGTACCGACCGCGTACCGGGACATTTCACAGCCACAGCTCATCCAGAGCATCCAGTTGAAAATCACAGTCCAGAAGGGACCGGCCCAAGCATCGACGCAGCGAGTCACCGGCCTGATCTACGACCAGCATTATGATGGCGAGAAGAGCCTCGCCCAAGCGCCACAACAGTACGACCCCAAGCCAGAACCGGCAACGCCGACGCCAACGACGACGCCCACGCCCACCCCGACTCCGGACCAGCCGGATAAACCCCAACCCCCTCCGGCCGGAACGAAAATCGGATGGGCACAGCGGGAGATCACGGTAACCGAGGCGGAAACCGCTGGAGATGGCACGGTTGACGTCCCATTCAGCATCCCGGAGGCTCTGGTCAGAGACGGCTACGTGGAGATCGGCATCGCCAACGTCGAAGACGGCAGCATTCAGACCCCGCTAATCCGGGACCTGAACCTCAAATGGATCGGAGACAATGCAAACAGGGTAGTAATACATCCCTACCACAACGATAACCACGCCCGCCGGCTAAACGTTGCCCACGTGAAATTCCGAAAGGGACAGGATGGCAACCTGCGGATCCAGGTCTGGGCTCCCCGAGACGGCAAGGTCGAAGGCGACGAAGTCCTGTGGATCACCGCCCTCAAGGTGGATCACAAAGCTGACGCTCAAGGCGGCAGAGTCTATTGGAGCGGGCCGAAGAGCGTGAAAGTGGTCATCAAGGACAAGGACCTGGTCCCCGGCGTGGTTCCGCGAATCAGCATTCCTCCGCAGCCAAACGTCTACCTCAACTCCGGCGACACCATATATCAAGTCATTGAAGGCGACGACAAGTGGCACATGAAAGGAACCATCACCTTCGACGCACCACTGCCGGTGCCGGTTAAGGTGCACTACACGGTACTGTGCAAGATTTGCGCCAGTGCAGTGAACTCAGATGGCCCTGGCCTGAGCCACCTCACGCGTAATTGGGGGCCGCACTCCGTTGTGATGCCAGCAGGGGCAACCCAGGCCACCGTCAAGTGGCCCATGCTTGGCAACACCAGAGTGAACCACGGCTGGACGGCGCAAGACAGGACCATCTACTTCGGTATATCCAGAATCGAAGGCGACGTGTTCGTGATGGATCACGCCAAGTTGTCGGACGACAACGGAAACATCGATTACAAGCTCGTGCCCCGCCGCGGTACACAGCCTTTCAAAGGGAACGTACCCGCCCTGGTGCTCGAACTGATGCACATCAATGAGGACGATCACGAGGATGCGTTGTCGTTGCTGCAACCCGAACCGCAGGTGGAAGGCAAACCCCTGAAGTTCACCGTCCGGCGCAATGGCGATACAAGCCAGGCGGTCACCGTGAAATACAAGACGGTGGCGGGCACTGCCACGTCTGACGTTGACTACGTCGAAAGCGAAGGCTCCACGGTCATCGCGGCCGGCGAAAGCGCGGCAGTGATCGAAGTCAACACGCTCCGAGACCTGTTCGTCGAAGGTCCCGAAAGCGTGGGGCTGGAGATAACCAGCGCAACGGCCACACAGAAATCCACCGTCCTGGGCACCATCATCGACCTGGGCAACCTGGCCGGCGCAGTTCAGATGTCACTGGGAGAGCCGGAGCCCAGCAGCGACGGCACGGTCATCTTCGTGCCGGTCTGCATCGACTTCGACCGAATCGCGCAGGGCAAGCTGCAGGACATGCACTTCCGCTGGGGCGTCTCCGACGACAAGAGCGTCAAGAACGCGCAAACCGCGGTAGCCGCGCCACCCCGGAAGACATGTCTGGGCTACATCACCCTGAGCTCCAAGTGATCCCAACAGGGGCGCCGCCACTCGCTTTGAGCAGTGGCGACGCCCCCGGACGCACGATGACGCACAACCCGCGGACAGCCGCGCCAAGACGTGAGGAAAACCCATGAACACGACGACGCTCAGAACAATAACGCGCCAACGACGGTTGCTCTTGGCGCTGGCCATCATCGCAATCACCCTGACGGCGATCACACTGGGGCCGAACACGACCTTCGCAGCCCCAGCAACGCAGCAGGGCACGGTCAACGCGCCGTCAAAAGCCAACCTGAAGCAGGTGCCATGCAAAGCCGATCCTACCAGCAGCATCTGCGTCTCATGGACGAGCAACAAGCATTGGGTCCAGACCATGGTCAAGGTCTACGCCGTTACGGAAGGCGGCATGACCGGCGACCCCTTTTCTCATCCCAATGTCTGGAGTGGAAAACTGGTCCGGGAAATCCCCGTCAACACGCCAAACCACGGCCAGCTCGCCATCACCGGACTGAGTCCCGGCTCCTGGTACCTGGTCACGGTCGAGGGCCGAAACGGCAACGACCTGGAGGGCAAGGGCCCGAGTCTCCAACTCAGCACCATGCTCATACCGGAGATCATGGAAGTCAAGGCCACCGTAGAACGCGACAACCCTCAGGAAAAGGTGCACGTATCATGGCACATCATCGGGCCACGCTCCGACCAGAGGTTCGAGATTGTCGCCGTCGGCAGCCGGAACCGGGCAGACATCGAAGACAACAGCGCCGGCATATACCAGCACACCCAGGCAACAGCGTCCATCACGGACCACACCGTAAGGGAACATACCTTCACCGGATTGCAACCGGACCACTGGTACCGCTTCGAGATCACGGTCGTTTCGGGCGGCGCGAAAAAAATAATGTGGACCGAACCGGTGCGAACCGCCAGGGACCCCGCCGACATCCCGCCCCCGCGGTGCGTCTCCCGCTTCGACACCGGCGTCCCCGGCATCCAGGCCAGCGAGAACAAAGTCGGCCTCCTGTCCATCTGCCTCCAGGCTGACAACCTGAAGGACGGGCGAAACCACACGCAAACCGTGATCCGCGCGCAATCCCTGGACGGGAACGAAACCTACCAGCAGACCTTGGACGCGGCGCCCAGCCTGGCGTTCATTCCCATGTCCGGCATCCGGGAAGGCCAGAAGTACCGTGTTGCGACCACCGCGGTCTACCAGTCCTCCAAACACGGCACGGAGCAGAGCGCCCCGGCCGTCGAACTGCTCACCCACTCGCAAAACCACCGGCCCTGCCGCAGCTGCCCAGACCTGCCCGCCGGAACACCGGTCACGATCAGCATCGAGTCCGAATGGTCATCCGTATGGCGACACAACGGTGAGATCAAGTTCGTCATCTCACTCAGCCGCCCGCTACAGGGACTGGAACATATCGAACTCCCGATCTCAATCTCCGGCGGCGAGCCCGACCGGCACTGGAACGTGGAATTCCGCCAGGGAGAAAACGGCCCTGGCGTAAAGCGCACCACCTCGGGAAAACAGTCCGGGATGATATTCAGCAAGGGCGGACAGTTCGCCACCTTCACGCTCATCGGCCGCGACCGGAACCCTGACGACGACCAGGACCGGAGTATCCGCATCGAAATCGGCGCGAAGGACCGCACCACCATCATGACGAACCTGCGCGGCAACGGCAGCTTCAGCAACAAGGTCATCGAAGTGGACATTGTCAGGCCGGAAGCCCCCGAACCCCCAGCAGTCAAGCCGGTGGTGAGCGTAACCGCCGGCAGCGACGTCACCGAGGGCCAGGACGCCACCTTTACCGTCACCGCCAGCCCCGCGCCGGCGTCCAGCCTGGACGTGCTCGTCATCGTAACCTCCAGCGGCCACTACGGCTTCACCGGCCTCGGACGACAAACAGTGACCATCCCGACCAGCGGCAGCGTCGGCCTCACCGTGGGAACCACCGACGACAACGTCGACGAGACCGACGGCTCCGTGACGGCCACTGCGTACGATGACATCGGACACACCGTATCGGCAACACAGGGAGAGGCCACCGTCGCCGTCGCCGACAACGACGTGCCGGAGATAGGCATCACGGGCAGCTCCGCAGTAACCGAGGGTGAGAACATCACCTTCACGGTGACGGCCAGCCCAACCCCGGCGTCCAACCTGGACGTCAGCGTCACGGTAGCGCAGAGTGGCGACTTTGGTGTCCCCATCGGACAGCGCACGGTGACGGTTTCCACCACGGGCAGCACTGCCTTCACCGTGAGCACCACCGACGACGCCGCGAACGAGACCGACGGTTTCGTGACCGCCGCAGTGCACTCGGGCAGCGGCTACACGGTTTCAGCCACACAGTGGGTGGCCGTGGTGGACGTGTCGGACGACGACGACCCGCCAGACTACACCGACTACCAGACCGTGGTAGACTACCTCATCCAAGTGCGTGACAACCCCGAGAACCAGGCAATGCGGGGCAACCCCGACCACATCAGAAAGTGGAACCGCGTCCTGGCCGCCATCGGCTACGACAGCGGAGAACAACCCATGATGGCGCTGACCATCCACCTCAACGCACACCGGTGGCCGGACAGCCCCTTCCACGCGGCCTCCGTATATCTACGGAGCTTGGAGCAATAACAGCTGCGGCAGCGGCCGGCAACGGCTTCAACCAAGCCGGCAACACGCTGAAGAACGAGGGCAGCCTCTGGGGCTGCCCTCAAACGCCAACACCACGACCAGCCAGAGCATGAGGCACAACCGATAGGAGGAAAATAAGGTGATACGGAACAGAAGTAAAATCCCACGAATCAGCAGGGTATGGCGATCAACCATCATCGCCGGAATAATTCTGCTTTCCATAGCCGCAGCGGTGACGATGGGCACGCCGGCAAACCCGACGGAAGCGCGCTACAACACCCCGCGCGGCGACCAGACAACAGCGCGACAGATCGCGCAAACCCCCGAGCTGAGCATCGCCGCCGCGTCCGGCCGCGTCGTCGAAGGCGGCTGGGCCCAGTTCACCGTCTCGGCCAACCCCGCGCCCACCGGCGAACTGACCGTCCACTACACCGTGTCGCAAACGGGCGAATTCGAGCACCAAGCCAAGCAACTCTGGATCGACAAGAATCTGGGTAGCAAGACCCTGACCCTCACCGGCTCCAGCGCCACCATCGCCGTGCCCACCGTGGACGACAACCGGTTCGAGCGCGACGGCAGCGTGACCGTCGCCCTCAACGCCAGCTCCGCCTACACGCTGAGCGCATCCAGCTCGGCTACCATCACGCGCCTGGAGAACGAGGCCATTCCAACCTTGTCCATCTCGGCAACGACCACGGAAATCGCGGAAGGCCACACCGCACACTTCGCCGTCTCAAGCCAGCCAAACGCGAACGTGAACCTGACACTCAACTACCGGGTGATGCAGAACGGCGATTACGTCTCCGGCGGCAACCTGGGAGAAAAGCAGGCGACAATCGCCGGATCCGGCGGCGCCGTCACGGTAACCACCATCAGCGAAGACGGCGCTCCCGAACCCGACGGCGCGGTGATCGTGATGCTGCTGCCCGGCGACGGCTACCGGCTGGGCAATCCCAACGTCGCGTACACCATCATGCGCAACACCAGCGTCACGCCGCAGCTGAGCGTCTCCGCCGCAGCCCAACGGTACACGGAGGGCAACACCGCCCAATTCACCGTATCCGCCGACCCCGCGCCCAGCCGGAACCTGGAGGTCAACTACCGGGTGACGCAGAACGGAGATTACGTCTCCGCCAGCCACACCGGCAGCAGGTTCCTGATCCTCACCGGCGCCAGCGCCGCCATCAGCGCGCCCACGGTGGACGACGGCGAGCACGAAGGCGCCGGCTCCGTGCTGGTCACGCTGCTCCCCGGCAACGGCTACACCCTGTCGAAGCAGAACACGGCGCAGGCCACCATCACAAACGACGACCCGCTGCTTCCGGCCATCTCCGTCTCCGGCGGCGCGGGGATTGAAGAAGGCGGAACCGCCAACTACGTCATCTCGGCAAGCCCCGCCCCCAACGGTAGCCTCACGGTCCACTACACCGTGTCGCAGAACGGCGACGTAGTTGAGTCCGGACAAGCAGGCCGCAAGAGCGTCACCCTCGCCGGCTCCAGCAAAGCCATCGCCGTGCCCACGGTTGACGATGCAACCGGCGAACCCGACGACAACGTCTCCATTACCATCAACGACGGCAACGGCTACCGCGTCGGCTCTACGTCATCGGCGTCAGTCCCGGTGCGCGACGACGACAGCTACCCAACCGTCACCTTGTCGGGCGCACCTGCCAATGTTGACGAGGGCAACTCATTCGACCTGATCTTCCACATCAGCGAAACCCTGCCGTTGCACCAACACGGACTGTCGGTGAAATACAGGATAAACGACCGAGGACATGCCCGCACAAGGGATGCGTTCATCCCAAGACAGGTGACCCAAACCACAGTATCTATCACCCCCAAGGATGACAATTCGCACCATCCCGATGGCCCCTTGTCGGTCACCGTTCTCTCCGGTGAGAATTATCGGGTAGGCTCACCCAGCTCCGTGACAGTGAACGTCAGAGAAGACGACCCTGCCGGCGGGCCCCCGACCATCAGCCTCTCTGGACCTGCGTCCGTAACTGAGGGCGACCCGATGGTTTACACCGTCACCGCCAGCAGCGCCCCCCAAGGCGGAAGCGTACCGGTGCACTACAGCGTGAGACGAAGTTACGACTACGGCAAGCGTGTGGCTTCCAACCAACTGGGTCGCAAGTCCGTGTCGCTCACCGGAACCACGGCCACCATCACCGTGCCCACCATCGACGACGACATCTACGATGGGCCAGCGGCGTTCACTGTCGGACTCCGCGATGTCAGCGGATACCGCGTCGTGCAACGAACCGTTGGCACCCAAGTGGTTGACGATGACCCCAATCCAACGATCACCGTTGAGACGATTCCCGACTCCAATAACCCCACGGTCGCCGAAGGCAACCCGGCCCGGTTCACCATCGCGGCCAACCCGGCGCCCGCCGGAGACCTGACGATCAATTATCGGGTCTACCAGGAGGGCGACTTCGTGGACGGCAGCTACCTTGGAAACTACAGCGTGACCCTCACCAACTCCGCTCCCAGCGCCACCGTCAGCGTCCCAACGCTGGACGACAACGTGGAGGAGCCACGAGGAAGGGTCGAAATCTACATTGCTTACGGACGTGGTTACACGTACGAAATCTACCCCGACGGATACGCCGTGTACTACGTTGATGACAACGACCAGCGAGGCAATCCCACCATCAGCGTGACCGGCCCGACGGAGGTGACCGAAGGCAGCGCCGTCGCTTACACCATCACGTCCAGTCCGGCGCCCAAAGGGAGCCTGACGGTCAATTACCGGATCAGCCAGGAAGGCGGCTTCGTGGCCGCCGGCGAACTGGGCCTGAAGTCAGTGACCATCACCTCCGCCACGACCACCGTCAGCATTCCAACCCTCGGCGACGACGTGGACGAGGAAGACGGCAGCGTCTCCCTCACCCTGGGCAGCGGAACAACGTACCGGCTTGACCCAACGGACTACTACGCCACCACCACGGTGGAGGACGACGACGTAGCCAACCCGGATCTGCGAATTATCTCCAGGAAAAGCAGCGTTGACGAGGGCGACACGGCCCAGTTCACGCTTTTCATCGAGCCACCGGCAGCCGGAGGTCTGACAGTCAAATATCGCGTCAGTCAATCCGGCGACTTCGTGGCCGCCGCCGGTCTGGGCGACAAGGAATTGGAAACCACCAGTCCAATTGTCTTCATCAGTTTGCCCACGGTTAACGACGATACCGACGAGGCGGACGGATCCGTAACAGTCACGCTACTCACCAGCACGGACTACAACATCGTCTCCGGCAGATCGTCTGCCACCATATCGGTGGCAGACGACGACTGAGGCATGCGAACACGCCGTGAGGCAGTACGCGGTTAGCATTCCGCCTCACGGCGCATAGTCGTCCAAGCGTAGACAGATGCAGAATTGCCCCAGGTGTCAAGGACAGCTGCGTCCCCTCAGTGGTAGGATTGTTCAAGTAGGAAAGAATGACACCCGTTCCTGACGGATTCCGTAATTCCCCACCCGAGCAGTCTTATCAGCCTCAGTCTCTACACGAAACTACGTCGCCGTCAGGTAAGCAATAGCACTCCGGGATATTCTTCCAGTCCCGGACTCCACACGGGGATGAGAACTGCAAGGCCCAAGTACGAGCAACGCGAAAGCAAAGCGACCAAAGCACGGTTCCTCTGGCACCAAGCCTGGCGCAGACATTGGCGAGGATGCCTCACACCAACCGAGAAGGTCTCACGACCCATGCCACATCAACGGCAACCCAACGTCCCCGTCTACTCATCCGACCAGTAACCGCCGATGCCCTGCCCGCCCTGAAACCGCACCAAAACCGAGTTTTCCGGTTTGGAAACCACGGTTTGAGACATCTACCGAAACGAAGGTGATCAACACGATGCGAAAATACCTGCCACTTTCAGCTAGCCAGACTTCCGGGGGGCGTCATGCTGACCCGGCGGCGCGCCCTGTGGGCGCTGCCCCTGCTGCTCCTGGCCGTAATGATGGCGGCGGCGCTGTTCGCGCTGACGCCTCCGCAGCCGGCCGGCGCGCAGCAGGCGACGCAGACCTTCGTCGCCAACACCAGCCAGTTAGACGGAGCCAGTGTATCTCTGGGCAATGATTACGCCCAGGCGTTCACGACCGGCAGCAGCAGCGCGGGCTACAGCCTGACCAGCGTCGGCGTGGAATTCGCCACTATCGCCAGCGGCTTCAGCTCTTCATCCCTCACCGCCAGCATTCACGCCGACTCCGGCGGGTCTCCGGGCAGCTCCCTCGGGACCCTGACCAACCCCGCCAGCTTTCCCGTCTCCAGTTCGGACCAGACCCTGACTTTCACCAGCAGCGCGGGCATTGACCTTGCGGCGAACACCACGTACTTCGTGATGTTCGACCTGAGCGCCAATCAGGGTCTAACGGGTATAAGGGCGACGACTTCGGACAGCGAGGACAGCGGACAGTTGGCCGGCTGGAGCATCGGCGACGGCGCTTTGTTTAGAGCATTTTCATTTTCCTCAACAGCCGCATGGATCACCAGCGCGTCATCACTGAAACTCAGCCTCGGCGGCGTCAGCAAGCCTTTCCTGGTGAGCAACTTCGGGCAGGCGGACGGCGGCACCGGCAATTTCGTCCAGCACGACCACGCCCAGGCGTTCACGACGGGCGCCAACGCCGGCGGGTACACCCTGACGGGCGTCGACTTCTCCTTTCCGCAAATCAACGACGGCGCGCTGGCGGGGAAGCTGACTGCCGAGATCAGAAGCGACAGCAGCGGAGCGCCGGGCGCGGTGGTCGCCACCCTGACCAAGCCCGGCACGATCAGCGCGGGCACGAACAGCTTCACGCACTCGGGCGTGGCGCTCGCGGCGAACACCACGTACTGGGCGGTGCTGGACGTCACCCTGGTCCTGCTTCCCGGCGCCAACACCATCCGGAACACCGCGTCGGACGCCGAGGACGCCGGCGGCGCGGACGGCTGGACCATCGCCGACGATGGCCACTACCGGACCTGGAACACCTCGGGCGCCTGGACCTCCTTCGGCCAGTCCCGCAAGATCACCATCCACGGCACGGCCGTCGAGACCGTCGAGACGCAGACCTTTGTCGCCAACACCGGCCAGGGATCCCCAGGCACGGCATCCCTGAACAACGATTACCACCAGGCGTTCACCACCGGCAGCAACAGCTACGGTTACAGCCTGCGCAGCGTCGACGTGGAGTTCGAAACAATCCACAGCGGTTTCAGTTCTTCGGCCCTCACCGCCAGCATCCACGCCGACTCCGGCGGGTCTCCGGGCAACTCGCTGGGCACCCTGACCAACCCCGCCAGCTTTCCGGTCTCCAGCTCGGACCAGACGCTGACCTTCACCAGCGCGGGCATCGACCTTGCGGCCAACACCACGTACTTCCTCGTGATCGACATGAACGCTGACCAGGGTGCCTCGCGCCTACGCACCACGGGTTCGGACAACGAGGACAGCGGAGCTCTGGCCGGTTGGAGCATCGGCGACACATCTTCCTTCAAGGCATATAACTCAGCAGGCTCATCGAGCACCAACCCGGCATCACTGAGCATCAGCCTCGACGGCGTCAGCAAGCCGCGGCCGCCGCGGGTGAGCATCCTTGGCGGCGGCGCCGTCACCGAGGGCGCCAGCGCCAGCTTCACGCTGAGGGCGGTCCCGGCGCCCCCGGCGGACCTGCCGGTGAGCGTGACGGTGACCACGACCGGGGACTTCGGGTACGGCGCGCTGCCCACCAGCGTCACCATTCCGGCCAGCGGGTCGGCGACGCTGGAGATCGCCACCACCAACGACGACGTGGACGAAGCCCACGGCTCGGTGACGGTGACGCTGGTGGACGGGTCGGACTACGACCTGGCCACGTCGCTGGGGACGGCGACGGTCCGGGTGCGGGACGACGACCCGCCGCTGGTCAGCAACCTGGGCCAAGGAGACAGCTCTGTTGCGGCTCATGCGGACTACGCGCAGGCGTTCACGACCGGCAGCAACCCCACGGGGTACATCCTGACCGCCGTCGACTTCCTTTTCAACGCGGTCCGCGACGGCGCGCTGGCCTCCAAGCTGACGGTCACCATCAACAGCGACTCCGGCGGAGAGCCGGGCGCGGTCGTCGGCACACTGACGAACCCCGACTTCACAACGTCGAACACGAGGCGGACCTACGGATTCACGCATGCGCCCCTGCCACTGGAGCCGGACACCACCTACTGGGTGGTGCTGGACCTCACCGCAGTCCCGACCAGCGACAACAGGATCCTCTTCACCGACTCGGACGCCGAGGACACCGCCGGCGCGGCTGGCTTCAGCATCGCCGACAACTACCTATGGCGGATGTGGAACACCTCGGCCTCCTGGAGCACGGATACCGCTTCCGCGTTTATCAGCATCAACGGCCGGCTGCTGCCCCACGCGGACGGCTCCTACACCGTGCCCCTGGACTGGCCGCTGAAGCCGCTCGATCTGGGCGCGGGCGAGACATTCCGGCTGCTGTTCATGACCGAAGACCACCGCGACGCCACCGCCGCCGACATCGGCGTCTACGACGCCCACGTGCGGGAGGCGGCCCGCGACGGTCACGCCGCCATCCGGCGCTACGCCGACCACTTCCGGGTGGTGGGCTCCACCGCCGCGGTGGACGCCCGGGACCACACCCGGACCAACCCCAACGACGCCGGGCACACGGACGCGCCCATCTACTGGCTGAACGGCGAGCGGGTCGCGGCGAACAACGCCGGCTTCTGGTCCGACACCTGGGAGAACTGGGCGATGGCGGACCGGCGCTTCGAGAGCGGCGAGAGGAGCACCTCGAACGACTGGCCGTGGACCGGCACCCGCACCGACGGTGCGAAGGAGGCGAACCCTCTGGGCGCCAGCAACGCCCGGCGGGGACGGTTCTCGACCACCGACGCGGACACCGGCCCCATCAGCTACAACACCGTCGCCAGCACCCAGGACCACGCGTTCTACGGCATCTCGCCCCTGTTCCGGGTGGAGCCCACGCCGGTGAACGCGCCGTCCGGTGAGCCGGCGGTGATGAGCAACCTGGGCCAGGCGGACGGCGCGGCGTTGACCGTGACGACTGCCAGTACCGTACGTGACCGCGCGCAGTCGTTCACGACGGGCAAGAACGGCGGCCACTACCGCCTGAACAGCGTCGACGTCGAGTTTGCCGAGATCGGCGACTCCGACGCCGCCCGCGATCTGAGGGTACAGATCTGGGCCGGCTCCGGCGGCTCGCCGGGCAGCAACGCCGCCGACGTCCTGGCCGACCTGGCGCGCCCCTCCATGCCGGTGGGCAGCAGCGACCAGACCTTCACCTTCACCTACCAGGGCGCCGACGGTTCGGGGCTGCGGCTGGAGCCGAACACCACCTACTGGGTGTACGTATACGACGCGTCCGTGCAGCCCAACAGCAGGTACACCCTTCGCGCCACCGCGTCGAACTCCGAGCGCCGGCAGGGCCTGCGCCTGCCCGAGGGCTGGAGCATCGGCGACGGCCACAGTTCCTGGTCGCTCTACCCCAACCCCGCCGTCTCCTGGAGCGCCCACTCCGAGGCGCTCAAGATCGGCCTGAACCTGGGGGCCGCCGACGCCTTCGTGCAGTTCCGCACCTGTGAGGGCACGGTCTCGGGCAACGACTGCGACACCAGCTGGGTGATCGCCAACTACACCAGGCACGACCCGCCGCCCACCATCACGCTGACCGAGGGCGGCCCGGCGGTGACCTACCAGTGGCAGGCGGTGGACCCCCAGCAGCGCCGGCACTTCTACGTCGCCAGCCAGGTGGGTGAGCCGCTCAGCCACCACGGCGGCTACATCGGGCCGGGCAAACCGGACCGGGACCGGCTGATGTGCCACACCGGGAGCCGCAGCCCCTACAACCTGGGCGACCCCATCGTCGAAGGGCTTGGCCGGGATGGGATACATTTCGGCTACGGGAGCACCGCCGGCCCGCTGCTGGACCGGCACGACGGCTGCCCCTTCTCGTCGCAGTCCGTCTACGAGAGCGACGCCAACAAGTGGCGCCCGGTGAGCCTCGCCGCCGGCCAGGACAGCGACGCCTTCGACCACGGGACGTTCCTGATCCACCGGCCCCACGCCGTCGGCCACAACTTCTATGAAAATGGCGTGCTGTACCAGGTGGAAGGCTTCGACTACCCCGAGGTGCGCGTGCCGCTCATCATCAGGGACGACGACCAGTGGGAGCAGACCCTGGAGTTCTCCATCGACGACGGGACCACCTGGACCTCCATCGAGGACGGCGGGCTCAATCTGGCCTTCCCGGCCTCGCTGAACACGGGGCGCAAGGCGCACTACTTCTGGGTGCGGACGAAGAACGACCCGCCGGCGGACCAGGACAAGCGCTTCTCCATCAACGCCGACTTCGCCAAGCCGCTGCTGCGCAGCGGCACGTCGGAGTACTTCCGGTCCCACCGGGTCTGGTTCACCAGCCCCGCCGCCTCGCACCTGCACACCTTCAGAACTGACTCTGCCGTCAGCGCCGGCTCGGTCACGGTCAGCCGCACGCCGGTCCAGGTCGACATCCACGTCGGCGCCAACGTGGTCGGCAACGTGACCTTCCAGGTCGAGGGCTACAAGCTGTACGAGCGCAGCGACAACCAGATCTCCACGGAGACGCCGCCGAAGACGGTGCGCACCGACAGCTTCAGCTTCCACCGCACGCTGGGCTCCTGCGTGGGCTGCCAGCGGCTGCTGGGCGACCTGCCCGACCCGGTGGTGGAGCGCGTGGGCGACCTGAGCTACGCCAACCTGTCCGACACGGGCATCGACCTGAGCTGGCCGCAGGTGGTCGGGGCCGAGGGCTACGAGGTGCGCTACTGGTCCACCACCTCGCCCTTCCCCGGCGTCCCGGCCGACGAGGCCTGGTTCGGGGCCGAGCCCAACGACCCGGCCTGGAACATCCGCCACCTGGAGCCGGACACCGAGTACCGGGCGGTGGTCTACTACCAGGACCACGGCGCGACCCAGCTGAGCACCGCCAGCCCGGTGATCCGCTTCACCACGCTTGCGGCGGGCTCGCCGGTGGAGGCGGAGCCCGCGTCGGTCATCGTGGAGCGGGTGCCCGAGGTGTCGATCAGCGCCGCCGGCGGGACGATCACCGAGGGCGAGGACGCGGTCTACACGGTCACCGTGAACCCCGCGCCCGACGCGCCGCTGGACGTCAGGGTGGGCGTGGCCGGCCCCGGCTCCGTGGTCGCCGCCCAGCACCTGGGGGAGCGCACGGTCAACGTGCCCACCGGCGGCAGCGTCTCGTTCACCATCCCCACCGTCGACGACACCGGTTGGGGCTCCAACGGGATGCTCGGCGCGACGGTGCGGTTCGGCGAGGGCTACCGGCTGAACAGGTTCAGGAGCTACGCCTCGGTCTACGTCGCCAACAACGACCTGCCGCCGCCGCCGCCGGTGCAGCTCAAGCGCGTCTCCGACACCACGGCGACCGTCGCCTGGAAGCCCCAGGGGGACGGCGCGTCCTACCTGGTCGTCTGGCACGAGAGCTTCACGGGCGTCCCGGTCCTGACGGAAGTCACGACCACCGCCACCGAGCACCAGCTCACCGGCCTCAAGCCGAAGTCGCACTACGTGGTCTCCGTCCTTCACGGGACGACCCAGCTGGACCAGATCACCGTGCGGACCCTGGCCGCCGGCGCGACGCCGAAGACCTTCACGGTGGACTTCGAGACGCCCGCGCCCAACACGTCCGTGCCGGTGATCAGCGTGACCGCCGACGGCAACGTGACCGAGGGCGGGGACGCGACCTTCACGGTCAGCGCCAACCCGGCGCCGGCGGCGGACCTGGACGTGAGCGTCACGGTGTCGCAGAGCGACGACTCCGGGATATCCCTGGAACAGCGGACGGTGACCATCCCGACGGCGGGCTACGCCACGCTGACGGTGGCCACCACCAACGACGAGGTGGACGAGCCCGACGGATCGGTCACGGTCACCGTCGACGCCAGCGCCAACCTCGACTACCGGGTGTCCTCGTCCCAGGGGACGGCCGTCGTGGTCGTGTCCGACGACGACGGCGGCTACACGGTCAACCAGGGAACGATCGCCAGGGTCAAGGAGCTGGCGTCGCAGACCCAGCACGGCGCGGCCCACGTGAACCGCTGGAACCGGGTGCTGCTGGCCTTCGGCGAGCACGACGGCACCGGCGTCACCGGCGGCCCGATGACGGCGGCCGAGGCCCAGGACATGGCCGACAATCACAGCAGCCCCGTCTGGGACCTGGTGGTCGTCGAGCTGACCGCCCTGGAAGCGGCCGCGGCGCAGACGCCGCCACCGCCGCCCACGCCCGAGGTGAGCATTTCCGCGGGCAGCGGGGTGACCGAGGGCGGCGACGCCGCCTTCACGGTGACGGCCAGTCCGGCCCCGACCGCGAACCTGGACGTGAGCGTCACGGTCTCGCAGAGCGGCGACTACGGCGCCGCCACGGGCCAGCGCACGGTGACCGTCCCCACCACGGGCAGCGTCACCCTGACTGTCGCTACCACCGACGATACTACTGACGAAACCGACGGGTCGGTCACCGCAACGGTGAACGCGGGCAGCGGCTACACGGTGTCCTCGACCCAGGGGGCGGCCACGGTGGCCGTGTCCGACGACGCCGCCTCCACGCGGGTGGTGAGCGTCAGCGCGGGCAGCGGCATCACCGAGGGCGGGGACGCCACCTTCACCGTCAGCGCAAACCCCGCCCCCGCCGCCAACCTCGACGTGAGCGTCACGGTGTCCCAGAGCGGCGACTACGGCGCCACCACGGGCCAGCGCACGGTGACCGTCCCCACCTCGGGCAGCGCCACCTTCACCGTCGGCACCACCGACGACAGCACGGACGAGACCGACGGCTCGGTCACCGCCACGGTGAACGCCGGCAGCGGCTACACGGTGTCCTCGACCCAGGGCGCGGCCACGGCCGACGTCGCCGACAACGACGATCCGGTCGTCGAGGAGCAGACGGGCTACACGGTGGACCCGGACGTGGTCGCCAGGGTCAGGGAGCTGGCGTCGCAGACCCAGCACGGGACGGCCCACGTGAACCGCTGGAACCGGGTGCTGCTGGCCTTCGGCGAGCACGACGGCACCGGCGTCACGGGCGGCCCGATGACGGCGGCCCAGGCCCAGGACATGGCGGACCGGCACAGCAGCCCGGTGTGGGACCTGGTGGTTGCCGAGCTGACGGCGCTGGAGGCGGCGTCAGCGCAGACGCCGCCGCCGCCGCCCACGCCTGAGGTGAGCATTTCCGCCGGCAGCGGCATCACCGAGGGCGGGGACGCCACCTTCACGGTGACCGCCAGCCCGGCCCCGGCGGCGGACCTGGCGGTGAGCGTCACGGTGTCCCAGAGCGGCGACTACGGCGCGGCCACGGGCCAGCGCACGGTGACGATCCCCACCACGGGCAGCGCCACCCTCACCGTGGGCACCACCGACGATACTACTGACGAGACCGACGGGTCGGTGACGGCCACGGTGAACGCGGGCAGCGGCTACACCGTGTCCTCGACCCAGGGGGCGGCCACGGTCGGCGTGTCCGACAACGACGACGCTCCCACGCCGGTGGTGAGCGTCACCGCTGGCAGCGGGGTGACCGAGGGCGGCTCGGCCAGCTTCACCGTCAGCGCCAGCCCGGCCCCGGCGGCCAACCTGGCGGTGAGCGTGACGGTTTCCCAGAGCGGCGACTACGGCGCCACCACGGGGAAGCGCACGGTGACCGTCCCCACCACGGGCAGCGCCACCCTCACCGTGGGCACCACCGACGACGACGCGGACGAGACCGACGGGTCGGTGACGGCCACGGTGAACGCGGGCAGCGGCTACACCGTGTCCTCGACCCAGGGGGCGGCCACGGTCGGCGTGTCCGACAACGACGACGCTCCCACGCCGGTGGTGAGCGTCACCGCTGGCAGCGGGGTGACCGAGGGCGGCTCGGCCAGCTTCACCGTCAGCGCCAGCCCGGCCCCGGCGGCCAACCTGGCGGTGAGCGTGACGGTTTCCCAGAGCGGCGACTACGGCGCCACCACGGGGAAGCGCACGGTGACCGTCCCCACCACGGGCAGCGCCACCCTCACCGTGGGCACCACCGACGACGACGCGGACGAGACCGACGGGTCGGTGACGGCCACGGTCAACGCGGGCAGCGGCTACGCGGTGTCCTCGTCCCAGGGGGCGGCCACGGTCGGCGTGGCCGACAACGACGACGCCGCGCCGGAGGTGGAGATCAGCGTCACCGTGGAGGACGCCTCGGCGGTGGAGGGCGACGTGCTGGAGTTCCGGGTGGCGCTGTCGGCGGCGTCCACCGAGGAGATCCGGGTGCAGTGGTACACCGCGCCGGCCTACCACCTGCTGGACGACCGGGCGCACCGGTCCGACTACCAGACGACGGAGGGAGAGCTGGTGTTCAAGCCGGGAGTGACGGAGCTGACGGGGGAGGTGTGGCTGGAGCAGGACGAGGATGAGGAGCCGGACGAGTACTTCGCGGTGGAGGCGTTCCTGCCCGGGAGCCTCGTCTCGCCCGACGCGGTGGGAACCATGACCATCGTGGACGACGACTAGCCCGGCCGGGCCGGACTGCCAACGCAGAACGCAATCTGGGGACGCGGCGGCCCAACGTCCCCGGTGCGGCGCTGGCAGTCGTCGGCAGACGGAGCGTTCCGGCCAGGTAGTGACTCAGTTTGAAATGGGGTATCAGAGAATCCGATAGTAACCTGGATGCGCCAGCTGGCTAAATCACAGGGCCGCCGGCGCATTAGCCAAACGATAAAAAGACTCGTTACAACTAACTACCTTCGCCACCACGACGTACTTGCCGCCACATCTAAACCGAAGTTCTTGGCGAAGTACCCAGCCAATTGCTCAAACTGCTGCTGGGACAGCACAGCAGTGGCAGGGTCTAAAGAGGAGCACAAAAGACGGTACCCACCGCATGAAGAAAGCAAAATACCTGACTCGGTACGGCTGAAGACCAATAGACTTCTGTCTTCCAACTCCACGACTCCACTGTCACGCTCACCCAGACGCACAGGCATACTACCTGCAAAGCGCACGGTGAGCCAACGGCACAGCTCATCAAACCCATGGCGATCTGAGACACAGTCCCTCGCAGCGGCGACTGTGCGAGCACCCATGGAAAGATCCGTTGAGGCAGGCACAAGAATCTGGTTAATAGAACCCACGGCGGAATCGGCTGCTTCATCTTCCAGACAGTCCAAATAAGGATCCTGCACGTCGCCGTCCAGAGCCAACTCCAAAGCCCAATCATCTTCGTCATACGAATCGTATGAGCCGAAGTAACCAGAGTCGTCGAAATAGGGACCAGCTACTCCATGGATGGTCACGTAGTAACGCCCATGGTAGTAATCAGATTCTCGAACATAATCCTCACGTTCACACTCAGCCAGCCAACGCTCATGGTTGGCGATAATCCGAACGGGCACCGGAGCAAAACCAAACCAGTCCCATTCGTGGTCAGGAACCTCTCTCGACCCACGACAGCCGCTCTCGAAGTGCATTCCACACCCCCAAAATTCGCCTCCAGCCCGGAACCCACTTCGAGCCAGCCTAACGACCATAAAGGAACCGCACCTTGGGCAATGAGGAACAATCATGACAGATAATCGTCTCAGCGGTCCCAATACAAGAAGGGTAGCGAACAGGCAATCAGCAAAGCTGCGGTAATCACCAGTTCGCCGACCAGTCTACGCTCGGACTAGGCAAGATTCAACGCAACGAAGGCAAATCAGCAAAATGCCAACGCATAGGGGCGCGAAAAAAGCCGACACGGCCGAAAACCCGCACTGGGAGCACTCATGAGCATACGACGCGTGGTCAAAGCGGTAGAGGAGGACTTTGAAATGGAGTATCACGTAACATGATAATACGCGGACCTGCCGCCCCGACCCCTTCACGACGTACCGGACCCCCACATGCACAGCGAGCACATCACTATCGACGACAGCCCGTACGATTGCCCACCCGAGCGACCTCACTGCGAACCCAATTGCCCGCCGTCCCCTCGACCCATGGGAAAGAGCATGAGCATCGAACTCATCCACTACTCGAGAAAACCTCTTGAAGCCATCAAAGCAGTCCACCAGAAAGAGGAGCCATTCGGGAAACCCAAAGGTCTCTGGGTATCAGTGGGAGACGCCTGGCTAAGATACCTGACAGAATCCCCTTCCGAACTTGTCCGATCCCAGTTGGCAAAATGCACCTACGCGAACCACATAACCCTCAAAGACGACGCCGACATTCTCTTGGTCACCAACACCGACCAGTTCGATGTTTTCAACCACGAGTATGGCAGCCCATGGCCATGCGTGAAAAACCGCCAACCCATTCAAGGCCAAGTCATCGACTGGAAACAGGTGTCGACCCATCACCAGGGAATCATCATCGCTCCCCACCTCCGCGAAAAAGCCGAGGATGAGCAAGGGTCGTGGAAGCCAGAAACGATCTGGTACTGGACCTGGGTCTGCGCCAGCGGATGCTTGTGGGATTCAGATGCCGTAAGGAACATTCGAACCGAACCAGCATTCCCAACCTAAGGAGAACCTGCCTCTGAATCCCCAGATCCCGTGGAGCCGGCGAGGTCACACAAGTATCCCCAACGAACGATACCCGCAGTCTCGGCAACGGTACAGCTGGCGTCCTACAGTATCTCGCCCGTCCTTCGGCATCCAGTGCGAACCGCAATTCGCACACGCCACATCCTCACGCACCGCACGGTCGCGCCCCCAACTTCGAGACAGCGAAAATTCTAGGCCGCCCGACGAATTATCACACTGGTACGGCCCTCTCGCGCCAACAGAGCAACCGTGCTCGATAACCATCCGAGCCAACTCACGTCGGCCCCAGACATGATCTGACAACCCAGCAGCCACCGCAGGCGCCGTTTTCAGAGAGCCATGCACCCTACAGAAATTGTAGTAAGTCACCAACACCTGCATCATCGCGGCGTGTCGCCAGACGCGTTTGGAAAAACCGTTGGTCCGCCTGATCAGCCGTCGGTCGCTCATCCGCATCGTGAGGTTCAGACGCTCAACAAGACTGGTTGAAATCAACAGTTCCTGCGGGGAACCGCTGATTACGTTCTTGAACACCTCCACCAACTCGTTGCTCTCGTCGTCAGTACGGTGCGACTTGACCAGTTGGGCGAAATCAATCTCCGGTCCGAAAGCCGCCTCCACAGCATCCACGTACGGGGCATGGCCGTCGGTGCTAAACTGGACCCGAGTGTTCAAGCGCCAAGCGATGTCCGAAACGAAACACGCCGCGTCCTCTGCACCACGCGAGCCCACGTGGCAGGCGACGATCAGCTTCGTCACGGGATCCAGAGCCAGCCAGGTCCAGACGTCTCCAGCGAACGCCGGCGGAGACTTGGCGGTGTCAGCGCGTTTGGCTTTGACATACACGAACCCCCACAGTTCGTCAGCCTGCAAAGACGCGAGGCTCAAATTCCGAACGTGACGGTCATGGAAATCGGAGCAGGCCGCGGCGGCCCGGTCCAGCCAACCGTACACCGTGTTCACGGAAACCTCGGAAATCCGAGCCACAGCGCGACATGCGTTGCCCTCCACCAAGCAGTGCAGCAGCAACCCCAGGCGTTCGGCGTCCAGTCGGTTGACCAACGCCGCCCCCTCAGGAGTCGACGTCACCACCGGAGAACCGAAAACCGAAACGATAGACCGCCTCCAGCCCTCCGCACGTAAGGGCGGAAGCCAGCGACGGTTGCAAATCACCCACCAAGGGTTTAATATCGGTAACGAGCATCTTCGGGGCGTGTCCGGGGTGCATCGTTGAGGTCGTTGGAGATTGGACCCTCCTTCGACCTCTTATGTTTGCGCCTGATATGGGGCAACAGGCGACTGTCGGTACTATACTAAATTAGTAATGTATGGGCAACCGTCTGACTGTCACGAATTTCGTTGACAGGCCAAATTGAATGTGATAATTTTCGCCCACCAAAATGGTGGATATGCTGAGCGAGCTTAGCGGCGGTGGACTCAGCCAAAGGAGAAAAATGACATGGCCTACGTGATGATTCCGGGATTCCTGTGCGAACGTTGCGCCCACCGCTGGATTCGCAAACAACCGCAACTTCCCGAACCGAAGGTCTGCCCAAAGTGCAAATCCCCCTACTGGAATACGCAACGCCAGCGTCCGCTCCGCCCTGACGTGGACCCACTGCGGAATGACTGGACCATCAATCGGGAGGCGGCATAATAGCCATAAGCAAAGCCATCACGGCTTCCCCAAGGAACGAACAATGCAAACGCTCGATCAGCAGGCCATCATTGCAACAGCCATCGCTACGGTAACCGAGGCAAGTCCGCAACCAACTGGCGGCCAGTGGCTGGAAAACCTGACTGTCGATGTCGGCCCGTTCATCAGGGACTGGAACATCGAGCAGTGCTGGCATTGGGACGAATGGCCGGAGCGCGAACAGAAGCAGCCCCAATCCACCGGGCAGGACACCGGCATAGACGTGGTCGCAGTTAACCGTGATGGCGAGTACGTGGCTATTCAGTGCAAATCCCGCCAGCTGGATGAACAAGGACGTGGCGACAGCATCAACAAGCCCGAAATCGACAGCTTCGCCAGTGCTTCCTCAGACGATTTCTGGTCGGAAAGGTGGATCGTCACCAACGGGGACAACCCGTTGGGCCGTAATGCCATGACCGCCGTTCCCGAGTCGAAACCCATCAAGGTCATCAACATCGCCAACGACCTTGTGCAGCAGCAGGGCGCATTCACCGACGAAAATTGCCCTCATTGCGAACCCAACCCCGACAGCGAGGAACGCCAGCAGTCCAAGTCCTGCATGCAAGCGGAGGCCATCGCCGAAAGCGTCCGCATTCTCAGGGAACACGAACAATCTGAAAGCGGCGGCCTGCCAGTAGGTCAGGCTCGCGGCAAGATCATCCTGCCTTGCGGAACCGGCAAGACCCGCATCTCCCTGCGCATCGTCGAGGAGCTGACACCCCCGGGCGAACTGTCCATCGTGCTCTGTCCATCCATCGCCCTGGTAGCCCAGATCCGCCGCGAGTACCTCCAGCAGGCCAACACAGAAATCCGCGCGCTGGCCGTCTGCTCGGACGAGACCGCCGGCTACGACCCCAAGAAAGAGAGCACCCGAAACACGGCCGAAGACCCCACCCTGGACAACAGCAACGTCAGCGCCACCGAGGTGAAGGGCAAGGTCACCACCCACCCGTCGGAAATCTCCGATTGGATCCGCGAGGGGCAACGCACTGGTCAGGTCAGCGTCGTCTTCGGCACCTACCAGAGTGGCAGCCGCATCGCCGAAGCGCTACAAGAGACCGGCGTCACGGCCAAAGTCCTTGTATGCGATGAAGCCCACCGCACCGCTGGTCTGCGCCGCAAGGGCAAAGCCAAGAACGCCCAGATGTCCGAGCAGGAGCAGCGCATCCGCGATTTCACGCTGTGCCATGACAACGACGCCTTCCCCGCCACCTACCGCGTCTATCAGACCGCCACGCCGCGCATCTACGACACCACCCAGGTCAACCAAGACCAGACCAGCGACTGGATTGTCCGCAGCATGGACCACGAGGCCACTTTCGGCGTGGAACTTTACCGCAAGAGCTACCTGGAAGCCGTCAAGAACCGATGGCTTGCCGACTACCGCATTATCGCCGTGGGCGTTAACGGCCCACATGAGTACCGGATCGCCAACACGCTGGCCGGCCAAACCCAGAGCAAAGGACGCAATCCGCTCACCTCTGCCCACTTCCTGCGCGGGCTGGCCTTCTCCCTGGCCATGGGCGGCGCCACGCAACAGCGAGGCGATGGAACCGTACCCATCAAGTCCTGCATCGCCTTTATGAACACCGTGGACAAATCGCGTAACATGGCGGAGGCCCTGCAAACTCCCGCCGTGCGCAACTGGCTCCAGGGCTGGCTTGACGAACACCAAGAAGGGCAAACCGCCGCCAGCTACACCTTAGAACATCTGGACGCCAACAGCAACGTCACGGCGCGCGACAACGCGAAGCTTCGCTTGGCCAAATCCACCGAAGAAAATCCTCACGTCATCATCAACGTGGGCATCTTCGGCGAAGGCACTGACTCGCCCACCCTGAACGCCGTAGCGTTTCTCGAAGCCCGCCGGAGCCCCATCGACGTGATCCAGGCCGTCGGCCGCGCCATGCGCGTAGCTGATGGCAAGGACATGGGCTACATCATCTGCCCCATCCTCATCCCGCCCAATGCCAACCCCGAGAGCTGGCTCAGTACCAGCAACATGGAAGAGGGCTGGCAGGAACTGGGACAGATACTCCTGGCCCTGCGCGCCCACGACCAGCGCATCGAGGACAACCTGAAGGAACTGCTGCACCTGTACATTCCCAAAGTGCCGGAATCACTGCGCACCATCGTGGCCGTCGCCACCGGCGGCGAGGACAAGCGTATCCACTACCGAGAGCACCAGGGTGCTCCGGGAGAAGCAGAACTTGCCGTGGAGCGAGTGCTCGATGGCAAGAGCACACTGTCCCGGGAGTTCAGCCCCATCACTGAAACGACGTCAACGGAACCAAGATCGACGCCCGACGTTTCCCCGCTGACGCTCACCGCAGACGAGGAACCCGCCGGTGAAAATCACCGCAACATCGCAGATGAACGCGCCGCGCCTTACGCGACCTCCCTTGAACCCACGCAGATCATCGCCGGCAAGAAGAACGAAGACGGCAGCAAAGAACTGCGCCTGGACACTGTGGTCCGAGCCAAGCCCGCCGCCAACCAAATCCGCGGCGACGTGGACGTCCGCAAGACCAAGGACAAGGGGCGGAACATGATCAACAAGGGCGAAGGCCAGCGCATCCCCACCACCGAGGAAAAATCGAAACGGCCCAGCCGCGCGGAACGGACCAACACTGCCGTGCAGTTGCGCCTCAGCGAGTTGGAAGACGAGGGCAATGCCATCAGGATGAACCTTCTCGGCAAATCCGGACTAGTATCCAACCGCGTCGTCCGCGACCTCAACATACTGGAATCGGGCATCAGGCAAGCCGCCGGCGATCTGCGCAGCGACGAACTCCAGCCAGCACTGGACCGCCACTTCGGTTTGGACAACCTGAAGGAAGACAAGCGCAAGAGCCAAGCCGACGGATGCACCATCGCAGCCCTGCTGCTGATGAACGCCGCCATGCTGCACCAGCGCATCTCCAACGGACGCTGGCTCTCCGGTGTCAGTGACCTGGACGCCGTGAAAAACGATGTCAACGCCGTCCGCCGCGTGCGCCGCGAGTGGGGCCGCATCCTAACCCACGATTTCCGGCCTGTGTTGGAGCCAGCAGTGGGCATCATCGACGCCGTTGAGGACACCGGCAAGCTAGTCGGGCTGGAACGGGCGTTGCATATCATCGCCGCCGAAGCAGAACGCATCGCTGAGACCTACGCCGATATGGGTGCCGACCACGCCGGCCCTTTATTCAACCGCGTAATGGGCAACCAAGCCTCGGATGGAGCTTTCTTCACCCGGCCAGTGGCCGCTTCAATCGCCGCCCGCCTGACCTTGGACGCCTGTGGTGAGCAAGACTGGACTAATCCCGAAGCCTGGAGAGATCACAAGACCGTTGACCTAGCCTGCGGCAGCGGCACCCTGCTAGCAGCGATGCTTACCGACATGAAACGCCGCGCGCGGGAGCAGGGCGCCAACGAAGAGCAGATCGCCCAGCTGCAAAAACTAGCCGTGGAAGACACCATCAAGGGGTTGGACATCAACCCAGTATCGCTTCAGCTGGCCGCATCCCAACTCACCGCCGGCAACCAAGACATCCGTTACCGGCGCATGGGACTGCACCAGATGCCCTACGGCCCGCATCCTGACGACCCGTTGCGAGTATCTGCGGGAACGCTGGAGCTACTGGGGCAGAAGGCCATCGTCGCCCGGGACGGCGAGCTGGCACTGCTGGACGACCGCATCGGCTCGCAAAGCGTCTGGCCCACCGACGACGCCGATCTGGAAGACGCCGTGGATGCCGCCAAAGATGCACGCATCGTCATTATGAACCCGCCTTTCACCAATCGCAGCAAGATGGGCGAAAAATTTCCTGAAGCCATTCAGCAATCTTTGCGGGAAAGGATTAACCAAGTACGGACATTGCTGACGCAAGCGGACCCGGAATTAAAAAATTTGGCGACACAAAATTCGGTCGCACCGAATTTTGTGTCGCTCGGGGACCACTGCATCCCTCGAGATAACGGGGTAATGGCAATGATCAACCCGACCATCGCCCTTACCGGCACCTCCGGCAGTGAGGAGCGGCACATCCTCTCCCAGCGCTACCACGTCCACACCATCCTGACCTGCCACCAGCCGGGGCAAATAAATCTAAGCCAGAACACCAATGTCAACGAGAGCATCGTCGTCCTGCGCCGCCACGAGGATGGCTCCAAACCTCCCACTAGGTTCATCAACCTAGACCGGCTACCGGCGGATGACGATGCCGTTGCTGACTGGCATCGCTCCCTACTGGAATGCGAGCAAGGCCCGATACCCAACGGCTGGGGGGAAGTGTCGCACTGGCCGGCTGAGCGCATCGCCGAAGATGACTGGACGCCGGCTATCTGGCGCTCCGTGGATCTGGCCGCGGCAGCATACGCCTACGCCAGCCGCGAGGATATGCTGAACATCGAGCAAAAGAACATATACGCAGCCGGCCAACGGGTAAGAGAATTCTGCAAAGTGGCTGGAGCAAGCGACGAAGACCGCTTTGCCTTACTCTACTCCAAAGGGGCAGACGGTCAGACCAAGATCAGAGCCATGCCCGACCGTGCTTACCGACCAAAAGACCTTGCCAGCAATAGGTGCATACAAGGCGTGAACAACCTCAAAGCTAGAGCCGCCCACCTGCTCATCACGGACGGACAAGACAGCAGCACCGCACGCCTCACCGCCGTGGCAAGCGACGCCGAGTACGTCGGAATGAGCTGGATGCCAGTATCAGGATTTTCTGCGGAAGAGTCGAAAGGGATCGCAGTGTTCCTCAACTCCACGCCGGGACGCCTGCAACTCATGCGTAACGCGGGGCGAAAAATCGCGTTTCCCATGTACATGCCGGGCGCATACGCCAACATCCGCATCCCCAACATCGAGGACGACCGCATCCGCGCCATCCTGGCCGACTGTTGGGAGCACACCAAGGACATGACCGTCCCGCAGTTCCGCGACGGCGAGTGCGAGGTGCGCCGGCTGTGGGACGAAGCCGTGGCCGAGGCAACAGGCTGGGACGCCGGCGAACTGGAACGGTTGCGCCACCTGTTGCACCAAGAGCCCCACGTTCGCGGGCTGGGCTACGGCCAGTACGCCGACGCGCCAGACATCGAACCCGCTGACCGCGAACGCTTTGGGGAACTCGCCGACCAATGGGAGTACGAAACCATACTACTGTCCAGCACAGACCAAATTACTGAACACCCTGCCCACCAAGAGATCGTCAGCATGGGCGAGCCATTGGTGCCCCTGATCCTGGAGAGGATGAAATCTCAGGGTGGACACTGGTTCCACGCGCTGCGCGACATCACGGGTGCCGACCCAGTGAGCCTAGAGGACCGCGGCAACGTCCCCGCGATGCAGGAATCCTGGCTGGACTGGGGCGAGCGGAATGGCTTCGCATAGCTGGACAGAGTTGCTCACCAGAGCGTTCCCGAACCTAGCCAGCGAAGGCTTTGACATCGTAGACGAACCCTCGGAACGGTACAACTGCATCGCCTACGCTGCCGGCGACACCAGCCAGTGGTGGTGGCCCGACGGGGTCAACTATTGGCCACCTTGGGCGACGCTGACCACCAGGATAGAAAGCCTGACAGAAGCGTTTGCCGGCAAGGGATACGAACGGTGCAATGACTACGAAACCGAAGACGGCTACCGCAAAGTCGCCCTTTTCGAAGCGCAGGGTCAGATGCGGCACGCTGCGGCGCAAATGCCCAACGGACGCTGGCGCAGTAAAATGGGGAAAGGACCAGTGATCGAACACCGCGATCCCAACTCACTCTCCAGGGGACCTTACGGCAACCCGACCATCATCATGCGAAGGGGAACGAACGTAGTCCGTTGACCACAACCCCCAAGAAGGACGGAAGTTCACAAAAAAGAGGCTACCACACGACGAGCGAGTGGCAGCCTACAGGGTTACTTGGGGCGCGGCTTCCCAGCGTCGGAGCGCTTTTTGCGCCAAGTACCGTCTTGGTTGCGAGCACGTGGTTGTGCCCCGCCCTTGCTCGGGACATGGGGCACTTTCCCACCAGCGCGACGGTCAGCCATCAGCATCACCTCCTTTAGGCAACCAGTGGCTACCTGGATTTACTTACATGGTATCACAGTCCTGACGCACTTCGCGCAATTTTGGGAACATGGTACAATCCGCGTCCAACCGCACGTAGGAGAGGACCAATGAGTGACGCAAACCAACGCTCAGTCGGCACACCCGAGTTCAAAGATCCAGTAGAAGCTATCAAGTTCTACATGGCCGAACGCGGCCTCCAACAACGGGACCTAATACCGATGATCGGGAGCCGTTCAAAGGTCTCCGAGGTTCTCTCAGGTACTAGATCGCTGACTATGCCGATGGCAAGAGCACTTTACCGGCATCTGGGGATACCGGCGGAGGCTTTGCTGCAAGAGCCGGCCAACCACGTCGCAATCTCCGAAAACGAAATTGACTGGCGGCGGTTCCCGCTGCGCGAGATGGCCAAGCGCGGATGGATCGAAAGCAGAAACAATCTTCGCCAGCACGCTGAAGAGCTGGTAACTGGACTCATGCACAAAGCCGGCTGTGACCAACCCACTGCCGCCTTATATCGCAAGACCGACCAGAATCGCGCCAATGCCAAGACCGACCCTTACGCCCTCAATGCTTGGTGCTGGCAAGTGCTGGCGCGAGCGAACGAAAAGAACTTTCGGAACGATTACCAAGAAGCCACCACCCCAGTAGAGTTCCTGAACCACGTGGCAAGGCTCAGCCCTGCCATAGACGGCCCACGGCAGGCTGTAGATTTCCTAGCCGACCAGGGCATTGCCGTCGAGCTAGTGCCACACCTGCCCAGGACACACTTAGACGGCGCTGCCATGAAGTCCGCGAACGGACGCCCCGCCATTGGCCTGACTCTGCGCTACGACCGCATCGACAACTTCTGGTGGGTGCTGATGCACGAGTTGGCCCACGTTGTACTACACCTCCCCCAAACCTGCGAAGCATTCGTCGATGACGACGACCTCAGAGGAACAGGTACAGACGCCAAAGAGATGGAAGCCGACGAACTCGCGTACGAATGCCTGATACCTACGACAGCCTGGGAAGACAGCGAAATCCTCGAAGACCCATCGCCTATGGCTGTGATGGCGTTGGCCCAAGAGGTCGGTGTTCACCCAGCAATCATAGCCGGACGAGCCCGCCGGGAGTTGGGAAACTACCGACTGCTCTCGCAGTTCGTCGGCACCGGCGAGGTTCGAAAATTATTCGAACTTTAAACGGGAGCATCTTACTTGACTACATCATGGGAAGCGAATTACGATGGACATGGCATCCGCCGAATCAATGACCGGGTGGGCGGAACTCGGGTGGCGAGTAGCAGCCACCTTCATCGCCCTCTTGGGCGCGTTCATCTCTAGGAGGTGTTGGCACAAAGCGACGAAAGAGTACGACCGTTCGATGCTGATCAGGCTGGGAACGGACCAGGAAGCACTTGACTACGCACACGCTCCAGTCATCGTCGGCCAATTCCCCTTCAACGAGTTGGCTGGTGCCGTTGAATCAAATCTCGATGTTCGGAACGTCATTGGCTTCGTGATCGGAACCCCCATTTGGGTACCAAACGTCTGGTGGCTACACATTGGGTTAGACCCTTGCACTTTCCAGCCGGGGTACTACGCATACTGCGTAATCCAGTGGGAACACGCCGACAAGGTAAAACGATACGCTGACCAATGGTTTCACGTTCGCAGAACCCGTTACAACGGGCCACAGATTCACCGCCACATGCGCGAGAGGATCTTCATCGGGTTTGGAACTGATTCTGAAAGAGAAGAAGGAACAGACGCCGTTCCCATGATCGCTCACATTCAAACAGGCCCGTTAGCCTCTTTCAAATACCAACCTTACTTACGAGGGGGTTTCAAAGCAACGGACATCAAAATGCGGGCTTTGGCCCCGCAAACCAAGCTACTGATCCACTTCAAAGATCTGTTCACCAAGGAGTGGCGAAATGCCTGACGAAAAACCCCGAGAAACACGCCGAGCAACACCTCCATCTATACGGTCGGAACGGGACCTCAACGAACGCAGAGGCGTAGCGAAAGACATGGAACTGTCGGAAGCGGCAGGGGGAGCTAGACCGTCACCGGATCCAGCTCCAAGGCCGACGGGCCCAGTCAACAGAGGTGCTGACCTCACAGGCGACATCGTTGAGTTGAAGGAGGCTCAACGAGAAGTGACTCCCGCCCCACCCCCTCCGCCACCCCCCAGCGAATCTGAAGGAGGCGAAGGCCGATAAGGAACCTTGCCACCACTACCAGCAGACGGCGCAGCAATCACTGCGCCGTCGACTTGTTAGGCGTCATCAGCAAGTAGTTCTCTCCCCGTGCAGAATTCTGGCGAGTATTCGCCCAGCATTGCCGCCAGTATCCAGCGCACCACGCGCATTGAGGAGAAGGACATTGGTGCAACTACAGACGCCCAGCATTGTTCCAGCACTGGAGATGCGGTGCTGGCAACGTATCTGGCGTTGCCAGCACCGTTGTTCGACGAACTCATGCCCATTCCTACCAATGGAACTGTGGATCGGGCAGCATATTCTCGACACACCTCAGCAAGGACCCATCAGGTGGCAATTCTGGACCGCAAAAAAAGGTGGAGCCGAGCTCCATCCAGATACACGGGAAAGCACCAAGCTACCCAACCAATCGGCACACGGGTGCCTGTGCTGAAACATGGCCTTACAAGGGACAGCTTCAAAGAAGTCTTAAAAGAAATTTCGAGCGCGGATATAGCCATTCGCAAAGAGAACATGGAGTGCCTGGTCCCCCCCACAAGCCAGAACCCAGACCACGATGACATGAACAATTGCCACGTCATAGGCAGACGGTGGTTAGGCCACACCAGGCAAGGCGGAATGCTACTGTCTTGGCGCACCAGCACGCGACAGATCGCGCACTTAATCCAAGAAACGGTCTTGGACATGGAGCCGGGCACCCGTATCAAAGGGCAGATGATGCTCCCACCGCTGGAGAGGTTCACACCGCGGCCAACCCCCGATGAAGAGTGCAAATACACGGTGGCCTGCCATAATCATGACTCCAACGTGTACCGGAAAGCTGATAGGACTGGCGCAGACTTGGACAGTCCAGAGGTTCAGTTCCTTTTGGGATTTAGGGGACTCTCATCATACGTCGCATGGGACAGAGCCAACAAGATGTACGTGAGCGACCAATTCCGAACATCACCAAGCATCCGGCGTAAACTCCGAAAAATCCCAGAGCTTAAACAGCTCGCTAAAGGTGGGCTGATTCGCGCAGAAAGAACCATTGAAGAAGAGGTCGCACTCGAGAACGAACTGAAAGCTTGGCAAGAATTGTACGAGAACCACCAATATGGAGCCTTCCTCTCTACCCGTACTTCTGCCGCCTCGACCATCGCGATGACTGGTTGCGGCCCGTTGGGAAAAATCCTCGGGCATATCGTAATCGGAACGCTCCTAACGGCACCGGGACAAAAGCGAGGCGGACCAAGCAAGACTGAGGTTATCTTGACTTGTCGCGCAGCTGGCTCCGCAGGGCAAATGCAACTCCAGAAAGAGAACCTTCGGCTGCGAGCGCGGGCAATTGCGCGTACGATAGAACGTGGCAAGTCCGTCGAGGCCATCGTCCAGTTCGCAACTGACTGGGAGTTTTATTACGTCAGCGCCCAAGACTATCAAAGGAAATTTGATAAGGACGAAAGGGAAGCAATCGAGCGCAAAATTGCCGAAGCACGACTACAGCCACTAGTGGACGCTACTCCTGTCCCATCAGACTGAACCAATCTGGCGTACCATCCCCAGAAAAAGCCGAAAGGGGCGCGGGAACCCACTGACAATTCCATGCCAATGGCCTACAGGCCACTGGTATCCAGTTTCGCGCCGGGTGTGGTTACGCCTTGCCTACCCTGCGATTCATGCCCCCCAACTCAGGGAAGGCGTCGTTTCCAATGACGACAACGAGCGAGGCTACTATTCGATTTTCTGATACCCCATTTCAAACTGAGTCACTACCCCTCTTACGGCACGGTTGCGGCGGTTTCGCATTTGCATATCCTGCGACTCACGCGGATCTCGATAGAAGGGATGGATGACGAGGTCTCACCGTGAACTACGCCGACGTCGCCATCGACGCGGACTGGATCCCGCCGGGCAAAACGTTTTCCTATCGCATACCCCGCCATCTTGCGGTCGAACCCGGTCAACTGGTCTGGGTCCAGTTTGGCCGCAATATCGTGCAGGGGTTGGTTTTCAGCCTGGCGGACGCTTCTGCCGTGTCGGAGGAAGAAACGCGGGACATCCTGCATCCGGTCGAGCCGTCCCCGCTGGTTGGCTCGCTGGGGCTGGAGCTGGCCGAATGGCTGGGGCAGACCTATCAATGCTCACCGTTTGAGGCGGTCGCCCCGATACTGCCGCCGGGCTTCAGGGCGCAGCAGCGGTCGCGGTTGACCGCGATCTCCGGCCTTAACGACGCTGGTGAGTTGGCGTCTTTCCGCGAAGCTGCACAAGTCGCGTGGCGGGAATTGGCGGACTCTTCCCGGGCCTGGGAGGAAATCGACTTTCTGAAACGGATCGACCCAACCCATGCCAACGTCGCCCGACGGGAGCTGCAACGGCTGGTGTCCCGCGGCCTGGTGCGCAAGGAGGTCACCCTGCCGCGACCGCGATCGCACCGCTATCGTCGCTTGCTGATTCCTGGCCATTACGATGCCGGGGATGGTGACGAAGCCGCTCCTTCCGTGCGAGCTTCGCGCCAGGTGGAACTCCTAGCAGCGGTGCGAGAGTCCGGCGCCGGTTACGACACGACTGGAACCGCCAGCCTGAGACCCGCAGCCGACGCCCTCCTCCAGCTCGGTCTGGTGGGTGAGGAATGGCAGCGAGTGCGCCCCGAGGTTCCTTCGGGAGTTGAACCATCGCATCCCGCTCCCGCAGCGCTGACGGCCGCTCAGTCGGACGCTCTGGCCAGCATTGCCGCCGCGCTGGACGATCCCGGCCTGCTGCCGCGCAGTTTTCTGCTCCACGGCGTTACCGGCAGCGGCAAGACTGAAGTGTACCTGCGAGCCATCGCCCATGCGGTAGACCAGGGCAAGCAGGCGATTTACCTGGTGCCGGAGATCGCGCTGACCCCGCAGACGGTCGGCATGGTGAACGACCGATTTCCCGGCCGCGTGGCCGTCCTGCACCACCGCCTCACCGAGCGGCAGCGGTTCGAGCAGTGGTGGAACATTCGCGACGGCCTGGCCGACGTGATTGTAGGGCCGCGCAGCGCCCTGTTCGCTCCGGCCGTCAATCTGGGCATGATTATCGTCGACGAGGAGCACGAACCGGCTTACAAGCAGGACGAGCATCCGCCCTATTATCACGCGCGCGACGCCGCCCTGGCGTTGGCTCGCCGCTCCGGCGCGGTGGTGGTCATGGGCTCGGCCACGCCCGACGTGAGCACGCACTACGAAGCGACGCGGGGCCGGCATCACCTGTTGCGGTTGCCGGAGCGGGTGCCGCGCCCCGATGGACGCGCTACGCCGTTGCCTGAAATCAGCGTGGTGGACATGCGGCGGGAGCTCCGGGAGGGTAACCGCAGCGTTTTCAGCCGCAGCCTCACCGACGCCCTGGACGTGACCATAGCCAGCGGCCAGCAGGCAATCCTCTTTCTCAATCGCCGGGGGAGCGCTGCTCTCATGCAGTGCCGGGACTGCGGATGCGTCATCAACTGCAGCCGGTGCTCCGTGTCCTACGCCTTCCATCGGGAGTCGGGCCGGCTGATTTGTCACTACTGCAACCGGCAGCGGCGCTTGCCTCGGGCCTGTCCGCAGTGTCGCGGCGGCCGCATCCGCGAGATGGGCGCCGGCACCGAGGCGGTCACATCCGAGCTGGAGCAACGCTATCCCGGCGTCACCATCGAACGGTGGGACTCGGATTCGGTTCGCAATCCGGCGGAACTGGAAGCGGCGATGGAACGCCTGGCCAGCGGGCAGGCGCAGATCCTGGTGGGCACGCAGATGGTAGCGCGCGGGTTGGATCTGCCTAATGTAACCCTGTCGGCCGTTCTGCTGGCGGACCTGGGCCTGAACCTGCCCGATTTTCGCGCCGGCGAGCGAGCGTTTGCTCTGCTCTGCCAGGTGGCGGGCCGGTCCGGCCGCGGCCACGAGCCCGGCCGGGCGATTATCCAGACGTACCAGCCGGACCACTACGCCATCGCCGCGGCCGCTGAGCAGGACTATGCCACGTTTTACGGCATCGAAATCGCGGCCAGGCAACTCCAGGGCAACCCGCCCTTCAACCGGCTCGCCCAGGTATTATGCGCCGATCTCAGCGTGCGCGCCGCGCAGCAGACCCTGGGTGAGTTGGCCCAGTCCTGGCGGGAACAGGCGGAGAGGGAAGGTCGGGCGGATGTTGACGTAATCGGGCCTACCCCCTGTCTGCCCGAGCGTGTCCGCGGCCGGTACCGATGGCGGCTGTTGCTGAGGGGACGCCGGCTTTGGCAGTTCCTGGAGGGGCGTACTGTCCCGAGGAATTGCCGGATTGACGTCGACCCGGTGCGGCTGGACTAGGACTGTCCGCCGGCGTTGGGTCAATGGCGCCCCCGATATTGACAACACGAAGGATTTTGGTGTATCAAACTCCCACTGCTTGCGCAACCAATTTCACAATTGGCAGCCTCGCCAACGGAGGAGGAGACCATGCCCGACATCTATTACGCCAGGCCCAGCAACTTCCTTTCCGATCCCCGAGACCGCACGGTGATCACGGGTGAGTCCGAGGAAGAAGTGCTTCAGAAGATGTACGAATACCTGAGCAGCCCCGAGGCTCAGGCACGCTATCCCGGCGTGGATGATCCGACGGAGCTGGAGAACAACATCCGCACCTGCATCTTCAAGAAGGGCACCAAGGCCATCCACAACCGCCCGCCGGATGCGGAACCGGTCAAGTAGCCCGAAGAAACACTCGAAGCCATTCGCGCCCCCGTTCTTGCCGGACGGGGGCGTTTTGGTGGTCGGGTTGCTGCGCCGGCCGCCCGTGGTTATACTGCGGCATCATGGCGATCAATCCTGACGACTTCCCGCCGGGAACCTACCACGAACTGCCGCTGTTCCCTCTGAACAACGTGGTGCTCTTTCCCGGTATGCCGTTACCGCTGCACATTTTCGAGGAGCGGTACAAGGCGATGATCGGCGACTGCATCGAGCGGGACGAACCGTTCGGAGTGCTGCTCATCAGGGAGGGCAACGAGGTGGGCGAACCGGCGGAACCGCATTCCATCGGCACCACGGCGCGGGTCTCGCAGGTCCAACGCCTGCAGGAAGGCCGCCTGAACATTCTGACCCGCGGCGAAACCCGTTTCGAGTTGCTGCAAACAGTGCAGACCGTGCCGCATCTGGTAGGGCTGGTGCGGTTCATGGACGACGACGAAGGGGATGTTTCCACGACCGCGGTAGCCAACGTGCGCGAACAGTTCATCCGGTTGCAGCGTCAACTCACCGCCATGGCCGGCGGCTGGGACCGGGAGGTCACGGTTCCCGACGAGCCCATCGCTCTGGCCCGCATCGCCTCGGCCACCCTGGCTGTCAGCCTGCCGCTGCCCCCCGACGTGCGGCAATCCTTGTTGGAAACCCCCACCGCCGGCGGACAGCTGGAAAAGTTGCAGACCCTGATGCGGCAGGCCAACCGCATCGTCGCGGAGCAGGCGGAACAGAACACGCCGTTCAAAGGGCCACGCCTGAACTGACCCGCCGGCGTTTACTCCGGCGACTGCCGGCGGCGCAATTGCTCGCGCAGTTGGCGCGCTTCCTCCTCGGCCCGTTCGGCACGGTTTTCGGCCCGTTCGGCGCGGGCTTCGGCGGCGGCCAACGCATCCAAGGCTTCTACGAGGTCCGGCAGGTATTCCCGCGTAACCGGGTCCCAGAACCGCAGTTGCCGGTCTTCCGAGCGCAACTCCAGCCCCAGGCTGGGACTGTAGCCCCGCGCCGAGCCATCGCTCTCGTAGTCGATTGGCCGGGGCCGGTACACGCCGCCTTCCAACACTTCGCCGGCCAGCGGGGCGTCGTGCCACTGCCCGCCGCTGGGGTCAAACCGCCAGTATTCCCTGACTTCAAGGCGCGCGTAGATGTCGCGTTTCGCGGTGTAGTCGTGTCGGCCGGTGCTCGGCGATGCCACTTCCAGCACGAAGTCCGGCGGCTGCCCAACTTCGCTGATGACGTATCCGTTGGCTTCTTCAATGAGTTGAGCGGGAAAGGGGAGATCAAAGGCTGCCACGCAGTCGGGGCGAGGAGAGCGGCGAGCATCGCGGGCCTCGAAGCAAAGATAGCCCTCTCCCGACACCAGCGTGTTGGGCTGGCGCCGGTAGTGGCTGCGCAGAACCTGATCGATACGGGCGATGTGGGGGCGCTGTTTCATGCCGTCGGGAAGCGGGGGCGGGTCCGGCAGCTCCGTGAGATTGGGATAGGCGGCGGCCGGACGCGGTTTCGTGGTCATGGGGAGCCTCCCTGGGCGGACCCGTAAATGCGGCGCGCCCCCGCCTCCGGGATCATCCCCGAAAACAGCTCGGGATGGATCATCTCGGCGAGTATCTCCAGGCCGGTAACGAGCCGGGGGCCGGACCGGCTGGTGTAGTTGCTGGCGTCGATTACGTAGACACGGTCGTTCTGCACCGCGGGCAGGGACGCCCATCCCTCTTTTTCTGTGAGCAGAGGAATGTCCTCCATACCCCGGGGCACTTCAAAACCGCAGGGCATGACAACGATGACCTCGGGTTGATTCTCGATGATGGCCTCCCATTCCAGCGGGAAGGAGCCCATCTCCTTGTCGCCGAAGGAGTTGGCTCCCCCGGCCAGTTCCACCATTTCCGGGACCCAGTGACCGCCGCACATCAGCGGATCGGTCCATTCAAGGTGCAGAACCCTGGGGTGGATATCAGCCAATTCAGCCCTCTGGGTGACCGTATCGATACGCTCCTGCATCCGAGCTGTGACCTGCTCGGCCATGGATTCAGTGCCGGTTGCCCGGCCCACCCGGCGCACGTCTTCCAAAACGTCGCCGAGGTATTGCGGGTCCAGCGACAGGACCTCGGGCTGCTTCTCCATGTTGGCGGTGGACTCGGCGACCTGCCGAGAAGACACCGCTCAAACCTCGCAGATAGCCTGAGTGAGCAGCAGGTCCGGGTTGGCTGCGTCGAGGATATCCTGGTCGATATGGTAGATGCCGAGCCCCTCGGCGAGACGCTCCGAAATCACGCGGCTGATCTCACCGCTGCTGGGCTGCGTGCCTTCAAAAACGCTGCGCACCACCCAGGGCTTGTCCCTGGCCTGGGCTGGGTAGTCGCACTCGTGGGTTACGCCATAGAGTTGGTCCTCCAGCCCCAATGCGTAAACAATCTCGGTGGCGGAGGGTAGAAAAGAACAGATTCGCATGGTGTCGCCTGCCTGTTAGTGACTGCGCGCATTGTAGCACCGCCTGAAAATCACACCGTCGTTCCTGCGAAAGAACGTCACCCCGTACTTGATACGGGGCAGGAACCCAGAAAAGCCTCTGCTGTAGGAACGTTGGTTGGAATTTACACTCACTGGATTCCGGCTTTCGCCGGAATGACGTTATTTGGCAAACAGACCCTAATCGGCCTCTCTCTGGGCAGATGACTCTGCGCCTTCCGGCGGTCGCGCTGGCGCGGGACTGAACAGCTCGATCCGCTCTTCCAGGAACCGCCACAGGTCTGCGGTCGAGTCTTCGGCAGCCTGAGCGGCAGCGGCGGCGCGCACCTGCTGGATCGGTTGCGCGTCCGGGTCGGCCCAGTGGTTGAAGGACGGGCTCTCCACGTCCATGGCCTCAAAGGCGCTGGGGGCTGGCGCATCGGTGCGCCGGGGAGCGGTAGGAGCGATGAACGTGTTGCGGAACACCGGTTGCAGGACGCGGTGGACATGGAAGCCGGCAAACACCAGAGCGCCCGCGGAAGCCAACAGCAGGAACACTGACAACGGCACCGACAGGCTGCCCAGGGAGAATAGCCGGATTATCAACGGGATCATCAGCAGGACGCCGACGAGCAAAAGCGCCGTGGCCATGCCGTCGCGCAACAGGGTGCGCAGGGTGTATCGCGCCGGCTGGCCTGCCGTGTCGCGCACCGACGCCCGAACGGTCAGGCTGGCCACTACCCGCAATTCCCGCCAGATGGCTATGGCAGCCGGGATGTTGATCCCCACCGTTGCGCCGCCCAGGATCACGCCCAGCAGGGCGTGGGACACCGAATCCGGTTCGGCCAGCAGGTCGGGCAGGGTGTACACCGCAGCGGTGCCGATGGCCGTAAGCACCGCGATGATGCAGATGTCGATGATGATGCGACGCACCGCGTTTTTCAGCAGGCGGCCCGTTTCGCCGGGCAGGGAGAACGCGGCCCAGAACGACTGAATGCCCAGGAAGATCACCAGATTGACGGCCAGCACCGCCGGCGGCGCGCGCCGTTCCAGCCAGTCGTACATGGGAGTCGCGATCTTCGAGGTCAGCGGCGCCAGGACCGCCGTGATCGCGGTGGCGATGGCCAGCACCGGGGCCACCACCGGACCCACCGCGGCGTTGGTGGCGCTCAGGTGACCGATGGCCAGCGAAAACTCTCCCATCTGCGGCATAGTCATCCCGACCTGCACTGCGGTGCGCGAGCGTCGTCCCGCCAGTATCGCTCCGATGGTGTTGGCCATGATCTTGCCGCCCATGAACACTCCCACCACTACCAGCGCCGGCACGATGTAGTCGTCCAGGGTTCGGTAGTCGATGAGCATGCCTATCGACAGGAAGAACAGTGCGCCGAACATGTCGCGCACCGGGTTGACCAGTCGCGTCACCCGTCCGGCGGCGTCGGTGTCACCGATGACCACGCCGATCAGGAAGGCGCCGGCCGCCGCGGACAATCCGAGAAACTCGGCCCCCAACGCCAGGCCGAAACAGCAGCCCAGTGAGGCCACCAGCAGGGTTTCGTCCGATTGCATCCGGGAGAGGAACCGCATGAGACGGGGCGCCAGCAGGGCGCCAAAAGCCAGGGCCGCGATGCAGAAGATGCCCAGCTTCGCGGCCAGCCAGCCCACGTCCGCCAGGTCGGTGGAACCGGTGGTGGCCAGGCCGGCCAACAGGGTCAGCAGAATAACCGCGGCAAAGTCTTCCACCAGCAGGATCCCGACGATGGTCTGACCCCATCCGGCGCGGAGGTTGCCGCTGTCCCGCAAACCCTTCAGCAGTATCGCCGAGCTGCTGATGGCCATGGCACCGCCCAGGTACAGGGCGTTCGCTCCGGATATGCCAAGCACCTTGTCGGCGATCAGCACACCCAGGTAGGTCAGGGTGGAGATCTCCACTACCCCGATAACCAGCACGCGCAGGCCAATTTCCCGGATGCGTCGCCAGCCCAGTTCCAGGCCGATGCCGAAGAGCAGGAGGATCAACCCCAGCTCGGCAAGCAATCCGATAGTGTCCAGGTTGCTGATGACCGGATGGGGCAGGGTGTACGGCCCGATCAGCAGCCCGGCAATGAGGTAACCGAGTACGGGCGGCTGCCATATCAGCCGGGCTAACGCCAACCCAACGGCCGCGATGGCCATGGCGATGGCGAAGTCTTTCAACAATCCGGCAGATGCGTCGGTCAGGCCGGCTGCGAATATGGTGAGCGGGAACTCTATCTCAGAACCCCCTACTGAAAATCTGGAGCTGGCATAGATCCAACTCCGGCGCGGGACAGGAGAGCCGGGCCCTGCGGGCTAAGCCTGAAAGCTATCGCGGCAACGCTTGATTCGCGCCTCGCAACTTGTTGCCCCCGCCGCTCAGCGAATCCGTCGTCGGGGTGGGGGCAGACGTGTCGCCGCCGAGCGGCGCGAAATATGACGGGCGCTAAGCGGCGCGTCCGGCGTGTTTGGGCCGAGGCTCGGCAACGAATTCGGCGGTGACGGAAGTGCTGGGGGTCGCCACGGCGACCGAACCATAAAGCGGTCAACGCTTCTTCCACGTGTCCACCAAGTAGTTGCCCTGGTCGTCGTCCACGCCCCAGATCTTGAAGTGGATGCGCACGTCGGCGTAAAGGCTCACGTCGCCGGGGGTTGCTTCCGAGTCCCTGAAGGCTTCGGCGGACACTTCCATGAAGTCCACCGGAGCGTCGTCGGTGAGGGCGATGCGCTCCACCATGTTCACGGCGCACGCGGTGATGCCGGAGAGGAACAATTCCCCGGCTCCCACGGCGTCACCGCCGCCGTCGTCGGCGACCCAGTGATGCGTGCGGGCGTTGCAGATCGCTCTGCCGTGGGTTCCCGAGCTGTACGTTTCCACGTGATAGGCCATTTCGAGTGCCATCATGCCCCCTTTGGAGTAACGCGCTCCGCAGATATACCCTTAGGGTGATATTGATCCCATACCGCCTAAATCATAAACTATGCGGGCTTTAACGCCAAGCGCGAAAATTTTTGGACGGACGATAGATTGGACTGCGCCAGACGGGAGACATCGGATGGGTCGTTGGGCGTCGTGGTGGTGGCTGCCGGGCGCAGCACCCGGATGGGCGGCACCGACAAGACCTTCGTCAACGTGCTTGGAACGCCCCTGATTGCCCATACCCTTCGACGCATCGCCGATTCGGAGGTGGTGGACCGGATCGTGTTGGTTGTCGCCGCCGACGCGGTTCAAGACGGCGAAGCGATCGTGCAGGATTTGGGTATTCCCAAAATCGCTGCGGTTTGCGCCGGCGGCGCCCGCCGCCAGGATTCAGTTCTCGCTGGGCTGGTCGCCATGGGCGAGAGGCGATGGGTGGCGATTCACGATGGAGCTCGGCCATGCGTGACGCCCGATATTCTGGGCCGCGCTCTCCGTGAAGTTCGGGGATCGGGCGCTGCCATCGCCGCGGTGCCGGTCAAGGATACGATCAAAGTGGTGGGCGAGGAGCAGGTGATTTCGGCTACTCCCGACCGCGCGAACTTATGGGCGGCGCAAACTCCGCAGGCTTTCGATTATCAAACCCTCCTGGATGCCCATCGCGCCGCGGTCGTCGAATACACCGATGATTCAGCGATGGTCGAGGCTGCGGGCCACCGGGTCACGGTCTTCTGGGGTGATTATGACAATTTGAAAGTGACCACTCCGGAGGATCTGGATGTGGCGAGATTGTTATTAGCCCGAGGATAGGCCGAAACTGCCGCAAATGGGAAGCGAGACCGCTTGCCACGGCCCGACTTCTATGCCTACGATGTTTAATGACGCCCCTTGTCAAGCATCGGCGCGTGTACACGAAACACGACTCGCGCGTTTGGACAAGGGGTGTCAACAAGCGGAGGATCAGAATGGTTGCCAGCACCGTCAACCGTCGCTCCCGTTACGGGGAGTACGCTCAATTCCTGCGGCTGAGCGCTGACCGGCTGGACATGGCGGTAGCCCCGGGTCGGCTGGAGAATTTGCGCTCGAAAGTGAATACCGAGCGCAATACGTTCATGTTTTGGGTCACCGTCTGGTCCATTCTGGCGTTGATTTGCATCGTCCCGTTGGTGATGCTCCTGGTCGCGAAACTGGACTTGCCGGCGCCGGCTTATATCGAGGCCCAGAGCGATATGTTGCTCCGCCATCTTTGGGTCGGCGAGGCGCCGACCAACGCGGAATTCGTCGCGCATGGGTCGCTGCTGGCGTTTCTGGTGGCGATCGTGATCGGTTACGCGCCGATCATCGTCTACGGTCGCCCGCTGAACGACATCGAGCACGCGCACAAGGCTCTCAAGGCCATCGAGCGAGGGTAGGCGCGTAACCCGGTTCGCGGCCCGCCAATCAGGTGCCTCGGTGCAGTATCGAGCAGGCACTGGAGCCGACGCCCATGCCCTCGTCGCCGGGCGCGCGCTGGTGCTCGGCGGCGTGTGTATTCCGCATCCCACCGGCCTGGCTGGCCACAGCGACGGCGACGCGCTCAGCCACGCCGTGGTCGACGCCCTGCTGGGCGCCGCCGGCGCCGGCGATATTGGCATGCACTTCCCTCCCGGAGACCCGACCCTGGCCGGAATCAGCAGCCTGATACTGTTGGAGCGCACGGCTGGCGTACTGGCGGAGGGAGGTTGGTGCATCGCCAACGTTGATGCTACAATGCTGGCGCAACGTCCCCGGCTGTCGCCCCATGTGCCGCTGATGCGCCAGAACATCGCCACCGCGCTTTCGGTCGACCAATCGCAGATCAGCGTCAAAGCCACCACCACCGATTACCTGGGATTCACCGGGCGGGAAGAGGGGATCGCGGCGGTAGCCGTGGCGTTGCTGTGGCGGTCCTGACACCGCGCGTTATCAATAAGGCCGCAAGCGCCGTCGTTAATCCGGTTTAGCATGAAGCTCTACAACACCCTGAGCGGACAGGTTGAGGAGTTCGTTCCCGCCGAAGACAACCTGGTCAAGATGTACGTGTGCGGGGTGACCCCGTATTCCGCCACCCACGTCGGGCACGCGCTCAGCTACGTGGTCTTCGATACCCTGCGGCGGTATCTGGAGCACAAGGGATACGAGGTTCGTCATATCCAGAACTTCACGGATATCGACGACAAGATAATCCAGCGAGCGCAGGAGTCCGGCGTCTCCGAGGACGACCTGGTCGAGGAATTCATCGGCGACTATTTCCACACGATGGATGCCCTGAACATCCAGCGCGCCTCCGAATATCCCCGAGCCACGCGGGAGATTCCGCGGATCATCGACGCCATCGCCGGCCTGATCGACCGGGGTCATGCCTATCCCGCTGCTGGCGACGTGTATTTCCGTGTGACCAGCAAGGACGACTACGGCAAGCTCAGCCACCGCACCCTGGACAGCATGATCGCCGGCGCGCGCATCCAGGTGGATGAGAACAAAGAGCACCCCATGGATTTCGTCCTGTGGAAGGGAGCCAAGCCGGGAGAGCCCTCGTGGGAGAGCCCGTGGGGACCGGGCCGGCCCGGCTGGCACATTGAGTGCACCGCCATGTCCCTGGAATACCTTGGCGAGCAGCTCGACATCCACGGCGGCGGGCAGGACCTCGTGTTCCCGCACCATGAAAACGAGATCGCCCAGAGCGAGTGCTACACCGGCGCCAAGCCTTTCTCCCGCTATTGGATGCACAACGGCCTGCTGCAGTTGGGCTCCGACAAGATGAGCAAATCGCTGGGCAACCTGGTGTCCGTGGTGGAGGCCCTGGAACGCTACAGTCCGGACGCCATGCGTCTGTACTTCCTCAGCAGCCACTACCGCAGCCCGTTGGCGTACAGCGACGAAGGCGCCGCCGCAGTGGAGCGGAGCCTGGAACGGATGCGCCACGCCCTGACACCCGGAAATGGGACCGGGCCGCAGGTGGATCCGCAAGCCCACCGGACCAGGTTCGCAGCCGCCATGGACGACGACCTGAACACTCCGCAGGCCGTGGCGGCGCTGTTCGACCTGGCACGTGACATCAACCGGGGCCGGGACGCCGGTCAGCGCATCGACGACGGTCAGGGCGCTCTGCGGGAACTGGGCTCCGTGCTGGGCCTCACCTTCGAGGATCGAGCGTCGGGTGACGACGATCTGACGGCCGCGCCCTTCATCAACCTGCTGGTGTCGATACGCACCGAATTACGGGCCGCCCGCCAGTTCGCCCTGGCCGACCAGATCCGGGACGGCCTCGCCGAGCAGGGCGTGACCCTGGAAGACGGCCCCCAGGGCACCCAGTGGCAGCGGCAGAGCCAATAAGCCCGTTGAGGTGAACTTCCATGGATGCGGCAACCGCCATGGCCATAACCAGCATCGCCGGTCTGACTCTCACCGTGCTCCTATTGGGCGGCGGTGGGGTGTGGTACATATGGAAGCTCAGCAGCCGGGTTGACCATCTCTCCTACCGCGTTGACCGACTGGAAGAGAGCTTGACGGAAACGCGGCAAGAGTTGCGCGAGACAAGGGAAGAGGTGAGGGAGCTCCGCCAGGACGTGCGTGCGACACAGGAAGAGGTGAGGGAGCTCCGCCAGGATATGCGCGATCTGCGGGAAGAAATGCGCGCCGAGATGCGGGAGCTGCGGGAAGAAATGCGCGCCGAGATGCGCGAAATGCGTGAGGAGATGCGCCGGAACCACGAGCAATTGCTGGTGGCGTTGGCCAACCATAACCACGACGAAACCGGCCAAGCCATGTTCCGCAGCCCGCTGTGACCATTCCCCGCGTGCCCGACAGCCCGCAATCCTCCCATCCCATCGACTGGCAGCAGATTGCCGGCTGTCTGTGTCAAATCGTCGGCTCCGAGCACGTTCTCACGGAGCCGGCCGAACTTGACCGCTACTCGGCCGACGCTCTGACGCCGTACCGGGCCTACTACGCCGACGCCGCGTTTGATCGCCTGGCCGACGTTGTCGTGCGGCCGGCGGATACTGCCCAGGTTTCTCAGATCGTCACGCTGGCCCAGCGCGCCGGCGTTCCGCTGATTCCATACGGTGGCGGCACTGGCGTCATGGGCGGGATCCTGCCCGTGAGCGGCGGGATCATCCTGGACCTGGGCCGGATCAACCGGGTGATCGACATAGACCCGGTGTCGCTAACCGCCGAGGTCGAGGCCGGGCTGATTCTGCAAGACCTGTATGACGCGCTGGAACCCCACGGGCTCATGCCGGGACATGACCCGTACAGCGTTCCCATCGCCAGTGTAGCCGGCACCATCTCCACCAACGGCGTCGGCTACCGCGCCGCCGCCTACGGGCCCATGGGTGATCAGGTGGTGGCGCTGGAAGTTGTCCTTCCGGATGGACGCATCATCAACACGCGGCCCGTGCCCAAGCAGTCCTCGGGCCCCAATCTGAACCACCTTTTCATCGGCAGCGAGGGCGTCTTTGGGGTGATAACCCGGGCCACCCTGCGCGTGTTCCGCCAACCCGAGGCCGCCGAATACACGACCGTGGAATTCGCTGATTTCGACGCCGGTTTCGCGGTGGTAACTGAGATGGGGGCCTTGGGCATCCGCCCTGCGCTACTGGACCTGACCGAGGATAGCGAGGGCGTGCTGCTGCACCTGCTTTTTGAAGGCTATCGGGAAGGCGTGGACGCCGCGCTGCGACGCACCATGGCGGTGTGCGACGAGGCCGGCGGGTGGAACGTGGGCCCGGAGCCGACCCTATCCTACTGGAAACACCGCCATGACTCGGCGTTGAACTATCGTGAGACGGCCCTGGGACGCCCTCGCGAGGAACGCTGGCAGCGGCAGTGGGGCCGCACCTTCGACTATCTGCACATGAGCCTGCCCGCCGACCGGGTGCTGGAGTATCGGCGTCGTGCCGACCGGATGCTGGAGGCCCGGAAGATCAAGGTGGTGGAGTACTGCCTGTGGAGCCGACCGGAGTTCTTCTCGATGCTGGTGGTGCCCGACGGCGACCGGCGGGTGGTCGGTCGGGACGGCTACGATCCCGAGGTGCGGGCGAACCTGGCCGCCGGCGTGGATGAGGTGCTCACCCTAGCCCAGGACATGGGCGGGATCATGGAGTACTGCCACGGCGTGGGCATCAAGCTGCACCATTTGCTGGGTCGAGAACTGGGGGTGAGCCGGGACGCTCTGCTGGATATCAAGCGGGCGCTGGATCCGGCGGGCATCATGAATCCGGGGAAATTGACGTTGTAGCACAGCCAACAACGGAGTTGAGGTCATAGATGAAGGCGGGTTGTGAACCCGCCTTCAGCATTTATATATTTGATATTGATTATCCAATAATATCTATTGACGGAATGCGGTGAACTCGGTATCATAATTTCAAATGATCACAGGCTTGCAATATCAGCCTTGGAGGAACAAATGGTTACCGCATTGAAACCCGAAAACGAAGCCAACACCGCGGTTGCCGAAAACGCCGCCGCCCCTGCCGCTACCACTGCGCCGGCCGCTGCCGTTGACGTTTCTCGCATACCGGAAACCCCCGCCGAACTGCTCAAGGAATGGGAAGTCTCCCGCAAACCACTGCTGCACACGATCATTGCCGCCACCTTCGTACGCCTGCGGAACGTCGTGGCCGGCCCGGGCATGACCGAGCGCGCCCGCCTGGAGCGCGAGATCGCCGAGACCCGCGGTTATCGCGACGGTTTCACCAAGCTGGTCTAATCAACCGACACCGACCATCGGGTAGCGCGTCTTTCCCCGCGTCACTCTACAGTCGGCAAGGGCCGTTGCAGCAATGCGGCGGCCCATTTTATTTGCAGAATCTCGGGGAGTAGCACTGGCAACCGACACCCCCCGATACTACAATTTGTGCCACGGCGTCCGATCCAGGCGTCGCAGTTGCATTTGGCGGTGAGTTGCCATGTCGACCCCTCGCGCATTCGTTACCCGCACCCTGCTTCCCGAGGCTTTGGACATCATCCGGGAGGTTGCCGACGTGACCGTGTGGCCGGAGGAAACGCCGCCACCCGTGGAGGAGTTGCGCCGGCAGGCCGGTGACTCCGACGGCATCCTCACCACCATCATGGACCGGGTGGACGCCGACCTGCTGGACGCGGCGCCCAACCTGCGGGCGATCAGCCAGCTGGCGGTGGGCCTGGACAATGTTGACGTAGCCGAGGCGACGCGGCGCGGCATCCCGGTTGGCTACACGCCCGGCGTCCTGGCCAAGTCCACCGCCGACCTGGCCATGGCCCTGCTGCTGGGCGCGGCCCGGCGCACGTCCGAGAGCGAGCGCTGGCTGCGCGGCGGCGGCTGGCAGATCCAGTTCCACCCCACCCACTGGCTGGGACAGGACGTACACGAGGCCTGCCTGGGCATCGTAGGGCTAGGGCAGATCGGCCGGGAGATCGCCAAGCGGGCCCGCGGGTTCGACATGGACATCGTCTACCACTCGCGGACTCGTTACTCCGATGTGGAGGCCGAGTACGGCCTGCGTTACGCCAAGTTCACCGACCTCCTGGGCCAGGCCGATTTCGTCGTGCTCAGCGTGCCCCTGACTCCGCAAACCCACCACCTGATCAGCGGGCCGCAATTGGCCACGATGAAACCCTCGGCCATTCTGATCAACGTGTCGCGCGGGCCGGTGGTCGACCCGGCGGCCCTTTACCAGGCGCTGCGCGACGGGCAGATCGCCCGCGCTGCCCTGGACGTGACCTCCCCGGAACCAATCTCGTCGGATGACCCGCTGCTGACCCTGGACAACGTGGTCATCACCCCCCACATCGGCAGTGCGGCCCTGCCCACCCGCCTCAACACCATGAAGCTGGCCGCGCGCAACCTGGTGGCCGGCCTCCGGGGCGAGCCGATGGAAGCCTGCGCCAACGCGGAGGCGGTGGGGTAGACGGTCCCAACTGTGTTAGTACGGCTGCCGATTGACGTCCGATTCAGGTCATAGTACCGGCGAACCTGCGGATGTCATCCGCAGCTTTTTCTTGAAAATCTCGGAGGCCAGGATACTGCGTGTCCGCGTTTCTCGTAATGTACAGCCGTTCGCGGCGACCTAACTCTTCGATATCTTCGTGGACGACCAGGCTGATGAACGGCAACCGCGCCTTTTGAAATTCCAGAAGCGAAATCGCTACATTCTTGGCCTTGTCGTTGCCCCGAACGCCGAACACGTAGAAATCCCGGTTATCATGCCTCAAAGTCCAGTCAACTCCGCTAGGGTAGTCTGATAGAGGGAACACATCGGGCTGGGGCTCGAATCGAGCAAAATCCGTATAAACGCAGTTTTCGAGGTCTTCGTAAAACGCGCTCCTGACGGTCTCTCTGCTCCAATACCGCATATTGCAAATTTTTTGGACGCAGCCGGCAAACTGCATAATGCCTTCGTACACCCGCCCAGTCAGCGTATCCAGGTAAAGGTTGCCTTCATCAATCTGCACGCCGCAGTTGATGATGATGCTATCAAATATCCGGCGACGCGCATCGGAGTTCACGTCATAGGTGTAGGACAGGCGCATCAGAGCCATTCCGAAATCGCAAAGACGGACATATTCTCCGCCGCGGGGGCTTTGCACTACGAAAATCTCTACCATATCACCGTCTTCATGGTAGACAGGCAATATCAGTTGGAAATAGCCGGGTCGTCGCTCGTACAGTTCGAATGCCGACGCCGGCGTATTCTGCAAAGCGCTTCTGGCGCTATGGATATCCATCGAAAAGCCTGCGCTGCCCTAAATCAGGGAAATAATCGGAGTAATTTTGGATGCTCACATCGGCGAAAAATGCCCGCAGGCACTCTTCAAATGTTCTGTAACGGTCGGTGAGCGCACGATGCCTTTCTTGCGGGTGAGCACTGCCAGAGCTCAATTCCACCTCGGTTACGCTGTGGACGTGTGGCTGGGCGTAATGTTGGTCGGGTTGGATACTGAATTCGCCGTGTGGCCCGTTGTAACGAATCAGAGTAACTACGGGTACAGGAGGATTCCCGGTTCGATAACGGAGCCCGACAGAAAAATTCTCTATGAACATGAGATTTTGTCGAACGAATACCGAGAAGCACAGGTTACCGTCGGATACGCGCTCCAACTGCAAGTCGCATCGTCGTTGCTGGTGCTCCTCGCGGTAACCTCTGGCAGGATCCTTGTCCACAATCCGTTTCGGCTGGCTGATGAGGTCCTGGATTTGTTGGTCATTCAACATGACGATATTGTCGGTCGAGGCCGATGATATTGGAAAGGTACCGAGGCCGCAACTTTATGATACACGGCCTCCCATGCAATCGGCGGCGCGCCAGTTCCTGCCGATGCGGTTACAGCGTGTGCTATGATAGGCGCCCTAATCGGGGTTGTCCCCGCCACACGTTCTCCAGGAGTTCCGATTACGATGACCACCCCGACGGTTTCCGTCCAACTTGAAACCCGCGACACCCTGGGCAAGAAGGTGAAAGCGCTGCGCCGAGAGGGCATCGTGCCCGTTCATCTGTACGGCAAGGGCGTCGAATCCCGCTCGCTGCAGTGCGAGGTTCGCACCCTGCTCCAAGCCATCAGTCGCGCCGGCGGGGAGTACGGCCAGCCGCTCCGGGTGACCATCGCCGGCGAATCCGGCGAGTACACCGCCGTCGCTTCGGAGATCCAGTGGCAACCCCGCACCGGCGACGTTCTTCACGTCGATTTTCGGACCGTTGCTTAATCACCGGTCCCATCCGCTGACGCCGGCAAACGCCGCCGTCGCCGCCAACCCCAGTCAGGGCCATAGAGCCCGCCGCGCCAGCCTGGGAGGCTACCATGTACCTGGTTTTTCTCAGTGAATCCGGTCTGACCGGCCTCAGCTCCGATGATCCCAGCCAGCCGCACCACGTCCACGCCGGATTGCTGGTGCAGGAGAGCCAGTACATATCCATGACCGGGGAATACGATGCCCTGATTCGCCGCCATTTGGGCGCCCCCGCCGGTACCGATGGCGTACCCAACGAGTTGCGTCCTGGCGACTTGTACCAGGGCAAGGGTTACTTCCGCTCGTGGCGACCGGAGCGTCGGGGCGAGCTCATCCAGGACTGCCTGAGCATCCTGGTCCGCCGCGAAGTGCCGCTGCTGGTTTCATACATCGACAAGGCAGCGTTCCTGGCCGCCAGCACAACGGAAGGCAACTCTCTGTACGGCAATTCGGACCCGTCACAGTTGGCGTTCAGCCGCTTCCTGCTGGCCCTGACGATGTTCCTCGATGAAAACGTCATGGCGCAGATGAACCCCGATGACATAATGCAATCGATGTGGGACGTCAACGACTACGCGATGCTGATGGCGGGAGCGCCGTCCAGTTCCATCTCTTTGGCTTTGGACGATTTCCTGAGCGAGGACAACGATTCCGTCAACCCCAACATGTATGACGACCTGATGATCGCCCCGGCCGAGACCAGCGTCGGCGGACAACTGGCGTCCCTGTGTGCCTATATTATCCGGCGCTGGCTCCAGCAACCCAACGCGGCCCACGGATACTTCGACGTCCTCCGCGACGGCCGCGTCCTACAGGTCGTATACCCGTACCAGTTCGATTAGGCGGCAGGTCGACCTGCCGACCCTCGCAATATGATCGGCCCCGGTCGGCAATCCGACCGGGGCTTTTTAACGTACCCGGGGCATCCTTGCTATACTGCCTGTTATGCATCCCCGTAATTGGGGGAGAGCGTTGGGGTGAGGGATATCCATGGTTACCTTGTTGAAAAAGATTGTTGGCGACACGCCGGAACGGGCCGCCGAAAAATTGCGAGGCCAGTTGGTGCCACGGGTCAACCGCCTGGAAGATTCGGTGCGGGATTTGAGCGACGAGGCCCTTGGCGCGAAGACCAACGAATTTCGCCACCGGCTGGATGATGGCGCTTCGCTGGACGATCTTCTCCCTGAGGCGTTTGCGGTGGTTCGCGAGGCTGCGCGCCGCACCCTGGGCCAGCGACACTACGACGTCCAGCTGATCGGCGGCGCGGTTCTGCACCAGGGCAAGATCGCGGAGATGAAAACCGGCGAAGGCAAGACCCTGGTGGCCACACTGCCGGCGTATCTCAACGCCCTCACCGGCGACGGCGTGCACATCGTAACCGTCAACGACTACCTGGCACGGCGGGATCCGGTGTGGATGGGTCCGATCTATCACCTGCTCGGGCTTTCCGTGGGCTGCCTCCAGCACGACGCCGCGTACCTCTACGATCCCGAGCTGACCGATGTGGGACGCGGGGGTTTTCCTTACCTGACCCCGGTGTCCCGAGCTGAAGCCTACCGCGCCGACATCCTCTACGGCACCAACAACGAGTTCGGCTTCGACTACCTGCGCGACAACATGTCGGTGGACGCCGAGTTGCAGGTTCAGACCCGCGCCTCCGACCGGCCAACGCACCACTTCGCCATCGTGGACGAGGTGGACAACATTCTGATTGACGAGGCGCGGACGCCGCTGATCATCAGCGGTCCCGCCCAACAGCCGGTGGAGCACTATTCCAACTGCGCCCGGCTGGCGCCCCGCCTGCGGGAATACGAAGACTACACCATCGACGAGCGCACCCAGGCCATATCCCTCACCGAGGCGGGCATCGGGAAGGCGGAGCGTCACTTGCGCGTTGACAACCTGTACGAGCCCGAGAACTTCCACCTGGTTCAGTACGTCGAGAACGCCGTGGTGGCCCAGATCCAGAAGGTGAAGGACAAGGATTACGTGGTCAGCAACGGCGAGGTCATCATCGTCGACGAGTTCACCGGTCGGCTGCAATACGGCCGACGCTGGTCTGACGGACTGCACCAGGCCGTGGAGGCCAAGGAGGGCGTCAAGATCCAGCGCGAAAGCGTCACCTACGCCACCATCACCCTGCAGAACTACTTCCGGATGTACCGCAAGCTGGCGGGAATGACCGGCACCGCCGTCACCGAGGCCGACGAGTTTTACAAGATCTACGGTCTGGAGGTGGTCGCCGTTCCCACCAACCTGCCCATGGTCCGGGACGATGCCAGCGATCTGATCTTCCCCACCGAGGAAGGCAAGTGGCGCGCCGTGATCGAGAACATCGTGCGACGGTCCGATTCAGGGCAGCCGGTGCTGGTGGGCACAACTTCCATTGAGACGTCCGAGTATCTAAGCGACCGCCTGCGTCGCCGCGGCGTCCAGCACCAGGTGCTCAACGCCCGCAATCACGAGCAGGAGGCATCGATTGTGGCCCAGGCGGGTCGCGCCGGGTCGGTTACCGTGTCCACCAACATGGCGGGCCGGGGCACCGACATCGTGCTGGGCGGCGCCGATACCGACCGGGCCGACTGGCAGGACGAACACAACCGCGTCATCGCCCTGGGTGGCCTGCACGTCATCGGAACGGAGCACCACGAGGCGCGGCGCGTCGACAACCAGCTCCGAGGCCGCGCCGGTCGCCAGGGCGACCCCGGCAGCAGCCAGTTTTTCGTCGCCCTGGAGGACGAGTTGATGCAGCGGTTCGGAGGCGACCGCATCAAGAACGTGATGAACTGGTCCGGGCTCAACGACGACGAACCCCTGGAAAACAAGCTCATCACCAAGTCCATCTCCAGCGCGCAGGTCAAGGTTGAAGGCCATCACTTTGACATGCGCAAGCACCTGCTCAACTTCGACGACGTGCTCAACCAGCAGCGCTCCGTCATCTACCAGCAGCGTTCCCAGATTCTCGCCAGCGAGGGGCTCCGAGAGCGCATCCTGGACATGCTGGGAGCTGAGTTTGACCGCCTGGTTTCCAACCACCTTCAGGCCCGACACGCGGACGACTGGGACGCGGACGGTTTCGTGGCCGCGCTGCGGCAAATCTGCCCGCCGCCGGCTGAGATTGACACGCCGGAGAAGGTGCTGGCCCTGCGCCGGGATCACGTCGAGGACATCCTGGAAGACTACGCGGAGACGCTGTACGAGGCCAAGGAGCGTTCCCTGGGTCCCGAAAACATGCAGATCCTGGTTCGCCTGCTGCTGCTCAAGTCCATTGATACCCACTGGGTCAATCACCTGACCCACATGGAAAACCTGCGGACGGGAGTGGGACTCCAGGCCGTAGGCCAACGGGATCCGCTCACGGTCTATCGTTCCGAAGGCCAGCGCGAGTTCGCCGAGTTGACCCGGCAGATGCAGCGCGAGGTCACGCACACGCTGTTCCACGTCACCCTGGCTCCGGAAGCCCCCCGGGCCCAGGCCCCGGTTAACAGCGACGTACGGGCGCCGGTGAGCCCGATGGCCGCCGTGTCGCCCGGCCGTTCCAACGTCGCTCCGCGGGCGGGTCGCAAAATCGGGCGCAACTCCAGGTGTCCGTGCGGCAGCGGCAAGAAGTACAAGCGCTGCTGCGGTGCCAGCGCCTGACGCGCCCCAAGGCCGGCGATTTGGTGCGGAATGGTCGCTTGGTAACTTTCGCCGTCGAACCGGAACACAACCATGAATCAACTGCTCAAAGAAGCCTTTGACCGGGCCGCCGGTCTTCCCCCCGAAGAACAAGACAGGTTCGCCGAGTTCTTACTGGCAGAACTCGACGCTGACCGAGAGTGGGACCAACTACTCGCGCTGCCTGAGTCCGACCAATTACTGGACCGTCTTGCCGATCAGGCTCTGTCCGAGCACCGGTCAGGAAGGACCCGGCCCCTGCGTCCCACAGACTTGTAGGTATGCGCTCTTTCCCTACTGCCCGCGACGGAACAGCCGGCGCACGAAGGTTACCGGCTGCGGCTGTGGCTCTTCCATGCCTATGGGCTTGTTGCGTCCGGACGCCCACCCCTCCGGGTCGCGCTCGAAGGCGATGCGGCACCCGGGCGCACAGAAGTAATAGGTCTGCCCCTCGTGTTCGCTGGTCCCGCCGTTGGGATTGTCGGTATCCACCTGCATGAGGCAAATAGGATCAGTTGCGGTTGCCATGTCGATTTCCTGCTGGTCAGTTGTCGGCGGGCGCGGGTTCAGTCTCCGGTGGGAGCGTGAACACGGCTTGGCCGTTGGCATTGTGCGTGTGATTGACCAAAGCCAGTATCAGTTGCTGATGGCTGCGGCGAATTTCCCGCAAAACTTCTTCCTTGGAGTCGGTAATTTCTTTTCGCAGCCTTGCTTCGGTGGCGGCGATTTCTTGCCGCAACCTTGCTTCGGTGGCGGCGATTTCTTGTCGCAGCTTGGCTTCGGTGTTGAGGATTTCCAGCTTTACATTCGCGACATCCTCCTTGAGTTCCACCTTATTGGCGGCCACCTCATCGCGGAGGGCGTTGGACTCTTCACGCGACGGAAGCCGACCAACGCGGAATGCCATGAGAGCCAGAGCCGCTACGATGAGGCCTTGGCTGCCTATAATTGCGACTATTATCGGCATTAGACTGTTAGCGCCTGCCGTTTCCATGATGTATTCCCTCATCTTGGTAAGAGGTTTTTCAAGCCAATTGTACCAGCATTGCAACACCCTGCCGCCATTTAGATTGACGTCCGTCGCAGCCGCAGCGAGTTGCTCACCACGCTGACCGAGCTGAACGCCATGGCCAGCGCCGCCAGGATGGGGTTCAGGAAACCGGCATCGCCGAAGAAGAAAACCAGGCCGGCCGGCACGCCGCCCAGCGCGGTGAACACCGGGTACAACGCCCCGGCCGCCACCGGGATCAGCAGCGTGTTGTAAAAGAACGCCCAGAACAAGTTCTGCCGGATGGTGCGCATGGTTGCCCGGGACATCCCCAGCGCGGTGGCAACGCCCGTGAGGTCATCCCGCATCAGCGTGACGTCCGCCGTTTCTCGGGCGATGTCGGTCCCACCGCCCATGGCAATCCCAACGTTGGCCCGGGCCAGCGCCGGCGCGTCGTTGATGCCGTCGCCGGCCATCGCCACCGTGTGTCCTTCAGCCTGCATCCTGGCAATGGCCTCGGCCTTGTCGGCCGGCAGCATTTCGGCGTGAAACTCGTCGATGCCGCAAGCCGATGCCACGGACGCCGCTACTTCCGGCCGGTCCCCGGAGAGCATCACCGTGCGCACTCCCATCTCGTGCAGGGCCGCCATTGCATGGGGAGCGCCGGGTTTCACCGTGTCGGCCACGGCGATGACGCCGAGGATGCGCCTGCCCTGGGCCACGAACGTGGGCGTCTCGCCACGCTGGGCGAGCAGCGTCGCCGTTGCGGCCAGTTCGTTTCCTGGTGACACGCCAATTTCTTCCATCAAGGAGGCATTGCCGACCGACACCTCCTCGTCGTTCACCAATGCGGTTACACCGGCGCCGGTGTGGGCAACGAATTCCGTCGTCGGAGCCACCGCCAGGTTTTCAGCTTGAGCCCGGCGCAGGACGGCCCGACCCATCGGGTGCTCGGACAGCGTTTCCACTGACGCCGCGCAACGCAAAACGTGGGCCTGCGAGACGCCGGCAGCGGGTACTATGTCCGTGACTTCCAGCTGCCCGGTGGTCAGTGTCCCGGTCTTGTCCAGGGCGACCATGTCCACGCGATGGGCGGTTTCCAGCGCGGCGGCGCTCCGGATCAGGATGCCCCGTTCCGCGCTTCTGCCCACCCCGACTATGATGGCGGTGGGAGTCGCCAACCCCAGCGCGCACGGGCACGCGATGATGAAAACCGCCACCAGGGTCAGCATTGCGTAACGCGCCGACGGGTCCGGCCCGAGGAACAACCACAATACCGCCGCCGCCAACGCGATCAGACCCACCGCCGGCACGAACCAGGCCGCCACCCGGTCGGCCAGCCGCTGCACTGGCGCGGCCGAGCCCTGGGCTTCTTCCACCAGCCGGATCACCTGCGCCAGTGTCGTATCCGCGCCCACCCGGGTGGCACGCATCAGTATTGCCCCGGCACCGTTCAGGGTGCCGCCAAACACGGAATCGCCGGTCGATTTATCGGCCGGGATGCTCTCCCCGGTCAGGGCTGACTGATCGACGATGGTGGTCCCACTGGTCACTTCGCCATCGACCGGGATCTGCTCGCCCGGGCGCACGGCCAGCGTGTCGCCGGTCTCTACGCGGTCCACCGGCACGTCCGATATGGACCCGTCCGTAGCCATGAGGTGCGCGAATTGAGGTCGCAGGTCCAGCAGCCGTTCGATTGCGCTGGACGTGCGCGACAGGGCGCGGGCCTCCAGCCAGCGCCCCAGCAGGATCAGCGCGACGATTATTGCCGCCATGTCGAAGTGCAATTGGTGCCCTGCCGATGCAGCTAATGCACCGGGAGCGAGCAGCGTCGTCATGACCACTACCGCGCTGTACCCGTACGCCACCGACGTGCCCAGGGCGATCAGCGTGTGCATGTTGGGCTGCAACCGCCGGAGTCCGGCCCACCCTGCGGTGTAGAACGACCATCCGGCCCATAGCTGCACCGGGGTCGCCACTGCCCAAAGCAGCAGCGGGTACCACCACAGGGCCAGCAACCCGGGCGTCCAGGGCAGCGCCGGAAAACTGCCCAGCAGCAGCGCGCCGCCGCCAATGGCGGCGACGATCAGCCGGACCCTGACGCGCTTTTCCTCTCGCGCCCGCGGGCTGACGCCCCCGTCACCGTCGTTCTCAAGCGCGTCGGGGTCGGTATCGAGACGGTATCCGGCGTCGGCAACGGCCCGGGCCAACGTTTCCAGGTCGGGTGAGTTAGCGCCTTCGGCGTCATCCAGGCTGATGGTCGCCCGCTCGGTCGCCAGGTTGACGCTGACCTCGGCCACGCCGTCCACGGAGCGCAGCGCTTCGCCCACGTGGTACACGCACGCCGCACACGTCATCCCGGCGACGGGGAGAACCAGGGTGTTTGGTGACGATAGGGGCATGGGGTCGCGTCGCCGATGCGGGCTAGGGTTGTCAGGAAGTGGTCAGTACTCCCGCTCGATCTCGGCGTACACCGCCCGCATGGAGGCGCCGGAGTCGTCCTCCACCTCGGTGAACCACTTGATCAGAGAACGTGTCAACTGGTCGACAGACTCATCAACTGAGGCAGCCTCATAGCGCTGGCGCACATTGGGCAGGGTTACACGACTCTGGGCTTCGCGCATCCAGACGATCTTTTCCTTGTCGGTCATGTCCGAACAGGCCACGCGCAGCCGCTCTGCAAACAAGGCGTCGTCCTTGTCCTCGGGGGCGCCGCCCAACTCGCGAATGCGCCGGTCGAAGATGTCCCCGTGGCTGGTCTCGCGCTCGGCTACCAGGGAAAGGCAGGCCTTCAGCCCCGGATGCTCGGTCTTGTCGGCCCAGGCTTTGAGGTAGACTCCCGCCCGGTGCTCCTGCAGGCGAATGTCGTTGAGCAGGTCTAGGTATTCTGGCTGATCCGGCATTGCGATACCTCACTTATTGAGCATTGGGGAGGCGAAAATGGACACGGCTGCCATCGTTTCACAATGAAACACTCGCCGATGACTGTCAGGCAGCGCGGTTACCGGCGAGTCTAGTGTGCCGCCCCTGGGGTGTCAAACCTGGCTGCGCCCGGCGCGTGCTAAAATGCCGCCACGAAATCAGCCCGGTTTCAGGAGCGGTTTTGCCTGAATTAACTGAAGCCCAGCGCGGCATGGTCGCCACGATTAGAGAGTTTGTCCGCCGGGAAGTCCAGCCTGTCGCCCAGCAAATGGAGCACGCCGACGAGTACCCCTTCGAGCTGGTGGAGCGGATGAAGGAGCTGGGCCTGTTCGGCGCGGTGATCCCCGAAGAGTACGGCGGGCTTGAGCTGGATGTCACGTCCTACGCCCTGGTCATCGAGGAAATCTGCCGGGGGTGGATGAGCCTGAGCGGGATACTGAACTCCCACCTCATCATGGCCTACATGGTCACGACCCATGGAACGCCGGAGCAGAAGGAGCGGTTCCTGCCCCTGATGGCGACCGGCGAGAAGCGAGGCGGCATCTGCATCACCGAGCCCAACGCGGGCAGCGACGTCCAGGCCATCGAGACTCGCGCCGTCCGCGAAGGCGACGAATACGTGGTGAACGGGACCAAGAGCCTGATTACCAACGGGCGCCACGGCAACACCTTCGCCCTGGTCACCAAGACCGACCCGAACGCCGACCCGCCCCGGCGCGGCATCAGCATCTTCATCGCCGAGAAGGGGCCGGGCTTCAACGTGGTGCGGGACATTCCGAAGCTGGGCTACAAGGGCGTGGACACCTGCGAGCTGTCCTTCGAGGACTACCGCGTATCCGGCGGGAATCTGGTCAGCGGCGAGGAGGGCAGGGGGTTCTACCAGATAATGAGCGGGCTGGAGCTGGGCCGCATCAACGTTGCCGCCCGATGCCTCGGCGTGGCGCGGGCCGCGCTGGAAGAAGCCACACGATACGCCAGGCAGCGCGAAACCTTCGGCAAGCCCATCGGAGAACACCAGAGCGTGCAGATAATGCTGGCCAACATGGCGACCCAGATCCAGGCGGCCCACCTGCTGGTGCTCCACGCCGCCGAGAAGAAGGACCGGGGCGAGCGCGCCGACATGGAGGCCGGCATGGCCAAGCTGTTCGCCAGCGAGATGTGCATGCAGGTCGCCACCGACGCCATGCGCATCCACGGCGGCTACGGCTACACCCAGGACCTGACGGTGGAGCGCCACTTCCGCGACGCCCCGCTGATGATGATCGGCGAGGGAACCAACGAGATCCAGCGCCTGGTCATCGCCCGCCATCTGCTCAACAACTACCCCACCGGCGACTTCCTGTACGAGTCGGGGTTGTAGGCGGGCTGGATTTGGCGGGTATGTTGCCTTATTTCGAACTGGTCGGGCGCGACGAATGGTATTTCAGAGAATTGCGCTCCTCGGAATTCAGCCTGGCCGGGTCAGAGGCCAGCTGATGATCTAGCGGTTTTCGTACCCAACTCAGGGCTTTGTCGGAAACATAACAATCAGTCCTCCGATTGGATGATCATCGACTGGCTTCATCGTTGATTATTCGGCGCAGTTCGATGATGCCTTGTGTTGTTGCGCGCCGTGCAGTTCTCAGTTCATTTGCGCTCAGGTTGTCTTGATAGAAGTGGGAATGCAGTCTTTCAGCGGCTGCCCAGTCCGAAACCCATCGCTCCGAACCCTGCAAGTCACGCAGGTTGGTTGCGGTGTTGCGGTACGCTCCGTGGCTCAATGCGGGCCACTCTCTTAGTTCTGCTACGGCCAGTGATAGTTGGGCGTAGGCTCCCCACAGTAGTTCGGCGGCAATCATGATGTTGCCGCCGGTGTTGAATTCTCGGTTGGAGCGTTCCAGGAGCTCCATGCTGGCGTCGAGCCGTTGCTGAGTGTTCATGCGGTTGCACGTCGCTCGGCGTTCAGGCGGTCCGCCAGCTGGATGGCGCGATTGGCAAAGTTCCTGGCGTCTTCGTCGGACCCGTTTGCGCTGTCGTAACCCATTCCGAACTTTACCAAGTCGGGCTGCGCCATGGCTGCGCTGAACGCGCTGGTCAGGTCATGGCCTAACTCGGACGAACGGGCCAAGGCTTGATGGATGTCCCAGGTGATTTCCGGGTTCTGCCCGGTTGCCAGCAGTTCGACGGCTTCATGAATTCCATCGTCGTCGTGGAACCAATCGTTTCGGGCTGCGATGGCAGCTATGGAGCAGGTCACGGCGCTGGCCAGACTTTCCGCGGCTTGCTGGTGTTGCATATCGAGAAAATACAGGTCAGCTTGACTGAAGTAATGAGCGACTCGTTCGGTGGTAACTTCTTCTATGGTGTCGCTGAACTTGTCATTGACTGGAGTGTAGTTGCCTTGGCTGTCCTGGTGTGCTTGGGGGTACATGGCGCGTTTCGTTGCTACAGCCGCCATGTGGGCTGCGTTGAGGGCGTCCGTGATTGGACGGCGGCTCTTGCTCAGATCAACCCTTGCCAACAGGTTTCTGCGTAGCCTGTTGGCTTCGGCGGCGTTGACGGTGCCGGCTTCTTTTTCGCAGGCTGCGATGGCGACGCGTTCTGCCAAGTCCAAGATGGTTTCATTCATGCTGGCCTGCCCCTTATGATGCGGATTGTTCTATGGGCGGATAATTGGCATTGTCGAGTCACGGTCGCTAGTCTGTTTGATGGTGCGTTGTCATGTCATGAGGTGTTTGCCGCCGGAATCGTCGTTCTTCGGTCAATGGGCACATTCTAACGATCGGAACCGATCTGCACAAAGCACAAGGCGCCTGTAAGAGCGGCTAAAATGCTGAGACGATATTCTCAGGGACCTGTGCACTTTCAGATGCTGTTCAAAGAGCTTCGGAGTAGCGAAATTTCCTGATAGTATTTCGAGAACCGTCGTTGTAATGCTTGATGGAGACCCTCAGCCATGGTTCAGAACAACAACGAAACCGGCATGACCCGTGCCCTGGGCAGCTTCGCGCAGGCGCTCGATTACGAGGAGCGGGCGTAAAGTGGGCAAAACCTTTGCCAGGGGCATCGTCATTGGTCGTGCTTCGTCTCAGGAATTTTCCTTTCTGGTAGATACCGGCGCAACTTGGCTGACGCTGCCCCCAGAAGCGATTGCCGAGCTGGAACTTGACGTAATCCCGGGCCAGGTTGCCGTAATTACCACCCCCACCGACGTATTGCACCTGCCGTTCTATCGCGCCAGTGGTACACTCGAAGACGTAGCCTTTGACGCCCGCATAGTGCCGGCGCACCGGCCCATGGTCGGTTACGAATTGCTGCAAAGATTGGGGTTCGTAGTTGATCTGGTGAGCGAGCGCATCGTGCTTCGAACGGAGTGGGAAGCCAACCCGCCATAGGTACGTTAATCGCCAAGGCACCAGCGCGGGAGGCGCCATCATGCCGGATATCTACGTCAAAGGCAGCATTGCCGGCAAGTCGGAAACGCGGGAGTTTGACTTCCGAGTTGCCAAACGGTCGGCGCAACTTGGGTTGCCGCAATCGGTCATCGATGCCCTGGGACTGACCGAGGTTCCCGGATTGTTGCATAGCCCAATGGGTGACGACGCCGCAAACCGCGCGCGAATTTACCTTTCCTGCGTGGATTTTGAGGGGCGCACCATTCACCAGTACGTAGCTCCAACCAGCAGACCCACCGTCGGCGCCGATGTCCTGCGCGCGCTGGGGTACGAGGTAGACCTGGAGCAGGGACTCATCGCCAAACCGACCGAACCGCTAAAAGTCCAACGGGGTCTGATGCCGACCATGCTGGACGTATCGGATTTGCGGTTTGCGGATTAGGGACATGAACCGAACATGGTACCCGGCGCCAACACACCCGGACGGTGCGATTGGGCCGCTGTTTTTACAGTGCCTGCGATTTTGGAGGAAACACGATGAACGTGCTGCTGGATCTGGCGCGTATGTGACCTTATTTCAACCGGTCGGGCACGACGAATAGCATTTTTGAGAACCGTCGTTGTAATGCTTGATGGAGGTCCTCAGCCATGGTTCAGAACAACAACGAAACCGGCATGACCCGCACCCTGGGCAACTTCGCGCAGGCGCTCGATTACGAGGATCTGTCGCCGGAGGTGATCGACTGGGCCAAGTACCTGTGTCTGGACTTCGCCGCAGTTACGCTCAACGGCTCCACCACCGGCTCCGCGCGCGCTGTGGTTGATGCGCTGCAGAGGCTGGACCGCCCCGGGCCGTCGGTGGTCGTCGGTACGCCCCATCGGGTGCTGCCGGAGTACGCTTCGATGGCCAACGGCATCGCCTTTCACAGCATAGAGATGGACGACGTGAACAATGAGGCGTCGTTGCATCCGGGCGTGGTGGCCTTTCCCACCGCGCTTTCGATGGCCGACCTGGCCCATGTGTCGGGCAAGGACTTCATCGCCGCGGTGGTTGCGGGGTACGACGTTATGGTGCGGCTGGGCCGCGCGTTGCAGCCGGCCGAGCACTACGGGCGAGGCTTCCATCCCACCGGCACCTGCGGGGCATTCGGCGCTGCGGTGGTGGCCGGGCGGCTGCTGGGGCTGCAGGGCGACGACTTCATCCACGCCCTGGGCATCGCGGGCAGCCAGACCGCCGGCAGCATGGAATTCCTGGCGCAGGGGGCCTGGACCAAGCGGCTCCATCCCGGCTGGGCGTCGCACAGCGGTTCCTGGGCGGCCCTGCTGGCCCGCTCCGGCTACACCGGCCCCACTACCATCCTCGAGGGGCGCGACGGCTTCCTGCAAGCCTATTCCGGCAACCCCGACACGTCGCTGGCGCTGCAAGACCTGGGGGACGAATATCTGATTGCCCGCACAGCTATCAAGCCCCATGCCTGCTGTCGTTACAAGCAGGGACCCATTGACTGCCTGATAGACATCCGCAACACCCATGGTCTGGTGGCCGATGACGTCGAGGAAGTGACCGTCGGAGTGCTCAGCGGCGGTTTCGAGATCATAGCGTCTCCGGAAGAGGACAAGGCCAATCCCAGGACGGTCGTGGACATGCAGTTCTCCATGCCCTTCGGCGCGGCGGTGGCCCTGGCCTACGGCCGCGCGTCGCTGGAGGAATACGCCGACGGGGTGCCCGACCGCCCGGAGATCAGCCGCATCCTCCCGCGGGTGAAGTGCGTGACCGACCCGGAGTTGGACGCTCACTTCCCCGGCGAGTGGCGCGCCTGGGCCGAGGTCGCCACCGCCGACGGACGCCGCCTGCGCAGCGACATCCGATACCCCAAGGGCGACCCGGAGAATGCCCTGTCGTGGGCCGAAATGAAAGAGAAGTTCGCCGTCCTTACCGCAACGGTCATCAGCCGGGAACGCCAGCAACAAATCATCGCCGCCATAGAATCGCTGGACGCCATGGAGGACGTGCGAGAGCTGGCGGCCCTCCTGTCCACGGGATAGGCCAGCAAGCAGTGAAGATGGGCAAGAGAATATGAACCCTCCATTGCAGGGTGTCCGCATCCTAGAAATGTCGCAGGCCATCGCCGGGCCGATGGCGGCGCGGACGCTGGGCGACATGGGCGCTGAGATCATCAAGATCGAGCAGCCCGGCGTGGGGGATATGTCGCGGCGCATCGGCCCCCACTTCCTCGGCGGCGAGAGCGCCTATTATCTGAACTTCAACCGCAACAAGCAGAGCGTAACCATCGACCTGCGAACGCCGGAGGGCCGGGAAGTCTGCCGCCGGCTCGTGGCCGTGTCCGACGTGGTGTTGGAGGCGTTCCGGCCTTCGGTGCTGGAGCGCCTGGGACTGGGCTACGAATCGTTGCAGGCAATCAACCCATCCATCATCGCCTGCTCGCTGTCGGCCTTCGGGCAGGAGGGGCCGTACCGTGAGCGGCCCGGCTTCGACGGCATCGTGCAGGCCATGGGCGGCGGGATGAGCGTCACCGGCAATCCCGGCCAGCCGCCGGTGTTCATGGGCTTCCCGGTGGGCGACATGGTCGGCGGCTACGTGGCCGCCATCGGCATCGCCTCCGCGTTGTACGGGCGGCGGGTCACCGACGAGGGGCGCCGCCTGGACATCTCCCTGCTGGACGTTCAGATTGCCCTGCAAGCCCACCTGGGGCAGTTCTACCTCGTGTCCGGCGAGGTGCCGCAGCCCATCGGCTCCAGCCATCCGTCCAACCTGCCCGTGGGCGCCTACCAATGCTCCGACGGCAAATACTTGCAGGTCCACTGCGCCAGCCAGGAATTCGCCATGAAGACCCTGCGCATGATGGCCGGCGAAATCGAAGCCCTGCGGGGCATGGATGAAGACCTGCGCTTCACCACCGCCCCCTCCCGCATTGAAAACCGCGATGCGCTGGAAGAGGCGCTGGCCGCAGGCTTTATGACCAAGCCGCGCCCCGAGTGGGAGCAACTGCTGCTCAAGTACGACGTGCCCGGCGGGCCGGTCAACAACATCGGCGAGGCCCTGGCCGACCCGCAGGTGCAGCTGCGCGACATGGTGGTGGAAATCGATCATCCGGTCGCCGGCGCCTACCGCACCGCCGGCAACCCCATCAAGACCGGCAGCCCCGACAACTTCGCGCCGCCGCCAACCCTGGGCCAGGATACCGAAGCCGTCCTGACCGGGCTGCTGGGATACAGCGGCGCGGAAGTGGCGGCACTGCGCGAAGCGGGAGCGGTTTAATTGGGGCCGCTGCTACACTCGGACCCCTTACCGCATGCCTTTGCATGTGACGTTTCATGCCGTTAGCCAAGGGGGATTGATGCCCGCCCGAACAGGAAAAGAATACATCGCCGGTCTCAGGGACCGTCCCAGGGAGGTGTGGATACGGGGTGAACTGGTCAGAGACGTGACCAGCCACCCTTACTTTCGCAACGGGGTCCAATCGGTGGCCGCGCTCTACGACCTGCAACACGACCCGGAGGTGGGGCATGAAATGACCTTCACCTCCCCCAGCACCGGAGACCAGGTCGGACTGTCTTTCATGATACCCAAGACCCATGAAGACCTGGAGCGCCGGCGCAACATGATGGCCCGTTGGGCATGGACCAGTTGCGGGATGATGGCCCGCACGCCGGACTTCCTGAACGTGGCGCTCACCGCCTGGGCCGCCGCCTCGGACTATTTCGCCCAGAACCGTCCCGAGTTCCAGAATAACGTGCTGCGTTACCACGAGTTCATCCGGGAGAATGACGTTACTCTCACGCACACGCTGGTCAACCTGCAGCGGAGCCGCAGTCCGTCCACCGTGGACAACCTGACCGAGCAGGTCGCGCTGACGGTGACCAAAGAGACCGACGCGGGCATCGTGGTCCGGGGCAGCCGGATTCTCGCCACCCTGGGGCCGATATCCGATGAGATTGCGGTGTACCCGACCCGGACTCACCTGATCGGAGACGACGCCTGGCGCCAGGCGTTCTCCTTTTCAATTCCCTGCGACACTCCCGGCCTGAAGTTCCTGTGCCGGGAGAGCTTCGACTACGACCGTTCCCGCTTCGACCATCCTCTGGGATCCCGGTTCGAAGAGATGGACGCGGTGGTGTTCTTCGACGACGTCCTGGTGCCGTGGGAGCGGGTGTTCCTTTTGGGCGACACGGAGTTGTGCAACAACTACTCGGCCAGCACCCACGCCCTCGCCCACACCGGACACCAGGTTACCACTCGCCGGGTGGTGAAGACCGAGTTCGTCCTGGGCCTGCTTTCACTGATGATTGAGACTTTGGGGTCAACCGAGATACCGCAGGTGCAGGAGCGCATGGGCGAGGTGATTGTTTACCTGGAAACCATGAAGGCCTTGCTGCGGGCCGCCGAGGCCGACGCCGAAGTCGACCGGTGGGGCGTGATGTGCCCGGCTATGGAGCCGTTCAATGCGAGCCGCGGCCTGTTTCCCACGACCATCTACCCCAGGCTGGCCGAGATCGTGCAGCAGATGGGTTCCAGCAGCCTGATGGCGCTGCCGGCCGAGGCGGACTTTGACACGCCCATCGCCGCGGAGATCGAACGGTACATGTCCACGGACTCCGCCAGCGCCCGGGACCGGGCCAGGCTGTTCCACCTGGCCTGGGACGTGGCGTGCAGCGCATTCGGCGGGCGCCAAATTCTGTACGAGCGTTTCTTCGGGGGCGACCCGGTTCGCAATGCGATGATGCTGTACAGCAACTACGACAAGGAGCCATCCAAGGCCCGGGTGCAGGAGTTCCTGGACCAAAGCGGGTGAGCCAGTGCAAACTGTCTTTGAACCCCTCACAAACACCGTTCCGCCTCGGAACGGATGTAGTCCCGGAACTGCTGGGGCAGCCCCGCGGCATCGGCAGCCTGGGCGTTTTCCCGGATGCGCTCCGGGCGGGAGGTCGTGGGTATGGCCGAACTCACGCGGCGGTCCGAAATGACCCAGGCCAACAGCGCCTGGGCCCAGGTGTTGATGCCGTAGTCCCGCAGCGGCGTGAGGTCCGGTTGCTGCTGCAGGTCCAGGACGTAGCGGCCCTTCTGCAAGGGCTCCATCACCAGGACGCCGGTGCCCAGTTCCTCGGCTAGGGGCAGCAGTTCGTCTTCAACGTTCCGGTTCATCACGTTATAGGGGATCTGGACGGTGTCCACTCGACCCTGCCGCATCAGGTCCATGATGGTGGGGTAGGCATCAGGCACCATCGCAGACACGCCCACCATGCCGATCTTGCCTTCTGCCTTGAGTCGCTCCAGGGTGGGCAGGTGCGTCTCCCAGTCGATCATGTTATGGACCTGGAAGAGGTCGATGTAATCGGTCTGCAGCAGTTCGAAGGAACGGGCAATTTGGGCTTCTCCGGCCTCCTTGCCCTCGGTGCGCACCTTGGTGGCGATGTAGAACCGGTCCCGACGTTCCTCAGTGATCTCGCCCAGGACCTGCTCGGCGTGGCCGTACCAGGCGGCGGTGTCGATCAGGTTCACATCGCTGTCCAGGCAGTTGTCCACGATTTGCCTTCGGACGGCGATCTCATCGTCGTCGGTGACGTCGAAGGTTCGCAGGGTGCCCAAACCGATGACTGAAACGTCCAGGTTGCCAAGTTTGCGGTATTCCATCTTTGTTGACCTCGTCCAAGTGCCTGCTGCACACATGAAAATGGGGGACGCGCGGGATTTGTCCCCCGCGGTTGTACCACTTACCGCGCCAATTCGACCAGTCCCGAACCTGTCTCAGAGCACGATACGGCTCGCTATTCCCACGCTTGCCGGGTTGCAAGACGGGTTTGTCCACACGAAACTAACCGAAGGTGAAGGAACCATGACCCAAACGACCACGCTGGATGAATTGATCGGCAAGTTCGAGGCGCTCCTGTTCGATTCCGACGGTGTCCTGGCCCGGTGGCCTGGCGCGGTTCCGGGCGCTCCCGAAGCCATTGACCGACTGAATTCGCTCAGCAAGCCCTATTTCGTCCTGACCAACGATGCCTCCGCGCTTCCTGAGACCCGCGCTGCTCGGTACCGGGAACTGGGGTTGAACATTGATGCCAGCCGGATCATAACCGCAGGGTCCCTGCTGACTGCCCACTTCTCAGAGCTTGGCATCACCGGTATGAGATGCGTCGTGTTGGGAACGGAAGACAGCGCCGACTACGTGCGAGCGGCCGGCGGCAGGGTGGTTCCATTTGACGACGATTTCGACGTGCTGGTGATCGGGGACCAATTGGGCTTTCCGTTTCTGGAGGCCACCGGTGCGGTTCTGACGAACTTGTTCCGGCAGATGGACCGGGGAGAAACGCCCTACCTCGTGCTGCCGAACCCGGACGTGATATATCCGGAAGGTGATGGCTACGGCTTTGCCAGCGGCGCGGTGGCGTTGATGTTCGAGGCCGCCATGGCGCTCCGGTATCCCGGCCGAACCGACCTTGTGTTCACGCGGTTGGGCAAACCCCACCCCGCCATGTTCGAAGAGGCGTTCCGTCGCTCCGGAACCCGAGACGCGGTGATGATCGGAGATACGCCGGGCACCGACATCAGGGGAGCCAATCACGCGGGGATAGCGTCGGTGCTGATGGGAACCGGGGTCGCGGTTGCCGATGCGTCCATGCTCCCGGAGACGGACAGACCTACGTATCTGATGGCGTCGCTTGTGCCCTGACCAAGTGGCCCGGCAGCAGCAACCTCAGCTAACGGATCTCACGCGCACCCACTTCCAGTCAAACTGTCATTGCGAGCGAAGCGGGGCAATCGCGTTACCGCGGGAGTGATTCTCATGACCACGAGATCGCCACGTCCCATGCTTATCGGGATGACAAACTGGGTACGCATGAGTGCTCATTGAGCCCGAGGCTCCCTGGATTCAGGGAGCCATGACAGCGACCGGGTCCGGCTACTCTGCCGGCACCCTCAGACGTGAGATTCCCAATGCGATCCACCCTGGCACGGTGAAAGCTGCCATCAATCCGGAGACAAACAACGTGAACGGGGTCATGTCTTCGAAACCGGAACAACCGAAAATGTCGCCGCTCTCGCAACTCGCTATCAGGAGACCTACGCCGAACAGCAGCAGGCCCGATATTCCCACGGAGAATATCCAGAGCGTGATCGCAAGTCCGGGAAACCGGCGCCGCACCAACCACAACGAGAGATTGACAAAGGCGGCGCCGGTCAACAACAACAGCAACTGGTACAACGTCTGCCCCAGAAAATATCTTTCGCTGGGCAGGTCAATCAGATTCGATCCGTCTTCGAGCGCCATCATGATCAGCCACAGGACCGGCGCCCACAGGGAACCCGCTCCGAGTAGAACAATCGGCAAATTACCGGCGTCGCGGACGAGATCGTAAAGTTTCCGTTTCATCGTGTCATCTCCCAGGGGCGGAGCAGCGCTCGGTGGCCCGGTCAGGTTTGGGCCAACCCGCTCAAACCGATCAGGGCCAGGCTGATCACGATCAGGACTACGTGGACCACCACCAGCGCCCACCGGCCCGGGCCGAAGGGATCGTCCAGGAAGCGGGGCACCGGCGCCAGCCGGAACCAGAACCAGAGACCCAAAACACCGCCCATGAGCACGCCGGCGGTGGTCATCAACCAGCCGACTCTGGCGGCTCCCCAGTCCGGCGGCAGGGCCGTCAGGCAGATGGCGACGAGGCCGCCGCCGACCAGGGTCGAGGGGAGCGCGAGACCAAAGCGCACCATCGGCCAGCGCAAGCTCACCATCAGCAAAGCAGGCATCAGCATCCAGCCGGCCGCCAGGGAGATGCCCACGAATGCGGGCGTTTGCAGGGTTGCGAACTGGAAGCCCCAGATGAGGCCCAGGGCAACCACGCTGGTGGCCGCAAGCCGGATGACGCGGACGGCGAAGCGGGAGTCAGCCGTCATCTCGACGGCGAGCTTCGCCTGAACAGATTGCAATGCTTCAACGGACATCTTTCGTCACCTCGACCGGGCCTTGAACAGGAAGGCCCCGAACAGCAGCAGGAACGCCACGTCACACACCGCGAACCAGGCAAAGACGACGCTGAGCAGGTCTCCGGAGGCCACGTAGTAGATCGCGATTGCGATGTAGATGGTCTTGTACACAATGCCCAACTTGACCAGGTCGACGTTGCGCGTCATGTTGAAAGCCACGAACCAGTACCCAACGCCCTGGACGAAAACGTAGGCTGCCGTCAGGTGGATGTAGGAAAGGTTGTCCGGCGGCACGATCTCCAGGACTTCAAAAATCGGCCCGTGGAGGAAGAAAAAGGCCACGCCCAGGATGCAGTCGTACAGCGCGGCAACTACGAAACCCAGGCGGAAGAGTTGCCTAGTCCGGCTACCGGCGGTCGCTAGCCCATCGTTCATGATGCCAACTCCTTGACGCACGTCTTGCGGCCGGCCCGGACGTGATCTCGAAAGGCGTTCCGACGACCGGCTTTAGCCTCGGTGGTGTACAGCTGCTGCCCCAACTCGACGAGGCCGTGTTGCAGATCGTCGACGGACATGTGGCGGGGCTGGAAGTTGACGTCGAACAGCGTGCATTTCTCCCAGGCGTTTTCCTCCAGCAACCTGCCCTCACCGTGAAGCGTGGCGTACAGCGGCGTGCCCGGGAAGGGGGTCATGACGGTGATCTGCACTTCGCACAGTCCACTGTCCTCGACGAAGTCGCGTACCGCCGGGAAGCACTCCACCGTATCGCCGTCCATCCCCAGCACGAAGCAGCCGTTGACCGCGATGCCGTGGGACTGGATGCGCCGGATGGCATCCCGGTAGCCGTCGAGACGCTTGCGCTTCCAGTTGTTGTTCAACTCGAGGCCATCGAGCCCGGCAGCGGTGGGGCTCTCCAAGCCGATCAGGACTTCGACGCAACCCGACTGCCGCATCAGGTCAAGGAGTTCGGGATCGTCGGCCACGGCCACGTCGGTCTCGGTGAACCACTTGATGCCCTCGTCGGCCAGGGCCCGCAGCAATTCCTTTGAACGGGAGCGGTTGACGAAGGAGTTGTCGTCGGCGAACTCGATGAAAGGCTTGGGCCAGATTTCCTTGATCGCCCGGATCTCCCGGATCACGTTCTGCACCGGCTTCAGCTTGTAGCGCTTGGTCATCATGATGGAGCTGGCGCAGAAGTTGCACCGCCACGGGCAACCCCGCTGGGTCTGCACCGTGATCCGGTTGTAGTCGTCGGGGTTCAGCAGGTCGAACCGGGGCAGAGGCGAGTCGGCAAGATCAAACTCCTGCCCGCCGCCGTGGTAGATGCCGGCCATGCGGCCATTGCGGAAGTCCTCCAGCACCCGCGGCCAAGTCAGTTCGGCCTCACCGACCACCACCGCGTCGCAGTGGCGCAGGGCCTCACCCGGCAACGCGGTGGCGTGGTGGCCGCCGATGACCGTCTTGACACCCGCCTCGCGGTACCGGCCGGCCAGCGCGTAGGCGTCCTTCACCTGGGCGGTGAACGTGGAGATGGCGGCCAGATCGCAGTCCGGCAGCCGCTCCAGCTTCCTGATGTCGGGCACCTGGTGGTACTCGATTTCAAAGCATTCCGGCGTCATCCCCGCCAAGGTGAGCAGCGACAGGCTGGGCAGGGAGGCGATGACCTCACCGCGCTCCATGAAACCCGGCATGGTCATGCCCAACGCGGTGAGTTCCTGGTTGTAGGCGCGGACGCCACTCATGGCAATCAGTGCAATCTTCATCGTTCTTTCTCCTTTGGCTCAGCCTTCGAGTTGCCACGGGGCGCCGTGTCATCGCGCGTATTTCGGGTGGCCGTTATGGCTGAGCGTTCAATTAGTCAAATGCTACGATCCCATATCTGACGTATCCATAACGGTTCGGGTTATAGTTATGACTCTTATGTGACAATTCGCGGCAATCGGTGCATTGCGGCCCCACTGGGTCGGGAATGTCGACCGGAACGCTTGCGCTGATATGCGATGGGAGAGAAAAGTGGCTAGCACGGACGACCGGACTGGACCCGGTATCAAGGAGCTGCAGGACCGCCTCACCAGGCTGAGCGAGGCCAGCCTGCGCATCAACGAGGACCTCGATTACCACAGCGTGCTCGAAGAAGTGACCGACAGCGCCCGTGCACTGACGGACGCGAAGTACGCCGCCACGACGGTCCTCGACCAGACCGGCCGGCTGGAGGAGTTCGTCACCTCCGGCCTGACGCCGGCAGAGCGCCGTAGCCTGGCGGTGTTGCCGGAAAGCGCACAGTTCTTCAGTCACCTGAACCAGATGCCCGGCACCCTGCGCATCAACGACGTGGCCTCATACCTGGCATCGCGGGGGATGGCGGAATGGCGGCCTCCCGTGGCCGTTGCTTCGCTGCTGGTGGCTCCCATCCGCAACAAGGGTGTGCGGCTGGGTTCCATCTACGTGACCAAAGGAGACGCCGGCGGCGAGTTCACCCGCGAGGACGAGGACACGCTGGTGATGTTCGCCTCCCAGGCGGCGCTAGTAATCGCCAACGCCAGGAGGTATCGGGACGAGCAGCGGGCCAGAACCGACCTGGAGGCCCTGATCGCCACGTGCCCGGTGGGCGTGGCGGTCTTCGACGCGAAATCGGGAGCGCCGGTGTCGTACAACCGCGAGACGCTGCGGATAGTCGAGGGCATACGGCCGCCGGACTATCCGGTCGAGCAGATGATGGACATCCTGAGCATCCGGCGGATTGATGGACGGGAGGTGTCCCTGGAAGAGTTTCCGCTGGCGCACCGGCTGAGCACCTACACCGCGCTGCGCGCCGAGGAAGTGGTGCTGAGGGCGCCCGGCGGCGGGTCGGTAACGGTGCTGGTGAACGCCACCTCCATCTACTCCGAAGAATCGGATGAGATGGAATCGGTGGTCGTGACGCTTCAGGATATGACGCCGCTGGAAGACCTGGAACGGCTCCGGGCAGAATTCCTGGGGTTGGTCAGCTACGAACTGCGAACCCCGCTGGCATCCATCAAGGGTTCGGCCGCAACCCTGCTGGACGAGACCGCAAACCTGAACCCGGCGGAGACTCGCCAGTTCCACACCATCATCAACGACCAGGCCGACCGGATGCGCCGGATGATAAGCGACCTGCTGGACACGGCCCAGATCGAGTCCGGCACCCTGTCGGTGAGCCCCGAGCCTTCTGACGTTGCGGCCCTGGTGGACGAGGCCAGAAGCGCGTTCGTCCGGGGAGGAGGACGCAGCGACCTCCAAGCAGACCTGCCGGCGGACCTGCCGGCGGTAATGGCGGACCGGGCGCGCGTAATCCAGGTGCTGGGCAACCTGCTGTCCAACGCATCCAGGAACGCGCAAGGGTCATCCGCCATCACGATCAGCGCCGAGCACGATGGCTTGTACGTTGCGGTTTGGGCGGTGGCCGAAGGGTGGGGACTGCCACCCGACCAACTCCCCAACCTGTTCCGCAAATACTCCCGCATCGACGGCGGCATGGTCGAACGGGACATCGCCGGGTACGGTCTGGGGCTGTCCATCTGCAAGGGGATCGTCGAAGCCCACGGCGGCAGGATCTGGGCGGAAAGTGAAGGGCCCGACCGCGGCGTCCGGTTCATCTTCACGATCCCGGTGGCCGACCAGGCCATCCCGGAGGACACCACTCATTCCGGCCGACCGAGCGGCCGCTTGCATTCCGGCGAGGATGGTCCGGCGCGCATCCTCGTGATTGAGGATGATCCGCAGACGCTGAGGCACGTGCGCGACATCCTGACCAGGGGCGGCTACGCCACGATATTCGCTACCGGCCCTGATGACGCGCTGCACCAGGTGGAATCGGAAAAACCCCAGCTCGCCCTTTTGGATCTGGCGGTGCCCGGCGTCGACGGTTTTGAGTTGATGCGGGACATCCTCAACATCGCAGACGTGCCGGTGATCTGCCTCTCCGCCCAAGGAAGAGACCAGGACGTCGAGCGTGCCCTAGACCTGGGCGCCGCCGACTACATGGTCAAACCTTTCTCGCCAACGGAGCTGACGGCGCGGATCAGGGCCGCACTCCGCAAGGCGGCCGCAGCGGACGTGGTCGACGAAGCGTTTCCCTATGAGCGAGGCGACCTGATCATCGACTATGCTCAACGCAGGGTGGAAATTGCCGGCCGGCCCGTCCACTTGACGCCCATAGAGTACGAGATGCTGCGCGTCCTGTCGCTGAATGGAGGACGGCCGATGTCTCACGAGCAGCTGTTGCGGCGCGTTTGGCGCGTGACCACCGCCGGCGATCCCCAGGTGGTTCGCACCCACATGCGCCGGCTCCGGCGCAAGCTGGGAGACGACGCGGACAGCCCGCGGTATATCTTCACCGAACCCCGGGTGGGTTACCGCATGCCCCCGGTGGCAGCCGCGGATTGAGTCAGGCATGGAGGAGCCATTTACTTGCCGGCTGTGGGCGAAGTCCCATCCAGCGAGCGCGCGTGAAACGTGACCGGCTCTGGACGGCCACGCGCCAGCGGAGTATCTTGCGGCCTGGCGCCCCCATTCGTGTTGAGGTTGCAGCAACACGACCCGCAGCAACGATGAGGTTGAATCATGCCTGAACTCCACGAGCTTTCGGTGGCGGAAGCCGCCGCGCAGATTCGCGAAGGAACCCTGTCGCCGGTGGCGCTGGCGGAGTCGCTGCTGGCGCGCATCGACGCGCTGGACGGCGATTTGCAGGCGTGGGTCACCATCGACCGGGACGTCGTGCTGTCGGCGGCCCAGCAACGGGAGGCGGAGGTGCAGCGCGGCGATCCGCTGGGCCTGATCCACGGCGTCCCCGTGGGCCTGAAGGACATTTTCTACACCGAAGGGATGCTCACCGCCTGCGGGTCGAAGGTGAACGCCGACTTCGTGCCCAACTTCGACGCCACGTCGGTGGCCAACATCAAGGCGGCCGGCGGGATCATCCTGGGCAAGGCGGTCACCACCGAATTTGCCTCCTCTGATCCGTCGCCGACGCGCAACCCGTGGAACCTGGAGCACACGCCCGGCGGGTCCAGCAGCGGGTCGTCCGCGGCGGTGGCGGCGCGGATGGTTCCGGCGGCTCTCGGATCGCAGACCGGCGGTTCCACCTGCCGGCCGGCGGCCTACAACGGCATCGTCGGCGTGAAGCCCACCTACGGGCGCATCTCGCGCTACGGCGTCGCCCCGTTGAGCTGGTCGCTGGACCACGTGGGCATCCTGACCCGCACCGTGGCCGACGCCGCGCTGATGCTGACCGTGCTCAGCGGCGCGGACGACAACGATCCCGGCAGCCTGCGCGAACCCGTGCCCGACTTCATGGCGCAGATGGCCGAGCACGACCGGCCGCCGCGCATCGGGCTGGTGAGGCAGTACTACCAGGATTACGCCACGCCGGAGATGTGGGCGCACACGGAGGCCGTGGCCAACCAACTGGCGGAAGCCGGGGCGGAGGTCGAGGAGATACCGCTGCCCGACAGCTTCGCCGTGGTGCACCGGTTCCAGCGCATCGTGTCTAACGTGGAGTGCGCGGCAATCCACGAGGCCAATCACCGCGTTCGCGCCGCCGACTACGGGCCACGCATCCGAGCCGGCATGGAGATGGGCATGATCATGCCCACGTCGGCGTACCTGAAGGCCCAGCGGCTGCGACGGCAGTTCCGCGCCGACTTCAGCGAGATGGCTGCCAAGGTGGACGTCGTGATGACGCCGGCGATGCCGGCGCCGGCTCCGCGCGACCTGAACACCACCGGAGACGCGGCGTTCCAGGTGCCGTGGTCGGCCTCCGGGTTGCCCACGGTGGTAGTGTCGACGGGCCTGAGCGAGCTGGGCATGCCCATGGCGGTGCAGTTCGGCGGGCCGTGGGCGCAGGAAGGCCGGGTTCTGGGCGCGGCGCAGTGGTGCGAGCGGATCGCCGGGTTGAGCCAGGCGCCGCCGATTGGCTGACATCATCAATTTCGGAACCTGTTGGTCGGCCGATATGGAGAATGCCGGTTTATAATCGGAGAAATCCCGGAACGTCCTAACTAGCAAATCCTACATTCAAAGACGGAGCATTAAGGGGGACCCATGAAATATGACGTTGTCATCGTCGGTGGGGGAGCGGCTGGATCGGTGTTGGCCAGCAGATTGGCCGAAAACGACAATACCTCCGTCCTGTTGCTGGAAGCCGGGCCGGATTACCCCGATCCGGAACATCTCCCGGACGAGATCAAGTTCGGATACACAAGCTATGCGGAATCCCCGGAGTCGGAGCACAACTGGGCCCTGCGGGGAACGATCACCGATGAGCAAGGGGAGATCCACGTAGCGCAGGGCAAGGTGATCGGAGGCGGGTCGTCCATCAATGGTCAGGCAATGCAAAGGGGGTTGCCGGAGGATTTCGACTCCTGGTCCGCCATGGGCAACGATGAATGGTCCTATGACAAGGTGCTGCCCTACTTCAGGAAATCCGAGCACGATCTCGACATTCGGGACGATTTTCATGGAACCGACGGACCGATGCCAGTGAGGCGTCGTCAATCCGGGACTTTGGCAGACATCCAAAAGGCCTTCCATGCAGCCTGCTTGGAGGCGGGTTATGGGACAGTCGACGATACCAATGGTCCGAACCCCGCGGGTGTTGGCGTGTGGCCCTCGAACAACCTGGACGGCTGGAGGATGAGCGCGGCCATCACTCACCTGAATCCCATGCGCCACCGTCTCAACCTCACGGTGCGGGGAGGAGTTTTCGTCAGGAAAGTATTGATCGAGGATCGCAAGGCCGTGGGCGTGGAAGTGGAAAGCGGAGGCGAGATTTTCAACGTCGAAGCAGACCGGGTGGTGTTGAGCGCCGGGGCTCTCAAGTCGCCCCACCTGCTCATGCTATCGGGTATCGGCCCCAGAGACCAACTTGAGCAATTCGGGATACCGGTAGTTCAAGATCTGCCCGGAGTGGGAGAGAACCTGTTCAACCACCTGAGCGCCCAGATCACCTTCAAAGTCAAAGACGGCGTTACCCTGACTTCTGATCTCGATGCGGCGCGCTTTTGCTTGCACTACACCGCCCCCGGGTCCAGCGAAGTCAATGATATGTTGCTGAGGACCACCCCGATGGTTGACGAACGGCCGGAGCGCGTCCCGGGTCTGCGGACCAAGTTCCTCAACGACGATGTTCCCGCGGACCGGGTGGCTCGAATTTCATGCACCCTCGGACTGCCCGACGGCGCAGGATACGTCAGGCTGGCGTCTGCCGATCCCACGGTGCAGCCGGAGTTCAACTACCGCTATCTTCAGCATCCCAACGACATTCGTCGGGTGAGGGAAGGCATCAAAATGGCCATCGGATTCCTTGAAACCGACGCGTATAAGGACGTGGCCGATTACCGGCTCCACCCGACGGATGACATTCTGGCCGACGACGACGCTTTGGACGTCTACATCCGCCAAACCGTTGGAACCGCCAGGCATGTGTCCGGGACCTGCAAGATGGGCCCGGATTCGGACCCAATGGCGGTTGTGGATCAATACTGCAACGTCAAGGGAGTACAGGGGTTGTCGGTGGTCGATGCGTCGGTGATGCCGCGGGTTACAAGGTCAGGCGGCAGCCATGCAACGGTTGTCATGATAGGGGAACGCGCTGCCGACCTGGTTGCGTCGGCATAACCCTGCCTTGCCTCATCGAGATTGTCAGGGTTGGCGCATGTCTTGCGGTTGAGGGTGGTGGGGAGAGATCGAGCTATGCGCCAGCCCGGCTGCGCTTGTTCTCCATGTCGATTGCCCAGATGCGGCGGTGGGACTGCCAAACCGACCATGCCAGGGTGATGGTGAGGATCCCCAGGATCACCGGCAGCGCAACGGGCAGCCAGGCGACACCGAAGAAAATCATCGCCGTGTTGGACAGGATGAAGAACAACCGGATTTCCGTGGGGCCTATTCCCAACGTGGATATCTGAAACTCGTTGGTGGCGGCGAATGACAGGAACGAGTTCACCATCAACGCTCCACCCACCACCAGCAGGGCGAAAAACCAGTAGGCGGCGATGTGGGGCAAAGCCAGAGAATACCCGACGATTATCGACGCGAGAAACAGGAAATCCAGGAAGTGGTCCATGTAGAAGCCCCACTTGATCAGACCGGTGTCGCGATGGCGGCCCACCGCGCCGTCGAGGACGTCGGTCAGGTACTGCAGGGCTATCAAGGCCGAAACCAGCCACAACCAATGGAGGCTCTGGCGGGCCAAGAAGCTGGCCACGACAATGCCATGCTCCAGGCAAGGGTTAGCATCGTCAGGTGGTAGGTTTCCAGCCAGGACGGCACTTTGGGAACCAGCCAGGCAACCATGCGCCGTTCGAGATTGGCGAATGCCCATTTGCCGGTCTTTTTGTCACCGCCGAATTGAGCTTCTACCATCATTGGCTCCTTCTGCCGTGGCGAGCATCGTACCCCTGGCGGGGCGCTCAGTTGGCAGGTTGGCGGGCGCCTGTGCCGGTGATTGTGGATTTGGTCGACCATTTGTCGACCAAATAGCCAAAACGGCCCCATTTGGAGCCGTTTCTGAGTAGGAAACCAAGGAAGGTGGTGCCGAGGGGCGGATTCGAAGGTAGCAGTATTTTGGCGTATTGTACAGTGCCGTGGCGTGAGATTTTCTACTCAAATCCACGTGGGCCCTGCGGTATGGTTAGGTCGTTTGCTGTGAGTTTGTCCAGCAATTGTCCAGCATTTTCAATCGGATTCCTGCATTGCATCCGCGAAGGCGTCCACGGCTTCCTGTTGCCATCCTTCGAGCGAGTGAGCGTAAATCTCCATGGTGATTTTGGGGCTTGAATGGCCCAGCCGCTCCGCAACTGTGGCGTAGTTTGGGTGCACATGCAGCATCATAGAGGCATGAAAATGCCGCAAACTCCGCAGGGTAACACTTGGGCATTCCGCCCGTTTCGCCAAGCTTTGCGCGGCGTGCATCACCGTGTTGGGGTGCGACCATCCGGTCCAATCGTTCCTGGGAAAGACGATATCGGGCGCGTCCACGCCGAGCTGGCTCGCGAGTTTTTCTTGCATCGCACGGTGCGTACGCAGCACCCCTGCGGTCATCTCGTCCAACGCAACGATGCGTTCGCCGCGCGCCGTCTTGGGCGGCTCCAACAATACACCATCGGCCGTTACGACCAGGGACTGACATATCTCAAGCGTTCCCTCATCCAGATTGACTCTGTCCCAGGTCAAAGCCAGGGCTTCTCCGCGTCGCATTCCCGTGAACGCGATGAGGTGGATGAACGGCAGCAGAGGGTTTCCCTCATTAGCCGCCAACTCGAGCAGGCCCAAGACCGTGTCCACCGCTGGGCTATAGGCTTCCGTTTTGGAGGAGGCGGGCGGCGACACCAACGCGACAGGGTCTCTGTATATCAACTCCATCCTCAGCGCGTGTTTCACGGCACCGCTGAGCACGTGGTGTACCGCCTGCACGCCCTTCGGGGCCATCCCTTCGTGCAAGAGTTCGGACTCCAGACCTTGTATGTGCATTGGAGAGAGTTTCACCAGACCGACATGCCCTAACGCGGGCTTAATATGGAGCCGGATGATGCCTTCGTATCGGTCGATGGTTTTCTGCCGGCAGTTGGGAACGATTTTTTCCTCCAGCCATTTGTCCAGCCATTCGCCAAGCTTGTAGCGCGTTGTCGTGGGCGTGATGCCACGGTCCAATTCGGACAGGATTTCGCGCAGTCGACGTTGGGCGTCGGCCTTTTTCCCACGAACCGTTTCCGTTTTCCGTACGCGTTTGCCGTTTTCGTCGCGTCCCAGGAACACCTGGATTTCCCAGGAGCCCGAGCTGCGTTGTCTAATAGTGCCTTTCATGCTAATGCACCTCCTGTTTTGCGGTGGCCGGGTCGGCCAATTTCCTTGAGACGGTCCACGTGGGACCGGACGATGTTGGGCTAGTCCACTTGCAACGATGTGCTCACCGACGACTCGCAACCGCCCAACGACATGGCCGGAACGGCCCGCGCGTGTCCTCACCCGCAATCTGGGCAAGACACGTGCACCAACGGCTCAAGTCTATCTCTAGAGCTGCGTCTGAAGACGTAATGAGAACGGACACGGTCTCCGGGTCAGGTGCTTAGGACGCACCTTCAAGCGACTGCGCTCCCATCGCCATTCCCAATCTTTCCTCCAGAGCCCAGCGGGGAATAAGCAGGCGGGAGCCCATCTTGACCGAGAAGATACGCTTCTGATTTATCTCCTCTCTGACCATCCATTCGCTGACCCCAAGGGCGGCAGCAGCTTCCTTGACCGTGTACGCTAAGCGCTCCGTCATATCGAATCTCCGTTTTATCGGTTCTTTGTCGGGTCTCGCGGGGCAGGTGCACCGCGTCATTCGTACTCACCAGCCGCGGCTGTGTGGGCGTTCAGATAACTTTGGGGTGGCAGAGGCAGCAGTCGGCGGCGGGACAACCGTCGCCGAGTTGGCCGCGGTAACCGCAGTCCGGGCAGGTTTCGCCGAAGGGGTCACTGGCGAGCGGGTCCTCCTTCTGGAGGCAACCGGGACAACCGGATTCGGCGGTTTCCGAGGAGGATGCGGACGGCTGAAGATCTACGTCCGTTTGCTGGGGTATTGGAGAAACCGATGAAATCCGGCAGGAAACATCGGGACTTACCGCGCGGTCTACCCCTTGAGGGGGTTGTTTTGTCGACCTGTCGGTCTCTGCGGGGGTTTCGTCTCTGGAGCAGTCTGAAACGTGGTCCTTAAGGGAACCACCTAACAAATTGCCCGACGTCGGTCGACATGTCGACAACTGGTCGTTTTGGGCGAATGTGAGGTGGTCCCAAAACTTTGAGTCGACTCGCCGGGATTTTCCTTGCTGGGCTTTTTTCCAGACCTAGTGAACTCGCCGTACTGCTGCTTGAGCTTGATGGTGAAGTTCTGTTTGGAGACGGGCGGGCCCTGCTCGCCTTCATCCTTCCTCCAATCGAGGTATGACTGGTAGGCGGTGTGAGAGTCTGCGGGAAGCTGTTCCTCGCTTTCGCGTTGGACGAATAGGTTGGGGATGAAGTCGCGGTCCAGAGCCGGCTTGGCTTGTGTGGCGAGCATGTTTTTGTTTTCGGTCATGGTGCGGCAGCCTGGCGGCGGTGCCGGGTTGTGGTCGGGTCCGCATAGGCATTGCATTGCCAGTTGGACCATGCGGGCGACGTAAGCTTGGCGGAATGGGCGGTCGTTGGCGATCTCGAGCAGCGACGGGTTCTGGAGATACTGTGGAATCTGGGGGAGTGGGAAGGCGAGTAGGCGGCGTTCGAGGGCGTCGCCGACGGCCGTGCCGTCCATTGGCATCAGTGACTCGTCGCCTTCCTTGATGTTGTAGACGAATATCAGGTGAGAGACTCTGATGAAAGGCTGGCGCTTTTCGCCAACGGTGCGGTAGTCCTGGTCGATGCCGCCGCCGGATAGCTCGTTGGCCATCTCGGTGTTGAAGGGTTTGGCGAGCTCGTCGACGAAGGTGCGCCGCGCGGGGGAATCGAGTTTGGCTTTGCCGTCGTTGTGTGCCGATGGGTTGGCGGCGTAGCCCTTGGGCTTGAGGAAAGTCTCGGCGCCGGCTTTGGTGACGTAGGAGCCCATGGAGCGTACGTCGGCGTTGAGCAAGGTGGTCTTGCCGGCATCGGGCGGCGAGCCCATGCCGAGCATGTCCTTGTTGACGTGGTGCGTGAGGGACCAGCCGAGATAGCGGTTGTACCACCGCAACATCTCGTCCTCGGGCTCCATGGGCAGCACTTGGTCGAGGAGTGGATGCGTAGCAAGGGGTTCGTAATCGTCGGCGATTTGTCCGGTCACGAGCTTCTGGCGAGCGAGGTGCGGGGGCATGAGCTGACCGGTGTGGAGGTCGATGACGCCGTTGGGTGCGCCGAGGACGGTCCAGTCCTCGTCGAGGTTCTCCCGGTCGCAGATGGTGAGCGTTGGCGGAAGCTGGTCGGTCTGGGCCAGCTCGTGGACAACGCCGCCGAGTGCCTTGAGGATTCGTTGGAGCGTCTCGGGCTCGCGCAGAGAGCGCGATGCCTTGTGAGAAAGGCGCAGCTGGTTGGGTTGGAGAGTGGAACGGTCGATTTCGATGGCGTAGCGGTCGGCGGTATCGTGCATAAGGCGGCGTATACGGAATTGGGAGTCGGAGAGGCGACCTGTCTCGGTCACCTGGAGCAGTCTGGCGTCGACGTTCAGCTGTCCGACCTGCTCAGGTCGGACGACGACGAGGTCCGCGGCGTGGTCTTGGAGCAGTCGGGCACAGAGGTGCGCCGTGGTTGTGGTGTTGTCGCCGATGGTGCGGTCGGCGCTGCCAGTGGCCCTGGGCGGTGCTGGGATGTTGGGAGAATTGGCGTTGGACATCGGGATGGCTTCTCCCCTGGTAAGGTCGTTGGGTTTGGCGATGGTCGCCAGCAGGTGTCGTCGGATCTCTTCCGGCGACAGGTCGGCGGCATCGGCCTTGGAGCCGGGCGCGCCGACGGGTTGTGCCAGGATGAGCTTGGCGGGGTTGGCGGCTCTGATGCGGCCGAGGAAGAGATTGGCCTTCTGGTGCCAGTTGGCGTCGTGGTCGGGCCAGACGATGACGGACTTGCCGGCGAGCTCTGAGAGGTCCCAGCGTTGGATGCCGTTGGCGCCGCCAAGGTTGGATACGGCGTTTATGCCGGCGTTGGCGATAGCTTGGGACTTGCGTGCGCCTTCAGCGTAGACTGTCCAGTCGTGGAGTTCTGGGCATGGTTCCAGGGCGTGGTGCAAAAGGAGGGGAAAGCCGGTGGTATCGACTCCGGAAGGCTTGGAGTAAGAGTGCTTATGGCGCCTGGGGCGTGAGCAGGGCTTTGCGTTTGCAGAACGGTAGTTGTCGGTCCACCAGCAGGGTTCGTCGCCGGGCTGCCAATCGACGCGGTATTCGAGAATAGCCGGCCGTTGGTCAAGGCTGGGATACGTGGCGATGTGGACGGGTTCGTTGCCTTTGGGCGCTGTTTCGCGACGTGAGATGCCAAACAGGTCGCGGATGGCGTCGTTGGTCTCGCGCCAAGGGCAGTTGTGGGTACCGCAGATGGCGCGGAGGTTCCTTTTCTCGGAGGTCACGATGTAAGCGGAACGGGAGTCGTTGTCGCCGGGGTGGTTGGGGTTGAGGCAGGGGATGCCCGACAGCTTGGGGCCGGTTGGCGTTTGAGTTATCTTGCCGCCGTACCGGGCCTGGACCTGCTCAAGGGTGTAGCTCGCGTCGTGGGGTTGGGCGATATGGTCTAGCATTGTGCTGTCCGGCGCCGCTGCGTGCGCTAGTGGGATTTGTGGCAACATACAATGCGTCTCGGCAAAAACTTTGCGGGAAAATTGGGTTGAAACCTGCTCAAAATGCACATCTTGTTCGGGGGTTAAGCATGGCGGTTGTCCAAATCCGCCGTTTTTAAGGGGGATCTTTTTCCAGCGTTTGGCTAGACATGGACGCCAAAATGCCCAATCTGGATGCCGAGGCGATGCCACAGTCGGCGCAATACCTGGCAATACCCACGGTTGCTTGGTGTTATTGACGGAGGCCCTAATCGGCATAGGCATCTCATGAGCGGTCTATTTCCGGGTACACACCGCGCAGTGCGCCGGGGCCATCAACCCTAACCGATACCCTTTGGACGGAATCGAGTACCGGTGTGTTTCCAAGCCGGCGGCCCATCCGGTCACCGGACGATGCGAGTCCGCCTCCGCGCTAACCCGTTCGTTGACTCAGAGAGGTAACAGCCACACAATCCGGACCAAGCTCGGCACCCGTGCACCAGCGCTTTGCAATCCGTACATCCGCCTTGGCGCCCGAGTGGCCGTCGTAGCAACGTAGAAATGACCGAATCCCATGACATGTTTCCCAAAATAGAATCAGCCATCTTGATGGCGATGCAGGACGGAGACATCGACGCTGCCCTGGAAACCATAGGCGATGCCCTCAACGTCGCCGACCCGCGCATCGAGCGGCTGGCCGCCGGGCTCACCATGAACGAAATCGAGCGGACGTTGGTTGATTTCGCGCGGTGCGCCGGTCGTGGCGCTGATTGCGAGCCGGGGAATACGCCGACGCAAATGTTGTTGACCTTCGTCTGCCTGGCGGAGTTCAAAAAGCGGGCCGCCGCTGACGGGATGGCGGTCATCGACTGGGCCGGGATGTTGATGCGCCGGCGGTTGGCGGATGATCCCCAATGACCCGAGAGGCGCTCATTCTGCGGCCGTGCGGTATTCCAGATGCAGCGCTGAGACCGTGGCGGGACGCATGGTCAGCGTTCCAGTTTTGGGCACCACGAGTTGGACCGACCCGTTGGCGCCGTCGGGCGCTTGAGGATAGAAGGGCGGCTGCACCTGCATGCCGCTCAGTCTCGTAAGGTCCACGTCGGCCCAGTTGGGGACGCCGTCCAACACGGCGCGAAATACGGGATGGGGCGTCGCGCTGGCGGAAAGCACCAGCAAGCGCTGGGCCCGCGAGAAGGCGACGTAGTATTGCCGGGCAAGGTCGTACATCGCGGCCCGGCCCGGTGGTTCCGCCGACCACCGCGTCAGGTATGGGCCCAGCTGGGTCTCCAGTTCATCGGGTCGCAGGTCCGCGCTGTGAAGGTTGCCCACACACACCACGGGCCATTCGCGTCCCTTGGCCTGGTGGATGGTGGTGACCAGGACCCCATCGGGAGGGTGCAGGGACGCCGCGTCCGATAGAGCCGTGCCATCAACCAGATGCTCGTCGTGGGTGAGGTGCACCGGTATGCCGAAATGGGTCAGGGCGTCCACGTAGTGGCTCCGGTGGCGCCATTTGACGCTGGGCAGCAGGATTGCCACCTCGCCCATGTCGGTGATGAAGCCCTGCCCTCTGAGCAACAACAGAAGTTTCGCCAGTTGGTTGGCGGCGTCGGCTTTGTCCTTGCCGAGCGCCGAGACGACGGCAGGATGGTCGGCATTGGCGTGGCGGGATCTGGGCACGACGGTCTTGGGATGGCGGAAGGGCGCTCCCGCATGATTGGTCCAGTCGAAGGAGGAAATCCAACGGTTGCCAGCCGCCACGATGTCCCGATGGCTGCGGTAGTTGGCGGTGAGCTGCAGAACTTGAGCATCCGGAAAGCGCTGATGAAAGGCGGCGAATCCCTGGGGGTTGGCGCCGCGGAAACGGTAGATGAGCTGGTCCTCGTCGCCGACCACGCAGATGTTGCGGTGAACCTCAGCCAGACGAAACAGGAGCCGCTGCTGGGCATGGTTGGTGTCCTGGTACTCATCCACGAGGATATGGCGCATCGACGCGCCCAGCCAGGCGGCCAAAGCCGCGTCCCGCAGTAGGGCGATTGCCTGGGTCTGGAGACCGGCGAAGTCCACGGTATCCTGTTCGTGCAACAAGCGCCGGTACCGGGCGTAGCAGCATCCCAGCGCGACCGTGAACGGGACTTGGGAATTGACCAGCTGTTGAGGGTCAATCAGTTCGTCGGCGATGCGGTCGAAGAACCGCCGGGCCTGCTGCAACACACGCCGTTCGGTGCGCCAGCCATGCTGAGCCAGGGTCGGCAGGTCGGGGCCGAAGATGCGGTGAAAGTTGGATCTCAGCAGGTCCAGCTGCTCCCATGCGCTGATGACACGGGCCGGTGGCGGCAATCCGAGGTTTCCACCGTGGGCGGATAGTAACTGGCGGCTGAGGCCGTGGATGGTGGCGATGCGCATGCGGGTGATGTCCCCGCGGTAGCCGGCCCGCTGGGACAGGGCGCAGATGCGTTCTTGCATCTCCCGGGCGGTGGCACGGGTGAAGGTGCAAAGCAGCAGGTGATGCGGCTCCGCCTGTCCGGTGAGCAGCAGGTTCACGGCCTGCAGGCAGACGCACGTGGTCTTGCCGGACCCGGGTCCGGACAGTGTGAGCAGCGGCCCGCCGACATGGCCGATTACGGCCAGTTGTTCCGGGTCAAGGGACGGATAGAGACGTTTGATGACAGGCGATATGGTCATGATTATCCCTATGAGCGGGAGGCCGGCATTGCGGCGAGCTCAATCCAGTTCCTGGCGGAAATCCGATTCAAGGTCGTTGACCCCGTGTTCCGACGGGTCCGGGTCACGGCCCGCCGGCGCGATTACTGTCAGCGCGTCGTCCGGCGTTCCGGGCCCAGGCGGTTGTCCAGGCCACTGCACGACCACGGTACCGTGGTTGTGGATGATGAGGGAAAACCCGGGCTGCGGGTTTGCTGGGTCGGTGGGGACCCCGGCCAGCGCTGTTGCCTGCGCGACTGGCGTGGGGGCGTCGTTCCTGGCGTTGCTCGCAGTACGGCGTCGAGCGTGGCCCGGCGGCTCCCACCCATCAGGTGGATTTCGGCGGTCGAATGCGGCCGCCTCCGCCTCGACGTCCGGGTCTGTGGGGGGGTGGTATTCCGGGTTGATGGAGGCCAACCTGCGGTGCTGCTCGTCCAGGTGGTTCAGACCCCATATCACCTGTACGCGGTGGTCCCTGGCACGCTCGGCGATGGCGGGAACCTCCTCCGGCATATCCGCCAGGACCAGCACGGCGTTTATCCAGGGCTTGTGCCCGCCCAGCCGTTTTTCCAGGGCATCGCTGGCGGCTAGCGCCGCTTGCATCGCTTGCTCCACCGGCGTGTACGGCATCTCGACCACGTTCCCGTCCCGGCCACGGCAGTACCACCGGCCGTCATCAATCCAGTGCTGGCCGCCTTTGACCTCATAGGCGGTTCGTCCTCCACGATAGGTCCAGGAAAATGCGTCCACCTGACGTCCGATATTGAGATTATGGATGATGCTTCCGGGTATGTCGGCGACCGCCATGGCGTCGAAGAACCGGACCTCCGCCCATAGCGCCGGGTCCTGGCGATGCTCTTCGTAGGGTGCTCTGATGATTTTCATTGGGTATTCCTTGGGCGCGTTGGTTTCAGTTTGGCAGAGGCGCTGAAAGTCCGTGAAACGGTTTGCGCCCCGCCGGAACGCAAAATTCGGCGGGCACACACTCTCGCTGCGGACGGATGCGGCCGCAGCTGCTACCTCCTGGCGCCGGTCCTGTCGGAGTGCCGGGCTCGCCCTCGGTCTCGTCTGCGATGAGCGCCCAACGCCGCCGTGCATTGGCCGGCTAGCCCTGGTTATCGGCGCATGAGGGGGTTTTTGCCGTAAGGGCGTCTCACGGCCCTTTAGAGACGTTGGAGGTGTATGAATTAGCGTTTTCGCCCGGAAAGGTGCATCTCCGTGGCCGTATGGGTGAAATTCGGGCCGTCCATGACGCTGGTGCAGCGATGATCATCCCGCCCGAGGCATCAGGACGCATATATTTGCGGAGATTGGGGGCATGTCCGAATGCCGGGAGCTCTAATCTCGATTGCCCTTCCGCCCCAACGGGGAGACAGGTGTGGAAAGGAAGAATGCGTTGTGCTGATGCGCAATGGGCGGCGTACCGACAGGCGGCGCAAAATGCCGCCGTCCCGGTTGGTGCAGTTCATGCCGCGTCTTCACGATGGCGTGCAGGGCAGGTTGGCGATATGGCCGGGCGGTGAATGCGCCATGGAGGCGTCAGGGGGTGGTCGAAGTCCAGCGAACTGCGCAGACCTTTGGCAACCTGGACGGCGGCCTTGTCGTTGACCAGCTCGCCGACGTTTAGGGACTTGGTGATGACGTGGACCGCGAGTCGGGCGCCGGCCCTTCTTTCGGCCTCGGCGGGCATGATGGTAACCCGGTTGGTGTCGGTTTCGGCCGTGTGTCGGCTCCTGAAAAACCGGGGGTTGGCCGCTGTCACTTGACCCTTTCGCCCGCGGGTTTTGCAGGCGTCTTAAGGCTCGGACGCGGGGTCTACGCGCGCGTAGTAGGAAAGTGGGGTCTGAGGAGCATGGCGGTTCTCCACGAGGAACTCAGCGATTTGAGTAGGAACACGCACTCTGAGGAGCATGGCCATTCTCCAAAAGGGCACCTGAGGGTACGCCCGGGACCATGCTATAGAAACCTGGTTTGTACACGCATGGCAGGAGCATCGGCGTTCTCCAGATTTTTTAGGCGGAAATGGCCGCCTCAGCGGTGGTTTTCGGACGTGGTTTCGGCATGCCGGCTGACGTGCTCTCGTTCATCCTAAAGGCTCGCCGGTACACCGTAGGTCGCGGCGACGGCGCTCATGAGTGAAACCCGTTTCAGGTAGTGGCCGGCGTTGGTGTGGGTGGGGGCGGTGACGCGGCAGGAGGTATCGGCGAGGATTTTGAGTGAGTCGCGGTGATGGCACGCGCGTTTTGCGTGGTTGGACATGTGGCATGAGCTGGTTGAGTTTGCGATACGTTTCCTATGCTTCGGGGATGGTGCCTTCCAGGGCTTAGTACATGCCGGCGCAATCTTGGGGGTACTCCGGTTTGAGGAGTCTGCCGCTGCGGTCGTGGAGGAGCCGTTGAAGCGTGGGCGACACGTAACCTGTGCCCTTAGACTCCCCGGCGTGTGGAGGTGGGTGGTGTCCTGGGTTAATGGGGTGAGCTGGCGCTGCTCAGCGTTTTCCCTGAACCGCCGGGCCAGTTATCGAGGGCCGGAGTGTTCCTTTGAGGGAAGGTGGCGGCGTAAACCTTGGAGGCAGCTTACCAGGCAGGATGGTGTGGGCCCGCTTCGGACCTAACTACCACGTCGTGGCCTAAGTGGTGCTTGATGGCGAGCACCACGGCGCCCACTAATTGGTCGTAGGGCGTGGCGTCGGTGGTGCAAGATCTGTATCCATATGGGAGCCGGTTAACAGCGTTCCATTTCTCATCGGGCGGATACCGGAAGTCTTCTCCGCCGGCGGCTTGTGCGTTGAACCTTATGGAGTCGGGTTTGAAATCAGGTTCCCGGTTGTCGAGGGACGACCGGCGCAGGTCGATGACGCACTGGTTGGCCAGGGCGTCCTTCGCGATGGCAGCGGCATGCGCTGGTGTGGATTGTCGCACCACCCAGTGGTGGCTATAACCAGGTTCGTGTTTGTAACCGGGCGGCTGTTGGCGTGGTTGTGAGATGCACGACTGTTCCCGCAATCTCCCAGTGGCCGGGCAGACGGGGCTATGATGACCGCGCGCTTGCCCAAGCTTTGATCTTGAGGAACTTCCCGAGTTTGGGCTCGTTGAGGCAGTGCAAGGATGCGGGAAGATGTCGGAGGAATGCTGGTTCGACCGGCGCCCGCGCTTGATGAAAAAGACCCCGCAGGGGTTTTCCTGCGGGGTGCGACCAGAGTGGGACGAGTTGATGTCAGGAGTTGTTCATTCCCGTTTGGGATTGTCCGTTCCTGGGGGAGGTTCGTTGAATTCCAGGCCCTGGGCTTCGGCTTCCTGCTTGCGCCGTAGCCAGTCGCGCCAGAGTTCATCTTGCGCCTGTGCACCTTCGGCTCTGCCTTGGGCTCTGCCTGTGGCTATGTGGCGGTCGATGACTGGGGTTACGAACCTGTTGACGAGTGATTGGTAGATTACCATGGGGTAACTTGCTCCTTGGACGAGGATGAGTGTTGCGATGGCGCCTGCGATTCCGATTCCAACCAGTTCTGCGCCGAATGCTTCGAAAGCCTTCGCTGGCATCAACCAGAAAGGTTCTCCTATCCAACTTGCCTGGTGTTCCGCTGCTTTGATGACGCAGTTGGGCCACCAGATGAGGGACAGGATGACGAAGTATGTATGCCGGAATGGTCTGGGGATGCTCCAGATGGGTTCGCGGTCTGCGGTGCCTGGTTCGGGCGGTTTTGAGGTCCACGCAACGAGGTCCCAGAATCGGGATTTGAGCCTCGTCCATTTAGACGTTGCCATTGGGTGTTGCTCCTGTGCGACGACAAACTCCCAACGGCATGGCACATGGCCCGCATTATCAGGGGCCTGCGCCGTAGTTGGTTGGCTAGCTAGCGTTGATCTAGCTTGATTAGTTTTTGGACCTTTTTATCTAATAGTCAGCGTGTTGCATCTCCTCGTGTCTCTGGTCGACTCTGCACGGAGGGTGCTTGGGCATCCTCGTATGTCTAGCCTGATTGTAATCGGGCCAGAGAGGGTTTTCAACTTAGCCCCAATCCACCGACGAGATGAGTGCGGCGCCGTGCTGAAGGGATGAGAAAGGGCTCCCGGCTTCGGGGATAATGGTTTTTGAGACAGAAAACCAGCCCGAAACGAGGAGCACCCAACGGATGCTACCACGCAACGACCCTGACCGCATCCAAATCTCTTTCGACGACCACCCTCTGGTGGCTAATGCTGGACTGCTGCTTCCGGTCACTTTGGCGCACCACCTGGGATTGGGTGGGCTGGTGGACCGCCACGTTGACCTGGGAGATGCGCCGGGCGGGCCAACTCAGGCGACAAGATGCTGACCCTGGTGGCGTCGGCGCTGGCCGGTGGAGACTGCATCGACGACGCCGACGCGCTGCGCACCGGCGGGACGGCTTGTGCCATCGGATGTACGGTCAAAGCGCCGTCCACGCTGGGGACCTTCCTACGCAGTTTCCGATGGGGCCACGCGCGCCAGTTGGATCGGGTGAGTCGGGAGGCGCTGGCCCGAGCCTGGGCCGCCGGGGCAGGACCTGGCAATGATCCGTTGACCATCGATCTGGACTCCACCATCTGTGAGACTTACGGGCTGACCAAGGAGGGGACGCGGCGGCACAACTACGCCGGCCAGCGGGGCTATCACCCCCTGTTGGCCGTTGCCGCGGGCACCGGCGACGTCCTGATGGCCCGACTGAGGAAGGGCAGCGCCAACACGGCCCGGGGTGCCGCCCACTTTCTGCGAGAAACGGTGAGCCGCGTGCGCTACGCCGGCGCCACCGGACCACTCACGGTGCGGGCCGACAGCGGTTTCTACACTCACGACATCGTCGCCGTCTGCCGTAAGACGGAGGTCCGCTTCTCCATCACCGTGCGCCAGCATGCCCGGTTACACAACCTGATTGAGGCCATCCCTGAGGCGGACTGGACACCCATACCTTACTGGATGGAGGGCGCCGCCGACGTGGCCGAGACGGAATACACCCCCTTCAGCAGTGAGCCCGACGCCGCGCTGGTGCGGCTCATCGTCCGGAGGGTCAAACCCACTCCCGGCTCTCAACTGGCCCTGTCCACCAATTACAGCTATCACGCCTTCATCATCGACCGGGACGGCGACACCCTGGACCTGGAAGCCGACCCCGATTCTCGAGCTATAGGGCCGCGCCGAGATCGAGAACGCCATCCGCGATCTCAAGTACGGCGTGGGGCTCAACCACCTGCCCTCGGGACGCTTTCCCGCCAACGCCGCCTGGCTGGCCATTCAAGTGCTGGCTCACAACCTGGCCCGCTGGACCACGCGCATCGGGCTGGGCGAACCGGTGTCCACCACCAAGACCCTGCGACGACGCTTCTTCTCCCTGGCAGGACGCATCACCCGCAAGGCACGTTGCTTGACCCTGCATCTTCCCCAGGGCTGGCCCTGGCAAAACCAGTTCAACTCCGCCCTGGCGCGACTGCGCGCCCGGCCCCTGCCTTCCTGACCGCGCCCACGGCCTCTGCCCGTCCACCGAACTACCCAACCGCATCGCGGACCTGCGTCCGGCTGGTCTCCGCGTGTCTCTGGTCGCAACGTGTGCGCCTATCGCGCCCGTCGCCGTCGCCGCAGCAGGTCACAAACCCCTTCACAACGCCGACACACTCAGCGCCTGCACCATACGTCGGGAGTCAGCGCCCTGCTGCCTGTCGCCCTCTCTCCTAACCTCGCGTCGCCTGTAGCGCGCCTTCGGTGGATTTGGGGTTAAGAGCCGGTCCAGGGGCAAGCCCCGGCAGCGCGCCACAGAGCAGCCTCCTGTTCCTCTCCCACCGGCTGGCGAGCCACGAAGGAACGGCCCGCCTCATCCATCTCGATCAGGCCCGGCGCCCAGTGCCTCGCGGCGGCGCACCTGACGCAGCGGGTGTCCACGTACCTGAGACCGGGCGCGTTTCGGACATTGGCTTGGTCGGCTCGCGGCATTGATGAGACCCTCCAACTTTTCTATACTGATCCCATCATAAAGAACTCGCGCCGATGAACTGGACCAGGCCGGCCGGATCCGTCTGCTGTCAGCGTCGCTGGTGCCCTTCAAGGTGTACAATCGCGCCACAAAGGCAAGGGTGCTCCTGAGAATGCAGTTCATGGCCGCGCTCAACAACGTGGATATGTCCTGGTATCTCCCACGTCGCCCTACCCAGCGCCCCTGCACACGGCGCTGACGGTGCGGTTCGAGAGCGCAGAGGACGTGCAGACGCGCTTCTTCTTCCGCCGGGCCTACACTGGACGGACTGCCCATAGGCCTGCAACTCGGCGCGCGGCCTTTCGCCGAAGAGACGCTGTTCCGCGCCGCCCACGCCTACGTGCAGGCGACCGACTGGCATACCCGAATCGCACCGGCGGCCCAAGCATAAACCGACAGGAGTCGACGCCATGACCGACACAATTCGCGTGGGAATCATCGGGGCTAACGCCAACTACGGCTGGAGCAAGCGGGCCCACCTGCCCGCCCTGCTGGGAATGCCCGACTTCGAGCTGACGGCGGTCTGCACCTCCCGCCCCGAAACCGCGGCGGAATCCAAGGCGTTCTACGGCGCAAATCTGGCCTTCCACGACTACACCGAGATGGCCAACCACCCCGACGTTGACCTGGTGGTGGTATCGGTCAGCGTCCCGGCCCATTACGGCATGGTGACAGCCGGGTTGCAGGCCGGCAAGCACGTCTTCTGCGAGTGGCCGCTGGGAGCCAACACCGTCGAGGCCGTCGAGTTGGCCAGCCTGGCCCACGACAAGGGAGTACGCACCCTCATCGGCTTGCAGGCCCGCGGCGGCCCCGCGCTGCTGCGCCTTCGGCAACTGTTGGCCGAGGGCTACGTGGGCGATATGCTGTCTTGCAACATGACTATGTTCCTCCCCGGCCTGATGGGACGCGGCGCAGACCGCGCCTGGATGGCCGACCGGGCCAATGGCGCCAACAGCCTCAGCATCGCCTCCGGCCACGCCCTCGACATCTTCTGCCACTGCGTCGGCGAGTTCAGCGAGTTGTCCGCACAGGTAAGCGTGCAACTGGGCCAGTGGAGCACCGGCGACGGCAACACCGTGGACGTGAGCGCGCCCGACAACGTGATGGTGAGCGGCACGCTGGAAAACGGCGCGGCGGCCTCGGCCCACATCGCCACCATCCCCTGGAACGGCAGCGGCTGGCGCATGGAGGTCTACGGCACCCAGGGCACTCTGTCGGCCCGCTCCCAGGAGATGGTGCAGTACGGCAACGTCCAGCTATATGGCGCCCAAGGCGCCGGACAACCCTTGCAGCCGCTGGAAGTGCCGTCCCGCTTGTCGCTGGCCCCGGAGGGTGTACCGGCGGGCGAGCCGTGTAATGTGGCCCAGCTTTACCGCTTCATCGGCGACGCCATCCGCGACGGTTCGGACACGCAGCCCGATTTCGACACCGCCGTTGCCCGCCACCGCTTCCTCGACCTCCTGCAACAGTCGTCGGACGAGGGCCGGAGGGTCAAGGTGGGATAAAATGCGGGCCGGGTTGCATACTGGGTGATTTTCTTTGGCGTTAAGATAGGGGCAACCCTTGCAGGGCAATCCCATTATCAAATTTTGCCGGGATGCCCGGCAAGGAGTCGAGAGCAGGAAACGTGTCCATGCAAATCGGCATGTTCTATCAGATGCAGGTTCCCAGGCCGTCATCCCGTTCCTACGAGGCTGACCGGTTCCTGGAAATGCTTGACCAGGTGGCCTATGCTGAAGAGAAGGGCCTGAGCAGCGTCTGGATGGCCGACCACCAGTTCCGTACCGAGTGGTCCCACTCCAGCGCCCCCGACGTAACCCTTGGCGCATTGAGCCAGCGCACCAGCCGGATGCGTCTGGGCATCGCCGTGGTGGTGCCCCCGGTGCAGCACCCTCTCCACATCGCGGCCCGCACCGCCACCCTGGACATTCTCAGCAAGGGAAGGGTTGACCTGGGCGTGGGCCGTTCCGGCTACCCCTACCAGATGGCCGCTTTCGGCACAGACCTGAAAGACGCCACCGGAATGGTGGAAGAGGCGCTGGAAATCATCCCGCAGGCATGGACCGAGGGAGAGTTCACCTATCAAGGCGACCACTATAAGATTCCCTTGCGCGAGGTCCACCCCAAGCCGGTCCAGCAGCCCCACCCGCCCATCTGGCTCGGTTGCAGCCAGGAAGACACGTTCAGGAAGGCGGGACTCATGGGCTTGGGCTGCCTGGCAATGGCCGGCGGCGGGGCTGTAGGACTGGCTCCTCTCGTGCAAGCCTACCGGGGCGGCATCCGGAACGCCAGTCCGACCACCGGGGTTGTCCACAACCGCGTCTCGGTAAGCACCGTGGCCATCTGCGGGGAGTCGCGCCAGAAGGTGCAGGAGCGCTCCGCCGAATTGATCGACTGGTACCGCCATCAGCAGGCCCTACGGGACGTATCCGCGCCTCGTTCTTTAGCTTTTCGCATGATTTCCTCATGATTATCCACGAATCCACGATTAATTCCTTTTGCCTGCTTCATCTAAGCAACACCTTGAACAATTTGATATTTCACGAGAGCACAATTGTAAAATTAAACCTGGATTTCCAAGGGGATTTCTGAGGGGATTACCTCAAGTATTAATCAATCTCTTTAACAATAAATAATGATTAGACTGTATAGACTTTATTAACTATTGTACGCTTTTGCTGTAAACAAGCGCCTATTATTATGCTGTTATTGCAGCTTACGGGGGTGCCGTTTATGCGTACCTTGGTTCGACGGATGTTAAATGTGGCACAGGATTACCAATGGATCCGTGTCACTGAGAATCAACTACGTTATAACCGGATGATAACGGTATGTCATATTTTCCATGTTTTTGTTACAAAAATGCTGTGTATAGTGTTTCATCTATATGCCAGTGTACACACACTAAAAGGTCCATTAATATTGATTATTTGACTGACCATTTAATGTATCCAGGGAGATGCAGTACTGGTCGCTCTTTGTCACCAACCAACTGGTGTTAGTGGTGGTGGTTTTTGGTATGTGTACCCGGTCCTGGTTGTTGAGTTTGATTTAAAGTATTTTTCAGTCCTTGGGATCAATTTCCTACCAGGTCTTATATTTTTATTTCCCTGATGTGCTGATACTTGGGCAGGTAAGGACTTTGGTGCCCAGAGGCATTCTACGTACCATAGGCTTCCTTTAAGCCATAGAAAGGCGAGCCCCATGAGTGGTACGAGTTGGGGGAGATCTTTTACCCAAGTATCTAGATTGTTTGGTTTGGAGATACTGGCTGTGTGGGAATGGCACTGGAACCAATTACCATTGTCTATCATTGAATTGACAAATTACAATAATTTTTTATCAACTCTAACTGACTACATGTACTATAGTTAATATTTAATTGTCATTTGTAATTTAGGGCCCTATCAGCTTTAGCTGTCTGCCCTGTATATCCATAATAATAATAATAATAATGATAGCTAACTGTGAAATTACATTACATATACATATAACATATCCTTTTCGGTGTCGAAGCAAATTATACTAGCTACATAATTATTAGCTATTGTAATTTTCCGGATCAACTTGAAAATGCTTCAGCTGCATGGGGCTGTGTTTCTCTGGAGAAGTTAAGACCCTTTGCTGTTGCATTAGCTAGTGTGTGTCATAGCCCTAGTGCTAGTGTGTGCATACATGCTTTGTGCATCTGCAAATGTGCAATACTACATGGGATTTCTGTTGTACACATCGCTACCTATCTCATAATCCCATGATCCCAAATTGAAACTTTTACAACTAATAGGTGAATGTTTAGCAAGTAGCTATTAACAAAAGTAACGAAAAATTCTAATCAGCACTTTTTAATAGATCAAAGGTCAAAGATTAGGAAACATGGTAATTATCAACATCATCAAATTAAGCCATTAAATATACCAAATTAATAAAGGCTTGCTCTTTAATCTTTAAAGTGGTGCAATTGGTTTTCAAAAAATGAAAATTGCCCAAGTTATGATGCTTTCTTTGGTCACAGGTATGTGCAACAAAAATAAAAAGTAGAATATTCAATAAGCAATTTTAGGAAACCATACAGGCAATGGGGGGGAGGAAATTCCTTTGGGACACATATGACCACCTGGGCTACCCACACAGCAAATTTTGTGCAATTCTGAAGGGGTCATTTGCAAAACTTCAGTGAACTGATGTGGAATTATCCAAATCCCATATACTTATAAATATTTAGAAGTTTTGTATACCTACAGTAAATTTTCCCAGCATTTGGTAATTAATATTTTTATCAACTTAATTATGCATTTCAATTCGTCAAGGTTTGATGACTACACACAGCTAGCTAGCTATATAGCTAGTTATCTAAAAATATAGTTTTGTAGCTAGCTATGTAGGTAATATACATTAACAGGTAGCTAGCTACATTTACTGTATACTCACAAAATTAATGATTGTAACTAGCTATAGCTACTACTGCTTGTTGTTTGTTGTCACTTATAGCCTAGACGACGCATGAAGACTGCTGTTAACTTCAGAATCTATGCACATCCTTGTTAACAAGGTGGAATAGGGACTGAGCAACTGGACTTGTTACTGCATTATTAGTTATATTTATGAGTTATGCATATAACTGCTGATGTAGCTACATATCAACACATCAAACTTATATATCTATAGCTAAACTTCCTTCTCCTTTTCCTCCTATGACTGCTCAGTACAGGTCATGAGACTATCCAAAAGGAGAAAACAAATAATCACAAGAATAGACCATCATGTTTCCAATACCTGCATGCATGATTACTGTCAACGATCATGGCATGGCCAAAACCAGGGGACACAGACATGTAGCTTTGTCACAATGTGAGGGGCACTTGCTGTTGCTGAAGTTACAAAACTTCGATGGCAGCAAGTGCTACTCACATAGTGACAAATCTGTCTTTGTCCTTGGACAAATGGTGGTATCTCCTGCAAGATCTCTGTGTAGAGGCACAAGAATGATGTATGCTATGTAAGTGATACCATCACGTTGCATCCTGAGATTGAAGCACTTGAATCCAACGTATAGCTAATTATATAATTGAATGTTATCACCATTTAGCTATTATAATAGCTGTTGCTTGCCCATGCAAGGGTCACCGTGAGGAGGTGCTGATCGACACACATACACACAGATGTATGCATTAGCCCTATTGTTAGTTATTTTTATTTTTTAGTTTTACTTTTAGATTTTGGCATAATTATATAGCTAGGTATAGCTAGTTTTATTATAGGAAATCATAGTATTAAATGTAATAACTTTCAATTCATAGTCAATACATTAAGCTGTATGAAAAATCATGCATAATTAGCTATAGCTACCAAGTGTAAAAAAGTTTTAGTTTTCAAAATTTAACTTTTTGTTGGTGCAAACATATGCATATAGCTATAGGAGTTTATGCACCAGCTATGACGTTTTCATCAGCTATATAGTTATAATAATCAAACAAAACAATGTGTGTGTACAGGTAGCTAGTTGTTGCAAGTGCTTGGAGTGATTTCTTTATTACTAGCAGGCAGCACAGCTGGGATATATATACAGTGTAGTTACAATTACAAATATTATGAATTACATTTACTTACTAATTATAAACAATGAATAGATTATGTAATAGTGAAGAAATAGTGAAAAAAAGAATTTATAGTGTCGGCTTCAATGGTAGAAATAGGTATATAAAGAGTTCCAATCCTGGATAGTTTGACTGGCTGTTGGTATATTAAAGTGAAGAGGATGTTGAGATCTTGTTGAATAATTATAAGAATTTTCAGTGTGATTAAATTATGAAGACCCTTATATAGTATTGTAATTATAAGTCTTGAGATGTGTCTGTGAATATGTAAGTAATGTTGGCCATTGTAGCTCAGAAAGCATGTTTGACACATTATCCTCCTAAATGTAATTGGATTTCACCCATCTTGCCACTATTCTTTGCACTCTTTCAATGGTGGCGATGTCTTTTGATAGGTACGTAGCTGAGGATCCCAAATTGCAGATGCATATTCCAGTTTTGGATGGACCTGTTCAAGGTAAGGAGCAGATTTTACAGATTCATCACATTTGTTTAGATTGCAATTGCACCTCACAAAGTTTAGTGATTTAATTGCATTACTTAAATTGTTACATTGTTAATATGCAAACAGAATGACACTGATGAATGGAGCAAGATTCCAAGATATAGATGTTGATTTGTGCGATTAAGAGTTATATTGTCAATGTAATACTGAAACTCATGTGGTGAGGTAGACTTTGAGTAGGTAAGTATAGCACATTTATTGATATTTAGACTCATCTGTGTAATAGCTTTAACTATTTACTAAGTAGCTAGCTTGTGAGACCTGAACTAGCTAATGTCTTATCATTAAGTACAATAGTACTTAATAGAAGAGATTGACATAAAAAACATGGCGTCCCATTTTTTGCACCTCCACAACATGCCTCACAATACACCTTACCCCAAAAAATTGACTGAGATGCATTAGTAACCCCATGATAAAACGTTCCTTTGTTAAATGGTGATAATCCTAACTGCAATCGGTAGAGAATTTTCAAATCAACCAGTATTTTGTCTGAGTGCCAGCCTGCCTGCCTGCCTGCCATAAGACCCAATAGGAGTAGCTATGACTCCACAATAAAGGTAATAGCATCTGATTTATGAAACCATTGTTCCAATTAAGATTTATCCACTGCGCCATGAATTTTCTTTCGATCCGTCACTGTCTTTCTTGTTCTTCCTTTACCTATTAACTACGTGCAAAAATCTTAAAAGATGGTGTTGCAGTATCAGCTTATTACGTCATGCAAACATCCACTTGTGAACACGTGTTTATGCCCACTGTTATTACTATACACGCGATGTTGTATTGTATGTACTAGATTACATCATCAACAGTGCTGATATATATCTTTGTATTCACTATATTATATTTATAAATTTAATTTATTACAGCTGCTATCCAGTGTTAATGCTCTTGTTGCAAGTGTCTGTAAAAACATATTAATTGTAACATTTTAGGTGCCTGTACAGATTGATATACGTACGTATATTCAAATGTTAAAAATTAAAAAGTTGAAAGATGAGTAGGGATCAATGCTGCTACAAAAAGTATAAGGAAACAAGGAACACTGAAGATTCTGACATTGAGATAAAAGTTGCATTTTTTATTTATTCTTTTTTTAATTTACGATAAACACAACTTGACCATTATAATCTACATATAGCATGCTGAATGTCTTTACATACAGTTTGCCACCCAAAAGAGTGGCCATCTTGACGCAAACATATTGGGACTTCATTCTTCCATATTTCAGCCCTACTTTTGGTGCACAATTTCAGGAGGTTATAGTATCAAGCTAAAAGTAAGGATTTAACTTTGCCTCAATGTTAGAATCTTCAGTGTCCTTGTTTCCTTACTTTTGTAGCAGTACTGATCCCTACTCACTTTTTAAATTTTTAATTTTTAATAATTCTAGCAGATAAAGGGGCTTATCAATACTTCAAAGTGCACTAACATATAAGGAAGACACTATTATATATATAGTAACTCTAGGTAATTGATGTGGTTCTCCCACTCTTCCTGTGACCACAGACCCCCAGTACGAACATCCTTGCAAACTGCTCATCCGTCTCAATCTGATCTGGGTCCTTGACCAACACATTCCTGTTCACCAGGTTCATCTTGTTGGACCATTCCAGCTCCAGCATTGCTTCCTCGTTCAACATGACTAGACTGTTGAGTGACTGAGACTGTTGAAGGGTTTGATTCTTGAGGCATTTCAGTTCTCAATACCAAAGTGGAGCCTGGCAAATGGCTGGTAAGGTGGCTGTCATCTTCCCTATCAGCCTGGCCAATTTCCACACAGGAAGAGAGTGTTTCTGTTGTACTCTTACACATGTAGTCATCATGTGTGTTACCGGCTTTTTTCTGTCAGACTGACCTACCAGAAACCCCAAGTATTGAATCAGCTGTGTTGGTAATACCGTATCAACTGGGACTTCTCTCAATTGACCATAAAAACCTAACAGTTCCAAGAGTGATATGATCTGCTGCCTCTCCAATTCCTCTCTTGATTGTGCAATCACCAGCATGTCATCCAAGTACATGATTAGACGAACTCCTTGATGGCAAAGTAAAAGAGTTTGTTGATGGCAAAAGTCAAGGATGGATTGTTACATATATGTGTAGCTATGTATATGTAGTTGTAGCTATATACATATGTAGCTACAAATTAAAATAGCTACTTGCAATCTTATAGTACTGTATGATAGTGTACAAAATGCTGATATTTTACACTGTAGCTACATAAAATGTAGTGATAATATTGAAATATTGCTCCTACTCTACTCTGAGGCAATATAAAAAACAGAATCAAGTTGAGTTATTAGATCAAATAAATTATATATTGAATCACTAACATGTTCTCCTAAAGATAAATTATTCCAGCAATAGTATGCATGGGGCATCAGCAAAGACACAAAAATCAATTATAAAACCTTTGTAAAGTACACATTAATGAAAGATATGTACTACATAGCCATGTAGTAAAATTGTACACTGTATGAATTTACTAACATTATTTTTGAGTTTTAGCCTTTGCAAATTAGATCCTTCATGCTTAGTAGCTACTACATAGTAGCTAAAGCTAAGTACGTATACCAAGTCACATTTTTGTATGAACCACACAGGCAGATGATTTAAACCAGCTCTTTGTACTTTATAGCTATACTGTAAATGCATGTAGCTATGTAACTTATTAAAACAATGCTGCTAGTTACGTGCTACCAGTAGGATTAGCTAGTATTTTCCATGGTCACAATGGAATGATAATAATCCTTTAGCTAGCACTTGTGGGCATCCAACAAGCTTTCAACAAGACAACTAAAAGTAGTAAACAATATAATACTTAATCAATCGATAGGATTATACAATAGCAAGTTCTTATGCCTGACAAACCTAGACACATAGCTAGCTAGCCACTTCTATGGTTACTTAGCTATGTACATAGCTACTACTGACACCAGTAAATGTCACTGATAGATTTCCATATTCGCTACATACATATATGCATAAGCACCCAACCATGACAGCATATGCATGCTACATAATTATAACCATCTTTGTCTGTGGCATGAGAAAATAGAGTGTGCACATAAAATTTGAGAATAACTTCATAAGTAGCTAATCATTGCAGTCTTTGTAAAGTTGACACCATTTTTGCAGATTTCCATAGGAAATTTTATGTTGAATTTATGATGTGTTTGCATAACATATGCACAGTACGTAGCTGTTATACTTACCAGGTATTATTTAAAGGGATGGATCAAGCCATTCCACATATGCTAGCTACTGGGTCACCATTAATATTGCTATTATCCAGAATAAATATCTTTCAGTGTGAAATGCATTAATGGCAACTGGAAGAATTATCTTGAGGGTGGCACTACAGCAAATGATAGAACCTACAAAAAGTTTATGCATAAGTTAACATTTTACCAAGGCTAAAAACCAGGCACTGTGCAAGCTAAATTGCAAATTATATTGTATTAGTATTCTCATATAAATCACATGACCAAAGGCTTATTATTACTGAGGAACCAAGGGGTCACCAACTCCCAAAAAGTGTACGGATTTTGAAATCTTTGGATATCTAAAGATTTCACTGATTTTTCATAAGATTTCACTAGCAAAAGGTTGACCTTTACCTACTCTTTTTGGACATTACACATTGCTAAACAACACTATCTTTCTATTACATGACTAAGCTATAGATATTTATGTATATGAAGAGCATACGAATTAGAAATCGTAAGCGCCTGTAGTATTTATTAAGCGCCTTAGAAATCTAGCGGATTTCATGGTTAGTTACCTTTACTAAGAGCTTGTTTGATATTGTCCTCCCTATTTTAACATGATTGGAAGTGGAAATATACAGAAATTTACTGATTACTATTTCAACTTCCTTGATTTCAGATTTTGAAATTTCAGTGATTTTAGAGATTTCAAATGGGATTTCAGGTAGAGTGTACAAGATTTGGCAACAGTTGGTGACCCCTTGTGAGGAACATACAATATATAGCAACACATATGTATAAATGTAAACATACATATAATTATGCATATCTAAAGATTCTAAACCACCTCATATTATGTGTAGTAGCTACCTGTTCATAACTATGTAGCAATGTACATATACCATACCAGACATTAAAGGACAACAGTTTCATATTACTCTTAATTGTTTACAGTAGCTTTCTTTAAACTAACAGATATGTAGCTATAGCTATACTTGAATCAAGAGCTCATAATCATAAACTTTAGCTTGATCTTTGAATTTTACTTTTTGAAACCCATTAGCTATCATCTGTTAACCTGTAACTAACATAAATTTCATAAACAAGAAGCACAAACCCATTAAAATAATGATCTTTTGCTGACAATGATGATTGCAAAAGGATATATAAATAATGACACTGCAGGTAAACATTTTGGTATAACTATTTATCAAGACTATAACCTATAGGATTAGCAGTAAGATGTAATTCTTTGACATTATGTTTTTCTATGTATGATCAATCAGCAAAACAACTTTTAATGTTCACTATAGTCACATTAAATAAATATATATTGTAGCTATAACTCTATGAAAGCACATTTGTAAGCACTTTTGTAAGTCTGAATTGTTATTATATAGCTATATATATATATAGATACACTCATGTATTGTAAGTCTGAATTGCTATTATATGTAGATAATATTATATAATCATATATTTATGTTATTATTGCTGAAACATTATGTACAAATCTTCTTTCAGTTTCAGCATCCTCCCACAAACAAGAGAAGTTATGTATGAACTTTGAAGTAAATGAAACTAATTGTATGTGGATGGATAAACAATCTCATGATAAGCATGTTCACAACTATAAATTTACAACTAGCTGGTTAGCTACTTTGCAAACTACTACATAGTTATATGCATAATATTAAAGTCTCTTTCAACAATATTATACTGTAGCTATAGTAAAATTCAATGCAAGAGTTATTTTGCAAATCAAACACAAGTGGGATTTTTGAATGTAGCTACGTATATCCACAACAAGATGCCATGTACATAGTTAAATAATTCTAATAGCTAGCTATATGTAATTTAAAGGTACATCTGCATGCAGAGAGCTAGTGTAGCTATATTACATGCCTATTATCTAAAACGATTTTTCCTATACGTACGTAGCTAAGTATAGGCCTACTCTCATGTGGAATTTTTATTATAACAGGTTGTTATACACAAGATCACAATTAGCTTCATATAGTTATATGTATATATGTATACAATTGCAGAGTAAACAGCTAGCTAACTAGTCAATGCGTGCACAAGTTCATGTTCATAACTATATAGTTTCCTGAGACTATAGCTAGAGTAAAATAACAGGTATAACAACAAAACAAATAATGATTGACACAAAAAGTAAAACAAAAGCAAGAATGTTGAGGATGAGTGCCACTGTGTAATAAATACGAGCAGTTTCATATTCTCCTCTGTTGGCTCTATTAATGCTCTATAGTGAAAATAAATGTAGTTAGCTACTACATAGGTACACATATATATAGCTATATATGTAGTTCATATTGTATTATCTATTGCATACAGCTGTAACTTATATTACCATAATTGAAAACACCAATGCAGGAATTGCAAAGATCAGTAAAATCCATGAAAGGAGAGCACCGAATAAAACAGTTACTATAGATAATCTATAGACCATTTCTCGAACTTTTACATCACTCCATGGTTGGTAATGTGAAGTAACAACAGCAGGTTGTCGTTGTATTGCAACCTGAAATGTATATGACATTTGAACAGCATCATGTATGTGTGTGTGTGTGCGTGCGTGTGTGTGTGCGTGCATGCATGTGTGTAAATACATGCATATACAAGCATGGGTGTGTTTTATTAGCTAACTATAGACCCCTTTCTGTGAGAAAAATACGCTTGTTTATCGCCATGTGATGGCTGCCATTTTGGTAGGCAAATATCTATTGTGTGCAATGGCGGTGAGAGGATATTTAGGATACGAATCAATACTTCACTGCTAGAAGGACAATGTATGTCTGTAATGAATCAAGGTAAAACAATATCGTTATAGTTTTGTAGTTAGTCGTTACAAGCTTTTCCTGTCATTTATCCATAGGTACCTGTACAATAATGCCTACCAAAATGGCGGCCATGATGCAATAATTTTCCGTATTTTTTGTATAGAAAGGGGTCTATATACACTATGTACAGTTATAACTATGTATACCTGTATTGCTGCCGGTTGTGGGACCACAGCTGGATACTGCTGAGCATCATGTGTTGGAGGAGGAGGCTGGGGTGGACAGACTAAAGGGTCTTGCATTGCACAATTGTTATCTATTATATCAAACATAAGTGCTAGCTATCTACATAGCTATATATACTTGTGCATAAGTTGACATCATAAACTAAGGTTAGTAGCTATAAAGCCAGTGGATTCACAGTCTCCAGCTTATAGTTCTATGCAGCATGCATGCAACATGTTAAGCTAATTTTCTTGCATGCAGCCTCACCATATAGCTATAGCCATAGAGACTAGCCACTGGCACACTACATTGGATTAATGCATCATGGATATTATCTCTGAATGTATGCATGCTGGCATATACGTATAGCTCAAGTATAGCTAATATACCTGGCTATTTATTAAACAGCTATGTACTAGAGTGCAATGTATTGCATGTGTAGGTATAAACCATAGATCCTCTATAGCTATTGAGTTTATTTAAGGACGTATCATTTCTCTATTATGATCATAGATAATTCTCGGATAATTATCAGTGAGCCATTTTGAGATGGTGTATAATTCTAGTAGCAATTTTAGACCATTTTACTAATTGCATATTAATAATTTTACATTCCAAGTTTGTAAAGGAAGGATCAAGGATACTAGATCTGAAAACAGAATAGTAATAGCTAGATAATGTAGCTATATTTATTATCTGTAGGATGTTCTCATAATACGATAACATTCTACAGATAATAAATATAGCTAGACTAGCTATAGACATGCATTGTCCAGTCCTGCATGTTATTCTGTATCTATACACTTATTCTTATAGTGATGAGCTAGCTATGCAGCCCACCATTCAATTTGCTAGATAAGTAGCTAATTATATAAATAGCTGTAGCATATACGTATGTATATAACTATAGCTACTAGCTCAATATACATATAGACTATAAACTGACTTACTAGACTGTGGGTACTCTGCAGGGGGCATATCCTTAGACATCTCCATGTTTGTCAGTAGCTACGTACCTTGACTTGATAGTCTGTATGTATGTATGTATGTCAGTAGTCAATAGCTATATAGGATTTCAATAGAGCCTTGACTCAGTTAACTATACATACAAGCACTGTAAAAAATTTTGTGTACATGTTACGCAAAAATTTGTGTGAAAAACTTGCAACTTATTTCCCACAAATTTTTGCGTAACATTTACACAAACTTTTCATGTAAACATTACACACTTTGACATGTGATTCTCACTCATTTTGCGTCTACTTTACACGCTTTTATATTTCTGTAATTACAATATATAATTAAATAATTATTAAATCCACAAATACAAAGTCTGCTTTTAGTTCAGTTAATCTTCTTGATTCAGTTGAACAGCATTCTCCCCACTTTCAAGTACTTCATTCAATAATCTTCATGGTAATACATTCAGTGTGCACCTGAAGAAGGGCAAAGATGTTGAAATAACTTGTAAAGACGAACAATAAACATACCACTTTGTCTGTGTTCCACACTATGTGATTAAATAAACTTCTTCACAGACAGCAAACTTTAATTTTTCATGCATGCTTGTAGCCGATGATGCTGACTAAAAGAAAAAGGCCAATTATAAGTATATATAATATCTGTATGCACTCTACCTGTGATTTCTTTATCTATTTCGCTCATTCCACTGTTTCCATAAACTAGCAAGACAAGACCAAAGGATAATCACAACACTCATCTTCAGCTTTTACTTGTCCACCTGCATTGTCACACACAACAAATGAAAAACTTCAGTTAAAGTAGTAAAGTATAACCTTGGAGAAGTTTGCAGAGTGTCAGGCCAACTTTCAATTCAGAAGTTTGTTTACAACATTCAGGTTTCCACCAGCTACTTCCTCATGTCTTGTATCCTGTGAATACATAATAATACATTTTCATTCCTCCTGACAATGACTCACCAGCAACTTGTAGCTTTCTTGAATGTTAACTCTGCAATAAGTTTCTAAAAGAGCTGATAGAGCATTTTTAGAAGTTTAAAAACCTCCTCTACTTACCCTTTCTCAATTTGGCAACCCTGCTGTGCTACACCGTGACCGCCAGCTGACCGTTCAGTTAGAGTGGTGTGGCATAAACTTCGCGCCAATAAAGTTCGCTGCTTGCCCCGCGGTTTGTGCCTTCCAAAATGCACTTTCAGCAAGTTTCGTCCAATTTTCTTCTATGTTCTTGAAGAAACTCGCTCAGTTCAAGTTCAAGTGCTCACCCGCTTCACATAAAAAATCCCAGGATATAAACTGAGGAAATTGTACAGGTTACTCAGGTTATAACCTGGATATATTACAATATATTGTATACCGTAATTATCCAAACAACCATAATTATAAGAAGGAAAAGATTAATAAGAAACAATTTATCCGGCGCTAGTTTATAGTAGGTGGTCAGTTTCAGCTGTAGCTGGTACATAGTTTCTACTAAACAACTATCAAGGTACACAATTATATAAAGCTAATTCTGTAGAGTGTATGATGGATACCAAACCTTTATTTAATCAGGGTGTATCCATGCCATGGTAGTACTAGTGCTCGAGGAGCTGCATGCTTCCTTGCATAAGGCATAAACATAGTGTTAGATAATTAATATCTGTTGGGGGAAAAACTGCTGCTCTACTAGGCGTGCACTCCCAAAGGCAGCCCAATGCATATTATTAAAATACACATGTTTGTTTAATTAATTGTAACATGACATCCTTATACCATATATGCTGCATGTTCCAGTACAGTAACTATGGTCCTACTAACTATATATATCTGTATACCATACACACGTGCTCCACGATACACTACTTCTGCAAGTACTAGTGCCAGTACCGATGCACAGAAGTGCTGTCAAGTGATATATTGATTATACGTATATTACAGGGCTTTTGATAAGATTTGTAGAGCCTGCACCAAAGTGGCTCAGTTTAAGCTATAACTGATAGTGCTGTGCACCTGCAAAATTTTCACCACAGCTAATTGGCCATAAATAATTAATAATTGACGATTATGGCACCAGTGAAATTTATTCTTACAAAAAGGCAAATTTTGACTGCTACGTATATAGCTATCATGCAATTGCAAAGAGTAAAATTTATCATCAACAAAAGGACATGTTGGAGACAAAATTGAGTCATATCATGTGAGTAGAGTCTGGTGAATTAACGTGTCAAATTTGTGTTTGTGTGTGTGTGCGTGCATACGTGCATGTGTGTGTTACTCAAATATTTAATATACGTATAAAAGCGAAACAATAAGAAGCCCATTATCAGTTATTTAACATTTTATATCGATCGGTTATTAGTTAATTGAAAGTGCAAAGCACTAATATAGCTGAGCCATCTCTGCGTGCCAGCCCACTTTGATTTATCAGAACTGGATTTAGTAATCTACTGAATAAAATACAGTTTACCTTTGAAGCTTGATTTTAGGCCTTTTTAACCATTTTATCCCAGCGTTACAAGGGGTTGGGTAGTTGGGAGGAAGGGAGGGTGGGTGGGGTGGGGACGGAGGAGGTAAACCCCCAGTATGAAGACATGAGGTCATCATGAGTTGCCCACAGATGGTCCTGACCATGCATCTAGGCCGAAGGGACATCATTGTGGTCAAGAGTAGAATTCCAGGCTGATACCATGCTCTCCACGGGTGCCGACATGTCGGTCATGGTTTTACAAGGTTGTAAATCTACCCCTTAAACGGCATACTACTTGAGTACAGGAAACACTGTGTACTAGTATTACTAGTGTTATCACCACTACTGTAACCAAGGATGGGAGAAGCAACTTCTAGTAGGTCCGGCCACCAGCCACAATGCTAATCATCTTCATGAAAAATGCTATTTGGTTTACCGTAAACATTAGCATGCATCTCTCTAAAAGTGGTCTGGCCAAAAGTTATACCCACGTAATTTAATGTGGAAAATTTTGGCATTTAAATAAATTTTGACTGGCCTGACATACGTACAAATGGCTGCTGGAGGAACATTTTGAATGGTAAAGTTTTGACATACGTACAGTATGCCGTTCAGCAGTTTGTCAATTTTATATATGTATGAACAATCTTCCTTCTTTAACCGATTGTGTATAAGGCATCAATTTAAATTTTATTAATGTAACTACACAGTACATGTATGTATGTATGTTTGTATGTATGTATGTATGTATGTATGTATGTATGTATGTATGTATGTATGTATGTATGTATGTATGTATGTATGTGTTTGTGTGTATGTATGTATGTATGTATTAGTGCTGTTCAATAATTGTACTAATCATGATAATTGAATTTAAAACCTATCGTGATACTGAAATTTTCATTATCGTATTTTGTGATAATAAGTTGCTATAGCAACCCTGGTAAAATAATTATTTTTGTGAAGATTCTGCTATATTTATTTTATCTAATCACTACAGCAGAGGTTCAAATTTTTCATATATGGCTACATTTGGTTCTAAATTGAAGAGTTCTCAACTCATACTTATAATTTTGTTGTACTTCAAGAATATATGGTATTATCGTCGTGATGGGAAAATTTTCATTATCGCACAGCCCTAGTGTGTATGCATATATGTATGTGTGTATATGTATGTATGTATGTATGTATGTATGTATGTATGTAATATGTATGTATGTATGTATGTATGTATGTATGTATGTATGTATGTATGTATGTATGTATGTATGTATGTATGTATGTATGTATGTATGTATGTATGTATGTATGTATGTATGTATGTATGTATGTATGTATGTATGTATGTACCTTCGTGAATCTGATTTCGAAAAAATATTTTCGAAAATCCTGCTACTCTCCCAGCTGAGTAGATGTGTGGCTATAGAAATTTGAATAAATCTTTTCGAAAATGATGGGCTATTTTCGAAATTTTCGAAAATATAAATCCTTCGAAAATTTCCTGCTATACGGTATGTATGTATGTATGTATGTATGTATGTATGTATGTGTGTGTGTATGTATGTATGTTGTGTGTGTATGTATACATACATACATACGTACGTATAAATACATACACATGCATACATAAATACATACATACATACATTATATATGTATGTATGCATGTGTACATATACATATATGTATACAAGCATGTACGATGTATGTATTTGTGTATGTATGTATATGTGTATGTATGTGTATGTATGTTAAATGTAACATCCGAAATATTGCATAATGGAATATGTGGGTAATTTCTGAGCAGAGAATTCATAACAGCGCATTTACAAGACCATTGCATGTGTGCCTGTACTTTCATTGTTACAAAAAGTATTAAGTTGGTCATTTTGGTACGTATTGTGAAACCTCAGCACCTCAGCATCTTGTGCCAACAAATAATTAAGGTCACCCATAGGGAGTAATTACATACATACATACAGTCTATCATTATATCCAAGGATATGCACGATATGATATATTGTCCAATGAAGTATCGCAATATTCCTAAATTATTGAAATATTGCCCAGCACTACCTATAATATGACATGAGTTAGGCATTTCATAATGGTCAGTAGATTCAGTACAGATGACCGTATCACAGTTATCATACACTGTAGTTCTTATATAGTATTTTAATGTACATATGTATACATATGTACATTCAATATATTATTGATGATAAATACTGCCTCATTATTATTCTATGTTGTGACTTATATATGTTCATATCGTATCTTAAAACTTCTGGGAGATTGGATGGGAATATAGCCTCATGCCGTACAGCATTACCAGGGAAATGTACGTGTGCTCTTTTTCTTAGCTTTTATACTATGTATAAACAAATTTCAGACCTAATATTTTCTCATGTCCCTTATCTGACATCTACGCAGTCACACATGTATCAATATTGTTGCATTTTTTGTTTAAGTTATTAAAGGGTAACCTTATTAAAGTGAGGTGCCGGCCATCCGTCAAAATTTCCCCCTTCAAAATTTTGCTCTATATGGTAACTTTTTCTACAAACGTATGTGGAAATCTGAAATTTGTGAAATCTAAATTCTTGTCCCTGTGTACATTAACATGCAGGCTTCACTGTGTTGTGTTTAGTGCGCATTTGTACATAGAACAATTTTGCCTTGTTCAAAATGTATTCCCTTGTTGGTTCAGCATATGTATTTACACTGTTGCTGATTAGATATTGTACACATCATGCGTGTGTTGTGCATGTGATATGTTACCATGGTGATGTGTATATTTTGTTACCATGGTGATTTGTGTGTTTGCATAGTCACATGTAGTGCTGGGCAATATACCGGAAATACCGGTATACCGAGGTATGGAATCAATACCGTATACATTATTGCAAATACCGAAATACCGTAATAGCAGTTAATTACATTTTTCTGTAACTTACAAGTGGCAATGTAGACGTTTTTAAGAAAAAACTGAAGTTAACATGTATACTTTTTGGTCTAGTTCCAGCCTACTTGCATAGATGGTGTTACTTCCACTTAAGTTATGACTTGTGAGACACATATAAATATGCAGTGAGTAACTGCAAATGGAAAATTTCAATGTTAATGACAATACCGGATATTTAGTTATACTGAGGTATTTTAAAAAGATACCGTACCGTCTTGATTTTTCTGATACCGCCCAGCCCTAGTCACATGCATGTACTGTGTCACCATGTGTGTTTATTTGTATTGTGTTTATTTGTATCACAATGATGTATCACCATGGTGATTATTTGTCTGCATAATGCATATATGTTGTGTCACCATGGTGGTGTATGTACATACATATGTATGTGTATTGATAATTCTGTCACCACTTACTAATATAATATACCAATAATCATAATAATAATTATTATTATCATTTTTATAGATCACAGATGATACATTAGTGGATAGCCTCAAGCATAAGAGATATGGAATGCTGCACTTTGTAACTGCAACTGTAGATGATGCTACATAATTATGTTTATATTTAATTTATTACTTTGACGTATATGTAAGTAGCCATTATAATTACTATTTTTCCCTATGAAGGCTCAAGATGTGGTGGATACAATAACAAAAAGTAATAGGACATATAACAAAACCCTTAATGGCATACGTAGTGACGTGTATTATAACTTTTTAATGATAATTAATACAATAATATTATTGTTGATCTTGCAATGTTTATCAAAACATTTTAATGTATATAATACGGTATATTGATGTTGTATTATGATTATATATAACAATATGTGACTGGGAAAGGAGTTCTAGTCTTATATACATAATTGTATACTTTTGAATTGAAGAGGCTTGCATGTGGTATACACAAAATTTACACTAACACATGTACATATGCATGTACATATATACAGGTTCAATAAATGATCATGATCATGATAGGATCAGGAATAAATTCATGTTCAATCACAGGTAGCCACATAATGTACGTTTGTAGTTACGTATACTGGAAAGTTAATTTGGATGCAAATATTATAACTATATTGATCGATGCACATGCATGCTACAATGTACGTATTATGCACTACCACATAAACATTAATGTGACATCATAATTATTAAGTTGCCATGTCGACATCCATACAGTTGCAATTGCTTGCAGCATGATCATCAAAAGTACACACGTGTATCTGCTTACGTATTATGTCTTATCCAGCGGCATAATTTTATGAATTCAAAGCTGCACTAGACTATTACTGGAGCTAACAAATAAACCGATACAATTACACAAGTATATCACGGCTGTACATGTAGTAAAGCTACACTGGCCTGCTACAGAAAATTATATGCAGTATTATGTGTCATAATTATATTAATTACATACGTACATGTAGTATGCACGCATGCATGCATAGCATATAACATATGTAATCATAATGGCTGGATTATGCATGTACCCACGTGCAAATAATGTCAATGCTATATAAGCAAAATTAAAGGGAGGGAGACATGCAAAAAAAGTTTTTCTAATTCATGCATCAAATGGTTAATTGAATGGTAAGATTATGAAATTATACATTTTTAAAATTTTTTAAATACATTAAGGCGTTAAAATAAGCTGTCAAAGTATGCAAAAATTTGCATTGTAACGGTTTCTTCCGGTTTGCGGTTATACGTCACAAGTTGAAGGCACAGGGGACCACCATAGGATTTACACTGAGAAACGCTTGGAGAAACAAGGTATGGACCACCAGAATGGTTTAGCAACGCGTTTCTACAGGTTACTCTAGTACTGATACCGAGTAAGGAAACCTGTTTTGGCAGAAAAAGCGCGTTCTAACACGAAGCGCTGAATCGGCTATGCTCAGTTGTTATATAGAGCCCAGTAACTATTCTGTTAGTGTTCTACACGTAGATATCACTAAATAGACCGATCCTTTGCTAAAGAATCTGAGGAAAAGCATGTAAAGCCCGTCAAAGCCAAACAATGTGCCATGGTTGATATGAAGCGTAATTACTGCCATAACATGCATGTATGTTAATAATATAGTATAAATTAACCAATAGGATAGCGATTGTCCACCCTGGGTGCTCTTATGCGCAAACCGGGTGCTGATATTTTGGCCAAATGGACTATTGCTGCGAGCACTGCATGCATGGGCACTCCAATTGACCGTAAATATTAGTCTAACATTTTTATACGGCGTAGCTGATAAATCATCCATCCACAAACTCTTTTATCTTAAAGCAGGTATATATATATATGATATACTGCAATAATAAAACATTTGCATATACTACACCCAATCTTAATATTAGAACGATCCATACAACCAAAAGTCGGAGTCTCGCCAAAAGTATCTTGCGTTTATTCTAAATAACGCACACTGCACATGTCAATGTGCTTAGGAAGCATAAAGACAGTCAACCTTTAAGCAGCTTGCAATTGGTAAGTTATCAATATTAGTAGCAGGCGTCTACAAGGACTTTTAAATGCTTGCATGTATCCTTCAGTGAACAATTTGTTGAGTTCACCAACTGGTACTGTTATAGGGAAGAATACTATTATTAACAGTATTCCAATTATTTGTGTCGTTGTGATTGTATTATTGATGTATTGCAGTGTTATTACTTCCATAACATGTGTCTTATTATAGGATAGTGATTGTGCAACCTGCGGCTGGCCTTATCAGTGCGCAAACCAGATTCTAATATTTTTGCCAAATGGATATTGCCCATGTGCCATCAGTACTAGCTAGTACTGTGGAGTACTGGATGGATGACATGACTCAAGTACCCTATATGTTATATTACACTAGCTAGATATGTGTAGCTATGAGCATTACCCCTGTACGTTTCCCATCAATATACCGGACTGTGTATTGAATAAAAGGCCAGTTGCTGCCCACTGTTTCCGAGTTAGTGGGCCGGTTTTATGGACACGAATCTGCAAATGGAACAAAATTTGATTTGTTGTCACAGTAGAAGAACGTTGTGTGACAGACTATATAATACATTATGTATATTATTCCAGGCAAACTGAAATCTCGTACTCTACCAGAAATCAGTTGTAAATCAAGTTGCTTGATTTCAGTAAGTTCCCTCATATCATTCAACTTTTATATAATTAGTTAGATAGATCGGCATGGAATATATGGGCCATATGAAGCAAAAGTTCAGGCAATATCAAACCAATGTCTTGATGCATTCATTACAAAGGGACACGGGGAAGCAACAAAAGTTTGAAAGAACTGAACAAGCCTGAATGTGAAATGTACTGCCAGTCTTATATATATATATATAAAAGTGAATTTGAAGTGGTTGATTGTTTATAATTATCAAGTAATGCATTCAACATACAGTATCATTGCACATAAATAAACTACATGAATTCTGTAAATTTTAAAGTGAAAGCATTAGATGTGTTTAAGCATTACGTTTGTATTCTATAGTGATGTCACCTGTACTATCGTGGCTGGATTTTGGAAAACTTATGTACTACGTATATACCATATCTACACATGAGACAAGTATTTTACTAAGTTTGAAATGAAGACTTATTTATAAGGTGGCAAAGTTGAATATTCTGATTATTTCACTTGTGTGTAGATGGTAGGTTTAATTTATATTAACCGGCCTGGAATTTGTATGAAAACTGCTACTATACATATGTCAGTGTGTCCATGGAGACCATCATCCAGATGCATATATTGTGTGTAAACCATTCAGAGATGATTATAACTGTCTGACATCTGACATTTTCAGATCAATTTGGCTAAATGTCTGATCACTTTAAATCTAATCTCTAATCAAACATATAGTATGTCCAAATTATAGTGACAATAAGTCATTATATGTAGCTTTTGTAATCTATCATTTCTGTTGATTTATTATCTCCACTAGTGTCCAGTGGTTGTAACCAGGGTTTGGTACCACACGATTTAGAGACCCAAGGCTAATGTGGGCAAAGCTCCTCACAAATTAATTATCAAGGCATGGGCTGAGGTAATTAATTGTGGGGAGGCAGGCCAAGGTTATCTGAATTGCATAGAAACCTTGGTTATGCATTCTAAGTGTTTTAGGGGTTTCTATAACCTAGTTATTAACCTCATTAAGGCTCAAGAGATCAAAGCACCCCCAGAAGCTATAGGTTTTATTACGCCACCAAAATCATACATACCTACATGGCAAACTTTAGATTTTAGGAGCTCCCTAACCAAAATATGGAGTAGGACAGGTTGTTTGTATGCCAACACAAGTATTTTGAGTTCCCTGATGTAGTAGCTATAGGCCTAGGTCTACTTGGATCCACCACTGGCAATTAACTACATACAATTGGGGACTACCATGCAATTTTTTTAGCTACACGGCCTACATCCTGCATAATAAGGCAGGTACGTATACACTTGCTAGATATTTATATTTTACATGCAAAATATGCTGGCCTAAATTAACATACAGTCAAGTGTGCTAAAAATATTTTCATTACATACTGTTGTAACCTTTCTTTGAAATCATATTTTTCAACAGGGGACCTATTTACATCCCTATGCAAAGTTTCAATTCTATATTATCTCTCCACAAAACCCAACATGCACATAAACATTGTAATAAAGAAAACAGTTGACATGCAACCGTACACCTTGAATCAATATTGTATATATAGATAGCTATGCAGTAAGTCTAATGCTGTCCAAACTCATTTCCGCCCCCCATGATCCCCTCTATCATGGCACTTTTGAAATCTTTATAGGAAGGGTGACATGGTAGGCTGATAGAAGGCACACATGTGCTTGCTTTTGGATACTTCTTAAAATCATTGAGGAATTTCACCTCCACTGAAAACTGTGGAAAATTGAGTGGTGGGACGTTTCTTGCTCCTGAAATAAAGCTGAGTAGATCTTCAAGACTTAAACTGTAATTACCATCTTCATCTTCTACATAAACATAAAATTATACATAAAAATTAATGGTATGTAGCTAGTAAATTCATATTACTGTATATTGCTTTTTGTTTGCGGTGAAAAAGTTTTACAGTTGCAAGTCTTCTCCTTTATTCCCTGAAAAATATTCGCGGTTGCAAAATATTCTACCAATAATGGCCAAATTTGAGCATAGCAAGCTAAAGTTTCGCCTAAAAAGTTTCGCGGTCACGAAGTAATCCGCGAAACTATTTCACCATGAACAAAAAGCAATATACGGTATTAAACAAACTCAATAGTGATCACTTTTGCACATTTTACCAATTACATAGAGTGTCAATGCAGTACAGTTATGAGCTACCACTCAAGCACAACATAATTTGTTCAGTTGGGGTTGTATAACTACAATAAAGTCCCCAGGTAAGTTTACTAACTTGTGGTCACTGATTGACTGACCACAGTGATCACACCCTGATAATTTTACCAGCACTTTAAGATATGAGGTTCTACATTGTTTTAGAAACCTTTACATAGCTAATCACTGAGGGCAAAGGCAAAGCCCGAGGTGATTATGTAACATTCCAAAGGTTTCTAGAACAACATACGTAGAGTCTCAAATTTGAACAATAACTGATTTAGACTATGGTTCGCTAGCACCCATTTTGAACAAAGTTGTAGCCCAAGGTGATACTGAAGGTGTATAAAACAGCATAGAATCAAGCTATTTGAACGATAACCACTTAGGCTATGGCTTGATAGTGTCCATTTCATATAAAATTACAATCAAACCTCGAGCAAAGTGGGACCCAAGAGACAAGAGTGTTCATAAAACAGTAACTTAGAAATAAGTTGTAATGCCTTCTCCTGCACCAATGGACCAGACACTGGAGCACCTTTAGTACACTGTTGCTGAAACCAGAGGTAACAAGTTTCTGGAAATGTGAATCTCTTACAATACAGCGCCTCTTAGCAAACCTATAGGATTAGCACTTGCTGTCACTAGGCTTGGGCGATAATGAGAATTTTTTATCACAATAATTTATACTTAATTTATCACGATACACGATAATATCACGATATAAGTAATTAAATCATTACATAGTACAATAACCTACATTCAACTCAATATACAATATGCTTGAATTAATTTTACTAGTCAATGCTCACTATGTTCAGTCTTTCAGATTATTAGCTAGGAACACCAGAAGATTTACATGTTCTGGCAGCAGTCGGGAATGAAAATTGTTAACTATGTATCCACCACTGCTAAATACTCTTTCTGATCTTACACTAGTGGCTGGGATAGACAAGTACTTCTTAGCTAGTTTTGCCGTTACAGGAAAAAAGGTATTTCTACTTACTTTTTCTTACTTTGGCTGTTCACTAAAACAAACAGCGAAAACTGTTTCAACTCACGAGTCACGATGCACGAATTAATTAGAATCATGCGATCTTACCATCTTATTCTGTTGGAACGTGTTTCCATTATTAATTGGATCGAGTTTTAGACCATCACTGCAGCAAAAGAATAATGTTTCAAGGTAAGAACTGTATTGGTTATTATAAAATCTGATAAACAAGTTTATTTTATTGGCGCATGCGCAGTCAACGATAATATCGTCTTTGGTATTATACATAGCGATACGATTATCGTTAGTTATTTAGTAGCGATAATATCGAATTATCGAGTAATCGCCCAAGCCTAGCTGTCACTTATTTCTCTGCTCATTCAAATATTGCTCACTGTCAACTTAGCCACTTCATAACATTCTGCAACAGCCCTCTGTGATTTTCCTTGTCTTATCTCTTTGATGATATCAAGTTTCTAAAGACATGACACTTCACTTCCTCTTCAATGCCATTGTTTCTGCACAGCTGCAAGATACCTGTCTGGTAGACGGACATGCCAAGATATTGGAAGTCTGGATAATGGAGGTTTGATCATAGGTATGAAAAAAAGGTGGTCAAGTGACAAAGCCAATCATACTTATGAAAATATGCTATAACATTGTGTGTCATTCAAGGAGTTACAAATATATATAAAGTAACTTCTTGGCCTTAGCTGATATCAAACTTTTTGCATGGTTGCACCTGCCTGTTTGCAATGTTGCTTCTAATTGGCCCTGCACTTTTTTACACCTCAGGTGTTTTTGTTAAGCATATCACTACTTTTGTAAACAAATATCACTACTTTATAGACAGTGTTGGGGTCGTTACTTTTAAAAAGTAATATATTACTTACTACTCGTTACTTCAATTGCAATGTAATATATTACAGTTACATATTACTCATTTTCTAAAGTAACTAATAATATATTAAGTTATACATATTACTTTTTTCAACCAGTCTCATACTGCTTGGTTCTTGACACAGGAGTAGTAAATGTCTCTTTTGCCATTTGAAAAGTACGAAAACATCCAACAACGTGGTGAATCACGTGAACCAGCTAAGGTTTATTCGTGCGTTTATTAGAAACAAGTTGGTTCAGTGACAGTAATGCATCACTTTTGTAACGAAATACTTTAGTAACGCGTTACTTTTGTTATGAATTAGTAGAGTAATGCGTTACTTTTTAAAGCATTATTGTAATATTCATTACAATTGTAACGCGCTATTCTGGTAACGCGTTACAAAAATAACGTGTTACTTTTTACTAAGTAACGACCCGTTACATGCTACTACCCATTAAAAGTAACACGTTACATTACTTTTTGCTGCAAAAAGTAATATTATTACGTAACACACTACATAAGTAACGCGTTACCCCCAACTCTGTTTATAGAAGCTATATATGCATGCAAATGCTACTTTGAAGCTTTATTCTTAAAATAACTCAAGCCCACAATTTTTTTAAACTTTCACTACAGAGTGACATGTCAATAAACATTCAGTGTGCATTTCAAAGCTTATGCAAATCATTTATCGGGGGCATAGGTGGCAGAACAGGGGGGCTAGGGGGCTATAGCCTCCCCACTTTTCACTGATCTTAAGAAAAATTAAAAACTTTCTCAGAAGGAAGTGAAAAATTAGAATCACCACTTTAATTTGAAGCCAATACCCGCTCACTGAAACTGACCAAGAATACAGGAGATACAGATCATACTATTGGATGCCAGCAATTTCAAGTCAATTTCTCACAGCTGTTGTTCAAGTAAACAAAGGCGCATGACAAACCAAGGTGAGCTTTATATAGAAATGTTTATAAAAGAGGCAAATAGTTATAAACTAGAATCATATGAAACACAATATTAATTTATATATAACATGCAGCTTGAAAGTGATACCACCATTGCAAGTGGATTGAAAAAGATTACCCGGCTTTGAATGGTGGCCATGTGCACGGTAATATTGCAAAGATAGTTAGGATCACCAGCCTTGGTTCTTCATGATTTAGAAACCTTAACTTCGTGCTTTGATTTCTAAAACCACAAAGAACTTTGCACTAGGCTCCTAACTTAATTAAACATAGTATCAAAACAATCACAGTGCATATAATTGCTAATGATGGCAAAAACAACTACATATGTATGCTTGCATACCAATTAATCCATTTTCAAGGTCACTTAAAAACCTTTCCCAATATTCTGTTGTCTTCTGCTCCATTGCAAACTGGACTGAATCACTTGCAGAATATTTCAGATCACAGAATTCTTTAAACTGTACTGCACTCAGCCGCTTGGTATTATGAATAAACAGTGACCTCATTGTTTCCCCATGACTTTTGATAAGAGATAAAATTTTAAAGAGTTTCAGACCTTCAGCTAGTTGGTCCAATTCTCCCTTTATAGGTAGAATGGTGGCGTAGACACATATAGCGTGCACAATTTGTGGCACATTTTCAACTTTAATGTGTGTAAAGGGCATCACAAATCCTGCCTCATATATGATACCAGCTCTATCATGCTGCAGTACCTTTTGAATATCATCATCTGTCTTTGCCTCCTGTAACTACAAGTAAATCACAAATATAGCATTATAAGTATGGTATTATATATTTACTTAGTAGGGATTGACATGAAAAAACATGGTGTACCAATTTTACATGCCTTCATAACACTCATCACAATATACTCTACCCAAAAAATACTGACTGAAATACATTAGTAAACATACAATGATACAGCTTGATTTAAACTTCACATTTGCATGTATGTCCTAGTACAGTCACTCAAGAGATTTGTTAAGGAACTCACAAGTTTTACATAAGCTAGAGTGCACGAGTCATTATGCACATGAAGTGTGTTTGCTTTACTTCACATGGATACGCCTTATGCATATATATATAACCTTTACTGTATGTATACACAAGCAAGGTTATTAAGATGTTTAACTACTCAACAGTTACACACAGTTTTAATTGGGTAATTGTTTCTATGGTAATTAGCTTCTTTAAATGGGCTAGCTCTACATTGCTAAAGATTTCTACAATGTTTTAGAAACCTTCAGAATTGTTTTGAACTACAAATATTTTGCAAAATGGAATAGATATTCTAAATAGGCTACTATTAAAATCCATCGATTCTACATTGTTCTTTCTAAAACAACATGCATGGAACCTTGGATTTGAACACTGAATAACCTATAGCTATGTGGTTACACAATCTCCAAACTACTTGGTACTAGGTATATAGTGCAAAAAATTTCATTTTAGAATGAGTCCAGTAAATCCAGCCCAGTATTCAAGTCTTGGGACCAGTAGTCCAGTCTAGTGAATGGAGACACCCCTCTAATTAGCAGCCTCAGAAACAAAGCAGTTTGTGAACCATTGCCAGTAATATGCATTTAAAATGTCAGTTAGCTAGTATTCTTATTATATTCAAACAGGTGTCTTTATAAATTGTGGTGTACTACATGCTCAGTTAGCTATGTATACCTACATGCATAAAGTATTACCTGAGTAAGTAACTTTTGAATTTCCAACGTGGGTACATCAGCTATTTTTACAACTGCATCATATAAGCCACTGTGCAAATAGCTATAAACCCATTCCGCCAGGCATCCAGGTCCAGGGCCTCCCTGAGCAATAGACATTGCCATTAACCAACCAACATGAATAAAAGTTTTTGTCATAATGGCACTGGCATTTCTGGAAGGTATGCGATGCTCTTCATTCCCAGTAAAAAGAGTATTATCCTGGAAAGCTAAAGCTAACCCTATTCTAAAAAATTCTCTTCGAAGTCCTCCTTCATCAATTCCCAATTCTCCTCTGAATTCTACTTTTAATGGTAACTCTAGCTTAGTAAGATCTGTTTTGGTGAAATATAATTTGATATCATGCCATATACTATCCCGCGTCACAGCAATCGTTTGAAACACCTCATCTTGCATTTCCAATTGCAAGTTTCTTATAGGCTCATGTTCATTCAATAACCTGGCTACGGTCATACTCTCCTCCCTATAATGCATAAATTACATTATATATACATAGCAACTATATAACATAGCTACATACTACATCATGCATAATAACAATGACTAAGGGTAGGTACATTCATAAATAAAATTTTCAGTTTGCTATTTGCTAAAAGAGAATACTGCATGGAAATAGATGAATGAAAAACAATGAAATAAATACCTTAGATCTTTTAAGCTGGCATTAATAGCCAACTGTAAATCTATGTCTTCGTTGCGAGATATATCCTCACTACATCCAATTTGTCTGTAATGAACAACACAGTAAGTTATGGTTGCATACACAATATCTTATTCTGTCTTACAAACTGCGTGATGAGCAGGGTTTCTCACAGTTCTCCCTAGAGTATTAATAATTAGAATAATCATTAAGTATGATAGTAGCTACTTTATAGTAGAGATTGGTCAGAAATCATATGGCTTCCAATAATTTGCACTTTAAAATCAACCCTGCAATAGGTTTATCTGAAAAACCCACTGAATTGCATTGGTTAGGCTGTAATGATTCTGTACCTTAGTTAAATGAAGCAAAAACTTGAATATTTCAGCCTACAGCTAATTTTTAAAAATTTGAAATTAACCTGTATTTCGTCAGCCAGCCAACGAGCGAGCGTGTCTTACTTCTCTACATTACCGGCCTATAGCTAGAAGTGGAAAAAGAAGCTGCAACACAAAGTTCATCTCAGTATACAATTGTGGAGACAAATATTATCCACCGCGAAGATTTTTTCGCTTCAAAGTTCCATTTCTTGTCCTCACTTGATGCTTGACACAACACACAAGAGGAAAACAATGGTCATAACTCTTTAAGGAAATATGATATCTTCAATCTGTAAAGATTTTCTTGCTTGGCACGTGAAGCTGATTCAAATAGGTCACATGATTTCAACAAAGGGAACGCGATGCTAGGTGTGATCGAGCACAATGTGTGCTCAAATTTCAAGAAACACAAGTAGACCCACAATGGTGACTACTCACAACAATGAAAGGCTTTAGCTATAAATTTAAGTTAATTTTGTTGTAAACCAGTGTAGAGCGACTTTTGAGCTGTGGGCTTGCCTACTCGAGGTGGTAAATGTTGAGTTCGAGCATGCAACGAGCATCGTGTAGTCGAGCAAGTGTGACGTTGCAATTGAGCAGTACCGTACAATGGTGGAGACAAATGTTACATCCTCGATGATTTATTTATTTCAAAGTTTTATTTCTTGTTTTTACTTGATGATTGAAATAACACATAAGATAGAGGCAGAGGAAGCAAAAAAGTTGGGGGGGGGGGGGGGGGCTGGAGGTATACCCAAGGAAAATTTTGAAAAATAAATGCTCTGAGATTGCATCTGAGAGCAATATAATTTCTTGCTTTTGTTGATTGTTTTTGTAAGCTGTTCCATTAATAATAATTTTGCAGTTGACTGTTATAATAGAGTATTTAATTGTCCTGTTGCACTGTCTGACTGCTCTATTAAAGTGTTTGACTGTTCTATTAGAGTATTTCGATCTTTCTGATACAGTTGGTGATATAGTTTTGGAGGGGCTCTGCCCCCCCTTTTTGAAAGTTGGGGGGCTCTAGCCCCTCTAGCCCCCCCTGTAAGATGATACCAATGGCCATAACTCTTAATCAAAATGATATCTTCAATCTTGAAAATGTCTAGCTTGACATGTGATGCCAATTCAAATAAACAATATACGTAGGTCACATGATTAAACAAAAGAGCAAAACACTTGGCATGATCAAATACAATGCATGCTCAAGTTTAGATCTATTTACAAGTAAGGCCATAGTTACAGTAACTGGGCATCACTGGGTGCTTGTTACCAAGGACCCGTTTGTAATGTTAACATTGTGACAGTTTATGACTAACCTTCCAAAGTTTCTGCACATCTCAAATGGTTGAATCTACATTCACAAGAAAATTAAAAAATATAAACTACATGGAAATATAGTTAACAATACTACTAGGGAAGATGTTGATAATACTGAATGTATCATTAAAAGTAGTGTTAGGTAGTAGGTTAACAACTGCATTACTATGTGAAAATACAATACTAGTTACGTATATGTATACAAACAAGTTGATGTTCTACCATCCAAAAACCAGGCGCTTTGCTGCTGCAAGTTAAACCTGTTAATTTACTGCCATTCAATGTATTGTAATTACGTCACATAAGCAAAGACCCATCACTAAGAAACACATAGCAACGCATACAAATTTATTTCACCTGCTCAATACTCAGGTACTTTAGTGAGTGATTTTAGTGTGGACACAATTCTCCGCGAAAACATTTTATTGCGACATTTAATATCTTTCGCGATATTAAATTACTCGCGTGAAAATATTTCTTGCAGGCAAAACTCGTTTACCTGGCCCATCGTACGCGCTGTTCACAATGGAAATGATTGTTTCGTCTTGCATTTGAGACTACCACATTTATGAAGAGGTGTGGAGGGCAGTTATGGGGAACAGTTGCTTTGCGAACGAGAGCCCGGATGTGTGGCTGATTGGCATGTCATGACGAGAAAGAAGGATTCGGGTGTCACCGTTGGGCATTTTCCTTGGAAGATTTCCAGAATGTGACACAAAAATATCATGCGACCAACAAATAACCGCGTTTACAAAAACAATGCAAATTTTAATATTGTGAATTGTGCCTAACGTGATATTAAAGTCCTTGCGTAAAAACCCGCTATACGGTAATATAAAGTTGTATTATGCCAGAATTCTAACTAACACTACAAGCCAGTGTGTCTTTGTAAGCTTCGTGATGTGCACAGCACGCCCACTTTTAAAACTGAAGCGCTTCGTATTGTTAGTAATGTACAGCTGGTTAAAGGGCCTTTACTGCAAAATTAACGGCAAATACAGCATTACCTTACTCTTCTTCAGCAGTAACTAACCATGCAATTCATTACTAAGGCCATGCCCATCGGTTATATCGATAGCAAGTGCCATATAAAGTAGTAAGACTTGATTGATTGGCTATTCAGGCTTTATATCACGGCACAAATCATGCCACTAGTTATTCATAGCCTCGGGGGGCGGACACACACCTACACACACACACTTCCCGGACAAAAGCAATTTTAAGAAACCATGCCTGGTTTAAAAATATATAAAACCAAAAATAAGTTAATGTTCTATCATCCACAAACTGGGTGCTGTGCTGCATACTAATCTACTACCATTAATGTTATCACGTGAGCAAAGACTCGTCACTAAGGAATACATAGCAACACATACAAAATTAATTCTTTAGTTTAACCTGCTCAATACTCAGTTTCTTTTGTGGCAGAATTTTTTATAAGTAGTATATAGTTGTATATATTAGGCCGGAATTCTTACTGTAACACTACAAGCCACAGTCTCTCTTTGTAAGCTTCACGATGCACAAGGTACTCCCACTTTTAAAACTGAAGCACTTCATCTTTTTAGTAATGTACAGCTGGTTAAAGGGCTTTTACTGCAAAATGAATGGCAAATACAGCATTACCTTGCTCTTCTTCGACAGTAACTAATGACTACTGCAGATATGTATTGTGGGTTTCACTACTTTTTTCCAAAAGGTGGTGAAACCCACAATACATTTTCTATTGGAATATTGGGTGCATGGCCTCTCTTTATAAGGAAAAGGCAGACAGTTGATGTTAACATAAAGGACTAATATTTTCACAAAGTATGTATTAAAGATAGTTTTAGTTAAAACTAATTTTTATTGGATTAGTTGTATATGAAGTTTCACAAGCTTTTGTTAAAAATGAATGGATTTCCATAGAAAATGCATAAAATCATAGCTTTTGGGGGCGTCAACTTTATCTGCGTAATCTATTGTTATTTCTACGGAAGTTATCAATATGGTAATCACCTGTGGTACTAATAAAAACTGCCACACAATTCAGCTAGCAAGCCATGGAAGAGTATATACACCAAATTAATTACCTTGTATAGATTTGTGGAGAATTATGTCGAGCATTCTTGAGATACTTAGCATTGAATATTTCTAAATATTTATACTTGTGCACATAACACCCTTTTGCTAAATCTGGTCACATATTCTGACCCCTCTTTCGGAAAATCTTGGATCTTCACCTGAGACTCATGCAGTCAAGCCATGGACAGTTACAATATAGAGCCTGTAGGGTACTGTGGGGTATTACCAGTATTGAGCAAATACAGTGGCTAAGCTACCTGAGTATTTATAATTGAAGGTTTTTTTGCTGAACAGTTCTCATAAATCACACATAGCTACATAGCTACTTAGCATCGACATCTTTTTAAAGTGTGAAAAACAGGCAACATTTTTTCAAGACATTTATTGTAACCTGGGTAATGAAATAATCATCCCTTACATATTGAAAGCTAGTAGCTATATAGGATTATTGTTATTAGTGACTACACCTGGTGATCATGATGTGTTTCAATTGTAGGGGTCATTATTACAGGTGCCTGTGACAGTGTAATAGAAACATCTGATGAGACAGGCGCCTGCACAGAAACAATAGGCGTCTGATTAACCACAATTGGTTGTCGCTCTTCAAACTTGCAATCGTAAGGTGCCAATTCTTCTTCATAATCACATTGATTACTGTAAGAAATCATTCGTTTTCATACTTTGACAAATAAAATACTATAACTATGAACATCATAAGAATTAAGATACGCAAGTGAATGCTATCATCTTTAGCTAGCTAGCTATAGCTATATACTCAGACTACAGGCAAATAGCTATGTATTTAGCTACAGTACATCTATAACTAACCTTCCGCGTGATGGATTGCATGACAGAATATGTGACCGGGCCTGTGAAAATCAACCATCTGAGCGCAAAAAAATCGGTAACTTTTTTCGTCTTTCCTCTATCATAACTTACAAACTATCTATGATAACAAAACGAAATCTCTGTCACCACTGCAGAATTTCATGGGCTTTCCTCTGAACTTTACGGAAACAGAATACCTCAATCAGAGCAGAAGATATTAGCGAAAATATAACTCGGTGTAATTTGCGCTCACATGGTTGATTTTCGCAGGCCCAGTCACATATGTTCCTTCAAATCGGTAAGAAGTATCATGTCATTGCATTTCATACATTTCTCCTTACGACCAGGCGTTATCTAAAAATTCATAAACACCTTTATGGCTTCTATGAAACCTTTTCAACTTAAAATGGTGTTAATCACAGATTTAGCTAACCTATATAGAAATGGTTTTACACTTGAATAACTATTTTATAATAATTAGAACACAAGTTCTAATAAAACAGTCTAACTTCATAGCAAATTAAAAGCTTAATTAAAGGGTTAGCTAAAATGTCTGCCACAGTACTGTAAATATTATTGATTAAAACTTCATCAGCAGCTGAGGGTTGCCCCCAGACTCCTGCATTTTAACCCCTTCAAAATTCCTAGATCTGTACTGAGCGTTTTAATAATGTGATGTGGCCTTTGCACGTTAATGCATTTTAAAGCAGACCTGGGTTTAAATAAATAATTGTGACCGTCTGAGCAAAAACCAGCCTATATTTCACACTTACAATTTTGTCACTTTAGTGCTTCATAATGTTTGTTGGGAAATTAAAGGAGTATTTAGTTACAACTTGCAGCATTAGTAGATGAGGCACCACTTTATCATTGCTAAAAGTTTGAGCTCTATGTAAGGCTTTACAAGTCACTGACCAGGCAAAATTAGAGGTGTGAGCAAGGCTGGTTTTTGCTCAGACATTATAATGTAAGTTATAATTATTGACAGAGAAGATCAATACTTTGCAGCTTACTCCAAACCCCACAGAGTTAATTGCATCCAAATAACCAATAATTAACTAGCGGCTCAATATATATTACTGAATCATGAATATTAGCTACGTAGCTTAAATATTTTATTTTAGTGCAGCTAGATCCCAAACTAATATTCTAGCAAGCAACATCTACAATTAATTATAAAATATGATACATAGCTATGTTTATGAAAACTCACGTTTGACGATGTGAAACTCATATCTAGAAATTTTTGAATTGGGCGAATATATATTTTTGCATTATGCACTACCGACTTCAAAAACTCTGTAGTATATCCTTGCCTGGGTGAAGGTATTTCCTCCAGCTGTCTTCCTTGGCCTTGTCGTAAAAGTTCATAGCCTCCACCAAATGCTAGCTTTGGGTACTCCATAATCAGTTCATGATGTAAGTCATTGGCATCTCCATACCAAGTTAGTGAAAGCACTTTCTCTCCAAGACCTGCCAGCTGTAATTGGGCTCTCTCTTTACCATTGGGAATTTCTTCCCTTTCTGGATCAGCTAGGCACACAAAAGTATGTGACCATAATTTTAGTTTTGGGAGCTTGCGGGCTCCAGTAGTTCCATGGCCACTTTTGCCCTTTCGCTTCCCTAATCCCTGATGAAATAAATGTCTCAGTTCTCCATCCTGTAATAAAGGTTGAAATGCTAGTAAATTTGAAAATTGAGTAGCATAACATATCAATTTTTGGTATCAGCTCATGCACCCAATTATTGACCATTACCTATTATCGACCACTAATAATTCCCACGTACTTACTCGATTATTATCATATCCAGAAACTTTGTTTAATCTTTTGGGATAATAACAAAGCTGTGTAACAGAAATAGTTATATCACAAGGGACCAGTTTTAGAATGTAAGCGTGTAAGATATAGCTAGCCTATCTAACCAGTATTTCATCGGGTTCTCCACTGGTTCAAATCTAGGCTCGTGGGAATTATGCTCCAAATTTCTTTCATTATTCTATTCTGAATTTCCCTTAAAATCCCTTCATTATGCTCATAATTTCCTTCATTATGCTTACATTTATTCCTTTTATTTTATGCTCCTAGTATAATTATCATCAATAATATAGTAAAAGTACTGAATTCTGGTAGGTGCAAATTTTAAAAGAATGTTCTATTAGAGTATTTTATGTATAGCTTAAGAACTGAATGCTCTATTAGAGTAAGAATGACTGCTTTATTAGAGTATATCGATCTTTTTCAGTTGAATTCCCTGTGCAAATTATGCTTCAAATTTCTTTCAAAATGCCAGCATAATTCCGGAATTCTAGTTCTAATCATTATGCTCAAAATTATTCCGGCATAATCCCCGCATCCCTATTCAAATCTATTGTTCAAAAGTGAAACTCAGAGGTATGTTAAGTTTTTTCGGTGTGGATTTACAACTTCTCACGATGTATATACACTGTAAACAGTGGAAAGGATATAATTATTAGTTTGAGCAATGAAACTGCTGTAATCTTGGAAGTGAAGGTGGCAGCTAGCGTGACAAGACTTGCAGGAACACTGAAACACCAGAATCCATCTTAGAAAATGTTCTGGTGGGTATTATTTTTACTTTTGGTTGTTTATTTTCTCTGTATAATGCTTAAAAATCTGTAGTTTTTGTTTTCAATTGGTTATAACCCTATTATAACACTTGCAAATGAATTTTCACAGGTAAATAGTTTAACCCTTGGGGTGTCACATGGTATACCTTTGGAAGTCCAGGAGTGATCACATGTACCTGCATAGTGTTGTTTCTAAGTGGTCAATAATAGCTATAGGGCAATGGTAAATGTATATGTGTGGTTGATAACAAGTAGAGGTAATCGATAACTGGCAAGTTGCATGTGCTACTTCAATAGCACACCATTAGCAATTAAGTTATTGCATGTGACTCAATTTTTCATCACTTCTGGAAGACAGATTGCTGAATCACTTTATGAAAACTAAAAAATCATTGCAAGTTACAATGATAAACATAAAACATGGTCCATAATTGGCAGCTTACGCTATAAAAGAAACAGGTTTAGCTGACCATCATGTGATGACAATGAGTATGGAATATGCATGCATTAGCACTGAAAGAAATAATCGGATATTGTTTGCAGTGGTGATATTCAAATGCTTTTAAAGCAATGGAATATTCATTTTCCTTTTAAAGCCTCACACTTCACCACTTCAGAAACTTTCTATTACATAATGGAGATTTTGGGTTTTAGTTGATGTTGAAGGTACCTATGTTACACTTTTTAGCTGCATTTAGAAGTGATTTCGCTAATAACGTGTGTTACTTTAGCATATAAACATATGGTATAACTGGGAAACAGAATAACCAATATTAATTTTGTTTGTTTTGGAGACCAACTATTCAAATAGTAAAAATTGCTATTTGTTTCAGCACTAAGCATGCATATCATTATCCTTTAAAAGTAGATCAAAACAAATTTGTGATATAATATAGAAAAATTAATAAAGAAGTATAGCTATATATAGTTTATTCGGCTTCAATTTTGCATGAGGTTCTAGTGTGCTTAAGGTGATAACTGATGGATTTTACACAAACTGATTTAGACTATAGTCCAGTAGCATCAATTTCAAACAAAGTTGTAGCCCAAGGTGATACTGAAGATGCATAAAATAGCGTAGCTATGTAAATGATAACCTGTGGCTTGCTAGCATACAATTCAAAAATAAGTTTCAGCTAATAAAAATATTTAATTAACCCTTTAACCCCCACATGCCACTATAGTGGTCCATGCGTTTTGGTATCCCGTACCCGCATATGCCACTATAGTGGTAATAACCACCCGTTACTAAACAAACTCCCATAGTTTCAATCCTGTAAGGCCTAGAATAAAAGTTTTTATATATTATTACTCACCATTAAATTCTGATTAAGATGGTCACAACGGCAAACTTCTCCGATAAAAGCATCCATCCTCAGGAAGGCTTAAAGAAACAAAAGAAGTCTTTCATTTCCATTTTCGTTTGCATTCTTACACAAAATAGGCCATAACTCCATCATCGTTGGTCGTACAACAAAATGGTTTGCGCCATCTTGTTCCTCACGTGATTCTGCATCTGGTGATATATTGGTTATTGATATTTTTAAAAATGGCGGCTCACACGGCAAAGACCGAAGTTGATTTTTCGATATAAACAGAGCTCGACATTCATCGCTTCACAACCAGTAAGTTCTTTGAAGTTTTTAGATAGTTAGATAGTTTATAAGTTGTAGAATCATTTTATGTATAACATATATAGTGCTTGCGCTTCGTATCAGGCGTTGCTGGGCCTTTAATTCCCTTACAAAGCTTACCTGAAGGCTTAATAAATTTTTATGCGGAATTTGCAACTAGTATGCATTAAGTTTTATGCGGAATAAAAAGATCTTGCGGGTTAAAGGGTTAATGACTTTGCTATAAGATCAAAGCTTATTGTCCATGTCTTGATTGCTTTAATAGACTTACTGGCAATAAATCTGATGAGAATCAATGTACTACAGTAACTGGTGATAATTGTGACTATCTTAGCAAAAACTGGCCATGTTTGCACCTGGTAATACGTAGTTAGACATTTAAATTTTTTATTGAAATTATTAATAATTAATTATTTATGAGATTATTTTTCTTTATATATGGTTATGTAACTTTTGCTTGTTTAGCGGAACTGGACTTAGTAATCTATCAACTGCCCATGCACCCTTGACTCCGAATCTAATTAGTTTGCTACCATCTCAAAGCGATTAATGAACTAGAGTATATTGTAAACACGAAGTGGTCTGCATAATATAGCTATATGCTTAACATAACTTCTCTAAATCCATTTTTGTTGCTTTAATTATACATTAGAGATTTAATGTACTACACTGCATACTGGTAGCCTATCTAGCACAACTTACCTTATCAGTGCTGCTACTTACAGGGTTATGCCCAGGAATTTCTGAGTGGTGGCCTAACACTGATACACTGCATGCCGAAATGCTGTGTTATATTAGAGTATATTCAGTTGTAATGCATAGTAAGAATTATAATATACTGGTCGGATTTAAGAAGGTACTGGTCGGTTTTAAGAGGTATATACTGGTCGCTTAAATTTAAACCACTGCTGACCACTGTGAGCAGAACCCTGGCACTTTTATTTATAACTGTTTACAATATGCTTACATCTATGCACCTCCCATATTTCACTGCAGGAGTTGTTGACACAGTCTAACTGAATAGCAATGGTATTTATAATTAGTTTATGGTGGAGCTATATGCATATGTGTCTTAAGACTTAATTATATCTCAGTGTAGGACACAAGCCTATAGAGGTTATGCATAAGGCGTGTCCCTGGACATGCGCAGTAAAAGTCAGCCATTTTGAGTGGCCATATTTAATATATACACAAGTAACAGCTAAAAATCCCGCCAAAGTAATCTTACTTAACCTACCGATGATAACTTGATGCAACAATAAACACATTGGTTAATTGGTTAAATTAATGCACATATTGGGAAGAGGAAGGTAAGAACGGCGTCACAAGTGAAATCGCTATACAACACCCCAGCTCTTAGCCACTTGTATCACTATGATACGTGGTGAATATCCAAATTTAAAGCGCGTGCATCAAACCACATCTTGTGCATAACCTCTATACATGCATGCATGCATGCATGTAGCTATAGCTACAGTTTTCTTTAGTTGATTTTGTTGAGTTAATCAAGCATCATTTATGTAGGAACTAGTTGGGGAGTTTTAGTACCCCCTTCCACTGCCACTACAAGTGAACAACATGCATGCATGTCAGGTCATGACGAGGGCCATGTATGGTGGTATTTTCAAACTAATATGCTACCTGCATGCATGGGTTTCCAGGGGCGGATCTAGGGGGGGGGGCAAGGGGGCCAGTGCCTCCCCTTCAAAAAAAATTTTTTTTGTAGTAATGTTAAGTTTAATCATTATATTTAACTTCAGACTTCACATACACATCACTCTTATTATTATACTATTGTAAATGTGCCAGCGGTATACCCAATCTATTCATTAAATCCCACAATCATAAAAAGTTTTATATTCCACTATACAATTGCAGGTATTTTATCTTAAACATTGCTACACAAATGTTGCATTTAGCAACATTTTTGTGCTTTTCAAAATAAAAAGTCCTATAGCTTCTGGGGGGCTGCGCCTCCCAGACCCCCTGCTTGAGACCTAGTATCTTTCCTCTCTCTGTACCCCCCTGTTCAAAAGTCTGGATCCGCCCCTGGTTTCCCACAAAGTGACACAGAAAAATTAAACAAACTAGATGATAGCAATGTACTGTACCTTATACGTACAAGGATGATCATATACTGCACATTATACATATAGCTATAGCTAGCTAAAATCGCACGCAATATAAGCATGCATGCATCAGTACATTCTGACACTGCAACATGAATACTGATAGCAAGTCAGAATACTGAGGGATTGCAAATGCCTTAAAATATATAATGGCCACGTGTGCAGTCTATCCTCAGGCCTTCAGTTTTTTTCATACTTTTTGATCTTTATATCCATCCTTTGATCTTTAACTGCATGCCGGCATGAGTACTGATGAATATCCCAGGCTTTTCGATCCCTAGCCCTAGCTATCCCCTTTCACTGATTTTAAACTTGAAAATTTTGTCATCATTGATCTAGTATAGCTACATTGCTAGCTATACTATAGATATACGGCTAATTATAACATGCATATATATAGCTAGCAACGTACGTACCGCTCTAGGTGGTCCGGATCGTGACATGGTGGCCACGGGCAACCTGTGGCTTGTCATAAGCGGGCTGGTCCTGGTCATACTGAGGCTAGTGCCGCTGCTCCGCCCCGTGAATCCACTGTGACTATTCATACAAGTAGTGGCGATGCCAATGGGGCTCATGACACCATGACTTGCCGAGGGGATAGTCCGCATGGACGAAGTAATCACCATGCCAGAGTCGGCGCTGCCAGAGAGCCTGGCAATTACATCCATCAAGCAATCAACCACAGCTTGACGTCCGGGTTCCATCTACGAAAAGACGATGACGATTACTCTCACACCGCGTAGCTACTATAATAATTATATATGGTAGCTATGCACTAATGAGCTTCTGCTATTATTAGCGGGCACTTTCACTTGTTTTGCATACTCATTTCTATCACTATGGCTAGTATATATGAGTAACGCCCTAGCACTGTACATAGTAGGTAAGCCTCACTATGGTGTGTGTTTTAAGAGTGTTTTAGTAAAACTCCGTATTTTTATCGTTTGTGTGCCTAACCATTGTGTAAAAGTAGTTATTGTGACTGTAGATATATGACGCTATAGTAGATATTAATAAGGTTATAAGCATAAAAGGCAAGGGTTGTTCCATCCCACTACGTGTAAAAACTACACGTGACGATGATAACCATGAGTAGCAGCATGTACGTCTCAATGAATGTTAGCACAATCGCATTTTACCGTAAATGCGGACATACTATAATAATTATAATTAGCTATGCTACTTCTGCGCGGGCGTTTATAATTTCTAATCGATAACGCCCTGCACAAGAGGTCTGGCACGCGAGACTACATGCTTTATAGTTTCATTTTATATATGCCACGGAGTCAAGTTCCTGAATCTAGATATGCTACTCGTGTCGTACGCGTCTGCCGGTCCATAATTTCTGTGTCACCATGGTGATGAATGTGCTTATTGTGTCACCATGGTGATGATGGTAATACATATAGTTGCAATACTTAATATTAATGCTGTGTCAGTGGTAGTGCAAAATTAATAGTATTTATATTTTGTGGATAACAGCATGGTTACATGCATGCAAGCATACGTATGCTCGTACATTGTATAAATTATGTAAGATATAATAATTATTGTATCAGTGTACTTTTATTTTATCAAAGTAATGTATGTTAGAGGTCAAGGATTAGCTATTTATGTACCATAGATTCAAAGAATATAGCTACTCGTTATGGTATGGATATATCACTGTGTATTGGGAATACTGTAATTAGTGTGGGTGATATCAAAAAATCAGTTCATTATAAATAAATGTCATGGCACCAAAAGTTCCACATCTGTCACATGTGAATATTAGTACCTCACAATTCTGTCAACTAAAGGTCATATCCAGACTGCATGCTTCATCTTTAACACAATACAATATTTTGATATCCAAGAATATCATGATATGATATATTGCAATTGTCCAATAATATAGCTAAATATATTTTCCCTAGGAACTCATGTGTACATCAAAAACTTCTCAAATATTAATTTGGTTTTCCTGTTTTTCCATGCATATTTCCATAATTTTCATTGTGTACTTATGTACGTACATATAATACATATCTGGGCCATGGGATGTTGTGTTCTACTCAGCGAACAGGTTCTCAATATTTCATAATCATGCAGTGAACTATAAACAGCATGTACAGCAATGATAAGCACGTGATTAATATAATTAAAGCACTTAAATACGTACACATAACCACTTATCTATCTATTTAGCAGTCCACTCGCATAGACTCAGTCTATCAGGAGGTTTACTCTTTCGTGATAATCACCGACATACTGATGAGTCTACTGATCCCGAAAGTTTGTCAACTATTTGTGCAGGTTCGTCAAGACAACTGCTTGTGGAGATCCATCAACAGAAGTTTTCAATCCCTTTAGAAGGTTGAGCAGACATGGGTGGCACTACTGATAACTGTTCATGTCCTTTACTTTCTCCCCCTGTATTGCTTCACTATCACCAGTGTCTTGCTCCGTGTCAGTTATTGCCACCGAATCATTTAATATTGCGGTATGACTCTGTGACTTAATTCTTTCCTTCCCAAATGGTCTACATGTCACCATACTTGACTATCGGATAAAACTGTCACATATGACTTTGTTCCACAATAGTACCAGGCCACCAAGTTTTGTCAATATTGCATTGCCAGGATAAAATTCTCGATACTTTGCACGCAAGTCATGGTAATCTTTCTGTCTACCTTGAGCCATGATCACATCTGACTGTGCCTGGGGCTTGACCAATGACAATCTGGTATGCAATTCACTGCCTAAGAATAGTTTTGCTGGTGTATAACCAGTTGTTGGGTGAGTAAAATTTCACTGCAGTATGTGAGTAGGAAATTAGCAATACTCTGGTGTGTTGACATCTAGTCTTGTTTACTGGAGTGAAATGATCTTGCAGTATGATATGGTGCCACAATGCCACTCAGACATGTTTCACCCAATTGCATTTAAGGAAATTTTTAATTTTCAAATTCTACACTACAAAACTGGTCCATTGTCACTCACCACTTGCATAGGAATTCCATACTTGCTGAAAAGATCACGCATTACAATTATGGCTGCATATTTATTTATCTCTGGTGTGATTATTTATTCCACAAGGGGTAGTCACTTTCATAAGATCTGTAGAACCATAGATTATATATACGGTATATATAATCTATGGTAGAACCATCCGCCACCAGGATCAAAATTGAATCAAGCGATCAAGAAGCTATTTAGAGCTAAATCAAGCGATCAAGGATTGTTTCAAATTTCAAAAATAGCCTATCAAGCAGCTAGGAGGAGTGATTTTTAAAATATCAATTTTTTAATTGTGATCAAGAGATCGAGGTAAATTTTCGTCGATCAAAATCTTGATCCCGGTCGCGGATGGTTCTACAGTCCTTATGAGAGTGACTACCCCTTGCACAACGATCACAGTGCTGTCAATTACCTTGCGGGTGTGAGTGGCACCCTCGACTGATGAGCTCCTCTTCGTGGCGGTGGAGTCTGTCTCACGGTGAGAGAGACTCCACCTCCTGCTGGGCTAGCATGCTGTGACATCTCTAGATCTTTGATATCCTTTGCAGCAGCTTTTCAGTGACAGTCCGCTATCGCTATCCTTGGTTAGTCTCGATCGCGTGTCCAGACCCTTTTGCCCAGGCGCTTGATGATCCTTGTCTTTTCGCCCCCCCGGTTCTCGCAAAATTAAACGGATACTTAACTGGTAGTTGTTAACGTTATTACCAGTTTCTAACTGCATCACATGTGATGGATATATGACTTAATATTTATAATTACAGTTAAATATTGCTGAAGATATAAATATGGTTGTAGCCGAAGCACAGCGTGCACCCGACTGAATGGACTCGCCAATGGGCATGGATATATAAAAAGTAGAAGATCCTGTAACATGATTCAAAACCTGAGACTCCAATGACCATCAGTAAGCTGCCGGTAAGAACTAATAAGGATTGGTGATTGTTGTCAGTGCATGCTAATTTACCTCAGTGACCACTGTAAATTAAAGTCACTAGCTTCCTCCACCCCTGTAAACTCTAGAATTATAATTAAAGCTATTGGGCATAGATCCTTAACCATGGTTAAGGATCTATGGCTAAAGGGCACATAAATTTACTGTGTCATTGATTTGACAAATCTCCATGTTGGCTGGTGACCTGGTAGTGAATATTTAAGAAATTCTGACCCACTGTTTTACTGAGTGCCGTGATACAAGGGGATGTCACGTACATACTTACTGCAGGTATCTGTGACCGGAGTCACACTGAACATCAACAGTCAAGACCTCTAAAATATATCCGGTCATAGGTCAAACAAGAAATAACTGCAAAATCAAGTGACAAAGTGAATATTTGAAACCCACAATCAAAAATAATAAGTTTACTTACATATGCAGACTTTTACTGGAGTACACTACAATTCCTTTAGTGCTTCGAATGAAGCCAATAAAATTTGCCTGTGATTCCAGTTTCTGGCGTAATGTTTTACAGTTGCTAGTGTAATTTGTTACACCTACCTAATATATTTGATGTGTCATGAAGCTATAGAAGCGTTAAAAAAGAATGGAACAGCTCTGTCAGATTGTCAACGATCAAGGGTGAATTTGAGCAGTAAGTCAAGGGTCAAGATTAAATTTTTGGCAGTCAAGACTTGGACACGGTTGCAGATTGACCTACAGTATGTGTGTGACACCCCTTACACACACACACACACACACACACACACACACACACACACACACACACACACACACACACACACACACACACACACACACACACACACACACACACTGACAATCGGCCACAGCCGTTCTTCCTTGCCAGTACAAACATACGTACAACAACAGCTATAAATACAAACAACACATACAACACAACAACAAACTATAAGTACAACATGCATACAACACATAGCTATAAGTACAGACAACATATACATACAACAACAAACTATAAGTACAACATGCATACAATACAACTGAATAATATTACAACATACACACACAATAATACAATATATAGCTAACTACAAATTAAGTAAATACTTATACAAATGACACGAAAAGCTGTGATCAAATAATGAACAAGGAAGACTGTTCCACCACATTACAGCTTTTGACCTGAAAAATTTTTGCCCAAAAGCAGTTGAGTACCGAAAAATATTACAAAAATGTGAAGACAGTCTGGTATCATAAGTATGATTAGAACCAAAATGAAGTGGTGGATCCAGCCGGACACAATTATCAGAAATGTAAAGGCGATACATGAGAGCAAGGGCACGATACTGTATCAATAAGTCAAATGGCAACCATCCAAGGCTATATCGAGCAGCCGAGACATGATCATATTTTCGCAACCCGCAGGTCACCCGAACAGCACGATTACAGAGGCGCTGGAGCCGAGACATAGCAGCAGTTCCCAGAGAAGGCCCCCATACAGGCAAAGCATAAAACTGAGACAAAACAAGTGAATCCATCAACATCTTGAGAACATGTGATGGCAGCTGTCGACGATGATAAGAAACTAAATACAGGTAATAACTCATCTTTTTACAAACATTATTGACATGAACATCCCACACACACACACACACACGCATACTAAAGATGCAACAATGTGGGTTAATGATAATTGCTTATGATTCTGATGAAATTTGACATCATGTCAAATTTAATGATATCAATATAATTATGTGACTGGTTCTGGGAATATCCACCACTTACGCACATTTTAATATTTAAAGAAATACTAAATTTAATGTTTAGGTTAAGCACACCCGGGTAATGCTCACATATGGACGCTTATATTTACCTTACCTTTGTTTATTTATCTATTGGCTTTAATACAATCAACTTGTAAAAGTAATCCTTGCTGGATTTTGACCATTTCTAGATGAGTTTTTGTACTGTATTCTAAATTTTGGAACCAGTTAAGCGAGAGGGTGGGTGGAAGGGAGGAGGTTTCAAGTCCCCAGGTTAACATTTGACATCACAGGACACTATTAATGACACCAGTAGGCCGAGGAGACATCATTCCAACCATGGGAGCAATAGTAGACTGGTGGCATCCGAATGGTGCACTCCACTGGCACAGTCATGGTTCCACAGGGTCATGAAAATGCACTCCAGAAAAGCAGACCTCCTCTATATGTCCACATGATACATTGTGTATGGGTAGCTCTTGAGTGCAGCTGCAAGTTGGGCCAATAAGATGAAATTAAATTTTTGTGCGTACATGGCTGGTTTTTGCAAAGCCAGTCACATAATTATTGTATTGTATTGCAGCTATGAATATTGCAATATATCAATGTATACACATACATACACACACACGCACATGCACACACACACATACACACACACACACATGCACACACACACGCACATGCACACACACACACGCACACACACACACGCACACACACTCACACACACACACACACACACACACACACACACACGCACGCACATGCACACACACATATGTACACAGTTTTACACACATGTACGCACACTCATGTATGTATGTATGTACTCATAATATTATTGGGGCATAAGTATAACTAGCCAGTCTGGTCTACACCAACAACAACCTTTGCCTATTAAAGTGTAACAGTTGCCATAGTAATACCAGTTATCACAGTAACACAATTGTCCATTACTACAAGAGCCTCCATGATTTCTACTTGAACTGGTACATAACCAATACAACAAATCATAATTAATACTGGTACTGTAGTGACTGTACCTCCCAATGTAGGTATATAATAAGCATGATAGCATCAGATATCAAATTATCCAGAGCAGTCTAGTATCGTATAGCGGGAGGTTAAATTTCAAAAACATCAATGAAAATGATTACAAAAATATATTTTCGAAAACATCTTAGTGAGTGGACATGGATGATAGCATTTATATAATCTATATACTATAGCAATTCAAAAAATGCTTGACCATTTACAAAAATAAAACCAATGTTACCATGACAATATAAATACAGAATTCATTTAGCTTAGCATAGCATATTGGATGGCTCAACAGTGTTTAAAAAATGAAAACAATTTTCAAAAGTACTGGTATTGTGTTCATTAGCACAAGTATAATTCTGTTTAGTATCAATATCATAATAATTATACATGTGTATGTAAGTACAGGTGCAATCCCAAGTCTGGTATTGATAATTAAAATATTGGGTTACATCTAAGGTTTAACCCTAAAGTTTTCGATTGTGGGATCTAGGGTTTGACCCTAAAGTTTTCGATTGTGGGATAAAGTTAGGGTTAGTGCTTTTAATTGTTAACTACGTATCTATCCAGTGGAGTATGTACACTGAGCTATAATTGTTATATAGCTTGAACTGAGCCACTTGGTGGAAGGGAGACATTGTTATCAAAGACGTACTGTACTACATGCTATATCAATTTAATGAATTGTATTTATTGGTTGCGTAGGTAGGGCTCTGCAATATACCAAATTTTAGTAATACCACAATATCATTTTTAAGGTACCGTCATGAATTTTTCAATACTGTGATATCGTAATTCTATGTATTTAATGAGTTTACAAGTATTTATGACATGTACACATTTGTGATATTTAAGTACTTAATTCAAATATGATATCATGCTGATCAAAACTGCCAAACACTAATTACATTAGTTTTGGTGATTTGCACATTGTAATTACACCTGTATGTGGATACATATGTTGCATTAGGATATTAATTAGTAATACTGTGGCCGTATTGTTTTACAAATATATATACCAAAGTATCATTTTTGACAATACCGCAGAGCACTATGCATACTGCGGTGCATACTACATATATATGTATGTAATATAAAGCATATTCAATTGATTATAATAATGTAATTCCAGATGACTGTATAATAGTAATTCTTGAGTCCATGAAAATTTTCGGAAAAAATACAAAATTCACGATTCTTTTTTAAAAAGTATTAATAACACATAACTGTTGTATGGTGACTTTCATGCCATTTCCATGCATGTTAACATACTTACCATGTAGTGTGTAGTCACCTAAATTATATAATAATTATTTATTCCACATGTTAATTTCTAGAGATGTTTTTATATACCATGAATGTAGCAGACCACACAGTGCCTGCACGTGGTAGATAAATCTGCAGCAAGTGTACATGCATTTCCATGAGTCAGGTGAAATTGTGATTTGCCTTCCATTTGGCTATTTACCTTGTGTACGTGTTGTGTGTACAGGTCAGTGACCAACCAATAAAACTAGGGTGCTGCAGGTATTGATATCGTGTTTGGCTGGATATACATACTAATTCAGGTAAACAGTGATTCTTAGGGACTGTACGTGTCATGTATATTAATTTTATTGCTACAGGCCATATTGCATTCTACGAGTAGAAAAGGAAAGGAATTATGGCCAAGGACATGTACAGTACTGACACAAATTTTCATTATTTAATTGTGTGTATATATATATGCAATATAATTATATACATTCCATATTACTTTGTATATATGTGACCGGGGGAAACGTGCATAGTTCACATATCCAATTTCTCATAATAAGGATTCATAAATTTGATTCAATGGCACATGCATATGTATAGTTCTAAAAAGATATAATAGAGTAATATATGTATACGTAGCTCTATGTATAATCCCTGCAAGTTTCAATGAGAAGAATTTAAAACAGACTAGACCAGGCCAATACTGGAATGAAATTGGATATAGACAGATAAAAAGGCCCTTGGCCTATTAACTTAATTTTAATAATAATTAATTGTATATTGTCCATAATATATATATATAATAAAATTGCACAAATGCAACATAGAAAATTATGTATATACAGTGTATGCATGCATGTCACTACTGTCCTGGACTCCTTGGCCATATATAATTCCTTTCCTAAGCTTGTAAATATGGCCTGTGGCATAAAGATAATATTATGCACAACAGTCCCTATACATGCAAGCATTATTGATTACCTGAATTTGTATGTATATCCATGCGCCAAACATGATGCCTGCTAGGTAGTCTATTGGAAATGAGAATGACATCAAGTTACATATATAGATCATCCTGGTGACAAGATTGACGACATCCACAGTCCTGTGAAATGCGAAAGTATACGCAGGTAGGTACAATGTGAAATGCTTGGTGGTAGTAAATATACGTACGTACGTATATGTAGCATAAAACAATCAACAATACAAACAGTTATAATTAAAATTATTTTACTCGATTACCAGTCAAAGCAATGTGGAGGTGGTCAAAACTCATATTGCTTCCTACGTAGGTCTTCAAGTGGTAAGCACAAAACTATGTATACTTTACCATTGTATAAACTTGATGATGTATCTGTATAGAATACTTACATATACACATGTGGACAGACTAACTGGCAAGCATGTATTACATCGATCAATGTCAGTTGATTCCATGCTGTTGTCATGGTACTCCAATGCACCATAGTAACCAATACAGTAACTACAGTTAACAAAGTCAAATAATCAATACGTATGTAAAATAATGCACAAATTACCATTTTCTCCTTGGGACTCTTTGTGGACAGGTTGTTGTAGCCACCCGGATAACATGGTCTTGTGATCAGGCATGCATGCAACATGCCCAGCCATTTAAGCAGTGGGCTGTGAGAATTACATCTACTACAGTGAGATAGCAACGTGGTGATAAATAAACTATATTGAGTAGAGAAGATATATACATCATACGTGCATAACATACATACATATACATTCACATAGTTGTATATAAATGCCACACACCCATGAACGCATGTTTCACCCCCATGCACATAGCGCTAAATTTTGAAACAATGAACATAAAAGGGTGGAATGTCAATGACTATACTATGTAATGTTGTTGACTACCTACATAAAAGGGTGGAATGTCAATGTGACTATACTATGTAATGTTGTTGACTACTGGTAGTCTGCTTATTAAAATCTGCTATCGATCAGCATAATTTATTGTGTTATGAATATTACCATGGTGATGATCCTTAGTAATGATGCTGTGCTGTATTGTGGAACATGTATACGTAATTATGCATGCCAGAGTTATACGTTACTGTGTGATCATAACAAATTATTTTGTTCTTCAAATCTGTGTATGTGACTATGTGTTCGTGTACGTATCTCTCTCCATGTAATCCCGTTATATATATATATATCACAGCACTGATATTGTGTCATTTTGATGGGGAGAATTTCTCTTGTTATTAACAATAAGCATAAAACATTCTGATGCATCCACATGCACACATACACACATTAATTATATATTGTTGTTAGTGCATACTAATTTACCTCAGTGGCAATTGTAAAGCTACCCTCTAGAATTATAATCCATAACTAAAGGGTACATACGTAAGTTTAGATAGTCTATGTTGTACCTTATATTGTTGTTAGTGCTAGGTATGGGTATAGCAAGATCTTACGCAAAAGTGCTCAAGTTAGCTACCTACGTACATGTGTGTGTGTGCAGTTAGAATCTGGTAATAACGTTAACAACTACCAATTAAGTATCCGTTTAATCTTGTGAAAACCGGGTTGATCATTAATCCACATTGTTGCATTTCTAGTGTGTGTGTGTGTGTGTGTGTGTGTGTGTGTGTGTGTGTGTGTGTGTGTGTGTGTGTGTGTGTGTGTGTGTGTGTGTGTGTGTGTGTGTGTGTGTGTGTGTGTGTGTGTGTGTGTGTGTGTGTTCATTCGAAGCACTAAAGGAATTGTAGTGTACTCCAGTAAAAGTCTGCATATGTAAGTAAACTTATTATTTTTGATTGTGGGTTTCAAATATTCACTTTGTCACTTGATTTTGCAGTTATTTCTTGTTTGACCTATGACCGGATATATTTTAGAGGTCTTGACTGTTGATGTTCAGTGCGACTCCGGTCACAGATACCTGCAGTAAGTATGTACGTGACATCCCCTTGTATCACGGCACTCAGTAAAACAGTGGGTCAGAATTTCTTAAATATTCACTACCAGGTCACCAGCCAACATGGAGATTTGTCAAATCAATGACACAGTAAATTTATGTGCCCTTTAGCCATAGATCCTTAACCATGGTTAAGGATCTATGCCCAATAGCTTTAATTATAATTCTAGAGTTTACAGGGGTGGAGGAAGCTAGTGACTTTAATTTACAGTGGTCACTGAGGTAAATTAGCATGCACTGACAACAATCACCAATCCTTATTAGTTCTTACCGACAGCTTACTGATGGTCATTGGAGTCTCATGATCAGGTTTTGAATCATGTTACAGGATCTTCTACTTTTTATATATCCATGCCCATTGGCGAGTCCATTCAGTCGGGTGCACGCTGTGCTTCTACAACCATATTTATATCTTCAGCAATATTTATAAATATTAAGTCATATATCCATCACATATGATGCAGTTAGAAACTGAACCGGGTGCACCGTCTTTAGTCTGTGAAGTGTTCCAGACCCTTTTAGCGCGGCGCTTATAATCTCTAATCGATAAGCGCCTGTGCGAAGAGGGTCTGGCCACGCGAGACTAATCCTTGGTCGCTATTCGTTCCACTGCTCTTTCAAATGTATATGTCTTTGCTAAAGTTTCTTTTGTGTGCTTTCTGAGCGTAGCCCACAAACAAACCGACCACGTAAGCAAGGGAATCTCCGTTTGAGGTGAATCAGTTACCACTAGATTAGACACTGCATGAGCAATGCAATACCATGTGCGTATTTTAATACACAGCGCTAATCATTACTCTGCGATTTACAGCAAATTTTTGGCCAAAATAATTATGTCTTTTAGCCCTATACAAACTTTTATAACCCACAATCATTGGGACTACATGTGCACTGAAGAACGTCACAGAAACATCATAATTGATTCCCACAATCAAACCTCGCAAGCGCGCAATATATGTGCACAGCGGATGCAGCTCAGCAGGCTGCTTAGCGCTCGCCCATGTACAACTTAGTGCACGGAAGTGTTACATTATTAATATATATGCACTCTTGATTTGCCTGATATATATGGCACATTGATAGTGATTTTCTTAGTAGATCTAGCTAGATGGCATAAGCATGATGAGTGATGGGTTATAGGCTATAGCAAATTTTATTAACTACAACAGTACTAGTAACTTAAAATGATAGGGAATTACTAATGAAAGTATAATGTACACCTTGGTTGCCATGACAATGACATTATCTGCTAGCCATTTTGTGCTCTACCAGAAAATTAATTCACTCTAGTAGAACAGTCAGATAAAGTCAAATTATATAATGTACACCTTGGTTGCCATGACAATGACATTATCTGCTAGCCATTTTGTGCTCTACCAGAAAATTAATTCACTCTAGTAGAACAGTCAGATAAAGTCAAATTACTCTAACATAACAGTCAAATAATCTAATATAACAAGCAGAGAAATCTATGACCGCGTCCGAGCGAAAACCAGCCTAGTTTACACCTCCGATTTTGCCACATTAATAATCTGATTTTGTGGAATGTAAATTTTCAGCAATGATAAAGTGATGCCTCATCTACTAGCTAATACTGCAAATTTCAACTCCATAAACCTTTCTCAGCCAAAGTTATAAAGCACTGAAGTGACAAATTTGGAAGTGTGAACTAGGCTAGTTTTCACTCGGACAGATAGTACTAGTCTATAATTTTTATTGGGTTATATGCTTATAACAAATATTGTGTCACCATGGTGATAAGCTACTGAGTCAACTGTCCATAATATTTTGGAAAAGGCTGTACATGTGTCACCATGGTGATGATGCAGCCATACATGATATCAATGCTGTATGGCAGTGCAAAATATCTGTATGTACATACATTGTACACATGCATACTTAAAGGTATTATGTGTACGTACACTATGCACATAGCTACTTTATACCAGCATGTAGCTATGCTTGATCTGACTATACAACTGCAATGGAATGATATACAGATATTATATAATATAACTTATAATATTGTTGTACTCATGTAAGGGACAATTGCAAGGAGTGCACAAATATCAACATACTCCTGTGCAGTGAAATATGAACATTTGAATGTTGCATTCAAAATTAGAACCTTTGTCAAAATGCAGTACATTTGTTTATATGCTGTGTGCATGCGTGCATGTGTTTAATGACTGGATTTGCAAAACCACTACACATTTTTGTTTTTTCTATCAAGGTAAACGAGTGTCACTTATATGTGGGCAACAAAGCTTATAGTGCAGAATAACTCTTGACACACTGTCAACGCTGTGATTAAGTTTGTGTGGCCCGGGCACTGACACGCCTGGATATTTTTCTGAACTCTTTTAAATCATGCATGTGCATAGTATTAAATCAGTTTCCCAGTATATATATATATATATATATATATATATATATATATATATATATATATATATATATATACCTCGCAAGCTTTGCTGTTGTTTACTAGAGGAGCATTTTTGTCCAGAACATGTTACTGTATAGTGGGTACATATTTTTGAGGGGTAAAATTCTAACAAATTGATCTATTTCAGCTTTTCAAGGTGGAAAATTTTGCACGAATCATCCCAAATTGTCTAGAGTAACTATTGATAAGTAGCTAAACATTTCAAGGGTAAAAATTAAAAATTAAACTCTAGATCTGTTTGTGAAATTCGTGAAAACCTTCCCCTCAAAAAACCTGCTGTATGGTATTTAGCCCATTGTTTGATACAGTACCATAGCTATATATGGAAAACTTTTGAACTCACTGAAAAAAGAATAGTTGAAGTTTTCTTCATATAATTATACCTGTACGTACCTCTGGAGTGCCTCAAACATTGGCACTTTAATTTGTTATTTTATGTGATTAATATTTTCTCACTGAGTTGCAATTGTATCCAACAGCACAGTGAAACTGCATGTTGGCTGATGATGTTACTAGCTACAAGGTAAATGACTTGTTTCAACTCGACCTTCATATTATAGAACTAAGACATGGCTGGCTATTAGCCATGTCTTAACCCAGACTATTGTAGACTTCACATGTGTCCCTCTATTATTTGAATGCCAAACCAATTATCTCCAGCAAGCATGTCTATATGCACTGCAGAGGAGAGCTATAGGCACACATTGTCAAATTTATAAACCGTCTCCAGCTAGCTGTACATACGTAGCTAGTTAAATAATTTAAATGCTAGCTATGTAGTTACATAGCTATGTTTGTGTTGTATGCAGTGATATAAAATGAAGCGTGGTTATGTACAAGTCTATTCCATAGTTGACTGATGGAGCCAGTGGTGAAATGGTTTGGCTAAGTTCCAAAAAATCATCATCAGTTAATGGGGATTCTACTAGTGATACATTCACTTGTTCTTGTGTCATGTCTTCTGTTGATAATGGGCCATCCCAGTCAATTCCGTATAACTGCAGATCTTCCTAATAAAAATTATGCCTTAATAAGATTGTGTAAATACATAATGTAGCTACCTATCAATGAAAAATATAGCTATATCCCATTATAGAATACATATAGCTAGTTATTGTATAAAATTGTAATAAATTTCTAATAGCTAGCTATAGCTAGCTAGCTAGCTATGTAACTGCAAAGCTACTATTGTCTGTAAATATTTGTTAAGCACCTCATCTATTTCAGCATCAGTATTATATTGACATAGTCCACTAATCCACAGTTGTATTGGCGTTAAAAATCTTGCTGAAGATAATGGATGATGATTCCAACCATTTTTAAATTTTGTTAGTGACATATTTATCCTTGGCATAAAAATATAATGTAGACTAAACAGATGTGTTTCATTTTCTATATTAAGTAAGCCTAAATCTTCCATGTGATAAAAAATTCGATAATACAGTATTGTACACTGTGAATAAACATCACGCCATAAACGCTCAATTCTTTGGTTATGAACACTACGCCCTGTTATAAAACTGCCACGATTAGGACCTCTATCTGGATGATGGATCATAAAGGAAGCAACCTGTACATTTTCTCCCCCTCTGTCTCCTCGTACTCTGCTTGGGAGTCCTGTTACACTCAATTGTTCAACAAATAGTTGCAGGACTGTGGCAGCTCTGTTATTATCACTGCAATGCAAGTATATAATCCTTCTGCTAAATCCATCGATACAGCCATGGATAATAAATCTCCACCTATATAAACATAAGTGAACATATATTTGTAAACAATAGCTAATCAATGTAAGACAGCTGGACTGCATCTTGCAGTTGGTTAGCAAAAGTAAAAATCCATGATTAATATAAACATGCACAAATTAAATTTGATTGCCGGGACATCAAATCCAGTTTATTATCAAGAACAAAAAAATTGCAGTTAAAAATAGGCATATATAAGTCTTAGGTACGTAATTAACTAGCAAACAGTGCATTTTAATGATGTAGCTAACTATATAGCTATAGGATTTAGCTGAAAGCACTGTTAAAGTATTTTAAAGGTGCCATTGAAATTTTAATAATTGCCTACCAGTCAAACCAGTGTATTTATGAGCATACTGAAAATCACCATGAAGATTTTTCATGGGCAGCATGGTGTCCTACGTAGCTCTATATAAGTCAGGAAAATTTGTGTATTTTCTATGCGTAGATGCCATGTGCAAATAGAAAATGCCATTTTAAGTGGCTGGTTTCAAAGTATGGCTTTGATACTGACTATACCTATAGCTGCTTGTAGCTATATAATTATATGTAGCGCATTGTTACTAATAGCCATGTACATATAACTAGCTATGTCAGTTGTAATGTACATCTATAGCTATAGCTACCTCTATCATGTGTTAGCTTCAAAGCTGTGTATAGTAAAATGTATTAGCAATAGCTACATGGCTATTCGCTGAATAAATTGTATATATGTACTTGAATAGCTAAAATCAATTTTCCTCATCTTACGTAGCTACATAGTAACTTTGATATTTCTAAAGGAAAGATGCTTATATGTAAATGTATTAGTTAAACTACACCATGAGTTGAGGATGAGTGTTAATAAAGATATCCTATGAGTGCAGGTGGTATTTAACTGGCTTCTATCCCACATTTGATGTGCCCACTCATTTGTAAGGCTTTTAAAATTGCCCAGACAATTAAGCATGTTTATGATATGCACTAAGCAGTATGGCCAAACAAACCAGTAAATGGTTGGTCAAAACCAGTATTTGCTCAGAAAATGGCCAATGGTTAACTGTTATCTCTAACACTGTAAGGTGGCTGCATGTGGTGTCCGAAACTGTCTTGGCCTAACATGCAAATTGTGGCTGCTCCTGTTGAAGACACAATAACTCTGTTCCTATGGATGGTATTACCCGCCTTGGGCTCTCACCCACCCCAACACCCGCCCACACCCTATAACTATACTGAATCCATGATATTGATGGAATTCAGAACAAGTTGATGTTTTACCATCCAAAAACCAGGCGCTTTGCTGCAAGTTAAACCTGTTAATCTACTGCCATTCAGTGTATTGTAATGACGTCACGCGAGCAAAGACTCATCACTAAGGAACACATAGCATACAAAGAAGGAAGTGACGCATCAGTAAAAACTGTTGATACTCTATTAATTTTGGTAGCTACCTTGCTGTACAATAAGCTATAGTTATTGCCCAACAGTAAAATCCTTTGATGTATAGCTATAGCTATAATGATATCGTATTGTACCGTTCATTTGGAACAGGTGCAGCTAATCATAAACTTATACTTAAGGCTAGCTAAGTTATACTAGCTATGTATACTAGCCAAATAAATGTAATTATAATGAGTTACCATGCATAAAAATACATATTGTCTACCTGATTAATTTGTGGTTGCCATCAATATGATAAAGAGAACGAGGTCCAGCTACTCTATACTCCCGTCTTTCCAAACATCTTAAGCGACGCATCATGGTTCCTTCAGGACAAGTTCTCCTTTGAGATTCCCTGATTCTACTTTGCTGTACTCTGAACCCTTGAGATAGTAGATGGCCTTGCATCTGTTGGTTCCCACACATTGGAAATTCTTGTTGTACATTTATAACAAGCCCATCCAACTCATCATCGGTCAAATTTGCATATTGAGAACTGACAGATAAACCATATTCTGTCATTCGTCGAAAGATGGTTCGTTGTGATACATTAAGTAGATCAGCGATTTGAGGAACAGTAAAATGATTTGTTAATAAACATTCCAATTGTTCAAATGGTATGTCAAATCTAGGCCGGCCATTTGTGCCTAGCACTACTGGACAGTTGTGCAATTCGTCTTCTGATATAGGATAATCAAACATATGTATTAATATTTCATATGCATATTCAAGCAAACTGAACGCTGCCTGTTCATCATTGTTAAGACCATAAAGAGTATCTGCAATTACAAACTCACGGCGCACACCCTCAATGCATAAAATATAGCTATCTAATGCATTCCCAAACATTATTCTTCCATCTGCATAAACAGTAAGATCACTAACAATCCTTCTCAGAACGCCAACACACCAAGTATGATCAAAAGTTGATTCAGACATTACTATACCTATATATGTGAATGGATACAATACATAACTAGCTAGCTATATGTGACTGGATTTGTAAAAACCATCCCTAATGGCACAAGAATTGAAATCCCATTTATAGCTTGGCATGAAAGCTTGACTCTAGCACTACACAAATACACCACTCACAGGGCTATGGTCTATGGATGGCCAGGTCTACTTTTACAGGCGGTCTTTTTCTGACCGTGTAAAACCATGATGGTCCACTACAGGGTCTATGGAGCCACTGAGCTAATAAGGCTATACATGGTGTGTCAAACTGCTGCCAATGACCGTCTGGGCCTAACAGGTTGACTGTGGTTGTTTCTGTGCTCTACTGAGAAAACAGTGCTGCTTTTTGTCTCATTGTGGATGCTTTAGCCCACCTTCAGCTTCCCACCCGCCTCCACTACCCCCACCCCCTATAAACTTTATCCGTGATATTACAGCAGTTGAAAAAAACCATCTCAAAATCCAGCAGTGCCAGTTAGATGGTATAGTTTTAGTTATAAATCAATAGCTAGCTATATGCATGGTTATAGCTATATAAATAGCCTATCTACGTAGCTATATATACTGTGTGTCTGACATGGCTATAGATTGTAGCATGCACAAGTAGCTAAATCACATTGGCTGGAACTGATGTTTCAAATTCATATTTCTCGAAATACGAAATGTGCTCTTAAGGATGGTTTTCCCAAATCCAGTCATGCATATATAGCTATACTAGCTAAGAGTGTGCATGCATGTGATGCTTGTGTTAACTGTGATTTGTGTGTATGTTGCAATTGGTAAAGTACACAGTCATGTATATGGTTGAAATTATAGCTAGCATATACTAAGTCACCTCATGATGCATACTAAAAAAGGAGCAGTGTCTATTTATACGTATACTCAGCAGCTATAACTAGCTAGCTATGTACAGTATTAGAAATTTTCAAGTGCCGTGCCAACATGCAGAATTAGTATGATTGGTAGCTACATATAT
>CBDBNT010000003.1:0-492913 GCA_965208015.1 Dehalococcoidia bacterium | reverse complement strand
TCGCGCCGTAGTCGCCGCTCTGGGACACCGTCACGCTCACCGCCAGGTCCGCCGCCGGGGCCGGGCTGGCGGTCACCGTGAAGGTGGCGGAGCCGCCCTCGGTCACCCCGCTGCCCGCGGAAATGCTCACCTCGGGCGTGGGCGGCGGCGTCTGCGCTGACGCCGCCTCCAGCGCCGTCAGCTCGACAACCACCTCGTCCCAAACCGGGCTGCTGTGCCGGTCCGCCATGTCCTGGGCCTGGGCCGCCGTCATCGGGCCGCCCGTGACGCCGGTGCCGTCGTGCTCGCCGAAGGCCAGCAGCACCCGGTTCCAGCGGTTCACGTGGGCCGCGCCGTGCTGGGTCTGCGACGCCAGCTCCCTGACCCTGGCGACCACGTCCGGGTCCACCGTGTAGGTGCCGTCGTCGTCCGACACCGTCACTGTCGCCATCTTCGACGTGCCCAGGTCGTAGTCGGACCCATCCACCAGCGTCGCCGTGACCGAGCCGTCCGATTCGTCTGCCTGGTCGTCCGTTGTCGAGATCGTCAACGTCTTGCTGCCCGATATTGGGATCGTCACCATCCGATTACCCGCCGTGACGCCGTAGTCGCCAACCGAGGCAATCGTGACCGTGACATCGAGGTTGGTCGTCGGCTTCGGCGTCGCCGTCAACTCGAAGCTGACGTTCCCGCCCTCGTTCACGGCGCTCCCGCCCGAGATGCTGACCACCGGCGTCTGAGGCGGATCATCGTCATCTAGGATCGTCACCTTGGCGGTTCTGGACGTGCCCAGGTCGTAAGTCGAGCCATCCCGCAGCGTCGCACTGACGAACCCGTCGGCCTCGTCGGTCAAGTCGCCGGTCGTGGGAATCGTCAAGCTGAAGTTGCCTCCGGTCGGAATCGCCACCGTCCGGAAACCGCTCGCCACGCCAAAGTCGCCGCTCTTCCCGATCAGCAGCGACACGCTGAGGCTGGCCGCCGGCGCAGGATTCGCTGTCAACGTGAACGTGGCGCTGGCGCCCTCGGTCACGGCGCTCCCACCCGAGATGCTGACGACCGGCATCGGCGGCGGATCATCGTCGGACACCGTCACTGATGCCGTCTTCGACGTGCCAAGGTCGTAGTCTGCGCCGTCAACCAGTGTCGCCGTGACCGAGCCATCGGCTTCGTGCGCCTGGTCGTCCGTTGTCGCGACCGTCAGGGTCTTGCTGCCGGATGTCGGGATCGTCACCGTGCGCGAGCCGACCGTGACGCCGTAGTCGCCTACGGTCGCGATCGTGACCGTGACATCGAGGTTGGCCGTTGGTGCGGGACTGGCCGTCAGCGTGAACGTGACATCGCCGCCCTCGGTCACGTCGCTGCCGGACGCGATGCTCACCTCGGGCGTGGGCGGATGCGGTGCCGCCTCCAGCGCGGTCAACTCGACCACCACCTCGTCCCAGACCGGGCTGCTGTACTGGTCCGCCATATCCTGGGCTTCCGACGCCGTCATCGCGCCGCCCGTTACCCCCGTGCCGTCGTGCTCGCCGAAGGCCACCAGCACCCGGTTCCAGCGATTCACGTGCGACTGGCCGTGGTGCGTCTGGGCGGCGAGCGCCTTGACCTTCGTTACAACGTCCGGATCGACCGTGTAGCCCGCGCCTGTATCGTCGTCCGCGATATCGACGGTCGCCGAGGTCGTGGACGACGGCGTGTAGTCGGCGCCTGCTTGGATGGTCGCCGTGATCGAACCGTCAGGCTCGTCAACCTGATCGCCCGTGGTCGCCAACGTGAGCGTCGCGCCGCCGCTCGTTGTTATCGTTACCGTCTGCGTGCCGGCAGAAACGCCGTAGTCTCCGCTCACCGCGACCGACACGTTGACAGTCAGATCGTCCGCCGGCTTCGGCGTCGCCGTCAGCGTGAACGTAGCGTCGGAACCCTCAGTCACGCCGGCGCCGGCCGTGATGCTCACCTCGGGCTTCGACTCGTCGTCCTCGATTTCAACGGTGATCGAGGCCGGATCGGCGACGCCTCGACCGCCGCTGGTCGTGGCGGAGATGGCGAACCTCTTCGCCGTCGCCGTGCTCAGCTCGTAGAGGTCGTTGTCCGTCGCCGTGAACGTTACGTTGCCCGTACTGTCGCCGGCGCCGGCCGCGATCGTCAGCGTGGGTGTCGCGAGGGAGCCGTCCCCCGCGGCCGCTGGGGCGACCGGCGCGGCGCTCACGGTGAGCATCACCGCCTCGTCCGATAGGTTGCTGAGGCTGGCCGTAATCGACACGGACTCGCCTTCGGTCACGGTGGCGCTCGAGGACTTCAGCGTCACTGTGGGTAGCGTATCGTCATCCGCTATCGTCACGGTCACTGGGGCGCCGGCCCGCTTGAAGCCCGGCGGCAGCGCGCCGAGAGCAATCGTGAACGTCTCATCGCCCTCATAGACGCTGTCCTGCGTGGTCGCAACCTTTGCTGTCGCGGACGTAGCGCCGGCGGGAATCGTGATCGACGCGAGTGCGGCGTAGTCGGCGCCGGGCGAACCGGGCGCGGTCGTTTCCCCATCGGTGAACCGAAGCGGCAGGACGAGGTTCGACGTTGGCGCTGCGCCCTCAACCCGGACGCTCAGGTTGACCTCGCCGCCCTCTGCCACGCTCAGCGGGTTGGCAGCCAACTGGACGGCCTGCCCGGCCTCGGCCGCGTGCCCGTACACGACCAGCTTGAACGACTCGATCTCTTCGTCAAATGCCTGCAGCCCCCGACACAGCATGCTATGTAGTTTCAAGTCTGGAATGCCGCAGACGGTCACATCAAACTCGTAGCGGCGCACCTTAACCTTCCAGGTGCCCGACCCATCTTCACCCAAATGTCGATTTGATCCGAAGTGGAACGTTCCGGTCCAATTGCAGACGATACGTTCGCAGTTCAAGTATTCGGGGGACAACAGCGACTCTGTGCCGGACGGCGAGACCAGCGTCCAGCGATAGTGGCGCATATCATAGATGTCAGCCTTGATCGCGATCGTGACGTGCTCCACGAAGTCGATATCGGTGGTCACGTCCGCCGTCAGTTCGACCTCGTTGCCGTAGCTTGGTAAGGCCACCACGGTGCTTGAAGAGACCTGAGCCAGCTGCTCGGACGGAAGTAAGTTCCAATTGCTCGCGGCTTGCACCGCGGCAGAGGCATCGACCGTACCGAAGCCGTACTCATTGTTGAACGAGTACTTCTCCGTGCTCGATCCATACTTGACCCCGGCGTTGACCCAACCGGAGTTGCTGGGGTCGTTCTTCTGCGCGGTGTTGGCGAGAATGACCTTCACGTCACGCCAGGTCAGTTGATCGTTGACGCCGCGCATCAGCGCGATCACTCCGGAGACCATCGGGGCGGCGGCGCTGGTCCCGCCCATGAAGTCCATGTAGTTGCCCTTTCCAATCGTGGTCAGGATCCCTGGATACGTGCCGCTGGTGTCATCCGAGGGGGCGCAGACCCAGAGGCTGGGTCCCTTCTCCGAGTAATCTGACGCAGTGCCGTAGAGGTTCACCGCGCAGACTGCGATCACGCCGCGATGATTATTCTGTTGGTCGAGTGTCGCCCAATCTGCGCCTGTAAACCGCCCGCCGTTGCCGGCGGCGACCACATACGATGAGCCTTTGCCGCCGAAGCCGGCTCGCAGCCCTTCCTCCACGGCGCGCCGCCAGCCTTCGCCTCTACGCATGATCCTCGCGGTATCCGAGAGGCCATAGCTCAAATTGTAGACAGCAACCGTCTCCTTGTTCAGCGTCATCGCCGAGAACTCGTTCGCCGTCGACTGTTCGTCGAGGAAGTTGTAGTTGACCAGCGTCGCGCGCGGCGCGACCCCGCGGCCGCCGATGCTGTTGTCGCGGGCCGCAACAATACCCGCCACGGCAGTACCATGAAAGGCATTCTCCTTCGTGCCGTCCTCGCCGGTCCGACCGCCCCACAGTTTGCTGCGCGAGGTATCTGCGTTGCCAACCAGGTCCGGATGCGACGACTCCCAAGTATGGTCGATCACGGCAACGGTCACGCCCGCGCCCATGGTCGAGGCCCAGGCGTCGCCGAGGTTGATGTCGATCGTCGGGTCCTTGCCGTCGAAACGATAGTTGGTGTCCGCGTTCAGATGCCAGAGGCAGCCCGACAGCGCGTCAGGGTACTGCTTGTGGTTGCCGCAACGCACCTGCGCCAGGCGGGTAAACCAGGAATAGCTTTTCGGCAGCAACTCGGGACCCTCCGACAGCGGCGTGTAGAGGTTCGGCACAGCGCTGTCGACGCCCGCTTCCGCCGAGAGCGCGTCGGCCAGTCGTAAGGTCTCGAGGTCAGAGACCGTACGAATCAGATACGCGTTGGGCAGCTCGCCGAGCGGTTCGACGCGGTCGCCCGGAATGTTGTGACCGGCCAGGATGGCCGTGATCTCGCTCTCGTCGAGGTGCGGCGCGAAGAAGACGTTGACGCCGCCGACCAGCAGGAAGAGCTGGCCGTTGGAGGCAGCCAGCCAGGTGCTCGGCGTGGCCACCGTGGTCGTCTCTGTGCCGTTGAGGTCGCCGCTGCTCGCGGGCGCATAGGCCGCCCCCGCACTTGCGGCGAGTGCCTCAAGGTCAACGTCGCCTTGTTGTCCGTCGCCGTCCACCAACGCATCGTGCGCGCCGGACGACGAGAGCAGACGCAGCTCAAGCTCTCCGTCGCCGTCGCGCATGCGGTAGACGCCGTCCGGGCCGAGATAATCGGTCACGCTGACTTCATCAACAGCCTCGCCGAGCTGCGGGCCGTCAAGTTCGCCCTCCGGGATCAACCCCTGCCCCGGGTCGGCGATGATTCCCGTGGCGACGGTGGCGTCCTCTTGAGTGGACAGGTCGGCGTTGACGGATTGCAGAAGATAAACTACGACGGTCTCGCTATCGTCTTCATCCAACTCGTCGCTTTTCACCGGAACCACAATGTCTCCCGTTTGCTGGCCGGCGGGGATGGTTATTGCCAGCGGGTCCGGCGTGTCGTAATCGGACCCGGCGGTGGCGGTACCGCCCAGGGAATAGTGAACGGTTATGTCCTTGCCGCTCACCGCCGACAGGCTCACCGTGAATGTCATGTCGGTCGTGGCGCCGGGACCGGCGCCTTCGGTAACTGAGGCGGCGTCGGCTATGGACACCGTGGGGGCCACGTCGTCGTCATCTATGGTTCCAACGGCAACGGCGGCGGTTGGCGACAGGGTGGCGTTGGTCGGATGCGACAGCCGCACCAGGAATGTTTCGCTGTATTCGTCAATGGCGTCCTGTAGGGTCGGTACCGACAGGTTGAAACTGACGCTTCCGGCGGGTATGGTCAAGGTCTGAGCCGTGGCCGTCGGGGTGTAGTCCTCGCCGGCCGTGGCCGGGTTGGCGCCGGCTGCGGTGTCGTCGCCGGTCTGCCATTGGACGGTCACGTCCCGGTCGATTGCGCCGTCGAGCCTCACGAGGAAGCTGGCCGGGTGGCCTTCCGGTGCAGAGACGCCCGTTATTGATACTTCGGCCGCCGTCCCGGTGGAGTTCATTCCGGCCACCTGAACCCCTTCGTTCGCGGCGTCGTGGGCGTCAGCGGGGTGGGCGGGCTGTAGCCAGGCCACTGACAGGGCGAGAGCCAGGAAAACGACCGGGAAGGTCAGGAGCAGCAACAGGCCGCCTCTCACCGAGCCAAGTCTGCTTGGAGGCCTCGGGGCCCCGGTGACGGGGGTTCTCCTTACGAACATTGGCATCTTGCCTCACCTTCCGGACGCCGGAACGCGGATCCTCCTTGCCGAAACGGCCATCACACGAGAAGTGATAACCATTATCACCTCAGCCGTTAGTTGACGCAACCACCCTCCCGCAGTTTTGGCGTACATCTCCAGCCTACCCCGGCCGAACCCTGCTCTGGCATAACGCCCTCAACCGGCTGGCCAATCGTGAAACGCTAATGGGACCGAACCACTGGACAACAGCAGTATGCATGAGCCACGTGGCTCAAAGCTGGCCGTTATGAGCCAGGAGTTCCAAAGTCCAGGATTACGGCCTTTCACACCTAACCGTCATTCCGGCTTTCGCCGGAATCCAGCAAATTTCGGACACGACGACCTCCTGGATTCCCGCCCCGTATGAACTACGGGGTGATGTTCTTTCTCGGGAATGACGGATTAACTTTGGAAAGGCCCTGGCGGGTCTCGGTTTGAAGTCGACGCGCTGCCAAGCGATTTGCCTTGAGGCAAGGGCGTCACAGGCATCCCGCAAGCGCCCTTGCCTCATGTTGAGTTGGTTGCGGCTGGCCTCAGTCGTCGTCTGCCACCGATATGGTGGCAGACGATCTGCCGGAGACGATGTTGTAGTCCGTGCTGGTGAGTAGCGTGACTGTTACAGATCCGTCCGCCTCATCGGTATCGTCGTTAACCGTGGGCAAACTGATGAAGACAATTGGACTGGTGGTTTCCAATTCCTTGTCGCCCAGACCGGCAGCGGCCACGAAGTCGCCGGATTGACTGACGCGATATTTGACTGTCAGACCTCCGGCTGCCGGTGGCTCGATGAAAAGCGTGAACTGGGCCGTGTCGCCCTCGTCAACGCTGCTTTTCCTGGAGATAATTCGCAGATCCGGGTTGGCTACGTCGTCGTCCTCCACCGTGGTGGTGGCGTAGTAGTCCGTTGGGTCAAGCCGGTACGTTGTTCCGCTGCCCAGGGTGAGGGAGACGCTGCCGTCTTCCTCGTCCACGTCGTCGCCGAGGGTTGGAATGCTGACGGTGGTCGTGGCGGAGGTGATGGTCACTGACTTCAGGCCCAGTTCGCCGGCGGCCACGAAGCCGCCTTCCTGGCTGATCCGGTAATTGACCGTCAGGCTCCCTTTGGGCGCCGGACTGGACGTGATGGTGTAAGCGACGGCGCTGCCTTCGGTCACCTCCGTCGGGCCGGTCACGCTGATGGTGGGATTGCCTCGCTGGTCGTTGTCATCAACGTAGTACACGGCGTATCCGTCGGGGTAGATTTCGTACGTGTAACCACGTCCGTAAGCAATGTAGATTTCGACCCTTCCTCGTGGCTCCTCCACGTTGTCGTCCAGCGTTGGGACGCTGACGGTGGCGCTGGGAGCGGAGTTGGTGAGGGTCACGCTGTAGTTTCCAAGGTAGCTGCCGTCCACGAAGTCGCCCTCCTGGTAGACCCGATAATTGATCGTCAGGTCTCCGGCGGGCGCCGGGTTGGCCGCGATGGTGAACCGGGCCGGGTTGCCTTCGGCGACCGCGGGGTTATTGGAGTCGGGAATCGTCTCAACGGTGATCGTTGGATTGGGGTCATCGTCCACCACTTGGGTGCCAACGGTTCGTTGCACGACGCGGTATCCGCTGACATCGCGGAGTCCGACAGTGAACGCCGCTGGCCCATCGTAGATGTCGTCGTCGATGGTGGGCACGGTGATGGTGGCCGTGGTTCCGGTGAGCGAAACGGACTTGCGACCCAGTTGGTTGGAAGCCACACGCTTGCCGTAGTCGTAACTTCGTCCCACGCGGTAGTGCACCGGTACGCTTCCGCCTTGGGGGGCGCTGCTGGCGGTGACGGTGTAAACCATCGGGTCGCCCTCAGTTACGGACGCAGGTCCAGAGAGGCTGATGGTCGGGGGCCCGCCGGCAGGGTCGTCTTCTCTGACGTTCACTGTCACGGAGCTGGGTGAGCCTACCCGATAATTCTCACCGGAGAGAACGGTGACCGACAAGGGGCCATCGGGATGGTGCGAATTGTCATCCTTGGGGGTGATCGATACTGTGGTTTGGGTCACCTGTCTTGGGATGAACGCATTCCTTGTGCGGGCATGTCCTCGGTCGTTTATCCTGTATTTCACCGACAGTCCGTGTTGGTGCAACGGCAGGGTTTCGCTGATGTGGAAGATCAGGTCGAATGAGTTGCCCTCGTCAACATTGGCAGGTGCGCCCGACAAGGTGACGGTTGGGTAGCTGTCGTTGTCGTGCACCAGAACCGACGCGGACGCCGGCGAGCCGACACTGTAGCCGCTGCCGTCGTTGACGGTGACCGAGACGTGGTCATCCGGTTCGCCGGCATTATCGTCAAGCGTGGGCACGGTGACGGTGGCTCTGGAGCCGGTCAGCGTCAGGGTCTTGCTGACGGCCTGTCCATCCACGACCTTATCGCTGTCTTGCGACACGGTGTAATGGATCGTCAGGCTGTTTTGGGGGGCGGGACTCGCCGAGAAGACGTACTCGGCGTCTTCGCCTTCGGTGATCCCCGGGCCGCCGGATACGGTGATTGACGGGCGCAGCGGGTCGTCGTTCAAGATCGTGGTCTGGGCCACGTTCTGTCGCTGCAGTGCGTAGCCGCGGCCGGGGAGCAGTGCCACCAGCGCCGAACCGTCGCCTGACGGCTCAGCTTCGTTATCGCTGATAGTGGGCACGATGATGGTGGCACTGGAGCCGGTGAGCGTGATCTGCTTCCGGCCCAGGTCTCTGGAACTGACGTAACCGCCGCTCTCTATCACCTGATAGTCAACCGTCAGACTCCCGCTGGGCGCTCGGTTGGCCTGGACGATGAATCGGACCGGTCTCCCTTCGAAATGGGATGAAGCTGGGGCGGATACGCTCAATCGCGGCACCTCTTTGATAGTGTCGGTGTTCTTCACCGTGGTGGTTGCGACGCTGGGCACACCCATCCGGTAGCTCTTGTCGGGGAGCAGCATGACCGTCAACGAACCGTCGGGTTCAGCGACGTTGTCATGAATCGTAGGAACTGCGATGGTTGCACTGGGCCCGGTGAACGTCAGGCTCTGCGTGCCCAAATCGCCGGCGGCGACGTACCCGCCGTAGTGTATCACCTGGTAGTTGACCGTCATGGTCAAGCGACCCGTTGGTATTGTGGTAACGGTGAAACTAGCCGGCGAGCCTTCGTTGACCTCCCCGGCATCGGCCTCGACCTTCAGCTGGGGAGTGCGTTCGTTGTCCACGCGTGCGACCGTAGCCGAGCTGGACGCGCTCAGCGTGTAGTCGGGACTGGCGTTGAGGGTGACGGTCACGCTGCCGTCCTGCTCCCGCTTGTCGTCGTCCACCGTGGGCACTGCGATGGCGGCGCTGGCGCCGGTGAGGGTCAGGGTCTTGCGGCCCAGGTTTTTGTCTATCCAGAGTTGTTTGGCTTGGTGTTCGAATTCACCCGTTTGCGATACAGTGTAGTGGACCGTCAGGCTGCTGCTGGGCGCAGGGTTGGCCGAGATGGTGAATTGGGCCCAGCCGCCTTCGACGACACTGTCGGACTCGGCGGCGATGCTCAGCTCGGGGGTTTGCGCGATCTGCGGCGCCGCTGGCGCGGCCTCGCCGGGGGGGGGTGCGTTGGAGCGTCCCTCCGCCGGGTTCGCCGGCAGGGCCAGCGCCGCGACGGCAATCACCAGCACGGCGACTATTGCGGCGGCTAATATGCCCGATGGGGAAAACCGGGATATTTTTCCATTCATCATCTGTTTCAGCCTCCTTGCCTACTATGAAAATGATCGGCGATTGGCAGAACCCGCCTGAATGATGCCTGGCTGGGGTTATGGCGGTACGTTGAATACGCTGGTGTTATCTCTAACTTAAAAACGAGCCAAAATCTCATCGCGACGATTTGACCGCGTCCCAGTGGGAAGAGGCGGACGGGGTATCCTCAGTCTATCACGTCGGCGCGGCCACCGGGAGCGCGCTGCCCCGGGTCTCAGGGCAATCGCGTCTTAATGAGATTTTTAGAAATGTGCTAATGTCCGATGATCCATTGCAGGTCGTGGAGGTAGGAGGGCATGGCACAAGCACCCAAGGCAACCATTCTCGATCATTTCGCCGAGTTGGACGATCCCCGGGTAGAACGCACCCGACACCACAAACTGGTGGACATCCTGGCCATCGCCATCTGCGCCACCATCTGTGGGGCTGATTCCTGGGTTCATATCGAGCTGTTCGGCAGGAGCAAGCTGGCCTGGTTTCAGAGTTTCCTGGAACTGCCCCACGGCATTCCGTCCCACGACACCTTCGGCGATGTCTTCGCCCGTCTGGACCCAGTGCAGTTGCAGGATTGCTTCATCTCATGGACCCAGGCCATCGCCGAGTTGTTGCCTGGCGAGGTGGTGGCTATCGACGGCAAGACGGCCCGACGGTCCTATGACCGTGCTGGGAAGAAGGGGGCCATCCATATGGTCAGCGCCTGGGCCACCCAGCAAAGCCTGACCCTGGGTCAGGTCAAGACCGACGAGAAATCCAATGAGATCACTGCCATTCCTCAACTGCTGGAGATGCTGGAGTTGAATGGCTGTATCGTAACTATCGACGCCATGGGCTGCCAGCGAGAGATTGCGCAGCAGATCACAGATGGTGGTGCCGACTATGTGCTGGCGGTGAAGGAGAACCAGGGTCAACTGTACGAGAATATTCAAGACCTGTTCGAAGGGGCCGAGGCATTGGGCTTTGACGGCGTGCCCTATGACTACGCTCAAACCCTGGACAAGGGACACGGGCGGGTGGAACGGCGGGAATGCTGGGTCATCACCGAGCCGGACTGCCTGGACTATCTGGACCCCCAGGGGCAATGGCCGGAACTGAAAGCCGCCGTCAGGGTGGTGGGCCACCGCACCACCGCAGCAGGCGACGCCAGCCAGCCCCGCTACTACATCAGCAGTCTGGCCGGGTCAGCGGAACAACTGCTGGCCGCCATTAGAGGCCACTGGAGCATCGAAAACTCGTTGCACTGGACCCTGGACGTGTCCTTTCGGGAGGACCAGTGCCGAGTCCGCAAAGACCACGGACCACAGAACATCAACACCCTGCGCCAGATCGGACACAACCTCTTGAAAAACGAGAGAACGCTGAAAGTAGGCATCCAGGGCAAACGACTCAACGCCGGATGGGACGAGGACTACCTGCTCAAAGTCCTCCTCGGATAAGACGCGATTGCCCTGCCCCGGGTCTCGAGGCCGGCCATCGCCGCCACCCGGGACGACGGCTGCCCGCCTTTCCCGGTCCGGCTTGCCCCGCTCCTTTCCCGTACCGTCGCAGCGAGGCTGAACGCTGGCTCATGCGAAAGTCGGCAAAGCTTTTTTTCAGGGGCAATCTGCCGGGGCGGCCTCTTGCCGGTCCCGCCGGCAAGGAAGGACATTGCCGTTCCCGTGCCAGCGCCGCACCGGGGACGTTGGACCGCCGCGTCCCCAGGCTGCGTTCCGCGCGTGGGGCAGAACAAGGGGGCCGGCAGCGTCGCCGCCGGCCCCCTTGCCCTGTTCTGCGCTGGCAGTCCGGCCCGGCCGGGCTAGTCGTCGTCCACGATGGTCATGGTTCCCACCGCGTCGGGCGAGACGAGGCTCCCGGGCAGGAACGCCTCCACCGCGAAGTACTCGTCCGGCTCCTCATCCTCGTCCTGCTCCAGCCACACCTCCCCCGTCAACTCCGTCACTCCCGGCGCAAACACCAGCTCTCCCTCCGTCGTCTGGTAGTCGGACCGGTGCGCCCGGTCGTCCAGCAGGTGGTAGGCCGGCGCGGTGTACCACCGCACCCGGATCTCCTCGGTGGACGCCGCCGACAGCACCACCCGGAACTCCAGCACGTCGCCCTCCACCGCCGAGGCGTCCGCCACGGTGACGGTGATCTCAGCCTCCGGCGCGGCGTCGTCGTCGTCGGACACGGCCACCGTGGCCGCGCCCTGGGTCGAGGACACCGTGTAGCCGCTGCCCGCGTTCACCGTGGCGGTGACCGACCCGTCGGCCTCGTCGGCGTCGTCGTCGGTGGTGCTCACGGTGAGGGTGACGCTGCCCGTGGTGGGAACGGTCACCGTGCGCTGGCCCGTGGTGGCGCCGTAGTCGCCGCTCTGGGATACCGTTACGCTCACGTCCAGGTTGGACGCCGGGGCCGGGCTGGCGGTCACCGTGAAGACGGCGTCGCCGCCCTCGGTGATCCCGCTGCCAGCGGTGACGCTCACCACCGGCGTGGGAGCGTCGTCGTCGTCGGCCACGGCCACCGTGGCCGCCCCCTGGGTCGAGGATACCGTGTAGCCGCTGCCCGCGTTCACCGTGGCGGTGACCGACCCGTCGGTCTCGTCGGCGTTATCGTCCGTGGTGCCCACGGTGAGGGTGGCGCTGCCCGTGGTGGGGACGGTCACCGTGCGCTGGCCCGTGGCGGCGCCGTAGTCGCCGCTCTGGGACACCGTGACGCTCACCGCCAGGTTGGACGCCGGGGCCGGGCTGGCCGTCACCGTGAAGACGGCGTCGCCGCCCTCGGTCACCCCGCTGCCCGCGCTGACGCTCACCACCGGCGTGGGGGCGTCGTCGTTGTCCGACACGGCCACCGTGGCCGCGCCCTGGGACGAGGACACCGTGTAGCCGCTGCCGGCGTTCACCGTGGCGGTCACCGAGCCGTCGGTCTCGTCGGCGTCGTCGTCGGTGGTGCCCACGGTGAGGGTGACGCTGCCCGTGGTGGGAACGGTCACCGTGCGCTGCCCCGTGGCCGCGCCGTAGTCGCCGCTCTGGGACACCGTGACGCTCACGTCCAGGTCCGCCGCCGGGGCCGGGCTGGCGGTCACCGTGAAGGTGGCGTCGCCGCCCTCGGTGATGCCGCTGCCGCCGCTGACGCTGACCACCGGCGTGGGGGCGGCGTCGTTGTCGGACACGCTGACCGTGGCCGCGCCCTGGGACGCGGACACCGTGTAGCCGCTGCCCGCGTTCACCGTGGCCGTCACCGACCCGTCGGTCTCGTCGTCGGCGTCGTCCGTGGTGCCAACGGTGAGGGCGACGCTGCCCGTGGTGGGAACGGTCACCGTGCGCTTCCCCGTGGTGGCGCCGTAGTCGCCGCTCTGGGATACCGTCACGCTCACCGCCAGGCTGGACGCCGGGGCCGGGTTGGCGGTCACCGTGAAGACGGCGTCGCCGCCCTCGGTCACCCCGCTGCCCGCGCTGACGCTCACCACCGGCGTGGGGGCGTCGTCGTTGTCGGACACGCCGACCGTGGCCGCGCCCTGGGACGAGGACACCGTGTAGCCGCTGCCGGCGTTCACCGTGGCCGTGACCGACCCGTCGGTCTCGTCGGCGTTATCGTCGGTGGTGCCCACGGTGAGGGTGGCGCTGCCCGTGGTGGGGATCGTCACCGTGCGCTGGCCCGTGGCGGCGCCGTAGTCGCCGCTCTGGGACACCGTGACGCTCACGTCCAGGTTGGACGAAGGCGCCGGGCTGGCGGTCACCGTGAAGACGGCGTCGCCGCCCTCGGTCACCCCGCTGCCGGCGGAAATGCTCACCTCGGGCGTGGGCGGCGGCGGCGGCGTCTGCGCTGACGCCGCCTCCAGCGCCGTCAGCTCGGCAACCACCAGGTCCCACACCGGGCTGCTGTGCCGGTCCGCCATGTCCTGGGCCTGGGCCGCCGTCATCGGGCCGCCCGTGACGCCGGCGCCGTCGTGCTCGCCGAAGGCCAGCAGCACCCGGTTCCAGCGGTTCACGTGGGCCGTCCCGTGCTGGGTCTGCGACGCCAGCTCCCTGACCCTGGCGACCACGTCCGGGTCCACCGTGTAGCCCGTCTGCTCCTCGACGACCGGATCGTCGTTGTCGGCGACGTCGGCCGTGGCCGCGCCCTGGGTCGAGGACACCGTGTAGCCGCTGCCGGCGTTCACCGTGGCGGTGACCGACCCGTCGGTCTCGTCCGTGCTGTCGTCGGTGGTGCCGACGGTGAGGGCGACGCTGCCCGAGGTGGGGACGGTCACCGTGCGCTGGCCCGTGGTGGCGCCGTAGTCGCCGCTCTGGGACACCGTGACGCTCACCGCCAGGTTGGCGGCGGGGGCGGGGGTTGCGCTGACGGTGAAGGTGACGTCCCCGCCCTCGGTGATGCCGCTGCCAGCGGTGACGCTCACCACCGGCGTGGCGGCGTCGTCGTCGGACACGGCCACCGTGGCCGCCCCCTGGGACGAGGACACCGTGTAGCCGCTGCCCGCGTTCACCGTGGCCGTGACCGACCCGTCGGTCTCGTCCGTGCTGTCGTCGGTGGTGCCGACGGTGAGGGTGGCGCTGCCCGTGGTGGGGACGGTCACCGTCCGCTGGCCCGTGGCGGCGCCGTAGTCGCCGCTCTGGGACACCGTGACGCTCACGTCCAGGTTGGCCGTAGGCGCCGGGCTGGCGGTCACCGTGAAGGCGGCGTCGCCGCCCTCGGTGATGCCGCTGCCCGCGGTGACGCTCACCTCGGGCGTGGGCGGCGGCGGCGGCGTCTGCGCCGCGGCCGCTTCCAGGGCGGTCAGCTCGACGACCACCAGGTCCCAGACGGGGCTGCTGTGATTGTCGGCCATGTCCTGGGCCTCGGCCGCCGTCATCGGGCCGCCGGTGACGCCGGTCCCGTCGTGCTCGCCGAAGGCCAGCAGCACCCGGTTCCAGCGGTTCACGTGGGCCGCGCCGTGCTGGGTCTGCGACGCCAGCTCCTTGACCCTGGCGATCGTTCCCTGGTTGACCGTGTAGCCGCCGTCGTCGTCGGACACGACCACGACGGCCGTCCCCTGGGACGAGGACACCCGGTAGTCGAGGTTGGCGCTGGCGTCGACGGTGACCGTGACCGATCCGTCGGGCTCGTCCACCTCGTCGTTGGTGGTGGCCACCGTCAGCGCGGCGTAGCCCGCCGTCGGGATGGTCACCGTCCGCTGTCCCAGGGATACCCCGGAGTCGTCGCTCTGCGACACCGTGACGCTCACGTCCAGGTCCGCCGCCGGGGCCGGGTTGGCGCTGACCGTGAAGGTCGCGTCCCCGCCCTCGGTCACGTCGCCGTCGGCGGTCACGCTGATCACCGGCACGGACGTGTTGGGCGCGGGCGTCTCGAAGTCCACCGTGAAGGTCTTCGGCGTCGCGCCGGCGGCCAGGGTCCGCACGGTGATCTGGTCCAGCTGGTTCGTCCCGTGAAGGACGGAGACCACGTAGTGCGACTGCGGCTTGAGGCCGGTGAGCTGGTGCTCGGTCGCGGTGGTCGTGACTTCCGTCAGGACCGGGACGCCCGTGAAGCTCTCGTGCCAGACGACCAGGTAGGACGCGCCGTCCCCCTGCGGCTTCCAGGCGACGGTCGCCGTGGTGTCGGAGACGCGCTTGAGCTGCACCGGCGGCGGCGGCGGCAGGTCGTTGTTGGCGATATAGACCGAGGCGTAGCTCCTGAACCTGTTCAGCCGGTAGCCCTCGCCGAACCGCACCGTCGCGCCGAGCATCCCGTTGGAGCCCCAACCGGTGTCGTCGACGGTGGGGATGGTGAACGAGACGCTGCCGCCGGTGGGCACGTTGACCGTGCGCTCCCCCAGGTGCTGGGCGGCGACCACGGAGCCGGGGCCGGCCACGCCCACCCTGACGTCCAGCGGCGCGTCGGGCGCGGGGTTCACGGTGACCGTGTAGACCGCGTCCTCGCCCTCGGTGATCGTCCCGCCGGCGGCGCTGATCGACACCTCGGGCACCCGCTCCACGATGACCGACGCGGGCTCCGCCTCCACCGGCGAGCCCGCCGCAAGCGTGGTGAAGCGGATCACCGGGCTGGCGGTGCTCAGCTGGGTCGCGCCGTGGTCCTGGTAGTAGACCACCGCCCGGTACTCGGTGTCCGGCTCCAGGTGGCGGATGTTCCAGGCCGGGTCGTTGGGCTCGGCCCCGAACCAGGCCTCGTCGGCCGGGACGCCGGGGAAGGGCGAGGTGGTGGACCAGTAGCGCACCTCGTAGCCCTCGGCCCCGACCACCTGCGGCCAGCTCAGGTCGATGCCCGTGTCGGACAGGTTGGCGTAGCTCAGGTCGCCCACGCGCTCCACCACCGGGTCGGGCAGGTCGCCCAGCAGCCGCTGGCAGCCCACGCAGGAGCCCAGCGTGCGGTGGAAGCTGAAGCTGTCGGTGCGCACCGTCTTCGGCGGCGTCTCCGTGGAGATCTGGTTGTCGCTGCGCTCGTACAGCTTGTAGCCCTCGACCTGGAAGGTCACGTTGCCGACCACGTTGGCGCCGACGTGGATGTCGACCTGGACCGGCGTGCGGCTGACCGTGACCGAGCCGGCGCTGACGGCAGAGTCAGTTCTGAAGGTGTGCAGGTGCGAGGCGGCGGGGCTGGTGAACCAGACCCGGTGGGACCGGAAGTACTCCGACGTGCCGCTGCGCAGCAGCGGCTTGGCGAAGTCGGCGTTGATGGAGAAGCGCTTGTCCTGGTCCGCCGGCGGGTCGTTCTTCGTCCGCACCCAGAAGTAGTGCGCCTTGCGCCCCGTGTTCAGCGAGGCCGGGAAGGCCAGATTGAGCCCGCCGTCCTCGATGGAGGTCCAGGTGGTCCCGTCGTCGATGGAGAACTCCAGGGTCTGCTCCCACTGGTCGTCGTCCCTGATGATGAGCGGCACGCGCACCTCGGGGTAGTCGAAGCCTTCCACCTGGTACAGCACGCCATTTTCATAGAAGTTGTGGCCGACGGCGTGGGGCCGGTGGATCAGGAACGTCCCGTGGTCGAAGGCGTCGCTGTCCTGGCCGGCGGCGAGGCTCACCGGGCGCCACTTGTTGGCGTCGCTCTCGTAGACGGACTGCGACGAGAAGGGGCAGCCGTCGTGCCGGTCCAGCAGCGGGCCGGCGGTGCTCCCGTAGCCGAAATGTATCCCATCCCGGCCAAGCCCTTCGACGATGGGGTCGCCCAGGTTGTAGGGGCTGCGGCTCCCGGTGTGGCACATCAGCCGGTCCCGGTCCGGTTTGCCCGGCCCGATGTAGCCGCCGTGGTGGCTGAGCGGCTCACCCACCTGGCTGGCGACGTAGAAGTGCCGGCGCTGCTGGGGGTCCACCGCCTGCCACTGGTAGGTCACCGCCGGGCCGCCCTCGGTCAGCGTGATGGTGGGCGGCGGGTCGTGCCTGGTGTAGTTGGCGATCACCCAGCTGGTGTCGCAGTCGTTGCCCGAGACCGTGCCCGCGCAGGTGCGGAACTGCACGAAGGCGTCGGCGGCCCCCAGGTTCAGGCCGATCTTGAGCGCCTCGGAGTGGGCGCTCCAGGAGACGGCGGGGTTGGGGTAGAGCGACCAGGAACTGTGGCCGTCGCCGATGCTCCAGCCCTCGGGCAGGCGCAGGCCCTGCCGGCGCTCGGAGTTCGACGCGGTGGCGCGAAGGGTGTACCTGCTGTTGGGCTGCACGGACGCGTCGTATACGTACACCCAGTAGGTGGTGTTCGGCTCCAGCCGCAGCCCCGAACCGTCGGCGCCCTGGTAGGTGAAGGTGAAGGTCTGGTCGCTGCTGCCCACCGGCATGGAGGGGCGCGCCAGGTCGGCCAGGACGTCGGCGGCGTTGCTGCCCGGCGAGCCGCCGGAGCCGGCCCAGATCTGTACCCTCAGATCGCGGGCGGCGTCGGAGTCGCCGATCTCGGCAAACTCGACGTCGACGCTGTTCAGGCGGTAGTGGCCGCCGTTCTTGCCCGTCGTGAACGACTGCGCGCGGTCACGTACGGTACTGGCAGTCGTCACGGTCAACGCCGCGCCGTCCGCCTGGCCCAGGTTGCTCATCACCGCCGGCTCGCCGGGCGGCGCGTTCACCGGCGTGGGCTCCACCCGGAACAGGGGCGAGATGCCGTAGAACGCGTGGTCCTGGGTGCTGGCGACGGTGTTGTAGCTGATGGGGCCGGTGTCCGCGTCGGTGGTCGAGAACCGTCCCCGCCGGGCGTTGCTGGCGCCCAGAGGGTTCGCCTCCTTCGCACCGTCGGTCCTGGTGCCGGTCCACGGCCAGTCGTTCGAGGTGCTCCTCTCGCCGCTCTCGAAGCGCCGGTCCGCCATCGCCCAGTTCTCCCAGGTGTCGGACCAGAAGCCGGCGTTGTTCGCCGCGACCCGCTCGCCGTTCAGCCACCAGACCTCCGCGTCCGTGTGCCCGGCGTCGTTGGGGTTGGTCCGGGTGTGGTCCCGGGCGTCCACCGCGGCGGTGGAGCCCACCACCCGGAAGTGGTCGGCGTAGCGCCGGACGGCGGCGTGCCCGTCGCGGGCCGCCTCCCGCACGTGGGCGTCGTAGACGCCGATGTCGGCGGCGGTGGCGTCGCGGTGGTCTTCGGTCATGAACAGCAGCCGGAACGTCTCGCCCGCGCCCACCCCGAGCGGCTTCAGCGGCCAGTCCAGGGGCACGGTGTAGGAACCGTCCGCGTGGGGCAGCAGCCGGCCGTTGACTCCCATGGACAGAGTGGAGCCGCCGACCAGGGTGATCCAGTTGCCGCCCCCCTGCGCGCGGATGCGAGCGTCGTTGTTGATGCTCCAGCCGGGCGCCGCGCCCGCGTCCTCGGAGTTGCTCTGCGTGAACTTCACCTGGCTGTTGCCTTCCGTGAGTCCGGTTGCGTCCAGCACGACCCAGTACCGGGTCTCCGCCTCGAGCGCGACGCCCGGGTGCGTGAAGCTGTACGTGCCGGCCTGCCGGTTCACCCAGTCGGGATTGGCCAGGGTCCCCACGACCGTGCCGGGAGCCCCGTTGGCGCCCTTGTGGACGGTGACCGTCAGCTTGGAGCCGAAGTCCTCGGTGGACCGGTTGAAGGCCACGTCCACGCTGGTCAGGGTGTACCCCGAGGGGTTGCCGCCGGTGTCGAAACCCTGCGCCAGGTCCACGTGCAGGCCCTGCACCAGGCCGCTCGACTGGCCGGTGTTCTTCACCAGCGGCGGGTCGTCGTCCCGCACCCGGACCGTCGCCGTCCCCAGCGACGTGGCCAGGTCGTAGTCCGACCCGTCCACCAGCGTCACCGTCACCGAGCCGTGGGCTTCGTCCACGTCGTCGCCGGTGGTGGGGATCTCCAGCGTCGCCGACCCGGTGGCCGGGATGGTGACGCTGGTGGGCAGCGCGCCGTACCCGAAGTCGCCGGTCGTGGTCACCGTGACGCTCACCGGCAGGTCTGCCGTGGGCGCCGGGACCGCCCTCAGCGTGAAGCTGGCGCTGACGCCCTCGGTGACGGCGCCGTCGCCAAGGATGCTCACCCGCGGCGGCTCCGGCTTGCTGACGCCGTCGAGGCTGATCTTCAGTGACGATACGTTGGGGGTCCACGCGCCCGTCGAGGAAGCCGTTCTCGTCCCGGCGCCGTCGGCGATGCTCCAGCCGGCCAGGCCCCCGCCGTCCTCGGCGTCCGAACCCGTCAGGCGTACCCTCGAAGAACCCTGGCCAGCGTCCATGTCGATCACGAGGAAGTAGGTGGCGCTCCCCTCAAGGTCGATGCCCGCCGCGCTGGTGAAGGTCAGCGTCTGGTCCGAGGTGGAGGCGGGAAAGCTGGCGGGGTTGGTCAGGGTCCCCAGCGAGCTTCCCGGAGACCCGCCGGAGGCGGCGTGGATGCTGGCGGTCAGGGCCGAGGAACTGAAGGCGCTGTCGATGGTGGAGAACTCCACGTCGACGCTGTGCAGGGTGTAGCCGAAGCTGCTGCCGCCGGTGGTGAACGCCTGGTGGAAGTCATTGCCCAGGAACGAGGTGCCCCCGTCCGCCTGGCCGGTGTTGGCGACGAAGGTCTCCGTCTCGACGGTCTCGACGGCCGTGCCGTGGATGGTGATCTTGCGGGACTGGCTGAAGGAGGTCCAGGCGCCCGAGGTGTTCCAGGTCCGGAAGTGGCCATCGTCGGCGATGGTGAAGCCGTCCGCGCCGCCGGCGTCCTCGGCGTCCGACGCGGTGTTCCGGATGGTGTTGGCGCCGGGAAGCAGGACCAGGGTGACGTCCAGCACCGCCCAGTACGTGGTGTTCGCCGCGAGCGCCACGCCCGAGTGCGTGAAGCTGTTCGTGCCGGCGGCGATCGTGCCGGGCTTGGTCAGGGTGGCGACCACCGCGCCCGGCGCTCCGCTGCTGTCGCTTCTGATCTCGGCAGTCAGCTTCGAAGCCAGCGCGCCGTCGTTGATTTGCGGAAACGAGAAGTCGACGCCCGTCAGGGTGTACCCGCCGGCGTTGGCGCCCGTCGTGAACGCCTGGGCGTGGTCGTGCTGGACGAAATTGCCGGTGCCGCCGTCCGCCTGCCCGAAGTTGCTCACCAGGAAAGGCTTGCTGACGCCGCCGAGGCTGAGTTTCAGTGATGACGCGCTGGTGATCCATGCGGCTGTTGAGGAAAATGAAAATGCTCTAAACAAAGCGCCGTCGCCGATGCTCCAGCCGGCCAACTGTCCGCTGTCCTCGCTGTCCGAAGTCGTCGCCCTTATACCCGTTAGACCCTGATTGGCGCTCAGGTCGAACATCACGAAGTACGTGGTGTTCGCCGCAAGGTCAATGCCCGCGCTGCTGGTGAAAGTCAGGGTCTGGTCCGAACTGGAGACGGGAAAGCTGGCGGGGTTGGTCAGGGTCCCGAGGGAGCTGCCCGGAGACCCGCCGGAGTCGGCGTGGATGCTGGCGGTGAGGGACGAAGAACTGAAGCCGCTGTCGATAGTGGCGAATTCCACGCCGACGCTGGTCAGGCTGTAGCCCGCGCTGCTGCTGCCGGTCGTGAACGCCTGGGCGTAATCATTGCCCAGAGATACACTGGCTCCGTCTAACTGGCTGGTGTTGGCGACGAAGGTCTGCGTCGCCTGCTGCGCGCCGGCCGGCTGCGGAGGCGTCAGCGCGAACAGCGCCGCCGCCATCATTACGGCCAGGAGCAGCAGGGGCAGCGCCCACAGGGCGCGCCGCCGGGTCAGCATGACGCCCCCGGAAGTCGGGGGGGGGGGGGCTGAAAGGGGTAGGTATGAAGCGTTGCCTGCTTTCCCCAGGGTCTTCAGGGTCTTCGCCATGAGCTCGGCCACCATCGCTAATCACCTTCTCGCCGCCAGGGGCCGCGTCCCGTAAACGTTGCCCAAGGTTGCCCAAAACTGGGACCTCGCCCGGCGTCTTCGATTGTTTTCTTGAAATTGTCTTCTTGAAGCAGCAATAACGATTATCCGCGAATTCGCCGCCCGCCGCAAGACGGCCGCCCGGCAGGTTCGGGCATTTTCGCCAGCCTGCCGGCGCCTGGCCGGCGCTGGTATAATCCCCCCCAACCAGCCAGCCCATCGCCCACCGGGACCCCAACGCCAGGCCCGCCCAACGCTAAATCAGCCGAGGTTCGCCGTGACCACCGCCAACACCAGCGCCAGCAGCAAGACACCCAGGGCCCCGAAAGTCCGGCAACGCTTCCGCCTGCCCGACATACCCGACCGCGAGCCTGATGAAGTGACCCAGTTCGACCACATTGCGAAGACCGGCAACGCCCACTACCTGGCCCAACACTTGGGCAACCTGGAGACCACCCTGGTGGAAGCCGACCGCTGGATCGCCCCGGACGCCGATTTCGACAAGCGCCGCGCCCGCTACCCCGACCTCATGGTGGCCTTCGGCGTGGACCCGGCGGCCTACCGGGCCAGCAACGGGTACGTAGTAGAGGAGCAGGGGAAACCGCCGGACTTCGTGTTGGAGGTGGCGTCGGAGAGCACGGGGGAGCATGACGTGGGAGACAAGCGGGACTACTACGAGTCCCTGGGCATAGGGGAGTACTGGCGCTTCGACGAGACCGGGGAGCATCACGGGACTAAGCTGGCCGGGGACCGGCTGGTGGAGGGCCGGTACGAGCCGATAGATATAGAGGAACTGCCCGGCGGGGCGTTGCAGGGATACAGCCGGGCGCTGAACCTGAACCTGCGGTGGGAGGAGGGTCGGCTGGTGTTCCGCGACCCCGCCACGGGGGAGCCCATCGCCACTCTGGAGAGCGAGCGGGCCCGCGCTAACGCCGAACGGGAATTGCGTGTCCAGGCCGAGGCCCGCGCTGATGCTTCTGATAGCCGTGCCAACTCTGCCGAGGCGCGCGCCGACACCGCCGAGGCCCGCAACCGGGAGTTGGAAGAGGAACTGCGCCGGTTGCGGGAAGGTTGAGGAGGGTTCACCATGACCATTGCCAATGGAGGGGATTTGCGGGAGACCTATCGTCCTCCGGCGCCCCGGGCGGCGCAGAAGGTGCTGGACCGGCTGGACGAGCACTGCCGGAACTTCATTGCCCTGTCGCCCTTCTGCGTGCTGAGCACCAGCAACGCCGACGGCCAGCCCGGCGCCTCGCCCCGGGGCGACCCGCCGGGATTCGTGCGGGTGCTGGACGAGAGGACGCTGCTGCTGCCGGACCGGCCCGGCAACAACCAGGTGGACTCCTTGCAGAACGTGGTGGAGAATCCCCGGGTGGGCCTGTTGTTCTTCGTGCCGGGGATGAACGAGACGCTGCGGGTGAAGGGGAAGGCGGAGATCGTTACCGGCCAGGGGCTGCTGGGACCAATGACCGTGGGCGGGCGGGCTCCGCTGTCGGGGTTGAAGGTGACGGTGGAAGAGGCCTTCCTGCACTGCGGGAGGGCGCTGCTGCGGGGCCGTCTCTGGGACCCGTCGGCGCGGATAGAGCGGTCGTGCTATCCCAGCTACGGGCAGGTGCTGGCCGACCAGATTGCCGGGGCCGACGCCGGGCGGATTGACGCCGAGGAGGAAGAGGCCAACCGGGAGCGGCTCTACTGAGGGGAGGTTTACCTGTTCGGCCGATGTGGTGTGGCTGGATGTCAATGTTCAGGGGCCTGTTCAGGGGCCTTGGCATTCTGTGCCCCCGCTTTGACAAGGATAAGGAAGCGGGCTAACCGGTGTCCCGCTCGCCCTGCTTCAGCATGGCGGAGCAGCCCCGCTCGTCCACCAGGTGGTTCACGGAGACCCGCCCGTGGCGGTCGTATCCGCTGGTGTAGGCGAATTCGACCTCGGCGCCCCAGGGGACCCTACCGCCGACGCGGATGGTGCCGTCGCCAGGCTTATTTCCAGCCCGTGGCCCGCCGGCGCCCCTGATCACCACGCCGTTGCGCCCGCCCTTCTTCCAGGCCATGACTTTCAGCTCCACCGGCGCCACCAGTTCCGCCGGAGAAGGCGCGAACAGCACTTCGTGCAGCCGCCTCAGCACGTCCCCGGAGGGTTTGCGATGGCCGTTCATCACCTGGGAGAGCATCCCGGTGCTGATGCCGGCCCGCCGCGCCGTTTCGTTCTGGGACCAGCCGTGAGCGTCCATGCGCTCCCACAGGGCCTGCGGGTTGATGTCGGCAGGCTGGGCGGTCTCCACCTTCACCGGAGCCTCCAGCACCGTCTCCATCCGGGCCTGGGCGGACGGGCTGAGATTGCGCTGGCCTCGGCTGACCTGCACGACGTACCCATAGGTCAGACCCGTGCGGTCCGCAACCTGCCGCAGGGTGAGACCCTGTTCCCTGGCTCGCTCCCGGAGGTAGGTGCTCTCTCCGCCTTTGACCACGCCGTCCCGTCGGTGGACGACGCCCTGGGGAGGGACGTGGCCCAGGACCGCTTCGATCTTACCGCGCATGTAGGGGGTTAGGTTTTTCTTGCCCCTGGCGACCTGAGAGAGATGAGAGGGACCGACGTCCATGAGGGCGGCCAGTTCCTTGATGTTGAGGCCGCGCTCCCTGGCGGCCACGGACAGGTGAGACTCGGCCCGGCCGGTGGCGGGGCTGGGTTCGACGGCTGGGACGGCGGCTTCGCCGGTGAGGTTGACGCGGATGGCGTTGTCGTTGTTCTTGCCGCTGACATTGACGCTGGGTTCGATGTTGTAGTTGACGGTGTTCGTGGTGTTGGCCTTCATGTCGTTTCCTCCGAAAGGCGGAAAGCGAGGCCGGCCCGAATGGACCGACCCCGCTCTCCGGTTCAAGATGCAGGTCGTTGGGTGCGGTCCATTCGCCGCTGTGGTTGTGTTCGCCGGGAGGCGGAACACCAAGAGCGGGGCCGCCTCCCCGCAGTTGGGAGAGACGACCCCGCTCGTTGGTATCTATTCGGTTGTCAGTGGCGGCCCACGCAGCTGCCTTGGTAGCCGCCCCGCCGCGCTTGGCGCAGCGGGCCTTGGGTTGTCACCGCCGGTTCACTGGTCGCTCCAAGCGGCCCGTGGCGACCGGAAACTCAGGATGTTTGTTGTGTCTGGAGATCACCTCCTCGACGTGGTTGTAGTTGTCGCCGCTGTCACTGACCTTCTGTCCGCCGCTGACCCGGTTGCCGGAATAGGCCACGGCGTTAGCGATTGGCGCGTTGGCCTGTCTCCTGCTCCCGACTGCTGGATTCCTGCCGACCGCTACGCCATGTTGGAGATGGCCCCGTTGCCTATCCGAGCCATCCCGCGCAAGACGAAATGCGCCCAGGGTGGTGTTCGGCAGGTCCAGCCAGCCCGTGGGGAAGGCGCACTACGCCCAGGGTCAGGCGATGCCGCGGGAAATAGCGGTTGTGGCGCTGGCGCAGGGCACAGTTCGGCCAGGGCCGGAGTCGGTGGAAACCGGGTGGGTGGGGAGAATCCGGCGAACGCAGCTCGCCCGGCGGTCGCGTGGTCAGGGACCAGGCCAGGGGGAACCCGTGGCAGTAACGAGCGCCCGGCCGTCGCTGAGGGATGACCGGCCGGTGCAAGTGACGGCAGCGGCGGTGGCTGCCGTGGTTGGGCAGCCGCGCCGCAGCATGGCAGGGCGCACTGGAGGCGTTCAGTCGCTCCGGCGGCAGGGCGAGGGCAGGGCGAAGGGCGTCGGCCGCTCCGCAAATGTAGCCGGATGATGGTAATCTCCGGGATGCCGTGTTGTTTCGATTCATCACCTCCCTGACGATGTGGTTGTTGACGTTGACCAGGGCAACTTTGCCCCGGCCGGGTTTGGGAACGGAGCGGGATCAATCGCTCCGCGCCCTCCGTCCGTTGACGGGAGCGATCAACTCCGGCCAGCGGACGGGTGTCCAGCAACCGGGAGGGATCAGCTCCCAACCGCTGAACGGCGTCCGGCGGAAGAAGGACTTGAACACTCCAGCCGCCGGACTGCCCAACGGGAGCAGGGCTTGACACTCCAACCCGTTGGACAAGGCCGGGGAAGAAGGGATTGAGCACTCCAACCACCGGCCCGCGCTGCCTGCGGAGGACTTGAACACTCCGGGTCGGCAGCATTCCCTCGTGGGCCGGCCTTGCGGCAAAGACCCGGGCTGAGGGAGGGACCCCCAGATTTCTATGGCGGGAAACCTGGAAAAGCCTGACAACATAGATATTGTCGGCCTTACTGACGCCCCTGGGTAGGCCGTGCGCGCCCCACCGGGCAAGTGTTAACCGGATTGGAACCGGCCCTTTCGGGGCGGCTACCTACCTGCGCCACTGCCGCAGCGCCAGCGCCAGCGCCCGGAGCGGCCACCGCAGCCGTTCCCGCCGCCTCCGGGCCCGGCGGGTTTCCGCCAGGGTGGTGCTTCGCCAGTTGGTCTGGTTGTTGCGGTTCAGGCCCGTGAGGGGATAGTCCTGCGGTGGCAGGGTCAGGCCGTGCTCTTCCAGGAGCGCCAGTTCCACGGTCATGAGCCGCTCCTCGTCGCGCAGCCAGTCCAGCCCCTTGCCCCGGTCGGGGTGGCTCTGCCGCAGCGCCCGCCACTCCTGGATCAGGGGCCAGGCGTCGCCGAAGACCTGCTCGTCGTCAGCGGCGGGTTCCAGGGTGGCCAGTTCGGGGAACTCGCGGCGCGGCGCACGCGGCGGTGAGGGCGGCTGGCTCGGACTGACGGCGGGCGTTGCGCTCGGCGGAGCCTGCGCGCTTTCCACTTTCGCCAGCCTGGCCTCGATGCTCCGCAAGGCCTGGCCGTGGGCCGCAACCTCGCCCTGGACGGCGGCCAGGCCCACGGCGGTCTCCCCGGCCAGTTCCTCCACCCTATCCAGCCGCCCGGCCAGCAGGTCGTTGCGCTGCCGCTGCTCCTGGGCCGGCGACCCGGCCCCGTCAAGCAGCGCCCGGTCCAGGGCCACCCGCATCCGCCGGGTGAGTTGTCCGCTCTCCAGGCTGGCGGTCAGGGTGCGGTGGTCCACGTCCAGGTCCGCCGCCGCTTGGCGCGGCCCCTTGTCGCGCACCAGTTCGTCCAGCAGGGCCATCAGCCGCAGGTGGTGCAGGTCCTCGATGCTCTCGCTCCGGTGGATGCCCGGCGTCTCCGCTGTCATGTTCCCGCCTCCGCATACAAAAATGTTCGTCTCAGGTAGGGCGATTGCACGCGGTCCCCGGTTTTCCATCCGGCAAAAATGCCGGTTTCAGGTAGGGCCGTTGTACCCGGACGTTGGAACGGGGCCTTACGAAAACCGTTAACAGGAAAGGTCCGGTAGAGGGCCGATTTCCCCGGGTTCCAGGTTCAAAACGTCCCGACCTGCATTGCCGCCACCGGACGCGACTCCTGTACACCCCAATGACACCACGGGAGGGGCCGTTTTCGTAAGGCCCGGCGCGCCCCCGCAGGATGGTGGGGGCGCGCGCGAGGTTATGCGGAGGGGGATGTTCGTTCACACTCTACGGCAGTGGCGGAGCGTCTCCGGCACGCCTTCAACCAACGAGAGGCAGAAGAAGACCAGAAGACCGGTGACCATGCTGAATGCCGTTTTCACCGGAGTGGCCACCGAGCCGGCATCGCCGGCGGCGTCCGGCCCCAGGGTTTGCCCGGCGGGGTTCATGAGCCGGCGGGGAGGGCCAGGGGAAGCGCCGGGCAGAGGAACGCGGCCAGCGACCACACCACGACGCCCTCGGCGCCGGGGCCGCAGAACACGGAGGAACATGACGAAATCGAATCAGGGGAACCGGTACCGGCGAAGGTCGAGCCGGGGGAATCAACCCGCCGGGCAACGGCGTGGGCAAGTGGACGCCGAGCTGCCGGAGCAGCAGCATAGACCCGATTACTCGCCCCAGCAGCGGGAGCAGGTCCGGGAGGGTCTGCGCATTCTGGCCCGGCTGATTGCCCGCGCGCACCTGCGGCGGCAGAAAGGGTGCCCACGACCGGAATGACCGGCGGGTGTTAGAAGAGAGCCGCGGCGCCGGGACGCTTCCACCAACCCAGTCCGAAGCCAAGCCCTTCCAGCAACCACTCAACCGCCGTGGGCCGCTTCAGCGTCACCAGCAGGAAGCAAGACGCCCAGCGAGACGGCGTTGAGCGCCAGGTCAAAGGCGGCGCCCCCATGCCATCTATAGCGCAGAACTCAGAATTGAACCACAACCTTCCGGTGAAGCCTCCCGGTGCGGCGATTGCCAACCGCGAGAGCAAGATGGTGTCCCGCATCGACGTGGACGCCGGAGGAGCGGGGCTCGACTCCGTGATCCGCGCCACGCAGCGGGTGGCGTTGGTCTCCGTTGAAACCGACGCGGGGAGAGCGAGGCTCGATCCCAGTCAATCGGTCCGGGTCGGGGACGGACCCGCCAGCTTTCGTTCGGGAAAGGCTGGAAAAACCGTGAACTGCATTGATTATCGCCCGCACTCCCGTCGCAGGGAACGGATTTTGCAAGCGCCTGGTCATCCGCGCCGCCAATCGCTTGCTCCGCGCTTGCTGGCTGCTTGCTAATGTCATCTCTAACGTAAAATGAACCACCATGCTACGCGGTCAGCCCCGGCATTGACAGACGGAAGAGCCAGGTCCGTTATTCCCACCATAGGCCAGGGTGAACCGCCGGATCCGTTCCGCCCTCTGGTTACCCAAGTGCTTTTTTCGGGTTGTTGCCGACGGTCTTGGTTGCCGTTCCCCCAGCCCTCATGGGCGGTTTCGTTCTCCTTGCTGCGGATCGATGTGATTAAATTCACTATGTTGATATATTATATTGTGTGTCATTATAATGCCTCCAACGTAGGCATTCGGAGGAGGTAACGCTATGGTATCGAAACGATTCTTGACGATAGCTGGCATTCTCGCCCTGACGGTGGCCATGGGAGGGTTCGCGTGGATGCAAGGGTCGCCGACCGACTTTGACCCGGCAACCTATAAGGACCCCAACGAATTGTTGAAGGAAGTATCGAACGAGGTTCCGGAATTCGGCGGCGTTTTCCTGTCCGACGGCCAGAGCGTGCTCAACATTTACCTCACCGGGGACGCGACTGAAGCGGCCAAACAGCAAAAAGCGCGGGAGGAGGTCGAAAAACGGTTTGACGTGAAGCCGGGCTTGAGGCTGAACGTCATCAAGGGCGATTACACCATCACCCAGCTTTCTGACTGGTACGCCCTGATGGAGTCAGAGGGCTTGTGGAACCAGGAAGGGGTGATGATGACCGACCTGGACGAAGGCGCAAACGAGCTCTACATCGGAGTGGTGAGCGAGGCAAATGTCGAACCCATTTACAAGTTCCTTGAGGGCATAGGCATACCTCGCGCAGCGGTTACGGTGGCGGTGGAGGAACAACCGACCTCAAGCAGCCACACATTGCAGGACCGGGCCCATAACGACAAAATGGCTGGTGGCTACCAAATCAACATTGGCGGCAGGAATTGCACGATGGGGTTCGTGGCCGTTAAGAGCGGTGTTGCCGGCATGGTCACGGCCGGGCACTGCACGGAAGCGCAACCTTACGATGGCGGCGTAACGTCCAGCAACCAGGTGCACCAACCCAGAGCGTCCAACCTGATCGGCTACGAGGACATTGATCCGGCGTTCTCCACTGCGCTGACCGGTTGCACTGATAGCGACGGTTGCCGCCATTCCGATTCGGCCTTCGTCGATTTCTCGTCCGGGGTGAAGTACAATCGGGGCTGGATCGCCAAGCCGAGCAGCGATTGGGGAATTAGCGTCGACCCCGACACGGCTCACTACAGCATAACCCGCGATTACGGATCTGCTATGGTGGGAGATGAAGTCCTTAAGGTTGGCAGGTCCACGGGGCGAACGAGGGGAGACGTTACCCGCGTCTGCTTCAAATCAGACGACGTAAGCAACACGCAGTGGATAGGCACGTACCTGTGTCAGACGCGGGTTGGCGTCTCTGCCAACACCGGTGATAGCGGGGCACCGGTGTTCGCGGTTCAGAGTGGCGACCGGGTGAGGCTCGTGGGGATATTGACCCACCGGACTACTTCATCCTACAACTACAGCCCGTTGGGCAGGGTTTTCCTGGACCTGGGGAGCACCTCAACGTGGGACGTATGCACATCCGGTTGCTGACGTACCGAGCGCAACTCTGTGATCTCCGGGCTTGGGGGTCGGCCAGCCACAGACTCCGACGGCCTAATGGCCAGTTTCCGACACCTCCCTGCGAGGAAGCAATGTAGCGAAATCTCCCCAAATGGTTTCAAGCGGGTTGGAGTGGTTTGAGCAACAGGTTGATCATAACGATATTCACCCATGCCTCGCTGCTTTCATTGCGCACTTTGACAACGACTCAGCCGCGCCAGTGGCCGTTCCACCACCAGTCTGCGAGAAACACCTCGAAATGGGAACTGTGGGGATTGCGCTTCACCACAGTCAGAACCTGTCTGCACACCGGCCAGATCCAAGCTAGCAGTTGACCCGAGTAGCCAGCATTGGCCCAGATCAACTGCAACCCGCGAAGTTGGCCGGCACCAAACTGGGCAGCATTCCAGTCTTGGACCTTGGGAGATAAACCGCCATCACCAACAGAAATCAAATGGTGCCCACGATTACGAGCCGCTTGCGTCCGGTTACATCCTCGCCGGCGTCGTGACGAATTCAGAACTCAAGGGCCGGCCGAAAGGGATTCAGCATCACAGTCGCGGATTGCGTTGAACTTTCCTTGATTCCGGTGGCGCGCCGGGGATAGAGAACCCCCCATGAGAGCTATGGGACGCCAATCCGCAGGGGCAGCGCCGCCAACCCGACCGGGCACGCACGACATCCGCCCATCCTCCCGCTTGCTGCGTCGCAGCAGGATGGGAACTCCCCCGTTGGTGACCGCGATTGCAGTGCGGGACGGAGCCTAAACCCAACTGCTCGCCGGGACCGTCCTGTAGGGGGCTGCTGCCGCAGCAATCCGGTAGGAAATTGCAGCGAATTGTATTTCTACAAGTCCTCTTTTCCTTGTACTACGCCGCAACAGGGGAAGCGTCGGGAAACGTCCTTTACCCTGAAGCCGGTCCCGACGCCGTTGCTCACGGCGTCTGACGCCGCCCTTTGCTGACAGTTGCCCCTTGCGCCGGCTTGGTCATCCTGGGGAAACTGGATACCGGCGACGGTCCGCAGGTCGAGGCGGGACGCGGTGAGCGCGGCGGGAAAGTCGCCGGGGAGGAAGACATTCCGCACAGCAGGGACCGGGACGTGAGGCTGCTGCGTCTGCTGGGGGCCATGCCCTTCCTGGACCGTATCGAGCTGTCCCAGGTAGCGGGGGATGCCAACCAGCGGGTGTACGAGGAGATCGCCGACCTGACGGAGTTGGGCGTGGTGGCCGGTGTCAGCCACGGCAGCCCGTTGTTGCCTCCCGCCCGGCGGTATTACCTGACCCGCAAGGGAGTGGAGTGGCTGGCCGACATCAACGGCGTCAGCGAAGAGGAAGCGCTGCGGCGCTACCCGGTGTCGCGGCGCTGGCAGCGGCTGTTTCTGGAGCGGTTGGACGCGGTGGGGGTGATCTACCGGGTGGCGGCCAGCGTGGCCATTGTCGCCGGCGGATTGGCGGGCATGGAGTGGTACCGGAGCCGGGCGCTGGACGCGGTGGTTCACCTGCCCGGAGACCGGACCCTGGGGATCGTGCGCCAGGGGGCCACGTCAGATCGGACCGGGTTCTCCAAGCGGGCCTGGCGGCTGGGCGAGGAGCGCGGTCCCCGGACCGTGCTGGTGCTGGCGCCGGACACGGTGCGGCTGCGGCACACCCGGCGGCTGATGTCCCAGTTTGGCGGGCTGGCCTTCGTGGCGCTGGAGGAGGACGCGGCCCGGGCCGACCCGGAGGACCGCATCTGGCGCACGCCGTCGGGCGGATCGTGGTTGGGACTGCCGGACGTGCTGAAGCGCGGCGTCTGGCAGGGCAGGACGCAACCTGAGCCGCCGCTGGTGGAGCTGCGCTACCCGGATACCGTCGAGATGCCGGAGACCGGGCTGTGGGGTGTCAATGACCAGGAACATTAGGCCAGTAAACGGAGAAATTTACAGAGTCTTTAGGCCGGCAGATTTACAGGGTCTTTAGGCCACCCTGGGAGCCACACCAACGACCATTTCTGCACTTCGAATGGAGGTGCAGCGATGGCGTACCGGGAGGTTCCCCGAATGGAAATAGGAGAATTGATCCGCCGCTGGCAGGCGGGACAGAGCCGCCGGCAGATCGCGGAGAGCACCGGGCTGTCGCGGGACACGGTGGCCAAGTACCTGGCGAGGGCGGAGACGGAGGGCGTCGCCCGGGACGGGCCGGTTCCCAGCGAGGAGCAGTTGAGCCGTCTGGCGGCCATTGGGCAAGTGGGCCCGCGCCGGGTGGTTACGCCCACGGACGATCTGCTGGAGCCGTGGGGAGACCAGGTCTACCAGTGGCTCACCGGCGACCGGTTGCAGCTGACCCGCATTCACGAGTTGCTGGCGGCTCGCGGCTGCCGGGTGTCCTACCAGTCCCTGCGGCGATTCATCATCAGGCGCAACTGGACCAGGCTGGGCAGTACCACGGTGCGCATGGAGGACACCCCGCCGGGGGAGGTGGCCGAGGTGGACTTCGGGCGCCTGGGCCTGGTGCCGGACCCGGCTACGGGAAAGCGCAAGCTGGTCTGGGCCATGATCATCGTGCTGTGCCATTCCCGCCACTGCTTCCTCTGGCCCATGCACCAGCAGACGCTGCCCGAAGTCATCGCCGGACTGGAGGCGGCCTGGGCCTTCTTCGGCGGCGTGCCCCGCTACCTGGTCATCGACAACTTCCCCGCCGCAGTGGTGGGACCGGACTCGCTGAATCCTGTGCTGACTAGGAGCTTCCTGGAGTACGCCCAGCGCCGGGGCTTCTTCGCCGACCCGGCCCGGGTGCGCCACCCCAAGGACAAGCCCAAGGTGGAGCGGAACGTGCCCTACGCCAGGGAGCGCTTCTTCAAGGGCGCCAGCTTCGACAGCCTGGCCCACGTCAGGGCCGAGGCCCCCAGGTGGTGCCGGGAGGTGGCGGGCACCCGCGTCCACGGCACCACCCGCCGCCAGCCGCTGGTGGTCTTCCAGGAGGAGGAGCGCCACACCCTGCTCCCCTGGGACGGCGAACCCTACGAGATCGCCCACTGGCGCACCCTCAAGGTGCATCCCGACCACCACGTCCAGTGCCAGCAGGCCCTCTACTCGGTGCCCTCGGACCTCTGCCCGCCGGGGCAGAAGGTCGAGGTCCGGGCCGACAGCAAGCTGGTGCACGTCTATTACAAGGGCCGCCTGATCAAGGTCCACCTGCGCCAGCCCAAGGGCGGACGGGCCACCGATCCAAAGGACTATCCCGCCCGCATCGGCCCCTACACCACCCGGGCGCCGGACCAGCTCAAGCGGGAGGCGGCCCGGCTGGGGCCGGCGGTGGGTGAATTCGCCCAGCGCCTCCTGGCCGACCCCCTGCCCTGGGCCAAGCTCCGCCAGGGGCACAAGCTGCTGCGCCTGGCCGAGCGCTACACCGGCCCGCGCCTGGACGCCGCCTGCCGGAGGGCCTTGGACGTGGACCTCATCGACGTCCGCCGCCTGGAGCGCATCCTGGTGCAGGCCCTGGACGAGGAGACCTCGCCCCAACTGCCCCTGCCCCCACCCGCCGGACGCTTCGCCCGGGCCGGCTCCGTATTCGCCCATTCCGCTCATGCTCCAATCCACCCACCGGAGGTGATCACCCATGTCCAAGACCACTGACCTCACGCCCCTGCTCAAGTCCCTCAAGCTGGGGGCCATGGCCGCCACCCTGCCCGAACGCATCGCCCTGGCCAGAAGGGAGCAACTGGACTACGCCTCCTTCCTGGAGATCATCCTCTCCGATGAGGTGAACCGCCGCGACCACCGCCGCACAGAGACCCGCCTGCACCGGGCCGGCTTCCAGGAAATCTGCCGCCTGGAGGACTTCGACTGGACTGCCGACATCACCCTGGACCGACGATTGCTGGACGCCGCCTTCTCCCTGGAATTCCTGGACAAGCGCGAACACGTCCTCCTGGTGGGTCCCGCCGGCGTCGGCAAGAGCTTCCTGGCCCAGGCCCTGGGCCACGCCGCCGTCCGCGCCGGACACTCCGTCCGCTTCGTCCACGCCGACGACTTCTTCAAGGCCATGAACCAGGCCCGGGCCGATAACTCCACCGACAAGACCTTCCGCTCCTTCCTCACCCCGGACCTGCTCATACTGGACGACCTGGGCCTGCACCGCTTCTCCGCCCAGCAGTCCGCCGACCTCTACCAGCTGATCATCGACAAGCACCGGGCCTCCAGCTTCGTCGTCACCAGCAACCGGGCCGTGGAGGAATGGCTCAGCCTCTTCAACGACCCCATCCTCGGCAACAGCGCCCTGGACCGCCTGGCCAACACCAGCTACCAGATCGTCATCGAGGGCCAGAGCTACCGGGAGCGCCTGTCGCCCCACCGCACCCTGCTGGGCAAGGTGGCCAAGATCCTGGGCAAAGGAGGTGATTGACCCGCCGTCCATAACCTGATATTCATTCATTGACCACGCCCCAGGGTGGCCTAATGTCCGTGTAAATCACTGGCCTAAAGACCCTGTAAATTGACATGTGGGGGCCGGATTACCTGCTGCCGGCCCTGCTGAAGCCCGGGGAGAAGCGGGTGCTGGACCTGCTGGCCGACTGGCCCTGGATCACGGCGGCGGAGTTGGAGGGCCTGCTGGGGGTGTCCAAGATGCGGGTGTCCCAGCTGCTGTCCCGGCTGGTGGAGGGCCGGCTGGTGGAGCGCAAGTTGGCGGGCCGGCGCCGCCACCTGGGGCTGTCCGATTGGGGATTGGCGACGCTGGCCCGGAGGGACCGCACCGCGGTGGGCCGGTTGCGCCGGCAGTGGAGCGTGGAGATGAGCGGCGGGGGCGACGATGCGGAGTGGTGGCGCAGGGTGTGGGGGCGGCGGAGCCGGCTGCTGGCTAGAAACCTGGAGCACACCGAGGCGGTGCACCGGTTCCTGGCCCGGATGTCCCGCCAGGGGAAGGGCGAGGGGTACCGGGTGGTCCAGTACGACCCGCCGCACCGGGCGTCCCGCCACTTCCGCCACCTGGGGACGCTGCGTTCCATCCACCCGGACGCCTTCGGGATGCTGCGCTGGGAAGAGGAAGGGAAAGAGGAGGACGTGCCCTTCTTCCTGGAGTGGGAGCGGCGGGCGGTGCGGCCCGGGACCATGGCGGCGCGCCTGGCGCCGTACCTGCGCTACTATGCGTCCCAGCGTCCGCTGGACGATCACGGGGCGTGGCCGCTGGCGCTGATCGTGTTCGACGACGCGCTGGCGGAGGCCAACTTCCTGGGGGTGGCGAGAAGGGAGCTGGAGCGCAGCCGGGTGGACGTGCCCCTGTGGGTGTCCCATAGGGAGTTGGTGGAGGACGTGGGACCCCTGGGCAAAGCCTGGCGCAACCCCGACGTGCTGGAACCCGACTATGCCTTCTGATGGCGGTCTCCGGAGGTTCGAAGTCGCCGGGCACGTTGACCCATTTCGGGAGCCACGGCCACGGCCTGGTTGCATTGCGGAGGAACGGAAATGCAAAAGATCATTCTCCGCTGCCGCCGGCGGGCCAAAGACCGGTTGAGGAGTGATAGTTAGTAAGACCATGTGGCATAATATCAGTGCAAGGTACGCTCATGGCCCAAAAATATGGGATTGTCGGCCGATTTTACCCAAGGGTTTGATGATGTGTGAAATTCAATCTAATCTTGGGTTCTCCGTTTCCCATTCCGCACACTTCGAGAACTGCCGGCGTGAAGGCGTTCACGCGGAATCCAGTTATGACCGGGTGCTTTGAGGCATCGTCGTCCCGGTGTCGAAATTGCCGTCAGAATTGTAATCGGCATGGTTTTGATTCATTGGGAAGCCTTTGGTTTCCTACTCATCTGATACGGCTGCAACGGGGCTCGGTTGCCGGCGTATTTTCGGGCTAATCACGGCTTTCTGCGACGAAATCCCGTGATTGACAGTCTCACGCTCAATTCATAGAATGCGCGGGCCAATAAAACGGCCCCGGTGGAGCTAACACCGAGGCCGCGGTCGATGGGGAAATGCGCTCCGCCATCGGGCTCAATGTTAGCCCTGTGTTTCCTGAGTGTCCAGCCCTGGCGACTGCCGGCAGGGCTTTTTTTGTTGGCTCGGTCACGACGGCGCGCGGCGGTAGTTTTGCTGTCGCCGCAGGGGTTCCGTCATCTGGGTGTCAATGACTCCTGCCGCTTGACCAGTCAAAACGGAGGTGTATCACGTCAATTTGACCTTGGGTGCAAGTGCGCCCTGACCGAAATCGGGCCGTAACCCGTGTCCCGGTTGGTGACCGGGTACGGCACTCCATCAGGAGACAACAACCATGAGATACATACTGCCTATGGTGGCGCTGTCGATTTTCGTCTTCTCCGTGGCGGCGTTCATCGGCACGACTCCGGCGATACAGGCCCACTACCAGCGGTACGACTCCGTCAACGGCGACTGCGAGATCCGCTACGAAGAAGCGACCCAGTACGACTCGGCGCGGAGAGAAGGAGAAAGGATGTGGGAGGCTCTCCAGGGGAGCAACGATTGCGTAGAAATCGCTCCTGACAACGCAAACACGTCCACGGACCTCAAGGTGAAAGACGTGGACAAGCCGGACGTGACCTGGGCTGGGTACTACACTTGGTGGCCGATCTTCACGGACCGCATCCGTTACAATGAGCATTACATGGACGACTTCAGCGATTGTAAGAAGGAGTTCGTGGCGGCACACGAGTGGGGTCATGCCCAGCGTCTGAAGCATTCGCTAGATGAAAACATCATGCACGAATACATCCTGAACCAGTGTGAACTGGGCGAGCACGATAAGGAAGACTACCGCGAATACTGGGGTAACCAATAATGAGCATCAACATCAGAAAAAAACATGTGGCCTGGACCAGCGTCATTGTCATTTCCCTGGCACTCCTGGGGATCGCCGTGGGGCAGTACGCCGGAGGTGGACCGGTCCCACTGATTGTGGGTCACCCCCTTCACGTGACGGACATCCACGATGATCAGAAGCTGGCAGGCATTTCGCACAACGTTTGGTTCGGGCAGGTCGATGCCAAGACCAGCCAGGTGGAGGACAAGGACGACGAGCCTTACACGCTTTACTCCGTGACCGTCCTGGAGTCCCTGAAGGGCACGCTCCCTGCCCAGGTGGCGGTCGTGCAGTACGGGGTGGACTTCTCGAACGGCACTAAGTACCGCGTCGAGGGAGACCCGGACCTATTGGAAGCTGGGAAGTCGTATCTCTTCGTAACCCGCACCAATGCAGCGGGCGATAAGCACACAGTGGTTCCCGGCGTGGGGAACCTGCCATTGGATGTGGCGAAAAGGGCGGACAGGTCCACGGTTTTGGAAAGCGATGACGCTAACCGACTCCGGATCCGCTTTCAAGACGCCATCGACAACCAGATCGAATACGATCCCAATGAAGGAGAGGGGCCAGCGGAAGGAGATGGTACCGGCGCCTCTCACAACTCGTCGAACTGACGAGGTACAGTGCTCTACGCTAGAAGGTCTGGGCCCTTGCTATATCCGGCAGGGGCCCAGGCTATTGCGGTGGGCCTGATTTCCATAGTCACCTCACGGAAAGAACTAGCACGCCGTTGGCAGCTGCAGAATGCTGGGACGATATTAATCGCAATGGCGGGCAACTTTCATCGGTCTTTCGACCATGTACCGAGTAGCGAAATTTCCGCCCGTAGTAACTGGCAGGACCGCTGCGGGCGTTCGCTGATTGTTGTATGACTCGCCGAATCCGAGTAGTCGCTGGTTTTTCTTTGCAGGACAGTGTCGACCGGCAGGCATCAGGGGTAATTTGCCCACAAACATAGGACGCTGGTTCCGCAAATGGGCCGCGCTGGTAACCACACGGGGAGATTTCAGGATTTTTAACGGAGTCTTAACATTTTGCACCGCCTTTTCCTCTGCCAATGTGCCCGGAAGGTTGCGATGATGGAGTCAGGGTCGCGTTATGTTGAAACGCGGCCTTTGTTGTTTTGGGGAGGCTGGAGTGCGCGATCAGCGGGTTGTGACAGGCCGTTCCCAATCCGTTGCGGGATGTTTACGAAGATTGTGCCGATAGAAACATTATCCGTCACTTTCGGCACGTGGAGATGACACTTTTGAGAGTAAAGTCCCCGGAGGTGGTTTGATCCAACCGAAAGACCGGGCCAGACGGGTGGAGGGTCCCAGGCGAAAACCATTGCTTTGCCCGCGTCAAGGTGCCGGCGCTGGCGAAATACATTGTCGGAGATACGCCATGGATATGAGTCCGGAACAGGCCGCAGAGTACAACCGCATGAGGGGTGAATACCTCGGCTTGATGGCATCGCTCGAGCTGAATTTGACCTGCCTCTTGACGGAGTGGTTGGACGTTGGGAACCATCGGGAAGAATTCCGTCGTTGGTTTATCGAAGCGCCGATTCCGCTTCGGGCTAAGGTGCGTCTCTACGAAGCGATAACCGAGAATAGCATGATGACCGAGCAGTTCGGTGATCTCCCCAGTCAGATCCGGGAATGTTACGATTTCCGCAACACGTTGGCCCATTCTTTCGTGCAGTTCAACGGTGTAACGACTTCCAGGGGCGTCGAGGTGCCAGCAGAGCGAGTTTCGCTTGAAGCTTTGGAGGGCAGCCTCAAGAGGCTGTGGGAGTTGGACAATCTGGTCTTGAACCTGTTGGTGTCGCAGTGGGAAGGGCCTCCGGAGCGGGTCTTCACCGACGACTACGCCGATTGGCCATATGGGTTGTTTCTCCCATGACTGTTAAGGCCCGTTAGTAGTGCATAGCCAATTCCCCGCCGGGAATCGGTTGACAAGGTTGCTCCGGTGGCCCAGTATCAGAGTAAGACCGGATAACAAGGGGTGATCATGCCGAGAACGACGAAGACCATCACCTTCTCGTTGCCGCCCGAGATGGCGGAGCGGCTCGACGAAGCGATGCAGCAGCGGGGGAGGTCCCGCAGCGAGTTTCTGCGGGAGGCGGTGCTCCGTTACATCGAGGAGTGCGAGTGGCGGGAACTGCTCCGGTACGGTGAGGAGCGGGCCCGGGAACGGGGCGTCGGCCCGGAGGACGTGGCCGGGCTGGTGGAAGAGTACCGGGCCGAGGAGGATCAGTCCCCAGCATGAGGGTAGTGCTGGACACCAACGTGATCATCTCGGCCCTGAACTTCCCCGGCAACGAGCGGATGTTGTTGGGGTTGGCCCTGCGGGGCAGGTTCGAGTTCATCCTGTCGCTGTTCATCCTTGAAGAGGTGGCCGGAGTGCTGACGCGCAAGTTCGGCTGGGATGAGGAGCGCACGAACCAGGCGATACTGACCCTGGAGAACGCCGCCGTCGTGATTGAGCCGCCGAGATTGGAGGAAGTGATTGAGGGCGGCCACGCGGACAAACGGGTGCTGGAGTGCGCGGTGGCCGCCAATGCCGACTACTTGGCGACCGGCGACCGTCGGCATCTGCTGCCCATCGGAGAACACCGGGGCATGACAATCGTCAACGCGCCGCGATTCCTGTCCCTGCTGGCGGAAGTCCGGTAGGCGATAAACGGGCTGCCTCGGTTGCTGACAGTCGGTCCTTGACAGAAGCCAATGGGGTGTTTCATGATACTGGGTAAGACTGGGTAATTAGACGCAACAGCAAAAAGGGGATGCACATATGACGAAAAGGCAGCAGTTTCAAGCCCTGACCCCAGCGGCGCTCTACGCCCGGGTCTCCAGCGACCGGCAGGACGTGGACCTCTCCGTGGCCGCCCAGCTTAGGGCGCTCAGGGACTACGCCAAGAACAACGGCTACTCCGTGGCCAGGGAGTACGTGGACGAGGCCGAGAGCGGCAGGATCGCCGATAGGCCCCAGTTCCGGGAGATGATCGACGAGGGAAGCAGGCCCAAGGCCCCTTTCCAGGTCATATTGGTCTGGAAGTTTTCGAGATTCACCCGCAAGCGGGAGCACGCCGTGGCCTTCAAGGCCCAGTTGCGGCGCAAGGGCATCCGGGTGGTGTCCATCACCGAGCAGGCCGAGGACAGCGCCACCGGCCGGCTGCTGGAGGGCATCATCGAGTCGGTGGACGAATATTACAGCGAAAATTTAGCTCAAGAGGTCGTTAGGGGAATGCGGGAGGCGGCGTCCCGGGGTTTCTTCCTGGGCTCCAAGGCTCCCTTCGGCTACAAGCGCATCAAAGTTAGCGACGGGGTTAAGGATCGCCCCACCCTGGAGGTGGACCCGGTGGCCGCTCCCATCGTGCGGGAGATATTCGAGAGTTCCCGCCGGGGCAACGGGCTGGCGGAAATCTGCAAGGAGCTGAACGGGCGGGGCATCACCAACAAGGGCAAACGCTGGCAGAAGAACGTGGTCCACTACCTGCTGACCAACGAGGCCTATACCGGAACGGCGGTGTGGGGAGTGAAGAGCAAGAACGAGAAGGTGGGAGAGCCGGTGCGGGTGGAGAACGCCTGGCCCGCGTTAGTATCACGGGAGCTGTTCGAAGCGGTGCGGCAGGGGTTGCATGAACGGGCGCCTAGCGTCCAACGGCCCGGGACGGTGGGCAGCCAGTACCTGCTGAGCGGCCTCCTGCGCTGCGGGGTGTGCGGCAAGTCCTACTCGGCCCAGGGAGCCAAGAGCGGGCAGTTCGCCTACTACGTCTGCTCCAGCCTGTTTCGTGAGGGAGCCGGGGCCTGCACCGCCCGCTACCTGAACGCAACCAAGGTGGAGGACCTGGTGATCGAGAAGGTCAGGGAGCGGATTCTCACCGAGGAGACCATCACCGAACTGGTCACCCTGGTGGCCGAGGAAATCGACAACCTGGCCGGGGAGGTCAACGGACGGCTAGAGGCCTTCAACAGCGAGCTGTCCGACGTGGACACCCGGTTGGAGAACCTCTACCAGGCCCTGGAGACCCAGCAGTTGCCCATCGAGGTCCTCTCGCCCCGCATCCTGTCCCTGAAGAGCCGCCAAGACCAGCTTACGGCGGCACGGGAGGAGGCCGAGTTCCAGTTGGAGCAGCGGCGGGCGGAGTTGCCCACGTCAAGGGAGATCAAGGGGTACGTGGCGGACTTCCGCGCACTCTTCCAGGACGGCACTTTCCCGGAGCGGAAGGCCCTGATTCGCAACTTCGTGCAGGGCATCGAGATCGTGGAGGACGAAGCGGTTCTGACGTACACCATCCCCATGCCCCAGGACGGGGTGACCTCGGAATCGGCCTCGGTTCTTGATTTCGTCCAGTCCGGCCCACCACGTATCCGATGTTGCTACTGCGAACTCCGCCTCCTGCGGCGCTTCCAGCAGCGACCTTTCCCCTGTTGAACGCCGTGGTTGCCCTGCCTTCAACCGGGGACGAAGAATAATCTACATGCTGGAACTGAGAAGCATCACCCCCGACGAATTTGAGCGGTGGATGAGCACCGAGTCGCGGGCTCATGGGAACCGCCTGGCCCACGACCCGGAGCGGCTGCGCCCGCGTTTCGACCTGGCTCGGTCCATCGCCGTGTTAGAGGACGGGCAAATCGTCGGTGGATGCCACTCGCACCTGCTGGAGATGTCGATACCGGGGGGCACGTCGGTGGTAGCCGGCGTGTCCAACGTGGAGGTGCAGCCCACCCACACCCGGCGGGGCATCATGACCCGGATGATGCGCCACCAGATCGATGGTATCCACGAGCGGAGTGAGCCCCTGGCCGCCCTGTTCGCCACCGAAAGCGGCATCTACGGGCGTTTCGGCTACGGCATCGGCGCCGTGCACGAGCAGTGGTCCATCGAAAAGCGCCATAGCGCCTACGCCCAACGAGTCGATAGCCCCGGCCGCCTGGAGTTCGTGGACCCGGCCGACATCTTGGAGAAGCTGCCCGACGTGTCCCGTCGGGGAACCCAGGGCCGGCCTGCGGTGTTCCAGCGCGCCAGGCACCACTGGGAGGACATGGCCCGCGACCCCATCCACTCCCGGGGAGGGTCCGGTGGTCTGTTCTACGTGGCCTACGTGGAGGACGGGCGCATCGACGGCTACGCCAGCTACCGCACCCAGCGGCCCACGGTGACGGTCAACGAGTTGGTTGCCGTCACGCGGGAGGCGTCGGCTGCCCTGTGGCGGTTCTGCTTCGACCTGGATCTGTACGAACGCACGGAAGCCATGAAGCGACCCGTGGACGACCCGCTGCCCTGGATGCTGGCTGACCCCCGCCGAATGCAGCGTTCCACCCGCGACGGCCTGTGGGTCCGCGTTGTGGATGCCGCCGCTGCTTTGGAGCAGCGCGCCTACGCCGCCGGCGACCAGCTAACCCTGGAAATCCGCGACGATTTCTGCGACTGGAACCGGGGGTGCTGGAGCCTGGAAATGTCGCCCGAGGGCGGCAATTGCCGGCGCGTCACCGGCGGCGCGGACCTGGCAATCGACGCATCGGCGCTGGCTTCGGTCTACCTGGGCGCGGCGAGCTTCAATACTCTACGGCAGGCGGGTCTGGTGGATGAGACCACGCGCGGCTCCGTGGAACGGGCAGACCGGGCGTTTGCCGTGGCCCTGAAGCCGTGGACACCCTTCAACTTCTGACGAGGTGACAGCATGGGCAGGATGGACGGCAAGGTCGCGTTGATCAGCGGCGGCGCGCGCGGGATGGGAGCGTCCGAGGCCCGCTTGTTCGTCCGGGAAGGCGCGGCGGTGGTCATCGGTGACATCCTGGACGAGGAAGGAGAGGCGACCGCGGCATCGATTACCGCCGACGGAGGCCGCTGCCGCTTTGTTCACCTGGACGTGACCCAGGAAGCAGACTGGCAGACCGCCGTGGCCGAAGCGGTGTCGCAGTTCGGAAGCCTCGACGTGCTGGTCAACAACGCCGGCATCGGCAGCAGCTCGTTTGAGATCCACGAGGAACCCGTGGAACTGTGGGACCGCACCATCGACGTGAACCTGAAGGGCGTCTTTCTGGGCACCCGCGCCGCTGTGCCCGCCATGCTGGAGGCCGGCGGCGGTTCCATCATTAACATATCCTCCCAACTGGGCATCGTCGGCGTGCCGTACAACGGGTCGGCGTACCAGACCTCCAAGGGCGGCGTTCGCATCTTCACCAAGGCCGCCGCGTTGCAGTACGCGAACCGTGGCATCCGGGTCAACTCGGTGCATCCCGGGCCGATTGTCACGGAGATGACCCGTGCCGGCCGCGATGATCCTGAACGGCTGTCGGTCATGCTGGCCCGCATCCCCATGGGCCGGTACGGCGAGCCGGAGGAAGTAGCGAACGCCGTGCTCTACCTGGCCTCCGACGAGTCGTCCTTCGTCACCGGCAGCGAGGTCGTGGTGGACGGCGGCTGGACGGCTCAGTAGGTCAGGGACGGTCAACGGAGACGAACCGTTCCAGCTGATCGATCATTTGCTCCGGCGTGGCGGCCCTGGGTTCGACCACCAGGTAATCCAGGCCCGCCGCTTGGTATTCCGCGAGATCGTCGGCGACCTGGCCAGGTGAGCCGCGCAGCGGGGTTCGGGACGTTCCCCCAAACGGCTCATTGATGATATCCAGGCCGGCACGCAGCGACATGGTAAAACCATCCATGTCATCGCCTCGTGACGCGCGGAGTTCGGCGATTCGCGCCGCCACCCGCGCCACGTCGGCCGGACTCTGGCGGACGCCGTGCCACCCGTCCGCCAGGGCTGCGGCACGGCGCAGGGCGGGGGGGCTGATGCCGCCCGTCCAGATTGGCGGATGGGGCTGCGATGCAGGCATCGGGGCCATGCCCACTCCGGCGACGCTGTAATGCGTACCGCGCACGTCGGGTTCGGGATTGGTCCAGAAGGCTTTCAGGAGGGTGATGTGCTCGTCGGTCACAGCTCCCCTGGCGTCGAAGTCGGAGTCCAGGGCTGCGAACTCCTCGGCCATCCAGCCCACGCCGGCGCCTACGATGAGCCGGCCGTTGGAGATCACGTCCAGCGTGCCCAGCATCTTGGCGTTGAGCACCGGATGACGGTATGGCAGCACCAGCACGCTGAAGCCCAGTTGCAGCTGCGTGGTCACGGCCGCCAGGTAGGCTAGTGTCGTAACCGGTTCCAGGATGCGGTCGGAGGCCGTGAGCGGGAACCGTCCGTCGCTGCGATAGGGGTACGCCGAACGCAGGTCGCTGGGTATGGCGATGTGGTCGCTGAGGAACACGCCGTCGTAGCCCAGACGTTCAGCGTTCTGGGCGATACGCGCCAGGGAATCGATGTGGGCCAGGGGACCCACGTTGGGCAGGATTACGCCGTATTTCATACTCAAAACCGCGGGTTGAGGGGATCGGCCGGCGAGCGATTTCAGTTGACACTCCGGCGAACCCGATGCTAGCATAATCAGCCGCCGGATCGGGAGATTCCCGCCGGCGCTAACGGGTGGGCGCTCCGTCGCCGAGCCCCTCACCAAGGAGTACTACAGATGGCCGACCAGCCTGAACTGCACCGCGGTCTGATGAATGTGTACATGGACACCACGGAGTCCAGTTTCATCGACGGCGAAATCGGAAAACTGCTCTATCGCGGCTACAACATCCACGATCTGGCCGAGAGGTCCACCTTCGAGGAAATCATTCACCTGGTGCTCTACGGAGAGTTGCCGACGCAAGCGGAGCTCGCCGAGACGGACGGCTACCTGCGTGCCAACCGACGCATCCCCAATGAAATCATCACGGTCATCGACGCGGTGAAGTCGGCCCATCCCATGGACGTGCTTCAGACCGCGCTTATAGGCCTGGCCGCATTCGACGAGGAGTCCGAGGACAACTCCAGGGAAGCCAACGTCCGCAAGGCTCTCCGGCTGACCGCCCAGGCTCCGACCATCGTCACGGCCCACCATCGCGTCCGATCCGGCCTGGAGCCAGTCGCGCCCAATCCCGATCTGAACCACGCCGGCAACTTCCTCTATATGCTCTTCAACGAGGAGCCGGACGATGAGACCATCTCCCTGATGGACGTGGACTTCATCCTGCACGCCGAGCACGGCGTCAACGCGTCATCCTTCGCCGCCCGTGTTTCCGCCTCCACCAACTCGACGCTGCACGCCGCGGTCTCCGGCGCGGTGGGCACGCTGAAGGGTCCGGCCCACGGCGGCGCGGCCGAAGAAGTGATGAAGATGTCGATGGAGATCGGCAACCCTGAAAACGCTGAGGAGTACGCCCGCAACAAGCTGAACAACCGAGAGCGCATCATGGGCTTCGGCCACCGCGTCTACCGGGCCGAGGACCCGCGGGCGCGGCACCTGCGCGAACGCTCCCAGGCGCTGGGTGAGAAGCGCGGCGACCCCCGCTGGTTCCAGATACTCACCCACTTGTCTGAGGACGTGATGGCGCCCTACCGTGATCGCGGCATCTACGTCAACGTGGACTTCTACGCCGGCTCCATCTACCATCTGCTGGGCATCCCCTCCGACCTGTTCATCCCCATCTTCGCGTTGGGTCGCGTACCCGGCTGGTCCGCCCAGTGCATCGAGCAGTACGCGAACAACATCCTGCTGCGGCCTCGCCTGCATTACGTCGGCCCGATGGACCGGGATTACGTGCCCATCGAACAACGGTAGGACGGCCGGTATCTCGCAATGAGCAGGGGCGGATGTTGATCCGCCCCTGTTTCTTTGCCACGTGCGAAGCGGCCTATGGATAGACTTCCAGGTTGCCCAAGTGGACCTCGGCGATGATTGCGGTCTCTCCGTGGTCATGTGCTCCGTGATCGTGCGTTCCGTGATCGTGTCCCGGGGCATCCTGACCAACGTCGGGGACGGTTACCTTGACCGTGTCCTCAACTTTCTGACCGCCATATACCAGCTCGCTATGGTCGTTAGTGTTCAGCGACACACGCACTTCACGCTCCCCCGGAGGCGCATCGGCGATGTGGTAATTGGACTCGAAGACGCGGCCCAACTTCACGCCGTCCAGGTAGATGTGAGCATGTCCGGATCCTGGAGTATGGGCCTGGTCGACGAGCTCAGGGGCGAACCGGAAACCTTCGGTAGTGATGTGAACGTCGATGCCGCCGTCAGCGTCCGCTTCCGCCGCGATAGACAGACTGATGGGCAGTTCCGACACCACCGCGCTGGGAGCGCCGGAGGCGTGATGGTGGTCGGCGTTGACCTGGTCGCTCTCCATCTTTTCGGAAGCGAATACGTGGAAGTTGATGGCGAACGCGCCGGCGGTCTCAGCAACGAAATTCAACTCGCCCATGCTGCCGGGCGATACGGGGGCGGTGAGGTCGTACCCGTGCAGGTGAATTTCGCCAGGTTCGTCCGACGTGAAGCTGATGCTGACATTGTCGCCCTGGGAAACGCGCAGATCGTCGCGAGTCAAGGTGGTATCCCGATTGGTGATGGGCAGGTTGATGACCACGCCGTTCGCTGAAGATTGGTTCGGCATCCCCGGGCCGGACTGGCTGTCGTTACCGTGCTCGTTGGTCTGGCGCCCGACTGCGGATGCAGAGGGTTCGGTCGGCTCGACGGGGTTCGACTCGGCGGCGGCGCCGCACGCCAGAGTGGAAACCAACGCGACGGCGACAACCAGCGGTACTGCCGGCCGTATGATTGAGTGATGCAAGAGCTCCATGAATAGAATCCTCCGCAAGAATTGACGCGCGCTTGTAGTTGCTCTACAGCAGACAGCGAGCGCCGGAAGTGAAATGGAACCTGAGAGGATTCAGGCGATGGGCGGCGGCAATGGAGGCGGAATGTTCGCCCCGCGAGTGCGGCTTGAACTTGGCGCGAACCGCTCCAGCGGGTTATCTCGGCCATCCGATGGAGGGGGAGGGCGCAGGGATTCCGGGGCCGGGTGGTACGGAGCGTTGATCGCTGACAGCGTCATTCCAGCGGTCGCCGGCGCGAGATAGAGCACATCGCTGGCATTTTCCCAGCCCGATAGCTGGCGGAATTGCGGACCGGACTCCTGATGGGAGTGGAGTGCAAACCCTTCGTAGGCATGGTCGTGAGCGACGCGAACGCCGTTGAGATAAATGTGATCGTGGGCGTGGGAACGCTCCGCGAAGTGGTGGTCATCCAGCGGGCCGATGATGGGCAAAGCCAGCGCAAACAACGCGGCGGCGAAGAGCAGCATCCAGCCTAACGAGGGCGGATCCGCAGTTCGGCGGGAAGCCGGGAATAGCGTAGACGGCGGGGTGAATGGCACGGGGGTATCAGCCGGCGCGGTTGCGCAGCAGGATGGTTATGGCGAAGGCGCGACGCATAGATGCCGGCGCGGATAACAAATCATTGATCGCATTTTCTGCGTCCTCAATGATTTGAGAAACATCCGACGAAGAGAAGTCGGATATAGGGTTGTAGTCGGCTTGATTGCGGTGGCCCTGGTTGTCAACGAAAATGCGCGCGAACTCCTTGATTTCCGCTGAGAAGGGAGCCATCAAACCGGAGTTGCGGCACTGGTTCCTGGCGTGGGTGTGCTCCAGCCCTCGATAGGCTTGCAACCGGGCTGCGGAAATGGCTAGGTCTTCGGCAGGTGCCAGTAATTCCATGGCGTTGGCACAAATGGCATGGAACATGGCGTAATAGACGGTGCTGACGGCGCGCTTCAGGTGGGTCTGGGCCTGTTCCGGGTCCGTTTCCTCGGCAGCTGCGTCGAACAGCGCCCGGGCCGTGGCGATGAGATTAGCGGGGGAGAACATAGGAGTTTTGCGAAAACGCTGGCCATTCGGACTTAGGTATGAAGGATTTGGTAAGCACTGCCGGCGACATATCTTCGCCCAGTTCTTCATCTAATAGGAGGAGGAATCGGATGCGCCGGCGGGAGTCGGTCTTGACAGTGGCTTCGTCGTACACCATGTACACGTGCAGATATACTTCGCCGTCGCCGTCGTCCCTAGGCACGACGACGATGGGGTCGAATACCGCATCCGGGCCGTACTGTCTGGCCAGGATTTTAGCGGCGGCGGCTTTAACCTTCTCGGCGACCTCTGTTTTTACGGTGGTCATGTCGTTGCCCTCAGGTGGTACAGGTGGTCGTCAGCCGAAGCGCTGGAGTGTCGTTGACAGGTAGATAGAGCATATCAGATAATGCCCAACCACCAATGCCAACGCACACAGGAGGCAAAAAGATGGCATCTCAGGACATCGCCTTGATGGCCCATCTGATGCGGCGCGCCGGTTTCGGGGCCACCCGTGATGAACTGGAAGCGCTTGTAGAGAAGGGGTACGAGGCCACCGTCGAAGAGCTACTCGACCCCGACAGCCAGCCGGCTATCGACCGCTACGAGTTGGTCCGTTACCAGCCGTGGACCTGGCGCCCGGGCACCATTCAGGGCATGGGTTCGGCCGAATGGCTGCACTTCATGATCAACACCAAGCGGCCGCTGGAAGAGAAGATGGTGCTGTTCTGGCACCAGATCTTCGCCACCGGCGTTTCCAAGGTTGACCACTACGACGAGATCACGCGCATGGTCGCCCTGTTCCGCGAGAAGGGCATGGGCAACTACAAGGAACTCCTGCTGGAGGTCGCCAAGAATCCGGCGATGATCTACTGGCTGGACAACTTTGAGAACCACGCCGACGCCGTCAACGAGAACTGGGGCCGCGAGCTGCTGGAGCTGTTCAGCATGGGCGTCGGCACCTACACCGAAGTTGACGTTCGCGAGGCGTCCCGCGCTTTCACCGGCTGGACCTTCGAGCCCAAGCTGCCGCGCGGTCCCATCGGCCGGCACGACTGGCAGTTCCAGTACCTGCCCGAAGACCACGACGACGGGGAAAAGACCTTCCTCGGCGAGACCGGAAACTTCGACGGCGAAGACATTATCAACATTGTCTGCGAGCATCCGGCCACGGCTACGTTTATCGCCCGCCACCTGTACAACTTCTTCGTCGCCGACGAGGCCCAGGTTCCGGCCTGGCAGGTGACGCCGCCCAAGGACGAGGACGCCATTGACCTGCTGGCCGACGCCTTCATAGATTCCGGTTGTGACATGACGGCGGTGCTGCGCGTCCTGTTCAACAGCGACTTCTTCAAGAACGCTCGGTACGCCCGCCTGAAGAGCCCCGCCGAAGTGGTGGTTGGCACGCTGCGCCTGGTCGGCGGCTACGAGTTCCCCGGCCCCGGTCTGGGCGAGATGGCTCGCCAGCCCACCTACATGGGCCAGGACCTGCTCAACCCGCCCAGCGTGGAAGGCTGGCACACCGGCGTCGAGTGGATCAACAGCGGTTCGCTGATGCGCCGCATCAACTTCACCGCCGACATGGTCAGTGACGTCAATCGCCCTGGCATCCGGTCGATGATCAGCCGCATGCAGGCACAGGGCGACCTCACCGCCGATGCGATGGTGGACAACTGCCTCGATCTGATGGGCCCGCTGGAGGTCGACGCCGCTACCCGCGACGAACTGGTCTCCCACGCCCAGACCTCGGGCAACATCTCCTGGGCCACGGATGCCGACGTCAGTGCCTCCGAGGAGCGCATTTCCGAAATGCTGCAGCTGATCGTTTCGCTGCGCGATTACCAGTACGCCTGACGCTACCAACGTGGCGATGCTTTCAAGGGCATCGCCACAATGACCGTCTCGCTCTCCGCGCCCGCGGAACGATTAACACAGGAGCAAACAAAATGACCTCTACGAAGAAAGATCCGGTCCTTGTAGTGTTGCAGCTCACCGGCGGCAACGACTACATGAACACCGTAATCCCCCACGCCGAGCCCCTGTACCGTGACAAGCGGCCCGTGGTTGGCGTGCCGGACGAACGGATCATCAAGCTCAACGACAGCATCGGCTTCCATCCGGAACTGGCTCCTCTGCGCCGCTTCTGGGATTCCGGGGACATGGCCATCATCCACGGCGTTGGCTACGCCAACAGCCCCCGCAGCCACTTCCGCAGCATGGACATCTGGCACACCTGTGAGCCGGACAAGCTGGGAACCGAGGGCTGGCTGGGCCGCGCCACCCGCGACATCGACCCCAACAAGGAAAACGTGGTGACCGCCGTCAGCTTCGGCCCGAGCCTGCCTCGTGCCCTGGCGCTGCCCGGCGTTCCCGTGGCTTGTGTGGACGACCTGGAAAACTTCGGGATGCTGACCAGCATCCAGGAAGAGATGCAGCGGGACAAGATCATCGACCGCTTCACCCGCCTGTACTCCCCGACCATCGGCAACGGCTTCGTCATGGACTACCTGGGCCAGACCGGTCTCGACGGCCTCAAGGCCGCCGACATCCTGAAGGTTGCCCCCGAGCGGTACAGCAGCACGGTGGAGTACCCCGACACCCCCATCGCGCGCAAGCTTAAGGGCATCTCGCAAGTGCACCAGGCCAACCTGGGCACCCGCGTGCTCTACTGCGACCACGGCAGCTTCGACAGCCACTCCAACCAGGTTGGCATGCACGACGGCCTGTGGCGCGACGTTTCCGCCGCGGTGTCCAGCTTCTTTGATGACCTGCGCGAGAACGATGCCAGCGACAACGTCATCCTCTTGATGTTCTCCGAGTTCGGCCGCCGCGTCCACGACAACGGCAGCGGCACCGACCACGGCGCCGCCGGCCTCGTGCTCATGATGGGTGACCCGATCAAGGGCGGCGAGTACGGTGAGTATCCGTCCTCCAAGCCTGAGGATCTGGAACAGGGCGACCTGGTTCCCGGCACCGACTTCCGCGGCGTCTACTCCGCCATCCTGGAAGACTGGATGGGCCTGGACGCGAACCCCATCGTCAGCGGGACCTTCGAGAAGGTCGCCTTTGTCTAGAGGGTCACGGGTTCCGGTTTACGGGACGCGCTGATTGGCAGAACCGACCGGGGCCAGTGGGTGGAAATCTGCTGGCCCCGCAGTTTTTGGGCATGACGGGCATCGACGGCCCATGCGCCCACACCGCGACACACAGTCAACGAGCAGGTAATGATATGCTTACGCAAATAGCCAAAGGCCGAGTGTACGACTACAGCCACTCGGTGGGCCGGGGCGCCGCGTCCGGCATGGGCTTCAGTCAGCCCACTTCCATGGCCTTTGAGGGCAACACGGTTTACGTGCTGAACCGCGGAATCGAAGGCATTTCCAACGTGCCGTGGAACCGGCTCGCCTACGGCGCCCGGGTCAGCATCATCGACCTGGGCGACAAGGAAGGCGATGAGGAATTCACCGGCGAGTTCGGCAAGTACGGCGACCGGGAAGGCGAGTTCATCTGGCCTTCGGGCATGGTTCTCGCCCCCAACGGACACATCTACGTGGCCGACGAATGGATGAACATGGTGTCGGAGTTCGAGAAGGACGGCACCTTCATCAAGCGATGGAGCGCCGTTCCGACCGACGACGGCAAGGAACACGGCACCTCCAGCCTGGCGGTGGACGCCGACGGTAACTTGTACCTGACCGACGGACGCAGCCACGAAGTCCGCAAGTTTACTGCCGACGGTGAGTTCATCACCAGTTGGGGCTCCCTGGGCCAGGGCGACGGCGAGTTCAACTCCCCGTGGGGCATTACCGTTGACCAGAGCGACGGCTCCGTGTACGTGGCCGACCACCGGAACCACCGGGTGCAGAAGTTCACCGCCGACGGCGAATGGCTCATGCAGATCGGGGAGCCGGGCACGAAGCGAGGTCAGATGCACCTTCCCGTGCAGGTCACTGTGGATCACACGGGTGATGTGTACGTCGCTGACTGGAGCGACAACGGGATGCATCCGGGCAAGGTCCACGTCTTCGACAAGGACGGCAGTTTCATCATCTCGCTCATTGGCGATGCCCAGTGGCTGAGCAAGTGGGCGGACATGACCGTGGTAGCCAATGCCGACTACCTGAAGCGTCGCCGCGAGGTGCCCACAACCGAGTCCGAATGGCGCTTCGCCTGTCCCACCGATGTGCACTTCGACGAGAGTACCGGCCGTCTGGTGGTGCTGGATGCCCAGCGCAGCCGGCTCCAGATCTACAACAAGATGGACAATTACATGGTTCCCCAGATGAACCTGTGATGATCCGTGATTACCCAGGAGCAGGAACCCGAATACGTTCGGATGGCGGAGGCATCTCCCGGTATGCTTTGTCGGGAGGCGCCGCCTGAAATCCTGGAGGCGTGTGCGTTGGACAACGAGCCCACGCCCTTCCTGGAGCAGTTCTTTGAAGCGGGAGTTCGCGCCCACGCTCGCATGGAGCACGGACGCGAACTCCCGCAAATGTATGTGAACAACGCCATCCTGGTGCTGTGGCTGCGTTCCTGCCGCCTCTACACCAACGGCCTCCTGGGCGTTGCCGATCCCGACCTGAACAAGCAGTTCTTCTCCAGCGCGGATGCAACCCCAGCTTGAGCTCAGCGCCGGTCTGACGGCCACCTGCTGCACTGCGCTACAATATCTTGAAGGCGCGGCATACATCGCCATTGTGCTGGCCGTCTTTGGAGTGCCCCAGTTGCTGACCTACTACCTTGACCGCAGGGACCGTCGCCGTGAACGCCGGGAGGATCGGGCGGAAGCGGAGCGTGCCCGCCGGGAAGAGCGGGCCGAAGCCGAACGCCGGCATCACGAGATGATGACCGCGCTGATCGCCATATTGGAGCGGAACGGGCACAGTGCTCCAGCAGACCAATCCGCAGTCATTGAGCGGTTACAGCAGCGCATCGCGGAGCTTGAGGCAGAAATAGCGCTCCTTCGTGATGGGAACGGATCGAGCCAATCTCATTCCCCCGGCTGATCGGTTGGATGAAAACGCAACCCGTCGCTTTGAACCCTGCGCAAATGCCCATCATATTAGATTCCAAAGCGGCCGGTGCCCGGCGTTTTGAAGGGCAGGTCGCTGTCGTTACCGGCGGCGGGCAAGGCATCGGCTCGGCAACCGCCAGGCGGCTGGCGCAGGAAGGAGCGTCGATAGTCATCGGTGACATGGTTGCCGAAACCTCAGAACGGGTCCGCGGCGAGATTCGCGATTTTGGCGGCGCGTGCGAGGTGTCCATTGGAGACCTCTCCAAGTGGGAAAACGCCGAGGCCCTGATGGCCCGCGCCCGGGACGCTTTCGGCAGGATCGACGTGCTCGCCAACATCGCGGGCGGCACGATCTGGTTCCAATCTTTGCAGTACTACACTCCGGACCAGATCCAGGCGGAGATCGACCGGAGCTTCTGGACTGCCATGTGGTGCTGCCGGGCCGCGCTGCCGCACATGATCGATCAAGGATCGGGCGCCATCGTCAACATCGCCACGCACGCCGTTACGGGCCGGTTCCGAGTACCTTACGCGGCTGCCAAGGCCGGCCAGATTGGGCTGACTACATCTCTGGCGCGCGAGGTGGCCCATCTGGGCATACGGGTGAACTGCGTGGCTCCCAGCGGCACCGCGGCCGACGACCGAATCACGCCGAGAGATTACGGCGTCGGGATCATTCCGCCCGAGCTGCCCGCCAGCGAGCGCGCCGCGCAGGACGAGTACCGGTCGGCGACCCGCAACTCTGAAATCCCCATGGGCCGGCGTGGCGAGGCCGACGAGCAGGCGGCGGCCATCGCCTTCCTCGCCTCCCACGATGCCTCGTACATCACGGGGCAGGTGCTGGCCGTGGGCGGCGGTCAGCCGTATCCGTTCTAAGCGTCTAAACGAGCCTGCGGCCCTGACGCCGCCAGACCCGAGGGAACGGATTTTTGCCGGGCAGTGTGCACGGCCGATCGGAAGGCCCCTTCCCGTGTCCGTTCTGATAATATTGCCGGAACCGATCACGCTACGACGCGAGGGCAACGGTATGGGACTGAAAAACCTTTTGCTGAAGCCGCTTTCCGGTTATCCAGGCGGCTACAAGAAGATGCGGCGGGGGACGCAGGGGTTCAACTCCACTCCGCCGTTCCAGGTTCCCGACAACCCCCGGGACCGGCGCAGTCGCATCCCACCTCTGGGATTTCGTGAGTACTGGTATCCGGCCCTGCCGGCCAAGGACGTTAAAAAGAACAAGCCCACCATGCTGCGGATGCTGGGCACTGACGTGGTGTTCTTCAAGGACAAGGAGGGTGAGGTGCAAGCCCTTCTGGACTGGTGTCCCCACCGGGCCGTTTACCTGTCCATGGGCCGCTGCTATTTTGAAGGTTTCCTGACCTGCCCCTACCACGGCGCGACCTTCGACGGAGACGGCAACTGCGTGGCTTTCCTGACCGAGGGCCCCGAGTCCATGATGGTGGGCGCGCCGGGGATGAAGGCCCGCAAGTTCCCCACGGTGACCCTCAAGGGCATGGTCTTCGTCTGGATGGGCGAGGGCGAGCCGGTCGCGCCGGAGGAGGACATCCCACCCGAGATGTTCGAGGAGCATAACATCTGCCGCCCGTCTTTCTGCATGTTCGACTGCAACTGGGTGCTAGTTCTCGAAAACACCATGGACGCCCACAACGCCTTCATGGTGCACCGCAACGCCCTGCGTATCTTGGGCAGCCGCGTGGGCGGCCGTCCCCGCACGCCCCTGGGCTATCGCGTGAACTTGGTCAACAACAAGAACGTGCACTACCGGCCCGGGAGCGGCAAGTCCTCGGTGGAAAGGTATTACTACGACGAGGATGGGAACATCCCATATCAGATGTACTATCCGGGAGTGGATGGGGTGTGGCCGCTGCACCGCTGGCGTCTCGCCTGGACCTGGTTCTTTGACTGGAAGGCCAAGCGCAAAGGACAAGACCCGTACTATCGGCGCGGTTCCTCGGCTGCCACGCCGGACGTGAACGAATGGAACGGCACACGACTGCCCGGGATGTCGCGCACCGGAGGCAACAATCGCTACTTCCGCAGCACTCGCTGGCCCGTGCCGGTCGAGGACAACCTGACCCGCATGGTCTACCTGAACGTGGAGCGGTATGAGGAGCGGCCCAGCTTGCTCCGGCGCGTCGTGAGCGGCGCCACCTGGCCCTACCGAAACTGGGAACTCAACTTCAACTTCCGCAACCAGGACTACGACGCGGAGAAGTACACCCAGTACAACATGCCGGAGTACCTGTCCTCAACCGACTCGGTGGTGGTGGCGATGCGCCGACTGTTCGCGGACCACAACCGCGACGTGATCCGACAGCGGGAGCGCGAGGAAGCCCTGCCCGAGGTCATGACCGAGAGCGAAGCCGAGCGCATGGTGCGCGAGGGCGATGTCAAGGTGGCCTCTGCTACTCAGGCGTTCGATGCCGATCGCTTGGAATCGGAGCTGTTGCGGCGGGTCTAGCCGAACGCGGGCATCACCTCTTCGGCGAACAGCCGGATTGACTGCTTGGCCGCGTCGGGGTCTATGTAGCCGAACAGGTGCCGTGCGCAGAAGATGTCGTGGCCGATGAGATCGTGCTGTTCTCGCAAGCGCCTGGCTACCGTTTCGGGGTTGCCCACCAGGGCAATGCCATTGTCGATCCAGAAGTCGTAGGACTGCGCCCGCTCACGGAAGGTGCGTCGGAGCTCGGCCCGTTCCGGTGTCCCGGGATCCTCGCCGCGCATCCCGAAAGGCCCGTATCCGACGCGAGTGGCTCCGATGATGTCGCGGCCCTTGCCTACAGGAATCGCTGACGGGAACGCCGCCGTCGCCAGGAAGGGCTCCGCCTGTTCCCGGGCTTTGGCGTCGGTTTCGGCTACGTGCACGTGGCGGGTCAGGAAGGTTTTTGGCATGGGCGTGTCGTGGCCCTCGGCCTGCCACAGGTTACGCCAGGTGTCGAATTTCTCCGCGATCACCGGGTCGGTGTCGATGTTCTGGGAGACGTGAAAGTTCCGCCTGGCGGAGTACTCAAAGCTTGGGGCGCTGTGGCACCCGAACCACACTGGGGGGTGCGGCTTCTGGAACGTATCGGGGGTGGTGAGCACCTCATCGAACTTGAAGAACTCCCCCTCGTAGGTGACGCAGCCTTCCTTCCAGGCCATCAGAATGATGTCCAGGGCCTCTTCGGTCATCGCCCGCCGCTGGTCGAAATCCACGTTCCACCGCAAGAATTCGTGGTAAGTGACCCCGGTGCCGGCCCCGAATTCCACCCGGCCCCGGGACAGGTGGTCCAGCATTGCCACCTCTTCGGCGAGGCGGATGGGGTGATGGAACGGGAGTTGGTAGATCATCACCCCGAACCGCATGGCGCTGGTGGCCCGCGCCAGCGCCGTCAGATACACGCTGGGCGAACTCATGAAGCTCACGTCCGAGGTCTGATGTTCGATGGAGAAATAGTACTTGTACCCCATCTGCTCGGCTTCCTGGGCCCCGCGGATGTGCTCGTCGTACACGTCGGCGGCCAACGCGTGCGACTCCATCTGCGCCTGGTCCAGCACGTCGTAGAGACCGATCTCCATCTTCGGCATTGCATTGTCCTCCGTGTTCCGTTGCTCACGTCAGGTGGGTGAAGGGATCAAATCTACGGCAGGGAATACGGTGATAGTATAATGCCGAACGTAACCGGGAGGGGCTTATGGCTGCCGTCGACTATTCGGTATTGGACAACTTGGAGGGGTCGGCGCGGTCCTTCTATCCACAGCGCCACTGGACCAAGACCCCGGAGAGCGCGGTGGACTACGCGGTCAACGTGGCCGACGGCGTGCAGTTGTCTTGTCGGTTCCACGCGGTGGACCGGGCCTATCCTGCCGTGCTGTTCTTCTACGGCAACGGCGAGACCGCCGCCGGCTACGATCACATCGCGCCCCACTACAACGAGATCGGCGCGAACTTTTTCGTCTCCGACTACCGGGGCTACGGTGCGTCCGGCGGTTCGCCAACCTTCAACACCATGCTGGCCGATGCCCACGTGGTGCTGGACGGACTGCAGGAGGCCATGGCGGAGCTCCAGTGCACCGGCCCGATCTACGTCATGGGCCGGTCCATGGGTCGACACGCGGCCGGCGAACTGGCGATTAACGCGTCCGACCGCATCAACGGCGTCATCATCGAGAGCGGCCGGCCCAATTTGGGGCGCTTCACCGAGGGACTGGACGCCGAGACTGCCCGGACGCTGGAAGAGGCTTACCACGAAAAGTTCTACTCGATAAACCTCCCGGCGCTGGTCATCCACGGTGAATGGGATGAACTGGCGCCTGTGGCCGACGCGGTGGATATGCATGACAAGATGCGTACAACGGACAAACACTTGGAAATCATACCCAATGCCGGCCACAATGACCTGATGTACGTCGGCTATCAGCAATACTTCGGCGCAATCCGAGATTTCATTGCGCGGTACGCCGAGCGTGGCGCGGCGGACGCTACCATTGCAAATACAGAATAGAGGAAGGCCGGATATGGGCATCTTCTACGCGAAAGTAAGCGTCGCGAATCTGGCAGGCGGCGACGCTCACGAAACGGAAGCGTTAGTTGACACCGGGGCGACCGATTCGGCCTTCCCAGCCGCGCTGCTGGAGGAACTGGGCATCCGGCCCAGACGGCAGTTCACCTACGTTACGGCTGACGGGTCAACGGTGGAGTGCGGGTACGGGTCTGCTCTGCTGACTATCACCTTGGATGATGGCCAAACCGTGAGCGATTTTTGCCCGGTTGCCTTCTGGCCGGATGAGAGTGGGCAGTGCATCGGTGCGACCACGCTCCAAATTTTAAAACTGGCAGTAGATACGCCTGATGAAAGGCTGGTTGAAGTGCGGATGGGCCGGCGCGGTTGGGCGGGAAGGCTGGACCGGAACGGCGGCGCGAGGGGCTAGTCAGGTTCCAATTGCATCCTGACACAGACCAGGCGAGGAGGGGCATCATGGTGACGCAAGTCAAAGGACACATCAGCGCGGGCAGACTGGAAGATTTGAAGACAGCGGGCTGCCGGGTCGTCACCGGGGGTGGGCACGCCATCGCCGTGATCTATCACGATGGCCAGGTGCATGCGGTGGACAACCGCTGCCCGCACATGGGGTTCCCGCTGGACCGTGGCAGCGTCAGCGGCGGCATTCTGACGTGCCACTGGCACCACGCCCGGTTCGACCTCGCCAGCGGCGGCACCTTCAATCCCTTCGCCGATGACGTGCGGAGTTTCCCGGTAACCGTGATCGACGAGGAGGTGTGGGTGGACCCGCGACCTGCCGAGCGGGACGAGGTAGACCACTGGTCGGGTCGGCTGCGAGACGGTCTGGAGCACAACATCCGCCTGGTATCCGCCAAGTCGGTGCTGGGCTTGCACGCCGCCGGGGCGGATTACCGCGTGCCCCTGCGGACCGGAGCCGATTTCGGCACCACGTACACGTCGGACGGTTGGGGTCCCGCCATGACCATCCTGACCGCTACGGCCAACATCCTGCCGCATCTTGCCGATGACGACCGTCCGCTGGCGCTGTACCAGGGATTGCTTCACGTGTCGCGGGAATGCGCCGGCCGGCCGCCCCGTTTCGTGGTGGACCCGTTGCCCACCGGCGAGACCCGGCCGCAGGTCTTCAAGCAGTGGTTCCGAAACTTCATCGACGTACGCGACGAGGACGCCGCCGAGCGGTGTCTCCGCACCGCCATCGAACTTGATCTGCCGGCGCGGGACATCGCGGACATTATCTTTGCGGCCAGCACCGACCACATCTATCTGGATGCCGGCCACACGCTGGATTTTGCCAACAAGGCGTTCGAGCTGCTCGACCACATCGGTTGGGAACACGCCAGCCAGACCTTGACCAGCCTGGTGCATGGCATGGCCCGAGCCCGCCGCAGCCAGGAGCTCAGCGCGTGGCGACACCCCATCGACCTGGCTTCCCTGGTATGGCAGGCGCGCGAGGAGTTGCCCGCTTTGTGTGGACAGGGGCGAAACGCCGCCGGTTGGAACGATGCCGACGGCCTGGCCCGCGAAATGCTGGGCGATAGCCCATCGGATGTCATCGATGACATCAAGGAGGCGATACGTTCAGGGGCCACCGCGGAGCAATTAGGCTCCGCAGTCGCCTACGCCGCGTTTCTGCGTATGGCGCACTTTCACGTGTCCAACGAGTTCGGCGACTGGGACACGGTGCACAACACGCTGACGGCGGCCAACGCCCTGCACCGTGCTTTACAGCGTGCGCCCTCGGTGGAACTGCTGCGCGGGGTTTTTGACGTCGCCATGAGCATCTACCTCGACCGGTTTCTGAACATGCCGGCGCAGCGCATCCCGGAGACAGGCAACGAGCCGGTGAACGGCGCCATGTTGCGGGCGGAGCTTAGCGAGCTGATGAACGTGCGTCAGCAGGTGGAGGAGGTATCGCACCTCGTGTCTCGCCACCTGACGGGCGATGGAGACCCGGACGCGCTGATGGCAGCCCTGGGACACGCCATGCTTGCCGAGGATGCGGGTTTCCATTCCTTCCAGATAGTGGACGCCGGATTGGGCCAGTATCAGACCCGGCGGGGGACGGAATCCGGCCGGCACGTGCTGATCGGCATGGCGCGCTATCTGGCGGCGCACGCGCCCACTTCGCGGGCCGTGGGCCAAACCTACCAAATTGCCCTGCGACTCCATCGGGGAGAAGAGCTTTTTCGCGAATAGAGCATCGGGCCATGGCGTGTTCCGCGCCGATGTATAATCGCGCCAACATTCCGCAGGCCGCCGACCGGCCAACCCAACCCACCCTACCAGCGCGGAGGTTCGACGATGCCCCATCCCAGTGAAATGTCCATTGACGATCTTCAGCGGATCGCAGACCACGCCGGCCTCGGCATGACCCGTGAGGAAGTCGAGGAAGTCAAACCCATCTACGACCTTTACGCTGGCTATGCGTACGAGCTCCACCAGATCGAATTCGGCGCCACCGAGATGGTGGTGGAGTTCCGCCCCGACTGGCCGGAAGAGTAGCGCTTCCCACCACGAAAAAATCCGGCGCACCCCAAGGAGTGATCACCCATGGCAACCGCTGACCAGCGCCTTTATTTTCTGACTATCCACCAGGCCGGGGAGTTGATGCGGAGGGGCGAACTGTCGCCCGTCGAGTTGACCCGCGCCTGCCTCGACCGCATCGCCGACACCGACGATCGCCTGCACTCTTTCATCATGCTATTGGCCGACGACGCTCTGGAGCAGGCTCGGGTCGCCGAGTCGGAAATGCTGCGGGGTGAGTATCGCGGACCGATGCACGGCATTCCCTTCGCCCTGAAGGACCTGTACGACACCGCCGGCGTACGCACCACTTCCGGCTCCCGCGTGGACATCGAGCGGGTTCCAACCGAAGATGCCACCACCACGGCCCGCCTCAAGGACGCGGGAGGAATCCTGCTGGGCAAGCTTGCCATGCACGAGTTCGCCCTGGGCGGCCCGGACTGGACCACTCCCTTCGAGCCGGCCTGCAACCCCTGGAACCTGAACCATATCACCGGCGGCTCCAGCAGCGGCTCCGGATCCGCCGTGGCTGCCGGGCAGGCGCTGGGCGCGCTCGGTTCTTGCACCGGCGGGTCGATCCGCGGGCCGGCATCCTTGTGCGGCATCGTTGGCCTGAAGCCGACCTACGGCCGTGTCAGCCGATACGGCGTGGTGACCCTGAGCTGGTCCCAGGACCACGCCGGCCCCATGACCTGGACGGTCGAGGACACCGCCTACATGCTCCAGGCCATTGCCGGGCACGACCCCAAGGACCCCACTTCCAGCAGAGCGCCCGTCCCCGACTACTCGCGCTCGCTGCGCGAGGACATGCGCGGGGTCCGGTTGGGCATGCCGCGTCACTACTTTTTCGATCCGGACCCCAGCGTGAATCCCGAGGTGGTCGCCATCGTGGAGAAGGCTATCGGTGAGCTGGAAGGTCTCGGCGCGACCGTGCAGGAGGTCTCGCTGCCCAGCCTGGATTACATCCGCGCGGCGAACTCGGTAATCATGGTCAGCGAGGCCTACGCCTACCACGAGCCCAACCTGAAGTCGCGTCCGGAGGAGTTCGGCGAGATCGTTCGCGGGCGGTTCCGCGTGGGTGGGATGCTGTCCGCTGCGGACTATCTGCAAGCCCAGCGTGTACGGACGTGGGCCCGGCGCGAGTTTGCGGATGTGATGCAGAACGTCGACCTGCTGGTAACGCCCACCATGACTCAGCCGGCCGCCGCGTTCGAGGGCTACGACCCGAGCAGCACGGCGCGAGGCCGCAGTTTCACCGCGCCCTTCAACGCCACCGGCTTGCCGGCCATCTCGGTTCCGTGTGGCTTCACCGAGCGGGGCCTGCCTGTGGGTATGCAGTTCGCCGGCAAGCCCTTCGACGAGCCGGGCGTTATCCAGGCTGCCTACACCTACCAGCAGCACGCCCGCTGGTACGAGCAGCGACCGCCGATTTAGGCGCCCCTCGCCCGGTCGCAAATCACCTATGAAGCGATGGCTGGCCCTGCGCCGCTGGTGGATCGCCGGTGTCACCGCCGGTCTGGTGACGGTGCGGATCCTGATCGCAGTTGGGATCGAAGCCCTCGGTATTGCCGGAGACAGCGGTTCGCGTGGGCTGCCAGCCTTGACAGCAGCACTTGACGTACTGGCCCTTGGTCTGGCGATAGTCGCCGTCGTGGCTTTTGTACAGTACGGCCGGCTCTTCAATGCGCGTGTGCCGACTGAATGAACGGAAACTCCGGGGCAAGATATGGCCCATGTGGACGCGGACCGATCGTTGGCGACGATAACCGTAACGAACTGGGTGACCGCGCCGTCGCCCGTGCCGATATGGTTGAGCCGCCTGCCGCTTAATGGTAGGATATCGATGGCGATTTGTTGATTCAGATCGAGGAGGCTTTATCAATGGCATACGATGACCATGACATTGGATTGATGGCTCATCTGATGCGCCGGGCTGGTTTCGGCGCAAAATACGACGAGCTGGAGGCCCGCGCGGCCAAGGGGTTTGACGCAACCGTGGACGAGTTGCTGCACCCCGAACAACACGACCACGGGATGGACCTGGATATCGCCGAGCGGTGCTTCATCGAGTGGAGCCACGCCACGCGCGGTTTGCCTGAGTACGTGGCTTTCCGGTTCATCAACTCCAGAAACCAGCTGGAAGAGAAGATGTGCCTCTTCTGGCACGGAATCCTGTGCACCGCCGACAGCAAGACCCAGAGCTATCCTTCTTCGTACGACGAGATCGAAATGTTCCGCCAGCACGGTATGGGCAGCTTCCGCGACTTGCTGGTGCAGATCTCCAAAGATCCGGCGATGATCTTTTTCCTGGACAACTGCCTGAGCCACAAGGGCGCCATCAACGAGAACTATGGTCGTGAGTTGCTGGAGCTGTTCTCCATGGGCGTCGGCATGGACGGCGAGTTCAACTACACCGAGGACGACGTCAAGGAGTGCGCCCGCGCCTTCACCGGCTGGACCATCGCCAACAACATCCCCGGCCAGCCCTACGGTCGCTATCACGGCAAGTTCGTCTACAACCCGGACGACCACGACGAAGGCGCCAAGACTTTCCTGGGCGAGACCGGAAACTTCAACGGCGAGGACGTCATCGACATCATTGCCAAGCAGCCGGCCACCGCCCGCTTCATCTCTCGCCACCTGTACAGCTACTTCGTGGCCGACGAGGCGCAGGTTCCGGCCTGGATGGACACCCCGCCCCGGGACATGGAAACCATCAAGATGCTGGAGGAAGAATACTTCCGCTCCGGCTACGATATCCGGTCCATGCTGCGGGTATTGTTCCATTCCGACGCTTTCAAGGACGCTCGCTTCCAGCGCGTGAAGAGCCCTATCGAGACCGTCATCGGCACCCTGCGGCTGGTGGGCGACTGGACGGAGCCCAAACCCGGTTTCGAGTTCATCTTCGACGAGATGAAGCACATGGGCCAGGAGATCTTCAATCCGCCGTCGGTGGAAGGCTGGCACACCGGCCACGAGTGGATTGACGGCGGCACGCTGGTGCATCGGATCAACTTCACCGCCGACTTTGTGGGCGACGTCAAGCAGCCCGGCGTGAAAGAGATCATTGACCGCCTGGCAGACCAGGGTCCGGTCATCTCGCCGGAGGACATGGTAGACATTACCTGCCTGCTGATGGGCCACTACGAACTGGCTTCCGAGACCCGGGAGATGCTGGCCGCCAGCCTGGCCAAGGGCGGCACCCTGCATACCGACACCAGGGAGTTCGCCGACCGCGTCAGCGAGCTACTGCAAATGATCGTTGCCACCAAGGAATATATCTACGCCTAGCCTAACGCTGACGGCTGGCGCGAATTCGACAACAAACCGAACAAACCATCCCACGGGAGGAGAAATCGTGACCGCTACGAAGAAAGATCCGGTCCTGGTAGTTCTGCAGATGTCGGGTGCCTTCGACGCCTTGAACACCATCATTCCTTACAACGACCCGTTGTACAAGGACTACCGCCCCACCTGAAGGTGGAGGTCGAGGAAGTCCTGGCAGTCGATGACAACGTTGGCTTCCACCCGGCCATGGCCCCGATCAAGGACATGTACGACGAAGGAAAGGTCGCCGTCATCCAGGGCATCGGCTACCCCAACCCCATCCGCTCGCACTTCCGGTCCATGGACATTTGGCACACGGCCGAGCCGGCCAAGATGTCCACCGAGGGCTGGCTGGGCCGTGCGATCCTGGATCTTGACCCCAACAAGGAAAACGTCCTGACCGCCGTCAACTTTGGTCGCGGCCTCCCCCGCGCGCTGGCTGCGCCGGGCGTTTCCGTCGCTTCCGTCGGCAACCTCGAGACCTACGGCGTGCTGACCGGCATCGATGGCGAGAGCCAGCGGGCCGAGGCGCTGGACATCTTCTCCCGGATGTACTCGCCCATGGTCGGCTCCGGCCCCATCAACGAATACCTGTCCCAGACGGGTCTGGACGCCCTGAAGGGAGCCGATATCCTGCGCACTGCGCCGGAGATCTATTCCTCCAGCGTCGAGTACGGCGGGGACATGTTCTCCCAGTGGGTCAAGAACGTCGCCCAGGTGCACACCGCTGGCTTCGGCACCCGCGTGCTTTACACCGGCCTGAACCCCGGCGCCTTCGACACCCACGCCAACCAGCCGACCTCCTTCGCCAAGCTGTGGGGCGAGGTGTCCCGCGCGGTCAATGACCTGTACCAGGACCTGAAAGAGCACGACGCCAACCAAGAAGTGGTCATGCTGCTCTTCACCGAGTTCGGCCGCCGCGTGCAGGAGAACGGCTCCGGCACCGACCACGGTTCGGGTAGCGTAGCCTTCGTGATCGGCGACGGTGTCAAGGGTGGCCTGTACGGCGAGTATCCTTCGCTGGAGCCGGACAAGCTGGACGAGGGCGACCTGAAGTGGAACAACGACTTCCGGAGCACCTACGCCACCATCCTGGACAAGTGGCTGGACCTGGACGACCAGGAGATCCTGAAGGGCTCCTACGAGCAGTTCGACTTCATCAAGTAGTCGACCGCAACCCCTGTCCGTCACGCCGGCAGGAACGGACGCGAAGTAGGGGCAGGTTCACAACCTGCCCCTACAATGCGATTGCCGGGCGCGCGGATATCGACGGCGTGAAATTTGGAAGGTGAAATATGGTTACTGCGACTGAGATCGCGCCGGTAACGTTTCAATACAGCCACACCATCGGCCGACAGGAAGTGCGCAGCGGCAACGGGTTCTTCAACCCGGTGGCCATTACGCGCGACGACAATGGGATGCTGTACGTGCTGAGCCGAGGGACGGAGACTCCGGCCTTCTTCCCGTGCAAGCGCGTCACCGTCTTCAATCCTGACGAGCAGGAAGTGGTCGCCGAGTTCGGGCAGAAGATTCCGCCGGAAGACGCCGACGAAACCACGCCCAACGGCTCGTTCATGTGGCCGACCTCGGTGGCTCTGGACAGTCAAGGCATCGCCTACGTGGCCGACGAATGGCTGAACCGGATCTCCATCTATGATCAGGAGCGCGGCAACTGGATCGGCATGTGGGGCATCCCCGGTTCCGCCGAGGGCGAGATCAATCGGCCGGCCGGCCTGGCCTTCGACAAGGACGACAACCTATACATGGTGGAAAGTCGCAACCACCGGGTCTCCGTGTTCACCAAGGACGGCCGGTTCAAGTTCGGTTGGGGCTGCAAGGGCACCGGCGACGGCGAGTTCGACCACCCCTGGGGCATCGAGATCGACCACAACGGCGACGTCTACGTTGCCGACTGGCGGAACGACCGCATCCAGAAGTTCGCTCCCGACGGCACTTTCTTGATGAAGTTCGGCACGTCCGGCGACGGCGAGGGCGAGTTCAGCCGGCCCACCGGCGTGGCCGTCGACAGCGATGGTCATATCTTCGTTACCGACTACCGAAACGACCGCGTGCAGGTGTTCCGCTCCAACGGCAGCTACATCACCACCATGCGCGGGCAGGCCACCCTCTCCAAGTGGGGCGCCGAGCGCGTATACCTCGACCCCACCATCGTGCGGGCTCGCGAGCGCGCGCTGGACCTGTCGGAGCGGGAAGGCGCTTTCCAGGGTCCCATCGCGATTGAGGTGGGCGACGACGGCCGAGTGTTCGTGCTGGAGGCTCCCCGTCATCGGGTGCAGGTCTTCAGCAAGCAGACCGCGATGTTCGCCGGCGAACTCTGATCGCGCGTTGACATCTACCAGCATGATGAGGCCACGGCTATGACGCCGTGGCCCTTTTCATGGCCGTTATCAGCGATTGGACAGCGTCGGCTGGGACGCGGTTACGCGCTGCCGAGAAACACCTGGGTCAGTATGTCGGTTTCGCGGATGGATTCCGGCGTGCCGTTGTGGACGACGGTTCCCTTGTCCAGCACGTAGGCGCGGTCCACGATGTCCAGCACGCCCTTGATGTTGTGCTCCACCACCATGATGGTGGTGTCGAGGCGTTCGCTGATTTCCGCCACCTTTTCGAATACCTCTTTGACAATTATGGGCGCTAGGCCAAGGGTAGGCTCGTCGAGAAGCAGTACTTCGGGTGAAGCCATCAAACCGCGGCCCAGCGCCAGCATCTGCTGTTGACCACCGGACATGGCGCTGGCCATGTCCTTGCGCTTTTCATAAAGCACCGGGAACAGTTCCATCACCGCATCGAGCCGGTTCGCCTTTTCCGCCCGGTCGCTCAGGTAGATGCAGCCCATCTCCAGGTTTTCGGTGATGGTCAGGTGCGTGAACACGCGCCGGCCCTGGGGCACGAAGGCAATCCCTTCCTTGACGATCTCGTGGGTGGCCGCGGCGAGAGGTTGCTGACGCCAGTACACCCGGCCGGATACCACCGACGCCAGGCCCATCACCGCTTTCAGGACGGTGGACTTGCCGGCGCCGTTGGGTCCCATAACCGCCACGACCTCGCCCTTCTGGACGCCCATGGACACGTCGTCCAGCGCCCGGACCGCGCCGTACTCGACGGAGATACCCACCAACTCCAACAGCGGGGCTTCGCCGTTGCCATCGGCCTGACCCGCGGTTTCCACCGACGCTAATGCCATCATGCCCCCAGATATGCCTCGATGACTTCGGGACTGCCCAGCACCGGCTCGACGTCGCCGGCGGCCAGCAGCGTGCCACTGTCCAGCACGATGATCCGGTCCGACAGTTCGCGCACGATGTCCATGTTGTGGGACACGAACACGATGGTGTAGCCGTCGGTGCGCATCTGCTTCATGATGTCCTTGACCCGCTCCAGCATCTGCGGGAACAGTCCGGCGAAGGGCTCGTCGAAGAGGTAGGTCTGGACGTCCATGGCCATGGCGCGGCCGATTTCCAGCAACTTGCGCTGGCCGTAGGACAGTTCCATGGCCAGCGAGTCCCGCTTCTCCCACATGCCGACCGATTCCAGGATCTCCTGGGCTTTGCGGCGCTTGGCCGGTCGCACCCGCTCCAGCAGTGACGAGAACAGCCGGCGTTCGGTCAGCACCACCATGATGTTGTCCCAAACGGTTATCTGGTCAAACAGCCTGACTTCCTGGAAGGTGCGGGTCAGACCGTGCTCAGGGGTCTCGTGAGCGTGCACGACGCGCAGGCCGACGCCGTCGATGATGACCATGCCGCCGTCCAGGGGCAGCACGCCGCTGAGCAGGTTCACCAGCGTGGACTTGCCGGACCCGTTGGGTCCGACGATGCTGGTGGTGCCCTGACGCGGGATGGACAGGCTCAACTCGTCCACAGCTTTCACCGCGCCGAAGTGCTTGGAGATGCTCTCGGTTTGCAGGGCCAGTGCTTCGTTACCCGTGGTCATAGACGGTACCTCCCCACCAGTCCTTGCGGTCGGAACAGCATCAGGAGCACCAGGAGTATTCCCAGGACCACCTGCCGCGCTTGGCCGGTGTACTCCGTGGGAACGAAGGTCAAAAACCGCATACCTTCCTCCAGGAGCACGAATGCCATGGCGCCAAGCAGGGAACCCCAGATGGTGGCCAGACCGCCCAGGATGACGATGGACACCAGCAGAACCGACTCGAGGAGGATGAACGAGTTGGGGTCTATGAACTGTGTCCAACTGGCGAACAGGCCGCCGGCGAGCCCGGCCATCATGGCCGAGAACACCCATACGGCCAGTTTAAAATGGGTGGCTTGGTAACCGAATACTTCGATGGCTTGCTCGTCCTCGCGAATCGCGGTTAACACCCGACCAAAAGACGAAGAAACGATCAACCAGGACACCAGCATCACCAAGCCTAGGAAGACGAAGCACAGAAGCAGGAAATCCTCCTTACCGTCTACGCTATCGAACGTCCAACCACCTATCTGAGGTCGCGCTATTTCGTGGATCCCGAAAGCTCCGCGGGTGATGGGACGCAAATTAAGGAACACACTGTATGCGATGATGGCAAAACCGAAGGATACCAGCACGAAAATATCGTCACGGAATCGATTGAAGACCACGCCTACCAACAAAGCGGCCAAACCGGCTAAGACAATACAGACCGGCAAGGCAGCGAAAAACGGCCAGTCGAAAGTTGGAATTACACCAGTGCGCAACTGCTCGTATGGAGCGTCGGAAGTCAAAACCGCCATGGTGTAGGCGCCGATGCCAAAAAAGCCAACGTGTCCCACAGACAGCAGGCCGGTATATCCGACTACCAGGTTCAGGCTTACCGCCAGGATAGCCCAGATAGCGAATAGAGTGGCCGCACCCACTGCGAACTTGGCGCCACTCACCAGCATGAACACCGTCGCTGCCGCCACAACTAGCAGCGTCAGCCAGAGACCGATGTTAGTTCTGACCACGCCCAAAAGATCCCGCGGGTTTTTGGCGAGGCGGGCGAAGTCGCGAACGCCATCCAGGTTTACCGGCACGGTATCACCTTCTCGGGATGAGGCCATGCGGCCAGAATGACAGGAACAGGATCAGCAATATGAACGAGATCGCATCCTTCCATTCGCCGGCCAGGTCCCAGATCCCGAACTGCTCCACCAATCCCAGCATAAACCCACCCACAATCGCTCCGTAGAGGTTTCCGATGCCTCCGACCACCGAGGCGATCCAACCCTTCAACAGCAACAGCAGTCCCATACGAGGCTGTACGGCGGTATCGTGTCCGGTGAGGATGCCGGCCATTGCGGCATAAAGCGCGCCGATGAAAAACACCACGGCGATGATTACGGTGGTGTTGATGCCGACCACCTTGGACACCTCTTCATCGTCGCCGATGGCCCGCACGGCGCGCCCAAAGGAGGTCATCTTCAGCAGGAACCACATGCCGGCGAAACCGGCAAGAGCCACGCCGATGGCAAATACGTTGAATCCCTTGATGCGCGCGCCGGCGATGTTCCACGGGGTGCTGCCAAAGGCATCGGGCAGCGGCCGGGGCGCGCTCTGGAACACGATGACGATGAGTGCGGCGATTGCCAGCAGTATGCCCAGGGACGCCACCAGCATGATCAGCGGCGATCGGGCTCGTTCCCGCATGTACACGTAGAGCCCGCGATACAAGGCCATTCCCACGCAACCAGCGAGCAAGCATGATACGGCCCAACTGAGGTACAGGCCCGACTCTGGCGCTCCCGACAAGAGATATCCGCACCACGCGCCCAACACGGCGGCCGGAACGGCAGCGATCAGCGCGATCATAGTAAAGTTGACCCGTGAGGCCATCGCGTGGGCAGCTCTTTGAGCGATCACGATGGCAACGGCTGTCGTGGCCAATCCCACCGCCGGGCTCAGGGTAAGGTGCAGGTGCTCCGGATACGAAAGCACCACAGCGGTGTAAACCCCCGCAACCACTCCGACTACGACGATGCCGGCACGTAACACGCCTGGGCTGGCGCGCCCCCGTAATCTCGGTTCCAGGGTGGTGTGCAGAGTCCAGAGGATCACACCGGCGACCACTGCGCCGAAAATCACGTTTACCGGGACGCTGTTGATGTCGAGGCGGCTGCCCAGCGACGGGTCGGTGCGCAGGTAGAAAACTCCATACGCGCCCAGCGCGGCCGCCGCTCCGTAGTAAAGATCGAAAAACCAGACCGTGCTGTACACCAGCGTGAAGCCCATCGCCAACAGCGCATAGACGGCGCCGACGGCCAGGCCGTTGAACGCGAATTGCAGGGCTTGCGGCGGCGCTTGCCCGATTTTCCAGGCAATGTAACCCAGGGCGAGGGCCGTCAGCAGGGCGGCAAGGAGCCGCGTGCCTGGAACATTGATCAATCTGGGGAGCCCGCGGGCGCTTTCACGATTGCCAGCCAACGAAATCCTCGCCAGTTTCAGGAGTCACAAAAGTAAGTTATAGCCGGCGCAATCATAGCACAAAGGGCCAGCCGAATAGCCTCGGCCGGCCCTCTGCTATGGGTGATCCAAGTGTGAGAGTGGCTAGGGCGTGGGAGCCGGACCCAGCACCATGTAACCCAGGTTGTCTTCGTTGCGCTCGGCCAGTGGTAGGATCTGCACTACCACGTTGCCCGGCCCGACCACTTCGCCGTCGGAGTCGAAGGTGTAGTTTTCTCCGATGGCTCCGCTGAAGGTCAAACCGTACAGGCAATCCCGGAGGCCGTCAGCGTCCTGATCGTCGTTGGTCTGCGTCAGGCACTCTGCGGCGAGATACACGTCGTCGTAGGCGGAAGCCTGGAACCAGGGTTGGGTGGCGGGGCTGCCATAGTGAGCTTCAAAGTCCTTGAGGAACTGCTCGCCCCTTTCCGTGAGGCCCAACGGGATGATGGCCTTCATTCCGGTGGCAGCCTCGCCAGCGATGCGCAGCGACTCCGGGCCGGTGTTCACGGCCTCAGTGTAGATGGGGCCTTCGAAACCCAGCTCCCGCGCCTGCTTGACGATAGTGCCGCCGGAAAACTCGCCTTGCGACGCCAGGTGAATGGCGTCGGGCTCGGAAGCAATCAGTTTGGTAAGTTGAGTGCGGAAGTCGGTCACGTCCGAAGCGTAGCTTTCCGCGGCGACGACGTGGCCGCCCAGTTCTTCAAAGCGGGCGACGGTGGTGCGGCGCGCGCCTTCGGCGTAGTCGGTGGACTCGGTGATGGTCGCCAGATGGTGGTGACCGTCGGCATGGATGGCGTTGCCAGTGTCGATGCCCAGCTTGTTATCGTCAATGGCGGTGCGGAAAATGTAATCGCCGGCCGCCTTGATGTCGGGGTTGGTGGCGGAAGCGGACAGCATGATAACGCCATCGGCCTCGGCCAGCGGAGCCGCGCCCAGCATAGCGCCGCTGCAGGTGGTGCCCAGGATGATCTTGACGCCGTCAACGTCAGTCAGCTTGTTGTACGCGGTAATGGCGTCCTGGGCGGCGCACTTGGAGTCTTCCGCGATAAGTTCCAGCATGCGCCCATTGATACCGCCGGCGGCGTTTATTTCTTCAACTGCGAGCAGCTTGGCCTGCAGGATGGGGTTGCCGTAGGACTCGCCGACGCCGGTGAGGGCATCCATCGCGCCGATGCGGAGGGGTTCCTGCGACACGGGAGCGGCGGCCGGCTGCGCAGCGCTGACGGCGGCCGGGCTGCCGGCCTGTCCCAGGATGCGGTAGCCCTGGTTACCCTCGGTGCGCTCGTCCAGCGGCAGAACCTCCACCACCGCGTTGGCCAAGCCGACCACTTCGCCGTCGGCGTCGAAGCTGTAGTTCTGCCCGATGGCGCCGGTCCAGGTGATGTCGTACATGCAGTCGCGGAACCCGGCGGCGTCCTGGTCGTCGTTGGTCTGCTTCAGGCACTCAGCGGTGATGTACACGTCGTCGTAGGCGGAACCGAGATACCAGGGGAGCGTGATGTAGTCGTAGCGGGCGCGGAAGTTTTCCAGGACTTCCTGGGCCTTGGGATTGGCCGGGTCCAGTTCCGCGGTAACGGCCTTCAGGCCCGTGGCGGCGTCGCCGGCAACTTCCAGAGCGGTTGCGCCCACCGGGACGATTTCGGAGTAGAGCGGCCCTTCGTAGCCCAGCTCCCGTACCTGCTTGACCACCGTGCCGCCGGAAAACTCGGCCTGGGCGGCGATGTGGATGGCGTCGGGGTTGGCGTTGATGATCTTGGTCAACTGGCTGCGGAAATCGGTGACGTCAGAGGCGTAGCGTTCTTCGGCCACTATCTCTCCACCCAGCGAGACGAAGTGCTCGGCAGTGGTGCGCCGCACACCTTCGGCGTAGTCGGTGGTCTCGGTGATAGTCGCCAGACGCCGGTGGCCGTCGGCCCAAATCACGTTGCCGGTGTCAATGCCCAGATGGAGGTCGTTCATCGAGGTACGGAAAATGTAGTCGCCGGCGTGGGCAATGTCAGGGTTCGTTGCCAATCCGGAGAACAGGATCACTCCGTCCGCCTCGGCCAGGGGAGCCGCGCCCAGCATGGCGCCGCTGCACGAGGTTCCGAGGATAATCTTGACGCCGTCAACATCAGTGAGCTTGTTATAGGACGTGATGGCGTCCTGAGCCGAGCACTTGGAGTCTTCCGCGATGAGTTCCAGCATCCGGCCGTTGATGCCCCCGGCGGCGTTGATTTCGTCCGCAGCCAGTTGCTTGGCCTGCAGGGCCACGTTGCCGTAAGTTTCGCCGGGGCCGGTGAGCGATTCCATCACGCCGACCCGGAAGGGCTCGTCGGACATGGCGGGAGCTGGGGTGGGTTGCTCGGCAGTCCCGGCGGCAGTCCCCCCGGAAGTGCCGCCGGCAGGTTGCTGGGCCGGTGTGGTGGGCTGTTCCGGAGCGGCGGGCGCTGCCGGAGCCTCTCCGCCTCCGCCGCACGCAGCGACAATTGCAAACAGTGCTGCGACGGCGATAACAACGGTGAAATTCTTGAGTATGTTGCGCATATACTACCTCCCGAAATCTCGGCTTGGTCTGATTAGGCGGATGTTGCTTTTTATAAACATCCCAACAACAGGCAAAAGGCTGGGACTTTGCTGCACGGCTCTCGCACCGTCGCTTAAATTCTGCCCATGCGACGCAGGCCGTACACACCAAAATGGCTCCCCCGGCAGGATTCGAACCTGCGACCTAGCGGTTAACAGCCGCCCGCTCTACCGCTGAGCTACAGGGGAGCAAAGCGCTGGGACAAGTCAGCCAGCGTAGGGTAATTTTAGCATCCATGCTCGCACGCGGCAAGCCGGGCGCGGCCGTCGCCGAGACCGGGGCGTGTCGAAGCCACAGTTGACCCGGCCTGCAGCGCCCCTTTATTTCGAGTAGCGCGGTTGTTATCATTGCGCCACGGGCACCGAATCCATCGATGGTTAGGGAGGTCATTATGGGTTACACGCCGAGAAATCTGGGACACGTCAACATTTTCGTGCGGAATGCGGAAAAGGCGCGGGACTGGTACGAGGACCTGCTGGGACTGCACACCTACGGGTTCACCCCGGGCCGTGCGGCGTTCATGTCCGCCGACCTGGGGAACTCCCACGAGATCGCCCTGACCGAGGTGGGCGAGAACGCTATGGGTCCTCAAGGCGGGCAGGTTGGTCTCAACCACATGGCCTGGTACATGGAGAGCCTGGAGGACCTGAAGGAGCTGTATTACCGGGTCAAGGAGAAGAACATTCCGATCGACCGCGTGTCCGACCACGGCCATGCCATCGGGATCTACATTCGCGACCCCGACGGCAACGGCATCGAGCTGTCCTACGAGATGCCGCGGGAGGAGTGGGGCCACGACGAGAGAGGCTACATGATCGGCGCGACGGAGAAGGGCCGGATGCCCGGCCCGTGGGACGAAGAGCTGGCCGCTCAGGCGGCGTTGATGGGAGCGGCGCGCTAGAGATTCGCCGACACCGGTGCTTTGCGCCGTTGATATTCGCCATCAAGCAAACGCAGGGGCGACTGATCAGTCGCCCCTGCACTTTTTGCTTACGCGAGATTGCGCGCCTACTTGAAGTGTGGCATGACCTCGTCGCTGATGAGCCGCAGCGAATTCTTCACACGGTTGTAGGGGATGCGGCCGCCGTAGTTGACCTCCATGACGACGCCCGTAGCGCCGAAGTCGTCCTGGTATCCCTTGAACCGCTCGACGATCTCGGCCGGCGTGCCGAACACCACGCGCTGGCGCAACACGTCCGCGTAGGGCGTGTTGGCCGTCTGGCGAATCCGCTCGGCGGTCTCCGCGCTGGCGGCGGTTTTCACCAGCTCGCTGGCGGCGTACTGGATGGCGGACATGGCGCTGGCCTGCGGCTCGGAATGGGCCCGCTCGGTGGTCTCGGCGGCGTACACGGGGATGCGGACGGCGATGTCGGCGGGCCCAGTGTGTCCGGATGCTGCCCGCGCTTCTTCGTAAGAAGCGATGCGCGCCTGCAACTGCTCGCGGCCGGTGTTCGCGCTGACGAAGATGGGATGGCCCATTTTACCGATCAGGGGGAACGTGTCCTCGCCGGCCACGGCGACGCGCACCGGCGGGTAGGGTTGCTGGTAGGGCTTGGGCACCACCGCGACATCCTCATAGGAGTGGAACTCTCCCTGGTAGGAGAACTGATCGTTGTTCCACGCCTGCATGATGATGTCCAGGGCCTCCAGGAACCGGGGCCGGCTCTCGGCATAGGGGATGTTGTAGCCCTGGTAGTACTTGGTCAGGCCGCTGCGCCCGATGCCGAACTCGAAGCGGCCCTTGCTGATGTGGTCGACGGTGGCGGCCTCCTCGGCCACCCGCAGCGGGTTGGTCAGCGGGAGAACTTGCACCGCCAGGCCGGTGCGGATCCGCTGCGTGCGCGCGGCGATGGCGCTGGCGATCACCATGGGCGACGCGAGGACCGCGCGTTCCGGGCTGAAGTGGTGCTCGGCCAGCCACACGGTGTCGAAACCCATGGCTTCGGCGTCGGCGATTTGGGCAAAGGACTCGTCGAAAGCCTCAGCCTGGGTGCGGTTTTCGCCGATGTGGAAATCGGTGAACATGCCAAAATTCATGGGTTCCTCCCTGGTGCAAGGTTCCGATGCTGGCCTCGATGTAGTAGTCAACAGAAATTCAACGAGACTCGGAGAACGTCTGAAAATTTCGCTATTGAACGATTGCCACAAGCATATCCTCGAGCAGTTGTTTATTTTCCCAAAGAATGGCGAATTCATTAATGGGAGCCTGCGCTGCCTGGGTCCAAACGTTGCGGCGGTTATTGCGATCGTCCAGAACGACCACAGGTTTCAGGGCTGGGTTGCGTTGAGTTACGTCGATGGCTCGATACGCCCACCGCTCCGCCGTGGAGTGTGCTGCTGGCTCGGTGGCAGCTGATAGTGGCTGGATCAGCAAGTTAGCTCCCGAGTTAACGTGAAACTTGAACGTGTGCTGCTCTCTGGAGCCTGCAACGCTGAAGTCCGAATCGTAGGTGACCCCGGCCTGAATTATGAAGGATTCGACCTCGTCGTCGAATATCACTCTGGAAGGCGCGCGACGACCATGAATCAGTGACGCAACCGCCAACGCCGCCTGGATCAATCGGTGGATGTCCTCTCCGTCGACTTCTGGCTTTCCGCCTGCGACAAGTGCGTTCCGTTCCAGTGACACGCCATACCCTCGCGCTATGTCTCTCGCTCTTTCTAGCACTGGGCGCGTTAGCGTGAGCCCGTTCACGTACAAATACGCGAGCGTATCGCCCATGTCGGATACGCGCGTTTGTCCACTGGGTAATGAAGCCAATTCCAACTCGATCACTTCACCATCAGGTCGTGTAAACGGGGATGCGACGTAGCACCTACCATCGACACTCGAAATCACGAAATCATGCGACAGTTGCGCCAAGTACGCGTCCACTAAGCCACTGCATGGGTTGGCGGCTGTCATAATAAATCCCCTTGATGTACTCTGGAAAAGGACTCCGGCGTGTATGAGCCGCGAACCGTGATATTGCATTCTTGCAAGAAATCGATGAGTTCATCGTTAGGATCGCCGATACGAATGTCATCGGGCAGGTAGATCTTTCGGTCTTGGTTGATTTCATCCCAAGTGTGCTTGTGAGGATCAGTGGTTCGTTCGCCAGTTTCGTGGTCGATATGAAGCCTGTGGACAGTGTACTTCCTGATGGGCGTGTTACGGTACAACAAGGCAAAGCTGCGATTAGTACGCCCTACATAGCCCCGAAGTTTTAGCATTTCGTGGGTGTCCTCAGCCAAGACCGAAGCCTCTAGACGGTAGCCTCGACGGTCGAAACGCCAGACAAGGTTCGCAGCAATGATCTTCGGTCCCGCTAGGACGTCGTCGGCTTGATCCTTAGTTACCATGATGAGGACGAAAGGTTCCCTGTACGCTTGGATGAAATGATACCAGAGAGACAACCAACGCATGCGCTTACAGTGCCATTCCAGAGCCAACAGCAGATCAGTAGTACCGGTTGCCGCTCTTTTCATTTGCCCACACGTTCCATTATGCTGGCGCGAGTGCATCGATCGAGAAGACCAGTCAAACGCAGGTGAGACCATGAAATACGATGTGATCGTGATTGGGGCCGGTTCCGGCGGCTGCACCGTAGCCTCCCGGCTGGCCGAGGATGCCGACCGCTCCGTCCTGTTGCTGGAAGCGGGGCCCGACTATCCCGAGTACGAGCTTTATCCTGACGACCTGAAGTACGGCTACAAGCCTGATGCTTCAGCCCAGGGTGCGCCGCACAACTGGACCTGGTGGGCGCAGGGCTCTCCGGAGCAGACCGAGATGCTGCCGGCGCCGCGGGGCAAGGTCGTTGGCGGAACCAGCGCGATCAACGGGCAGGTGCTGCTGCGGGGCGTCCCCGAGGACTACGACGGCTGGGCCGCCGAGGGCAACGACGAGTGGTCTTTCATCAACGTCCTGCCGTATTTCCGCAAGATGGAAACGGACATGGACATCAGCGACGACTTCCACGGGTCGGAGGGGCCCATACCGGTGCGGCGGTTCCCGCGCCAGGAATGGCTGCCCTTCCAGGCGGCGTTCGTCCAGTCCTGCATTGAGGCGGGCTACCCTGAAGACGCGGATATGAACAGCCCTGACTCTGGCGGCGTGGGTCCCATCCCCATGAACAACCCCGAGGGCGTCCGCATGAGCACCGCGTTGACCTTCCTGCGCGAGGTGCGGCACCGGCTGAACCTGACGGTGCGGCCCAACGTGGTGGTGCGGCGCATCGTATTCGAGGGCAATCGCGCTGTCGGCGTCGAGGTGGAGAGCGGCGGGGAGGTATTCCTCATGGAGGCCGATCAGATCGTGCTCTGCGCGGGTGCGATGGCCTCGCCCCAGATCCTGATGCTGTCCGGCGTGGGTCCGGCCGACCACCTGCGGGAGATGGGTATTCCCGTGGTCCATGAATTGCCCGGCGTGGGCCAGAACCTGCGGGACCACCCCATCGTCGCCGTAATCTGCAAGGTGCGCGACGACCACGAGCAGGACCCCCTGGCGCCGCGTACCCAGACCGCGCTGCGGTATACGGCCGCCGGCTCTCCGGACCGCAACGACATGCAGATCACGGCGTCCTCGTTCTCGACCCCGATTGGCGGGGCAGACCCCTTCGAGCCGGGCGGGGTGCGCATCCAGTGCATCCTGGAACTGGCCGACGGAGCGGGAGAGGTGCGCCTGTCAGCGAACGACCCGCATGTGCAGCCGTCGCTCAACTACCACTACCTGGAGGAAGAGCGGGACGTGGAGCGTCTGCGGGAGGCGGTGCGCATCAGCGTCGACCTGCTGGAGCACAACGCCTTCGGCCCCATCGTGGAAGAGATACAGCAGCCCTCCCCCGAGGATCTGGCGTCGAACGAAGCCCTGGACAACTGGATGCGCCGGACGGTGTTCAACACCACCCACGCCTCCGGCACGTGCAAGATTGGGCCCTCCAGTGACCCCATGGCCGTGGTTGACCAGCACCTCAGCATTCATGGACTGGAGGGCATCAAGGTGGCGGACGCTTCGGTGATGCCCAACGTCATCCGCGCCAACACCAACTGCACCACCATCATGATCGGCGAGCGCTGCGCCGACTGGGTCAAGATGGGGCAGTAAGCGCGGGTCCCGACGCATTTGCCTGACGCCCGCCCGAGGTCTGCATGGCGGGCGTCTCGTTTGACAGCAGCAGACGAGGAGACATCAACGCCATGAAGTGGGAATACTGGGTCGACAAGATGCCCATCAGGTCCGGAGGGTTCTTCGGGAACGGCCCGATGAACGTCGACGCGGTTGACGAAGCGTTTTTGAACGAACGCGGCGCGGCAGGGTGGGAGTTGGTGTCCGCGATGCCCCTGTTCATCCCCCAGAATCCCACCGATTGCTTCGTCTATTACTACTGGAAACGACCCTTGGCTGAGCAGCCGTAAACTCCCAAATCCCGGGTCCGGGCGCAGCACGGTTTCGGGACGGCTCCGCCAGCCCGGATTCCTTGACATCATCCTGTCCGATACGTAGTATTTTCACAACAGTTTGCTGATTTTATACCGAAATTTCGTGACGATTTGACCGATCCCTTACAGGAGGGAAGACTATGGCCAATCGAGAAGAAATCGCATTGATGGGTCACCTGATGCGGCGCGCCGGATTCGGCGCGACCCACGAGGAGTTGGCGGAAAAAACCGGCCACGGGTACGAGGCCACGGTTGAGGACCTGCTGAACCCTGAGCAGTTCGAGCCGGTTGACGAAGAGCTGCTCTACCGGTTTATGCCCGGCTATGAGGGGGCGCTGGGGCCGCCGCTCAACCAGGCTGACTGGGTGTACCGCATGGTCAACACGGAACGGCCGCTGGAAGAGAAGATGGCTCTGTTCTGGCACCAGCTTTTCGCCACGGGAAATTCTAAGGTGGACAACCCGCCGGAGCTCACCCAGCAGATCGCCATGTTCCGCCGCTGCGGGTTGGGGAAGTTCCGCGACATCCTCCTGGAGTTGGCGCAGAACCCCGCCATGATTTTCTGGCTGGACAACAACGGGAATCACCGGGGCGCGATCAACGAGAACTGGGGCCGGGAGTTGCTGGAGCTCTTCTCTATGGGCGTGGGCAATTACTCGGAGGATGACATCAAAGAGGCAAGCCGCGCCTTCACCGGCTGGACTATCGGGCCAAAGATTCCGCGTAATCCGCTGGGCCGCTTCTACTGGAACTTCGAGTACCGGGCTGAGGACCACGACGACGGGGAAAAGACCTTCTTGGGGCACACGGGCAACTTCAACGGACAGGACATCATCAACCTCGTGGTTGACCAGCCGGCCACGGCCCGCTTCCTGTCGCGACACCTCTACAACTTCTTCGTCGCCGACGAGCCGCAGGTTCCCAGCTGGAACATCACACCGCCCAACGATCCTGACGCCATCGACCAGTTGGTCGCGGCGTACAACGAGTCGGACGGCGACATTCGCTTCATGCTTCGGGTTATGTTCAATTCCGACTTCTTCAAGCAGGCGCGCTTCAGCCGCGTGAAGAGTCCGGCGGAATTGGTAATCAGCACCGCCCGCATGGCGGGCAACTTCAGCCAACCGCGCCCCGGTTTCAACTCGCTGGCCTTCGAATGCGCCTATCAGGGCCAGGAATTGCTGAACCCGCCCAGCGTCGAGAGCTGGCACACCGGCAGCGAGTGGATCGACGGCGGGGCGCTGGTGCGCCGCGTGAACTTCGCCGCCGGCCTGTTGGGCGATGTGTCCCTGCCAGGGGTGCGCTCCATGGTGGACACGCTGAGGATCCGCGGGAACCTCGGTCCTGCCGAGCTCGTCGATGCGTGCCTGGAGCTCGTGGGGCCGCTGGAAGTGAGCGACGGCACACGCGCCGAGTTGCTCGACCAGGCCCACGACGACGGCGAACTGCGCTGGGACACTGATGATGACGTCGCGCGGTCGGAACAGCGGGTCGGCGTGATGCTTGCCCTGATCGCCGCGTCGCGGGATTTCCAGTTCGCATAGACCACTACCATCGGCATCAGCTGGAGCGGGCAACCGCAGAGTCGCCCTGCTGCACACGGAGGAACAACATGACGACTACGACGAAAGACCCGGTGGTGGTGGTTCTGCAGATGACCGGAGCCAACGACTATCTGAACACGATCATCCCCTACACCAACGGTCACTACCACGACGCCCGGCCCAAGGTCGGTATCCCTGCCGACAAGGTGATACCCATCAATGACGAGCTGGGGTTCAATCCGCAGATGGGACGCATCAAGCAGCTGTGGGATGAGGGCAAGGTCGCCATCATCCACGGCATCGGCTACGAGAACTCCCCGCGTTCCCACTTCCGCTCCATGGACATCTGGCACACCTGCGAGCCGGATATCGTCGGAACCGAAGGCTGGGCCGGCCGCGTCATCCGCGACCTCGACCCGCGCGGCGAGAACGTGTTGAAGGGCGTGAACTTCGGCCAGGGTTTGCCTCGGGCGCTGGCGCTGCGTGGAACGCCCATCACGTCCGTGTCCAGCCTGGAGTCCTATGGCGTGCTGTCCAGTGTTCCCGTTGAAGCCGAGCGCGACCAGCTTCTCGACCGGTTCGCCCGCATGTACTCTCCCACCGTCGGCACTGGCGCGGTGATGGACTATCTGGGCCAGACCGGGCGGGATGCTCTCAAAGGCGCGGACATCATCCGGTCCGCCCCGGAGCAGTATTCGTCGAGTGTGGAGTACGCCGACACTCCCATCGCCAAGTATCTGCGGGACATCGCGCAGGTCTACCTGGCCGATCTCGGAACGCAGGTGTTCTACACCCAGCACGGCAGCTTCGACTCGCACTTCAACCAGCCGCCGATGCACACCAAGCTGTGGACCGATATGTCCGCTGCCATCGGCGACTTTTTCGACGATCTGGCCGAGCACGACGCCGGCGACAACCTGATCATGGTCCTGTTCACCGAGTTCGGGCGTCGCGTCAAGGACAACGGCACCGGAACCGACCACGGCGCGGGGGGTGCTGCCTTCGTGATCGGCAACCAGGTCAAGGGCGGCCATTACAGCGCCTATCCTTCCCTGCGGCCAGAGGATCTGACCCAAGGCGACCTTGAGCCCAACTACGACTTCCGCGGGCTCTACGCGACGGTCATCGAGAGGTGGCTGGGCCTGGACTCGGTGCCCATCGTGGGCGGCAACTTCGAGCAGTTGGACTTCGTGTAGGGCGGTTCCGGATTCCGGCTTTCGCCGGAATGACGGAGTTGGGGGACGAAAGGCGAAGGAGGTCTATCATGCTTACCACTGTGGCCGCTGGCCGGGTTTTCGACTACAGCTACTGCATCGGCATGTACGGCATGTCGGGTCAGGGGTTCTGGACACCCCAGGACTTTGCGCTGGCGGGGGACACGATGTACGTGCTGAGTCGCGGGGCCGAGGAACTCGGCCAGCGCGTCAGCCGCGTGACTTTGGATCACCAGTTCCTGGGACAGTTTGGCGCTTTCGGTCGCGGAGACGGCCAGTTCGTTTGGCCGCGCTCCATTGCGCTGGACGACGACGGCAACGTTTACGCCTCCGACGACTTCCTGAACCGCGTTTCCGTTTTCGACCCCGATGGAGCGTTCCTTTCGTGCTGGGGCGAGGCCGGTGACGGCAAAGGCCAGATGAACGGCCCCTGCGGGATGGCATTCGACGCTGAGGGCAACATTCTGGTGGTCGACAGCCAGAACCACCGGGTGCAGAAGTTCACCAAAGAAGGTAAACACCTGGGTTCGTTTGGCAAACAAGGTGACGGCGACGGCAAGTTCAACCTGCCGTGGGGTCTGTGCCTGGACGCCGCCGGCAACGTGTACGTCGCGGACTGGAAGAACAACCGGGTGCAGAAGTTCGACGCCGACGGGAACTTCGTGCAGAAGTTTGAGGCCTCGCCCGTCTCCGGCGTCGGCGACCTGCATGGTCCTACCGGTGTTGCGGTCGATTCCGAGGGTGACGTGTACGTCACGGACTGGGGCAACCATCGCCTCCAGGTGTACGCGCCCGACGGACGGTTCATCGCCACGCTCGTGGGGGACGCCCAGGAACCGTCACCGTGGACGCAGACCTATATCGACGCCAACCCCGATATCGTCAAGGCGCGCCGGCGGGTCAACTTGGAACCTGAGTGGCGGTTCCGTCGCCCCGTGGCCGTGCGCGTGGACGAGAACGACCGGATCTTCGTGCTGGAGGCCAACCGGCATCGGGTCCAGATCTACGACAAGGTCAAGGACTACGAGGAACACCCTTTGAACCTATGAGGGTTTTGCTCGATTGACCAATTCCGTAAGGGCGAATACTCATTCGCCCTTATTTCGTTGACGCTATAATGCGTGACCAACCCTGCCAAGGCTTACTACCGTTTCCGGAGGACTCCATGACCCAGCAAACCACCAGGATCGACACTGACCGCACCGCCGTGTTGATCATGGACTTCCAGCAGCGAATCATCGCTAACGTGGCTACGGAGCCCGTAGCCGTGGTCGAAAACGCGGCCAGGGCCCTCGCCGGCGCCCGGGCGGCCGGCATTCCAGTCATCTACGTCGTACATCGCGGCGGCCCATTCGCCGAGTACGCCCCGGACGTGGAACTGCACGAGGGTGTCGCGCCGGCGGAAGGCGAGCTGGTGATTACGAAGGTCCGCCCGGGTCCGTTCTCCACGACCGCGCTGGACGTGACTCTGCGCGAGATGGGACGCGACAACCTGGTGATCATGGGCGTGGCCACCAGCGGGTGCGTGCTGTCCTCGGTGCGCTGGGCGGTGGACGTAAACTACAGCTTCATCGTGCTGTCCGACGCCTGTTCCGACGGGGATCCGGAGGTGCACCGGGTGCTCACCGAGAAGGTATATCCTCGCCAGGGCGTCGTGATGAGTACCGACGAGTTTTTGCAGGCGCTTTAGCGGCTAACGCAATCAATATGGAGAACCCCAAACTCCCCATTCACAACATGGCGCAACGGCATTGGGGACTTACCCAGGCGATTGCGGCAAACTGGACCGAAGGTGCGCGTGTATGCTTTGACCGTCACCATCAACCGCCCGCAGCGTTCCGAATCATCTGGGCTGAACAAAGCACGGATGCGACTGTGGAGTGGGAACCAACGGATGACCGCACACAAGGCGCATGGGCTAATCAGGTTGATACCACGGAAGCCGGCGCGTATGCGTGCGTTTTGGCCGCAGTGGAATTGCTCCAAGGGTTGGTGGCAGTCAGGAGGGCCGAACATCTAACCGGCGCGATTATTACGTTGCCCCACCGGGTACGCTTGCTGGAGACTTCGAGAACCTGATACGGCTTGAAGTGGCCGGGAGAGACCGGGCAACTGCTTCCGGCATTGCATCGCTGCTCGAATGCAAACTGCAACAAGCCGAGGATGGTGACAGCAACCTACCGGCTATCGCCGGCGTAGTTGGTTTCCGCGCTCTGGTAATGCTCCTGGCAAATTTGGGGGAGTAATGACTTGGCTTGATCATCATGCGCAAAGCGAGCGATTTGCTTCGGACGCCGAGATTGCCAACCATCGAGGAGAGAGGGTTCCGGCGCGGGAACTTTACGCCAAAGCCGCAGAGGCCGAGGAACTCGCACTCCGGGAAGTTGACCCCGAAAAATCACGTACCTATGGCATCACCGCCGTAAGTGCGGTTGCCTTGTACTACAAAGCCGGGCGAAGTACGACGGCGCGAACCTTGGCCCATCGCTGCTTGGCGTCCGACGCTCTGCCTGAGTTCACGCGCCGGCAATTGCACGATTTGCTTGACACCATCAACCAGACTGCGAGGAGTGTATCAATGAAATATGACGTCATAGTGATCGGCGCCGGTTCCGCTGGCGGCACCATGGCAACCCGTTTGTCGGAGGATCCCTCGCGCTCGGTGCTCCTGCTGGAAGCGGGACCCGACTATCCCGACCTGGAGCAGACACCTGACGATCTCAAGTATGGCTACGCCCCCCGTGCCTCAGAGATGGGCGCGCCCCATAACTGGTCCTTTGTCGGCACTGGCACACCCCTGCAAACCGAGCCGGTGAACGTTCCGCGCGGGCGCGTGGTCGGCGGCACCAGCGCGATCAACGGGCAGGTGTTCCTGCGCGGTGTGCCCGAGGACTACGACCGGTGGGCTTCCTGGGACAACGACGAGTGGAGCTACGTCAACGTGCTTCCCTATTTCCGCAGACAGGAGACCGATACCGACATCTCGGACGACTTCCACGGTTTCGACGGCCCAATCCCGGTGCGACGCCACCGGCGCGAGAACTGGCTGCCGCTCCAGGAAGCCTTCGTTCAGGCCTGCACCGACGTCGGATACGCCGAGGTCTACGACCACAACCATCCCGACTCCACCGGCGTTGGTCCCTTCCCGATGAACAACCCCAACGGCGTGCGGATGAGCACGGCGCTGACCTACGTGAATCCCAATCGGCACCGCCTCAACTTGACCATCCGCGCCAACGTGCGTGTGCGGCGAATCCTGTTCGAGACTGGTTCTACCGGCTCACCGCGCGCGGCGGGGGTGGAAGTGGAGAGCGGGGGCGAGACCTTCCAAATCGAGGCGGACCAGATCGTCCTGTGCGCCGGGGCCATAGCGTCGCCGCAGCTGCTGATGCTGTCCGGCGTCGGGCCGGCCGCGGAGCTGGGCAACCTGGGCATACCCGTGGTGAAGGACTTGCCGGGTGTCGGAAAGAACCTGCGGGATCATCCCCTGGTGCCGGTGCGGGTCAAGGTAAAGGACGACTTCGCTCTGGATCCCGACGCGCCGCGCATACAAACGGTGTTGCGTTACACCGCCAGCGGTTCCGACGCGCGGAACGACATGCAGATATTCCCTTCGTCCTTCTCAACGCCGCTGGGAGGCGATCCCTACGACAACGAGGGCATCCGCGTCACCTGCATGATGGAACTGGCCGAAAGCGCCGGCGAGCTGACCCTGCAATCCACCGACCCCGACGTGCAGCCCCACATCGACTGCCGATACCTGGAGGCGGACTGGGACCGGGAGCGGATACGGGAAGCCGTTCGCATCGTCCTGCGTCTCATGGATCATGAGCAGTTCCAGGACATCTACGACGGGCTGATCTCGCCCACCGAGGCCGACCTGGTTTCCGACGACGCGCTGGATAACTGGATGCTCCGCGAGGTCTGCATTGGTCAGCACCTCTCCGGCACCTGCAAGATGGGACCGGAGAGCGACGCCATGGCGGTGGTGGACCAACATTGCCGCGTCCACGGGATCGAGTCCCTGCGGGTTGCCGATGCGTCGGTGATGCCGGACGTGATCCGAGCCAACACCAACTGCACCACCATCATGATCGGCGAGCGGGTTGCCGAATGGATCAGGTCCAGCCAGTAGCAACTTCCCTCTAGATCCACCGGCGACGTTTGTTGGTGTTCCCGAGACGAATTCTGGAGCGCGTGGCTTACAGTCCACGCGCCCTATCGGGAGATCTGTTCGGCGGCGTAACCACCGCCGCAACGGTGCTCCCGATGGCGCTGGCTTACGGGGTAGCCACGGGGCTGGGTCCCGTGGCCGGCATGTACGGCGCAATCGCTGTTGGCTTCTGCGCCTCCATATTCGGCGGGACGCCGGCGCGCATCGCTTATTCCACCGCTGCCATGACGGTGGCGATGATGATCGTGCTCACGCAGCACGCGAAGAGCCCGTCGGAGGCGTTCACCATCGTCATGCTGGCCGGCGTGATCCAGATTGCGTTGGGGCTGCTGCGGGTGGGCCGCTTTATCAACTACACGCCATATTCCATGATCGCCGGATTCACCTCCGGCATCGGCCTCATCATCATAATCATCCAGACGTTGCCCTTCCTGGGCGCGCCTCCCGCGCCTGGCGGTCTGCTTGGCATCATCCGCGTCTGGCCGGCGGCGGTGGTTGGTCTGAATTTGCACGCCGTAATTGTTGGAGCGGTATGCCTGGCGATCTGCGTATTCTGGCCGCGCCGACTGGGCCGGTTCGTGCCGGGGCCGCTGTTGGCCCTGATCGTCGGAACAGCCATAGCGGCGCTGTGGCTGCGGGAGGCACCCACTATCGGGAGGCTGCCGCAGGGTTTGCCTGAACTCTACCTGCCGAACCTGGCGCCGGATCTGCTGCTGTCCGCGTTGCAACCGGCGCTGACGCTGGCCCTGATCAGTTCCGTGAACAGCCTGGTCGCTTCCCTGCTGGCCGACACTCTCACGCGCACCCGCCACAAACCCAACCGGGAGCTATTTGGCCAGGGCATCGCCAACGTGTCCGCGGGCGTGCTGGGTGCCCTGCCCGGAGCCGGCGCGCCCTCGGGCACCACCGTGAACGTTCGGGCCGGCGGGACCACGCCGGTATCCGGCGTGACCTGCGCGGCGGTATTGTTGGCCCTGGTGCTGGGCTTGGGTTGGATTGCGGAGCCGATTCCGGTGGCTGCGCTGTCGGGCATCCTGATCAAGGTGGGCTGGGACATTATCGACTGGAGACTCATCACGCGGGTTCGCCACGTCCAGCGGGAGTACCTGCTGGTCATGCTGCTCACGCTGGTGCTGACGGTGTTCGTTGACCTTATCACCGCCATCGCCATCGGCCTGATCGTGGCGGGATTCGCCCGGGCACGGGCAAGGGAACAGCGCGAGCTGGGTCAGGTGATTTCGGTACCGCTGCTGGAGCGCAGGTTTTTCGCCGATAATGCCAGCGATGGCGAGGTGGACCAGTTCCAGGCGCGGGTCGGGCTGGTAGATCTGCGCGGTGAGTTTTCCTTTGCTTCGGCCAACGAGCTGGCCTGGATGGTGGGCGCGGATATTCGGCAGCATGAAGTCGTGATCTTCGATTTCTCCAACACCGTTCACATGGACGACAGCGCGGCGCTGATAATTGAAAGGCTGGTCGACGCAGCCGCTGCGGCCAAGACCGAATGCATCGTGCTCAATCTTTCCGGCTCCGTGGAGCGGACCCTGCGGTCGTTGAACGTTTTCCGCCGGCTCCCCGCCGGACGGTTCGTTAGCGATTTGGACGCCGCCAGGGAGTTGGCTGGCGAACTGCTGGCGGATGGATCTCGGTAGCGCCGGGATTGGCCTGGATTGCGCTGCCGCCGCACGCCCGGTCTGATAAACTCCGACACACCGTCGAAGACAATTGCGGAGATCGTTCGCGACTCTGCTGCAAAGGAGCAAGGCAATGTCCGTCGGAATAATCGTTCCTCTTCCCGCATACACTCTCGACCCGGCGTTCATCGCCAAGAAGGCCGAGGATCTGGGTTTCGAGTCCATCTGGTATCACGAGCACCCCATCCTGCCGGTGCACAGCGAGAGTCCTTTCCCGTCCACTGGCGGCGAGATCCCGTGGACCTACCGCCACTTCTCTGATCCGTATATGTCCCTGGCCATGGCCGCCGCGGTCACCGAGAAGATCAAGCTGTGCACGGGGATTACACTGGTACCGGAGCGCAACCCATTGATCCTAGCCAAGCAGATCTCGGTGCTGGACCGCCACAGCAACGGCCGGTTCGTTTTCGGCATTGGCGCCGGTTGGAACCGCGAAGAGACGGAGATGATGGGCGGCGACTTCGACCACCGCTGGACCCAGACCGAAGAGGCAGTGGGAGCGCTGAAGGCGCTGTGGACCGAGGATCAAGCCGAGTTCCACGGGCGGTACTACAACTTCCCGCCAGTGTACATGTACCCCAAGCCGGCACAGGAACCGCACCCGCCCATTCTGCTAGGTGGTAACGCCCGCAACGTGCTGCGGCGGGTGGTGCGCTACGGCGATGGCTGGCTGCCCAACCGCGCGACTCCCGGCCAGATCGAAGACAGTCGTAAGCAACTGGACACACTGGCGGCCGAGCGGGGACGGGATCCGGAGGCGATTACCATCTCCGTTTTCGGGCAGGCTCCAGATACCACCCGCCAGACCGTGGACGACTTCCTGAACGCCGGCGCCATGCGGGTCTGCGTGTGGCCCAACCACTACGATACCGAGGAAGAGATGGGCGATCAGCTGGAGCGCATGGCGGAAACCCTGCTGCGGTAACGGGCTTCTCGCTTTAGAGTGAGACACCCTCTCCCATCAAGGGAGAGGGGGCTATTTTCATGGTAACGACGGTTAGTTCGCCGGAATGACGGTTTGAGGCAAGGAGGCAATAAAATGGCGACTTACGTGTATGTTGCAGCTCAGGACGACAACAAGGTGTCCATCTTCACCATGGACGAAGCCAGCGGAGCCCTGACTATCGCGGGCGAGGAGGTGGTATCCGGTGGGCCGTCCCTGCTGGCGATCAGCCCCGACCGGCAGACCCTGTACGCCGGCCATCGAGAGGTTCCCGAGATCACCAGCCACAGCATCAACCAGCAGACCGGCGAGTTGACTCAAACCGGCTCAGTCACTCCTCCGGGCCAGCCCTCCTACCTGGCAACCGACCGCACCGGCCGGTTCCTGCTGTCGTCCTACTACGCGGACGGCAAGGCCGCGGTGCACCCTCTGGGTGACGACGGCAGCGTGGGCGGTGCGGCGACCTCGGTGGTGGACACCGACACCGGCGCCCATGCCATGCTTACCGACCGTTCCAATCGGTTCGCGTATGTCCCGCACATCGCACGGGTGCAGGACAACGTCCTCGAACCGCCCAAGAACATCCCCGGACCGAACATCATCTATCAGTTCCGCTTCGACCCCGCAACGGGATCGCTGACGGCCAACGAACCGGCGACACTGGACCAGGGGGACATGATCGGTCCGCGGCATTTCACCTTCCATCCCAGCCTGGATCTGGTCTACTTCTCCAACGAGCAGGGGTGCAGCGTGTCCTCGTACCAAATTGACGGCGAGGGACGGCTGACCTCATTCGAAACGGTCACGACATTGCCGTCTGGTGTCACCGAGCGGAACACATGCTCCCAGATCCAGTTCTCACCCGACGGAAGCCTGCTGTTTGTGCCCAACCGCGGCCACAACAGCATCGCCAGCTTCACGGTTGATGCGGAAGGTCGGCTGACGCCGGCCGATCACGCCGCCACCGAGCCGGTGCCAAGCGCGTTCTCCCTCGACCCATCCGGCCGCTACGTGTTCGCCGCCGGATCCGCTACGGGTCAACTGGCTTCGTACAGCGTCAACGGGGGAACGGGTGAAATGACACCGCTGGGCACCTACGCCGTGGGCGAGCGGCCGATGTGGGTGCTGACCACGACGTTGGGGGAGTAGCCCCCCTGACTGAACAACCGCCGCCGTCAGCTTCCGCGCAGGCGGCGGATTTCTTCCTCAAGGCGCGCAGCCCGTTGCTCCGGGTGCTCGTACTCGCGTCCGGTTTCCGGGTCGTGGATGGTGAAGAGTTGGTTGCCCTGGTAGCGGAAGTTCAGGTTGAGCCGGGGACTGGTGGAACCAACCACGCTGCCCGGGTAGTGCAGCAGGGGAAGACGCTGATATCGTCCCTCGATAAGCTGCTCGCCGATTACGGCCTGGCCGAACATACGGCCGCCGGTGGGGTCAAAGCGCCAATACTCCGGGACTTCCAGCATCTGATAGATGTCGCGCTTGTGACCGGCGTCGTTGCGATAGGTGGAGGGGGAAGCGATTTCCACCACTGCATGCGGCGGCTTGCCGTTCTGTATCGGATCGTACCCGACGCGGCGCCAGATGGCTTCGGCATCCACATCGAGAGCGATGAGGATGTCGGGGCGCACGTTGGGGAACCGGCGGGTGGCCGGGTCGCGTTCGCCGTAGTAAATCGGGATCTCAGTGCCGATCAGGATGTGAGGGTGGTGAGGGTAATGGCGGCCCGGGGTGAGAGCAGAACGCAATTTGACGATCAGGTCTTCCTCGGGGGGGCCTTGCTGCATGTCCTTCTCTTCTTTTTCCAAGTGAGGGTATGGTTCCCACTGCTCCTCAGTCGGCTTGGTTTTGGCTTGAGGGGTAGTCATGTGGCGCTCCTGACGGGCCCAGGTTCAGGCTTGGGCTGATTATATCCGATTGCCGCTCTGATCTACTGCCGGGTTGCAGCCAGTTGGGTTAGTATGGGCAGCGAACTGTTGTTGGCTCAAGGGAGGTTCGACATGCGACTGGAAGGAAAAGTTGCTTTGATCAGCGGGGGCGCTCGAGGTCAGGGCGCTGCCGAGGCCAGGCTGTTCGCCCAGGAAGGCGCGGCCGTGGTCATCGCCGATATTCTCGACGATGACGGGATGAAACTGGAGGCTGAAATCCGCGAGCTTGGGGGCCAGGCTACATTCGTGCACTTGGACGTGACGGACGCGGACCAGTGGGCGGACGCCGTTACCGAAGCGGTCAATCGTTACGGCAAGCTGGACATCCTGGTGAACAACGCGGGGATTGGGGGAACCAGCGTCGGCGGCGTCAACGCGCCGCGCATCCACGAAGCGCCGACGGAGGTTTGGGATCAAATCATGGACGTCAACGGCAAGGGCGTTTTTCTGGGCACCCGCGCCGCGATACCGGCCATGCGCACCGCGGGCGGTGGTTCCATCATCAACATCTCGTCCATTGCGGGCATGATTGCCACGAGGCCCGGCTCCGGGGCCGGATCAGCCTACGCCAGCTCCAAAGGGGCGGTGCGCCTGCTGACCAAGTCCACCGCCGTGCAGTACGCCAACGAGAACATCCGGTGCAATTCGGTGCATCCGGGATTTATCGACACGGCCATGACCGCGCGGACGATGGCCGATCCGGAGCAGCGGCAGCTTCGCGTGGATTCGACTCCCATAGGGCGCATCGGGACCGTTGACGACATAGCCTACGGAGTGCTGTTCCTGGCCTCGGAGGAATCGTCCTTCATGACCGGCAGTGAGCTGGTGATCGACGGGGGGTATACGGCGCAATAGAAGGCAGTCACATGGCGGGTTGGAGTATGCCATCCTCTGCACAACGCCACCTCGTGCGTACCCACCTTCGGAAATCGTCAGAAGCAGGATTTCGGGATTTTAGGATTTGGTGGGATTGGTAGATCCCGTCACAGAACAGTTCCAATCCTGATAATTCCCCAGATCTTGAAAACCCTGATGCTGACGCTTACATCGCTAGGAGTGAGTACGCGTGAACCAAAAGACCCGGCTGCGATACCCGCGTGACGATGTGAAAATCAGGGGACTCTCCGGAGTCCCCTGAAGATGTGCTGAACGAACGCGGCGTTTTGCCGGATTGGGTCACCGCAGGAATTGGGCCAACTGGTCGGCGTTGGCCCGCATCATGCCGATGTAGTCCGGATAGTCGTCGTCGGGCAGCGAGCGGATGATGCCGATCTGGATGCCGGTGTCCCGGGCAACCTGCTCGAGGGCATCAGCGGAGAATTGAGGCTCCGCAAAGACTGCGGGCAAGCCATCGTGCTCCACCAGTTCCAGGACGTTGGCGATGTCGTCGGGCGAGACGTCGTCGGCGTGGGTGCCGACGAAGGCCTGCACTTCCACGTCATAACGTTCGCCGAAGTACCCGAAGGCGTCGTGGAACGTCACCATGACCCGGTGGTCTGCGGGTATGGACGCCAGGGTGTCGGCAATGTAGGCGTCCAGGGCCTCCAGTTCCGCAATGTACGCCGCCGCGTTGTCCAAGTAGGTTGCCGCGTTGTCCGGGTCCGCCTCGACCAACCCGTTGGTGATCTGGTTCACGTAGTGGACTACCATGCGCGGGTTCTGCCAGAAGTGCGGGTCACCCTCGCCGTGGTCGTGGCCAGCGTGGTCATCGTGACCGTGGTCGTCGTGTCCCTCTTCAGGGTGGTCGCCTTCGCCCAGAATGCCGACAAAGGCGATCTTGGTGGGGACGCCGGAAATCTCCCAGTGGCTGACCTCCTCCAGGTCGTGGGCGTCCAGGGCGATGACTTCGCCTTCGCCGGAGTTGGTGATGAAAATGTGGCCGGGAGCGGTAGCGACGTGAGGCCGGGCCCAGAAGCCGGGGTCGATGTCATCGCCCAAAATCTCGGATGTTGATGCCAGGAGGTCGAGGTCATGGGCTTCGTACAGGCGGATCTCGCCGTCGCTCATGATAACGATCAGCAGTTCGCCGTCGTGGCTGAGGGCCACCTGAATGGGGCGCAGGTCCTCAGTGGCCGGGATCAGCTGGTCCATTTCGCCTTCTTCCGGCTCCACGACGTAGAGGCCGACGGCGGAGCCCAGGGCGAAGAAGTGGTCGAGCCCGTGGTAGCCCCAAACGGAGGTGAGGCGGAAGTCGTCGGGTGATCCGTCCGGCGAGGAGATGAAAGCATCATGGTAGTGGCCGTCGTGGGCTTCTACCATCAACACGCCGCCGGTGCAGCCGAATACGGCCATGTGTCCGTTGCCCGCGTCGCCGTGGAGATCAGGGCAGCCTTCGGCGCTATGGAGGACATTCCCGTCCAAGTCCCAGATCTCGGCGCCGATGGGCAACCGGTATTCCTGGGGGTCCTGGGCGAAATCGGGGTGCTGAAGAGACACGGCGAAGAGGTCGTCTTCCAGAGGGATCACGGCGCCGTGGTGGGGACCAGCGTTCATCCTGATCGGCACATAGGATGCCCCTTCTTCCTCCAGTTCGTGCTCATTAATCAGCGCAAAGTCACCGGAACCGTCGTAATACACCGTGGCCCACTCGCCGCCGACGTACATGTGAACGGGACGGTCGCCCTTGAGGTCGATGCCCAGGAGGCTAGCGTCGCGTTCCACCATGTCGAAGTGGTCGCCGTGCTCTTCGAGGTACATGCCGCCATCGACGATGTTCACGGCGTTAGCGTCGCTGGAAACGGCGACGGCGAAGCGTCCGCTCTTGGTGGGATAGATACGTCCGGCGCGGGAGCCGAGGTCGAACTCGTTCTGATGGACGTGACCGGTCTCCAGATCGATGACCGACAGAGCGCCGGTTTCGCCGTCGCCGATCAGCAGTCGACCGGCCAACTCCACGTCGTGCTCGCCTTCTCCATGATCATGGCCTTCGTGATGGTCCCCTTCGGGGAAGGGCAGTTCAACCAACTCCTGGGGCTCCAGTCCTTCGGATGCGACCACCTGAACGGCGGCGTCTGACGCGGCGTTTTCGATGAGGTCCTCCACTTGGGCAGAAAGGCCGGCGCCGTTGCTGACGACGAGGTCGGCCTCGGCGATGCGCACGCTGTCCCTGGGTGTGCTCTGCCAGGTGTGGGCATCAGCGCCGGCGGCGACCAGCGTGTCCACCTGCACCAGATCGCCGCCGACCTGTCGCACCAGGTCCGCGAGCACGACGTTTCCGGCCACCACTTTGATGGGCTCACTTTGCGCGGAGGCGCTGGCCGGGGAGGTTGGGGATGTGGATGAGGCCGAGGATGTTGACGATGCGGGCGCGGCGGGGGGATCTGGAGCCGCGGTCGGTTGGGAAGATGCCGCCGTACCTGCGGCGGACGAATCGCCGGACGGAGGGAGGTCCGGTTCTTCGCCCCCGCAGGCCGTCAGCAGCAGCGCAATCGCCGCCAGCGCGACAAGCAGCGCTAGGGCGGGCCGCAGCGGGAAGGTATCGGTTACGGTCAGAGGTTGTCGAAAAGGTGGGTTCATCAGGGCGCTCCCTTATCACTGGTTTCGACAACCAGTCTAACAAATACTGAGTATCAATAATGAGCGCGCATGATATAGTGTCTCAATTCTGTCGACTTATCGATAGTTATTATCAAATAGCGTCGATCACGATACCGCGTATCAATGACGCCAAGAAGGGAAGGCAGATTGTTTCAACAGTCGGCGCATTCGCCGCACCGGCCGTACACTTCCAGCCAATGCCCGCTCATTCGGAAGCCCGCGGCGGCAGCGGCTTCCCGGAGCATGTCTTCCACGTCGCATCCTTCCAGGTCCGCCGAGGCTCCACATACGGCGCAAAGCAAGTGATGGTGGTGTCCCTGGTGACTGAGCTGGTAGCGCAGTTCGCGGTCTTCCAGCAGAACCCGGCATACCTGATCGGTCTCAACCAGCAGGCGCAGGCCACGGTACACCGTCGCGCGTCCGACGCAGGGCAGGGCAGCGCAGAGCTCCTCGGCGGTGAAGGGCCGGCCCTGGGCGGCGACGGCGCTGATCACCAGCCGCCGGGGTTCGGTGTCCCGGTACCCCCGGTCGCTCAGTTGGGCCACGATGTCGTCCACCACTGCGGCGGAGCGTGGACGTGGGTGTTCGTGTCCGGAATGCTTGGGAGTGGTTGTAACCATAATGATACTCCGTCTCGGATACTATCATCGCAATTCCGGCGTGTCAATATTGGACAGAGCTCATGCCAGGGCTATCGCATATGAAGTTTCAAACTCGTCACTCCGGCGAAAGCCGGAGTCCAGACACCAGCAGAGGCTTCATTTCCGCAACGAAACTGGCGATTTAGGCCACTGGATTCCGGCTTTCGCCGGAATGACGGTGATTAAACAGTTCATATGCGATAGCCTTGGCGGCCGGCAAGGGCAACCTTGACGCTCTGGCGTGCCGGGCGTATATTCTGACCATCATCTCTGCGGGAGCCTGTTATGCCTATTTACGAGTACGCCTGCACGACCTGCGGCCACAAGTTCGAAAAGTTGCAGCCCATGTCCGCCACGGGCGCCGACTGCCCCCACTGCGAGCAGCCGGCCAAGCGCGCAATCTCCGTTTTCGCGGCGGTGAGCAAGGGCGACAGCTTCGCTAGCGACATGGCTGATCTTGGCGGATCGCCGATGCCTGCGCCGGTGGGTGGCCACGGATGCGGAGGTTTCTGCGGCTGCGGCCACTGATCGACACGCCAGCCAACGAATTGAGGGCGGGTATCAAACCCGCCCTCGTTCGTTTTCGCCAGTGCGCACTGGCTAGTCGGCGGCCATGGCGAGGCGCTGGATTTCGGCGGCCGCTTCATCGGCGGTGTCTGCCCAGGCAGCGCGAGCTTGGGCCAACAGCTGACGCGAGGCGTCGGGGTTGCCCTGGACCGCTTCGGCCTCCAGCCGGCCCATCCAGTAGGTGTCGCGCACCGAGGAGCGGCGGGACAGCCTCTCATCGAGCATAGCCTTGGCCTCATCGTAGCGTCCGGCGCGGATGTAGGTCTCCAACAGGGTGTCCTCGAACACCTCGCGCTGGGCGTGGCTGCCGCCGATACGGGCCAGCATGGGGTAGGTGGGACCCATGAGGTCGGCGGCCTCGCCGTAGTCGCCGGATGCGAAGGCGGCGGCGCCCAACGCTATGGGCAGGACCATTTCCCGGGACAGGTCGTCGCCTTTTTCGCCCTGGGCCTTTACTCGGTCCACGAACTTTTGGGTAGACTCCGCGTCCCCCGCGCCGGCGAAGGCCAGTGCGGCGTGGCAATCGCGGAAAGCCGGTCCCGGAGTCTCGGCAGCTGGGAGAGCCATGTCCCGCACCTCGTCCCAGGGCTTGCCCGGCTCTGCGCCGGAGTAGATCTGCAAGCGCCACATCAGAGAGGCTGCGTCCTGCAAGTTCGCCAGGTTGCGTGCTTGCACTCCAGGCCTGATGTGCGTCTCGTACAGCTCCAGAGCCTGGTTGTACCGTCCCTGCGCCAATTCGAACAGGGCCAGGTGCCACGACAGATGCGTATTGTACGACGCACGCCGGTCCCAACCATCCAACCAGTCCCCCAGCCATCGGCCGCCGTTCGCCGCATCACCCTGCTCGAAGTAGGAGTGGGTTACGGAGTGGCTGGCTACCGCGTTCTGCGGGTTGCCCTCCAGGGAGCGAGTGGCCAGGTCCATGGCCTTTTCGGGCTGGTTGGTCTCGTGATGGGCGAAGGCGTACTGGCCGAGGAAAGCCCAGTCGTCGCCGTTGGCCGGCGCGACCCTGTGCATCATCGCCATCAGGTGGTTGGGGAAGTCCGGGACGCCGGCTCCGAAGCAGCCCAGCATGTACAGGCGCTGGGCGACGCGCATGGCCAGCGTGTCCGTGGGGAATTCGTCCAGGTGCTCGTGGACCAGGCCGATGGCTTCGGTGCCCTTGCCGTGAGTGAAAGAATGGACGATCCGGGCGATCTGTTGCTCTTCGCGGGAGGCGCCGGCGGAAAGTTCCACGCCCTTTTCGGCGGCAGCGCGGGCGGCCGGCACGTTGGTCTGCAAGTGCAGAACGTATGCCTGAACGACGTGGGCCATGGCGAACCCATCGTCGGCATCAATGGCCGCCTGCAACTTGGCGTCGGGCCCGTAGTTCTGCGACAGGACCAAGTCAAGGCCTTCCTGATACAGATCGACCGCGGCCGACGAGTTAGTGGTAAGCGTCAGGCCGTTTCTACTTTTGAGCGTAGCGCACATTATTTGCCCTCCCAATGGGGATTATCGACGCCAAGATTACCACAGATTGTTGCCATGAAAGCAGGTGGGCTACAGATCGTGGTCAACTCAGTTCGGTAATGAGGGGGACGATCGGTTCCAAGTATCTGTTGACGGTTCCGTAATGCATGTCAGGTCGTTGACGGTTCCTTGCGAACGACGCGGCCCGGCGTGCGCAGGCGGCCCACGTAACTCTGGTGGCGCTGCATGGTGTGGATTACCGCATTGGGGCGTCGTTCCTTGAGTTTTCGCCTGGTTGCGGCCGAATTGTCGCCCACCTCGTAATCTCCGCTCAACACGTCAATCTTGACGTAGCGGTCTTCGTCGCCGGGCGAGAGCCGGGGGCGGATTTGAGCTTCGTAGATTTCGTGCGCCCGTCTTTTCACTTCCTCGTAGCGCTTTTCTCTGTTGTCCATGCTTTTCACCTCAATGGAATTATATCGCCCCTTCCGCTTCCAGCTGCGCCAGTTGCTCGGCGGTGAGGCCGCCCAGGGTGCACAGAATCTCGGCGTTGTGCTGGCCCAGTTGGGGAGGGGTAGCGGCGTCCGAAGGGCGGCAGGCGGTGAGTTGGATGGGCGTGGCCAAGGACCGGAACGTTCCGCCCAGTGTGTCGCCGGTGTCTACGTACATGCCTCGGGCCTCCAGCTGCGGACAGTCGGCCAGGTCGGCGACACTTTGGGCGACGCCCATGGAGAAGCCCAGCTCGGTGAAGCGTCCGGCAACCTCCCACTTGGGACGCTGGGATGACCATTCCTCTATGGCAGGGATCATCTCGTCGAAGACGAAATCGGCGTCGGGAAATTGTTGCAGGTAACGCTCGTCCGCCTCGGGCAGATCGCTTCGTCCGATGAGTTCCCAGAGGCCGGCCAGACGCTGCGGGGTACGCACGCCGGCCATGACCACGTGACCATCGGAGGCGCGCAGGGCCAGTCCTGGCGATAGCGACGCCTGGCGGGTGCGTCCCGGCGTGGCGCCGGTGGCCTGGTAGGAGTTCATGTTGCTGATGACGTGGGAGGCCATGCACTCGTACATTGCAATGTCCACGTGCTGTCCCGCGCCGATCTGACGGCGCGTTTCCAGGGCCAGCACGATGCCCAGCGCGGCCCACACGCCGGGGACTGAATCGCCGATGTTGTCGCCCACGGCCTGGGGAGTTCCCCCCGGCTCGCCGGTGAGGTCCATCCACCCGGACATGGCCTGGATGGCAAGGTTGTTGGCCGGCCAGTCGGAATAGGGCCCGCGGGCGCCCTCGGCATCGCCGTAGCCGGTGATCTCGGCGTAGATCAGGCGATGGTTGATCTCCCGCAGCCGCTCGTAGGAAAAGCCCAGCCGCCGGAAGGCGCCAGGTCCCCAGTTGTCCAGCAACACATCGGAGTTGGCGACCAGGCTCTCAAAGGCGGCCTTGCAGGTCGCGTTGCGCAGGTCCAGGGTGACAGACTTCTTGTTCCGGTTGACGCCCAGAAAACGGCTGCTGATCTGACCCGATTCTGCATCGCCGATGAAGGGGCCACGACCTCGGGCAAGGTCTCCGGTTCGGGGCCGCTCGATCTTAATCACCTCGGCGCCCATGTCGGCGAGGATCAGCGAGCAGAACGGGCCGGCGACGATGTGGGTGGCGTCGAGGACGCGGATGCCCTCCAGGGGCAGGGGGAGATCGGCGCAGGTGTCGGTGGTTTGGATCTCATTCTCTGGCATAGCTGGCAGTCCTTGTACCGATGGAGTATCGTGGCGCGCTCGCGGGTAGTGGCCCTGGAATATCACTACAGAGATTCGGCCAGCGACCGCAGCGCTGCGCGGGCGCCCTGTCGCATGGGCTCGAAGTGGCTGAAGCAGAGCACTTCAAAGTCTAGCTCGGCCAGTTTCCGCACCGAATCTTTGGCCGCGTCCATGTCGCTGGAGAACCAACGGGACGGCAGGGTGAGACGGCCCTGGTAGCGTTGCAGGGCGTCGGCGACCAGCAGCACCCCTTCATTGGGGAAGTGCAGGCTGATGCTTCCCGGCGTGTGGCCCGGCGTGTGGATCACCGTGGCGCCACCTAGAAGCGGCAGGGTATCGCCGTCTTCCAGCGGAGCGGCCACGGGAAAGCTGGGCGGCGTCATCAACGTCATCAGGGGCCACATGAAGGGGCGCAACCACCGAGGCTGCACCGGATCCGGCACTCTCCGGCCGCAGTCGCCGGAGAGATACGGCGCCTCCAGTCGATGGGCTGCCACCGGGGCGCCCGTCGATCGGTGCAGGCCGGCCATGCCGCCCACGTGATCGTGATGGAAGTGAGTTGAGATCAACCGCCGAATCGATTGTGGTCCATGTCCGAGATCGCGCAGGTAGGCGAAGACCGGGCCGTTATGGAAGAAGCGCCAGCCCGAGTCGATCACGGTCACGGAGTTTTCGCCCGTTTCAGCGTCCGGCGTGATGATCAGGAAGGCGCTGGTGGTCACCAACCCGCGCTGATGCAGGCCGGGCATGATCTCGCCGACGCGCGCCCGGGGGCCGGGGATGCCGGGAGGCCGGTAAATTGATGGGTCAGGAAGCGGCCATTCCATGCGTCCAGTCTATCAATCCTCGTGCGGCCCTCAACCCGGACGCCGCGGGTTATGGCGAGACCTACTGTCGGAGGTCAATCACCCGACGGGCTTTGAACTGGGTACGCTCGAACTCGCCCTCGGGCTTGAGCTCCACGGAGACGCCGACGCCCAGGGCGCGTCGTAGGCTGTCACGGAACTGGTCGCGCAGGGCGTTCAATCCGTCGGGTCCGGCTTCGCCGGCAGATGCCCACACTCCGGCGGACACCTCGGTTTGGATCGTCAAGCGGTCCAGGTAGCCGCGCTCCCGTTCCACCACGAGCCGGAACTCGCCGCCGAACTCGCCCAAACCCCGGAGCACGTCCTCGACGCGAGAGGGGAAGACGTTCTGGCCGCGGATGATCAGCATGTCGTCGGCGCGGCCATAGATGCCCTGGGTCAGCGTCGGGTAGGTTCGCCCGCAGGGGCAGTCGACCATTTCCCACCGGGCGATGTCGCCCGACCAGTAGCGGATCATGGGCTGGGACTCGCGCTCCAGGTGGGTGTAAACGGGCACGCCCTCGCCGCCCATGGCGACGGGCTCGTGGGTTTCGGGGTCCACCAGCTGGGTGTACACGATGTCCTGCCAGAGGTGCATGCCGCGCTGGAGATGGCGGCACCCGCCGTTGGTCATCCACGGGGTCATTTCGGCCATGCTGCCCTGGTCCACGACATAACAGCCGAAGGCGTCCTCGATGGTCTGGCGGGTGGCCGGAACGCTGGCCCCGGGTTCACCGCTGAAGAACATCAGCCGGAACCCGAAGTCGGTTCGCGGATCCACACCCATTTCGCGAGCGGTCTCCGCGAGGTACAGCGCGTAGGACGGGGTGGCGTACAGCGCGGCCGGCTTCACCATCTGCGCCCATTCCACGGCCCGCTCGGTCTGGCCGGGGGCTCCGGCGCCGAAGGGGAAGCAGGTCGCTCCGAGCCGTTCGGCACCGACCAGCGCGCCCCAGCTGCCGACGTAGAGGCTGAATACCGCCGCCACCATCACCGTGTCGCCAGGGCGCACGCCGGCGGCCCAGAGAATGCGCGCGTGGGCTTCCCCGATGCGATCCCAGTCGCCGCGGCTGATGCCGAACACGGTGGGCCGGCCGGTGGTGCCAGACGTGCCGTGGATGCGGTACACCTGATCCGGCGAGACGCAGAGGAAACGGCCGTAGGGCGGGTGAGCTTCCTGCTCCACCCTGACCTCCTCCTTGGTGAGGATGGGCAGGTGGGCGAATTCTTCCAGGCTGCGGATGTTGGCCGGATCTACAGGCGCGTCCTTCCAGAACTCGCGGTAGAAACCGGAGTTCTCCCACGCATACCGGACCTGGCCCTGGAGTTTCTCATGGATCACCTCATCACGCTCGGCGGGATCCATCGTCTCCAGTCGGGCGTCCCAATGCTCGGCATCTGGGCTGGGAACGTATGCCGCGTCGTATTTCGGGGGCCAGGTCATGGCGCTGCTCGCGAGAGACTGGCTCGGATGAAATCCACCATCTCTGCGGTAAAGGTGCCGACCGGGAAGACGCCGTCCACGCCCAACCGGCGCAGGGGTTCCACGTCGCTGTCGGGTATGGTTCCGCCGACCAGGAGCATCACGTTGCCGTCGCCGTCGGCATCGTCGCCGCGCAGGCCCTGGCGTTGCAGCGCGTCCACCATGCGCGGCATGAGGCGCATGTGGGCGCCGGAGAGGATGCTGATGCCGACCACGTCCACGTCCTCCTGGGCTGCCGCAGCCGCCACCTGATCAGCGGTGACCCGCATCCCCAGGTAGACAACCTCCATGCCGGCATCACGCAGCGCGCGGGCGATAACCTTGACGCCGCGGTCATGGCCGTCCAAGCCAAGCTTGGCGAGGAGGACGCGGGGTGGGGTCATTTGGCTAGACTGCATCAGGCGGTTTCCGGACGGGAAATTATCCATTCCCCGGAGTTCGTCACGGACAGGGCCAGTCCCCGGTTTGGTACCAGGTTTTTCAGGGACTCCATCTCCGGCGCCTTACGATAAACCAAGCGCAGGGTATCGTCGCCGGTTTCAGCGATGATCTCATTGAAAATCAATAGGGCCTCGTCAAAAAAGGATACTCCTATGCGTAGGATGCCATCGGTATTCAACGTAATTTCGCCGTCACCTGCGGCAGCCTGCATTGCCGAAGCTACAATCCGCGCCGCTGGGCGCGTGATGAGCACCGTTTTGCCCGATTGAACTGACAAGTTGACCGTCGTCATCGTCGTCACTTACGCCGGAACGGATATAGTGACCACTGCCACCGTGCCGGCAACCCGATCTGATCCTTCCAGACTGCCTTTGATTATCCCGCCGCCCGTCTCGACCTCCAGGGAGCCTCCGGCAGAAACGATCGTCAGATTGCCGCCCAAGCTTTTCACGACACCCATAACATGGTCCAGTCCGATGCCACGATGCGCTTCGCCGGTGCCAGTCACGTGGAGTTCGGTTGCAAGGGCAATCGCATCAGCGTCATTCAACACATCGGCAAAAGCCGGATTCCGACGCAAAGACGCCGGGATTCCAATCCCGCAATCTGCAATGCCAACCGTATGCTCCACGCCACCAACGGTGCTGCTGCCTGCTCTGATGACATGGTAGCCAGCCGCCCATTGCGAGTGTTCCACGGCGTTCAAAGCCAATTCGTAAAATACGCCCACCATTTCAACGAGCGTGGCAGTTAGCCCGGTACCGGATGCCAACTCCAAATTATTGGCAATCCGTTCGACATCGTCAACACTCTCGAACCGAGTAATCGGAGGGATTCCGGTATCAATATCACCGACCAACCCCACGAGGGAGTCTTTATCTTGCTGTGCCACCAGCCAGGATAGTCGGCGTAGCGTTTCCCGGTGCATTTAAAACACCCCCGGGTCCACGTACTCGCCCCATTCGTCGCGGAGGGCGCCCATGATCTCGCCTTCGGTGACGCCGGCGGCAACGGCCGAGAGGATGGACGGCATGAGGTTGCCGTCGGCGCGCGCGGTTTTCACGATGTCGCGCAGGCCGGATGCGGCGTCGGTTTCGCTGCGAGCTTGGCGCACGGTGGTCAGGCGCTCGATCTGCCGTTCCTCCTCGGCGTAGTCGAACTCGAAGAGTTCCAGGGAACCGGCGTTGCTGGCATCGTCACTGTACTCGTCGTTGACGCCGACGATGGTGTAATCGCCGGATTCGACCCGCTGCTGGTACCGGTAGGACGCCTGGGCGATCTCGCTCTCGATATAGCCGTTCCCGATGGCCTCCAGCATTCCGTCCAGCATGCTGCCGTTGCCCATGTCGTCGATGCGCTGGATGTAGGCCATGGCAGCCTCTTCCAGCTGGTTGGTCAGCGTCTCCAGGTAGGCCGAGCCGCCCAGGGGATCCGGTGTCGCGGCGACGCCCGACTCGTGGGCCAGGATCATCTGCGTGGCCAGGGAGATGCGCATAGCCTCCTCGGAGGGTATGTCGTAAGCCTCGTCGTAGCCGCTGACGTGGAGCGACTGGGTGCCGCCCAGAACGGCGGCCAGGGCCTGGAGGCCGCCGCGCAGGATGTTGTTCAGCGGGTCCTGGCGCACCAGCGTGGAGCCCAGGGTCTGGGTGTGGAAGCGCATGCGCATGGACTCGGGCCGGGTGGCTCCGTAGCGGTCGCGCATGAGCTGGGCCCACATGCGGCGGGCGGCGCGGAACTTGGCGATCTCCTCGAAGAAGTCGTTGTGCACGCCGAAGAAGTGGGACAGGCGGGACGCGAACTCGTCGACGGCCAGGCCGCGTCGCATCGCCGACTCCACGTAGGCCATGCCCTGGGCGATGGTGAACGCGAGTTCCTGCACGGCGTCGGAGCCGGCCTCGCGGGTGTGGTAGCCGCTGATGGAGATGGTGTACCAGTTGGGCACGTGCCGGGTGCAGAATTCGACGACGTCGGTGGTGAGACGCAGCGCCGGCGCCGGCGGCAAGGCGAAGGTCTTCTGACCGTGGAACTCCTTGAGCGAGTCATTCTGGACGGTGCCGCGCAGGGCCGTCCAGGGCGTGCCCCGCCGCTCCGCGTTGTGGAGGAACATCGCCAACAGCACGATGGCGGGATGGTTGATGGTGAGGGACACGCTGGCCTGTTCCAGGGGGATGCCTTCGAAGAGCTCGCCCATGTCGGCTGCCGTGTCGATGGCGACGCCCAGGCGGCCCACCTCACCCTCGGCCAGCTCGTGGTCGGAGTCGTAGCCGGTCAGCGTGGGATGATCGAAGTCGGTGCTGAGGCCGGTCTGCCCATGGGCCAGCAGGAAGCGGTAGCGCTCGTTGGTGGCCCGGGCCGTGCCAAAGCCGGCGATCTGGCGGCGGGTCCACAGGCGGCCGCGGTACATCGTGGGATACGCCCCGCGGGTGAAGGGGAACTCGCCGGGGTTGCCGAGGTCCTGCGCCGGGTCGTGGCCGCTAGAGGCTAAGCCGTCCGGGGAGTAGAGCGGGTCGATGGGGAGACCGGAGAGGGTGTGGTGTTCGTTGGGGTTGCTGGTAGTCATAGTCTCGGCTCGCCACTGAGGTTGCCAGTATTGTACGCAGATTCCACTGGCTTGAGTGGACGCTGAAATGATCTCACGTTGTGGAAACTATCCGAGTTTATGCGGTCAGGCACGCTCGATGATCGCAATTTGGTCGGGCAAACCAGCCAGCCAGGCACGGATTTTGGACACGTCCTCTGCATTGATCCCTTTCCGGTCTATGTATTCTTTCAATGCCTCTTCCAAACTTTCCTTGTGTGTTGGTGTTACCGAGAAAGGAATCGCATCGGCGCAAATTGCATTGACTTCGTAGCTGTGAGTGAATCCGTACACGGCGTCCTGGCTTTCTTGGTTGGGCCAAAAGTAGTGATACGTGATGATGTCTACCAGGGCCCACCTGACATCTCGCTGCGTCATGCTCGCTTCTCCTGTTCCACCAATCGCCACTTGCGGTTTTCTAGGACAATGAGCCCCCGTCGCTTCAATTGCTGCTGGGCGTTCCGTATGTCGTGTTTCCACCGTTTACCGTAAGAGCGACCGTGTATCTCCCGATCCTTCTCATCATCGCACAACTCTGGTTTCAGAGCCCGCACCAAGGGGCTGAGTTCCGTTGTGGGCAATGGTCCTTGCTGTCTCAGCACGAAACGTATCGCATCGGCGAATTGGGCGGTTATGGAACCGTTGGGATCTGTTGCGAACTCTGGCCCCTCCACACGCAAGCCGATCAATGTCTCGCTGATTTCATTCAGGATATTGTCGTAGTTAGCATCTTCGCCAGTGCGATTGGCCTGACCTCCACGTACCTTAATCTCCTGTGCCTCCTGTGCTAGCCGATCCAGGTCGGACAAGTGGTCGGTTGAGACCGATACTCCCATGGCCCCGTACTCTGTCAGATCTGATACTATTTCGCTGACCGCCTGTGCGCTCGTAATCTTCACGCCCAGTTCGAAGTTGTGCCTCAGTCCGTTCTCGGTCAGGTTCGCGGAGGTCACAATCGCCGTATGACCATCGGCGACATATGCCTTAGCGTGCAGGTGCAGGAGGTGGCTGATCGACGTTCCCGGGACTTGTTCGCAGAACCACAGCAATGCTCCGCAGTCCACCAGCCCTTCCGCGAGGCTGCCGCTGGCCAGGCTCGTCAGCAGGTCAATTCGGACAGACTGGCGCGATCGCAGTTTGCGAGCCAACCGTTCTAGCGGTCGTCTGCGGATGAACGGCGCGGCGATGATTGCCGTCTCTTGAATTGAGCTGGCGAACTGGTCAAACGTGGAGGCCCACGGGGATTTGATTGACTGCATGTAATTGCCCCCGCCTTAACGGTAAGGATGCGGCACTCCGACATAATTTGGAGTGCCGTATCTTACACCCTCAACTCCACGGAGCCAGCACGCGGATGTTGGTGTCATCGCTAGGGGCAATGGCGCGGAGCCAGGACATCACAGCGTCCCGTTGTTCCTCAGTTGCGGACTCATCGAAAATGGCCTCGTCGAAAAACTCTTCCATGGATTCAACGTCGATGAGCGTGAGGATCGGCGGGTCAAGGGTTCCTGTACAGAGCTCACGAAACAGCGAGCCATTGAGAAAGTCACTGACGACGCCTTGCGGGATGTCGTGGTCTGTGTATGTGAATGTGACGATCGAGACGGGCATGGCAGTCCCCCTTTCTGAAAGTAGGGGAACATTAGAGCTAATAGCGCAGCCTTGTCAAGCTACGTACGCAGATTGTGATTTCAGTGAAAACCCCAGGTTTTGGACTCCGATGTCCACGCGATTTTCCTCGAATCCGACCACTGCAACGTCCTCTCGGTTTTCAGCAACCATGTCGGAATTTTCCCTATGGATGCCATGCAGTGTAGAGTTGAGCACCGTTGCACCGCAAACCCCGTATCCCCGGGTGCAATGCTATTTTGCGCTCCGCCGTTGCCGGACACCGCAGCGCAATGCCGATGGTAGAATGAACTTGTATCTCACCGTTTCACGTCCGTTTGCTGGAGAGAAGGCTATGAATCACGTCAAGACGTTCTTCCTCCTGATGGTGCTCACCGGGTTGCTGCTGTTGATCGGAGGCGCCGTGGGTGGGCAGGTTGGCCTGATCATCGCGCTGGTGTTTGCGCTGGCGATGAACTTCGGGGCTTACTGGTTCAGCGACAAGATCGCGCTGAGCATGGCCCACGCCCGTCCGATTACCGCAGACGAAGACCCGCAGCTGTACCAACTGGTGGCGGAGCAGGCGCGCCTGGCCAACATGCCGATGCCCAAGGTGTACGAGATCGACGACCCATCGCCCAACGCCTTCGCCACCGGCCGCAATCCGCAGAACGCCGCCGTCGCCGTGACCACCGGCATACGCCAGATCCTCACGCGGGAGGAACTGGCCGGCGTCATGGCCCACGAGATGGCGCACGTGGGCAACCGCGACACCCTGATCATGACCATCGTGGCCACCATCGCCGGCGCGATCACGATGCTGGCGTTCATGGCGCAGTTCGCCGCGATTTTCAGCAGCTTCGGCGGCCACAGCGACGACGACGAGGGCGGCGGGGGCAACTTCCTGACCCTGCTCATTATCGCCATCATCATGCCCATTGCGGCTACCATCATCCGCATGGCGATTTCACGAGCCCGCGAGTTCCAGGCCGATCAGACCGGCGCACATAATTGCGGCAACCCCGAGGCCCTGGCGCGCGCCCTGGAAAAGCTGGAAATGGGCAGCGAAATCCGGCCCATGAAGGTCAACGAGGCCGCCTCTCACCTGTTCATCGTGAACCCGCTCAGCGGCCGGTCCATGGCGCGGCTCTTCTCGACGCATCCGCCCATCGAGGAGCGGGTCCGCCGGCTGCGGGAGATGAACGTGCGCCCGAATTACGGTTCCATCGACAGCCCGAACTACGACCTGCCGGACAGCAACGACCGGCCCAACTTCTGAGGTGTAGCGGGTACCCAGTTTGTCATCGCGAGGAGCGTAGCGACGTGGCGATCGCGCTCTCGTAGCAACGTCCGTTACCATGGCGTGATTGCCGCGCTTCGCTCGCAATGACAGTTTGGGCGAAGCTGGGTATGACTCAATTGCCTTGACTTGACTGCCGGCGCGGTAACACGCGCCGGTTGTGCTATCATTCGGCCGGCGGCGAGTTGCCGCCTGTCTGGCATCCCACGTTACGCTTTTTGCGCAGTTGAGGAGGTAATCATGGCCGGAAACTACACCATCAGCGTCGGCACCGTGGGCGGTGGCCTCTCCGTGAGCCCCGACGGCGGCGAATCCTGGAACCGCATCCGCGACCCCATGCCCAGCGAGTGCAACGTCCGCGCGCTGGCCACCGACCCCAGCAACCGGAGCCGCATCTACGCCGGCACCGACGGCGGCCTGTTCCGATCCGACGACAACGGCTTCACCTGGAGCTACCTCGAATCCCCCATGGACGACCTGCAGATCTGGTCCGTGGGCGTCGACCCCGACGACTCCGACACGGTGTTCGTGGGCACGCGGCCCAACGCCTTCCGGTCCCGGGACGGCGGCCAGACCTGGGAGTCGCTGGACCTGGGCGTCCGCATGCCCTGCCCCATCGGCATCCCTCGCACCACCAACATCATCGTGGACCCGCGCGACACCCGGACGGTGTGGGCCGGCATCGAGGTTGACGGCGTGTACCGCAGCCTGGACGGCGGCGACAACTGGACCCGCCTGCCCGACCTGGGTCCCGATCCGTTCCATGGGGATATCCACGGCATGGCCCTGAAGCCCGGCCCGGACTCCGCCATCTACTGCACCACCCCCTTCGGCATCTCCACCAGCAACGACGAGGGAGAGAGCTGGGAGCTGCACGAGTTCCCGCGCTTCCACGCCGAGGATGTCCGCTCCTATTGCCGCGGCATGGTCATCAAGCCCGACAACCCCAGCACCATGTTCGTCGGCAACGGCGACTCGATCCCGGGGATCACCGGAACCATCCGCCGCACCCGCGACGCCGGAGCCTCCTGGGATGCTCCGCAGTTGTCGGCTACGCCCAACTCGGTGGTGTACTGGTTCGCCGCCAGCCCCCACGTCGACGACGTGATGGTGGCCGCCAGCATCTACGGCTACGTGTACGTCAGCACCGACGGCGGTGACACCTGGGACAAGCTCCAGAAGGAATTCGGCGAGATCCGATCGCTGGCGCTGACGCCCAACGAATAAGCCCATCCAGCCCGCCGGACATCTGGGCCCTTCCCCCGCAAGGGGGAGGGGCCTTTGGATGCTACAATGCCGGCATCAATCTACGCGGCGCAACAGGCCGGTGAAGCATGACTACCCAGCAGAAATTGATGACGGCTGATGAGTTGCTTTTGATGGCCGAAAACGGCCAGGGCAAACGGCACGAACTCGTCCGGGGAGTGTTGATCGAGAGAATGCCTACCGGAGACCCCCACGCCATAGCCGTGAGCAGGATTGACTACGCGGTCACGCACTATTCGGAAATCAACGATTACGGTGAAACCCGAGCCGGTGAACCGGGTTACCTGCTGGAAATCGGCCCCGACACGGTGCGTGCGCCCGACGTCGCGTGGCTGGCGCCGGGCCGCATACCGGAAGGAACACAGGGCTTTCCCAATTTGGCCCCGGACCTGGTAGTTGAAGTGCAGTCGCCGGGGCAGGATTTGTCGGAAAAAGCGGCCATGTGGCTCAGTTTCGGCAGCCGGGAGGTTTGGGTGGCCAACCCGTCGCCAATCGGCGTCACCCGCTATCGGCCCGGCCAGCCGCCGGAAGTACTGGGCGAGGATGACGTGCTGGATGGTGGGGACCTGCTGCCCGGTTTCAGCGTGCCGGTTTGGCGGCTGTTCCGGCGGCATCGGTAGGGAGGGGTGATATGGCCACGACGAAACTGATCACTGCCGACGAGTTGCTGATGATGCCCAGAGACGACACGCGGTACGAGTTGGTGCGCGGCACGCTGACGGAACCGCTGCCGCCCCACGTTGACTCTCATGGAAGGGCGTCAGCACATTTTGGTTTCGCGTTGCACAAGTACGCCGACGATAATGACTTCGGTCGCGTGACAGGGCGCGCCGGTTTTCAACTGGAATCTAACCCTGACACAGTGCGCGCGCCTGATATTGGATGGCTCGCTCCCGAAAACGTCGGTGAAATGATCAGCGGCTATCCTGCGCAGTCACCTGATTTAGCGGTGGAAATCAGATCTCCCGACGAAACGCGCGCCGATATGGACGAGCGGGCCGCAATGTGGCTGCATTTTGGTACGCGCTTGGTATGGGTGGGCGACCCCGAAAGCACCACCGTCACCCGCTACCGGCCCGGCCAGGAGCCCGAAATCTTGGGCGAAGACGACGTGCTGGATGGCGGCGACCTGCTGCCCGGTTTCACCGTTCCGGTCTGGCAGTTGTTCCGGGACCAACCGTAATTTCTTCCATGGTCCCCATTCTCCAAGAACCGATTTTCGATTAATCCGGAGTATATCGATGCCTACTTTCGATTCCGACGGCGTTCGCATCTTCTACCAGTCCACCGGCGAGGGATTCCCGCTCATCTGGAGCCACGAGTTTGCCGGCTCCTACGAGAGCTGGGAGCAGCAAGTTCGCTACTTCAGCCACCGCTACCGCGTGATCACCTACAACGATCGCGGATATCCGCCTTCGGACGTGCCCGACGACCCCGAAGCGTACTCTCAGGACATCACCATCGAAGACCTGCGCCGGCTCATGGACCACCTGGGGCTCGACCAGGCGTACATCGGCGGGTTGTCCATGGGCGGCAACGTGGCACTGAATTTCGCCCTGCGGTATCCGGAGCTCTGCAAAGCCATCATCGTCGCGTCGGCCGGGTCCGGAACCACGCACAACGAGGCTTTTCGCTCCGGCGGGGAGGCCATGGCCGCTCGACTGCTGGCCGAGGGCACGCCGCCGGTGATGAAAGACTATGGCAGCGGACCGACCCGAGTGCAACTCCAGCGGAAGGACCCGCGCGGATACGAGGAATTCATGCGGCTGCTGTTCGGGCACAACGCCCGCGGCTCAGCCTACACCTTCCGGGGCGTGCAGCTGCGCCGGCCGACCATCGACCAACTGATCTCGCAGATGAACCAACTCCAGGTTCCCACGCTGATAATGATCGGCGACGAGGACGACCCGTGCGTGGAGCCGTCCATCATGATGAAACGGGAGATTCCCCGCAGCGGGCTGGCGGTCCTGCCCCAGTGCGGCCACGCCATCAACCTGGAGGAGCCGGAACTTTTCAACCGCCTGGTGTCCGACTTCCTGGCATCCGTGGAGGCCGGCAAGTGGGCCGATCACCCGTTGGGTGACACGCCCTACTCGACCGGGTCGCGGTAAACGGATCCGTTTCGCGCTGGGCAGCTCCGGCGGCGCGCCTCGTTCGGGCGACTGCATTCCGGCGCGTCACGGTTGCCGGAATGCCGGACTAAAACTCCACGGGACGCAGGTAGCTCATATCGTGCCGGCGCTCCAGGTAGCCGGCGCGGGTCTCGTGGCCGTGGGAGAACACCAGGAGGTGTCCCTGCCGTTCGGCTTCGGCCAGGATGATGCGCTTCTGATCCAGCGTGGTCTCGGGCTCGTAGTCGAAGGACGATATGATGGTCAGGCCCAGATGATGGGGAGTTGGGACCAGGTCCCCGAGGTATACCACCCGCTCGCCGCCGTAGGTGAACACGGGGATCTGGTGTCCCAGGCAGTGGCCGTCCGTGACGATCAGGCTAAGGCCGGGGAACAGCTCGGTGTCGCCGTCCAGCAGTTCCAGCTGCCCTCGGTCGGCGATGGGGGAGAAATCTTCCACCCGGAACGCCTCGGTGTTGCGCAACGAGGGGTTGTGAGCGTCCTCCCAGCTGGCGCGCTGGACGTAGTAGGTGGCGTTGGGGAAGGAAGGAACCATGTCGCCCAGGCGGTCCATGCGAGTTGAGCCGCCGGCGTGGCTGAAGTGGAGGTGGGAGAGCACAACAGCGTCGATGTCCCGGGGGCCCAAACCGAGCCCTTTCAGGCTCCGCATGAGCCGGCTGGGGACAAGGCCGTACATTTCCTTGTCGCGATAATTATCCTTGGGGCCCACGCCGGTGTCCACGATGATTTTCTTGCCGGCGCACTCGATCAACAGGCAATTCAGGCCCATGGTCACCCGATTTTTGCGATCAGTGGATACCAGGTTCTCCCACATCATTTTTGGTATTGATCCGAAACTCGATCCGCCGTCTACCTTGAATACTCCGTCGCTGATAATTTTTGCAGCGCTCACCGTCATCTCACCATCACCCCTGAAATCTGCATTTGTATCGCCGCCCGTTTCCTGAAGCACCGCGCCCACCCGCATTTGTGTCTCCGCACGGAGGGGGTTCAGGCCATTGATTGGCCTAATGCGGCCATTCCGCAAGTCAATCCGACTGTGCCTACGGTCGGTACCATGGGCATTACTTTACAACCCTCCAATTCATTGGTGTCAACCCAAAAAAGCGAATAATTTTGATTGATTTTCGAAATTATCGTGGAGGGCGGAGCAGACCGACGACGGTGGCGGCGGCCAGCCCAGTGATGTTATGTTTGCCCGGCGCGGCCGGACCTGTTTCCCTGATTCTTGCCGGGCTTGAATATAAGACAGCGGCCGACCCGGCTGCTTCGCAAACCGCAGGGGCCAGCCAATTCCCGTGAACACACCTACCCCAATCCAGGGCACTCCGTCCCCGAACCTGCGTCGTCGGGTATTCGACCTGCTGGATACCCAGACCCCTCGACAATCTCGCGGATTGGGACGGAGCCGGGAAAAGGGATCATTTCTGGTTGAGGTCGCGTTGGTGACGGTGATCGCCATCAACTCGACCGCGCTCATACTGTGGACGGTTCCCCGCTTCCGGGATGCCCATGATCTCTGGTTCCACGTCATCGAGCACATCACCGTGGCGGTGTTCCTGGTGGAATACGCGCTGAGGCTGTGGTCAGCGCCGGAAGCGGATCCGGACGGGTCTGCGTGGCGCCAGAGGTGGCGATACGTCCGTTCGCCGGTGGCCCTCATCGACGCGGCGGCCCTGGCGCCATCGCTGGCGTCGGTGATGATCCTGCTAATCGCCGGCAGCGGCCCAAGCCTGTCCTTCCTACTGGCGGCCCGGCTGCTGACCCGCACCGTGAAACTGGCCAGATACTTCCCCGGCGGGCGCCGGCTGGCCGTGGTACTGCGTCAGAAAGGAAGCCAACTCCTGGCCACGGTGGCCGGATTGCTGGTGGTACTGGTGATAGCGGCTTCGCTGATGTACTTCGCCGAAAAGGACGCCGAGCCGCAGGTGTTCACCAGCATACCGGTGGCGATGTGGTGGGGCGTGGTGACACTGACCACCGTGGGCTACGGCGATGCGGTGCCGGTAACCGTAGCGGGACGTTTGCTGGCCGCGGTCATTGCACTGCTGGGCATCGGACTGTTCGCGTTGCCGGCCGGGATCATCAGCGCTGGAATGCTGGAGGCCGGTACCGGAGACGCAGAAGATGGCAACAAGCCAGGGCAGCCGTCGAGCGGCGAGGTTTGCCCTCACTGCGGCCAGCCCATGCCGGATACCATCCCGAACTAGAGCGCGGACAACTTCTCCGCTGCGGCTTCCAGCCGTTGCAGCACGCGTTCCCGTCCCATCACTTCCATCATCTCGAATAGCGGCGGCGTGGCCGTGCGGCCGGTTATGGCCGACCGGAGCGCGCCGAAAAATTGCCTCCCCGATAATTCGAGATCCTTGCCGCTGGCCCTGAGAATATTTTCAAGGTTTTCATGTTGAAATTCGGCATCCGGAACCGATGACAGGTCGGACTGGGCCCGCAGGATCGCGGCGTGGGTTCCCGAGGCATCCATGCCGCGCTGGACTACGCTGACGGGGTCATATTCCAGCGTCTCCTCGAAGAAGTAGGAGAGCATGTCCGGCGCGTCCGCAAGGGTCTTCAGCCGTTCTCGTACCAGCGGGACGATCCGCAACAGGTAATCCCGGTCGATGGGGGCCACGTTGATCGGATGTTTTTTCCGTAGGAAGGGCAGGATACGGTCGGCCAGGTCAGCGTCGTTGGTTTGGCGGATGTACACGCCGTTCATCCACTGCAGCTTGTCCAGGTCGAAGATTGCTGCCGGCTTCCCGACTCGCTCCAGGGTGAAGTTGTCTCGTATCGTGTCCGCCGTCATGACCTCGGTTTCACCGTCCAGCGACCACCCGAGGAGCGCCATGAAATTGATCAGCGCCTCGGGGAGGAATCCGTCGTCGCGGTATTCCATGAGGGACGTGGCGCCGTGCCGTTTGGAAAGCTTGGCCCGGTCCGAGCCCAGGATCATGGGCAGGTGTCCGAAGGTGGGCATGGGCAGGTCCAGGGCGCGGAACAGCTGCACGTGGCGCGGCGTGCTGGGCAGCCACTCTTCAGCCCGCAGGACGTGAGAGATTTCCATCGCGTGGTCATCCACCACCACCGCCATGTGGTAGGTGGGGAAGCCGTCGGTCTTGACTAGGACGAAATCGTCGGTTAAGTCGTTCTGCCATTCGACGTGTCCGCGGATGGTGTCTTCCACGGAGGTGACGCCGGTCTGGGGCATGGCGAAACGCAGGACCGAGGGTGCGCCCTCCGCTTCCCGGGCGCGTCGCTCAACGTCAGACAGGTATCGGCAATGGCTATCGTAGCCCTGTCGCTGCTTGTTGCGGGCCTGCTCCTTGCGCAGCTCCGCCACTCGTTCCGGTGGGCAGTAGCAACGATAGGCGTTGCCCGAGGCGATGAGTCGCTCGGCAGCTTCGTGGTAGCGCTCGATCCGCTCCGACTGGAAGTATGGTCCGTAGGGGCCGCCCACCCGGGGGCCCTCGTCCCAGTCAATGCCGAGCCATTCCAACCCGTCCAGAATGTGATCCACCGCGCCCTCGGTGATCCTGCCCTGGTCGGTGTCTTCCACGCGCACGACGAACTGGCCGCCGTTGCGACGGGCGAACAGCCAGTTGAACATGGCGGTGCGGATGTTGCCAATATGCGGGTTGCCGGTGGGACTGGGCGCGTAACGAACGCGGACGGGCGCGGACACAGTGGTTGGCCTCCTCGAATTTGCGTCCCGGCGGTTCAGCGGCGACTGGGACGGATCGGTTTTCTCAAGTGCCGGCGGCTTGGCGTTGCAGGCTAAGGGCAGTTGCCAACGGTTGGTCTAACCACCTCGTTGGCTGATGCGGGCCCAGGTATCGCGGAGCGTGGTAGTGCGGTTGAATACTGGCGCGCCGGGCTGGGAATCGGTATCGGCGCAGAAGTAGCCCAATCGCTCGAACTGGAACCGGTCTCCCGCCTTTGCCGCCGCGAGCGCAGGTTCGCCCATGGCAGTGACCCTTTCCAGCGAGTCGTGGTTGATCAGGTCCAGGAAATCGGCGTCGCTTCCGGCAGGATCGGATTCGGTGAACAGGTTGTCGTAGAGGCGGGTCTCCAGCGGCACGGCGTGAGCGGCCGAAACCCAATGAATGGTGCCCTGTACTCTGCGTCCGTCAGGCGCGTTGCCGCCGCGACTTTCGGGATCGTAGGTGCAATGGACTTCGACGATCTCGCCCTGCGCGTCCTTCACGACGTCGGTGCAGGTGATGAGGCAAGCGTAGCGCAGACGAACCTCACGGCCGGGGGCCAGGCGGTAGAACCGGCGGGGAGGGTCTTCCATGAAGTCATCCCGTTCGATGTACACCTCGCGGCCAAATGGCACGCTGCGCGTCCCCATGGTTTCGTCCTCGGGGTTATTGATGGCTTCGAACTCTTCGCTGTCGCCTTCGTGGTAGTTGGTGATCACCACCTTCAGGGGGCGCAGCACGGCCATGCGCCGGGGCGCCCTGCGGTTGAGGTCTTCGCGCAGGCAGTGTTCCAGCAGCGCAAGTTCGGTCATGCTGTTGCGTCGAGCCACGCCGACGCGCTCGCACATGTCGCGGATTGACTCGGGAGTGTATCCCCGGCGACGCAGGGCGCTGAGAGTGGGCATGCGTGGATCGTCCCAACCTGCAACGTGGCCTTCTTCCACCAGCTGCCGCAAGCGGCGCTTGCTCATGACCGTGTGGGTGAGATTGAGCCTGGCGAACTCGATCTGGCGGCTGCGATAGATGCCCAGCGCCTCCTGGCACCAGTCGTAGAGAGGCCGGTGATCCTCGAACTCCAGCGTGCACAGGGAGTGGGTGATCTCCTCGATGGAATCGGACAGGGAGTGGGCGTAGTCGTACATGGGGTAGATGCACCAGTCAACGCCAGTGCGGTGGTGTTCCGCGTGGCGGATGCGGTACAGCACGGGGTCCCGCATGTTGAGGTTGGGCGACGCCATGTCGATTTTCGCGCGCAAGACGTACTCGCCGTCTTCGAACTGGCCGGCGCGCATCCGCCGGAACAGATCCAGGCTCTCCTCGGGTGGGCGATTGCGGTCGGGGCTTTCCCGGCCTGGCTCGGTGAGGGTGCCGCGGAACTTTCGGATTTCATCAGCGGTGAGGCTGTCCACGTAGGCGTTGCCGTCGCGAATCAGCTGCTCGGCGTACTCGTACAGCTGCTCGAAATAGTCGGAGGCGTAGAAGAGGTTCTCGCCCCAATCGAACCCCAGCCATTTCACGTCAGCGAGGATCGATTCGACGTATTCGATGTCCTCGCGAGTGGGGTTAGTGTCGTCGAACCGCATGTGGCATTTGGCGCCCTGGTACTGCGCGCCGACGCCGAAGTTGAGGCAGATGGACTTGGCGTGGCCGATGTGGAGGTAACCGTTGGGCTCGGGCGGGAAGCGGGTCACCACGCGGCCGTCGTAGGCGCCGGCGGCCTGATCCTCGTTGATAATCGCGCGGATGAAATCGGATGGGGTTTCGGCGGTAGCAGGGGGCGTGTCAGTGCTCATGTTCGGATTGCCCAATTTCCAAGATACACCGCAAAGGCGCGGCGCGCTTTTTGATTATATCCTGCCGGCGACGGGTCGGCGCGGCCATCAGCCTGATAGTATAACTTCGCAATGTTCAGCTTCCTGCAACCCCAGCCCACCCTCACCGAGCGGGAAACGCAGCGCAGCCTCCGCAGCATGGACTGGAGCGGCATGTCGGCCGGCGCCATGCGCAGCCTGGGAACCGGCGGTTTGATGGCCGCTTACGCGTTGGCCCTCGGAGCCAACAACCTGGAGGTGGGAATAATCGCGGCGTTGCCCTTCATCACTCAGGTGATGCGGCTGCCCGCCGTCCTGCTGGTGGAAGCGTTCCGGCGCCGCAAGGCCCTGGGGTGGCCTGCCTTTGCCTTGATGCAATTAGTCTGGCTTCCCATCGGCTTGGTTCCCCTGTTGCTGGACACGCCGGGCAAGCTGGCCGTGTTCCTGGTGATTGTTTTTCTCGGCGTCCATGGAGCGTTGAACTCCCTTTGGGTCACGACTTCCAACACCTGGCTGCGCGATCTGGTTCCGCCCGACCGCCTGGCCAGTTACTTTGGCCGCCGTCTGGCGATGGTGACCATCGCAATCTCGGTAATAGGACTGGCCGGCGGCTTTTTCGTCCAGTGGTGGGAGAGCATTGCCCGCCCTGGCGAGGGAGTTTTCGCCTTTTCGTTCCTGCTCGTTGGCGGGGTCTGCGTCTTCGGAACCTTCGGCGTATTTGCGATGTCCCGAGCCGCAGAGCCCATGATGCCTCCGTCAGTCCAATCCGAGCTGTCCCCGGTGCGTATGCTGCTGGCGCCGCTGCGGGATCCCAACTATTTCCGGCTCATCAAGTTCCTGTTCGCGTGGAGCCTGATTTCCAACCTCGCGATACCCTTCTTCGCCATCTACATGCTGAAGGTAATTGGGATCTCGCTGCCGGTGGTGATGGGTTTGACTGCGCTGGGCCATCTTTCCAACGTGCTTTTCGTGCGCGTGTGGGGGAGCTTCGCTGACCGGGTGGGGAGCAAGACGGTCCTGTCCCTGTCGGCGTCCCTTTACCTGCTGGTCATCATCGGTTGGGTGTTTACCACCCATCCCGAGCGTTATTTGCTCACCATGCCCCTGCTGGTGGCCCTGCACCTGTTGGGCGGGGCCGCAGCTGCCGGAGTCACGCTCACGGTCAATACGCTGGCGATAAAGGTGGCTCCGGAGGGACGAGCCGTGCCGTTTTCCGGCGTGGCTGGCATGATGGTCGGCCTCGGCTCGGGAATCGGCCCAATTCTGGGTGGACTGGTTGCCGACTATTTCTCAGTGCGGTCCCTGGACTTGAGCGTTACCTGGTCGGCGCCGGCTGGAGTAACGGCCTTGCCGGCCGTGTCGCTATCCGGTTTTGAGTTCCTGTTTGGCATGGCCTTTGTGCTGGGCCTGCTATCGTTGAACCTGCTGGCGCCCCTGCGCGAGACCGGTGAGGTTTCCCGGGACACCGCCCTGGCCGAGCTGATGGCCGGCATGGCTCCCGTGGCTCGTGCCGTCTCTTCGGTTCCGGGTCTGAATATGGTGTCGTCCCTATCTTACGGATACTTGCGGCACATCCCCGGCGCCGACGTAGCCATCGGGGTGACGGCGTACCAGTTGGCCGCTTCCACTCAGGCGGCGGTGGTTTCCGCCGACCGCGGTCGGGCCGGGGTAGCGGCTGTAGCCAACCAGGTGGGAACCGTCCTCAGTTATACCGCGGCACGCATGACTGACACTACCGAGTATGGCCTCGAGCTGGCCCGCCATGCCACCCGGGGAGCAGTTCACGCCGTGGATGACATCACCGGAGAACTGGGCAGCGTTACCCACGGGGCCATGCTGGGCACGTTGCGCGCTATGCAGCAACTCCACGTGGCGCCGGCCGATGCGCTGCGCGGAGCGGCCCACGGCGTGATCCAGGGCGCCATTGAAGCCCAACGAGACCTGGCAGGGGCTGCCGAGGCAGCGTTGCAGGCGGCGCGGGCAGCGGCATCCGAATTGGGCATTACCGACGAAGAAGCGGCGACAGCGGCGGCGGCCGGCATACGGGATGCAGCCCAGGCCCTGGAGTCCGAGGAATTTGACGCAGTGATCGCGGCGCTGCCTGAAGACGTCAGCCGGAGAGCGGACGAGGACAGCGCAGAGTGACCAGAACGCGCGCCAAGTCGTCGGGTAGCGCCGCTTGGTGCTCCGACCACTCGCCGGTCACGGGATGGTTGAAGCCCAGCCGGGCGGCGTGAAGGAACTGCCGGCTCACCAGGTAGCTGGCTTTTCCGTAAACCGCGTCGCCCAATAGCGGGTAGCCCAAGTAGGCGAGGTGCACACGAATCTGGTGCGTGCGACCGGTTTCGAGCACCAGATTGAGCAGGGTGTGGCCCTGCAATTCCTCAAGGGTTTCGTAATGGGTGCGGGCGGCGCGGCCGCCGGCTTCCACGGCCATCCTCTGGCGGTGGCGCGGGTCCCGGGCGATGGGCGCGTCGATGGTTCCAGATTCCGGCGTGACCATGCCCACAGCCATGGCCAGGTACTCCTTGCGGAACTCACGGTTCTTGAGCTGCTCGGTCAGGCGCTGGTGCGCCGTCTGCGTTTTGGCCACCACCATCAGGCCAGAGGTGTCGAGATCGAGGCGGTGCACGATGCCGGGCCGGAGCTCGCCTCCGATGCCGCGAATGTCGGGGCACCGCGCCAGCAGGGCGTTGACCAGGGTGCCGTCGGGATGGCCCGGACCCGGGTGAACCGGGAGGCCGGACGGCTTGTCCACTACGATCAGGTGCTCGTCCTCGTACACCACGGGAACCGCTATGTCCTGCGGGATCAGGTCTGCGGGAGAGCGCGCCGGCGGGACGCACACGGTTACGGCATCCCGGGTACGGACCCGATGGGCGGGGCGGGCGACGTTTCCGTTAACGGTAACCAAACCGTCGGCCGCCAGGGCTTGCAGGCGACTGCGGGAAAGGCCGGCGACGGACAGTTCGGGGATTTGGGCCAACCAGGCGTCCAACCGGGACCGGTCCGACTGGCCGTCGACGACGAACTTATAAAGGTCGCCGACGCCGGATCTGTGTTTGACGGCGCTCACTGTCCGGCCTCCCGCGACTCTAGGATCCGCTCGCGAACGCCGCAGTCGGCGCAGCGGGCGCCGTTGGGCAGGCTGATCATGGCGCCGTCACAAATGGGGCAGGCCGCGTAGGCGGGCACAACGCCAAGTTCCGTCGCGGCAGGTTGGTCCCGGTTCATCACCAGCACCCAGGCCATGATCGCCAGACCAACAACAATCGAGGAGTCAGCCAGGTTGAACACCGGCCACGGGCCGATGTCGATGAAGTCGGTCACGTGACCCTGCCAGATGCGATCCACCAGATTTCCCAGCGCGCCGCCCAGCATCAGCGCGATGCTGATCCGCATCAGGACGCCGGGCCGTTGCTGGGTGTGGTAGATGTACGCCAGCACCGCCACGCCAACCAGGGAGACAATCAGGAGCGGGATGTTGTTGCCCTGGAACAGGCCAAAGGCGCTGCCGGTGTTCTGCACATGGGTAAAGCGGAAAAAGCCGAAAGCAGGCCAGGAGTAGTGCCACTCCAGGGTCTGCCTAACGACGAACTTGGTGAGCTGGTCCAGGGCCAGGGCCAACGCCGCCAATTGCAGCAGGGTCCAATCCCGGTAGATCGGCGTGCGATCTTTCCGGGGCCGGGGCATGAGCTGCCGGGACATGGGCTAGGGTGTGGCCAGATGGTCCAAGAAGAATTGCACCACCTTATCGGCCATCTGGCGCTCCTGGCCCACCCAGAAGTGGTCTGCGCCGGGAACAACGTGATAATCCGCCGGCGGATTGAACTTGCCCAGTTGCTCGTCGACGCCATCGGAATTGGCGAGACGGTCACGGTCGCCGGTGATGATCATGCGGGGGGTCTTGTCCTTCTGGAGGGGGCTGTCGGTGATCGCCTCCAGGGAGGGAGCGACCAGTGCGATGGCCCGGGGCTTCTTGTAAAGCTGCTTGTGCGCGCAGATGACCCGGGTGCTGAAGGAATAGCCGCCGAGTCCGATACGGTCGTCGTCCACGTCGGGCAGGGCGCCGAGGAACTCCATGGCCATCAGGGTCTCCTCGTGTTCCTTCTCGCCGTGGGCGTGCTCGCCCTGGCTGTTGCCCACGCCACGGAAGTTGAACCGCAGCGAGGCGATGCCGGCGTCGGCCAGGCCGAAGGTCACGGCCACCACTACGTTATTGTCCATGCTGCCGCCGTGCAGCGGATGGGGATGGCACATCACCACGCCGGGAAACGGGCCCTCGCCGTCCGGCAAAGCGATGATCCCCTCCAGGGTCATTCCCTTCGTTATGAAACTGACCGCGCTCTGTCGCATGGCACCGCCTCCGGCCGAATTTGTGCTGAACCTGAATGTTGAAACATGATAGCAGGTTACAGGAACGGATGACCCGACTGGAGCCATCAACCATTGTGCTAGAATGACGCCGATCCGGCATACGCCGGGCCAACCGAGAATTGCGTTCTGATTTGGAGGCTTCATGGCAGTCATCGACCTGCGCAGCGACACCATTACCCACCCCACCGACCAGATGCGCCGGGCGATGGCCGATGCTGAGGTCGGCGACGACGTGTTCGGTGAGGATCCTTCGATCAACGCTTTGCAGGAACGCGCTGCCGAGATGCTGGGCCAGGAGGCCGGACTGCTGACCGCCAGCGGGACGATGAGCAACCTGATCGCCGCGCTGACCTGGTGCAGTCGGGGCGACGAGATGATCATGGGCCAGGAGGCCCACATGTTCTGGAACGAGTCGGGGGGGCCGACGGCGCTGTCCGGCGCCCAGGTCCGGCTGGTGCCCAACGAGGCCAACGGCCGGATCTCGGCGGAATCGGTGGCGGGCGCCGTCCGCGACGCCTCCAACATCCACGTTCCGGCTACCACGCTGGTGTGCCTGGAAAACACTCACAATCGATGCAGCGGCGGAGTGATGACGCCGCAGGACACCCGGGAAGTAGTTGAGGTCGCCCACGCGGCCGGCGCGGCGGTGCACCTGGACGGCGCGCGGATCTTCAACGCCGCGGTGGCCCTGGAGGTTCCGGTGTCTGAGCTGACCAAGGACGTGGACGACGTCAGCTTCTGCCTCTCGAAGGCTTTGTCCTGCCCGGTGGGTTCCGTGCTATGCGGCTCCGAGGAGTTCATCACGCGGGCGCGCAAGTGGCGGAAGATGGTGGGCGGCGGCATGCGCCAGGCCGGCGTGCTGGCCGCGGCCGGACTGGTGGCCCTGGATACCATGGTGGAGCGGCTGGCCGACGACCACGCCAACGCCCGCCGGCTGGCGGCCGGCCTGGCCGACATCGACGGCCTGACCGTCGACCCCGACAGCATCCACACCAACATCGTGATCTTCGAGGTCGATCGAGACAAGGTCGGTGAGGCTCGCGAAGTGATTGCGGCCCTGCGCGAGGACGGGGTGCTGGTAAGCCATAGCCGCGAGCAGTCGCTGCGCATGGTCACCCACCGGCACATTTCCGGCGCGGACGTGGACGAGGCGCTGTCGCGGGTCAACGGGACGATGCGCCGTTTGGCCGCCGCAAACTAGGGGTGCCACATGGCTGATTTCACCATCAACCGGGATACTACCGCGCTGCTTATCGCCGATTTTTACGCCGAAGCGATGGGCAACCTGCCCCACGCCGTAGAGCGCAGGGTAGTCGCGCGGACGGTGGCGCTTCAGGAAGCGGCCCGCGAGGCCGGCCTGATGGTCTGCTACTGCGCTACGGTCTTCCGGCCCGGGTATCCGGAGATCAGTGAGCGGAACAAGACGTTCAGCGCGCGCAAGGCCTCGGGCCAGCCGGCGGTCTTCGATCCGGTGTCGCTGATCCATCCCGAGGTGCGGCCCCGAGACGACGAGGTGGTGGTGGGAAAGCACCGGGTCAACGCGCTCTTTGGCACCGGCCTGGACGTGGCGCTCACCGGCAGCAATATCGACACCATCATTCTGCTGGGATACGCGACCAGCGGGGTCGTGCTGTCCACCACCCGTTTCGCCGCCGACCGGGATTATCGCCTGTACATCGTCGAGGACTGCTGCGCCGACAGCGAGGTGGACGTGCACGATTTTCTGATCGGACGCATCCTGAACCGCCAGGCGGACATCGTGTCTGCCGACGAGGCAATCGCGGCGATCCGCGCCTCCTGAGACCGGCGGGACGCTGGCTGGCGTCGATGGTCGACGACTGAGCCGGTCTATGCCTCATGCTCCGGCAATCCGCATCTCCCACCGCCGATATCAGCGTAGCCATCGACTCACGCCCGCTGTACGCCGGGGATACTCTGGACGTGGAGGTCGTGGTAACCCCTCACCTTTCCTTCCAGGCGGCGTTGGGGGTGCTCCGGTTGACACGGGTTGAGCTGGTGCGGGTTGATTCGGCGCGGGATGCCGTGCCACAGATGATGCTGCCGGGCCGGCGCGGCCGCGGGAATTCCGGTGGACCTGCGCACATTGACGAGGTATTCGCGGAAGACGCGGCGATGGAAGGCGGGGTGCAGCAACGTTACCCGATGCGCCTGCGGTTGCCGGAGGCGGCGCCACCCACCGTCAAGGGGAAGTACGCGCGCATCTCGTGGGAACTGTCGGCGACGATATTAACCCGGGCCGACTGGTTGCCGACGGGTGACGGATGGCTGGCCAATCTGGCCCGGGGTCGCGCGGCCCACTGCGAGCAGGAACTGGTGGTGTTCAGCCGGTCGGATGTCGACCCGCTGGACGGCTTGCCATTGTTGGACGAGATCCCCGCCAGCCGATCCTATCGCAACGTCACAATGGGCCTGTCGCTGGACTCGGCGAGCGCGGCCAACGGCGGGACTGTCACCGGCAGCCTGTCGATAAAGTCCAAGTCGGGGGTGAAGGCGCGCGAGCTAAGGGTCGAGCTGATGCGCTGGGAACGCTCGGGCAGCAAGCAGGCGCAGGTTATCGAGCACAGCGAGGTGCTGCAGCGCCCGGCGTTACTGGGGGCCAACGAAGAGACCGACTGGGCTTTCCGCCTGACGGTGCCCGACCCCCTGATGCCTACGGTGTTAGCCGGTCACACTTTCGTGGGGTGGCAGGTTCGGGGCGTCATAGACCGGAAGCTGCTCCCGAACCAGTCGGTGTCGCAGCTGCTGCACGTCTATACATCTCCTTGACCGCCATAGCGGGCGTTGCCCCACCACCGGCGCAAGCGTGCGGCGATGGCGGCTTCCGAGCCCTGGTCCGACGGCTCGTAGTACTTGCGGTCGGACAACTCTGGCGGCAGATACTCTTGCGCCTCGAAATGTCCCTCGTAGTCGTGGCTGTACTTGTACCCGGCGCCGTATCCCATGCCGCGCATCAGGCCGGTTACGGCGTTGCGCAGGTGCATTGGCACCGGTTCGTGGGGACGCCCCCGCACGTCGTCCAGCGCGCGTTCGAGAGCCATATACGCCGCGTTGCTCTTGGGTGAGGTGGCCAGGTAGACAGTTGCCTCCGCCAGCGGGGTGCGCCCCTCGGGCAGGCCCACGAAGTGCACCGCCTGCTGGGCCGCCACCGCGACAGGCAATGCACCGGGGTTGGCGAGGCCGATGTCCTCGGCGGCCAGGATCACCAGCCGGCGGGCGATGAACATGGGGTCTTCGCCGGCTTCGAGCATACGGGCGAGCCAGTAGAGCGCGCCGTCGGGCGACGAGCCGCGAACGGACTTGATGAAGGCGGAGATGGTGTCGTAGTGGCTGTCGCCGGCCTTGTCGTACTGCGGTGTGCGGCGTTGCAGGGCGTCGGCGATGCCGTCCACTGTGACGCGGCGCTGGCCTGACGTGTCCGGCTCGGCGGCGACCACCGCCATCTCCAGTGCGTTCAACGCGACCCGGGCGTCGCCGTTCGCGATGTTAACCAGGTGGCCCAGCGCGTCGGGCTCCAATTGGGGCGCAAGTGCGGCCAACCCCCGGCGTTCGTCGGTCAACGCTCGCTGGATGATGACAGTAACCGCGTCATCGTCCAGAGCGCTGAGGGTGAACACGCGGCACCGGGACAGGAGTGGCGCGTTCACCTCGAAGGAGGGGTTCTCGGTGGTAGCGCCGATGAAGGTGACGGTGCCGTCCTCGACGTGGGGCAGGATCACGTCCTGCTGGGCCTTGTTGAAGCGGTGTATCTCGTCCACAAACAGGATCGTGGACTGCTGGTAGAGAGCCTGGCGTTCCTGGGCTCCGGCGACCGCTTTGCGCAGGTCGGCGACCCCGGCTGACACCGCACTTACCGGCTCGAAATGCGACTGCGTGAAGGTGGCGATGAGCCTGGCCAGCGTGGTCTTGCCAGAGCCCGGCGGGCCCCAAAACAGGATGGACGGCACGCGGTCGATTTCGATGGCCCGGCGCAGGACCCGGTCTGTACCAAGGATGTGCTCCTGCCCCACGAATTCGTCGAAGGTGGCGGGTCGCATCCGCTCTGCCAGCGGAGCCGTTTCGCGGGAGCGCTGCTGGCTCCCGTGCTCGAAAAGCCCGCCGATTTTGTGACTTGCGGTCATCGCAGGAAACCGTTAGCCCGGCCCAAGAACTTGCCCTCGCCAGGGCCAGAGTCAGTCTCGCTCCGCTGGCGCCGGTATAATCATCACGGCGACTTTGCGGTTCTCTGCCAATGCCATGGCGTTAGTCGCTGCGTCTTCTCCGATTGCGGCGGCATGGACGATTTGTCCGGTGGCTTTGCGCAAGATGTTTGCCCTTCTGGCGGAACGCAGCACGTCGTCGGATTCTACGGTAATGGACATTTCTACGGTCACGTGAACCGTGTCACCCGATTCATCCTGGCCGGTAAGTATCATGTCAACTCGATTCAGATCGTAGAATTCGTCGTCGGAGATGTCATTCGAGTTGGCGGCGTCCGACAGGATACTGTTCACATCTCCCCAGGCAGTATGGCTGAGAGACGCAGTGACCAGGCCGAATCGTCGACGGGCGCGACGCTGAAATACCACCGCGGCCCGTTTCTCGTACCGTCCGCCCGTCAAATCGGAAATACGACCGGAAAGTTGCCCCATGCGCTCATCCATACGCTGATCCGACGCGGCCAGCATTTTGTTGGTTTGAGACTGTGCTTCGGTCAAGGCTAGCGTCTGCATCCGCAGTTCGCTGAGGCCGTCGGTCAAAGCCGCGATGCTGCCGTCAGTGCGCTGCTGCGCAACGGTCAAGGCTAGCGTCTGCATCCGCAGTTCGCTGAGGCCGTCGGTCAAAGCCGCAATGCTGCCGTCAGTGCGCTGCTGCGCAACGGTCAATTCGGCGACTTGGGCTCGCAGTTCGCTGAGGCCGTCGGTCAAAGCCGCGATGCTGCCGTCAGTGCGCTGCTGCGCAACGGTCAATTCGGCGACTTGGGCTCGCAGTTCGCTGAGGCCGTCGGTCAAAGCCGCGATGCTGCCGTCAGTGCGCTGCTGCGCAACGGTCAATTCGGCGACTTGGGCTCGCAGTTCGCTGAGGCCGTCGGTCAAAGCCGCGATGCTGCCGTCAGTGCGCTGCTGCGCAACGGTCAATTCGGCGACTTGGGCTCGCAGTTCGCGGCTATCCTGGATCAGGTCCGTGAGCGTTTGCGTCATCCGCTCGTGAGCGGCCGTGAGACGTTCTGCGAAACCACTGAACGCCTCGGAAAAGGCAGCGATGTCCCGACGGTTTTGTATGGCCAGTTGCGCAACTTCGGGCAACGACTGCGGGGATGTGGGATCTGTGGTCACCAGGCTCTCCGGATTGGGACTACTCAGCTATTTTACTATGGCGCGCGGAACCTGCCCGGCTGATCGCTGCGGAAGTGCGGCATCACCTCTTCAGCGAACAGTTGCATCGACCTCCCAACCTCCTCATTGCTCAACATGCCGCCGATGTTGAACCAGCACATGAACTCCTGGGGTTGGTACAGTTCTTGGTACTGCTTCAATCGCTCGATGACCCGCTGCGGATCTCCGATGGCGCCTAGCTCGTCGTAAATGCCCTCATAGGTGAGCTGGCCGGCACGGCTTGAGCCGCGCGAATTGTTCTGCATGCTCCGCAGAGTGTCCAGGTAGTTGTTCACCGTTGGGGCGAAATCGGTTTTCGCGGCCTCGGAAGTCTCGCCCACATAAACAGGCACGTTGACCACCACCTTGACAGCAGATTGGTCGTGTCCGTGCTCGGCCAGAGTGTCGCGGTAGTGGGCCAGCCCGTCGCTGACGCCCTGCACGGTGATGATCAGCGGGGTGACCAGGATGCTATGACCCAGGCTGCCCACCAGCGGGAAGGTGTCGGCTCCGTTGGAGGCGATGTACACCGGGGGATGGGGTCGCTGGATAGGCTTGGGTTCCAGCCGGATGCCCTCGGCCTGGTAGTACTGGCCGTCATAGTCCAGCACGTCCTCCTTCCAGGCGCGCAGAGCCAGGTCCAGTCCCTCCACGAAGCGGTCGTTGCGTTCCTCGATGGGGATGCCGTAACCGCGATAGTGGTTGGGGTTGGAACCGCGCCCAATGCCGAAGACGGCCCGTCCGCCTGACAGAACGTCCAGGGTCGCGACTTCTTCCGCGATGCGCAGCGGGTGATGCAGGGGCAGCAGGTTGACTGCCGTTCCCAGCATGATCCTTTCGGTGGTCTGTGATAGCGCTGATGCCATGAGCAAGGGGGCGGGCATCACCGAGAAGCGCCGGGCGAAGTGCAGCTCCGCCAGCCAGGCCATGTCGTAGCCGAGCCGGTCGGCCAGCTGCACCTGGGCCATTACGTCAGCGTAACGGTCGGCGGGAGTTTGGCCCTCGCTGCAAGGGATTTGATAGAAGACGCCGAACTGCATATCATTGCTCCCGGCCAAGTCGGTGTGAGGCGAAACGGATTTGTGCGGTTGCTATTCGGGTTTGCCGGAGTTGCTCCTGCTGATGTCCGGTGGTGGTTCATCAAAGGTTTCGCCTCGCTGCTCAGCTTGCACGCGTCGGCGGTTCCAATCGGCCCAGATTCGGTTCATCTCCTCCCTGCCCCGGTTGACGGCTCGTTTTTCAAAAATTGATGCCAGTACCATTCTCATCGTCTCCATAATCGGCCAGGTCGCCGCCAGCGCCCAGGCCACGAATTGACCGCCGTCGTCAAAGACCATCTCCGCGGTCAATTGCCATGTCTTCGGCCCGTGATTGTGGGTAATCAGCAGTACGTCAATGGCAATTGCCGCCGCTATTGCCAAGTAGAACGAGATGAAAGCTTGAGCGGCCCGTTCCGGCGGAACGCTGGGTATGGCGATCCACCCCGTCCGGCCATTCTATTGCGGTGCCGTCATTATAGCGGGATGTTGCCGTGTTTCTTGGCGGGCAGGGTGTCTCGCTTGTTTTGCAGCATCTCTAGGGCGCGGATGACGGTTGCCCGAGTTGACGCCGGGTCGATCACATCATCCAGGTAGCCGCGGTTGGCGGCGACATACGGGTTGGTGAAGCGCTCCTGGTAGTCGGCGATGAGCTCGGCGCGGCGGGCGTCGGGGTCGTCGGCGTTGCTGATCTCCTCCCGGTAGATGATGTTCACCGCGCCGTCCGGGCCCATAACGGCGATCTCGGCGCTGGGCCAGGCGAGGTTCACGTCCGAACGCAGGTGCTTGCTGCTCATGACGATGTAGGCGCCGCCGTACGCCTTGCGGGTGATCAACGCGACCTTGGGCACCGTGGCCTCCGCGTAGGCGTAGATCAGCTTGGCCCCGTGGCGGATGATGCCCCCGTACTCCTGCTCCGTGCCCGGCATGAACCCAGGCACGTCCACCAGCGTCACCAGCGGCACGTTGAAGCAATCGCAGAACCGCACGAAGCGGGCTGCCTTGGCTGAGGCGTTGATGTCCAGCACGCCGGCCAGGTACGCCGGCTGGTTGCCGACCAGTCCCACGGTTCGGCCGGCCATCCTCGCGAATCCTACGACGACGTTGGGCGCGTAGCCGGCCTGGACTTCCATGAAGTCCTCATCATCGACGATGTGGTAGATGATCTCTCGAATGTCGTAAGGCCGGTTGGGCTCGTCGGGAACGATGCCGCGCAGGACTTCGTCGGCGCGGTCTACCGGGTCAGCGGAGCGATACCCGGGCGGGTCGTCGAGGTTGTTCAGGGGAAGGAAGGAAATCAGCCGACGCAGCTCCTCCAGGCACTCTTCCTCAGAGGCGGCTACGAAGTGCGCCACGCCGCTGCGGGCCGCGTGGGCGTCGGCGCCGCCCAGTTGCTCGTGGGTCACGTTTTCGCCGGTGACCGCGCGCACCACGTCGGGGCCGGTGATGTACATCTGTCCGGTTCCCCGGACCATGAAGATGAAGTCGGTGATCGCTGGCGAGTAGACCGCGCCGCCGGCAGAGGGGCCCATGATGACCGAAATCTGCGGAACCACACCGGAATACATGGTGTTGCGGAGGAAGATGTCGCCGTAGGCGGCCAGGCTCAGCGCCCCTTCCTGGATGCGCGCTCCGCCGGAGTCGCAGATGCCGATCATGGGGCATCCGGTTTTGGCGGCCAGGTCCATGACCTTGCAGATCTTCTGGCCCACCACCTCGGACAGCGAACCGCCAAAGACGGTGAAGTCCTGGGCGTAGGCGAATACCTGGCGGCCGTCGATGTTGCCGTAGCCGGTGACCACCGCGTCGCCCAGGAAGGTACGGTCCGCCAGTCCGAAGTCGGTGGTCCGATGGGTCACGAATCGGTCGATCTCGGTGAACGTGCCGTCGTCCATGAGGGTGTTCAGCCGTTCGCGGGCGGTCATCTTGCCCCGCTGGTGCTGCTGGTCGACGCGACGCTGGCCGCCTCCCAGCGCGGCCTGGTCCTGGAGGCGGAGCAGGTTTTCCAAACCCGGGTCGGTGATTGCTTCTTCTCGTGTGGACAACCTGGACCTCCAACGACGTTGCTGTGCGGCAAGCGGCTAGTTTCGCGGGGTCAGTATAATGGTTCCCGCAAACCACCGTCCCCAGCCAACAGTGAGTGACTTGACGGCTTCCAGATCCCAGCCACCTCCCAATGCGCCGCCCCTGTCTGTGGCCGGCGGCGAACCCCTGGTCTGGGGGCGGCGCACCTACGTCATGGGCATCATCAACCTGGCGCCTGACTCCTTCTCCGGCGATGGCCTGGCCGGCGACGTGGCGGCCGCCGTGGACCAAGCCCGGCGCATGGAAGCCGACGGCGCGGACATGCTGGACGTCGGCGCGGAGTCGACGCGCCCGGGCAGTACGCCCATCTCCGCGTCGGCGGAGGCGGATCGGTTGCTGCCGGCCCTGGAGGCCATCTGCCGGGCGGTGAGCATTCCGGTGAGCGTGGACACCTACAAGGCTCCAGTGGCACGGCAGGCGATTGCGGCCGGGGCGTCGCTGGTCAACGACGTGTGGGGGCTGCTGGCCGACGGAAACATGGCGCGGGTCATCGCCCACGCCGGGGTGCCTGCAATCCTGATGCACAACCAACGGGAAGCGCAGTACGACGACCTGGTGCCCGATGTGATCGCGGGTCTGGGTCGCATCTCCGGAATTGCGCGCGCCGCCGGCATCGCCGACCAGAACGTGATCCTTGACCCGGGCATCGGGTTCGGAAAGACCGCTGACCACAACCTGGAACTGCTGCGGCGACTGCCGGAACTGCGGGATCTCGGGTACCCGCTGCTGCTGGGGGTCTCCCGTAAGTCGACCATCGGCCGCGTCCTGGGGTTGCCGGCGGAAGACCGAGTGGAGGGTACGGCGGCGGCGGTGGCCATGAGCATCGCCGGCGGGTCCGATATTGTACGAGTGCATGACGTGAGGCAGATGGTCCGCGTTGCCAAGATGACGGACGCCATTGTGCGCGACTGGAGGCCGGAGAATTGGCCGAACCGATAACGACCTACTTGTGCCTGGGCGGCAACCTGGGCGACAGGCTGGCGGCACTGACGGAGGCATTGCGACTGCTGGACGAGACGCCGGGGATGCACCGCACCGCGTGTTCGTCGGTGTACGAAACGGAGCCGTGGGCCGTTTCGGACCAGCCCAACTTCCTCAACCTGGTCGCCGCCTACGAGACCACCCTGGCGCCGGCGGACCTGCTTGCGGCGTGCAAGTCGGTAGAGGCGACCGTCGGCCGCACTCCGTCGTTCCGGTGGGGACCGCGATTGATCGACGTTGACATCCTGCTCTACGGCGACCAGGTGGTAGATTCGGCCGAGCCGGACCTCCAGATACCGCATCCGCGCATGTCCCAGCGAGCCTTCGCGCTGGTTCCGCTGGCGGAGATAATCCCTGACGGAATTGTCCCGCCCGATGGCCCTACCGTCGGGCAGCTACTGGAGCAGGTGGATGACCGGGCCGGCGTCGTGCTGTGGGGGAGGCTCCCCTAACGTAGCTGCTTCGGTGGGTTCGGTTGGCGCTACCGGTCCGTGCGGTACAGGTAGCGGATGTCCCACAGGCCGTACAGGGTGGCGGTGGTGTTGCCGAAGACGTCGCGAACCGCTGTTATGCGCTCGGGCCGCACCGTGAAAATAAGCGGCAGGTTTTCCGCAACGATCTCCTGGGCGCGATGGTAGAGAGCCACACGCTGTTCATGGTTCAGTTCCTGGCTGGCCCTGACGTACAGGTCGTCGATTTCAGCTTCCCACGCCGTGGCCGGCTGCACCTGTTTGGGATGCCACAGGTGGAAGTTCTCACTGCTGTGCCACAAGACGATGCCGCCATGCGGATCACTGCCTTCGCCGAAGCCGATGACTATCGCCTCCCAATCATAGCTGGACGTAAGCTGGGGCACGATTTCGCTGAATGGTTTGATTTCGTAGGCAGCTCCAATGCCAACAGCCTGCAAACCTTCGTGGATTGTCGCCCCCGTTTTTTCGCGCACGGTGTTGCCTTCGTTGGTCACCATGGTGAACACGATTGGATTGCCGGCGCTGTCTTCCCGTATCCCGTCGCTGTCAGTGTCAGTCCAGTCCAGATCGTCCAGGATGGCGTTGGCCCGGTCGATGTCATACTCGTACCGGCGGACGTTGGGATTGTGAAAGTCGCCGGCCGCCGGGCTGATGGACGATGACTGCGGGAAAGCGTGGCCGTGATACACGTCGCCAATGATGGCTTCCTTGTCAATAGCATGAGCCACGGCTTGGCGGAATTGTGTGTTGCGGAACCATTCCAGCCGTTCGGGAACGACGTAACTGTCCCCGGCATCGTTCCGGCCCGAGTTCATGTTGAACGCCAGGAAGGACAATCCCAAACCGGGGCCGCGCCTGTGGATGATGAAGTTCTCTGCGTCCTGGAGCGGCGCTAATTCAGCAAATTCTTCTCCCAGCACTCCGTGTAGGTCGGACTGGCCAGAACGGAACCGGGCCAGTTCCGCCGCGAGATCGGGTACTTTGACGTAAACTATTCCGTCCAGGTACGGCAGGCGATTGCCGGCGGCATCCTTGAGCCAGTAGTCCGAGTTCCGGCGCAGGACCACGCTTCGGCCCGGCTCGTAGCCAGTGATGGTGAAGGGGCCGGTTCCGATCACCTCTGCCGGGTCGGTGTCGATGCCCCAAACGGTGTGGAACGTGCCGGCGTCCACGTATTGCTCCAGGATATGCTTGGGATAAATCGCGGTTCCCATGGAACGCAGGAAGGGAGCGGAAGGCACAGGAAGGCGGAACCGGACCGTATGGTCGTTCAGGACAGTCACCGTCATGGGCTCTTCCCGCCATTCGCCGGTTGCGTCGTCCAGGACACGGAAGTTGAATGCGGCGCGGGCATTGGCGTTGATGTCTTCGTTGTAGATGATGCGGTTGAAGGTGAAAGCCACGTCATTGGCGGTGAAGGGTTGTCCGTCGTGCCACCGGACATCTTGCCTCAGGTGGAAAGTCCAGGTTAGGCCGTCGGCCGAATGCTCCCAACTCCGTGCCAGGCTGGGTTCCTCGCGGTTAGTGAGCCAGGAGACCTCAGTCAACCCTTCGAACAGATATCCGAGCACGTTGGATGATGAAGCGTCATCCGCCAGAGCCAGGTTAAAGGTAAGAGGTTCGCCGATGGTCGCTATGGTCAAGTTTCCGCACCGGCGGCCAATGCCGTACTCAAACTCCGCGGCGTTCCTCTCCAGTTGGGCAACAATATTGGACTGATCCGTTCCTTGGGGATCGTCTCGACGAGATACCGCGGGAGGCGCTGGGCCGGTGGGTCCACCCCGAACTTGACAGGGGTCGGGCGGTTCCGGTTCCTCCTGCTCTTTCGGGAACACCACCTGCCTTGGTTCTGCGGCGTCCTCGGCGGCGCCTGGCTTGCGCACGACCAGATAGCAAACCTCGTCTGGGGAGTTGGCTGCGTATCCGCTGTCGGTGGCGGGATACGCGCGGACGGTGGTGTAACCGTTGCTGTCGGAACTGCGGATGATGAACCAGCGGTCGCCGTCGGGGTCGGTGAAGAAGTCCTGATAGGCGACGCGGCCGTGGTCCTCTTGCCGCAGCGGCCCCTCGTAAGCCTGCTCCGGCCAGGAACCGGGACACGCCGGGTCGGCTGCCGCCGCATCACCCACCGGAAGGAACAGCATTCCAACTGCTGTGCCAACCAGACACATGATGACGACAATGCTGATTCGGATCGACTTCGGCACAGTTCCCCCGTATCAAATGAATTGATTCCGCAGTTTTCAGTATCAAAATGGACGGCGCCTATTATAATCAGGGGGTCAACCCGCTACTCAGGAGGCAGCCACCATGTCCATCACCCAACTCACCCGCAGCGCCGTGTACGGTCAGAATGGCATGGTCTGCTCCAACTCGCCGCTGGCCGCGTCCGCAGGCCTCCGGGTCTTGCAGGAAGGCGGGACCGCGTTCGACGCCGCCCTGGCGGTGGCCGCGGTGGAATGCGTCACCCTGGTGCCGGTGTGCGGTCTGGGAGGCGATTCGTTCATCCTTGCCTACGACGCCAAGAGTGGCCAGGTCACCAACATCAACAGCAGCGGGGTCGCCGCGTCGGGAGCGGAAGCCGAATACTACCGAAGCCAGGGCCTCGCTTTGATGCCGATACAGGGGCCGCACTCGATTTCCGTGCCCGGCGAAGCCGCGGCCTGGGAAACCGTGCACCGAGATTTCTGCACCATGCAGTTTGCCGATCTGCTGGCGCCCGCCATTCGGTACGCCGAGCGCGGCTTCCCCGTATCGCCGCGTATCGCGCGCTCTTTCGCGGGGAACGCCGAGTTGCTGGGGCGCTTCGCCGCTACCGCGGACATCTATCTGGCCAACGGCGGTCGTCCGCCTCGGGTTGGCGAGGTGCTGGTCAACGGCGACCTGGCGAAGACGATCCGCGCGGTGGCCGAGGGCGGAGCCGACGCCTTTTACCGCAGCGAAATCGCCGCCAGGATGGTCGAGGGTCTCAACAATGCAGGGGCGCTGTTCACCGAGGCCGACTTCGCCGGGCACTACGCCGACGTTGGGGACGCCATCAGCACGACGTACCGAGGTCACACTGTTTACCAGACCCGGCCGCCGTCGCAGGGGTTCATGCTGCTGGAGATGCTGAACATCGTCAGCGGGCACGATCTGTCGTCGATGACGCCGAACTCGGCGGACTCGATCCACCTGCTGGTTGAAGCGAAGAAGATCGCGTATTCGGATCGCAACCGCCTCGCCGGGGATCCGAACTTCGTGGACTGGCCCCTGGACGGCCTGCTGTCAACCGAATACGCGGACATGCGCCGAGACCAGATCCACCCATTCCAGGCCGGCGGCGAGGTCCGCCCGCTGACGCCGGTGGACGGCCGGGGCGACACCACCTACTTCTGCGTCGCGGATGGGTCGGGGAACGCAGTCAGCTGGATTCACAGCCTGTCCAACGGGTTCGGTTCCGGCGTCGTTGCTCCCGGCACCGGTGTCCTGTTCAACAACCGGGCCGGGCGCGGGTTCAGCCTGGAACCGGACCATCCCAACGTCATCGCGCCGGGCAAGCGCACCATGCACACGCTGAACTGCTACCTGACCACCGTGGGCGGCGAGGTGGCCATCGTCGGCGGCACGCCCGGCGGCGACGTCCAGCCGCAGGTTGGGATCCAGATGCTGACCAAATTGATCGACGGCGGGCTGCAACCCCAGGACGCCGTGGAATCGCCACGCTGGCACAGCTTCCCCGGCACCGACCCGGCGACCATCAACCGCGCCGGCGAACTCAGGATGGAAATGGGTATGCCCGACGACACGATCCGAGACCTGGGCCGCATGGGTCACAACGTGGTGCAGAACCCGTTGGGTTCCTACCACGGCGTGGTGCAGCTCATCGTGCGGGACGGACGCCGTGGCGTATTGGCCGGCGCGTCGGATCCCCGGGGCGACGGGCAGGCCGTAGGTTACTAAACCGGGGGGAAGAGTAAAACGATGATCTCAGAGGGGCGGGTTTTAAGCCCGCGCCGATCGCTACGAGGCCGGCGCGTCAACGCCCGCGTTTTGGGCTGCCGCTGCCGCCTCGGTTGACGGCGGATTAGGCGCGCCAATGGGCTGCCAGAACACCGGCGGGCCGGCGTCCGGCGAGACGTGGGAGTGGTGCGTCAGGGCGGTCAGTATCCTTTCCTCGCTCAACCGAATCTCTGTCAGCAGTTCGACGCGCAAGGATTGCAGTTCGCCGCGGACGGATTGCAGTTCGCCGTTCAGTTCATTGCGGACGGATTGCAGTTCGCCGCGGACGGATTGCAGTTCGCCATTCAGTTCATTGCGGACGGATTGGACGTCTTCACGCACGGACTTCACGTCGTCGCGCAACGATTGTACTTCCCGGTCCAGCCCGTCGACCCGGCTGGACAGGCGTCCCCACCAGTAGAATCCGCCGCCGACCAAGGCGATGAGGGTGGCGATGCTTACCAGTGCGCCGATGATCGTGATAACGTCCGTACTCATCTCTCTCCTGCGTTGGGAGAATTGTAACGACTTGAGACAAAGCAGGTCAATCAACTGCCAGCCGGCGGGTTTCGGTTGGGCGCTGGCAATCTCCCGTTCAGGTCTCCGGAAAGTAGTAAATCGCCGGCAGGCCCCGGTAGCGTTCGTCGAAATCCATGCCGTAGCCAACGACGAAGTGGTTGGGGATGGTGAACCCGACGTAGTCGTACTGGACTTCGACTTCGCGGCGCTCCGGTTTGTCCAGCAGCGTGCAATAGCGCAACGAAGCCGGGGCCAGACTGCGGATGTAGTCCTTCACGGCGACGCAGGTAAAGCCGGTGTCCGCGATATCGTCGACAATGAGGACGTGCTGGCCGCCGAGATGTCTGGGGTCGAGGATGCCGGCCAGCCTGACATCTCCGGATGACTCGGTGCCACTGCCGTAGCTGCTGGCCCTCACGAACTCCAGGCGATGCACCTCGGCGCTCAATGCCCGCAACAGGTCGGCGGTGAAGATCGCCGCTCCCTTGAGGACGCATACGATCACTACGCCGGTGGTCGCGTAATCGCGGTCGATTTCGCGGGCCAGCGTGGCGACGCCGGCTTTCAACTCGTCCTCGGGGATCAGGACGACCAGGCCGTCACGTCGCATCGCGGTGCCCCCCGGAACCGAAGGGTGAACTAGACGTCCAGATTCTGGACTTCGGTGGCGTGGCGCTGGATGAAATTCTTGCGCGGGGCGACCTGCTCGCCCATCAACATGGCAAACACCTCATCCGTATCCTCTATGCTGTCCACGTCGTCGATGTCGTTGATGGTCACTTTCAGCATCTTGCGCGCCGACGGGTCCATGGTAGTTTCCCAGAGCTGGTCGGCGTTCATCTCGCCGAGACCCTTGTAACGCTGGATCGAAGGCTCGGACCGCGCGGTGGACATCCGCTTCATCAGCGCGTCCTTTTCCTCCTCGGAGTAGGCGTAGGCGATGTTCCGTCCGCGCTGCACTCGGTAGAGCGGCGGCTGGGCGATGTAGAGGAACCCGCCCTCGATGAGCTCGCGCATGCGCCGGTAAAAGTAGGTGAGGATGAGCGTGCGGATGTGCGAACCGTCCACGTCGGCGTCGGTCATGATGATGATGTGGTGGTAGCGGAGCTTGGAGATGTCGAAGGCCTCGCCCTCGCCGGTGCCCACCGCTGAGATGATGGCCCGAATTTCCTCGTGGCTCAGAATGCGCTCCACCTTGTCGAGGAAGCGCTCCACGTTGAGGATCTTGCCCTTGAGCGGCAATATGGCCTGGAACTGGCGGTCCCGGCCCATCTTGGCCGACCCGCCGGCCGATTCGCCCTCCACGATGTAGAGTTCCGACTTGGCGGGATCGCGCTCCGCGCAGTCGGCCAACTTGCCAGGGAGGGAGGTGCCGTCCAGGGCGTTCTTGCGGAGCACCAGGTCACGGGCGCGTCGCGCCGCCTCGCGGGCCGCGTGGTTAGTCTGGACCTTCTCGATGACGCCCTTGGCCGCGGTGGGGTTTTCCTCAAGGAAGCGGGTGAGACCCTCAGACGTTGCCGCTTCCACCCGGCTGCGGATTTCGGGGTTGCTGAGCTTGTTCTTGGTCTGGCCCTCGAACTGCGGGTCACCCAGCTTCACGCTGACCACGGCCACCAGGCCGCCGCGGGTGTCCTCGCCGCTGAAGGAGTCCTTGGGGTCCTTCAGGTAGTTCTGCTTGCGAGCGTAGTCGTTGAGCACTCGGGTCAGCGCGGAACGGAAGCCGGCCAGGTGCGTCCCGCCCTCGGGGGTCAGGATGCAGTTGGCGAAGGTGCGCTCGTCCGCGGCCAGGTTGTCGTGGCCGTCGGTGTGGTGGTACTGGAAGGCCACTTCTACGTCGGCGTCCTCGGCAATGCGCTGGTAGTAGAACGGGTCCGGCATCACGACGTTGCGCTTGCGGTTGATGTTTTTCACCATGCTGGCGACGCCGGTGTCGAAGAAGAAGCAGCGCTCGATGTCTCCGTTGCGCTCGGCGTTGTGGAACTCGCTGACCAGGCAGATTTCCAGGCCCTTGTTGAGATAGGCGGTTTGGCGGAGTTGGGCCACCAGGCGGCCGAAGTCGTATGTGATCTCGGGGAAGATTTCGGGGTCCGCGTAGTAGGTGACCGTGGTGCCCTGCTTGCGCACGCGCTGGTGCTGCTGGAGGTCGGTGGTGGGGATGCCTTTGGCGTAGTCCTGGGTGTAGCGAACGCCGCCGCGGCACACTTCGGCGTGGAGTTTGGAGGCCAGGGCGTTCACGACGGAGGCTCCCACGCCGTGGAGGCCGCCGGACACTTTGTAGGCGGCGCCGTCGAACTTGCCGCCGGCGTGCAGGGTGGTCATGACCGTTTCCAGGCCAGAGACGCCGGTATCCGGATGGACGTCAACGGGGATGCCACGTCCGTTGTCGGAGACGCTGACCGCGCCATCGGCTGCGATGCGGACGTCGATGCGGTCGCAGTGGCCGGCCAAAGCCTCGTCCACTGCATTGTCCAGCAACTCTTTGATCAGATGATGGAGGCCATCCACTCCGGTGCTGCCGATGTACATTCCCGGCCGCACGCGTACCGCTTCCAATCCTTTCAATACTTGAATATTGTCCGACGTATATTCGGACGAGTCTTCTGTTGCAGGTAATATTACTTGTTGAGTCATGCTGAATGGTTTCTCCGGTCCCAAGCCTCTGTCAACGTGAATATGTTGAGGCCATCACTGTAACGCAGTGCAACAATGTCCAGTATGGACACCCTTAGCATTATATCAAATATGCCGCTTGATTGTCATGCGTCGGATGTCACCAATTCGCGGATTTCAGGAAATCGGCCAACGATTTCGGATGCTCTCGGGGCGCGTTTGGACCGCATTCACGTCAGTCGGAACGGGCCGTGCCCGGGCCTTCTCCGGCGGGGGCGTGGTACCAGTCGCCCGACAGCAGGCTGGCAATCGCCAGGCGCATGGGTTCGAACAGCGGCTGGGGCGACTCACGCAGGGGAAACCAGCCGTACTCGCAAAATGATCCGTCGCTTGCCTGGGGGACCGGATCCTGGTCGCCAATATCGCCCAGGAACTCTACGTCAACATAGTGACGGCCATAGGCAACGATGTTGCTCAGGCAGAGTACGCGAAGCTCGCCTACCTGTACGCCCAGCTCTTCCAGAGCTTCCCTGCGGGCGCAATCCTCCAGGGTTTCGCCGAACTCCAGGTGTCCGCCAGCGGAGCCCCACGTCGCCTCGCCATGGGCTCCCTGCCGCTGCGCCAGGAAGACCTTTCCGGCCCGCACGAATACCACCCCCACACCCACCAGCGGCCTGTCTGCCTGCGTACTCACGGCGGCAGTATAGCACGGGGACGGTCACACCCTGATCGACCAGCATGAGCCGTTGAACTCGGTTGTCGGCCGGGAATGGCGGGTGCTAGACTGCCCTATCCTGACCGCCCCAGTGAGTATGCGCTGATGCCTGCCGAAACCGTCGATGAACTGCCCATTTCCCGCTCCGGCCGGTCCGCGTTGGTGGTGTGCGAAACCGCCGCCCGCCGCGCCGGTGAGCTGGTCCTGGAGCGTTTCCGCACCGATGTGGAAGTCAGCCTCAAGGGCCGAGCAAACGTGGTCACCGACGCCGATCTGGCTTCCGAAAAGCTGATCCTGGACTACGTGGCCGGGGAATACCCTGATTTCGGCATCCTCTCCGAGGAGTCGGCTCCCGTTTCCGGTTCGTCGCCGTATACCTGGGTGGTGGACCCCATCGACGGCACCCGCAATTTCGCGGAGGGGATTCCGCATTTCTGCGTGGTGGTCGCCATTGCGGAGGGCGACCAGGTGGTCTGCGGCGTAACCTACGACCCGGTGCGGGACGAGATGTTTTCGGCGCAACAGGGGCGCGGGGCTTCCCTGAACGGACAGCCCATCACTGTTTCCGACCGCGACGACATTGACGAGGCGGTGCTGGGTTTCGACCTGGGCTACAACTTCGACCAGGCCAAGCTGCTGCTGGAAATGGCCGCCGGCGTCTGGCCTCGGGTCCAGGGATACCGGTTGATGGGATCCAGCGCGCTCAGCCTGGCCTATGCCGCCTGTGGGCGCATTGACCTGTACTTCCACCACAGCCTTTCGGCGTGGGACATCGCATCCGGCGTGCTGCTGGCGCGGGAAGCGGGAGGCCAGGTGCTGGACCGGGCCACGCTGAAGGATGCGACCCTGTTTTCGCCGGGCCTGATCGTGTCCAATCCGGCGCTGGTGGAGCAGTTCCTGGCCCTGACGGAAGGAACGGCCTGGCGCACGATGTGAACGCCGAGCCATACCGCCCGCGCGTATCCGGCGGGATTCCCGCGCGGGCTATTGACCGTAGTTTGAAGGAGGGACGTCTATGGTCACGCAGATTTTCGAAATGGTCCGCGAGGTGGGCCGAGTGCCGTCATCAGAGGTGCCGCTGAACGCGCCCGAGCAGACCCGCTTCGAGCGCATCATGGACGAAGCAGTGATGATCGACGTTCACCAGCATCCGTTCCTGCTGCCGGAGGACATGGACCGGTTCATCGAGTTCCTGCGCACCAGCCGCTACCAGTACGGCTACCAGGCGGTGGAGGCCGGCGGTTGGTCGGCGGTGACCACTGCCAGCGCCTTCAGCGGGTTCAAGAGCACCACCGACATGTCCTTCATGGAATACGAGGACATCGCCGCCGAGGTTGGCGGGATGCTGGCGGACGTGGCAACGCAGAATAATATCGTGCGGGTGGGCAACGCGGACGAGATCATGGCCGCTCGGCAGCAGGGCAAGATCGGCTTTCTGCCCACCCTGGAGCATCTGGCCATCGGCAACCGCATCGAGCGGGTGGACGCGCTGTTCGGCATGGGCGTGCGCCTGGCCGGCATCACCTACAACCGGCGGAACTTCATCGGCGACGGCCAGACGGAGCGCAATCCGGGTGGATTGAGCGAATTCGGCGTGGAGGTGGTGCACCGAATGAACGACCTGGGCATGGCGGTGGACCTGTCCCACGCGTCGACGCCCACGGCGATGGACGCCATCGAGATTTCCCGCGCGCCCACGGTGTTCAGCCACAACGCTTCCTACACGCTGCGACCCAACGGCCGGACTCGCAAGGACGAGGAGCTGCTGGCCTGCGCCCGCAACGGCGGCCTGGTCTGCATCACAGCCGTGCCCAACTCGCTGAGCGACGACCCCGAGCAGGACATCGAGTGCGTCCTGGACCACTATGACTACATGGTAAACCTGGTTGGCGTCGATCACGTGGGCATCGGCACCGATACCACCGTGGGCGACCACGTGGCTTTCCACCGCGTTCTGCTGGGTCGGAGGCCGGACCAGCTGCCGGCCCCGTATCTCAATGGACTGGAGTCGCCGGCCGACGGCAAGAACATCGTGCGCGGGCTGATCCGGCGGGGCCACTCCGACGAGGACGTACTCAAGATCGTCGGCGGCAACGCACTGGACTACTTCCGTCGGGTGATCGGGTAGACGCTCATCGGCACAGGACACCCGGAGGTCTTATGGCCGACGCCAAGAGCTGGGCGCATCTGGTGGGCAGTGTCCCGCTATCCGATGCGGAAACCGTGTTCCGCACGGTGAGTGCAGCTTGGGGCCCGCACCTGCGCCGCATCTCCGACGGGGAAACCGGACGTCGCGGCCGCTGGATCTGGTTCCAGCGGGAGATGCTGGAGCAGCATCCGGCCATGGAACCCGACCCGGATGAGCCGCCCTATGCCCTTTACCAGTGGGATGGCCAGTTGTTGCGCGAAACTTCATATATTCGCTTCAGGCCGGGGGTTGATCCGATCACCGTCGACTTTCCCACTGGGTATTCTGAGGCGGCGCTGGAGTCCTTTGATATATATGCCCGCTTACAGGACGATGGGGTGATCCCGGGCGACGTCCGGTTCCAGGTGTCCCTGCCCACTCCCATGGCCACAGCGTACATGTACGTGAGCCCGGCGGCGCGGGACGCGTACATTCCCGCCTACGAACAGTCACTGCTGTCAGCGGTAGACGAAATTCTCGCGTCCGCGCCGCACGAGCGGCTGTCCATCCAGTGGGATGTGTGCCAGGAGGTGCTCCTGTTCGAGGACTACTTCCCACACCGGCCCCCGGACTACAAGGAGCAGATCTTTGCGGAGCTGGGGCGGCTGGGCTCCGCAATCCCCGTGACGGTGGACCTGGGTTACCACCTGTGCTACGGGTCGCCCCGCGACGAGCACCTGGTGATGCCGACGGACATGGGGATCCTCGTGGAGATTGCCAACGGCATCACCGACCGAGCGGGCCGGCGGCTGGACTTCATTCACATGCCCGTGCCCCAGGACCGGACGGACCGAGCGTATTTCCAGCCCTTGGAGGGACTGAGTGTGTCCGCGGACACCGATCTGATCCTGGGCCTGGTCCACTACGACGATGCAGCCGGCGACCGCGCTCGCATCGACGCCGTCCGGGATTTCGTGGATTCTTTCGGCGTGGCCAGCGAATGCGGATGGGGCCGCACCGACCCGGCGCGGGTGCCCGGCCTGCTGGAAAGCCACCGTCGCGCCGTGGAGTACATCAACGCCGGATGATTGCCCGGCTGCCTGAGGGGTTTGAGATGATTCAGCTGACCGAAGAAATGTCGAGCCTGATTAACCGGGCGCGGGACGACGGCTACCCGTGCATTGTGGCCACCGCCTCGGATGACGGCACGCCCAACTGCGGATACATCGGCACGGTGCTCACGGTGGGCGACGACACGCTGATCTACCGTGATCGCACTGGACGCAACCCGCTGGAGCACATCGAGGCGAACCCGAAGGTCATCGTCCTTTTCCGCAACGCCGGGCGGGACGCCGGCTGGAAGTTCCGCTGCACTGCCTCGGTGTACCGTGAGGGGCAGGTCTTTGAGGACATGACCAATCGCCTGCTGGAATCGGGGCTAGTGAACGAACGCTACCTGGAGGGCAGCGTCGGCGCCATCGTCGTGCTGCGCATCGATCAGGTCCTGACGCTGTTCGGAGAACTGTTGCAGGAACGAGAGCCCGGGCTGCAGTGGTGATCGGGCCATCACCCGATTGGCGGAGGGAGTGGGATTCGAACCCACGAACCCGTGAGGGTTAACGGTTTTCAAGACCGTCGCAATCGTCCACTCTGCCATCCCTCCACAGCGCCGGATATCCATTGTACTGCCGCCGGCACGCAGGCGTACAGGCCGGGTATCCGCTGACGCGTACCCATTTTGGTATCTCAAAGAACGCATCGGTGGGGCGCTCTCGTTGCCTGGAGAGCGCCCAGCAAGCGACGAGACTGCCACTCCCGTATCGCGTGCGGGGTTGCAATGACCGTTTGACGGGAATTGGGCATCCGTGAGGGTTGTTGGTTCCTTGGCTGGTTGTTGGCTTTCTCGCTTTCTGCTGGGTCCGGTTGTTGGTTGGTACAGCGCTGCCAGAGGATTTCAGGTCGGTGTCAGCCCCACGGCCGGGGTTACGCAAGGTATTTTTGCCCACTGAAACCGTTGACGACGCTGGGGTCGTGCAGAACGCAGCGAGTGGACTGTCGCTGTGTCACCGGGATGACCACGCCGCTGAGAAACGGGCGGACGATGGTCGCTCGGGACAGGGATTTGCGATTTTGATGCTGACGGGGTGGCCGCGAACGACCCTTTAGGACCTCTGGCGATGGCTGGTATTTCACGTGATGGATACAGTATAGGAACGCATGTTCGGCATTGTCAAGAGGGTCGTGTCCGCAAGCGGAGCCGGTTTGGTTTTGCATGGATGAACAGGATAAACAGGATGAACGGGATTTGATTGCTTGTCGGAGCGATGTCTGTTACCCCGACGAGATTGCCGCGCTTCGCTCGCAATGACAGTTCGGGCCAGACCGGGTGGACGTGAGCGGGCATCCATCGTTGCCGGGGTCATCCGCCGATGGGACGTTGACGGCCCACGGCTATAATGTCCGGCACCTCATTACCGATGGAGCCGCTCAATGCCCGAAGATTTGGTCCGTATAGCCGAAAGTTTGGCGCCGGAAATCCTGGCGAACCTTGATCGAATCGACGCCGAGTGTCAGCTGCCTCCCGACTTGGCTGAGCGGATGGCAGCGCACAACCTGTTCTGCCTTTACGCGCCGCAGGCTCTGGGCGGCCCGGAACTTGACCCGCTCACGGCGTTCCGGGTGGTGGAAATCATTTCCCAAGCCGACGGATCCGCAGGCTGGTGCGTGTTCAATGGCAGCGCCATCACGGCAGCCCTGGCTCGGCTCACGGTGGATGCGGTCAAGGAGATTTTCGGCGACCCGCCGGGCATGCTGGGCTCCGGCTCGGCGCGGCCTGAAGGCACCGCGACCATCACCGAGGGCGGATACATCATCAATGGACGCTGGAACTACCTGAGCGGCATCGACCACTCTACCGCGCTGTTCCTCAACTGCCGCGTGCTGAAGCACGACGGGTCTCCGGCGCTGAACGACGACGGCAGTCCGGCCATGCGGGTGGTGGTGGCGCCGGTCGACGCGGGCACGGTAATTGACAACTGGACCACCCTGGGGATGCGAGGTACCGCGAGCAACGACTGCGATTATTCCGAGGTGTTCGTGCCGGCGCACCATTCCTACCGGCGGGGCGACCCGTCGTATCATCCCGGGCCGCTGTACAACCCAGCCCAGACTTCCATCCTGATCAGCTGGACGCTGGCCGCCGCCAACGCGCTGGGCATGGCTCGCGGCGCGATGAACGCATTTCACGACCTCGCTACGGGCGCTGGGACCACCAACTCGCCGATGCTGCTGCGAGATCGGGCCTACGTGCAGATCGCATACGGCGAGTGCGAGGCCATCCTGGACGGCGCCCGCACCTACGTGCTCGATGCCGTGGGGAGCATGTGGGATGCCCAGGTGCACCAAAAGCCCGACCTGATGGATCGTGCGGTGCGCGCCCGGCTGGCGATAACCCATGCCATCCGCCGCTCGGTGGACGTTGTCGACCGGCTGTTCAGCGTGGCCGGAACCAATGCCATCCACCGCTCGGTGGGTTTGGAGCGGTTCTTCCGCGACCTGCACGTCAGTGGCCAGCACATATCGGGTCTGCCGAACAATTTTGAGTACGGCGGTCAGGTACTGATGGGCGCGGAGACTACTGCGTCTCTGTACACCTGACCCATGAAGCACCTGGCCGAAATAATTGCTTACCTGCCGCCCGATTACCGGACGATTGTTATCATAGCGGTCGTGACGGAATCGTTGGCACTAACCTTTTATGCGGCCTTGCATTCGGCTCGTAACCAACAGCTGCCTCTGGGGGCCAGCTCAGGCGTACTCCGCTCGGTAATGCTGTGGTTGGCGTGTTTGCCGCTCATTATACTGGCCCTGCTATTGCTCCTTGCCTTTGGAATTGAATTTTGGAAAGAACTGACGAACGCTTTTCAGTCCGCGCCAAACTAGCGGGCCGATGTCCTGTATCAGCAACCAAGTCAAGAAGATGAACGCTCCCAGCCAGCCCAAAGTGCCGGCTGAAAGCAGGCACGCTCCTAACAGCATAATGATGGGGCTGTTCTGCGCACTGCCCCAGAGCAGCGTAATCACCCCCAGTGTGGTTGTGACGCCTGCTCCGATTAGGATGTAATTGAGCCAGACTGACTTGTCCAGCCGGCCTCCCCACTTGCCAGCGTCACTAGGCTGGTCGGTCTGGTGACTCGCATCGTTGACTTGAGCCGGCACGGGTTCTGCTTCCGCGCCCCTGCTGTGCACGTTGGGCGTTGTCATAGCCCACCTCCCCGGTAGCTTAATGTTACCGCCTACAGGGCGGATTGACAAAAGGTTACTTGGGGAAGATTCGCTGGTATATCCCCGGCGACCCTTCTCCGTGAACCATGTGCGGCCGCACCTCGTGGGTCCAGACCGGGGTGACGATGCGGCTCCAGTTTTGCCAGGCCTCGCTCTCTGCCACCGCCAGCGACTCCATCTCGTGCACGGTGGCGTACTTGGGCTTGCCCATCACTGCCTGGAACCTGCGGGCGCGGATATACCCGGGGATGTCCAGGGCCATGGGCAGCCGCTCGTTGTTGTAGGCGTCGTTCCACGCCTCTTCGAGGTGTTCCGGGATGCCCATACGACCCACAAGGAGCAGGGGCGACATACCGGCCTGGGCCGTCTCCTCCGACAGTTCGTCGGGATGGACCCGCTGGTACAGGTTGCGAATGTACTCGGTGCCGATGACGCTGGGCGACATCCGGCGCGACCACTCGGTCGGCTCGTTCAGCCACTTCTGCCACTCATCCGAGTACCAGGCTTCGTGGCTGTCCAGCTCGTAGACCGCCAGGTACTTCGGCCCGCCCTGGACCGCCTGGTAGCGCGCCGCATCGAGCACGCCCGGTATCGACAGCCGCTCCGGAATATGTTCCTCGTTATACCAGCGGTTGTACTCCTCGTCGTGCTCTGGCGCCACGTCGCTGTACACAAGCAACAAGCCGTCGCCTTTTCTCCTCGTTCCCATCGCTCTACTCCATGTCAACGCGCGTTGCGCAGCGTCGCCGTGTTGTTGGACTGTGCGGCAGTATAGCATCGGGCCGAGAGTCTCCCGGTGACGGAAAAGGAATCGGCCCGATGTTTCAGGGAGTTGCGGACACCGGCCGTCAGAGCCTCGATCCGGGTGTATAATCGGCCCACCGTTTTCACTTTTTGGCCGACGCGTGCCACCAGGCAACAGGAGGGTTTTTATGGCTACGTCGTTGCAGCAGACGACTTCCAACGGGCATTCCGGCGGAGGCGTGGAAGAGTTTGAAGTGGTTGTCATTGGCGCCGGCGTCACGGGGTTGTATTCCCTTTATCGGCTGCGCCAGCTGGGGTTCTCGGTACGATCCCTGGAGGAAGGCACCGGAGTCGGAGGCACCTGGTACTGGAACCGCTACCCGGGAGCCCGTTTCGACTCCGAAAGCTACACCTACGGCTACTCATTCTCTGAGGAACTGCTCCAGGAGTGGGAATGGCAAGAGCACTACTCCAGCCAGCCCGAGAACGAGCGCTACCTGAACTACGTAGCCGACAAGTTCGACCTGCGCCGGGATATCCGCTTCAACTCCCGGGTGGCTTCCCTGGTTTATGACGAGGACACCAACCGCTGGAACGTGACCACCGACGACGGGTACCAGGCCCGCGCGCAGTTCGTCATCACGGCCATCGGGATTCTCTCGGCGCGCTACATCCCTGAGTTTGAGGGGCTGGACAGCTATGAAGGAGCCTGGTGTCACACCAACCGCTGGCCCAAGGAGGGTATGGACCTGGCCGGCAAGCGCGTGGGCGTCATTGGTACCGGGGCCACGGCCGTCCAGTTGATCCCGGAGATCGTGGACGAAGTCGCCCACCTGACGGTTTTCCAGCGCACCGCAAACTACTGCGTGCCGCTGCGCAACGCCGTCATCGACCGGGAGACGCAAGACTACATCAAGTCGCACTACCCCGAGATTTTCGAGCAGTGCTTGGCAACCCCCGGTTCCTTCATGCACGAGTTCGACACCCGCTCCGCGCTGGCGGTTTCGGAAGAAGAGAAGCTGGAGCAGTACGAGCGGCTGTGGGCCGAGCCCGGCTTCAAGAAGTGGCTATCAAACTTCTACGACATCATGATGCCCGGTGAGGCGAACGAAGACTATGCCGAGTTCGTTCGCAACAAGATCCGCGAGCGCGTGCACGACCCGGAGGTTGCGGAGAAGCTGGTGCCGAAGAACCACATGTTCGGGTCCAAGCGGCTTCCCTGCGAGAGCGGGTACTACGAGGTCTACAACCGCGACAACGTGCTGCTGGTCGATGTTCGGGAAGACCCCATCGCGCGCCTGACTCCCCGCGGGATCCAGCTTGAGAGCGGCAACGAGTACGAGCTCGACGTCATCATCTTCGCCACCGGCTACGACGCCGTTACCGGCCCGCTCAACCTGATTCACATCCAGGGCATCGGCGGCGAGGTCCTCAAGGAAAAGTTCGCCAACGGCCCCCGCACCTACATGGGCATGTCCAGCTACGGTTTCCCCAACATTTTCACCATCAACGCCGCCTCCGTGGGCAACTTTCCCCGTTCCGCCGAGCCGCTGGTCGAGTGGGTCACCGACGCCATCGCCCACGTGCGCGACAACGGCCATAACCGGATCATGGCTACCCCCGAAGCTGAGGAGGCGTGGGTGCGGCACATGAGGGAGGACAGCGAGAACATCCTCCGCACCCAGGCCGACTCCTGGTTCGTCGGGGCCAACATTCCGGGCAAGGCCCGCGTGCTGCTGACCGCGCCCGACACCGCGCCGGTCATGCGCGCCAAGCGCGCCGAGGTGGCGGCCAACGGCTATGAAGGGTTTACCCTGGACTGACGTGCCAGAAGCAACTTGACCAGCGCTACAGGGGCGACCGACCGGTCGCCCCTGGTCTGTTGTCAGGTCCATGACCATATGACTGACGGGTAATGCGCCGAGAGGACTTGAATGATTGTCTTCATGTGCCAGGTTGCGGGCCAGGAGGACGGTCGTTGCCGGGCTTTTGCACCAGCGGGTAGCATTGCCTCGAAGCCAGTTATATCGGCCCAGCTCGCTGCAACATGTAAAGCCCCCGTCCGGTGGTTTGGAGCTTGGACGCTGCCACTTCACCGGAGGAGGGCTCCGTTTTCACCGCAATCCCAAGGGGAATTTCGACATGAACTCCCCCACCCGCATGATTCGCAGGTCAAAGTGCCCTTTGCCGTCCAAGTTGAGCAAAGCGCCATCCAGAGTAATGAGAACATCGGCTTCACGCTACAACGCCAAGTCAAGCATCACTCGGTCTACTCCACTCAGACCGTAATCGTACCCTTGAGGCACCTTTTCCACGTACTCAGCGTACGACAAATACTCAGCCAATATCTCGGTCTGTACTCCCACCGATAATCCTAACCGACGCTCGGCTAGTTTCCGACGAAACTCCCGGTAGGTGTCTTCGCAGACCAATGGCACCAGTGTGCCAGAGGCAAAGCCGCGCCATAACAGGCTATCTCGCAAGCCGCTTCGTGCCTGCGTTAGCAACGCGCTGGTATCCGTCACTACCCGCACCGCAGCTACTTGGTCAGGTACAGCTCACGCGATTCGCTATCGGCAAGAATAGCACCCAGCAAAGCGTCGGAAGCCTGCTCGAACGACAGCCCGGACGAAGAAGCAAACTCCACTTCGCCGTTACAGCGCCCTACCACGCGAAAGCCATCTTCACGGAAAAGTCCTTCGGAAGTCGCAGGCACGGTGAACGTTCGTCCAGGCCGACCAACTCCAAGCCGAAAAGCCCGTAACAACAGATCCGCTGCGTACTCGTCAGGAGACAGGCCTCGTTCTTCCGCGGCAACCATGAAATCTGCAACCAACTCGTCTGGCAAACCCAAACCGTGCAGGAAGTCAGGCATAATATCCTCCCTCGGGCAATGCCCACTGGAAACGTTGCAATGCTGCGGAACAGGCAAAATATACCACGAATAATCGCACAACCCTAAATGCGGCGGGACCATAGATTCCGAGCCATACCTGACTGTCATGCCGCCGGCGGTGAGCAACACGCACCACCCATAGTACATACTCTCAGTGTGGGTTCCGGGGTGTCGTGCGTTCTGCGATAGGGGCTCGCTCAGTATTGCTATCCCTCGGCCGTTGCGGGGTTGCCGGGCCGCTTTGCCAGCAGGAACGCGGACACGGAAATCACTTGCAGCGCTCCAACTGCCACCAGGACGGGTACGAAACTGCCCGTGCGGTCAAAGACCCATCCCGCCGCTGCCGGGACGATGGGACCACTGACGCCGTAGAACAGGGTCATGACTCCCACCAGAGTTCCGAAGCTGCGCCGGCCGAAGTATTCGCCCACGGTGATCCAGGCCAGGGAACTCACCCCCTGCCCTGTAGCTGACGAAAGGATCAGGCACCAGGCAACCGCATCGCCGTCCAGAAGCAGGGCGGCGACGGAGCAAAGGGCGACCACCGCCATGGCTCCGCTCAGCAGCCAGCGGGGCGATGCCCACGCGGCGGCGAGACCCATGCCGAACCGGGCCGGTATGGTGGCGAAATAGGTGATCGACAGGTAGGTGGAGGTCCGTTCTTCGGCCACGCCTTTCCAGATCAGGATGGGGATCTGGTTGATGACCAGCACGTCCGACGGAACCGTGCGCAGGGCGGCGCCCACCGTCAGCGCCCAGAAGGACAGCGTGACCAGCGCCTGGGTCGCCGAGTACTCTCGCCGCTGAGAGCCGGCGGCACCGGCTAGTCTTGACCCTCCGCGCGCTGATCCTGTTTCGATCACGCCAGCGCCGTAGGGTTGCAGGCCCATGTCCTCGGGCCGACTGCGGATGATCGCTGCGGCCGGGATGACCAGGACGCACACCAGGACGCCGGCGACCATCGCCGTGGGTCGCCAGCCGAACTGGTCTGCGGCGGCGCTGAGCGCCGGGAGGATGGCCGCCGCTCCGCCCATTACCGCGGTATTGATCACCGCCAGGGCGAAGGCCTTGCGCTGCTCGAACCACTGGTTGACCACGGTCATCAGCGTCGGGAAGATGCCGAGACCGCGGCCCACCGATGCGACCACGGAATAAGCCGCCACGATGGTCCAGAACGAGTCAGCGAAACCCAGCGCGGCGAAGCCCAGTCCGGAAAGCAGGCCCCCGGCCAGGATCAACCGGCGCGCGCCGTAGCGGTCGGCCAGCCACCCGGCTGCCAGCGACGTGACGTCTCCCACGCCCCACGCGGCTCCCACCACGAAGGCAGACTGCCCGGATGTCAGGCCGAGCTCACCGCGAACGGGAACCGAAAACGCCAGGTATCCGGGGATCACCACGCCAAAGGCGAAGAAACCCAGGACAACCGCGGCGGAGAGCACCCACCATCCGTAGAAGACACCGCCCGGGTCGTTTCCTCCATTTCCGTCATTCCCGCGAAAGCGGGAATCTAGAATCGTCTGCTGTCGCAGCACGATTTGGTTGTGGAAACGCCTGGATTCCTGCTTTCGCAGGAATGACGGGATAATTTGACGACGCTCCCTAATCCGCCAGGGGAATCACGAGGTACACTCGTTCCTCGCCGCCGACCACGCGGGTCGTGTGGCCCTCACCCGTCAAATCTTCGGCGAGGAGCACATCGCCGGGTCCGACGCGATGCGCAGTGCCGTCGCTCAGCCCGATCTCGGCCTGCCCGGCCAGGGTTACCGTGTATTGCCTTCGCGGGGCGCAGTGGAAGTCCAGGAAGTAGTCAGGCGGCGAGATGCGGATCGTCATACCGCTGGTGGCCTGCATGGGGGTGCCTCGTCCGTAGGCCCCCTCGGTGTCCAGGAAGTCCTCGAAGGGCGGTTCGTAATGCTCGAGACGGGACTGCCCGTCGGGACCGGTGAAAACGCGCACGAACTGGGGCATGAGAAAACTCCTACAACTGTACCGTCATTCCGGCGAAAGCCGGAATCCAAGGCTGATTTCCGTCGCTGCAGATTATACCGGGCCTACTCGCCGGGGCGGTCGTCAGTCGTGGGACGCTGCGTCACCCACGACGCGTTGTCGGTTTCGCCTCCTCTGCCCTGGGACCGGCGCAGGTAGTCGACCACGCGGTTGATCACCACCGCGCCGAAAAGTCCGGCTGCCGCTCCCAGCGGGAAGGCCAGCAAACCCCCGGCCACGCACAGCACGATGAGCACATGGGGCTCCACGATGGCCCGGTTGTTCAGGTCGGCGATCCGGGCGAACCGCGAGGCGATGGCCCAAGCAACGTAGCCGCCGGCCGCGCTGCCGACGCCGGCGGCGCTGATGATGTAAAACAGCTTGGTGGGAGTGAACATGATTGCGTTCCCGAACACCCTGAAGATTGGTTTGCCAGTCGAAGTCTACGGCAGCAATGCTAGCACAAATAGAATGTGGAATACGCCCGTGGATTGGCATGGATTCGTAACCCATCCTTGACAGCAAGGCGATATCACCGTTTAATCGTTCGGCATCCGTAACGCGGCGGCGTGACAGCGGCATACGCTGCCCGCCCCTTCAAAAGGAGGAGGTAAGATCAAACGATGGGATTGAAACGGTATATTAACTTGCGGCTGCTGGCCGCATTGGGCCTGGGAGCGGGCTTGATTGCTGCGGTGGCCTGCGGCGGAGCATCCGAGGCTCCTGCCGCGCCGCCGGCGGCAGCGCCCACGGCCGCCCCGGCGAGCGCCGCGTCGGCGGCGCCGACAGCCATGCCGGAATCCGCCCAACCCGCCGCCATGGCGGAGGAAACCGGCGGTCACGTCAACCTGCTGGTCACTAACATCGGCAACGGCAAGTTCGACCCGCTGCTGACGGAAGGCGAAGATCTGAAGTTCCAGCGAATCTTCGGAGTCGCCATGGTCGGCGGCGCCGGTGGTAGCGAGCTGGTGCCCGCTGTGGCCAAGGATTGGTCGGTCAGCGAGGACGGCAAGGTCTGGACGTTCACCGTCAACGATGGCTTCATCGAGGCCCACGACGGGAACATCATCACCCGTGACGACGTATTCTTCAACCTCGACTCCCGGTTGGGAGCGGAAGCGCAAACGTTGTTGGAATCGACCTACTATGAGCCTCGCGACGTGGCGCTCACCAAGCTGATCGACGGCGTGTCCAAGGGCCCGGCCGATGACCAGGTGCAGGTTATCTTCAACACCGTCCGTCTGGACTTCTCCTTCAACTGGTCCGAGAACGCTCAGGGCGCCAGCCCCATGATCGTTCCCGAAGCCACCATGCGGGAACGCGCCGGCGCCACCGGATTCGAAGGCTACGAGACCGACCCCATCGGGATCGGTTCCATGGAAGTGACCGATTTCGTGCTGGAGCAGAAGTATTCGTTCGAGAAGTTTGATAATTTCTTCTGGACCACTGAAAACGGGTTCTCGGAAGACCGCAGCGTCACCTTCGACACCCTGACCATCGAGGTCGTGCCGGAGCCGGCGGGCCGCCTGGCCGCCCTGCGCAGCGGAGACGCCCAGTTGATTGAAGCGAACATCAACATGATCGGCGACATCAACGGCATCGACGGCGCATCTATCGCGTGGCAAAAGGAATCCTCCTACAACTGGGTGGTGTACGTGGACTGCTGGGAAGAGTCCCTGTGGTGCTTCCCGGTGGAAGCCCGGCAGGCCGCAGAACACGCCATCGATAAGGACGCCATCGTCAACGGGCTGTACTCGCCCGAATCGGTGAACGCCGACAGCTGGGCCCACGTAACCCCCAACTCCCTGGGCTGGGGCGAGAACCTGCGCCCGCGGCCGTTCGACCTGGAAAAGTCCAAAGAACTGCTCAAGTCCATCGGCTACGGCGGCGCGGACGGCGGTGACGGCACGGACGCCAATGGCGAGCAGATTGCCTTCACCCTGTACACGTGGGAAGCCGGCGACCTGCCCCTGCTGCCCGACCTGGCCCAGTTGTACAAGGACTTCTGGACCGAACTGGGCTGGGACGTTGAGGTGTCGGTAGGTGACGCAGCCGCCACGCGCCAGAAGTGGAACAACCGCGAATATCCCGGCGACGTCCTGGTGCGGACCAACGAGGGCCGCTATGACGGCACCTCCATCACCCAGGGCGGCTTCCTCAACGAGCAGATCGCCTGGCGGGCGGTGGGCAACTGGGAGAACGAGCCCTGGGCCAGCACCACCACGCCAGTAGTGCAGAAGGGCCTGTCGGACCTGAACGCCAGCACGCGGGCCGCATCCTACAACGCGATGTACGATTACCTGCAGGACCAGACGCACTGGGGCGACGGGTTCAACACCAACGTTCCGTGGGGCCTGGGCGCCGACGTGGCCTCCTACGAGCCCTGGAGCCTCGTGCCTTACGTCACCGCCATCTGGACGCTGAAACTGAAGTAGGCGGCATTTAGTGGACACCAGCGGCCGACGTCGTCCAAGATACCGAAGGGCGTCGGCCGCTGAACAATTAGCGCATCGTTCTTAGGCTAATCTTATGACCACATACATAGTGCGGCGCATCGGCGAGGGATTGATCACTCTGATCGCCCTGAGTTTTGTCGTGTTCGGCAGCGTGCATCTGACGGGTGACCCGGCTCGGTTCCTGTTGCCCATATCCGCTGAGCACGACGAGTCGGTGTACGAAGCCCAGAAGGCTGCCTACGGCCTGGACAAGCCGTTTATCGTCCAGTACTGGAACTTCCTGATCAAGGCGGTACGGCTAGACTTCGGCGACTCTTTCACGGCCCGCCGGCCAGTGCAGGAAATCCTGCTGGAGCGGATTCCGGCGACGGTGCACCTGGCAATCGCCGGGACCATCTTGGCCATCGGGATCGGCGTGCCCTTGGGCATCATCTCGGCAGTGAAGCGGGACACTTTCCTGGACCGCATCTGCAAGGCATTTGCGATCTTCGGCATGGCCGCGCCCCAATTCTGGGTGGCAATCATGCTGATCATCGTGTTTGCCGGGTATTGGGGGTTATTGCCGGCATTCGGCAGAGGAGACGTGACCGGGTGGTTCCCCACCTGGTCACAGATACCGAATATGCTCCTCCACCTTATCCTGCCGGCTTTCGTGCTGGCCCTGGCGATAATCGCCGCCATCATGCGGCTGGCCCGGTCCGCGATGCTGGAGGTGCTGGACAGCGACTACGTGAAATTCGCCCAAGTCAAGGGAATGAGCGACCGGGTGGTCATCTGGAAACACGCGGCGCGCAACGCGCTGATCCCGGTCATCACCTTCGGCGGGATCAGCCTGGCCGGCCTGCTCAACGGCTCGGTTGTGGTCGAGGTGGTGTTTGCCTGGCCCGGCGTCGGGTTGATGCTGCTGGAAGGGGTGCTCTCCAATAATTTCCCGCAGGTGGAGGGGGCGATTATGGTCTCGGGTGCAGCCTACATCCTGACCGCGCTGGTCGTTGACATTCTCTACGGTTACGCCGACCCTCGGGTTCGGATGAACTAACTGACGAGAACTTCAAAACGTCATTCCCGCGAAAGCGGGAATCCAGAGGGGGCGGCATGACTGTTTCACTAGGAATATGGATTCCGGCTTTCGCCGGAATGACGCAAAGTAATGCCGGAATGACGCAATGCAAGCAGGAGCGCTGTTTTGGCTTCTGAAAATCCGACGCTGGTTCTGGACGAACGCGCCCCGGTGTCCCTGGGGCAGCGAATCAAGGACGCGCGGTTGCCCTGGGTGCCCGTCGCAATCCTGCTCATCATCGTATTCTGCGCGGCATTCGCCAATCTGATTGCTCCTCACGACCCGCGCGCCAACGACGTGCGCAACAAGCTACAGCCGCCCTTCGCCAGCAGCGACCACATCCTGGGCACCGACCGACTGGGCAAGGACATGCTCAGCCGCCTGATCTACGGCGCCCGAACGATGCTCCAGGTGACCGCGCCGTCGATGGTTGTCGCCATTCTCGCCGGCACGGTAGTGGGGCTGGTGTCCGGGTACTCCGGCCGGTGGGCCGACTCGGTGCTGATGCGCATCACCGACGCGGTATTAGGGTTCCCATCAATCTTGGTGGCGCTCCTGATCGTCACTTATCTGGGGACCGGAGTGTGGAACGTGATGATCGCCATCGCGGCGACGCAATGGGCCCGATTTGCACGCATGATTCGCGGTGAAGTTCTCGCCATACGTGATCGGGACTTTGTGGTGCTGGCCCAGATCTACGGGGTATCGCCCGGCATGATCGTCTGGCGTCACCTGTTCCCCAACGTCATCAACACCCTGATGGTGCTGACCAGCGTCAGCGTCGGCCAGGTCATCCTGCTGGAAGCCTCGCTCAGCTTCCTGGGACTGGGCCTCGCCCCCGGCGATCCGGCGTGGGGCATCCTGGTTGCGGAAGGACGCGAATTCCTGACCCAGGCGTGGTGGATCGCACTGTTCCCCGGGCTGGTGATCACGGTGGTCGTGATGGCGTTCAACTTCTTCGGCGACTGGCTTCGGGACTACCTCGACCCCAGGCTGCGGCGGGCCGGCTAAACGGCCCATCTATGGACAGGCGCCCACATCGCCTGCGCCTATCCACCGTAACGGCTCTCTCGTCAAGGCCGCTGTTCAGTGGATATTGACCACCGGAGCTACTGTATGGCAGGTTTGGGCTGGTTCACGGGACGCCGGTCCGGTTCGCTCTCTCGTGGCGGGGGCGTTGGTTTGGGTGGAGGCGGTTGCGGCCGCGGTGGTCGTTCAGGGCCTAGAACTTGCCTCGGGGTCGAATTAGTGAACCGCATACTGATTTCGTATCCGTTGGCGTCATCATACGCCTTGTTGTTAATTCGCTGGTCTGTCCTCACCCTGGCGCGTTCGGTTGATGCCGTCCACCTACGTTTTATCGATTGCAAGGATGACTCCGCATCATCAGATTCCATTCGCCCCGTTTCTATCGCCCGCCATAATTCTTCAACTTCCTGAAGCAATGAATCACACGTGAACTCGGCATTCTGCAAATTGGCAGCATTTTGCGCATAGTCAGACAGGGCGTCCCAAATGGTGCCCAAGGCCAAAAGCAACCCCAAGGCCAGCCCAGCTAGAAAAAGCCACTCATACTCTCGCACGAAGTACAGGATGAATCCTTCAGCGACGATCCCGAATAAGATCGCGAATCGAACTGACAAGTGGGTGCGCTTGTATTTATCCGCCATGGCCGCATAGTACCGTTTGTTCCACTCCAAGTCGCACAGTGTTCCCCAAACGGCGGTACGAGTTTGCTCTGTCATCGTCGCCGCAGCTCACCTCCTGCCCGAAGGCTGCTCAATCAGTATAGAGCAAAGTGCAGCCAACGGACGAGTTGAGGAAGACAGCCGCTCTCTGATCTACAGGTTTTCGGGACAGAACGTCAGAGTTCAGGAATCGTCTCGAGCGGGGTCTTCGTATGGACAATCCCGAAGTGCCGGTGCTACCATTTTTCAAAAGTTTTTCAACGGTCGACGTGTCGCCGGATGGGGCCGGACCAGCGGCCCTCGCTGGCGCTGAATTATGGGACGGTACGATGACTGCCTCTGCTTCCGCCATGCCCCGCGCCTATGATGCTGCCTCGGTCGAACAGCGCATCTATCAGAATTGGTGGGACGCCGGATACTTCGTACCGCGCATCGATCCCGACCGCCAACCTTTCTGTGTGGTAATGCCCCCGCCCAATGTCACGGGAGAGTTGCACCTGGGCCATGCCCTGACCGCCAGCCTGCAGGACTCCCTGGCCCGCTGGCACCGCATGTGCGGCGATCCCACTCTCTGGCTGCCTGGCAAAGATCACGCCGGCATCGCCACGCAATGGGTGGTGGAGCGCGCCCTGGCCGCGGAAGGCACGACTCGGCACGACCTGGGCCGGGAGAAGTTCGAAGAGCGCGTCTGGGAGTGGGTGCGCCTCTATGGGAACACCATTGACGAGCAGCACCGCCGCCTGGGAGCTTCCTGCGACTGGTCCCGCTTGCGGTTCACGCTGGATCCCGGCCCGGTCCACGCCGTGCGCACCACATTTGTGAACCTGTTCAACAAGGGCCTGATCTACCGCCACGAACGCATCATCAACTGGTGCCCCCGCTGCGCCACCGCTCTGTCCGATCTCGAAGTCGATCACGAGGAGCAGGACGGCAAGCTTTACCACATCCGCTATCCCTCGGCGGACAATCCCGCTGACGGTGTGACGGTGGCTACCACCCGGCCCGAGTCCATGCTGGGCGACACCGGCGTCGCCGTTCACCCCGACGACGAGCGTTACGCCGACAGGATCGGCGGCATGGTCACGCTGCCCATCGTGGGGCGCCAGATACCAGTGGTCGGCGACACGGCCATTGAGATGGAGTTCGGAACCGGCGCGCTGAAGGTCACCCCCGGCCACGACATCATTGACTTCGAAATTGGAGAACGACATAACCTGCCCATAGTCACCGTCATCGGGTTCGACGGCTGCATGACTGACGAGGCCGGAGCCAAGTACGCCGGCATGGAGCGCTTCGCCGCTCGCGCCGCCGTTGTCGCCGAGCTTGAGGCCATCGGGGCGCTGGAAGGCGTGGAGGACTACCATCACTCGGTGGGCCATTGCCAACGCTGCAACGAGGTGGTGGAACCGCTCATCAGTCTGCAATGGTTCCTGAACGTGGGCAAGCACGACCAGCCGGGCACCATCGCCGGCAACGCCTACGCCGCCGTGGTCAATCGGGATATCGAGATCGTGCCGGACCGGTTCTCCCGCGTCTATCTGAACTGGTTGGAGAACATCCGGGACTGGTGCATCAGTCGGCAACTCTGGTGGGGCCATCGCATCCCGGTCTGGTACTGCGGTGCATGCGGCGGTCACTCCGCTCACGTCGATGATCCGGCGGCGTGTCCCAGGTGCGGCAGCGGGGACATCGAACAGGAAAGCGACGTTCTGGATACCTGGTTCAGCAGCGGCCTATGGCCCCACTCGACCCTGGGATGGCCAGATGCGGGATCAGAAGACCTTGAGTACTTCTACCCCAACTCGGTGCTGGAAACGGGCTACGACATCCTGTTCTTCTGGGTCGCCCGCATGATCATGCTGGGCATCGAAAACACCGGCGACGTCCCGTTCCGGTCAGTGTACCTGCACGGCATGGTTCTTGACGCCGAGGGCCAGAAGATGAGCAAGACCCGGGGCAACACCCTGGACCCGCTGGACCTGCTGGAACAATACGGGACCGACGCCCTGAGGTTCGCGTTGACCACCGGAACCGCGCCCGGAAACAACCTCCGCCTCAGCGACGAAAAACTGGAATCGGCTCGCAATTTTGCCAACAAGATCTGGAACGCCGCGCGCTACGTGATCAGCGTCATCGAGGCCAGGACGGCTTCGGGAAAGGGCGAATTGGGCGACTGGCACCAACTTCCCGCTCCGGCACATCGTGAGGACCGTTGGATAGTCAGCCGCCTGGATGATCTCACCGCCACCGTGAACCAGGCGCTGACCGCGTTCGAACTGGGAGAAGCCCAGCAGAAGATCTATGACTTCGCGTGGAACGATTTCTGCGACTGGTATATCGAGATGGCCAAGGTCCGGCTCCGGGTTGCCGATTCGGTCGACGCGACCGCGGCGGCGACAACCCTGGTTCACGTCCTGGAGCGCCTGCTCCGCCTCTTGCACCCGTTCATGCCCTTCGTCACTGAGGAGATCTGGCAGAACCTCACGGGGCGGGTTCCCACGCCGGATGCTGAACTCCCCGCGTCCATCATGGTGTGTCCGTATCCCCAGGTTGACGCGCCGCGCTCGGCGCCGGACGCCGAGGCGGACGTGGACATCGTAATGCAGACCGTGCGGGCGGTGCGCAACATGCGAGCCCAGCTGCGCATCCCGGCAGGACAAAAATTGGAAGCCGCGATTGAAACCAACGGGATGTGGGCCGTCGTAGAGGAAGAGCAGGAGGTGATCTGCGCTCTGGCTCGAGTGGAACCGTTGCGGTTGTTGGACGCAGGCGATGCGGACACGACCACGGGCGTCAGCCTGGTGGTAAATCCGCTGGTGGTCCGTTTGCCCCTCGAAGGGGTGGACCTGCGGGCGGAATCCGACCGCTTGCACCGGGAGCTGGAATCCAAGCGCCAGGACGAAACACGCAAGGAACAGCTGCTGGCAAATCCCAACTTCGTTTCCAAGGCTCGCGCTGAGGTTGTTGAGAATGAACGCCAACGCCTGCGCTCGCTGACCGAGGAGCGCCAGCGCATCGAGGACATAATCGCGCAGCTGGGGGTCTGACACAAGATTGCCATAATCTGCACGCGACGCTTGGAGCGCCGGGAGCCCCAAGCTGCCAGAATATGTCCTGTCGACCCCTATCGCCCCGGAGCAGGAGTCTCTAGATGTTGCGCAACGTCGCCCGATTTTCGATTTTAGGTTTAATCGCCATACTTGTTCTCGCTGCCACCACCGGCTGCTTCTTTGGTGGTGGGGAAGAACCGGAGCCCACTTCCACTCCCGACCTGGCAGCCACCATTGCAGCTGCGGTTGAGGCTGCGGTGCCCACCGCAACGCCCATACCTCCCACCGATACCCCGGAGCCCCCTACGCCGGAGCCAACGCCTGATTTGCAGGCCACCATCGACGCCAGCATCGCAGCGACCCGCGCCGCCATGCCCACCAACACACCCGAGCCAACGCCGACGCCGACCCCCGTGCCCACCAACACACCGGAACCGACCAGCACCCCGGTGCCCACCCCGGTTCCCACTGCCACACCCGTAAGCAACCCCGCCAGCCGGATACCGTGCATGATCGCCGGCGTGGTCAGGGACAGTGGAGGCCCGGTCGCAAATGCCCTGGTTGTGGCCATGAGCAAGGACGGAAGCAATCGCGTCGTGGCGGATACCAGGTCAGACGCGGAAGGTACCTATCGGCTCCCAATCACCGAGTTCGATCAGTTCTTCGACATCTTTATCGGCGCTGACGACACCGGAGTGGACACTCCGAGGACGTCTCCCGGCTGCGTGGTCAGGAGGGACCTAAGGGTCAACTGACGCTACATGGGTGGACACGGCGCCCCGAGGTCTTTCTGGCCTCGGGGCTTTCTGCTCTCTGATAGAATGTCGTCTGGCGCGTCCCCATTCACATCCCATTGATTGTCATGGTAATTGACTCAGCCTTGGGCATCATCGGCCATCCCATCGGCCACTCGATATCTCCCCGGTTCCAGCAGGCCGGGCTGGATAGTCTCGCCGTCGATCATCGGTATCTCCCCTACGATGTGCACCCCGACCTGGTGAGGGATTTTGTGGCGTCGCTGCGGTCAGACTCGGTTCGTGGCATCAACGTCACCGTCCCGCACAAAGAGGCGGTGATGCCGTTTCTCGACGAGATTGACGAGTGGGCGGCGGAAGCGGGCGCCGTGAATACGATAGTCAATCGCGCCGGCCGACTCGTCGGCTACAACACCGACGGCTATGGCTTCCTTCGTGCGCTCCGCGAGTCGGGCGGACTGGATCCCGCCGGCAAGCGAGTCTTGATCCTGGGCGCCGGCGGATCAGCGAGGGGCGTGGTTCAGGCCCTGCTCCGGGCCGGCGTCGCCGAACTTGTCATCGCGAACCGGACCCTGGAGCGCGCCGAAGCGTTGGCTGAACTGGCCGCCAATCGCGGTGTTCCCGCGTGGCCGATTCGACTGGATGCCCTGCAAACCGGGAACGTGCCAGAGGGAGCCGACCTGATCGTCAACTGCACTTCGCTGGGTATGCACCATGGGCCCGACGAGGATGCTTCACCCCTGCCGGCGTCGCAGATACCTCCTTCGGCCCTGGTCTACGACCTTGTGTATAATCCCATGCTGACCCCGCTGCTCAGGGAGGCGCAGACGGCAGGAGCCCTAACCCTGGGCGGTATTTCCATGCTGGTATACCAGGGCGCCGCATCCTTTGAGTTGTGGCTGGAACGGCCCGCGCCCGTTTCCGTGATGATGGACGCCGCCATGTCCGCCATGCACGAGCGTGAAGCTGAAGCACGATGACCCCATTCCAGGAGGCCGAAACTCGATGATACGTTGGTTCACAGCGGGCGAATCCCATGGTCAGGGCCTGATGATCATCGTCGAAGGCGTGCCGGCCTACTTGCCCCTGGATGAGGAGTACATCGCGCACCACCTGGCCCGACGCCAGCGGGGATACGGACGCGGCGGGCGGCAGCAGATTGAGCGCGACCATGCCCACATCCAGACCGGCGTGCGCCACGGCTACACTCTGGGCAGCCCCATCGGGATGCTGCTGGAGAACCGGGACTGGGTCAACTGGCAGGACGCCATGGCCGTAGAGTACGTCGAAAACCCGTCCCAGGAAGGCCGCAACCGTCGCGTAACTCGCATCCGCCCGGGTCATGCGGATCTCCCGGGGGCGATGAAGTACGGCTTCCACGACGTGCGCAACTCGCTGGAGCGTGCCTCCGCGCGGGAGACCGCCGGACGGGTGGCCGCCGGAGCGGTGGCCATGCGCTTGCTGGAGGAGTTCGGCATCAATTTTCACAGCCATGTTATCTCCATCGGCCGCATCCACGCCGACCCTCCCGAACACGACGCCATCGACTGGGAGGCCGTGGAAGAGTCGCCGGTACACTGCGCCGACAACGCCGCCGCGGAGAAGATGATGGCCGAGGTGGACGCAGCCCGGGAGGCTGGCGACACTGTGGGCGGCACGGTGGAAGTGATCGCGGAAAACGTGCCCATCGGTCTCGGCTCCCACGTCCACTGGGACCGCAAGATCGACGCCAAGATCGCCCAGGCACTGATGAGCATCAACGCGGTCAAGGCCGTCAGCATCGGACCCGGTTGGGAATTGATGGACGCCTGGGGCTCCGAGTTCCAGGACGTGATCGAGCCTGTAACCGATCCGGACAACCCGTGGCAGCGGAAGACCAATCGCGCCGGCGGCACCGAAGGCGGCATGACCAGCGGCCCGCCCCTGGTGGCCCGTTTCGTCATCAAGCCCATCGCCACCCTGCACAACCCGCTGCCATCGGTCGACCTGGATACCGGCGAACCGGTGCAGGCCCACTTTGAGCGGAGTGACGTGTGTCAGGCTCCACCGGCCGGAGTCATCGGAGAGGCGATGGTCGCCCTGGTTCTGGCCGACGCCTTTATGGAAAAGTTCGGTGGCGACAGCATTTCCGAAACCCGCCGCAACTTTGAGGGCTACCAGGCCACCGTGGGCCCCCGACTGCGCTACAGCTGACTATCCGCGTTTTCCGTCATTCCGTGATCCCGTCATTCCGGCGAAAGCCGGAATTCAGGTTGGACGGGCGGGGCTAGACGGCGAAAAGATCGTCCACCGGGCAGGCGAAACCGGGAAGTATCGGCTCCAGGGTGAAGGTGTCTCCGGTGGTGAATGTATGCTCTGCGCCGTCACTGCCATGGGTGACAATTTCGCGGGTGGCAATATGGGCGATCACAACCATCTGTAGGCCGGCCCCCAGCCACATCCGCACCCGCTCGGCGACGCCGGCGGCCGAACGGTAGCCCGGAGAAATTACTTCCACTGCCAGCACGGGAACCAGACCGAGGACGTAGCCGCGATCTGGCAGAGGACCAGACAGATCGTGTAGGGGGTAAATGGCGTAATCGGCGGCGCGAACCGTATCGGGGTTCTGCTCAGTGTAGGCGGCGGCCTCGGGGCCATCGACATAAGGAAGGTCGTGTTCCTCAATGAAATTGCCAATGCGACGGCAAAAGCGTCCAGTGATCCTGGTGTGCATGATTCCGGGCGGCGGCATTGTTATCAGTTCCCCCCGTACCAGTTCGTGGCGATAGCCGTCCCGGGGCATCGCCAGCAGGTCGTCGGCGGTGAGCAGTTTCCGTGCGGTAGTCATGGCCTGGCCTCCATCGCGCCGTCAGAAAGCATGCGACGTGTATAGTATAGCGTCCCGGAATCACAGACAGCTCGATCCACGTTGGAACGTACCATGAAATACGGCGTGACCCTCCTGCCCAGTTCCTACAAATCCTTTCGCCGCCACGTTCGTCTCGCGGAGGCGGTTGGGTTTGACTACATCGGCGTCGCGGACTCGCAATCGCTCTTCCGCGAGCTTTTCGTCTCGCTGGCCGTTGCGGCTACTGAGACCTCACGCGTGCATCTCGGCCCGTCGGTAACCAACCCGCTGACGCGGCATCCGGCGGTGACCGCCTCGGCCATCGCCTCGCTACAGGAATTGTCGGAGGGACGGGCGTTTCTTGGCATAGGCACCGGCGACAGCGCGATCCTGAACCTGGGGCTCCGGCCGGCACGTATGAGGGCGTTGCGCGATTACGTCGCCGCGGTCCGGGATTTCCTGGCCGGGGAAACTGCGGAGTACCTGGGTCGCGAGGGGCATGTACGCTGGAGTAGTGATCCCGTCCCCATAATGATGTCCGCCGAGGGTCCGCGGACCCTGCGCATGGCCGGAGAAATCGCCGACCGGGTCATGGTCCACACTGGGCTCACGCCCGAAATCCTGGCCGACACCGTGTCGCGCATCCGCGAAGGGGAGGCCGACGCGGGCAAACCGGCGGGGTCCACGGAGGTCTGGGCCTTCGCAAAGTGCAACATCTCGGACGACAGCGGCGACGCCATCGACGAGATCCGAATGGCGCTGTCCGCCAGTGCGCACCACGCCTTCCGCTTCACCCTGGAAGGGAAGCACGTCCCGCCCGAGCTTCACGAAGCGATGCAGATCATCCAGGGGGAGTACGTGCCGGCGGAACACGAGCAGGTAGGCGCAACGCGCAACGCTGCGTTGTCGGATGAGCTCGGGGTGACTGACTACCTGGCCGACCGGTTCGCTGTAGTTGGCACTCCCGAGGAATGCCGCGCCAAGGTTGTCGAGGTCGCCGAGTCCGGCGCCGACGTTTTGCAGATCACGGCCATCAGCCACGACCCGGCGGATATTATTCGCAGGTTCGGTGAGGAAGTGATTGCAAAAATGTAGGGGCGAATGATCATTCGCCCCCATGGTATCCAGTTGGATGCCGACTTTCTACGGGAACAAAATCTCCCCGGTCTCCGCGTCCTCCACGGTGATCGCCGTGACCGGGCAGTTTTCCGCCGCCTCGATGATGGTTTCCTCGGGATCGCCGGCCGGGTCCTTAACGTAAGACTGCCGGTCATCGTTCAGGCCAAAAGTGTTTTCCGCGAAGGTCTCGCACATGGCGTTGCCCACGCACACGTTGTAGTCCACGGTGATTTTCAGCTGTCGGGCCATCGGGGTAACCTCCTCGTGATGGTCAGGCGAACGAGGGTGTTCGCCAGCATGGTTGCGGCGACCGGCGGCTAGCGTGTTGCAACCGGCAGGTTCAGCAGGGTGCGCTGCCCCACGCTGGGCAGGTATTCCAAGTCGTTGGGATCGGTTTCCAGTTCGAACCCCTCGAAGCGGCGTGCCAGTTCGGCGAAGGCTTCCTGCCCTTCCAGCCGCGCCAGGGTGGCACCCAGGCAGTGGTGAACGCCGCTGCCGAAGGCCACGTGGGGGTTCGGATTGCGCGTGATATCCAGGGCGTCCGGCTCCTCAAAGACCTCCGGATCGCGGTTGGCCGACGAGATCACCCAACGCACGCGGTCGTCCTTGCCAACCTGCTGCCCGTCGCCCATGTCCACGTCCTGGGTCGCGACACGCTGGATTGATTTCAGCGGAGAGTCGTATCGCAGCACTTCCTCGACGGCGTTAACGATGTGGGCGTCAGGGTCGGTTCGCAGGAGGTCAAACTGGTCGGAGTGTTGTGCGAATGCCAGCACTCCGTTGGAAATCAGGTCGTTGGTGGTTTCGTGTCCCGCGACCAGGAGCAGGAGGGCATTGGCCAGCACCTCATCGCGGGTGTACGCTCCCATGATCTCGCCTTTGCAGATCACCGACAGCAGGTCGTCGCCCGGGTCCCGGACCCGCTCGGCCACGATGGGAGCCAAGTAGTCGGTCACCGCCTGCACGCCCTCCGCGTACATCCGGATCCGGTCCGGCTGGTTCCCGTCGAAACCGCACATGCTACTGCACAGCTCCTTGACGAAGGCGCGGTCGCTGGGCGGTATATCCATCAGGCCGGCGATGATGCTGTAGGTGAGCGGCGTGGCGAAGTCATGCATGACGTCCATGCGGCCGGCGCCCTGAAGGTCGTCCAGCAGGTCGTTCACCGTCTGGCGGACCAACGGACGCCAAGTTTCCATCGCCTTGGGCGTGAAGAAGCCGTGAACCACCTTGCGCTTTTCCTTGTGCTTCGCGCCGTCGTTCTGGGTGAACCGGGCCGCCATCCAATTCCGCACGGCGCCAAAGAGTTCCATGTCCTCTTCGGGGATCGTGGGAGAAGGCGGTTTGTTGTCGCGCAGCGCCACTTCGGAGGAGAAGTATTCGGGATGCCGGGCCGTCCACACCAGCCGCTCGTAGCTGGTCACCACCCACATCTGGTACTGCTCGTTCCAGTGAACCGGCGCCTCGGCCCGCAGGGCTCCAAAATAGCCGTACGGATCGCGGATCGCCTCGGCGGCGAACAGGTCGTCGTGGATGTTTGCGGGCATAGTGAACCCCTGAGTAGGTGGTCGTCGGTGCGGTCAAAATTATCACAAGCGGTTCTACAATTCAAACCGAGGGTCTGCTCAAAAACATGGCCGGCGGCCACTCTTGCGACCGCCGGCTCGATGTTCGATGTGGGTTTGCGTGCGCCGGTATGACTATGCGCTGGTCACCTTCACCGGGAGGCTCTCCACCGCGCGGAAGGTGAGGACGTGGTCGTACTCGACCTCTTCCACCGGGATCTCCAGCTCGACCTTCTCGAAGCGGTTGGCCAGGTTCCGGAAGATCTCCTGACCCTCCAGCCGGGCCAGGGTTGCGCCCAAGCAGTGATGGACGCCGCTGCCAAAAGCGACGTGCTGGTTCGGGTACCGTTCGATGTCAAAGTCATCGGCGCGGTCGAAAACCTTGGGGTCACGGTTGGCGCCGGGGATGAACCAGCGGACCCGGTCATTCTTCTTGATCAGCTGATCGTTCAGCTCGATATCATCCATCGCGATGCGCTGGATGGACCGGACAGGCGAGTCATACCGGAGCGCCTCTTCAGTCGCGCGGACGGTCTTGCCTTCCGGATCGGACTTCAGGATTGCCCACTGTTCCGGGTGCTGGGTGAATGCCAGCGTGCCGTTGCAGATCAGGTTGATGGTGGTCTCGTGTCCGGCTGACAGCAGCAGCATGATGTTGTTGACGGTCATATCCCGGTTGAACACCCCCTGCCGTTCACCTTCGCAGACCACGGACATCAGGTCGGTTGCATCGAAGTTCTCGGGGTTGGTCATCCGGTCCTCGACCATTGGCGCAATGAAGTCCTGCAGGTTCTGCACCGCCTGAGTCAGCGGCTTCATGCGGTCGGGACCCTCACGGTTGAGGAATCGCAGGTCCTTGGCCAGTTCGCGCAGCCGCTCCCGCTCACTGTCCGGGATGCCCAGCATCCGGGCGATGACCAGCAAAGGCAGCGGGGTGGCCAGGTCGGCCATTACGTCCATCCGACCCTTCGCTTCGACGGCGTCCAGCAACTCGTCGATGGCCGACTGCACCAGGGGGCGCCACATTTCGATGGACTTGGGGGTGAAGTAGCCGTGCATCACCCGTCGCATATCGATGTGGTCCGAGCCGCTGACGTCGGGATTGTACCGGCGCTGGTCGTGCTGGATGAACCGTGAAACCTGCCACTTCTTGATGAAGTTGTAGAGTTCCATGTCGTCTTCATCGATCGGTGGGTTCGGGGCGCGCGTGTCCCGCGCGTACACGCTGGACGAGAATGCCTCCGGATGCCGAGTGACCCACACCAAGTGTTCCCACGAGGTGATCATCCACACCTCGAGTTGCTCGTTGTAATACACCGGCTGGTGCTCGCGCAGCCGATTGTAAAAGTCATAGGGCTTGTAGATCGCTTCCGGCGAAAACGGATTGTCGTTGAAGGTGGTTACCATTGGTTGTACCTCCGGTGGTACGTTGACATGGCTGCCGGCCCAACAGCCCGCAGCGCCTTGAGATTGGCCGATTATAACCGATATTCGCACGAAGTGCAGTCGTTCGCGCTTGGTCCGGCTTACAGCTGACCGTACAGCGCCATTAAATGGGTGTGCGCCGGGGAGGCGTATAACCCTCCCCGGCGCACGAAAGCGCCTGATGTCGTCGTTGCGGCTATGCGTTGGTGACCGTCACCGGCAGCGATTCCAGCGCCCGCAGGCCGATGAGCTGGTCGTATTCCAGCGTCTCGGCCGGGACTTCCAGTTCCAGGCTCTCGAAGCGGTTGGCCAGGTTGCGGAATATCTCCTGCCCTTCCAGCCGCGCCAGGGTCGCGCCGAGGCAGTGGTGGATGCCGCTGCCGAAGGCCACGTGCATGTTGGGGTAGCGCTCGACGTCGAAGTCGTCCGCCCGGTCGAACACCTTGGGATCCCGGTTGGCCCCGGAGATGAACCACCGCACCCGGTCATTCTCCTTGATCTGCTGGCCGTTGAGCTCCATGTCCTCCATGGCGATGCGCTGGATGGACTTCACCGGCGAGTCGTACCGCAGGCACTCTTCGGTGGCGCGCACGGTCTTGCCTTCAGGGTCCGACTTCAGGATCGCCCACTGGTCCGGGTGCTGGGTGAAGGCCAGGGTGCCGTTGCAGATCAGGTTGATGGTGGTCTCGTGACCCGCGGAGAGCAGCAGCATCACGTTGTTCACCACCATGTCGCGGTCGAAGATGCCGCGCCGCGCCCCTTCGGCAACGACCGAGATCAGGTCGTCCTTGGGGTTGGCGATGCGTTCGTCGCACAGCGGGCCCAGGTAGTCCTGCAGGTTCTGCACCGATTCGGATAGGGGACCCATGCGGTTTGGGCCCGTCCGGTTCAGGTGGCGCAGGTCCTTGGCCAGCCGGCGCATAATGGGGCGGTCGCTGTCCGGGATGCCCAGCATCCGCGCGATGACCAGCAGGGGCAGCGGCGTGGCCAGATCGGCCATCACGTCCATGCGGCCCTTTTCCTGCACGGCGTCCAGCAGTTCATCGATGGCCGACTGAACCAGGGGGCGCCACATTTCCATGGACTTGGGGGTGAAGTAACCGTGCATCACCCGGCGCATGTCCACGTGGTCGGGCCCGCTGACCCCGGGGTTGTACCGCTTCTGGTCGTGCTGGATAAACCGGGAGACCTGCCACTTCTTGATGTAGTTGTAGATCTCCATGTCGTCTTCGTCGATGGGCGGGTTCGGCGGCCGGGGGTCCCGGGCGAACACGCTGGACGAGAAGACCTCCGGGTGCCGGGTCACCCATACCAGGTGCTCCCAGTCCGTGACCATCCAGACCTCGTACTCCTCGTTGTAGTGTACCGGCTCCCAATCGCGCAGCCGCGCGAAAAACTCGTAGGGTTGGTACATCGCTTCCAGAGAGAATGGGTTGTCGTTGATAGTGCTGACCATTTCCTGCGACCTCCGGTGTGCGACACGTGATTTGCCGACGAATTACGCAGATCAAACTGCTCTGATGCGCCGATTATAGGCTCCGAACGCCGTGCTTGCAAGCGACAAAAGCCGAGGCCCGGCGAATGTTCGCCGGGCCTCGTAACCCTGCGGGGATTTGCGAACCGATTACGACAGGCTCACCGGCAGCGTCTCCAGCGTGCGGAAAGTGATGCTGGAGGTATAGGTGAGGTCGTCGGAGTTGCAGTTCATGTTGAGGTTCGGGAACCGCTCGGCCAGGGCCTTGAAGGCTTCCTGCCCTTCCAGCCGCGCCAGGGTCGCGCCCAGGCAGTGGTGAATGCCGCTGCCAAAGGCCACGTGAGGATTCGGATACCGCTCGACGTCGAAGTCGTCGGGGCGGTCGAACACTTCGGGGTCACGGTTGGCGGAGGTGACGAACCAGCGCATCCGCTCGTCCTTCTGGATGAGCTTGCCGCCCAGTTCGACGTCCTCACCGGCGATGCGGGTGATGGACTTGACCGGCGGGTCGTATCGCAGGCACTCCTCGGTAGCGCGGATCATCTTGCCGGCGGGGTCGCTCTTGAACAGTTCCCACTGGTCGGGGTGCTCCATGAACGCCCGGGTGCCGTTGCAGATCAGGTTGATGGTGGTCTCGTGACCGGCCAGGAGCAACAGGATGGCGTTGGCGACCACCTGCTCTTCGTCCATGATGCGCTGTCCGGCCGCGTTGGTAGTGCGGGCGGCGTCGGTCATCTTGTCCAGCAGGTCGCCGTTGGGATTGTCCAGGCGGGCTTTGACCATGGGCCGCAGGTAGTCCTGAAGCTCGGTGATGCCTTCGGACAGCGGCTGCATCCGGTCGGCGTTGCCCCGGCCGATGAACAGCAGTTTCTCGGCCAGCGAGCGGATGAACTGCCGGTCGTAGGTCTCGATGCCCATCATGGCGGCGATCACCAGCAGCGGCAGCGGCGTAGCGTAGTCGCGCATCACGTCCATGTGGCCGCGCTCTTCGGCCTCGTCCAGCAACTGCTTGATGGCCGATTGCACCAGCGGGCGCCAGAGTTCCATGGCCTTGGGGGTGAAGTAGCCGTGGATGACCTTCCGCATGTCGGTGTGGTCCGGGCCGCCGTGCTCGCGAATGTGCTCGTGAGTGCTGACCGCGCGCCGGTCGGTCTGAATGAACCACTGGCTGAAGAAGTTCCGCACGTCCTCGTAGAGGCCCATGTCCGACTCGTCGATCGAAGGGTACGGAGGCAACGGGTCGCGGTGGAATACCTCGGAAGAGAACGCTTCGGGGCGCCGGGTGACCCAAACCAAGTCCTTGTACTTGGTGATGACCCACAGCTTGTAGGGGTCATTCCAGTGAACCGGATCCTCCTCGCGCATCCGGCCGAAGTACGTATACGGGTCCTGGATGACTTCAGGGGAAAACAGGTTTTCGTTAAAGGTGGTAACCATAAAGTCCCTCCCGTTGACTTTTCATGGTCAAACTCACCGCCGGGCATAGATGACCAGCGGCTATTGTCGCCGCGTTTGGGCAATTGTAGCAATCTGCCTATTTCGGGTCAATTACGATTCGCGCATAGTGCCGTTGCGTTTGCATCGAAGTTATGAATGCAACGATCTCATGCGTACCCGGTTTGCGCCGGGAAGTCGTCAGAATCAGGATTTGCGGGATTGCAGGATTGGGTGTTCTTTTTCATCGGATGGCTCCAATCCAGTAAATCTCGAAATCCTGGAAATCCTGATTCTGACGTCCCTCGGTGAGTTCGTGCGAACTCACTTCCAGCGTTGACAGGTTGACACTTGCCCAGTCCGAAGTCGTCTGTGCTACAATCCGCCCACGAACCAAGTGAACCCGGAAAACCCACCCGGGACCAACGGTCAAACACAGACAGGGAGGTCCAAATCATGGCCGAAACTGATTTCACCGTTTATTACGACTTTCGTTGACCCTTCGTGTACAACGCTGCCATGTGGTGGGCGAAAGTACGCGAGAATACCGACCACGAAATCGCCGTGGATCTGAAGCCATTCTCGCTGGTCCAGGTAAATCACGACAACAACAACGACGACGGGTTCAAGTACTGGGAGCAGGACGACTCGGACAACACGCTGCTCGAGCTGCGGGCCGGCATCGCCGCGCAGCGCCAGGGCGAGGAGATCTTCGACCGCTTCTTCATCAACCTGCTGAAGGCTCGCCACGAAGATCGCATCGACCTGACCGACGCGGACGCCATCAACGCCGTGGCCGAGGCGTCGGGCGTTGACATGGGCCAGTTTGCCGAGGACCTGGCCGATCCGGACGTGCTCCGCGAGATCGGCGAGAGCCACACCGAGGCCGTGGAAGTGCACGGCGCCTTCGGCGTGCCCCTCTATGTCTTCCCGAACGGCAACTCCGCCTTCGTCAAGATGTTCATTCCGTCCGACGACGAGTCGGGACCCATCTACGACAATCTGGTCGAGATGATGGCCGACCACAAGCACGTGGGCGAGGTCAAGCGACCGTCCCCGCCGTGGCCCTATGAGGGTGTGCGCGGATAACGGCGCTCGACACCGGATGAGTTCGCCCGGCGCAAATCGCCCGGTCGCCGAACTGGAACAAGCCCTGGGCCTGAGCTTTCGGGACCGGGGCTTGCTCATTCAGGCGTTGACCCATCGCTCCTACGTCAACGAGACCGGCGGTTCAGATACGGATTCCTACGAGCGTCTCGAGTTCCTGGGGGACGTGGTGGCGCGCCTCATCGTGAGCGAGGAGCTGTACCGCCGCCTGCCGGAATGCGATGAGGGCGGCCTGACCCGGCGCTGGACTTCCCTGCTCAGTCAACGCGCGCTGGCCGACGCGGCCCGGGATCTCGGCCTCGCCGAGTACGTTCTTCTTGGGCGCGGGTTCGAAGCGTCGGGCGGGCGGGCCGGCGAAGCCGTGATGGGCGACGTCATGGAATCGGTCATCGCCGCCGTCTACCTGGACCAGGGCAACGCCGCGGCGCGCGAATTGGTGCTGCACGCCCTGTCGGAACCTCTAACCGCGGCCTGCAAGCCCGGCTGGCGACCGGACAACCCCAAGGCGGAACTCCAGGAATTGCTGCAAGGGCAGGGCCAACCCACGCCAACCTACCGGGTAGTGGCGTCCTCCGGACCGGCGCATCAACCTCAATTCACCGTTGAAGTGGCAGTGGACGGCGACGTATTGGGCGCCGGCGTGGGTCGCAGCAAAAACGCCGCCGAAACCGAGGCGGCGCGGGCCGCATTGGCCGTAGTGGCCAAGGCGAATTAGGTTCGGGCGAACCCGGCGCAAGCATTTCCTCGGGAGGCGAGACGTCGTGCGAAAACCTATTACGTATATCTTCATGATATCCTGCTCGGTTGTCGGAGGAGCATGTGGCGTTCTGCCCATCGTGATATTTGTACATTTCGCGCCGACAAGCCTCCACGATGCGGTGCTCGCATTGCCTAGAGGACCCCTTCTGATCTTGCAAATCGTAGTATTCCTCCTATTCGGAATCATTGGAGCAACAGCGTACTATGTCGGTGGGCGCAAGGCTCTCATGTTCCTGCGGCTTTGGGATTCCGATATAGGCCGGGGCCATAGGGGCTGATCAACCTCCCTGAGTTAGAAGCCAGGCAAAGCTGCCGGCCAAAGTCACCCGCCCGTTTCCCAGATAATCTGTGCTTACCGCAACACGATCCGACTCAATCCGGCGTCAAGGTCGCAGGCAACTGCAAGCGTGGCAAGGATTTCCAGGTACCGGCCCCGCTCTCCGACGTGGAGCCGGCCGTTCTTGCGCCGGTAGGACGGCTTTGCACTGGGGAGGCTCCCCTCAAGTCTGAACAGTTGCCATGTCCGCGCTATTTGATTGGCCCGGCGGCGACGGCTATAATGGTTTCAACCTTTCGTTTTGTGATTGAGGAGGCGCGCACATGGTTGCTGACGTCCTGACCGGTACCTTTACCGTCAAATCCGGCCACGCCCAGATGCTCAAGGGTGGCGTCATCATGGACGTGGTCACCCCGGACCAGGCCCGCATCGCCCAGGAAGCCGGCGCGGTGGCGGTGATGGCACTGGAGCGGGTGCCTGCGGATATCCGGGCCGACGGGGGCGTGGCGCGCATGAGCGATCCGTCCATGATCGCCCAGATCATCAACTCCGTCTCCATTCCCGTCATGGCCAAGTGCCGCATCGGACACTTCGTAGAAGCGCAGATCCTCGAGGCCATGGGCGTGGACTACGTGGACGAGTCGGAGGTGCTGACCCCGGCCGACGAGCAGCACCACGTCTGGAAGCACGACTACACCGTGCCCTTCGTTTGCGGCTGCCGCGACCTGGGTGAGGCCCTGCGTCGCATCTCCGAAGGCGCGGCCATGATCCGCACCAAAGGCGAGGCTGGCACCGGCGACGTGGTGGAAGCCGTGCGCCACATGCGGGCCGTCCAGGACGCCATCCGCAAGCTGCGCAACATGCCCGACGACGAGTTGGTGGTAGAGGCGCGGGACATGCGCGTGAGCCTCGACCTGCTTATGCAGACTCGCGAGGAAGGCCGCCTGCCCGTAGTGAATTTCGCCGCCGGTGGCGTGGCCACCCCGGCCGACGCCGCGCTGATGATGCAACTGGGCGCTGACGGCGTATTCGTGGGCTCGGGCATCTTCAAGTCCGGCGACCCGGTGCGCCGCGGTCACGCCATCGTCCAGGCGGTCACCCACTACAATGACCCGCACATTCTGGCCGACGTGTCCAAGGACCTGGGCGAGCCCATGGTTGGCCGCAGCGTCCGCGAGCTGTCCGACCAGGAACTGCTCGCAACCCGCAGCGTCTGATCGGGTCCCCATCGGTACCAACTTATCGAGCTCAAGTCAGAGAGGCAGTTCGGTTAGTTGAACATCGGCGTTTTAGCAGTCCAGGGTGATTTCGCGGAGCACTGCCACGTGCTCCGCAGTGTGGGCGTTACGGCCAGCGAGGTGCGCTTGCCCAAGCACCTCGAAGGCTTGGACGGGCTCATCATCCCGGGAGGTGAGAGCACCACTCTCAGCCGGCTGATGTCGCTGTACGATCTCCGCGAACCGGTCGTGGACATGGCAAAACGGGGTAAAGCCGTGTGGGGCACGTGCGCCGGCATGATCATGCTGGCGAATGAAATCACCGAGGAAGACCCGGTGCCCATGGGGCTCATGGACGTGGGCGTCCAGCGCAATGCCTTCGGTCGCCAGGTCGATTCTTTCGAACAGGACCTGCACATCAAAGCGCTGGGCGAGCGGGAGTATCACGCCATATTCATTCGCGCGCCGGTCATAATCCGGGTAGGAGACCCAGTTAACGTCCTGGCGGCGCTCCCCGACGGCCGGCCGGTCGCGGTGCAGCAGGGCAACATGATGGCCACGTCGTTCCACCCCGAGCTCACCGACGACGCGCGCATTCACCGCTATTTCGTTTCCCTGGCCGGCGGACCGGCATTTGATCCCGACGCTCCCCTGATCGATACGCCCCGTGTCCGCTAGCCACCGGCTCAGCCAATAACCTGTCATTTCCAAAGAGCCCGCCAGAATAGATCGGCGATACGCAGCGCCACCGGGAGGCATAGTTGGTAACGGTCGAACAGCTGGCCCAGGACGAATTGCAACAACTGTTGGCAGTGCTCCCGGAGCGCATCACCCGCAAACTCCGGGAACAGGAAGAGCTTGATGACCTGTTAGAAGTTATCCTCGATTTGGGCCGTCTCCCCGAGGCCCGCTTCTCCCATGGCGACGTGATGCTGGGAGACGAGCCGGTCAGCCGGGAAGACCTGCAATACGTGGTCGCCGGCATCGGCAGTTTCGGCGACGACAACCGCGCCGGCATGGAGCGGACGCTGCACCGCATCTCGGCGATCCGCAACCGCGGCGGAAACGTGGTGGGCATCACCTGCCGCGTCGGGCGCGCCGTGTTCGGCACCATCAAGATAATCGAGGACCTGGCCTACAGTGGTCAGAACATCCTCCTGCTGGGTCGCCCCGGCGTGGGCAAGACCACCATGCTGCGCGAGGTGGCCCGCGTCCTGGCCGACGAGGCCCGCAAGCGCGTGATCATTGTCGACACCTCCAATGAAATCGCCGGCGATGGCGATATTCCCCACCCGGCCATCGGCCATTCCCGGCGCATGCAGGTGCCGACTCCCACCGAACAGCACGGCGTGATGATTGAGGCGGTGGAAAACCACATGCCCCAGGTGATCATCATCGACGAGATGGGCACTACCCAGGAAGCTGCCGCCGCCCGCACCATCGCCGAGCGCGGGGTGCAATTGGTTGCCACCGCTCACGGCAACACGCTGGACAACCTGATAATGAACCCCACGCTGTCCGACCTGGTGGGCGGCGTGCAGACCGTTACCCTGGGCGACCAGGAAGCCCGGTTCCGGGGAACCCAGAAAACCGTCCTGGAACGGAAGGCTCCTCCCACGTTTGACGTGGTGGTGGAAATACGTGACTGGGACGAGGTTCTGGTCCACGAGGACGTGGCCCAGGTGGTTGACCAGTGGCTGCGCGGGTATCCCGTCGAACCTGAGGTGCGCCGCATGGACTCCGACGGCAACGTGTCACGCACTGCCGCCCCCCGACCCAGCGAGGTCGGGCAGACCCCGTGGTCCGGCAACGACGTGCGAGGACGGCGGGGACGCAAGCGGTCCAACGGAGCCGACACCGAGTACGACCGGTATCCGCCCGAGACCTTCCATGATGAACCGGACGCCAACGGCTCGTCCGGCCGTCGCCTGGATGCCCGGATCTTCCTCTTCGGCGTCAGCCGGGACAAGGTCGAGACGGCCCTGGCCGAGCGCGAGGCCACCGCCGAGATAGTCAGCGAACTCCGGCGCGCCAGCCTGTTGCTGACCACCAAGAACCACTACCGGCGGGGCAGCCAGCTGGTGCGCATCGCCGAGAGCAACAACGTGCCGGTGTACGTCCTGCGCAAGAACACCGTGCCTCAAGTGTCGGAATTCTTGACCTCCCTGGCCCGCGACCAAGGCATCAACCTGGCTCCGCCGCGCAGCAAGTCCGAGGAACGGGAAGAAGCCAACGCCGACGCCATGGCGGCCGCCCGCGCTGAGGTCGAGGACGCCGCCCGACGGGTGATGGACGGCGAATTCAGCGTCCAACTAGAGCCTCAACGGCCTTACATCCGACGGTTGCAGCACATGCTGGCCGAAGAGTTCAACCTGGCTTCCACCAGTCGCGGCCGCGACCCGCAGCGCGGCGTGTTGATCTACCGGCCGTAGCGACGTGTTGCCTGAAATGCGGGGTGGCGACACGCATAACGTCGTCCCTGCTTCTGATACCCTGACGCCGTTACGTTGATACGCAAGCGGGGGTCACGGCGATGTCGGGGGTGTTCATAGCCTTTGAGGGTGGCGAGGGCGCCGGCAAGTCCACGCAGGCACGCTGCCTGGAATCACACTTGTGCGCTCAGGGCTACAACGCCGTGCTGTTGCGTGAGCCGGGCTCAACCCAATTGGGGGACTACCTGCGTGCCTACCTGGTCAACAACGAGCCCATAGTCCCGTCGGCCGAACTCCTCCTGTTTGAGGCTTCTCGAGCCCAGTTGGTGGAGGAGCGGATTCGACCTCTACTGGACGACGGCGCCGTCGTCATCGCTGATCGCTTCGCCGGATCTACGGTCGCCTACCAGGGACACGGTCGCGGTATCAAATTGGAGCGCATTCAGTGGCTGAACGATTTTGCCACCGGCCGATTGTATCCCGACCTCACCATTTTGCTGAACATTGATCCTTTGATTGGATTGGAGCGGGTGAACAGTCGGCAACTGCAACTCGCCCTGCCTATGGCCGGCGCACCTGACCGGTTTGAAGAAGAAATCATGGTGTTTCATGACAACGTTCGGCGGGGATTCTTGAAACAAGCCGAGTCCGACCCTGACCACTGGCACGTCGTTGACGGCCACCGTTCAATCGACCAGGTTTCAACCGCGGTGCGGGCAGCCATAGAGGGGTTGCTCACGACCAAAATACCGTCCGTGCGCGTGCCGTAGGTCCATGCTAACGACATACCGGGACAAACGAAAACCGCCGCCCTCGCCGGGGCGGCGGCTCGTTATTCAGCGATTGGGCTCGACTAGTTGTCGGCAGCCACAGCCAAGTCGACCTGCGCGATCTTCGCGGAGATGACTTCCTTCATCTTGCGGACGCGGCCCAGGTCGGGGTAGATGTTCCCCTCAGCCTTCCTGTCAAAGATCTTCTCGCCGTCCACGAACACTTCCATGATGCTCTGGCCGCGCGGGGAGATGGTGATCGCGGCGTCGCCGCCGTAGGCTCGGAAAAACTCGTTCGCCATCCACGTGGCGGTAGCGTGGTGCTGTCAAGGCACGCAGTAGGTGATCTCGATCTGGACTTTGCCTTCCATGTTTTCCTCCGTTTGGAGCCGATTATCGGCGCCTGCTTTGAGAATTCTATCACAAATGAAGGGTTGTTCCAACCGCCGCGTTGTCCTCACGCGTACCCGGTTTGTCGGCGTGCAATGGTGAAGAAGTCGTCGGGTGGGTCGGGAGTGGCCAGGTAGTATTCGTAGCCCAAGTGTAAGATGCCCAATTTGCCCCGGGAGCAGACCTGTCGTCGGAAGGTTGGCGAGGCGCGCATTCCTGCCAGTATCAGCAAGCAGCAGGCCAGGAGCAGCGCTACCAGCAGCCGTTGCAGCCGGGCGGTGGTGGTTACCGTGCTGCGGTCCAGCCCGAAGCGCTGCTTGCCATCCTTGAAGTACTGCTCCGGTTGCATCCGCTTCCGATACATCTTCACTGCCAGTCGGGGATCAGTCAGGGACGTGGCCAGATACCAGGGTTCCCGATGGCCACGGGCCCAGTACAAGACCAAATTGATGACCACGGCGCCGTCGGATCGGTAAAGGGTTTGCGGCCAGAAGTTGATCCGGCCCTTGCGCAAGGGATAGTCCCGCAACCGACCGCGATAATCGGCGCGCTGCACCACCACGTCGCCCTTGAGACGCACTACGTAGTCCACGGGATAGCCGGTGTGGTTAGGCATCTGCTGCACGAAGCGGAGCAGGCTGGCCCGCCCGAAGCCTCGGTCCGCCAGCAGCAGGGGCCGGATGTTGGCGGGCAAGTGGCGCAACAGCCGACCGATGAAGAACTCCTCCACTCGGTTCTGGGACGGGTCCAACTCTGCCGGCGTGGACACCCAGCTGAGCAAGGGCAGCCCACGACCCCGAAAGCAGACGGCCGCAAACAAACCGTTGCGTCCCTGGCCCAGATCCGACCAGTCAATCATGATGGGAACCAGTCCCCGCAATCGGGCCGTCTGACAAATGGTCCCCAACAATGCCGTCTGCACCGTTACGCTATCAAAAGCGGTGTTGGACAGAAAGCGAAACAGCCGCTTCTTACGCTGATGGTGAGAATAGGGCAGCTGAACGTGCCACGACCGTACCAACACCGAGATCACCAGGGTGCGCCGCTGGAGAATGGCCGCAGTGAGCAGCACCAGATTGGCGCGACGAGTGGCTCGAAACTGCGGCAGTGCATCGTTCAGAAATGTGGCAACCTGGTGATACCATGGCATGGTCGTCCTCCCCTGGTGGAAACGGTGGTTGGTAACCCGTTCCTTACCCGGAGAGGCCGACCTTTTTCAACCCTTCAACTCAAAGTGGGTACGCGTGAGCCGCGTTGTCAAGGTTGCACACGCCCGTCTGCGCTATAATCGCCCGCGATAATTGATCCTCGGTGTGCGATATGGGCAACCAATCCGAAGTGTTCTGGCAGGACTACGCCGTATCCCGACGCGACCGAACCGCGCTGCTCAAGCAGGAGCCTTTGGCGCTCTGGTTTACGGGTCTGTCGGGCGCTGGCAAAACGACGCTGGCCAACTGCCTGGCCAAGCGGTTGTACGACTGCGGCTATGCCACCTATGTGCTGGACGGGGACAACCTGCGCCATGGCCTCAATCGTGACCTGGATTTCAGCGTGGCGGCGCGCCACGAAAACGTGCGGCGCATGGCCGAGGTGGCCGGCCTGATGTACGATGCCGGCCTGATCACGCTGGCCGCCTGCATCTCTCCATTCAAGGTGGAACGAGACTTCGCCCGGAGCCTGGTGCCCGCGGGCAGGTTCGTCGAGGTGTTTGTCGATACCCCGCTGGCGCTCTGCGAGCAAAGGGATAACAAGGGGCTCTATCGTCGCGCCCGGGCCGGCGAAATCAGCGACTTCACGGGTATCGACTCGCCCTTTGAGCGCCCGGAGGACCCGGAGATCGCCATCAACACCAGCGGGCGCACCCCCAGCGAGTGCGTCGATACCATCATGGATTACCTGTCTGCCCGACGGCTCATATCGGCCACCGGGCCGGGCGCGCATAGCACCGAAAGACTGCAAGCGTAGCAACGACGGCGTGGAATTCCGGTTCGCCGCGCCCGGGTTTTTCGTCTCCGCGCACGCCGGCTTGATTGGCAACACTCGCCGCGCGACGGTATAATGCTGCGAATTCTTTGCTCAAAGGGGGCATTACGTGACTACCAATGGCCAGGCTTCCTTCAACGCCGATGAACTGCAAGTGTTTTTCCGCGGGCAGTTTGTACCAGCCAGCGAGGCCAGGGTAAGTGTAATGACCCACGCCCTCCACTACGGGACGGGCGTATTCGAGGGTATCCGCGGCAACTGGAACCAGGAACAGGGCGCGATCAACATCTTCCGCATGCGGGAGCACTACGAGCGGCTGCTGGACGGATGCCGCATCCTGATGCTGGACATCCCTTATTCCGCCGACCAACTCTGCGACATCACGGTTGATTTGGTCGAGCGCAACCGTCACGACTCGGACATTTACATCAGGCCCCTCGCGTACAAGAGCGAGGAGCTGGTGGCCAACCTGAAGTTGCAGGAATTGGCGTCGGACTTCACCCTGATCACGGTGCCTTTCGGCAACTACCTGGGGAGCGACCGGCTGCGCTGCTGCACGTCCTCCTGGCGCCGGGTCGACGACCCGATGATACCGGCGCGCATCAAGGCTTGCGGCATCTACATCAACAGCATCCTCGCCAAGACCGAGGCCACCATCGCCGGCTTCGACGAGGCCATCCTGCTCAACCATGACGGCCACGTGTCGGAAGGTTCCGGCGAAAACATCTTCATGGTCAAGAAAGGTGTCATCTACACCCCGCCGCTGGAGGACAACGTCCTCGGCGGAATCACCCGCGACACGATCATGCAGTTGGCCGCCGCCGAGTTGGGGATGGAAGTGCAGATGCGCACCATCGACCGCAGCGAGTTGTACCTTGCGGACGAGGTGTTCCTCAGCGGCACCGCGGCCCACCTGACCCCGGTGGTGGAGTTGGACTTTCGACCCATCGCCGACGGGCAACCCGGCCCGATCACGACGCAACTGCAGCGGATGTACTTCGACATCGTGGTCGGCAACAATCCCAAGTACCGGCACTGGTGCACCTCGGTAAAGACTGCGGGCCTGGTACCGGCCTAGGGAGGTCGCCCCGCCGGAGAAGCGGCGATGCTCGGGCTGCTCGGCGCGGCCGCCCTGGGGGGCTACCTGCTGGGCAGCATACCCACCGCCTACCTGGTAGTGCGATGGGTCACCAGCGGCGCGGTTGACATCCGTCAGGCCGGCGACGGGAACGCCGGGGCCAACAACGTCAACCGCATCTGCGGCCGGCGTTGGGCCATTCTGGTGGGAGCCGTGGACATCGCCAAAGGCGTGGCGGCGGTGCTGGCGTTCAACCTGCTGTTCCGTCTGGTCAACCCCGCGCTGGCCGGCAGCCCTTCCGGATTGCCCGACTCACTAGCACCGGTCTTCGCCTTGACTCCGGCAGGAATGCTGGCCGGCGCCGCTGCCATGGCCGGGCAAATCTGGCCGGTCTGGCTGAAATTTCACGGCGGTCGCGGAGCGGCTACGGCCTTGGGGATTACCGGCGCCGCGCTGCCCGCCGCGGTGCTGATTATGGCACTGCCGTGCATCGCGGTCCTGCTGCTTACCAGAAGCACCATTATCGCGCTGCCGTTCATCTATCTGACCTCCATGGCGCTGGCCCGAGCGGTTTTTGGCGTCGGTTGGGGAGCCGTTGGTTACTGCCTGGGCATCTTCATAGTGGTGGGTGCGGTGCACTTCTGGGCAGTGCGCTCCCGCCGGCCGGACAGTGGAGCCACCCCCGGCCCAGGATAGGCTGCCCATCGTCATAGCGCAGCCAGCACCGTCGTCCCGCCGACGATCATCAGGATGGCGACGCCCTTGGCTGCCAGCGCGCTGGGCCGCAGCGATTCCTGCATCATCCCGAACGTCCGCCAGCTGAGCATCGTGCCCACCACGAACACGAACAGCGGACGGGTGGCCAGGATCGCCGACGCCAGCGACACCGGCCCGAGGCTGAAGGACCAGATGAACAGCATGATGGCCAACTGGGGCAGCAAGCCCTCACCGATGACGAAAGTCGCCAGACCTGGCCCGGAACGCAATCCGCGGAATAACCGACGCCAGTTTTCCGGCCGTCCGTAAACCGCGAAGGCCGGCACCATCCCCAGTTCCTGCAACCCGAACACTTCCCACGGCGTCAGGTCGGTCAGCACCAGTTTGGCCAGGAAGAACGACAGGCCCAGGGTGATGGAACTGCCCACCAGCACCGTCAGCCCCGGCGTCAGTCTCAGCAGCCCACGGCCGAATCCTTCAATGGAAACCAGCGCGACACCGACGACCACCAGCGCAATCGCCGCCCACTGCGGGGCGGTGATGGTCTCACCCAGTATCACCATCGCCAGCAGGGCGACCAGTATCGGGTTGGTTTGACTTACCGCCACGGCGCGCGAGGCCTCGCCCAGTTTGAGGCCCAGGAACAGCAGCAGAAGCCCTGACCCCAAGCTCACGCCCGACAGCAGGGCGATGGCAACCGATTGAGCCGGCGCGCCCACCGGCCAGCCCATGGCGATCAGGATTATTGCCGCGCATACAGATCGTGTAACGATCGAACCGGCGCCCAGCGCTCCAACTCCCTCAAGGTAGTTGTCCAGCAGCCTTTTGTGGGCAACGTTCGCGAGGCCGAGCGAAGCGGCGCTACAGATGGCCAGGAAGATCCACACGACTAAGGCGCCATCCTTGGGACCGTGAGAGTATCACCACGCACAGCGCTCGTGGCTTCGGCTGTTGGCGGCGTAAGGCCCACGCAGTATAACCCGCGCGCAAGCAGGGGCCGCGCCGGCTCCCCTGCTATAATCGCGCCGGATTTGAATTAGCGGAGGTACACGAATGGGCTGGTCGATTCACCATCCAGTCGGACTGATCCATCACACACCCGCAGCGTGCAATCGCGGCTACACGCTTTTTTCGACCACGCGCGGCGGCAAGGACGCTTACCTGATTGATATGCAGGGCAACGTCGTCCACCGGTGGCATTCTCCTGAGGGCATCCACTATTCCTACTTGCTGGACAACGGCAACCTGCTGTGCCGTACCTTACCGCCCGAGGACGCCGGCGGCATCGAGACGGTAGGCGGCTCCTCGGCCAGCATCATCGAACTGGACTGGGACAGCAATCTGGTCTGGGCCTACCGGGACAACACGCTCCACCATGACTATGAGCGCCTGCCCAATGGCAACACTCTGCTGCTGCTGTGGGAGCCGCTGCCCGATGGTCTGGAAGACCAGGTACAGGGAGGCTTCGAGGTGGATTTTGCCCCCGGGATGCTTGGCGACGTGGTTCGTGAAGTGACGCCGGACGGCGCGACTGTTTGGGAGTGGAAATCCTGGGAGCATCTGGATCCGACCGAAGACATTATCGGTCCGGATGCCCGGCGGGAATGGACCCACGGGAATTGCCTGAACGTCACGCCTGACGGTGACCTGCTGGTCAGCTACCGTTTGACCAGCACCGTGGGCATCGTGGACCGTGCCACTGGAGCCTTCAAGTGGAAGTGGGGCCCGGGCGAGATTTACCAGCAACATCATCCAACCTGGCTGGACAACGGACGGGTGCTGATCTTCGACAACGGGTCCCACCGGCCCGGCACCAGTTTCTCCCGCGTCGTGGAGGTGGACCCGGCAACCAACGAGATCCATTGGGAGTACCGGGGAATGCCCGCCATTTCCTTCTACAGCTACAACATCAGCAGCGCGGAGCGGCAGCCCAACGGCAACACGCTGATCTGCGAGGGCGCGCCGGGCCGCATGTTCGAGGTCACTCCCCGAGGCGAGATCGTCTGGGAGTACATCAACCCGTTCTTCCTCTACAGCGAAGCCGCTGGTGGCGGTGGCGGCATGGAATACACTAACGCCACCTTCCGCTGTCACCGCTACAGCCCCGACCACCCGGCCCTTGCCGGGAAGGACCTGGACCCGGGTCGGCACGCGGCGCTGAACCGGGTGCTGCGGTGATGTGGGATCGCCTGGCGTCGTGTGAACCTAGTTGGCGGCGTCCAGCATATCCAGGAATTGGTGGACGCCGGTGAACGCCGGGCTGTTCCAAGGGATGACGCCGGCTGCGATTGCTTCCCCGATCCGCAATGTGGGATTGTCCGGGTTCGCCGCAAGGAAAGCTTGTAAGCGGGCTTTGCTTTCCTGGCGGGGAACGTGGCCTATTAGCTCCAAGCAGTCGAAATAACCGTCAACACAGGGGATTGCCGGCACATCACGGACTGCTTGAAGGCACAAGGTTTCGAGGTCGCCCGGCGAACCATTGTCGGGAATGATATACGCTGCTGTTCGAATGGTAGTGTCGTCTAGCATGCCATTCGCATACATTAGTGGCCCTCGGGGGACGGGCAAGCGGGCGCGCCTCAGGGAGTCGCCAACACTCTGGTACGCACGGTCATAAAAATCATCGGCATCTCTCACTATGCCGATGATCCGGACTATATCAGTACCCCGGACACGGGGAACAAGGACGTTTGTCAAAAATTCACCCAGCGTATCCTTCCCACCGAATTCGATAATTTGTATGCCTGCACTTTGTCGACGCTCGATGATCCGCCGGAAAAACCAATAGTCATCCGCCCCTTCAACCAGAAGCAGACAGGGGCGTTCGAGATGAATGACTTGCGAACCTTCTTGTCGCGTCGCCATCATCTCAACTCCCAAAAGAATTCGATATTAGTATCCAACATATCCTTGGTGTACGTTATTGCCCTTACTGGCTCTGATCCGCTGCGCCGGTATAGACGATGCAGGTGCAGCTCATCTGATTCCATCTCGGTGAACGCTTTGTTTGCGGCGACGATGCACTCGTAGCTGTGGGTGGTGGCAAAAACTTGGACGTTGAACTTCTGGGAAAGGCGATTGATCGCGCACCACACACCGTTCAGCACTGCGTAGTGCAGTCCATTCTCAATTTCATCAATAAGGATTGAGCCGTCGCGAACCTCTTGAAATGCAAGTGTCAATTCCAAGAAACGTGCGAAACCGCTGCCCATCAAGGACACCGGCATAATGCGGCCAGTACCGACGTCGCCATATACCAATGCCGATCCATCTGCGCTGGGTACAGCGGTTAGGCGACGCAAGCGAGGTTCTATCAGACGCATCACCTCTTCCACATCGCCTAAGTAGCCTCCGATTTCTGCGCGTCCAAAACGAGCCGCCAGTTCCGGCGGACCAATGCGTCCAAGAGATTGCATAAAAACGCTACTTCTCCGGTCACTGCTGCTGGCCCCTCTTTCAGCGCGAAGGGCAGCTACGTTTCCATCAAATTGGACGCCGGGAGGGACGGGCAGTTCAAACGGTAACGGGGTGAGTTCTACCCAAGCGCGGGATGGGAACAAGTCCCCGGTTTTATCCACGTACTCGAACACGATTTCATGTTCATATATGTTTTGCGGTGGAGTTCTTCGGGTTTCAGCGCCAGTGGAAAGTGTCGGAGTTAGTGTGCTAGTGCGCTCTGCTATCAGCTGACGGACTATGGTCAAGGTTCGGGCACCCATTGCACGGTCCCGAACGGCGGTCAACCTGATGGGCAGGTCAGTTTGATAATCTCGGAAGAGCTCCGAAAACAACTCTCCCGGTTCCCCGCCAGGCAAGCCACGCCACAAGTTTATGCGTTGCGCTAGCTCCGGGTTGTTCTGCCCGTTGTGCAGCCACAGCGCCTCCAGCAATGCAGTCTTGCCGGCGTTGTTTTGGCCCGCGATCAGGTTGACGCGGGCCAGGGGTTCCACCGTCAGTTGGTCAAACAGGCGGAAGTTTTCGATGCTGAAGGACGTGTACATGGTTGGCTGTGTGGCTACGCCGGCCGCACCCGCATCTCCCGCAGGTCGTCGGCGATGATCAGTTTCGCCTCGGTCTGCTCCTGGATGTCCTCCGGGGACCAGCCGGGGGCGTGCTCGCGCAGGACAAAGCCGTCTTCCGTGATCTCGAACAGGCCCAGATCCGTGGCCAGCAGCTTGACCACGCCCGGCGCGGTGATGGGCAGGTTGCATTGCTTGAGCACGCGAGGCGCGCCGTTGCGCTGGTTGTGCTCCATGGCGATGAACACGCGCTTGGCGCAGGCGGCCAGGTCCATGGCGCCGCCGATGCCGCCGCCCTTGCGGACCGGTATGCGCCAATTGGCGAAATCGCCGTTCTCGGAGACCTCGTACGCTCCCATCACCGTCACGTCCACCATGCCCTTCCTGATGATCCCGAACGAATCGGCGTGATGCACGATGGCCATGCCGGGCAGGGCAACCACGTTCTGGCCGCCGGCGTTGACCAGGTGCCGGTCTTCTTCCCCGGCCGGGGCCAACGGACCAAATCCGATCACCCCGTTTTCGGAATGAAAGATTATCTCCTTGTCCGGCTCGCACTCCAGGTAGTTGGAGCAAAGAGTTGGCATACCCACACCCAGGTTCACGATCCAACCATCCTGGAACTCCATGGCAAGGCGGTCGCACATGGTTTGCCGGGAGAGGCGGGGCTTGTCCGCGGTAGTCATCGCAGTACTCCTTGTGTTCTTGATCGCGTACCCGCTTCGATGTCTATGCTAATCTGAACCGGCGTCTTCAGTCCCAGATCCCGTCTTCCGGTATCTTCACCAGTCGATCAACGTAGATTCCCGGAACGTGCACGCAGTCCGGGTCAATCTCCCCGGGTTCAACGATGCTGTCTTCTACCTCGACCACGGTGATGTCGGCGGCCATGGCCATCACGGGGTTGAAGTTGCGTTGGGTCAGGCGGAATTGCAGATTGCCAAAGGTGTCGGCCCGGTATGCGCGGATGAGCGCGAAATCGGCCGGCAACGGATACTCGAGCACGTAGGTGCGCCCGTTGATTTCCCGGTGCTCTTTGCCTTCCGCCAGCTCAGTGCCTACGCTGGCCGGCGTGTAGAAGGCGCCAATACCGGCGGCGGCGGCGCGCATCCGCTCGGCCAGGGTTCCCTGCGGGACCAGTTCTGCATCCAGCTCATCGTCGTTGTACATCTGGACGAATGGCGTGATCTGCGACGGATGCGTCGGCGCGGTGAACGCACAGATCATCTTCTTGACTTGGCGGGCTTCGATCAACGTACCTACGTCCACGCGGTCATCCAGTGAACCCGCATTGTTGGAAATGCCGGTGAGGTCCTTTACCCCCAGCCGGTGCACTGCAGCCAGGAGGTTGCGGGCCAGGCCCACGTTGCCAAAACCGGGCGACATGAAGGTCATGCCGTCCTTCATGTCGGCAACGGCGGAGTCGAAATCGGGGAAAACCTTGTTTTTCATTGGGGTGGGCTCCCATTTCTGGTGTCGCCGCCATTAGCCTGCGGCGATGCCGTCGTCGTCGGTAGCGCGACGGGTGCGGCCATTATACAAGCAACATAACCGCTGGCAACGCGCCTGACGACGCTGGCGGGGCCTAGCCGCGAATCGTGTGCGGATACCACCCGGGGCGGTCATCTGCTGTCATCCGCGCCGGTTTGCAATCTGAGAGGCGCGATGGGGTTGGCGTCCCTCGGCGGCAGCGCCAGATCATTGATGCGTCCGCGCCAGCGGTCCGCCAGAGGCCAGGACAGCAGCGTGGGACGGTCCACGTCGCCGATGGCGTCGGCCTGGTCTGCGTGCCCGCTGTCCTGATCGTCGTCGGGATTGTCGGCGTCCGGCTGCCACGGCCAGGGGAGATGCCGGCGCCACGGATCTGAACCACCGTAGCCGTTGGCCTCGGCGACCACGGCCATCACCTGGTGGGGACGGTACACGCGGTGGGTCGGCTGCTCCGCCAGTATCGCTTCCTGGTCGATGGTGGCCCACAGGGCGGCGACGGACGTTGTGCCAACGCTGCGGGCGCAGGCGATATCCTGCGGCCCATCGCCGACGTACATGGCGTCCTCGGGGTCGACTGCCATCGTCTCCAGGACATCCAGCAAGCCGTCGGGCGCCGGCTTGTAGGGCCGCGCGTCGGTCTTGAAGTTGGCGTACTCGACCAGCGGGGCCAGCCCGGACTCCCGAAGCTCGATCTCCCCGAAGTATGGGATTTTATCCGACAGGATGCCCACGCGGATTCCGCGACGCCGGAATGCGTGCAACAGCGTGGTAACTCCCGGATATAGGTAACGGCGATGCCCGTCAATGGCGTGGTAGTGGCTCAGAAAAATGGGAAGGATGGTGTCCAGCTCGTCCTGCGCTTCCGGATGGGTGCCGAAGAACCACAGGAGATGCTGGTGAAAGGGGCGATGAAACTCGGCGGCGACGGCTTCGGCGGTGGGTGGAGCCATGCCCAATTCTGTCGCGGTGCTCTCCATCAAACCCAGATGGATGCCCCAGCTGTTCCACAGCGTCAAATCCCAGTCGAAAATGACCGCTTGCATACCCACCTCTCGTGACTCGGCCGGGGTTGTCTTGAGTTCAGAAGATTTCCCGGCTGTGCGACTAGCAGTGACCGGGGTGGCTCTGACCCCCGCCCTGGTAGTCGATGGCGCTGGGCATCACGGTGGTGCCGGGGTGATCCGCCCGTCCGAGTTTGACGGTGACCGCACCGCTGGCGTAGTGCAGCACGCCGCTGACCTCGAGGGTGGGCGAGTCGGCCAAATAGGTGATGTCGCCGTTGGACTCCACCCGGAAGGGGCGGTCGTGGCCGGGATAGATGGTGTTGGCCGCTGCGACGATTTTCTGGATGCTGGCTCGGGCGTCGGCCTCGCTCCAGAAGATGATCGCCGGGGTTCCGCGGCCGATGGCCCCGGCATCCGACATGGCGTCGCCGCCAATGCAGACGGCGCCGGCCTCCGTTTCTACAACGACGCTGATGTGGCCACGGGTATGTCCGGGCGTCTCGATGATCCTAACGCCCGGCTCCAGCTCAGTTTCACCGCTGACGGCGTTGACCTTCTGCTGGAGCAGCGTGTCTGCGAAGTACCTCGCGGTTGCCAAGTCGCCGACCCGGGGGTTGCGGCTGTATTCCAGCTCGTCGGAGTGGATAACGATTTCCGCGTTGGGGAACAGATCGGTATTCTGCGAGTGATCCCAGTGCGCGTGGGTTAGAATCACCCGGCCGATGTCGTCGGTGGAAATGCCGTGGGCGGCCAGTTCGTCGACCAGCATGTTCCGGCGACCAAAATGCGCCACGTCCACGATGGAGAGCACCTCGCCGCGGATCAGCGTCACGGTGCACAACCCCAACCGGGTCTGATCGGTGTTGATGGAGTATCCGCCCATAATGATTTCCAGTTCCGGCATAATGTCCCTCCGCCAGACGTGGTCAATCGAGATATTTAGTCGCAATGGAGCGCGATTATAGCACTGCGACCGCTCCGATTCCGAAGACCAGTTACCATCAAAGCACACATGACTCCTACCGTCGAAATCGTCCTGCTCAACGGGAAAATTCTCGCCGGCGTGGGCGATCCAACCGCACTGGCCATTGCCGGCGGGGAGGTCCTGTCGATGGGTGACGATCGGAAAATTCGGGGACTGGTGACACCCAGCGCCACCGTTTTGGACTGCGGCGGCTGCACGGTTATCCCGGGCATAGTGGACGCCCATTGCCACGTATTGGCGACGGCTGCCACCAGCCTGCGGGTCGATTGCCGGCCAGCCGCGACTCCCGATGTAGATGCGATCATCGACGCGTTGCGCCGTGCCGCGGCGACCGGTGACGGTTGGATACGTGGCTACGGATACGACGACACTTCGGTCGGCTTGGGCCGGCACTTGACCCGAAACGATTTGGATCGGGTTTCGACGGCGCAACCCGTCGGGGTGGATCATCGCTCTGGGCACGCGTGTGCACTCAACACCCGCGCTTTGACAGCCGTGGGCATCGACCGACAGACGCCGGATCCGCCCGGCGGCGTGATTGTAAGGGATCGGGACGGGGAACCCACCGGGTTGTTGCTGGAAATGTCTGACTGGTTACGTGGCCGCGCGGGAAGATCCGATGATCCATCTCCGAGGGTTAGGTCGGACGTTCTGCAGGGATTTGGCAATCAGATGCTGGCGTACGGAATCACGGCCGTCACGGATGCCGGGCCGAGCAATGGTCTGGATCGCTGGCGATATTTCAAGGAGAAGACGGGTGACGGCACGTTCCCCTTGCGGCTGACCATGATGGTTGGCTTCGACCAGTTGGAGGAAATACTGAACGCCGGCTGGAAATACGGCGTCACTGCTAACGACGGTCAACTAAGGGTAGGCCACGCCAAGATCATGCTCACCGCATCCACCGGGCAACTCCGACCTCATCCTGCGCGGCTGGCCGAAATGGTGGCCCATGCCCACCAACTGGGCTTTCCCGTTGCGATCCACGCGGTGGAGCGAGATGCCGTCGTCGCGTCCGCGCTGGCCATCGGCGACTCGCCGCCACTCGTTGCCGAAGATGGCAGCCGGCTTCTCGACCGCATCGAGCACTGCGCCGAATGTCCGCCGGATGTGCTCGAGCTGGTGGCTCAAAGCGGGGCGATGGTCGTTCCGAATCCGGGGTTTTTGCACTACGACGGGGAGCGGTATCTCCGCACTGTTGCTGGCGATCTCTTGCCGCACCTCTACCCGGTGGCGGCGTTGGTCGACCGGGATATACCCGTCGCTCTGGGTTCCGACGCTCCGATCATCGAACCGAACCCGTGGGCGTCAATTGCGGCCGCAGTGTCTCGCCAATCCGCCGCCGGCGTTGATCTCGGAGGGGTCGGTGTCAAGTTGGTGGCTGAGGCGCTGGTTTTGCACTCCAGCAATCGGCGTATCGCGCCGGGGATGCCGGCGGATCTGGCGGTGGTGGAACCGGATCCGTTCACCATGTCGATAGCGGACTTGCCCGCCATTCGTTCCGCGGCGACCATTGTGGCCGGCCGATTGGCTTGGCGCGACTGGCCATCTAGTCAATAACCACGTCGCCGCCTGCCCACATTTGCACAGTCAAGGTTCTGCCGTGGAGCAGGTTCGTACCCAGCAGGTATTGGTTCTCCGACTCCATCACGTCAACGGCCAGTGGTTCTCCGTCCCAAATCGCTTTCGCTTGATATTGATTAGTATCGACCGTCTGGCCGGTAGCCAGTGTGAGCTCCGTTTGACCTACCAAAACGAGGCCCAAATGGTCAACGAACTCTGTCGGTAACGTCAGGTCGCCGTTAAAGCCGGTGTCAACAACCACTTCCTGACGCCATCGGTAGCCATTGCCGTCCACGACGAAAACCGCAACGATTGGATCCAAGTTCCTGTTGACGTAGCCAAAAATCATGACCGGCTCCCGTAGCGCGCCCCCACCATTTTGAGGGCGGCCGGATAGCCAATGCGGAAAGTGTAGAACATTGCAGGCAGCGGATGCCGCTCACGCAACTGCGCGTTGGCGTCTCTGAAACGGTCGGCAATCTCGTAGTCGCCGGTCTCCACTTCCAGCGCCAGGTATCGGCCGTGTTCGTAGGGTTCCAGCTTGTGACGCAGTTCCGCGTCGTATATGGCGTGCGCGCGTGTCGAGAATTCGCTGCGCTGGCGTTCCTCTGATGCCATAGCCGACTCCTTCCCATTGCTTCGATGGCGGACTGCGCCCCGACGAACAGCCAGAGCGCAGTCCGATGGTGTGAACCCAACTTGGGCCTAGTGGTGCCCCACGCGGTCCTGGAACTCCCGCTCGGTGGTGGCCGCCTCCACCGCCTGGTATTCGGGAAGGCTGATCAGCGCCTCGACCTCGGCCCGGCGTTGGGCAACCTCCGCTGCTCCGATGCCGATGTGTCCGGTGTCGCGCAGGCTGGTGTATGCGTTCTGGATGCCCTGCACCGCCGCGATGGCCGGCGTGGTGGCGTAGATGATGACCTTGTAGCCCAGCTCCTCGTATTCCTGCACGGTGATGTCGTCAGTGCCGGCGATGACCAGCAGCGGCACGTCGGGGACGCCGGCGCGGAAGGTTGCCAGGTCCTCGCGTTGGCGCACACCCCGGGGCATCACGACGTCCACGCCCAGGTCGCGCAGGGCGTTGCCGCGTGCGATGGCGTCTTCCATGTCGCCCTCGACGGCGGTGAAGGAATCAGTGCGGCCGATGATCAGGAAATCGGGGTCGCTGCGGGCCTCCAGGGCGTAGCGCATCTTTTCCAGGAACTCGTCGATGGGGATCACGTGTTCCAGGCCGGCGTGGTAGGAGGCACGCTTGGGGAAGACCTGGTCCTCGATGTGGATGCCGCAAATGCCGGCCCGCTCGAAGGTGCGCACGGTGTGCATGGTGTGGACCGGATCACCGTAGCCGGCGCCGGCGTCGCAGATCACGGGTAGCGGCACGGACTTGGCCACGCGCTGGGCGACGTCGACCTGCTCGGTCAGTGTCATTAACGGCTCGGTGACGGCCAGGTGGGCCCCGCTCATGTAACCGCCCACGTACACGGTGTCGAACCCCAGGGATTGCACCACGCGGGCGGACATCGGGTCGTAGGCGCCCGGCGCGACTATGGTTTCGCCGGCGGTCAGTCGGCTTTTCAGGTCGGAACGCAGAGACATTTCAATACACCTCCGATCAGGCAGGGTCATCTTGAGATTCGTGCCGGCAAGCGTACCATACCGGGCCCCCGCGCACGGGCTGGAGCGAGGCGCACCCGACCGGATGCCCACGCCGCCTAGATGGGAAAAGCCCGTTCCAGGGCTTGGCGCTGGCCCGCGGTTAGGCTCCAGCCCGAGGCCGCGCAGTTGGCCTCCGTTCTCCCTACGCTGTTGGACTTGGGGATGGCGATGATCCCCTCCTGGTCGGCAACCCAATTCAGAGCGACCTGGGCGGCAGTTTTCCCAACCTCACCGGCAACTTCTTCCAGTACGTCGTTGTCGCGGTTCCGGCCCAACGCCCGGCGCAGACGGCCGCCGCGATTGCCCACCAAGGCCCCTTCGTGCAGGGGTGAGTACGCGATCACCGTCATGTCGTTCCGTCGGCAGTAGAGGATGACGTCGCGCTCCGCGCTGCGGCGGCGCAGGTTGTACAGGATCTGGTTGGACGCGATGGGCACGTTGGGCATGGCTGCCTGGGCTTCCTGCATCTCATCCACCGAAAAATTGCTGACGCCAACGTGAGCCACCGCGCCGTCGGATACCAGGCGATCCATGGCGCGCATCGTTTCGGCAATTGGCACCCTCGGGTTCGGCCAGTGGATTTGGTACAGGTCGATGCAGTCCACGGCCAGCAGTCGCAGGCTTTGCTCTGCGGCCCTGAGCACCTCGTCGTAGCGCAAATGGCTGCCCAGCACCTTGGTGGCCACGATGACTTGTTCGCGGATCCCGGATATTGCCGCGCCCACCGCCCCTTCGGTACGGTACATCTCTGCGGTGTCGATCAGGTTTGCGCCCAGTTCGACGCCGCGTCGCAGCGGTTCGGGTCCGCCCGTATATCGCCAGGTGCCCAGGCCAATCTCAGGTACCATCAGGCCTGAGGATCCCAACCGTTCGTAGTTCATGCCGACTGTTTCCTTATTTCATGTCTGGTAGTTGAGTTGGGGCAATGGCCGGAGCGATTACGGCGTGACGTCGAACTGCACCTCGGCGATCTTGCGGCCGGACTCGTACACATACGCCCAGTAGCGCCCCGGCGCCCAACGCAGCGGGGCGGTTGGGCCTACCGACAGCCACTGGGTGCCGCCGGCGAACCGTGATTCGAAGTGCACAGGCACTCGGCGTCGGCTGTTGGTGAAACCATCCTCAAAGTACTCGACCACTTCGAAATGCAGCTGCCTGGGATCCCCGGAAATCGAGTAGGAGTATTTGAGAGTCAGGTACACCCAACCCTCTACGTCCGACGCCGAAAACCCGTTGACCGGCTGACTGTCCACGCTCAACGCGACGTATGCCTGGTCAACCCGCCCGTTGACCGTCGGCAGGGTTGGATCTACCGGAGCCGAATCAGGGACTCCTTCGACCGCGGTGGAAGTCCGGCCCCGGTACCATTGGTCCCAGATATGCTCCAGGTCGGGTTGCATCTGCATACCGCCGGCCCGGAGCCACTCCACGCGGATATCGGTTTCCGTGAAATCGTGCTGCGACGGATAGGACGGATCCCGTGCCAGACTGGCGTACAGCGCCCGCCAAGCCTGGAGGAACCGTTCCTCGCCCAATTGGTGGTACAACGCCAGCAACAACCGCTCGCCCAGATAGTAGTTGCACCGCCACAGGCCGGGATCTGCCTGCGCTTCCTCTACGTCGTCCGGCGACCGGATTTCGAGTTCGCTGAGAGATGACGCGCCGTCGCAGGGGTAGTTGGTCGACTCCAGGGGAGCTCCCGCGGTGACATGGCGGGCGTAGGTCGCTGCAAAATCGGCCCCGCCTTCGGCGAGCCAAATAGGTTCCGCATACAGGTAGTAGTGCGCGATCTCGTGAAAAACGGCATGGGGCGCAAATTCCGGTTTGGAATTGTCGTCGATCTCCGGCAACAGTGTGATGTGAGTCTGGTAGTTGGTGCCGGCCGCCACACCCGCAACGTAGTCGGTGACGTGTATCACGATGGCCGGCGTCGGGATATCGGCATCGAACATGTCCTCGAAAACAGGCACCGCCGCTTGGGCGACGATCATCACCGGCGAACCGGCCGGCGTGGGCCCGGAGCGCACTATCGCGATGGGGATATTCGACCCGCTCCGGCTGGTTGCGGTTCCCAGTTCCACGTTGAGGGTTTCGGGGTTGGCCACAATTGCGTCGAATTCGGGCGACCGGAACCGGGAACGTTCGTAGAGTACCGCCACAATCGCGGCTTCGGCAGTGGTCAGACCGTCCCGGAACCAGCCCGCGCTGGCGAGCTGGGCCAACCGTTCCGGTCTGTCCCGGGCCATGCGTTGCAGCGACAATAACGCCGGTGAATCCATTGGTCGCAGACCGTTTTTGAATTCGTCCGATGCCAGCAATGCGCTCAAGACCTCTGGAGCGTCCAGGCCCATGTTGACCATGCGTTCGGCAGCGTTGAATTCTTCCCTGGTCTGTAAACCGTCGGCGATCCAACTGATGCTGCGGATCTGCGCGACCAAGGCCGTATTCGCCCGTTCCGCGAATTCCCAATTGCGCGCCTCGGAAAGGCTGAAGGCCGGCGGCTCCGGGGTAGCGGTGGGAGTTTGGCGAGGTATCGCCGTGGGCGGAACAGCCTGTGGCGATGGGGCAGTTGTCGGCGGCGCGGTGGGCGCAGCGGTGGCCTGCGGAGCAGCAGTGGGCGAAGGGCGAGCTTCCTGCGATGAGGAGACTCTCGCCAAGGCTGCGTCCACGGTCGCTTGCAAGTCAGCGGTGGGCGAATCGGTTGCCGGGGCGCCGCCAAAGAAGCAGCCAACGGAGGCGATCACCCCCATCAAGCCAAGAGCCAACCAGGCTGGTACGTAACGCATGATCGAAAGTATAGAGTTCCCAAGGGCCGTGTGCTATCAGGTACGCTATAATCGCCGCCACCGGGTTCAAACCCGCGACGGACACTTCGCCAGGAGAGTTGCAGAAATGGGAAAGCTGGATGGCAGGGTAGCACTGATCACCGGTTCGGGACGCAACATCGGTCGGGCCACGGCGCTGATGATGGCCTCGGAAGGAGCCAACATTGTAGTGAATGCGCGCAGCAACCGCGATGAGGCGGAGGCGACGGCCGCGGCCGTAGAGGAATTGGGGGTGAAGGCTCTGCCCGTCCTCGCCGACGTTTCGCAGAAGGACCAGGTTGACGCGATGATCGATGCCGCCATGTCCGCCTTCGGGAGCATCGACATCCTGGTCAACAACGCTGCCATCCGTCCGCACAAGCCATTCACCGAAGTGACGGTGGAAGACTGGGAGCATGTGCGCGGCGTGGTGCTGGACGGTTCTTTCTACACCACGCGGGGCGTCATCCAGCAAATGGTGGACAACAATTTCGGCCGGATAGTGTTCCTGACCGGTGATGGAGCTTTTCGGGGCAGCCCGCTGCGCGCCCATGTGTCGGCGGCCAAGATGGGCATCGTCGGCATGGCTCGCAGCCTGGCTTCTGAGTTTGCCGGCAACAACATTCGCGTGAACGTGGTGTCCCCGGGAAGCATCGACACGAGCCGCGCCAACCCGGAATGGTACGCCGGCCGGGTACCCGACGCTTCAGCCGTTCCCCTGGGTCGGCAGGGCAAGCCGGATGAAATCGCGTCGGCGGTTACCTTCCTGTGCACGGACGACGGCGGATTCATCACCGGCCAGACGATTCACGTGAATGGGGGGCAGGGCTTCTTTGGCTGACCTGCTGCGCGGCGTCAAATCCTGGCCCAAAGTCCAAACCGCGGGGTGTTCGGCCGGCATGAAAAAAACGGTTCCAGAACTGGAGCCGTTTGCTTTTCATCCGGAGCGGAAGGCGGGGTTCAATGGTCAGATCGTTCTGACCGTAAGTGCGAACGGGACTCATTTCCCGAGTGGAAAACACTTGGCTATCGGTGCTTCAATTCAAGGCGTGGGTTTCGGTCTGGCTAAATTCGAGATCAACATCGTCGCCTTTGCCTCGTTTGACTGAACCTGCGTCGTTCGACACAAGACATCCAAGTGGTTTGCCTTCAATTGGTAAAAACGCCATTCAAATCCATTGGTAAGCGCTCCCTTATGGACTTTGGCATTCTGCATGTATTCCAGCAACTGCTGCTCGTGTTCTGAATCCAGATCTACTCGGCATCTTTTCGCTTCGATGATCAGCTGAGGCCTGGACGGTCCGCCGTGGGCCAGCGGAGCATAAAGCACATAATCAGCCGGTTGGGACGGCCGTTTAGCTCCGGGCGCTGGAGGTTTCGTCGGCACCTCATCTTCCCAGACCCTCCGGCGCTTTTCCCATCCCAGCGCTTTGAGCAACGGGTCGATCACGCGCCGTCGAGTTTCGGGCTCTGAAAGATATCGTCGCCGATTGTGCTTAGCATTGCTAATTTTCCGGAGCAACTCGCCATTATGCCCGTAGCAGAATTCCGGAGAACCCGCTACCAGCTTGGCGCAATCAAAGTACGCACAGACGTTTGACGGCAGTTTAGGCAATGTCGCCATGATCAACTTCCGCGAAAATCGTTCGGCCACGACCCGATTGTTTGTCGACGGAAACGCCGGCGAGGTCGAACAAATTGGATTGGGCCGATTGCCGAGTTTGGATCCGGGGGCATGATTTAGACCGCGGCCCGTGCTTCCGAACGTTGCCGCGGTCAAAGAGGTCGCTGGAGCGGAAGACGGGATTCGAACCCGCGACCTTCTCCTTGGCAAGGAGACGCTCTACCACTGAGCCACTTCCGCCGGCTGTGTGTCGCTTATTGTGATCGTACCATAAGCCCGGAAAGGATGTAAAGGAATCCGATACAAAGTAACTGTTCAGAGTCTGCAGGATCTCCTAGCGGAAACCCGTCGTTCCTGCGAAAGCAGGAACCCAGGAAGTCCGCGCACCGGCAGTCGTCAGTTTAGCAAGGATTTTCTGGATACCGGCTTTCGCCGGTATGACGGTTTTCAATGGGGACGTACACCTCAAGTCTGAACAGTTACATGCAAAACTCACCGTGCCCTCTTGCTCAAAAAGCGCGGTCTGACGCTGGCGCACATGGGGGTCCGGGTCAACTTGACCCTCCATTTGGCCTGTGATTTACTTGCCCAATCATTTGCCCCAATGTTGCCGGCAGGCCGAAATGCACTTGAATTGGAGAGGTGACCCAAGCCATGAAAGTCGCTGTCCTCGATGACTATCAGAGTGTTGCCTCCAGTATGGCCGATTGGTCGAGCCTGCCCGAGGGAATTGAGGTTACCTTCTTCAGAGACCATCTCGCGGACGAGGATGGCCTGGCGACGCGCCTAGCTGAATTCGACATCGTGATGGGCATGCGGGAGCGGACCGGTTTCCCTCGCTCGCTGCTGGAACGACTGCCCGCGTTGCGTTGCCTGATCACCACCGGCGCGCGCAACGCATCTTTTGACACGGACGCGGCCACGGAACTGGGCATCACGGTCTGCGGCACGCCCGGCGAAGGGGAGGGTCCCACCGAGCTGACCTGGGGCCTGATCATCGGGCTGATGCGCCGCATCGCCGAGGAGGATCGCGCCACCCGCGACCAGGGCAAGTGGGGCATCCACGTGGGTCACGGCCTGCGCGGCAAGACGCTGGCGCTGCTGGGTCTCGGCCACATCGGCTCGCTGGTGGCCCGCGTGGGTAACGCGTTCGACATGAATGTCATCGCGTGGAGTCAGAACCTGACGGTGGAGCGGGCTGCGGAGTGCAACGCCACGCTGGTCAACAAGGATACGCTTTTCGCCGAAGGCGACGTGGTGTCCGTCCACGTCCGCCTGAGCGACCGGACCCGGGGCCTGGTGGGCGCCCACGAGATCGGGCTGATGAAGCCGTCGGCGATCCTGGTCAACATCTCCCGGGGGCCCATCGTCGACGAGGCGGCGCTGGTGGACGCGCTCCAGCGGAAGGCCATCGGCGCCGCCGCACTGGACACCTTCGACGTGGAACCGCTGCCGGCTGGCCATCCGTTCCTGACGCTGGATAACACCCTGATCACGCCCCACGTGGGATACGTTACGCAGGAGGGCTATCGCGCCTTCTACAGCGGCGTGGTCGAGAATATCCGCGCCTTCGCATCCGGGGAATCGATTCGGGTCATCAACCCCGACGTGCTCCAGTCGCCCAATCTGCGCGGCCCGGCCTGAAGCCGGCCGCCATCAGGAGAAATACTCAATGAAAGCCCTGCGCATCGAAGAATACGGCAGTGTCGAAGTCCTGGAGTGGAAGGACACGCCGGAGCCCACGCCCAGCCCGCACCAGGCGTTGATCAGGGTGGACGCTGCCGGCGTCAACTACGCGGACATCATGCGCCGACAGGGTAACTACCCCGGCCCAGACTTGCCGGCCACGCTGGGTTTGGAAGCCGCGGGAACCATCACGGCCCTGGGTTCGGACGTGACGGACGGCCGTCTTGCTGTGGGACAACGGGTCATGACCATGGGGCCGCAGGGCCAGGCGGAATATGTGGCCGTGAACCACAACTTCGTTTTCCCGTACCCGGAGGGTATCGACCCGATCCACGCCGGCGGCATGCCGATAACCTTCCTGACCTCGTACCACCTGCTGAAGACACGCGGCCAGATGCAACCGGGCGACACCGTGCTGATCCAAGCCGGAGCGTCGGGCGTGGGCACCGTAGCAATTCAGCTGGCCAAGGAGTGGGGCGCCCGGGTGGTCGCCACGGCCTCGACCCAGGACAAACTTGACCTGTGTCGCTCTCTGGGCGCGGACGTTACCATCAACTACACCGAGGCGGACTTCGAGGACGAGGTCAGGGATATGACCGACGGCCGGGGAGTCGTGCTGGTGCTGGAGTGCGTGGGCGGCCCGGTGCTGGAAAAATCGGTGCGCTGTGTCGCGTCCTACGGGAGAGTGGTTAGCTATGGCAACGCCAGCGGCCAGGCAGCCAACCTGGCGGCAGCGGACATCACCACTCTCAACCGGACAGTGATCGGGTTCAGCATGGGCCGCTCACCGATTGGTTCCCTGGACCACCAGGGCGCGATGAACGACTTGATCCCGATGATCATGGACGGACGGCTCAAGCTGATCGTCGACCGCGTCATTCCGATGTCGGAGGCGGGAAGCGCCCACCTGCACCTGGCCTCGCGTGGCACCCGCGGCAAGGTGATCCTGACCCCATGATTTCCGCCGCCGAGCGCTACGCGGCCGTGCACGACGCGGCCCTGGCGGCGGGCCGTTTCGCCGACCACCGTCGTCGAGCCGACCATTGGGCCGACCTGGCGGATCAGTTCCGTCTGGATCCGCATCGTCCTTGGGACAAAAACCTGCACGCAATCGCCGGCCACCTGCTGCCGACGGACGTTCTGCTCGATGTCGGCGGTGGAGCCGGCCGGGTGTCCCTGCCGCTGGCCGGGCAAGTGAGAGAGGTAGTGCTCGTGGAGCCGTCCGAAAGCATGCGTGGCCAGTTTATTGCGTCGCGCGACGAGGCCGGCATCGGCAACGCCCGCGTCTCGCCGGACTGGTGGATGGACTCGGCCGAAACTGGCGATGTGGCCGTCACGTCGGACGTTGTTTACTTCGTCCGTGACATCGTTCCCTTCGTCACCAAGCTGCACAATTCCGCCTCCCGGCGGGTGATTATTTGCATCTGGCGACCCACGCCGGGCGATATGGACAACGAGCTTCGCCGCGTCCTGTTCGACGAGCAACCCGCTCCCTGGCCCGGGCTGCCCGAGCTGGCCGCCGTCCTGTGGGAAATGGGACTTCTGCCGGATATCAAGGTTGTCGACCAAGCGCCGTGGTGGATCCCGGAGGCCGCTGGAGGACTAACCGAAGATCAGGCCATAGACCTGACGATAGCTCGGCTGGAACGGGGCGACGAGGCCACTCGTCGTCAAATCGAAGCCAAACTGGACCGTCTCTTCAAGCGCAGCCCGGATGGATTGAATCCGCGCTGGCTCTGCCGGGCGCGGGAAGTGATGATCACGTGGCCGACCCACGGTCTGCAACTGGATTGAACGGGAGCCCGCAATGGAACGTATTGGAGTTGCCTTTGCCGGAGGCGGCATGACACCGCCGGAAATCGTGGAGTGTGTGCAACTGGCCGAGGAACTTGGCTACGAGTCCGCCTGGGTTGCCGAGGGACACGGGGGCGACCAGTTTTCGATATTGACCGCCTGCGCGTTGGCTACGTCCCGGATACGCTTGGGCACCAGCATCAGCAGCGTTTTCGTGCGCAGCGCACCCACCATCGCCATGGCGGCCGCTTGCGTGGACCATTTTTCCAACGGCCGGTTCATCCTGGGATTGGGCAGCAGCCATAAGGTCCAGGTTGAGCCCGAGCACGGGTTGGAGTTTTCCGGCGCCATCCCTCGGGTGCGCGACACGGTGGATATCGTGCGCCGCCTGTTGCGCGACGGCGCGGTGGTCGACTACCAGGGCGAGGCCATCAGCATAGCGACGTTCGACCTGCACTTTCCGACGTTCCGGACGGAAATGCCCATCTATCTGGCGGCGGTTTTCCCCAAGATGCTGGAGATCGCCGGCGAGATCAGCCAGGGGGTGTTGCTCACCTGGTGCACGCCTGAGCACGCCCGGACTGCGAGCCAACGCATCGCCGTCGGCGCCGCTCGGGCCGGGGTCGCGCCGGAATCGGTTGAGGTGGCGACGCTGGTTTCCGTGTCCGCGCCGGGCGCTGACCATGGTGGGATGCGTCGGGTGGCCGCGACCTACGCCGGCCGGTTCCCCAGGTATCGCCGGTTAATGGCCGAGGCCGGTTTCGCGGACGAGGTCGAGGAGGTGCGCCGCGCCTGGCGCTCTGGCGATGTTGCCCTGGCCGAGCGTCTCGTACCGGAGGGGCTGATCGACCGCATGTCGCTGCCCACGGACGCCGGAGCCAGGCGGGAAAGGTTGGCCGAGTACCGGGAAGCCGGCCTCACCTTGCCGATCATCGCTCCCCGGGTATCCGGCCCGAACGCCGGCGCGACTGCGAAACAAATTATTTGCGAAAACGCGCCGGCCTAGCCTCCTGAAAGGTTCGGCAGATTACTCGTCCGCCGGCAGCCAGGGCGACCACAGGGTGATCGGAATCGTGACCGAGATGCGGGGCTGGTCTCCGACCACGGCGGTGGTGTGGCCCTGGCCCGTGAGGTCGTCGGCCATCAGCACGTCGCCGGCCCCGAAACGGCGCTTAGTGCCGTCGCCGATCCCAACTTCCATCTCTCCGGCGAGGGTGATCACGTACTGCCGGCGCGGAGCAGTGTGCCAGTCGGAGAAATAGCCGGGCTCAAATCGCCGGAAGTTCACGCCGGGCGTAACCTGCATGCCGCTGTGGATGGCGCGATCGCCCGGCAGGTCGAGGTCCTGAAAATGGGTCTGGCCGTCATCGCCGGTGTAAATGCGCACAAATTCCATGGAAGGTGCCTCCTGCTTCGAAATGTTGTTGACGGATTCGGGTGGGCGGGCGCCCACCCAGCCATCAGGCGACCCACATTCTAGCGCATCGCAACGCCGATGGTGGCAGGGCTGCGCTTTGCTCGCTGACGACCAGGCATCGGGACCTGGAATATTCGCGCATACGGAAGCGAACACGGGCCCCGATCAACCTTGTCGTCTCGTGCGTTAGTGGAGCGTGCGCGCACTTGTGTCAGCAGCCGGGATTGGGTAAAATCGTCGCCTGCTGTTCCCAAGTAGCCGTGCGGACCTATTGCCCGGCGGGGGGAGCCAATCCATACGGAGGAAAGGGTGATTGGATGTACTAGGTACTCACGTGCTCCTGGAACTTAGAAACTGCGACCCCCGGTTGCTGGACGACCTGGTCCATATTCGGCAGGAGATGCTGCGGGCCGCGTCTTTGGTCGACGCGCATATTGTCGGGGAGTCGTTTCACCAGTTTACGCCCCAGGGCGTAACGGGCATTCTGTCCATCGCCGAATCCCACATTTCCATTCACACCTGGCCGGAGCACGGCTACGCGGCGGCGGACATCTTTACTTGCGGCGATCAAACCATGCCGGAACGCGCGGCGGCGGTGATAATCGAGGCCCTGTGCTGCCGGGATCCTGAAATCACACAGATCCGCCGCGGGCTCACCGGCGCGCGTGTTGTAGAACTGCAACCGGCGCACCGCCTCAACTGACGGCTCCTCACGCTGGAAACGCGGCAACGGCCGGTCTTCCGGCCGCTTGAGCGGAGTCCGTCTGTGCCAGCCAGATCCCCTCTCGCCTAAGGAGTCCCGATGGCCAGCTATCCGATGGAAGAAATCACCGGCAAGTGGGTGATCGAGACCGTGATGCCCGACCTGGCGATCATGCTGAAGGTCGACGAGGTTCTGTATTCGGGTCACACGGGTTACCAACGGGTGGAAGTGGTCCATTCCGAGGTGTACGGGCGCAGCCTGCTCCTTGACGGCAAGACGCAGTCGACCGAACGGGACGAGCACATCTACCACGAGGCGCTGGTTCATCCGGCCATGTTGCTGCATCCTGACCCGCGCCGGGTGTTCATCGGGGGTGGCGGCGAAGGCGGAACGCTGCGGGAAACGCTGGCGCACCGGTCCGTGGAAAAGGTAACGATGGTCGACCTGGACCAACAGGTGGTCGAGCTGTGTCGGGAGCACCTGCCCCAGCATCACGGTGGAGCGTTCGACGACCGGCGAACCGAGTTGGTGTTCGACGACGCCCGGGGATTTCTCCAGTCCACCGACCAGACCTTTGACGTGATGATCATGGATCTGGTGGACCCGCTGGAGGGCGGGCCGGCGTATCTTCTGTACACCGAGGAATATTACGAAATCGCCCGGGCGCGATTGAACCCCGGCGGAATCCTGGTGACCCAATCCGGTCCGGCTGGATTCCTGAGTCTGCGCGAGTGTTTCACAACCATATACAAAACGCTGGAAGGGATCTTCACCCATTCTGTCCCTTACCAGGTCCACATCCCCTCCTTCATCACGCTGTGGGGATTTACCATCGCGTCCGACTCGCCCTTGCCCGACCTGGACCCTGCGGCCGTTGACCGATGCCTCCAGGAGCGGGTCGCCAAAACCTTGCGGCACTACGACGGGCAGAGCCACGGAGCCATGTTCGCCCTGCCCAGACACATCCGCGATGGCATCGCGGCGGAAACGCGGATCAACCGGGACGATTCTCCCGTATTCATGGTGTAGGCACAGGTATACCCGGCCTGTGCTATGATGCGGATAACGGAACTTCCGCAGGCGATCTATCGTGCCATCAACGGATGGCGGGTGTGGGTGACGCTGCTGTTCCTGGCGTTGCTAATCCTCAACGAGGCAGCGCTGGGAATTCGGGAAGGGCAGACGATTGTAGATGCGCTGACGCGCATTTCGTACCTTCGGATGCTGATGCTGGCCTTCGTGTGCGGCGTAATCGCCCAAGCCGTCATCGGCACAGTGCCATTCACGATAGGAGTAGTTATGACGATGATAGATTTCGCCCTTCGTCGTCGCCGGGAGTGGCGCGAGGAGGGTCGCGAAGAGGGCCGCGAAGAGGGCCATGCGGAAGAACGCCGCCGGAACATCGCGGCCATCATGGCGGCCCCCGGCCTGACCGATGCGGCCAAATTGCAGGCCATAGCCGCAATCAATGGCGCGGAAGACGAGTACAGCGAACCAAAGGTTCCGCACCGCCAGGGCGCATGACGCTTCGCCGTTATCTCTGGGCCGCGGCGAGCTCCGGGAACCTGTCCAGGGATAGAACCTCGCCGGCGGATTCCCAGCTGTCCACCAATTCCCGGATCGCATCGGGGACGCGCCGGGTCCTGCCGGTATCCGCGTGGAACCCGACGTAAATCGCTTCTATAGTGGTGAGAGGGGCGTTGTCGGAAGACCCGTCCGCCGCGAAGATTGCGACTTCCAGCGCAATGCTGGTGTTGCCGATGCGAGCGACCCGGGCCCGCAGGTCCAGCATCTCGTCCACCCGCACCGGCGCCTTGTACTCGATGGTCACTTTGGCCACGGCGCTGTCGAAGTATCCGGCTGAGGCGACGCGGTAGATGCTGAACCCGAGGTTGCGGAAATACTCTGCCTGGGCGATTTCCAGCCAGCCGAGGTAGCTGCCGTTGAACGCGATGCCCTGGGCGTCGCATTCCTGCCAGCGCACGCGGACGTCGATGCCGAACCGGTAGTCGGAGCGCAGTTGCATCATATCAGTCTGGCGTTCCGCTCCATCCCAGGCTGGCCAGAAAAACCCGGTCGGAATTGGTCAGCAACGCCCTGTCGAGCAGGTCCGGGCGCCGGCGCAGCGTCCGCTCCAGGGATTGCCGCCGCCGCCAACGCTCGATGTCGGCGTGGTTCCCGGACCTCAGGATTTCGGGCACAGGCATGCCCTGGAACTCGGCAGGGCGCGTGTACAAGGGATGCTGCAACAAACCCGAGGTGATGCTGTCGTGCTCAACGTTCTCCGCTGAGCCCACTACATCCGGGACAAAGCGGGAAACCGCGTCGATGATGACCATGGCCGCCAATTCGCCTCCGGTCAGGACGTAGTCGCCGATGGAAACCTCGTGGGTGATCAAACCCTCCCGAATGCGCTCGTCTACGCCGGCGTAGTGCCCGCAGATGAGGATCATGCCCGGCGCGCCGGCAAACTCGTTCACCAGGTCCTGGTTGAGAATGTCGCCTTGGGGAGAGGTGAGGGCAACGGGTGTCGCCGAGCGTTCCGCGGCAGGAATGCTTGCCAAGGCAGCCTCCACGGCGGCGAACACGGGGTCCGGTTTCATCACCATGCCGGGACCGCCCCCGAACTGGTAGTCGTCGGCGGTGCCGTGGCGGTTTGTCGCAAAATCGCGGATATCGATGGTTTCCAGCGAAACCAGCCCGTTGCGCAGTGCCCGTCCGAGAACGCTGTACTCCTCGATGAACCGGAACGCATCCGGGAACAGCGTCAGGACGGTGAAGCGCATCTAAGGAACGGGGGGGCGGCACAGCGCCGGTAACAGTCGCCCGTGCCGCCAGTGTGCTTTGGGTAAGCTCGAAACGAGATTAGGCGGGCTGCAGCTCTCGCGCGGCCAAGCGGTTGGTGTATGCCTCGCCGCCTTTCATGATCAGCAGCAGGCGTTCGCGGTCACGGAGAACCGATATGTTCTGCAACGGGTCACCGTCCACCACCAGCACGTCGGCCTGCTTGCCGACCTCGATGGTGCCAACCTCCTTGCCGATGCCGCAGCACTCGGCGGCGTAGCCGGTGGCGGCCTGGATGGCCAGCATGGTGCTCATGCCCTTCTCGACCATCAGCTCCAGCTCGCGAGCATTGTCGCCGTGGACGAAGCCTCCTGCGTCGGTGCCGGCCACGATGCGCACCCCCTCCTTGATGGCGAGTTCGGTGCTTTGGATGTGGATGTCCATCAGAGCCTGCGCGCGCACCCTGATGTGGGGGGCGCTGACCGTGCTGTGGAAATCGTATACCTCGAAAGTTGGGGTGAAGAAGGTGCCCTGGTCGGCCATCATCTTCAGCATGTCGGGGTCGGTGGCCAGGTAGCAGCCGTGCTCGATGGAGCCGGCGCCCGCCCTGATGGCGATGGGCAGGCCGGTGCCGCCCACCGCGTGGCACAGGGTGCTGCGTCCCAGGGCCGCGGCCTCGTCAACCAGCGCCTTGGCCTCGTCCAGCGCATAGGCCTGGTCCAGCGGCCCGTTGCCAGGGCGACCGGAAGCGCCGCCGGTGGTCGCGAATTTGATCTGGTCGGCACCACACCGCACCAGCTCGCGAACCTTGGCCCGCACACCCTCCGCGCCGTCGGCAACTCCATCCGGCGACAGTGGGTCGTGTCCCAGGATGACCTTGCGGTGGCCGCTGCCGCTAACCTTGTCCTCGATGCCGCCGGTGGGGGACATGATGTTGACCGAGATGATAAGGCGCGGTCCCTTGATCAATCCCTGTTCCACGGCCATCTTGAAGCCGGCGTCCAAGCCACCAGCATCGCGCACCGTGGTGTAGCCGGCCGCCAGCGTGTCTTCGATGACCTGGGCGGTGCGGATGTTGAACAGCGACAGCGGTTCGTCCATGCCCCAACGGCCGGTCAGACCGTATCCACCGGAGGCCAGGTGATCGTGCACGTCGATAAGGCCGGGCATTATCGTGTGGCCGCCAGCGTCCAGCACCTCGGCCCCTTCGGGGATGGGCACCGCCGCCCGAGGACCAACCTCCACGATGCGGTCGCTGTCGATCAGCACCGCGGCATTCTCCACCACGGGACCGCCCGAGCCGTCGATGAGATTCCCTCCAACTATTGCCAGCATGATCGACCTCTCACTTTTGCCAAATGCGCAGTGGACCGGGCGGCCCGTCAACGGCGCCGGGATGTTGCTGCGGTGGAGCGATGCTAATTTGGGCTCCAGCCGATGTCAAGAAACATAAACCGCGTAACCGGTCAGAGGACGCCGGATGCACAGCCGGTTCGCTGCGATATAATCGGCGCCAGTCAATAAGCTCGATTTGGAAAGAACGTTGATGGGACTGGTCGCGGGCAATTCCCGTTTTTTGTGCCTGACTTTCTGTTTAGCCGTGGCATTGTCCCTGGGTGGATGTTTTGTCGGCAACCTGTTTGGCGGTGATCTGCCGGCTATCGCGTACGTAGTATCGGATGATGACGGCGCCCAGGCTTGGGTTCAGCAGCCCGGTGACGACGAAGCATCACGCATTTCGTCCTTGAGCGCGGACGCAAAGATGCCGCGGTGGTCGCCGGACCATACTAAAATCGCCTGGATATCGGACGGCAACAAGACCGAGTTGATGCTGTACGACGTAGACAGCGAAGGGGTCACTACCCTGGTTTCGAACGTGGACGCCAATCAGCCACCGATCTGGGCTCCCCAGTCGGACCGGATCGCATACGTGTCGGACGACGACGGCGACCTCGACATCTACATGGTGGCGCTGGAGGGCGGACAGAAGACGAGACTGACTCTCACCTCCGAACGGGAACTGGTCGGTGACTGGTCACCGGACGGGGAGTGGCTGATCTTCACCGAGCATGGAAAGGATGGACTGTTCCTGCGCAACCCGAATGGAGTCGACCGCATCGAATTGACTGACGGGCCCGACTCGGACCCGGTCTGGTCGCCCAAGGGCGACAGGATAGCCTTCCTGCGCAGCGCCGATGGCGCCCGTGATGTCTATGTTCTCCGACCAACCAAGTCGGACAACTGGACCGACGACACCGACGAGGTTGCCGTATCCGATGATGAGCGCGACGAGTTTTCGGTCGCCTGGTCAGACGACGGTCGGCGGCTGGCGTTCGTGGTGCAGTTTGACGACCAGTCGGAGATATTCTCCGTGCTGGTGGACGGTTCGGAACGGCGCCAGTTGACGCATAACGCGGAAGACGATCTGGCCCCGGTTTGGGCAGCAGGCGAGGATCGCATAGCGTTCGTTTCTTACGCATTTGGCAACGCCGAGATCCTGTACATGAACGCGGACGGCACCGGCCAGATGCGGCTGACCGTCAGCGATGCTGCGGATACTCACCCCGACTGGTAGCAGTCCTTTGCGACTCCACGGTATGCAATGGCTCATTCTGCTCCGGATCTTGACCCTGCCGAGGTGGGACCGCTGCTGGGCGGCCTCAGCGCTCCGCTGGCGGCAATCTCGACCCGCGCGGGGGACGTCAGCAACGCGCAGATCGCCGTGGCCATCACTGCCGCGTCCATCGTTCCCCAGCGCCCGCGGCTGATCGTCCAGATCTACCACACCAACTATACCCACGGACTGATCTCGTCCAGCGGCGTCCTGGCAATCAACTTCCTGGAGAGATCTCAACTGCCGCTCATCTGGGAGTTGGGCATGCACTCCGGTCGCGACGGAGACAAGCTTGAGGGCGTGAGCTATACCCCCGGCGCAACGGGCAGCCCCCTGCTCGATGGATGCTTCGGTTTCCTCGATTGCCGGGTGGTCAACGCCATGGACGGCGGCGACATGACCGCATTCCTGGTGGAAGCCGTGGCCGCCCGGACCAACGGCGGCGAGCGCATGACCTGGCGGGAGACCAGACCGCGCCTGCCCCGCCGGTGGGCCGACGAATGGGACCGCAAGATTGCCGGGGAGATCGACGTTTCACTGAGCACTATGGGCGCGATTGATCCGGCTGCGCGGTCAGGTCGCCCAGCTCTCTGATGCCGCCGGAATGCTACAATGCGTTCATCGGATCTGCCTAGCGAATTGGTTGACCGCGGTATTCATTGGCAAATCGCCGGATTCCTGTTGGTGGGCTGCGCCAGCGTAGCGATCCTGGCTGAATTTGCCGGTTCGGATCACCGGGCGTTCGTCTACTTCGAGATTGCAGCAACCAGGTTGTACTGGGCTCTGGTGATACCGCTGGCAGGCCTGTTTGACGGAGCGCGCAAAATGTTTGAGAAGATGTCGGAAATCCGGGCCAAACGCCGGCAAAGGTGGCTTGACGAGGGGCGGCGTGAGGGCCGCCGTCAGGAGCGTGAAACTTTGCGTGAAGAGCTGCGTCGGCTGGGAGTGACGCTGCCGCAGGAAGCTATCGACTTCCTGGACGGCAAGAGCGATGAGAGTGAGCCACAACATGGATGCTGATATTGCTGAAATCGTAGCCCGCATCCACGACACGCCGCAGCAATCGGTACTGGCCGTTGCCGGCGCCGGAAACTACGCCCTCGCCTGGCTGCTCGGGGTCGGCGGAGCGTCGCGCACCGTCCTGGAGACCCGGGTACCCTACGGATACCTGGCGATGACCGACTTTCTCGGCGGATACGCTCCTGAGCAGACTGTCTCCGCTGACACCGCGCGGCGGATGGCCCGGGCGGCGTGGGCTCGGGGTATGACGCTGCGCGAGCAGGACGCGCCCATCGTCGGGCTGGCGTGCACCGCTACCATTGCCACAGACCGCACCAAGCGCGGTGATCACCGCGCGTTCATCGCCACTTGGGACGATGACATGGCGACTACCGACGCCGTGGTGCTCGAAAAGGGTCTGCGGGACCGCGCCGGCGAAGAGGACGTGGTCAGCCGGCTGGTCATTTTCGCCATTGCCCGCGCCTGCGGCGTTTCGGCGGAGCTTGACTTGGGACTCGCATCTTCCGAGCGCCTTGAGACAGAAACGATGCGGCACGCCGACCCAGTGCGACGCCTGCTGGACAGCGACGCCCGTTGGGTCACGGTTCATCCCGACGGACGGATGGTGGTGGACGGAGACGCGCCGCAGGCCCTGCTTCCCGGCTCTTTCAACCCCCTGCATGCCGGTCACACTGAACTGGCGGAGGTGTCCAGCAACATCCTGGGCGTTCCGGTTGCCTACGAACTTTCGGTGTCCAACGTGGACAAGCCGCCCCTGGCCGCCGCAGAGGTATACCGCCGCCTGGAGCAGTTCCCAGGCGTGGGCACGGTGGTGCTCACCCGGGCCGAGACCTTCGTCAAGAAGTCGGAGCTGTTTCCCGGGTGCGGATTCGCCATCGGGTGGGACACCGTGACCCGGTTGATCCAACCCCGATACTACAGCGACTCTCAAACCGCAATGTTGCAGGCCCTGGCGGAAATGTGGGGGCGCGGCAGCCGTTTCGCCGTGGGGGGGCGCACCGATGACGGCGGCGCCTTCCGGTCGCTCTCGGACGTGGACATCCCGGACGGGTTCCGCCCCATGTTTGCGGAAATACCCGAAGCCGACTTCCGCCGCGACCTGTCTTCGACGGCGATCCGGGAGATCCAGGGCCTCAATTGACACTGGTTAGGGCCGTTGTTAGGATGAATCGGCCCCGAACCTGAGATTTTCGAACTCGCCATGTTTAGCCCGATGCTGCTCCAAACCTTTAACCCGGCCGACTACGCCGGAAACTGGTTGGCGGTCGTGATCGCCGTCGTCATCGCGCTGGCTGCCATCGGCGCAATGTTCGCGGGATCGCAGTTGCTGTCAGCGCGGCGCCGTTCGGCCGTCAAGCTGACGACCTACGAGTGCGGGATACCACCGACGCCCTTTGCGTGGTCGAACATCAACATCCGCTTCTACATCTTCGCCATCCTGTTCCTGATATTCGACGTGGAAGCGGTATTCCTTTTCCCGTGGGCCGTGGTGTTCATACAGGAAAAAGCCGCCGGCAACCCGATACCGTTCTATGCCATGCTGCTGTTCCTGGCGATGCTGTTCTTCGCCATCATCTACGGCTGGCGCAAGGGGGTCCTGGATTGGCAGAAGTAAACCCATCCGCAGCGTCCGGTGGCCTCTCGGCGGAACCGGCGAATTCTCCTTTGGCCTTGCCGCCCCGCGCCACCGAAATCGTCCTGGGCGCCGGAAATCGACCCGGCCCGAGCCTGCTCAACCAGGCCACAGAGGGGCGGGTGCCCGGCGTCATCACGACCACCACCGAGCAGCTTTTCGCCATGGCGCGCAAGTCATCGCTGTGGACGCTGAGCTTTGGATTGGCCTGCTGCGCCATCGAGATGATCTCCACGTACATGGCCCACCACGATTTCGACCGCTTCGGCGTGGTGACCTGGCCGTCGCCCCGGCAATCTGATGTCATGATTGTTGCCGGCACCGTAGTCAAGAAGATGGCCGAGCCCATCCGCTTGCTCTACGAGCAGATGCCGGAACCGAAATGGGTCATCGCCATGGGGAGTTGCGCCACCAACGGCGGCCCCTACTACCGATCTTACTCCGTGGTGATGGGCGTCGATCACATCATCCCCGTGGACGTGTACGTGCCCGGATGCCCGCCACGACCGGAAGCGCTGCTGTACGGCATATTGAAACTCCAGGAAAAGATCATGGCCGACGCGGGAGACGGCAGTGCCGCGGCCTCGGCGTAACGCCCCCGAGGCGGAAGCGGAGCCGCCGCCAGATCCCATCGAGTTGTTGGCGCCCGCCCGGCGCGAAACCCTGGACCGCGCCGTGACCGTTCTGGCTGACTACTCCCCGGTACCCGGTGCTTTGGGCGATTTACCGCAGGTGACTGTGCCTGCTGCCGACATCGATTCGGCCTGCGCTGCCTGCCGGGACGATGTGTCCCTGGATTGCCGAATGCTGCTGTGCCTGGCGTGCGTGGACTACGAGGAGCGTTTCGAGCTGGTCTACTTCCTCCAGTCCCTGGCCCGGGAGCAATCGCTGGTGGTGAAGACCGAAGTGTCCTACGCCAGTCCCGTCCTGCCATCGGTGTGCGCGGTCTGGCCGGCGGCGGACTGGTACGAGCGCGAGGCGCACGACCTGTTCGGCGTGGCGTTCGACGGCCATCCCGACCTGTCCCCCTTGCTCCTGTATCCGGAATTCGACGGGTTCCCCGGACGCAAATCCTATGACTTTTACGAGTACCGGGAGTTTTAGGGAGCTTCTGATGCCAGTAAACCATCAAAACCAAAACGACGATGCTCCCGAAGGGTTCACGGTCTATCTCGCCGCTGACAATGAGCGGCGCTTAACCGCGGCGACTGATAGCGTTAAGTTAACGGCTCACGTGATCCCGGAGGGAAGCGAGTTCGCGGCAATCATGGACGGCCTGGAACTCGAAGATTCGGATGGCAATCCGTTCATAGCCGTGGTGAACGGTATGGAATTGAAAGGCAGAGGCAGTACAGCGCCTCAGGCGCAAGACGATTTGGTCAGGGCGATGCGCAGCTGGCTGGAACGGCAGGATACCGCCGGCAAACTGGCGGATTCATTGGGCGTTGAGGGCCTTTCCGAAGAGACTGAGGTTACCTTGCAGTTTGTTGACCCGACGGAGGCAGACCGGCGCCGCTCCGACATGGTAACCAGCCGCCCCCTGCCGGCCGATAGAGCTTACGATGTCGAATGGGAAACCAGCGTAAGCGTATACACTTTTCGCGGGTAGTTCATGGATCGTATTATCTACGAGATCGAAGTCGCGCGGGTCGCCTCGGGTTGGGAAGCGCGGTGTCCGGAGCTTGAAGTGACGGCGTACGGAGATACCCAGGACGACGCCCGCACGGCCCTCCGACGACAGGTTTCGGACTACCTCGAAGACTGCGAGGAGATGGGCGTTCTGGAGGAGGTGCTCATCGAAGCCGGCTTCTACGACAACGGAGAGGCCTGGATGAGCGCCCGCGTGGAACCGCCGCAGCCCAGCCTGCGTTTCATCGGCTCTCCGTTTCCCGAAGCCCGCGAGCCCTCGGCCTGAAAGTCCGACTGTCGTTCGGGATCCTGCAAGCCATGACTGACCCTACCGCTATGACCGCCCAAGTGTCCGACGGCGCTCGCGAGGGCACCCAGCCGGTGGAGATGCTGCTCAATATGGGGCCGCAGCATCCGTCCACCCACGGCGTGTTCCGCATGGTTCTATGGGTGGACGGCGAGAAGGTGGTCGACGTGGAGCCGCACATCGGGTACCTGCACCGAGGATCCGAGAAACTCTGTGAAGGCGAGCAGTATCATCAGGTGGTCACCCTGTTCGACCGCATGGACTATATCGGGAACTTTAACAATGAGCTGGCGTACTGCATGGCCGTCGAGAAGCTGATGGGCCTGGAGGTGCCGGAGCGGGCCGAATACATCCGCGTGATCCTGTGCGAGTTGAACCGCATCGCCAGTCACCTGCTGTACGTGGGTACCATGGGCCTGGACGCCGGGGCCATGACCCCGGTGATGTTCTCCTTCCGCGGCCGGGAGCGGGTACAGGCGCTGTTTGAAGCCGTGTCCGGCGCGCGCATGATGCACAACTATTTTCGCATCGGCGGCCTCAAGGAGGACGTGCCGGATAATTTCCGGCAATTGGTGGACGAGTTGATGCCGCTGCTTCGGGAGGACGTGGAGCAGAGCGACCGCATACTGACCTTCAACGAGATCTTCCTGTCCCGCCTCAAGGACGTGAGCCCGATCAGCGCCGACGAAGCCATCGCCCTGGGCCTCACCGGCCCGCTGCTGCGAGCGTGCGGATACGAGTACGACGTGCGCAAGGCGCAGCCCTATTCCATCTACGACCGGTTCGACTTCGAGGTTCCGGTGGGACTGGACGGCGACTGCTGGGATCGGCACTGGGTGCGGGTCCAGGAAATGTACCAGTCCCTGCGGATCGTGGAGCAGGCCATGGATCAACTGCCCGAAGGGCCAGTGACGTCGTCGCTGGGCCGCCGCCTGATCCGCCCGGCCGCTGGGGAAGTTTACGTCCGCGCCGAGAACCCCAGGGGCGAGATCGGCGTGTACCTGGTCAGCGACGGCACCGACAAGCCGTACCGGGTCAAGGTGCGTCCCCCGTCTTTCTGCAACCTCTCCGCCCTGCGAAGGCTGCTCGCGGACACTTGGCTGGCGGACAGCGTGGTGGTGCTGGGTTCGCTGGACATCGTGCTGGGCGAGGTGGACCGGTGAGTTTCCTCATCAGCCTGGGTTGGAGCGCGCTGGGTCTGGCGATTATGTTCGCCGTCCTGTCAGTGGTGGTCCTGTCCATGGTTTGGCTCGAGCGCAAAGCGTTGGGTCGTCTGCAACTGCGCTACGGGCCGACCCGCACCGGGTTGTTCGGGCTGATGCAACCCATCGCCGACGCGGTGAAGCTGATCATCAAGGAGGACATCATCCCCGACGACTCGGAGAAAGCAATCTTCTGGATCGCTCCGGTAATCGTCGTGGTATCCGCCTTCGTCATCTGGGTAACCATACCCGGCGGCGACAACGTGGTGATCCGTCATCTGCCCTTGGGGTTGTTCTACATCATCGCCTTTGCGGTGATCGGCATCCTCGGGCTGGTTCTGGCCGGCTGGGGTTCAGCGAATAAATACGGCATCATGGGCGGGTTGCGGTCGGCCGCGCAGTTGATTTCCTACGAGATCCCGGTGGTGCTGGTGGCCGCCGCGGTGGCGATCCTCGCCCAGTCCCTGGATATGCGGGTAATTGTGTCGCAGCAGTCGGCATATCCTTACCTGGTGGTGCTGCCCCTGGGCTTCGTGGTGTTCTTTATCGCCGGGCTGGCCGAGGTGGGCCGCACCCCCTTTGACATCTATCACGCCGAGAGCGAGGTGGTGGGCGGCCCGTTTGTGGAATACAGTGGCGCCCACTGGTCAGTATTCTTCTTGGCGGAGTACATCAACACCTTCGCCATCGCCGCCCTGACGACTCTGCTGTTCCTGGGCGGATGGGGCGGTCCGGCCCTTCCCGACGTGGTGTGGTTCCTGCTCAAAACCTACGCCGTGGTGCTGGTGGTGTTCTGGGTGCGGGGAACCTTCCCGCGCCTCCGCATCGACCAGCTGATGGCCTTCGCCTGGAAGGTGATGGTTCCCCTGTCGTTCTACACTGTCATCATCGCCGCCGTGTACCGGTTCTACGAACTGCCCTGGTGGAGCCTGACCGTCATGTCGGCGGCCGGGCTCGCGGTTGCCGGGTGGATCATCTACCGGCGGATGACCGGCCCGGCCCGTCGGGTCGCGGAAGTGCAGCGGCAACTCGCCGCGCGGCGGGCGGCAACCGGAGCACGCACCTAGCCGCCGATGCTGGTATCATATCGGTACCGCAACCTGGGGATTCTTCCATGGTCACCAACACCCGCAAAATCACCGTCGACGAGTTCTGGGAGATGGCCAGCGATCCTGGCCACCGTTATGAACTGGTGGATGGAGAATTGATAGACATGGACGGAGCGCCACCCCACGGCAAAGTCACCGGCGAAATCTATTTGCTAATCCGGCTCCATCTCAGGGCAACAGGTTTGCCGCTGGAGGTAGGCGTCTCAACCGGGTTCAGGATGAATCCCTATACGTTGCGCTTCCCCGACGTGCAGGTGACAACCGTGGAGCGCATGGCGGCCTACGACGCATCGGCCGGCGGCTGGCCCCACTTTGCGCCCGACGTGGCGATTGAGGTGGTGTCTCCCAGCAACACGCCGGCAGAGTTGGCTCGCAAAGCCGAGGAATATTTTGCCAATGGAACGCGGGCCATGTGGATTGCCGACCCAGGCCCGCGCACGGCGGTCATCCGACGCCCTGGCGTCGAAGATGAAGTGTTTGGACCGGAAGATACTCTCACCGGAGAGCCGGAAATACCCGGTTTCTCCTGCGCCGTCGCCGACATTTTCGCGGTGCTGGACCACCGGGCACCGTCGGCAACTGATGCCGCCCAAAGCGGGAGGCCATGATGACCACTGTAATTACCCCTCCGATTCATGATGAAGTTGCTAATGCCGAAAACGATTGGCGCAACCGGCCCGACGACCGGCAGTACGAGCTGGTTGATGGCGAGCCGGTGGAGTTGCCGCCGATGAGATTTTCCCAAGCTGTGATCGCAAGCCATATAGTCCACCTGTTCACTTTGCATATCCAGAGCGAGGGACTGCCTTACCTGGCCAGCGTGGACGCTTCGTTTCGCTTGGGTCTGCCCCAGGGCAACTCCAGAATACCGGACGCGCACGTAACCGCCGTCAGTCGGATTTTGGCCTCTCTGGAAGATGAACCCAGCGTGTGGGAAGGTTCTCCCGACATTGCTGTTGAGGTCATATCCCCCACCGACGCCTACGTGGACGTGATTGGGAAGGCGCAGCTTTACCTGAGGCAGGGCGTTTCGACCGTGTTGCTGGTGGACGCTTACCACCGTGAAGTTACCGTCCGCCAATCAACCGGAGAAATCCGAGTTTTGACCACAGGCGACGCACTGTCCGGCGCGCCTGTTCTTCCCGGCTTCTCCTGCTCCGTCGCCGAAATTTTCTCCGAGCTGGACCGAATACTCATGTCGGAAACAGAGGCCAACTAACCATGCTGGAAAGTCTGAAAGGGATGATGCTCACCCTGGCGTCGACGGTCTCCGGACTGCGCCGGCCGGTTACCCAGCAGTACCCGAAGCAAGCCACCCCGGTGCGACCGCGCTTCATGGGATTCCCGGCGCTCACCTGGGACGGCGAAATCAGCGAGCCCTACTGCACCGGCTGCATGGTGTGCATCCGCAACTGCCCGACGCAGTGCATGTCCGCCAGCATGATGGACAACCCCAAGCACGCCGAAGGCGAAAGCAGCCGACGCAAGATCGTCGATTACTTTGAAATCAATTTGAACCGTTGTATATTGTGCGGCATCTGCGTCGAGTACTGTAATTTCGACGCCATCGTCATGAGCCACGAGCACGAGATGAGCACCTACGCGCGCAACGGGGATCGAGTGGACCTGCCCGCATTGCTGGACATCGGCAAGAAGTACCAGGACGATACGGCCTGGATCCCGCCAACCGTGCTGGCCAAGCAGAAAGCCGACGCGGCTAAAGCGGCCGCCGAAGCCGAGAGCTGAACCGAGGCTGACCGTGCCCAGAGAAGACGAACGCTTCCGCAACCTGTCACCGCGGCACCCGCAGTATTGCACCTGCGTCGAGTGCGTGGAGAATCGCAAGTCAGGGCGGGATGCTACGGTTTCCGGCAAGGTTGGTGGGCTGGTGGGCAAGATCGCCGGCAAAGCCGCGAAAGCCGGAAAAATGGGTAAGGGCAAAAAGCGGGGCAAGACCGGTGGCTCAGGTAAGGCCCGTGGCCGGACGCAGTCGATATCCGAGCCGGTGCGAAAGCACAAGGCCGACTGCGAGTGCGCGACCTGTACCCTCCTCAAATCCATCTAGGTGTTGGTCTAGGAAGATTCCAGGGCCGGTCAGCCTATTCGACAATGCCGACGCCGAAACCAAACCCTCACCACCGGAGCCGCCAGCGGGGCGGCTCATACTTTGGCAGCGTACCGGGCAGTTCCACGGGGAACCCGGTAAACGGGGATGCATAGCCCCGTGGCGCTGGCCCTTTTCGCAATCGTCGCCATCTTTACCCTCGGCGGGGCCGTGGGTGTCGTAGCGACTCGCAACGTGGTACATGCGGCATTGTTCCTGCTGCTGTCCCTGCTGGGCGCGGCCGGCGCGTACCTGCTGATGTTCGCCGAGTTCCTGGCGTTGGTGCAGGTGCTCATATACGGTGGCGCGGTTACCATCGTTGTTCTGTTTGCGGTGATGCTCACTCGGTCCTCGGAATACCCGCGCATCACGGACAACAAGCAGTGGCCGCTGGGTTTGATCACGGCGACCGTGCTGGCGGTGGTGCTGGGCGCGGCTTTCTGGCTGGCCCCCGAGGTCGTGGCGGCGCCCCAGGCGCCCGCGTTCACCGAGTTGGGCGCTTCCCTGTTCACCAAGTGGGCGCTGCCCTTTGAGATCGCGTCCCTGGTGCTGCTGGTAGCGCTCATCGGAGCCATCATCATCGCCCGAACGCAGACCGTGACGACGCAGAGCGACTCGCCGGCGGAAGGCGAGGGTTAGCCCCAGGATGGTGCCGCTCCTGTACTTCCAGCTCCTGGGAGCCGCCCTGTTCGGGATCGGTTTCTACGGAGTCCTTGCGCGCCGGAGCGCAGTGCTCATCGTGCTGTCCATCGAGCTGATGCTGAACGCCGTCAACATCAACCTGATCGCAGCGGCCTCGTACCTGAACGGTACGGGACGCTTCGCCGCATTCGACGGTCAGATCATTGCGATCTTTGTCATCACCGTGGCGGCGGCGGAGGTCGGCCTGGCCTTCGCGATCATCCTGCGGATGTATCGGAACCGCGGAACCGTCAACGTCGACGAAATCAACCTGCTCAAGTGGTGACATGCCGCTGGCATTCCTGATCCCAGTCTTCTCCTTCGCCGCCTGCCCGCTGATCATCCTGTTCCAGCGATGGCTGCCGTTGCGCGGCGCGCCGCTGGCGATCCTGGCCATCGGCGCCGGTTTCGTCGTGTGGGCGCTGACGACGCTGAACTTTCTGGGCGCGTCCGCTGCCGATCCCGCCTGCGAGGTCAGCGGCATCACCGGCGCGTTGACCTGCCATTTCTCCACGTCCTGGTTCGAGGCCGGCCTTCCCGGCGTCGCCGCCACCGTTGACCAGGCGATTCACCTGGATTGGGGCATAATCATCGACCCGCTGACGGTGGTGCTCCTGGGTTTGATCACCTTCGTCGCCCTGGGCGTCCAGCTGTATTCGCTGGAGTACATGAAGGGCGACCCGCGCTTCGGCTGGTACTTCGCGTGGCAGGCGCTGTTCGTGGCGGCCATGCTGACCTTGGCGCTGGCCGACAACTTCCTGCTGCTGTACATCGCATGGGAACTGGTGGGCCTGTGCTCCTACCTGCTGATCGGGTTCTGGTTCGAGAATCCCGGCCCGCGCGAGGCCGCCAAGAAGGCGTTTGTGGTGACCCGCATCGGCGACGTCGGCCTGCTGGTGGGCATCCTGCTCCTATGGGTCAACGTGGGCAGTTTCAGCATGACCGACGCCTTCGCCGCCGCCGCGTCCGGCGAGCTGGGCAGCGGCGTCACCACCGCAGCCGCTATCCTGCTTTTGCTGGGAGCCATGGGCAAGTCCGCGCAGTTCCCCTTCCACGTGTGGCTGCCCGATGCCATGGAAGGCCCGACGCCGGTGAGCGCGCTGATCCACGCGGCAACCATGGTGATCGCCGGCGTGTACCTGGTGGCCCGCGCCTATCCCATCTTTGCCGCGTCGCCGGAAGCCATGATGATCGTAGCCATCGTCGGGTTGGTTACCGCCTTGGGCGCGGCGACCATCGCATTGGTGTCCACGGATCTCAAGAGAATCCTGGCGTATTCCACCGTGTCGCATCTCGGCCTGATGATGCTGTCGCTGGGGGCGTTCGGCTGGACGGCGGCGGTGTTCCACCTGATGGCCCACGGGTTCGCCAAGGCCCTGCTGTTCCTCGGCGCGGGCAGCGTGATGCACGGCGTGGGCGCTCATGGTGACGTAGACATCCGGCGCGTCGGCGGACTGCGCCGAGCCATGCCCGTGACCGCGATCGCCTTCTCCGTTGGCGCGCTGTCCCTGGGTGGCATACCGATCCTGTCCGGATTCTGGAGCAAGGACGAAATCCTGATCGCGGTGGAGCACAACCTGCCCGTCATATTCATCGTCCTCACCATGCTCACCGCGTTCCTGAGCGCGCTGTACATGGCCCGCGCCATGTTCGTCGTGTTCTTCGGACCCGAGGGCGAAGACAGCCACCACGCCCACGAATCGCCGCTGCTGATGACCGGCGTGTTGTCCGTGCTGGCGGTGCTGGCCGTGGGGTTCGGCTGGATCGCCTTTAATTGGCCGGGCAACTTCGACGGTTTCGGCAGCTTTGTGTTCTACGACCACGCCGAGAAATTCCACTTTGGCCCGGTGCTCGGCGCAATCTCGATCATTCTGGCCGTGGGCGCGTTCGTTCTGGCGTGGTTGGTCTACCTGCGGCGCTCGGTTTCCCACGAACCGTGGCGGGCGCGGTTTGCCGGGATACTCCGGGTCGTGGAGCGCAGGTATTACGTGGACGAGGCGTATCAGTGGGCTATCGACCGGGTGGTGCTGACCGTTTCCGCGGCCCTGGCATTCTTCGACCGCGCGGTGGTCAACGACGTCGCCATCAACGGACCCGCCGATGTTGTGCGCAAGGCCGGAGTCGCGCTGCGGCTCCACGTCACCGGTCATGTTTATACCTATGCCTTGGCTGTGGCTCTGGGCGTGATTGGGCTGGCGATCTTCTGGTGGCTCCGGTCCGTGTAGAGTTTGCTGGCATTATGCAATATCGCTCTCCCGTCGCTACCTCGTCATTCCGGCGAAAGCCGGAATCCATCATCCGGTTGAGCGAAAACGCTTTGCATTCCTGCGAACTCGGGAATGACGGTCGCTAGATTTGACGATGGGTAATTTCGACCAGGTCTCCCTGCTGCTCTTGGTGCTGGTGCCTCTGGCCGGCGCAGTCCTGGCGATGGCGCTGCCCAAGGACCGGCCCCGGGATGCCTGGCAGTTCGCCATCTTCGTGGCCGCCATCAGCTTCGTGTTGTCGGTCATCGTGTTCCTGCGCTACGACTACGGAGCCGGCGGTGTCCAGATGGTGCGGGCGTACGACTGGATCGGCCATCCGGTAAACATAACGCTGCACTTCGGGCTCAACGGCATCGGCGCGCCCCTGGTGCTGCTCAACGGCATCGTGCTGCTGGGCGCGGTGCTGATCAGCCAGACCATCACCCGGCGCACCCGGGACTTCTTCGTGCTGCTGCTGGCGCTGGGCGCGGGCGTGTATGGCGTTTTCGTGGTGCGCGACCTGTTCTTCCTGTTCTTCTTCTACGAGCTGGCCGTGCTGCCCATGTACCTGCTCATCGGCGTGTGGGGCAGCAGCACCGACTTCGGCACCTTCCTGCGCACCAAGGAATACGGCGCGATGAAGCTGATGCTGATGCTCGTCGCCGGCAGCATCCTGATCTGGATCGGGATCCTGGCACTGTACGTGGCATCGTCGCAGGCGGGAGACCCGACCTTCAACATCGACAAACTGGCCGCCCTACAGCAGAGCGGAGCCGTTTCGCGCCTGACGCAGATGTGGGTGTTCCCCTTCTTCGCGGTGGGATTTGGCACCCTGGCGGGTTTGTGGCCCTTCCACACCTGGTCGCCGGACGGCCACGTGGCTGCCCCCACGGGCGTCAGCATGCTGCACGCCGGCGTGCTGATGAAGCTGGGCGCCTTCGGCATCATCCAGGTGGGCATGCTGCTGACCCCGTTGGGCGCCGAGGTGTGGATGCCGGTGCTCATCGGCCTGGGCACGGTGAATGTCATCTACGGCGCGATTTCCGCGCTGTCCCAGAACGACCTCAAGTACGTCATCGGCTATTCCAGCGTCAGCCACATGGGCTACGTGCTCATGGGCATTGCCACGCTGCACCCGGTGGGCCTGGCCGGCGCGGTGCTCCAGATGTTCTCCCACGGCATAATGACGGCCCTGATGTTCGCCATGGTGGGAGCGATTTACGAGCGGGCCCACATCCGCGACAGCATGATCCTCAACGGCCTGATCAAGCGCATGGGCATCACCACCTTCTTCTTCGCCATCGCCGGCCTGGCATCGCTGGGCCTGCCGGGGCTGAGCGGGTTCATCGCGGAGTTCATGGTGTTCACCGGAGCCTTCCGCACCTACCTGCCGCTGGCGGTGCTAGGCGTCATCGGCGCGGCCATCACGGCCGTCTACATCCTGCGCCTGCTGGCCCGCTCCTTCTTCGGCGAGGGCGACCCGCAATGGGACCATCTCACCGACGCCAGCCCGGTTGAGAAAGGCGTGGGCGCGGCCTTCGTCCTGATCCTAATTGCCGTAGGCGTGTGGCCCGCCCCGCTGCTGAACGTAATCAACACCGGCGTGGAAGGCGCGCTCTCGGTTTTCTAGACGGTTACCGGAATGCCAATCGACTACACCGCCAACCTGCACCTGCTGACGCCTGAGTTCGTCCTCACGGCGCTGGCGTTCCTGGTGTTCACGGTGGACCTGTTCCTGCCGGACCGCCGCAAGGAGTGGCTGGCCGGGCTGTCGGTGGTCAGCCTGATCGCCGTCATGGTGATCGCGCTGCTGATGCGGCCGGCAGGCTCGGTGGAACTCTACGGCGGGCTCATCGTGGTGGACAGTTTCGGGCTGTTCTTCAAGATCTTCTTCCTTGCCATCGGAGTGGGCATTATCGCCCTGTCGGTCGAGTACGGGCGTGACCGGCTGGACCATCGCGGCGAGTTTTACGGGCTGCTGCTCTTTTCCATCCTGGGGATGAACCTGATGGCGATGTCCCGGGAGCTGCTCACCGCGTACATTGCCTTGGAATTGCTTTCCTTTAGCCTCTACGTCATGGTGGCCTACGGGTTGCGCGATGCGCGCTCCAACGAGGCGGGTATCAAATACATCATCATCGGCGCGCTATCCTCGGCCATCATGCTCTACGGGCTGAGCAACATCTACGCCGCCCTGGGCACGACGTTCTTCGCCGGCATCGCCGAGGAGCTGGCGTCGCCGGGCACGGTGAGCCCGGTCCTTTGGGTGGGCGTTGCCTTGCTGGTGGTCGGTCTGGGGTTCAAGCTCTCCGCGGTGCCGTTCCACATGTGGGCGCCCGACGCCTACGAGGGCGCGCCCCTGCCGGTGACGGCGTACCTAGCCATCGGCTCCAAGGCGGCCGCTTTCGCGCTGACCCTGCGGCTGTTCGCGGAGGCCATTGCGCCGGCCGCCGCGCGGTGGGACGAGTGGCAACTGGTCATCGCGGTGCTGGCGGCTATCACCATGCTGCTGGGCAACCTGGTGGCCCTGGCCCAGCGGAACCTGAAGCGTCTGATGGCCTACAGCAGCATCGGACACGTGGGCTACGCGCTGGCCGGCATCGCGGTGCTGGGCAGCGATTTCGCGCTGGCCGCCAAGTCTGTCGTGTTCTACCTGGTGGTGTACGCCGTGACCAACCTGGTGGTGTTTGCCGGCGTCACCGCCTACTACAACCGCACCGGGCAGGACAACATCGCGGACCTGGCGGGACTGGCCGACCGCCAGCCCTTCGTGGCCGCCGCCATCGCGATCGGCCTGTTCTCCCTGGCCGGTCTGCCCATCTTCGCCGGCTTCACCGCCAAGTTCTACCTGTTCGCGGCCGTGGCCGATGGCGGGTTTCTGTGGCTGGCCGGCGTCGCCATTTTCGCGAGTCTGATCTCCCTGTACTACTACCTGCAAGTTCTCCGCCAGATGTACATCGAGCGCCCGCCCAACCCGAACCATGAGGACGAGCAGCACGAACCCGCCGACGATCACCGGGAGCCCCACGGCCACGGCGACCACGACGAACCGTCCGTGACACCGATGCCCCGTCCGTCGCTGCTGCTAACGGCCACCATGGGCGTCGGTCTGCTGGTGGTGACCTGGCTGGGCGTCTACCCCGCGCCGCTGCTGGGCCTGATTGACGCGGCCAGCGCGGCGATTGTGCCGCTGGGGTAGGGCATTAGACATCAAGGGAGATCGGGATGGAAGGAAGAATACTCCTTCTCCTCTGGTGGTCCACACTAACATTGGAGGTATCGTCTCCATGATCATCGCAGTTATCGGCAACTACGACCCGCCACCCCATGTGTACGCGCTTGCGGAAGGAGTTGGGAAGGAACTGGCTCGCCGGGGCATCACCCTGGTCTGTGGCGGATTGACCGGCGTGATGGAGGCGGTGTGCAAGGGGTCAAAGTCGGAGAACGGCACCACCATCGGCATCCTGCCGGGCGGGTCGCCGCATACCGCTAATGAGTGGGTGGACTTCCCCGTTGCCACCAACATGGGGTTCGCGCGGAACGTCGCGGTGGTGAGCACTGGGCAGGCGGTCATCGCCGTGGGCGGCGCATTCGGCACTCTCTCGGAAATCGCCTACGCGCTCAGCTACGGCATACCCGTGATCTCTCTGCACAGCTGGCCGCTGACGCTGCGTGGCGATGGTTTGCCCGTGGGCGATAATTACATCATTGCCGATGACCCGGCCGACGCGGTGGACAAGGCGGTCGCCGCGGCCCTGGCCCGCACGGATGAGACCCAGACCGTCGCCTTTTCCGAACCGCTGCCGGAGGTGCCCAATGGCTGAAGCCACTATCGCATCGGTGATCGGGCGGGAGGCGCTGGACTCCCGGGGCAACCCCACGGTCGAAGCGGAGGTGACCCTGTCCGACGGCAGCGTCGGTCTGGCCCTGGTACCGTCGGGGGCCAGCACGGGCAGCTACGAGGCGCTGGAACTCCGCGACGGCGACCGGGCTCGGTTCGGCGGCGGCGGCACGCTGACCGCCGTGGGTAACGTCAACGACCGCATTGGCCCAGCGCTGGCCGGAGCGTCTCCATTCGACCAGGCGGCCGTTGACCGCCGTCTGAACGAGTTGGACGGCACCGCAGACAAGAGCGGCCTGGGCGCCAACGCGGTGCTCGCGGTCTCCATGGCAACCGCCCGTGCTGCTGCCGCGTCCGCTACCGGCGGCTCTCTCTGGCGACACTTGGCCGGCTGCGGCGAGGTGAGCCTGCCGGTGCCGCTGCTGAACATTCTCAACGGCGGACGGCATGCGTCAAACTCCGCCGACGTGCAAGAGTTCATGGTCGCTCCCGCCGGGTTCGACTGTTTCTCCGACGCGCTGCGCGCCGGCGTCGAGATCTACCAGGCGCTGAAGTCCATCTTGAGAAACGGTGGGCACAACCTGAACGTGGGCGACGAGGGCGGTTTCGCCCCCACACTGCCGTCCAACCGCGACGCCATCGAAGTGGTATTGCAGGCCATCGAAACGGCCGGATATCGGCCGGGAGAGCAGGTCCACATCGCCCTGGACGTAGCGGCGTCGGAACTGTGGGACGCCAAGGCGTCTAACTACCATCTCGAGCGGGAAGGCGTGTCACTCGCCGCCGGTGAACTGGTCGACCTGTATGCCGGGTGGTGCGCCGAGTATCCCATCATCAGCATCGAAGACGGTCTTTTCGAAGACGACTGGGCCGGCTGGTCGACCATGACCCAGAGGCTCGGCCAGTCGGTGCAGTTGGTCGGCGACGACCTGCTGGTGACCAACATCGGCCGGCTGCGGCGTGGCATTGACGACGAAGCCGGCAACGCCATCCTGCTCAAGCCCAACCAGATCGGCACGCTCTCCGAGACCGCTGCCGCGTTGGGCATGGCGCGGGACGCCGACTGGACGGCCGTGATGAGCCACCGCTCCGGCGAAACCGAGGACACCACCATCGCCGACCTGGCCGTCGCCTGGAACGTGGGCCAAATCAAGACAGGCGCCCCGGCGCGGTCAGAGCGCGTGGCCAAATACAACCGTCTGCTGCGCATCGAGGCGGAGCTGGGCGACGCCGCCCGGTACGCGGGGATGGGGGTGTACCGGAGACTCGGCACCCGGTAGCCGGGTGGCCCCACCAGGTGTTTCCGGCCGGCCCGAATCCGCCCTTTGGGTGGTATAATCGCGGACGCCGGCAGGGTCTGCATGACGGCTCGATACTGCACTTCGCCGGCCGGACAGTACATGCCTCGCGTGTTCTGCCTTTCGATACAATTGGCCACGTTTGAACTGAGGGGAGGCACTCTACGATGGCGACGCGCATCGGTATCAATGGGTTCGGGCGGATCGGACGTTTGGTCGCCCGCGCGGCTCTTTCGCCCACCTATCATGAACGCCTGGACCTGGCCGCAGTGAACGGCTTGGGTGATCCTGATACCGCCGCCCATCTGTTCAAGTACGACAGCACCTACGGGCCCTACGCCGGAACCGTGGGCACCGACAACGGCAACCTGGTCATCGACGGCAAGCCCATCCGCATGTTCCAGGAGACCGACCCGGCGAACATCCCCTGGTCCGAGATGGACGTCGACATTGTCGTGGAATGCACCGGCAGGTTCACCGACGCCGCCAAGGCCGCGGCCCACATCGACAGCGGCGGCGCCGAGAAGGTGATCATCTCCGCGCCGGCACGCGGTGCCGACGCCACCATCGTCCTGGGAGTCAATGACGAGGCTTACAAGGGTGACGAGCACCGGATCATATCCAACGCGTCCTGTACCACCAATTGCTTCGCGCCCATGGTCAAGGTGCTACACGACGCTTTCGGCGTCGAGCGCGGCTTGATGTCCACCATACACGCTTACACCAACGACCAGAGCATCCTGGACCGCAACCACCGGGACCTGCGGCGGGCCCGGGCTGCGGCGCAGAACATCATTCCCACCAGCACCGGCGCGGCCCGTTCCGTGGGCGTGGTGCTGCCCGAGCTGAACGGCAAGCTCCACGGCATCGCCTACCGCATCCCCACGTCCATAGGGTCTGCCACCGACTTTGTGGCTGACCTCAAGCAGAACGTCACCAAGGACGAGGTCAACGCCGCCTTCAGGGCCGCCGCCGAGGGGCCCCTGAAGGGCATCCTGGAATACACTGAAGACCCCATCGTAAGCTCTGATATACGCGGAAATACCCACAGCTGTGTCTTCGACGGCCTGAGCACCATGGTGCTGGACGACAGCATGGTCAAGATTCTGGGCTGGTACGACAACGAGTGGGGATACTCCTGCCGCACCGCCGACCTATGCTGCCTGATTTCGTAGCAATTCCTGGCGGTTGATGCGCCCACTTCCCATGGACGCCCAGCGGCTTCGCCTCTTCGCCCCACTGCGCAGGCTGTGGGGGCCTAATTTTCTGCTCCCCGCGCTGCTGATCGTCGCGTTGGCGCTGCGACTGTACGGCATCGACTGGGACCAGGGCCACGGGTTCCACCCGGACGAGCGGTCCTTCTACCTGCGCGCCGACGACATGTTCCGCGTGTTAACCGAGGCGCCAGGGCACGAGACTTGGCTGGCCCAGTGGCCCGAGATGCGGGTCGGCCTGCCCGACATTGGAACTGCGCTCTCGGCGGAACGCAGCCCGCTCAACCCGCACTGGTTTCCGCTGGGCAGCATCCTGATCTACGCCCTGGTGCTGATCCGGTCAGTGGCCGAGCTGTTCGCCGACTGGGGCGCGATGGACATGCGGTTCGCCGGCCGGACCCTGACCGCCCTGGCGGACACGGCGTCAGTGGCCCTGATGTTTGTCATCGGGCGCCGGATGTACGGCACCTGGACGGGCTTGCTGGCGGCGGCACTCACCGCCTTTGCCGTCATCCATATCCAGCACGCCCATTTCTACCGGCCGGAACCGTTTACCGTCCTTACTTCGCTGGCGGCGCTATGGGCGATGCTCCGGTTCATGGACACCCGTCGCATCCGCGACGCGGCACTGCTGGGTCTGCTGGTCGGCCTGGCCATGGCGCCCAAGGTGTCGGTGGCGCCCATCCTCGCGCCGCTGGCGCTGGTGTTCCTCTGGGCCTGGAAAGATCGCGCTGGCGGCCGGTGGGCCGACCTCACGGTATGGTCGGCCGTGAGATTCGCGCCGATGGTTGTACTCGCCGGTCTGCTGGCGTTGGCGGCGTTTTTCATCACCACCCCGTATGCCTTCCTGGATTTCAGCACGTTCGTATCCGACATTCGGGCCCAGGCGGAAATGGCGCGGGAGGCCGGACATTGGCCGTTCACCTGGCAATACGCCGACACGCCGGCCTTCTGGTATCAGATCCGGCAGACCTCGGTTTGGGGGCTGGGACTTCCGTTGGGTATCGTTGCGTGGCTGGCCGCACCGATCACCGCGTGGCTGGCATGGCGCGGCGGGTTGACGCAGCGGTTCGATCTTCTCCTGCTGGCCTGGGCCGTGCCCGCCTTCGTCTTCCTAGAATTGTTCGAGGTCAAATTCCTGCGCTACGTCTTCCCGCTCATGCCCTTCTACGTTCTGATGGGAGCGCGGATGCTGGTGGCGTTCGTCACCTGGACGCAGGCGCGGCGTGACCGGGGCTCTCGGGATGCAGCCGTCCCGCCCGACGACGCACCGTTTTCGGAAGAGTGGCACGCCACCCCGCCAACCGTCGGGGACGATCTGATCTTCGACGAACCGCTATTCGGCGATGATGCTCCATTCTCCGAAGAGTGGCACGCAACGCCTCCCACCGGCGGCAGGGTGATTTCAGCAACTGGCCGGCCAATGGAACCCGCCGCAGGGCGGGATCATCAACCTTCGCGTTGGCCGGCGCTGGTGGCGACGGCCCGGCGGTATGCCTACCCGGTCAGCATCGCGGTACTCGCGGTCGTCGTTGCGTCTACCATCCTGTATGCTCTCGCCTTCTCCAGCATCTACAGCCGTCCCCATACGGCGGTTTTGGCTTCGGAGTGGATCAAGGCCAACGTTGCGCCGGGCGCGCCCATCATCAACGGCGGTTCCTATTGGGATGAGCGCATTCCCGACCTCGGCCGGTACGATGTCTGGACTTTTGCGGCCTATCATCCCGACAGCGACCGTAACAAGATTCCCGAGTTGGCAGGACGGCTGTCGTCGAGCGATTACCTGGTCTTCTATTCCAACCGGGCCTACGGATCGGTGGCCCGGTTGCCCGACGAATACCCGCAGAGTTCGGCGTTCCTCCGCCTGCTGTTCGCCGGAGATCTGGGCTATCGACTGGAGCGGTCGTTCTCCTCGTATCCCACGTTGGCCGGCTTTGAGCTCCGCGACGACCCGTACGGGCGCGCCGGCCTGCCCGCACCGGTTCGCATCGAGAAGTCGTCGTGGCAGCCGGGGCGCCACCGCGGGCTGAACCTGGGATACGCCGACGAAAACGTCATCGGGTATGACCACCCACAGGCGCTGGTGTTCCGAAACGCGGACCGACTGACCCGCAGCGAGATTCGGTCTCGTATCGACGATAGTACGGGGGACCCCCAGGAAACCGCGCCGCTCATGCTGACTCCTGATGAGCTGGAGGCGCAGCAAGACGGAGGTACCTGGTCGCACGTTTTTCGGCCAGACGGCTGGCCCAACCGGGTGCCGTGGCTGAGTTGGTTACTGGCGTTGGAGCTGATCTGCCTGATCGCGTTTCCGCTGACTTGGTGGGTGCTGCGCCCGCTGCACGACCGCGGCTTGCTGTTCTCCCGCGTGGTCGGACTGCTGCTGGTGGCATGGGTCGCTTGGCTATTGGTCAACTCCGGTGCGGTGGAGTTTTCGATTGCCGCCATAGCGTTGGCGATGCTGGTCGTGGCGATACCGTCGGCCGTGGTGCTGGCAGTAAGTTGGCGCGATATAGCCGGGTGGCTGCGGGATCATTGGCGCATGGTGCTGGCCGCCGAAGCTTTGTTCGTGCTGGCGTACCTGGCTTTCGTGCTGATCCGCGCGGCCAATCCGGACCTGTGGCACCCGTGGCGCGGCGGCGAAAAACCCATGGAGTTGGCCTATTTCACCGCCGTAATACGCTCCTCGGTGCTGCCGCCGTTCGATCCGTGGTTTGCCGGCGGCTACCTGAACTACTACTACTGGGGCTACTTCATCCTGTCCATTCCCACCCGTCTCACCGGAATACCACCGGCAACTGCGTTCAATCTGGCCGTGCCTACGCTGTTCGCCCTGACCGCAACCGGCGCCGGCGCCCTGGCGTACTACTTCGTCAAAGCGGCCGGAAGAGATCGTGCGGAGGCGCCGGCGCCCGATCAGCCGGCTCATAGCGTGGGACAGGTGGTTCCTTGGGGACGAATGCGTCGTTGGCTGCCCGGCAGCGCGGCGGCAATCGGCCTGGCGAGCGCGGTGATGGTGGCGATTGCCGGAAACCTGGACGGAGCGGTCCAGCTGTTTCACATCCTGTCTGCTCGCGTAAACGGGATACCCGTGCCCCTGTCGGCTTTCGACTTTTGGCGAAGCAGCCGAGCCATACCCGAGATCCCCAGCTTTGAACCCAGCGTGTTGACTCCGTGGCTGGAAACGCGTGATCACGTTGACCTGGGATTTCACATTACCGAGTTTCCGTTTTTCACCTTCCTCTTCGCCGACCTTCACGCCCACATGATGACCATGCCATTTGCGCTCTTGGCGCTGGCCCTGGGGTTTGCCGCCCTGCTCGGCGTGGCGCGGAGCGGCCCGAAGAGCATCTGGACCTGGGCGTGCGTCGCGCTGATGGGCTTGGCGGTGGGCAGCCTGTGGACCATCAACTCCTGGGAGTACCCGGCCTACGCCCTGCTCATGGTCGGGTTCGCGGCGTCCGCCGCATGGCTGATGCCGGGCGAGTTCAAGGTTCGGATTGCCCTTGGGATTGCCCTCGCATTGTTGGCCGCTGCGGTCAGCTACGTCGCTTTCCTGCCGTTCCACGGCGCGACGGAAACGTTCGGCACGGGCATCGAGCCGACCCGTTGGCGGACGCCGTTGTCCAACTACCTGCTGATCCACGCGCTGTCGCTGCTGGCGGCATTGGCGCTGCTATCGACGACGCTGCCGAGAGCGTTCGGACCGCTGCGGAGCAGGATCAGCGCGGCGACCTCGATTCCGACGGTGCACCAGTGGATCCTGGTGGGCGTGCTGGCTGGGTTGGCCGTGGCGTGTTACTTCTGGGCCGCCGGGTTCCTTACCGCCGGCGTGCTCATGGTCCTGCTGACGCTGACCTGCTGGTCGCTGGCGACCACGCTGCTCAGCGGCCAGGAGTCAACCACACGCTCCGATGTGGCCGCCCTGGGCATGCTGGCCGTCGCCCTGGCCATAGGCATCGGTGTGGACTTCGTCCGCGTCGAAGGCGACATCGCCCGTATGAACACGGTCTTCAAGTATTACCTGGTGGCATGGCTGTTGTTCGGTGTAGCTGGAGCTTACGGGTTCTGGCGGGGCTGGCGCGCGTGGCGTTTCCGCGAGGGATACTTCGGAAGATTGATCCGCCTGTCGTTCGCCCAGATCGTTGTCATTGTTGCGATCGGCGCGATGATATACCCGGTGCTGGCAACTCCCGTGCGTACTCAGGACCGTTTTCACTCCACGCCGCTCACTCTGGACGGCGCGGCATGGATGCCGGGCACCGTGCACTACGAGCGCGACGAGCCCATCGAAATGCGCTGGGACGCCGACGCCATCCGGTGGTTGCAGGACAATGTCTCCGGGTCGCCGGTGATCCTGGAAGCCCACGGCGACCAATACCGCTGGAATAGCGGAATGTCGGTATACACCGGCTTGCCAACGGTGATCGGCTGGCCGTGGCACCAGACCCAGCAACGCAACGACTGGGACCTGATCCAGGAACGGGCAAGGGACGTGTCCAGCATCTACAACACGCTCAGCAAGAATGCGGCGCTGGACCTGATCGACCGGTACAGCGTGCGCTACATCGTGGTGGGTGACCTGGAGCGCATCTACTACCTCCCGCACGGCATCGAGAAATTCGATCAGATGGTGAACGATGGAACCCTCGAACTGGCCTATGCCAATGACGGTACGATCATCTACCGCGTCGTGGATAGATGAACGTTCGATCCATGCTATCCACCATGTCCTGGGTCGCGTTGCACAGTGGGGTGTGGACCGATCTCTGGTACGATACCCCCAACACATCAATTACATGCGAGGTGGCCCGTGCTCTTCCCTGACCCATCGACTGATCGGCTGCTGGCCAATCTTGAATCGGGACAACCCTCCCTGTGCGCCTACGTGTTCAGCCACCCGAACCTAGTGGAAGTCGCTGGCCTGGCGGGTATGGACTGTTTCATGGCCGACATGATGTTCACCGCTCACGATTGGGATAACATCGCCCACCTGATCCGGGCAGCCCGGGGTACGGGCATCTCTCCTATGGTCCGGGTCCAGGCGTTTCCGTGGGCAACCGGCGCCGACCGGCGCACGGTTTCCGACGCGGCTCGCGCTTTGTCCCTTGGGGCCACAGCCGTAACGGTTTCGGTAGGCTCTAGGGAGGAGGTCCAGGAATTGATGGGTCTGCGGGACGACTGGCACCGCCTCATTCATCTGCGCCGTTTCGAGACCGCCGAGGACTTCCCGGAGTTCAATCGCAAAACCCGGGAAGGGACGTTGATAGTGCCAACCGTGGAGAGCGAGGGCGGCCTGCGCGATTTGGATGACATCCTGGCCATCGACGGGATCAGGTTGGTCTGGTTGGCCGCAGGTGACGTGACCAAGATCCTGGGCGTGCCGTTCAAGTACGAAGACCCCAAGGTTATGAGGCTGCTGGAGAACGCCGTAAAGACCGCGGAGAGCCACGGCGCGGCCATCATGTACAACATGGGCCTGGACTCGCCGGACTTCGACGCCATGGCAGCCTCGGCCCGGCGCTACTTCGATGTTGGGGTGCGCGTGGTCGGCCTGGGGGCCATGGAGTGGCACGCGCAGATGGCCCTGCAGCAAATCCGCCGCGGCGCCATCGGGTAAGGCGCTAATGGGGCGCTGCCGTTTTGACCGTGCCGGGAGGCTTACCCTATAATCGCTCGCGCCGCGCCCTCACTTCCGCACCCGGGCGCGCGGCCAAGTATCTTCAGGAGGTACCACTGTGGCAATCGAATCCGTCCGCGTCGGCCTGATCGGCGCCGGCCGCAACACCCGCGATCGACACATACCGGGGTTCAACGACACCCCCGGCGTGGAGATCGGCGCCGTCGCCAACCGGTCCCGCGAGTCGGGCCAGCGCGTTGCCGACGCCTTCAACATTCCCACCGTGTACGACAACTGGGAAGAGCTGCTTGAAGACGAGAGCCTGGACGCCGTCTGCATCGGTACCTGGCCCTACATGCACCGCACGCTGACCATTGCGTCGCTGGCGGCCGGCAAGCACGTGCTCTGCGAGGCGCGCATGGCCATGAACGCCGCCGAGGCCCACGAGATGCTTGCCGCCTCCCAGGCATCACCCAACCTGGTGACCCAGATCGTGCCGTCGCCGATGAGCTTCGGCATCGACGACCTGCTCATACGCCTGATCTCCGAGGGGTTCCTGGGCGATCTCGTATCCGTGGACGTTCAGTCCCAGACTGGATTTGCCGACCGCGACTCCACACTCCACTGGCGCCAGGACCGCGACATGAGCGGGTTCAACATCCTCAACATGGGCATCTGGTACGAAGCCATGATTCGGTGGGTCGGCCGTGCCACCCAGGTGACGGCCATGAGCCAGATCACCGTCCCTCACCGCAAGGACGACGACGGCAACTGGCGTTCGATAACCGTGCCCGACACCGTCGACATCCTCTGCCGCCTGGCCAACGGGGCCACCGCCCGCATGAAATTCAGCGCGTGCGCCGGGTTGTCACCCGGAAACTCCGTATGGCTCTACGGCACCGACGGCACGATCCACGTGGACGGCCAGATGCGCGTTTACGGCGGCAAGCGCGGCGATGCCGAGTTGCAGGAAATCGCCAACCCACCGGAGAGCCGTTACTCCTGGGCCGTCGAACAGGAATTCATTGCCTCGATCCGTGACGGGGCCCCAGTGATGCGCACCCCGTTTAACATCGGCGTCCATTACATGGAGTGGACGGAAGCCGTGACCACGAGCGCGCAAAGCGGTGAGGCTGTTTATCTGCCGCTGTAGTCCGCCCGTTTACCTCAGTGAAACTATCGGGGCAGCTGCGAAGGCTGCCCCGCAGGCGTCCTTTAGGGCCTCCGCTGGCGGCGGCTGCAAAGGCGATTTTCGGACGCAGTTCTGCCCATTCACCATTGGTCTGACAGGGTCGTCTCAGGTTACATTGGCACACGTTACCTTGGCACGCCAGCACCATCAGAGTTGGGCGGGGCAGTTGATTCAGAACGCCTGCGTGTGTCGGCGAACTGCGGCAGAGCTGATCGTCGGCTCGGTGACTGATACAGACACCGTGCTCGCGGCCACGCGGTCCGCAGACTGGATTTTTCATACGGCAGCCCTGCTTCGCATTCAGAGGTCCGTGGACGACCCCATCGGGACGCACCAAGTGAACGTCACGGGGACACTGAACGTGCTGTGTGCGGCGCAGCGGAACGGCGTTCGGCGGGTGGTCAACTCATCGTCGTCAAGCGTGTATGGCGACCAACCCACGCATCTGATGCGCGAGGATATGACGCCCAATCCGAAGTCGCCGTATGCGCTTCAGAATCTGATGGGCGAGCAATACGCAGACGTCTTCGCGCATTTGCATCGAGTCATGGTGGTGAGGAATTGGATGTAGACGAACTCCTGGTGCGGAATCCCCACATCCAAGGATCAAACCTGTTTGTCCGATTGGAGAAGATGCTGAAGGCGGGCGGTTTCGACGAGTCCCTGGTCAGCACTACCGATCGTGACGTGTGCATCAGGTTGGCCGACCTGGGCACCGTCAGGTACGGCGAACTGTCGGATTACCTGGTGCATCACCACGCCAAGTACGACAAGCCTCGCCTCTCTTCCCGCGGCAGTGAAGCCAAGTGCGCGGGCCTGACGCGTTTCTATCGCAAGTATCGGGGCCGGATGACGATTGGGCAGAGAGAGGGGTTCCTCAGGCGGAGCCGAGACCTCTTCGATTGCGACCCGTCAGTCGAGCCAACCGTACCGCGGGGAAATGAGCAACCGCTACCGGTCGCAAATCGTGATGAGCGCCTCGACCTGGTGGTGGGCGCCAACACGTCCCCGGAGGTCGGCTGCGCTGCCAACTCGCTGGAGAGCCTGTCCCGTGAACTGGGCGGCAGGGATGATGTCGTTCTCAAGGTGGTGTTGCTGGAAAACGGCGGGAACGATCGAGCTTCACGAAAATGGCTCAGGGACGTGGTTGACCGAATGGCGCTGCAGGGGCTGGACATCGACCTCATGCTGGGTTCCCGCTTGGGCGGGGTAAACGCATCGTAATCCACAACGATTCCCGAAGTTCGAGACGACAGGTAAGCAACTCGGCGGACGAACTGTCCCACGTTCTGCTCGTTCACGCCGCTGAAGTTGTCTGCACGGGGGATTTAGCCAGGAGGGCCGACTCCCTTGTCGAGGCGGAAGCTGCGTATCTGGGCGGCTGCATTCTCGTCCCGAATGAGGCTGCCTATCGCATCGCCTTCTCCGGGCTTGAGTCTCAACGGTCGCGAAGAGTACAGGGTCAGCGAAGAAATGATCGCGTACCGGTTAGGGATTAGCGGAGCTCTCAAGCGGGCTCGGCGTTCCGCTTGATCCAGACCGGCGTCACGAGCGTGGCGCGAGCCTGCTAGTAGTCGAACATCTTTGAAATGACGGTTAGTCGAGGTTAGACTGATTGCAAAGGAATATTCGGGAATCGCTGCTCTCCCGTCAGCCTGCCAATTACTCGAACATCAATTCAAAGCTGTTGGTTTACCAGCCCGGGACTACGAGGGAGAGGCCACAGCCCAATTCGTGCCCCGCCCACCGCCGATAACCACCACCATTCCTTGCGGCGGCGGGTGTTTCGCCAACACCGGAGGGCCGTACATGAGCACCTTGAAGGACAAATGCGCTATCGTTGGCGTGGGAGAGACGGTCTACAACCGGGACTCCGGCAGGACCGAGTTGAACATGGCCGTGGAGGCGGCCAACCGCGCCATCGCCGATGCGGGTCTCGTTCCCCAGGATATTGACGGCATCGTGAAGTTTACCGCCGACTCCACACCCCAGGGGGAATTGGCCGCCTGCCTGGGTATTCCCTACCTGCGGTACTACGGCGAATTGGGGCCGCTGGGCGGGGCCGCCTGCGGCTTGGTCATACAGTCGGCGATGGCCGTTGCCCAGGGCTTGGTCAACAACGTGCTGGTGTATCGTTCCGTCAACGGCCGCTCCGGGCAACGCTACGGCTCCGGCACCGTCACCACCCGCCGGGGCCTGGGCAGTTCCGCATTCACCGAGCCCTACGGCCTGTTGGTGCCGGGGCAATCCAGCGCACTGCGGGCGCGTCGCCACATGCACGAGTTCGGCACCAAGATGGAGCATTTTGGCGCGGTGGCGGTGGCCTTCCGAAATAACGCCTGTCTCAATCCCAAGGCCATCATGCACGGGCGGCCCATCACCATGGAGGACTACCTGACCTCCAGGATGTTCTTCGACCCCTTGCACATACTGGACTGCGCGCTGGAGGCTGACGGGGCCAACGCTTTCGTCATCACCTCGGCGGAAAGGGCGGCCAACCTGAAACAGCCGCCGGTGTACATCACCAGCGCTGCCCAAACGCTGCTGGCCGGTATGGGCGGGCACGGGCGTTCCTGGGACGAAAGCGGCGGAGCCCTGATGGCCCCCGAGTTGTTCGGTGAGGCCGGGGTCACACCGCAGGACATTGACGTGGTGGGCTTCTACGACCACTTCAGCCCGGTGATTATCACCAAGCTGGAGGACTACGGTTTCTGCCAGCGCGGCGAGGGCGGGCCCTTCGTCGAGGGGGGCAGAATTGAAGTGGGCGGAGAACTGCCGGTCAACACTTCCGGGGGGCATCTATCCGAGGCCTACCTTCAGGGCATGAACCAGATCATCGAAATGGTGCGTCAGTTGCGGGGACAGTCGCCGGCCCAAGTGGAGGGCGCGGAGTTGGGTCTGGTTGACAGTGGCGACGGCTCGGGCGCCCTGATACTGAGGAGGTGAGTCAGCTGTGACTACCGCTAATTTCCCCGTGCCGGTGCCCAACCTGGACAACCAGGAATTCTGGGATCAGTGCCGACAGCACCGGCTGGTGCTGCGGCGTTGCCTGGACTGCCGTTCCTTCCACCATCCGCCAAGCCCCAACTGCCCGGAGTGCGCTTCGTCCAACCTGGAGTGGGTGGAGTCGCCGGGGAAGGGCAAGGTCTACACCTACGTCATAACCCGCCAGCCGGTGAACCCGGCCTTCCGGGAGCGTCTCCCCTGGGGCGTGGTGGAAGTTGAGCTGGAGGAGGGGGTCCACCTTATCAGCAATCTCGTGGACTGTGACGCGGACGACATCGAGATCGGAATGGAAGTGGAGGTAGTCTTTGAGGCGGTCAACGACGAGATAACCCTGCCCAAGTTCAGGAGAGTCGGACAGTAGCCATAGGCTTGGCGATTCTTTCCTTCCGCCAGGCTACGGTTCGGCCTGGTTGAGGTACACGCCGGCGGCCTGCTGGGACGCGGCTGCGTAGATTTTCTCCAGGGCGGCCATCAGGTCTTGTTCTCCCTGCCAGAAGGGGAACCGACCCAACTGCCGGGGCAGAGCGGCGTGCATCTCGGGCCCCGTCACCGTGCCGAGATCCGCGCCAGCCAACGCCGGCAACGGGTTGGCCCAGAATGTCTCCGGGTCTTCCGGCAGCGGCTCGGGCGCCAGTGGTGGCCCTTCGATGGTCTGGGCCGACCGGCGGAACTCCTCGCCCAACAGTTCTTCGCGATCCATGCCCTGCATCCGGAAGATGAGGAACGGGTCGCGGTCGAACTCTTCGCCCAGGAGCAGGTAGACGGCGGCAATATGCTTGCATGGGTTTGACCAGTCGGGACACGAGCAATCGGTCTCGAGGTCGTCGCTCCTTTCGGGAAACATCGAAAGGCCGACGGCTTCGAACGCATCCTCGATGTTTTCCGGCATCCGGCCGGAGAGCAGGCTGGCGGCGATGACCGGCTGTTCGGCCAACGCCTGGCGCAGCCGTTCCCAGTCATCTGGGCCGATGGTCCTGACGCTGATCTCTACGTCGTAGGGGCGCTTGCGGCTGCCCTGCACCTGCGCTTCCACGACGCCGTTCCGGATGTCAATCGAGAGGACCTGTCCCCGACGGGCGTAGGAACGACCCCGGCTCAGCCGGGCGCCGATGCGGAACTGCTCGAGTGTCTCCATCCAACGCTTGGCCCACCAGCTCGAGCCGAAGTCGCCGCGGCGGGACGCGGCCCTGATGCCGCCCCTTGCCTCGACGGGGCGAGTGTATTCGTAGTCGTAGTAGTTCATCGAGGAAACCTTTCGTGGCTCAGTGGGTTGAGCGGGCGGCGTCTTCAGTCTTCCGGCCTGGCGCTGAGGGCCAGCACTTCCCGCAGTTCGGTGTTCGAGAGCTCGGTGAGCCAGTGCTCGGAGGTGGCTCCCACCACCTGGTCGGCGGTCTGCTGCTTGGTCTCGATCATGAGGTCAATGCGGTCTTCGAGGGTGCCGGCGCAGATCATCTTGTGGACGTGTACATCTCTTGTCTGACCGATGCGGAAGGCCCGGTCGGTGGCCTGATTTTCCACGGCCGGGTTCCACCAGCGGTCGTAGTGGATGACGTGGTTGGCCCGAGGGAGGTTCAGGCCGGAACCGCCCGCCTTCAGCGACAGGATGAGCACCTGCGGGCCGTGGGTGTCGTTCTGGAAACGGTCCACCATGATGTCGCGGTTCTTGCGGGACACGCCGCCGTGGAGCATGGGCGTTTCGATCCCATAGGTTTCCTGGACGTGCTGCTGCAGGATGGCTCCCATCTCGGCGAACTGGCTGAAAATCAGGACGCGGTCACCGGCGGGAATGATCTCGTCCAGCAACTCTTCCAAGCGGGCCAGCTTCCCGGAGCGGCCGGCGATGATCGAATTGTCGCCCAGCAGTTGGCGAGGGTGGTTGCAGACCTGCTTGAGCCTGACCAGTGTGTCGAGGATGGAGCCGCGGCGAGCCATGCCTTCGGCATCGTCCAGCCGTGTTTCGACGTCGCGCAGCACGGCCTCGTAGAGGGTGACCTGTTCTCGGGTGAGGTTGCAGTACTGCTTGGTCTCGCGCTTGTCGGGCAGGTCGTCGATGATCGTCGGGTCGGTCTTCAGCCGGCGCAGGATGAACGGCCCGGTGGCCTTCTGCAGCCGCGCCGTTGCTTCGTCGTCCCGGTTGGCCTGGATAGGGTTGAAGTATCGGCGTTTGAACTCCGCCTGGGAGCCCAGCAGGCCGGGGTTCAGGAACTGCATGATGGACCACAGGTCGCCTACGTGATTTTCTACGGGCGTGCCGGTGAGGGCAATGCGGTAGTCGGCCGGAAGCGAGCGCGCCGCCTGCGCCTGGCGCGTGGCGGGGTTCTTGATGTTCTGAGCCTCATCGACGGTGACTGAGCGCCAATCGACGCAAGCCAGCAGTTCCCGGTCTCGCGTCATGGTGCCGTAGCTGGTGATGACTATCTGGTGCTCGGCGGCGTGCTGGGCGAATGTTTCGCCGCGTTCGCGACCCGGTCCGTGGTGCAGCATCACCGGCAGTCTGGGGGTGAACTTCTGCGCTTCGCGCTGCCAGTTGTTGATCACCGAGGTGGGGCAGACCAGCAGGTTGGGTTTTTCGTTGCCCTCCTGGTGGTCCCGCAGGATGGCGGCCAGGGTCTGGACGGTTTTTCCGAGACCCATGTCGTCCGCCAGGCAGGCGCCCAGTCCCCACCAGCGGAGGAAATCCAGCCACGAGTAGCCCAGCTGCTGGTAGGGGCGCAATTCCCCGTTGAAACCCTGCGGCGCGTCCAGCAGTTCGATTTTGCCCTTGTGCCGGAGGGACTCCAGCAACTCGCTGAGCCAGCCCGTGGTCGCCAGGGAGACGTTGTCGGCTTCCGCCTGTTGGTCGGCGCCCAGTCCGATCTGGACGGCTTCCCGCAGGGTGAGCTGGCCACGATTGCGCCAGAAGTCTGCGGCGGCTCGAATTTCGTCGGCGTCGATTTCGACCCACCGGCCGCGGAAGCGGACCAGCGGCACCTTCAGGTCGGCCAGTTCGAACAGTTCCTCGGCTTCGATCACCTCGTCGCCCATGGCAACCTGGACATCGAGGTCGATGAGCGACGCCATGGTCATGTTGGCGCCGCCCTGCATCGGCGGAGTGCGGACTTCCGCCCTGATTGTGGGACGGCTCTTCGTACCCCGGCGGGTCCACCAGGCGGGCAGCATCACGCCAAAGCCGGCCTGCTGCAGCGCGGGGGCCTGCTGGGTGAGGAATTGGTGAGCCTGCTCAGCGTCGAGACAGGTGCCGGCCGGGCTTCGTTGGTTCAGGCTGTCGGCGATGGGCGGGCACACGGAGCCGGCCTGGGCCAGGGAGGTGAGCAGGAACTCGGCCGGGTTGAAGTCCGGCGACTGTCGCTCAAGAGCGGCGTCAACGGGCAGCAACAGGCTGTGGTCGTCGTGGGGCTGGAGCAGGTAGCGGAGGTACCAATCCTGTTCGCTGAGAGCAGTCGGCAGGTCGTCCTCGTCAGGTTCTGGCGGCTCTTCAAGGCGGAGGGACAGGCGGTAAGGGGAGTTTGCTGCCACGGCGATGGGCCGGTGCCATTCCGCCACCTGCCGGCGCAGCTGTTGCAGCTGGGGGTCTGCGGCGTGTATCGCGCCGTCCACCGTCGTCAGGGCGTGGAGCCAGGCGTCGTGGGCCGAGTCGAACTCCGGAATGCCTCCCTTGGCGTCCTGACGGACGATGTGGTTCACGAGGCTGGAGATGAACTCCTTGAGGACGGCCTGCGGCGGGGTAGTTGGCGGCCGGTCCGCTGAAGCGGTGGTCATAGCTCGGACCGAGGCCGGCATCGTGCTGGCCAGTTCAGCCAATCGGTGGGCGTCGTCGCCGACGTAGAGCGGCGTCCACACGGCCTTGGCACTGTCACCATGCCGGACGACGTTGGGCAGGAACTGCTGCCGAACAGCGAGCCCGGCGGCGAAGAGCATGACGTGTCGCCAGTAGGCCACATCGGGGCCGAGCACCGTACCCGGCGTCAGCACGCGACCGTTCTGGCAACGGTGCAGCAGGTCGATGGCCTGCCCGCCGGAGAGCCTGACGACCGGCACGCCCCAGGGCTTGATGCGGGGTTTGGCCCTCGACTTGGGCGCGGGGCCCGCCAACGCTTCGGACGGCAATGGGCTGTTCCCCCGGCTGGGCAGCCAGATTGTGGCTTCCATCTCAGCAGCGGCGGACTCATCGGGCGTAATGCCGACGGCGTCCGCCAAATGCCTGGCATCGGCGCAACGGGGATGGCGTCCGTCGAGCGCTTGGTCGGGATGCGGGGGTTGGTCGGAGTCCTCTCCCCACAGGGTCAGTTGTCCGGCCAGTTGGGCGGCATGGATGATGATCATGGCGGCTTTCTCTTTATGGGTTTTACTACGGGGGACATGCTGGTGGAAAGAGCGCGGGGAGTGGCTGGCGTCGCGGTGGCTGTACCCGTTCCGCTGCGAACGGCGCCTCGACGCGCCCACTGGCTTCCGGGGCAGACACTCCGTTGCTGGTGCTGTTGTCCTCGTATCGCGGGAGAACCTTGCGCTTGCGGAACTTCGTGGGCACAATCCCCTTGACCCCCTCGCGGACTCGCGTTCACTTACGCCGCTGTTGAACAAGGGAACACCTTCATGAATCGAGATGAGCAGGGGAACGAACCCAGACCCGCACGGGTGCGTCGCGAACCGACCGCGACGCGCTTGCCGCCTTCAGCGAGGTTGAACCATGCCTGAACTCCACGAGCTTTCGGTGGCAGAAGCCGCCGCCCAGATTCGCGAAGGAACCCTGTCGCCGGTGGCGCTGGCGGAGTCGCTGCTGGCGCGCATCGACGCGCTGGACAGCGACCTAAAGGCGTGGGTCACCATCGACCGGGACGCCGTGCTGTCGGCAGCGCAGCAACGGGAGGCGGAGGTTCACCGGGGTGAGATACGCGGCCCCATCCACGGCGTTCCCGTGGGACTGAAGGACATCTTCTACACCGAAGGCATGCTCACCGCCTGCGGATCGAAAGTAAACGCCGACTTTGTGCCGGACTTCGACGCGACGTCGGTGTCCAAGATCAAAGCGGCCGGCGGAATCATTCTGGGCAAGGCGGTCACCACTGAGTTCGCCTCATCGGACCCCTCCCCGACGCGCAACCCGTGGAACCTGGAGCACACCCCCGGCGGGTCCAGCAGCGGGTCATCCGCGGCGGTGGCGGCGCGGATGGTTCCGGCGGCACTGGGATCGCAGACCGGCGGGTCCACCTGCCGGCCAGCAGCCTACAACGGCATCGTGGGCGTGAAGCCCACCTACGGACGCATCTCACGGTACGGGGTGGCTCCGGTGAGCTGGTCGCTGGACCACGTGGGCATCCTGACCCGGACGGTGGCCGACGCCGCGCTGATGCTGACCGTGCTGAGCGGTGCGGACGACAACGATCCCGGCAGCCTGCGCGAACCCGCGCCCGACTTCGTGGCGCAGATGGCCGAGCACGACCGGCCGCCGCGCATCGGGCTGGTGCGGCAGTTTTACGAAGACTACGCCACGCCGGAGATGTGGGCGCACACCGAAGCCGTGGCCAATCAGCTGGCGGAGGCCGGAGCCGAGGTCGAGGAGATTTCGTTGCCCGACAGCTTCGCCTTGGCGCACTGCTACCATGGCATCGTGTCGGGCGCCGAGTGCGCGGCAGTGCACGAGGTCAATCACCGCACCCGCGCCGCCGACTACGGCCCGCGCGTCCGCGCCAGAATGGAGATGGGCATGATCATGCCGACGTCGGCGTACCTCAAGGCCCAGCGGCTGCGGCGGCAGTTCCGCGCCGACATGAGCGAGATGGTCGGCAAGGTTGATGTCGTCATGACGCCGGCGATGCCGGCTCCGGCTCCGCGTGATCTGAACACCACCGGAGACGCTGCGTTTCAGGTGCCGTGGTCGGTCTCCGGGTTGCCCACGGTGGTGGTCTCGACGGGCCTGAGCGAACTGGGGATGCCCATGGCCGTGCAGTTTGGCGGCCCGTGGGCGCAAGAGGGCCGGGTTCTGGGCGCGGCGCAGTGGTGCGAGCGGATCGTTGGGTTGAACCAGGCGCCGCCTAACTATTGACACGTGTCGTCCATACGGAGGTCGCGTTAGCGCACCCGGAAACGTTCGTCCAATACCTCATGGAAAAACTCCGGCCTGGCATCCGGATGCGGTGAATCAGCCCAGCGCCGACAGCCTCGTTGAACGAGGAAAGATACCTCTACGGCCGGCTGTAGTTCGCGGCAACCGCAGTGGCGACCGCCGCTGTCCAGGTCATCACGAACCGACCGGCACTGGAAGGAAAGCCACCGACAGGAGGTTGCAATGCCACGGATTATCCGCGCCGGGTTGATTCAGGCCAGCGTCGACGGTCAGGCGTTCCAGGACCTGGGCCGTCTGAAACAGTACATGATCGACAAACATGTCGCGCTGATCGAGCAGGCGGCGGCCCAGCAGGTGCAGGTCCTGTGTCTCCAGGAGTTGTTCTATGGCCCATACTTTCCCGCCGAGCAGAACGTCCGCTGGTACGCAATGGTCGAAAAGGTGCCCGAGGGGCCGACCGTCCGGTTGATGCAGGAACTCGCCAAAAAGCACGGCATGGTGCTGATCGTTCCCGTCTACGAGGAGGAGATGCCCGGGGTCTACTACAACACGGCGGCCGTGCTGGAGCGGGACGGAACCTACCTGGGCAAGTACCGCAAGACCCACATACCCCACTTGGAACCGGGTTTCTGGGAGAAGTTCTACTTCAAGCCCGGCAACACCGGTTACCCGGTCTTCGACACCAACGTCGGCAAATTGGGCGTGTACATCTGCTACGACCGCCACTTCCCTGAAGGCGCCAGGGCGCTGGGCCTCAACGGGGCAGAGCTGGTGTTCAACCCTTCCGCCACCGTGGCGGGACTGTCCGAGTACCTCTGGGAGTTGGAGCAGCCCGCCCATGCCGTAGCCAACGGGTACTTCGTCGGCGCCATCAACCGAGTGGGCTGGGAACAACCCTGGGAGATAGGGGAGTTCTACGGCAAGAGCTATTTCTGCGACCCCAGGGGTCAAATCGTTGCCCAGGGGTCCCGTGACCGGGATGAAGTCATCGTCGCCGACCTGGACCTGGATGAAATACGCCAAGTCCGCACCACCTGGCAGTTTTACCGTGACCGCCGCCCCGACACCTATGACGAGTTGCTGGAGCCATAGGATTCGTCCGTACTCCGAAAGCCTGAACCGAGACCAGGGTGAAGCCCGCATTGGTGTTGGGTAGATTAGATATTCAGCCTGCCCCACCGTTGCGCGAAACCTCGGCCGGCAGAAAGAATCCAGCCAGCAGCGCCGTTGCGCTCATCGCCGTGCAAATCAAGAACCCCGGCAGAAGCGACCCGGTCGCGTCTCTCGCCGCGCCCACCAGGATTGGCGCGGCGAACATCGCGATGCCGGATGTGGTAATCATCAACCCGTAGATGACCGCCAGTCCCTGGGGCGTGATGCTGGCCAACCGCAGAGGCAGGGTGAGCAGCATCGGCACATAGAACCAGGATCCAAAACCCAGCACCGCCGTCGCGGCGTAGATGCCGGTCAAGCCCGGCGCCAGATAGGCGCCCAGCCCGCCCAACCCCGCCGCCACGCCGGAGACGACGAACACCCACCGGACCGAGCCGAAACGCAACGGGAGAACGCCGCCGGCCAGCACGGCGAAAACGCCGATGAAGGGCAGCATCCCGGTGACCAAACCCGCCGCCGCCAGCGACATATCCCGATGCTCGTTGTAAAAGGTGGGCAGCCAGCCGGTCAACGCCGTGTATTGGACCAGCACGCCGGCGTCGGTGAGCACCAGGAGGATTACGGTGCGGGCACGAAGCACGCGCCCGGTCTCTCGCAGAGAGATGCGTGCCGGCCGAGCGTCAGGCAGCGGGGCATCCCGACCCGCCACCAGCCACAAGGCGGCTCCGATCAGTCCGACCGCCCCGAACAGGGACATGGCGGTTTTCCAGCCCGTGAGCTCGGCCAGCGGAGCCGCGCCGGCCACGGACAGGGCCACTCCCAAGCTGACCGTCGCCGTATTCAGGGAGTTCATCACCAGCACTTCTCTCTGGGAGAACCACGCCATGAGCAAAGGGCCGGTGGAGGTCACAATCAATGCCAGTCCCAGCCCGTAGGCCAGACGCAACGAGAGCATGGTGGCAAAGTTCGGAGCGAGGAACGACAGCGCCAAGACTGCCATGGCAATCCAGCCGATCAACTGCGAGCGCTTGACCCCGATGCGGGCCACCAGCATACCGCCTGGAATGCCAAAGGCTGCTGCCAGCAGCATGGGCAGGGAAACCAGCAGGCCGGCCGCGGTGCTGCTGAGTCCATACTCCGCAACAGCCAGTGGAAGCACCGGCGCGATGCCGAAAAGACCGAACCCCAACACCAGGTGCGCGGCCAGCGTCAAGGCGGCCATTACCCAGCGGTACCGGTTCAGTCCGTGTGCAGTTGTCGCTTGGTTCATACGGTGCGGGCATTGGAACGCACAGGTTCCAGCCGCGGTTGGCGCCAGTGAATATTACCTCAAATCCATATGCCATCGTCTCGACGCTAAACCAAATCCAAGGCGTAACCCGCATTAGTGTTGGGTCTGTCCAACTGGAACGAGGAGATTTCGCTACTCAGGCTCGAATATCGTCAAAGCCGCGCCGGTAGTGTTCAGTTTCAGGTGGTTTCCTGGATTCTCGCTTTCGAGAAAATGACGAAGATCTGAACCACCTGAATTGCAATTCTGCCGTCAGTCAGTTTCGCTTCGCTTGCAGCCTTGCGCTGCTGAGGGCTAATATGAGTTGCCCCCCGCGAGGCCAGGCAAGCTTGGCCGCCGTACTCCGAACACCTGTACTCCTAGCATAAGGACGCCCAACGATGACCCGAACCGGACGCGCGGCTCTCACTCTGGCCGAGCTCGACGCCATGCGCATTGAGGAAGCCCAAGCCCTGCCCTTCGACGAGCGCGACCAGCTGCTGGACCTGATTATCACCGACGGGCGCCACGACGCCACCGCTTCCGTCTCCTACCGCACCGGGTTGTACAGCGACTACTTTGAGGAAGACCTGACCCGAATGCTCAAGGTGCGGGCGGTCAGGGTACATTGCCGCGGCACCACTTCTTCCAACTTCGACGGCGTCACCGTCGGCGAGACCTACCTGGAACAATACCGCGCCTGCTTCCGGCACGTCGAGACCATCCTGAGCGCGGCCCGCACCAACTTCGGACGGGTGGTCAAGATGGTTGTGTTCCTGACCAACATGGACCGGTGGGACGAATTCAACACGGTGTACCGGGAGTTCATTCCCAACCCGCCCTGCCGCGCCGTCATCGGCACCACCGGTCTCGCCCAAAAGCCGTTGCTCATCGAAATAGTCGAATGCGTCGCCTACCGCGTCGCCGACTAGAGAGTGTTGACAACTGGCAAATCAGATCGTCACTTCTCAACATTCACTCAATGCGCCGCAGGAGGAGGCCGGAGAAAACCACCGCGACTGATCGGCTCGCCGGTCAGAACCCGAAGGGTGAACTTTAGATCCGACTATCAACGGTCACCATCAGCAAGGCTGGTCAATTCCGAATCGGCGATGATGCCACGGACGAGACCGTGGTCGCGTCAGCGATGTAGCACACCCATTTTCGTATGCCGGTCGGCGTAAGATCACCGGCCATGCCACCTGCTAGCGACCATTCCCGACGAATTGCGCCCAATCTTCCATCAAATCCCGACGCAGCTCAAACAGCTCGGTCCTCGAATACGGCTTCTCTGTTGAATTTCCCAGATTGTGGGCCAACGCCGTTTCGCTCACTACCCAGCCGACGCGGAATTTCTCAGTCCCACAGTCCTTGAAACTGCTGCGGAAGCCGTGGGCAACGGCCGGTATTTCGAGCTTCCGCAACATCGCCGTGAAAATCATATCGGACAACGACTTGCCGCGGAGACCCGGGAATATCAACTCGGTGGATCCGTCGGCCAACTCTTCAGCCTGCCGGAGCACCTCGATCGGTCTCGCGGCGAGCGGAACCTGATGTTCCCGTTTTGCTTTCATTCGCTCAGCCGGAACCGTCCATTTCCGTTCCGCCCAATCGATCTCGTCCCAAGTCGCGAGTCTGACCTCGCCGCTGCGCGCGGCCGTCAACACCAGGAACTCAAACGCTAATTTCGTAACAGTGCGCGCAGTCGAGTTCCTGACCTTGTCCATGGCATTGGGTACGTCGCGGTAATGCAGCGCCTGATGGTGCGGCTTGGTTCGGGGCATCCTCGGCAACGCCTTGGCAATTGAACGAGAAGCAGGGTTGTCGGTCCTAAAACCTTGGGCGATTGCCCAGTCCAGCACGGTCTCCATGCGCTGCCTGGCTCGACTCGTCGTTTCCGGTTTTCCTGTCCAAATCGAGGTCAGTACGGCCAGGATGTCCGCGCTTGTGACGTCGGTGACCAACTTGGACCCTATCATGGGGAACGCGTAGGTGGCGAGGGTGCTGGTCCACTGGTTGGCGTGCTTCGCGTTCGTCCACGTTGGCCGGCGCATTTCGATAACGATGTCCGATGCTTCGGAGAACGTTGGTGTCGGCGGCTGCTTCCTGGCTGCGATGGCCTCACGCTTCTCTCCCAGCGGGTCGCGACCCTCCCTGATCATCCTGGCGTTGAGCAAAGCAGCTTTGCGGGCTTCCGCCAGCGAAACAGTTGGATAACCACCGAGACCCAGATTCCTTCGCTTCCGGTCTATGGTAACCCGTTGAAACCAATACTTGGCCTCGGATTTCTCTACCCGGAGATTTCAAGCCGCCGCCGTCCGAGTAGGTGCCCGTCTCCTGGACAGACTGGACGAAAACGGCGGAAAGGCCGTTTCCTACTCAAAACAAATAGAAAACGGCCTTTATTCCTGGGGCTTTACGATGTAAATATGGCGGAGAGGGCGGGATTCGAACCCGCGAGAGGCGTTAACCCCTACGCGATTTCCAGTCGCGCCCATTCGTCCACTCTGGCACCTCTCCGCGGCTGTCGGCGCGCCCGGACGCGCCGTGATCTTGAACGAACATGAAGGGCCGGAGGAAAATTATAGCACGGCGGCTCCGGCTTCCGCGCCGTTGAGGTTAAGGCGCGTCCGGCCGGTAGACCTCCGTGTCCGGGTGGTATTGGAACCACCCGAACCAGAAAGAGGTCAGGCTGGGAATGCGAGGCAAGGTCTCCGAGGAATCGGAATTATTGATCAACCCGGTTTCGGCGACTTGCCAGGCGGCACCGGTTTCATCGATCAATGCGGACGGCAGGACTTCAGGTTCGTCCGTGGGCGGCAAGGCAAAAGTGGCGTCGCCGCGCTCGTAAATCCGGCCGGCTCTGGACTCGGGTGATGCCACGACAACTACGTTGACCCCGCCCAGCGTGTCGTTTACCAGCCGCACCTGCTGCAAGTCGGCTACGCGGTAAGCTTTGGAGCTGTCCGCAATGGACAGGCCGACGACCACTTCTTTAGGATCGAACGTCACGTCGCGGTTCCAAACTGGGAACATCACCTCATCTGAGGTGAAATAGTCGTAGTAGATTGCGCGCGGATCGTTTTCCGGAACGTAGAAATCGGGAGGATAGACGCCCGTGTTCCGATCCAGCACCGTGGTGTCCGGATGCTCCTCCAGCCATTCTTCCCAGGTGGTCACCACCGATGGAAAGAAGGACTGCCGGATGCCGGAGTCGGCGAGCGGCCCGATGATGGGCTCGCCGATGAACTGGTTCCACAGCGATCGGGTGGCGCGGTCGTACATCACCTTGTTGCTGCGGTAGAGGAGGCCGGAGGTGCCGAAGGTGGTCGCCTCGCCGTTGACGATGCCGGAATACACGATCCCGGTGCCGCAGAGGGTTCAATACACCAGCGAGATCGGCTCACCACCCAGCACGTCGTTGGCCAGCTCGTGGGCGTTCATTATCCGCAGGGGATAAGCCCGCTTCTCGCCGTTGATGGAGACGCCAAAAACGCGATCGTCAGGCCAGAGCCAGGTGGCCTGCTCCGGGAGAATATACGGAGCCTGTTCCAGCGGGGGGATGCCGTCGAGACGCACGCCCCCCCAGACCACCTCAGTGAGGTCGACCCGGGAACGCGTGATGCCGGGCTCCAGGATGGCGCCGATGGACGGGTCGATCAACGCCAGCGAGTCCACCTTCCAGCGCGGGTATTGCGACGGCGGCGCGTATTCGTCCATTCGCGGCCCGACCCACTCCCGCCACAGGCGGCGGTCCAAATCGAAATCTTGCCCGGTGAGAACGGTGAGCGTGTCTATTGCCGCCCGGAGAGCGTCACGGTTCCTGAAGAATTTCAGAGCTTCAAGGATCACCAGGACTTGGGACTTGTCGCCGTACTCCTCCGTGTCCGCCAACGCACCCAGGGTGGTCTCCGAAGGGTGGTCAAAGCCGTGCCAGATGCTGTACATGGTGCGGTTGGAGTCGTACGAAACCGCGGTTGGTTCAGCGACCGGTGCGGCACCGGAAGATGTAGGTTGCAGCGTGGAACTTTCTGCCGTCGCCGTCGGTCCGACGGTTGGCACGATTGGCGGCAGGGTCAACGCAGGATCAGCCGGCGTCGGCAGCGGCGGCTCGCCGGCGCAGGCCAAACCCACCAAGGCCGCCGCTATGAGGACAAAAACCGTGGTTTTCAGCAACAGAACGTCCTCGTGCTCCGTTCAAAGATGGCGGTCAACGGCGAACAATACTTGCGACGCTCGGTTTGAGATCACGATGCCGGCACGCTGTGCTGCGAGACCTTTATCAGGGTTACGCGCTCAGGCAATCTCAGGCCCGCGCTTCGCAGCGCTCTGGTGAACGACTTGTCGTCGATTACATACAACTCCACGCGGTTGCGGGATACGTTGATACCGGACTCGGCCCGAACACCGACGGAGCTTGCAATTTGGTGCGCTCGGTTTTGAGCCTGATCCAAGTACCGCAGCGACACTTTCGCCTTGCGCGCCTTGACGATCCCTGCCAGGCCGGTGTCTTGCACGTAAGGAGCCAGGGCGCCCTCGGGATTTTCGGTGAACAACACGGTGACGCCAAATTCCGGTTCATGGTGTATCCAAAGGCCGGCGTAGGTATCGGGCTCGCGTGATCTCAACGTGGCTCCGAGTGGACCGATGTGCTGCTGGATCGTCAATCGGCAGATGGCTTCTTCGACACTTACGCCGAAATCGGCCGCGTAGTACTGAGCGTCCCGGCGCAGAGCGTCGTTCTCCGGCAAAGGAGGACAATTCAAGGACGATGCCGAGTTCAGTTCGGATGACCACACGGTCGACAGGGCTATGACTGCAATTATGATTACGACCAGGATGGCGCTCAGGATGTATGGTATCGACGAAATCGACACGTTCGAGCCTCAAAGGTCAAACCGCGCGGATCGTACCAAACGCTTGGGGGCAGGCTCCAGACCTGCCCCCAAACACGAAGAGCTAACGTTACGGGACGTCAGTCGGCAGCAGCGGCCGCTTCGGCGGCCGCGTACCACTCGGGTCCTTCCTGGCCCGGTTCAGGCAGCACGAACCCGCCCTCCATGGTCCAGGATGCGGGGTTCTCGGTGATGCGACCCGGGATGTCTGTGGGTGACACGCCCGCGACCCGCGCGAAGGTATTGGTGAGGTCGGCCAGGAGCTGCTGCTTTACTTCCTCAGACCGGCCGGCGCGGTTGCCGCCGTCCAGGTAATAGCCTTCCCCGTGCTCGTGGGTCTGGCCCTCCGGCGTCTCCAGGAAGGTGACCGAAACGAAGCTGCGCGGCGCCCCGGTGGAGCCGCAATGGATGTCGGTGAAGGCCAGGGCAATCTCCTGCCTCTGGTCAAAGGACAGCGCATCCTGGGGGATGAAACAGCGGTAGTGCGGCATGGTCTGCTCCTTGTGCCGTTTGGTCGGGTTAGTTGTCGCGTCGGTCTCGGGCGGACACAACCAGCTCGTCGGTCGTGCAGCCGGTGACGTCCATCCACATGTCCTGTATGGACTGCATGAGCTCTACTCGAGTCTCCTGCTGCAGGCCGGGCGGAATCTCTCCGCGGACCGCCGAGGTGGTGGACAGACGGCCGCCGCGAAATCCAAAGCCGTGGGGGATCTCGATCCAGTTGACCGACACCTCGTCGGGATTGCCGCCAACGAAACCGGTGCTGATGCGGGCCAGCTCGGAGGCCAGCCTGGGGCGGATGTCCTCCGGGACAATCCCCTCCTGGATGGTGCAGTTGAACGTGATCATCGACCCTTCCGAACGCGACAGATGATGGTTGCGGCAGGGTAACATAGCGGAAAGCAACGCGGCAATGACGACCGGCCGCTCAAATGACAGGCCGGCAGCCCTGTGCTATCGTAGGCCGGCCCGTCGCGACGGGCTCAATCATTGCATTCAGGAAGGTTTCATCATGCCCACCATGACCGGCGGCCAGGCTCTCATGCGATCGTTGTACCTGGAGGGGGTGCGCGTCATCTTCGGATTGCCCGGCGTGCAGCTCTACCACGCACTGGACGCGCTGAACGACGTACCGGGCATCCGCCTGATCACCACGCGGCACGAGCAGGCCACGGCGTACATGGCCGACGGATACGCCCGGGCCAGCGGCGGCGTGGGCACGGCGCTCATGGTGCCGGGACCCGGTCTGCTCAACGCGTCGGCGGCTATCAGCACGGCCTACTCGGCATCGTCGCCGGTGCTGGTGGTATCCGGCCAGATCGAGCGCGACCTGATCGGCGCGGACCGGGGGATCCTGCACGAGGTGAACGACCAGCAAGATTGCATTCGTCCCATCACGAAATACGTGCGGCGCATGATGACCGCCGAGGAAACGCCCGAGGCGGTGCACGAAGCCTTCCGCCAGCTGACCACCGGACGGCCACGTCCCGTGGAGATCGAGATGCCGCCGGAGACCATGGCGGAGCAGCGCGAGGTCTCCCTGATCGAGGCCGAGGGTTATCCCCGCGTCGCCGCGTCCGACGAGCAGGTGGCCGAGGCCGCTCGCATCCTGGCCGGCGCGCGGCGTCCGCTGATCTGGGCCGGCGGCGGCGTCATCTCATCGGAAGGGTCCGATGCGCTGGTTCGCTTGGCCGAGCGGTTGCAGGCTCCGGTGATCACCACCGCCGAGGGCAAGGGCGCAATCGACGACCGGCACCCCCTGGCCCTGGGCGCATTGCGTCTCCGCAACGACCCCGTGGCGAAAGAAGAGCCTCACTTCGACGTGATCCTGGGCGTGGGCAGCCGCATGGCCTTCCCCATGTGGCTGGACGGCCAGCGCGTGGTGCAGATCGACATTGATGCCGACGAGTTGGGCCGCAACTGGGAGAACACCTACGGAGTGGCCGGCGATGCCCGTACCGTGATGGAGCAGGTGGACGCGAGGCTGGCCGAGACCATCGACATGGGATCCCGCCCATCCTTCGCGGCCGAGACCGAGGCCCTGCGTCAACGCCGCAAGGAGTCCGCGCTGCGACCGGAACCCCAGGAGTCGTACCTGGCGGCGGTGCGCGCCGCGGTGCCGGAAGAGGGCATCCTGGTGTCGGGCATGACCCAGCTGGGCTACTACGCCCGCGCCTTTTGGCCCACCTACGAGCCGCGCACTTTTATCACATCCAGCTACTCGGGCAACCTGGGCTACGCTTACCCCACCGCGCTGGGAGCCAAGGTGGCGCAGCCGGACCGTCCGGTGGTGGCCCTGTGCGGAGACGGCGGGTTCCTGTTCAACTCCCAGGAGCTGGCCACGGCGGTGCAGCACGGCATCAACGCGGTGGCGGTGGTGTTCAACGACAACGCCTACGGCAACGTGCTGCGCGACCAGGTGAACCAGTTCAACGGCCGCGCCGTGGGTGCCGAGTTGCACAACCCCGACTTCGTCAAGCTGGCCGAAGCCTACGGCGTCCACGCCGCCCGCGCCGAGGGCCCGGAGGCCCTGGAGTCGGCCCTCCGCGAAGCCCTCTCCGCCGACGCCCCCAGCCTGATCGAGGTGCCGGTGGGCATGATGCCAACGCCGTTTACGTAGGACTCGCTGACGGCGTTCGGTTGAGCCGCCTGGCGCGGGAACCTATAATTGTTTGACAACCTGTTCGACTTTTGTTGAGGGAAGGCCCGGCTTATGAACGACACCAACAACAATGACGGCACTCCCGAAGACCGCCCGACGACTGCCGCCGACGATGCGGAACTCCACGCTCTGGATGAACGGATGGCCGAGCTGCGCGCCCGGGGAATTATCGGTGGCGGCGAGGGACCCCGCGGGTCTCTGCGCCCCATTGCCCACGTGCCCGGCGCTACGGCGCGTCTTATCGAGAGGCGAGGATAGACGATGACGCCACAGCCACTCCTCCCGGTTGCATACGTCGATACCACCGCAGTATCGCCCGTAGCATTCAGGGAAGAGCCGGCTGGAACTGCGGTGCGCCGTCGCTTGGACAGTTTCCCGTATCTGTTGTCCACAAACCTGCTGGAAACGGAACTGCGCGCTGCGTTCAAGGCCGAAGGGGAGCGATTCGACGGCAGCGCAATCACCGAAATCAACTGGATTTTCCCCAATCGACAGCTGGACGCCGAAATGACGGCGATACTCGACATTGCCTACCTTTCGCCCATTCGGGTGTGGCATCTGGCCACGGCCCTGTTCTTCCGTGACGTGCTGCAAAGCGACTTGGCCTTCATTACGCTGGACGAGCAGCAGGAAACGGTAGCGCGAGAATTGGGTTTCTGGATCCCGTAGGCGAAGTACGATGCCCAAGCCGGACCGCAACGGCCGCGTCGAAGGCTGGGAGGCTGTCTCCGCCGACGCCTCCCAGCCTCATCGAGGTGCCGGTGGGCATGATGCCGACGCCGTTAACTTAGGGGAGGTCCCAGTATGGCATATGGATATGCAAACCGCGTGAAATTGTTTCTCGACGCCGATGAAGACACGATCGTAGGTCGTTCGGTTACCGGCGTACAATCAACTGGTGTCCGTGACGTAGGACCTGAACAAAACATGGCCTGGCGCCAAACTGTCCGGCTGCTACAGGGTCAATTGTCAGACCCAACATTCGAGAATTGGTTCATCGTCTTGGAATATGAGATTCCCCGCCGTTCGCGCAGGCCGGATGTCATACTACTGAGTGAAAACACCGTTTATGTGGTGGAGTTCAAAATCGGTGCTAAGGAACACGACGCCGCATCTCGATGGCAAAGCGAATCATACGCCCTGGATTTCCAAGACTTCCACGCAGCATCACAGGGCCGGCGCATAGTCCCGATATTGTGCGCTACCGAATCACAACCATGGCGTTCCACTGTGGATTTCCGGATTGCGTCCGGTGTGACGGAATTAGTACGGTCGAACGGTGATGATCTGGCGTATTGGTTGCGAAAATGCGAACATCATAACGTGGACACTGGGTCAACACCGCTGGATCTCAAAGCCTGGTTGGACTCCGATTATCGTCCTACTTTGAACATAATTGAGGCTGCCAGAGAGCTATACCGCGGTAATGATGTTAGGGAAATATCGCACAGTTATGCGCATAACCTGGGTGCAACGATCGATATGCTGACGCGGGAAATCGATGAAGCGCAAGAAAAGGGTCACCGGACAATTTGTTTCGTGACTGGTGTGCCCGGATCAGGCAAAACTTTGGCTGGCCTTGAACTCGTCCACGACCTCCGAGTCAGCGAATCGTATGAAACGTTACCAGTGTATTTGTCTGGGAACAGCCCTTTGGTAAAGGTGATACGAGAAGCTCTAGTAATAGATAAAATTGACGATGGGCATTCCCGAAAGGCTGCCGAAAGAGAGGTAAAGACTCTGATCCAAAACGTTCACCAATTCATCGACGGCTATGTCGAACGTGCGGATTCTGCTCCAGCAGAACATGTTGTGGTCTTTGACGAAGCACAAAGAGCTTGGCACCGTCGCAAGTTGGATAGCAGGCGACGCAATAATTCGTTAGGGACGCTCGACGCATCTGAACCACAACTTCTCCTGGATGTCATGGAACGTTTACCATGCTGGTCAGTGGTCGTTGCGCTCGTAGGCGGTGGGCAAGAAATCCACGATGGTGAGGCAGGGTTGGAGGAGTGGGGCAGTGCGTTGGCGCAGCGGTCAACGCACTGGCGTGTAGTATCCGCTTCCGACGCATTACTCGGCGGAGAAAGCGTTGCCGAACATCGATTATTTGAAGGTGACCTGCCGACTAATGTCGAGTTACGAGAAGAAACCTATGCGCATCTTGATGTGGTAGTTAGAAGTCATAGGGCCCAGAAATGGGCTGAATGGGTAAACGATTTCCTGAGATTGAACTGGCTGGAAGCTCGAGCAAAATTCCCTGCCGCGATCGATTTCCCGTGTTATGCAACGAGAAATCTAGACCTGGCTCGTTCTTAGCTGCGGGCACGGCACACCGCAAAACCTGACACACGTTCGGGATTGGTGGCAACTTCGCAGGATCAACGGCTTCGAGCATATGGGGTCGAACGGTCGAGTACCTTCCGGTCCGGCTACAGTTTCGTCACTTGGTTTTTGGCCGGCGCCGAAGATATTCGATCTAGCGTGTCGCTGGAGGTGGCCGCGTCAGAATTTGAATGCCAAGGGTTGGAGTTGGATTGGGTGGGCTTGTGCTGGGGTGGCGATCTGATCCCTTCTGAGTCCGAACCGCCTTGGGAATACCGTAAGTTTCGCGGCACGGCATGGCAAAGTGTCAAACAAGACATCGAGCGTGCGTATACTAGGAATAGGTATAGGGTGTTGCTGACCCGAGCACGGAAAGGCATGGTGATTTGGGTGCCGCCCAGCGACCCAAACGATCCCACTCGTGACCCTGCCGGATTCGACCGCGTTTTCGATGCGCTACTAAAGGCAGGGGTTCCCTTGCTGGAAGATAATTTCCAAGATGATGCTGTTTCCGCGGAAGATCAGGCGTGAAGAAGCAACTAACCGCAATCATCGAGCGCGAAGGCGACGGCTTCGTGGCCTTCTGCCCCGAGTTGGACATCGCCAGCCAAGGCGATACCGTGCCTGAAGCTCATGCCAATCTGGTTGAGGCCGTCGACTTGTTTCTTGAAGTGGCTCCGAGTGCCGAGATTCACCGTCGGTTAGCACAAGGTCGTCTATAATCCTTGATGTTCGCACCCCGTCATGCCCACCCCCACCCGCATCCTCATCACCGATTTCGTCTGGCCCTCCACCGCGCCGGAGCGGGAGGCGCTGGTCACCGGCCTGGGCGACGGCGTGGAGGTCGTGGAGGCGCCGGACGGGTCGGAGGCGACGCTGGCCGCGCTGGCCGCCGACTGCGACGGCATCATGACCTGCTTCGCGCAGGTTACGCCGGCCGTGGTGCGGGCGGCGGAACGGTGCCGCGTCATCAGCCGGTACGGCGTGGGCGTGGACAACATCGCCGTGGACGTGGCCACCGAGCTGGGCATCCCCGTCACCTACGTGCCCGACTACTGCGTCGATGAGGTCAGCGACCACGTGATGGCGCTGCTGCTGACCTGGAACCGGCAGGTGGGGTTCTACGATGGCGTGGCCAAGGCGGGACGCTGGGAGGGCACGCCATCGCCGCACCCGCTGACCCGGCTGCGCGGCCAGACCATCGGCATCGTCGGCTTCGGACGCATCGGCCGCGCGGTGGCGGACAAGGCGCGGGCCTTCGGGCTGGCGGTGATCGCCCACGACCCCTACCTGCCGGCCGACGCTGCGCTGCCTGATGGCGTCACCGCGACGTCGCTGGACGACCTGCTGGCGGCCTCCGATTACGTTACTGTTCACACGCCGCTCAACGAAGAAACGCGCGGGTTGATCGGCGCGGCGGCGTTCCAGCGCATGAAGCCGTCGGCGTACATCATCAACTGCGCCCGCGGACCCATAATCGACGAGCCGGCCCTGATCGACGCGCTGCGGAACGGGCAAATCGCCGGCGCCGGCCTGGACGTTATGGAATCATCCGCGCCGCCGGCGGATCACCCGCTGTTCGGGATGGACAACGTCACTGTCACGCCCCATGTCGCATTCCTGTCCCAGCAGTCGGTGCTGGAACTGGAGGTGCGCACGGCGCAGGCCACGGTGGACGTGCTGCAGGGGCGGATGCCCGAGTTCCTGGTAAATCCGGCGGTGTTGCCCCACTCGCGGGTGGCGCTGCGATGATAATGTCAGAATCAGGATTTACTGGATTGAAAGATTTTCAGGATTGGGGGTTCTTTCCCAGCTTACGGCTCCAATCTCGGCAATCCCTAAATCCCGAAAATCCTGCTTCTGACAATTTGAGGAGGGAATATTTTGACAACGGCAGGTTTCACGATAAGTTACCTGGGCACTGGAGCGGGCGGCTGCATCATGCGCAACCACACCGCCATCGTATTGGACTGCCCCACGGGGGAGCGGATCCTGCTGGACGCCGCGTCGGGCAACACGGTGCTCCGTCATGGGCACGAGCTGGGCATGTCACCCAACGAGTTTGACCTCTGCCTGTTGAGCCACAGCCATGCCGACCACTGCGAGGGGTTGCCGCACATCGAAATGCAGCGCAGCCGGAGAATTGCGGAAGAGCAACCCATGCAGGTCTACGGCTCCGAGCAGGCGATGGCCGACATGGGCACGCTGCTGGCGCTGCCGACCCGAGGGCTGGTCGTGGACTCCGAGGGAGCCCTCAGGCGTGACGGGCGGAGGTCCATCCTGTTCCGTCCCACCGAGCCGGGGGAGTGGGTGCAATTGACCCCCGATGTGCGGGCCCGGTCCACGCAGGTCAACCATATCCGAGGAGCGCTGGCCTGGCGGGTCGAGTCGGGTGGGCATGCCGTGGTGTTTTCCGGAGACACCCGCTGGTGTCCTGAGCTGGCCGAACTGGCCCAGGGAGCGACGCTGCTGATCCACGAGGCCCTCTGCACCGAGGCGAAACGAGAGATGGCCGACGGCACCGCGCACTCCACGGCGGCGGAAGCGGCGCGCATCGCCCAGATTGCCGGCGTGGGCGGATTGACACTCACGCACATTCACAACGATTACCACGCCGATACCGAACCGCTGGCGGCAGAAGCCCGAACCGTGTACGACGGGCCGGTGGCGGTGGCCGAGGACTGCTGGCAGCAGCAGGTGTGAGGAGAGGCCGGCTGCCGGATTTGACATTCATCTCCAAATATAATAATCTATATGTTGAATTTTGATACTGCTTCGTCTGATCACCCGGTGAAATAACGTGAAGTTCAACCCCGCTGAACCCAGATTCAGCCACAACGGCGACGACGGCCACGGCGATTTCGCGTTGTATAATTGGGTACGGACATTCAATTTCAGGAGGTCTTACATGAACCGCACCCAACGTGATTTGATACTGCTGGCCGCCGGCATCGGCATCGGGGTTGGCATCGGCATGCTGCTGGCTCCGCGCAGCGGGCAGGAAACCCGCCAGGCGCTGACCCGCGGCGCCAACCAGGCCGTCGAACGCGGCCGCGATTACTGGCAGCGCATCCGCAGCCGGATCGCCGCCGGCGACAGCGACGCGGAACTCGATTCCGAGGATTAGCCAGAGCCGGCCGCCGGGGCGACGGTTTATCCGGCCGTCGCCCCGGCGCTTTTTGTGCCACTGCGCGAAGGACAGCTGTTTATGTCGCCTGACGTCGTGTCGATTATCCGAGATATTGCAATCATTGTTATGGCGGTAATGGTGACCGCAGCAGCGTTGGCGCTGACCGTGGTCACGCTGAAGATCTACCCGAAAATCAGGAGAGCGGCGACTAACTTCGAGGCATCTTCATGCCTCATGCTCGACGCGGCGGCGAGAGTCTCCGCCCTGGTGACCGCCGGCAGCGAAATCGGATCGTTCGTGTGGGACCTGGTTACGCGGCTGCGCGGTGGCAATGGCGAAAAGCCGGAAGACGGGAACAAACCGGCCAACTGAACCGTCAGCGCGTCAGCCCAGGGTTGACGCTACGATGCCCTTTTGGCGCCGGTCCATCGTCGAGGAGCGTTATCGGGTCTCAACAATATTGAGGAAATTTCGCTACTCCATGATCCTCTAGGTCGCAAACTGAAACCGTCACGGCGACGACGTTTTCAGTCACACAGTTTTCAGGTGATATGCCTTACCGTCGGCGGGCCCAGTTTGACCTGACTAGATTGACCTGATCCATTTTCCTGGAGATCTTGAGCAACTCCTCAACCCATCCCATCGAATTTTCTATCACGACTTCCACAAGGGATTCTTCTATCCTGCATTTGGCCCAATCTGGCAGGCCATCGTACTCAGAGGGCCGAACGTAGGCGTTGCGACTTCGCCTGAGCGAATTGACCAACCAATTCACCATCGCTAGGTGATCTGACTGCGACGCCAACGCATCCTCTGTCGCCCTCTCCACTATGGATGCCATATGGCCTCCGATGGAAACCGGATGACTGATGAGAAGCCGGTGTTCGCGCCGTCCTACGTGTTCTGGCCATAGCGTAACTGCCGCGTGCTCAAAAACGCCTCCTCCTACGTCCTCAACGATGTAGTCGCTGAACGTCGCGGAAGCAGCAGTAACCAGCGGTATCAAATGGTGGGTTAGAGGGAGACCACACGAACCAAGCAGGCGGGCATCGTATTCGCTCTTTTGCAGTGCCACCGCATCATGCGCGCGTGCGACGTTGGGGATTTGAGCCTGCTGAATCTGAGCACGAACTCTGCTGCGGATGGGATTTCGTTCTTGTACCGGTATCGAGAGGGAGCTTCTCAAAGAGCCCAACAGGTCGTGGTGAAATAGCAGACTCCTGTAGGCCATTAGGAACAGGTGATGCCCTAAGCTGTCCGGCTTCTGTTCATCCCATTCTGAGAAGGATATTGCCTCCCTGTCGGGCGGAAGTGACAAACCAGGACTTTCAATCGCCTCAAACGTCGAGGAGTCGTGCGGGTTACAAGCAAACGGGCGAGTTGAAGCGCCGCGAGCGCGTACCCGATTAGGACGGATCCGGTCGACATTCCAGAGGAAATCATACCTCAGTGCCAATCGTTGCCAGTACTCGGGGTCCTTCGGAAATATTTCCAAAACTTCAAGGTTAGACCTGCATCCTGCCGAGGTGCCGGGATCGGAAATGGTCTCCAGCAGTGTGGCTTGTATGCCGTGACAGGCTTGAGTAGCCGGAGACGAGCAGTATTGGAGCTGCCCCGATCCGTCGAATCCCGTCGGGATTTTACATCCGGGATTCTGTTGACCAACGAGTGCCCTGTAAGTTGTCTGCCGCGCTTGCTCGATCACGCCTTGGATCTGACTGCGGTCCCGCTTGGTAACTCCGCCCATCTGCACCACTTCGTTCAAGCGGTTGCGCATGATCTGGTGTTGCTCATCCATGGTCCGCCTCGTAGCATCGTCAAACAAGGGCCTTTAGCGACCAATTCCATTGGTTGGAGGCGTCGCCTCTCCCATCAGCGCCCCCATCTGTTCCCAAGGAAGAGATAGGGCACTTTCCCGCCCAAGTTGGGAGTACCCACAAGCTTGATCCTCACGCCACCGCCTGCTCGGACCTTTCCTTGAGCCACGCAGGGTTGCCGCGCGCCGGCGTCATGCGCGGTCTGTTCCAGTAGGGGCTCTTGCATTTCGGGCAGTTCTTCGGCTCTGGCGCTCCCTGCTGCTTCGGTGCCCAGCGGTGCAGGCATCGCTCGCATAGGTAGCCGTCAATCTTGATGTACGCCATGATAATCCGCCTCGTTTCCGGGGTTCGCAGCCTATGTTATCACGCAGTAAATTGATTTTCCTAACCGGGACGCGATGTCGGCCGAACGGTGTTATCTGTATTAATTGGGAACTTTTTGAGTAGGCATTCCATAGTCGCATAAATGATCTAAAAAGGACAAAAATGCCTTGCGCTGATTGTACCTTCAGAGTACAATCCGGGCAGGTGAAAGACGGCCGCCCGGGCGACTCATTGACGTAGATTGCACAGCCCGGAAAGCGCAAGGGCCGAAGGTTTTCGCACCGCCTTCGGCCCCTGCTACCACCTAAGCGCCTCGCCTAAGGAGCTTTCCCAGTGGTCGCTTGCGATCATAACCGCAAAGCGGTCATACCGCAACATTTTCGCGGGAACCAACCAGGTGGCCGAAGCCAGACGCCGGCCTCTGGAACAACCTCGCCGAGAGGTGGCTACGGTTTCCTGCAAGCTGTGGTTGCTGGGGTACTCTCCCGCGGAGAAACACTGGTGGAACTGTTCGAAGAACCCCACCGGCATGGTGGCAACCCTGGTTACCCGGCGGACGCCATGCTCGCCGCCTACGTCATGCAGTTCGCTCTCAACGAGCGATACGCCAACGGCTTCCTGAACCGCTTGGGAAGCAATGACCGGCTGCTGAGTATCTGCGGGCTTGAATGCGCACCCAGCGAAGCCGCATATAGCCGGTTCAAGAAGAAACTAGCCGAGCGTCTGGAAGTCATTGAGGGCATCATCGCAGACGTGTTCCTTGCGTGCGGGGACGAGATAGAACGCCTCCGGGAAGCGGGTGAAATCCCCGAAGACAAGCCGCCACTTGGACATTCCTTGGTCGTCGACAGCACCGACGTTGAGGCATGGGCACGGCCCGGTCGAACCAGTCGCAAGACAGGCGAGGAAATCCCGTCGAAGGATCACGACGCCAAGTGGGGGCACCGAACCGCCAAGAGCGTCCGCTCGTCCAAACCCCGTTCTGGGAAACGCAGCAGGTCAAGAACGGCAAAGACGAAAGGCGATAGAAGCAGCGCCGCATCGAGACAAAAGGACACTAAGGACGAGCTCTACTTCGGCTACAAAGTAGACGTCATCACGGACGCCAACTACGGGTTACCGATATTCGCTGAAACCCGACCGGCAAACGCGAGCGATGTGGCGGTGATGGTTCAAGACCTGGACGACTGCCTGGCGTTGTACCCGAGGCTGAGCCCGCGGTACTTCCTGGGAGATAAGGGCTACGACAGTCTGGACAACATCCTGCACATCATCAGACTTGGCCTGATTCCCATTGTCGCTATCCGGCGCCCCGAGAAGGACAAGGAATCCGGGAAGCGCCTGCACGACGGGATCTACGATGAGACCGGCCGGCCGACCTGCATCGGCGGCAAATCCATGCAGTATGTTGAAACCCACCCGGAGAAAGGGCACCTGTTCCAGTGTCCCGCCGAGGGCTGTCCCCTCAAGGAAACCGTCCATTTCACGCGCTACTGCGACAGTCAGCACTACGAGAAGCCCGAGGGCAAGCTGCTCAGGATCGTGGGCCTGCTGCCCCGCTGCTCCGAGGCGTGGAAGGCCGAGTACAAAAAGCGGCCCATCATCGAGCGGTTCTTCGCCAGCGACAAGCATAGCCGGCTGCTGGGCACGCACCGCTACCTGAACATCGAGAAGATGTCGTTGCACGTCGCGATGTCGATGCTGGCCTACCTGGCGACTGCACTGGCGCATCTCCAAGCTGACGACTATGCCCACATGCGGCACATGAGGATCAAGTTGCCGGAGGCGAAGGGTGAGAGCCCAAACAGGCAGCGTTCGCCGACGCCGGCCTGCCACGACCCAGGATGCAGCTGTTGTACCCGGTGGCGCGAAGCTGCCTAGAGCCGTGCCAGTTGGACGTCAGAATAGTGGGACGACACGCTGCCGACCAGTTCACAGCGCGTTAGATGTTACGTCCACGACCGAGGCTGACACCATTTCCCATCGCCTTCGCACTGCTTCTTGTCCAGCGTCTGCGGCACATGAAGATTAGGCTGCCATCGGTCCAGAGCCCCATACGAAGCCGGCCAAGGCTCAGAGACTTGAACTGAGCAGGGTCGCGGCACCCGTGCTCCACGAACTCAACGCTGCCAAGCAAGTAGGATAGCTGAACCACCGTTCAAGCTTCGAAAACTGATGACGGGGACGAGCGGAATCACACCGTAAATCCCGAAAGCCAAGTGCTACAATCCGCATGGCAATGATCAGAGGAGCAACCACACGATGCTCAAATCCAGCATGGTGGCTCCACAAGATCGATCTGGTCCCATGAGCGATCCAGTTCGCCTGCGATGATACGGTCCAAGACATACGCACAGCGTCAAAGGGGGGTCTCATACCATTGATCGTAGATACGACGCCGCCCAATGCTCACCAAGCCACCTGGCAGTTCCCCTTGAACCAAGGAGGAGCTGAGTACGGCTTCGTGGATGCCGCCGCCGCTCATTTTCGCGCTGATCCGATGGCTCACTTGATCCGCGAAATGATCCAGAACGCCATGGATGCCAAGATGGACGGATTAGGCGAGCCAGTTCGGGTTTCGTTCACAGAAACCCAAATTCCCACCTGCCTCATCGGCAACGATAGCCTGCGTTCTCATGTGGCCGCTTGCTTAGAGGCGACCAAAGAGAAAGGACAAACGGAAGCCGCCACTGTGTATGCCAACGCATTGCAAGCCTTGGACCAACCCGCCATCGATTGCCTCAGTGTCGTCGACAGCGGCACTACTGGCCTGGTCGACGCCAATTGGGACGCATTGGTAGTCCAAGAAGGCGTAGTGCACAAAAACAGGCCCGCGTCAGGCGGATCGAACGGCATAGGCAAAAACGCCGTATTCAATGTGAGCGACCTCCAAACCGTGATGTACTCAACTCGATACTTGGCAAGACGCAAAGGCCGCGAGGAAAAGATGCAAGGCAAGTCACGCCTTGCCACTCACAAAAACCCTGTTGGCGGAGAAGCGCAGCTTCAACATATCGGCTTCTACCGGACTGAGGCAGCCCAACCCCTGCGCGGTAGGGAAATCCCAGACGCGTTCCGGCTTGCTGACACCGGCACCGGGATATTCGTCCTCGGTTTCAACGCCCACTGCACAAATTGGGCGAAGGCCGCTATGGCGGCCGTCCTCGAGAATTTCTTCTTCGCCATCCACCATCGACAGTTGGTCGTGGAAATCCGAGCGAATGAAGATCAACACGCCATTGTGCTCAACCATGAGACCATTGACCAGCATTTCGCAACCGTAGGACGGACAGCAAACTACGCCTATTATCGGGCAATTCGTGATTGCGGCGCCTACAACATCCAGATGGACAATCCACTGGGAGCCCTGCAAGTCCACATACTCAAAGGCGAAGGACCCAGGCGTACTGCTCACCTGAACCGCAACGGTATGCTCATCACCGACAGCAGGGAGCGAAAGCGGAATGCCCTCGCACCGCAAAACCGAAACTTCTGGCCGGACTACGCCGCCGTGCTCGTAGCTGCGACCCCACAAGGAGACGACTGGCTAAGAGCCATGGAGAATCCTGGTCACGACGCCATCACGCCTCAGCAAATCAGGGACGTTGTACAGCACCGGCAGGCAGAGTCCATCCTGAACCAAGCTCGAAAAGCCCTGCGTGAAGTCTACGACCGAGCCTTCAACTCTGCCCGATACCACGCCGGCAGCAACCTTTCCGAATTAGCATATGCACTCCCAGAACTGTCCTTGGGTGCTCCACAGGACATCCCACTGAAGACCACGGTCATAGACACCAGGCGCCAGCCCGTGCGACCGCAGTCGCCTGGGAAAACGTCATCAGGCGATCTAGCCCCCACCCTGCTAAACCAGCGGATAATCAGCACTGGTGGCAACGAAGCCATGATCGCGTTCGACGTTGAATATGCCGGCGCGGTTACCCTCAACCTACACCCAACTGGCGCAGAACGCATCAGCGAAACACGCATTGACATCACCGACGTGGAGGACCTGGACCTTCCAGGAACGCCCGCTGTTCTATCTGCTGGGTCTGCCACCATCAACGTCGAGGAAAACCGGCGTGTTAGGCTCAAGATTACAGCCGCGCGAGACATTGCTAATCTGGCATTTACGATCCAATGACCTCGGAGAATCACCATGTGGCACCAGAGACTTCTACCTTACCCGCTTCTTTCGAAGGCCACCGATGATTATCCCCTGTCCGGCTTCAACTGCCGTGTCCGCGACAGCGTCTTGAGCAACGGCGAGGCGATCAACCTGACTCTGGAATACCAGCTCAACTGCGAAACACTCCAATCGCTGATTGAGCGCGGTAACGCCGATTACGCGGTCCAGACAGCTTGCGTCCGAACTTTCCATCGAGAACTCCACACCGCGGGGCGGGACAACATCCAGTACCTCACCATGCCCGCCGCCGATTATGCACACGAGATCATCGCTACGCCGTACATCGTAGCGACCGAACCCCTCCGCGGATTCACCAGCACCGAGCACGCCGCCGAAATACGGGAATTCAAACCAGAAGGGTTTGACCTGCCCCGCGGCTCAATCCTTGCCGTAGCCGACTCAATCCGAATTACCATCGCTGACACTTCCCTCCACTCGGTAGTCGACCTCGTGGCGATCAATGACATCCCCCGAGGGCATTACGACCTTGACTTGGAAACAGACCACATCAAGATATGCGTCAATCCTGCGGACAAGCTCCTGCTGGAGAGGCTCAGAAGCCAGCGAACCGCTCAACTCGGCCACGCCACACTCGCGACCACCTTCTACCTGAACGCCATCACGCAAGCGCTACATCAGATGCACGCCCACCCAGATTCTGGGTGGGCACAAGCGATCAGGATTGCCCTCGAGCGCCACGATATTGACCACGACGACGAAACGATACGCCGCAACGCGTCCCGATATGCACAAATCATATTGGAAGCACCCTTGGGACGACTGCTGGTCAGCTTAAATGACCCGATAGATGCGGAGTGAAAACATGGACACCAGTGACCCCATCTTGAGATTCACGCCAGAGGCCTACGACCGCCTCCGTCTGCTGGCTACTCAAAATCCAGAAATCTACCTTGACCCCGACGTGGACTTTGCCTCAGTACTGGCGAAGAACGGAATCAAGCACTACGCTGAGCCTACCGGCATTACTGCCAGTCGACAAATTTGCCTACAGCCCGTTGGCTCCAGCAACCGCAACCAAGCTGACAGTCAAGCTATAGAATTTTACAATGCGCTGAAGGGCATGACCCCGGCCCGCGCGACCGACCCATTGATGTGGACCTGGCTGACACACTTCAGGCTGCACGAATACAGTCTGGAACGCTGGCGCCGCACCAAAACCACCAAATTGCCCGAGTACGTGAAAACCCACTGGTTCGCCGAGAACCAGAATTCAGCCATCTGGAACAGCAACACGGCAGCACGCACTTGGTGGATAGCACACACTGCCATCAAAGCCGCCAACGCCTCCGCTGGAGCATTCGCGCCGCAGGACGCCCTCGACCATTTCGCCACGTTCGCCGTTCATTACCATGTCCTGATCGGTTCTGCAGTCATGCGGTCTCCTATCCTACTGGCAGAGTTCGTCAGGGCATTGCTCAACGAAGGACAGGGAATCAAAGCCGAAGCTGGAGCAAGGGAATTGTTCCGACGTATCAACCTAGAAGCCGGAACTCAACTGCTGGAAGTCCTGCCTAGGGACGAGATCCGAGCGCTTATCCTTCGCCACCTCGATGACATCATGTCAAAACCAGACCTAGTCAGCGACCGTTCCAAACTGCGCAACCGCGAGCCCGCCATACGCTCGATCAGCTTGGGCGCTGGCGTACAGTCAACCGTGCTGGCATTGATGGCTCACCACGAACTACATGGCCTTCCAAAACCCGATGTGGCCGTGTTCGCCGACACCGGATGGGAACCTCCACACGTTTACGAACACCTAGATTGGCTGGAGTCGGTGCTATCATTCGAAGTCAAGCGAGTGAACAGCGGGAATCTCCGGGAGAACATCCTGAAAGGCGTAAGCGCAGAGGGCAGACCGTACCTGACCATACCTGCGTTTTTGGTAAACCCAGACGGTAGCAACGGGCTAGCTCGCCGCCAATGCACTAGCCAGTACAAAATCAAGCCAATCCACGACTACCTTCGCCAACGATTGGGCCTTGAATACGGGAAACGAGCACCCATGGGCGTCTTCGCTGAAGTCTGGATGGGTATCAGCTTCGACGAGGTTGCAAGGGCCAAACCCAGCAGAGAAGAATGGATTGAAAGCAAATTCCCCCTTGTGGAATTGGGCTTGACCCGGGGCTACCTTCTCAATTGGTTCCATGAGAACTACCCAGACCGTTACCTTCCCCGCAGCTCCTGTATAGGTTGCCCGTACCACACCAACGCCGAATGGAAATGGCTGAGCGACCACGACCCGGATTCATTCCAAGAGGCGGTCACCATCGACCATGCCCTGCGTCACAACCCTGTGGTAAAAAACGCCATCAGCAGAAAAGGGGACGCGTACCTGCACCGACTTCGGCGCCCATTGGCCGAAATCGACTTTTCCACTTCGCCAGATTACGACCAGTTGATGCTGGACGAATGCGAAGGCGTATGCGGCATTTGAACCATGACTCTGCTAAAACCGGTTTACGGCCTCCACGATTACCAGCAACAGGTCTTGGACGACATCCTGGTAGCGATAACGCCGGTACGAGATGCAGTAGTGCAACCACAGCGTCGCGTAGTGGCCCACCTTCCCACAGGTGCAGGTAAGACTAGGATAGCCTGCCATGCGGCTTGCAACATCCTCAGCCGATACGATTCCGTCGGTAAGTTAGTCGTCTGGCTCGCTTCGACCGAGGAGCTTTGCCAACAAGCATCGGACGACTTGGCTCACGCCTGGGAGCACCTAGGGAATCGACCGGTGAACCAGTACGAGCTATGGGGAAACCGGAACATGGACTCGGGCCTAATGCGAGATGGCATCTTGGTAGCCGGGCTCGCAAAACTCCGGCAGGTCGCCCGAAACGACTACAGGTTCATAAGCCATCTCGCCCAAGCAGCGGCGCTGGTCATATTCGACGAGGCACACCAAGCAATCGCCCCAACCTTCCGTTTCATCACCGAGCAACTGACCACTTACCAAATCCCGTTGCTGGGGCTCACCGCCACACCAGGACGAACAGCCCAGATAGGAAACGAAGATCAAGAGCTGGCCGATATGTTCAACGCTCGAAAGGTCACCATCCACCCGCGGGGCCACGGCAACCCGGTGACTTACCTGACGAGACAAGGGTTCCTAGCTGACCCCGAGTTTATTCCCATACGCATAGAGTCCCAACTCGACATCCACTCCCCACGCCAAAGCCAAGAATACACTGCCACAGACCTGCGCCGCATCGGCAACGACCCTCAGTGGCATCGTGCCATCATGGATGCCACTGAGAGGGCCATGCGATCCCACCACAGAGTGATCGTGTTCAACCCGTCCGTGGAAAGCGTAAAAAAGTGCGTTGACGAACTACGCGCAAAAGGACTTCAGGCCGATGGAGTGCTCGGGGCCACGCCTCCAGAGGAGAGACAGGAAGTAATCGGTCGGTACAGATCGCCCGACGGACCGGCAATGGCCGTCCTAAATTATGCCGTGCTTACGGCCGGGTTCGACGCGCCCAGAACCAGCTGCGTCGTAATCGGCAGACCCACCACGTCCTTGGTGCTATACTCCCAAATGGTAGGTCGCGCCATGCGAGGACCGGCATCCCGCGGCAACCGCACCTGCCAGATCTACACAGTGGCCGATACCAGCCTACCGGGCTTCCAGTCGGTCTCGACAGGGTTTCAGAACTGGGAGGAACTTTGGCGACAGGAATAACACAGCAACTACCCCTCGATAACAGCATGTTCGATCCGCAGACGTCTCTCCTAGCGATGCGCGACAGCAGATACCGACACCCGACCAACGCCATAGCTGAACTCATCGACAACTCCATTGACGCAAGGGCCAGGCGGGTGGATCTGCTGATCAGGGAAACCGAACAACTGATCAACACCCGCAGACGATGGCGGATCGACCAGATTGCCGTCTTCGACAACGGGCACGGAATGTCGAGCCAAACCCTGACGCAGGCGCTTCGCTTCGTTAAAAACCAGCCCACCCAATCCATCAGCCGAATCGGCAAATATGGCTTCGGGCTGCCCACATCCTCGGTTTCCCAGTGCCGGAGAGTTGACGTATGGACATGGCAAAGCGACATCGGCCAAGCCGTCCACTCTTACATAGATGTAGGCATGGTCGAAAGGGGTGAGCAAGATGCGATCCCGTACCCTGACCTGGCTCCGATTCCAGATGAATGGCTTACCATGGTGTCTCCCGACACGATGGATCAAAATCGCGGCACTCTCGTGGTCTGGAGTGTCATAGACCGCATTAAGATGCAAGCTGAGACGATTTTCCGCCAAGTCGAGGAGGAAATCGGGCGCATTTACCGCCACTTCATCAACGACAAAGAATTGAACATCCGCATGGCTTCCATCAAGCAGGGGCAACTCCAACCGTACATTGACCGAAACGTCAGACCCAACGATCCGCTGTACTTGATGCACGGTTCCTCCACTCCAGACCCATGGAGCCAAGAGCCGATGTTCGAGCCCAATGGCACAACGCCGTACAACATCACAATCGACGGACGCGAAGAGAAGGTTGAGGTCAGCTACTCAATTGCGAAACGTGCGGCGCTTGGTGAGTACCGAAGCGACCAACCAGGAAACCGCGATTACGGTAGGCACGCCCTCAAGAACATGGGGATTTCAGTTATCCGCGAGGGACGTGAAATTTCGCTGGAAAACTACTTCGTCCGGGAAGGCGGGGGAGGAGCGATTCCCGAAAACCGATGGTGGGGATGCGAAATCCGCTTCAACAGCGGTACAGACGACCTATTCGGTATAGACCACAACAAACAGATGGTGGCCAACCTTTCCAGGGCGTTCAAAGACCTGTACGAGGGAATGGACGACAGCTCCAACCCTGAAACCGTCTTGCAAGACATCGATGCCGAAGATGAAGCGATCTACCGAATTGCAGCCGACATACGCGGAACCATACGAAGCATGATGGGCGAAGTCCGTGAACGTTTCGCACAGAGGTTGCCACGACCTAGCACTACGGGCACAGATGAAGAACCCGCCACCATTGAAGAGACGACAATCGCAACCTTGACGGGCACGACCAGGCAAGGAGTGGAAACCCAAGAGGAACCACAGACCCCAACCGACATTGAGCGTCAGCAACTGGGAGAAGCCGAGCGCATCGAAGCCCTCACCCAAGAACTGGTGGAAGAAGGCCAGCCGAAGGAAATAGCGGAACAGATCGCCACGAACACCATCCAACGGGACCACTGGTACACGATTACGCCCAGCCAGGTGGACGGCTACCGAATGTTCAGCGTCAGAGGAGCCGGCGGTGTACTGAACGTACGTCTCAACATCAACAACAACATCTACGAATTGATCAACCAGATCGATCAAGAAGCCGAGGAAAACGAAAATGAGGTAGCGCGTAACGCTGCCATTGTCATTAGAGCCATGCTTCTGTCATGGGCGCGAATGGAAGAAGGAATTGAAGACAGAGAACGACGAATGGAGCTTCAGGGGCTATCAGAACGATGGGGCAGATCAGTACACTACGTCCTAGCAGAACTTCGGGAATCATCACGCGACACTAGCACTGAGTAGCCATCATGCAGTCGCCGTGGACGACACTGGTAACCCACTGCGTCGGAGCCCAAAGGGTTACCATCGCTGCCCCTTACATGAAGGTAGCGGTCCTTCAACAACTGCTGGAGCAGGTCGGCCCCGGGGCGCATCTCGAGTGCTTCACACGGTGGACACCTCACGACATCTTTGCAGGAACGACCGACACTGCTTGCAGAAGCCTTGTGCTTCGACAAGGTGGTAGGTTCTACCTGCACAACAGGCTCCACGCGAAATACTATCGATTCGATGACCAAATACTGATTGGCTCAGCGAACTGCACTGCTCCCGGTCTCAACTACCGGCAGGCGGGCAACCTAGAAATCCTGTGCCGACCAGACCAATCTTTCGACAGAGAAGAATTCGAAAACCAGCTTCGAGCAGAAGCCAACGAGGTCTCCGACGAGGAGATGGAATTTTGGTTGGCATGCCCAGTAAACACGACGCGCACGCCCATCCCAGGCGATGCCGTGACGAACACCCTCGAGGACTGGAAACCGCTCACCAGGTTCCCAGAATACCTCTGGTCCGTCTACACGAACCAAGCAGCCGAAGTAACAGACCCGACACAAAGGGAACGGGCAAAAGCCGATCTACAGGTGCTCAGGCCGCCGCCGCAGCTCTCCCGTGAGCAGTTTGACCTCTGGATGAAGTCGTGCTTGGTCTCAGCTCCATTTATCTCTTCGGTAGCGAAGGTAGAAGGAACAAGCCAAGAGTACGCGTGGGCGACACTTGCCAACGAGTGGGGACTAGAAACCAGCGCAGCAGCACGTGCCAGAAGCACGACGCAGAACTGGGTGCGGTACTTCAGAGTTACTCAGAACCCTTAACCGAAAGAGTCAAGCATCGGAAACAGATGATTGAACAGGGGAGGGACAGGAAGGTTTCATGAATGTCGGCCCGGCGCTAGTAGCGTACCCGCAGCCGGCGGAACTGCTGTAGCCATCCCTGGTTCCATCCCACCAAGCGGTGCACTCCCAACCCGCTGCCGTGTTCCGAGCCCCGCCGTGTCAGGGCCGGCGCGATGTGGTGCCTCAGCAATGCTTGGCGATGCCGCCGCGAGCATTGGGTCAGTCGGCGTACAGTCGCTAGGGCCGATGGCGGAGACGACCCGTTCGATCCTGCGCCGGCGGCATGGCCTCCACCAGAGCCAGCTTCCTGACAGGTAGTCCATCTCGGTTTCTGCCTGACTCCCGACATGCTCGTCGGTCAGGACTCTCAACCCGTTGCCGTTCATGTCCACGACGAGAACTGGACCGTTGAAGCTCATAGACGCGATCCGTCGTGCGGTTGATCACTTTCCGTCGCCACCGGCTCAGATTTCGAGTAGCGAAATTTCCTCAACAATATTCGTCTTGTAGACGTTCCGAGGGCTAAGTTATAATCCTGTACCAGTTTCCCATATTGCGCGGTGTGTGATGGCAGATATTTTTGACAAGTTGCAGCCTATCGTAGACCGTTATCGGTCCATCGAAGACGAGATGGCAAAACCGGAAGTGGCTGCAGACTATGCCCGGCTCCGCGAGTTGAACCGCGAACGCTCCGGCCTTGAAGAACTGGTGGGCATTGACCGCCAGCACCGCAAGCTGTTCGAGGAACAGGCTGACCTGAAAGCGCTGGTCAGCGAGGGCGGCGACCCTGAACTGGTGGAGATGGCACAACTGGAGCTGGACGAGGTCGAACAGAGCATTTCCCAGTTGGCCCAGCAGTTGCGGATCGCGCTCCTGCCGAAAGACCCCAACGACGAGCGGGACGTCATCGTGGAGATCCACGCCGCCGCCGGCGGTGAGGAGGCTTCGCTGTTCGCCGGTGACCTGTACCGCATGTACCAGCGCTTCTCCCAAGAGCAGGGCTGGGCGGTAGAGATACTGGACTCCAATGCGTCGGATCTTGGCGGTTTCAGCCGCATCGCTTTTTCCGTCGATGGCGACAGCGCCTTCAGTCGGCTCAAGTTCGAAGCCGGCGTCCACCGTGTTCAACGTGTTCCGGAAACGGAGACCCAGGGCCGCATCCACACGTCTACCGTCACGGTAGCGGTGTTGCCGCAGGCCGACGAGGTCGAGGTGGACGTCAAGGAGGACGACCTGCGTATTGACATATTTCACGCCGGAGGCCACGGCGGGCAGAACGTCAACAAGGTAGCCACCGCCGTCCGCATCGTGCACGAGCCCACCGGAGTGGTGGTGGTCTGCCAGGACGAACGGTCGCAGTACAAGAACAAGTCCAAGGCCATGACCATCCTGCGCAGCCGGCTGTACGCAGCGGAACAGGAGCGCCACCAGGCTGCCATCTCCAACAGCCGCAAGGCGCAGATCGGCAGCGGCGACCGCTCCGAGAAGATTCGAACCTACAACTACCCTCAGGATCGGATCACGGACCACCGTATCGGGCTGTCCGTCCACGGCGTGCAGCGCCTGATGGACGGGGGCCTGGGCGACATTATCGACCGCCTGATCGCCGACGACCAGGAACGGGGCTTGGACAGCGTGTCCGCCTGATCCAAAAGTTGCGGCCGAAATCATCAGGGGCGGCCGTAGGGTCGCCCTTGCCTATTGAGCAATATGCCCAACCTTCGCACCGTAATCCAGGAAACCCACCGCACACTGGAGTCCGCCGGCATTCCGGACGCCCGCCTGGAAGCCGAGGTGATGGTGATGGACGTGATGCGGATGCCCCGCCAGGCCATCTTCGCGGAGCAGGAGACCCAGGTCTCCCCCCAACAGGAAGAACAGCTGGGGGCCATCGTGACCCGCCGGATGACGCGCGAGCCGCTGGCCTACATCCTGAACTACCGCGAGTTTTACGGCGTCAATCTCCTGGTGAACCGGGACGTGCTGATACCCCGGCCGGAGACGGAGACCATGGTGGAGCACGCTCTGTTCATGGCGCTGATGGGCATGGAAAGCCGCGAATTGGTCATCGCCGACGTCGGCACCGGAACCGGCGCCATCGCCGTGAACCTGGCCATCCACCTGCCGGCGGCACGGATCTACGCCAGTGACGCATTCGACCCCACCCTGGACGTGGCCGCCTACAACGTGCGCATGCACAACGTCGCCGACCGCGTCACCCTGCTGAAGGGCGACCTTCTTGAACCGCTGCCCGAGCCGGTGGACGTCATCGTGGCGAACCTCCCTTACCTGCCCACGGATCGCATTCCCACCTTGCAACCGGAAATCCAGTGGGAGCCGGTGGCCGCATTGGACGGGGGAGCCGATGGCCTGGATCACATCCGGCGCCTGCTGTCCCAGGCCGCCGCATCACATGGTGGAGAAGGCAGTCGGCTAAAGTCTCACGGCGTGATCTTGTTGGAGATGGACCCCGAGCAGATCTCCGAGGCGCGCTCTCTGGCGTCCGCGGCCTTTCCCGAGGCGGAAATCACCGTCGAACCGGACCTGGCCGGCCTGGACCGGGTGCTGTCGGTCAGCCTGGGCGGCGATTGCTGAGGCGTGAGCGCGCGATATCTGGGTTGTCCTCTGGTTCGCGAATGTTCACAAGCTACCGGTGAGCGCCAATGCGTGCCCTGATCGTTTCGGATATCCACTCCAACCTACAGGCTTTTGACGCTGTCCTGGCGGATGCGGACGGCGCCGGCGGGTACGACGTGGTTTGGTTTCTTGGGGATCTGGTGGGCTATGGTTCGGACCCAAGTGCGTGCATTGATCGGTTGCGGAGGTTGCCCCACGTCGCTATCGCCGGCAACCACGACCATGCCGTTACGGGAAAGCTGAACCCCGACCTGTTCAACGGGGCCGCGCGCGCCGCCGCGTTATGGACGGCCCAGCAGCTGTCCGACGATGAAATGGCCTACTTGGCCGCGCTGCCCGAGGTGCGTCAGACGGGAAAGTTCACCCACGTGCACGGCAGTTTGCGCGACCCGGTCATGGAATATCTCATCAGCGAGCCGGCAGCCCTGGGGACCTTCGCGCTGATGGAAACGCCCTTCTGCCTGGTGGGTCATTCGCACTATCCGTTGGTCTGGACTGAGGAGAACGGTCGGGCCGGCGTTGAACTGCTCGATCCGGCCACTCCGATTTTGTTGGAATCCGGTCGCAGAATGATCGCGAACCCTGGCAGCGTGGGGCAACCGAGGGACGGCGATTGGCGCGCGTCCTACCTGCTCTATGAAAGCGAGCGAGGAGGAGACGGTGGTGTGCTGCTGCACCGTCGGGTCGAGTATGACCTGGCCGGGGCGCAGAAGGGGATACTGGGCGCGGGCCTCCCGGAGTCGCTGGCGATCCGCCTGGGCAACGGCCACTAGCAAACTTGACGGTTTTCGGCCCTGACGATTAAACTTTTTTGCGACATCCGCTCACCCGAAGAGCAAGTTGAGGTAACATCATCGCTATTCAACAGGTCAATGGCAACGCCGCATTCAGTGAAGACGTAGCATTATTTATAGATTGGGAGAACTTCAAAATCAGCCTGGCGGTACGGGGCAGGACCCCCAATGTGTCAGCGCTGAAGGAAGAGGTCTCCAACCACGGCCGCGTTGTCGTCGGCAAAGCCTACGCCGACTGGGTATCACGAGCGCCCGAACTCAAAGGGGCCAGCCAGTTTATCCATGATCCGCCGTCGCTGTACGCAGCCGGCATCGAACCGGTATATGTGCCCACCCGATTGCCCCTCCGCGGATCCTACCAGTCGGGTCGCACCGTCAGCGTGAAAAACAGCGTTGACGTGAAGATGACAGCAGACTGCATCGACACTGCACATAATTTCCCCAACATAAACACTTTCGTCCTCGTATCCGGGGACTCCGATTTCATCCACGTCATCAACTCCCTGCGCGCGGTCGGTAAGCGCGTCCTGGTGGTTGGCGTATCCTGGGCCACCTCCCGGAGGATGGCCGATCACGTTGACGGCCTGATCTTTTACGACGCGGACGTCGATCCCATTGAGCCCGAAGAACCCGCGTCCTCTTTCCACCGCGCTCCCGCCCAGCGGGGCCGCCCGCAACAGCCTGCCGCACTGGCGAACCCCGGGCGTCACCAACTGCCCGAGGTCATTCGCGCCATTGAGGACGTGATCCGAACCGAGCGCGCCGCGGGGCACACGCTCCTCCTCACGTCGCTCAAGCAGCGGTTGGTGCGGCGCATCGCCGGCTTCGACGAGCGCAAGCTGGGCTTCTCGGGCTTCAAGAAGCTGATGCTTCGAGTGGCCGAAGAGGGCAACATCAAGATACGCAGCGTAGACCTGGTGGACTGGATCCTCATGGCGGACGAGCCCGACCCCGAACCGGTGGCCAGGGACGATGACGACGCCGACCTGGACACCGCCGAGAGTTACGAAGAGACGGCTGACGAAGCAGCCGTCGCGGTGACGGACCGCTCGGATGAACTCACGGAGAGTGATGACGATGATGAAGCGGTGGATGACCGCACCAGCGATCGGATGCCCGCCGCCGCGCAGACCGAAGTGCCGGACCGCCCGGCGCCGCCCCCCACTGACCCTAACCAGGCACTGATAGAGCGATCCTTGGCCGAAGCCATCGCTTCCACAGAGTTGCCCCAGTCCGGTGACCCCGAGGGCGACGCGGCGCGCATCGCCGATCTGGTTGCCATGAGCCACTACCTCGAAGATCGCGACGGCCCCGACGCCGTGATGTTCCAGGCGCTTTGCAACGAGATCAGCGAAGCGCTCATTGCTGGCATTGAGGCGGAGGACGCCACTATCCGCAAGCATTGGGGTGACTCGCCCGACATGGTGGCGCGCAACCTGATCACGCGGTACGTGCGAACCCTGATGGCTGACGGCCTGTTCCAGTATCGCAACATTAACTTCAGGGATCCGGAGACCAATCGGTCGCGGCGACGACGGGTCTTCGGCTTGAACCGCGAGCATCCAGTGGTGAGATTTGCCTTGGCTGCCCGACTGGGCTTGCCCTACGAGCCTCCGGCTGACGACGACCCCGCTCCCACCAATGACGCCATCGCCACCCCGCCGGTAGATCATCACGGCTCAGCCGAGGCAGATAGCGCTGAAACGGCCGAGGAGGCGGAAGTGGTCGCCTTCAGCTGACGGCCCAAAGGGCCAGGGCTTTGCCTGGCGCCGCAATCTCCGCAACCGACGTGTAGTAATAGTCCTGCCAACCGCGTTCCGGCAGGCCGGCGAACAGCATCAAGTTCAGCGGATATTCCTCGCTGTCCGTGACCCGGCGAAAGTCGTCGCGGAACAGGAAGGTCGGCTTGCCCAGCGCTATGGCTATGCCGAGCTCGACCATCACCCCCTCGTCGGGCGGCGTTCCGTTGACGACAGCGAAGATCGCGTCCGCGTCGCGCACGTCCTGGCAATCGGCCAGGGCGATCCGGTGCGCCCAGCCCGGCTCGGAAAAGTCAACCTGGTTGTTGCGCTGAAAAGGCTCCCACACCTCCAAGCCGAGGCTCTCCAGCGCCGCGATGAGTTCTGGGAGCAAGCGCGTCTTCTGCTGCTCCGAGAAGCCATACGGGTTCGCCAGATAGATCGTTTTTCGCATCGAGGACGTCACGGTTGTCATATCCTCATCCTGGATCATGAGCCGGAGGATTCTCGCCAGAGGCGGCAGCCGGTGATGCCCAGGACGATGGGCAGAACGGTGTCCACAACCGCCCAGATCACCCATGCGGTGTGGTTGTCGCCCTGGCTGACGCCGCCTGTCGCCAGGAACGCGAGCCAGTTGTGCAGGAACAGGATGGTTACTCCGGCGGTGATGTAAAAGGTGACGTTGGCGTCCAAGTAACCCCTGCTCAACGGCTCACCTGCATCGCGCCCGCTCATGCGGGTTTTGTACGCGTAGTTGAAACCCATCCCCAGCGCCAGTCCCACCAGCATGAGCACGTCCAGCACGTGCCACACGGCAAGGACGTTTATCGTTTCAACCAGGAACACGTTGATGATGAAGAAAACGGCGACTGCGATTGATACGCCGACCAGATACACGGCGACGAGTTTCTTTATTGCTTCCATGTCCTCCTCCCGTTTTAGTGTATTGCGCTGCTCAGTCCTCCGTACCATGCGCTGGACAGCTCGCTCACCGGCAGGTCTATGAGCCGGCCGATTCGCATGTTGTTCCCCTCAGTGCGACCCAATATCATCACGGGAACTCCGATCACCTCGGCCGTATCCAGTACGCCATCCACATGTTCAAATGCAACGGCGATCAGGATACGAGACGTGGCCTCTCCAAATAGCGCCGCGTCCCATCGCGTCGGAATGTTGTCGGTGAATCCGTCGGACGCAACGAACCCGACGGATCCCGTTCCCCCGACGCGGCCGTCACCAAGGATACAGCATTCGGCGAGCGCGACCGCGAGGCCGCCGTCCGAACAGTCGTGGGCTGACTGGACCGTGCCGTCCGCGATGAGGTTGCGACACAATGCCTGCACCCGTCCCTCCAGGGCCAAATCTATCCTGGGACGACCTTTCACCAAGTCATGTATCGTGTTCAGGTATTCGCTGCCGGCCAGATCGGACGCGCGGGCGGTGAGCCGGTCCGCGCCCAGCAGGATCACCACCAAACCTTCCCCGGGAAATCCGGCGCCGCAGTGCTGCCTGACATCCTCCAGCAGCCCTAATCCGCCCACGATGGGCGTGGGATAGATGGCCCTTCCCTGGCTTTCGTTGTACAGGCTGGCGTTCCCGCTCACTACTGGCACGCCCAGCGCCCGGCACGCCCGCGCCATGCCGCGAATGCACTGTTCCAGCTGGTAGTAAATCTCAGGCCGCTCGGGGTTGCCAAAGTTGAGGCAGTCGGTGAGCGCCAGGGGTTCCGCGCCGACGCAGGACAGGTTGCGCGTGACTTCCGCGACGACCATCTGGGCGCCTCTATAGGGGTCCAGGAAGCATTGCCGCCCGTTGCCGTCAATGGCTACGGCGATGGCGGTCTGCGTACCCTTGACCCTCAGCACCGCAGCGTCGCCCGGACCAGGGCCGATGACAGTGTTGGTCTGAACCTGGTGGTCATACTGGCGGTACACGTTCTGCCGGCTGGCGATGTTGGGAGCGGCCAGCAGCCGCAGCAACGTTTGTCCGGCGTCGGCTGGCATAGGCGCGTCCCGCAGCCGGAGCCGCTGCCGTTCCACCAACTCCGCCGAGGGTTGGCCGTCCCGCCGGTAGCGTGGAGCGTCGGTCAGGTGGGAAACGGGCGCTGAGGCTATGGGCTCAGTACCATCGGTCACCAACGCATAGGGTTCGTCGGTCACAGTGCCAACCGGTTGGCATGGTATGTCCCACTTGTCGAACACCTCGCGGATTGCCGGCACGTCTTCCGGCGCGGCGGCCAACAGCATGCGTTCCTGGGACTCCGACAGCATCACCTCGTAGCCGGTCATGCCGGATTCCCGGCGGTGCACCTGGCTGATGTCCAGCGCGATGCCCCGACCGCCGCGTGCTGCCGATTCCACCGCCGCGCTGGTGAGGCCCGCCGCCCCCAGATCCTGCAGCGCCCTCACCTTGCCCGTGGCCAGGGCTTCCAGGCAGGCTTCGATGAGCGATTTTTCCAGGAAGGGATTGCCCACCTGCACCGTCGGCCGCAGTTCCTGTTCCTCCTCGAAGGTGCGGGAAGCCAGTCCGGACGCGCCGTGAATCCCGTCGCGGCCGGTGCCCGCGCCGGCCAGCAGCAAGACGTCCCCGGCTCGGTCGGCTGCGGCGCTGGCCAGGTCTTCGATACGCGCGATGCCGACGCACATAGCGTTGACCAGCGGGTTCTGCGAATAGCAGTCGTCGAAGTAGATCTCGCCAGCCACGTCGGGAACGCCGATGCAGTTTCCGTACCAGCCGATGCCGTCCACCACGCCTTTCAGCAGTCGCCGGTTCGCGGCCGTGTTGGGCGGACCGAACCGCAGGGAGTTGAGCAGGGCGATGGGCCGCGCGCCCATGGCCAGGATGTCGCGCACGATGCCGCCGACGCCGGTTGCCGCGCCCTGCAAAGGCTCGACCGCTGAAGGGTGGTTGTGGGACTCCACCTTGAAGACCACCGCCAGCCCGTTGCCGATGTCGATGGCTCCGGCATTCTCGGCGCCGGCCTGGGACAAAGTCCTATCTGAGCGCGACGGCAGCATTCCCAGCAACGGGCGCGAGTGCTTGTAGCCGCAGTGTTCGCTCCAGAGCGCGCCGAACATGCCCAGCTCAACCGGGTTTGGCTCGCGGTCCAGCCGGTCAACGATCATGTCGTATTCCGCCCGGGACAGCGCGATTTCGTCGAGGATTTCTTGGCTAACGGGCATAATCATCTACCTGCCAAAAATATCGGCGTGTGTGCCAGTGCGCTCAAGGTAGATGGTTTCGGTGTCTTCCGACCATACCAACAGCCAGTCGCCGGCGATGTGACATTCCCAACGGCCGGCCCAGTTGCCGACGAGCCGGTGGCGCCAAGCATTACGAGGAAGTGGCACGCCGTTGGCAAGCATATCTACAAGCTCCCACATACGGTCCGTGTCAAGACCACGACGCATACCCCTTCTGACATCCCGACGAAAGGACGCGCTGCTGACGACTTCCTTACTCACTTTCGACGTATTTTTCGGTATCGCTCTCCAAATATGCCCTGAGTTCAACCACGTTGCGATGTCGGATGCCGCCACCTCCATCAATCTCTTTCATCGCGGAGAGGCTCTCAGCATTTGGCCACCTGCCAAAAGCCAGGCAGCAGGTGACGTGCGGTATCTCAAGCCAGGCGTCTCCACCGGCTTCGTATTCTTCTACGATGTGCTGGTAAAAATCGGCAATCGCCTCTTCGGGAGTCAGCCCCAACTTGGACAGTGCCTTCTCGGCATCACGTTTCAGCTCCGGAGGAATACGGATGGTCACTACTTCGGTATCAGTCATGATTCACCTCGCAGCCTAGGGTACCCGATTATACGGCACGCTAACCCATGATCCCCCCAACTACCACCATCACCACGCCGCCGACTGCCATCAGCGTGCCGATAACCAGTTCCTTGGTAATCGTTTCCGTTTGCCGCAGGAACAACCGCGCCAGGACCAGAGTGACCAGAGGGTTGCAGGACACGATGGGCGAGAGGACCAGGATACTCGATCCCTCGCGCGTCACTGCGAAGTATATCGAAATTACGGCGCAGGCCGCCGCAAACCCGGCCAGGAACACGTACACCGGCGCCCAACCGGAACTGGTCGATCTCTGGACGGCCTCGCGTCCGTAGATGGGCGACAGCACCAGCGTGGCGAAGAACATGCTCCCCGCAGCCATGATCAGGGGCGATCCGAACTGGATGCTGAGCACCCTGCCACTCAGCGTGCCCGCTCCATAGCAGGCCGCGGCGAACAACGCCAGCACGTAGCCGAGCACCGATTTCCAGTCACTGCCCCAGCTCTGGCGGAGGAAGTTTCCGCTGGTCAGCGCCAGCCCGAGCACGACGACCACGGTTCCGACGCCAAGCAGGACGTTCAGGTGCTCGTCGAAACCGGTCACCCGCATTCGCGTGAGGGTGATTGCGTACAGGGCGGAGAAAAGCGCCGCGCTGCCCACGATTGGCGTGACGCGAGCGGCTCCGATCAGGCTGATGGCAATGTACTGCTGGGAGCGTCCGCCGATGTAGGACAGCATGCCGTTGCCCAGCAGCCACACCATGGCGATGGCCGGCATCGCGATTATCGCGTCCAGCTCGAAGATCAGCGCCAGCGCACTCGCCAGCAACGTCGATGCCACCATCGAGACTAACGCCGAGGGCATGGGCCGCATGGCCTGCATGCCTAGGCGTGCCAGCACCGCGGAACTGCCGAACCCCAGCACCGCGATGCACGCGAGACCCAGCGACAGCAGCATCCCTAGCGTTTGGCTCCGGCGTCAATCATGGACCCGAAAATCAGGTTGCCGTCGTCCGAGCCCAGCAGCGTCTCGCAGCTCCTCTCGGGATGGGGCATCATGCCCAGCACGTTGCGGCCCTCGTTGATGATGCCCGCGATGTTGTCCACCGATCCGTTGGGATTGGCGCCCGGCGTAACCGAGCCGTCGGGATCGCAGTAGCGGAACAGGATCCTGCCCTGCTCCTCCAGTTGGGCGATGGTGGACGCATCAGCGTAGTAGTTGCCCTCGCCGTGGGATACGGGTACGGCCAGCGGTTGCCCGATACCGCAACGGCCGGTGAACGGCGTGTCCGTTCTTTCCGTGCGCAGGTGCGTCCACTGGCAACGGTATTCCAGGTGTCCGTTGCGACGCAATGCGCCCGGCAGAAGTCCGGCCTCACAGAGGATCTGGAAGCCGTTGCAGATCCCGATGACCAACCCGCCCTCGGCGGCAAAGTGCCGTACTGCATCCATCACCGGAGAGAAGCGAGCGATGGCTCCAGCGCGCAGGTAGTCGCCGTAGGAAAACCCGCCCGGCACGATAATCGCGTCGTATCCGTGGACGTTATCTTCTTTGTGCCAGATGTAGTCGGCTTCCTGCCCCAGCACCCCGCTCACGGCGTGGTGGCAGTCAGTGTCGCTCCAGGTTCCCGGGAAAACCAGGATGCCGAATCGCATACGTCGGATCAGCCCGCCGATTCCAGCAGTCGGGATACTATGGCGTTGACCTGGCTGCCATCGGCTTTGCCGCGCACCTGCGGCATGATGCGGCCCATGACCTTGCCGCGATCTCCCGGTCCGGCGGCTCCGGTATCGGCGATGGCCTGGCGGGCCAAGGCCTCGATTTCATCCTCACCCAGTTGATCGGGCATATATTCCAGGAGGATGGCCAGGGACGCTTCCTCCTTGGCCACCAGGTCGTCGCGGCCGCCCTGACCGAACATCTCGATGCTCTCGCGACGGTCCTTGACCTGCTTGGCAACCACGTCGGTGACGCCACTCTCGTCCAACTCGGTGAGATTGTTCTTCTCGGTCAACTGGATTTGGCTCTTGAGGAACCGCAGCGTTTCCAAGCGCTCTCGGTCGCGGGCGCGCATGGTGTTGCGGATGTCCTCTTCCAGCCGATCCTTGATGGTAACCATAGCGCCGCCGTCTTTCGCATCTCTCGTTTCTATTGGGATTGCGCAGCCGCAATTCGCACCGCCCGTAATCCCCACGACGAGGAAGTCGTTAAATGCTACACCCCGACTGGGCTGAGTCGCAACCGTGCTATACTGAAATCGTCCGGCCGAAGTGGCGGAATGGTAGACGCGCCGGTCTCAAAAACCGGTGGGAGAATATCCCGTGTCGGTTCGAGTCCGACCTTCGGCACCAATTTCTCAATAATGGATGGTTACAAACTCAGCGACGGTATCAATAAGAGGCGTATCGGCAGGATTGAGCCCATTTTGCTGGACAAATTCCCGGGCGCGATTCTGCCTATTCATTGACTAGGCGAGCGACCAAATCGCCATTACCGACGCGGCCCGGCCGAGAAAAATGCTGTTGGCTATCAATGTTGGACCGCCACCAGTTCCGGAAACCCCACCAAGTCCGAACCCAGAGGCGCGCTCCACCAGCGGCATGGAACACGGCCATCGAGGGCGAGATAACGCATAGAAGCGTGTGTGGAGTTCCACAACTCCTGACGACCGGCAGCCTTTACTCTCATGGGGAAACGATAGGCCCGCTCCGTCGTGCGCGGCGGAAGTCCGGCTCACCAACTGCCGCTCAAAAGCAAGCTGCTGGTGGACCCGCATCGCGAATCTCTCCGCAAATGTTTGCCAAATGGATGACCGCTGAGATATCGAAGGATGCCAAGGAATGGTCGCCGAGCACGCTATCTCGATTGGCGTGCCGGCCCGACCACAACCTCGCAGCGAGCCAAGGCACCGACCTGGGCGAGAACGGACTGCACCGGGTTGTGCTGCAGCGATTTCAGTAGTCATACGCCCGTTAATCGCTTCGGAGGTCAGACGCCGAATTTCTTCCGGGCTCCCCGATACAGTGGAGCAGTTCCAACGCCAGGCCGCTGGACCAACTCCCAGGCTCGGAGCCGGCGGGCCTCTTTCCAATCATTGGGTGGTGCGACAGTCGCCCTATTCATACGCCCGATCATCTATCAACCCCACTCTAATGTTTAGACAACCACTCACGCATCAGTAGGTGATGGTTTTGGCGAAAACCGCATAGGAAAGAACGGAGACAGGACTGGGACCACTCTGACAGAAAACGAACTGCAGTGTCCTGCCTACGCCGTTGCTGGGTCTATGCCCGTAGGTCAAGGCTTGCTTTAGAACAAAGCCCACCGGTAGGTGCATTGGTAAGCGCGTATGGACTAGTACCGGATCAATTTAGGAATTGCAGGGGTAGAGGCGATGGAGTTTGGTGCGGGCATCCTGAGTGCTGAAGCCCCAGTCGATGGTGGCCTTGGCGACGTTGCGCCGGATCTCATAGGCTTCGACGGCTCCCGCCAAGGCCACGTCGTCGCCGTGGCGTCCGCGGAGGCAGTCTCGGGTCAATACGCTGAACTCGATTTCTGCCATGTTAAGCCAACTGGCGTGTTTGGGGGTGTGGTGAAACTCCAGGCGTTTCACGATGCGGCGCGCTTCGGCGGCGGGAAAGGTCTCGTACAGGGAGGCCATGCGGTGGATGTTCAGAGCCCGCCCTGTACTTGATACGGGGTTGTCCAGGACCACGCGGACCACCGGGGCGTGGGGATAGGCGGTGTCCACCAGCCACTGCATCTGGTGGGCGAAATCCTGCATGGTGCGCCGTTCGGTGATGGCCACATGGCGCCAGCCGGCCAGTGGTTCACAGGTCAGGAAGATGTTGCGGGTTCCACCACGCCGGTACTCGTAGTCCTGGCGTCTGGGCCGTCCCGGCTGAGGAGGCAGCGGTTCTCTTACGTCAGCCAGCAGTTGGGTGGAAGTCTCGTCAAAGCACACCACCGGACGGTCGGCGTCGTAGGGCTCGCCGTACAGATCCAGCACGTCCTCCATAGCCTGCCCCGTACTGGATACGGGGGCCGCCACGAATTCCCCACCTACCTTGGGGATGCACCACTGCTGCTTGCGCCACGGCTTGAGGACGTTTTTTTCAGCTTGAGGCGCACCGTCTCATACGACAAACTCTCCACCAGGCCCAACTCCACCATCCGGTCGGTCAGCAGCTGCAACGTCCAGTGGTCGTGGCCCTCTGGGGCGTCGCTGCACGCCAGGGCAATGAGATGGGCCTCCGCCTTCTGGTCCAGTTTGCGGAAACGGTTGGCCTGGACCCGGTCGTGCACCACGCCGTCCAAACCCTCCGCGGCGTATCGCCGCTTGACCGCGTACACCGTGCCTTCCGACACGTCCAGGGCGACCGCGATCTGTGGCACGGTCCAACCCTCATCGATCTTGATCAGGATGCGGGCTCGGGTGACGATGCGCGCCGCGTGTTTGCCACCTCGGACCAACCGGTTCAGTTGTTCCCGTTCCTCCGTGGTCAACTGTATGGTGTATCGCTTCCCGGACATGGCTGCTGCACCTCCCCGCAACCCGAAGTTGCAGCCAGCATAGGGGCCTCAACCGCCAAACCCAAGACCTTTAGATACTGATTTGAGACAATACTAGTAGGTTTCACTGAAGCGCCGTATAGTGCTGACCATCGATAGGTCGAAGTCGCTGACATCGCTATCAATTGTACTCCCTTGTGCACTTGGGGGTGGGCGGTGGTGCATAGCAGTTATTAGGGTGAAGGAGATCGGTTTGCAAATATCTCAACGCTTACCCGGCAGACTCACCCCGGGTGTGGCGGCCTACCATGCATCCACCCTGTTTACAGTGGCCCTGGTGTTCGATCTCATGGGTACGGCGCCGGTCCGGGCCATGCGTCGCCCGCGCCGACCCGGCTGCTGTCGCCGCTGAAGAACTCTCAATCGGCCAGTCCCACAGCCTTGATGATCACCTTCACGGGCCAAGCGATCTGGTACTCCGACGGCCCCAACCCCTTCAGTTCGTTCGTAACCATCGCTGGCCTTGACTGCATAGGTGGGCTGGAGCGCACGGCAATTCGGAAGACCCACAAACCGTTGATCTTTGGACCTTGACGCCGTTCCAGGGATTCGTCGATAACGAACACCATCGGTTGCACCCAGTGCAGTTGCAGGACTGCTATGTATCTTGGACCCAGGCCATAGCTGAATCGTTGCCCGGCGAGGTGGTGGCCATTGCCGGCAAGACCGCCCGGCGGTCCTATGACCGTGCAGGCAAGAAGGGGCCATCCACATACAATCTTTGACCAATCGCGCGCCTGAGCCACCCAGCAGAGCCTGACCTCGGGGCAGGTCAAGACTGACGAGAAATCCAATGAGATCGCCGCCATTCCTCAACTTCTGGAGATGCTGGACCTACAGGGCTGCATCGTCACCATTGACGCTATAGGCTGCCAGCGGGAGATCACCCAGGGTGGGACTGGCTATGTGTTGGCGGTGAAGGAGAGCCAGGGTCAACTGTACGAGGGCATTCGAGACCTGTTCAAGGGCGCACTGCCTCACCGAAATCGTTACCCAACGAAAGTAGTTGCCGCAAGTAGAATGCTACCGAAAATCGGGATGCACCCGTGGTGGCGTAGCCTTGAGCGCCGAATTCCACCGAACGTGCCCACCCTCGAGGTTTTCCGGGCAAAGAGCGCCGAGATTTCGTTGTGATACGAACGGTGGTGGACTACCGTCCGGCGCTTGGTTACGATGGTAGCCATGCAATCCAGAGATTGCGTCCCACGGCTGATTAGGCAACCATGACCCCGGAGCAGCGGGCCCGAGCACAAATTGACACCCTGCTCGAGCAGGCCGGGTGGGTCGTGCAGGATGTCCACTCGCTCAACCTTTCTGCCGCCCGGGGCGTCGCTGTTCGCGAGTTCGGATTGAAGCCCGGACACGGCGCCGCCGATTACCTGCTGTACGTCGACCAGAAGGCGGCCGGCGTCATCGAGGCCAAGCCGGCCGGCCACACACTCACCGGCGTGGAGACTCAGTCGGGCAAGTACAGCGACGGTCTACCGGAAACGCTGCCCGCGCACCGCAAGCCGCTGCCCTTCCTGTACGAGACGACCGGGGCCGAGACCCGCTTCACCAATCTGCTGGACCCGGAACCGCGCAGCCGCGGCGTCTTCGCCTTCCACACTCCCGGCGCATTGGCGGATTGGGTCGGCTCACATCCGACAAGCGGGCTGACCAGCTCCGCCGGCGTGGCGGAACCGAGCGCCGCCTACTCGGTGGCGCCGAACCTGCGGCAACGGCTCGCCGAGATGCCGCCGTTGAGTGCCGGCGCGCTCTGGCCGGTGCAGGCCCGCGCCATCGGCAACCTGGAGGAATCGCTGGCGCTGGCGAAGCCGCGGGCGCTCATACAGATGGCCACCGGCAGCGGCAAGACCTTCACCGCGTGCAACCTGGTGTACCGGCTCATCAGGTATGCCGCCGCCAGGCGGGTGCTCTTCCTGGTGGACCGCAACAACCTGGGCCGGCAGACGCTTCGCGAGTTCCAGGGATTCACCACGCCCGAGGAGAACCGGAAATTCACCGAGCTTTACAACGTGCAGCTGTTGCAGTCCGGCCACATTGATCCGGTGAGCCGCGTTTCGATTTCCACCATACAGCGGGCGTATTCCATGCTGCGCGGCGAAGATCTCGATCCGGAGAAGGAGGAACTCTCCGGCTTCGACTTCGCCCAAGTCAACCCGCAGCCGGGCACCGTGGAATACAACCCCGACATACCAATCCACGCCTTCGATTTCATCATCACCGACGAGTGCCACCGCTCCATCTACAACCTGTGGCGACAGGTGCTTGAGTATTTCGACGCCTTCCTCATCGGCCTGACGGCGACCCCATCGGCGCAGACCTTCGGGTTCTTCCAGCAGAACCTGGTGATGGAGTACCCCCACGAACAGGCGGTGGCCGATGGCGTCAACGTCGATTCCGACATCTACCGCATCCGCACCCAGATCACCGAGGAAGGTTCCAGCGTCGAGGCGGGCCAGCATATTGACCGGCGCAACCGCAAGGCAAAGAAAACGCGGTGGGCGGAAGAGCTGGACGAGGATCTGGCCTATAGCCCGAACCAGCTCGACCGCGACGTGGTGGCGGAGGACCAGATCCGCACCGTAATTCAGACCTTCCGGGACCGGCTGTTCACCGAGATATTTCCCGGCCGCACCGAGGTCCCCAAGACCATTATCTTCGCCAAGGACGACAGCCACGCCGACGACATCGTGGACATCGTGCGCACTGAGTTCGGCAAGGGCAACGACTTCTGTCAGAAGATCACCTACCGCACCACCGGCGTGCCGCCGGAGCAACTGATTCGCGATTTCCGCACTTCATACCATCCCCGCATCGTGGTGACGGTGGACATGATCGCCACCGGGACGGACATCAAGCCCGTCGAGATCGTGTTCTTCATGCGCAACGTGCAGAGCCGCAGCTTCTTCGAGCAGATGAAGGGCCGCGGCGTCCGCGTGATCTCGCCCACGGAGTTCAACGCGGTTACACCCGACGCGACCGCCAAGGACCGCTTCGTCATCGTGGACGCCGTGGGCGTCACCGAGTCCGAGATGTCCGACTCCTACTCGCTGGAACGCGAACCGACGCTATCCTTCGGCCGGCTGCTGGATCTCATCGCCATGGGCAGCCGCGAGCCGGACCATCTCTCCTCGCTGGCGAGCCGGCTGGCTCGTCTGTCTCACAAGATATCTCCGGCCGAGCGGGAGTCCATCGAGGCCATTGCCGGCGGGACACCCCTGCAAACCCTGATAACAAATCTGGTGCGGGCCACCGACCCCGACGCCGCGCTGGCAGCCGCACAGGAAGCCACCGGCCTGCTCGACCCGCCGCCCCAAGCCGTCGCAGACTCGGAAACTCAGTTGCGGGACGCTGCCGCCCTGCCGTTCGCGTCCAACCCCGAATTGCGCCACCGGTTGGAGACCATCCACCAGTCCCACGAGCAGACCATCGATACCGTGAGCAAGGACTTGGTGTTGGAAGCGGGGTTCACCGAGGACGCCGCCGAGGACGAAGTGCAGTCCTTCCGGCAGTTCATCGAGGAAAACCGGGACGAGATCACCGCCTTGCAGGTGCTTTACGAGCGACCCTACCGGCAGCGGCTGCGCCTGGACGACATCCGCGCGCTGGCCGACGCCATGCAGGCGCCGCCCCGGTCGTGGACCACCGAGCGCCTCTGGCAAGCCTACCAGCGGCTGGACGAGTCCAGGGTGCGCGGCTCCGGCCAGCGGCAACTGGCGGACATCGTCGCGCTGGTGCGGTTCGCCATCGGCGATGCCGACCAACTAGCCCCCTTCGCCGACCACGTCAACCGGCGGTTCGAGGGCTGGCTGGCCGTGCAGGAAACGGCCGGCCGCGAATTCACCGCCGAGCAGCGCCGGTGGCTGGAGGCCATCCGCGACCGCATCGCCGGCAACGTCAGCGCGGAGATGGGAGACCTGCAAAACCCGCCGCTGGACCAGCGGGGCGGCCTGATTGCAGCCTACAACCTATTCGGCGACGACTTGCAGCCCATCATCGACGAACTGAACCTGGAGCTGGTGCGGTAGGCGCTCTATATCAAGATGAATCTTGACGCAAAATTCCGCAGTGTCCTAAACTATCTGCACACCAGATGAGGTATCAAAAATGGTTGCACAGCGTGAGAAATTTTCCAGCCAAGCCTATCCCGAACTACTGGCCGGAATGCGCGAGATTGCCCGCAATGAAGGCCGCCACTTCCAGGCAGTATTGGAAGACGCCATGAGCGCCTACATAGCGAGCAAATCCAATGAGCGGTCACGCCCCGAAGTGATGGCCCACTACCGGGACAGCGTCGAGAAGCACCGCCGCCTCTATGAATTGCTGGCACAATGAGGCGCGACTACCCAACCCTGCGCGAGGTGGTGGATATCCACGATGACCAGATTCTCCAGTTTGGCGGGGAACCGGGGCTCCGCGACGCCGGCGCGTTGGACTCGGCCATCATGCGCCCCCAGATCGGATACTACGACGGCATCATTGAGGAAGCCGCCGCCCTTCTGGAGAGCCTGGCCATGAATCACCCTTTTGTGGACGGCAACAAGCGCACGGCTTTCGCCGCCACCGAGGTTTTCCTGCGGATCAACGGTTCCTTCATCGACTGCGACAGCCTTGAAGCCTACAACCACTTCATGGAACTGTTCGAGACCAACTCATTCCGGTTCGCGGAGTTGGTGACGTGGTTGACTGATAACGTGAAGCCGTTGCCGACGGCGTGAGCGTGTCGCATGGAGGGCCGATGAAATACGTGGCAATTATCGGCAAAACCGGGACCGGGTATTCGGCGCACCTGCCCGACCTGCCCGGCTGCATCGCCGCCGCCAGCACCTTTGAGGAAACCCGGAACCTGATCCAGGAAGCTGCCGCGTTCCACCTGGAAGGAATGGTTGAGGACGGCGAGCAAATCCCGGAGCCCATCTACGCCGCTGTGGAAGTGGAAGTCCAAATCCCGTCGCCCGCCGCGCCGCAGCAGGCCGCAGTTGAGACCGAGCGAGGCCACGGAGCGCTCGAAATGGAGAGGAAAGCATGACCAGCGTAACGGAGATTCAGAAGGCCATCATGAAACTGACCGCGGCTGAATACGCTGAACTGATGAAATGGCTGGACGAATTGGAAGAAGACCCGTGGGACCGGCAGATTGAAGAGGACGCCAAGGCCGGCCGGTTGGACGCTCTGGCGGCTGAGGCTCTGGAAGCCAAAAAGAACGGCACGCTGGGCTACCTTTAGCGCATCGAACGGAGCCCGATGAAATCCAACGGAAGGGACAACTGCCATGCCAGACGCCGAGATAGTATTCCAGGTGCGGGAAGCGCCCGAGGTCGGCTACACCGCCCGCGCCGTCGGTTACAGCATCTTCACCGAGGGTGACAACTGGGAACATCTGAAGTATATGATGCGTGACGCCGTGCTGTGCTACTTCGACGACGGGGAAGCGCCCCGGGTAATCCGCATAGCTGGGGTCGCAGAACGCTTTCATGTCGAGTGAGTTATCACATGCCGCCCAGGGTTAGGGAAGCAATCCGCATAGTGGAACAGGATGGCTGGTTTCATGTGAGGACACGGGGCAGCCATCGCCAATTTCACCATCCGGAAAAGCCAGGAACGGTGACCATTTCCGGCAACCTCGGCAATGAACTGGATACACGGAGATGGTACAGCATTTTGCAGCAAGCGGGTCTCGACAGGAGAGATTACCGATGAAATACGTAGCGATAATCGCCAAGACCGGCAACGGCTATGCGGCGGACTTGCCGGATTTACCCGGTTGCATCGCCGCCGCCGACACCTTTGAGGAAACATGGCAGTTGATCCAGGAGGCAGCCAATTATCACGTCGAACTGATGGCTGAGCACGGCGAGACCATCCCCGAACCTCTGAACGTGGCCGTGGAAGTCGAGGTGGAAGTACCAATCCTGGACGCGCCGCAGCAGGCCGCCGTTGAGACCGGCACGTGACACTGCAAGACCTGCCTCGCGGATGGGCGGTCGCCGTATTGGGCGACATTCTGCCCATAAAATATGGCAAGGCCCTCGCGGCAAAAAACCGTGTCGGATCGGGTTCGGTTCCAGTATACGGTTCCAGCGGGATCGTAGGGATGCACGACGCGAGCCTCATACCGGGCCCATCCCTGATAGTTGGGCGAAAAGGCACGGTCGGTGCAGTTTATTTTACTAGTAGCCCATCCTGGCCCATCGACACTGCTTACTACGTTACGTCAACTCCAGACACCGATCTGCGTTTCTTTGGCTTTCTCCTTGCCTCATTAGGCTTAGGTAGATTGGATAGATCAACTGCCATCCCCGGCCTGAGTCGGGTGGATTACGAAGATATCAGAGTATCAGTACCGCCCCTCCCCGAGCAGCGGCGCATCGTCGCCGAAATCGAGAAGCAGTTCACCCGGCTGGATGCGGCGGTGGCGGCGCTGCGGCGGACCCAGGCGAACCTGAAACGCTACCGGGCCAGCACACTGCGGGCCGCCTGCTCCGGCGAGCTGGTGCCCACCGAAGCGGAACTGGCCCGCGCCGAGGGTCGGGATTACGAGCCGGCCGGTGTCCTGCTGGAGCGCATCCTGGCGGAGCGTCGGGCGCGCTGGGAGTCCCAGGAGAAGCGGCGGGGCAAATACCAGGAGCCGGCCGCGCCCGATACGTCCGACCTGCCATCGCTGCCGGAGGGGTGGGCGTGGGCAAACCTCGCACAGCTCGGTGAAGTTCGTTTGGGCAGACAGAGGTCACCCAAACGAGCCACCGGGCCGAATATGCGCCCGTACATGCGGGCAGCAAACGTTACATGGGATGGGATAAATCTGTCAGACGTTAAAGAAATGGACTTCACACCAGCGGAGTACGGCACGTACCAGCTGTTGCCTGGGGATATATTGCTAGCCGAAGCGTCAGGAAGTCAGGACGAGGTAGGTAAACCTGCCGTTTGGAATGGTCAGGTAGATGGCTGCTGTTTCCAAAACACCCTGATAAGAGTGCGAGCCGAGGCGGATCTAGTTCCCTTTTTGTACCATCATCTTCTATCTGATGCCCGTTCTGGGGCACTGGGGCGCGCCGCCAGAGGTGTAGGGATTCACCACTTGGGAGCGCAACGGGCGGAAACGTGGGTTGTTGGCATCCCACCCCTCGCCGAGCAGCGCCGCATCGTGACCGAGGTGGAGCGGCGGCTGTCGGTGATCCAGCAGGCGGAGGCGGCGGTGGAGGCCAGCCGGCAACGGGCCGAGCGGCTGCGCCAGAGCATCCTCAAGCGCGCCTTCTCCGGCGAACTGGTTTCCCAGGACCCGGACGACGAGCCGGCGTCGGCCCTGCTGGAACGCATCCGCGCCCAGCGCGCGGCGGAGCAGCAGGCGGCGTCCGCCACGAAGAAACGGCCGGCGCGACGGCGGTCGAAAGCGACGCGGTGAACTGTGGCATACTGGCCGGCAAGGATGGTGAGTGAAATGGTTGCCAAACCCATCGTGAACCTACCGGACGCGACGCCCGAGGCGGCCCGGCTTGACCCGGATCCCATTTCCCTGCCCATCTGCCTGGAGTTCGGCCCGGTGCTCAAACTGCTGGCCGAGGCCGGGTACACCGGAGCGTGGTTCGGAGAGTGGCTGATTCAGTTCAACGAAGCCAATCGAAATATGGTGGGCAAGCTGGAACTCACTGCCGAAGGAGTGTTGCTGATAACGCCCATGCAGAGCAAAACAGGTTCATTGTTTGAAGGGATCGCCTTTGGAGAACTGTACATCTGGTCTCGGGATGGCGGAGGAGGCGAAGCCCACGGCGCGCGGCTGGGCGTCGAACTGCCCAACGGAGCCTGTTACGCTCCCGACGCGGCCTGGCTGTCCCCGGAGCAACTGGACGGCTATTCCCCTTCGGAAGACACCTGGCTGCTGCAATTCTGTCCCCACTTCGTGGTTGAGGTAATGTCGCGCAACGACCGGCCGGCGGCGGCGCGGCGCAAGATGGAGGACTACATCGCCCACGGCGCGCGTTTGGGTTGGCTCATCGATCCCTTCCGACGCCAGGTACATATCTACCGCCCTGGAGCCGAGCCCCTGACGCTGAACGACCCCGAGCGAGTGAGCGGCGACCCGGAACTGCCGGGGTTCGTGTTCGAGGTCCGTACCTTGATCTTCGACGCTGCATAAGCGCACATGACCACCGCCACCGCCACCACCATCGGCCAGAAGCTGTGGAACTACTGCGACGTGCTGCGCAACGCCGGCCTGTCCTACGGCGACTACCTGGAGCAGCTCACCTACCTCATCTTCCTCAAGATGATGCACGAGCGCACCCAGCCGCCGCTGTCGCTGCTTGCGGATCAGGCGCCGCCGCCCATTCCCGCGGGCTGCGACTGGCCCAGCCTGCTGGCCCGGGACGGCGCGGAACTGGACGTCCACTACCGCCACGTCCTGGAAACCCTGTCCCGCCAGCCGGGAACGCTGGGCGTGATCTTCGGCAAGGCCCAGAGCCGCATCCAGGAGCCGGCCATGCTGACCAGGCTGGTCAAGGAGCTCATCGACAGCGAGAACTGGCACGGCCTCAGCGCCGACGTGAAGGGCGACGCCTATGAATCGCTGCTGGAGCGCAACGCCCAGGACGTGAAGACCGGCGCCGGCCAGTACTTCACGCCGCGCCCGCTCATCCAGGCCATCGTGGACGTGATGCGGCCTGGGCCGGACACCACCATCTGCGACCCCGCCTGCGGCACCGGCGGCTTCCTGCTGGCCGCCCATGAGTACGTCCACCGGCATCATCCCACCATGAACCGGGAGCAGTCGGAGTTCCTGCGCAACGACGCGCTCCACGGCTGGGAGATCGTGGACAGCGCGGCCCGGCTGGGGGTGATGAACCTGTACCTCCACGGCATCGGCGGCGACCAGCCCAGCATCCGGGTCGACGACAGCCTGCGCGCGCCGCCCGGCGTCAACTACGACATGGTGCTGACCAACCCGCCCTTCGGACGCACGTCCACCCTGACCTTCGTCAACGAGGAGGGCCGCACCGAGCGCCAGAGCCTGACCGTGGAGCGTCCCGACTTCTGGGCCACCACCAGCAACCGACAGCTGAGCTTCCTGCAGCACGTCCGCACGCTGCTGAACAACACCGGCAGCGCGGCCATCGTGCTGCCCGACAACGTGCTGTTCGAGGGCGGCGCCGGCGAGACCATCCGCCGGCGGCTGCTCCACGAGTGCGACGCCCATACCCTGCTGCGGCTGCCCACCGGCGTGTTCTACGCCCAGGGCGTCAAGGCCAACGTGCTGTTCTTCGACCGCCGGCCGGCCAGCGAGACGCCGTGGACGCGCGAGCTTTGGATCTACGACCTGCGCACCAACCAGCATTTCACGCTGAAGACCAACCCGCTGACCCGGGCGCACCTGGACGACTTCGTGTCCTGCTACCGCGCCGACGACCGGACGCAGCGGGTGGAGTCCGAGCGGTTCCGCCGCTTCACCCACGACGAGCTGACCCAGCGGGACAAGGCCAACCTGGACATCTTCTGGCTCCGCGACGAGAGTTTGGAAGACTCCGACAACCTGCCGCCGCCCGACGTGATCGCCGAGGAGATCATGGAAGACCTGCGGGCGGCGCTGGAACAGCTGGAGGAAATCGCGGCGGATTTGGGGGCGGAAGGAGAGACACCCCCAACCGGATCGGTTTGACCGCGACCGAGTTTGCCTCTATAGAGTTTTCACTCGGCGATTCCCAATTGGATCAGATCGACAATTCCATCAAGACTGCTCTCGATAAACATCCCAACCTCAAGCGTTACCACGTTTGCGTCGCCATCGACCGAGCTGATCCACGTATCTCAAGTACCTGGGCGGGGCCTTGCCCGTAAAATCATTTTTGCCCAAATAATCCGAGGCCTGCCCAAAAAATCGGACTCCTGCCCAAAAATAGCGCCAACCGAGCATTTTTCGGGCAAGGCCCTTCTGAGGAAGTGTCCGAGGGTGTTTCCCGTGACTAACACTTTGTCCAACACTTTTGGCGTCTGGGACCGCCGCTTGAATACGGTGGTCCAGTCTTGGGCCACGGACCCTTCCGCCGGAGCGGATCGTCGCGGTGCCTTCCGGCTTGAACACGCTTAGCTCCAAGCCCAATCTTGGTTGTTTTGGCTCGGAGCCGGATGGCTGCTGTCGCACCCGGTGGGTGCGGCCAGTACGCCCGGTGTGAAACCTGACTGCCATTTGCAGTGTCGGACAAAGGCCCGGTTGCGGATGATGACGGCGGCAGTCCAATCGGCGTGGGCATAGAGACCGCAGTGCCGGCACCGGAACACCGCTTGGCTCTCGCGGTTGCTCGGGCGCCGGTCTCCGCAGCGCGGGCAGGTCTGGGACGTGCCCTGCGGCGGAACGGAGACGGTGGGAATGCCGAGTTTGGCGGCTTCCTCCCGCAGGAGTTTGCCGACGTGGCCGATGGCCGACTCGGCGAGGCTTTCGTTGAGTTTGCGCTTGGCTTTGACGTTCTTGCCCAGCGCAGCAATTGTCAGGCTGAGGCGTCCCTGCTTGCGCGAGCGATGCGCCAACGTGTGACGGTGGGGATGGATGTCCCGGTGCTTGGGTTCCTCGTCGTTGGCCTCGGCAGCGACGATGCGTTTCAGGCGTTCGGCGCGGCTCTGTTGCAGCCGCTGGTTGGCTTCCCAGGCTTGTTCGGCGCCTTCCTGGTGGATGTGGTAATGCGCGTCGGCTATTTGCCGGTCCGCCTGCCGCCAAGCGGTGATGCGCTTGTTCATGGCATCGGGATGATAGCGACCGCTGCGCTTGGGCAGGTTGGGTTCCCGGTTCAGCACATCGACGCCATGGTTGTAGCCGGCGTTCTGCTGGGTCGCGTGGCAGCCGATGGTTCGGCTGTTGGCAGGGCTGCGGAGCAGGGCGAATTTCAATGTGCGGATCATCTTGCTTCATTGTGTTGCTGCTATCCGAGGAAATTTCGCTACTCGGATTCTGACTGAACGGCGGCAGAAAGTGATCGCCAAGGTGACGGATTCCGTTTCGTCAATTGGGCGCGATTAGATCCGTAATGCGACCTACCCCGGGTCTTCAACTTGCTGATAGATTGGGCCGAGGAAATTACCGTGTTGTCTGTTGATGGGTGGTTCCAAGGCTTCAATCAAAACCGTAGCATATTACGGGTGCTGCCAGCCGGTTGGTGATGCTCCAGCCGTCGCGTTGACAACCGCCCTCCGGGTTCCGGAATGCGAGAGGGCCGGCGCGATAGCAGCGCCGGCCCGGTGGTGTCGAACTGATCACGACCCGGCCTACGGCCCGCCGACGGTCAGCTCGCTGCGGTTGGAGAGCATCCGCCCGTCGCCGGCGCAGATGGCCCCGTCGTCGTCGCAGTCCGTGGTCTCCGGCAGGATGATGGTCACCGCGCCGTTGCCGTCCGGCCGGACGTGGATCCGCCAGCCGATATTGCTGCCCCGCTCCAGCCGCTTCGCCCGCGTCACGTCCCCGCCCGTCACATCGAAGGCCTGGTCCCGCAGCCGCTTGTAGCTCACGCTGAACTCCTCACTGAAGTGCAGCTCGAAGGTAAAGACGCTCTCCCCGTCGTGGGACGACGGCCCGTTGGAGAAGCTGGCGGTCAGCGGCTCCGGCGGCGGGCCAGCCACCGCCTGGGTGGCCGCGCTGGTCAGCGATTCCGCGTGGCCCCTATCGTCGGTGAAGGACACTGTCACCATGATGGACCTGCCCTCATCGGCGTCGGTCAGCGTATAGCTGGAGGCCGTCGCCCCGGCGATGTCCGCGCCGTCGGCCCGCCACTGGTAGCTGAACACGGCGTTGTCCAACCCGTCGTCATCCGAGATGCCCGACGTGTACGCCACCAGCGTCTCGCCCACCTGGGCGGTGCCGCTGATGACGGGCTGCCCGGTGGCTGGAGTGTTGGGCCTGGCCTCTACCGCCGCCGTCGCCGCGCTGGTCAGGCTCTCCGCGTGGCCGGCATCGTCGGTGAAGGACACCGTTACGCTGATGGCACTGCCTTCGTCGGCGTCGACCAGGGTGTAGCTGGAGCCGGTGGCTCCCGATATGTCCGCGCCGTCGGCCCGCCATTGGTAGCTGAACACTGCCTCGTCCAGGCCATCCTCGTCGGCGATGCCCGACGTGTCCGCCGTCAGCGTCTCCCCTACCTGCGCCGTCCCCATGATGACGGGTTGCCCGGTGGCGGGAGTGTTGGGCTTGGGTGCCACCGCGCCCGTGGCCGCGCTGGTCAACGACTCCGCGTGGCCCCTATCGTCGGTGAAGGACACCGTTACGCTGATGGCCTTCCCTTCGTCCGCGTCGGTCAGCGTATAGCTGGAGGCCGTCGCACCGGCGATGTCGGAGCCGTCGGCCAGCCACTGGTAGCTGAAGCTAACGTTGTCTAGGCCGTCATCGTCGGCGATGCCGGATACGTCCGCCGTCAGCGTCTCGCCCACCTGCGCCGTTCCGCTGATGGTGGGTTGCCCGGTGGCCGGAGTGTTGGGCTTGGGCGCAACCGCGTTGGTGGCAGTGCTGGTCAGCGATTCCTCGTTGCCGGCGTCGTCGGTGAAGGACACGGCTACGCTGATCGCCTTGCCCTCATCGGCGTCAACCAGGGTGTAGGCAGAGTCCGTGGCGTCCGCTATGTCAACGCCGTCGGCTGCCCACTGGTAGGTGAACTCCGCCTTGTCCAGGCCGTCCTCATCGGCGATGCTCGACGTGTCCACCGTCAGGGTCTGGCCCGCCTGGGCCGTGCCGCTTATCGTCGGCAGGCCGGTGGCCGGGGTGTTGGCGGCCCGCTGCTGGGACTTTGCGACGACCGCGTCAGTGGCCGCGCTGGTCACGCTCTCGGCGTGGCCCGCGTCGTCGGTGAAGGACACCGTTACCTTGATGTCCTTGCCCGCGTCGGCGTCAACCAGCGTGTAGGCAGAACCCGTCGCGCCGGGGATGTCCACGCCGCCGGCTGCCCACTGGTAGCTGAACGTCGCGTTGGTCAGACCGTCCGCGTCGGCGATGCCCGACGTGTCCGCGGTAAGCGTCTCGCCCACCTGGGCGGTCCCGCTGATGACGGGCTGGCCGGTGGCCGGACTGTTGGCGGACGACGCCAGCTTCGTGTCGCACCCGGTGGCAGTGTCTGACGACTCGGATACCGACACCCGGTAGCGGCCGGTACCGTCGCTCTCCGCGCCCACCGACACGGCGTACAGGTCGCTGTGCCCGGCGGTCAACACGTAGGTAGTCACCCCGGGGTCCCCAAACGCCCCGGAGCACTCCAAGTCCGCGGCCCACAGGAACCGGAACACGCCGTGCATCCTGGGATCAGCTAGGGCGTCATCGCCGTCGCCGGCCACGTCGATGCGGTAGGTCCGGTCCTTGACCAGGTTCGCGGCGATGAAGTCGCGGTCACCGGCCTTCTCGATCGCGGCCGTGGTCGAGCCGCCCACGTCCACCTTTCCCCAGGTGCCAACCTCCCAGATGCGGTTCATGGTGTAGTCGTCGCTCTCCGCCACCACCTTGGCCGCGCTGGTCAGCGTTTCGGCGTGGCCCCGGTCGTCGGTGAAGCTCACCCGCACCCGGACGGCCTTGCCCGCGTCCGCATCTGCCAAGGTGTACCTGCTGCTGGTCGCACCCGGTACATCCAGGTCGTCGGCCAACCACTGGTAGCTGAACACGGCGCTGGCCAGTCCGTCCTCGTCGGCTATCCCGGATGTGTCCGCCGTCAGCGTCTCACCCACCTGCGCCGTCCCGGTGATGAACGGCACTCCCATGGCGGGGACGTTGGCTTTCGCTTCCGGCAGGTCGAGCAGGTTTATGGTGACTGCGATGAAGGCGATGGCGCCGTCGCCTTCTTCTACCCGCACCGTGACCTCATAGGTCGGCTTGGCCTCGTAGTCGTAGTCCACGCCGTCCACCGTGTAGATCTGCCCGGTGGATGCGTCGATACTGAACGATCCTGCGTCCGCGCCCTCCAGCGAGTAGGTCGCCGTCGCGTCGGCGTCGGGGTGCGCAACCGGGAGGCCCACGGCTGTGCCCCCCGGGCTGTTCTCCGCCACGAAGCGGTGGACCCGGTCCCCGCGGAAGATCTCGAAGGTGTAGGTCAGCTCCGCCGAATCGTCCCACGAGGTGACGGCGACGCTGATGGAGTTGATCCCCGGGTCCAGCGCGACCTGGTGCCCCGCGGTGTCCGGGTCGGCGTCGTCAGGGCTGATTGTCGCCTTGGCGAAGCGGTTGGTCGCGCCCGGCGTGACGGTGACCGAGGTCGTTTCCTGGGGCACCTCGGCGGTGTAGCCGTCGGCGGTGTTCCAGTCGAATTGCGGCGACAGCGCGACGTCGTTGGCGGCGGCGTCCCGCACCTTGAGGGACAGCAGCCGCGCGTCGTCCGCCCACGGCGACACCATCGACGGCTCCTGGCCTGTCCACCGGTGTCCATCCCAAGTCCAGTACTCACCCCAACAGGCGATGGAACCGTCCGTTCTCAAGCCACAGGCTTTCAACCGGCCCACACTTACGCTTTGGAATTCACCCTCCGGCACGTGATCCAGGACCCGACTGATCAGACTATGCGAATACCAGGCGAAACAGACAATGCTCCCGTCATCGCTCTTGACGGCACACACGAAGCCGTAGCCGTAACCCGACGACACAGATTTGAACTCGCCCTCCGGCGTGTCGATTGCCACGTAGCCGACACCGTCGAAATTCAGATCGGGGTAGTACCAGCACAGCAGGGTGTCGTCCATCCTGATACCGCAAACTGTCGGCGAGCTGACCTCAATATACTTGAACTCCGTTTCCGGTTCCGGAAGATCGAGGTACCAGTCACCCAATCCCAGGCATTTCACCAGATTGTCCGGGGTGAGCACACAAGCCATCTGATATCCCGCGGCGACGGCTTTGTACGGACCTGCTTCAGTCTCGGCATCGGGGTGAGTAATAAAGCCTCCCAGACACCTGATGCTGCCGTCGATTTTCAGATAGCATGGGGAGTAGAGTCCCATATCCAACGACTGTACTTCCGTATCGGGATAGTCGTTCCAACTGTAGCCCCGTGTCCTTCCAGCGTCCCAGCTACGGCTCCAGCAATGGGCAGAGCCGTCAGCGCGGAGCCCGCACGCGTGAGTAGCTCGGTGAGTCACACTTCCTCCGGCCGCGTACTGATATATGCCGGCCGGTTCGGGGGCGTCGGGCCAGCAGTCCACCGTGCTATCCGTCCTGAGCGCGCAGGCGACATCCCTTCCAACGTCCAGCTGGACAAACCCGTCGCCGTACTTCATGGCCACGGTGTACACCGACTCGCTGGTCCCGTCCGACGACGTCACCGTCACTTCCACTGACACGTCCTCACCGGCCGTCAGGTCAACCTGGTGGCCCGCGGCGTCCGCGTCCGCGTCCGCCGGGCTGATCGTCACCGTGGCGCTGGCGTCCTCCGCCGTGGCCGTCACCGTCGTGCTCCCCATCTCCCGGGAGTGCATGTAGCCCTGGTAGTCCGCCTGGTCCGGGTCGAACCTCGGCTCCAGCGCAACGCCGTGCAGGTCCAGCTCCGCCAGGCGCGCCTCGGCGCTCGCGCCGCCGGACGCGGCCTCGGTCGGCGGCTGCTCCGCGTCCTGGGCCAGCACCAAGGGCGCGGCCAGGACCAGGGCGATGATGACGGCCAGCAACACGGCCAGCAGCGCGGCGACCGGGAACTTCACGATGGCTTGCATGATCCAACCCTCCTCTCGGCTCTATCGGCGTGGGGTAATCCTTATCGTTGTCCTGACCCGGCGGGCGGCGACCGGTCGAATGCCAGGTGAACCTCTCCCGCTCCGCTGGTCAGTCGGGGTGCTAGTGTATATAAGGTGCGTATGTTGTTGCCGTGTTTTTATAGCATATATGGCGTGTAATCTTGTGTTATAAGCCGAGGGCCGGTCGTTCGTTGACCGGGAGACGCGCCTGCGGAACCGGATCTCGGCAGGTACGACAACCTGCCGCGCATCCTCGGGGTTCCGGAAAGCAAAAGGGCCGGCGCTGCAACAGCGCCGGCCCGGTGGTGTCGAACTGACCTCCTACCTGACCCTACGGCCCGCTCACCGTCAGCTCGCTGCGGTTGGACAGCATCCGCCCGTCCCCGGTGCAGATGGCTCCGTCGTCGGCGCAGTCGGTGGTCTCCGGCAGCACGATGGTCACGTCGCTGTTGGAGTTGGGCCTCACCGTGATCCGCCAGCCCACGTTGCTGCCCTGCTCCAGCCGCTGGGCTTTCCGCACCGTACCGCCCGTCACCTCGAAGGCCTGGTTCCGCAGCGTCCTGAAGCTCACGCTGAACTGCTCGCTGAAGTGCAGTTCGAAGGTGAAGTCGCTCTCCCCGTCGTGGGACGACGGGCCATTAGAGAAGCTGGCGGTCAGCGGTTCATCTGTAGGCGCAGGGGCGACGGCCATAGTTGCCGAGCTGAGGAATATCTCTTCATTCCCGGCGTCGTCGTTGAAAGATACTTTCACCCTCATGGTCTGACCTTGGTTGCTTTCAACCAGGGTGTAGGTGGAGCTCCTTGCCTCGATGATATCAGCCCCGTTGGCGAACCACAGGTAGGAGAACACAGCGTTGGACATGCCGTCGTCATCTGAGATGCCGGATACGTCCACCGTCAGCGTTTCTCCTACCTGGACCGTGCCTCTGATGACGGGCTGCCCCGTGGCCTGGGTGTTGGCTACCTGTTGCTGAGACGTGACGGATACTGCGTCCGTCGCCGCGCTGGTCAGGCTCTCGGCGTTGCCGGCGTCGTCGGTGAAGGACACCCGCACCCTGATGTTCTTGCCCGCGTCGCTGGCGGTCAGCGTGTAGCTGGAAGCCGTCGCTCCGGCGATGTTGGCGCCGTCTGCCAGCCACTGGTAGCTGAACACGGCGTTGGCTATCCCGTCATCGTCAGCAATGCCGGAGGTGTCCGCGGTCAGCGTCTCGCCCACCTGGGCGGTGCCGGTGACGGTCGGCGCGCCCGTGGCCGGGCTGTTTGATGCGACGCAGTTGTTGTCATATTTTGACAGAAAGGCGCCAATCTGCTTTGCCATCTCGTCTGCGGAGCCGGGCGTTACACTGAAAGAATGCCGGGTGTTTCCTGCATTGCCCGCCGGCTGTTGGTCGACGGTGAACCGGCACACCGGCTCACTGAACACAATGGTCACGTCGATGTCCTTCACCAAGGCCAGGGTGGGTGAGGGAGTCGTGACCGTTGGGGGAACGTAATCGTCGGCGCAGGTGGGATCTTCGGCGTGGTTGACGTTCCTGACCTGGGCGAGCGCCTCGTTGGAAACGTGGCTGACCACGGGGTTGCCGGCGGCAACCGTCCCGCTGCGGACTTGGAAGTAGTAGTCCCCGCATTCGAGGGTGACCCGATGCTCCTCGCGGTTCTGACCTCGCTGGCCGCTGTCCGGAATTGACCGCCACCAGCCGTAGTGTCCTTCCACGGCCTTGACGCGGTACTCCAGGTTGTAGATGTTCACGTTGGTGTGGGGGATGGTCCAGAGCAGGGAAGTCTGACCGTCGCCCAGGTTCACGGCCTCCAGGTCAGTGATGGGCGGAGCGACCTCCCGGTCAGTAGTTGCCTGGTCGCCCGGACCCTCCGGGCCGGCGCCCGCTGAGTTCACGGCGCGCATCTGGAATACGTACGTGGCTGCGTTCTGCAGGCCCCCGACTATGTAGGAGCGTTCTGCTCCGGTTTCGTGGCTGGCGCTGCCCGGGACGGTGAGCCAGGCCCCATAGGGAGCCGGTTGCAGGGTGTTTGGATCAACTTTGGCGTAGCGGTACTGGAATTGGGTGATGGGAGCAGTGCCCGGGTTGGGAACCGACCACTCCAGCGTCACCTGCGCGTTTCCCCCGATCAGGTGGTTCAGGTACACCGTATCGGGGACCACTTCCTGCAGTACGATGACGACGGTCTCGGAGGGTTCGCTCTCCCCGGCCTGGTTGACCGTGCGCACCTGGAAAGTGTGCGAGCCGTGCGTCATTCCGGTAAGCTCATAGGTTACGTGCGGAGCGAGACTTCCTCCGACAATCTGGAGCTTTTCGTTGGGAATATCGGTCCACTGACCACTGTTTTGCCGGTACTGGTACTTGTCCACGGCGGGCGAGCTCGGTATCGGCGCCGTCCAATTCAAGAACACTGCGGAACCGTTGCCCCAGGGATCTTCGACCGCCAGGTTGATTACCGGGTGTGGCCGGCCGGACAGCGCAGCCGCAGCCCGGTTGGAGGCCGGGCCGGCCCCCTCCGGGTTCACGGAACGCACCTCGAAGGTGTACGTCTTGCCGTTGATCAGGTCGGTTACGGTGTAGCTCCGGGCGGTCCCGCTTTCGGCTGTGAAACTTCCTTCGGACATGGGTATCCAGCCGGAGGAGATGGTTCTTCCTCCTTCGTCGTAGTGGAAACGGAAATCAAACCCGGTTATGGATGCCAGGTCGGCTGAGGGCACGTTCCAGGTCAAAGTGGCCTGCCGGTAACCGCCGGTGGCCGCCAGGTCGCTGATCGCCTCCAACGCGGGATAATCGGTGATGGGGCGCACCTTGACTTCGTCGGACGCCGCGGAGTGTCCTACGACGTTCGCCAGGCGCACCTGGAAGGTGTAGTACACGCCGTTGGTCAGGCCCGTTGCGACGTATTCTTGCAGGATGTCGATGTCTTCTTCGTCGACGCCCCGGGTCCAGATGGTCTGCCACGGACCGTACTCTTCTCTCCCGATCTTCCAGCGGTATTCCACCCCGGTGATCGGCTCCCCACCGTCATCCAGAACGGGGCCGGATGAGATCACTGTGGCGATTGGCAATTCCCAGGTGAGCTCCACCTGGCCATCGCCGGCCACAGCGAGCAGGCGTTCGACCGGTCCCGGCACGGCGGCCGGCATGGCCTCGACCTCGTTGGATTCCGGTCCAACGCCGACAATCTGACCCTGAGTGACTCCCCAGATCACAAAGGAGTACGTGGCGCCGTTTTCCAGGCCGCTCACGATGTAGCCGGAGCGGTTGGCTCCCGTGGGCCCGCTGTCGGGGACGGCTATGACCTGCGACTGAGAGTCGCTGCCCCGGACGCGTACCTGGAGGAAGTCGGGGCTGAGGAAGTCGGGGCCGGTGGGGATGGTCCAGGTCAGCTCCACCTGGCCATCGCCGCGGGTTGCCGCCAGGTCGGTTATCTGACCGGGCAACTTATAGACGGTGACGGCATTTTCATCGGAGGGAGTACCGACGATGCCGTCGTTCACCGCCCTCAGCTGGAACGTGTGCTCGGTCTCGGTCAGGCCCGTCAGAACATATCCCTCGCTGTTCTCTCCGGTAGGAGCGCTATCGGGGATGGCGGTCCAGTCGCCGTATGCCGTTCCGCCTGTCCTCATCCGGTACTGCAGCGCGGTGTAGTTGGGTTGCTCTCCCCCTCTCATTTCATATCCCAACTGAACTTCGAGGGACGCCCATCCCGAACTGGTCGACAAGTAAAACTGCGGAGGCTGCGCGACGGATTTGGGTGTCGCGGAAGCCGACGGCGAGGCCGGGCCTGCGCCGACGTCGTTCACGGCCCGCACCTGGAAGGTGTACTGCGCGCCGTTGGTCAAGCCGGCAACCCGGTGCCAGGAGTTGCCGGACGCGGGTATGTCTGTCCATTCGCCGTAATCCAGGCTGCCCGACTTCTGGCGATACTGGAACTTCTGAATGTCCCTATCGTCGTTTGGATCGATGGGCCAGAACAGATACGCTGCCGACACGCCGGGGTCCGCCGTCAGGCTGGCCACCTGGCTGGGAGGCGCGGCCACGTCGGCTTCTGCGGAGGCGGGTCCGGAGCCTTTTCGGTTCACCGCCCGAACCTGGAAGACGTACTTGGTGTCGGCGTCCAGTCCGGTAACGGTATAGCTGAGGTAATTGGCTCCGCCCGGCGCGCTGTTCGGGATGTCCGTCCAGGGGCCGTAGGATCCTTCGGTTTCTCTCGTTCGGTACTGGTGTTTGGTGATGGGCGTCCCCCGGTGGCGGGCAGCAGACCAGTTGAGCGTCGCCATGCCACCGCTGCGCGCGGCGGTCAGGCCGGAAACGGCGGACGGCGGCATGGGGTTGTGGCTGACTTCCTGCGAGAATGCCCCTGGACCGATGCTGTTTGTTGCGTATACCTGGAACAAATAGCTCTCGCCGGGTTGCAGACCAGTCACGGTATAGCTGGAGCGATTGACGCTGTTGTGCCAACTATCGGGAATCGCCTGCCAACCTGTCCACTGGTCACCATCCAGCAGCCTATAGTTGAGGTAGAATTGGATTGCATAGCGTGCTGCCACTGCGTCCCAAGCCAAGTCTACTTCACCGTCATTGGACACTGGGCTTTCTGCGCCGTTCACCGTAGCGCGAAGGTCGGTGGTGTCCGCCGGGGTGTCAACGTCGGCTTCCCTGTAGAATACGCCGCCGTTGTTGTTGGTCTGGCCGATCTGGAAGACGTAGGTGGCGCCGCCGTCGAAAGTGCCGGGGACGGTGAACGAGTAAGACCCGTTACCGCCACTGACGACTGTTGGAATAGCTTGCCATTCCCCTTGAGGAGCCGAGTTCCTGTTGTACCGGTATCGGTTGGCGTCTGGGTTGCCTCGCCAGGAAATAGCCAGTTTCCCCTCATAGTATCCGGTTCCTATGTCCGTGGTGGGCAAAGGATTCGGTGTGTAAATCAGGGTGTTGGATGGTGGTCCTTCAGTGCTGCTGGTTATCGCCCGTACTTGGAAGGCGTATTCCACGCCATCGGTCAGCCCGCTTATCTCGTAGGTGCAGGCTTCATTGGGGCAGCCGTCGGGGGTGACCGTCACCGCGTCGGCCCAGGCTTGCCAGGAGTCTCCGTCCTGCCGGTATCGGTACTGGTATTTGTTGATTTGCTGGCCGTCGTCTTCGGGATCGGACCACGTCAGGCTGACCTTGCCGCTGGGCAGGCGTTCGTGGAGGCCCAGGTCGTTCACCCTGAGCAGCGATGCCAGGGGCGTCCCGCTCCATGAGGCGGTGGAGGCGCTTGCGCCGCCCTTGTTCACCGCGCGCACCTGGAAAGTGTATTCGACGCCGTTGGTGAGGCCGGAAACGGTCGCTGTGGTCCGGTTGCTGTTGCCCGTGCCGATCCATTGTCCCCACGTGCTCCCGCCGTCGGAACTCTGCCGGTATTGGTAGGTGGTTGGAAAGTAGCCAGAGGATGGAGCGGTCCATGACAAGGTAACTTGGCTGTCACCAACCCTGCCGGTCAAACCAGTGGGCGCCAGTGGCGGACCCACCGGCGTCTGGCTCCAAGAGTAGCTTGGCTCGCCCGCGCCGGCGCTGTTCACCCCCCGGATCTGGAAGAGGTACTCCGTGCCGTTGCTGAGGCCGGATATGCGTACACTGGTGGCTGTGCCGGCGTCGGTCCACTGCCCCCAGGTGTTGCCGTCGTCGGAGCTCAGCCGGTATTCGTAGCCGGTGGGTGGGCTGCCCAAATGCGAAGCGCCCCAGGTCAGTTCAACATAGCCGTTGCCGGGAGTCGCGTCCAGGATGTTCACGGCTTCAGGCGGGCCGAAGGTAGTCGCGCTCGCCGTGTTGCTGGCGCCGCCGGCTCCGTGTTCGTTGTTCGCTCGCACCTGGAAGAGGTACGTAACGCTGTTTTCGAGATCGGACACGCGCGTGCTGGTCGCCGCGCCGTTGCCGGTGCTGGACCAGGTCCAATACCAGCTGTCGCCGTCATCGGATGACCACCGATACTCATACCCGGTGGGTGGAATGCCCGAAGACGGGGCGGTCCACGTCAAGTCGACGTAGCCGTCGCCCCCGGTGGCGGTCAGCCCGGTCGGGGCCATGGGAGAACCATCGGGGGTTCCGCTCCAGGCGCCGCTGGGGCTGCCGGCGCCGTAGTCGTTCACCCCGCGTACCTGAAAGGTGTATTCAACGCCCCCGGTCAGGCCGGATACGTAGGCGTCGGTCCCTGTGCCGGTGCTGGTCCACTGACCCCAGGCGTTGCCGCCGTCGGCGCTCTGCCGGTATTCGTAGCCGGTGGGTGGGTCGCCCGAGGATGGCGCGGTCCACGAGAGGACGACGAAGCCTACTCCGGCCTGGCCCGTCAACCCGGTTACCGCATAGGGCGGGCCGTGCGGCGTTCCGCTCCAACTGCCGGTCGAGATGCTGGGCCCGGCGTTGTTCACCGCGCGGACTTCAATCAAGTACCCGACGTTGTTGGTCAATCCGGATACGGTGTAGCTGGCGACCGCTCCGTTGCCTGTGCTGGTCCAGCCCGGGTCCCAGGTAGTTCCTCCATCGGAAGACCGCTGGAATTCATACCCGGTGGGAGGAGTGCCTGATGATGGGGCGGTCCATGACAATTCCACTTGTCCGTCGCCGGCGACGCCTTCCAGATTGCTTATCGCCTCAGGTGGACCGTAGGGTGACCCAGTCCATGTCTCGCTGGGCCCGGTACCGAAGGCGTTTACTCCTCTTATCTCGAAGGTGTATTCAATTCCGTTGATCAAGCCGGGTACATGCTGGCCGGTTGCGGCGTCATTGCCCGTGGTGTGCCAGTTGAGATCCCAGGTGACGCCGTTGTCAGTGCTCTGCCGGGATTCGTACCCGGTGGGCGGGTCGCCCGAAGACGGGGCGTTCCACGAAAGGTCGATGTAGCCGTCGCCCCCGGTGCCGCTTAGTCCCGTTACCGCGTAGGGCGGGCCGTGTGGCGTTCCGCTCCAGTTGCCGGCAGAGCTGCTGGGACCAGCGTTGTTCACCGCGCGGACTTCGAACGAGTACTCGACGTTGTTGGTCAGGCCGGAAACGCGGAGGCCGGTCGCGGAGCCGTTGCCCGTGCTGGTCCATTCCGAGTCCCAGGTAGTTCCTCCATCGGAAGACCGTCGGTATTCGTACCCGGTGGGCGGGCTGCCTGAAGACGGGGCGTTCCACGAAAGGTCGATGTAGCCGTCGCCCCCGGTGCCGCTTAGTTCCGTTACCGCGTAGGGCGGGCCGAAGGGAACGGCGTCCGTGGCGTTGCTGGCGTCACTCGGGCCGTCGTCATTAACCGCCCGCACCTGGAAGGTGTAAGTCACCGCGTTGGTCAATCCGGATACCGTGTAGTTCGTGGCCGTTCCGTTGCCGGTGCTGATCCAGTCCGGATCCCAGGTTGATCCGCTGTCAATGCTGTGGCGGTACTCGTACCCGGTGACCGTCTCCGCCCCGTCAGGGGCCGTCCAGGAGAGATGCGCTTCACTGTCGCCGGCGTTGGCGGACAGCGCGGTTGGGGCGTTGGGGGCGGCGGCGTGCGCCGACATTGGCGACAGCAGGGCGTATAAGAGAAGAGCGCCTGCCATCAGAAAGAGGAGGATGACGGAGAAACCTCGGAGAGCTCGGTCACGATGCCTTATATCGACGGAGTGGGGACTGCTCATCATGCCTCCTATCTATGCCGTGAAGAAACGATCACTTCCCTTGCGTTCGGTAAAACCCGTCATTGGATGGCGAACCCGCGGATTCGCGAAGGATTGGCCAGATGCGACCCATTCCCTGAGCAGGAGCGAAGCGCCACAGGCCAGGCTAAAAACCCGCTTCACGGCGTCCCCGGCCCCTCCGCGCGTCACAACATGCCGCACTCTTGCTTGATGGCTGCGCTGCGCTGGAGTATCACCGCAGGTCAGCTCGCGGTGTGGGGCCGGCTCGCCCGCTGGCTTGCCATTCCCTTGCCGACGCCCAGGGCTTGGGCAATTAATTTCTTGCTGCTTCCAGCCCCGCCGGACCAACCCGCGTTATTGTTTACGGTTGGTTCACAGCAGGCTGGAGACGGTCAGGACCCGATATATGTCCCAACCCAATTTGGGGCCTTATGTGTCTTTGTCTGAGGGGATGAGATCTGAAAAAGATGCGTTGAACCTGGTCCGCTCTCCTCGTGCGGTTACCGGTGGTGTTTGCTGTCTCCGTTTCCAAATGTCCGTATTTCCCGATTTCCCGTATTCATGGGCCCAGCACAGGCGTTGGCAGGAAGGGCAGGCTCCGGGCTCTCAGCCGGAGGCGCAGCCAGCCGGGGCTGCAATACCGGGCCACGCTGCCCTATCCGCGTTGACGCGCCGGCCAATTACCATGCACAACCGCCCAGTGCCACTTGTCGATTCGATTCCCAGCATACCAAGTTGTATATGTATTTAGTGTGTTATTTCGGCGTATATTGCATGTAATTATGTGTGAAATACCGTAATTCGTCGGATCTATTCACAATACCTACGAATACAAAGGTAAATTCTCGTTTCAGGGGGCATAAACCACCGCTTGCACAGGCCACGAGGCGGGATACCCGGAAGCGTCAGGTCTTGCCGGCGCGGTCGCGGCGATCTGGTCGGCTGCTTGCGCCCGGCCGTCGCCGACGCCCCACTACCGCGGGAGCCGTTGGCGGTGCGGCGATGACGGTGTGAGCGTGGCCGGTCTCAGGCTTCCCCGAAACTGCCCGCCCGGCTTCGGACAGTAGAGCCCCGTGACAACCGCCCTCCGGGTTCCGGAAAACAAAAGGGCCGGCGCCATTGCAGCGCCGGCCCGGTGGCGTCGAACTGACCTCCGACTTCGCCCTACGGCCCGCTGACGGTCAGTTCGCTGCGGTTGGACAGCATCCGCCCGTCGCCGGTGCAGATGGCCCCGTGGTCGTCGCAGTCCGTGGTCTCCGGCAGCACGATGGTCACCGCGCCGTTGCCGTCCGGCTGCACCGTGATCCGCCAGCCAGCGTTGCTGCCCGGCTCCAGCCGCTGGGCCTTCCGTACCGTCCCGCCGGTCACCTCGAAGGCGTCATCCCGCAGCCGCTTGTAGCTCACGCTGAGCTCCTCGCCGAAGTGCAGCTCGAAGGTAAAGGTATTCTCCCCGTCGTGGGACGACGGCCCGTTGGAGAAGCTGGCGGTCAACGGCTCCGATGGCGGACCGGCGACGGCAGCCGTGGCCGCGCTGGTCAGCGTCTCACTGTGGCCCCTATCGTCGGTGAAGGACACCCGCACGCTGATGGCCCTGCCTTCGTCGGCATCGGTGAGCGTATACCTGTAGGCCGTCGCCCCGGCGATGTCCGCGCCGTCGGACTGCCACTGGTAGCTGAACACGGCGTGGTTCAGCCCGTCGTCGTCCGAGATGCTAGACGTGTCTGCCGTCAAGGTTTCGCCCACCCGGATCGTGCCGCTGATGGTGGGTTGGCCGGTGGCCGGGCGGTTGGGCAAGGGTGCGATCCCCGTCAGGCTCACCGTGATCGTCTCCCCCGCGGACATCGGCGAGTCCGCCACTTCCCATTGGTACTCGTGGCCGGCGATGGTGTCGGCGCCGTTGTTCCCGCCGGTGTACTCGCGGTCTCCAATTCGCAGGACGAACTCCCAGTGCAGCCGTTTGTCCAGCACCATGAGCAGCGTTCCGTCTTGATGGCCGAGTGCCCTCACTTGGTTGAGTTCACTGTCCGCCGTGAAGTCCGGGTCGGTCAGGTGGCCGAGCCGGTTGTCCCAGAGACTGTAACCCACCGCCCCGGCGTCGTTTTCGCCCACGGTCAGGGTGTCAGACCAGAAGACGTTGGGGCGGGCTTCCACCGCCACCGTGGCGGCGCTGGTCAACGTCTCCGCGTTGCCGGCGTCGTCGGTGAAGGACACCGTTACGCTGATGGCCCGGCCCGCGTCGTCGTCAACCAGGGTGTAGGTCGAGTCCGTGGCGTCTTGAATGGCCGACCCGTCGGCCACCCATTGGTGGGCCAATACTGCGTTGTGCAGCCCGTCGGCGTCGGCAATGCCCGAGGTGTCCGCCGTCAGGGTCTCGCCCACTTGGGCCGTGCCGCTGATGGTCGGCTGGCCGGTGGCTGGGGTGTTGGGCGCTGCCGGCGTCGTCGTCGACGCCAGACTCGACCACTCGCCCGCTCCGGCGGCGTTCACCGCCCTCACCCGGTAGAAGTGCTCCGTTCTCGCCGTCAGCCCGGCGTGGCCGTAGCTCGTGTCCGTTCCGACGTGGGCCGGATCGACCGCCGCCCAGCCGGCGACGCCGTCCGCGGACCACTCCACCTCGTAACCCGTCGGTCCGCCGACGGGAGCCTGCCAGGACAGGTCGATGCGGGTCTCCCCGGTCCCGACGGCGGTCAAACCGGCGGGCGCTCCCGGCGGCTCCGCTATCGCAACCGCCCCGGCCTCCACCGTCTGGTAGTTGGAGCCGCCGCTCATTTCCGTCCCCCGCAGCGCCCGGACCTGGTAGGTGTAGCTTGCGCCCGCCACTACCCCGGCGTCGGTCCAGGTGGTATCGGCATTTCCGGTGCCCTCCACCGACCACAGCCCGCAGTCCTCAAACCCCTCGACACGGCGCAGCACCATGTAGTCGGTGACGCCGCCGGCGTCCTCCTTGGGCTGGCTCCATGACAGTCTCACGCTTCCGGCCTCGGGGCTGGCCGTCAGCCCCCGGGGACGTTTGGGATGCGTGACGTCGACGCTATCCCACTGGCGCGAGCTGAGGCCGTCCGAGTTCTGCTGCTCCGATTCCAGCTCGTCAGTCAGGCTGATGACGACCCGGGCCGTCGCGCTGGGTCCGTAGCCGTCGTCGGCGCGCGCCGTCACCGAATAGGTCGGCTTCGTCTCGTAGTCGTAGTCCACGCCGTCCACGGTGTAGATCTGCCCGGTGGATGCGTCGATCCTGAAGGACGCCGCGTCCGCGCCCCGCAAGGAGTAGGTGACCGGGTCGGCGTCGGGGTCGGAGGCGACAACCGGGGGCCCGACGGGAGTGTCCGCGGCGCTGTTCTCTGCCACGGAGCGGTACAGCGTGTCGAAGGCCGGGGCTGCATTGTAGGTGCGCTGCTCCCGGCGGATGATTTCCAGGGTGTAGGTCTTCTCCGCCGAGTCGTCCCAAGAGGTGACGGTGACGCTGACGGAGTTCGTCCCCACGTCCAGCGCGACCTGATGTCCCACGGTGTCGGGGTCGGCGTCGGGAGGGGTGATTATCACCTCCGCGAAGCGGCTGGGCGGGCCGGGCATGACCGTGACCGAAGGCGTCTCCGCGGGCACCTCGGCGAGGTAGCCGCCCAGGGTGTCCCGCTTGAACTTCGGCGTGAGAGCGACGCCGTTGGCCTCGGCGTCCTGTATCTTGAGGGAGGCAAGTCGCGCGTCGCTGGCCCGCGGAGACACCATGGGCGGCGCGGACGGCTGCCGGCTGTTCATACTGCCGCCCCAACAGACAATGGAATCGTCCGTTTTCAAGCCGCAGGCAAAGAACTCGCCCGCGCCCACGCTCTGGAATTCACCCTCCGGCACGTCATCCAAGACTTTCTTGATCCGGGGTTTGTTTTTGCCCGAAGGACTACGATGCTTGAAACAGACAATGCTCCCGTCATCGCTCTTCACGGCACACACGAACCAGCGACTCGCCGCGACGGACTTGAACTCGCCCTCCGGCGTGGAGATCGCGCTGGGGCGGCTGGAGTATCCGAAGGGATCCCACCTCCAGCACATCAGGGTCTCGTCCATCCTGATGCCGCAAAATACTTCGCCGCCGGAGATAATATGCTTGAACTCCGTTTCCGGTTCCGAATGCTCCAGGGGTCTACCCCACCAGTTCACGCATTCCACCAGATTGTCCGGGGTGAGCGCGCAGGCGAGTCCATACCCGGTGGTGACGGACTGGTACGGACCTGTTCCCGTCTGGGCATCGATATCAGGCAGATATTGTCCGTCACGCCTGATACTGCCGTCGGTTTTCACCCAGCACGGCCCGTAGAGCCACATCGCAACCGCCTGCACTTCCGTGTCAGCGGAAGAGAGATCTCCCCAGCAGTGCATAGTGCCGTCGAAGCGGACTCCGCAAGCGTGCCAGTCACGTTTTTTATTACTACCGTGCGCATGTCTGTCGACAGCCCCTGCGGCCACGTCTTGATACAGGTGCAAGGGGTCGGAGACATCGGGCCAGCACTCCACCGTGCTGTCGTGCCTGATGGCGCAGGCGATATCTCTCCCGACATCCAGCTTGACGAACCCGTCGCCGTACTTCATGGCCACGACGTACACCGACTCGCTGGTTCCGTCCGACGACGTCACCGTCACCTCAACCGACACGTCCTCGCCGGCCGTAAGGTCAACCTGGTGGCCGGCGACGTCAGCGTCCGCGTCCGCCGGGCTGATCGCCACCGTGGCGTCGGCGTTCTCCGCAGTGGCCGTCACCGTCGTGCTGCCCATCTCCCGGGAGTGCATGTAGCCCTGGTAGTCCGCCTGGTCCGGATCGAACCGGGGCTCCAGGCCGATGCCGTGCAGGTCCAGTTCCGCCAGGCGGGCCCCGGCGCTCACGCTGCCGACGGGCGCGGTATCATGCGGCGCCGGCTCCGCGTCCTTCGCCAGCACGGAGGGCGCGGCCAGGACCAGGGCGATGATGACGGCCAGCAACACTGCCAGCAACATGGCGACCGGGAACTTCACGATGGCTTGCATGATCCAACCCTCCTCTCGGCTCTATCGGCGTGGGTCAATCCTTGGGCAGCGCCGGCATCCCCAGCGCACCCCACCCGGGGAGGAGCCTGGCGGCCCTGCGATACGAGGCTCCATCACCACTGCCCGGTCGGTCCGCCGCTCGAGTGCCAGGTGAAACTACCTCCTCGCATCGGCCAGCCGGGCCACCAAAATATATCAGGATAGCATGTAATTGGTGTGTTATATTGGCATTATTAGCGTGCAATCTTGTGTATATGTCTGCGGCCCATCATTAGCTGACCGGGATCCGGGCTTGTGGAACCGGATCTCGCTGGCTCCGACGACCTGTTGAGCATCCTCCGGGTTCCGGAATGCAAAAGGGCCGGCGCTGCAACAGCGCCGGCCCGGTGGCGTCGAATGACCTCCGACTTCGCCCTACGGCCCGCCGACGGTCAGCTCGCTGCGGTTGGACAGCATCCGACCGTCCCCGGCGCAGATGGCCCCCGTCGCCTCGCAGTCGGTGGTTTCCGGCAGGATGATGCTTACCGCGCCGTCGCCGTCCGGCCGGACGTGGATCCGCCAGCCCACGTTGCTGCCCCGCTCCAGCCGCTTGGCCCGGGTCACGTCCCCGCCCGTCACATCGAAGGCCTGGTCCCGCAGGCGCTTGTAGCTCACACTGAACTCCTCGCTGAAGCGCAGCTCGAAGGTGAAGACGTTCTCACCATCGTGGGACGACGGCCCGTTGGAGAAGCTGGCGGTCAACGGCTCCGGCGGCGGGCCGGCAACGGTATCGGTGGCCGCGCTGGTCAACGCTTCCGCATTGCCGGCGTCGTCGGTGAAGGACACCGTTACGCTGATGGCCTTGCCCTCGTCGGCGTCAACCAGTACGTAGGTCGAGCCCGTTGCGCCGGCGATGTCCGCGTCGTCGGCCCGCCACTGGTAGGTGTACGAGACGTTGGTCAGCCCGTCGTTATCAGCGATGCCGGAGGTGTCCGCGGTCAGCGTCTCGCCCACCTGGGGGGTTCCGCTGATGGTCGGCAGACCCGTGGCCGGAGTGTTGGGCCGGGCTGCAACCGCCGCCGTCGCCGCGCTGGTCAGCGTTTCGTTGTTGCCCGCGTCGTCGGTGAAGGAGACCGTTATACTGATGGCCCTGTCTTCGTCGGCGTCGACCAGTGTGTAGGTGGAGGCGGTAGCGCCCGATATGTCCGCGCCGTCGGCCTGCCACTGGTAGCTGTACGAGACGTTAGTCAAGCCGTCCGCGTCTCCGATGCCCGACACGTCAACCGTCAGCGTCTCGCCCACCTGCGCCGTTCCGCTGATGGTCGGCAGACCCGTGGCCGGAGTGTTGGGCCGGGCTGCAACCGCATCGGTTGCCGCGCTGGTGAGGGACTCGGCGTTGCCGGCGTCGTCGGTGAAGGACACCGTTACGCTGATTGCCTTGCCCTCGTCGGCGTCGGTCAGCGTGTAGCTGGAGGCCGTCGCCTCGACGATGTCGGAGCCGTCCGCCTGCCACTGGTAGGCAAACGTCGCGTTGTCCAAGCCGTCCTCGTCGGCGATGCTCGAGATGTCCGCGGTCAGGGTCTCGCCCACCTGGGCGGTGCCGCCGATGGTCGGCGCGCCCGTGGCGGGACTGTTGGCCTGCTGCTGGGAGGTGGCCGATACCGCTTCCGTAGCCGCGCTGGTCAACGACTCCGCGTTGCCCCGGTCGTCGGTGAAGGACACCCGCACCTTGATGGTCTGGCCCGCCTCGGCGGAGGTCAGCGTATAGGTTGACTCCGTGGCGTTCGCTATGTCGGCGTCCGAAGATCCGTCATTCGCGACCCACTGGTAGCTGTGGGAAACGTTGGTCAAGCCGTCGTCATCCGAAATATCCGAGGTGTCCGCCGTCAGGGTCTCGCCCACCTGGACCGTCCCGCTGATGGTGGGCGCGCCCGTGGCCGGGGTGTTGGGCTTCGCGGCTCCGCGCAGCGTCAGCTGAAGGGCTTGCGCGAGGTCCGTGACATATTCCCAGGGATCACCCGAAAAGATCCGGTATCGATACCGATTGAAACTCAACCCGTCCAGGCTGTCGCTCTGGGTGGAGAGACCCACCACATACTCTCCCCTCGGGCGAACTGTGTTGGAACGAACCAGAGTTATGTGAATATGGTACTCAGTGCCCCGTTCCAGCATCACCGGAGCAGGGAGGGTAAAGGTGTTGGGTCCGGCCACCCAGACCGCGGGGTTTTCAAAGGTCGCCAGCACAGCGCCGGAGGGATTTCCGGAGCCGTCATCGGTTTGCAGCGTCACCGTCAAGCCCGAGAGGTCCAGCTGGGTCCGGACGTCTGGCTCAGCTCGGTGAGAACCGTACAACTCCAGGCTGGTCAGCATATAGTCCGGGCCGGCGTCGCTCAAGGTGACGGGCTGGGAAAAGGCATGAAGTTTAGACAATTCCCACACTCCCGGCCTGATGGACTGGTCCGCGTTGCCCAACAGCAGAGCATTGGGAATAGCCATGGCTTCATTGGAATCGGCGGCGGCCAGGACGTTCACGGCGCGTACCTGAAAGCGATAGACCGTGCCGTTGTTCAGGTCGGAAACGGTGTAGGCGGTGGCGTCTCCGTCGCCGGGTATGTCCGTCCAGGTGTCGGAGGGATTGAACTCCCCGGCGCCGATCTTGCTTCGATACTGGAACTTGGTGATGGCCGTTCCGTTGTCAGAAGGCGGACTCCACTTCAGTGTGACACTGGAATCAGCAGGCGCCGCCGACAGGTTGTCGATCATGTCGGGCGCCGCTGGCGTGGCGTCTCCCGATCTGGCCTCGCCATGAACGATTATCTGGTACGCGTAGTCGTGCGCGCCTTCCGACCATGCGGCTCCGCCAAAATTGCGCCACCGCCGGCTCAAGCTCCAGTCGGAAGCGCTGTCACCGTCCGCTTCGAGTGTGTCTGTCAAGTCAACGGTGATAGGCGCCGTTGCAGTCATCTGGATGTGGTAGGTCGTATTGGGCTGCAACACCACGACCGACGCCCGGGGCGTGAAGTGATTCACCCCCACAATCCAGGATGTGGGACTCGCAAAGCTCGTCAGGGCCGCGTCGGATGGCGCATTCTCATTTTCGTCGTCAGCCCTGCGCAACTTTACTGCGATGGGCACCCCCGGCGGGACGAAAGAACTCCGCAGCGAAATGGCGGTCAGTTCATATCCCGCAGTATTCTGACCCGTCGTGAACGGCTGTGAGACGCTGTAGTAGCGATTGATCAGCTCCAGTCCAGCAGTTTCCTGTCCCGCGTTACTCAGCAGCGCATCGCCGTATTTCATGGTCACCCGGTACACCGACTCGCTGGTTCCGTCCGACGACGTAACCGTCACTTCCACCGCCACGTCCTCCCCGCCCACCAGGTCAACCTGGTGGCCGGCGGCGTCAACGTCAGCGTCCGCCAGACTGATCGTTACCGTGGCGTCGGCGTCCTCCGCCGTGGCCGTCACCGTCGTGCTGTCCATCTCCCAGGAGTCCATGTAGCCCTGGTAGTCGGCCCGATCAGGGTCGAACCGAGGCTCCAGGGCAACTCCGTGGAAATCCAGCGCTGCCAAGCGCGCCCCAGCGTTCACGCGGCTGGGGCGTGGGTATTCAAACGACTCCGGGTCTGCGCCTCCCGCCAGCACAGAGGGCGAGGACACGGCCGTGGCTGCGATGATCGACAGCAATGCGGCCATCAGAATGGCGACCGGGAACTGCCTAATCCCTTTCATAATGCAACCCAATTTCTGCTCTGTGGGATCAGAAGTCGGGGGACTGTACCAGACGCAGCAAACGACTGAAACGTATTTACCTCACCTTTTTCAGCGACATTGGAAAGATCTTGGACACCTGGTCTGTATTCATGGGACCCGGCAAGGAAGGGGCCAGACGCAGCGGCGGGTGGAGTCCCACTGTCTGAACTCCGTTGGCGCGCAAGTTGACTGCCCAGTGGAACTCTCCCATCCACCGGGCAGTCAGCGCGTTATCATACCCAGTATCCGTATGCGATAGCCCGGTCACGAGCCCAGCCAGTCTTGAAAGCAGGGCCGAAATTTTACCGGGATAAACAGGATGAACGGGATGGACAGGATATTTTGATTTGACCAGGGTCGGGGCGACCCATGTGCGTACCCGGTTTGTCATTGCGAGGAGCACAGCGAGGTGGCGGTCTCGTTCCCGCAGCGGCGTTCCTTGCCTGACGGGATTGCCGCGCTTCGCTCGCAATGACAGGTTCAAGTGCGTAAGTCCTATAATTGTTCGATTGAAACTGGTTACACGTGAAACACAGAGGACCATAAGGCTATGCCCACATTAGAAACCGGCATCCAATTCCATTTGCCCACTTACGCCCACGTGCCATTGCCCCACCTCGTGAAGTTGGCCGCCCAGGCGGAGGCCAAAGGCGTGGAACAGCTTTGGGTAACCGATAACTTGAGAAGCCGCCAGTCCTTCGTGGTCCTGGCGGCCATGGCTTCCCGTTTGAAGGTCAAGCTGGGCACTGCGGTCACCGTGCAGTACTTCCGCAACCCGGTTGACCTGGCGGATTCCATTGCCACCCTCAGCGAGCTGATGGACGGGCGGGAATTGAGCATCGGCCTGGGCCGGGGCAATCCCCGCACGCCGTCGCTCATCCGTACCCCGCGGCCGGTCAGCGTCCTCCGGGAAACTGCCCAGAGCTTGCGCCGGCTCCTGGCCGGCGAGGCGGTCTGCTTCGCGGACTACCCCAATCTGCTGGACTATTACCACTTCAATCCTTCCGCCGCTTTCCGGCTGAACTTCAGCCCCGCCACGCCGGTGCGCCTCTACTGTGGCTCCAACGGACCTTTGGGTATGGCCGTGGGCGGCGAGACCATGGACGGCCTGATCTTCGGCGGCCACTACATGGCGGCCCTGCGCACCGGCCGGGTTCCGGAACTGCTGGACGCCTTCGATGCCGCGCTGCCGCCGGAATCTCAGACCGAAACCGTGCCCAGGGTCGCGGAGATCAAAATTTCCCTGTCCCGAAACGCATCAGCGGCTCGGGAGTTCGTCAAGGAAAGCGCGGGCAGTCGAGTCCTGAACATGTACCGCCAGGGTTACACCCACGAAGACATCGAGCGGCTGGGCGTCGACCTCGCCGACATCCAGCGGCTGGACCACGCAGACCGAAACGGCGCATCCGGCGCGGAGTTTGACTCCCTGGTCACCGACTCCATGATTGACGCCATCTTCATCGCCGGAACGCCCGGGGATTGCATGGAAAGGATGCTCGAGGTGCTGGACACGGCCCGGGAGCAGGGCTTCGGTCAATTGCTGTTTTCCGAGTTGGGCCCTGACGTGGACGAGGCCATGGCCCTGCTGTGCGACGAGGTGATACCGGCCCTGTAAGTGATGCTTAGACCTTCATTTGCGTGGAGGTTCGTTCGCAGGAAGCCACGATGTTTGACAGGCGAAAGAGCTCACCTTAGAGTTGAAACGGCGACTCAAGTTTTGCTTGGTGCCTCGCGGTGGCCTTAAGGGAAAGCCGAGTCGTAACACTCACGTATTGAACGAAGGAACCTGTTAATGGCATTGCAGTTTGGGGTATTCGACCACATCGAGCCCATTCCCGGCGTACCGCTGGACCAGATCTACCGGGAGCGGTTGGAACAGATAGAAGTCCTGGAATCCGCCGGGTTTTACTCCTACCACCTGGCTGAGCATCACACTCCCGCAGTTCATAGCCTTGCCCCGTCGCAGAACGTCTTCCTGGCCGCCGCGGCGGAGCGTACCAGTACCATGCGGTTGGGGCCCTGCGTCTACGTGCTGCCGCTGCACCACCCGGTGCGTCTGATCGAGGAAATCTGCATGCTGGACAACCTCAGCGGCGGGCGGATGGACATCGGAGTCGGCCGCGGCGGTGTCATCGAGGCGTACTTCTGGGGTCAGGACTCCGACGTGGAGATCAACTACGCCCGCTACCTGGAAACGCTGGCCGTGGTCAAGGAGGGTTTGAGCAACGATTCGCTTAACTTTGAGGGAGAGTTCTACAACTTCGACGACCTGCCCATGCGCCTGCGGCCCAAGCAGGACCCGCATCCGCCCCTGTGGTACATGCGCAACGTGGAGACGGCCGCCGTCAACGGTATGCACACCATTATCGTGGGGAACCTGGATTCCTTCGGCGCGAACGTGGAACGCTATTTCCAGCTCTGGGACGAGCACCAGGGGCCGGGCGCGACCAACGCCCAGGGCGAAGCGCCCAAGATAGGTCTGGTGAATCACCTGTATCTGGCCGAGACGGACGCCGAGGCCGCGACCATTGCCCAGCCGGCCTGGGACCAGTACAAGTGGAACTTGGCCGCACCGCGCCGCCTGGAGGCGGAAAGGCGGGGCCTGACTCAGTTCCTCGGCAGTGAGGCCAATCCCCGGCCATCCAACCTGCCGGCTCGGGAAGCGCAGACGAGCGGAACCGCCACGGCCCGAAGGACCGGTTCCGCCGGGCTTGAAGAGCACGCCGCGTCGGGAGGGAGCGGATTCAACGTCGTCGCCGGCTCCCCCGACTCCGTGCGGGGCTACATGGACGAATACCTCGAGACCGGCGCCAACTACTTCGTGGCCGCCTTCCAGTGGGGCCACCTGTCGCATGAGGAAACCATGCGCTCCCTTGACCTGTTTGTGACGGAGGTCATGCCCCACTACGTCTAGGGCCGGTTGCATTTCCCGTCATTCCGGCGAAAGCCGGAATCCAGGGAGTGCACAAAAAGGCTAACTTCCCTGTTGCAATAGCTTTCTTGGGTTCCTGCTTTCGCAGGAACGACGGCATAACACTCAAAATGTCAACACAGCCCGGGGACGTGAGACAAAGCTCTCCGGGTTGACGGGTGGCGCGCTTGTAGATGGCCGGTACGCGGGGGCTAAACTCGCAGTTGGCGCAGCGTGGGACGCCAAACTCCCAGCACTAACGCGACGGCCAGGTAGATTGCCGCTCCACCCGCGAAGGCGGCAGTCCAGCTGATGTACTCCGCAACCAGCGTCATGGGATAGGAGCCGATGAACATCAGCGCGGCGGAAACGTACCAGACGCTCATCACCCTGCCCTGGTACTCGGCCGGCACGGAGAGCTGCAGCACGGTGGTTCCCATCGGCACTATGCTGCCCATGCCCACCAGGAACAGGATCACCCACGACAGCCAGAACCATTGTGACCAGGCCAGGCAGAAGAGGGCTATGCCGAACAGGAAGATGCAGCCCAGCAGCAGCCAGTTCTTGTGCGGTGAATTGCCCATCGACGCCATGATGAACGTTCCGGACAAGGAGCCGATGCCCGCCCCGGTCATCAGCAGCCCGGCTCCGCCGGCGCCCGTGTCCAGCACCAGCTTGGCGAAGGCGGGCAGCAGCTGGGCGTAGGGCATCGCGAAAAAGCCGAAGGCGAACCCAATGCCGATGACGGTGAACGTCACCGGGTTCGACCAGCAGTACCGCAACCCACCCCACAGTTCGGAAATGATGCCCGAGCGCTGATCCCGGGCGACTGTCGGAACCCGCCGTACCATCAGCAGCGTGACCGTGCCCACGCAGAAGCAGCCGGTTGCCAGGTAGAGCGCCGGAGCCAATCCGGCCAGTTCGATTACAAACCCGGCCACGGCCGGGCCGGTGATTCGTCCCGAGTTCATCACCGCTGAGTTCAGGATCACCGCGTTCATCAGGTCGTCGCGGTCCACCAGGTCGCGGACTATGGCCAGCCGGGCCGGGGTGTTGATGGCCTGCAAGGTGCCGAGGACGAATGCCGACGTGTAAACGTGCCACAAAGCCACCAGTCCGCGGGTTTCCAACACCGCGATCCCCAGCATCAGCAGCGCCACCAGGGCCTGCGTCAACATCAGCAGTCCGCGTCGATCAAACCGGTCCGCGAAGGTGCCGCCGAAGAGCACGAACCCCAGCGTGGGCATCCCGTACAGGAAAATCATGAAGCCCATGCTGGCGGCGGAGTCAGTCAGTATCAGGACCAGCCAGCCCAGGATGAGGAACTGCATACCGCGACCCAGGGCTTGAGCGTTGGCGCCGATCCAGAACCAGCGGTAGTCCCGGTGACGCAGCGCGCGGAAGGTCTGGAGCCGGCGACCGACGGTCAGTATCCGGGCCAACTAATTCACCCGATATCGCGCGTCGGATTGAGGTCGGTTTGGCGTTTCGGTAATCAGCACAGCAATTTTCGCGCATATCCCGCAGCGTCCAAGGTGTAGATCCTGAGCAATATCAGGTTGATGTTTGCCCGTCAATGCCCGATGTGCCCTCACGCGTACCCACTCACGTTCAAATTGTCATTGCGAGCGAAGCTCGGCAATCTCTTCGCCGCAAGGATCGTTTCTCAGTCAGCGAGATTGCCACGTCGCTTCGCTCCTCGCAATGACAAACTGGGTACGCGTGAGCCGATGTGCCCTCTCACCTGTGCAGTTTGCGGCAAGGTTAGGAGCGACAGATCGTTTCCGCCTATTTTGAGTATGAATTGGCCAAAACTCGCATCCGGTTATCACAATCGTAATCGGAAGATGGCACGCCAAATCGGCCGAGTAGGGGTTCATCGCCGGCGGTCTACCAGCACTTTTCCGGGGTGGTATCAGCTTGCGCCGGTCAACAGACGGGGCAGTGTGGCCGCGACAAGTTTGTTTCGAAACAGAGGCGGACCCTCACGACACAGCATAAGTGCGGACTGTTAACGCGTCGCCGAGGCCGGGCTCTTCTTATAGGCTATGCCGCCCCGTAGCACGTACAGGATGCTGTTGACTACCTCCCGCAGGTCCGTGGTCCTGGGCGGGCCTCTCTTGGTGTCAGGCGGCAACAAGCGGACCAATTCGCCCACTGGGCATCGGTTAAATCGCTGCATGTGCTTCTCCGAGTGCGTCCGCCACTCCCTTCATGGATGTTTAGTTACCTGTAGAGAACAGGGGCAGCAGCTCGTTCCGTATGTGGTCCAGGCCCTCCCGGTCTATGCCCACCTGCAGCCCCTCGTCCGAGGAGTAGGCCCAGTCGAAGAAGTCCGCAGCGTCCTTGACGTTCTTGAGGGAGAGTTCCAGCGAGTGGTTCTCCCCGTAGGCATCGCGCTGCTCCACCGTTATCTTGCCCTGGCTCAGCAGATAGTCCAGGAACTCGTCAACGTCCACCGTGTCAATCTCGAGGCGGGTGGTGTTGCCGTCGGCATCGGTTACAAGGGTCTCTATGCTGCCGTTTTTGATGACGACGTAACTGTTGCCGACCGAAGAGTTATCAGAGGAGTCTGCCGGTGATTTGTTGGCATAGTAGAGAAGAAGCCTTGAGACTGTTTCGTCCCATCCAAGATATCTTTTTAGCCTCTCTTGACCTTTTACCCCCGCTAACTTGTAAACCGAATTGGAGAGTTTGCGTAAGTCTACCTTTATACTCCTTCCGCGAGAGTGGGCCTGCCTCTGTTTGGGAGTTATAACCCTTTCTTTTAACAAATAACCCAAAAAGGAGTCGCGGTCAAAAATGGGAGACCTCATACCTCCCAGTTCTGCTGTGTAGATGTTTAGAGACGGAAAGTCAGCGAAATATTCTATAAATGGTCCTTCAATAATAACGTAATAGTCATTGGATTCCGGAGTTGGCGCCACAGTAGAAGCCGAAGTAGGCTGTGGAGTCGCCACCTTCCTTACGATTGTTGAAGTCGGCTCGGCGGTTGCCGTGGGCGACAGGGTGGCCCCAGCCACTGGTTCAGTCGGCGCCAGTTGTGGGGTGTAGGTTGGATACGGCGTGTAGGTCGGATACGGGGTGTAGGTGGGGTAAGCCGTTGGCGTCGCCGGCGACGAGCATCCCAGCAGGGACAATGCCACGGTGGCCAAGGCGGTCAGCATCCATAGGGTCGTCGGATATTTCTGCGTCATGCTCATATCCCCTACCGTCCTGGTCGTCGGGTCGAATGCCAAGTGAAGTCCTGCCATCGTGTTGGGCAAACCGCCTTTGCATGATACAGCAGTGATGCAGCAATCGTGTGTGATTAGTGTGCTTTTAGCCCTTTTATCTTGTGAGTTATTATGTATTCATACCCAATTTACTGTAACCGCCCAGCAACAGCAACGAGCTGACGACCCGCTTGATCTCCCCGGTTTCGTATCGGCGGCCGTATTGATTGTAATCTGCAACGCATTTTCGTCGATGACAACATCACTGTCTTTCCCTAACCTGGCCTGCTTGACAGCGCTGATTATCAATTGGAAAGCCGGGAAGTTGCCCAAGGTGTGAATTTACGCGGCGAGAGATAGTCAGTTTGGTGACAGCAGGCCGTTGCGCATCGCACGGATGTGCTAATAGCATTGTCGTCATGAATCTTCCTGACAATCCCAAACTCATCGCCTGCCTGCTGGTAAACCATCTGCGGGCCAAGGTGGAGATGCGAAGACAGCCCCACCTGAAGAACCGGGCCGTCCTCATCGTTGACCGCTCCCGGGGCCGGCCTCGGGTCATCGACCATTTCCCCGCCGCATTTGGTGTTGATGCCGGAATGACCCTGGAGCAAGCCCTGTCCCGCCAGGTCAACGGGATTGTGCTGGAGGGGGACGAGGCTGCCTACTGCCGAGTGTTCGAACGGATGCTCCTTTCCCTGCAGGGAGTCAGCGACCGGGTGGAGGGAGCGGAGCTGGGCACGGCCTACGCGGGCCTGGACGGTCTGGAGGACCTGTACGGCGGCGAGGCTCGCCTAGTGACGACCCTGCTTAACGCGGTGTCCCCGGACCTGGCGCCGAGAGTCGGCGTGGGCGAGGCCAAGTTCCCGGCCTACGTCGCCGCCCGGACCTGCCAACCCCAGGGGTCGGTGAAGGTTCCTCGGGATGTGGCCCGCTTCCTCGCGCCTCACCCCGTTGAACTGCTACCCATTCCCCCGGCGGTCAGGGAGGAAATGCTCCGTTTCGGCCTCTACACCCTGGGCGACGTGGCGGCGATGGAACCGGAAGCGCTCATGAACCGCTTTGGTTCGGCAGGTCAAAAGGCGTGGAAACTGGCCCAGGGCATTGACGACTCTCCCCTGATCCCCTTGAAACACGAGGAGTCTATCGTCGAACACGCCGACCTGCCCTTTGCCTCGGCATCCCTGGAACTGCTGCTGACGGCAGTGGACACCCTGCTCAGGCGGGCCTTTGCTCGGACCTGCATCCGAGGCCAGTGCGTGAGCGGGGCGGCCCTGGAGTGTGTCCTGTACCGGGACGTCCCCTGGGTGAAGCAATACCACTTCAGGCAGTCCGTGAGCGACTGGCAACAGGCATCTCGCATCATACGGGGCCAACTGGAAACCGAGCACCCGCTGGCTCCGATGGAGGGGGTGACCCTGACCCTGTCCGGCATCACCGGGGCCTCGGGGACGCAGTTGAGCCTGTTGGCGGACCTGCGGGGCGACCGGGAGCGACGGCTGGCCGGAGCGGAACGACAGCTTCAGGCCCGCTCGGGAGGCAAACCGGCCCTGTACCGGGTGGCGCAGGTGGCTCCCTGGCACCCGGCGCCGGAGATGCGAGCCATGCAGATTCCGCTCGACGCGCCCGGCGCCGGAGGCATGAAGCCCCTTTCCACGCCATCCCCGGTGGTGGTGCAGGAAGGGCCGGAGGGTGAGCCGACGGCGGTGTGGTTGGGGGAGCGGTGGCAAAGGATAGCGCGTATCGAAGACCGGTGGTGCTTCGACCTGTGGTGGATGCCTCGACCGATGACCAGAATCTATTACCGGGTAGGCCGTGAGGATGGCGTGGAGGTCACCCTGTTCCGGGACCAGCATGAGAACCGCTGGTTTCGGCAGGACTAGCAGCAGCCGGATGACTGCCCGTGGCTGCCGGATACGTGGAACTCCACGCCAAGAGCTTCTATTCCTTTGGAGTGGGGGCTTCCCACGTCCATGAGTTGCTGGCCCAGGCCGGGGAGTACGGATACCCTGCTCTGGCCCTGACCGACGCCAATCTCTGCGGCGCCCTGGAGTTTGCCCGGCTGGCCGGCAGCCTGGGCATCCGGCCAATTACCGGCGGCGAGCTGACCCTGAAGGATGAGACTCGCCTGGTCCTGCTGGCGCAGACTCGCCAAGGCTACGCCAACATCTCCCGGCTGTTCACCCTGGCCAACGCTGCCGACCGTCGAGAACCCCGGCTGGATCCGGAGTACCTGCCGGAACATGCCGAGGGTGTGATGCTGCTGACCGGCGGGCGGGACGGCCCGCTGTCCAGGCTGCTGTCGGAAAGTCGTCACCAGGACGCTCGCCATCTTCTGAAATGCTATCGTGAGTGGTATGGCCCGGACGGGGTGTACGTGGAACTCCAGCAGAACCTGCTGAAAGGGGATACACAGCGCAACCGGGAATTGGCGGGATTGGCTGAAAGCGCTGGGGCGCCTGTCGTCGCCAGCAACGATGTCCACTACCATTGTCCGGAACGTTACCGGCTGCAACACGCCCTGGTCGCGGCCAGGCGCAACACCACAATTGAGCAGGCCCTGCCCTACATCCATCCCAACCAACACCTCTGCCTGAAGCCTCCGGCGGAGATGTCCTCCCTTTTTCGGCGCTATCCCGAAGCGGTGGCCAACACCGTCAGGATTGCGGAGCAATGTGATTTCAATCTGGATACCGACCTGGGCTACACTCTGCCCGATGCCGCCGTGCCGGAAGGCTACACTCCGGCATCCTATCTTCGGCAACTGTGCCACGAGGCCGCCCAGCGACGCTACGGGTCAGTGTCCCGTAAAGTGAGGGAACGGCTGGACGAGGAGTTCCGCCTGATCGAACGCCACGGCCTGGCCGGGTTCCTGCTCCTCTACCGGGAAATTGTCCTGCTGGCCCGGGAAATCATGGAGGAGAAAGGATTGGCCCACCCGGAAACCCCTTTGGAGGAAAGCCCGCCGGGACGCGGTCGGGGTTCTTCGGTGGCCCTGCTGACGGGCTACCTCACTGGCATCAGTCACGTTGACCCGTTGCGGTGGGGACTGACCCTGGAACGGTTCATCTCCGAGGACACCTCCCTGTTGCCTGACATCGACCTGGATTTTCCCAGGGCCCTGCGCGACGAACTCATCGAGCGAGTGCATCAAAGCTTCGGGCCGGACCGCGCCGTCCTGGCCGGAGCCATCGCCACCTACTCGGTCAAGGGCATCCTCCAGGACTTGGGCAAGGCCCTGGGATTGCCCAAAGAGGACCTGAAGGGGCTTTCCCGGCAACTTCAGTCTCGCGATGGGGCCCGGCTGCGCGACGAGATGCTGGCCCTGTCTGGGTTCCGGAACCTGGTGGACGCCCCGGGCTGGCGGGAGTTGACCGAGTTGGCCCCTCAACTGATGCACGCTCCCCGTAGCCTGGGCCAGCACGTGGGCGGCATGGTGTTGAGCAGTTCCCCGATACCGGAGATGACGCCAGTTCGCGCCGGAGCCACCCCGGGCCGCTACATCATGGACTGGAACAAGGATTCCGTGGCCGATGCCAATTTCGCCAAGATCGACCTCCTCTCACTGCCGGCGCTGGACCAGATTGAAGAGGCGCTGGACCTGATCGAGAAGCGGGAAGGCGCAAGACTTGACCTGAACCATATCAGCCCGGATGACTCTGCCGTGTACGACATGATCAACGCCGGGAGCGCCAAGGGAGTGTTTCTGCTCCAGTCGCCGGCCCAACTGAAGATTGCTCAGCGGTTGAAATCCCGCAACCTGCTGGACCTGGCTTATCAGGTGGCGTTGATACGGCCCGGCGTGGGCGTCCAGGGCAGCGCCGTGGGCCAGTTCGTGGAGCGCTATCGCCACGGCGTCTCCTGGGAATATGACCATCCCCTGGAGAGGCGAGCCCTGGAGCGAGGCTGCGGCGTCATCGTCTGGCAGGAGCAGGTGGTGCAACTGGTCAGCGATGTGGCCGGCATGACCGCCGCTGAGGCCGATGAGATAAGGCGGGCCTTCGCTCGGCCCAACAACGAACACCTCATTGCCATGCACCGGCAACGGTTTCTGGAAAGGGCCAGAGGCAATGGAGTGCCGGACGATGTGGCCGAGAGGATTTTCGCCAAGATCAACGGCCAGTTCATGTTTCCCGAAAGCCATAGCCACGCTTTCGCCGTCACCGCCTACCAGATTGCCTGGCTGAAGCGGTACTACCCGGTGGAGTTCTTCGTGTCCCTGGTCAACAACCAGCCCATGGGTTTCTACCCGGTGGAGACCCTGAAACAGGACGCTCGGCGCTGTGGCGTCCCTTTCCTGAATCCCTGTGTCAACCGCAGCGACGTGGACTGTGCCCCTGCCGAGGATTCGGTGTTGCTCGGGCTCCGATTCGTCAAGGACGTGGGTGCGGCGTCGGCACAGGCCATCGTGGCGGAGCGAGAGCGGCATGGTCTCTACTCCGGCCCTGCCGACCTGGTGCGGCGCACCGGGCTGAAGCCCCAGGCTCTGGAATCTCTGACCATGGCCGGGGCCTTCGATTCTCTCACCCCAAACCGCCGGCAGGCATTGTGGAACGCGGGCCTGGGTATCCGGCCCAGCAGGAAAGGGCAGCGGGCCTTTCCTGCCACGGACAAGGACGATGTTCCCGACCTTCCCGACTTCACCGCCTACGAGAAGATGGCCGGTGAATACCGGGTCCTGGGCATCTACCCCAGGGGGCACCTGATGGAGTTCGTGCGCCCCGGCCTCTCACACTTGGTCCGGCCCGCCGCCGCCGTGAACTGCGCCGCCGAGGGAGATGAGGTCCTGGTGGCGGGCTGGCCCATCGCCCGTCAGCACCCCAAGGGGCAGGACGGCACGGTGTTCGTTACCATCGAAGACGAGAGCGGGGATGCCCAAGCCATCCTGTGGCCTCGGATCTTCCACCGCAGTCGCCGGCAGCTGAACAGCCACGTGTTGCTGGTGCGGGGAACCGTTTCCCGGTGGGACGGGACGGCCAACGTCATCGCCTCGGATGTGCAGGGTATCCATCCCCGCGTTCCAATGCCCGCCGCCCATGACTGGCATTGAGAACCGTTGACACATCCGGTGCAGCGGCCGAGTACGATGGCAAACTCATCAGCGTGCGCATACTATGTATCTCCAGTTTGCATAAGGACGGATGGCACGTCCTCGATTCAGCAGGTTGAGTTGGGCCAGCCATTGGGTCCGTCCCAGGAGGGAATACCATGCCGGAAGCCAGATTGACCGTTGGCAACGTCGAGATCCTGTCCCTGAACGACCAGGAAGCCACGCTACCCCTGAGCGACGTCTTTCCCGAGGTTCCCGCCGAGGCGTGGACGCCTTATCAGGAGCGCTACCCCAGCGGTTTCCGCGACGACCACCTGCTGGCCCACTTCGAGTGCTACCTCATCCGCTCCGAGGGACACACCATCCTGGTGGACACGGGGCTGGGCGGCGCGGCTTCCAACCCCCACTCAATCGAGGCTATGGTTGGCGGCGCCGAAGGACGCCTCCTTCAGGAACTGGAGACGGCTGGCGTGGATCCTGGCGACATCGACACCGTGTTCTTCAGCCACCTGCACTTTGACCACGTCGGCTGGAACCTCACCCACGAACCGGGCGCGCCGGCTCAGGCTACTTTCCCCAACGCCCGCTACGTGGCCCACCGCGCCGACTGGGAGGTGTTCCAGCGTCCCGAAGTCATGGAGCTGTTCCCGCCCCACTGGGATCAGACCCTCGGCCCGCTACAGGATCTGGGCGTGCTGGACCTGCTGGACGGCGAGCGCGCGCTGACCGGGGAAATCACCGCCATTCCCACGCCGGGGCACACTCCGGGTTCCATGAGCCTCGCCGTCGTTTCCGGCGGGCAGCGCGCCTACATCCTCGGCGACGTTTTCCACGGCCCGGCGCAGGTTACCGAGACCGGATGGAAGTTCAGCTTCGACATGGACGGAGACCAAGGCGTTGCCACGCGCACCGCCATGGTGGAGCGGGCCGAGGCCGAGGACGCCATTATGGCCATCTGCCACCACGGCGGTTTCGGTCGCGTGGTCCGCGCCGAAGGCCGCCGCTATTGGCAGCTGGTCATCTAGGCAGCGCCTAGGTCGGAGGCCACCTCACCGATCACGCTGTCCATTGTGGACACGATCTGCTCGATCTCGCCGGGCGTAACGCACAGCGGAGGCATGATGTTCATGAGGTCGCCGCCCCGCAGGAAAAGGCCGTTGTCGGCAAAGCCCTGCGTCAGCCTCGGACCCAGGCCGGCGTCGGCCGGGAAGTGTTCTTTGGTTTCCCGGTCCTTCACCAACTCCATCCCGCACATGAGGCCCAGGCCGCGCACGTTGCCGATGATGGAGTGTTTGGCCTTGAGCTCCTCGAAGCCGTCCAGCAGATATTTCCCCATCCTGGCGGAATTCTCCACCATCCCCTCACGTTCCATGATTTCCAGGTTCTTCAGGGAGGCCGCTGCCGCCACCGGATGACCGCCGAAGGTGATCACGTGCCGGAAGGCCGCCCGGGGACTGCCCACAAAAGCGTCGGCGATGGGCTTGCGCAGGATGGTCCCGCCCATGGGGATGTATCCGCTGGTGATGCCCTTGGCCACCGTCATCATGTCCGGAACAACGTCCCAGTGGTTGCACCCGAACCACTTGCCGGTGCGACCAAAGCCGGTGATCACCTCGTCGGCGATCAACAGGCAGCCGTACTTGTCGCAAAGTTCCCGCAGCAGGGGCCAATAGTTGTCCGGCGGCACCACTGCCCCCATGGGACTGGAGATGGGTTCGGCAATGACCGCCGCGACGGTGTCCGGTCCCTGGAACTGGATGATGCTCTCGATTGCGTCCACGCACCGTTGGCCGCATTCCTCCGGTGAGGTGCTGTTGAATTCGCAGTGATAGTAGTTGGGCTGGGGAGCGTGGAATGTGTTCGGCATCAGCGGCTCGTAATCCTCCCTGGGATACAGGTAGTTGCCCCCCAAGGCCATGGCGCCCATGGTGGCGCCGTGGTAGGAGTCCCTCCGGCTGATGAATTTAGTGCGCTGGGGTTCCCCCATCCGCTTGAAATAAGCGCGGGATAGCTTCAACGCCGTTTCCACCGACTCGGAGCCGCCGCTGGTGAAGAAGCAGCGGGAGAGGTCGCCGGGCATCATTGACGCGATCTTGTCCGACAGCATGACCGTGGGTTCAGTGGTGGTGCCCATGGGCATATAGGTGATCTTGAGCATTTGCTCGTAGGCAGCGTCGGCGATCTCCTTCTGGCCATACCCGACGTTCTTCAGCCAGAGACCGGACATGGCGTCGATGTAGGTGTTGCCCAGGGCGTCGGTGACCTGGCAGCCCTTGCCTTCGACGAAAATCTGGGGCTCACCCTTCTCGGCCATGTCGCTGGGTTCCCTCAGATATACCCAGAGGTTTTCCAGTGCAGTCCTTTGCAGGTCGTTGACTGCAGATTCAGTATGGGTGGCCATTCTTTCCTCCGAATGCTGTTCCAGGCGCAAATTTTTGGGTGCCCGTAGCCGTATCAGTTTAACATCGGGCAAGGGTTGCCACAAACCACCGCCGGAAACCGTAGTTGCGCGCGGGTCAATCGGTGATGTACGTGTGTGTGATGACCTCCCAGACATGGCCGTTTTCGCACTCGAAGTAGAACCCGCGCCCCTGGTGCAGGTGGTTGATCTGGCCGTCCGTCCGCGAACGCGGCCCGCTGCCGAAGACGACACCTTCGTCCTTGATGCGTTGCAGGATCGCGTCGAACTCCTCGTCCGAGGCCAGGAAAGCGTAGTGATTGGAGCGGGGGTTGTCGGAGTCGTCGAAGTCCAGCGTCAGGATGTCATTGACCTTGACCGGCGCGAAGTGACCCCAGGGGCCGTCGTAACTCAGCCCGAAGATGCGGGCGATGAACTCCGCGGATTTCACCTTGTCGTAGGCGGGCACGATGGTGTGGTCTAACTGCAACGGCATGGCGTCCCCCCTCTTTCAGATTGCGACAAACATCGAGACTGGTGCTGAATTCAGCACCTTTGGGCATCGGCTGACCAGTAGTCGTACTTCCGCCCCGCCAGGTCCACCACCTCGCCCACGTCCTCCTCCAGCAGGTAACCCTCATCCACCAGGTCTATCGCCGCGCGGGTTACCTGCTCCAGGTAGTCCGAGCGGTCGGCGTAGCGTTCCTCGATTGACGATCGTGGGTCGCCGGAAGCCTCCCGCTCGGCGCGCGTGGCCGGCAGGGGCAGCGTCCAGCCGGCCAGGCCGCCGGTGATGCCGATGAAGAGACCGGGGTTGCCGATGCTCTCGTCCCGCAGGTTCCAGCCGGTATACGTGGCTACCGGCACCGTGAGGTCGGGCAGGCAGATGCCCCGCCGTTCGTTGAAAGACTCGTCGATGTCGGCAACCAGCGCCGGGAACTCCTCGCCCTCGTCGGCCGGCAGCTTGATGGTGCGCCCCAAGTGCGACTCCGGGCCGTAATCCAGCCGGATCGCCCGGGTGGTTTCCTTTGGCACCGCCACGCCGGGGATTTGGGCAAACCGCTCCAGCAACGTGTGCGACTCCACCGCCGTGCTGTCGTTCAGGCTGGGATGGCGGCTGGCGGGAGGCTCCTCGCCCGTGGTCACCCAGCGGTCCAGGTTGTCCAGCGCGGCGCGCAGCAGGGGCGCGTAGTCGACGCTGTTGAAGGGCAGCTGTCCCTTGATGCCGTCGTTGGCCCGGATCTCGATGGGCGGGAAGTCACCCGAACCGTGCTGGCAGCCGGCGAAGTGATACCGGCGCACCGATGCCGACTCCGCAGCATCGGTCAGGGTTTCCAAGTCGGTGTGGATCAGGGCCGCGTCACCCCGCCAGTACTCGGCTGACGTGTTGGTAAACATAATCTTGGGCACACCGCCCCGCCGCTCCAGGGATTCCAGCAGGGAGCCCTGAGCGCCAGTCACCGGATCCGTCTGCTGGGTATCGGTGAAGGGGAACATCTCCGGGATGATGTAACAGACGTCCTTGGAGGGCTGCCCGAAGCGCAGGTTGAACTCGCCGCGCATGGCTCCCGCCACGTGTGGGATGATCCCGTCCAGCGCCGGCCGGTCCTCCTCGTCCTCGTTGATGCCAACGTGGATGTACTGGCGCAGGAAGCGTCCGCTCTGAGAGCGGCCCATGGCGTAGGCGTAGTCGATGGCGTCGGCGCAGGGATTCCCCGCCGATGCCGGAGCGTGTTTCAGGAAGGAAATCACGTCCCGCATGGCGGCGAACCCCAGCCCCACGATCCGGCTGCCAGTGGTGGTGTACACCAGTTGGTAGATCTTCCCTGGCTCGAACCCGGAGGGCAGGTAGACGTGGCTGTGCTGCGGCTCCAGGTCGGCGTCTTCGACCCGGACGAAGGACCACTGGTCACGGTCAACGGCCGTGGCCGGGCTGTTGGGCAGGTCGCGCACCGTCAGTGTGGCCTCTGCCTCCTCGGGGTCGGCGGCGGGATTGGGCAGGTGCTGCCGGTCCGCCAGCAGGAACACGTTCGTCGGTTCGTTGCACTGGAACTGGCACATGATCCTGCCGGTCAGCGGGCCCTGGGGGCCGACGGCTTCCGGCGCGTGCATTCCGATGAGCCCGGGCGTGGGCGGGACGTCGGCCTGCCAGCCGCCCCAGACCACGGTGTAGCCCCGGCGCATCAGGTAGCCGTTGCCGGCCTCCAGGGGAGACGTGGGGTCATTGGCCGTGGGAACGCTGTTCAGGCTCAACGCGGTTTTCCGGCCGCGGTTCACCACGTCGAACAGGATGCGGCGGTTGCCCCGTTCAACGTTCACCGGCTGGAGCATGGCGAAATCCGCCGAGAACTCCACCAGGCCGGCGGCGTTGCGGGGCGCCAGGTCCAGGTCCGTGATCCCCTGGTTCCGCGGGTGCGACGGGTCCACCGCGTAATGCGCGGTGCCTTCCAGGAGCTCGTATGCGCCCACGTCGCCGAAGGTCTGGCCGGACGCGAAACTGCTCCGCTTGGTGATTTCCAGTTCTGTGATAGCCAAGATGCCTCCGCTGGGCCGACGGCCGGTGGTGTGTTCAGGAGTTTCCAGATTGGGTTGCCGGTTGTTGTGATGATATTAGCACTCGCGAAAGCAGAGTGGCGCAGTTATTCACACCCACCGGCGGGCGCTGTCAGGTGCGCGCGTTGTACGCAGCAAACGGCTGGGCGTCCTGAGGCATCGTGCCGCTGTAGAAACGTCGCAGATGGGGCTCTACCAGCGAAGCCAGTTCCCGTCGTTCCTCTTCTTGGGGTGACAGCGGGCGATCCAGGGCGGCTTTGATCTCTCGGAACAGGTCCTCCTTGTCCACCCGGGTCAGTTGTCCGTCGCGCAGTATCACCTCACCGTCCACGAGAACGGTGTCTACGTCGATGCCCCGGGCCCGGTGCACCAGCGCGTCCACCACCGACACGCGGGGGTCCAGGAAAGGCTCTTGGATGTTCCGCATGTCCACCAGCGTCATGTCCGCCCGCTTCCCCGGCTCCAGCGTGCCGATGCGGTCGCCGAACCAGCTGGCGTAGGCTCCGTTGGCGGTCGCCATCTCCAGGACCTGGTGGGACGTGGGCGGCTCCAAATCGATGCCGGGCACCCGGTGCAGCTTGAGCACCAGACGCATCTCCTGGAACAGGTCCTTGTCGTCGTTCAGGCCGGCCTCGTCGCTGCCGATGGCTACCTTGATGCCGGCTGCCAGGATCCGGCCCATGGGAGTGATTCCGCTCTGCAACCTTAGATTCGAGCTGGCGTTGTGACAGATGTTGGTGCCGGTGGCCGCCATGATGCTGAGGTCTTCCTCGGTGGCCCAGACGCTGTGGCCGCAGACGACTTCCGGCCCCAGGAAACCTATTTCGTGAAGGTGTTGCAGGGGCGTCTTGCCGTAGGCGGTGTGGCCGTACAGCTTCTGGTACACCGTCTCCTGGAGGTGGATATGAATGCCGGTGCTGTGGCGTCCCGCCAGGCCCTTGATCGCCGTGAGCAGTTCGTCGGAGCAGCGATGCACGTTGCTGGGGGCCATCGTGACCTGCACCCGCTCGTGCCGGTTGTCGCCGTATTTCCGGCAGATCTCTTCCAGAACGGGCATGATTTCATCGACCGGCCGATAGCCGGGGGCCATGAAAGATTGATACCGTTCGGCCAGATCGGGGGGCATTTGAGCGGCGAAATCGGCTTCACCGCCGCCAAGCCCTGCGACCATCGAGTTCTGATCCGCAACCGACGGAGCGTAGGAGACCCGCATCCCGCTGGCTTGGTATGCGCCCACAACCTTGTCCGCGATTTCCATGCTCACCGGCCCGGTTCCCCGAGGGGTCGAGTGGATCGCCTGCACCGTGGTGGTGCCGGTCTCAATCATCTGGACCGCGCCGTAAAGCTGATCCAGGTAGGGGTCAATGGCTCGAACGCCGATGCGGTGCAGGCTCCACATTTCCAGCGGCAGGTCCGGCGCGCCCATCTGGAAGGGCGTCAGCCCCACGTGAAAATGATCGTTGACCAGCCCCGGCATCACGATGTGGTTGCCGGATCCGATCACCTCGGCGTCGGGATGCTGGCGGCTGAGCTCACGATAATCGCCCACCGCCTCGATTACACCGTCGCGCTGGAGCACCGCCCCGTCATCGACCACCTCCGCCGAGTTGGGGCCGGTGACCTTGCAGACGACGTGCTTGCCTCGTATCAGAGATAGTGTCATAGCCGCTTCCCTCCGCGCGGATGCCTCTTGTCGCATTCTACACGCTCGCGGCGACGGCGGCGGACTCCGCCATAATTCTTGCGTAGGATATGCTTGTATCTAGCGCGAATGCTTCTACGATTACGCGGAGGAACAATGCCGATCCTGGACCTGAACGGAGACCAGTTTCATTATCACGTGGACGATTTTTCGGACCCCTGGCGTGAGGATGCGCCGATCTTGCTTCACCACGCCGCCGGCGGGAACCTGCACCGCTGGCGACCGTGGGTGCCCACGCTGGCGCGGCATCGCCAGGTGGTGCGTTTCGACATGCGCGGTCATGCCGGCACGCGCAAAAGCCTGGGCGACCCGTTCGAACTGGCTGATCTGGCCGGCGACATCGCTCGGGTCATGGACGCGCTGGAGATCAACCGGACGCACTTGGTCGGAGCGTCGGCGGGTGGCATTGTTAGCCTCCGGTTCGCCCACGATCATCCCGACCGCCTGCTCAGCCTGACGCTGGTGGCGTCCACGCCCAAGCTGGCCCAGATGGGCGCCAACATGGACGCCGCGCCCTGGCGGGGGATACTGGAGCAGCAGGGAACGCGGGCCTGGCTGCTGGCCGACACCGACAAGCGATTTGGCCCGGACACGCCCGATGAGGTGGTCCAGTGGTACGCGGATGAAGGGGCCAAGACCGCCGCGCCCGAAGTGCTCGCGCTCCAGGGCTGCCTGCTGGCGGCAGACCTGACGCCCCTACTCCCGGATATCGGCGTGCCGACGCTCATCCTGGGCGCATCCCACGACGACATCACGCCAGTGGAGATCCAGCATTTGATGGCCGAACAGATGCCGAACGCAAGGCTCGAACTCTTCGACGGCGTGGGTCATAACATGAAGGTAGAAATTCCTGACAAGTTGGCGGCCAGAACCCTTGAGTTTGTGCGTACCGTCGATGGCGGCGCGTAGTTAGTTCCGTGGAGATCCGGCTACCGCACAATCACGGCAGAGCGCCTTCACGCCGGAACACACCCGCCAGCTTCTCCACGCCTTCCCGGATATCGCCTTCAGACGGCAGAGCGAAGCAGAGCCGGATGTAGCCGGCCGCCGCGTCAGGGTCGGCTGACCAGTCCGGCCCGGGGTTGAACGCGATGCCTTCCCTCAGCGCCGGCCCTTCCAGATCGCGGGAATCGACGCCGTCGGGCAGCTTGACCCACAGGTACATGCCGCCCCGGGGCACGTCAAACTCAACGCTGGGGCCGAAGGACTCGCGCAGCGCGCTGCTCAGAACGTCGCATTTTCGCTGCAACGCCGACCGCATCTCCAGTATGTGATCCTCGTAATGGTGGGTGAAGTAGTCGCCCACGATCATCTGGTCCATGACGCCGGTGCCGGCGTCGTTCTTCCGGGACAACAACCGGCTCATCACGTCCCACGAGGCTACGACGTAGCCAAGGCGCGTGCCGGGGCCCAAAGTCTTCGAGAAAGAGCCAATGTGGAGCACGCGGTTGGAATCGTCCAGGGACCGGATCGCGTTCTCGTATTCGCCCTCGAAAATGAGGTCGGCGTAGCACTCGTCCTCGAAAATGGGCACGCCGTATTCTTCGCTTAATTCCAGCATCCGGAACCGGCGTTCCATGGACAAAACGGTGCCGGTGGGGTTCTGCAACGTCGGGATCGTGTATATGTACTTAGGGCGCACGCCACGGTCACGCAGGTCTTCCAGGGCCTGGGCCAGGTGGTCCATCCGCATCCCGTCCTGGTCCACGTCGATGCCGACGATGTTGACCTTCCGGCGTCGCAGATTGCCCAGGGCGCCGGAGAAGCTGAACGCTTCGACGATGGCGGTGTCGCCCTCCTCCAGCAGGATCTCGTTGATGAGCTCGATTCCCTGTCCGGAGCCGGACGTGATCAGCACGTCGTCGATGGTAGTGTTGATGCCGCGATGCTGGCCCAGCTTGTCGACCAGGAACTCACGCAAGGGAAGGATGCCCTGCGGGCCGCCGGAGAAGTTGTACATGGAGATGTTGCGCGGGTCGCCGCGGAACACCCTCTCCGCCGATTCGATGAACCCTTCCGTCGGCACCATGTCGGGGTCGCTGTGACCGCCGACGAAGTTGTAGCGGGGGTGGCCTCCCCACGGGGCCGCAGGAGGCGGCAGTTCGCGGTTGAATAGCGCGGAATAGTCCAAACCCTGGCCTGGCATGGGGGCTCCTCCGGTTTAGCTGGCGTGTCCTGCCTTTGGGAACGCCGCGGTCGCGAGCATCCTAACACTGCCACCGCCGAGCGTCGACGGTATGGCAGGAGGCGCGATGCCGTCAGCCGTTGTCGCTCGTGTCGCCTTCAGGACCCAACTCCATCAGGCGCATACCCCGGTCCACCTGTTGGCCCGGCTCCACGGACACCCGCCTGACGACGCCGGCCCGGGGTGCTGTGATAACCAGTTCCATTTTCATCGACTCCATCAGCGCCACCGTCTGGTTGCGCTCCACCCGGTCCCCCTGGGCGACCAGCACCTCCAGCACCGCGCCCGGCATGGGAGCCACGATGTCCCCAGTGGCGTTGGTTGAACTGCTAGCGCCGCGCCGCCGGGTTTCCTCGCGCTGGAACACGAAGAGAGCGCCGTCCAGCCACAGGTGCAGCTCAGGCCCGACCCAGGCCCAGGCGAACGGGAGGGACCGGCCCGACTGGGTGCGGCACAATCCTTCTCCGGCCTGACGCGACTCGATGGCCAGCGTGGTGGAGGCATCCAAAACCGCCGGTTCAGTGCCCTCTAGACTGAAGGCGAACCGGCCATCGTGCTCCTCTGCACGGTAGTGAAAGACTTCGCCCGCCAGCGGGTACGTCTCGCGCATCTGCCCTTGGCTCGTGGTCACGGCAGCCTCCGCTCGCCGGCGGTTTGCCAGGGGTTCGCGCTGACCCGTCTGTCGGCCGAGGCTGCCGGCGATGCTGTCCCCACCGGTTGTTGGGACGCCCACGCTGCCAACGCACGAGCTGCCAAGCGCGATGCGTCGGTTAGGGCTGGCCTGGTTACTGCCGGGTTCCATTCCAGAAAGCCGGTATCGTATTCGCCCCGTTGAAACTGAGCGTGTCCGATCACCGCCCGCAACAGCGGAATGTTGGTGATCACGCCCAGGACCAGGAACTGGGACAGGGCCACATCCATACGGCGCAGGCTGAGGTCTCGGTCCGGCGCCCAGGCGATCAGTTTCGCGAGCATGGGGTCGTAGTAGATTGACACCTCATGGCCCTCTGCCACTCCGCTGTCCAGCCGCAGACCCAGGCCGCTGGGAGGACGCCAACGCAGCAGCGGTCCGGTGGAAGGCACAAAGTCGTGGTAGGGGTCTTCCGCGTAGATGCGGCACTCGATGGCGTGGCCCCGGGGCTGGATGTCTTCCTGTTCGAGGGTCAAGGAATCCCCTCCGGCGATGCGTACCTGCCATTCCACCATGTCCAGACCGAGCAGGGCCTCGGTGATTGGATGCTCCACCTGGAGTCGGGCGTTCATTTCCAGGAAGTAGAACTCGCTGCTGCGTGGGTCCAGCAGGAACTCAACGGTGCCGGCGTTGACGTATCCGGCCTCCCGAGCAACGGCCACGGCGGCCTCGCCCATGCGCCGGCGCAGTTCCGGCGTCAGGGCCGACGACGGGGTCTCCTCGATTATCTTTTGGTGGCGACGCTGGATGCTGCATTCACGCTCGCCCAGGTGGATGGTGTGGCCGGTTCCGTCGGCCAGCACCTGGATCTCCACGTGCCGCGGGTTGGCGACGTAACGCTCCAAGAACACGCGGCCGTCGCCAAAGGCGGTCTGGGCCTCCCGGCTGGCGAGTTCCATATCGGCGTCCAATCGTTCCGGTCGGTCGACGACCCGCATCCCGCGACCGCCGCCGCCGGCCGCAGCTTTAACCAGCAGGGGGAACCCCCAGCGGTCCGAAAACTCAGCGACGGCAGGGTCGCCCGGCAGGCATTCGGGAGATCCCGGCACCACCGGCACGCCGGCGCGCTGGGCAATCTCCTTGGAGCGGAGCTTGTCGCCAAGAAGCCCCATGCTCTCCGGCGTCGGACCGATGAACGTGATCCCGGCTTCGCTGCACGCGCGGGCGAACGCCGGATTTTCCGACAGGAAGCCGTAGCCCGGGTGTACGGCATCGGCGCCGCAGTCTCGGGCGGCCTGAACTATTTTGTCGATGTCCAGGTAGGTTTCTTCCGCCGTGTTCCCGGGCAGTGACACCGTCCGTTCCGCAGTCAGCACGTGGGGTGCGCCGGCGTCAGGGTCGGAATACACCGCCACGGGGGCAATCTCCATGGCGCGGAGGGTCTGGTTAATCCTGACCGCGATTTCGCCCCGATTGGCCACCAGCACTTTGGAGAACATCAGAGAGCGTCCGACGAGAGCCGACGCACGTCAGAGATTCTGCCGGCGGAGCCGTTCTTCCAATTCGCGGACGCGGGCTTCAGCAGCGGCGGCGCGGGCTTCGGCGGCGAGGCGGGCTTCCCGTTCATCTTCAAGAGTGGTGATGTGCTGGCCCGTGCCAATCCAAACGCCCGCGCGGCAGGCCACACGCCAGCCCATACCGGTACGGTGTACGACCCGACAGCGCCCAACGCAAGTTCAGGTTCAAAACCGCGCTGTATCCCTGCAAACTCCCGCCGTCCCGCTCGTCTATGTCTATCGGCACGTACTCCCCGTTCACCAAACGATCCCCGGCCAGCCGCGCTCCGTGATACCGCCCCGTTTCGTCAAACCGCCAGTACTCCGGGATGAGCAAACCCGCGTAGATCTCCCGCTTCTCCGCCACGTCCCGCCGGCCGCTGGAAGGGGACGCCACTTCCAGCACGAAATCCGGCGGCTTTCCCTGCTCCGAGATGACGTAGGCGTTGTGCTGGCGGTAGTCCTCCGGTTTCACGTCAAAGGCCACCAGGAGGTCGGGGTAGGTCAGCCCGGTCATGTCCCGAGTGGGCACCAGGGCCAGGTAACGCTCGCTGACCACCAGGGTGGACTCCGGGTTGCCCAGGTGGATGGCCAGATAACGAGCGTTGCCGGTTTCGGCCATCTGGTCATAGTTGGTCATCTTGTCATCATGGTCTTCCGGCGGGTCGGGGAACACGAAGGAACTTTGGACATGGGGCGTCCTGGCAAAAGTGTCGGGTATGGTCATGTCGCACCTGGCGGTTGGCGCAGAGTTGGGCTGGCGGCAGAATTATAGCAGCGCCGGGTCGGGGCTCGGCTTTACATGCGAAACACGCCGCGCTTCTGCTCCGGGAAGGGGGCATTGATGGAAGCGGCAATCCCCAAACCCACCACGTCGCGCGTGTCCACCGGGTCGATGATGCCATCGTCCCACAAGCGAGCTGTGCTGTAGTAGGGATCGCCCTCTTCTTCGTACTTTTGCAGGATGGGGCGTTGCAGCTCGTCGCGCTCCTCCTGCTCCAGGGTGCGGCCCTGCCGTTCCAACTGCTGTAGCCGGATGGTCGCCAGGACCTCGGCCGCCTGCTGACCGCCCATGACCGAGATGCGGGAGTTGGGCCACGTCCACAGGAAGCGGGGCTGGTAAGCGCGGCCGCACATGCCGTAGTTGCCCGCCCCGAAAGAGCTGCCGATAATCACGGTGAACTTGGGCACCGAGGCGTTGGAGACCGCCATGACCATCTTGGCGCCGTCCTTGGCGATGCCGCCGGCCTCGTACTGGCTGCCCACCATGAACCCGGTGATGTTCTGCAGGAACAGCAGGGGGATTCCCCGCTGGCTGCACAGCTCGATGAAGTGGGTTCCCTTGAGCGCGCTCTCTGAGAAGAGAACTCCGTTGTTGGCCACCACACCCACCGGGTAGCCCCAGACGCGCGCAAATCCACACACCAGCGTCTCCCCGTACCCGGCCTTGAACTCGTGGAACCGGCTGCCGTCCACGACACGCGCGATCACCTCGCGGACATCGTATTGGCGCCGGTTGTCCGGCGACACGATCCCGTAGAGCTCGGCAGGGTCGTGCGCCGGAGGCTCGGGCGCGGCGACCTCGAAAGGCGGATCCCGACGGCGCACGAAGTTTTCGACGATATCCCGGGTAATGGCGAGCGCGTCCTCGTCATCGGCCGCTTGGTGGTCGGCAACGCCGGACACGCGGGTGTGCACCTCGGTTCCGCCGAGGGTTTCCGGATCCACCTCCTCGCCTGTAGCGGCCCGCACCAGCGGCGGCCCGCCGAGAAAGATGGTGCCCTGTTGCCGCACCATTACCACCTCGTCGCTCATGGCCGGAATGTACGCCCCGCCGGCGGTGCACGAACCCATGACCACCGCCACTTGGGGGATGCCCAGGGCCGACATCTGGGCCTGGTTGTAGAAGATCCGCCCGAAATGGTCGCGATCTGGGAACACCTCGGCCTGCAACGGCAGGAACGCGCCGCCGGAATCCACCAGGTAGATGCAGGGCAGGTGGTTCTCCAGGGCAATCTCCTGGGCACGCAGGTGCTTTTTGACGGTTATCGGGTAGTAGGTGCCGCCCTTGACCGTGGCGTCGTTGGCGAGGATCACCACCTCTTTGCCCTGCACCACACCCACGCCGGTCACGATGCCGGCCGACGCCTCCTCGCCGTCGTACATTTCCCAGGCCGCCAGCGGGCTGAGCTCCAGGAACGGCGTGTTGGCGTCCACCAGGCCATCGATCCGCTCCCGGGCCAGCATCTTGCCACGACTGCGGTGGAGATCCACCGCTCGCTGTCCGCCGCCGGCGCGCACGTGGGTCAACCGCTCTTTCAGGTCGTGGACCAGGGCTTCCATGCGGGCCTGGTTGTCCAGAAAGTCCCGGTCGGAGGTGCGGATGTTGGAACCGATTACTTCCATACTTTCTTCACGCGGCGTCGCCTGGGGCTGGATAGCTGAACCATACCCCATTATATGCGGGCGCAGTCTCCTGTAGGTTTTACGGGGAAATGTCAGAAGCAGGATTTTCGAGATTTTAAGGATTATCAGGATTAGTGCCGTCCGCAGGCAAAGTGCCCTCAATCCCGAAAATCCTGAAAATCCTGCTTCAGACAATTCTCCGGCGCCCTCGCGTTAGATGCCCAATGGCCACACCCACATGATAGCGGGGACGCACACCACGACGATCACCACCTCCAGTGGCAGGCCCATCCTCAAGTAGTCCACGAATCGGTAACCGCCCGGCCCCATCACAATGGTGTTGGACTGGTGCCCGATGGGGGACAGGAAAGCCGACGACCCGCCGATGGCAACCGCCATCAGGAACGGGTCCAGGGACGCGCCGATGTTTTCGGCTACGTTGATGCCGATGGGCGCCATGAGGATCACGGCGGCGGCGTTGTTGATCACGGCCGACAGCAGCATCGTCGTCACCAGCACGATTCCCAGCATGGCCCAGGGAGGAAGAGCCGCGCCCAGATCCCCGAAGGTTGCCGCGATGCGCGCCGCGCCACCTGTCGTTTCCAGCGCTTCGCCCACCGGAATCATGGCGCCCAGGAGGATGATCACCGGCCAGTCGATGGCCTCGTAGGCTTCCTCAAGCGAGACGATCCGCGTCACCACGAGAACGACCACCGCGGCTACGAATGACACCTGGACCGACAGAAGGCCGAAGGAGGTAAGCAGCAGCGCGGTCGCGAACACGGCCAATGGAAACAGGAGGCGCCGCCGTTGTCCGATCCGCAGCTCGCGCTCGGCCAGGGGCAGCAGCCCGAGCCGGGGCAGCGCGGTCTGCACGACTTCCTCCTGACCCTGGAGCAGCAGGACGTCGCCCAGGCGGAAGTTGATATGGCCGAGCCGACGAACGAGTCGCTGCCCACGCCGGGACACTCCCAGGAGGTTCACGCCGAATTCCGAGTGCAGGCGAAGTTCCCGGGCGCTCCGGTCTTGCGCCAGGCTGCCCGGGGTCACGATGGCCTCCACTATGGCAACATTCTCGGCATCCAGCGTCTGGCTGATCTCGGATTGAGCGTCGGTGGAACCCTCCAGTTCGAATCCCGTGTTTTCCACGAAAGCGGCCAGGTCTTCCGGGTCGGCCTCGATGATCAAAATGTCGTTGGCGTCGATTGTCTGGTAGCTGGACGGTGCGCCGTACACGATACCGTGGTGAAGCAGGCCGGCTATGGCGACGTCATCATCCGCAGACTCTTCGACGTCCCGGAGGCGCCGCCCCACGAACCTCGAGTCCTCCGGCACGCGCACTTCGGTCATGTAGCTCTCGATGTCGACCGTGTCGCCCAGAGAGGGAGGTGTATGCCGAGCCGGAATCAAGCGCCAGCCAATCAGCACGATGAAGACTACGCCGGCCGCGGTTACCATGAGCCCAACCAGCGTGAAGTCGAACATCTGGAATGGCGCGCCGAGCTGTTCTTCGCGAAAGTTGGCAATGATCACGTTAGGCGGCGTTCCGATCAGCGTGATCATCCCTCCCAGCAGCGACGTGAACGCCAGGGGCATGAGAAAGCGCGAGGGAGGATGTTCGCTGCGGTTGGCCACGCGGATCGCCACGGGCAGCAGCAGGCTCACCGCACCCACGTTGTTCATAAATGCGGAGAGGAACGCCGTCATGCCGGACAGCGCCGCGATCCTCAAGGTCAGGAACTCCGGTATGCGCGAATACCAACCGGCGATCACGTCAACCACGCCGGAGTTGTAGAGAGCGCGGCTCAGGACCAATACCGCAGCCACCGTGATCACCGCCGGGTGCCCAAACCCCTTGTAGGCGTCCTCAGCCGGCACGATCCCCGCTATTGCCAGCACGAGCAGAGCCAGCACGGCGACGATGTCGTAGCGCCACTTGCCGACTATGAACAACACCAGGGAGAGCCCGAGGACCGCAAATACAATGGCCTCATTCATCTGGCGCTCTCCTTCGGGACATGGCAACGCTGGGCGGATCAGAAGGCTGCCGGGTCAATCCGGGGATGACATCACCCTACTATCTGTTAGCTTCAAAACGCGCGGCGGCGTCGCGGATTATATCGCACCGCCGTGCGGCGCTTGCTATGCCACTGCCCACGACACGCGGAAACGGGTTTGGAGACCTCCGGCGGCAATTGGCAGTATAGTGTCAGCAACGCTTGCATGTGTCGACGGCGCGCCGGTATGGCGCTGCGGCTTGCACTTCACAACAATCGCGCCAGAAATTAACGGAGCTCAGCATGAACGCGCCGGCTAACCGCATCGATCTGCTGGAACACGAAGCAAAGATGCTTCTCGATTTCCTCGGACACCTTCCCCACGACGCCTGGGCGGCCGACAGCGCCTGCGAGGGCTGGACCGTCGCCGACGTGATCGGACACCTCACCAGCGTTGACCTGTCGACCCGCCTGCTTCGGGGTCTGGACGGCGATCATTCGCCGCCGGAGGGGTCGCCCTCTCCCGAACAGCACGACGAAGACGCCTTCGCCCGGAGCATCTACCAGCGGGCCGTTGACGCCAGCCAGCGGTTGGGCGACGGGTTGCTGGCAGATTTCACGGAGCGCATCAGCGAGACTGTCACCCTCTTCCGCAAGGTACAGCCTGACCAGTGGAGCAACCTGGTCTATTGGCCGGCCGGGCCCATGCTCATGGATACTCTGCTGACCCAGCGCATCGCCGAGCTGACCATGCACGGGTGGGATATACGCTCGCGGTTGGAAGACGACTTTCACCTTTCAGATGGCAGCGTGACGGCTCTGCTGGATACCATGGACCGGGCCGCTCGGCGGGCCTTCCGCCCCGACCCGTTGCTGGCAAGACGCCCCCTGCGGTATCGGTTCAGCATCGGCCGCCCCGAGCGGCGCGTGATCGACTTGGTCCTGAGCCACGGCGACGCTGTGATAATCGAAGCGGACGATGGCGTGAATCCAGCAGGACAAGCCGACGTCACTTTTGAATGCGACGGTGAGACCTGCGTCCTTATCCTTTACGGACGGCTGACTCCGCACGGCGCGGTCTCAGCGCGTCGGCTGTCGGTGGCAGCGGGCGACTCCTACGTGGCCTCGACCTTTGGCGACCGTTTCGTGGGTGGCTGAAACGCGGGTAGGATCGGGAAACCAGGGCGCTACGCCCGAACGCGAACCCCGTCCCGGCGCCGACGCTTGCGGTCCAGGGCGGAGAGCTCCATCTTCCGGATGCGCAAACTCTGAGGCGTGACCTCCACCAGTTCGTCGTCGGAGATGAACTCCAGGGTCTCCTCCAGGCTCATCCGGATCGTGGCGTTCAGCCGCTCGGCGACGTCGGCCGTTGACGAGCGCATGTTGGTCAGCTTCTTTTCCTTGCAGACGTTGATCTCGATGTCCCCTTCCTGGCGGCGGCTGCCCACCACCATGCCCTCATAGACCGGCGTGCCGGGATCGATGAAAGTGTCCCCCCGGCGTTGGGCGTTGAGCAGCCCGTAGGTAACGGCCGCGCCGCCCTCGGACGCCACCAGCGCGCCGCCACGCTGGTCCTTGATATCGCCTTGCATCAGCTCGTAGGAATCGAAGCTGCTGTTCTTCACGCCGTCGCCGCGCGTGGTTCGGAGGAAGAAGGCGTTGAAGCCGATCAGGCCGCGGGTGGGTATCTTGTACTCCAGGTGCACGTAGCCATCGTCGCCGTAGCGCATGTCGCGGAGTTGCCCCAGGTGCGCGGCAAGGTACTCGGTCAGCACGCCGACGTAATCCTCCCGCGTGCTGATGTTCAGGATCTCGCAGGGCTCGTGGGTCTTGCCGTCGATGGTTTTGATCACGGGCACCGGCCGGGAAACCTGGAACTCGAACTGTTCGCGGCGCATGGTCTCTACGAGGATGGACAGGTGCAGCTCGCCGCGACCTGCCACCACGAACACGTCCGGGCTGGGCGTGGTCTCAACCCGCAGGCTGACGTTGGTGCGCAGCTCGCGGATCAGTCGCTCGTAAAGGGTTCGCGAGGTGCAGCGCGCGCCCTCGCGTCCCACGAAGGGGGAAGTGCTGACGCCGAAGGTCATGCGCACCGTGGGTTCCTGGATATCAATGCTCGGCAAGGCGTGCGGGTCCTCCGCGCTGGCAATGGTGTCGCCGATGGCGACGCCCTCCGGTCCGGTCACCGCCACGATGTCGCCCGCGTAAGCCTCGGCGACCTCCACACGCTCCATGCCGTGGAACACGAAGACCCGCTCCACATTGTGCGTGGTTGACTCCCCGTCCCGCGTGATCAAAGCGACGTTCTCCCGCAGTCGCAGAGTGCCGTTGGTGACCCGGCCCACGGCCACCTGACCCAGGTAGTTGTCGTAGTCCAGAGCGGCTACCAGCATCTGAAGAGGCGCGTCGGGATCGCCGGCCGGGGGCGGCACCGCATCCAGGATGGCGTCAAACAGCGGCTGCATATCCGTACCCGTTCGGTCCGGGTCCAGCGTGGCATAGCCCTGTTTGGCGGACGTGTACAGGACAGGAAAATCCAACTGCTCCGCGTCGGTGGCCAGCTCCAGGAACAGATCCTGGACGAGACTGAGCACCTCGGCAACGCGGGCCTCGGGGCGGTCGATCTTGTTGATGACCACCAGGGGCTTGACGTCCTGCTGCAATGCTTGGCGCAGCACGTAAGTGGTCTGGGGCATGGGGCCGTCAACGGCGTCGACCAGCAGCAGGCAGCCGTCGGCCATGTTCATGACCCGCTCCACCTCGCCGCTGAAGTCCGCGTGACCCGGCGTGTCGATGATGTTGATCCTGACGCCGCGATAGGAAACCGAGGCGTTCTTGGCCAGGATGGTGATGCCGCGCTCGCGTTCCAGCGGGTTGGTGTCCATGATCAGTTCGCCGACCTGCTGGTGGGCACGAAAAACCTGGCCCTGTTTCAGGAGTGCGTCGACCAGGGTGGTCTTGCCGTGGTCGACGTGGGCGATGATGGCCAGATTGCGTATGTCGTTGTTGGGGCAATCGTTCAAGCGTATTCACCTCGCGCGGAATCAAGGATATCATCCATTCCATCGCACGCGCAGGCCAAGTCACCGAGGCCACAGCCTCGGCGACCAGGAGGGACACCAACATGACCAGCCGAGAAGAGGTATCCAAGGACGCGCTCGCCGCCAGTTCCAACTCGACCATCGAAGGATCCAAACACGAGCTGTTCGACCTCTCGAAAGACGTCCATGCCCATCCGGAACTGAACTACCAGGAATACTATTCGTCCAACGCCCTGGCCGGGTTCCTGGAGAAGCACAACCTCCAGGTGGAGCGCGGCGTCGGCGGAGTCGAAACCGCGTTCAAGGCCACCATCCCGGGCGGCGCCGGTGCCGGACCGACAATTGCGGTGCTTGCCGAATACGACGCGCTGCCCGAGATCGGCCACGGCTGCGGGCACAACCTCATCGCCATGGTCGCTATGGGCGCGGCGCTGGGCCTCCAGGCCAACGCGGCGGACCTGCCCGGCCGGATCGAGATCATCGGCACGCCGGCCGAGGAGGGCGGCGGCGGCAAGATCCGCCTGCTGGAGGCCGGCGTGTTCGACGGCATCGACGCCACGCTCTCCTCCCACCCGTTCTCCAACCGTACCGTGATACCGGCGGCCGCTCCCAAGGGAGAGAGTTGGAGCCTGGCCATGGTGGGCTACCGTTACATGTTCCACGGTCGGGCCGCCCACGCCGCCGCCGCGCCCGAGGCTGGCATCAACGCGCTGAACGCGGTGATCCACCTGTTCACCGGCATCGACGCCCTGCGCCAGCACCTGCGGGACGACGTGCGGATGCACGGCGTGATCACCGACGGCGGCCTGGCGCCCAACGTGGTGCCCGAGTTCGCCGCCGCCAACTTCATGCTGCGGTCCCGGGACGGGCAATACTTAAGCAACGAGGTGGTGGGCAAGGTGGCCGCCATCGCCGAGGGAGCGGCGGCCATGACCGGCGCGCGCCTGGAGGTCGAGGAGTTCTATCCCTTCTACGAGAACGTGCAGCCCAACGTGGTCCTGGCCCAGGCTGTAGCCGCCAACATTGAGGCCATGGGGATCAGATTGGACGAACCCGTGGCGGGCCGCGCCGGCAGCGGAGCATCCACTGACTTCGGCAACGTCAGCCAGGCCATGCCCGCCTTCGAGTTGCGCTACGCCGTCAGCGAAACCCCGGTGGCCTCGCATACCCGGGACATGTGCGCTACGGCGATCACGGACTTCGCCCTGTCCAACGCACTGTCCGTCGCCAAGGCCCTGAGCCTCACCGCCAGCGACCTGCTGCGCGACGCCACGCTGGTCGAGGCCGCCAAGAGCGAGTTCGCCGAACGCAGTGGCTAGCGGCACCGACCGGACGGTTTGTCATAGGACTTACTCGCTTGAACCTGTCATTGCGAGCGAAGCGCGGCAATCTCGTCGTCGAAGGAGTCACTGCTCCGTTAACGAGATCGCCGCGTCGCTGCGCTCCTCGCGATGACAAACCGAGTAAGGTGAGTCCCTAGTCGTTCACCTCGACGATCATTTCGATCTCGATGGGCATCCCGCCGGGCAGCGTGGCCATGCCCACGGCGGAACGGGCGTGCCGCCCCCGGTCGCCGTAGAGGCTGATCAGCAGGTCCGAGGCGCCGTTGGCCACCCGGGGCGTGTCGCCAAAGTCCGGCGTGGAGTTGACCATGGCCAGCAGCTTGACGATGTGGCTCACGTTGTCCAGGTCGCCAATGGCGCCTTTCAGAACGGTGAGCAGGTTCAGCATGGTCTGCCGGGCGCAGTCGTAGCCCTGCTCGACGGTCACCTCGCCGCCCAGCTTGCCGGTGTGCAGCAGGCCGCCTCCGGGCAGGCCCGGCCCGGTTCCGGACAGGAACACCAGGTTGCCGGTTCGCACGTAGGGGATGATGTTGCCCGCTCCCGGCGGCCGGGGCGGGGGCAGCTCATAGCCCAGTTCCTTCAGCTTGTTCTCAATCTCCGGCATCTGACCGCTCCTTTGCTCTTCTGTTTAGTGGCGCCCGCGGATCGCCGCACGATACCGAATCGGCAGGCGTCCGACGGGTGCGCCCGATAGTATCACGCGGATTGCGTGAGTGGGCGATGGCTCGGACATCAGTTCATTGCCAGGAGCGCAGACGGATCTCCTCGCTGGTGTCCATGTCCGCCTGCGCTTCATCCGGCTGGTCGTTGAACAGGTAGGACAGCGATCGCCGGGAGTAGTAGTTATCGTCGTCCGGGTCCAGCCGGATTGCCTCGGTCAGGTCGTCGATCGACTGCTGGTACTCCCCGACTTCGTACCACGAGACGCCTCGGTTGAACCACGCATCGGCGCACGCGGCATCAAGTTCGATTGCCGCGGTGTAATCTGCGATGGCGCGTTCGTAAACCCCGTTCCGGCTGTACCGGTTGCCCCGGTCCACGTACTCTTCGGGTGTTTTCGGCTCCGGAGGCGGAGTGGGTGTGTTCCGAGTCGTCACGTATTGCCCTACATGACCGACCGGACCAGTCCGCCGTCAACCAGCATAGTGGTGCCGGTGATGTAGCTGGAGCGGGAAGAGGCCAGGAATGCAACCAGGTACGCCAGCTCCCGGGGTTCGCCGATGCGCTTCAGGGCCGTCTGCTCTGCCCTCTGAGCCAGCGCGTCCTCCAGCGGGATGCCCTGGGTGCGCGCCCGGTCCTCCACGTTCTCCATCATGCGTTCCGACATGATGCTGCCGGGGCACACGTTGTTGATCAGGATGTTTTCGTGCCCGAGGTCGTCGGCCAGGTTCTTCATAAACCCGATGACGCCCATGCGGGTCGCGGCGGAAAGGGCCAGGTTCGGGATGGGAGTGTAGACGGTGCTGGCCAGGATGTTGATGATCCGTCCACCGCCCTGGGCCCGCAGGTGCGGCAGAGCTTCACGGGTCATGCGGGCGAAGAAAAACAGCGAGCGGTTGGCGGAAACTTGCCAGAGTTCCTCAGTGGAGTCCTTGGCGTAGGCTTGCGGCGGCCCACCCGAATTGTTGACCATGATGTCAATCTGCCCGAAGTGAGCGGCCGTCTGTGCCACCAACTCGGCGATGGTCTCCTCGTTGTCCAGATCGCCGGCGTAGGTGAAGATATCCGCCCCGGTGGCGGCGCGTATCTCATCGGCCGCCTGCTCCAGGACTGATGGAGTCCGTGCGCACATCGCCACCCGCGCTCCCTCCTCCGCCAATACCTCCGAGCACGCGCGGCCCAACCCGCGACTGGCGCCGCCCACTATCGCCACCTTACCGTTCAGTTCCAGATCCATTGCCCGGCCTCCTCGAATGCTGCACGGGATTATAACAGCCGAACCCACTCTCGACGGCGAAGTGTGGTCCTCGTTTCCCCCGCATCCACCCAGCCAGCCACCGTGCGCAGATGGTGTACAATCGCCGGCGGTATGGCAGTAATTCAGGTTCAGGAATCGACCGGCGCAGAGATCGAAGCCGCCGCGGTGGAATTCGCCCGCGGGGCGGGCGACCTGCTGGCCGGCCACTTCGGGCGTGCGCTCAATGTCGAATACAAGGACAAAGCCCGACAGGATCCGGTTACTGCCGCCGACAAGGAAACCCAGTCCTACCTGGTGGATCAGATCACGCGGCGGTTCCCAGAGCACGGAATACTGGGCGAAGAGGACGACGCCAGCACCGACGGGGAGCGTTCCGCCGCCGATTTCCTGTGGGTGCTGGACCCCCTGGACGGGACCACCAACTTCATGAATGGCTTGCCGGTTTACGCCTCGTCGATCGGTGTATTGCATCGGGGCCGTCCGCTCGCCGGCGCAGTGTATATCCCCTGGCCTTCCGCCAACTCATCCGGCGTGGTGGTTCACTGCCACGCTGGCGGTGGGGCCTTCGCGGACGGCAAGCCCGTGTCGGTATACCAGGCGGAGAAACCCCGGGGAGATCGTCTCATCGGCCTGCCCGGCTCTTTCGGCGCCTCCACGCGGGTCGGCAAAGGCCTGAAGGGACAGCCCTTGGGTCAGCTCCGCGTCACCGGCAGCATCGCCTACGAGCTTGCCATGACCGCCTTGGGGGTGATGCAGTTCGCGGTCATCGGCGCGCCCCGCATGTGGGACATGCTGGGTGGCGCCGTGGCCGTGCAGGAGGCCGGCGGCACGGTGATGACCCGGTTGTCCGGCCGCAAACAATGGCATCCCCTGGAATCCCTGGTGCCGACCTGGGACGAGCAACCCCCCACCATGGCGGAGTTGCGCAAGTGGGTCGCGCCCTTGGTGGCGGCCAATCCCACCCTCGCCCCGCTGATCGCCCACAACCTGCACGCCCGACGGCGTCCGTTGCGCCGCATGTACCGGGGCATCAAGAAAGCCCTGGGCGCAACGAAGTAAACGCCCACCAGCGTCAGCACGATCCGGCATCATCATGTCAGTTCGCTACGGCGTCAGCCTGCTCACCGACCCTGAGTTCACTGCTCGCGCCTATCGCGCGCGGCAGCTGATCTGCGGCCAGTTTGCCTGCTGGGCCGCCGAGATGCACATGCTGCACATGCTGATGTCCGACTATTTCCCCTTGGCCGGCACCGATGACCCGAACGCTGAAAGCCAGTTAGCGCAGGAACTGGAGCAACTCGCTGAGCGTTACCGCCGCGTCTCTCCTCGGTTCCCGCTGTTCAACCGGGGCATCACCACAACCCGCGACACTGACGACGACGGCAATATCTGGCTCGATTTCTCTCCGGAGGTAGTCAACGAATCGCTGTATCGGCTGCAGTCGATGGTCGCGGACCTGCTGGAGCGCAATCCCGGCGTGAGGAGTCCCCAGCGCGTGTTTGGCCCCGACTTTCCGCCCCAGATGCCGCTGCTCTCCCACGCGAACCTGCCCGACTCGGTCTTTGACAGCGCCGTCGAGTTCGCACGCTCCGTGACCGATGACCTCAAGGTGTCTCAGATCACTCGCGCATGGCGATTGACACTGACCCGTTTCGAGTCGAACGCCGCCGGCGATGACTGGTCGGGAGGGCGGTGGGCGACCGACCTGCAGTGGCGCGTCATCGGCAGTTACGGCCTGTAAAGTAAAGTGTCGCCGGCCGTCGCCGGTGACAACATGGGCTCCATTCCCGAGGTCAAATAATCTACACGATCATGGGATCGAATATCGTAACGATTCTAACCTCGTCCATCATTGCGGCCATAGTTATGGCCGGCATTTGCGCTGTCATACAGGCCGTGGTCAAGGTACGCGCCCATCGCCAACTGACCCGATTGCATCGGGAGTTGGACTTGGCCCGACAGGGGCATATTGAAGCGATGCAAATCCAGCACGAGCGTCAGCGCCAGCTATGCGCCGATCTGGGTTTGCCCGAGCCGCCGTTGCCGCAAATTTTGCAGCCGCAACCGGAACCTGATGCCGTCGGGAAGCGACGTTTCCGCATACCGGTGCGGCTGCCTTTCGGGGACAAGCAACCTCTGTTGCACCAGGCTCCCCGGGGGTCATCGGCCTTCATCGTGGGCCGCTACGGGGCCAGCTTCGCGGCCTCAACTGTTTGGAAAACTTCCTCTGGCAACATCCTGCGTCTATTGAGTCCGATCACCAGCCGTTTTCTGGCCTTTGCGCCTCGCGTTGCCGGGTTTGCTGCTACAGGCGGCGGAGCCACCGGGTCTATCGCCGCCTCCACGGGGGTGCGCTTCGCCCTTGGGGCTATCTCAATAGTGGGCCTGGTGATCGGGCCGGTCCTGACCGCCTGGGCCGTTTATCGCGAATTGCGCAAGGTTCGCGCAGCTCGCGTGGAGCACGCCGAAACGCTGAACCAATTCAAAGCCGATCTTGAGGCGATGACTCGCCGCACCGCTGAGCTGGAAGCCCTGCTGACTGCTGAAACCCGTCAGGCAGCACTGGTAACTTGACCGTCGAAACGGCGAGGGGAGGGATCTAGTGCATCACCAGCCCGCCGTCCACGTTGATGGTCTGACCGGTGATGTTCCGCGCGCCCGAGCTGGCCAGAAACGCGGCCATGGCCGCGATGTCTTCCGGTTCGTTGGCGCGCCCGATGGGGATGTTCGACGCCCGCTGGGACTGCAACTCGTCCACTGACATTCCCATCTCCGCCGCTCGCTGCTCCATCGTGGAGGTCGACATCGCGGTGATGGTTGAACCGGGGCAGATGGCGTTGACGTTGATGTCGTAGCGGGCGAGCTGGTGCGCTGCGATCAACGTCATGGAGATGACGGCGCCCTTGCTGGCGGCGTAAGCGGCGTTGGAGGTGCCGCGGTACCCCTTGCCGGCGATGGAGGCGATGTTGACGATGCGCCCGCCGCCGCCCTGATCGATCATCTGCCGGGCGGTGCGCTGCATCACGAAGAATGCGCCGCGCGCGTTCACCCGGTGGATGCGGTCCCAGTCCTCCTCGGTGATGTCCATGATGTCCAGATACCGGGTCACGCCGGCGTTGTTCACCAGGATGTCGACCCGGCCCAGCGCGCTCACGGTATCTGCGATTACCCGATCAATGTCGCCGCCGTCGCCGATGTCCGCCGCGATGGCGACGCTGTTGCGGCCCGTCGCGCGCACGTCGGTCGAAGTTTCTTCCACCGCGTCCGCCAGGATGTCGGTAACGGCGACGTCGGCCCCATCGTTGGCCAAAGCCAAAGCCGTGGCCCGACCCATGCCGCGCCCGGCGCCGGTCACCAGCGCAACCTTTCCTTCCAAAGACATGATGATCCTCTCCGTGTTTGGCAGTTCAGCGTTCGGTCAGCGGTTCCAGCAAATCCAGCAGCGTCGCCACCTCGTCCAGAGAAGCGGCGATGACATCAGCGTGCAGGAACCGCTTGCGCTGGTAGAAGTTGCCGTGCAACTCGTTGGCGGTACGACGAAGTGGTATTGCTCGATCATCTCCGGTCAGTTTGCTGACTTGGTAGAGAACTTCGGTGAAATGCTCGTGCTTGTCGTACTGCCAGCCTTGGGCGACGGCAACGGCTTTGGTCATCCAGGCCGCGGCGCCCCAACCTTTTTCCGAAGCTTGATGCAAATCGTCATCGGCCAAGTAGTGCTGGCTCTTTTCCAGGAACTCCCGGGACTGAAGCCGGTAATCTTCGATGCTCTCACGCATCTCGTCGTATGGCTGCATAGGTGACATCTGAGGCATGGGTATCGCTCCGTTACAGCGCCCGCAGCAGCTCCTGGTAGTTCTCCCGTCCCGTTCGCCGCAGCCGCAGTTCGTCGGTAATTTCCAAATCGCCGGAGTCTTCCAGGAGCTCTACGTGGGCGACCACTTCGGTCAGCGCCGCGAAGAAATTGCCGCCTTCCAGCTTGCGTCGCTCAAAGGTCAGGCGCGTCACGTCTTCCAATGGCTGTGGTTCCGGCCCGGCCGTGACGAGTATGCGGCCCAGTCGCCGCGCGTGGAACCGGATCAGATCCGCGGCCCGCTGCGCGGTCTGGAAGTTGAACTTGTGGTTGTTGTACAGCCGGTGCGCCGGCAGGATGGCCACCTCCGTTCCCAGATCGGCCACCCGCTGGAGCGAGCGCAGGTAGGTCAGAAGCCCGTAGGAATCGTCGGGATCCTGGTAGTGAACGGGCAGGTTGCGGCGCACCTCGCCGCTGTAATCGGTCTTCATCGTGGGATGCGGGCTGATCTCCGGCAGCACGTGATCCCCGGTGAAAACGATGTCGCTGCCCGTCCCGTTGCCGATGACCGCGCAGATCTCGTCGGGCGAGTGCCCCGGCGCGTGCATGTAGGTCAGTATGCCTTGCTGCTCGCCGTGGGCGATGGGGTGACCCACGTGGTGCGTGCGGCGGGAAGCCATGTACCGTTGCCGCTCTTCGGAATCCGAGTGCGTGAACCCGTTGGCCCGCGCGGTGGACCACATCGCCTCTTTGATTGGCGAGTTGGTCGCCATCTGCAAGTCGCGGGGATCAAAGGGCAGCAGTGGCTGATAGATGTCGTGGGCCCACAACTCTGCGCCTGACTGTTCGATCACCCGCGCCACGCCGCCGTCGTGGTCGGCATGCCCGTGGGTGATGATCACCCGGTCGATGTCCCGCACTTCGAGACCGCCTAATGCCATCCCCGTTCGCAGCAGGTCGAAAGATGCTTCGGCGCCGGGATCGATGAGCGTCAGCCCTTCGTTCTCGAAGATGTACGACCACGTCGGACCGGTATGGGAGTGCCCCTCCTGCGGGACGGCGACGGTGTGAATGGTGCGCCCGTATCCATCGGTCAGCCGCAGGGTCATGCCGTTGCCGGCGGAGTCGCCGTTGCGCAGGACGTCGATCTCGTTGAAGTAGTCGGGCATACGGGAGTTCCTCCTGGCGCGGCAGCGGCAATAGTATTCAATACTATACGGCGCGCATTATAACCGCTCGGCAGTCTCAGCGGGGCGACCGGACCCATAAGCGTCCCTGCCGTGCACATGGCGCCGGGCCTGAAACCGCAATTGCCCCTGCTATAATGCCGGTGGCCTATAGTCAAGACGTGGAAGGCAGGAGGTTGCGCGATGCGATTGGAAGGCAAGGTTGCGCTCATCAGTGGAGCCGCCAGCGGGGTCGAAGGCGAGCTCATGGGCTTCGGCGGTGCGGCCGCCCGAATGTTTTGTCGCGAGGGGGCCAGGGTCGTCTTGGGCGACATCAACACCGAGGGCGGCGAACGCACTGCCGAGCAGATCCGCGCCGCCGGCGGTGACGCCATTTTCGTCAAGCTCGACGTGACCCAGGAGCAGGACTGGATCGACGCCGTAGCTGTCACCGTGTCCGCGTACGGGACCCTGAACGTCCTGGTGAACAATGCCGGATCCGGCGCTCGCTATACGGTTGAGGAGACCACCGAGGAGGCCTGGGACGGCCAGATCGACGTGCATGGGAAGGGCACCTTCCTCGGTACCAAGTACGCCATCCCCGAAATGCTCAAGGCCGGTGGTGGTTCCATAGTCAACATCTCCTCAATCTACGGCTTGGTGGGGAGCCCAACATCTACCGCTTACCATGCCGGCAAGGGAGCGATTCGTCTGTTGACCAAGTCTACGGCCATCCAGTATGCCGGCGACAATATCCGCGCTAACTCCATTCACCCCGGCTACTGTCGCACTCCGTTGACGGCGCGCAGCTACGAGAACGAACGGCACTTCACCTGGATCAACGAGCAGATTCCCATGGGACGGGTTGGCAACGCCGATGACATCGCCTACGGCATAGTCTTCCTGGCATCGGACGAATCGTCGTTCATGACCGGATCGGAGTTGGTGATAGACGGCGGCACTACGGCTCAGTAGCGTCTGTGGCGGTCTCCAGGGAGCAAGGGCCATGGCGGTTTCGAAAGATCGGGTCCTGTTCAAAGAGCACGGGGTGCTCGTGACCTACGAGCGGTTCATCGAGCCCGAAGGCAAAGAATACCGCATCGAGGACATCCTCGCCGTGGACATGGAGATCGTCGAGGAGGAATCGGACCGGCCGCCCATACGCTGGTGGCGCACCGTGGGCGGTGGCGGAATCATCGGGTTTGCCGTTGCGGCGGTAGGCGGCTTTGCCGGCGCCTGGCTGACCATGGGTATCTTCGTGGTGCTGGTGGCGGTGGCGGTCACCTGGTGGAGCAACCGCATCCGCTCCAACAAGTTCAAGGTCTACCACGTCATCGTGACACTGCCCACCGAGCGGGAGGACCGCCAGGAGCACCGCATCATCTCATCCACCAGCCGCTTTTTCAGTGAGCGGCTCAAGGTTGCGCTGGAGCGCGCCATGGTGGAGCGGCCCGCACGTTTCGAGGGGAGGTAGTTGTCTGAAACAGGATTTAGCGGATTTTCAGATTTTCGGGATTGCAAAATCCTGTACATCTGCTCATCCTGGAAATCCTGCTTCAGACAATCTCGCTGACGTCGATGACAACCTTGCCCACGGTGGCCGCCCGCACCGCCTCGTGGGCGCCGGCGGTATCCTCCAGTGGGAAGTGCGGCCCGTCCATTCCGACCAATTCACCGGAGGCCAGCCAGCGGTTGGTGTCCGCAACGCCCACGCTCTTGGCGTCTTCGGGCATGTCGTACACCAGCACGTGTCGCACGTTGACGTTGCTCACCGGAAACTCAAACGGGGGAGCCGGGCCGTCACCGGCGGCGTAGATGGCGATGCTGCCACCGCGCTTGATGATACGCTGGCTCACGGCGAAGTTGCCGGAATAGTCCACTTCCACGATCAGGTCGACGCCCTCGCCGTCGGTGAGCTCCAGGATCCGGGCAGTGGTATTGTCGGTTCGATAGTTGACGGTGTGCTGCGCTCCGGCCTGCCGGGCGATTTCCGCCTTGGCGTCGCCGCTAACCGTGCTGATGATGCGCTCGGCGCCGCCCAGTCGGGCCATCTGCAACGCCATGTTGCCCACGGCTCCGGCGCCGCCCGGCACCAGCACGGTCTTGCCGGACAATGGCCCGTCGGCGAACACACAGCGGTGGGCGGTGAGGGCCGGAACGCCCAGGCCCGCCGCAAGGGCGAAGTCGACGTTATCGGGTAACCGAATAGCCCGGTTCGACGGTTGTACGGTGTACTCTGCCGCGGTGCCAAACGCTCTTCCGAACTGCGACTGGTAGAGCCATACCCGTTCGCCGATGCGACTTTCGGACACTCCATCGCCGACCATGTCGATAATGCCGCCGCCGTCCTGGTTGGGGATGATGCGCGGGTGGCTGATCCGAGCGGTCGTGCCCTGCCGCCGTTTCCAATCCGACGGGTTCACCCCGGACGTGACCACCCGAACCCGCACCTCGCCGGGCCCCGGCTCTGGGTCGGGCATCTCGCCTACTTGCAGCACCGAGGCGTCTCCGTTTTGCTCATACCAGATTGCGCGCATTTTCAGTGCCTCCGTTGCCGCTTACTGTTGCATAGATTGTTCCAGGGCATGGTGTGCCAGCGTTCGGATCAACTCCGGCATCGACCGATCTCCCGCGATCGACCCCAAGGCATCCTGCGCCGCTGCATGTTCCCCCACCGCGCCCAACCGCGTCACCGCCGAGCCGCGATCCCATTCTTCAACCGCAGGATCCCGGGACACGGCGGCCAGTGCCGTTATGGCGGCGTCCACCGCACCGTGACTGACCAGCGCGTCACTGGCTCGAAGTCGAGCGATCGGGTGGACATTTTCATCCTGAGAGATTGACTCCAATGCACGCAGCGCCGTTTCGGGATCGCCCAGGGTGGCCAGTTCATCGGCCGCATTTGTGCGGACAAATCCATCCGCCTCAGCGTCCTCGGCCACGGCAGCCAGCGTGTTGATGGCCGTCTCCGTCTCACCCAGTGCGGCAAGCGTGGAACCGGCCACATAACGGTGACGTGGTCGGGCATAATGGTCTCGTGCTACTTCGTTCAACGCATCGGTCGCCGCCCGAGCCGATTCTATCAGGTTCCCCTCGCGAAGCATCCCTGCCGCCACCACCCGGATGAAATTCTCCAACGACGCATCGGCCGCAATCTGAGCCACTGGTCGTATGTCGTGCGTGTCTTCGAAGGCGCCCACGGCCCATTCGCGGTCACGGTCCGCCGCAGACCGGTCCCTGGCGATGTGGATCAACGTGGCAGGGACAAGCTCGGACCATCCGCGCGCCCACCAGTCCTCGAGTTCTAGGTTCGCAACCGGGTCGAGAGCGAGGGTGGCCATGATCTGCACCGCCTCGTCTCTGTTGCCCAACGCGTGCAAATCGTGCGCAGCAATCATGCGAGATTGGGGCGGAACATCCGGCTCTCCGGCTATTTCTACGATCCGGGCTATCGACTTTTCCCTTGCGCCATCGCCGAACTTTGCCAGTTCGCGCCAGGCCATCAGCCGGTCGTCAACCCGAGCAGCCTGGTCCTCGGCGATACGAGTCAGCCATTCGCGCGCCACCTCCGCTTGTCCCAGTTCACGCAGCACTCCGAAGGCTAAACCACGCGCGTAGGTGTCTTCCGAAGGATCGTTCCCAATGTCGCTCAGTACGCCGATTGCCGTATTGACCTCACCGAGAACGCTCAGGTAGCGCGCGGCAAACACGCGGGCCTGGGTTTCGGTCTCCCGGCTTACAGACAGTACGGTCAGTAATTCGATTGCCTGCGCTATTGCGCCTTGCCGAGCGATTTCACGAGAGGCCAGCACCCGGTGGGAATCGGCAAAAACCTTTTCGCCGACGACTTCGGTCAGCGCAGGGACTACCTTATCAGGGATGTGCCTGATATTTGCCAATGACTCCAGGGCGCCGTACCGCTCTGCCCCAGTCCAGTCCCGCAGCATGGATATGACCTTGTCCTGCAGTTCTGGGGACATCGGGGCCTGCCCCGCCAGCGCGTCTGTGGCCAGGCGCCGGTAGTAATCGGGCAACATACTGGTTTCGTACTGCACGAAATCATCGTAGAACTCATCGCCAGTATCATCCTCATCGACGTTGGCGGCCGCTGCCAGGATGTTCTCGGTGAGATAGGTACAGTATTCCTCCTCGTCGTCCTCGAAGCCGGTGAGCAGGAACACGATCACCTCTTCCCAGTGGACGTCGCTGAGGTGAGGTTTTATCTCCTCCCAGAGGGCTTCCGGCCCATCCGTGTAGTGGCTCAGGTAAATGTGCCGCGCCGCCAGGTACTCCCGGAACGAGGCGTGCAGGAACCGGAATTGGGTGCTCCTTCGCATCCTTTGCCCTACCAGCAGTCCGGTGCGCTGCTCGGCCATTTCCACAAATGCCAGGGCTTCTCTCCGCGCCAAGCGTCGCCCCATCCTGATTTCCGCTTCAGTGTGGAGGAATCTGGCTACGACCCTTTGCAATTGATTCTCGCCGATGGTTTCGAGCCGCTCACGGTGCATGTGATGCGCAATTGCCGCGAGCAGGTCTTCGCGGAACGCATGCAACGTACCATGCGTTGCGGCGAAGTCATCGCCGGCGCTTTCGTCCGCAATCAGACGTTCGACTACGGATTGATAAAATCCGGTAGGCTTCAGCGGCAACTCATCCTGGGCGTCTTCCCGATAGACGAGATTGAGCATCGCCAATTGCAATGGATTGGACACCAGTGTCTTCAGGGCCGGAACGCGGTTCACCGCGTCCCAAAGGCCTTGAGCCGCTTCCGAGCCGGCCCCAAACCGCCAGTCCAGGAAGGCTCTGATTCCCTCGTCGTCCATTGGCTCGATGGTGTATCGCTGGAATACCGCATCATCCAGCGGCGCGTCGTAATACCCGGCTCCTCGCGAGCTGACGACAAAAACGCAACGGGGATGGTTGCGCGCCAGTTGTTCCACCCTTGCGGAAACCCGCCGCCGGTCCTCGCTCTGCACTTCATCCAGCCCATCCAGGCACACCAGGCAGCGCTCTTCCGCCATGGCATACTCAAAGAAGCCTTCGGGGAGCCTCAATTGCAGCACATCCTCGGTGAAGTTGACGGCACTCTGAGCGATCAGAACCTCCCTGCCTCCAGCGTAATCCCGCAGGTTCAGAAAGATCGGCAGCAGCGGTTGCTCGGATTCCGATTCGGCGCAGTTCGTTGCCAGGTGGCGCAGCATCGTGCTTTTGCCCGAACCCGGTTCGCCGACTATCACCAGGTTGCGGGTCGCTTGCCGCAGGGTATCCTCGATGCCGGCGCTGTCCAACCGTCGAAAATCTAGGTATTCGCCCTCACTCATCGAATCCGTCTGTGGCTCGGATGCCGAACCGGCCTCGCTGGCCAGAAGCCGGACGTACACACTATTGATGGACGTCCGATGCCTGAGATCAACTGATACCGCCTGCCGGTAATGCGCCGCAAACTGAGTGCGGTATCCAGCCTCGCGCACCTTCTGGATGAGCGACAGCAGAACGCGAGCAACGTCCTCCTTGGCCAGAGGGTTGCCGGCCCCGGAGTCGCGATTTCGCGACCATCGGGCCACCCCGTCGTCAAGTCGGCTTTTGAGCCTGTCCCAATTGGGCTCATCTATCAAGTCGGCCAGGGCTTCGTCCAAGGCGTCGGCAACGGCCGCGTTTTGCGAGTCTTCCAGTTCCAGGGCGATGCTCCGTACCATGTCGCGTTCCTGGCTTACGTCCAGCCGAGGACTTTGGCCGTCGGCGTTGCGGAGCCGCCGGATCATTTCCCAGACGGTCGGAACCGCCAGCGCGGCGACACCCCCAACCGCCAAGGTAACCACCGCGCCTTCGCCGGTCATATGACTGACGATTTCGTTGACTATGCCGGGGTCGATGCGGACCTGTGAAGCCAGTTTGGCCAGCGATTTAGGGAGCATGGTATCCCGCTATACAGAGGGGGATGGTTGGTCCCCAATCCTACCGTACCTTGGCAACTCCGCCAATCATTCTTCACGCCCGCACCGGCGTCGCCGCATCGCTCCCAGCCCCAGCAGCCCCAACGGCCCTGCCAGCAGCGCGGCGGATGCTAACTCTGTGGGCAGGCTCCGCCCCGCAGTTTCAGGAGGCGGGGCGCCGCAGCCTCCGCCTGATGACGCAGCCGGCTGAGATTGCACGGCTGTGGCAGGGGCCGGCATTGGCGTGTAGGTGGGAGCCGGCTCGGAGGTCGGCGTCGGCGGCGCAGTCGCCGGAGCAGTGGCCTGGGGAGCAGAAGCTTGCTGGGTCGACACCGCAGGTGTTGGTGTCGGGCGGCGGGTCGGTATTGACTGAAAAGCCGGCAACACCGGTGTGGACAATTCGCGCAGGGATAGGCCCAGCGATTCTCGCCATTCGTTGTCCAATTCTACGATGGTGAGTCCGTAGACTTCTTCCAACGACTTTTCGAAGTTGTGCTTGGTGCGGATGGCGGCAAACAGCCGGGTCATTTTCTCCTGGCCATAGGTATCGAGCAAGTATGTCACTACAGAGTGACCCAGGCCGTAGTTGCGCAGCGTTTCCTGAGGTGTGCCGGCGTAGGTGCGCAGGCTGGCCAGCGGGGGCACCGCGTCATTCCTGATGGCGGTGTTCACGTAGAGGCCGAACTCCGTGTTGTCGCCTTCCGAATATACGGCCAGGCCCTCGTTCAGCCAGGTGTGCACCTGGCCGTAGGCGGTTCCCGCGGCGTCGGCCACCAGCAGGTGCGTAAATTCGTGCGCGGTGGTGCTCAGGATGTTGTCCCCGACAAACACGTTGCTCGAACCGTCTACCAGCAATGTGCGTTCAGTGGTGAATGCCTGTCCCAGAGTGCGCAGTTGTTGCGCGGCCACTCGGGACTTGGGCGGGAGCGCCACGCGCATGTCCGCGTAGTCCGAATAAACCACCAGGTTCATGGGTTGGGTCAATTCCACACCCAAAATCGGTCCCATGTGAGCATAGGTGCCGGTTGCGACCTCCAGCACCTGGTTCGCCCGATTTTCCGATTCGCTGCTGTGATGGTAGTAGTAGACGTTGATCAGCCCATCGGAGACCGAATCCCAATCAAGCCCGCGGTTCAGGTACACCAGTACCTGCGGTTCGGTTTCCAGCCGTTGGCCATCGGAGGTGCGGATGTCAAAGTAGTACGACAGCCGCGTCCCGGTGGGGATGAACTCGTTGGACGTCTTGCTCTGGAACAGCGCCTCGCCCGAGATACGCTCGCCCGGCTCGAACTCCACGGTGCGATATACGCTGCGCGTGGATTGCCCTAGCTTCTGCACGTAGACTCGGATCTCCTCTATCGGACTGGCGCTCTGTGCCTCCAGATAGAACCGCAATCCGTCGGGAAACTGGTTTTCAACGCCTTGTTCAATGACCGTGATGGTTCCCTGAGCACCGACCCCTCGCGTAACCAGGACCGATGGAGCGACGACGATAAGCAGAATGGCGATGGCGGCGACCCACTTAGTCATGGTGACACCTCCGGGCTTGGATTTCCATATTGCATACGTACTGCCTCGCCGCCGGGATTGCCCCCCGTTAACCCAGGCCAACATCCCTCGCCCCGGTGTAGTCCGCTCCAGTACGCATCCGAGCCTTGCAACAACGCGATCATGCAGTGATGTTTAGCGCGCGCCGGGCGTTTTCCAGCAGCACCTTGGGTATCACGTGGTCCCGCATCTGCAGGTTCTGGAAGTCCGCCAGCCAATTGTCCGGCTGAATGAACGGGTAGTCGGAACCGAACATCACCTTGTCCTGCAGACGGGTGTTGGTTTCGCGTATGAGTGTCTCCGGTATGAACCGGGGCATCCAGCCCGACAGGTCCAGAAAGACGTTTGATTTGTGCAGAGCCACCGCGATTTGCTCGTCAATCCACGGCCAGGCCGGGTGGGCCATGATGATGGTCATATTCGGGAAGTCCGCGGCCACGTCGTCGAAGCACGGTATGGGTTGGCTGTACTTCAGCTTGAGGCCGCTGCCGCCCGGCGTGCCGGAACCGGCTCCGGCGAACCCGGAGTGGAACAGCACCGGTATGCCCAGACCGTCAGCGACTTCGTAGAGCGGATAGAACTTGGTGTCATTGGGAAAGAAGGCTTGGTGGATGGGATGCAGTTTCAACCCTTTCAACCCCAACTCCTTGACTGACCGTTCCAGCTCGTAGCACGCCGCCTTGCCCAGCCACGGGTCCACCGAGGCGAACCCCATGAACTGCTCCGGATGTGCGTTGACGATGCTGGCCACCCAGTCGTTGCTGTCCGGCTTTTCGCCGGTGTTGGTGGTGGTGTCCACCGAAAAGATCACCCCGAACAGGTCCAGTTCGCGGAACTTGTCGGCCATTTCCGCCGGATCCTTGGGCGGCGGCGGCGCGCGGAAGTAACGTAACAGCTCCGCCTCAATCTCGATATCGGGCAGCCCCGGTTCTCGGGGTACGTGGATGTGCATGTCGATGGCTTGCATGTTTACGCTCCGTCCCCTTAGGATCCAGATTAGTCGCGGTCACTTTGCCGGCAGCGTGGCGGCGAAATCTGCGCCCCGTCCCACCCACTTGTTCAAGCCGGCATCTGACTCCAGTCCTGCTGGTTGCACCAGCACCCAGCCGCGCATAGGCCGGCCGGTGATGTCCATGACGCCGGCGTGGGGCAGGGCCAACGCTTCCTCGTAACCCTCTGGCCCCACTCGTACCATCAAACCCTTGTCGGTCACGCAGCAGCACATATTGCCGGAGAGCATGAACGCCAAGCCTCCGAACATCTTGCGCTCGGCAATATCAGAGCGTCCGGAAAGGATTTCCTTGACCCGGGCGGCCAGCGATTCGTCGTAGGCCATGGCGTTATCGGCTAGGGCTGCCGACCCATGTAGCCGATCATCTTATCTTGCAGGCTGGATTCGTCGGGTACGCGAATCTCCGGGCCAACGAAGCCGGCCTGTCGCCCCATATCGGCAAAGCCGCCGGACACCAGCATCCCGTAAGCGAACTCGACTATCCCGCTGTCTAGGCTGGTGTCCTGCCCGGTGGCCCGGGCCAGATCCCAGCAGTGGACGAGTTGGTCCATCACTGTGCCCGTCATAATGCGCGCCACCGGCATCTCGCCGAAGGGAGTCATTGCCGTCCGCTCCAGAGCCCCAGGGTTGCCCGCAAGTTCCAGCGCGCGATCAACCGCGGCGTGGTAGGCCCGGATCAGAACGGCGATGTCCGTTTCGCCCTGATAACTGCTCTCGGCCTCGTTGGGGCGAATGTCGGGCACGTTGCCGGTGATGCAGCCGGCCGTGAACTCCAGCCCGCCGATAAGGTGGTTGAACAAATCCAGCACGCTCCACTCGGAGCATGGCGTCGCGCCAGTGGCCTGAGCCTGGGTTACACCACTGGCTACTTCTTTCGTGCGACGGGTGACCTGTTCCAGCTGATCTACCGGGTCGGGCATTGGCGCTTCAGCAGTCATACCTAAAACACCTGCGGGCAGTCGCGAGTAAATACGCTCCACTCGCCCTTTTCGGCGTCGTAGCGCGAGTTGACGAACACCTTCCAGTTGCTCTCGTCCATTTCGGGGTAGTCGCTGCGGTAGTAGAAGCCAGGCCATCGGGTTTCCTTGCGGTGCAGCATGTGGCGCAGGTGGGCCTCGCCGACCCAGGCGCGGTGGATGAGCTCGTGGCAGCGCAGCAACTCGTGGCGGTTGCGAGCTCCCAGTTTCTCCAGGTCTTCCCGGAACATGCCCAGGAGTTCCAAGCCGCGCAGCATAGTGGCCTCGTTGGTGGTGAAGCCGGCCGAAACGCCGGCCACGTACTCGTCCATCAGCTTTTGGAGGCGGAACAGGCCCTGGCGCGGCAACAGATAGTTGGGGTTCACTTCAGGATTTGAAGATGCGTATTGGTTCTCCTCGAAGGTGACCAGGGGAGCCCAGACCTGCCGCTTGAGCTCCTCGATCTTGCGGTCGTCGGTCTTGGGCTGGGTCGGGTTGTCCAGGGCATAGATAACGGCTGACTTGCCTGCCAGCCGTCCCTCGGTGAACGAACCGGATGAGAACTTGTGCGGACACGCGCCCACGCCGTCGCCGGCGGCGAACAGGCCGCTTACGGTGGTCATCTTGCTGTATCCCCAGTGGTAGCCGTCGGGCGCCACGTCCTCGGGGCCGCTGACCCACGCGCCGGCTTCTCCGCTGTGGCTGCCCATGATGTACGGCTCGGCCAGCACCACCTCGGAAGGACGCTCCTCGGGCGCGATGTTGTGGGCCGCCCACAGGATGGCCTGGGAGATGGTCATGTCCAAAAAATCTTCCCACGCTTCAGCGATAATGTCGCGCTTGCGGTCCTCGTCGCCGGCAGCCAGAGCGTCGATGGCCTCGGGCGTCTTTAGCATGATGGGGCCGTTGCCGGCCTGGATCTCCGTCCAGAGTAGGTGGTTGCGCAGTGGCGTCGGCGTTGGGAAGGCGGAACCGTAGGGGTCGTATTTCTTGAGTTCGGGCAGGCGGTTGACGAAGTAGTTTTCGCCGGCCGCGTTGGTGAGGTCGGCGCGGAAGAGCTGCGACCAGGCGCCCACCGGGCCGTAGGAGTCCTTGAACCGGCTGGGCACGAAGCGGTGTTCCATCTGGGTCATTTCCCCGCCCACAGGGATGATGAGGCCATAGACGGAGCCGGTATCGAAGATGGAGTACCAGGTGCGACCCATGCCTTCGCCCACGCTGCGGGGCCGGAAGATGGCGGTGGCCCCGCCGGCCGCGCTTATGACGGAACGGGCCTTGAAGATGTAGATCACGTCCTCGCGTACCCCAAAGCCCACGGCTCCGGCGATCCGGTTCGAGTCCTCGGCGTCGGTGAAAAGGTGGGAGATGAAGACGCGCTCGTAGTGGTTGTCCGGGCCAATGGCTTTCTTGGTCGCCTCCGACACGATGGGCTTGTACGCCTCACCGTGGATCATCACCTGCCAGCGACCCTCACGGACGTACAGCCCTTCGTCGTCGTACCAGAAGGGGAGGCCCCACTCCTCGAACATGTGGACGCTGCTGTCCACGTGGCGGGCCACGTCGTACACCAGGTCCTCGCGGGAGATACCCATCATATCGTTGCGGACGTACTCCACGTAATCTTCCGGCTGGTTCCAACCGTGCCGCATGCCCATGTACATGTTGATGGCAGAGAGCCCCTCTCCCACCGCGCCGCTGCGGTCGGTGGCGGCCTTGTCCACCATCACGATGCGCAGGTCGTCGCCTCCCCAGTAGCGGGCCTCTATCGCCGCCCCGCAGCCGGACATGCCGCCGCCGATGATCAGGACGTCGCTTTCAACGATGCGGGTGGTTGGTTCAGCCATTTTGAGATCGGTCTCCCTTCCAGTGATCTGTGGACGCGCAAATGGGACCGACGATGCGTTAAGAGTGCACCTGGCCCAAACACGGCGACGGGCAGTATAACAGACCGCCGGAGCGCGGCGTGGGCGTTAAAGACGGGTTCAGCCCCCGGAAACACCGGCGGTGACGCTGGCGAACGGCGCGGTCCGGCGGGCGATAGATCTCGCCAATCAGTCCAGGCTTTCCAGCGTGTCGATGAATTGGGCGATGAGTTCTTTGCCGGCGCGGATATACGGCTCTTGAGGCGGGCTACCGTAGAATCGTTGGTGATACGCCGAGGCAGTCATATACTGGATCAGCAAGTCACCGGGGGCATTTTCCTCGTGAACCAACCGGTATACTGCCTCTTCCAGCAGAGAATGCGCATGGTGCTGCCAGCCACGACGTTCCGCTACCGCCTTGATGGCATGGGCGGCCGCGCCCCAAACCTTGTTGCTGGCCTCTTCCAGTTCGCCGCGAGCCAGCTCGTCATCAACCAGGGCTAGGAAGTGCCGGCTGCGTTCCTGGTGGTAGGCGATGGTGTCCGCGCTGGTGGTCATGGTCCATCCTCTTGCTCAGCCCAGACTCTCCAGCGTCGCGACAAACTCGGCGATCACCGATTTCCCGTAGAGTATGCTGTCTGCATCGGGAGGGCCACCGTAAAATCGCTGGTGGTAGTGCGAGGCAATGTAATACTGCCCTTCAATATGAGACGGCGCGCCTTCCTCTCTAACCAACCGCAGGACAGTGCTTTCAATCAAGGCGTGGGAGTAATGCTCCCAGCCACGACGTTCCGCTACCGCCTTGATGGCATGGGCGGCAGCGCCCCAGACCTTGTTGCTGGCCTCTTCCAGTTCGCCGCGAGCCAGTTCGTCGTCAACCAGGGCCAGGAAGTGCCGGCTTCGCTCCCGGTGGTAGGCGATGGTGTCCGCGCTGGTGGTCATGCGCTTACCCTCGCGCCTGGTTGTCACCAACCAGCCACCCGGCGTCCAGTTCTGCGTTGGGCTTACAGATCTTGATGAAGTCGCCCAGGTCGCCAATGTAGGGCGCCTCACCCTGTCGGCATACGCGCATGTATTCGACAACCGCAACGAGATTCACCGCTCCCGAGGCGTCTTCGAAAGGCGAGCCTCCCGCGTCGGCCGCCTCGGTCAGCTTCCATCGGCCCGGACCGGTGTCCTGGTTGGTGAACCAGTCCCGCTTCAATACTCCGTCGACGTCCGGGGAGCGTTCCCCCATAGCCAGTTCCACGGCCTGCCACAGCTGGGCTCGGCGGATGGGTTCGCCCCGAGTCACCAGCACGTCGCGGATTATCTTGCTGGCCAACAACGTGATGTTGTCATCGGTTTGGACTGCGTAGTCGGGATTTGCGACACTGCCGGCAGAAGCTGAACTCGTGGGTGTGGTCATGGGTTCTCCTGGGTGGATTGGGCGGCAACGGCCCGCAGGGTCGCTGGGCCGGACATAACGAATTTGCACGTCAATTATAGCAATGGGCCTTGGACCCGGCGCGCAGTGAGGGTCTCAAAGTGCTTCTTGCCGGGCCAAGCCGGCGCCCTATCGGACCGAGTGAGCTGCGCTACGGTATAGTCCGGTTTCAGGATCCTGCCGGAGCGTGCAATTGGCATTACAACCCGCGAATGTCGAGAGTTCTAACCTCGTCAGCCTGCAAGTCCGCTACGCGGATGGCGTGGTTGTTGGTGTCGGCAATGAACAGCAGCGGTTCCCGGCCGTCGTCGAACCTGGCGAAACTCAGTCCGCTGGGCTCGCTGAAGGTAGACAAACGGCCGGCGCCGTCGTGCAGACCCATCGCCCCGGAACCCAGAACCGTCTGCACGGAGCGGGTCAGCGGCAGGACCTTCTTGATCTTGTGGTTGTAGGTGTCGGCGATGAGCAGTTCGCCCTGGTGCCACTCGATGCCGATGGGATGCTGGAGCCGGACGTGGTGTTCGACGCCATCCCGGTCCCCGAAGGCGAACAGGTCGATTCCGACCAGCGTTGCCACACGACCGGTCGCCGGGTCGATGCCGGCGCTCCTAACGCTGCTGGTTTCCGAGTCTGCGAAATACAGGATGGAGTTGTCGCCCCGGTCTTTGCCCACGACGATGCCACTGGGCTGAGCCAGCGTCGCCTGGGCCAACGGGCCGTTGTCGATGTTCTCTCCGCCCGTGCCGGCGTGGGGACACACCATCCCGTCAGCCAGGGACATGCGCCACAGCTGATGGATTCCGGCCATGGCGATGTACAACGTTCCGTCGTGATGCGCCAGGTCCCACGGGCTGCTCAGGGCTACCTGGCGTCCGGGACCCTGGGCCCGCCGGTCGTGCCCCTGCTCGCCAGTGCCGGCGATGGTGTCCACCGTGCGGTTGGCCAGGTAGACCCGGCGAATGGCGTGGTTCTCTGTATCTGCGACGTACAGCGTGTCGCCGAGGAGTTCCATTCCCTGGGGATGGTTGAACGCGGCGGTGGCGTAGTCGCCGTCGGCAAAATCCTCGGCGCCTGAACCGATAACCGCCTGCACCTGCCCATCAAGGTTGGTGACGATGATGCGATTGTGGTTGGTGTCGGCGATGAAGAGTCGATTTCCGGGTCCATCGGCCAGCACCTTGCCGGGAAAGGCAAGGGCAGATTGCTCTACCGCCTCGGGCACAAGACCCAGGTCGCGGCGGTCAATCATGCCTTTCTCATCGAACTCGGCGATCATCCGCCCCAGCAAGTCGTCGAAAGCCTCAAAGGGCAGTTCGCCCTCATGCTTGCCGATGACCTTGCCCTCGGGGTCGACGAACATCAGTGTCGGCCAGGCGCGACAGGCGTACTGCCGCCAGACCTCGAATTCGGCGTCGTTGACGATGGGGTGCTTCAGCTCGTATCGCTGGGCCGCCAGGAGCACGTTGTCGGCGTACTTCTCGTTGGGAAACTTGGCGGAGTGGACCCCGATGACCACCAGTTCGTCGGCATACTTTTCTTCCATTTTCCGCAACTGCGGAAACACGTGCATGCAGTTCACTCAACAGTAGGTCCAGAAGTCCAGCACGACTAACTTACCGCGCAGGTCCGCCATGCTCAGCGGCCGGTCGGTGTTGATCCATTCAACGTTGGCGGGGAAGTCCGGCGCGTTGACGGTGCCGGCGAAAGAGCGGGTGGCCATGGGTTGAGCCTCCGGGTCGTTGCTGCGAGGATTGTGTTGCTAACCGTCTTGCTGTTGGCGTACTTCACGGGCGCGGTGGATGATGCGCTGGGCGTCGGCGACGGTTCGCTCCCGATAGTCGGGTTGGTCGGTGAGGAAAGGCTCGGACAATTCATACGCCTGCTCGCCGGCGTACTTTGTATAGATGTCGGGGGCTATGCTGATAGCGAATTCACGGAGTTGAAGGTCGGTATGCCTGATAAGCTCCAGCAGGTGCCCAATGTTATGGGTGAGACGGCAGCTGACGCGGTGGGCTTCCAGCAGGGCTTTCATTCCATGTTCCAGCGTGTTCTGCGCCTGTTGTCCGATTATCAAATCGTTCATCCCATTTTCCACGCACAAGACAAATGCTTCCAGGTGCGCTTCCGCGTGGCGCATCCGTTCATCGTAGGGTGTCCAGTCGTACTCGTACTCGGTGTCCGCGTCGTCGGGGTCGCAGTTGTGGTACTCATCCGGATTTTGCGTCACGATCACACCGTCGAACAGAGCCTGGGTAGCGATGTGGTTGATGTACCGCCGGCCCTTGCTGAACCCTTGCTCCGAGATCCAGACTAGTTGAATCGGCACCCAACGCCCATAGGCGGCCCGGACGATTCCTTCGGCCCACGCCTCAACCGACCCTTGGTACTCGCCGTCCGGTTCTTCCGCCCGCACCAGCATGATGTCAATGTCGGAGCGGCGCTCTTCGTAGTCGCCCCGGGCCCGGGAACCGAACAGGATGGTAGCCAGCGGCTGTTCCCGCTCGTGGAAGGCTCTTGCCACGCTCAATGCCCGTGGGTCGCAGGTGGCGGCGGTCATGACGTCACCCCTGCGGCTACCGCGGCGGCTGCGACTCGAAAGCCAGGGTGGCGTAGCGCATGAAGATGGCGCCCACCGGCTCGCCCAGTGGCGCGTTGGCCACCAGCACTGCGATGACGTGTTCCTTGCCCGGCTCGCCCGGCTCTTCCAACAGCACCCGTTTGGGCGTGTTGTTGCCCGTCACCGCGCCGATGTTGCGGTCGATCTTGCCGTCGACGTACACCTCGCCGTAGTTGTCCACGTTGGTCTCAAACCAGACCCGGCACGTGCTCACGTCCTGGCCCTTGACCGTTTCCGGCATGGTGAACCGCAGGCGGTACCAGGCGAAGGTGAAGCCCACGGAGTAGCGCTTCTGGAAATCTGCGCCGCTCTCCCACCCGGAGTCGTCGTAGTCGGGCAGCCGGGCGTTGCTACCCAGCATCTCCGCGACGAGCCCCTGGTTGGGCTCACCCGGTTCCAGGCCCTGTGCAATCCGCCATCCGTCGGACTTGAGCACGGCCAGGTCCTCTTTCTGTTCTAGGTCAAGAGCTACTCGGGGCATGGATAATCTCCTTTGTGACGGCATGGATTTGGGATAGAGTCTTAGCGGAGTGACTTATTAGTCAACGGTTTTCGTCACTGGTTCCGGCTTTGCGCCATACTTCGCTATGATGGCGTCCACGAATGGTTTGAGCACGTGTTCGGCAAATTCGATACGTACGCCTTCAGCCAGCGTATCGTCTTCTTTGTTGTAAAAAACGACCACGCCACTTGCGATTGTCTCGCCTTCTCCGAGTTGCTTTCCGCTCTCGATCCACAGTGATTGGGTTTCGGGAAAATACCTTACCACCGGTTCAGGTTCAGAGATTTGCTGCGGATTCATTGCTCGTTTTGCCATGGTCTTCCTCCGTACCTTTCCACCAGCCTGCGATCCATGTAAGCGGTGTGGAACAGGCCCGTTTCTGGATCACCCATGAACACTAACCTTATCCACTGAGAGGCTGGCAGAACACGACCGACCAGAACCGTCATACGCCTTCCGACCCGGTATTCCTCGAATCGTTCGTAAGGTTCAGCTATGATTTGCATAACCCACTCAGGGCGGACATCCGGATGTCTTTCCGCAACGGAAACTCCGTGCATTTCCGTTTTGGGCAAATCTTCATAGGCCTGACGCAATCGACGGTTTTCGTCAGCCCGATTGTACGACATGGTGACAATCGTTCACAGGCTAAAAGTCGAGCGTAGGGGCGAATAATCATTCGCCCCTACATTGGGAAACGGTTATGCCTTCAAATGCTGGCCGAAAAACTCCAAGGTGCGCGGCCACGAGCGGTCGGCGGCTTCCTTCTGGTAGCGGGGGCCGGTGAAGTCCATGAAGGCGTGGTCAGCGTCCCGGTATACGTAGAACTGGTGGTCCTTGCCCAGGCGGTTCAACTCTTCGTCGAACCGGCGCATGTCGTCCTGCGAGGGGTTCTCGTCGACCTCACCGAAGTGAAAGAGCATCGGACAGTTGATGTTGGATGCCAGCTCGAAGGGCGGTGTTTCCCCGGCGCCCCACGTCACCAGCAGGTTGCCGCCGTAGTATGGCGCGACGGCGCTGAAGTGGGGGTTGCTCGCGGCGGCCAGCCACGCGACGCGCCCGCCCATGCAGAAGCCCGTCACCCCGATGCGGTCGTTCACCGCGTCGTGGTTCCTCAGCCAGTCTACTGTGGCGTTGATGTCGGCAACGATGTCGGGGTCGCTGAGCACGTCCCAGGGCCGGGGGCGCGGGTCGGCGTTCATCACCTCGTCGGAGTTGCGGTGGTACAGGTTCGGAGCCACGGCGGCGTATCCCTCGGCGGCCAATCGGTCGCAGATGGTTCGGATGAATTCGTCTACGCCGCCGCCATGTTGCGCCACCACCACGGCCGGATATGGGGCGGAGAAACCGGCGCTGCTGCTGGGCACACTGGCGTACATGTCCATTTCGCTGCCGTCAACGGTGAGTTTTTCCCAGAAACTGGCCATTGCAATACCTCCTGATCGTTGTTTGGCTATTTACATCGATAGACAGGATAAACAGGATTTGAGCAGAAAATCAGATAGCATCTTGTCTATCCTGTTCATCGATGTAAAAGATAACGGACGCGTGTGGAACTCTACACTCTGAGATGCTGCGCGAAAAATTCCAGGGTGCGCGGCCAGGATGCCACTGCGGCCGCCTCGTTGTACCTGCCGCCGGCCGGGTTCATGAAGGCGTGGTCGGCTCCGGTGTAGGTATAGAACTGGTGCGCCTTGCCCAGCCGGTCCAGTTCGGCGTCGAGTTTGTGCATGTCGTCCTGCGACGGGTTGGCGTCGATCTCCCCGAAGTGGAACAGCATGGGGCAATCGATGTTGTTCGCCAAATCATACGGAGGCGTCTCACCCGTTCCCCAGGTGGTCATCAGGTTGCCGCCATAGTAGGGAACCACGGCCTTGAAGTTCGGATTGCTCGCGGCCGCCAGCCAGGCGACGCGCCCGCCCATGCAGAACCCTGTGACGCCGATCCGATCGCTCTGCACTGCGTCATGGCCGAGCAGCCAGTCTACGGTGGCGTTCACGTCGGCGACGATGTGGGGGTCGCTGAGGAGCGTCGCCGGGCTGGGCCGGGGGCCTCCCGCGGCGGAAGCGGCTATCGCTTCCTTGCTGTGACGGTGGTAGAGGTTGGGCGCAACTGCGGCATAGCCGTCCGCCGCCAGCCGGTCGCAGATGTCCTGGATGAAGGCGTCCACGCCGGTGGCGTGTTGCGCGACCACCACGGCCGGATACGGCGCGGAGAAGCCGGCGCTGCTGGACGGCACGCTGGCGTACAGGTCCATCTCGTGCCCGCCTACGTTGATCTTTTCCCAAAAACTAGCCATGAAAACCTCTCACTTGCTGTTGCACCGGTTCCGCTCTTCCCACGCCTCTTTGAACAACCAATTCAATACCGAGGTAAGGGACAAAAGCACGAGCGCCGCTCCTAGAGTGCTGACAACCGGTATGCCGTTCACGCTGTACACTGATCGGAAGGCCAAGTCCGCCATAACCATCACCATGCCGGTGAAATACAGCGCAGCCCAGGCGATTCTCAAGATTGCCATTCCCTCAGTCCTTGATCATTCCCAGCATCCTGCAGATCAGCAGAGTGAGAATGAAACTGGCCATTCCCGCCACCATGGCAAATGAAACGGCCCGGAGTACTCCATCGTCCAAAACGGCGGAGAAAGTTACTCCAAAGAATCCAAACGCCATGATGGCCGAAATGAGCAACGCCAGCAGCTTCATAACGTCCATATGCGCCTCCTGGGTAATTGGCAAGTTGTTCAAGCGGAGCCGCTACACCAGCCCTTCCGCCCGAACCTCCGCCAGCGTCGCCTCGAAAGCCGCCAGCGTGGCGTCGATGTCCGCTTCGGAGTGGGTTGCAGACACCAGGAATGCGTCCCGGCCCATGATGTCGATGCCGTGGTTCTGCAACCCGCGCTTGATGCCGGTTACCGCCGGCGTGGCCGCGGCGCGCTTGATTTGACGGTCGACCTCCGGCCCGAATTCGCTGTCGAAATCGCCCTCGGCCAGCGTGAAGTGGATCATGGACGCGATGCCGTAGGCATGTCCGCCGACTTCCATGCGCGTGAACACCTCGTTGAGCCCTGCCTTGAGCCGCGACGCCATGGCGTCGGCGTGCTCGTTCAAGGGCTCGGCGGCGATGAGTTCCAGGCAGGTCGCTCCCGCCACTGCCGACAGCGGATTGCCGTTGAACGTGCCCGGATGGTAGACGCGCTCGGTGTTGTCCCATTCGGGGTCGCCGCGCTGGGCGATCATGTCCACGATCTCGGCCTTGCCGCCCACGGCGCCGCCGGGAAGGGCTCCGGCCACGATCTTGGCCATGGTGGTCAAATCGGGGGTGATCCCGTAACGGACCTGCGCGCCGCCGGGTGACGCGCGGAACCCGGTGACCACCTCGTCGAAGATCAGCACCACGCCGTGCTGGTCGCACAGTTGGCGCAGACCCGCCAGGTATTGCGGCACGTTGAAAGGAAGCTGCCCGTAGTGCGCCCCGGTGGGTTCCAGGATGATGGCGGCGATGTCGGAGTCGCGCTCCATGGCCTGCTGCACGGCGTCGAGATTGCCCGCCGGCACGATGATCATGCTGCCCCACGACTCTGCGGGGATACCGGGCGCGGGGCGGTCGGAACCGGCCATGGCGTAGTCGTGCCACCCGTGGAAGTGGTCTTGTAACTTGATGACCTTGTTGCGCCCGGTGTAGGCACGCGCCAGCCGCATCGCCATGAGCGTGGCTTCCGTGCCGCTGCTGTGGAAACGCACGCGCTCCACCGCCGGCATCAGGTTCATGATCGCCCTTGCCCACCGGAGTTCCTCATCGGTGCACGCGCCCAAGTGGGTGCCCCGCCGGATCTGTTCGGCGACGGCGACGGCGATGGCAGGGTGGGAGTGGCCCAGCAGTAGCGCGCCGTGACCCGATACGTAGTCGATGTACTCGTTGCCGTCCACGTCCCACTTTCGCGGTCCCTGCCCGTGGGTGATGTACAGCGGGAAGGGTTCGGCGTAGCGGTTGTCGTGGGTGACTCCTCCGGGGAATATGCCCACGGCGTCCCGATAGCGCTCGGCGGAGCCGGCGTGATTGGCGATGTACTGTTCCAGGATGGTGGGCATTTTTGACTCCCCATGATTGATGCGGGTTGGTATACCCGGACGAGCGACGGGAGCAGGTGCGGCTTGAGCCCCAGCAGCACCTTGGCTTCGGAACTCTCCCGGACTGATTTGATGCCTTTCGTCGGGTTCAGGCCCATTGTAGCATCGGCGGGTGATTCACACAGTTACTGTTCCCCCCTCTCGTCATCGCCGGTCATCAACTCCGGGGGGCGCTTGATGAACAGGAAACAGGCGCCAGCCCCGAAGGCGCAAAGGGCGCCGGGAACGATGGCGTAGTCGTAGTGGCCGAAGTGATCGCCGACCCAGCCGGCATACACCGGGGACGCCACCAGGGCCCAAGCGTAGGCGAAGGTGATGTACCCTCGCAAGGTGGCAAACCTGGTTCGGCCGTAGTACTCCCCCAGCGCGGCCCAAACGATTACGCCGGCTCCGTCCATCATGCCCTCGCACACAATAAACGCCACGATCAATGTGATGCCCACCGCCGTCTGCCAGTCGCCCATCCAAAGGCACAGGTATCCGATCCCTTCCACCGTCAGGCTCAGGAACATGATGGTTTTCTTGGAAACCCGATCCCCCATGTACCCCATCACCAGCCTGGATACGAAATTGATGGCAGACATCGCGCCGATGAGGTTCGCCGCCATCTGCGTGCTCATGCCCTTATCGTCGACCAGAATGGGGAACAGGCTGATCAGGATGCCCAGCGTCGCCATCTGTCGCAGGCCGGCCCCTACCAGCAAGAGCCAGTAAGCCTGGGTTCGCAGCGCCTCACGCACCGTGTAGTCCCGCGTTTCGCGCCGGGCGGCGGCCGAGCCGGGACGAGCGGGTGAAGGTCGCGTGGCGCCGTCCGGCAACAGTCCCATGTCTTCCGGGCGGTTCCTGAACCAATAACACAGCGGCAGCAGGATGACCGCGTAAAACCCGCCGGAAGCGATGAGGCCCCAGCGCAGGCCGGCCCTGTCGATCAGGAGGTTCATCGTGGGGATCAACGCCAGGCCGCCCAATGAAGCCACGGCGGCCAGTATGGAAATCGCGAGCGCCCGCCGCCGGTGGAACCACTGGTTCAGGCCGGCGAAACAAGCGTGTTGGAAGCCCATGCTGTTGCCCAGCGAAACCAGGCCCAGGTAGATGATGGCGAAGCCCCAGAATCCCGGGAGCCAGAAGGCCATAATGAAGTAACCAACGACGGTGACGATCAGCGACGGCACCAGAACCTTGCGGTTGCCGAACTTGTCGATCAGCCATCCGGCCAGCGGCCCCTCCAGCCCGCCTTCGGCGCGCGCTATGGAAAAAACCAGATTGGTTTGCGCCTGGGTAATGCCCAACTGCTCGCGGATCGGCAGCACCAGCACGCCAAAACCGCGAAAGAAAATCCCGCTGGCGAAGAAGCTCATCACCGATGTGACGACGACCATCCACCAGCCGTAATAGATGCGCCCGCCGGGAGATGCGCCGCCGGAAGACGTTGATCCAATCCGTTCCTCTGTCCTGACCACCGGCTCGACCGTCACCTTGCATCAAAATTCACCCGGCCGGCCCGCCGTCGGGGCCTGGCCGGGTGCACGCACAACGGGCGGCAGTGTACCGCGTGAGCCGAGTGAGGGCAACGCGGCAGGCGATCTGCGAGCTGTCCGGCAGCAGCAAGCAGCAACGAATACGCCGCACACCTCCCGTTGCTATAATCAGCCACAATTCACCCGCATGACTGGAGGCTTACCATGGCTGAGGATTTGTCCGGACTCCTTGCCGAAACCGAACTCACGCTGCTCGACGGGAACCAGGTGCGCACTGAAGGCCCTCTCTGGCACCCCGCCGGATACCTGACCTTCGTTGATCTGGAGCGTCAGCAGCTCCTCAAGTGGGACCCTCAAACGCGCGAGACCACAGTGGTCCGCGAGAACACCGGTGAAGGCAATGGCTGCACCCTTGACCGGCAGGGGAACCTCTTGATGTGCGAGGGTGCCGATCACCGCTGCGTCACGCGCATGGACGCCGACGGTAACGTCACGTCAATCGCCGACCGCTGGGACGGCAAACGCTTCAATAAGCCCAACGACATCATCTGCCGGACCGACGGGACGATCTATTTCACCGACCCGCACCTTCGCTTTCCGGAGGAGCTTCGAGAGATACCATTCGCCGGCGTGTATCGCATCGATTTGGCCGGAAACGTGCACCTGGCCACCGACGAATGCGAGTATGCCAATGGCCTCGCCCTGTCCCCGGACGAGTCGGTTCTCTACGTTGCAATCAGCCGGGCGGAGCCCGCGGACTTCGACCGTGAGGAACGGGGTGAATTCTGCCCCAACCGACGTATCCGAGCCTTCGACGTCGCTGCCGACGGGACGTTGAGCGGCAACCGCATCCTCATAGAAATGGGCTCGGACGCTCCGGGCGTCCCCGATGGCATGAAAGTGGACAACGAGGGCAGGGTCTGGTGCACCGGTTCCGGCGGGGTTTGGATCGTTTCGCCCGAGGGAGAGCGCCTGGGAGTGCTGGAAACCCCAGAGGTAACGCGGAACATCTGCTTTGGCGACGACGACATGCGGACACTGTTCCTGACCTCAGGTCAGTCGCTCTACAGCATCCGCGTGACAACGCCGGGGATTGGGGCATTTTAGATTTTCTTGAAATCAGTCCCCATGATGTTCGGGGTCTTCCGGATCGGTTTCATCGAGTGGCATCAGTTCATCCAGGCTGATGCCGCGTTCCCTGAGTTGGTCGATTATCTCTGCGCGACCTAGGGCCAATCCTTCGGCCAATCCTTGGGCCAATCCTTCGGCCCGGCCCGCGGCGAGTCCTTCGGCTCGGCCCTCGGCAGCAGCCTGGGCTCGTTCACGGGCACGGCGTTTGCGATTTTCCTGGAACTGGTCGTAGGCTTTGAGAAGCAGCACTATGGTTCCACCTCCTACCAAAACGGACACGATGATTGCGATAATCGCCCCGCTGCCAATGTCGCCCAACCGGGTCAAGCGGTTTGCGATGTTGTGAAAAACGCGCTGCGCCGGAGAACCTCCCGACAGCAGGCTTTCGCCCAGCATTATAATCAGAGTGGCCGCGGCCGCCGCGTACAGGGTAATTGTCGCAATCGTCGCCCATCGCTCAAGTCGCCGCCAGTCCATAGAGCGCACTACATCAAAATCGATAATTTGCGAATAACGGACCTGACATCTTCAAATCCTGCGGCTTGCCGGCAGGCCGCTGCCTTATTGGTTGAAGGCTTCGCCGAGCATTGGCCGGACGCTTGGCCGAGTTTCGATTCCGCAGCAGCCACCGTGCGGGAATGCCTAGGCAACGGCCGCATCTGTCGAGCCGCGTTCACCGACGGCGACGGTCTTGCCGGCTGGACTGCTGCCGAGCCGTTGTATGACGGTAAGTCTGGGAACTCAACGTTATCGTGGTTCAACCGTCGCATCGGCGCCGAGGCATAGGTCGTTCGCTGCTTGAGGATACGGAAGGTCAAGTCGCGCAACGGGGCGGACTGACCATCTGGTTGGGCTCCGACGACGAGGATGATATGACCTCTCTGTCCGGTGTCGACCTGTACCCTGACCCTCTGTGGCACCTGGCGCACATCACCAACTTCAAGGGTCATCCCTATGACTTCTACCGGAGGATGGGCTTTGCCATCGCCGGGGTTCTTCCGGATGCCAATGGGCCCGGCAAACCGGACATCTTCCTCGCCAAGTCAGTGGCGCCGCGCTGATTGACGCCGAATTGTGGTAAAACAAGGCTGAACCCAAGGTATCGCACACGCAATGACAATGAGGAGGCTCAAATGACCACCGCCACCAATGTCGTCGGCAACGGCGCGCACACTTACGAATTCGATCGCAACTGGGCTCAGGCGCCCGATGGCATTCCAATGCCGGCCGCGGCAGTTTTCGGCGACGACGAGGATCGCGTCTATTGCTTCAATCGCAATCCCGAGCACCCGATCATGATTTTCGACCGGGACGGCAAGTTCATCAAGTCCTGGGGCGCCGGAATGTTCGAGTTCCCACACGCGATAATCATCGACCAGTGGGGCTACGTGTGGCTCGTGGACCGCAACATGGGCCAGATTTTCAAGCTCACCAAGGACGGTGAGTTGGTGATGACCATCGGGGAGTATGGTTATCGCTCCGATACCGGAGCGGACAACACCGCTTTCGATTCCAACTCGTGGCACCAGGTAGTGCGCGGCTCCGATCCGTTCAACATGCCGGCCGGCATCGCCCTCAATGACGCCGGCGAGATCTACATCGCTGACGGTTACGCCAACGCCCGGGTGCACAAGTTCACCGCCACTGGCGAGCACATCTTCTCCTGGGGAGAGCCGGGCGCGGGTCCCGGACAGTTCAATCTGCCTCACGGCGCCTGGATCAACCGGCAGGGCAATCTTTTGATCGCTGACCGCGAAAACGATCGCGTGCAGGTCTTCAATCAGGACGGCACGCATGTGACCGACTGGCCCAGCAAACTGATTGGCCCCGCCGTCATCTGCATCGACGACGATGACGTGGCTTACGTAGCGGAGCACAACGGGGGCATGCTCAGCATTCTTGATCCGAATGGAGAGCGGCTGGCCCAGTGGGGTGACCTGACCCATCGCAGTTGCCACGGCGTTTGGGTCGACAGCCAGAAAGATCTTTACGTGGTTGAGCCCTATGAGGGAAGCACCGGTCGCACGGTGGTGAAGTACACCCGCAAGGGTTAGCCCGCACACCGTGCGAGTTGTGCAGGGGCGGCTGCACAGCCGCCCCTGCTTTTTGAGTGAATTCCGCTCAGCGCATTTTCTGGTTTCGCAACGATATTGGGCAACTCGCGTAATATCTGACTATAATGCGCAGCCGAACGTGCACCCAGTTCCCATGCGGCGTTGTGCCGGCTCTATCGCGATCAGGGTTGATCGCGAATGAAGATTTTCGCAGATTTTACTCCCAGCACTCATTCAGAGGATGGACAGCAATGGCTACCGTCACGCTCAACATCTCCGGCGACAGTCAGGAGGTGATCTCGGTTATCCGTTCCCTGGCAAAGCAACAGGAAGTAGGCCAAGCACCGGTCGCATTGGAAACGCCGGAGGTTGCCAACGGCGCGACCATGGACACTGTCACCGCCGCGCCGCACGCACACACCTGGTCGGCTGCCACTGCGCGGGATACACGCAACAACGTATCCGCAGACGCGCAGCGCTTGTTGGACGCGCTGATACGCGCCCCAGACCATCAGATGCACATCGACGAAATTTACAGCCAGCTCGATCTGGACCGCTACGGCCTGATCGGTGCGCGGCGTTCCATATCTGCTGCCCTCAGGCGCAATGCGGCCACGGCCAACGCTACGCTGCTTACCACCAAGGACCGACGCGTTACCCTGAGCAGCGAATACGCGGACGCGATCTCAGTGATGTAAGACGCCTGTACTTCGGTAAAACCGGCGACGCTCCCAACAGACATGTGAGAACACATCATCCGCCGCGTTGCACCGCGACCGTCAAGGGTTAGGGTCGCTGAAGGATCATGCCACCCGCTCCGGCCACACCGGGTCATGATACCCCAGCGGCGCCGTGGGTCTTGCCCAATACGGCTGTGTTTCGGAAAGCTGCAACGTCGGCGCCAGGTGCGTCAGTTGTCCCGCCGGCACCTGGCTGGTGGTGCACCACCGGCTGATCTCATCGGCATTGAAATCCGACGCTACATCGCTCAACTCGGACTCGGGCACTTGTCCCCGGTCGACAAGCCATTTGCCAATTTGCGCCAGGGAAATCCTGACGAGCCAGCTTCCGCCTTCCCGGGCGCGCCGCGCCAGGGCGGTCAGCGCGCCGTAGGCCATCAGGTATCCGGTCAGGTAATCGATTGCGGACACCGGGTAGAACTGCGGTCCGGGTTCAGCGCCGGGGAACAACTGCCCCTGCCGATCCGTGATGCCGCTGACGGTCTGGACCACCGTATCGAAGCCGCGGCGGTCAGCCCACGGTCCGATGCGCCCGAAGGCTGACAACGAAACGTAGACGATACCCGGCCGGAGTTTCGCCAAGTCTTCCGGAGCGAGGCCGCGTTGCGCCAGGGTCCCGGGACGATAGCCTTGAGAGAACACGTCGGCCTGGCTGACCAGATGACGCATCGTCGCCAGGTCCTGCTCGTCCCTGAGATCCAGTCGCGTGGACAACTTGCCGTGTCCGGTGTCGAATTCCTGGGCTTCGCTGCTGGGCAGGTGCTCGGCCGTCACTTTCATAACGTCCGCGCCGTGCTCTGCCAACGTGCGGGCGCAAGTGGGACCGGCCAGGACGCGGGTTAGATCCAGAACGCGTATCCCTGAGAGTGGCCGGGAACCTTCGGGCAGCGGTTCCGGCGGGCTGTCGGCGATCTTGTCGATTTCGAGCAGGGGCAAAGACGCCACAGCGGCCGACTGCGGATGCTGTGCCCACTCGTTCATGGACCGCACCATGCCGCCGGCTCCTCGGGCGGCGATGATCGCCTCCTCCAGTTCCAGAGCGTCCCAGTTTGCCACCGCTTGTCGCACGGCTTCCCGGTCTTCCGGCACGCCCAATACGCTCAACGCCGCTTCCCGGTGATTTGGAAAGTTGCAGTGCAAGTAGCTCCACCTGCCATTTTTGGCGGGGTACACGCCCATTACTGATGGCCGCTCTCCAGCGGCCGGAGCTCCATTGAGGATCAGGTATCTGCTGCTGCGCAACGATGCCGTGGCCCGCCTGGAGTCCACCGCGATATCCTGGCGTCGTCCCGTCCGCGTCTCCCACAGATCGGAGACTGCCAATCCGACCGCGGCCAGGCTGGCGGCGGCAGCCTCACCGATGCGGAAAGGAGTGGGCAGGATGGGGTCGACCCCTCCGGTAAACGAAACTCGCGAAGCCTGCTCCGGATCGCAGCCCGGAATGGAGAGCAAGGTTGATAGAATCTGGTCAGCCACTGCGAAATCCTTTGCTTTGCGCCTTGCACGTCAACGGGGAGTAAATCGGCGCTGGGAAACCATCCATGTCAAAACGCTGGAACTTGAGGATCATATTACACCAAGAGATCAGGGCCAATAACCTTTTTCCGCTCGTCCTGTGCCTGTCGAAGGGTGCTGTTTGCAATCGGTGGATGGTTCGACGGGCTCACCATGAGCGAATGAAAAACGAATTTGGACCGGGTGGCAATGGACAACCCGTGCGTTGTCGGTCTCGGCCTGCCCGTGTATATTGTTTGCATCGTGGGGCGGAGCCAGCCGTATGATCGGTCAGGGGAAGAGCATTGCAAGATAACGCGATCAGACTGGGCTCCTGGGACATCACCTCCGAAGCGGTCCACGAATACCTTTCAGCCGTCGGCGATAATTTACCGCTGTACGTGGACTCGCAATGCGCTCCTCCGATCATGCTCGCTGCCCGGGTTGTCGCCTTGTTGTTGGAACGCTTGTCGCTGCCCGACGGCGCAATCCATAGCCTGCAGGATCTGGAAACCGTGAATGCGTTGCGCGTTGGTTCCACAGTGGCCGCGGTGGCCCAAGTTGGACCGGTTCGCGAGCGCGGCGGAATGCGGTTTCTCACCGTCAGCTACACGGTCTCCGACGAACCCACGGGATCGGATTTGCTGAACGGTCGCACCACGGTGCTGCTTCCTGCAGACGAGAGCAAGGCATAGAAAGAGCTGATATGTCTGCTGACGCTTCAATACACGCGCCATCGCAATTCGGTGTGGGCTACGCGATCACTCCGGTGCGACGTGTCGTCAATCGAGAGAACATTGATGCCTATCGATCGGCTTCCGGCGACCACAACCGTATCCACCATGACGATGCGTTCGCGGCGTCCACCCGTTTCGAGGGCGTGATCGCCCACGGCATGCTGACTTTGGCCATGATCTCCGAGATGATGGCGGGGGAGTACGGTTCCTGCTGGCTGCGGTCAGGCAGCCTGCGCGTCAGGTTCCGTGGCGCGGCATATCCCGGAGACCTTTTGGAAGCCGTCGGCTCGGTGACCAAAAGCGAGCCGGTCGCTGAGGGAAATTGTCTGACTTGCAATGTAGAGCTCCTGAACGTTGATAATGGAAACAGGATCATCACCGGATCGGCGACCGTCGTGGTAGGCTGGGCGGATACGAGGGAAACTGCGCAATGAGCACGAATGGAGACATGCCGCGGGTACGCGTCGCGGTGGATGCGATGGGCGGGGACTTTGGTCCGTCGGAAACGGTTCCCGGTGTTTTGGCAGCGCTGGATGCCCATCCCGAATTGACCGTCATCCTGGTGGGCGATCACGATAAGGTGCAGGCCGAGTTGTCCCGTCACGACCTTACCGGCCGAGCTGTTTCTGTAGTCCCATCGGAGGGGAAGGTTGAGGACGATGAGCATCCCGTAGCTGCCCTGCGACGGAAACCGAAATCCTCAATCGCCGTTTCCATGGGTCTGGTTCAGCAAGGCGCGGCCGACATAGTGGTGTCCACGGGCTCGACCGGAGCGACCATGGCCACTGCGGTTATGGCGCTTGGTCTGTTGGAGGGATTGGAGCGGCCCTGCATCGGGGGCAACTTTCTTGGCGTCGCGCCAAACACCACCGTGGTCGATCTGGGCAGCAACGTGGATTGTCGCCCGTCGCTGCTGCTGAGCTTTGCCGCGCTGGGAGTCGCCTTTTCCCGCCGTCGCCTGGGCATCGAGAACCCTAGGGTGGCTCTGCTCAGCGTGGGTGAGGAGGCGGCAAAAGGCAATCGCCAGGTGCAGGAGAGCCACGCCCTTTTCCGAGAGAGCCATCTGAACTTCGTGGGCAACGTAGAAGGGATGGACTTTTTCACCGGCAAGGCGGATGTCATCGTGTGCGATGGGTTCATAGGCAACATCCTGATCAAGTTCGCGGAGGGTCTAGGTTCCGCGCTGGTCCCGTATCTCCATCAGCGCCTGTCGGCCATCCTGCCGAATGAGCAGGTCCAGCAAATCGGTGAAGCGTTGTGGACCACCATGAACCTGCCGCGCACTATGGGCGGACCGCTCTTTGGCGTTGACGGCCTGGTCATGATCGGTCACGGCTCGTCCACCGCCACCGGCGTCGCCGGCGCGATCAATACCGGCTTGCTGTGTCATCGGCTGGAGTTGGTGGAAGGGTTCCGGCAGGAGTTGGCTGAATTGCATCGCGCCGTCGCGCGCGAGACGTGAAGGATTGGGTGTTCAACCATGTACACGATTGATTTGAGCGGCCAAGTCGCCCTCATTACCGGTTCGTCCCGGGGCATCGGCGCCGTGATCGCGGCCCGACTTGCCGCTGCCGGTGCGTCCGTCGGCATCAACTACCGCACTAACGCCGACGCGGCGGATGCCGTTATCGATCAGATCCGCGCCGCCGGCGGTGAGGCCCTGCGCGTGCCCGGCGACGTCTCCGACGAAAACACCGCGGAGGCCGTGGTTAAAACCACCGCCGACCGGCTGGGCCGGCTCGATATTCTGGTCAACAACGCTGGCGTCAATCGCGACCGGCTCATGCTGCGCATGACTGCCGCGGATTGGGATGACGTGCTCACGGTGAACCTGCGCGGCACGTTCCTGGCGACTCGTTTCGCCATCCCGTTGATGCTTCGCCAACGGTACGGGCGCGTCGTCAACATCTCCTCGGTGGTGGGGCTCACCGGAAACCCGGGACAGGCCAACTACGCCGCGTCCAAGGCCGGGCAAATCGGATTCACGAAAGCGATGGCGCGGGAAGTGGCCAGCCGCAGCATCACCGTGAACGCTGTCGCCCCGGGTTTCATCGAGGTCGGTGATGACGGCGGGATGACTGCCGGCATGACCGACGACCAGCGCAGCCAAGTGCTCTCGCGCATCCCGGCCGGCCGTTTCGGGGCCGCCGAGGACGTGGCCTCAGCCGTTCTTTACCTGGCGAGCCCGGGGGCCGGCTACGTCAATGGCCAGACGCTGACCATCGATGGAGGGCTGACCGCATAAGCCTGTCCAATGGAACGGAGGACTCTGTGATGAAGGCCACCACCCGCTTCCGACAACTACTTGCCGAGCCTGGGATCATCACTGCTCCCGGCGCCTACGACTGCCTCACCGCCGCCATCATCGAACGGACCGGTTTTCCGGCCGTGTACATGACCGGAGCCGGAACATCGGTGGCCCGCATCGGCTACCCGGACTTGGCGCTGGCCACGGCCACGGAGATGCTGGCCAACGCGGCAGCCATCGCGTCCACAGTAGAGGTTCCCGTGATAGCCGACGCCGACACCGGCTACGGCGGCACTATGAACGTGCGGCGCACCATCCGCGAATACGAACGCACCGGCGTCGCGGCGGTCCACATCGAGGACCAGCAGTTCCCCAAGCGCTGCGGCCACCTGGAAGACAAGCGGGTAGTGTCCATCGACGAGATGGTGCAGAAAATCCATGCCGCCGTGGATGCGCGCACCGATGACGATTTCACCATCATCGTGCGCACCGACGCGCTGGCGGTGACCGGCTGGGCCGACACGATGCGCCGCTGCGACGCCTTCACGGAAGCCGGGGCAGACGCGCTGTTCGTCGAGGCCATTCGTTCCGCCGAAGAAGCGGCCGAGGTGGTCGCCCGCACCTCGGTGCCGCTGCTGTACAACTTCGTGGAGACCGGCAAGTCCCCGCTACTCAACGTTTCTGAGTTGGAAAGCCTGGGGTTCAAGATGGTCATCTTCCCCGGCAGTGCCTTCATGTCCGTGGCCTACACCGTGGCCCGGGTTATGGCCGAACTCAAGGCCACCGGGACCACCGAGCATCTGGTCGGGGAAATGACGCCACTCACCGATGCCTTTGAGCTGATGGGCCTTTCGCAGATGCTGGAGCGGGACTCGGGATACGCGGTTGGCAACGGCGCAGCGGCGGCAGACTGAAACACCGCAGTGTCAGTGCGGTATCGAAGTGCCGACCGGCACCTCGACCATTGACAGCCACACGTGCCGACCTCGCGTGAGGAGGCTTGATGGCATCCGGACCTGAGGATGGGAACGGCGATTCCGAATTCCGTCGCCGCTTGGCGATCGAGGTCGGCACCTGGGAGCGCGACGGAATAATCTCAGCCGAGCAGTCCCAAGCGATCCTCCGGCGTTATGCGTCTTCACCCGAGGGCACAGCGCTGGGCGAACTGGCCATTATCGATGGCGAGCCCCCTGCTCCTCGGGTGGAAGTCACCGAACGCAACACTCTCGTTGGCCGGGCCGTTTCCATAATCGGCGTGATGGGCGCCCTGCTCGTCGGGCTGGGCATCATCATTTACGTTGCGGCGAACTGGGATGTTATCCCCGTTTGGGCTCGCGTCACCATGTTGGTAGGGTTGACGGCCGCGATCAATATCGCAGGCTGGTTCCTGCTGGCCCGGTTGAACTATCCGCGCATTGGCGTGGCCATGCTCGTGGTCGGAGCGCTGGCATACGGAGCGTCGATCCATTTGATCGCGCAGATTTACCACGTTCCCGTAAACCATCCCAATTTGACCACCGCGTGGTTCCTGGGCGTGCTGCCGATGGGCTACGTCGTGCGTTCCCGCCTGTTGGTGGGAGTCTCTCTGGCCCTCCTCGTTTTGAGCATGGGATTTCGGACGCAGTGGTGGCTGGAATACTACGGCGTCGAAACGTTTCTGCTGCTTGCGCCGTTGACCCTGGCAATTTCGGCGGCGGTGGTTGCCCTGGGTCTGCTCCAGTTGCGATTCGCCTGGACGCGGCCCCTGGCGGCGTATTGCTGCTATCCAGGTTTGGCAATCGGTCTCGCGGCCTTTGGCGCGATGACGGTTGCCAGCATCTGGGTCGATGTGGGACAACTCACCTGGACGGTGCTGTCAGCCGAGTATTGGATCACGGCCAGCGTGGGTTTTGCCACGGCAGCGGCGGCTACTGGCGTTCTCTGGTGGAACTCCCGCGACCGGCAGGACGACGGCCCCGTTATGCCGACGGCCATTGTGGCCACGATGTCTATTGCGGCGGCGTGCATGTGGCTCTGGTTCGCCTGGCCGGAGCCTGGCCTGTGGTGGCTGTTCAACCTCGTTGCGTTCGGCGGCGTTGTGTCAGTGGCTTTCTCCGTTCGTTCTCCCCTGCTGTTGGCCGGCGCTAGCGCATTGTTCCTGATGCTGGTGGCAATTCGGTTCGTGAGCCTGGTGGATTTGTACAGTGTGGCCGCGCCCATCCTCTTGTCCGCGGCTGCGCTGACGGTGGGAGCTTGTCTGTTCGCCGGGAGCCTGGCGATGAGCAGCCTGCCCCTGGTTGCGTCGCACATCCGGATCGTTGCTGCGGTTGGGCTGGCGTTGGCCGCCTCCGCCCTCCACGTCTCGGGCTACGGAACCTTTTGGCGCTGGGACTCGGCGCCCGCCTGGTCATGGATGCCTGCCGAATACTGGATCGTCGTGGTCATTGCATGGCTCCTGGCGGCGTTGGCAACCTCATTTGCCTTGTGGTGGAAGCCTGGGCGTTCCAGCAATGCAGACGCGGTTTGGCAAGTCTGCGCCGTCGTGGCCATGGCCGCGCTAACCTTGGTCATGTGGCTGGGATTGGGATATCAGGTTTCGGCGGCGTGGGCGGTTTTCAATCTCGCGCTGCTGGCGGGCGTCGCGGCGTTGATCTGGTACGCCTACCTGCGCTGGCAACGATCCGTGGCGTACTTCGCGTGTCTGGTCTTCGCTTTCTCTGTGGTAGTTCGATGTTTCGCTGCGATAGACATTCTGGCAAAGGACGGCCTGCTGCTATGGCTGGGGCCGGTGGGCTTGGGGATTGCGGCGCTGGTGTTCCTCACCGGTCGACTTCAGGGTCGTTGGGCGGGAACCGCCACGGCGGAACTCCGCACCAACTCGCGGGTTTGGGATCTGGCCGGGCTCTCCGCAGCCATCGCCAGCGTCTACGCCATGAGCTACAGCGAACCTTGGGCATCAGCGGATGGAGTGGCGGCGGGTTCCGCGCTCGCCTTCCTACGAGAGTATTGGTTTCTGGCCGGCACGGTGTGGGGCGCCGCGATTGTTGTGGGAATCCTGATTTGGGTGGTGGATCGAAGACAATCCTCTCCCGTGCCGGCGTCACCGGCGCAACTGCATTGGGAGACGTCGGCCGCCGCCGCAATGGGCGCAATTTGCGTCTTTGCGTGGTTGGGGCTGCTGCTGGGTTGGACGTGGACCTGGCTACCGCTCAATGCGGCCCTGCTGGGCACGGTGCTGGCACTGGTGGCGGCCGGATACCGATGGAACCGCAGCGACCTGATCAACCTGGCGGTGATTGCCTTCGCGATCACGCTGTTCACCCGGTATTTCGAGTTCGGCTTCGGGCTGCTGGGTCAATCCCTGGCATTCATCGTCGCCGGGGCGATCATGCTGGGCATGGGCTTTGGCCTGGAGTTCCTCCGGCGAAGAATGCTGCGCGGTATGCACGTGGTTGAGGAGCCGGCGTGACCCGGCTGGCGAGCATCCTGTTTTTTGCCGTGGTGGCCGCGCAGGTGGTGGGTCTGGTCGCCTTCGCCGGCGTGCGCCAGGCAGCCCTGACCGAGGGGCGCGAGATCACCCTGCAAACCGCGCCGGTCGACCCGCGGTCGCTGTTCCAGGGAGACTACGCCACCCTGGATTACGAGATCGCGGAAATCCCCCCGCATCTGGCGGGACAACCCACGGGCGCTCAGGTGTATGTGACCCTGGCGGAATGCGGTGAGGTATGGTGCGCGCGTGCGTACACCCGCTCGCAGCCGGAATCGGCGGAGGTGTACATCCGCGGGGTGATCAACGCGGACGGACGACTGGACTTCGGGATCGGCACTTTCTTCGTACCAGAGGGCACGGGCCACATCGTGGAGGACGCGGAAGACGTGAAGGTCGTGGTCTCTCTGGACGACCGAGGCCAGGCAGTTATCAAGAGTGTCCTGGTGGATGGGGAGCCTTTCAACCCAGATGGGAACTGACCACTGGGGATATGCCGGCAGTTACATCCGGTTGCCCCAGTCAACGTACTGCGTCTTTCCCACCGCGCTGATTTGCAGCTCCTGACCGAACCCGGGCCGCTCGGCCTTATGGATCTGTCGGTCCGGCGTTGGTTCGGGCGAACCGCTCTTCAGGGCCTCCGACAAGACCCTCCCGTCCATCGCTGACGCTTCTGCATCCAGGCCCAGCAGATGCAGGATGGTGGGGGCCAGGTCGATGTTGCCGGTCGGCGTCTCGACGATGGTTTCCTGCTTGAACGATGGCCCGCCGGCCAGCCCGGTGTTGCGCAGTTCGTGCCGACTGAGGCTGCCATGCTGACCCTGACCGATGGCGCCTCCTGTGGCGGGAGCGAACCCGGGGTAACCTGCCGGGTTGTCGACGCTTTGCCATGGGAACGACATGATCAGGTCCGGCGAGCGCGGCCCTTCGCAGCCCAGCAGCGCCAAGGGCAACGTTCCAGCCGGGCATCCAACGCGTTCGGACGCGAAAAGCGGCCCGCACCAGGGTTGCGCAACCAGCCACTCAGTCAGCCCCTCGGCCGTTTTCGAGTCGCCGTCGTTGACATACAGCAGCGCAGAACCGCCGTTGGCCGCCACCGCGACACCGCCAGGGTGGTCAATAGCCGGGAATTCTGCCTCACGCAACAACTGTTCCACCCGAACAACATCGCTGATCGTCGAATATCCGTGGTCTGACGCGATGAATACGTCCGTTGTATAGGCGCGCCCGTTTCTCTCCAGCCAGTCCATCAGTTCGCCGAACTCGGCGTCCGCTTCGGCGAGGGCCTGCGGAGCCCGGCCCAGACCGACACCGTCTTCGTGCTGCGTCTTGTCCGGTTCCGACGACCACAGCAGGGCCACCGCCGGGTCGCGCTCGGGCAGCACGAATTCGGTGAGGATGCGTCTCGCGTGGGTCAGGCGAGCCGTGTTGGGCAGGTCCTGCGCCGGCCACTCGCCGAACCGTCGGGCCAGTTCGGCGTGCAGTGGGCGCGGCAGCGCGAAATCGGGATGAATCGTGGCTCCGCCGGCCGTCGCCGCATTGGGGTTGTGCACGTAGGCGTTGCCGCTGGTGCCGGTGCCGATGGCGAAGTATTCCATGCCGTGTCTACCCAACACGTCGGCCAGCGTGGGTAGCAACAGCGCGCGCCCGGTGGAGTCGGCGATCTCTTGCAGCGTGGGTTCTAGCGCAGGGATCACCCGGTGCGGATCGAAATCGCGGCAGAGGAAGGTATTGCCGGCCAGGCCGTGTCGTCCGGGCGTGCATCCAGTGACCAGGCTCGACGCATTGACCCGCGTCACGGTGGGAAACACCGGATGATGGTTCGCGAAAGTGACGCCGCTTTGGGCGAACGCCGACAGGTTGGGCATCAGCTCCGGCGTAATCTGCGCCGGCTGAAGGCCGTCGAACACCACTATCAATGCTTTGCGTTGGGCTGCCATCGTGCCTCTCCTCGTGTACTCGGTTCGCCGCCGGCTAGGACCAGCCCAGCAATTCACGGGTCAGTCGCAGTGATGCCGCAACGTCGACGCCTCCGGGTCGGGCGACCCGGATCGGCCCACCGCTTTCGTCCAGCACTCGGCAACGTCCCCAAAGGTCGCTGTCGTCGGTGCTCATCGAGTCGTCCACCGTCATCGTCACCGAGCGAAACGTTATCGCTTGCGGGGCCACCGCTGCGACCAGCGTCAGCGGGTCATACATGTTGAACCGCTCGCGGGTAGGGCCTTGACTGAACCATCCTGCCATTATCCGTTCGGCCAGGACGCCCACATCAGTGGAAGGGCGCGCTGCCAGGACATCTTCTAGTGTCAGGAAGACCTGCCGGCACGGCGCCATATCGATGAGCGTTAGCGGTATTCCCGAATCCATCACCAGACGGGCTGCGGTGGGATCACTGTAGAAGTTGAACTCCGCGTGCGGCGTAACATTGCCGGGAGTCTGCACCGCGCCGCCCATCACGAGCAAGCGCTTCGCCAGCGGCAAAACTGACGGTTGATCCCGATGCAACCGGGCGAGGTTGGTCAGCGGGCCGAGGGCAATGACGGTGACGGCGCCCGGGTTCGCTCTAAGAGTTTCGGACAGGAACTGCACGGCGCCGGTGTCCGCTATGCCCATCGTCGGAGCGGGCAGCTGGTAGGTAAGACCCTCCGCCGAGTGAACGTCACGAGCATAGGCGTAGCGTCCGCGTATCGGCCGAGTTGCTCCCCTGGCGACGGGAATATCGGCGCGCCCCACGCTTTCCAAAATAGCCAGCGCGTTTCGGGTTGCCGGACCTATCGGAACGTTGCCGGCCGTTGTGGTCAGGCCCACTACGTCCAGTTGCGGGCACGACAGCGCCATCAGCAGGGCGATGGCATCGTCGACGCCGGGGTCGGTGTCGATCACCACCGGGTCCGGGACTGAGGGACGCGATGACGGCATGACGTCAGGCCGGTTCGAGGAGGACCGAGTGGCAGTACGCGCGTATGGCGCGCGCGGACGAGTACTTGAACCGGAAACCGGCGGATTGTTTGAATTTGGCGGAGCTCACTATCAGCGGGTGTTTCGAGAGCTGCCTTCCCATGGAGTTGAACGATCGGTTGGATCCGGCGTTTCTGGGCAGCCCGGGAACCCGGCACCATTCCAGGATGTCCAACGAATCTACCACCCCGTCGCCGGCCACGTTGAACAATCCGTCCAATCGCTGCGTTATCACTCGTTCTATCGCTCGCGCGAGGTCATGTTGATGCAGGAACTGGAGCGGAAAGCTGCGCTTCCGGTTGGCGGTAACGGCCGGCAGCAGCAGCTCATCGGCCGCGGGGCTCGCGTGATTGGCGCTGATCGACATCGCGGTGCGCAGCACGGCGACCTTCATTTCTTCGTCGGCGTCGCCGTTGGCTGCCGCTGAGGATTCCTCGTCTGCCGCAGCGGGCAGGGCGGGCTCGGCATCGGCGAGGTAACGGTGTTGGCGGCTGGGATTGGTGGAGGTTCGCTCCGTGACGGGGATGGGGTTGTCGGCATTTGCGCCGTAGACGCGAATGTCAGACAGGTAGATGAACTGGCGCACTCCCGCGATGCGGGCCGCCCGGAGCCAAAGCTGCGCATCGGCGCAGAACTGTTCCGGGTTTGGTCCGTCGTAATAGCTCCCAACGTGGATCAGCGAATCGACCCCCTCCAGCTGCAACACGTCCGGGATGTCGGCGATCGTCAGCTCGTGCCCCTCCAGGAACATATCCCAGGCCTTCTGTTGCATGAAGTCCGGAATGTCGGACATGGTGAGGATGCCGCCCACGCGATTTTGGGCCAGGCGGTAGGTGGAGATGCGTTCCACGGGCCAGCGCAACGGCCGTTCCGCAATCGCTACCAACCAGCAGTCGGGGCGTTCCCGCTCCAGGTACAGCAGCATCTGCGCCCCGAAGCCGGATGCTGCTCCGACCACGCCAATGGTGTGCTCAAACTCGCGTGACGCTCCAGGTTGGGTGCTCATGTCTTGGCGCAACTCAATCTGCGGTTGGGTGGCTGGACCAGGTCCGGATTGCGGTCAGCGGCGGTCCTGAAACATCTGCATCTCGGTCGCTATGGCGTCGTCGGGCAGTGAGACAGCGGCTCGCGGGCCGAAGTTGCGAGCGTGCACGAAGATCTGCGCCAGCCGCTCCACCAGGTCGCAGACTTCCAATGCCTCCCAGATGTCCGGCCCCACGCCTACGGCGCCGTGGTTGCGCAGCAGAGCGGCGTTCCGGTCGCCTAACGCGGCGTAGGCTTGCTCGGCCAGTTCCTGCGTTCCCGGGAAGGCGTACCTGCTGACCTTGATGGGCCCGCCGATGGTCATCAGCATTTCGTCGATCAGCGGCGGAATATCCCGGCCGATCACTGCCGCCACCGAGGCGTATATGGAGTGGGTATGCGCTACCGCTTGCACGTCCGGCCGCTGGCGATAGATCTCGAGGTGCAGGCGGGTTTCCGACGAGGGACGCATCGGAGCGGGAAGCACCGGTTCGCCCTCCAGGTTCACCACTACCAGCTCATCCGGTTGCAGCCGGTAGTAGGGATGATGCGTCGGGGTCACCAGCAGCAGGCTGTCTTCTCCGGCGTCGGTCAAACGCAGGCTGGTGTTCCCGGAGTACGCGCCCACCAGACCGCGCCGATACATTTCACGGGTGGCCTCGGTGAGGTTGGCGCGCTGTTCAGACCATTGGTCGGACACTTTCTGCCTCCCGGGTGCTGGTGGCGGCGCCGAGGCTCGACATAACCGCCGCTGCGGCATTATATCCGCTGATGATGGCCCCCTCCATAGTCGAGGGCCATCCCGTGTCGGTCCATTCCCCGGCCAAAAAGAGATTTGGCGATGCAGTGACCGGCCCGGGTCGAAACTGCTGCGCCCCGGGAGCGCAGCGGAAAGTGGCGTTGCGCTGTTTCACCACGGTGGAATTCACCAACTGCGCCTGGCGCGCCTTGGGGAACGCCGCCTGCATCTCATCGGCAATGTGGTTCGCGAGTTCCGTGCGAGGCAGGTCAATGTGTTCCCACGCGGCGCTGATTGACACCGTCAGCGACTGGCCGCCGCGCGACCGGTCACTGCCTCGGATCAGCGAATCGTTGAACACCCATTGCAGGGGGTTGTCGAGAAAGTAGCAGAACTCCCTGTCCATCACCGGGCGGTCATATTCAAGATGAACGTTGACGATGGGGGAGGCTTGCAATTCGGTCAGCGAGTTGAATGGCGCCATTCCCGCCAGGTGGTCCGGGATCAGGCTGGGCAGGATCCAGAAAGGCGCCGCGCTCACGTAGGCGTCGGCGCGGAAAATCTGGCTGGCCCCAGCCTCGACGCCCAGCACTGAGGCGTCTTCATCGGCCTTGATGGCATGGACCGGGCAGCCGAGCAGAGTCCGCACGCCCAGCTTGTGCAGGTAGGTTTTGCTCGGCACGCCTACGGCCTGTCCCAGGGGGGCTTTGGGATACCCGATGTTGATCTCGCGCCTCCCCTTCAACAATCCGTCCTGGGCGATCATCAATCCCATCGCCGCGCTGACGTCTCGAATGTTGTCGTTGAGAGTGCCCTCGATGATCACGTTCCAAAGGTTGTCGATGCACCGTTTCGACTGACCGTGGGCTCTCAGCCAGTCGTAAAACGAAGTGGTTTCCATATCCGGGGCGGTGCGGTCGGCCAGCATCGCGGCGATTACCCCGCGGACCGCGCGCAGCTTGTCGCCCAGGCTCAGGTGGCGATAGGTGACGAAAGCCGCCAGCAGGTGGCCGGGCGCCGGGCCACCGAGTCCGTAGAGTTTCCCCCGGCGCCCGACGCGATCATAGACATCGACGTTCAACCTGGGCTGCAGGTGCCACAGGTCGCCGACGCCGATACGCTCGAAGAACTCGGTGAGGTTGCGACACGCGCCCACGATCACGTGCTGGCCGTTGTCCAGTTCGCGCCCGCTTTCCGGGTCGACGAACGAAAAGGCTCGACCTCCCAGAGAACTGCGCGCTTCGAGCAGCGTAACCTGCCAGCCGGACTCTGCGAGCCTGGCGGCAGCGGCAATACCGGCCAGCCCGCCGCCGATCACCAGCGCCGATGGCTCGGCATCGCTGCGGGCATCGGTCACTTCATCAAGGGGCCCGTGAGCCATGCCCTGGCCATCAACCCCAGCTTGGCGCCTTTGCTCAAGCTGATGCGCTCCCGAAACACGTCGTATCCGGCGGCTTCGATCTTGTTGAGCACTCCGCCATAGATAAGACCCAGAGCAGCCGGACAGGCGCGGGATCTTGGCGAGAGGTACGGCAGCAACCGCCGGCCGCTGGCGAAGTACTCCCGAGCCCGGTCGATCTGGAATTGCATCAGGTTGGTAAAACCGTCCGTTACCATGTGATTTTCCAGGTCCGCCTCGGTTACTCCGAACCGGTACAGCTCGTCCTCGGGCAAATAGACCCGGCCGAACTCCCAGTCCTCACGCACGTCCCGGCAGATGTTCGTCAGCTGCATGGCCAGCCCCAGGTCGATGGCGCCCTGGCGAGCCTCTTCACGACCGCGATATCCGAAAATGTGGATGCAAATCAGCCCAACCACCGAAGCCACCTGGTAACAGTAGGCGCGCAATTCCTCGAAATTGGCGTATCTGGTCTTTACCAGGTCGGATTCCACGCCGTTGAGGACCTCCTGAAAGTATTGCTCGGGGATGCTATAAGTCGCCGCCACGTCGGATAACCCGATGAACAGCGGTTGGTCGGCTTTCCCAGCGTAGGACTGGGTCAATTTGCGGCGCAGATGATCGATGCGCTGCAACTTCTCTGCGTGGGTTCCTCCGGCGTCCACGGAGTCGTCGCAATACCGGCAGAACGTGTACGCAACGTAGATGGCCCGCCGCTGCCGTGCCGGCAGCGTCAGGAAGGCGAAATAGAAGTTGCGGGCTTCGCGCCTGGTTACCCGGCGGCATTCCTCATACGCAGCCGCCAGCGCCTCGGGCGACGGTGAGGATGCTGTCGATAGCGGGGTAGTCATAGGGCTTGCCTCAAGGATTGGGCAATCCGTACCCGGCGCCCAACTTGCTGCCCAACCAGGCGGACGCCAACAACCACGCTTTCTGCCGTTTCGACAATGTGGGCCGGCGGCTCAGGACGTCGTAGCCCTGCCGGCGTATGGCGTGGAGAACGGCTACGCCGCCCCGTGTGAAGAGGGCCACCGGCAGTTGGGCGCGACGGTCGAGCGACCCAACCAACGGCGCGCCCTGTTGGAACATTCGCATGGCGATGTCGCATTCATATCGCAACAACGAGCGAACCGCCTCGGTCGCTGACCCGCTCGCGATGTCGCTCTCGGTGACACCGAACCGCTTCATGTCGGTTTGAGGGAGGTAGATCCGGCCGCGGTCCCGATAGTCGCGGCTGACATCCTGCCAGAAATTGGTGAGCTGCAGGGCGGTGCAGGTATGATCCGCGAGGAGTTGACGCCGACGGTCGGCGTATCCGAACAAGTACAGGTACAGGTGTCCGACCGGGTTTGCGGAATGGCGACAGTATTCCACCACTTCGTCGAGCGTCTCGAAACGCCCGGATCCCTGGTCCATCAGATTGGCGCGTATCAGGAGATCGAACGGCTCCCTCGGGATGTCGAATGAGTTGACCGTGTGCTGTACCGCGATCGATATGGGGTGCGCGGGTTGCCCCGAATAAATCGCCTCCAGCTCGTTTTCCCACCACGCTAGTCGGCCGCGACGGTGGGCCGCGATCGTGTCGTCGAGTTTGCCGTTAGCGACTGCTGTTGCCAACGGTTCTGCCGGCAAAGATTCGTCGCCCAGATCGTCCACCATCCGGCACCAGGCGTAGATTGCATAGACGTGCGGCAGTTTTTCCCTGGGCGTGATCCAACCGCCGACGTTGAAATTCTCGTAGTGGCTGCGCGCCAGCGTTTCGCAGTACCGGTACGCCTCGGCCAGCGTCACCGTCTCCGCGGATGCGATAACGCCGGCACCCTCATTGGGGGGATTTCGCTCTTCAACTGCGGCTGACATGCTGCTCGACATCCCGGAGCGCGTCTACTCACCCACGATCTGGACCATTACCTCGCGCGGACGCGGGTGGTCCAGCTCGATGAAGAAAATGCTCTGCCACTGACCGAACGGTATCTTCCCATCGATGAGCGGAATGGTTTCACTCGACCCCAGCATCAAATGTTGCAGGTGCGCGTGACCGTTGGGAGATTCTTCCTCGGTCATGTTGACCGTGCGCACCGAGAAATCGTTGTGCCGGTATTCCCCGAAACGGGGGCACATCTTCTCTAGGAACCGCGTCATGTCCTCAATAAGCAACGGTTCGTTCTCGTTGATGATCACGGCAGCAGTGGTGTGACGGGAGTAAACCACAACGAATCCGTTGCTGACGCAGGACTTCCCAACGCAACCCTTCACCCAGTCAGTGATATCGATGAATTCGGGCGCGCCGGTGGTGTCGACTTTCAGGGAAAAATGTTCGGTTTTCATGGGCTGCACTCTGTAGGGGAGTGTGATGAACGGAACACTTATGCGGCAAGCGCAGACCGGCCAGCTTCGAGATCGATTGGCTGTTGGCCGTTGCTCTGGGAATAGGTTTGCGGATTTGGCTGGATCTGGCGCGCCCGGTAGCGGGACAAGGCTATCAGCGGCCACGTGTTTCGGTAAAGGTGGTAGTTGATCATGAATCCCGCCGAGAGCTCAGCGCCCTGGAATCCACGTTCGCCGGCCTGTGGGATCCTGTCTACTCGTTCGCCTTTCAGGTATCCGGGAAACCCGGTGCCGGTGAAGTACGGCTCGTCCCAGTTGCCCTCCGCAAGTTGTGTTTCCAGCAAGTATGAAACACCGTGGCGCGTGGCCCGGTGGTCGTCGTATCCGGCGGCTACCAGCGCAATGATAGCCCAGGCGGTCTGGGAAGCGGTACTTGGCCCAACTCCCCGTTGCGTCGAATCGATGTACGACGCGCACGATTCACCCCAGCCTCCGTCTGTATTTTGATGGTCAATCAGCCACTGCACCGCTCGGCGGACGTAGGGCTGACGCATATCTTCACCGGTGGCCTCCAGCGCCGGCAGGACGGCCCCCAGGCCGTAGACGTAGTTTACTCCCCAGCGCCCGAACCAACTACCATCATCTTCCTGTTCCTGGCGCAAATAGTGATACGCCTGTTGCAGGAATCTCTGGTCGGTCTGGTATCCGAGCTTGGCGTACATTTCCAGGACGTGGGCGGTTACGTCCGCGCTGGACGGGTCCAGGACTTCGCCGAAATCGCTAAAGGTCAGAGCGGTTGTGTAACCGTGATTGTTATCCTTGTCGAAAGAGGCCCAGCCGCCGTCCTTGTTCTGCATCCCTTGAACCCATTCCGCAGCGCGCGAAATCGCCTCCTGACGCAAGCGGTCTTCAGAGCCCGGCAATTTGCCCAGGCGCAGGGCCAGGACCACCTCGGCGGTGTCGTCGATGTCCGGATAGCAGTTGTTGTGGAATTCAAAGGCCCATCCGCCTGGCTCCAGCCGCGGCGCCCGCACCTGCCAGTCGCCGCCGACCAGTATCTGCTGGTCCACCAGCCATCGAGTAGCCGACTCCAGCATGGGATCCTCGGGAGGCAAGCCGCTTTCGGCCAACCCCTGAACGATCAGGCAGGTGTCCCACACCGGTGAAATGCAGCCCTGGATGGTCCAATGGTCGCCCTTCTGGATGGAGAAGCCGTCCAGTCCGGAGAAGCCGCGGGACATGACGGGATGCTCGTTGTCGAACCCGCAAAGGCTGAGGGCGATCAGGCTGTACACCCAGGGAGGTTGAATCCCGCCCCAACTTCCGTCGTCTTCCTGGCGGTCGAGGATCCAACGGATGGCCTTGCGTTCCGCGAACTTGCGCAGCGGGTTCCAGGGAAGACGACTGTAAGTCTTGTCCAGCAACCGCTCGGCCAGATGCACCAGCCGGGGCAAATTCAATCCGGGCGGCGCGGGTATGGAGTGATCGGTTCCGGAGCGCCCGTCGGGAAACAGCTCGTCGATGGTGTGTTCCGACGCTACAGGTCGAGCCTGACGGCGCGACAGCACGATGGACAAGGGGACGATGCACCCGCGCGCCCAACAGGCGAAGCGGTAGATGTTCAGGGGCGCCCAGTTGGGAATCAGCATCAGCTCCGGGGGTAGATTGGGCGTGCCGTGCCATTCCCATTGTTCGAACAGCGCCAGCCAGATACGGGTGAACATCCGGGCGCGTGGGACTCCCCCCCGCTGCAGCACGAACTCACGTGCCCGGCTCATGTGGTCTGATTGCGGGTCTTCGCCGCACAGCTTCAGCGCGAAGTAGCATTCCACGGTGGCGGAGAGGTCTCCGGGGGCGCCGTAGTAGATCGGCCACGATCCGTCGTCCAGCTGCTTGCTGCGGAGATAATTGACGATGTGCCGGTCGCGTTCCGGGTGATGATGGCCCAGGAAACGGGACAGCATCACGTACTCCGCCTCCATGGTGTTGTTCGATTCCAGCTCGCCCCACCAGTAGCCGTCCGGGTATTGGATTCGTCGGAAGTAGCCCTGAAGTCGCGCGATCGCTGTGTCCAGGGCTTCAGGCGATGGCGCGTCAACGCGAGCGCGGGATTCGTTGCGAGCGATTTCCTGGATAACCATGATGCTTACCCTGTAAATCTTGAAGCGCTAAATGTAGCCGTGATCCCTGAACCAGCGGATCGCTTTTTCCAGCGCCACTTCAACCGGGCTCTGGGGCAAACTGAGCTCCGACACCGCTTTGCTGCTGCTCACGTACATCGGGTGCCGGGCAACTTTGATGGCCTCTACCGGAACCGCCGGCAGGCGTCGCAGAAGGGTGCCTTCGACGAATTCGTCGAGGTAAGCGATTCCTAAAATGGCCCAATGTGGGATGCGAATGTTGGGCGCGCGCCGTCCGGTGATTTTGGACAGGATGTCGAAAATTTCCTTGAGAGTGAGATTGCGGCACCCGAGGATGTACCGCTCCCCGGGTATGCCGCGTTCCATCGCCAGTATGTGTCCTTCGGCGACGTCTGCCACGTCCACCAGGTTCATGCCCGTTGCGATGTAGCCGGGAGTTTTGCCGCGGGCGAAGGACAGGGGAATTTGCCCGGTGGGTGTTGGTTTCACGTCCCATTCGCCTACCGGAGCGCAGGGGTTGACTACCACCACCTCCATCTCGCCGTCATTGGCTGCCAGAGCAATCTGCTCGCTGGCATACTTGGACTGCTTATAGTAGCCGATTAGCAAAGCCGGTCGGGGCGGCATCTCTTCAGTGCCCAGGCTCTCCGAGTCGTCGGAGCCTTGGTCAGGGATGCCGATGGTGGACACCGAGCTGGTGAAAACCACCCTCCGCACTCCGGCCCGCCGGGCGGCGCTAAGGAGGTTCTCCGTTCCGGTCACGTTGGAGCGGTACACTTCGGACGGGCGCGGGGACCAGAAGGCGTAAGTTGCCGCGCAGTGATAGACAGTCTCGCAGCCGGCGACGGCCCGCTGCACCGATTCGCGGTCCAGCAGGTCGCCGGTTACCTGCGCCACCTCCGTTTCTCGAATGGTCAGGTCGTTGGCGGATGGACGCACCAGAGCGCGAACATCTTCGCCGCGGGCCCATAGCGCGCGCGCCAGGTTCCCGCCGATAAAGCCGGTGGCGCCCGTTACCAGCGTGGTCATGGCGCCAACCGAGGCACACCCGGGGATGGAAAGGGGAGGCTGTCCAACCACCCGGATACGCAGTCGGTCAGGTTGTCCCGGGCGACCCGTGCCTTACGGGCCAGCCGGATCAGATCCGGTACGCTGCCAGGGTGAGCCACCAATCCACGCAGTACGGCGAAAATTCCATCACCGGCGTTGATGAGATATTCCGGCAGATCATCTTGTGCGGTATCCAGCACCGCTCGCACCGAGGCGAATGGGATCCCATACGCGGATGCGGTACTCGCGGCCCAATAATCTTCCATGTTGACAGACATTGCTCCGGTCGCCGCATGCAGGGCAGATTTTGATTTCGAGCTGGCGATGGCGTTGACCGTCACGGAGGGGCCGTACACCAAGCGGGTATGTTTCCCGCAAGCCCAGGCTTTAACGCTGTTGGTCAGCTCAGGCGCGGCCCTGATGGGCTCCATCTCTTCGAAGGAGTGAAACACCTCAGTGACGTGCAGGTCGCCGGTAAGCAGGTTTGGGTCCACCCCGCCGGAGAAACCGATCATGACAATCGCGGCCGGCGACAACTCAGCCACGGCGGCGACGCCGTCCTCAGTGCGCTGACGACCCACGCCGGTGACGCACGACGTTACAGCGTTTCCGTGCGAGTCGCCAATTGCCCGGCGCACGCCGGCGATTTCCGTGGCCAAAGGCGCAACTATGGCAAGCATAGACGTACCGACAGCGACCAACCTCAACCGGTCGGTCAGCGTTCTCTTTATCGTCCCGATCGTTTGCTACCCAATCGGTCGAGCGACACAGTGCCGGGGATTGGCTAGCCGACGCTGATCCCTCCTTTGTGGGCCGCGCCGGATTTGATGAACGTCACCCATTCCCGAGGTTTGCCAATCGCGTTGAATATCGTTGCCGATTCGAAACCGCAGTGCATCATGCAGTTGTTGCAGCGAGGATCCCTCCCCACACCGTATTTTTCTTCCCACAAGTGGGGTTCGTAGAGTTCGTCAATGTCAGTGGCGTGTTCGTCGGCCAGCGGATAACAGGGTTTGCGCCAGCCCATCACCGTGTAGGTGGGATTGGACCAGGCCGTGCACTGGTATTCTCGCTCTCCTCGGAGGAAGTTCAGGTAGAGCGGGTTGTTGTAGAACCGCATTCCTTCCATCCGGGTCGGGTCCAACAGGTCACGGAACACGTTCCTGGATTCCTGCCGCGTGAGGAACAGATCCTGGTCGGGTGCGTCTTCAAAGTCGTAACCGGGCGAAATCATCGAGCCTTCGACACCCAGATCGCCGACGTAGCGGAACATCTCCCGCAAATCCTCGACGTCGCTGTTGCGGAACACCGTCGTGTTCGTGCACACGCGATAGCCTCGCTCCACTGCCATTTCGATGCCTTCCACCGCCCGCTTGAACACGCCGGCCCGGGCCACCGACTCGTCGTGCTTTTCCTCCATGCCGTCCATGTGTATGACCCAGCAGAAATACTTGGACGGCGGAATCTTGTCCAGCATTCGCGGCAGCAGCAGCGCGTTGGTGCAACAGTAGACGAAGTATTTCTCATCAACCAGAGTGTTGATGATCTCGTCGATTTTGGGGTGGATCGTCGGCTCCCCGCCGGCAATGGACACGATGGGCGCTCCCGACGTGTGCACCGCTTCCAAAGCTTCTTCCACGGGCATCATTTGGTCCAGCACGCCGCGGTATTCGCGGATGCGGCCGCACCCGATGCAAGCCAGGTTGCACATTTCCAGCGGCTCCAGCATGGTGACCAGCGGGAATCGCTTCCGGCCGCGCAGCCGGTTCTTGAGGATGTACCAGCCCATGCGGACGCCCAGTTCCATCGGGCGCTTGGCAGGTTTGATAACGGCGCCTGGATCTTTATTTGTCTGTACCATGCTCAATATCCCCGTATCTCATTGCCAGGGTGGTTAAAACAGGCGGTAAGCCATGAAGTCAATCAGTTTTTTTGCGTCCTCTGTGGCCCAGGGCGGCAGCTCCAGCATCGCCAAAGCAATTCGGCCTTCCTCAGCAGTAGCGTCGGTAAGTTCGTCGGTTTGGCGGTCGGCGCCCAAGTCATCGAGTATGTCGAGGACGCGATTTACGTCTTCCTCGTCGAGTTCCTCCTGAGAGTACAGGCGCAACAACTCGTCACGGTTAACCCCTTCAGCGTGCTGGAAGGCGTACACGATGGGGTAGCTCTTTTTGCGCTGGACGATGTCACTATCCGTGGACTTTCCGGTAATGGCTTCGTCGCCCCAAATGCCCAGATAGTCGTCCCTGATCTGGAATAATCGCCCGATGGCCCTGCCGAACCGCGCCACGCCTTCCAGGGTCTCGCCGTCATTGGTGGCAATGATCGCCCCGATGACCATGCTGCTGCGGATCAGAGCGCCCGTTTTCAGGGCAATCATGTCCAGGTATTCGTCAGATGCGATGACTTCGCGCCGCTCGAACTCCAGGTCTCGGCACTGGCCTTCGATCATTTCGAGATAGCTTTGCGTCAACAACTGGGACACGCGAATAGTGGTGGCGGGCGGTACGTTTCCGTCGATGCCCAGGGTGCTCAGGTCGCCCAGTGACTGCATTGCATCGCCGGCAACCAGCGCCTGCTCCGTACCCCAGATCGCCCATACCGTGGGTTGGTGCCGCCGTTCCATTCCCTGGTCCTGGATGTCGTCGTGAACCAGCGAAAAATTGTGGATGAGCTCCAGTGCGGCGGCTGCCGGGGCAGCATGGCCGGGATCTCCCTGGAGAGCGTCGCACGCGAACATACAGAGCGTGGGCCGGAGCGCTTTGCCCTGTGACGCAGGAGTGACTGCCGGGGCGCCCGTCCGGTCCGACCATCCCAAATGGTACCGCAGCAGCTTATTGACCGCGTGATCTTCCAGAGGTGGAACGGCGACTGCCAGCGCGTTTTCCAGGTGTTCTCGGTAGCGGTCAAACATGACGGGCAAATCTGGCGCTTCTCTTCGCGCCCGGTTTTTGCCCTGCCGACCCAGCCGGCTGGCCTCCGTGGAGGCTGTTGGTGTTGTACCCATTGACGAAGCCTGCCGTGCGGTGAGGATGACGAGGTAGGCGCGGCGCGCGGTTTCCAGGTAGGGCTCGTTCGTTCCAACGATAACAGAATTTAACGAACGCCGATTATCATGTCAAGCGAGGCGGTCCGGCCCACGTTTCGCGCGGCAACCGGGCTGCGCGAGCCCTCGCGCCAGTCAATCGTCATTCCTGCGAAAGCAGGAATCCAGGGTTTGCTGTGAACAGCGCGGTTATGGGTTCCCGCTTTCGCGGGAACGACGGGCGGACTTTAAAAGGCTCTGGGTACGTGTGAGGGTTCAGGTGAGACCCTGCGCGTGCAAAAAAGACGACACTCCCGCGCCGGCGGGAGTGTTAGTGCCGAGGAGGCAGCGCCGCCCTGGGATTCAGGTCAGTCCGCCGGCGACCGCAGGGACAATGCTGATTTCGTCTCCGGACTTGATAGACGTCCGCAGCCCCTGGTCGAACCGGATGTCCTCACCATTTACATAAATGTTCACGAAGTAGCGCAATTCGCCCTCTTCGTCCAGCAACCGCTCCTTGAAGCCGGGATAGTCGCTCTCCAATCGATCGATCATCTGCGAAAGGTCGGCCACGTCCAGTTCGACCTTGTCCGCGCCGCCGGTCATGCGTCGCAGCGGGGTGGGAATGCGTACCGTTACGCCCATCGGAATTGTTCCTCCTGCAATTTTGGGATGCCGTTTTGCGTCCGCCGCTGCGGCATGTTGGTTGGGACGCCGGATTGGTCTGCCTGGGACTGGCGTCAGCCTTCGATAACGTCTCCCGCGATGGGGTCAACCCGCACGCCAGTATTGCCAACCCAGTCAAGGCCCCGTTGGATTTCCTCATCGGAGCCTTCCAGCTCCAGGATAACCCAGCCGACGTCCGAACGAACGTCGGCGCGCCTGATGTTGGTAACGACGTCGAAGTCGTGCCCCAGCCGATAAATAATCGGCTCCCGCACCATTTCGGCCGAGAACGTGAACCGCACGCGCTGTTTGGCCATGAGCAACTACACCCGAGCCGCCAGCCGATGTTCCAGGGCCTCCTCGAAGGAGCCCATCATCGGCTTGACCTGGAGGGGATTGACCACTTCTTCCACGGCTTCCTGGGTCTTCAGCCCGTTGCCCGTGATGTAGGCCACCGTGAGTTCGTCGGCGCCGATAGCGCCGGTGTCCGCCAGGTACTTCAGGGTGGAAACGGTGACTCCGCCGGCGGTTTCGGTGAAAATGCCCTCGGTTTCCGCCAGCAGCTTGATTCCTTCCACGACCTGGGATTCCGGCACGGCGTAGCCGCTTCCGCCCGACTCCCGGATGACGCGGAGGCTGTAGATCCCGTCTGCCGGATTGCCGATGGCCAGCGACTTGGCGATGCTGTCGGGCCGCACGGGACGGATCTGGTTCTGCTGGTTTTCCCAGGCGGTGACGATGGGGCAGCAACCGGCGGCCTGTGCCATGTGCATCCGCGTGGTGATTGCGGGATGATGCACGGTGTTCTGATCGGCCCCAAAGGGTTGCGGGTCCACGCCGTCCAGCAGACCCAGGCACGCCAACTCGTTGAATCCCTTCCAGATCTTGGTGAACATCGCGCCGGATGCCGACGGCACCACCACGTGGTCCGGTATCCGCCAGCCCAACTGCTCGGCGACCTCGTACCCGAGGGTCTTGCTGCCTTCGGCGTAGTAGGGTCGCATGTTGATGTTGACGAAGGCCCAGGGGTAGTTGTCGCTTACCTCGCTGCACAGGCGGTTCACTTCGTCGTAAGTGCCCTCGACGGCCACCAGCGTGGGGTTGTAGACCGCGGCGCCAATGACCTTCCCGCGCTCCAGATCAGCGGGTATGAAGACCACCGCGTCGATTCCGGCCCGCGCGGCATGGGCAGCCACGCTGCACGCCAAGTTGCCGGTGCTGGCGCACGCCAGCGTCTCATAACCGAATTCGACCGCCTTGGTAGCGGCAACCGAAACCACGCGGTCCTTGAACGAGAACGACGGGTTCACGCTATCGTTCTTGATGTACAGATTGTTGAGCCCCAACTTTTTGCCGAGGTTCCGGGCCTTCAGCAACGGGGTGTAACCCGCCATGATGTCCACAGGGTCGTCCGCCGACGCCGGCAAAAGGTCCTGGTAGCGCCAGATGCTCAGCGGCCCGTCGGCGATGCGCTGGTGCGTGACCACCTCGGAGATGGTCACGTAGTCATAAATGACCTCCAGCGGGCCGAAGCAGAAATCGCAAACGTTGAGGGGCTCGCCCGGGTATTCCCGGCCGCATTCCCGGCACTTTAATCCTTTGACAAACGCCACCGGATGTTACCTCCGTGGTTCATGATGTACCCGTGCGCTGGTTTGCAGCCCAACCGTTGGCATGGATCAAAACACATACAACGGCCACCCATTGTGCCAGAGGACGCCCGGACTATCAACCGGGCCAGCATCGCGCGAGCGGGTTGAGCCTGGGGAAAGTGGAGCCGATGAAGGGAGACGATAATATCACTAATGCAGGGTGTCGTGGGGTGCTGTAGGGCGAGATTTCCTACTCAAACTCTATTCGCGGTGCGGTATGGTGATGTAGGATGCTGGGAATTTGTCCAGCAAAATCAGGCCGCTTTCCGCATCAGGTCCGAGAAGGCGTCGACCGCTCCGCGCTGCCAGCCGGGGAGACAGTGGGTGTAAGTGGCCAGGGTAGTGGCGGGGTTGGAATGTCCCAGGCGTTCCGCGACTAACGGACGGGTTGAGGCCACGCCACGCCCGCCGGTCACTGGCGGCTTACCGGGAGCATGGCGCCGCCGCACTGGCCCGCGGCCACCACGTCCACCGTCCTCATAATAACAGGCGCTCACTTGACAGCGTGGATCGTGCCGTCCTCTGTCCGCACCAGCAACATCCCTTCGGCATAGATCGGTTCAGTGCGGACGCCGGCCGGCATCTTCAGGCGCCAGCGTTCCGACCCGTCCGTTCTCTCCAGGCCGTACACCCAGCCGGCCTTATCGCCGAAGACCACGAGGTTGCCCACTGCGATGGGGGAAACCAGGATGCTGTCTTCGCCCTGGAATTGCCAACGCTCGGCTCCGGTGATTGCGTCCACGGCGTACATCTTGCCCAGGGTGTCGCCGACGTATACAGTGTCGCCGGCCACTGCGGGCGCGGATATGATGCCCTCGGTCCTCTTTTGTCGAGAAGGGAACCCGCCGGGGTAGTCGGACCCGAACCGCCATTTGTCTCCCGGTTGTGATGGAGGCGTAGGCATGGGGAAACCCCATAGCCAAAGCTGCGACCAAGTCCGCGTGACGGCGTATTGCCCCGGGTATTCCAGGGCATCTGCATTCATGGCGAATAGCCGCCGCTCGGAAACGAAATAGGTCAGGTCGTTGGCGGTCACGGGGGCAGCAACCAGAGATGCCCCGGTTCGGAACCGGGCTCGCTCCTGTCCAGTGCGCGAATCCAGCGCGTACAGGCTCCGGTCCGCCGAAGCCACGAAGGCAAGTTTGTCCAGCAGGGATACGGGAGACCGCACCTCACCCAGGGATTCGTGCTTCCACACCAGTTCGCCGGTGGTGGCGTTCACCGCGTATGTCACGCCGTCAAGAGCGCCGGCGTACACGATTCCATTCGCCACTGCCACAGGACCCGACGTGGCATCGCCCATCTGGTATTCCCACAGTATCTCCTGGGTTGCGGCGTCCCGCGCGACCAGGCGGCGGTCGGGCATCGTGTAGTACAGGGCGCCATTGGCCAGTGCCAGGGAGTTGCCTATGGGTCCGGTGGCCGGCATGGACCCGATCTCTTCGCCGGTCCCAGCGTCCAACACCGCGATGCGGAAGTGCGCTCCCAGATAGATCTGACCGTCGGACACAATAGGCGCCGCCAAAGTCGACGGGCCGGTATCGGCGCTCCACACCAATTGTCCCTGTGGTTCGTCGAGGACGTCCGATACGTTCCTAGTCTGGCCGAGGTTCCGCCCATGCATGGCCCAATCAGCGCCGGTAGAGACGGAATCGAGTATCACGTCGGGCTGGCGTCCCCAGAGGACAACGGGGTCCGGTATGAAGGGGAAGTTGATCCAGACCAGGAACCCGATGATCACCACCGCCAGGAAGGCGATCAGCCCGTTGCGGCGAGAGATGAAGCGTCGCCGACGGGGAACCTCCTGGGCCCAATCGGGCAGGTGGCCCTCTATGTTCTCTGGATCCGCGGGTTCGTGTGATGCTCGTTCCGAGGGATTTTCGGGTGGGGCCGCCATGTCAATCCGGTCGCAAATGGTCAAAGTAGCGGCGGGATGCGATAACACACCCCGCCGTCACGATGCGTGATTTCCGATGCAAGCTACACGTTGCGCAGCTTGGGGTCAAGCCGGTCCCGGAGCCAGTCGCCGAGCAGATTCATGGAAAGCACGGTCAGCACTATGGCCATGGTGGGGAAGAAGAACAACCACCACGCCGTGACAATCAGGGCGCGACCGTCGGCCACCATCAGGCCCCAGGCCGGAGTTGGTTTCACCAACCCCGCGCCAAGGAAGCTCAACGTGGACTCCAGGATGATCACGTGGCCAACCTCCAGGGTGGCCAAAACTACTACGGTATTCACCACATTGGGGAAGATGTGGCGCATCATGATACGGGTGGGAGACGCCCCCGCCACCTGCGCGCGGGCGATGAAATCCTGCTGTTTGATGGCCAGAGCCTCGCCGCGGACCATCCGGGCGAACCTCGCCCACAATAGCAATGCGATGACAAGCACCACCGTTTGAAAGCCCGGACCGCTGACAGCTACCAGCACCAACGCTAACAGGATTGACGGGAAGGCCAGCTTGATATCGACGATCCGCATGATCAGGTTGTCGACCCAGCCTCCACCGTAGGCCGCCAGCAGGCCCAGCACCGTTCCGACGCCGCCGCCCAGCGCAATCGCGAGCAGCGAGATGGACAGCGAGATGCGGGCACCATGGATTATCCGGCTCAATATGTCAAATCCCTGCCGGTCCGTCCCCAGTACGTACTGCCAGCTGCCGCCTTCCTGCCACCCCGGCGGCATGAGACGGTCGCGCAGGTTCACTTCCGTTGGGTCGTGCGGGGCGATCACGTTGGCGAAGATCGCCGGGATGATCAACATGATCGCCAGGATCAACAGCGGGATGATCGGGTACTGGCGCAGGTTGAACCATGCCCGTCCGGCGACCCCGCGCTGACGATACAATTCGTCGGGGGTAGTCGTGGTGACGGCGGGAGTTGCGGTAGGGGTGGTCATCGCCAATTTCCTTGTGCGGGGGACAAGAGCGCGGGAATCAGCCGGACTAATAGCGGATCCGGGGGTTCAGGTAGGCGTACATCACGTCGACCGCGAGGTTGATGAATATGTAGAACGCGGCGAACAGGATCACTATGCTCTGGATCACCGGGAAGTCGCGATTGCGTATGGCATCGATGGCGAGGTCGCCCAAGCCCGGCCACACAAACACCGTTTCGATCACCACGGACCCGGTCAGCAGCACGGCACCGATGAGGCCCATGTAGGTGAACGGAACGATCAGCGCGTTGCGGAAGCAGTGCTTCCAGATCACCTTTCGCTCCGGCATGCCCTTGATGCGAGCCAGTTTGACATACTCCGTGTCGAGGACTTCCAGCATCGATGATCTGGTTAACCGCATCACCGCGGCAACGTTGTAGTATCCCAACGCCACGCCGGGCAGGATGATCGATTTGAACCCGGCATCGTTGCCGGACGTGGGTAACCATCCCAACAGCACCGCGAACACCCACATCAGGATCAGACCGATGGCGAATGAGGGAGCGGACTGTCCGATGAGCGCGATTACCTTGCCCGCCCAGTCAAAAGCGGAGTCCTTTTTCACCGCGACCATAACGCCAATGGGCAATGCGATGGAAGCGCTGATGACCCAGGCGAAAGAGGCCAGCACAATGGTGTTGGGCAACCGCCGGGCGATTAGCTCGGTAATGGGAACCCCGCCGTAAGCCCAAGCCTCGCCGAAGTCACCGGTGACGAAGTTGCCGATGTACCGGGCGTATTGGACATAGATCGGTTGGTCCAGTCCCCATTTCGAGCGCACTTGCTCCACCACGGCCGGGCTGGCGTCCTCCGGAAGCAGGATGGCCACCGGGTCGCCGGTGACGCGCGCCAGCGCGAACACCACCATGCTGATTACCAGGATCGCCAGGATCGACTGTATCACTCGCAAAACTATGAACCGCTGCATGGCAAACCTTCGCAGTCAGTGGGGTTGCGTGTTGAGTAATGGGAAGGGCGACCGGCCGGTCGCCCTTCCGTGTGCGCGTTTTACTGTCGCACCACCTGGGTGTACTCGTGACCCTTCATGCCACCGAAGTAGCTGTTGTTCACTGAGTACTCGGCGATGACGTTGGGATTGATCCCGAACTCCGCAAAGAGGAAGCCCAGCGGGATCGTCGCGTTTTGCTCGTACATGTACTGACCGGCTTCCTTCATCAGGTTGAGCCGCTCCTCCTCGTCCACGCTGCTCTGCCACTTGCTGAACAGGTCTTCAGTATGGGGGTCTTCGTACATGTAAACTGCGCCGGCCAGTGTGGGGCTGACGAAGTATACCCGCATATTGCGGCCGGCTGGCCAGAACCCGGTCCGGTGGGTCCACAGCACGCTGTTCATCTCGCGAGCCTTGTACCGAGTCCGGATGGGTTGGAACTCGCCGATTTGAGCGTCTACGGTAAAGCCCACATCCTCCAACCAGGAAATCATCGGAACGGCGATTTCCGTCAGTTCAGGCACGCCAACCAGTTTGCCGGCCATGAACTCGATGCTGGGGCCGGAGCCTTCAGCGTAGCCGGCTTCCTGGAGCAGTTGCCGGGCAAGATCGGGATCATAGGCGGGAATCTCCCACGCCGGGTCATAGGAGGGATCCGTGGGATGCCAGCCAGTGTTGGCCATGAGTTCCATCTTGTTGTCGAAGAAGGCTTCGTTGAGCGCTTCCCGATCCATGGCGTGGTTCATGGCACGCCTGACCAGCACGTTGGTATTGGGGTCGTTGGGGTCACGCCTGTCTTCCAGGTACTGACCGCCAATGCCGATCCACACCATGAACGCGGGCAACGTGCTTTGGGTGATTGCGTATCCCGCGTCAACGATCTCGCCCTGGAGTTCTCGCGGAATCTCAGCGATGTCGGCCTCTCCGGCCCGGAGCATGGCAACGCGGGTCAGGTCCTCTTCAGCGAAGAAGAACGTGAGAGTTTCGAAGTCGGGGTTGACGCGCCAGTGCTCGTCGAAGGCCCGCTCGTATTCCAGCTTCGCGCCCTGCTCGTAGCTGACGTGGCGCCAGGGGCCGGTTCCGACGGGACTGGCAGCGTAGGCTTCCTCGCCGTTGGTCTGCCAGTAGTCCAGGCTGTAAATCAACGGGTCGGTGGTGGCTTCGGAAGCGTAGAACGGGATCCACAGCTCGGGCCGGTTCATGTTCCAGACCATCTCGCTGTCGCTGACTTCCGTTACGGTCGGAGCAGTGCCCAGTTCGTCCGCCGTCCAGGTGCGCCGCTCGCCTTCCGGACCAAGTATCTGGTGCCAGAAGTCGCCGAAGCCAGTCTTGGCTTCGGCGTGCGACCACAACTGGAAGCTGAAAACGAAGTCGGAAACGCCGAAGGTGTCGCCTTCATGGTGGAACGGCACGTTCTCACGGAGTTTGAAGGTCCACTCCTTGCCGTCCGGCGATACTGACCAGGACTCGGCGAGCATGGGGCGGGCCTCCCAAGTCTGGTAGTCCCGCTGGAAGAGTGCTTCCTGCATCGGCTGCAGGATGCCCTGGTTGGTTCCGCCCACGCGCCAACCCAGCAGGTTTTCCGCGTAAGGCGGGGTGATGGCCACGCGCAGGTCGGCCTGCACGGGCTCTCCGGCCGTGGTCTCCGGGGCGGGTTCTGGCTTCGGTACCGCTGTCGGGGCAGCGCCGCCGGCGGCGCGGTCGCTCATGCCGGCCGGCTGTGCCAATGCCGTGGTGGCGGTGGGCTCGGCTTGTGCCTGAGCCGCCGGGGCCTGCGTTGCCGCCGGTTGTTGGGGCTGTGCCGGCTGCTGTTGCTGCGCGGCGGCCGGCGCGCTGGTCTGCGGCTGCTGCTCAGCAGGGGCCCCGCAGGCTATTGCCATGGTGACGGCAAAGGCCAGAAGGCCCACGATGCCCGTTCGTAGTGCTAATCCTCTTGACATAGATTCCCACCTCTGCGCCGCTTGGCTCGTCGGCCTGATGCGACGTTATGCATCGCCCGAACAGCCTGAGCCGTTCGAGTCGTGCGGCGGAAGTTACTGAAAATGGACATCAATGTCAACCGGGTATCTGAGATTATTACATTCAAACTGAAGTTCATAGAATATAAAGCAAAGTACACTGGCAATGAAGCCACATTATCGTAAATTATTTGGCATATGTAGAGTGTATCCGATGCGTTTGCGAATATTAACGACGAATTCGCGCGCAGACATTGCTGAAGAACGCGCCTTTCTTCCTGGCGATGAGACCTGTCTCACAGGTCGCACCGCCGCAGGCGGGAGTGGGAAACTCGATGTGAATTGAGCGGCGGCGCATCCGAACCGGATACGCCGCCGCCGTTTGCTTTAGTGTCGGACAACCTTGGTGTACTCGTGGCCTTTCATGCCGCCGAAGTAGCTGTTGTTGACCGAATATTCTGCGATGACGTTCGGGTTGATGCCGAATTCCGCAAACAGGAAACCCAACGGCATGGTGGCGTTCTGCTCGTACATGAACTGCCCGACTTCGCGCATGATCTGCTCGCGTTCCTCCGCGTTCACGCTGGTCTTCCAGCGGTCATACTCCTGCTCCACGTACGGGTCCTCGTACATGTACACGGCGCCCTGCTGGTTGGGGCTGACGAAATAGACCCGCACATTGCGGCCCGACGGCCAGAAACCGGTCCGGTGGGTCCACAGCGTGCTCTGCATCTCGCGAGCCTTGTAGCGGGTCCGGATGGGCTGGAACTCGCCGATCTGGGCGTCAACTTGAAAACCAACTTCTTCCAACCATGAGATGATCGGCACGGCGATCTCGGTCAATTCAGGGACACCCACCAGCTTGCCGGACATGAACTCGATGCTGGGTCCAGCGCCCTCGGCGTAGCCGGCTTCCTGCAGCAATTGGCGGGACAGGTCAGGATCGTAGGCCGGCATCTCCCACTCGGGATTGTATGCCGGGTCCGTCGGGTGCCAACCGGTGTTGGCCATCAACTCCATCTTGTTGTCGAAGAAGGCTTCATTGATGGCGTGCCGGTCGATGGCATGGTTCATAGCTCGGCGCACCAGCACGTTGGTGTTGGGATCGTTGGCGTCGCGCTTGTCTTCCAGGTATTGGCCGCCGATTCCGACCCAAACCATGAAAGCGGGCAGCGTACTCTGAGTGATTTTGTACCCTGCGTTGACGACCTCGGTCTGAAGTTCCCGCGGGATCTCGGCTATGTCGGCTTCGCCGGCGCGGAGCATGGCGACCCGGGTCAGGTCTTCCTCGGCGAAGAAGAACGTTAGCGTTTCGAAATCCGGGGTGATCCGCCAGTGCTCGTAGGGCACCCGCTCGTACTCCAGCTTTGCGCCCTGTTGATAGCTGACGTGCTGCCAGGGCCCGGTGCCCACCGGATTCTGCGCGTACTCGTCCTCGCCCACTTTCTGCCAGTAGTCCAGGCTGTAAATCAGCGGGTCAGTGGTCGCGTCCGAGAACCAGAACGGAACCCATAGCTCAGGTCGGTTGGCGTGCCAGATCATCTCGCTGTCGGACACTTCCTCGACCGCCGCGGTGGTACCAAGGGTGTCAACCTCGATGCTCCGCTTGTCGCCCGGCGGGCCCAGGAACTCGTGGAACCAGTCGGTAGCTCCCTTGCCCTCCGGATGCGACCAGAGCTGGAGGCTGAACACGAAGTCGGAAACACCGAAGGTGTCCTCACCATGGTGGTACGGGACGTCTTCACGCAACTGGAAGCGCCAGGTCTTGCCGTCCTCGGAGACTTCCCATTCGGTGACGAGCATGCCTTTGGCTTCCCAGGTCACGTAGTCGCGCTGGAACAGCTGCTCCTGCATGGGCTGCAACATGCCCTGGTTGGTGCCGCCGACGCGCCATCCCAGAAGGTTTTCCGCGTAGGGCGGCGTAATGGCGACGCGCAGGTCGGCCTGCACCGCCTGGCCGGTAGTCTGCGCGGGCACCGGGGTCGCGGTCGGGGCGGCTGTTGGCGCGGCGCCTCCCGCGGCGCGGTCAGTCATTCCGGCCGGCTGAGCCAATGCGGTGGTTGCGGTGGGCTGAGCCGGCGCTGCTGCGGGAGCCGCCGGGGCCTCGGTAGCTGCCGGCTGCTGTTGCTGCTGACTGGCTGCTGCCGGCGCGCTGGTCTCAGGCTGCTGTTCAGCGGGAGCGCCACAGGCGACGGCAATCGCTAATGCCATACTCAAAAAAACGCAGATCGCGACCCGTGACGAGCGTTTTGTTGCCATAATGGTCTACCTCCATCGGGATTCTGGATTGATTGCGTCCCTCAATATCATCATATTTGATGATATTCATTATCAATATAGCCGGCGCAATTTACCTAACGGGATAGGCTTTGTCAACCGGCGCATCCGGGTACAGCTCTGCCCACGCCCATCGGTAGGCGATGATCGCCGGCAGCTCCCTGGGATCTTCGTCGGCAGTCATGGCGCGGACTGCCCCGGTTGCCGGGTCCGCGCTGATGACCACATTCACTCCGCCGACTTCAGCTGCGATGGGGCCGGAGTCCAGCACGGACCGGTAGGGCCATGCCATCGCCTGGTTTCCCAGCACGACCCCGGCCACGTGGTCGGCGCCCGGTTTGCGCCCGCTGTAGGGAGCGGCGGGGATATCAGCAGCCAACACGCGAGTGTCGGGATGGGCAGCCAACCATTGGCCCCAAGTGGTCAGTTGGGACGGCATCAACTCCAGGCCGTGCCCAGCCAAAGGACCCGCGATCGCTGCTCCCAGGGGTTGGGACCAAACGGAGCCGGTGGCGTGGTCGAACCAGGTCATCGCCCCTTTGTACAGGGCGCCCTGGTTTCCGAATACCGCCGCGCTGCCATTCACCTGCCTATGGTGCGCCAGGGCCGTGTAGCAGAGCGGGCACCAGGTAATGAGCACCGGCACGCCGCCCACGGTGTCGTTCACCATTTCGCGGTGATAGAGCAGCCCGGCCGGATAAACGCGGGCTTCACCGTTGATTTTGAGCCCGATAACCAACTCGTCGCCAGGCAGGTTGGCGTCGGCGGCGCTCACGAAATGAGGGTGGTATACAGGAGGAATAGCATCGGGCCGGCGTAATTGTCGGTATTTGGAGTCATCAAAGCCGGCGGCGACTGGGCCATCCGGTCCGATCACCTCGTCGACGCTGCCAGTGTACGCGGACAGCGCCGGTGGGCGGGTTGCAGGTGGGTATCCGTTGGGGGGGTCGCTGCTGGGCCGGCAGCCGGCGAGAACCATCAGGAACACCGCCGCCCCAAGGGAGAGCATTGCCAGGCTGTTCAGTCGCATTGACCGATTGTACTCAGCGACGAGACCTGACGGATTGGTCTTCGGCTGAGCAGTTCTATGGAGACAGTCGGGTTAGCGGCAGCCCGCCAGTGCGCTCCCCGATGTTTGACCGGATTGGGACGCTGGCTTCCGCGCGGCGCGGGAAGCGTCAGTTGCGCTCGATAACGCCGCAGGCAATGCGCGCCCCGGTCTCCCCTTCTGCGACATAGTGGTCCTGAGGAAGTTCGCAGATCGTGATAGCCTCCCCATCAGTGTCGAAGGTTGAGTGGTCTTGGCCCAGCCTCAGAGTGAAACCGCCCGTAAGCCCGCATCCACCGAAGAGGTGCAGTGAGGCTGGTCGGAGCGGCGATGGGCGATGAGGAAAGCCGACGGTAGTGACCTGATCCAGATGTTGCGGACGGGTGGGGAGAGAAACGGTCATAAGGACGCGCTGTTGACGGTGCCAATGACTGATTTTGGCCCGGATCTACCGGTTAGACGGGAGCAGGAGACACGCGGGGGCTGATCTGGCATGGTTCTGCCAGGCGGTTGCTGGGACGGCCGCCAACCGGCGGTGCGGTCAGGAAGGGAGCGGCAGGGCGCGCAGTCGCACCAGGGCGTTGCCGAACCGGTGTTGCCAGGGCCAACTGTGGGGAAGATGCAGGGTGAGGCGACGGACCTTGCGGGTGATGCGTCCCGCCAGGGAAAAGGAGCGTCGGCGCAATGTCTTGTGGATTATGGATCAGCAAGCCATTTATTGTGGGCTCATTAATCGCGCCCCGGTGAACCAGGGCACGATTGCTGTATAGCGGTGTGGAGTATGGCCCGATACTGTCGTGTGCTGGGAGTTTGTCCAGCAAAACGGGCCAAAATCGGTTGAAACCCTGTTTATTGATACTGATCCAAGTACGGCAACCGCTCTTATTGAAAAAGTGGAGCCGATGAAGGGACTCGAACCCTTGACCTGCGGTTTACGAAACCGCTGCTCTTCCGGCTGAGCTACATCGGCGTGGGATTCATTGTACCCCCAACCAAACCCCTTTCCAACTGCTCCCGTGCTGGTGCAGGGTCTTTCCAAAGTCCAGGATGTCGGCCTTCCACCACGAACCGTCATTCCGGCGAAAGCCGGAATCCATAAGGTGCTGGCGTTGAGGAATGTCGGCATCAGCGAGACCTTCCGGTATTCCGGATCAAGTCCGGAATGACGGGGATAATCGAAAGGCCCTGGCGCCGGTGATGGCGCAGTTGACGGTGGGCATCGCGCGCGCATAGCATTCGGCTACCGATGGCGGCCTGACCGCCCCCAACCAGGAGTAGACCAGCATGCGCGAAAACACCATGAAGACGAAGCTGCAAGCCGGCCGGCCGGTGTTCGGCTCGATGATCACCTTTCCCTCTCCAGTGGTGGTCGAGATGCTCGGATACCTCGGCTACGACTGGGTACTCATCGACAACGAACACGGGAGCATCACCGTTGACCTGGCCGAGGATATGATCCGCGCCGCCGAATACTCGGGCACCGCTCCCATCGTCAGGCCTGTGGGCAACCGGCCGGAAATCATCTCGCCTTTCCTGGACCGGGGAGCTTGGGGCGTCCAGGTCCCCCACGTGAATACCGCCGAAGAGGCGCGAGCCGCCGTTGCCGCCGTCAAGTACTATCCCGAAGGTGATCGCGGTCTGTTCAGCGGGGGCCGGCCGGCCGAGTACGGTTTCAGCGGCGCTACCCCCGATTACGTGGCCGACGCCAACCGCAACACCCTGGTTTGCCTCATGCTGGAGGAGGTGGAGGCCATCGAGAACATCCCGGAGCTCGTGGAAGTGCCGGGGGTCGACGTGTATTTCATCGGGTCCGGCGACCTGTCCCAGAGCATGGGCTACCCAGGACAGCAGACCCATCCTGAAGTCCAGGCCCTCGTAGAAAAAGGCGTGCAGCAAATCGCGGCATCCGGCATCACCGCCGGGTGCAGTTGCCCCGATGCCCTGGTTCCGCACTACCTCGAACTGGGCGTACGGTACTTCCACAACACCGTGGGCCGGCTGATCCAGGGCGCGAGCAACGAGTACCTGAACACCATGCGGGCCGCCGCGGACGGCCTGTAGACCACCCAGACGCTTGCCCACTCCAAGACAGCAAGGAGACGAACATGACCAGTCCCATTGATCCAGCAGCAATTCGCCTTACGGGAGAGAACTCCTTCATTCGCCTGTCGCCGGAACCCAGCGGCGAACAGACCACGCGCACCAGCCACTGGCGCGTGCTGTGGACGCCGGCCGGAGCCGGACACGTCCTGTTCCTCAAAAGCGATGACCTGGACGGCGACCAGGTCCGCGTGTACTCCGACAACATCGCCATGACTCGATATGTACAGGAAGAAATCGAGTCCATGCTGTTCCCGGAATTTGGCGACACTAACCGGCCGGTCATTCCCGCAGAGTTCAGCAGGTCCGGCAGCATCGCCAGCGCCTACAACGAGATAGTGGCGGCATCCACGGAAACGGTGGTTTTGAGCTGGCACGACTTCCTGACGCCCTACATGCTCAATAACCCGGCCGGCGAGGTGTCAGGCCGCACGCACGGCGTGTACAGCTGCTTCTTCCCGGCTCGCCAGGCCCAAATCACCGTGGGCGACCGGGCCCTGAGCGGGGTGGTGACCCTGGAAGCGCGCGGCTCGGCCCAGAGCAGCACCGCATGTTGCGCCTGGTCGGAGACCTGGGTTAAGCCATGATGTGTTGCCCCGGAGTCAGGGCGTTACGCTGATCGCGCCGTCGACGTACAGGATTTGCAGAGCTTCCAGTGCCACCTGTTCAACCTGCTGCGTAGCGGCGGGTTCCAGTCCCTGGCACAGGCTTGCGATGGCTTCCTGAACGGTAACGTTGCCATCCAGCCCGTGCAGCAGGCGCGCCACCAGGCCGCTGCACGGGAGGCCCTCCGGATGACTGTCGGTGACCAAGCCGTAGCCCCAGACGAAATCGTCGTCCGCCAACACCGGTTGCCGCTGCAGGACTACCCCGTCCGTCAAACGTGGCTGTGCGCCTGGAAGCAGTGGGTGTTCTCGCCTCCGCTGACGTTCCGCCTCTACGCCGGTCACGCTCCTGCTGAAAGCCGCCGGCGCCTGGCCGTGGGACAACACTGCCCGCTCGTAACCACGGGGCGGCTGACCGGCCACAGCTTGGATGAAGGACTGGCGGGGCGTCAGAGACGGGTCGTCGTCGAGCAGGCGGCGCGCCTCCCAGAAGTATGAATCCGCGGTACGGTTGCTGGAATAGAACAGGCGGGCCAGTTCTCGAAAATGGCCGTACTCTTTGTAGTACAACTGCTGGTACACCTGTCCTACTGGCCCGGCCATGTCGGGATCGGACAGCGCTGAAGCCACCGCAGCGGCGGCCAGGGTGGCCGACGTCAAAGCCAGGTGCACGCCGGACGAAAACAGCGGATCGATGAAGCAGCCGGCGTCGCCAACCAGGATGTATCCTGGCCCGTGGAGTTGCCGGCAACGGTACGACCAGTCGCGCACGATTTCCGGGCCTGAGACGAGCCGGGCTTTTTCCAACATCTTCGCGGTTTGCGGGGCGGCGGCAACCTGCGCCTCCAGGAATCCGAGGGCGCCCAGACGTCGGATGCCTTCTTGACCGATTTCGGAGTCCACCACCGCGCCGACGCTGGACCACCCGTCGCGCAGCGGGATGTTCCACAGCCAGCCGTTGGGTTGAGACTCGATCAGGATGTTGCCGTTGTCAGGGGGGGCGAGCCTGTCGCCGCCCTGGTAGTAAGCGTACACCGCGAGGTTGCGGAAAAAGTCGTCCCACTGTCGCAGGCCCAACTGCCGCGACAACAAGCCGCCCTGCCCACTGGCGTCGACGACGTACCGCGCCGGCAAGGTTTCTTCGCCGCACCGCACCGCTACCGCCGTCTCCGCGTCGTTGAATACCACCCCGGTAGCGGCGCATCCTTCCCGCACTTCCACGCCTGACTTGCGCGCGTTGTCCAGCAGGATGGCGTCAAACTCGGGCCGCCACACCTGGTACGAATGCGGGTTGGAGGCATTGGTCTCGCTGAAGTACCAGCTCCACGGCTCCCGGTCCACGCCCCAGATCATCGTGGCGCCGCGCTTCAGCACGAAACCGGCTTGCCGGACGCGGTCCAGCACGCCGAGATCCTGCAGAATCGGAATGCTGGCGGGCAGCAGCGACTCGCCCACGTGGTCCCGGGGAAAGCGTTCTCGTTCCAGCAGCGTAACGGGATAGCCGCGACGCGCCAGCAGGGTGCTGACGCAAGAGCCGGCCGGACCGCCGCCGATGACAACGATGGGAGATTCGGGCACTGTGATATTGGCTAAGCTAACTGAGTGAGATGGGCGAAGGGATTTATCACGCGGAGACCGTCGTAGTCCTGCGTGTCGCTCATATCCTCGGAATAAACAGCATCGCAGCCGAGCAATCGAGCCGCCGCGAGGATCGCGCAGTCCCAGTAATTCAAGCCGAAGCGGGCGCGGATGTCTAAGGCGTTTTGCACCAGTTCGAGGGTGACAGACTGCACCGGGAATGGAAGCAGATGAGTTGTGATAAATCCCACTGCTTCGTCATGCGTCATTTGCCATGGGCCCCGGTCACCGGTGGCCTGAGTATAGAATTCCTGCAGTACTTGAGCCGACAGAGCAAGGTCTCCGCCGTCAATCAGTTCAAGTGCGATTGATCGTTTGTCCAGTTCCACCGGCAACGGGCTGACTGCGTAAAGCGCGATGTTCGTATCAACGAAGCGCATCGCGGTCATGTAGTTCTTCCCGCGTCAGCTTTTTGGCGGTTCGCAGCTCATCACCCCTAGCCTTGGCTCTTGCATCGATGTTGGCTTGAATGCGGTCCCATGTCTCGCGCCGGCGTTCATTCTCTCTGGACGATGCGAGCGGGGGCGTGACACCTGCCAATCGTGCGGTCACCCACTCTTCCACAGAGATTCCCGCGGCCTCGGCGTTGTGCTGGTAGAGACGATAGGTTTCATCGTCCATAGATATGGTGATGGTTTTCATGGCATGGCCTCGCCGGTACAGGATAGCATGGCTAATCCGACGATTAACGGTAGTACTGCGAGAACACCGGCTCTTCGCGGGTGATGATTTCCAGCACGCAGGGCTGGCCGGTGGACGAGATTTCCTTGGCTCGTTCGATGGCGGGCCCGACTTCGTCGGGGTCAGTCACGTGCTCGGCATACGCGCCCAGGGCTTCGGCCATGTGGGCATACTCGCCGGTGACGTACTTGGCGCCGTACCGTTCCGTCGCCACGGGAATATTCTTCTCATACCCGCCCATGGCGCCGTTGTTCACGATGACCGTGATGATGCCCAGCTTTTCCCGTGCCGCCGTCTCGAAATCGGTCCCGGCCATACCGACCGCGACATCGCCCATCAGGTTGACGCAGGTCTTCTCCGGGAAGGCGACTTTCGCGCCCATGGCATAACCCAGGCCACTGCCCAGTTGGGTGGAGTTGCCCCAGCCAATGTACCCGCGCGGAGTGGTTGCGGCATAGAAGGGCACGATCTGGTCCCGGGGATTGCCGGAGTCATGGGTGACGATACTGTTGGCCTTGTCCAGTCGCGCGTTCAGTTCGTAGACCACGCGGTACGGGCTGATGGGAACGTCGTTGCTGGAGAGCCGAGGCATCCACTCGGCCAGCCATTCTTGGCGGACCTGGCGGATTTCGGCGGCTACCGATTCATCGCCGCGCCGACCGTTTTTGCCCAGCCGGTCCTTGACTTCTTCGATCAGCTGGCCGAGGACCAGCTTGGCGTCGCCGACGATGATCTCGTCCAGCGGATATTCTCCATTAAGATCCTTTTCGTCAATGGAGGACTGGATGACGGTCTTCCCAGGTGGAACCGGGGCCGATGCCAGGGTTTTCTGGAAGCTGGTCCCGATACCGAAAACCACGTCGCTTTTCGCCAGGAATTCACCGACCATCCTGGTGCCGGTATTGCCGCCGGCGCCCAGGGCCAGCGGGTGGTTTTCCGGGAAGCCGCTCTTGCCCAGGGTGGTAGTCATGGTGGGGGCGTTCAGTATTTCGGCCAGTTCCACCAATTCCGGGGTGGCCTCGGCGTACAGCACGCCCTGACCCGCGTAGATCACAGGGCGGCGAGCGTTCACCAGCAGTTCAGCGACACGAGAGATGTCCCTCGGGTCTCCGGCAGACCGGCGCCTCTGCTGCGGCAGATAGTGGAACTGCTCCTCGGAGATTTCTCCGGACAGGACGTCGTTGGGCATTTCGACTAAAACCGGGTTGGGCCGGCCGGTGCGGAGTTGCGTGTACGCGCGACGCATCAGCTCCGGTATGCGTTCGGTGTGGTTGGCCGAGCCGGCCCACTTGGTTATGCCCTCGTAGTTCCGGGCGGCGTCAAAGTCGGAGGACATGCCGTGCCGTCGCGTTCCTGGGTGGTTGGGCACCATCAGCAACGGTGAGGAGTCGGCGTATGCCTGCGCGACCCCGGAAAAGGCGTTTTCAATGCCAGGTCCGCCCTGGACGAGGACCACGCCGTTCTTGTTGCCGTTGTTGACCCGGCTGTAGGCGTCGGCCATGTTGACCGCGGTTCGCTCCATGCGAGAGATGATCGGCCGGATGCCGGCCGCCGCGCAGGCGTCGATCAAGATGTTGTTGGGAAAGCAGAAAACGACGTCCACGCCCTCCCGGGCCAGGATGTTGGCGAATGCGGTCTTGCCGTCCATGCAGTTGTCCTCCGTTTTGAAAGCGATGGCCGGAGCATTATACCCGCGATGCGACGTTCATCGAGTGGTCGATTCCGGTTGGCGTCCTCAGTTCGACTCGGTCAACGTGCCGGTTCCCATGCTGTCGTCAATGGGGCTGCCGTAATTGCGGCCAACCAGTGGTCCGATCTGGCGCCGGCCGGTCACGTCCCCGCTGGCTGCGCAGTTGTGGATGTCGCCGCCGTTGTCCCCGATCAAGCCGCCGACGTACTCGTTGCCCGACGCGGCGCCCGAAGCGACGCTGGCATCCACCACGCCCACCGTGTTCTGACCGATGAGTCCGCCGACGTAATCGGCGCCCGTTGCGCTTCCTCCCGCGGTACTGCCATGGATGGATCCCTCATCGTTGGATCCGATCAACCCACCCACGTAGTTGTTGCCCGACGCGGAGCCGCTGGCCTCGCATCGGGTCACGTCGCCGCGGTAGTTCCGGCCTATCAGCCCGCCGGCAAAGTCCTGGACGGCGGTGGCGTCGCCGCTGGCGTTGCAATCGCTGATGTCGGCGTCGTTATAGCCCATGAGTCCACCCACGTTCGACTCACCTGCCGCATCGCCGCGCGCTTGGGCATCCTGAACGATGCCATCGTTGTGCCCGACCAGTCCGCCCACGTTTTCGCTGCCGGTGGCCGACCCTTCGGCGACGCCAGCGGTTATGGCGCCGCCATTGTTCCGGCCCACCAGCCCGCCCACGTTGTCGTTTCCGGTCACGACGCCTTCTGCCGAGCTGTTGCCGACGGCGCCCGCGGTGTACCCGATCAGGCCGCCCACGTCGTCTTCGCCGGCAACCGTGCCGGATGCCGAGCCGTCAGCGATAGCCCCACCCGCTTCGTGGTATCCCACCAGGCCGCCGATGTTGTCGTTGCCCGTAACTGCGCCGGTGGCAGCGCATGAGGTGATGGTCCCGCCGTTGTTCCGGCCTACCAGGCCGCCCGCGTCATCAGCTCCCTGCACGGATCCCGATGCGGCGCAGCCGCTGAGGTCGCCGTCGTTGTGACCCACCAGTCCGCCGACCTTGTTGTTTCCGGCGACGATGCCTTTCGCGGCGCTGTTGACCAGTGTGCTTTCCCCGTTGCGTCCGATCAGACCGCCCACGTTGTCCTCTCCGGTCACGGAGCCCTGGGCGCTACTGTCGCTGATGTCGCCATCGTTGCGTCCGATCAAGCCGCCAACGTCGGTTCTGCCCGTGACGTCGCCGCTGGCCAGACTGTTGTTGACTTCCCCGCCATCGCCTCTGCCAACCAACCCGCCGACGTTTCCATTTCCGGACACTGTGCCGCTGGCAATGCCCGCGTCGATGATCCCATTGTTGAACCCGGCCAGGCCGCCGACAAAGACAGTGCCCGTCACAGCGCCGTCCGCGGTACTAGAGCGAACCGCGCTGCCAAAGTCGCTGATGCGTCCGACCAACCCGCCGACGTACCTCATGCCGTCTACGCTGCCATTGGCCGCGCTGTCATTGATCCGGCTGCCTTCCTTGTTATCGCCTGCCACGCCCCCTACGAATTCATTGCCGGTTACTGCGCCATCGGTAGTGCAACCTGTTACGTGAGCGCCTTTCTTGTTATCACCTACCAGGCCCCCTACGAAATCATTGCCGGTTACCGTGCCGTCGGTGGTGCAGCCTATTACGCGACCGCCTTCTGCATTGCTGCCGACTAATCCTCCCACGTAGTCGCGGCCGGTAACGCTGACCTGAGTCAAGGTGACGTTCCTGATCACGCCCGCGCTGTTAAAACCGAACAGCCCCACGTAGTTCTGTTCCGGCCGGGCGATGAACAAATTGCTGATCGTGTGGTCACCGCCGTCAAAAGTGGCTTTAAATGGCAACTGATCATTGGACCTCGCAAAATAGCCCAGCGGATCCCATCCCGCCCCCGAATTCCAATAAGCGTCCCCGCTATCCGGGCCGCCACTCCGATTGGTGTCCAGGTCGAGATCGGCAACCAGTTCGTAACCAACGCACCCGCCAGCGCTGCATCCCATCCCGTCGGCAGGGTCCGGATAAGCCTCCAGGTACGCGGCCTGGCTGTTTGCGTCGTCGGCCGCGCCGTCGCCGTCCATATCATATCGGATGGCGTTCAGTTGCGCCAGGTCGCGGATCTCAATCAGGCCGTCGTCGTCCGCGTCATAGTCACCGTAGATGACGGGCGCTGGCGTTGGCGTTGGGGTATCTTCCGGCTCGCCGGCGGGTGTAGGTGTAGGGTCAGGTGTCGCAGTTGGCCGTTCGGGAGTCAGGTTAACCGCTGTGATTACGGGCACGGGTGTCCAGGAAGGTGTCGCGGTAGGTTCGGCGTTTTCGTTGGTGGATCCCTCGGTCCGGTCCGGCGTCGTTTCGCTGGTCGCCGCGGGCTGTTCCGCTGGGGTGTCCTCCTGATCCGCTTCCGGTTCGGGTTCGGACCCGCAAGCCGCCAGCAGCGCGGCCAGCACGAGAGCTGTGATAACCACCAATGTGATCAGTTTCCATGATCGACTGAAGCGAGGAGTGATTGGATCTTCCGATGGATTTGTTACCATGCGCACCTGTGGGGCTACAACTGCGCGGCGTGTCCATGCCACGATGCGGTGATAACAACCGCTCTCCTGAGGTTCGGCCAGCGCGCCGCCCGTGGCAGTATAACGAGGTTTGAACTATTAGCGTTACCGTCCATGGAGATTCGCGTTATGATAAAGCCCACCATAGCCAGGAGGAACTGATATGCCGGAATATATTCCGTCAACCCGGGATTGGGTGCGTGAGCAGGTGGAGTTGTACGAGAGCAGCGGCGGCACCGAAGGGACCACTCTGCGAGACACGGGTCTGCCCGTAATCATCGTGACCAACCGGGGCAACCAGACGGGAGCCATCCGCAAAACCCCGCTGATGCGCGTAAAGGTCGGCGACGCCTACGTGTTGGTAGGTTCGCAGGGCGGCGCGCCGCGCAATCCCGTTTGGGTGTACAACCTGCGCGCCGACGCCGATGTCGAAATCCGGGACGAGACGGACGTGTATTCGATGCGTGTTCGCGAGGTCACCGACCCGGACGAACGGGCTCGGCTGTGGGCGGCTTCCGTGGAGGCATTCCCTCCCTACGAGGAGTACCAGGGGCGCACTTCCAGGACGATACCCGTTTTCGTGGCAGAACCCGCGTAAACTGAAACTGGGTGATGCGCTCCCAAATGGCTCGGCGTCAGCGCCGAAACCCCCGATTTTCCGATTCAGGCGGTGAAAATCGTTGTTTGCCGTCGTTGATGCCAGTATAGTATTGCCAGCGAAATTGCGCCGGTCCTCCTTCCTTGGGTATTGTAATCGCTGTGCCCGACGAAACAGACCTTGCGTGTGCACCGTGATTACCAACCAGGCCGGAGGATGAACCGTGGCCCTTTCCGACATGACCCTTGAATGCAGCGACTGCGGAGCAGAGTTTCTCTTCACCGTGGGCGAGCAGGAATTCTATGCCTCGCGAGGCTTCACCAACTACCCGAAACGGTGTGTTTCGTGCCGGAATGCCCGGCGAGGCCAGCCTCGTGACAACTTTGGCGGCGGTGGCGGCGGCGGGTTCGGTGGAGGTCAGCGAGAATCGTTCCCCATCGTCTGCAGCAATTGTGGCGTCGACGCAACCGTACCCTTCCGTCCCCGCGGCGACCGCCCGGTATATTGCAGCGACTGCTTTAGCCAAATGCGAAATTCCTGACGTCGGCGTCCTGGCCTCAGGCTCGTTTCGGATCTGAGGCCACCGCGACCGCCATGCCATACCGGGATCTTCGCGAGTTTATCGCCTTTCTCGAAAGCAAAGGCGACCTGCGGCGCATCTCCGCTCCGGTGAGCACGGAGTTGGAGATGACCGAAATAGCCTATCGCTCCCTGCGAGCCGACGGGCCGGTGCTCCTTTTCGAAAACGTGGTTGGCCACGATATGCCCGTGGCCATCAACCTTTTCTGCTCCGAACGGCGCATGAACTGGGCGCTGGAGGTAGAGGACGCCGACGCGCTAGCTGCTCGCCTTGAAGCCATGATCGAAATGGTCCAGGGCGGGCCTCCCCAGGGAGTGCTGAACAAGCTGCGCACCCTGGGGCGACTGGTTCACGTCGGAGCCTTCCAGCCCCGGACTATCAGCAATCCCCCATGTCAGCAAGTTGTAGTGACTGGCGAAGACGTCGACCTGTACAGCCTGCCAATCATCAAGTGCTGGCCAATGGATGCCGGCCCGTATATCACCCTGCCGTTGGTGATCACCAAGGACCCCGAGACCGGCACGCAGAACTACGGCATCTATCGGATGCAGGTGTTCGACCGGAACACCACCGGCATGCACTGGCAGACCCACAAGGTGGGAGCACGGCATTACCGGGCCAGCGCGGAGAAACTCGAGGTGGCGGTTGCGCTGGGCGGCGATCCGGTATCCATTTGGACAGGGTCAGCGCCCCTGCCGCCGGACATCGACGAGATGGTGCTGGCCGGCTTCATCCGCGACGAAGGGGTCGAGTTGGCCCAGGCGGTGTCGGTGGACCTCAAGGTGCCGGCGCACGCCGAGATCGTCCTGGAAGGGTACGTCACTCCCGGCGAGGAAAGAACCGAGGGGCCATTCGGCGATCACACCGGCTACTATTCCCTGGCCGAGCCCTACCCGGTGTTCCACGTGACCACCATCACTCGCCGCCACAATCCCATCTACCCCACCACCTTCGTGGGACGCCCGCCCACCGAGGACTATTGGATGGGCAAGGTGACCGAGCGGGTGTTCTTGCCGCTGATTCGTCTCATCCTTCCGGAAGTCGTCGATATCAACATGCCCGCGGAAGGTATTTTCCATAACCTGGTCCTGGTGTCCATGAGAAAAGAGTACCCTGGACACGCTCGCAAGGTGATGTACGGCCTGTGGGGTTTGGGACTGCTCAGCCTGACCAAGGTGATCGTGGTGGTGGACGACTTCGTGGACGTGCAGAATCCTTCGGAAGTGGCATGGCGGGTGGCCAACAACATCAACCCGGCCACCGATCTGGTCCTGGTCGATGGTCCCATCGACGACCTAGACGTAGCGTCGCCGACGCCGCGCTTCGGCAGCAAGGTCGGCATCGACGCCACCCGGAAGGGACCCCAGGAAGGCTACCATCGCGAGTGGCCGCCGGATATCGAAATGAGCCCGGAGATTCGGGAACGGGTCTCCGCGCGGTGGGCTGAGTTGGGGCTCGACGATATTATTCCGCCGTCCAACCTGCGGTAGCGCGGCTAATCTGCAGACGTCGGCAGTGTGGCCGTCAGCTCGACCTCAAAATTCACCTCCACCTCAACGTCCAGAACGGCGGCGGGTTCGTCGTCTTCGTCCGGTTCGAGGTCGGGAAAGTATCCGCCGTAGTCGTTGGGCTGTGAACGGTGGTATTCAAGGGCCTGTTCCACGGACATTTGCGGCGGCGGAATGGGGTCGCCGTCCTCGTGCAAAGCTTCAAGATGCACAGTGATGGCTTCTCTAATCATCCACTGCATCTCTTCCCAAGTGCGGCCCGTGCTAATGCAACCGGGCAGGTCGGGAGCATAGGCAGCGTAATTGTTGGGAGTCTGTTCAAAGATAACCGCATAGGTCAGTTTCATCGGTTCCCCTCCCGCAGTCCAGCCTGTCTAAGTATGTTGCCCCAAGTACCCTTGGGGACATCATCCCCGGAATGCCCAGGAATGACGACGTTTCCCGGTTTGACCGGGTGCTTGAAAATGCGATGGCTGACGTTCATCCGTCGGAACTGCCAGCCGTCTCGCTCGACGATCCGTATGGCTTCTCGCACTTTGGGCATCGTCAATCTCTGATAATCAGAGGGCTATGTTACCATGATGACACCATGCACAATGCTCCGGCACATCCCGGCCCTTTCCGCGTGGTGGCGGGCAAGGTCCCGCACTACCTGAACGCGATCAACATCTCGGAATCGCTGTTCGCCATGCCGTTCGGCTATATCGGCATGGTGTTGGCGTCGCACGTTTCGGGCGGGAGCGGATGGCCGGGCTGGCACGCTTTCGTCTGGATCACCCTGGCGTTCCTGGGGGTGCGGACTCTCGGCATGTCCGCCAACCGCATCATCAACGCCCGGGAGGACGCGCGCAACCCCCGCACAGCGGGCCGACACATACCCGCTGGCATCCTGAAGCCGCTGGAGGTGGGCGGCATGGCCGGGGCCGGCGCCGCCGTCTTTTTCGTCGCCGCTTGGCAGTTGAACCCCCTGGCGCTGATGCTTTCCCCGGTGGCCGCCGCATACGTGGTGCTCTATTCCTTCGCGAAGTACTTCACGTGGCTGTGCAGCCTGATGCTGGGGTTGGCGCTATCCATCGCCCCGTCCGGGGCCTGGATCGGGGTTACCGGCGAACTTGCGTGGCAGCCGGTTTTGCTCACCTTCGCGGTGATGATGTGGGCCGGCGGATTCGAAACCATCTACGGCAGCATGGACTTTGACTTTGACCGCGCCAACCGGATCAATTCCATCGCTTCGCGGTTCGGGGTTCGCAACGCCATCCGCACCACGCGGGTATTGCACACCCTGGCGGCGGCGGCCCTGTTGGCCCTGGGAATCTGGATGCAGCTGAACGTGTTCTATTTCATCGGCTGGGTGGTCGCCGTGATACTGCTAGTGTACGAAAACAACCTGGTGAAGTCCGGCCAGCCGGCCATGGTGGGCAAGGCGTTTGCGTTCAACAAGTACATCTCCACCCAACTGCTGGCCTTCACGATCCTCGCCGTGGCGCTGCCGTTCGATGGCTTCTTCCCGTGGTAGCGGGCATGGATACCGTGGCATTGCCCGGTCGGCCGGCGATCCCGACGACGACTGACGCTGTTGGGATGCTCGCATGACCTCCTCCCCACCTCGCCCGTTGGTCGTCGGCATCAGCGGAGCCAGCGGGTCGATAATCGCCCGCGAACTCGTCGAAACCTTGCTGGGGCGAGATACCCCGGTTGTCGTCGTCGCATCGAACGCGGCGCGCATGGTTTGGCAGGAAGAACTTGACGAATCCTACAACGCAGCCGTCGCGCGCTGGAGCGAGCATCCCCACTTCAGAACTTACGCCATCTCCGACCTGTTCGCTCCCATCGCCAGCGGGACCTTCGCCACGGCCGGCATGATCATCGCGCCCGCCAGCATGAACACGGTCGCATCGCTGGCCCACGGCTTGACGCCCAATCTCCTGCTGCGCGCCGCCGACGTGACGCTCAAGGAACGACGCCCACTGACCTTGATTCCCCGGGAAACGCCGCTGCATGCGATCCACTTGGAGAATCTCCTGACGCTGTCGCGGCTGGGAGCCACCATCCTGCCGCCCGAGCCACCGTTCTATCTGAAACCGCTGGACATGGACGGCGTCGTTCGCTTCGTGGTTCAGCGCGCGCTGGTCGCATCGGGCATGATTGATGGCTTGCCGGACGACATGCAGTACCGCGATCACGAGCGTTAGAGCATCAGTTCCGGCATGGCCAGGATCGTCTATTACGTTGCCGCGAGCCTGGACGGCTTCATCGCGGATTCCTCCGGCGGAGTGGATTGGCTGCCCGACGGCGAATCCGATGACAATCGCTATGCAGAATTCTACGGCGGCGTCGAAGCCCTGGTAATGGGTCGGCGCACCTACGACCAGGTGTTGAGCTTCGGGGAATGGCCGTATTCGGGCAAACCGGCTTACGTGTTCACCCAATCTCCGCCGGGGGACGGTCCTCTAGGAGTATGGTTCATGCAGGGGAGCGTCGTGGACTTCTACCGAAGAATCGCAGAACGGCATTCTGGAACCGTTTGGCTGGTGGGGGGAGCGGATCTGGCCGACCAGTTCCGGCAGGCCGGCCTGATCGATGAATATGAGATCTTTGTGATTCCTGTGATCCTGGGGCGCGGTATTCCCCTCACATCACCCCGTCATTCCGGCGAAAGCCGGAATCCGCCACCAACGCGGCTGAAACTGGTCGAGTCTCAATCCTACGATGACGGCGTAGTGATGCTGCGCTATCTCCCAAGCATCCCTCTGGATCCCGGCTCGAGGCCGGAATGACGAGTGTAGAGGATAGGGCCATGGCTCACCTCAGCGGCGACGAGAAGCGGCGCTACGTGGCGGAGATGTTCGCGCGCATCTCGCCGCGCTACGACCTCATGAACTCGCTGATGACCGGTGGCCTGCACCACCGCTGGAAGCGGGCAACCGCCAGGCTGACCGCGGGGAGCGCGGTCGGCCCGGCTCTGGACGTAGCCACCGGCACCGGCGATCTGGCTTTCGCCCTCGCCGATTGCCCTAACCTCACAGAAGTCGTCGGTGTTGACCTGCTGCCCGAAATGCTGACCATCGCCAGCCGGCGGCAGGCGTCCCGTTCCGGCCAGGGGCGGAGCATACAGTTCGTCCGGGGAGACGCCTTGCAACTGCCCTTTCCGGACGCTTCGTTCATTGGCGCCACCGCTGGATTCAGCCTCCGCAACATGCCCGACGTGGCATCCGCAATTCGGGAGATGGCCCGCGTAGTCGCGCCGGGCGGACGGGTAACCACCCTCGAGCTGACGCCCATGACGCCGGGCATCGCGTCCAGCATGGGCCGGTTCTATTTCCATCGTCTGGTACCCCTTATGGGACAAATTGTTGCCGGTGACAGGACCGCTTACACCTACCTCCCCGACAGCGTCGATTACTTTCTCACTGCTGACGGCTTGGTCGATGTGTTCCGTCAAGCCGGGCTGGTAGACGTGGGCTACCGCCGTTTGGGCTTCGGAGGTGTGGCGTTGCACTTCGGAAACCAACCAGCATGAGATCTGAAACTGTACCAAACTCCCCATTTGAGCGTTCTGGACTTATTGAATTACCCTTACGACTACAGCATACTATTTGAATAGATGCCTTTGGGCGCGGTGAATTGTAGCGCCGGGCATACGGGAGGCGGCTTTGCGTTCCAAAGATCGGCAGCCGCTGGGTCGGGCGGAGCGAGAGAAACCGACTTGGGGACAGCGCATTGAAGGCCATTTTCAGGGGAAAGTCCTGGCCGGCCTGATGCAGTTGGTGCCTATCCTGGTCACCGTTTTTGTCCTGGCGTTCATCATCGGTTACGCCGACGGGTTCGTACGGCCCATGCCTTTCGTACAGGACCGGCCCTGGGACTTTCCCGGCATCGGGTTAATCGCAATCATTGTCATCTTCTACGTGATTGGCCTGTTCGTTTCGGTGACCGCCGGGCGTCGGGCCATGAACGGGATGAACTTTTTGCTCAGCAAGCTTCCGGTAGTCAAGACCATTTTTGGAGTCACTGAGCAGGCTACAAACTTGCTGGCTTCCGACTACAACTTCAGCCGGGTGGTTTTCCTGGAATGGCCCAGAGAAGGGATGGTAGCCTTGGGCTTCGTTACGGGTCGGGCTTTTTCCCAAAGTGGAGGTCATTCACTGGCGATCGTTTACATTCCGACCGTGCCCAATCCTACCTCCGGCAACATGGCCTTCGTCAACGAAGACGACCTGTTCGAAACCGACATCAGCGTGGAAGACGCTATGAAGTTAATCTTCTCCGGCGGTATAGTGTTACCGGAACGTCTGGCGATGGCGCGCCTTCCGCGGGAAGTGGAAGATAAAGAGCGCGAGTTCATCGGCCGTTTCGAAACTCGGCCCGAATAGATGCCGGCCTACAGGTCGGCGGCGTATAGCGGTCAATCGACAGAGGGCATACAGCAGTGGAATACGAAACCGTCATCGGCCTTGAGGTTCACGTCCAGTTGGACACGCTCAGCAAGATGTTCTGCGGGTGTCCCGCCGACTACCAGGCTGCCGAACCCAACACGCGGACTTGTCCGGTGTGCCTGGGCCTCCCTGGCGCGTTGCCGGTCATCAACCGCCGGGCGGTGGAGTACACCGTGATGACGGGTTTGGCCCTCCACTGCCGGATACCCGAGTTCACCAAGTTCGACCGGAAGAACTATCCCTACCCCGACCTGATGAAGGGTTACCAGATTTCCCAATATGATCTGCCGCTGGCGCTGAACGGTTATCTGGAGATTGACGGCGATGCCGACCTGGAATATAGCCCGAGACCCATTGGCGTGGAGCGGGTGCACCTCGAAGAGGATGTCGCAAAAATGCAACACTTCCCGGACGACGCGGACGGTTATTCCCTGGTGGACGTGAACCGCTCCGGCGTGCCGCTCATGGAAATTGTCAGCAAGCCTGACCTGCGTTCTCCCGAAGAAGCCCGTCAGTACCTCACCTCGCTGCATTCCATGGTCCAGTATCTCGGCGTTTCCACGGGGAACATGCAGGACGGCAATTTTCGCTGCGACGCCAACGTCAGCATTAGGCCAGCCGGCAGCGATACCTTCGGCACGCGTACCGAAGTCAAGAACATGAACAGCTTCCGGTCCGTCTTCCTGGCCCTGGAATACGAGGTGGAGCGGCAGCGGCGCGTGGTGGAGGGCGGCGGATCCGTGGTGCAGGAGACGCGCGGCTGGGTGGAAGACCGGGGCGTTACTGTGTCCCAGCGCAGCAAGGAATACGCCCACGATTATCGGTACTTTCCTGAACCGGATCTGCCTCCACTGAACGTCGGCGCCGAGTGGGTGGGCCGGCTTCAGGCGTCGTTACCCGAATTGGCGCCCCAACGCAAAGCCCGCTTCCAGGATGAACACGGACTTTCCGATTACGACGCCGGCCAGCTGACGGTCTCACGCGCCATGGCGGACTACTTCGAAGCAGCGGTAACGTTGACCGGCGACACGGCTGATCGACCAGCAGTGGCGAAGGAGATCGCCAACTGGATGATTGGAGACCTCTCGTACTTGCTCAATCAGGATCACCGGGATATCGTCGACTGCCCCGTGAGCCCGGGCGGATTGTCGGAGCTGTTGTCGCTGATAGCTGAAGGCACTCTTTCCATCTCCCTGGCCAAGATGGTGCTGGAGCAAATGTACGCTACCGGAGTTCCCGCACCGGAGATCGTACGAGAGCAGGGACTGGCGCAGATAAGTGACACCGGCGAGATCGAGGCCGCGGTTGCCGAGGCGATTGCCGCCAACCCCAAGGCCGTCGCCGACTACCTGAGCGGTAAGGAAACCGCCGCGCGCTTCCTGATGGGGCAGGTCATGCGGATTACCAAGGGGCAGGCGCAACCCGAGCTCGCCTTGCAACTGGTTCAGGCCGGGCTCGAGGCTCAGAGGCCATAGCGTGGTAAAATACTTGTCGGAGAATCGCGATGAGCCTGCTCAACATTGCCCAGATAGTCACGTCGATTGTGCTCGTCCTGATCATCCTGTCCCAGGTCCGGGAGGCCGGGAGTGGGATGTTCGGCAGCGCCCAGAACACCGTGCGCACGCGGCGCGGTCTGGAACGCACCATGTTCCAGCTGACCATCGCGCTGATCGTGGTATTCCTGCTGGTGTCGGTACTCAGCGCTCGTTTCACCTGATCCTGCCCGCTCAATCGCGCAATGGCGGGTATGAGTGTCCGCTCCGCCCATAGTTCTCGCCACCGATTTTGGCCTCTCCGATGCCTACGTGGGCATGATGCGCGGGGTCATTTTTTCGATCAATCCTCATGTGGCCGTCATCGATCTGACCCACGGCATCGCCCCGCAGGATGTGCGCCACGGCGCAGTGGCCCTGGTGGATGCTTGCCCTTACTTTCCTGATAGCACAATTTTCGTTGCCGTCGTCGACCCCGGGGTGGGCACCGACCGACCGGCCATCCTCCTGGAGACTCCGCACCATCGCTTCGTTGCGCCGGACAACGGGCTCCTGACCCTGGTGTGCCGGCGATACGATCCCAACTTCGGTGACGTAGATGCCACAGGTCCGGCGGTGGTTCCACACGGCTGTCGGGCCTGGCGATTGAACAACCCCGCGTACTGGCGGCATCCCGTCAGCGCCACATTCCACGGCCGCGACGTTTTTGCCCCCGCGGCTGCCCACTTGTCGACCGGAGTGGCGCCCGACACGTTGGGCGAGCCGACTAACACCATCACCGCCCTCTCGTTGCCCATCCCGCGACCGGAGGGCAACGTGGTTCGAGGCCAAATCATCTTCGTAGATGCCTTCGGAAACCTGGTCAGCGATATTACCGTTGACATACTGGCGGACATGGGCGTACTCGGCAGAGAAGGTGAGGCTGTGACCAGCATTGCAGGTCACGACATCGCCGGCTTGTCCAGGACTTTCCACGATCCACCCGAAAGCGGGTTAAAGGCGTTGTTGGGCAGCCACGGGCGGTTGGAGGTGGCGTTGGTGGATGGCAATGCTTCGGCTGCGCTCGGAGCCAGGAGCGGAACCGAGATCGTCCTGCACATTGGTTGAACCGGCGAGGATGATCGTTCCGCACCGGTGCGACCGTGGCCCGGCGAACGCGAGAATGCGGCTGCGTGGCTCTTGTTGACACGGCCCGGCCCCATGCTACTATGGGGCCATCCCAAAGCCGGCGTTGCATCCGTCGGCTTTTGTTGCAACAGGGGCGCGCCCCTTCGAAAAACCTCTGCGTCACAAGGAGTGTGTTGCCATGGAACTCGACCGCGACACCTTGCTGAAACTCTACCGAACTATGACTACCATCCGTCACTTCGAGGAACGTGGCGTGCCTGAGACCGGTCAGCGGGGGATGTCTGCCTCGGTCCACTCGTCCGTCGGACAGGAAGCGGTTCCGACCGGCGTTTGCGCCCACTTGTCCGACGACGACTACATCGGCAGCACCCACCGCGGTCACGGCCACTGCATCGCGAAGGGCGTGGACCCAAAGCTGATGATGGCGGAGCTCTTTGGCCGCAGCCACGGTCCCAATAAGGGCAAGGGCGGATCCATGCATATTGCCGACATGAGCAAGGGCATGCTGGGAACCAACGGAATCGTCGCGGGCAGCGTCCCGCTGGCCGTGGGCGCCGCGCTGACATCCAAGATCCAAAAGCTGGGACGCGTGGCGGTGGCGTTCTTCGGCGACGGCGGCGCCAATCAGGGCGTGCTCCACGAGTGCATGAACCTGGCTTCAGTTTGGAAACTGCCGGTAATCTTCTGCTGCGAGAACAACGGTTACGCCGAATCCACTCCGGTGGAGTACGGTCTTTCCGTGGCCAATGTGGCTGACCGGGCCGCGTCCTACGACATGCCCGGCTTCCACGTTGACGGCATGGACGTGTTGGCAGTGTATGAAGCGGCCGGAGAGGCGGTGTCCCGCGCCCGCGCCGGCGACGGTCCGGCTCTGCTGGAAGCCCGCACCTATCGTTATTACGGTCATACCGTTTTCGACAATCCGCTGACCTATCGCACCAAAGAGGAAGAGGATCACTGGCGGTCCCGGGACCCTCTGCTCACCTTCCGCAACCACATGGTCGCCCAGGGCAACGTGATCACCGCCGAAGAGCTGGATCAAATGGACGAGGAAGCGCGTGTGCTGATGGAAGAAGCGGTGGCCTTCGCCGACGCCAGCCCGCTGCCTGAGCCCCACGAGATCTACGAGGACGTGTACGCCGATTACCCGGTGGACATGATGCGGCGGGGCGCCAACATGCCGGTGTAGCGTGAGGCGCAAGGAGAGCGTCATGGTCATGAACCTGGGCAAAGGTCAGCCTAACCTGACCGACGTCGAAATCGGGGCGTTGGGCAAGTTGATCTATCGCCAGAAGATCCGGCCGCTGCTGACGGAAGAGGACATCGGTAAATACGTAATCGTGGACGTTTACAGCGGCGAATACGAGATTGACGAGGAATGCGTTGAAGCCAGTGAACGGTTGAGGAAGAAGAATCCCGACGCCCATGGCTTCATAATCAAAGTGGGCTACTCGGCTGCCGTATTTTTCGGCGGCTATTCCGAGGAGCCTGAGTTATGACCAGCGGGCGCGTCGTCTCCACCAGGAAGCCGTTGGTTTGGCTCCATTTCCTGGACGTCAATGAAAACCCGCATCTGATTCCCATGGTTCTGGACACTGGATTCACCGGCCAGGTTCTGTTGCCGGAGCGCTACGTAGAGCGGCTCGGGCTGACTCTGGATCGATCAATGCAAGGTCATCTCGCCAACGGGGAGTTTGTCTGCATCCCCGCTGGGGATACAACTGTCATCTGGCAGGGATATCGACGGAACGTCCCATTCCTTCAACTCGGCACAGAGTCCCTTCTCGGCATGGAATTTCTCTGGAACCACCGCATCACCATTGACGCCGTTGCCGACGGCGCAGTGAGCATCACCCCCTTGGGAGGCTGAACATGACAACTCTCACCGAAACCCCCATGCTTCCCCCGCCGGGGGAAACCCGTGAAATTCAAACCCGCGAAGCGATCAACGAGGCTCTCCTACAGGAGATGCGCCGCGACGAAACCGTCATCATCATGGGAGAGGAAATCGCCGGCGGTGCCGGCCGCGAGCACCTTGGAATCGTCGATGCCTGGGGCGGCGCTTTCCGCACCACCCGGGGTTTGATCCAGGAGTTCGGAAACGAGCGGGTACTGGATACGCCGCTTTCGGAAGCGGCCTTTGTCGGGACTGCCATCGGTGCCGCCTCGACGGGAATGCGCGCCGTCGCCGAGCTGATGTTCGTCGACTTCGTGGGCGTCTGCATGGACCAACTGCTGAACAACGCCGCCAAGATGCGCTACATGTTCGGCGGTCAGGTCAAGGTGCCTTTCGTCATGTTGACCCGCATCGGCGCCGGGTTTGGCAGCGCGGCCCAGCACTCGGAATCTTTCTACTCGCTCTTCAGCCACATCCCCGGGCTCAAGGGCGTCTGCCCCTCTGACGCCTACACGGCCAAGGGGTTGCTGCTCTCCGCCATTCGCGACGACGATCCCGTGGTCTTCTTCGAGCACAAGGGGCTGTATGGCGAAACCTGTCCGGTGCCGGAGGATATGTACACCCTGCCTCTGGGCAAGGCCCGCACCGTGCGCCCGGGAACCGACCTAACCCTGGTGGGCATCAGCAAGATGACCTGGGTCGCCGTGGAGGCCGCCGAGGAGCTGGCCAAGGAGGGCGTCAACGCAGAGGTCATTGACCTGTTGAGCGTGTCGCCCATAGATTACGACCACGTTCTGGACTCGGTGCGCCGCACCCACCGGCTGCTGGTGGTGGACGAGGACACGCCGGTGTGCAGCATTTCCTCCGACATCTGCGCCCGCGTCGCCGAGGAGGCATTCGACTACCTGGACGCGCCACCCTCGCGGGTCACGCCGCCCCACACGCCGGTTCCCTACAGCCGCGCGCTGGAAAACGTCTACCTGCCCAATGCCGAGCGGGTGGTCAACACCGCTCGCAGACTGATGGCATAAGATTGACTCATAGGGCAATGTGTCGGCGCTGGCATCGTCGCCGGCAACAACCGCCAGGCGCGGGTGATAATATAGCGCCATGAATACATCGCTGCCTTCCGACCCGCACGAGTTCCTCCAGTACGTAATCGCGGCGGTCGATGCCAACCCGGACTTGCGGGGGCCGCTGCTGCGCGCGCTGCTCACCGAAGAGTTCCTCGAGATTCCGGTTCGATTGAGCCGTGTTGAGGACGATGTAGGTTGGCTGCGCGGCAAGGCATACGAAACGGACGTCAGCCGCACGGCCACCTCGCTGCTCAATCGGGAGTTTGGCTTCCGACGCGCCAGGGTGGTATTGGGCAATGTTATCGCCATGCCGCGTTACGCCGAAGATTTCCATGAAAAAGTCGCCGCGGCGGCGGACGACGGATTAATTACCGACGAGCAGTTCCAGCGCATATTCGCTACCGATGTCATCGTCCACTGTCGTCGCTCCCTGGAGGCCGAGCCCACTTGGGTTGCGATGGAGGTGACTGCGCGTGTTGACGCGGATGACATTCACCGCGCCCGGCGCTCCGCAGTGGCTCTGCGGACCGTGTTTGGCGAGGAAGCGCTGTCGGTAGTAGTGGGCGAACGCATTGACCCACCATACGCGACACTGGCGCGAGAGTCGGGGGTTACCTGCATCAACCCGACGGAGTGAAGCAGGCGCGGCCAGCGCCATTCGCCGCCGGAAAACATCTACCTGCCCAACACGGAGCGAGTGACGAGCACGGCACGGCGTCTGATGTCATAATACCGGAGCCATCAGCAACCGGATTGACCTAACACTGAGGAAGGCGGCATGGCAACGGCGCTGAATGATAATGCATTGCCGGGTGAATACTCAGAACCAGCGGCATCCCCGTGGTGGGATTTTCTGGAACTGGATGCAGACCTGCCGGTCGGAACCCAGCTTCCGATTATGATGGATCCGTTGCTCAGCTTGAACGAAGCTCAGACTGAAGCTGTAACCACCACTGAAGGCCCGGTACTGGTGGTCGCTGGCCCCGGATCCGGCAAGACTCGCGTCATCACCCATCGCATTGCCTACTTGATCGGCCAAGGCAAAGCCAAGCCCTGGCAAATCTTTGCCGCCACTTTCACCAACAAGGCCGCCCGTGAGATGCGTGAGCGTATTGCCAATATCATCCCCCAGGATGCTCTTCAAGTGACCATGGGAACCTTTCACAGCTTTTGTGCCAGGATATTGAGACGTCACGCTGCCGTCATTGGCTTGGAGCAAAATTTCACCATCTACGACGACGATGATCAGCAGGAAGTAGTACGTCTTGCCATGCAGATGGCCGACATTCGTCCGGATGAACTGCGGTGGAGAGACGCGCTAACCGCGATATCGCACGCCAAGAGCGATCTACTGTCGCCAAGCCAGGCTTTGGCAAATGCCCAGGGTGATCTCCACCGTATGCTCTGTGCCCGAACCTACCACCATTACCAGCAGATATTAGCCAGGCACAACGCCCTGGACTTCGACGACCTGCTGGTCAAGGCCGTACATCTGCTCGAGAGGAGCCTCGAAACGCGCGCCATCTACCATCAGCGTTACAAATACCTGATGGTGGACGAATTCCAGGACACCAACTTGGCACAGTACGCGCTGGTCAAGTTGCTGACCGGACCGCATAATAACATCTGCGTGGTCGGAGACCCGGACCAGAACATCTACACTTGGCGCAAAGCTGAAATAGGCAACATCCTGGGTTTCAGCAAGGATTTCCCCGGCACCAAGCAAGTCAACGTCGGACGCAATTACCGATCTACCGGATTGATAATCAAAGCGGCCCAGGGCCTAGTGGCGCGCAATGAAGAGCGCATAGAACGGGAACTGTTCACTGAAGCGGGGGACGGCGATCCGGTCATGCTTTACCGTGCCTATAACCCTGATGATGAAGCGCGCTGGACCATCGCAGAAATTGGTCGGCTCATATCCACTGGAGAATACCAACCGGGTGATTGCGCCATCATGTACCGCACCAATGCCCAGAGCCGGGCTTTTGAAGAGCATTGCATCCGGCAGGGACTGCCTTACCAGCTGGTGGGCGGCACTCGTTTCTACCAGCGGCGGGAGGTTAAAGACGCGATAGCCTACTTGCGCGTAATTTACAATCCGGCGGATGAGGTCAGCTTGGTACGTGCCTTGCGTACCCCGCCTCGGGGAATTGGCGATGCTTCCATACGGGAGATGGTGAATCGCACTGCCCAAGCTAACACCACCTTGATGGCTACTCTGCGCGAAGCGCATCAAACCGGAAGAACCAGCCCGGTACAATTGCCTCGCCCTGCCCGGGAAGGCGCGGCGGACTTCGTCAAGTTCATGGACGGTCTCATTCAAACCGCGCGCGAAGCTCCGGTCGCCGAGTTGCTGGACCGAGTGCTGAAAGCATCCGGTATGCTCAATCGTGTAGCTTCGGAAGATGAGAGCGAGGAGCGCCTGGCAAATTTGCAGGAACTTCGCAATTTGGCTGCTGATTATGGCCCCTCGCGCGATGCGAACGGGCTTGCCGCTTTTCTAGAGCAAGTAGCGCTGTTCTCTACTATCGACAGTCACGAAGCGAATACCAGCCGCTTGACGCTCATCTCCATCCATCAATCCAAGGGGTTGGAGTTTCCTGCGGTGTTCCTATCCGGCTTGGAAGACGGTCTGCTGCCGATCAGCATGGCTACCGGACAACACGCCGTAGAAGAGGAACGCCGCCTGTGCTACGTGGGCATGACGAGAGCGATGGAACGCCTTTACATGACGCTGGCCTTCTATCGCACTCGTTCGCAATTCCGCGCCCAAGTGTCGGTTGCCACTCCGTCCCGATTTCTTCGCGAAATACCGACCGAGACTCTCCGTCCACTGCCTCCAGATCAGGTCACTCAGGAAGTGATTCAAAAAGACCCAGTTGCCAGCCGTGCCGCAGGCAATGCCACATCCCGTTGAAAGTCGCCGGTCTGCATTTTCAACAAGCAGCGCTCAACGATTTGCCGGCCGGTCCATCTAGTCAAGCCAGATTCATCCAGAGACGACTCTTCATCGTCAGGGAGGCCCCAACCATGACCACCGTCGGTAGCGGCAAGCACACATACACCCTAACCTCTGATTGGGCAAAGATGCCCGACGCGCATCCTCTGGGCGCCGTCAGCGCGCTGGCCAGCGACTCAGCCGGCGACATCTACGCCTTCCACCGGGCTGACCCTCCCATCGCGATTTTCGACCGCAATGACGGCTCGTTCAAAAGCGGCTGGGGCAACGGCGGGTTTGTCTACGCCCACGGGTTTTATATCGAGGATGACATCGTTTACCTGACCGACCGGGACACGTCCACCTGCATCATGTATACGCTGGACGGCAAGCCCATCCAGATGCTGGGCCGCAACGGTGTGCATTCCGACACCGGCTGCGAGGTTGCCGGCGCCCTGGTGCCCCGGGCTGCCGGACCCTTCAACTACCCGGCGGAGTTGGTGCCTTCTCCCAGCGGAGACCTGTATGTAGCAGATGGCTACCGCAACGCCCGCATCCATCGGTTCGACAACGACGGCCGGCTCAAGTACTCCTGGGGCAAGCCGGGCAAGGAACATCCCTATGAGTTCCACCTGCCGCACAGCCTGCTGGTCACGCGGGACGACCGAGTTTACGTCTGCGACCGGGAGAACAGCCGCATCCAGGTGTTCAACACCTCCGGCGACTTTCTGACGATGTGGACTGACACCTGCCGTCCCACCGACATCGCCGAGACCCCAGAGGGGGATTTCGTGGTCAGCCAGCTGGCGCCCTTGGATGAGTCTCACTCGTCGCGGGTGGCGATTTTCGACCGGGACGGCAACGTGCTGGCGCGCTGGGACAGCCGGTCTGCTCACGGCATCTGGTGCGATGCCCACGGTGACATTTTCCTTGCATTGACCGGCGACCGGGCCGTGGACAAATACGCCCGCAGCTGAGTATCAGGGGATGCGACCGCGCTGCTATTGGGGGCGGATCAAAACCGCCCCTTTTTGGGCGATACCAGTCTGCTACAATCAGCCAACGAATGGCTGGTTACGGTTAGTCGCAGGGAGAGCAACGAAATGGATCTCGGCCTTTTCTACCAAATTCAGGTTCCCAAGCCTTGGGACGACGGGAGCGAAACCCGCAAGTTCCAGGAAATGATGGAGCAGGTGTGCTTCGCGGAGGAGATAGGAATGACCTCCGTGTGGTTCGTCGAGCATCATTTCCGCTCGGAATGGTCCCACTCCAGCGCGCCGGACATTACCCTCGCGGCGTTGAGTCAGCGAACCACCAATATGCGACTGGGCATAGCCGTCGTGCTGGCGCCGCTGCATCATCCGTTGAACGTTGCGTCCCGCATGGCAACTTTGGACGTGATCTCCGGGGGGCGGGTGGACCTGGGCATCGGCCGCTCTGGTTACCCTTACCAGATGCTCCCTTACGGGTCCGACCTGGCGGACGTCTCGGAGATGGTCGAGGAGTACCTGCAGATCATCCCGGGCGCATGGACCGAGGAAACGTTCGGTTTCGAAGGCAAGCACTATCATATTCCGCCTCGGGAGGTTATTCCCAAGCCGGTGCAGAAACCGCATCCCCCGATTTGGCAGGCCGTCAGCCAGGAGTTCACGGCCGAAAAGGTGGGCCGTCAAGGTTTGGGTTGTCTGGCGCAAACCAGCGTAGGCTTGGACCGGGCTGAGAGGTTGATCCAGATTTATCGCGATGCCATTGCGAACCCGGAGCCGGCTACCAAGCTAGTCTACCCGCGCGTCGCCGGAAACACCGTGGGCCTGTGCATGGAGAACCGTCAGAAGGCTTTTGAACGAGCCGAGACTATCATCGATTGGTATCGGGAGCAGCAGCGTATCCGTGACTCATACGTTTGGCAAGGCTACGACCCCGCCAGGGTTCCTGAAGATTACCAATGGCATTACCAGCGTGCGGTCAATGCCGATACGGCGCGCGCCGACCAGGTCAGTTCGCGCCAGCTGATTGATGATGGTGGCCGCTTCTGCATCGGCGATCCCGACGATTGCATCAAGTACATCGAAGACTATGAGCGCATGGGTGTTGACGAGATCATGCCGCTCTTTCAGGTCGGGCCCGTGACCCATGCCGAGGTGATGGAGACCCTGCGCCTGTTCGGCAAATACATCATTCCGCACTTTAAGGAAAAAGCCCGTCGGGATGCGCTGGCGGCTGACGACTGACCGATCACCTGGCAACTCGAACTCGCAATCGAGTTGCCAATACGGACAGACTTGAGGGGCGGGTCATCGAACCCGCCCCTCTTTTGCGTCTGATGTTCGGCGATTGGATTAGCGGCCGTACTCGCTGCCGGCGCCGTTACCGTAGCCATTGCCATACCCGTAAGGCTGGCGATCTTCAGTGGCGGCCATGCGACTGCGCTCCCGCTCCCGTTCGATTCGGACCTGCTGACCACGGGATACATATCCGTACTGGGATTCGGGCTCGTGGCCGTTGACCGGAGGCATGAAGTGACGGGAGCCGAAACCGGCGTACTCCAACGTACCGGCCAATTGCATCGGCGTGTTGTCCTCGCCCATGATGTCGCTGATGGTCGGAATGTTGTCGTTCTGCAACGGGAAGAACAGTGACACATGCATGTGTCGGTCGTCCGGCGACTGCTGAAAGTTCGACGATGCGAAGGACCACATGAGGTTCGGGTAGGCCACGTCGAAGTCTTCGCGGTGCATCTGGTCCTGGACGTCTGAGGCGATTTCTGCCAGTCCGGAGGCTTCCACCGGCAGGGTGATGACCATGCGCATTACGGTGTCGCCTTCGGGGAAAGGATGCTTGGCCAATTGAAGATCCGTGCGTTTTGGGTCCATGATGTCCCACATCGCGGACTTGATCGAGAAGGGCAACTGCTTGGCGTTGTCATTGACGACCACGATCTCGCGGCCTCGGAAGGGACCAAACAGACGTGAGCCGCTGCGGGTGTCGGCGATGTCAACCCGCCGGTTCAGCACGCGCACCCCGAACCAACCGTTGGAGTAATCGCCGAAGCTGGTGACCGTTTCCGCCATCGAGCCGGCGTCAATCTGGTACCGCATGCCGGCTTCCATTGAAGCGAGCGCGATCGCGAGCTTGTCGTCCAACCGCTCAAAGTTGGGAGACAGGCTATTGTCCGTGATCAGCGCCGGGTGACGCTGCAATTCCTGGACGCCCCGGCTATTGCGGACCACACGGGTGCCGATGGTTTCCTCGTATGCCCCCCACGTCTCGCGGCGCATGTTCTCCTTGAGCACCGCTTCGCTGGGCACAAGAACGATCGGAAGGAATGTGGCCTCGGGGAAGCGCTCGCGCATCATGCCGTGCAGGACACCACCCAGTTTGGCGTGTCCGCCGAAACCCAGCCATTCCAGAACCAATTGCGGAGGGGATCCGACTTCCTCAGACCGGCGCGCCACGGTGTCTACCATGCGCTCCATATCCCGGTGGATCAGGCCGTAGAAATCCTTGTACGCGTTCGGGTCACGCAGGAACCCGTCAACTTTGGGAAGGAAGCCGGGAATTATGACCGGCAGTTGCCCCCCGCGAACGCGGCGCATGGAACGAGTTTCGTTATCAATGGAGTCAATCGTGCCCTGGTTGCAGTCGTACATCATCAGGCTCTGCACGCGGTCCAAGACACCGGCTTCGCCCATACGTCTGGCCCACCGCCAACTGCGCTTGTAGCCGGCAGTACCGACTGCAACGGATACAATTGGGGGCGGAGTGCCGTCTCGGGTGAGGTCGCTCTGCGAGCCCAGCCTATGTGGGGCATTGCGACGAATGTGGAACGTGCGATTTTGATTCTTTGGTGGCATAGTTATGTCTACCCCCTTTTTGACTTGGGAGGAACTGACCCAGTAGCGAACAAAATAAATTCAAGCCTACATTAACTACCGTTTGCATTGCAGGCGTACATCTTGTCACAGCCCTCACCGCCCGATGAGTCACACCAAACCGCACGGCACAGTTCTACACCTTGACAGTAACAAGCGCGACTATACCAGATGAAAATAAATACGTCAAACGAATGCGTTGCGGACAATTCAAAAAAACCGCTAGGATTGCTAGATATATCGGACATGCTCCTGTCCGTCATCCTCGAATTCCGCAGCGTCGTCCGCCGGCGGCAAAACCGGATTGGACGCCAGATCACGCATGTGGAAGTATGATCCGAAACCCGTCTCTGCCATTGCGGTGGCGCCGTAGGGAAGCGCCGATCCCTCGCCACGCAGTATTTCGGTGACGCCCTGCAATTCGCCTCTCACCGGGTAGATCCTAGTCACGTGCATATAGGGCTCGGGTTCGATGCCTTCGGTAAAGCGCGCGGTATTAAACGCGATGTCCAGGTTGGTGAACCGGTCGAATATGCTGGTGTGGTCCAGCGCTTCCGCTGCCTGAGATGCCACGGTTTCCAGCTCGTCGCCGTGCAAGGGCAGAGACACTACTATCTCCTGTGGGGCGTTGGGGGGTTGGTTGATCCCCTCCGCAAGCTGGGCGGCTGGGTCCAGGGTAGACCATATCGCATTCCCAAGAAGTGAGGACAGATCGTCATTCGGTCCTACGGCTGCGTACTGACGCCACCAGGGCGGGAAATTCAACCACTCGAACTTCCTCGTGACCGGCATCTTGCGCTTTACGGCGGCCATGCCAAGCCATCCACCCGAGGCGGACATCAGGCGTTTCAGGGTTACTCCCAATTGGCTGATCGAGGGATCATTCTCATCCCCGAATTCGGCCACTTCAAACCCGGCCAGTCCGGTAGCCAGTCGGGTGTCGTCCTCCCGGGCGTTAACATCCGACTGCGTAGTTACCAGGCAGCTGGAGCCGGACAGCAGGTTTTCGTATTGTTCCCAGATGTATCGCCTGGTCCATTCCTCGGAAACGTGGTCCTTGGGCAGCATCATGACCGGCAGGATCGTGGAGTTGGGGAACGCGTTCTGGATCTTTTGATGCAGGAGTCCGCCGAGAACCGCGTGCCCGGAAAACCCCATGAACTCGATGATGGTCTCGGGTACTCGGCCGCAACGCTCCGAGTGGAGCATCACCTGGCTGATGATGTTGTCCATGTCCCGTTCCAGCGGCCCGCGGAAGTCGCGAAATCGCGTCGGGTCACGCATGAAGCCATTCGGCACCGGAACGTAGTTGGGGAACAGAACCTGTGTCCCGTCGCCGGTGCGCGCCGTGCCGAAAGACTTTTGCAGCGTCTTTTGCACGTTGGCTACCGTGACCTCGTTGCAGTCGTAGTAAACCGAGGTTTGTATGCGGCCGGCCGCGGAAAGCTCCGACATCCGCTCGGAGAACAACATGGACCGGCGCACTCCGGCCGTGCCCACTCCCACGACAACCAGCGTCGGTGGGGTGCTCTCGACAGCGCCGCCCTTGGCGGTATGGAGAAGGCGATGGTTGCGACTGCGCGCTCGGACAAAAGTTGTTGGCATGACGGCGGGTACACCCAAATGATCTGCCGACGACAGCCTTTAGGCCCTAAGCAGGCCGCCATCGTCTTCATTTTAACGCGGATGCTTCCGCAACGCCAAGCCAACACGACGACCGGCTTGGGGAGGTTTGCCGGCTAATCGCCCGGCTTCAGGAACGCCAGCACCGCGTCCACGAACCCTTCCGGATCTTCGATTTGAGGGATATGCCCGACGCCGGGCATGATGTGCTTGCGGGCGCGGACGATGTTGTTGTGCAGCAGTTCCTCACCGTCGCGCAGCCGGTCGACCTCACCGTACAGCACGAGGGTTTCGCGGGCGTTGACCTGGGGCAGCCGGGTCACGATGTCGTACCAGGCCAGCGATTCATGCAGCTTCTTGACCCACGCTCCAGCCTGGGCCCTGGTGCCGTTGTTGGCGTCGACCCATTCTTGCCGGGGCTCGGCAAAGGTCGTGGACTCTTTGGCCTGTTCGATAGTCCGGGGAACGGGCATCCCGTCGGCGTCGTAGCCGGCGGACGCCTCAGCGATGCGCTCCGGAGCCGTCCGGGCGTCCCACACTGGAGCGCCGACCAGCACGAGCTTGTCCAGCCGGTCCGGGAATGAAGCGGCCATCTCGGTCGCCAGAACTGCGCCGACCGAATTGCCCACGTAGTGGCCGCGGTGGATGTTGAGTATCTGGCAGGCATCGTCCAGTGCCTGGGCGTAGTCGGGTATGTTGAAATGGCGGGTGGGTTTGTCGGATTCGCCGTGCCCGAGCATATCGAAGGCGTAGCAGGTGTAGTGTTGGCTGAACGCATCGATTACGGAACTCCACGCCCAAGTGGACGTGCCCAGGGGATGCAGCATCACCAACGGGTAGCCGGCGCCTTGCTTGACAAAGTGCATGTTGCCTTCGCGGGTGGGTACGGTGTCGGTAAGATCGCGCTGCACGAACATGATCGTGGCCTCCTGAGAGTCTGTGGCCGAAATGAACTGGAACTCGCGCCGGCGTCGGCCGGACGGTTGCCGCAATGCTAGCGATGGCCCCGGTCAAAGTCAATCGCGGGAGGAATCACGGATAGGTCAGCCCCTCGGCGGAACCAGGTTGGTTTCCGGGACCGCAAAAAGCCGGGGTCATCAACCCCGGCTCGTTTGCCTGATATTTGCGCGTCGGTCTGCGGCAACTAGTCAGCTGCCTGCGGAGCGAATTCTTCGCTTGCCATCGGGGACACAGCCGGTGCGCTCTTCTCGTGCCGGCGGAGGATGAAGCGGGGCACGATGACCCAAAGGGCGAAAAGTCCTACAAAAGCGGCTCCGGCGGCGATGGCAATCATTTTTCTGTCTCCAATCTGGGTTGAGGGACGCTGCCCGTTTCGTTGAAGACAGTATCGCCGACGGTTGTTACGCGGATTTTGCACTCATGTTACGAGTGTGTTACCGATCAGCGCGATGACCAGGGATGCCAGGCGATTCGGATCAGGCCTGCGGCGCTTTGACACCCATCCACCAGTGCTTTCCTTTACCGCGGCGCTTGCGCTGGTATCCGCGTGCCCTCAGCTCGAGCCCGAACTTGCGCTGGCTGTGGGCCAGGTAACCCTGGTCAAGGCACCAGCGAGCGTAAGAGGTGTACAGTTCACCGGCCAGCGACATGGCTTCTGCACCCGTTGAGCACACATCGGCGACGAAATCGTCTATCGGGCCGCACTCACTGGCTTGCGATGCGATGGTAATCACAGGTTCCGGTGGCTCGTCCGGAGTGATCCAACCGGATCCGGGATCCGGCCCGGACGCCGCTGGACCGGTTGGACGAAGACGACCCGACCCGCTGCCGTATCCGGGGACTATCGGGTCCGAGACGTGCAAACCTGCCGGGTCCAATTCCTGGAGAGACGTGTAATCGCCTTTGGCGATGCTGGCAGCATCAGTAACCGCCATGCCGTCCACGCAATAGGACGCGAACAGGACCAGGTCAAGATAGGCTGGCAGCCCGCCGAGATGTTCCCACCGCATCTCCCGCCCATTCCAAGCGGAAGGGTCAACGGTGAGCCCCATCGCTGGGCATTCGAAGCGTTGACGGTATTCTATTGGTATGACCCAGGTCGGGTTCAGCAGTTCCCGGTCGAGAGCTAGCCCAACGACGAAACACACCGCCCGCACGGCTCTGAAGCTGTGGTCAGGCTCATCCAGCGGTTCGTGTGCCGAGACACCATCCAGTTCGCGCTGGGTCTGCAGCGCGCACAAGGCAAACGCGGCGCGGACCTGGTTGCCGGCGCAGCGGAGCAGGCTGCTCTGGTCGGACATCTCCAAGGGGACGCTGGCGTCCACTGGCTGCCCGTCCGGGGGGTAGACTTCGGTGCTGGCTGGCACTAACGCCGGCGTGATCAGTCCCCGGTGCGAAGCCGCGTAAAAGGCCATGGCGACGCACAGGTTCTCCCGGGCCAGCCGTATGCGTTGGCCGGGCGACAATGCGGATGTCGACGGGAGGTTGGTCAATGAGCCAATCAAGGAAGGGGAGGATGATTATCCGCCCCTGGAGCGCCAGGCAGTTTGCCCACCAAGTTCTGGTTTACGAGTTGATGTCCATCACCACCTTGATGATGCCATCTTCGCGCTGCTCGTACATATCGTAGGCGTTCTGGATGTCCGAGAAGCCCACGCGATGCGTGATCAGCTCAGCGGGGTCGGCCCATCCCCGGGCGCGCAGGTCCACCATGTCCTGGATCTGGCTGATGGGGTCGCCGCTGCGGGCGCCGGTGGTCGGGATGATCCGCGGCTGCTTGTCCATCCACAGGTTGTGCTCGATGGGCACCATGTGGTCGGTCTGGATCCCGAAGATGATGACCTGCCCGAACTGACGCACGTGACGGAAGCACTCGTTCAGCGGTTCCGGGTAGCCGGCCGCTTCGACGCACACGTCCGGGCCGCGGCCCTTGGTGATCTCCATGACGGCTTCGGCGACGTCCTGCTTGTCGGGATTGATGCGGTGCGTGGAGCCCATCTGCTTGGATTTTTCGAGGCGGTAGTCCAGCGGGTCGACGACGATGACGTGGCGGGCGCCCATCCGGGATAGAATCATGGTGAAGCTCAGGCCGATACTGCCCTGGCCGAAGATCAGGATGCTCTGCTGGAGCGGGCTGCCCAACTGCCGGCAGGAATACAGCACCGTGCCAGGCGGCTGGCACATGACCCATTCGTCCAATCCTCCCTCGTCCGGCAGCAGGGCGAGCCGACCCGGTTCCGACAGGATGTACTCGCACAACCCCCCGGTTCCGGGATAGGGTATTGCGATCACGCGCTGCCCTTCCTGGAACTCGTCGGTCTTGCTATCAACGATGACGCCGGCGAGTTCGTGAGCGCCCTTGCAAGGCGCCATGGGGTACTCGGACTCGTCGAGCACCGGGCCGTAGGTGTGTCGGATGTCCGAGCCGCAGACGCTGACGCTTTCCATCTTGACCAGAACCTGGCCGTCGGAGGGAGCGGGGGTGTCGATGTCGGTGAACTCCCACCGCTTTGGGGCTACCAGTTGGGCTGCTTTCATGTGGGATTCGCTCCTTTGAAGTAAGGCGGAAGATCGCGCGACGAACGCACTACGTGGCAATCATAGTACGCAGGCCGATTTAGCGACAAGGATGAAGGGCCCGGCGGCTAGCCAATCGGCCGATTGGTAACTTCGCGGTCAACCTTTCGGGAGATCCACTGGCCGTGGCCGAGCGAGGCGGTCAGCTGTCCGTTTTCGACGGCGACGGTGCCGCGCATGATGGTCATAACCGGCCAGCCCTCGATCTCGAAGTTCTCCCAGATGCTGTAGTCGCTGATGTGCAGGTCGTCCATGGTCAGGCGCTTCTTGATCGAGGGGTCGATGAGGGTGATGTCAGCGTCACTGCCGGGCGCCAACGCTCCCTTGCGGGGGTAGAGGCCGAAGATGCGCGCCGCGTTGGCAGAGGTCACGTCCACGAACCGCTGGAGCGACATGCCGCGCTTGGACACGCCTTCGCTGTAGGTGATGCCGACGCGGGTCTCGGCTCCGTTGTGGCCGCCGGTGACGTCGCGCACCGACTTGCCCTGTATCTTGAGGTTCCAGTTGGTGCAGTACTCGTCGGTGGCCATGGTGTGCAGGCCGCCCCAGGCAATGCCCTTCCAGAGCATGGCGGCGTCTTCCGGGGATTTGAGAGACGGGTAAGTGTGGTACTTCATCCCGTTCTCTTCCTTGTAGTTGTTGGCGTTGAAGCAGGCGTAGTTGTGGAGCGTCTCGCCGTAGATCGCCATGCCCTTGTTGCGGGCCTCGCCGATGGCGTTGATGCCCTCGCGGGCGCTCACGTGCACGAAGTAAACGGGCGAGCCGGTCCACTCGGCCACCCGCAGGACGCGGCGGAATGAAACGTCCTCCGACTCGTTGCTGTGGACCAGGGGCATGTTCCACCACTCGTTCCGCTCCTCCCGCTGGAGCTTCTCGTACATGTACTGCACCATGTCGTCGTCCTCCGAATGGACGAGTAGCATGGCGTCGTTGCGCTGGATGACCTCCATCAGGTCGTGAAGGTGTCCCATGCCGACCTTGCGGGGTTCGCCGGACATTTCCGGCGGGCGGATATTAGTGGTGAAAATCTTTACGCTGGACCAGCCGCCTTCGATGTATTCGTGCAGCGATTCCAGGGTGCGCTGTGGGATCTCGCCCAAGAGCATCAGGTGGTGGGCGTAGTCAGCGTAGGAATTGCCGCGCCAGGAGTTGCTCCGCTCCTGGATGGCATCCTCGATGGTGTTGCCCGGGTGGTGGATGGCAAAGTCCAGCAGGGTGGTCGTGCCGCCGAACAGGGCGGCGCGGCTCACCTGCTCCGGTGGAGCGGTGCGCAGGTTTCCGGGCCCCATGATGGGCGCGTCTATGTGCGCGTGGGGTTCGATCCCACCCGGAACCACGACCTTCCCGGTGGCGTCGATGACCCGACCAACGTCATCGGTCATGGCGTTGGGCGCGGTGATGGCGACGATCTTCTCTCCCTGGATGCACACGTCCCAGTCGCCCACGCCCCAGGGCGTGACGACCTGGCCGCCGCGGATGATCAAGTCCAGCATAATGTCCCTCCGTGGAAGCCGTCAGCCGGCGTTAAGGTATTAAGTCGGTCCGGCCAGGCGGCGCCAGTATAGCGCAAATCCGAAGGCTCAACCGATGGAGGGTTTATTGACGTGAATGGGCAGGATTTGGGGTTATGATTGATATAGCGCCGGAGGAGAATACAGCCTCCAGCAGAGGGCAGGGAGACATAATGTCAGTGGATTACAAGAAAATCATCACCATTGAGCCGGGCAAGCGGAGCGGGCAGCCGTGCATCAGGGGTATGCGCATCACGGTGTATGACATGCTGGAATACCTTGCCGGTGGGATGTCGGAAAAAGAAGTCCTGCACGACTTCCCGGAGTTGACCCACGAGGACATCCTGGCCTGCTTTGCCTTTGCCGCCGAGCCGAAGCGACGCATACGACATCCAGAGCTGCTATGAGGCTGCTGTTCGATCAGAACCTGTCACGCCACCTCAGAGTACTGCTGTCTGATCTTTATCCAGGGTCTCTGCAAGTCAGGGAAATAGGGTTGGCCGATGCGCCCGACACCGTGATTTGGGCCTACGCTATGGAGCACGGCCTGGTGATCGTTACCAAAGACGTCGACTATTGCGACCTGAGCGCGGCCCGCGGGCATCTGCCCAAGGTGGCCTGGATACGGCTTGGCAACTGCACGACCTCCGAAGTGGCTGACCTGCTTCGTGAGCGCCAGGGTAATCTACTGGTTTTCTATCGCGACGACGCGGCGGGATTGTTGGAATTGCCATGAAACGCCTGGGAGCGCCGTGCCTGCATTATTGACAAACGTGCTATTTTGTATTACAATTTGTAATATCAACAGCGACGTATATGAGCCGTGACCCATATCCAACCAACTTCCAGTACCGATAATGGACAGGAGGAAAACATGATGAACAAGAACGTGAAGCGCAACGCCGCCCTGATACTGACCGGCCTGGCCGTCGGCGCTGCCGCCGGGATCCTGCTGGCGCCCAAGAGCGGCCGGGAGACCCGATCCGACATCCGGCGTGGGATGAAGGCCGGCTACCAGCGCGGCGGCTTCTTCTGGCGCCGGATGCGCGGCCACCGGGAATCTCCCGTTGAGTTCGTGCTGGACGACGAAGGTATCCTTGCCGGACGATGTTAACCGCCGCCCGGCGGAAAACACCGCCATAATGGGAGGGGCCGCCTGGAATTGGCGGCCCTTCTTTAGTGCCGCTATAATGCGGGCGCTCCGGCAGAACGCCGGCAATCCCTTTCCCGGACGGCAAGGATGGAAACATGGTCACCACTTACTCGTGCATCAACACCGAAACCGTGACGCGCCCGACGATGATGGGTCGGAACGAGGTCGAAACCCATATCGGCGTGGTTACGCTGAACCGCCCCGAGGTTCTGAACGCCCTCAATCTCCAATTGGTGCGCGAACTGGACCAGGCCATTACCGATTACGAAGATGACGACAGCGTGGGCGCCGTCATCATCACCGGCGCTGGCGAGCGCGCTTTTTCTGCGGGCGCCGATATCCACGAGAACCGCGAGCTTTCACCGGAGGAGCGCGAAGCAGGGCAAGCGGAGCGGGCCGAATACACCTGGCATCTGCACACCAGCAGCAAGCCGGTCATTGGGGCGGTAAACGGGCTTTGCTACGGCGGCGGCACGGTTCTGGCCACCAGCCTGGATTTCCTCGTCGGTTGCGAAAAAAGCAGCTTCCGGTTCCTGGCGGTGAACTATGGCCAGATGAACGCGACCTGGAGCCTGCCGCAGCTGGTGGGCATCCACCGGGCCAAGGAACTGCTGCTCAGCGGCCGGGAAGTTTTTGCCGAAGAGGCTTACCACATGGGCCTGATCAACCACCTGGTTCCCTCGGAAGAGCTCATGGGACGGACGCTGGACATCGCGGCCGGCATCGCCCGCAACCGGGTTGAAGGGCTGGCGAACATCAAGCAGTTGCTGCTGGAGCATTCCGGGCTGCCCATCGAACAGCAGTACCGCAACGAGATCGAGGGCCGCACCGGTCGTTTCAAGGGACTCACAGTGGAAGAGGGATTCTCGGATTTCCTGGCCCGCAAGGGACGGAAGCCCCGCGCCGGCTGATCTCGAGCCTGTCCTCCCCGGTAACGGAAACTTGGCTGGGAACGCGGGGTCCAAGTCGGAGCCCCCGGTAGGCAGAGCTTCGGGCGACCCTATAGTCGCGCCGGATGGCTCCCGGGTCCGGCTCCTGCTGACGGACGCCCATGGGGCCACCCGTTGCAGCGTGGTGGAGGTCACCATCGGCGCCGGGCAAACCAGCCGCCCGGTGCGTCACCGCACTGTTGAGGAAGCGTGGTACGTGCTTTCCGGAGCCGGGGAGGTCTGGCGATGTCCCCCGGGGGTGGCGGCCACGGAGGTTTTGCCGGTAAAGGTTGCGGCCGGGGACGCCCTGGTGATCCCCATTGGCTGGGGATTCCAGTTTCGCGCCGACTCCCGCTTGGAAATGCGGTTCGTCTGCGTCACCATGCCGGCATGGCCTGGCATGGATGAGGCGGTTGACCTGCCGCAGGGAGGGCTGGGTGCGGCTACGCTGGCTCCGCCCGACGTTAACCCTGGCGCCGAACCTCGATAGTCTCTCCGTCCGCCAACGCGACGCGGCGGTATTGGATCCCCATTTTCAACATCCAGTATCCGAGGGTAGCGGGACTGACCCCTAGATGGGAGGCGGCACGGCTCATTCCCATTTCGTTGACCAAGTCGGGCACAAGGCTCTCCAGCTGCCGCCCGTGTTTTTCTTCCACGCTGCGCATCAACTTGGTCTTTCTGATTCGCTGTGTTGCCATATCCTCTCTTCCCGATGTTATTCGCCAGCGTCGCTGCGAAACGCGGCTGGCGGGAGATGCGATGGCGCAATGATACACGAATGACACATGAGCGCACACTGAACAGGTGTCCCTTCTTGCCTGATTTTTATGAATTGTCATAAAAGTTCTCACAATTTTGCGATCGCGTGCCCTGCTGGAGCGATTCGGGACGGGATTCTGAAAACGATGCGCGCCGGGCGCTCACTGGTTTGGGCTGGATCCCCAGCCTGAGCCGGTCAGTTCCGTCCGGGCGCTTCGTTTCGGTTCTCTGACCCGGCGAATTGGCGCATAGGGTAAAATCGCGCCATGTCTACAGGGGTGGGCGTCGGACGCCTGACGCCGGTACGTCGACAGTACCTGACTATTAAGCACTCGTACCCGGACGCCGTGGTGCTGTTCCGGATGGGCGATTTTTACGAGTGCTTCGACGACGATGCTCATACGCTCTCATCGGCGCTGGAAATCGCGCTGACCTCCCGCACAATGGGCAAAGATACCCGTGTTCCGATGGCCGGGGTGCCTGCGGTATCCCTGGAAACCAACCTGGCGAGGCTCATCAAGCAGGGGCACAAAGTCGCGATCTGCGAGCAGTTGAGTGACCCGGCCACGTCCAAAGGCCTGGTTGAGCGCGGGGTTGTGCGGGTGGTGACTCCGGGTACCGTAATCGAGGCGGAGCTGCTGGACAACCAGGCCAACAACTACCTGGCCGCGGTGTGCCTCAGCGATGACCGGGCCGGTTTGGCCTATGTAGACGTTACCACCGGTGAGTTCGGCCTGTGCCAGATGACCGCAAACCTGCTCGCCTTGGAGTTGGCCAGATTGCAGCCGTCGGAGATCCTGGTCCCCGACCGGGAAGTGTTTCAGGACTCCGTCGCTGGCCAGGGCGGACTTGGCGAAACCACGTCCGTCAACCAGTTGGCAAACGCGGCTTTCAGCTTCGAATCGGCTCGGCGAACCCTCCTTGACTACTACGAGGTGCTGTCGCTGGAGGCCTACGGGCTGGAATCCAACGGAGCTCCTACCGAGCCGCTGGCGGTGCAGGCTGCCGGAGCGATCCTGGAGTATCTGCAATACACCTGGCAGGGTGAACGGCCGGGCTTGTCGGCGCCCTTCCTTTACAATACGGCTTCGCACATGACCCTGGACCCGCAAACCCGGCGAAACCTGGAGCTGTTCGCCGCCGGGAGATGGGACAGCGGCAACACTTCACTGCTGAAGGCGTTGGACGGCACCCGGACTCCCATGGGCGCGCGCCTCTTGCGCAGATGGCTGGGACAGCCGCTGCTGGACTTGGAACGACTGGAGCGCCGGCTGGATGCGGTGCAGTTCTTTCACGACGACGCGTTCCGGCGCGATGACGCGGCGTCCGCCCTGGCGCAAATCTCGGATCTGGAGCGCATTCTCAGCCGCGTGCAGATGAATACGGCAACACCCCGGGACCTTTTGGCATTGCAGCGCAGCGTGGTAGCGGCGGCGGAGTTGGGTTTGATCTTCGCGCGGGATCAGGTCGAGCACGTCGCGGGGATCGCGGAAAAACTGCGGCCCATTCCCGATTTGCAGGCGCTGATTGAACAAGCCATCGAGCCGGAACCGTCCGGTTCTGTGGGCGAGGGCGGCGTGATCAGGCCCGGGTTTTCGCCGGAACTGGATCGCACTCGCGGTTTGTCCCGGGACGCCCGGGGGTTCATCGCCGGTCTGGAATCGAAAGAGCGCGAACGCACCGGGATCCGCAACCTGAAGGTCGGCTTCAACCAGGTTTTCGGCTATTACATTGAGGTCAGCAAGTCAAACCTGGATGCAGTGCCCGACCACTACCAGCGACGCCAGACCCTTACGGGAGCTGAGCGATATATCACTCCCGAGCTCAAGGAATTCGAAAGCCAGGCGCTGGAGGCGCGCGCGAATCTCGAGGAGCTGGAGCGCAGCCTGTACCGCCAGGTTTGCCGGCAGATCGCCGACCACGGCCCGGCGATATCCCGGCTGGCATCAGCGATTGCCCGTGTCGACGTGTTCGTCGGGCTCGCCGACGTGGCGGTAAGACACGGGTACGTGCGACCCGAGTTGAACGACGGCGTGGCAATTCGCATCGCGGACGGCCGGCATCCAGTGGTGGAGCGGGTACTCGGCGCCGGGGCATTCGTCCCCAATGACGCGGCGCTGGACTCCGACGATGCCCAGATCATGCTCATCACTGGTCCCAATATGGCCGGCAAATCCACTTACATCCGTCAGGTTGCCATAATCGTGCTCATGGCCCAGGTCGGCAGTTTCGTGCCGGCGTCCTCGGCCACCATTGGCTTGGTAGACCGCATCTTTACCCGCGTTGGCCTACAGGACGACCTGGCGACCGGTCAATCAACCTTCATGGTGGAGATGGTGGAAACCGCAGCCATTCTCAATCAGGCTTCCTGGCGCTCTCTGGTTATCCTTGACGAGATCGGCCGGGGAACCAGCACCTACGACGGATTGTCCATCGCCCGGGCCGTGGTGGAGCACCTGCACAACAATCCCCGTCTGGGATGCAAGACGCTGTTCGCCACCCATTACCACGAACTGACCGAACTGGCATCCACGCTGCCCGGCGTCCGCAACTACAGCGTCGCCGTGTCCGAGGAGGATGGTCGCGTGGCATTCCTGCGGCGTATCGTGCCGGGCGGCGCCGACCGTTCGTATGGGGTGCACGTGGCGATGCTGGCAGGCATGCCGGCCTCCGTGGTCAGCCGGGCCCAAGAGTTGCTCACGCATCTGGAGCAGGATCGCGGGTCGAACGTCGCTGCCGGACGGGGTGAAGGACGAAAATCGGACCCATCTCCGCAGTTGCCATTGCCCTTGTTCCCTTCCGAGCATGAACGGCTAACCGAGGCTCTGTTGGAGATGGACGTGTCGAACCTCACCCCGCTTGAAGCGATCAACAAGCTCTACGAGCTGCAGGAGCGGGCGCGCAGTCCCGAGGAATAACCGACGCGGTTAGGTCGGAACCATAATTTCCGCCAGCGCCGCCAGGTCCGGCACGGTCAGGTCGGGTTGCGCGTTGGTTGGCCGGGTGCCGCCGCCACGGTCGGCGCGGTTGACCCAAACCGACCTGATACCCAACCGATTGGCCGGCTCGATGTCGTGGTACAGACTCTCGCCAACGTGGAGCCACCGATCCTTGCCAACGCCCATGGCGGCCTCGGCAAGTTCAAAGCTGCGAGAGTTCGGCTTGTACGCCTTGGCCTGCTGGGAGGTGATTACGGCATCGAATTCAACGCCCAGCGCACGCGCTGAGCCGGTGAACAGGTCGTCGTCCACGTTGGAAATGATCGCCAGCTTGTATCTCTGTTGCAAAAGCCGTAGAGCGGGACCGGCGTCCGGGAAGACTGGCCAATGGGGCAGGGAACCGGACAAGGAATCGATCTCGGGCTCCGCAAGTTGGACGCCGAGCCTTCCGCCGATCATGACCATGACTTCGCGCAGGGCGACGCGGTACTCCTTGAACGCCCCCGAGCTTTGCACCACCGGCTCCACGTCGGCAAACAGTTCCAATATTTCGGCGGTAGTCCTGCGGATCCCATGGGCTTCCAGGGATGTCGATACCGCGGAGGAAATCCCTGTTTCCCAGTCGACCAGCGTTCCGTAGCAATCGAAGCTCAGCCATTCGATGTCCGTAAAATCTGTCACCGCAATCACCCGAAAGCCTGCAAAACGTTAGAGTGGGTCCCTATCGCGCGACCGGTCGCTTGCCACGGGTCACCGTGGGGAGTCAGCGGGTGCGGCTCAGGGACGAAAGAGCCGGGGGTGTGAAGCGCCTGGGCTCCTATGACGCAAAAACCTCGTTTCAGCACGAGGTTTGCAATGGTGGGCCGGACTGGACGAAATCAAGAACCGAGGCCGACTCCGACGTCACCCCGTCCTGGGGCATGGGGATAGTATACGTCAGCACCGCCTCGTCCTCCACGATCTCGATGCCCTGCACGAAGTTGCGGATCAGCGCCTTGCGCTCCGGGAACGTCCCGTCCTGGAAGAGTGCGCGGAAGTCCGCCACGTACCCCCTGATCTCCTTGCTGGTGGGCAACTCCGCCCTCCGCTGCTCCAACTGGAACTCGGCCTCCTCCCGCGCCGCCACAAGCTGGTCCTGGCGGCCCTTCAGGGACAGGATGCGGGGCGACAGCGCCTCGATGGGCAACTGCTGCGTCTCCAGGGCCTGGTAGAGGTTCTCCAGCCGGGTCTCCACGTCGGTAAGCTCGCTGTTGATGGCGGTCAGCCTGCCGTTGACCTCACCGGCCAAAGCATCTATTTCCTCGGCCACCAGGGTCACCAGCTCGGTGATGGTCTCCTCGGTGAGAATCCGCTCCCGGACCTTCTCGATCACCAGGTCCTCCACCTTGGTCGCGTTCAGGTAGCGGGCGGTGCAGGCTCCGGCCCCTTCCCGGAACAGGCTGGAGCAGACGTAGTAGGCGAACTGGCCGCTCTTGGCTCCCTGGGCCGAGTAGGGCCTTCCGCAGACACCGCAGCGCAGGAGACCGCTCAGCAGGTACTGGCTCCCCACCCTGGCGGGCCGTTGCACCGTGGGCGCGCGTTGGTGGAGCCCCTGCTGCACCGCGTCGAACAGCTCCCTGGAAACCAGGGCGGGCCAGGCGTTCTCCACCCTCACCGGCTCCCCCGCCTTCTCGTCCTTGCTCTTGACACCCCAGACGGCGGTTCCGGTGTACGCCTCGTTGGTCAGCAGGTAGTGGATGACGTTCTTCTGCCAGCGTTTGCCCTTGTTGGTGATGCCCCGGCCGTTCAACTCCTTGCAGATTTCCGCCAGCCCATTGCCCCGGCGGGAACTCTCGAAAATCTCCCTAGCGATGGGCGCGGTCACCGGGTCCACCTCCAGGGTGGGACGCTCCTTCACCCCATCGCTGACCTTGACGCGGGTGTAGCCGAAGGGGGCCTTGGAGCCGAGGAAGAAACCACGGGACGCCGCCTCGCGCATTCCCCGCGTCACTTCTTGCCCAAGATTCTCGCTGTAGTATTCGTCCACCGACTCGATGATGCCCTCCAGCAGCCTGCCGGTGGCGTTGTCCTCGGCCTGCTCGGTGATGGACACCACGCGGATGCCCTTGCGCCGCAACTGGGCCTTGAAGGCCACGGCGTGCTCCCGCTTGCGGGTGAATCTCGAAAACTTCCAGACCAGAATCACGTCGAAGGGGGATCTCGGCCTGCTCCCCTCGTCGATCATCTCCCGGAACTGGGGCCGGTCGGCGATCCTGCCGCTCTCGGCCTCGTCCACGTACTCGCGGGCCACGGAGTAGCCGTTGTTCTTGGCGTAGTCCCTGAGCGCCCTAAGCTGGGCGGCCACGGAGAGGTCCACGTCCTGTCGGTCGCTGGAGACCCTCGCGTAGAGGGCCGCCGGGGTCAGGGGCTGGAACTGTTGCTTTTTCATCTTGCCTCCGTTTCGTCCGTGTTTGCCTGGCGGGAACGCCGCTTCATCCGCTCCTTCGCTCGCCACTCCCGTTCCTCCATGTAGAGGCGGATGGCCTCCCGCAGAAGCTCGCTCACGGTGCGCTCTTCTTCCTGCGCCACCTCCCGCAGCCGCTGGGCCTGCGGCGGGGGCAGTGAGAACGTGATGGTCTCGGTGTTTCGGGATATTATGGGGGCCATAATCGCTCCTTGCTCCGTCCATTATAGCACATTGTCTTACACTCTAACAGCGGGCATCCGGCCTGCGACCCTCCGGCGGCGGCGTCAGGCGTTGCCGACTTCCGGGTCCTTAACCTGCAACATTTCGCAACCTTGCCGCCTGTTGCACGCAGACAAGGGAATGAAAAACACTTCCCTTTTGGGAACTGCCGGAAACCCAGGGAACGGCTCCGCTGCCCCCTATTGGACACTCGGTCCGGGCCTGACGGCTGGTGCGGCAATGTCCGCGTCCTGGCGGCTGGGGCTGGCATTCGTATTCGTATGGTGTACCTGATGGGTGGCGGGTGGGTCATTGGCACTGACGGCCTGACGTGTCGGCTCTGCAACAGATTGCAGGGGCGGGGACGTAACGGGAGGTGACGGCCGCAAGTTGCTGGCAAATTGTCCATTCTTGGCGGTGGAAGGCCCCCTACAGGAAAGGTCCGGCGCAGATTAGTTGTACTTTGGGAACTCAGTACAATCCGGCCAGCGGCGCCCGGTCCAGGGAGTGCGGCGGCGGCAGTATCCACGCCTCGCCCAGAACGCCGTGCTCCCCCAGTGCCTCCGCGTTGGCGGTGATCACGTCCAGGCCCTCGGTAGCGTCGGCCACGTCCAGGAATGTTAAACGCCGCGGACATTGAGCCAGTGATCGCCAAGGACTATGTACCACCCTGGGCGCGTGGCGATTTTGATCAATAGCAGTTTGTGGTTTCCCGGTCAATCACCTCCCTGAGCACCCAGGAGGGCGCGGTGTGGCGATAGTCGTTCGCGGTAGCTGGTGCCTTCGATGACGATCTGGTAGCTGGCGTTGGCCAGGCGGTCGAGGGCGCTGTTGCCCAGGATGGGATCGTCGAAGAGACCGAGCCATTCGTCGACGGCCCGGTTGCTGGTGATGACGAAGCTGGACGCCCGATGGCGGTTGAGGATGAGCTCGTAGAGATCGGCGGACTGTTGCGGGGTGAGCCGGTGCAGACCGAGGTCGTCCAGGATGAGCAGGTCTGGGGAGAGGAACGACCGGAAAGCGCGATCCAGCGAGTTGTCCACCCGGGCCTGAGCCATGGCTTTGAAGAAGTCATCGGCGTGGACGAAGCGCACGGTGTGTCCGGCGCGGACGGCCGAGTAGCCCAGGGCCTGGGCCAGGAAGCTCTTGCCTGCGCCAGCGGGTCCCACCAAAAGCACGTGCTCGTGCTTGTCCAGAAACTCCAATGAGAAAACGGCGTCCAGGAGCCGGCGGTCCAGCGTAATCGACGCCGACCAGTCGAAGTCCTCCAGCCGACAGGTCTCCTCGAAACCGGCGCCACTCAGCCGGAGTTCGTTGCGGCGTTGAGCGCGGCGGTTGACCTCATCACTGAGGATGATCTCCAGAAAGGAGGCGTAGTCCAGCTGTTCCCGACGTGCCAGGGCAATGCGCTCGGGCAGGGTGGCGGCCATGGGCCCCAGTTGCAAGCGCTTGAGCAGTGGTGTGAGTTCAGTGATACGGGTCATGATCGACCTCCAGCAGCATGAGCGAAGACGGAGCCGGGACGGGCGAAGCGGCCGGCTGGCATCGGTAGTGGAAGCTGCGGCAGGGATTCTGCTTCCAGGGCCTGCACCAGGATCCGTTCCACCCGGTTCACGTCGATGAGGTCGACGTCGAGGGCGCGACGACAGGCGGCATCGAGGCGTTGAGGCGTGTAGCGATTGCCCAGTCGGATGAGCTTGTGCCCCTGCCTGATCTTCGACCAGGGATGACGGTCGTCGAAGAGCCGTTGGGCGAATTGGGCCACCGCCGGTCCGTGCAGAGCTGCGTTGCGCTTGATGCGCTCAGGGGCCTTCATGGTGTAGGCGGAAAGCTCGGCGGGATAATCGTCAGGGTCGGTGGCGCGACCACCGCGCGGCTGACGCTGGTGGACCTTGACCAGCTTGCCCCGGTGGTAGATGCGCACCAGCTTGCTGTCCAGCCTGATTTCCACCCTCTGACCCGGTGGACAGGACGATGACGGCACCGAGTAAAGGGCGTATTGACTGGCCACGTGATGATCGGGATGCACTTTGGCGGTGCGCCAGTGGGTGATCTCGTAGGGCTCGCCGTCCCAGGGCAGCAGGGCATGACGCTCCTCATCCTGGAAGACCACCAGGGGCTGACGGCGGGTGGTGCCGTGGATGCGCTGACCCGCCACTTCCAAACACCAGCGCTGGGCTTCCCCACACAGGTGAGCCAACCCGTGGAAATCGCCACCCTTGAAGAGCCGCTCCCGGACGTAGGACACGCTGCGTTCCACCTTGGGCTTGTCCTTGGGATGACGCACTCGGGCGGGGTCGGCGACGAAGCCGCGATGCTGGGAGTATTCGAGAAAGCCCCGGGTCAGCCGAGGATGCAACTGGTCCGGTCCTGCCACCGCGGCGGGGAAATTGTCGATGACCAGGTAGCGCGGTACCCCCCCGAAAAACGCCCAAGCCGCCTCCAGGCCGGCGATCACGTCTTCCAGTTTCTGGCTGTGCGTCGGCCACACGAAGCAATGCCGCGAGTACGACAGCACGATGATCAGCGCCCAGACCACCCTGCGCTTGCCTGTGGCCGGATCGGTGATCATCCCCAGCCGGCCAAAGTCCACCTCGGCCACTTCGCCGGGATCGGTGTCGGCCATCCGCACGGTGCGGACGCTGCGCCGTCCCCAGTTTCGCTTCCGGATGAACCGGCGCAACGACGTGTACGACACCGTACAGCCCCGCGCCGCCAGCAACTCCTGGATGCGCGTCACCTTCAACCGGTCGCCGGTCAGCCACTGGTAAATCTGGTCGGCCCACGGAGCCAGGCTGTCCTCAACCGGCGTCTCCACCTGCCGCGGCCCAGCCCGGCCGATCCCAGCCAACCGGCTCAACTGCTCCTCACGGGGAGCCGGACCGTCCTGGGCAATCCCCTCCCCTTTCGCTGCCGACAGATACTTGCGCACCGTCGCCCGCGACAGTCCCGTCCCCTCCGCTATCTGACGCTGGCTTGCTCCCGCCAGCCAGCGGCGAATCACTTCCTGTATTTCCACTCGGAGCACCTCCTTGTACGCCATTGCTGCACCTCAAAATCGAAGTGCGACAATGGTCGCCGTGGTGGCGCCCACCGGTGGTCATAGACCCTGGCGAACTGGCCTATAGTTCCTGGCGATTTCGCCGATTACTGGTACATAGTTCGTGGCGTTTTACAAGGAAGGCGGTCTCGCTCTGGGGGATCTCGAACACGAACAGCACCCCGGGCGTGCGTCCCCCGTGGTCCCGCTCCGCCCAGCCGGAGGCGAAGTAGCGTCGGTAGGACGCCAGGCGCTGCGGGATGCGCTTGGGCGTGGTGGCCCGGCGCTCGAACTCCAGCAGGAAGGGATGCCACTGGCCCCGGTACTCCAGGGTGAAGGAGGCGTCGGGATGGATCATGTAGTTGGTCCCACCCCGGCGGTAGCCGATGCTGGAACGGTGGGTGGGCAGCAACTTCAGTAGAAGATGGTGCTTGGACCGGGCGACCTCAGCGCTCAGGGCTTCAGCGGTAGGCTGAAGGCCCAGGCTGGCAGCGGTGATGGTCCGGATGGCGTTTGCAAGCATGTGGCCCTTGGTCAAGGACCGAATTTGCATCATTGCTACTGGTGCGAATGCGCGGGCGAATAGCGCCGGAAAATGGATAGCGGCGACAGGTAGTAAGAAGTGCGCAATCTGGTAGCGGGCGAGCCGTAACACCTTGCAGGTTGTTTGGGGCGGGTTTATTGGGGTTGTGAGCTTGGCCTGACCACCCTCCCAGGGGAAGTGTGTATTCTCGGTCGGTGCAGGCTCCACCATCCTGTCAGTGGCCGAAACCGGCGAAACGCCGCCAATTCGCGCCCGGGCCCGGCCCTAGCAGTCATGGGACCGTTTAATCCAGTACGCTGCCGCCCCTCGGGCAAGAGAAAGCCCCCGACACCTTGTTACCCACACAAGGCCGGGGGCATCCTCACCAGAAAACCATGATGCCTGTCATAAACAACGCACCAAAACCCTTGAAACACGCCAACCGTATCACTGCGCTCCCTTGGTGTCAAGCGATTATTTGGGCACATCTGGGATTAGTACAAGGACAATGCGCGGCGCAGGAGGCGACGGTCGCGTCATCACCGGTCAATCCTGGCGCGTCAATCGCTCCATCGCACCCTCGCCGCATCACAACACATGCGGATTCGCAACCCCGACAGGCTCGCTTTCGGCGACCAATCACCTCTCCGGGGCCATCGTCAAGGGCGAATACCACGCCATACCCGTGTACAGAAGTTTGGATGACTTCCCTTTCGGGAATTATTTGGCCCCTTTTGAACTCAAACCATAGGGAAGTTTTCAGCCCGAAACGCCGTGTTTGCAAGCGCTTGGGAGTGAGCGGCGGTTCCGGAAATTCCCGGCCCATTTCCCTTTCGGGAAACGCACGCCCAGCCCGGTCCCGGCAAGTGGCGCGGTCCTTTTGCCCTCGGTGAACGCTGCCGTCGTCCCTCTACCGGATGACGTGGCCGGCTTGGTCCCGCGCCATGTCGGGCATACTCCGGTGGACCCTTGCCCACGCTTCCGCTTGTCGGCCGTTGAGTGGTCCCGGTCTCGTCCCTCGGCCATCTGGGATGGAACCGAACTGGAAGAGGTGGATGGGAAGCGTCGGAGCATCGATGACGAGCAGCCCCGCGCTCGGTCGAACGCTGGCGCCCCGGTGGAGAGCGCTCTCGGAATCTCACCACCCGCCGGGCCGCCGGACGCCGTGGTGGGTGGAAAGGGCGCAGTGGCCGCCGACTCCACGGGGTGAATATCCTTCCGCTGATTTCCGGCTGTCGCGCCCGTCAGGCGTGAAGCGTGCTCGGAGAGTGCTGCAACACCGGGAGCGACCGCGATGACCTCGACCATCCCGCCGGAGTGTCGTTGATCCGGAAGGGCGGATTCAACAGCCACGAACAGGGGACCCCCCAATCAGAGGCGGCTCAATTCCAGTTTAGAGATTTTCATTGCCAAATTGGAGATGATAGCTCCGGCGGCTTGGACCTGGTTCCCCATCGGCAACGACGCCGGCCACCGCCCCTATGGGCAATGGGCAAAAACAGGCTCGGTGTGACGTCATACCCGCGTACAGAGATTGGCGTGACTTTTGGAAACAAAAGTCAGAGGCAGATCTGAACTTGAAACGGGCCCATAATCCGGGCTTCCAGGCCGGTTCTGCGAGCGCTTGGGTGAAAAGGGACGGTTCCGGCGAAGTTTTGAAAACAAAAGTGGCCCTGGGTATGTCTGTCCTCCCGTCGCAGCCGGCGCTTCCTTTGGCGGAGCCGACACTGGACTCGGGCGCGTCTACGACGTCATCGACCGGCCCTCACCGGACGGGACACGATGGAGCACAGTTGCGGAAGGACCATTGTCGCCGCCGGGTTGCGTACCCTGACCTCTACCCCCAGCACTCCTGCAGACCCTCATCCACGCCGATGGACGGGACCCCGGCAACCGGCTCTCCGGTCACCAGCACCGCGCCGGTGTCGTGAAAGTCCAGCCCCGGGGCGTTCTCCGGCTTATCGCCGGTCCTGGCGTGCTCCGCCACCGCCTCCACTCCCACCCGCGCCATCTCCAGCGGGTACTGCATCACCGTGGCTCCGAACTCGCCCGCCGCCACACTCCTCACTCCGTCGCAGCCGCCGTCGATGGTCACGATCAGCACGTCTTCCGCCAGTCCCAGTTCCACCAAGGCCGCGTATGCCCCCGTCGCCGCCGGCTCGTTGATGGCGTACGCCAGGTTGATGTACGGGTGCTTGCCGATGAGTTCCTCCATCGCCGAGCGTCCTCCTTCCTCCGTGCCCAGGGTCACCCCGCGGCCCACGATGCGGGCGTCGTCCTCGTCGCCCATCTTCCCAGCGTCCCGGACGTCTATGCCGTAGCCCATCAGAAAGCCCTGGTTGCGCAGCACGTCCACCGACACCGGCGTAGGGTACCCGTCCAGCGTTGCGATCCTAGCCTCCCTGCCCTCCGCCTCCAACTGTGCCCTGGCCCACCGGCCGATCAACTCCCCGGCCCTGAAGTTGTCCGTGGCGAAGGTCCCGTCAACCGTGTCCCCTAGCCCGAAGGGCGTGTCCAGCGCAATCACCAGCGCTCCGGCCTCCCGCGCTTCTCGCACGGCGTCGCCCAGGCGCATGGGGTCCGACGGCGTGATCAGGATGCCGTCGGCGCCGTCCTCCACCAACTCGGCCACCGCCCGCGCCTGGCTTTCCCAATCGCCGTCATGTTCCCCCGTGTAGGCGCGCAGTTCCACGTCCAGCTCATACGCCCGCTGCCGCGCCCCCTCCTCCATGGCAACGAAGAACGGGTTCCCGTCGGTCTTGGTGATCAGCCCCACCATCACCTCTCCCTCGTCGGTGGACACCCCGCCGTTATCGCACCCGGCGGCCAACAGCGCGAACACGCAACTCGCCAGCGCCGCAATTCCTGCCCAGCGGTTTACCTTTGCCAACTGCTCACCTACCGCGTGGTATGCGAAGGAGGGGGACTCCAGGCACTGCCGCGCCCGGCAATCCGCCGCCCGCCGCGCCGCACCATCCTATTGCCCGAAACCCGCGTCGCGCAACACCCCTCCGGCACCGAACTTGCCCCGCTACTCCCAAAGCCGACCGATGCTCCCATTGCCGCGTGTTTGCCCGGCGTCAGCATCGTCACGGCCATGCCTCCGACGATGCCAGCGGCGCCGCGATCGGCGGACCTGTCCGCGAGTCGGCAGCGGCCTGACGCATCAGACTGCAATCGCCCGGACCGGATTTTCGCAGTGGGCAGCCTGAAAGGAGAAATGAAAGGATTGCAGAATACAATCCAGGGGGTATTTCCTACGGGGAACGAGGCGTTGGGGGCGGCATTTGGGAGATTGCCGGGCCAGCAATTTACTGCGGTTCCATGATCACTTTATTGCAGGGATTGCAGTCCGGGGATTGTAGTTTCGACCCATGGTGAAAGCCTTGCACGACGATGACTACGCCACATTGGAGGTGAACCACCATCCGGAGATTGAGCCGGACGCTGCCCTATCGGAGGTTGTCCTATTGGACCTGCTGGACGCCCTGGTGGAGGAACGGGATCGGGCGCCCGCCGCCGAGGTACTGGGCGGGAACCAGACCCTGGCGGTCTGCCGCGGCTGCCGGCAAGCGTCCCGGCGGGTGCGGCAGGCGCTGCCCGAATTCAGGAATGCGAGCGGCGCAGGCGGCGCCTCGGCTTTGGCGGAAGGCGGCCGCTCCTCCATGACCGTGAATGACGGCACCGGGAGCAACCTCCACGGCTGTCCTGCCTCCGTCTGAAACGCCCGTTTCGCCCCCCGTCCGGCGCGGCAAAGTGCAATCGCTGCGGAACCGCATTCACAGTGGTAGCTTTGTAAGGAAATCCAAAACGCTTGATGGATGGCCGCCGGCAGGATGTCAAAACTGAATCGACCAGACACGGCGCTTGGCGCGGCGTTTGGGTCAAGGACCTTTTCGCGGCTTCGTGTCGGTTTCGCGGCTGCGGTTGCATTGCATTTCTCGCGCCGAGGGACCTGCCGGGGCCCGGTGTGATGGCATACCCGCGTACAGAGATTGGGAGGAATGCCCTTTTGGGAAGTCGGGGGATATTTTGAACTTGAAACCGGCGGAATTCGAGGGAATTCAGGGCGGTCTTGCGAGCGCTTGGCTGAAAGGGCAGGTTCCGGCGAAATTGCCTTTTGGGCAGTGAACGCCCAGCCCCATCAGGGCGAGCGGTTGGTTGACCTGGCCGTATTCCCGCCTACCGGCAACTCCCTATTGGACATCCTATCGGACATGGGGGCCAGCAGGTTGAACGTGAAGGAGCAAAGCGCGATGGATGCCCAGGACGAAGGGATGGGCGACGCCGGGGACTTGCGGGAGTTCGCGCTGCGGATGCTCCTGAGGGAATTCGTCGAAAGGGCAGGCAGGGCGGAGACTGCGGAGGACCCGGGCCAACACCAGGAAGGCGTTGGCCCGGCGGTTCATCCTGCGCTGGCTGCGCCGGGCGCTCGCGCTGGGGACGTGGTGGAAATGGCGGACATGGCTGCCGTCAGCGCCGGGGCTGACTGCGGGCGTGGTGGCTTAACGCTACGTTAGAGATGACGGCGGCAAGCGGCCAGCAAGCGCGGAGCAAGCGATCACCGGCGGGACGGACCAGGCACTTGCTAAATCCGTTCCCTGGGGCAATCGCGCGGGCGATAATCAATGCAGTTCACGGTTTTTCCAGCCTTTCCCGACCGAAAGCTGGCGGGTCCGTCCCCGACCCGGACCGTTCGCCAGGGATCGAGCCTCGCTCTCCCTGACACGGCCTCAACGGAGACAAGCGCCACCCGCTGCGTGACGCGGATCACGGAGTCGAGCCCCGCTCCTCCGGTGTCCACGTCGATGCGGGACACCAAACCGCGCTGGCGCCGTTTCGCAAAGCGGTGGTCGGCATCGCCAACATCGTCCAGGAGGTGAAAACGGAACCAATCCGGCAATCCAGGGCCTGAATCCTCGGTCCAACTCGCCGAGTGCATACGATACCGCGCTCGCCCCTCACGCTGCGGCTGGAACGGCTTAGCCCCCGGCCGCGCCCTCACGTCCCGGCGCCGTGGCTCAAAGGCAGCAGCGTCGTCGCCATTCACAGCACGCTCCGGCAATGCGGCGTCGCCGGACCGGTAAGTTGCCTCCGCTGCTCCGTCGCCGTCGCCCTTGACGTCGCGTTCGTCCACCGCGTGGCCATCCCCCTCCTCGCCCACGGCTATCGCCAAGTCTGCGCTGGCGCTGATTTCCGCCGCGACGCCCTGGCGTAGCCGCTCCTCTTGCTGCCGCCGTCCCCGTCGGGACCGGCGGCAGCGGCTCTCTTCGTTGTGTCCTGCGCGTTGCCGTCCCCCTTTCACGGCTATGTCGCCTGGTGCAACCGCTCTCCCCTTCCCACCTTCTCCTGCTTTTCCCTCTCGCGCCGCGTCAGCCTCCTGGGCGACGTCTGTCCCGGGGCGACGTGGGTCTGCTCCGTTCCAGCGCAATGCGAAAGCTACCAACTGGCCAAGCACCGGATTCTCATCTCCGGCTGGGACACCCCGACTCGAGTCCTTGATGTCGCCGCGCTGCCGGCGACCGCCACCACAACCTTGGCAACGATAACCACAAGAACGGAGGAACGTCCATGACCGAACCGTAACCGTCCAAGCCATTGCCGGCGCTTCCGCGCCGCGCGGTGGAAGCCATTACCCAAGGGGCCGCCGGAGCGGTTCCTAAACCCAATCACACCGAACACCTGCATCCCAGCGGGGTCGGCCCTGAACCGAAAGGTACGGGGCCGGCCCCGCTTTCTGCGTTTTGGAGGAAACGACATGAAGGCCAACACCAATTCCGTCAACTACAAAGTCGAACCCACCGCCCAGGCCAACGGCGACCACCACGCCAACCGCGTCAACTACACTAGCGAAACCGCCGCCCCGGTAGCCCAACCCGGCGCCATCACCGGCCGGGCCGAGTCCCACCTGGCAGTAGCCGCCAGGGAGCGCGGCCTCAACCTCAACGAACTGGCCGCCCTCATGGGCGTCGGCGCCTCCCACCTGTCCCAGGTCGCCAGGGGCAAGAAGAACCTCACCCCCTACATGCGCGGTAAGATCGAGGCGGTCCTGGGCCACGTCCCTCCCCAGGGCGTCGTCCACCGACGGGACGGCGTGGTCAAAGGCGGAGAGAGCACCTACCTCCGGGAGCGGGCCCGGGAGCAGGGTATGACCCTGCGACAGGTGGCGGACCGGGCGGGCCTGACCTATGGGTACGTTACCCAGGTCAGCCGGGGCCAGCGCAACCTCAGCCCGTCCGCCCAAGCCCGGATGGAGTCCGTCCTGGAGGCTCCGGTGAAGGTGGAGACCGCCCAGCCTGCCGAGGTGGACCCGCAAGCCCTGTGGGAACGCATGGACGCTCACGGCTGGTCCCAGAACGAGACGGCGCGGCGGGCCGGCATCAGCACCGGGATGCTCTCCCAGGTAATGAACGGCCATCGCAACGCCTCCGGGGACGTGCTGCGGCGGCTGCACCAGGTGCTGTTCGCCCCGTCGCCAGGGGAGTTGGTGGCGCCGGTGGAGCTGAAGGTCATGGCCTGGAAGAAGGGCGGGCGCAACGGCGTGGTAATCAAGGGCGCCGGCGGGCCGGGCGGAGATACCATCCGGACCGGCGGCCGGGTGCCCTGGGGCGCCGAGGTGCAGTTCGCCTACACCACCGGCTACGACCGCCATGGCCGGGTGTCGGTGAACCACCTGGTGGACGAGCGGGGCTGCGCCGTCATGTTGAAACGAAGCAAGCTGGGACGAGAATTTGACAGTGCGGCACAGTGAAGACCATACTAACGCCCCCACAGAGTTGACACAATCAGTCTCCACCTGATCGTGAAGGGGTTGCCGATGGTGTCATGGAGGCTTCAACGTCGAGTGCGGCGATACCTCAGATACTATGACCATGATTTTGGAAAAGAGCACAACCAAGGCGAGGGACAGTCTGCACAGGCGATTCGCAGACCGAATTGAGGCGAATCCGTCCCTGAGCCGGAAGCTAGTGTCGTATCAAGGGAACAAGGCTGTTCCTGGACTACGCTGGCTCAAGTATAAGGAGGGCTTCTCTGCCAATTTGGTGGAGGGACTATTGGGCCTCACTGACGCTCAAAGTTTACTTGATCCCTTCGCCGGTTCGGGCACCGCTCCATTGACCGCCGGGAGCATGGGGATATGTTCAACGGGAATCGAAATCATGCCTGTCGGTATCCTTCTGGCCCGTTCTATCTCGGCAGCCTCTAATGGACTTCAATGCGCGGATTTTCTGGAGGCTGCTGGCGAATTGGTCAAATCCCTGGAAACCGACCAGTACAATCCAGGCATGAAGTTTCCTCACATTCCTATTACCGAGCACGCTTTCCCCGAAAGTACTGAACAGGACATTGCCAAAGCACGGGAATTCCTGAGCGGAGTTAAAGACAGTTCGCTGAACACAATCCTGACCCTCGCGTGCATGAGCGTTTTGGAGGAAGTCAGCTTCACCCGCAAGGACGGGCAGTTTCTCCGGTGGGATCCGCAATCAGGCCGGGATGTGAAGCCCAAACTGCATAAGGGCATCCTACCAACTCTATCCGAAGCGTTAAGGCGTAGAGTTGGAGAAATAGCGGATGATTTTGGTGCTCTGAAAGTGAAGTACGGCGGGACATCCCCTTCGCTAGTAGAAGGGTCAAGTCTTGAGCAACTTCAGGAACTGCCTGACAAGAGCTTCGACGCAGTGGTAACTTCCCCGCCCTATGCTAATCGATATGACTACACCCGGACATACGCTCTGGAACTCGCGTACCTCGGATACGACGCGGAACAAATCAAGCACCTGCGCCAAGTGCTGTTGTCAGCGACCGTCGAGAACAAGTCCAAGCGTGACCAACTGAAGCGGGAATATTCTGAAGTTGTCCGTGTCCAAAAGGCTTTTGAAATGGCGGACCGCCAAGCAGCTCTTCAAGAGGCGCTGGCCTCTCTAAGGCTGGATATCAAGAATCTAAGCAATCGCAATGTCATTGACTTGGTAGAGAACTACTTCACAGAAATGGCCCTCGTTATTGTGGAGCTCGGGCGGTTAGTGTCTCCAGGCGGGCACGTGTTCATGGTAAACGACAACGTTCGCTATCACGGTGAGGAGGTTCCGGTGGACCTGATTCTGTCGGACTTCGCCGAACAATGCGGGTTCCGGTGCGAATCAATCTGGATGTTGAATCGCGGCAAGGGAAACTCGAGCCAGCAAATGGGACGGTTCGGGCGACAGGAATTGAGAAAGTGCGTATATCATTGGAGGATGTCGGATGGTTAGCCGGGAGGTACGGCTTGAGGAGTCACGCCAACGCGCGCTGATTATCTCGGAAACGATCCGTCGGCGGTCGGATGAGGCAGTCCGTCAAATGATCCAGGGGTTTAATGGCAATTTGGACTTTGCCAACCGCCTTGAGGACCTGGCTATCGCCGAAGAGGCGTGGGATCACGTAAGAGAAGCACAAATCGAGCCAAAATTAGTTTTCGCTCACCCTGACTTGCTGAGAGCACACCCTCAAACCTCCTTGCACTACCGGGGGATCGCCACCTTATCGCTCAAAAGAGTGCAGGCTATGGCGTCTGCTGTTGGCAATTGGGAGGCTGGAACCTTTCGCCGTGCGCCTACACTCGACCGTTGCCTCAATGTTGCCAGAACTTACAATTCCGTTATTTCTGTCGTCATCACCGGCACCGATAACTGGACTTTAGAGAACGGCTACCGGAATGTTTTGGCGACAATAGGAATTACAGAGGACGGGTCGCTCAGAAACCTAGTGGGACAAGAGGGAGAAGCTAGGGTCAAGGACGGCATCCTCGATTGGTTGCGAGGGGATGGCGCCGTGCTTCAGCCAAGCGTTGACGGGGCGACGACTACTTTTGGAGCACAACCCAGATACCGCATGGTTTATAGCTCCGAACCTGACATCAAATTTGAGTGGTTGAACGACAGAGGCGAATGGGAGATTGTGTCCACTGTCGAAATCAAAAGTGGAACCGACCCGGCCGGGGCATTGGAGCGCTTGGGAGCAATTCAGAAGAGTTTCGACCAAACTCCGGCTCGCTCTCGCAACTTTGCTGTCTTGGGCATCGTAACCCGTGCTATGCGGGACCGCCTTAACGAGTTGAACATGGCAAGGGATTTCTTGCTTTACGACCTTTTGAACGACCGGACCACTTGGGATGACTTTATCACTGAGTTGTTCCACCATACCTTACGGTTGATCTAGCGCTCGAGCATCGCCCAGGCTTGACACTAACAATGGCCATGAAGTGTTCATCCCGAATCCATCGATACGGGATGGTTGGCGTAGAATGATGAGGACTTAAACGCCAGAGGATAGGGAAGTCTATGATTTTGGCAGGCGGGGACGGCTATTCTACCTGAATTGCGAGTATATACCGCCCCCAGGCGGTCGGCGGCGGCGGGACTGTACGACTGGTAGAAGTCCTCGTAGATGACCTTGAGGAACTGCTGCTTCTCGGCGTAGTCGGCGATCTCGTCGGCAGCCCTTCCGATGGCCTCCCGCCGCACTTTCCGGTGAAGAAGGTCACCTCCAGCTCGGCCAGCTGGCCGGCCACGTTGTTTTCCTTGTGGAACTGGTCCTCATCAAACGCCCGGTGGAAGATGTCCTTGGTGAGGATGTGCTGGAGCAGCATCTCCCGTACGTCGGCTTCCGCCACGTCAGGGCCGATGCTCCGGCGGCACAGGCCCAGGAACTCCGTTGCCCCGGCCCGGTAGTCATCGTTGCCCTCCTCGGCTGCCGCCACCGACTGCCGCAGGTTTTCCAGAACCGCCGGCAGGTCGGTCTTGAACTGCGCCTGGGCCTGGCGGAACTCCTCGATGCTGGGCAGTTCGTAGTCCAGGAACCGCCGTATCAGCCGGTGCAGTTCCCCGGCCGGGACATGTCCACCCTGCCTGAGCGCCACGTCGCCGTTCTGCACCAGCACCGCCGTCTCCGAGTCCTCGAGCACGATGTTGTCCCTGGGATAGCCCCGGTTGAACTTGGCCTGAATCTCCGCGTCCAGGTCGTCGTGGCTGTCCTTGGCTTCCCAGTAGCCCCGGGCCATGCGCAGGGTGTCCTTCACCGTGCCGTCGGGGATCACGTTGCCAGCCGTCTTCAGCTCGGGGATCAGGACCAGCTGTTCCTTGTGCTCGCGGCAGTAGGCGTCCAGGCAGTTCTGGAAGGCGGGACGGATGATCAGCTCGTTGTCCGACCCGCCGAACTCCACCAGTTCCCTCCGCCTGGCGTAGTAGGCCGCTATGTGGGGGTACGTGGGCATCTTGTTCACACCATAACCAATAGCCGTTGCCGGCGCAATCGTGGTTGGTCCGTCGGGGATGGATCGGACCGGTTTCATCGTCTTCTGGGCGGCGGCTCCCCTCCGGATTGTCCGGTGGACGGCACCGGCCAGGCCTTTCACCTGGGTCAACGGCGATGCGTCAGGCCATTGCGCTTGCTCCAAAATCACCCTCGCCGTTTTAGCGTGGTTTTTCAGACTTGCAGAAATGCAATTCCTGATTGGTCAAGGGACATCGCAGCCCGTTTCCTGCCTGAAACCGGCGAAATTGACGCATCGCCTTCTCCTACGAGACTCCCGCAACCAGCCCCGGAGCCGCCGTTTGCGCCCCCGGACAGCGTGGCGAGCAGATAATGCCGTGTCAGCATGATTGACGGGTCTCTTCCGGACGCATCCGTGGGAGCAATGCGTTCCACCCGTAGCCCTCCGGTTCCCGCAGCACCGGGGCTCGCTTTCACCGTCCCACAGAGACGCCGGGACCGCCCCAGTACCCCCTTATCGGACAGAGCCTCTCCTTGTATCTTGGTTGTGTGGGAATAATCCTTCCCATTGGGTGCGGCAGACCGAACCTCCCAAGGTCTTGGCTGGACTTTGCGCATTTTTAGAAAAGTATAAAGGCGGGGTAATCTGTGCTGACCCGACTTCTCACGGAAGGTCCAGCTAAGACCAGATCATTGGCTCTAACCTGGGAGACTAGGGAATCCCAGAGACAACGCAGTTCTCCAGCGAGACGGTCTCGCCGAAGTCCCTTCGGCGCTCTTGCCAACTCCGGCGGTTGAAATACTCGCTGGGAAGGTCGATGACGGGGCGCGTGAAGCCGAAGTTTCCACCTCCAGGGATTGCGGGAAAGAAGCTGAACATTCCGTCGAAACGATCCGGGCTCAAGATGTTTCAACGCCGACAAGGTAGAGCGTCTGGCGGTCTCGCCAGAGCGCATCCTGCTCCGTGACTTCGGCGCACTTGAAGCGGTAGCGCTTGCCGACTTGCAAGCCGTCAAGGCCGGGGCCGTTGGGAACAATCTTGCCGGTTTTCACTCCATGGTCCGTGAGCAGCCCCCATTCACCAGTACTGCGGTCCACCTGCTCCACACGGCCGGCGACGGTGGCGACTTTGCCGCGTTCCAGCGCACGCCGGATCGCCGCGTCAGCGTCCGGCGGTTCATCGTCAAGGAAGTAGCCCTCGGCGGGGAGATAATCGGTTTCAGCCAATGACGACTGCTGGAGCTCCAGGGTCAACGGGTCGTCAATCGTGCCGCTGGCGGTGGTAATGTACCATTCGCCCTCCGGCGATTCCAGCAGGATGGTGCGTAGGTCAGTTTGGCCGGCTCTGAAGTCGTCCAGCCGTTCCGGGCGTACGCCGACCACCAGGTAGCGGTCAAAGTCGCCCACGGTATCAATCATTTCGCCCAAGTAGTGGCCGCCGATGGGGTCACGTGCCGCGAAGAGTTGTATCCCGTCGTAGTAGTCTAGGATCTCGGTGAGTTTGACGGTTTTCATAGGTTCACCATTTGGCAGTTCACCAGGATGTCGTAGCTGTCGTAAGGCCACCAGGTGTGATGGGAACTGTCGCCTGTCTTCAGGATGCGTCCCGCACCTGCGGTCAGGGTGATCAGACACTGGGTAAGGCGTCTGGTTTGCCTTTCCGCGTCTCTGAGGTTGGTGAACACGGACACGCCGCGGGCCCTGCACTCCGACACGTTGAAACGGGCAGTGGGTTTTTCGGCCCGCTGGGATCGGAAGTCGTCATCGGTGGGTGGGTTGTTCCGGGCCAGCCGGTATACGATGCGCGGCGCGTCAATCTCCTCGGCGTCGTCGGGCGGGCAGTCGTCGAGGAGAGGTTCACGGTAGGGCATGGTCATAGTCGAATCGGATGGCTCCAGTCTAGCGTTGGCGTTGTACGGCGTCCAGCCGCTGCGGGTTTCACCTTGGACAATGGGTGTGATCGTTCAGGCGACCCCGTCGCTGAAACTCGGGACATCCAGTGCTGACAACGAAACTGGCCGGCCAGTTTGTCGGGAGCGGCCGGCGCCGCTGTCAGTCGTCGGCAAGTTCGTTATGCCAGTGGTTGATGCGCCCGCGCTACGGGCTGGTGTCATCAGTTTCGCAGCTGCAAAACTCTTTCGTGGTTCTGTGGGTAGTAGCAGACTGATATAGTTGTTACGAACTGCACCAGCGTAAACAGGGAGGGCTGAGAGTGGCTGCAAAGGAAGATCCAAGCGCGGTGGCGCCGTCTGACGGCGGCGAGTTGTTGGATGCGGCGACGGTTGCAGCAATGCTGGACGAGCACGCCCGGTTGGAGGCATTGTTGAAAGACGCAATCGCGGCGTCGCCGGCGTCTGACGATTACTACTGGGTCGGCATGGGCGTTGACGAAGTTGTGCTACGCGGCGCGTCGCCGGAGGCGGTGATGGCTGCTGTTCAGGCCGGCGAGGCCGCTGGCGGGACGGTAGTGCTGGAGTTTGTGAGCGCGGAACCGCAGGTAATCGTCCTTTGATAGTGGTAGCATCCGATAGAGGCTCCTTGTTCCGGGCAGGTTTGACGTATCACAAACCATTATCCCCGCAGCCGGGAGCGCTTTCTTACGCCTTCACTACTTGACGCACTCATCCTTTCGGTGGATTGGGGCTTGGGCATTTACGCCAACCAGACACACGTTTCACTTATCGGTAGCATCCATGCGCAAGACACTGATAGCCTTCTTCACTCTGATCGCAGGGGCAGGGATAGCCTTGCCCATTATTGTGGTGCCGTGGGCTCTTCTAGGTGGAGATGCAAAAGCACTATGGCTGATCGCGCTGGTTTTCTTTGGCACCGCTGCCCTCGAACTGACGGACATCGCCGGGACGGTCAAGACGATCCGCTACCAGATGGCCGAGCACCGAATTGCCACAAGGTCGAAAAGCGGCCTCACGGCGCGGTGGAACACATTTTGGTGGGCCAGCCGAGAGTACAGGGACGCGTTTCTCGAGAAACTGCCGAGGTTTTGGTTCCGGATTGCAGCTTGGTCACTCCTCGCGGCCGCTGGCATACTGCTAACCAACATATCGAGCACCTGCTAGACGGATACGAAAGGCACTGCGCTGCTAGACAGGGCTCGTCCTTCGGCGACGGCTACTCCAGCGCCCGGACGGGTGGCCAGCGACCGCGGATCGGTGAAGAAAATAACAACGACCGCTACGGTCACAGCAGGTTGAACGCACCAACGGTACAGTTGTGGGCGGCGTCCTGCTGTGATACCCGACACAACAGGATATTGCCGATTTCAGCAATTGGCATAGCCGGGCTCAGAGGCGGTTTTCTTATAAAATCCCCCATAACCATCGAAAATTTTAGGTGCCAGAATCTGGAAGGAAGAATGCAACACGACACGTTGTTCGATCGGTACATCGGGATTGATTATTCCGGGCAGGAGACTCCGATAACGAATTTGCGGGAATTGGCGGTCTATTCTGCCTGCGGCGACAGTTTGCCGGAGAGAATGTGCCGAAGGGAGCGTCATGGGGATAACTGGAGCAGGAGGGGAATAGCCGAACGACTGGTGAAAGAGTTGGGAGCAGGTTCCAAGCGGACTCTGGTGGGCATTGACCACGCGTTTTCGTTCCCTTGGATGTATTTTCAGGGGGATGGACAGTCGGTCGGTCCGAACTGGGAAGATTTCCTGGTGGATTTCGTGAAGTATTGGCCTACCTGCGAGGATACGGCGCTCGTGCGCAAGATTAAGGAGGGAAGCGGCAAGAAACGGAGCGGTAACGCGAAATGGAAGCGAAAGACGGACGTGTTGGCGCGTGCCACCGGTCAGGTGTTCAATTTCAAGGTCCCTCTTGTGTCACACTCGACCCACGCCGGAATCCCGTGGCTCCTTTACATCCGCAGGCGACTGCGGGACCGAGTTCATTTTTGGCCGTTCGATGGCTTGGATAATTGGGAGAGTAAATCGGTCATCGCCGAGGTGTATCCCGCGCTTTGGAACCGGCAATTCAGTCAGGAACTCAGGAACCGCCACGAGCATGATGCCTACAGCGTTGCCCGGTGGTTGTCTGAGGCGGATCATCATGGTCTCTTGGAACGTTACTTGAAGATGACGTTGAATCATCGGGAAAAGAAATATGCTGCGAGAGAGGGGTGGATACTCGGTATCCCGGGCTCTGGCCAAGATGCCTGACGTCGGGCTGGACAGGGACGGGGCTTAGAGGGGTAGGTATGGATCGAAATTGGCCCGGCGCGTAACTCGGAAAGGCGCACCGGCATCCGGCATTCTGGTGTCATCACACGCCCAGATGCAGGAGACCCCCGATGCGCCTTCCCAGAGAAACCTATCAGATTCAGCAAGCTATTGAAACTCATATACCTCACATGTCTCAGCCACAATTGACCGGCCTGGCGCTGTGGGTTTGCGGGGCCATCTTGGCCGGCAGCGCCTGCCAGAACGCCGTGGCCTCGGCTCTCTCCGCCAAGGGCAACTGGAACCGCTTCCGCCAGTACATTCGCCAGTGGCTCTACGACGGCACCGACCGGGCCCGTCCCTGCCGGACTGAGTTGGACGTTACGCTCTGCTTCGCGTCCCTGCTGCGGTGGGTCCTCGCCTGGTGGAGCTCCGAGCGCCTGGCACTGGCCATAGACCCCACGCTCAAGGGCGACCAGACCACCGCCATCGTCATCAGCGTCCCCTACCGCAGTTGCGCCATTCCCGTGGCCTGGCACATCCACAAAGCCAACCAGAAGGGCTCCTGGTCCGACCCCACGGTGGAACTGCTCAAGGAACTGGCTCCGGCGGTTACGGAGGGAATGACCGTCATCGTGCTCTGCGACCGGGGCATCGCCAGTCCCAAGCTCTGGAACCAGATACGAGAGCAGAGCCTGCCCCGTACTTGATACGGGGGAGGGCATCCTGGTATGCGCTACCGTAAGAACATCACCTTCTGCGCCGACGGCGGCAAGCGCTTGCCCGCCCAGCGCTTCGTTTCCCAACCACACACCGCTTGGATCGGCCAGGGCACCGCCTTCAGCACCCCCGAGGCCAAGCGCCGCTGCACCTTGCTGGTGGTTTGGTACGTCGAACAGGAAGAACTTTGGATCATCCCCACCGACCTGGAACCCGATAAGGTGGGACCCATTGGTAAGCGCTCCGTTTCTGGACCGAACTGGGCTTCAAGGCCCTCAAGAGTGTGGGCTGGCAGTGGGACAAGACCCGGCGCACCGACCCAACCCGCATCTCTCGACACTGGCTGGTGCTCTCGGTAGCCACCCTGCTGGCCCTGGCCTATGGCACCAGGGTCGAGGACGCCTACGACCGCAACATTGACCCAGGCAATCTGCGCACGCCGCCCAAGACGCCGGTTCCCGTACATCGCAACCCCTGGCGCCGTACGGGCCGCACCGTCAGCGTGATCCGCCACGGCATGGAGCGCCTCCGTCGATTGCTCATCCAACGCCGCCTCTGGACTCAACTCTGGCTGTTGCCAGAGCCTTGGCCCGAACCCAAGTCCAACCTGGAGATTACTCGCCATGCGCCCACCCAAAAAACCCGTTACATACCCTTGTCAGCCGAGGACCCGCCCGAGGAGGCCCAGGCCGAGCTGCTGTGGAACGGCGACGTGCTGGTGGGCTGGCCCGACTACGAGGACGTACCGGAGGTGCACGTCCGGGCCCGGTTGTCCAGCGGCAGCGCCGACAGCACCAAGTGGTGCTACAACCAGACCGGGAACTGGTGCATCCTCACGGGCATGGGGCCGGGCACCTGGATCATCCAGGTGATGAAGACCGACTTCACCACGGTGCTCAGCCGCTGGGTCGTCCTGGAGATTCCGTAGCCGGACGATCCGCCCGCCTCGTTGCCTCCGCCGGAAGTCGTCTCGACCTCCAGGGCGGAGGCAACGGGGGACATGGGATGCGGCAGGCACCGGGAGCCGGAACAACGCAGCGGCGCCCGGGAGCTCTGCGTTCCCGGGCGCCGTTCTTCATGGGCTGCCCACCCGCCCGAGATCCGATGACGCTGCCGCGCAATCCGCGTCGCGGCGTTCCCGGGTCGGGCGAGAGGTGAAGCCTGAACCCGATCACAGGTCCAATGCGAACCTGATTGTGAAGGTTCTTGATTTTATCCAGTTTGGTGGGCCTAAAGGGGCCGATCTGCGAACTTTTCGGTGGGACGTGCCACTTTAGGCACCGACCACCAGCGCCGCCAAGTTTAGCGCAACCTAAACGGGCGTCCAACATCACAAGACGCCCGCATTTACGGGTTTGAGTCTGCCGCTCTGATGGCGTATTCCTGTGAAGGGTCCCAAACTGCGTTTCGGAGAATAGCGTCAAATAAGGTGCTGTCGGGGTTCCGTTGTCGGAACTAGCCGGTTAGTCGCCATTAGCCATTAGCGCAGCGTGGCATTGTTTCGATAGAACTTCAGCGAAATCGCAGGGAAGGGCGTTCCCGATCACGTTGCAAACGTGTTCCATGTAGGGAATGTCAAATAGGTAATTCCTGGGGAACGTTTGGAGCAGGGCGGCTTCACGAACCGAAATTGTCCTGTTCTTGACCGGATGCCCGAACCGGCCCTTACTGAACGTCGTACAACCCCCGGTAATGGTAGGCGATGGCTGACGCCATTCCATACGTCCGTACACGTTGGTGAATCCTACATACTTTCCTTGGTGGCACTCAGGCCTCAGTTGCTCAGGGATAGTGGCCCAACTTTGTCCAGGCACCGCCGCCACGATCCGTTTCCGGTTTTGTTCAGAGAGGTCCCTAACTACGTGCCAATCTGAGCGCTGTAAGTCACCTTGTTCCTTTGCTTTGGAAAGGGTAAGTGGATCGCCGATGTATTTCTTACCTCCTATGGCGTCTTCTACTGACTTCCAAATAGGGAGCTTGTTCTTTGCGTCTTTGGAGTGCGTGGGACGTGGCAACTCAATCTCGAAATCCAATCCTGCCAAAATCACTAATCGGCGTCGTTCTTGAGGTACACCGTAGTCCGCAGCCTGTAACACTTCCGAGCTCTTGTCTAACTTGTAGCCGAGGTCCTTAAGGTCGGACTTCAGCTCTTCATACAAATCTTTCCCCTTAGTAGTCAGACCGGGTACGTTTTCCATCATGATGGCCCTTGGCATGATCTCTGCGGCCAAGCGAGACATCTCGAAAATCAACTTGTTGCGCGGGTCGTCGTCGCCCTCCTTGTTTAAACTGGTGTACCCTTGACAAGGAGGGCAGCCGGCCAGCAAGTCGATTACTTCATGGCCGGTTAGGTTCAGCAAGTCATCTCCCGACACCTCGGTGATGTCCTGCTCCAGCAAGCGAACCTCCGAATGGTTGGCCCGGTAGGTAGCGCAAGCGTGCTTTTCTCTTTCGACAGCAGACACGACCTCGAAACCGGCCCGCTTCAGCCCGACCGTGAGGCCCCCTCCGCCAGCAAATAGGTCAATCGCTGTCAGTGCCATGTTCAAACGCTCCCACACGTTTGTCGGCATTGATTCATCCCACTATGCTTTGCAATCAACAACGGAACCAGGCGCTCCACCGTTCGCGATAGTGCCGCCTTGGTGCGAACTTCGTGCTCTGGGATGCGCAACACTGTCCAACCGTCGTTTTCCAAGCTGGCGGTCACTCGTCGGTCACGCTTGCGATTGCCGTCAATCTTGTCAACCCAAAACTGACCACTCTGCTCTGGCGACTTGTCGCAATCAGGACACCCATGCCAGAAACAGCCATCAACAAAGATGACGACTTTCTTGCGCGAAAATACCAGGTCCGGTTTGCCGATCAGACGCCTGCCTGTAAGGGCCGCGTAGCCTTCGTGCGTGAAGTACCGCAGGCCATGCCGCCACAAACTTGACGCCAAGGCCCGCTCCGGTCGCGTTCTGCCACGATTGTGTGCCATCGCGCGATAGCGCTGGCTTGTGGTCATTACGTCCATGTCCGAAGTTCTTAGCACTACGAGGCCGCCCGGCGAGTAACTTCAAGCCAACTGGTGTGAAGAGAGCGAGTGTTATCAATCACTGCGTCCCATGTCCGAAACTCTAGCCTGACATCTTGAAGGTGCTGCAAACTCAGTCTCAGCCGATTGGCTCTGTCGGTGTACGAGTTCGCAATCATCAAGCCATGCACCGTAGGCACCGCTGTGTTGGCTGAGGCATAGTGTTCCCTTACCCCCAGAACGTAAGAGTGGAATTTCTGGACTTCTGTATCGCGGGCACTGTGTAGTCGCCCGTTGGATTTATATCCTTTCTTGATTTCCACGACCAGCAGTTCGTCGGCGGAGGCTGGCGCCTTCGGTTGCAGGATAAACAAGAAATCTATCCTGTCTCCAGTCTCGCCATCAATCGTGGGCGTGTATGTCTCGCTTAGCGTGTTCGGGTCAACCTCGTCTCCGAGCAGACTCCATCTTGGGTCGAGCAGCCACGGAAATTGCTTGACAATCTCGTGTATCTCGGGCACTTCGGTAGCCCCTGCTTTGATTGCAGCATCCAGGCGTTCTATGGTTTCAAGCCGCGCTTGGATTATGCTCAAGTTTTTCCTGGCGTCTATCAAGGAAAATTCCCGGACCAGTCCCCAAAAGCTGCTTTGAAATCCTTCGTCTTCGACTTGCACACGTTCAATAAGCTCCCGTACCGCCCTGTCTTTGTAGCCGTTGACTACCTCCACCATGAAGTCATGCACCTGCTCGGGATCTGGGTCGCCGATTAGGGCCGCTTTGCCCGCTATGTCTTCCAGAACCCTTTGTTCTGTCTCGGTGAAATCCTTTATGAGCTCAGCGATGTCTGGTGCTTTCATGGATTTTTTTGCTTTCTCACGCCGACCACTGAGTCGTTGCGACAATGCCCAGTCTAGTCTGCGCCGCCCCCAAGCCAGTAGGTCTTGAACCCTATCGTCTTCTAGTTGCAATTGGTCCCGATTGGCTTGAATAAGATCGTCGTCAATATCGGTACCTCTGTCTAGCCAATTGGCTTCTACTTCTCCCACCAGGTACTCCTGCCCAAGCTGGCCTGTTGCACCTCGAGCACGCTCAAACATGAACGGTCTTTGTACCATTTTGTCACGGGCTAGAATAGATATTCCCTTAAGGTAATCGGCGTCTAGCGGTTTCTCGGTGAAGCCAATCCACCAACGTACCCTTTCCCCGTTTGGCAAAGTTTCGGCTCCCCAGCCATCATCACCGACTACCACGGTGGTATTAGGAGGTACTCCGTCCCTCGGGTATTTGAACTGGACATTCATGTCGAATCGTCGCAACTGGTGCCCATTGATAAAAACCCGCATCTCAGTTTGGTCAACCGAAAAACGCCGAGACATCGACCTGACAAACTGGTCCTCAGATATTGCTCTCTTTAAACGCAGGTCGGACAGTCGTACCCTAGTGCCGTGCGCGAGCGCGGCACCACCTGGAGAACATAGCGCCTCTTGGTCTATTCCTTCGGATACCGGGCAGTCCGCACCAGCTCCGTAATGTCGGATAACATCGTAGTCGAGACGAAATGAGGTGACCTGTCCATCGCGGACTGTATAGCAATCCAGTATTTTGGCGGTGCCAAACGCGGCAAGTTTGCCAATCCCCTTGCGTCCGTGAGCTAGGCGCCCTCCTTCAGTATTGCCGTTGTCCTCCATCCTTCGCTTTCGCCCGACTACCAGATATCGCTGCTGCGCCTGCTCGCGGGTCATTCCATGACCATCGTCTATAACCACAATCTGGCCGGCCTCAGTCCACGACTGACCGAAGGGGATGGTGACCCAGACGTTTCGTGCGTCTGCGTCCCAAGCATTGGAAATCAGTTCCGCGACGGTTGACGTGGCACTTGGGTACATTTGCGCGCCCAATTGCTCTACCAACGCACCGGCAAACTTTAGCACCAGCGGCTCGCGGACCACGTTTGAGTTCGACATCGTTGTCACCATCACTGTTTGGTGGGGCGATGGGCCGGTACTATAGCGGATCCCGCCAAACGCTTGCAAAAGAGCCTAGCCTGTACCGCTCGGGCCCGTGTCTCTGCTTCCTCACCCCAGTCGGTTGCGATTGTGTTCGGGCTGGTAGTGCTTGATTAGGCGGTCTTCCAAATCGGTGGCCCATTCCGGGCTGTTGGTCAGGCAAACGGCGAACTCGGCGTGGCTCCGGTTCAAGTAAAGGGCGCGTCGCAAGTCGCGGTTCGGCTCTTGCCGCGACAGGTGGTCCAACAGACGCTTCTTGACGCTTTCGCCCTCTGCCGACTTGCCAACATACAGGCACTCGTAAGGGCCGCTCCAGATAGCGTACACGCCCCACCCGTCGGATGACAGCGAACTCACCGTGTCTCGGTCGTAAGGCTGCCGTTCGGTTTCCAGACGCTGCCGGGCGGTGTGGTAGGTTGGCTCGCCGCTCATGTCTGCTCCGTCAACCACGCCAAACCAGGCTAAATTAGCAACTCTTGCTGGGCCGGTCCGGATGCTTGCCCGGCGATGTTCTGCCACGCCGTGACCACGCTGTTGAACGCCACGGCCCGCCGAGAGTCGTTGCGCCGGTCATAGACGTCGTAGAGGATGCGGGCCAGACGTTCTACGTCGTCCAAGCGGTCGCCGGCGACCTGGGCAACGGCGACGCAGCCCTGGGCGCCGCGTCCGTCTTCTCCCGGTTGCATATGCCACGCCATCCGATGGCAGACTTCCCACGCCGTCACGTCCTCGCCTGGCCTGGGATAGCTCCGCGCTTCGTCGTAATCGTCAATTCCGAGCAGGGCGACCTGTCCCTGACCAGCGGTAAGCAGTCGGTGTTCTCGCACCAGACGATCTTCAATAGACAGGTTGTAGGCACGGGCCAGGCCTTCAGCCAGATCGTAATTACCTCCCCCGCCGGGGTGAGCCTGTAGCCAGTCCAAGCAGAACCGGCTTTCGGAGTCCAACTGGCCGGCCTGTTGCTCCAAGTAGTCGGCCACCGCGTCGTTGATGGCAGCCAGAGCCTGGCGCACCGTTACCGGCTCACCGGCCAGAGTGGTGACGCTATCGTAGCGCGAATAGACGGCCATGCCGGGACCGATGGCCGACTGGCGCAGGTCCACGGGAGCGATGTGGCCTTCCCGCGTCAGGTGCTCAAGAGCCGGCGGCAACTCGCGCGCCAACACATCCATAAAGTCGCCGCGCGTGGCAGTAGTCGCGTTGTCAGAACGGGGGCGGCAGACAAGTATCACCGAGGATGCAAGGGCATTGGATTTGATATGCCTAGCACGGCCCGGCATTTCCGTGCGCATCGGCCAAGTCCCCACAATCTGGAAGCCGGCGTTGACCAGTGCGGTCAGCATGGTTTCCCAGCCAGTTGAAGTTGTTCCGTCTCGTTCTTGATCCTGTTGTTTGTAGGCGTAGAAAATGGACGACGGGAACTCCGGGCTGCAATGCAGCCTTATCAAACCCAACGTTTTATCCATCAGGCTTTCGAACCGTTGCTCTGCATCATCAAACCGCGGAGCGGCGATCATTTCCTCGTTTTTGGGGGTAATGATACCCGCAAAGAGGTCAGGATAAGTTTCCTGTAACAGTGGACGTAACCAGACGTAGAAAAAGTCGGACAGGTCAGCGTATCCGATGTTGTCGTAGTAAGGCGGGTCGGTGACTATGACCGGACCGTCGCTGACATGGATAGTGGTGGAGGCATCGGCTTGATGGACTTCACCACAGTTCACACCGGGCGGCAGATTCTCTACAACTTTGGCAACCCATTCAATCTGCGCCATCCAGTTCTGCGTCGCAGTGCAGAAAGGGTTAGACTCCGCGAACCCCCATCGCATCGAAATTGTAGGCATCACGAAAACGCCGGAGACTTTGTCTCCGGCGTTTTGCCATCTGGAAAAACTAGAACAAGCGTTTGCCAATCTGCCAATTGTCAACGCCAGGTAGGTGCGGAGAACATTGGCATATTCAGCATCTGAACCATCGCTTACTGCCAGATCAACAATCTCAGTCAACTTGTCGCCAAACGTGGACAATCCAGATAACTGTCGTTCCGTGAAAAGATTACGCCATTCGGTGAACCCATATCTTTGCACACGGAAACCCAAAGCTCGTTCCGGCAGTTTCCCATCGGGACGCCACGACGGTTCAACGGCTCTTGATGCTTGAATGTGCTCATTGGTTGGCGTTAGGAATAATCGCTTACGGTCTCCTTCAGCGATGACGCAGGTCATTACCTCGTCCATGTTGGCTGCTCTGGCCTGCTGACGGACATATTCCAGATCGACGGATCCGTTGCACGCGATGCAGGTCGCGCCATTCCGACTCACCGTGTGGTCAACAGCAGCCAAGTCAGTGGGAGGCCGTCGATTCTGAACTGTGAAAGTTACCGTCTTGGCCTGCTGGTCAACTACGGGCCATAACCAGTGCTCGTTGCCGCGCTTTTCTGTTGCTTGAAATGTGGTCAGCAGAGGCATCGCCACGCCACAGGCCGGGTTGGGGCAGGGCACAGTACGTACCCACAGCCAGGCAACCACGGTAGCCTCCCCACCATCGGGCAGTCGAGCTTTAGGATACAGGTGGCCTACGCATTCCCAAGCCATCTCTCGCATCTTGCGCCCATAGTAACGGATATCGTCAGCCAAGCCGGCGGCGCCTCGCCAAGGTACCTTTTGTGTCTTCTTTCCCCTGCCCACTGTCATACCCATGGGGTCGGCGTCGGGGTTCACCGGGGGCCTGTTGGCGAACTTGGGCGGCAGCTCAATCAGCGCCTTGGTAATCAGCACCGCTATCGGGTTGAGGTCGGAGCCTACGGCACGCAGCCCCAGGCGTTGGGCTTCTAGGGGTATTGAGCCGCCGCCGCAGAAGGGGTCGTAGATGGGCTTGGCCTGCCGGTTAAGGTAGTCCAGTACGGCGGCTGGCTCGGTGGGCGCGGCCTCGTCGTGGGAGCGAGCCACTGAGCGGGCGATTTCGTAACGGGCCTCGGCCAAGAGGCTGGCGTCGTCGCTGTTTTTCCACACTACCAACCGGCGGATGAGGTCGTGCAGCCGTTCCCGCTCGGCGGCTTGGGTGTCGGCGTCGGGGAACTCCTCGGGGCAGTCCACCGGGTCGTCCACCAGGCTGGCGAAGACGACGGCGCGGCAAGATGCCAAAGGCCGACGCGCCCACCATTGATGTAGCGTGGAGGGGTGGCCATGGTTGATAGACCTTTCGTGGACTGACTCTGCGCTGATAGCGTCCAGAGGTAGGTCAACTTCAATCAATTTGCGGCGGTAGGCGGTAGGCATCGGCAGGCACCTCAGTTCCAGTGCGCGGGCTTGTTGATGACGTAGCCGTCGGGCTTGACTAATTGTAGTGGTAACTGGCTGTCGCTGATGAGCTTGCGACCCAGCGTAAAGGAAGCAGTGGCGTGGTTGGTCAATTGCACTGAGTTTCGATTGGGTGGGAACGCAACCACTACCCGCTTATCAGAATAGTCTTGCAGTACGGTATCAATCGGGCCGGTCAAATCACTGTCGGCGGAAATAACGATGGCCGTGTCAAAAGCGTCCCGCGTCGCGTCGCGGAGAAGTGCCACGGCGATGTTGACGTCGGTCATTTTTTCTTCAAAGGTCGCCCAAGTTGCCCCGCACCGTGGGCAGGTTCCCGTTTTGGGAAGATGATACCCATACTGGATGGTCAGCCCAGAAATCGTAGCCAACGCCTGTAGGTAAGTCTCCTGGCGAAAGTGCTGGTCCGGGTCACTGGTTTGCGGCAGAAATAGCGCGGTAAAGTATCGAACCATGACGAGGACTTGGCCAGGACGCAGGAGCCGCTCCGATAGTCGGCGCAGATCGAGCCAGTAGTAGCGGCGCCAGCCCCGCGACTTGAGGCCGTGGTAGAGGTTGAGGCCGTCAACGTACACGACGACGCGGCGCAACCGCGCTTCGCTCCGGGTTGAGAGGCTGGCGCCGGAGATTGACATACTCCAAGCATCCCTATAAGATTGTACGTGTAACCCCCCCAACGATTGACGTTGTTGGGCCGACGCTCCCGCAAGGGGGCGTTTCTTTTTGCCATCGTTACTTGGTCGTTGGGAACTTACAGCATTCCAGCCTGAGCCGCAATCGCGTTACTGCTCAGGGCCGTAGTCAGTTTCGCTGAAGTCCAGTTCCAGTTGTACGCTGTTCTCCCTGACGGCGCGGGTGATGCTTTCAGAAAATCCGTCGGTCTTGTCCGCCCGGATGATAACTTCCACAGTCACGTCGCCGCCGTCGTTACGCAGGTTGCGGACGATTTCGTTACGCAGCAAGTTAAAGTCGTACATCGCCACGTCGGTTGCAATCGTTTTGCGGGCCACAATCTGCCTCGGGAGGCGTGGGCTGGGATCCGGTCCAGGGCCGGGTTGCGGGTCCCCCCCAGGGTCAGGAGAATCCTTGCCGTCAATTGGATCTGAGTCAGGTGCCCCGCCGCCTGGCGTCCCACCGCCTTCCTGCTTGTGCAACTCGGCCATCTCGGGTTCGACGATCAGGGTCGAGCCAGTCAAAGGCGTTATTGAGGTTGAATACGGAGCAGTAGTCTCGGCGACGCGGCGGGTGAGGTTGTGGTACTTCCCGCTGGCGGAGTCGTGGCCGTCGGCGCGCCCGAAAATACCAGTCGCGATCCCCTCGGACAGACACTGTTCCAGAACGTGTCTGTTACGCAGTCGAAGGCGCATATAGATGTTGGCGGTTAGCAGGTTCCACAAATCGTCAACGGTAACGTGGTATCGCGGGTTCGGGCCGTTCCACAGATATTCTTGCAATCGCTGGTTCAGCGCGGCCGGCATCAACTGGCCCACAAGTTGCTCGTCCTGGACGAACCTGTTGAACGCGCTGGCAGCTATGTCGGCGTCGCCAGGAATCTGCCGCCAGCCGGTGGTATCGTACTCGGCTCGCGCCGGGTCGGGTTGGGACGGCGCCATAATCCAGCGGTAGGCGTTTTCCAACGCGCTTTGCACGGATTGGTTGTTCGCGTTTTGCTGACTCCGGGCCTGGGTGCGACGCTCTCCGGTCAGGTTTAACCGGCGATCTCCGTTGAGGATGGAGTCCCAAGCCAGAAAGCGGCGAACGGTGGGGCGCAGGTCGCGCACCCGGTCGTTGGCGGCAGCCAGGAACAGCAATGTGTTGGGCTTGGTGCGTCGGGCGTCTTCGGCGCAGTTTTGCAACAGCAACGTTGCAGCCTCGGAAGCCTGGTCGGCTTCGCCAGCGCGACTGGGGCGGGTCTGGTCCGGCCTGAGGATGACCAACCTCACAAAATCCCGATCCGGTACGTCGGAGGGTGATTGCGGACAAACCACGACGGCGCGGTTTTCGCTGAGGCTGGCGAACTCATTTAGGCGGCGGACGATTTCGGCGTTGACGGCTTCGTTGGTGAGTTCGGCGGCACGGTCGTTGGCTACTTTGTTGAGATTTTCCTGGGCGTCAAAGTAGTAGCGGTTGTCGTCGCCGCGGTAGAAGTGGTAAAGCTGACCGTCCATGGCCAAAATGGCCTCGCCGTACACGGCGACGCCGTGGGTGGGCATAGCCACCGCTAGGTTGACCTGGCGCGCGTCAATCCCCCTGACCGTCTTCTGGGTAGAACTGCCGAGGAACACAGCGCGGGCAATCCTGCGAGCCGCGCCGCCCACAGCCCCGAAACGCGCCGGCTGTTGCAGGTCTATAGCGTGAGTGCGGGAATTCTCCTGGTCAACTTCGGCCAACACTGCGTCCCACTGCGGTCCCAGTAGTCTGACGAACTCGTTGCTGACTTCGGCGTCGTTGAAGGGAATGTTACCGGGCATAATCATAGGAGACGCTTCGCCGTCAGCGCACAGACGGCTGATGGTTTGCGCCATCAGCCGCAGCACCCCGCGAGTGCGCTGGAATTCGTGGTAAAGCGACCAGTCCTGATACAGTCGGTCGAAAATCTCCGGGTGTATGGGGTAGCATTGGCGGAGCCGCTCTTGGTAACGGGTTTCGCGCGCGTTGGCTGGATAGTCGTTAGCGCCCCTTTGGTACATACGATAGAAGGCTTGGCAAGTAGCCTCCCGTGCGAGTTCGTCGCATTCGTCCTGGAACAACCGCCGGCGCACCACGGCGAAGGCTTCGTCGTTACTCGTCTCGGTTACTTGCATCACCGACTGTAGCCGATTGAGCAAGTTTTCCAACGCTTGCAGGACTTCCATCCCTCTCGGGCCGCCCGCCTCAGTAGCAGTAACAGGTAGTGATACCACCAGAACGACGTCGTTACGCCGCTGCACGGCCTCCGTGAGGTTTTGGAAAAAGGTGGCTATGCCGTCTAGGTCAGCGTTGCGGGAGTAGTTGACGATTTCGTCCATCAGGATGACGCAGGGGCCTACTCGCTGGAACAATGCGTCCAGCTCTTCGCCTCCAGGCGCGTTGCCGCTTCGGGCGGCGGCTCCGACCGTTTCGTAACCGTCTTGGCCGCCCAGATGCCAGGCCATTTCGCCCCAGAGAGTGTTGAGCGGATCGCCCGCGTCGGTTGTGCGGTCGCTGTTCGGCGACAGCCAGGTTCCGCTAAGCACGGCGATCTTGGCGATAATTCCAGAGTCTGGGTCACCGCCCGCTTCGCTTATGATTGCCCGTATGTCATCGCGGATGCGGCTGTACTGGGGGTCGGGGACGTTCAGCAATTCATCGCAATTGGCAATCAAGTGATACAGCGCGATGAGGCTGTGGGTCTTACCTCCGCCGAAGCCGGTCTTGGTCTGAATAACTGGGTTGCCGCCGTTACCGTTGACGCGCCTGGCGGCGTTAACCAAGAGATTGCGAATTCCGGCGGTGACGTAGGTTCGGCGGAAGAACTCTCGCGGGTCGCCGTACACGGCGGCAGCTGAGCCGTCATAGACCTGTTGCAAGTTAGCGGCGAACTCGGCTTCCTCAAAGGACCCGTCTTCTACGTCGGGACTGGGCGTCATTACATCTCGCCAGGGTTTGGGAGCGTGCCCGTTGCCGGCTGGTGACGGAGGCGTCGGAATCAGCTCCAGCTGCGGCGTTGACGACGCTTTTTCCCCATGGCGAACTCGGTCCCGAATTGCCAGCACGTCCCTTTGCTGTTCCGGCCGGTTGATGCTGGCCAGGGCTTCGCTAACGTGGTACAGACCAGTTTCCGCTTTTTCGGCGGCAATGTCTTCGCCCGTGCTGTCGTGGGCCAGTTCGTTACGAAGGTCTCTGATAACGCGAAGCGTGTTCCTAATCGTCCTGGAACCACGAAGCTGCCGTTGAAACGTCTCGCCCCAGTTCTGCTCGACAAGCCGGGGAACGAATCCGATTTCGATGGCTGCTTCTACTTTCCCGTCGTTTTCTTGTAGGTTGTCCTCAAAATCCTGTGCTTGCCGGTCAGTAAGCGACCGAGATATGGAGGCGACGAGCGTACTGCCTTGCCTCTGCCGCAGGCAACGGGCGATGAACGCGCTCATTTCGTCGCGGTATATGTTCAGCCCTTGTTGAAGGGCATCCCGGTTAGGGTATTGGGCAGTGCTCATTAGTCCCTTTCTCCGGCAGGCCATTTGCGCCCGATATTGTAATGCTGGGCAAGCTAGGACTTGATGGCACCATGCGTTACGTGGCCTTCCCGATCACATCCGTGCTTGGTTTCGCTCCTGGCTATCGATGCAAGCCTTCCGACTCGTTCTGAGTGCTTTGCGCCAGCAGTTCGTAGATGAGCTGGGCAACTTCCTCTCCTTGCCTTTCCAAGTTACCAACGATCTCGATGAGGTCGTCGGCGATTTCGTCCCGCTCTCCCTCATCGGCAGCCTGGGCATTGGCGAGCAGCGCGTCGGCATACTCCCTGAGCGCAGTGCGTGGGTCGTTTGTCGTGCCTGGCATACTGCGTCTCCTTCGGCAACATGAAAATACCCCGAGGCTTTCCTCCTCTGGGCGACAGTATGAGCAGCGGCCTCGCTGAACACTTGGAGAGATTATTGAGACTGCAAGTGTCGCTGTGGGAATCAATGGCGTTCGGCCATTCCCGACATGATCGACGGATGTTGTGCCTACTATAGACAGGGATTATACACTCGCTCCTTCTGGTTGGGTAGGCTGTGCATCAGACGGTAGTTTCACGCTTGATATGTTTCCGACAACAGACAAAAGCCAATTACTTGGGTGAGAAAAGGCATTGCTCCATCGGCAGTGCCCTGCCACTTGCTGCAGCGGTCTAACCGTCCCGCGCCAACCGCCTCTTTCTCATATTGCAGCCAGTTGCTCAACGCCCGCTCGGATACGTCCTGGAAGGGCCATTGGGGGTTGCAGTTTCGGTCTCACATTGGGGCGATTTCCCTACCTTACCCTGGTCCAATAAGGGTTGAACCTGCCGACTAGCCGCATTGACAATGCAGGGCTGTCTTGGTAGTTTTCTCAGCGCCCGCTCCTAGCGACAGGGGTGAGGCTACTGCGGCAGGGCCATCGTCCGTGAGCCGCGACCATCCAGCTTGCCTGCCCTCGTCCCGGCAATGGCATTGGGCAGCTTGGCATTTGAAGTATTCCCGTGTTTCCGGTTGGACGGGCCGTGTCCGTCAATAGGCACGGGGCACGAAAGGGAGTCCGGCGTTGTACAACCTCTTGATGCAATCGTCCTGGGAATACAACGAATGGGAAGAAAATCAGGGCCGACTCTACGACGTGAGCCTTTTGGCGGGACGCATCTCTGAATATACGGCGGAGGCCGTCATGCAACGGTTCTCCGCAAGCGGTGGCGTTGATTTCGACGCGCTGCTGCAGTTCCCGTGCCTATTTACCTATGAGGGCTTGGATGTGGTGGGTTCCATTGGCCGCATCAGCGAGGTCAGATCGGAAGGCGGCCAGCGCCGGATAATCTACACTCTGCCCAGCATTTACCCCCGGATCCCGCTAAACGAAGACTCCGTATTTGAAGCTCTCGGAATCAGGACCGGCAGGTCATTTGAACGGAGCAGAACCCACTGGGCGGTGAAGGACATCGACTTGTTCGAGGTGACGACCAGGTTGCTTCACCAGTCGGCCAATGTCCCGGTAGTGCTGACGGGAGAGGAAATGAACCGGGTCTGGGGCGAAGGCCGCCGGAGAAAGAAGCTGGTTTTCCTTAGCCACCGCGCGACCTGCCGACGTCAGGTTGCCCAGGTGCGAAAGGAGTTGGAGACCCAGGGATTGATCTGCTTCGTCGCCCACGAGGACGTAACCCCCAGCAAGAGATGGCATGACGAAATACTCAACGCTCTGAACACGATGGACGTGTTCGTCGGCTTCGTAACCCACGACTTCCACAGCGGTGGCGGCTGGCCAGACCAAGAGGTCGGCTACGCCTGCCAGCGGGGCGTGCCCCGGGTGCTAGTGAAGGTGGAAGGCGCCGACCCCGTTGGCATGGTGGCCAGAGAGCAGGCCCTGACGACCGGTTGGGAAAGCGCGGGCCAGGCAATAATCGCCCACCTGAAGAGGGAGGGCATCCTTTAGCGGGCAGCGATAGTATGACGCCAGCCACGCGCGGGTAAAGCACAGGACCAGCGTCCAGCCGGATTGGGAACAGGCGGCAGCAATTATTTCCAATTGGCCGGGGTTGAAGGCAACCAGTTCGGTCAACGCAGCGATAGCACATGGAGCGACAATCATCCGGTTCTCCGCCGCGCCGGGCGGAAGGCATCCTGACGACGCGCCGCCAGCCGGTGCAGTGGGTGAGCGGCCAGCCATTCCGAATTCTGTCCCTGGACGGCGGGGGCATCAAGGGCATCTTCCCGGCGGCGGTCCTTGCTGGCCTGGAGATGGAGCATCTGGATGGCAGGAGCGTCGGCGACTATTTCGACCTGATAGCCGGCACCTCTACGGGAGGAATCCTTGCCCTGGGCTTGGGGTCGGGTATGACCGCCGGCGAAATCCTGCGGATGTACCTGGAGGAGGGCCACCGGGTATTTCCCTCGAAGGAGCGGGGCTTCGCGGGCCGGGCCAGGAGACTGGTGTCCGCTCAGTACGACCGCAGCGCGCTGGACGAACTGCTGAAACAACGGCTGGGCAAGAAAACGTTGCGGGAATCCAAGCATCGCCTTTTGATTCCATCGACGGAGGGGCGCAACGGAGAGGTCTGGGTCTTCAAGACTCCACATCACCCCGATTACAGGCTTGACGGCGATACGCCCATGAGTTCGGTAGCGTCGGCCACCTCCGCCGCGCCGACCTACTTCACGCCCTTCGAGCAAGGGGGTTACACCTACCTTGACGGCGGCGTCTGGGCCAATAACCCCACGATGGCAGCCCTGGTGGAGGCCCTTTCCTGCTTCGCCGTACGTCGGGAAGACGTGAGAATTCTCAGCATCGGCTGCGGCGAGAACCCGTTTCAGGTCACCGAAGGGCAGGTCAGAAGGTCCGGCATGGTGCAGTGGCGAGGCATCATTTCAGTCGCCATGCACCTGCAATCGGTCACGGCGGTGAACCAGGCGGGGCTGCTGATTGGCAGGGACCGGGTGACCAGGCTGGACCGTCCCGACGGCAGGGAACCCATCGACCTGGACGACTGGACGATGGCGAAGGACCTTCTGCCCGGGGAAGCCGGTGAGGTCGTCCGCGACAACGCCAGCTACCTGGTGGAGACCTTTCTGACCGAACCGGTGGCTCCCTTCACGCCGCTGGCATGATGAACGAGAGACCGCAGCATGACCAAGAACAACCGCCAGTTCCGGGAGTTTCTCCGGTACGAGGTCAACCTGAACCAGGACCGGCTGCACCGGCTGCAAGTGAGCGTGCGGGACGTGAACCGCCACCTGAAGGGCAACCTGCCGGGCTACCAGAGAGTCGACCGGCAGGGTTCCTACGGCCTGGACACCCTGGTCAAGCCGGTGAACGAGGACGATGAATACGACGCCGACGTCCAGGTGGTGATGAACCCCAACCCCAACTGGAAGGCCAGGGACTACCTGGACGCCCTTTGCGAAACTCTATCCCGGGAGCACAACTTCGTTGACAAAATCGAATTGGGCAATCGTTGCGTCACCCTGAACTACGCTGGGGACTTTCACCTCGACGTGGTTCCCCGCGTCACCAGGCAGGGAGGACACTTCATCTGCAACCGGGAGAAGGACTGCTTCGAGGAGACCGATGGCACGGGATACCGCAATTGGTTCTCGGAACAGAGCCGGATAACCAGGGTGAACCTGAAACGGGCGGTTAGGCTCCTCAAGTACGTCAGGGACCGCCAGCACAACTACGTCGCCAAGTCCATCCTGTTGACCACCCTGGCCGGGAACGCCGTCCATCCTTCCGACCGGGGCACGGAAGCGGTTCGGACGGTGGCGAACACGTTGACGACGGTGCTGACCAGGATGGATGGCTACCTCCAACGGCATCCGACAATGCCCGAAATCAAGAATCCGGCCATGCCGTCAGAGGATTTCAACCGGCACTGGAACCAGGACAGGTACGACTATTTCAGGGAGCGAGTTCACGCCCACGCTCAGATCGCCCAGCAAGCTCTGACCTCGCCGTCCATCGAAGACTCCATAAGGATATGGCGGCGGCTATTAGGCAACAGCTTTGGGCGAGGTAGGATCAGGTAGCGCCGACCAGTACTTTAGAGAGTGAGCACATCCATTTCCGAGGCCGCGAGAAGTTGGCGTTAAGGTAAAGAAGCAACAATTATCGGTGGCTAAACGCAAAAGGGGCCACGTACATGGAAAGTCGGAGGCCGCCGACACTACTCAGCGGCGGCCTCCCGATGCGCGTAGGTCTAGCGCCCCTCTCTGACTGGCCCAACAGTACGTCTGCCGCGCTCGCGTCCAGTACGGAGCAGACAGTCGGCGTGGCCGCCGTTGCGCTAAACCTCCTCCCGTTCCCCCTGCTTCAGCATCGCGGAGCAGCCCCGCTCGTCCACGATATGGTTCACCGAGACCCTTCCGTGGCTGTCGTATCCGGTGGTGTAGGCATACTGCACCCGGGCGCCCCAGGGAACGCGGCCGCCGATCCTGACGGTGCCGCCGCCCGGCTGGTTACCACTGTGAGGCCCGCCGGCGCCCTTGACCACCACTCCCTGGCGCCCATCCTTCTTCCAGGCCATGACCCTCAGTTCGACCGGCGCCACCAGTTCCGCCGGAGACGGCGCGAACAGCACTTCGTGCAGCCGCCTCAGCACGTCCCCGGAGGGTTTGCGCTGGCCGTTCATGATCTGGGAGAGATGACCGGTGCTGATGCCCGCCCGTCGCGCCGTCTCGTTCTGCGACCAGCCGTGGGCGTCCATGCGCTCCCACAAGGCCTGCGGGTTGATGTCGGCAGGCTGGGCGGCTTCGATCTTCACCGGGGCGTCCAGGACGGACTCCATCCGGGCCTGGGCGGACGGGCTGAGATTGCGCTGGCCCCTGCTGACCTGCACCACGTACCCATAGGTCAGTCCGGTCCGGTCCGCCACCTGCCGCAGGGTCAGCCCACGTTCCCTAGCCCGCTCCCGGAGATAGGTGCTCTCGCCACCGTGGATCACGCCGCCCCGGCGGTGTACGACGCCCTGGGGAGGGACGTGGCCCAGGACGGATTCTATCTTACCGCGCATGTAGGAGGTGAGGTTCTTCTTGCCCCGGGCGACCTGGGACAGGTGGGAGGCACCGACGCCCATGAGGGCGGCCAGTTCGTTGAGGTTGAGGCCGCGCTCCCTGGCGGCCACGGACAGGTGGGACTCGGCCCGGCCGGTGGCGGTTTCGCCGGTGAAATCGGTGCGGCTGTCGTTTCCGTTGTCGTCGCCGTTGGTCTGGACGCTGGGTTCGATGTTGTAGTTGACGGTGCTCGTGGCGTTGGCCTTCATGTCGCTTCCTCCGAAAGGCGGAAAGCGAGGCCGGCCCGAATGGACCGACCCCGCTCTCCGGTTCAAGATGCAGGTCGTTGGGTGCGGTCCATTCCGCCCCTTTGGTGTTCGCCGGTGGCGAAACACGAAGAGCGGGGAAGCCTCCCCGGTGGGAGAGACGACCCCGCTCGTAGGCGCCTATTCAATTGTCAGGGGCGGCTCCGTGGGCCGCCCTGGGTTACTGCCGGTTCAGCGATTGCTACAACCGGCCGGTTATGACCGGGAATCCAGGATGTTCGTTGTTGTTGATCACCTCCTCGATGTGGTTGTGGTGGCTGTGGTTGTCGCTGACGCGCTGCCGGTTGCCCACGGCGGCAACTGTGCTGGTGATTGACGTGAAAGCGTGGCGCTTAATCCCGACTTCTGCCGTCCGCTGCGCCCCACTGGAGACGACGCCATTGCCCGTCCAGAACATCCCGTCCAAGGCGCACCACGTCCAGGGTCAGGCGGCGCAACGGGAAGCGCCGGTTTGGGGGTTGGCGCAAGGCGCAGTTGGCCCAGGGATATGGCGCCCGGCAAGCCGGATGGTGAGGGAAAGAGCAGGGCGGGGAACGCAGCCGGGCCAGCGGTTACGCCGTCAGCCAGACGCCGGTGAGAGCTGCGCTGCCAATGAAAAGCGTCCGGTGTGCCGTCGTCCTTGGCCAACCGGAGCATAGGGGGCCTGCGGGCCGATTACTGCCGGTTCAGCAGCACGCCGCAGACGTGAGGAAGCGGCCGGATGGCGATATGCCCGTTCCAGCCGCAGCGGGAGGATTGAGCGCTGTGCCGTCTGCGCTCGTGAGAGTTGGACCCAAGGGGTTCAGGTCCGAGTCTGCCGTGTTGGTTCCGGTTTTCACTTCCTGGACGATGTTGGCGATGCTGACGACCGGCGCCAGCTTGGTATGGTGCACCGCATCGAATCGGACGCCGGAGGAGCAGGGCTCGACCCCGGGTGCCGCATCACGCAGCGGGTGGGCGCTTGTCCTCGTTGAGGCCGTCGCGGGGAGAGCGAGGCTCGATCCCTGGCGAACGGTCAGGGTCGGGGATATACCCTCCAGCTTTCAGGCGGGAAAGACTGGAAAAAACCGTAAACTGCATTGATTATCGCCCGTCCACTGGTGATAGGGAACGGATTTAGCAAGCACCTGGATCACTCAGAAGCCAATCGCTTGCCCCACGCTTGCTGCCAGTTCGCTGGTATGACCCACCTGCCACGCCACGCCGTCCAGCCCGCCTATTCCCACCACGCGCCCAGGGTGAGCAACCGGCGCAGCCAGCGCAGCAGCTTGCGCTTCCGGATGGACACCTGGGTCCTGTCGAGCGCCTTCCAGCGCCAGCGGGTGTGGTCCCGCCGGCTCAGACTGTCCCGCACCGGCTGCTTCTGCGGCGGCAGGGTCAGCCCGTGCTCCTCCAGCATGGCCAGCTCCAGCGTCAGGAGCCGTTCGTAGTCGGTCAGCCAGGACAGGCTGCGGCCCCGGACCGGGAGCCTGTCCTTGAGTTCCCGCCACTCCTTCACCAGGGGCCAGGCGTCGCCGTACACCTCCGCATCGTCCCCGGCGGGTTCCCGGGTCACCAGCTCCGGGTCCACGCGGCGCAGCCTGGCGGGCCTGGGCTTGTTCAGTCCGGCCACCGGCGGCGCGGGCGGCGATTGCGTCGGTGCATCCTTGTCTCCAGGCTTGTCCCGTGCTTGGCCTGCCGGTTTCCCCGCCCTGCCCGCCGGGTCTCCCTGGGCGGCGCCCCCAACAACTGCGGCACGGAGGGCATCAAGCCCACTGCGCAGCTCCTGGGCCAGTTCCTCCAGTCCCGCCTCCAACGCCGCCACCCGCCGCGCCAGATCGCCGCCGGGTTCCGGTTCCCCGTCCCCATCCCCATCGCCATCCCCGGCCCCGCCGTCCCAGGTCAGCAGCAGCCGCTCCAACGCGTCGCTCATGCGCCCCGTCATCTCGCCCGACTCCTCGGCCTTGACCAGGGTGCGGTAGTTCACCGCCAGCAGCACCGCCGCCTCCATCCGTCCCTCCCGTTTCACCAACTCGCACAGGAACTCGTGCAGCCGCTCCCGCCGCCGCGTCTCGGCGTCCCGGCCACCGGCGCCCTGTCCCCCGTTCTGCGCCATGCTCCACCTCCTTGCTCCTACTCCGGGCGACCAGTCCGATAGGGGGTTCCTGTAAGGGGGTTCCTCCCCCCGGCAACGACCCCCGGCCCGAATTGCTTGCTGCGACGGCGACGGATTCGGGCCGCCGTCGACTTGCATTAATACAAATGGGGCCGGAACCGGCCCTTACCGCCAGGTGCTTGCCCATACTGCCCAGATACCCCCGATTCCGGCCTGTTTCAGGTTCAGGACGGGCCGGACTTGCATTTCTACAAGTGACCCGAATCCCTGTACACGGGTATCACTGTCAATGTTCAGGAGCATTGACCCACCGTTTTCATGATCATTGACCCACCCCGAGAGGGTGGATGAGTGATGGTAATTGGGAAATAGACGGCGGGTCAATCACCTCCTTTGCCGAGGATCTTGGCCACCTTGCCCAGGAGGGCGCGGTGGGGCGACAGGCGCTCCCGGTAGCTCTGGCCCTCGATGACGATCTGGTAGCTGGTGTTGGCCAGGCGGTCCAGGGCGCTGTTGCCCAGGATGGGGTCGTTGAAGAGGCTGAGCCACTCCTCCACGGCCCGGTTGCTGGTGACGACGAAGCTGGAGGCCCGGTGCTTGTCGATGATCAGTTGGTAGAGGTCGGCGGACTGCTGGGCGGAGAAGCGGTGCAGGCCCAGGTCGTCCAGTATGAGCAGGTCCGGGGTGAGGAAGGAGCGGAAGGTCTTGTCGGTGGAGTTATCGGCCCGGGCCTGGTTCATGGCCTTGAAGAAGTCGTCGGCGTGGACGAAGCGGACGGAGTGTCCGGCGCGGACGGCGGCGTGGCCCAGGGCCTGGGCCAGGAAGCTCTTGCCGACGCCGGCGGGACCCACCAGGAGGACGTGTTCGCGCTTGTCCAGGAATTCCAGGGAGAAGGCGGCGTCCAGCAATCGTCGGTCCAGGGTGATGTCGGCAGTCCAGTCGAAGTCCTCCAGGCGGCAGATTTCCTGGAAGCCGGCCCGGTGCAGGCGGGTCTCGACGCGGCGGTGGTCGCGGCGGTTCACCTCGTCGGAGAGGATGATCTCCAGGAAGGAGGCGTAGTCCAGTTGCTCCCTTCTGGCCAGGGCGATGCGTTCGGGCAGGGTGGCGGCCATGGCCCCCAGCTTGAGGGACTTGAGCAGTGGGGTGAGGTCAGTGGTCTTGGACATGGGTGATCACCTCCGGTGGGTGGATTGGAGCATGAGCGGAATGGGCGAATACGGAGCCGGCCCGGGCGAAGCGTCCGGCGGGTGGGGGCAGGGGCAGTTGGGGCGAGGTCTCCTCGTCCAGGGCCTGCACCAGGATGCGCTCCAGGCGGCGGACGTCGATGAGGTCCACGTCCAAGGCCCTGCGGCAGGCGGCGTCCAGGCGCGGGCCGGTGTAGCGTTCGGCCAGGCGCAGCAGCTTGTGCCCCTGGCGGAGCTTGGCCCAGGGCAGGGGGTCGGCCAGGAGGCGCTGGGCGAATTCACCCACCGCCGGCCCCAGCCGGGCCGCCTCCCGCTTGAGCTGGTCCGGCGCCCTGGTGGTGTAGGGGCCGATGCGGGCGGGATAGTCCTTTGGATCGGTGGCGCGTCCGCCCTTGGGCTGGCGCAGGTGGACCTTGATCAGGCGGCCCTTGTAATAGACGTGCACCAGCTTGCTGTCGGCCCGGACCTCGACCTTCTGCCCCGGCGGGCAGAGGTCCGAGGGCACCGAGTAGAGGGCCTGCTTGTCAATGACCAGGAACATTAGGCCAGTAAACGGAGAAATTTACAGAGTCTTTAGGCCGGCAGATTTACAGGGTCTTTAGGCCACCCTGGGAGCCACACCAACGACCATTTCTGCACTTCGAATGGAGGTGCAGCGATGGCGTACCGGGAGGTTCCCCGAATGGAAATAGGAGAATTGATCCGCCGCTGGCAGGCGGGACAGAGCCGCCGGCAGATCGCGGAGAGCACCGGGCTGTCGCGGGACACGGTGGCCAAGTACCTGGCGAGGGCGGAGACGGAGGGCGTCGCCCGGGACGGGCCGGTTCCCAGCGAGGAGCAGTTGAGCCGTCTGGCGGCCATTGGGCAAGTGGGCCCGCGCCGGGTGGTTACGCCCACGGACGATCTGCTGGAGCCGTGGGGAGACCAGGTCTACCAGTGGCTCACCGGCGACCGGTTGCAGCTGACCCGCATTCACGAGTTGCTGGCGGCTCGCGGCTGCCGGGTGTCCTACCAGTCCCTGCGGCGATTCATCATCAGGCGCAACTGGACCAGGCTGGGCAGTACCACGGTGCGCATGGAGGACACCCCGCCGGGGGAGGTGGCCGAGGTGGACTTCGGGCGCCTGGGCCTGGTGCCGGACCCGGCTACGGGAAAGCGCAAGCTGGTCTGGGCCATGATCATCGTGCTGTGCCATTCCCGCCACTGCTTCCTCTGGCCCATGCACCAGCAGACGCTGCCCGAAGTCATCGCCGGACTGGAGGCGGCCTGGGCCTTCTTCGGCGGCGTGCCCCGCTACCTGGTCATCGACAACTTCCCCGCCGCAGTGGTGGGACCGGACTCGCTGAATCCTGTGCTG
>CBDBNT010000002.1:0-24163 GCA_965208015.1 Dehalococcoidia bacterium | reverse complement strand
GACGCACGAACAGGCAACGGAGATCGCCTACGCCGCAGGGCTGCGTGGCCACGAACTGCTGACCCTGCGGCGGGCTGACGAGCAACCCGCCTCGACGCACCGCGAGTGGTCGGCACGGCGCTTCGAGGGACGCCCGGACACCATCCGCTACACGGTGGACGGCAAGGGCGGCCTGGTGCGCGAGGTCAGCCTGCCTTTCCACCTGGCCGCGCGCCTCGAGGCGCGGCGCCGGGAGAAGCCCGTGACGGTTGTCGACCGGGGCGTCCGCTACCGGCAGCACTACGACCTCGGCGGCGGCCTGGCCTGGAGCGACTCGTTCAGCGCCGCCAGCAAGAGGGCCCTGGGCTGGTCGACCGGCGCCCACGGCCTCAGGCACAGCTATGCCCAGGAGCGCCTGGACGTGCTGCAGGGCAGCCACCCCTACCCGGAGGCCCTGGAGATCGTCAGCCAGGAGATGGGGCATTTTCGCCCGGACATCACCGAGGTGTACCTGCGGTGAAAGACGCCATCGTCCGCCTCCTCCCTTCCTCGATCCTGCTCGCCCTGGCAATTGCCATTGCATGGCAAAGCGGGTACGCCGACGAACTGTGGACGGCCTGGTCGGCGCTGTCGGCATACGGGACGCCGGTCATCATCCTGGCCTGTGGAGCGTGGTGGCTTGTCATGCGAGGGCGCTTGGAGAAGGAAAACCAGGCCATCGTCGGTCGCGAAGCGGCCGCTGGCCTCCAGGAAGAGCAGGCCCGGATCGACACGGCGAAAGCCAGACACACCATGGCGGAGGCTGAGCGGATCAAGCAGGCTGCCAGGGAGGAAGTGACCACCTGCAGGCAGGAGGCCGCCGCACAGATCGAGGATGCCGATGCCCGGCGCAAGCGCTCGGTTGACACCAACATCGGTCGGCAAAGAAAGATTCAGATCCTGAGAGAGCGGGTGAGCGTGCTTGAGGCAGAAAATCAAGAGCTGAGGGGGCAAGCCGGGCTGGAGGGAGCGGAATAGGCTACAATGGGCCGTTGCTAAAAAGACGGCCCAGTTACAACGTAGCTGTCACTGAGTGCCAAATTGCCGATGACAGCCTGTCTCACTTCTCCCACATTCCCTCGAACCTGACGCCGGCAACCCGCGTGTAGTGAACCGTGTGTTTGGGGTCGCGGTGCCCGAGGTAATCCTGGATCAGCCTCAGGTCGTAGCCCTGATTCGCCAGGAAAAATCCGCACGAATGTCGCAGCTGGTGAGGATGAAGCGCACCGAGTCCGGCCCGCCCTGCAGCGGCGCGAATGAGGTAGTTGACGGACTGCCGGGTCATCGGCTGCCCGCGTTCCGACACGAACAGCCACGGCAAGGCGTCGCGGCGTGTGTGCAGGTAGCGCTTGATCGCCCGCAGTTCGTCGCCGGCGATGGGGTGTTCGACGGACAGGCCGTTCTTGAGCCTTCGAATCCACACCCGGGCGCGCTTCAGGTTCAGGTCCTGGCGCCGCATGCGGACGGCTTCGCTGACGCGCAGGCCGTGGCGAAACATCATGAGCAGGAGCACGTAATCCCGCACGCCGTGGCGACCCTTCTTGCTTGCTTCAAGGAGCCCGTCCATTTCGCCGTCGCTCAGGAAGTTGCGGGCGCGTTCATGCCCGTCCGTCAGCCGGACATCTTCACTTTTTACATTTCGCCCGTTGGGCGCCATGCTCCAGCTCCTCTCCGACCCGCGTGGCAGCTTGTCCTGTCGTTCATAACTCTTGACAAAAGACGCTTTAGGTAAAGAAACCCGAAGGCAGCGTATCAGGCGGCCGCCGGCCATTCAATGGGCAGGCGTTCTTCCATGTCCAGGTCAAAGAGGCCGTAGGGATTGATGTGATGCCAGATCAGCGCCGACAGGGCGCGGAAGTCCTCCGGCGCCATCTTGTCGAAGTAGGACGGGGACGCCAGCACCTGCTGGATCATCAGCGTGTTGATGTACACCAGGCAGGCCTGCAGGAGGTGCAGCGACAGCACCGCGATCTCCTGGTCCTCAAGGCGGTTCGTGGCGATTTCTCCCCCCTTGCCGTAGAAGATGAAGCCGTTGGCGCTGTTCCAGTTCTCGACCACGTTGAGCCCTTCGTTGATGGCCTGCCGGAGAGGCTCGGAATCCAGGTAGCGGCAAAGAAAGATGGTCTTGACCGCCTTGCCCAGCTCGGCCAGGGCGCGGTACGTGGGGTGCTTGAGGTTGTTGCGGGTAAAGCGCCGCAGGATCTCTTCGGGCTCGGCAGTCCCGAGGCGCAGCGCCGTGGTGAACTTGACCATCTCGTCGTACTGCTGACGGATCAGTTCCCACTGGATCGGGCGCGTCAGTATGGGTTGCAGGTTCGCGTAGTCGCCGGCCCGGCCCCTGACCGGACGATAAAGCTTCTGGGAGGCGATGGCCTTGAGCCGCGGCAGGAGGTCAAAGCCCAGGAGGTGGCAGAAGGCGAAGCCGACCTCGCTCTGGCCGTGGCTGTCGACGTACTGCTCCTCCACTTTCATCTCGGTGCAGTGGCGCAGGACCCCCTCGATCATCGAGGCGACCTCGGAAGCCGAGCAGCGCTTGAGCTGCGAGTAGATGCAGGCGGATTTCTTCTCCACGTGCCAGTAGATCATGACCCCGCGGCCACCATGGCGGATGTGCCACTCGGTCATCAGATTCTGGTCCCAGGCGCCGAACTTCTTGCTGTCGGCCGCACACGCCGTCGTGCCCTCGCCCCAGACGTGGCTCAGGCGCGACGCCAGCGTGGCGTTCACCACACGCCGGATGGCCTCGCGCAAGGCATCCTTTTCAATGAATCGGTGCCGCGTGTAAAGGAGTTCCCGGTAGGTAAGGCCGCCGCGACCTGGCACCATGCGCTTGAGGCCCATGTTGGTACCGAGACCGTAGAGGCAAAGCAGGAGACGGTATTGCAGATCCTCGCGGCCCAGGATTTCCCGGGTGCCCAGGCTCTTGAACGCACCTGTGAAGCCCACCCTGAGGTCGGTTTCCTTGAGCACGTCGAGCAGGCTGGTCATGGACCAGCGGCGTTCCATCTCGGCCTTCAGACGCTGCAACTGCGTCGGCTCTGCCTGGGCTTCGAGCGGAGTCAACACAGTGCGATTCTTGCCGTACTCACGGAACCGGACCTTCGGGTTGGCCGGCAGGCCCGCATCGAACCGGCCCAGCGCCTGCTCCATCGCCCGCTGCAAGTCACAGGTGAACCGTGCCGCGTCCATGGGCTGCTTCAACGCTGCGTAGTAATCATTGCGCCTGGCGCTGAAATCCGCCGGCAGATCGTCGTCGGGGTGACGGAAGCGGTCGGCCCCCTCGACCCAGATCTCCTTGCACCTGAGGCGCTCGCGAAGCGCCTGAAGCACGCAGATCTCGTAGTTGATGCGGTTGATGCGCTGGGTCCCTCGAGGCGTCTCTTCGATGAGAATCTCCTGCATCTGGGGACGGACGACGTTGTCGATGGGCACCTCGTCGCAGGAAACGAACTGCTGCCGACTCTGACGGTGGGCCTGAAGCCAGGCCAGGGCCTCGGTGACGGGCCGGTGCGCCACGTTGTCGGAGCGAAACGTCAGCGTCTCCAGCAAAAGGGGCAGCATCTGGCGATAATGATGGCTGTAGGAGCTGCGAAGCACGGTGTGGACGCGCCGCTTATACGTCGGACCCTTGGCGTGGTATTCCCTGGCGAGGGCCTGCAAGATGTGTTCGCCGACGACCGGGAAGAGCACCTCGCTGACCACTCCCTGCGGCTGCTTCACGGCGGCCTCGGCAAGGCGAAACAGGATCAGGTTCTTGCCATGGACCTCCTCGAGGCCGTCGATGATCTCCGTTACCACCCTGCGCTCCGCCTTGGCCGAAACGCGGTGGACGATCTGGATCAAGAGCTCGATCAAGCCATCGATGATGGCCCGGCGCCGCTGCCAGCAAAAGGCGGCGAGAAGCGTGTGGCGTATGGGCTCGGGATGGCGACGGAGCTGGTCGATCGATTCGGTGGATGCCCGCAGGCGGTAACGCTCCAGAATCTTCGGCGACACCCCGCTGAACAGGTCGTCCGGCAGCTGCACGTCGCGGATGCGCCCGAGCTTGGCGATCTCTTCGCGCAGACTGGCGAGGCCTGCACGACGCGGATCGGCCTTGAGCCGACTGAGGGTAACGTGGTCCGATGACTCCTCGCCTTGGGCTCCCGGCCCCTCGACCAGAGAGGAATCCAGCAAGGCATCAAGACGCTGCCTGGTAGAACCCGGGAGCTGGCCGTGTATGGCGGCAAAGAAGGATGTCTCGAAACTGCGGACCGCCGCACCGACAACCCGGTCGATACGGTCACTGCTCGGCGGTTCGATCCGGTGCTCGCGGCACCAATCGAGCACGGCCGACCTCAGATGGCGGGGGTCCTGATCCTCCGGCACGACCTCCCGGCTGAGCCAGCGCCGGATGGGCTCCATGTCATCGACGGTCGCTTGCCTGAAGCCGAGGAAGGCGCGAAGCTGCTCGCGGTCGCGGCTGCCGCTGCGGCCTTTGAGCGGGTAGTCGAACCAGACGGCGGGCAGCACCTCAAGCTGTTCGGCTACGTAACCGACAGCAGGCATCGGCACTTCCTTGTGGTAGTGCGGGAAGCGGCCTTCGACCTGGAAAAACTTCAGCAGCACGGCAAGTCCCAATCGGCCCTGCTGTGTGCGCTGATCCGAAAGCTGCTTCTCGTCGTCACTGAGGGTCCAGGATTCAGCGAGTTCACGGGTGCTCCAGCATTGTTTCATCCGTCTCGGCCTCCGCAAAGGGGATCAGAATCGAGTCGGATGAACTATAGCGGGAGTGAATTTGGCACTCAGTGACAGCTACGTTGTAACTGGGCCAAGACCCCGATCTGATCCCAGATCCAGGTGAGTTTTCACGGGGTTTCTCTCCTGAAAGAAGGGCTGGGTCCCTTTTGAAACAATCCCAGAGCTTGCGCGGTGCTCCCACGAAACCGCGGGGAGGCATCCCCCGAATCCATGCACGGGCTTCATCCCTCACTCCGATGCGACCTGATTTTCGGGTTTTCGGAGGTGACCGCAAACGGGATTAGGCGAAATAAGGCCCCAGGAAGGCCCAGAATCGATTTTTCAGGGTGGGGTAGTAGGGTGACGAGGGTAGAACCTTTGATCCGCACCTAAACCCTCTGGTGGCCCTCAAAAAGACAACCACGGGCGAGACCAGTCCGGCCTGGATGCTTTCAGCGAGCATCGAACCGGGGCGACGGGCGGCGTGCGCTGCCCCTGGCGCTGACGGTACCATTGTCAACGTCGGGCCTGAACCCAACGAGGATCAGGCGAACTGACGCGCGAAAAGCCGCCTAATGGGCGGCTTTTTGTTGGTTGGGTGTTTGGGGACACCCCTCTCTCCCCCGGCAGGAAAAACGACTCTGGGGCATGTTGGCCTACAGTAGCAATGGGACAGAGAGCCGTGTTAAGGCGGTTACAGATTCTGCGACCGGCGGATAGGTTCGTTGAATGGGCGCTGGAGCGGCAACCAGCAAAGGAGGGAGGGGATGAATGCCAGCGAAGGGGGATAGATTTACGGCAACCTCGCCGTTGTCTTACGACGACAAGACGTTTCTGCTGAGCTTTCAGTCTGGCGCCGAAGATCGGGCACTGAGCGATGGGTACCTAAGCAGCGATCAACGTAATATATGCGAGGCGCGGGAAGCGGGGTCCCGCGGCTTGTCGCGATTGCGTAGGGCGCAAAAGCGGCTCCAAGACCAATGGTCAGCTCAACTGGATATCAAACGATATTCGGGTGCACGCATACGCTGGTGGAATGTTGCCGGAGGTGCGTCGCCCGTGGGCACATATGGAAGGCAGCCGCCGGAAGGATGGCCTGACCAACCGCCTGCGTGGGATCACGCGGAAATTTGGGTCCGTGGGAAGACCCCGATCGTTGCTGTGTCGCAGCCGTATCCGTGGTTGGTGAACGAGCATATCGAGGATTTCAACGGATTCGCTGAGGCTTATGGGTTGAAGTTCAGGATTTCCAATTATCCTTCCTGGTATTACCCGGGCAGATGCTGGTTTATCGAATGGTATGGCGGGGAAGGGTGAGCGACCTACAAGCACAAGCCTTTATTGTCCATTCGTCGGAAAGCCGATCGTTTCGTGGTGCGCACGTGACATCACCTCGTCAAACCGACCGGCTCGACCGCCTGAACTTGCCTTCAGCCATGCTGCTTGTGCCTTGGAGTAGGCCTGTTGGAATTCATCGCCGAGGGTATGGCGCGTGATCGCGGCATGCACTTGAACGCAAACCGGAACAACGTTTTCCACGTCCCGCACAAGTTCCGGATATTCCGCACGCGGCAGCAAGTGGTGCAGATCCACTGGGCATCGGCCGCAGTAGCGACACCGGTCCCAGTTGATCCCAGGGTTGCGTTGTCTGAACTCCTGTCGGTTCCAGCGAGATGCCGCGGAGTCTTGCAAGCCGAGGTCGGCAGCAAATTCCTCAGCAACAGCCTCAAGCAGGCTTCGAACACCGCCATGTTTCTTCAGGTGCTGTGTGCTCATTCCGCGCCCTTGGAGCTGGGCTCCCGTGATGAACCCGGCCTCTTTGTGCCGTGCATAGAATCTCTGCTTCGCCTGATCCGCTTTTTCGGAGGATTCGACCGAATCGCATAGGAAGCACAAGTAGATGTGCTTGACGAGTCCAACGGCGTCTTGGCGACCGAGGGCCTTCTCTTTCGTTTGAAGGAAAAGCGCTGGCAGAAGGTTTCGTTTGTCGGCATATGCTCTCCCAGGATAGATATTGCAGACGGCAAAGGACACGCGTGTGTATCCGCTGTCGATCCACGTCCTGTACCCTGGCAGACGCCCCAAGTAATGGCCATCGACCAAAAACTGGAAAGGGCCGGGCGGCGTCTTGATGCGAATAAGCTGCAGAACTGCATCAGTAGACGCCGCCGTATCAATGCTATCAATGCTAATGCTGAGCTCCTCCTCGATGTAGTACTTCCACGCCCTCTCCATGATCTCTCGAATATTTTGTGCTGGCTTGTCGCGCGCGAGGCCCCAACGCTCACGATCGAGAACCTGCCGCGCGTGCGGATGAGATCGGAGCCAGTTGTCAATGTCATAACTTTCGATGTCGTACTTCGCCATAAGAACCCGGCGCGGTGCCCATGGATGCTCAAGCCAGAAGTTTTGCCAGTCGCTAGAAAGTGCCATGAACTCGTACCCTCTGCTCGCGTCCAAAACTCTGCGATTTTGTTCTCAACTACCGATAAGCCCCTTCATGTCAACTTCACCCAGCGCGGAAACCCGCGTGGTTGCTGGACTTGCGCGTATTCATGCCGGAGACATCCGGAATTCCCCACCAAATCCCGGGAAAACCCCGAAATCACGCCTTCGCGGTGGGAGGCCGGGAGTGTTTCAGGTCCGGTTTTGCCGCCCCGGTGGGGTGAACGCTCCGATGCCGGCGATGTCGTGCAGTTCCGCGGTCGCCGATCCGGGCGGGTTCCGGACCTGAAGGAAGCGGTCGCAGCGGGGAAATATGGGCCGCCGCCCCACCAGCCAACGCCTCCTCGTTCGGTCACGGCCGCGTCTCCGGCGCAACGGCCGAGTCGGCTTGGTCCGCATCCCGCTCAAGCAGGGTTTCCACCCGTGTCAGGCGCTCGCTCAAGACGGCAATGTCCGAGCGGACGGCCTTGAATGCCTCACGTACGACCTTGAATTCCTCTTGCATCCGGGCGTCCATCCGGTCCATGCGGCCGTTCAGGGCCTGCATCTCCGTATACAGCGGCGCGACCACCAACCGCACCCCGCCAAGCAGGCCGCCAAGGATCACCACGACGGCGCCGATCAGTGCAAGCCACTCCCTGACCGTGACCAAAGTAGTGCCCGTCCGTCCCGTTTCAGCTTGTGCCACCATGCTTGTATCTCTGCCCTCTTGTCGTTGAACACCGTCACGTAACCGGCACGCCTACCCCTCTGAGGTTCAGCTGCACGCCTGAGCGCTTTCCGGCCTCATACACGCGCTTCGCCGTCGCCGGATACCACACCCCGCCCCGCGGCGCGCCGACCCCACCCATGTTCAGCATGTCAGCGATAAACCGCCAGCCGCGCCCCTCATTGCGGTAGTGCTGGATCTGAACGAAGACCTGGCCGACGTGTTCCATCTGCCGCGCACGCCTGACCTCTCCAGATCGCTTTCCCGCACGCCTGGCCGTCCGTTTGTTCCGGAAACTCATGCTTCGCCCTCACCGCGTTAGCGTAAACACCAGCGTGTTAATGCTAACACATTCCCGGACGACGCATATCTCTGTGGGAAAATCCAATCGTGTCTGGGTCTGACGAAGTGTCTTGCAGGCAGGTGAAACAACTTCGGGCCGCCATCGAGGCGACCCGAATGCCCGACGCCCGGCCTTGCGACCGGGCGCCTTGCCAATTCCTCGGGGTGGAGGAGGTATGGTGCCACAGGGCGGTGTGGTACCATTGGCGGAGGTTGCCGGACGTTGCTACCAACAACGGAGCCGGCGCGGACTGTCCTGAAGCGAGCAGGAGCAGAACCGGATGCCGATTGTACCACGCCCCAACGCAAACGCACCCCCCGCCAAACAGCTCTCACTCCCGCTCGCTATCGAGAATGTTCCCGACCGCGTCCGCAATCACGGCCTGGCCGAAACACACCGCTGGCCTGGCGTCAGCCGCGACGGCGCCGGCGAATGCATCCGACCAGTCAGGCGAACCACCACCGCCAAGGCGTGGACCGAATGGCCCGAGCTGCAGCTCGACAGCGCCCACGCTCAAACCGCCCTCGTACTGCATTGCCAACGGCCGCCGTCAGATTACCTGCACGTCGCCCTCGGCCCGGACGTCCGGACGCCAAACTGGATTGCCAGCCACGACGGCGGCGGCGATGTCGTCTACTGCCTGAAACGCCCGGTCCTGCAGACCGAAAACGCCAGCAAGACCCCCATTCACATGCTCGCCCGCATCAGCGAATACTACGTCACCGCCTACGGTGCCGAGCGTTCCTTCAGCATCGTGCTGACGCACAATCCGACCCATCCGCATTACGCCGAAGAAACCAGTTGGCTGCGCGACCAGGCCTGGACGCTCGCCGAGCTCGCCGAGCCAATCCCGCGTCGCTGGCGCATCCCCGGCCCGCCGGTTACAGCAGCCGGCCGCAATGACGCCCTCTTCCGAGGTGCCCTCAAGTTCTTCGGCAAGCCTCAGAACTGGGCTGCGTCACGCAATCCGGACCTCGTCCAAACTTGGATCGACGAAGCCTTCGAGAAATGGTTTTCTGGCTTGCAGGACGACTGGCACCCAAACGAGACCACCTGGATCGCCAAGAGTGTCAGCCGAATCTGCCGGAAGAACCTCGACACTGGCCAGACGCAAGCCGGCTTCTGGGTCATCCAGTCGACTCGCGGGAAAAAGTCCGGCCAGGCCCGCCGCCAAACCAGCATCGAGACCAAGCAACCCTGGCTCGATCTCGATATCTCACGCCGAACCTGGTATCGGCACCGAGGGATGCCGCCGCCCACCCTTACCGACCTGCGTCCCTGGGAGCTTGACGGGATATCGCGCCGAACCTGGGAACGTCGACGGGCCGCCCGACGCGGCCGCCACAGGAGCTGAGAGGCTTCGTCCCCCTACTCCCCACACCCCCCAAAACCGCCTGTGGAAACCATGACCAGCTGGAGCAACTGCAAAACCCCGCAGTTGCTCCACCATGCTCACAGTCTTCCACAGGCCCGACTACTACTAAAACTCACTTCGTTCTAAAACACCCCTTCGGATCATCCTGCTTTGGTTCCAGTGCCAAATTTGCGACACCGGCCTCGCGGCCCCGCCAATACTGGCCGAAACCCCTGACGGAGTGTGTAAGACAAAGTGTAAGACAAAATGTCTTACACCCCATCCGCAGGCCCCTGGAGCCGCTTGATCAGATCGTATTCTTTACGTATGCTTCCCGTATTTTACCTGATGAGGAGAACCACATGCAGACGAACCATACGCCAATGGCGGTCGTCACGCTTCGCCTGCCGGCCGCACGCCTGGACGGGCTGCGCGGACGCGCCGAGCACTACGGCCTGAGTCTTGCCGACCTGCTCAGGCGCTCGATCGACGAGGGCTTGCCCGGAACCCTGGAAAAACTGGCAACACTGGAACCGAAGAAACGGAAGGAGGGGGCCCGTGAGTCCTGAGACGCTATCGACCCTTGCCGTCGGCGTGGCCCTGCTGGCCTTCGGCTGGCGCGTCTACACCAGCCTCAGACGCGATCTCGATCGCTTGCGCACCGACACGACAGAACGACTGGCGCGCGTCGAGGCGACCCTCGACCTGCTCGTCCGCGGCCTGCATATCGAAATTGGCAAACCCCGACCCCGCTAGCCTATGACCGACGACACAGCCCGCGCCCGCCCGGGCGCCCGGACCTTCACCGCCGAAGACCGGCAAGCGGCCGTCCACACCAGGCGCCGGCGCCAAGCCGACCACGACCAAGCCGTGTGGCCGCGGATCTCCGAGCTCCGCAACCAGGGGCTCAGCTGGCGCCAGATCGCCCGCGCCCTTGAAGCCGATGGCGTCCAGACCGCCCGCGGCAGCGGCCGCTGGCAGCCCGTCCAGTTGCAGAGAATCGCCGGAAGGCGCCAGGCGACACCGATCCCTCAGAGGACACGCAAAAGCCGTCTACAGGACTTCCTGCAATGGCTTCTCCGGTGCCTTACACCCTCCCGCTCTTAGCCGCCTTCTGACGCCGGCGGCAAGCGCCGGGATTGTGGATCGTCCCGGCCCGGTCCTGGAGCCGCCGCAAGCCCCGCGGCTGCCTGGGGCCGACCCAGCGAAGCCCTGATATGCCACAACCGTCGCATGTCACGTTGTACGCACCCGGCTCCAACGGCTCCCAGCCCTCGGGCAGGTCCGGGCCGTCGTCGAACAGCCGCGCCGGCTGGTCCTCGATCTCGCATACCGGTGCCTCAGTGTTACATTTCTCATTACATTTCTTTTCATCCTGTATGGTTTCCGACTGCAACCCAGCGCCCCCTTGCGGCCTCACACCCTGGAGGACCGCTCTCGCCGCCGCCACCCTCTCCGGCCCCAGACGGTCTTCGATGCTGGGCGGCTGGTACGGCTTCCAGTAGCCCCGCTGGACCCCGACCTCGATCCCCAGGTCGAGCAGCAATTGCAGCGCGTCCGTATTGTCAGCGTTTCCACCCATGGCTCCCCGAGCCTGGGCCAGCGCCCACTCGTCCAGCGGCCGCATCCGGAACGTGCGCGTTTTCGCTTTCACCTCTCCTCCCTCCCGTCGTTGCGCCATGCCGTGTGAATTCCCTCCCGTCTTGTGATAGAAACGCGGCAGGCACTGAACCGTGTCATGCGTGATACGCCGGGTTGCATGCCAAGTAATGAAAGGTGCTCCATGGCAGCTAAAGACGCCCTCAAGAAACTACGCGACCAACGAACCAAGCTGCTCGAAGCCGCCAAGCAGAAGCGGGCGGAGGAACGCCGACTTGAGCGCCAGCAGAACGCCCGGCGCCGCGACCTTCTAGGCGGCATGGCGCTTGATCTCATGGAGAGCGGCGAGTGGCCGAAAGATCGCATCCTGTCCAGACTGGACCAATACCTGACACGCGAGAGCGACCGGTCGCTGTTCGACTTCCCCCCGCGTCCCGCCCAGGACGCTTCCGCAGCCGCCGGAACCGACCCACTGGAGCCATCGCCTACACCTGAAGACCAGTTGCAAGCGTAAGCATACAGGACTTCTACAGTTGCCTAGTGGCTCCTGAATTCGTATACTTACTCGTCGTCCTTCTTGCAGGTTTTTCCGTCTGATGCTCCGTGCTGTGTCGGGCTCGAAATCTCGCCCGACACAGCACGTATCAGGCCCGTTGTATATCATTATATCGTCTATAATCGCCACGCCATAGAGCCCCAATTATGACGCCTCATAAAGCCGCCAGCGTCCTGGCCGATATTCGGGCCTACCGCAGCGCCGCCGTCAAGGTACGCTACCGTTCAAGCAAGCTCAGGCGCTACCGCAACGAGCTAGTCGCCCTTCGCCGCGCAGGAGCCAGCTACCGGGAACTCGCCTTCTGGCTGCGTCGCCATCACCGGTTGCGCGCCGATCCCACGACCATCCGGCGTTACCTGTCCCAGCTGCCCGAAATCACCCAGGCCGGAGACACCGACGATGCCGAGCTTTCGCAAGACGACTGACCAGGCCGCGCGCGCCGTGCGACGCCGCCTCGCCCTCGGTTCGCCCAGGCACGACAACCGCGACGACGGCAAGATTCACTCCGTCGGCACCGCCCGTGCCTACCAGCAGGCGCTTTCAGTGGCCGCCGGGTGGCTCAGGAAGAATCACCGCAACCAGGGCCTGGACCACATGACGCACGAACAGGCAACGGAGTACCTCAAGGAGCGCGCCTCCGAGGTTCGGCAGAAGACCCTCGACCTGGACCGCCAGGCGCTGCAAATCCTCCCCGGCGTCGGCAAGCTGGAGAGAATCAAGTCCAACCTCGGCCGCTCGCCCCTGGAGACCGGCGGACGTGCCTACACGCCGGCGCAGGTGCAGATGGTCGCGGCGGCACAGTCCGAGCGCCACGCCCTAGCAACCGAGATCGCCTACGCCGCAGGGCTGCGTGGCCACGAACTGCTGACCCTGCGGCGGGCTGACGAGCAACCCGCCTCGACGCACCGCGAGTGGTCGGCACGGCGCTTCGAGGGACGCCCGGACACCATCCGCTACACGGTGGACGGCAAGGGCGGCCTGGTGCGCGAGGTCAGCCTGCCTTTCCACCTGGCCGCGCGCCTCGAGGCGCGGCGCCGGGAGAAGCCCGTGACGGTTGTCGACCGGGGCGTCCGCTACCGGCAGCACTACGACCTCGGCGGCGGCCTGGCCTGGAGCGACTCGTTCAGCGCCGCCAGCAAGAGGGCCCTGGGCTGGTCGACCGGCGCCCACGGCCTCAGGCACAGCTATGCCCAGGAGCGCCTGGACGTGCTGCAGGGCAGCCACCCCTACCCGGAGGCCCTGGAGATCGTCAGCCAGGAGATGGGGCATTTTCGCCCGGACATCACCGAGGTGTACCTGCGGTGAAAGACGCCATCGTCCGCCTCCTCCCTTCCTCGATCCTGCTCGCCCTGGCAATTGCCATTGCATGGCAAAGCGGGTACGCCGACGAACTGTGGACGGCCTGGTCGGCGCTGTCGGCATACGGGACGCCGGTCATCATCCTGGCCTGTGGAGCGTGGTGGCTTGTCATGCGAGGGCGCTTGGAGAAGGAAAACCAGGCCATCGTCGGTCGCGAAGCGGCCGCTGGCCTCCAGGAAGAGCAGGCCCGGATCGACACGGCGAAAGCCAGACACACCATGGCGGAGGCTGAGCGGATCAAGCAGGCTGCCAGGGAGGAAGTGACCACCTGCAGGCAGGAGGCCGCCGCACAGATCGAGGATGCCGATGCCCGGCGCAAGCGCTCGGTTGACACCAACATCGGTCGGCAAAGAAAGATTCAGATCCTGAGAGAGCGGGTGAGCGTGCTTGAGGCAGAAAATCAAGAGCTGAGGGGGCAAGCCGGGCTGGAGGGAGCGGAATAGGCTACAATGGGCCGTTGCTAAAAAGACGGCCCAGTTACAACGTAGCTGTCACTGAGTGCCAAATTGCCGATGACAGCCTGTCTCACTTCTCCCACATTCCCTCGAACCTGACGCCGGCAACCCGCGTGTAGTGAACCGTGTGTTTGGGGTCGCGGTGCCCGAGGTAATCCTGGATCAGCCTCAGGTCGTAGCCCTGATTCGCCAGGAAAAATCCGCACGAATGTCGCAGCTGGTGAGGATGAAGCGCACCGAGTCCGGCCCGCCCTGCAGCGGCGCGAATGAGGTAGTTGACGGACTGCCGGGTCATCGGCTGCCCGCGTTCCGACACGAACAGCCACGGCAAGGCGTCGCGGCGTGTGTGCAGGTAGCGCTTGATCGCCCGCAGTTCGTCGCCGGCGATGGGGTGTTCGACGGACAGGCCGTTCTTGAGCCTTCGAATCCACACCCGGGCGCGCTTCAGGTTCAGGTCCTGGCGCCGCATGCGGACGGCTTCGCTGACGCGCAGGCCGTGGCGAAACATCATGAGCAGGAGCACGTAATCCCGCACGCCGTGGCGACCCTTCTTGCTTGCTTCAAGGAGCCCGTCCATTTCGCCGTCGCTCAGGAAGTTGCGGGCGCGTTCATGCCCGTCCGTCAGCCGGACATCTTCACTTTTTACATTTCGCCCGTTGGGCGCCATGCTCCAGCTCCTCTCCGACCCGCGTGGCAGCTTGTCCTGTCGTTCATAACTCTTGACAAAAGACGCTTTAGGTAAAGAAACCCGAAGGCAGCGTATCAGGCGGCCGCCGGCCATTCAATGGGCAGGCGTTCTTCCATGTCCAGGTCAAAGAGGCCGTAGGGATTGATGTGATGCCAGATCAGCGCCGACAGGGCGCGGAAGTCCTCCGGCGCCATCTTGTCGAAGTAGGACGGGGACGCCAGCACCTGCTGGATCATCAGCGTGTTGATGTACACCAGGCAGGCCTGCAGGAGGTGCAGCGACAGCACCGCGATCTCCTGGTCCTCAAGGCGGTTCGTGGCGATTTCTCCCCCCTTGCCGTAGAAGATGAAGCCGTTGGCGCTGTTCCAGTTCTCGACCACGTTGAGCCCTTCGTTGATGGCCTGCCGGAGAGGCTCGGAATCCAGGTAGCGGCAAAGAAAGATGGTCTTGACCGCCTTGCCCAGCTCGGCCAGGGCGCGGTACGTGGGGTGCTTGAGGTTGTTGCGGGTAAAGCGCCGCAGGATCTCTTCGGGCTCGGCAGTCCCGAGGCGCAGCGCCGTGGTGAACTTGACCATCTCGTCGTACTGCTGACGGATCAGTTCCCACTGGATCGGGCGCGTCAGTATGGGTTGCAGGTTCGCGTAGTCGCCGGCCCGGCCCCTGACCGGACGATAAAGCTTCTGGGAGGCGATGGCCTTGAGCCGCGGCAGGAGGTCAAAGCCCAGGAGGTGGCAGAAGGCGAAGCCGACCTCGCTCTGGCCGTGGCTGTCGACGTACTGCTCCTCCACTTTCATCTCGGTGCAGTGGCGCAGGACCCCCTCGATCATCGAGGCGACCTCGGAAGCCGAGCAGCGCTTGAGCTGCGAGTAGATGCAGGCGGATTTCTTCTCCACGTGCCAGTAGATCATGACCCCGCGGCCACCATGGCGGATGTGCCACTCGGTCATCAGATTCTGGTCCCAGGCGCCGAACTTCTTGCTGTCGGCCGCACACGCCGTCGTGCCCTCGCCCCAGACGTGGCTCAGGCGCGACGCCAGCGTGGCGTTCACCACACGCCGGATGGCCTCGCGCAAGGCATCCTTTTCAATGAATCGGTGCCGCGTGTAAAGGAGTTCCCGGTAGGTAAGGCCGCCGCGACCTGGCACCATGCGCTTGAGGCCCATGTTGGTACCGAGACCGTAGAGGCAAAGCAGGAGACGGTATTGCAGATCCTCGCGGCCCAGGATTTCCCGGGTGCCCAGGCTCTTGAACGCACCTGTGAAGCCCACCCTGAGGTCGGTTTCCTTGAGCACGTCGAGCAGGCTGGTCATGGACCAGCGGCGTTCCATCTCGGCCTTCAGACGCTGCAACTGCGTCGGCTCTGCCTGGGCTTCGAGCGGAGTCAACACAGTGCGATTCTTGCCGTACTCACGGAACCGGACCTTCGGGTTGGCCGGCAGGCCCGCATCGAACCGGCCCAGCGCCTGCTCCATCGCCCGCTGCAAGTCACAGGTGAACCGTGCCGCGTCCATGGGCTGCTTCAACGCTGCGTAGTAATCATTGCGCCTGGCGCTGAAATCCGCCGGCAGATCGTCGTCGGGGTGACGGAAGCGGTCGGCCCCCTCGACCCAGATCTCCTTGCACCTGAGGCGCTCGCGAAGCGCCTGAAGCACGCAGATCTCGTAGTTGATGCGGTTGATGCGCTGGGTCCCTCGAGGCGTCTCTTCGATGAGAATCTCCTGCATCTGGGGACGGACGACGTTGTCGATGGGCACCTCGTCGCAGGAAACGAACTGCTGCCGACTCTGACGGTGGGCCTGAAGCCAGGCCAGGGCCTCGGTGACGGGCCGGTGCGCCACGTTGTCGGAGCGAAACGTCAGCGTCTCCAGCAAAAGGGGCAGCATCTGGCGATAATGATGGCTGTAGGAGCTGCGAAGCACGGTGTGGACGCGCCGCTTATACGTCGGACCCTTGGCGTGGTATTCCCTGGCGAGGGCCTGCAAGATGTGTTCGCCGACGACCGGGAAGAGCACCTCGCTGACCACTCCCTGCGGCTGCTTCACGGCGGCCTCGGCAAGGCGAAACAGGATCAGGTTCTTGCCATGGACCTCCTCGAGGCCGTCGATGATCTCCGTTACCACCCTGCGCTCCGCCTTGGCCGAAACGCGGTGGACGATCTGGATCAAGAGCTCGATCAAGCCATCGATGATGGCCCGGCGCCGCTGCCAGCAAAAGGCGGCGAGAAGCGTGTGGCGTATGGGCTCGGGATGGCGACGGAGCTGGTCGATCGATTCGGTGGATGCCCGCAGGCGGTAACGCTCCAGAATCTTCGGCGACACCCCGCTGAACAGGTCGTCCGGCAGCTGCACGTCGCGGATGCGCCCGAGCTTGGCGATCTCTTCGCGCAGACTGGCGAGGCCTGCACGACGCGGATCGGCCTTGAGCCGACTGAGGGTAACGTGGTCCGATGACTCCTCGCCTTGGGCTCCCGGCCCCTCGACCAGAGAGGAATCCAGCAAGGCATCAAGACGCTGCCTGGTAGAACCCGGGAGCTGGCCGTGTATGGCGGCAAAGAAGGATGTCTCGAAACTGCGGACCGCCGCACCGACAACCCGGTCGATACGGTCACTGCTCGGCGGTTCGATCCGGTGCTCGCGGCACCAATCGAGCACGGCCGACCTCAGATGGCGGGGGTCCTGATCCTCCGGCACGACCTCCCGGCTGAGCCAGCGCCGGATGGGCTCCATGTCATCGACGGTCGCTTGCCTGAAGCCGAGGAAGGCGCGAAGCTGCTCGCGGTCGCGGCTGCCGCTGCGGCCTTTGAGCGGGTAGTCGAACCAGACGGCGGGCAGCACCTCAAGCTGTTCGGCTACGTAACCGACAGCAGGCATCGGCACTTCCTTGTGGTAGTGCGGGAAGCGGCCTTCGACCTGGAAAAACTTCAGCAGCACGGCAAGTCCCAATCGGCCCTGCTGTGTGCGCTGATCCGAAAGCTGCTTCTCGTCGTCACTGAGGGTCCAGGATTCAGCGAGTTCACGGGTGCTCCAGCATTGTTTCATCCGTCTCGGCCTCCGCAAAGGGGATCAGAATCGAGTCGGATGAACTATAGCGGGAGTGAATTTGGCACTCAGTGACAGCTACGTTGTAACTGGGCCAAGACCCCGATCTGATCCCAGATCCAGGTGAGTTTTCACGGGGTTTCTCTCCTGAAAGAAGGGCTGGGTCCCTTTTGAAACAATCCCAGAGCTTGCGCGGTGCTCCCACGAAACCGCGGGGAGGCATCCCCCGAATCCATGCACGGGCTTCATCCCTCACTCCGATGCGACCTGATTTTCGGGTTTTCGGAGGTGACCGCAAACGGGATTAGGCGAAATAAGGCCCCAGGAAGGCCCAGAATCGATTTTTCAGGGTGGGGTAGTAGGGTGACGAGGGTAGAACCTTTGATCCGCACCTAAACCCTCTGGTGGCCCTCAAAAAGACAACCACGGGCGAGACCAGTCCGGCCTGGATGCTTTCAGCGAGCATCGAACCGGGGCGACGGGCGGCGTGCGCTGCCCCTGGCGCTGACGGTACCATTGTCAACGTCGGGCCTGAACCCAACGAGGATCAGGCGAACTGACGCGCGAAAAGCCGCCTAATGGGCGGCTTTTTGTTGGTTGGGTGTTTGGGGACACCCCTCTCTCCCCCGGCAGGAAAAACGACTCTGGGGCATGTTGGCCTACAGTAGCAATGGGACAGAGAGCCGTGTTAAGGCGGTTACAGATTCTGCGACCGGCGGATAGGTTCGTTGAATGGGCGCTGGAGCGGCAACCAGCAAAGGAGGGAGGGGATGAATGCCAGCGAAGGGGGATAGATTTACGGCAACCTCGCCGTTGTCTTACGACGACAAGACGTTTCTGCTGAGCTTTCAGTCTGGCGCCGAAGATCGGGCACTGAGCGATGGGTACCTAAGCAGCGATCAACGTAATATATGCGAGGCGCGGGAAGCGGGGTCCCGCGGCTTGTCGCGATTGCGTAGGGCGCAAAAGCGGCTCCAAGACCAATGGTCAGCTCAACTGGATATCAAACGATATTCGGGTGCACGCATACGCTGGTGGAATGTTGCCGGAGGTGCGTCGCCCGTGGGCACATATGGAAGGCAGCCGCCGGAAGGATGGCCTGACCAACCGCCTGCGTGGGATCACGCGGAAATTTGGGTCCGTGGGAAGACCCCGATCGTTGCTGTGTCGCAGCCGTATCCGTGGTTGGTGAACGAGCATATCGAGGATTTCAACGGATTCGCTGAGGCTTATGGGTTGAAGTTCAGGATTTCCAATTATCCTTCCTGGTATTACCCGGGCAGATGCTGGTTTATCGAATGGTATGGCGGGGAAGGGTGAGCGACCTACAAGCACAAGCCTTTATTGTCCATTCGTCGGAAAGCCGATCGTTTCGTGGTGCGCACGTGACATCACCTCGTCAAACCGACCGGCTCGACCGCCTGAACTTGCCTTCAGCCATGCTGCTTGTGCCTTGGAGTAGGCCTGTTGGAATTCATCGCCGAGGGTATGGCGCGTGATCGCGGCATGCACTTGAACGCAAACCGGAACAACGTTTTCCACGTCCCGCACAAGTTCCGGATATTCCGCACGCGGCAGCAAGTGGTGCAGATCCACTGGGCATCGGCCGCAGTAGCGACACCGGTCCCAGTTGATCCCAGGGTTGCGTTGTCTGAACTCCTGTCGGTTCCAGCGAGATGCCGCGGAGTCTTGCAAGCCGAGGTCGGCAGCAAATTCCTCAGCAACAGCCTCAAGCAGGCTTCGAACACCGCCATGTTTCTTCAGGTGCTGTGTGCTCATTCCGCGCCCTTGGAGCTGGGCTCCCGTGATGAACCCGGCCTCTTTGTGCCGTGCATAGAATCTCTGCTTCGCCTGATCCGCTTTTTCGGAGGATTCGACCGAATCGCATAGGAAGCACAAGTAGATGTGCTTGACGAGTCCAACGGCGTCTTGGCGACCGAGGGCCTTCTCTTTCGTTTGAAGGAAAAGCGCTGGCAGAAGGTTTCGTTTGTCGGCATATGCTCTCCCAGGATAGATATTGCAGACGGCAAAGGACACGCGTGTGTATCCGCTGTCGATCCACGTCCTGTACCCTGGCAGACGCCCCAAGTAATGGCCATCGACCAAAAACTGGAAAGGGCCGGGCGGCGTCTTGATGCGAATAAGCTGCAGAACTGCATCAGTAGACGCCGCCGTATCAATGCTATCAATGCTAATGCTGAGCTCCTCCTCGATGTAGTACTTCCACGCCCTCTCCATGATCTCTCGAATATTTTGTGCTGGCTTGTCGCGCGCGAGGCCCCAACGCTCACGATCGAGAACCTGCCGCGCGTGCGGATGAGATCGGAGCCAGTTGTCAATGTCATAACTTTCGATGTCGTACTTCGCCATAAGAACCCGGCGCGGTGCCCATGGATGCTCAAGCCAGAAGTTTTGCCAGTCGCTAGAAAGTGCCATGAACTCGTACCCTCTGCTCGCGTCCAAAACTCTGCGATTTTGTTCTCAACTACCGATAAGCCCCTTCATGTCAACTTCACCCAGCGCGGAAACCCGCGTGGTTGCTGGACTTGCGCGTATTCATGCCGGAGACATCCGGAATTCCCCACCAAATCCCGGGAAAACCCCGAAATCACGCCTTCGCGGTGGGAGGCCGGGAGTGTTTCAGGTCCGGTTTTGCCGCCCCGGTGGGGTGAACGCTCCGATGCCGGCGATGTCGTGCAGTTCCGCGGTCGCCGATCCGGGCGGGTTCCGGACCTGAAGGAAGCGGTCGCAGCGGGGAAATATGGGCCGCCGCCCCACCAGCCAACGCCTCCTCGTTCGGTCACGGCCGCGTCTCCGGCGCAACGGCCGAGTCGGCTTGGTCCGCATCCCGCTCAAGCAGGGTTTCCACCCGTGTCAGGCGCTCGCTCAAGACGGCAATGTCCGAGCGGACGGCCTTGAATGCCTCACGTACGACCTTGAATTCCTCTTGCATCCGGGCGTCCATCCGGTCCATGCGGCCGTTCAGGGCCTGCATCTCCGTATACAGCGGCGCGACCACCAACCGCACCCCGCCAAGCAGGCCGCCAAGGATCACCACGACGGCGCCGATCAGTGCAAGCCACTCCCTGACCGTGACCAAAGTAGTGCCCGTCCGTCCCGTTTCAGCTTGTGCCACCATGCTTGTATCTCTGCCCTCTTGTCGTTGAACACCGTCACGTAACCGGCACGCCTACCCCTCTGAGGTTCAGCTGCACGCCTGAGCGCTTTCCGGCCTCATACACGCGCTTCGCCGTCGCCGGATACCACACCCCGCCCCGCGGCGCGCCGACCCCACCCATGTTCAGCATGTCAGCGATAAACCGCCAGCCGCGCCCCTCATTGCGGTAGTGCTGGATCTGAACGAAGACCTGGCCGACGTGTTCCATCTGCCGCGCACGCCTGACCTCTCCAGATCGCTTTCCCGCACGCCTGGCCGTCCGTTTGTTCCGGAAACTCATGCTTCGCCCTCACCGCGTTAGCGTAAACACCAGCGTGTTAATGCTAACACATTCCCGGACGACGCATATCTCTGTGGGAAAATCCAATCGTGTCTGGGTCTGACGAAGTGTCTTGCAGGCAGGTGAAACAACTTCGGGCCGCCATCGAGGCGACCCGAATGCCCGACGCCCGGCCTTGCGACCGGGCGCCTTGCCAATTCCTCGGGGTGGAGGAGGTATGGTGCCACAGGGCGGTGTGGTACCATTGGCGGAGGTTGCCGGACGTTGCTACCAACAACGGAGCCGGCGCGGACTGTCCTGAAGCGAGCAGGAGCAGAACCGGATGCCGATTGTACCACGCCCCAACGCAAACGCACCCCCCGCCAAACAGCTCTCACTCCCGCTCGCTATCGAGAATGTTCCCGACCGCGTCCGCAATCACGGCCTGGCCGAAACACACCGCTGGCCTGGCGTCAGCCGCGACGGCGCCGGCGAATGCATCCGACCAGTCAGGCGAACCACCACCGCCAAGGCGTGGACCGAATGGCCCGAGCTGCAGCTCGACAGCGCCCACGCTCAAACCGCCCTCGTACTGCATTGCCAACGGCCGCCGTCAGATTACCTGCACGTCGCCCTCGGCCCGGACGTCCGGACGCCAAACTGGATTGCCAGCCACGACGGCGGCGGCGATGTCGTCTACTGCCTGAAACGCCCGGTCCTGCAGACCGAAAACGCCAGCAAGACCCCCATTCACATGCTCGCCCGCATCAGCGAATACTACGTCACCGCCTACGGTGCCGAGCGTTCCTTCAGCATCGTGCTGACGCACAATCCGACCCATCCGCATTACGCCGAAGAAACCAGTTGGCTGCGCGACCAGGCCTGGACGCTCGCCGAGCTCGCCGAGCCAATCCCGCGTCGCTGGCGCATCCCCGGCCCGCCGGTTACAGCAGCCGGCCGCAATGACGCCCTCTTCCGAGGTGCCCTCAAGTTCTTCGGCAAGCCTCAGAACTGGGCTGCGTCACGCAATCCGGACCTCGTCCAAACTTGGATCGACGAAGCCTTCGAGAAATGGTTTTCTGGCTTGCAGGACGACTGGCACCCAAACGAGACCACCTGGATCGCCAAGAGTGTCAGCCGAATCTGCCGGAAGAACCTCGACACTGGCCAGACGCAAGCCGGCTTCTGGGTCATCCAGTCGACTCGCGGGAAAAAGTCCGGCCAGGCCCGCCGCCAAACCAGCATCGAGACCAAGCAACCCTGGCTCGATCTCGATATCTCACGCCGAACCTGGTATCGGCACCGAGGGATGCCGCCGCCCACCCTTACCGACCTGCGTCCCTGGGAGCTTGACGGGATATCGCGCCGAACCTGGGAACGTCGACGGGCCGCCCGACGCGGCCGCCACAGGAGCTGAGAGGCTTCGTCCCCCTACTCCCCACACCCCCCAAAACCGCCTGTGGAAACCATGACCAGCTGGAGCAACTGCAAAACCCCGCAGTTGCTCCACCATGCTCACAGTCTTCCACAGGCCCGACTACTACTAAAACTCACTTCGTTCTAAAACACCCCTTCGGATCATCCTGCTTTGGTTCCAGTGCCAAATTTGCGACACCGGCCTCGCGGCCCCGCCAATACTGGCCGAAACCCCTGACGGAGTGTGTAAGACAAAGTGTAAGACAAAATGTCTTACACCCCATCCGCAGGCCCCTGGAGCCGCTTGATCAGATCGTATTCTTTACGTATGCTTCCCGTATTTTACCTGATGAGGAGAACCACATGCAGACGAACCATACGCCAATGGCGGTCGTCACGCTTCGCCTGCCGGCCGCACGCCTGGACGGGCTGCGCGGACGCGCCGAGCACTACGGCCTGAGTCTTGCCGACCTGCTCAGGCGCTCGATCGACGAGGGCTTGCCCGGAACCCTGGAAAAACTGGCAACACTGGAACCGAAGAAACGGAAGGAGGGGGCCCGTGAGTCCTGAGACGCTATCGACCCTTGCCGTCGGCGTGGCCCTGCTGGCCTTCGGCTGGCGCGTCTACACCAGCCTCAGACGCGATCTCGATCGCTTGCGCACCGACACGACAGAACGACTGGCGCGCGTCGAGGCGACCCTCGACCTGCTCGTCCGCGGCCTGCATATCGAAATTGGCAAACCCCGACCCCGCTAGCCTATGACCGACGACACAGCCCGCGCCCGCCCGGGCGCCCGGACCTTCACCGCCGAAGACCGGCAAGCGGCCGTCCACACCAGGCGCCGGCGCCAAGCCGACCACGACCAAGCCGTGTGGCCGCGGATCTCCGAGCTCCGCAACCAGGGGCTCAGCTGGCGCCAGATCGCCCGCGCCCTTGAAGCCGATGGCGTCCAGACCGCCCGCGGCAGCGGCCGCTGGCAGCCCGTCCAGTTGCAGAGAATCGCCGGAAGGCGCCAGGCGACACCGATCCCTCAGAGGACACGCAAAAGCCGTCTACAGGACTTCCTGCAATGGCTTCTCCGGTGCCTTACACCCTCCCGCTCTTAGCCGCCTTCTGACGCCGGCGGCAAGCGCCGGGATTGTGGATCGTCCCGGCCCGGTCCTGGAGCCGCCGCAAGCCCCGCGGCTGCCTGGGGCCGACCCAGCGAAGCCCTGATATGCCACAACCGTCGCATGTCACGTTGTACGCACCCGGCTCCAACGGCTCCCAGCCCTCGGGCAGGTCCGGGCCGTCGTCGAACAGCCGCGCCGGCTGGTCCTCGATCTCGCATACCGGTGCCTCAGTGTTACATTTCTCATTACATTTCTTTTCATCCTGTATGGTTTCCGACTGCAACCCAGCGCCCCCTTGCGGCCTCACACCCTGGAGGACCGCTCTCGCCGCCGCCACCCTCTCCGGCCCCAGACGGTCTTCGATGCTGGGCGGCTGGTACGGCTTCCAGTAGCCCCGCTGGACCCCGACCTCGATCCCCAGGTCGAGCAGCAATTGCAGCGCGTCCGTATTGTCAGCGTTTCCACCCATGGCTCCCCGAGCCTGGGCCAGCGCCCACATGCCGTGTGAATTCCCTCCCGTCTTGTGATAGAAACGCGGCAGGCACTGAACCGTGTCATGCGTGATACGCCGGGTTGCATGCCAAGTAATGAAAGGTGCTCCATGGCAGCTAAAGACGCCCTCAAGAAACTACGCGACCAACGAACCAAGCTGCTCGAAGCCGCCAAGCAGAAGCGGGCGGAGGAACGCCGACTTGAGCGCCAGCAGAACGCCCGGCGCCGCGACCTTCTAGGCGGCATGGCGCTTGATCTCATGGAGAGCGGCGAGTGGCCGAAAGATCGCATCCTGTCCAGACTGGACCAATACCTGACACGCGAGAGCGACCGGTCGCTGTTCGACTTCCCCCCGCGTCCCGCCCAGGACGCTTCCGCAGCCGCCGGAACCGACCCACTGGAGCCATCGCCTACACCTGAA
>CBDBNT010000001.1:0-15874 GCA_965208015.1 Dehalococcoidia bacterium | reverse complement strand
GCGCAGGATGATGTGGACGCCGTTCTTGGACCAAGGCCTTCCGGTGGGGTTGGCGATGCCCTCATCGTTGAGGGTGCGGGTGATGTCCAAGATGCCGCGTCCGGCCTCGGCCAGGTTGAAGATGCGCTGGACCACGGGAGCGGTGTCGGGATCGAGTTCCAGGGTGGGGCGCTTCTTGGCGCCGTCCTGGACCATGAGCTTGCGGTAGCCGTAGGGAACCCGGCTGGCGACCCAGAAGCCCCGGGAGGCGGCTTCGCGCATACCCCGGTACACCTCTTCGGCAAGATTTTCGCTGTAAAATTCGTCCACGGACTCGATGATGGCCTCCATGAGCTTGCCGGTGGGGGAGTCGTCGGCGTGCTCGGTGATGGAGACGACGCGGATGCCCTTCCTGCGGAGCATGGACTTGAAAGCCACGGCGTGTTCCCGCTTGCGGGTGAACCTCGAAAACTTCCAGACGAGAATTTCGCTGAAAGGCGATTCCGGCTTGTTGGCTTCGTCCAGCATCCGGCGGAACTGGGGACGGTCGGCGATTCTGCCGCTTTCGGCCTCGTCCACGTATTCGCGGGCGATGGAGTAGCCGTTCCGCTCGGCGTATTCGCGGAGGGCGCGGAGTTGGGCGGCGACGGAGAGGTCCACGTCCTGTCGGTCGCTGGACACCCGGGCGTAGAGCGCCGCCGGGGTCAGGTCGTTTCGTTCACTCATATGCCAAACCTCCAAAACTCTCAGTGATGGCCTCAATCGGATATGTAAAGGATGCTTGCTACGTCTTCAATCGGTAGAGCATACAAACGCTCTTTGGATGGTTCGGAATCCGCTGAGCGGCGCAAGTAGACAAACTTGTCGCTAATCATCACCACCTTGAAGTCATGACTCGGAAAACTAGCACCATAATCGTCCGAGCCCTGCCCTTGTCGGCCATTCACGGAAGACGCCGACAACTCGATTCTGGCGCTCGGCGCACCCGCCAGGGTTAACGCTGCGTCCACCTTTCCCATGGTGGACGACCACTCTGTCATCAGCCACAGAGACGATCCTATATACAGCGCGAAAATCAGTGGTGTGATAGCGTTCCGCAACGCTTTTGCAGCCTCAGCCTGCGGCACCATGGCGAGGAATCCGGAATTGACGATTGCTACACCAAAGAGCGTCAGCGCTGCGTTCAATAACATCAGCAGCGAGATGAATTTGGTGTTGAGGTCTGATGGGCTGACGGAATAATTGATCAGGTAAATCCACGGACTTAGCCCCAGGAGAAAGAGACTCGCTCCCAAAGCGATTCTTAGCCACCAGGGGGATGCAGTCAGAACCGAGCTCCACGGGAACAAGAAATAGACTGCCACTATGGCCGAGAAGCCAATGCCATAAATGGTGACCTCCGGTGAGGCCACCGAATACTCTGCCAGTGCCAATCGAATCTCTGACGCCGGGATTTCCAATGCGTCGAAATAGGCGAGAGAATATATCCGTCCCAGCAAGATAGAGATGGCCACGAATATGGCAAAACTCTGCACCAGGATCCCGAGGTATCTCAGGTTGATATCGCTCACTTGGACGGGTCCCTCCCAATCTGGTCATCGTCGTGTTCCGCCCGGCGGGAGCGTAGCCGTTCCTGGTGCTGCTCACGGCGCAACTCCCTATCTTCCATGTAAAGGCGCAGGGCTTCGCGCACCAACTCGCTCATGTCGCGGCCTTCTTCGTCCTTCACCCGCTGCACTTCTTGGAACATCTCCGGTGGCAGGGAGAATGTGATGGTCCGTGATATGCGTCGTGGGGGCATGGTCTCTCGCATTGGCGGTTGTTATACTAGATTGTCTTACTGTCCATTATCCTACGTCCGGCTGGCCCGGTCAAGGCGCGATGGTCGTCGCTCCGTCGCCAGAACCGCCACCCGGAATAGCGCCGGTCATGCGCCGCCTTCAACTTCCTCACCGGCCCGTCGTTGCGCTGCCGCTCCTGCTCAAGCTGTCCCTGCAACAACTCCACCTGCTCCTCCAGGACGCGAATCCGGTCCCGGATCACGGCCAACTCCGAATTAGCGCCCTTGCCGTTCCCCGGCGGGTCGCCGTCTAGCATCACGTATACACGATGCCGCCGTCCGCGCGGCACCCTCTTTACCGGCACCTCCCCGGCGGCGATGCGCCGGTTCAGCGTTGACAGTGATACCCCCAGCTCCCGACAGGCTTCTGCCTTGGTCAGCAGTCTCATATCCGCACCTCCCTTTGTGTCATTGCGTTTCATTTATGGGTCAATCCTTATGTGTCATACGTGCCAGCGGCTTTTTCGCTGTTTTGGACAGAGTTGGTATCTCTGCCTCGAAACCTCCGATTTCTGCAACAGAATGCAATCGGACGGGCTTTTGGGGTCAGACAAGGTTAAGGAGGGTAAAAACCACTGTCATCCCTATTGGTTTGTCCTCCCTCTACAGGAAACCCCGGGAGCCGCTTCACCGGAAAAGTTGCACCTTGACCAGTCGCTGTAATTGCAGCCTCTCCCAGGGTTCCGGCGCGGGCGGCAGCCACGTGTCAGCCAGGATGCCATGTTGTGTGATGGTCTCCAGGTTGGAGCTGGCGAAGGGGGCGTGGTCAACGTAGCTGGCGGCGTCCATGAAGGCGTCCTCGTCGTCCCCGTTCTCGAACACGAACAGCACCAGGGGCAGGTCCCCGCCGTGGTCCCGGCGGGCGTAGCCGCTCTGGAAGTAGCGGCGGTAGTTCTCCAGCCTGGCGCGCACCCTCCGGGGCGTGGTGGCCCGGCGCTCGTATTCCAGGAAGCAGTAACGGTATCCCCCGGGCAGGTCCAGGACGAAGGAAACGTCGGGGTGGACCACGTAGTTCATGTCGTGGTGCCAGTAGCCCACGGCGGAGCGGGCGGTGGGCAGCAGGTCCAGGACGCCGTGGTCGCGGCTGCGGGCGCATTCGGCGGTGAGAGCGGCGGCCAGGGTGGTCAGGGCGGCGTGGTGATCGGGCTGGGACGCCATGGAGCGTAGGGCAGTGCCGACATAGACCTGCGGGTTGTTGAGGCTGGGACCAGCGGTCCAGCGGTCCAGGACCTGCCCCACGGCGGCCCGGTCCCGGCGGGCCAGCCAGGTCAGCCCTTCGTCGGTGAGCACGTGGAAATCGCCGTCGGCGCGGATCAGGCCGTGGTCTGCCAGGGAACGGAGCACCTGGTTGGCTCGGCGGCGGGTGACGCCGCCCATCAGCCCGGTCAGTTGGTCTGTGGTACAGAGGGGCCAGGCGGCCAGCAGGTCCAGAACCTGCCTTTCAGCACGGGTGAGTTTCACCGACAGGGAGCTGTTCACCTGCTCAACAGGGTTGGGCATAAACGCCCGCATCCGGCTGGGATAGAGCTGGTCCGGGTCGGGCGACGGGTTGTCGTCCGAGTCCAGGCCCAGCCTGCGGCGGCGCTCGGCGATGCGCTCCGTCCGCTTTCCCAGCCAGTCCAGGACGAGATCCAGGGAGAGGTCGGGGTTGATGGTCTCGGGCCGGAAGCGGTTGACGCCGCCGCCGCACTGCTGCCACACCGGGGCCTGCGCGTCTCCCGCCAGCAGTTCCCCCTCGGTGGCGACGAAGGCGCTGCGGTGCTCGTCGGGGTTGCCCAGGGTGCGGAAGGCCCGGCGGGTGGCCTGGTCCGAGTGGGTCAATACCAGAGTCGCCGTGGGCAGCTGGCGGACATGGAGCCGCTCCAGGGTGCGCAGGCGGTAGCGCAGGTTGGCCGAGGACAGCATCGGCCCCTGGCGCACGACGCCTACCGAACGGCCTCCCGAAAGCGTGACCAGCAGGTCGTAGGGTCCCTGGCGGTGGTGGTCCACCCGGACCGGCTGCCCCTGGGGGTCGGCGTGGGCGATCATGGCGGCCACGTGGTAGAGGACGGCCGCGGCGTCCAGGCGGTCGGTGAGCAGCCGGAACCACTCCCGGGAAACCGGGTACTCGCTGAGGAAGCGTTCCGTGCCGTGCTCCGCGCGGGCGGCGTCCTCGATGCCTCGCTCGGTGGGGAAGTGGCGTTGCTTCGGGTTGGAACCCAGGCTGCCCAGGTGGTGGGACACGGAGTCCACCAGACCGAGACCGGCGAGTTTCGCCAGCCGGCGGCGCAGGGTGGTCTTGGGAATCCTGCCGAAGGCGGAGAGTTCTTCCACGGTGGCCAGGGGCGCGGCGCACAGCAGCCGCAGGGTGTCCACCAGGGTCTCGGCCAGGGGCTTGGGATTGGCGGCGGCCCGGCGCTGGACCTGGCGGACGGCGGTCATGGCCCATGTCGCCGCTTGTATGACGTCGGGATCGGCGCCGACGGCATTGATCACCGCCCTGGGCAGGGCACGGCCCAGGCGTCCCCGCTCCAGGCAGCGCCACAGGGTATGGCGGGATACGCCGAAGCGTTGGGCGGCCTGGGGTCTCCCGTGCCACAGGGCGTAGGCGCGCACGTAGTCGCGGATGGCGTCGTCGAGGGTTGGTTCGTCCTGGGTGTTGTGCTCGGTCCGCGCTGGCGGTTCCGGCGGTTTGGCTTTCAAGCTGAGCGTCTCCGGAAGTAACGGTCCAATGTTCTATTGTCGCGGAGAGACGCGCTGAAAGTAATGCCCGGAGCGTCACTATGTTGCAAGCAATTTTGTGGTATGGGCCGGCGCGGCGAGATGCAGTCTCCGCCCGCGTCGGAATGGTTCCTCAGCCGGATGGCTGACGGGGAAAGGGCGTAGAATGTTGGGGCGGGATTGCGTGGAATAGTACGGGCAAATTTCGTGGGCCGCTGGGAGGACAGTAAGTTGCAGACAGCGTTCCGGAAACTGCTCGGCGCGTACCTGATGGGCACGGCCGTCTTTGTGGCGGTGTGGTTCGTCGTCAACCCGTTCTTTGACGTGAACGGCGTCTGGGACGTGGCCAACTACCTCATGGCCGTCGCGCTGGTCGCCGCCCTGGTGCTCAACGCCCGCCGAACGGTTGAGGACCGGGAGGGCGAACGCGGCGCCGACGCTAGCCTCCGTTCCCTGGAAATCAATCTCTGCCTGTACCTGACCGTCGGGGCGGCGCTGCTGTTCTTCCGCAACTGGTTCATGGAGATTGCCGGAGCCGATGGCGACAATTCGACCACGGGCTTGGTTTGGATCGTGGTGAACGTCCTGTTCCCGCTCACGGCAGGGGCGACCGGTGCGGCCATTTGGCGCGACTCGACTGGGCGATAGTGGGCGAGAGGGACCGGCCTGCGCTCCTTCGGCTGGTCTCCAATGGCGACGCTCCGGCAGTGGGCGCCGCCACCACCACCATCATGGCTTTTTGGTCATTGTGAATGAACGCAGCGATTGGTCGGCCGGTTACCCGGTCGGGGCTCCGCTATGAACGGCCACAGCCAATGGAGGCATTGACGTTGAAAAGTTGGTTCACGCGCGCAGTTGGGGGCATCTTGCTGGCAGCGATGGTTCTGTCTGCGGCGGGTTGCGGTGAGTCGGATACGGTGGTGATCGCCACCGGTGGGAACTATCACCCCTTCAACTTCGTCAACGACCAGGGCGAGATCGACGGCCTGGAGCGGGCCCTGGGGGACGACCTGTGCCGCCGGGCCGATTTGAAGTGCCAGTGGGTTCTGAACGAGTGGGAGACGCTGATCCCGCACCTTTTGGATGAAGAGTTCGACGTCATCCTCGCCGGTATGAGCATCACCGAACAAAGGGAGCGACTGATCGACTTCACCCAAGCCTACTATCCGCCCACGCCATCGGTGTACCTGGTCCGGGTGGGAGAGGGCGACGCAGCCGTCCGGGGCAGGATCGGAGTTTCGGCCAACACCATATTTTCCGACTACCTATCGGAACAGGGCATCCCTTTGTTCCCCTCGACCACGACTTGGACGCGGCGGACGCGGCGCTGAGCGGTGAAGTGGACGCCGTGATGGTGGACCACGGCTACGCGGTGCAGAAGCTGGCGCTGCGCCGGGGACTGCTGGAGATGGCGGGGCCGCGGGCGCTGCTGGACCGGGGCTTGGGGATGGGCGTGCGCCCCGGCAGCGAATTGAAGGATAAGTTCGATGACGGGCTGGCGGCAATGAAGGCCGACGGGACGCTGAATGCCCTGATCGTCCAGTGGCTGGGTGAAGACGCGTCGACCTTCGAGTAGGGATTCGATTCAGCACGAATAGGGAGTTAGAGTCCGAGTGGACACTCTGGTAGGTGGCGGAACCTACCGAAAGCAAAGGAAGGCTATGAACAATGCCTATATTCAAGCGAAAGATAGCGACACGGACTTCCGTGGTGGTGGTCATACTCGTGGTTGTTGCATTGCTTGTTGGGGGCGCGGCCATAGGAGCCCGCGCCTTCTGGTCGGACGACCACTGGAGCGGGCAGGCAACGGCATCCGACTCCAGCGAAGAAGACGTGGTGGTTGCCATCGCCGGAAACTCGTCGATCAGCGCACGGGAACTACAGGAAGCTGTGCTGCACCTTCAACACTCGAAAGAAATGGCAGAAAGAGAGTTGCAGGGATTCGGCGAGAATCCGGGCCTGCCAACCGACTACCTGGAAGCGCGACACAACCTGGTCCTGAAATGGGGTGATGAGAACGTCGCCCTGGCGAGCTTGATTCAGGAACACGTCCTGCATCAGAAAGCCAAGGAACTCGGCTACGAGGTAACCGAGGAGGAATTGGCGGAGAGCAAAGAGTGGGCACGTGGCGCTTACGAACGCGGCGAACTGGACGCGTACACCCAAGGATACATTGACTCCGTCGGGGCAGACCACTACTGGGACAGCATATATCCGGTATTGGCGACTCGCTCAATGGCGATCGAGAAGCTCTATGACGGCGTGGCCGAAAAGGCGGGGACTCAGCACCACGACGAGGTGCGGGTCCATTGGCATGACTTCGGGGAAGAGGTGATCGCCGCCGCTGAAATCACCGTGCCGGAGAGTGAGGAACATTCGGCGACGCCAGACGGGGTTATGGGTTTCCTGGACGATGTAAGAGAGACCAACAGAGCCCACGTCCGGTGACTCTACGGCCGTCCCCATAACGGGGCCTCCTGCGTTCAGACGGGTTAGGGCTGGTGCGCTTGGCGCCCGCAGGGACCCGACAGGTGCCATAACGCCGCCTGAAGGCAGGATGGACGCTACTTGCGGATGCTTACCCAACCAATCAGTTCACTGGAGCGATTCGCTGCTCGTGATGACAGACTGGTTACGCAAGAGTAGGCCGGGTCTTCCTCTCTACCCCGATTGACGCCGCCGGGAAATCGATCCGGGCCATTTGACGATCTCTCCGGAGGCTGTTCCGAGACCGGGGAGGCGGCCCGGCGTGACTCTCGCCGGAGGCCCCGACGTGTCAAACTGCAATCCTCTCCGGCGGTTTCCCGCAGTGGGCGCCCTGTAAGGAAAAAGAAAGGATTGCAGAATACAATCCCGGGGCATTTCCTACGGGAAACTGAGCGGTGGGGACGGAGTTTGGGGTATTTACGGGCGAGCAATTTACTGCGGCTCTATAATCACTTTATTGCAGAAATTGCAGCGCGCGGATTGTAGTTTCGGCCCATGGTGAAATCCTTGAACGACGATGACGAACCCGCCCTTGAGGTGAGTCACGCCCCCAGGTTGGAGCCGGGCGCGCTCCTATCGGATGGTACTCTATTGGATCTGCTGGACGCCCTGGTGGAGGAACGGGGCCGGGTGCCCGCCGTCGAGGTGCTGGGCGTGAACTACCTCACCTTGGCCCTCCGCTGCGACGCCCGGCAGGTGTCCCGGCTAATGCAGTCGCCAATGGTGGAATTCTCGATGCGGGGGTGTTGGCGACGGCAGACGGGCGGGTGTGAACGACGGTAAAGACTGGGGACATGCGACGACGCAATCCTGGCGCGGCCGGGGTTCTGAAGATGATCGCCAACTCGTTGGCGGCCTGTTCGGTGAATGCGATATACTGGGCTAGACAGACTAGACGGAGGTTCCGATGACCACTTGGCAATTGCAGGAAGCCAAGAACCGATTCAGCGCAGTGGTGGATGCCGCTCTGACCGGTGAACCCCAGGAGGTCACCCGCCGGGGCAAGCCGGTCGTGGTGGTGGTCGCCTTTGAAGATTACCGGCGGCTATGCAAAAGCAATGCTGAGGACGCTCCTTCGTTCGTGGACCACCTGTTGGCCATTCCCAGGGGCAGTGAGAACGACGGCTTCGAGCTGCCTGCCCGCACCCGGGACTACACGCCCAAAGCCCTCGAATTCTGAATGTACCTCCTGGATACAGTGGTCGTTTCGGCATTGCGACGACCGGAGCGACACGTACCGGTAATTCGGTGGTTGCAGGTTCAGCAGCCCGAAGACCTGCACGTCAGCGTGATCACCATAGGCGAGATCAAGTACGGAGCGGCCCGTCAGCGCAGGAAACAACCGGCCTTTGCCGAGTTGCTGGATCGTTGGCTGGAGACCGTGGCGAACTCGTTCCGCGACCGGGTGCTTCCCTTCGATGAGGCCGCAGCCAAACGTTGGGGTCTCCTGCGCGCTGAACTGGGTTACACCAATTCCGACCTTCAAATTGCCGCCATCGCGCTACACCACGGTTTGGCGGTGGTCACCCGCAACGTCCTCGACTTCGCGCCCACCGGAGTTACCGTGCTAAACCCCTTCGAGGAACCGAATGGCTGACCGCTGGGATTTGCTCCGCTCAGAAGATTACGAATCTGGGACCGATTCGCCTGACCAGTATGAATAAACAGGAAGACTTCCAGAACCGGGCATTGGCCCTCCTGCTGGCCGAGCGTGGGATTTCCACCGACTTCGAGCAGCGGGCGGGCCGGCGGCGGATGGATATCGTGGCCGACGTGGAGGGCCTGCGTGTCGTGCTGGAGGCGGAAACCGGCTTCCACCGCAAGGCCCAGGCTATCAAGGACGCCGACGCCCGGCTGCGTCAGCGCCTGGCGACGGTCGTGTTTGCCGTCTGCTATCCCGAGGGCGTTACGGAGGACAACCTGGCTGATGCAACCTTGACCTGGACGGTGCGGGTGAAGGCCGGGGAGCCGTCGGGCGAATGGTCCGTGGGCGACGTATCCCAACTGGCCCAGGCAGTACAGCAGGCGCCCAGGTCTCTGAGCGGGGCGGATATAGCGGCGCAGATGCTGTCCGACGAGTTGGACGCGGTGGTGCAGCGGCTGGCAACGCCGGTACGCCAAGAACTGGCAAAAGCGCTTGACCTTCCCGCCACCAGGCCGGACGGCAGGGAGCAAGGCGACCGGTACATCGTGGCGGCCAAGCGGGGAATGCTGGTGGTGGCGACGGCCACGCTTTTCCACCACCGCCTACAGGGTCATCTCCCCACGCAACGCCCGGACGGTTACGACGGGGATTGGCCTCCTCCCAGCGCCATCGTGTGCGCCGAGCAGGAATCCGTGATCAACGCTTTCCGGGAGTCCTGGCGCGGTATCCTGGCAGTGGACTACCGGCCGGTGTTCGAGACCGGACGGGCGGCGCTGGCGGCGCTCTCGGCAGACCCCGACACCGGCCAGGCCGTGCGCAGCCTGGCGGAAGTCGTGGCTCAGGTCTCGGAACGGGTGACGGGATTGCGCCATGACCTGCTGGGGCGCATTTTTCACCGCGTGCTGGACACCGCCCGATATGACGGTTCCTTCTACACATCCACCGCCGCTGCGGTGCTGTTGGCGTCGCTGGCCCTGCGGGAGGGAGACGTCGATTGGGCAGATGCCAACGCCGTTTCCAAACTGCGAATATGCGATCCTGCCTGCGGCACCGGGACGCTGCTGATGGCGGCGGCGGAACGCATCCGGGACCTGCGCAACCACGCCGGTTCCAGTGATCCCGACGACGAAGAGGCTCTGGGCCTGATGCTGGTGGAGGACGTGCTGTGGGGTTACGACGTGAACCTGACCGCGACTCACATGGCGGCAAGCACCGTGGGTATGCTCTCGCCTTCCACCAGGTTCAACCGGATGAACGTGCACCGGGCGCTGCTGGGAGTATTCGACGGACAGCCCTACCTGGGTTCCCTGGATTTTCTCTCCGGCCAAGCCAGGCTGGCTGCATGGCCGACCACGACCCGTCAGGTGGACAGCGAACAGGGGACCTCGGAGCCTCCCCCGCCGATGGACCTGGTGATCATGAACCCGCCCTTCACCCGCGACAGTCTGCGTCACGACCAGTTCAGCCGGGCGGAAGAACAGGCCATCAAGCGGCGGGAGAAGGCGGTTATGGAGGGCCAACCATACCGGGAAGCTGCCCGGCTCTCCGGCTCAGCCAACGCGTTCATGGTCCTGGGGGACCAGATACTGAGGGAAGACGGCGGCACCCTGGCAGTGGTGCTCCCAACCGTAATGGCTACCAATCCCGCGGCGTCTCAGACGCGCAGGTACCTGGCCCAGCGATTCCACATCGACACCATCGTCAGTTCCCACGACCCGGACCGCATCTTCTTTTCGGAGAATACCAGCATCGGCGAGATTCTATTGGTCTGTCGTCGGTGGAGCGCCGAAGGTCCGAAGCCTGCGACGCGGGTAATCAACCTGGCGCGCAACCCGGCTACGCCGTTGGAGGCGGTGGATACCGCCGCCAGAATCGAAAGGATTGGCGAAAGCGGAGAGACGGTTTCCCACGACTTCACGGTCCAGCACGTGGAGGCGGAGCGCATTGAGCGTGGTGACTGGTTTGCCGTCAACTTCCTGTCGCCCTTCCTGGTGGATGCCTACCGGACGCTCAGTGAGCGGAATCCCATGTCGGTTCCGAGCGTGCCGCTGGGACAGTTGGCTGAAATCGGGCCAGAGGGAAGACGGATTCGAGACTCCTACACCAACTCGGACATGCCCACCGCGTCGGGCCGCCGCGCCCTCTGGTACCACAAGACGGACGTCACCCGGTCCATGATGGCCCAAACCGACGTTTACATCGAGCCGAAGGAAGCGAAACGGCACCTGGCCGACATCTACTGGGAACAGCGCAGTTCCATGCTTCTGCCCCATCGGTTGCGGCTCAACCTGGCGCGGGTAATCGCAGTCACGCTGCCGGAACCGGCGGTTGGCTCTATCTGGACTCCCTGCCGTCCGCATGATACGGGAATCATCAAGGTCCTGTGCCTGTACCTGAACTCCACACCCGGCCTGCTGTCTCTGCTGGGCGCGCGGGACAACCGCGTTCCTTCCTATCCGTCCTTCTCGTTGGATACGCTGCGGTCCTTGCCGGTTCCCAATTTTGCGGAACTCGGCGACGCAGAACGGGACCTGCTGGGCGGTTGGTTCGACTGGCTGGCGAATCAAACCCTGCTGCCCTTTCCAAAGATGCACGAGGACCCGGTGCGTCGGCAAATCGACGATGCAGTCAGCCAGGCTCTGGGCCTTGACCCCGAATGGGTTGCCACTTTGCGGCGGGAATTGGCGCGAGAACCTTCGGTGACCGATGGACGGTTGGTGGACATGTGAACGTCGTGGAGACCCAATGAGTGCTGACTTCGTGCCTCACCTGTTGGCGAAGGAGAAGTTGGACTTCAAATACGAAATCACCAGCCGGCCTGGGCCAGCCCGACTGGGAGCAGCGTAGCGCAAGCCCAACAGTTCGATTCGCTGGGTGCGCTTGGATGACCGTATATGCTAGACTCACAGCACTGTCGCAGGCCCAACGCGTGCCAATGTTACATGGGAATCGACATGGGAGAGACCGATGTTGAACATCCATCGGGATGTATCTGATATCCTTCACAACGAAGTATTTAGGGACGTGCTTCAAGTTCATGGCATGGGGATTCCGTATCCTGCTGAGCTATGGATAGACGGAAGTCTCCGGCATGAACATGGGACGGCGATGTTCAACATCGGCGACCGAGGACGCTTGATTGCGGAGTACTTTGGATACGATGGATTCGGCACGTTCCCAACGCTGTCAATCGGGTTAGAGCAATCCGCTGCTACGTTGATCATCAAAGGCACGCAGGTCGAAATACCCATTCGCCGGATCTACAGCAGTCCGAAAGCGAGTACTTTGCACGACGTACCCATGCCATCGATAACGGCTTACGAGTGCGAAATATATGGGCAGCTAGGGGAACCCAATAGCGAAATGACCTCAGCTTCGATGACCATCACAGGCTTGCCGGATGTTCACTTATTTCAAACGACATCGCCGACTCCGCCGGAAGGCACAGCAGGTGGTTTGACCTTGCGCGGGTTCAAGAAGCAGGTGGGGGAGCTGAACATGGGAGCGGGCGAGTGGCAAGTCAATCTGATGGCTTCCCATGAGAATGGAAATGTGGAAAGACAGCACCTGTACCACATCACCGTGAGGCGCAAGGATGAATCGCCTTTCAGATTGGAGGACGGAGTAAACCGTGGCATAGTGGGCGCGCTGCGGCTATTCCTGTCGTTCCAATGTGAGCGGTGGGTCGACATGCCAACGATAGTTGGCAACCCGGTCTTTAGCACCATCGAGAAGCGGTTGATGTTGCGTAGTGGTGAAACCAGCGAGTCTGCTCTCAGCGCAATTCAAAAATTCCGCCAGTCGCCGAAGAGGAATGCTGATGTGGTAGATGAGCTTTGCAGGTCGCTCCAAAACACGCCTGGCTTTGAGGATGTGTCTGATGCGTATATCTTATCGGTTGCCGTAAACGATGAACGGGCGACCGTGCTCTTCGGTAGCGGGGACCCTACGAAAACGCTGGCGTGGGTGAGTAGACTATCATCGCCTGCCACGTCCTCAGATAATATGTGGACAGCGACAGACGTGGAAAAGTGGCCCACTTTATTCGACGGATTCTGGCGACAATTGACTGATGAAAGAGACGCAATCCACCTTGAGAATGCAGTTTATCACTACGTCGAAACTTCTCGAATCTTTCACGATGGAGCATTACTCTATTCTCTGGTAACGGCGCAATCTACGTTGCAGGCAGTAGTCCGTTGGTGGCAGGGACTTGCCCAAGATTTCCACTTTTCCCACAGGGACGGAGAGCGCTTCAAAGACCTACTGCTAGAGACCGTGCGCAAGGCGGAACTGGGCAAGGATCAAGAGAGGTCGCTTGATGAGAAGAGCGTAGCGGAAGTCGTGGACCAGATGTCAGCTTACAGGAACAAGATTGACCACGGTCACGCCGTGAACCTCGACCAAGACGTTCAAGCGATGGCCAATCTTCAGATGTTTTGCCACAACCTCGCTAGGTTGCTCTTGTTGGCCAAGTTCGGAGTACGGGACACGGACCAGCGAGGTTACGTCGTTGGGCCGAGGTTCAAGGAGAGCCAGTATTGACCGGAGACGCCCTTCAGGCAGCCTTGGGCGTTAAGGATGTCCGATTGTCACTGTGCGTAACGGCATCGAAATGGCAGTCCGCTTGCTGTGGATGGTTCATTTCAATGCTATGTGCGCCGGGCTGCTGGATTGTCACGCAGTCCTGCCAACAACATCGAATGACCCTGCGGCCAGCCGCATTATGGTTGATTACCTCACGGCTGTATGAACCATTACTGTTACTGTGTGACCGGCACATGGACGGTTTTCGGTCAGAATTGTCAATAAAGCAATCCAAGGGAACCGCGCGGCACTGCCCCATAAACGCGAGGTAGTCAAGAATCCGACTTGCGGATTCGGCCTTTCGTGAAAACATTCCGGCGGCTGCGCACCGTGGCAATGGCGGCCAGGTGGAGTGCCCCTTCTCAATCCCTGCACCATGCCTCGAACGAATTCGGTGTCTCCAATTTCGCTATAATTACCCTCAGGGTAATGGAACGCGTTGACGGTTGCGGAGGCTTATGATGGGATTCTGGTCAATTTTTGGCGGGTTGTTGGCCCGGGACGCCGTTCGGGGCACGGTTCGGGGGATTCAGAAGAGATCTGAAAGGGAGAGGAAAGAACGGGAAATCCTCTCGCAACGAGTGGACGCCGTCCTTGAGGAACAGAGCGTGTGGGAGTTGCGGCAAGACGCCTTCATGTTCACCACGAAATACCTGTCTGAGGGACAAAGCTGGAACCAGATGGTGAAGTCCTTCGAATCCAGCATCAGCGTGGCGGCAAAGCGGAGGCGGTACTCCGACTTTGGCCGGGAGTGCAGCAACTGCCACGGCAGGTTCAAGAATTTCGGACTGGCCTACTTCGTTTACGACCCCGAATGCTACGATGATGACTCCACTCCCCGGGATGAAGAGCATACGGTCCCGGTCTGCGGAGCCTGCGTCGGATTCTACGGAGTGGACTCAAGCACGTTCTTCTCCCGGCTGCGAAGTTTCAGGGAGGAACACGGACAGGGCATCGACTGTACCGACTACATGATAGTGGATTAGCGGAGCGTCCGATTACCTGCGCCGTCAGGGCCGCCGGCAGCTAAACGCAAATTACGGAAGACTGATTGCTTCGTAGCTCTTGGAACCATTTGCGCCCAGAATCGATTCTTCGGTGAACGGCATTGATGTGGTCACAAGTTCTCTTCTACCTTACACCCGCCATCGTTTTCGTGCTGACAGCGGCCGTGGCGATTGTTCGGTTCAACCTGTTCAGGTCCTCGAAGCCCTCTATCAAGGTTGATCTCACGGTGAGTTCGCGCCCAGCGAGCGATAGTTGGACCGCAATTTCCGCCATTGCCAGCGTAACCAATACCTCCCAGGTCATTGCGAAATGCGATGCGCTCATTTGGGAGGTCAGGGTGCTTGCGCCTTTCGACGATGAAGCGGTGGAAGCCAAAGTCGAAGAATACGCCGAGCATACGTTCACCAGCGGGCCGCCCGTTGAATTCCCGTGGAACGTCCAGTACCTTATCCGGAGCAATGACCCCGGCATTGCTTTGGAACCGGGCGAGACCAACGTGGTCGACATGAGCTTGGCAATTCCGCGATGGATCACCGCAATCGATGTGCGATGCTCGCTGGTCCTACCCAAAGGTTCCAAGGGTCCGCTTTACCTGTGGACCAACAAGGTTCCTCACGACATCAACCAGGAGGCTCCCGATGCCTAGCAAACCATCCCCAGACGCTCCGAACGATAAACCAGCCTCGGCGGATAGCCGAACTAAGACTGCAACCGACCTTGGAGATATCGGACTTAGGGATCTGGCAGTAAACCAGACTGTAACGCTGCCAAGCGCTCGCGTCCCCGCCGAACCGCCAAAGCGAAAATCAAACAACCCTGGTAAAGGGTCCGCCGAAGAACCGAGCAAGTAACGCATCTTCAGTAGGCTGGTTGAGAAAGGGCCAGTGCGGCTTCAGTTCCGAATTCTGGCTCTCAGAGTCCCATCCACATCTCGAAGATGGTACTGTCTACCGTCAAGACAGGCCCACCAAGCTGGACAAAATCAAGAACCTTTCACATCAGGTTCACCCTGGGCTTATAGGCGCCCTTGGCAGTATCCATAGTGAGGCCGCGATTGGCTTGACGATGGAAAGGTCGTCGTGGCAGTCACAAAGGGTCCGTAGCTCCAATCAGGGCATCGCAACCGGGCGAGGCCGCTCCGGCAATCCGTCGGGGCGGCCTTTTGCCGGTCGCGCCGTCAAGGAAGGACATTGCCGTTCCCTCGGCAGCGGTATAGGGGGCGCTGGATCACCGCATCTCTAAGCGGCGTCGGTGTCATGGTGCAGAGCAAGGGGCCGGGGCGGCCCCCTCCGCCGGACTGCTGCCCCGGCGCAGCCCCAAGCTGGTCCTCCACTATGGTCATGGTTCCCACGGCGTCGGGCAACTGCTTCCCTCTACCATAGGCGGCCTGGGCGAATGTGAGGTTCCCCGGTCAGGCTGAGCGGCGCATTCTTGCCCACAGCCGGAGCGTCCCGCCGGCGCATACCGCCGCCAGCGTGGCCACGATCAGTATCGTCTTGACCAGGGTGAACGCCGCCGCCAGCCAGGCCAGCGGAGACGGCGCCCCGTCGTGGCTCAGGGCCAGCGCAGCCACCGTGACGTTCTCCAGCACGTCCGCAAAGGCCAGGGCCAAAGGCAGCAGGTACAGC
>OZ242309.1:0-1641939 GCA_965208015.1 Dehalococcoidia bacterium | reverse complement strand
ACCTCTGCCCGCCGGGGCAGAAGGTCGAGGTCCGGGCCGACAGCAAGCTGGTGCACGTCTATTACAAGGGCCGCCTGATCAAGGTCCACCTGCGCCAGCCCAAGGGCGGACGGGCCACCGATCCAAAGGACTATCCCGCCCGCATCGGCCCCTACACCACCCGGGCGCCGGACCAGCTCAAGCGGGAGGCGGCCCGGCTGGGGCCGGCGGTGGGTGAATTCGCCCAGCGCCTCCTGGCCGACCCCCTGCCCTGGGCCAAGCTCCGCCAGGGGCACAAGCTGCTGCGCCTGGCCGAGCGCTACACCGGCCCGCGCCTGGACGCCGCCTGCCGGAGGGCCTTGGACGTGGACCTCATCGACGTCCGCCGCCTGGAGCGCATCCTGGTGCAGGCCCTGGACGAGGAGACCTCGCCCCAACTGCCCCTGCCCCCACCCGCCGGACGCTTCGCCCGGGCCGGCTCCGTATTCGCCCATTCCGCTCATGCTCCAATCCACCCACCGGAGGTGATCACCCATGTCCAAGACCACTGACCTCACGCCCCTGCTCAAGTCCCTCAAGCTGGGGGCCATGGCCGCCACCCTGCCCGAACGCATCGCCCTGGCCAGAAGGGAGCAACTGGACTACGCCTCCTTCCTGGAGATCATCCTCTCCGATGAGGTGAACCGCCGCGACCACCGCCGCACAGAGACCCGCCTGCACCGGGCCGGCTTCCAGGAAATCTGCCGCCTGGAGGACTTCGACTGGACTGCCGACATCACCCTGGACCGACGATTGCTGGACGCCGCCTTCTCCCTGGAATTCCTGGACAAGCGCGAACACGTCCTCCTGGTGGGTCCCGCCGGCGTCGGCAAGAGCTTCCTGGCCCAGGCCCTGGGCCACGCCGCCGTCCGCGCCGGACACTCCGTCCGCTTCGTCCACGCCGACGACTTCTTCAAGGCCATGAACCAGGCCCGGGCCGATAACTCCACCGACAAGACCTTCCGCTCCTTCCTCACCCCGGACCTGCTCATACTGGACGACCTGGGCCTGCACCGCTTCTCCGCCCAGCAGTCCGCCGACCTCTACCAGCTGATCATCGACAAGCACCGGGCCTCCAGCTTCGTCGTCACCAGCAACCGGGCCGTGGAGGAATGGCTCAGCCTCTTCAACGACCCCATCCTCGGCAACAGCGCCCTGGACCGCCTGGCCAACACCAGCTACCAGATCGTCATCGAGGGCCAGAGCTACCGGGAGCGCCTGTCGCCCCACCGCACCCTGCTGGGCAAGGTGGCCAAGATCCTGGGCAAAGGAGGTGATTGACCCGCCGTCCATAACCTGATATTCATTCATTGACCACGCCCCAGGGTGGCCTAATGTCCGTGTAAATCACTGGCCTAAAGACCCTGTAAATTGACACTGCTGGCACTGGACGTGGTGGTCGGGATGCACCTTGAGGGTGCGCCAGTGGGCGATCTCGTAGGGTTCGCCGTCCCAGGGGAGCAGGGTGTGGCGCTCCTCCTCCTGGAAGACCACCAGCGGCTGGCGGCGGGTGGTGCCGTGGACGCGGGTGCCCGCCACCTCCCGGCACCACCTGGGGGCCTCGGCCCTGACGTGGGCCAGGCTGTCGAAGCTGGCGCCCTTGAAGAAGCGCTCCCGGGCGTAGGGCACGCCCCGCTCCACCTTGGGCTTGTCCTTGGGGTGGCGCACCCGGGCCGGGTCGGCGAAGAAGCCCCGGCGCTGGGTGTACTCCAGAAAGCTCCTGGCCAGCACAGGATTCAGCGAGTCCGGTCCCACCACCGCGGCGGGGAAGTTGTCGATGACCAGGTAGCGGGGCACGCCGCCGAAGAAGGCCCAGGCCGCCTCCAGTCCGGCGATGACTTCGGGCAGCGTCTGCTGGTGCATGGGCCAGAGGAAGCAGTGGCGGGAGTGGCACAGCACGATGATCATGGCCCAGACCAGTTTGCGCTTTCCCGTGGCCGGGTCCGGGACCAGCCCCAGGCGCCCGAAGTCGGTCTCGGCCACTTCCCCCGGCGGGGTGTCCTCCATGCGCACCGTGGTACTGCCCAGCCTGGTCCAGTTGCGCTTCTGGACGAAGCGGCGCAGCGTCGAGTAGGACACCGCGCAGCCGCGAGCCGCCAGCAACTCGTGAATGCGGGTCAGCTGCAACCGGTCGCCGGTGAGCCACTGGTAGACCTGGTCTCCCCACGGCTCCAGCAGGTCGTCGCTGGCGGTCTGCGGGCGCGCCAGCCCCGGCCGGCCGATGGCGGCCAACCGGCTCAACTGTTCCTCGGTGGGTTCCGGCCCGTCCTGGACGATGCCTTCGGCCTGGGCCGCCGCCAGGTACTTGCGGACCGTATTGCGGGCCAGGCCCATGCCCGCCGCTATCTGCCGGGGACCGGCCCCCGTCTGCCAGCGGCGAATGATCTCTTGTATTTCCATTCTGGAAACCTCCCGGTACGCCATCGCTGCACCTCTCTTCCAAAATGCAGTAATGGTCGTGATTGCGGCTCCCAGGGTGGGTCAATGCTCCTGAAAATGTGGGTCAATAGTCCTGGCGATTTTGCCCCTTTACTGGGTCAATGGTGGTGAAAATTGACAATCACATCACATCCGGCCCCGTCTCTCCAATTCCCTATATGGGCGGACGCCGGCGTCCTGCCCTACAGGGAATTGGATTTTCGCTTTTCTCCTCCCACACTCGATTGGGGGCGAATGCCCCTGGACCGCCGGTAGGCGGTTCCCCGAGGCGACCATCTTGACGAGAAGGAGGCATAGATCATGAGTATCAACATCAAGCGCATATTGATTGGCGGTCAGCGGAAGAAGGAGCCGGTGCTGCTGGCCATCACGCCGCCCCGCAGCGGCGAGCGCACACTCTTGGGGGTGGAGAACCTGCTGGCATCCATCGCCGTCCCCGAACCCTTCTCCCTGGAACTGGCCGGCGACTCGGGCGGAGTCACACTGCTGGCCCGCTGCCTGGACGACCAGGTGGTCCGGGGCCAGATCGCCGCCCGCTACCCCCAGGCGCGCATCCAGACCCTTGATCCCGAGGGCGACCCCCTGCGCTTGGCGGAGGGGGAGGCCGCCTGGGGCATGACGCTCAGGGCCTCCGGCCCGGAGTACGCGCCGCTGCGCACCTTCCGGGACGACGACCTGCTGGACCCGGGCTCCGATCCCCTGATCGCCATCATCGGGGCCTTGTCCAGCCTGAACGACGGGGAGCGGGTGGTGGCCCGCCTGCTGCTGCGGTCCATGGGGCCGGAGTGGTCCCAAGTGCACCAGCAGAAGCTCCAGCGCCAGCAGCAGCCCCTGGCAAACCAATCAGGCAACAACGTCCAGGCCACCCAGGCCCGCATCGACGCCAAGGACGGCGTCACGCTGGCCGTGCTGGGCGTGGCGGTGCTGGCGGCGGCGCGGGGCTACCTGTGGTACCAGGACGGCGAGCTGCTGAAGGCGTTGCTGTTGGGCCTGGGCACGGCCCTGGGCCTGGTGGCCGCCGGGTGGGGCTGGTGGCGCTGGAAGCAGGCCCGCAGCCGGGTCTACGACCCGCTGATGATCAAGGAGAAGACCTCCCGCATCGCCTTCGACGGCGAGATCCAGCTCACGGCCGTCCTGCCGGAGGGCGCCGGACCAGAGCGGGCCGGTGAGCTGCTGGGACCGGTGGCCGCCGCCTACCGGCACTACGACAACCCCGCCGGGGCCAGGTTCAAGGTGAGCAAGGTCAGGCCCACGGTCCCCAGCGTCCACCTGCATCCCGCCGGGCCGGGGCTGTTGGGCGGGCGCAGCGTCCTGGGGGTGCGGGAGGCCGCCGGCCTGTGGCACCCGCCGGGGGCCAGGGACGAGACGCCCCTGGTGGCCCGCGCCGGGTCAAGGGCGCTGCTGCCCTCGGCCCGGGGCACCAGCGGCGGCGCCCTGGTGGGCGAGACCACTACCGGCCCATCCCGGAAAATCCACTTCCCCCGGGACCTGCTGCGCCGCCACCACCTCTACGTGGCCCGCACCCAGATGGGCAAGTCCACCCTGATGCGCCACGTTGTCGCCCACAAGCTCAAAGAGAAGGCGGCGGGTAACGACCAGGACGCCATCATCGTCGTGGACCCCCACGCCGACCTGGTGGGCAGCATCCTGGCCCAGGTGCCCGAGAGCCTCATAGGCAGCGTGAGGCTCATCGACCTGGCTGATGAGCGGGGCTTTCCCGGCATCAACCTGCTGGACACCCGCATCTTCGCCGACCGGGACCGCACCGCCGACTCGGTGGTGCGGGTGGCCCACGGCCTGTGGGAGCAGTGGGGTCCCCGGATGCAGTCCATCCTGGAGCACGCGGTGAAGAGCCTGCACGAGGCCAACGACAAGCGGTCGCCGGAGGAGCAGTACACCATCCTGGACGGGCTGCGCATCCTCTCCGACGACGACTTCCGGGACGAGGCGCTGGCCCAGGTGGACGACCACCACCTGCTGCGCTGGTGGGCCCGGGAGTTCGGCGCCTGGCGAAAGGACTACCAGGGCATGGCCCTGGCCCCGGTGCAGACCCGCCTGGCCTACTACGCATCGTCCAAGACGGCCAGGGCCATCCTGGGCCAGCCCCGCTCCACCATCGACCTGCGGGAGACCATCCGCGAGGGCGGCATCCTGCTGGTGTCCACCGCCCAGGGCGCGGTGGGTAGGGACGTGGCGGCGCTGGTGGGGTCCTCCATCCTGAACCTGGTGGACGGGGTGATAAGGGAGCAGGGCAGCCTGCCGCCGGAAGAGCGGCGGGGCGCCCTGGTGGTGGTGGACGAGATGCAGACCATGCCCGGCGTGGACTACGAGTCCATGCTCAGCGAGCTGGGCAAGTTCGGCGCCAACTTCATCCTGGCCACCCAGAGCCTGGGCAAGCTGGAGGACCTGTCCCGGACCATGCGCGACACCGTGCTGGCCAACGTGGGCTGCCTGGCCGCCTTCCAGATGGCGGGCACCGACGCCCGGCAACTGGTGTGGGAGCTGGGCAAGGAGCGGGTCAGCGAGGACGACGTGACCTCCCTGGACGTGCACCAGTGCTACGTGCGGGCCACGGTGGGGATCCAGCGGATGGACGCCTTCTCCATGCGGGTGCTGCCGCCGGAGCCGGGAGACCCGGCGGTGGCCGAGCGCATCCGGGACCTGGCATTGGGCTACATCACTCCCGAGACGGAGATCGGACCCCAGGACGACGAGATGCGGAAGCTGGTGGAGAAGTACCGGCAGGATCTGGCGGAACTCCGGCAGGGGCCGGGCCAGCGGAAACAGAACCAGGCCACCCCACCGGCCCAGCCCAAGCCCAACAACCGGCGGAACCAGCGCAGCCGGCGGCAGGGGCAGCAAACCGCGCCCGGGTCCCGGGCAGAGGGGGAGCGGGACAGCGGCGAGCCGGGCGACGATGAGGAGCAGGTCAATGGCTGGGAATCGGGCAACAGTGAGCCGGGCGGCGAGGGGGAGGCGGAGGAATGACGCGGCTGCTGAGTAAAGGCCAGGCGGACCTGCTGCGCCTGCTGGCCCAAATGCCCCTCCTGGACCGGCTGGAAATGGCCGCCCTGGCCGGCCGGTCCCGGGGCGGCGTCTACGAGGCGGTGGGTCAATTGGAGGACGCCGGACTCGCCGCGTCGGTGCCCCACGCAACGCCCTTGATGGCGCCAACCCGCCGCTACTATCTCCCCGAAAGGGGAGTGAAGGCCCTGGCCTTGGCAGAGGTGCGGCCCTTGGGCCGGCTGCTCCGGGAATATCCCCTCTCCCTGCGTTGGCGCCGGACGCTGCTGGAACGCCTGGACGCCGCCGCCGTCATCTACCGCCTGGCCTCGGCCCTGGCCGGCCTGGGTCACCCCGTGGACTTCCGTTGGTGCCGGGCCCTGCCCCAGGACGCCGACGTGTGCCTGCCCAACGGTTGCGTCCTAACCATCATCCGCCAGGGAGCCACCGCTGAGCGCTCCGGTTTCGCCAAGCGCCTCTGGCGGCTGGCCCAGGGTCCCCGGCCGAGCGCCGTCCTGGTGATGGTCCCCGACGAGGTGCGACTGCGCCAGGCCGTCGTCCTGCTGCGCGAGGCCCGTACTCCGACGGCCCCGGTTCCGGCCTTTTTCGCGTTGGAGCGCCACGTCGCGGCGGCCGGCGCCGGCGACGCCATCTGGCGCTCCTCGGTGGGCAGCACCCTATCCCTGGCGGAGGCCGTGGGCCGCGCCAACCCCGGCGGAATGACGGCGGCGGAGCCGCCCCTGGTGCGGGTCTCGGTTCCGAAGGACATCGACCTGGGCGGAGGGAGCGACGAAATCCCCGACCGCCTGCTGCCCGTCCTGCTGCGTCCCGCCGAGAAGCGCGCCCTGGACCTGCTGGCCGACTGGCCCTGGCTGGCGCGGGAGGACCTGGCCGGGCTCCTGGACGTTTCCCGCCCCAGGGCATCCCAGCTCACCGCCGTCCTGGAACGCCGGGGACTGGCAACCGGCTTTCAACTGGACGCCCGCCGCCTAGCCCTCACCGATAGGGGGCTGAAGCTGCTGGCCCGAAGGGACCGGGTGTCCACCGGCGAGGCCCGGCATCGATGGAGCGCCGGCGCGGAAGGCGACGGGGACAACGGCGCAGACGGCGACCGGCCATCCGTGTCCGGCAGGCGCAGCCGCCAGTTGCTGCGGGACCTGGAGCACACCGCCGCCGTCCACCGCTTCGTCGCCTCCCTGAACCGCCAGGCGAAAAGCCACGGCTGGGACGTGGAGCAGCTGGACCCGCCCCACCGGGCATCCCGCTACTTCCGACACTACGGAGGTCCCCGCTCCCTGCACCCCGACGCCTTCGGAACCCTGCGCCGGAAGGACGTGCTGCGTCCCTTCTTCCTGGAGTACGAGCGCCGGGCGGTGCGCCCCGCCACCATGGCCCAGCGCCTGGCTCCCTACCTGCGCTATTACTCCTCCCACCGCCCCGCCGACGACCACGGCCACCGGCCCCTGGTCCTGGTGGTATTCGACGATCCCGTCGCGCCGACCCACTTCCTGGAGGTGGCCCGCAGGGAGATGCTGCGCGTTCGCGTGCCGCTGCCCCTGCTGGCGTCGCACCGGGAACTGCTGGAACGGGAGGGGCCGTTGGGTCCGGCCTGGCTGGCTCCGGGCGGCGACTTCCAGCCGGTCGAACCGCTGCACCGCTATCAGTGAAACGCTACTACATTACAAAGGAGGATCACCGTTATGAGAATCTACTACGTCGGCGAGTCCCGGAGCCGAAACCTCTCCGTCGCCACCGCCCTGGGGGTGGACGGCGAGCACTGGAACGCCGTGTCCGAGCACGTCCTGGACTGGCGCTGGGTCATGGAGGACGACTTCAACGTCCCCACGGGCCGGACACTGCGCGGCGGGGACCTGCTGTCCCCCAAAGGAAGCCTCCCCCGGGGTCTCCGCCGCCGTCTCACCACCCTGGAGGAGGGACTGGAAATCATGATGACCGGCCTGCGGGTCCTGGAGAGCGCCGGATGGAGACAGGGGGGCATCGGCGTGATCAACGTCTGCCGGCGCAACTCCCCCTTCCGCCAACACTGCAGCCGCGACCGCGCCGCCGCCCGGGATCGGCTCCTGGAGTTGGTCAACGCCTCGGTGGCGGCGGACGGCCGCTACGCCTTCTTCGTCGAGGACGAGGCGGAGCGGGACGATCTGCCCGCCCTGGCGGCCGGGCCCGTTCACCGCGACCCCATCCTCGCCGCCTGCCCCTACGCGGGGGACGGCGACTCCGGCAGGGACGCGGCCCGGGACACCCTCGTCTACGCCGCGCCGTACCGGGTCGCCGGGGACGACGAGCTACTACAGATGGCCGGTCTGGTCTCATACGCCCTGCTCCAGCAGGAGGACCCCACCGCCATGTCGGAGGCCCTGAACTTCCACCTGGCCTTCGGCATCCTGAAGAGCGTCCTCGACCGCAGGGCCTGTCCCCATGACCCCCAGGGCGTGGACCGGCTGTAACGGGAGCAAGAAACGGCGAAAGACAAAAAGGGGGCCGGACGGATGATTCCGTCCGGCCCCGCTGTTACCTTGAAGCACGTCGCGCCCGGGTCAGTCCTGGCCTGTTGCGCTCACTACGCAACCCCCGCTTTCGGTGTCAAGGTCGGCGGCGGCAACCGGCTCTCCCGCCTCGGGCAGAATGTGGTGGAGCAGCCCCAGCCGGACGGCCAGGGCGAACAGCGACACCAGGTGGCCGGAGCCAATCTTGGAACCGGCCTTCCAGCGCCGCACCGTGCGGGAGTTGACCCTCAGCTCCCTTGCCAGACCGCCCCAGGTGAACCCGGCGGCACGGCGGAAGCGGTCCAGCCGGTGGGGGAAGTCCTCGGGGAAAACCTCCGGCAGGGTGTGGTAGACGTACTGCTGGCGGCGTCCCATCCCCTAACCCCCGCGGCCGCCAGTGTCGCGGTTGGCGTTCCCGCCGGACTCCCGCCGCCGGCCCGGCCCTGCCGGAAGCCGCAGTTCCGGCCGCCGGCAGTCGTTCACGCCCAGCCGGGAGGCCAGACCCCGCCAGGTCAGTCCCGGGGCCCGTGCCAAGCCCTCCAAGTAATTCGGTTCCTTGATTGTCATGTTTCCACCTCCTTTGTTCCAAGTATCACGATCACGTCCTCGTCCAGGAGAAGGGCCAGGCCGCCGGGCACCCGCAGGGCGATGCGCGCCAGGGCCAGCATGGCGCCGGCTCCAGGCTCGCCGCCCCGCTTGCGCCAGCGCCAAAGCTGGCGGCTGTCCACCCCCATGGCCGTGGCCAATCCCTCCCAGGAGAGGCCGGTCAGCCGTTTGATGACCTCCAGCTTCTCCCGGAAGTCCTCAGGCACCAGGGCCACCCCCGGGGGAATGTCAATGGGCGTCCCCGGCCCGGGGCGGGGGCTAGGCATCGACCCGCTCCTGGACGAAGAGAACGTCGAAGTCGGTCACGCCCAGCACATCCATCAGCCGCCGGCGGGTCTCCCCCGAGGGACACCGTTCCCCGTTGATCAGCTGGGACAGGTAGCCCGAGGAGCGCCCGATGCGACGAGCCAGTTCGTTCTGGGTCAGGTTGAGCCGGTTCAGCAGTTCCCACACCGCCTCGGCCTTGAGCCTGACCCGGTAGAGGGTCCGTTTGCGTTTCATTGGTTTGCCTCCTTGCGGGCCGCGTTCCCTCCCCGCACAGCGGCGTTGACGGCGATATCGTCCTTGCCGACGCCATCGGTGTCAATGACCAGGAACATTAGGCCAGTAAACGGAGAAATTTACAGAGTCTTTAGGCCGGCAGATTTACAGGGTCTTTAGGCCACCCTGGGAGCCACACCAACGACCATTTCTGCACTTCGAATGGAGGTGCAGCGATGGCGTACCGGGAGGTTCCCCGAATGGAAATAGGAGAATTGATCCGCCGCTGGCAGGCGGGACAGAGCCGCCGGCAGATCGCGGAGAGCACCGGGCTGTCGCGGGACACGGTGGCCAAGTACCTGGCGAGGGCGGAGACGGAGGGCGTCGCCCGGGACGGGCCGGTTCCCAGCGAGGAGCAGTTGAGCCGTCTGGCGGCCATTGGGCAAGTGGGCCCGCGCCGGGTGGTTACGCCCACGGACGATCTGCTGGAGCCGTGGGGAGACCAGGTCTACCAGTGGCTCACCGGCGACCGGTTGCAGCTGACCCGCATTCACGAGTTGCTGGCGGCTCGCGGCTGCCGGGTGTCCTACCAGTCCCTGCGGCGATTCATCATCAGGCGCAACTGGACCAGGCTGGGCAGTACCACGGTGCGCATGGAGGACACCCCGCCGGGGGAGGTGGCCGAGGTGGACTTCGGGCGCCTGGGCCTGGTGCCGGACCCGGCTACGGGAAAGCGCAAGCTGGTCTGGGCCATGATCATCGTGCTGTGCCATTCCCGCCACTGCTTCCTCTGGCCCATGCACCAGCAGACGCTGCCCGAAGTCATCGCCGGACTGGAGGCGGCCTGGGCCTTCTTCGGCGGCGTGCCCCGCTACCTGGTCATCGACAACTTCCCCGCCGCAGTGGTGGGACCGGACTCGCTGAATCCTGTGCTGACTAGGAGCTTCCTGGAGTACGCCCAGCGCCGGGGCTTCTTCGCCGACCCGGCCCGGGTGCGCCACCCCAAGGACAAGCCCAAGGTGGAGCGGAACGTGCCCTACGCCAGGGAGCGCTTCTTCAAGGGCGCCAGCTTCGACAGCCTGGCCCACGTCAGGGCCGAGGCCCCCAGGTGGTGCCGGGAGGTGGCGGGCACCCGCGTCCACGGCACCACCCGCCGCCAGCCGCTGGTGGTCTTCCAGGAGGAGGAGCGCCACACCCTGCTCCCCTGGGACGGCGAACCCTACGAGATCGCCCACTGGCGCACCCTCAAGGTGCATCCCGACCACCACGTCCAGTGCCAGCAGGCCCTCTACTCGGTGCCCTCGGACCTCTGCCCGCCGGGGCAGAAGGTCGAGGTCCGGGCCGACAGCAAGCTGGTGCACGTCTATTACAAGGGCCGCCTGATCAAGGTCCACCTGCGCCAGCCCAAGGGCGGACGGGCCACCGATCCAAAGGACTATCCCGCCCGCATCGGCCCCTACACCACCCGGGCGCCGGACCAGCTCAAGCGGGAGGCGGCCCGGCTGGGGCCGGCGGTGGGTGAATTCGCCCAGCGCCTCCTGGCCGACCCCCTGCCCTGGGCCAAGCTCCGCCAGGGGCACAAGCTGCTGCGCCTGGCCGAGCGCTACACCGGCCCGCGCCTGGACGCCGCCTGCCGGAGGGCCTTGGACGTGGACCTCATCGACGTCCGCCGCCTGGAGCGCATCCTGGTGCAGGCCCTGGACGAGGAGACCTCGCCCCAACTGCCCCTGCCCCCACCCGCCGGACGCTTCGCCCGGGCCGGCTCCGTATTCGCCCATTCCGCTCATGCTCCAATCCACCCACCGGAGGTGATCACCCATGTCCAAGACCACTGACCTCACGCCCCTGCTCAAGTCCCTCAAGCTGGGGGCCATGGCCGCCACCCTGCCCGAACGCATCGCCCTGGCCAGAAGGGAGCAACTGGACTACGCCTCCTTCCTGGAGATCATCCTCTCCGATGAGGTGAACCGCCGCGACCACCGCCGCACAGAGACCCGCCTGCACCGGGCCGGCTTCCAGGAAATCTGCCGCCTGGAGGACTTCGACTGGACTGCCGACATCACCCTGGACCGACGATTGCTGGACGCCGCCTTCTCCCTGGAATTCCTGGACAAGCGCGAACACGTCCTCCTGGTGGGTCCCGCCGGCGTCGGCAAGAGCTTCCTGGCCCAGGCCCTGGGCCACGCCGCCGTCCGCGCCGGACACTCCGTCCGCTTCGTCCACGCCGACGACTTCTTCAAGGCCATGAACCAGGCCCGGGCCGATAACTCCACCGACAAGACCTTCCGCTCCTTCCTCACCCCGGACCTGCTCATACTGGACGACCTGGGCCTGCACCGCTTCTCCGCCCAGCAGTCCGCCGACCTCTACCAGCTGATCATCGACAAGCACCGGGCCTCCAGCTTCGTCGTCACCAGCAACCGGGCCGTGGAGGAATGGCTCAGCCTCTTCAACGACCCCATCCTCGGCAACAGCGCCCTGGACCGCCTGGCCAACACCAGCTACCAGATCGTCATCGAGGGCCAGAGCTACCGGGAGCGCCTGTCGCCCCACCGCACCCTGCTGGGCAAGGTGGCCAAGATCCTGGGCAAAGGAGGTGATTGACCCGCCGTCCATAACCTGATATTCATTCATTGACCACGCCCCAGGGTGGCCTAATGTCCGTGTAAATCACTGGCCTAAAGACCCTGTAAATTGACACCATCGGTCCCGCCGTCGGTGTGTCCGGTAGGGGCGGGGTAGAGCTCGGGGTGTTCCAGGTAGTGGCGGGCGATGATGCGGGCCAAGAGGCGCAGGCCTTGGATGCGTGCGTCCTCCTGTTCCCCGGTGAGCCTGCGTTTCTTGCTCAATGGCCTCCCCTGGCGTTACCCGGACCGGCCCCTGGGGGTTGGCCGGGCAAGCGGCGGTGTTGTATACTCGGCAGAACGCATGAGACCATCCGTTCTATATGATGGAGTGTAGCAATACACTTGCAGCATAGGCAATAGAAAACCAGCAAGTGTTGCCTTTTATTGACCAAGTGTTCGCTTTTATGTAACAATACTTCAACAAAAACCTAAGCGTTGTTCCATCGACGCGCCGCCGACCGGGAAGGAGGAGACCATCATGGGCGACGTTGACCAACAGCCGACCGGCCAGCCGGAAGGGATTGACGAGATGGAGACGGCGGGCGCCGAGGACTTCGGCTCCCTGCTGAAGCGGCTGCGGGGCCGGGTCAGCCTGCGGGAGGTCACCCGCCGCACCGGAGTGTCGGCCTCCTACCTGTCCCAGATCGAGCGGGGGGATCGCGTGCCCGGCGCCAGCCTGCTGCGCAAGCTGGCCGAACTGTACCGCGTGGACCCCGACCAACTGATCAAACGGGCCGGCCACGGCGCCCAGCCCGACCCCTTCAGCGACCAGGCCATGGACGTGGAGCGGGCCTACCGCTTCGTGCTGGACGACCCGGCCTTCCGCGTCGGCACCCGGCCCGACGGCCCCATGACGGTCAACGCCAAGCGGTTCATCGTGGAGATGTACGAGAAGTTCACCGGCAAGAGGCTGTTGGAATGAGTGAGACCCTGGGCGGCTTCTGCCGCGACCTGCTGGAGGACCACGAACAGGGCATCCGCCTGGACCCGGAGACCGTCGGCGCCCGCTTCGTGAGTTGGTTCGGAGTATCGGACATTCCCACCCTGGACGAACTGACCGACCTGGCAAGTAGGACCGGGTTGGGCACGGTGCTGGAGGGGAAGCAGATGGACGGGCTGAAGGGCGCCCACATCGGCCAGCCCGGCGGCGAATACCACATCTACTACCGGGACGACCTGTGGGAGGGTTCCAAGGCCCAGACCCTGGCCCACGAAATCTACGAGATCATCCTGGAGCACATGGGCGTGAAGGACTCCGGCAGTGATCCGGACCCCCTGGTGTGTCTGCATGCGGAACGCTTCGCGGTGTCGGTATTGATGCAGCCGGACATCTTTGCCCCCTGCGCCGAGGATTGCGGGCTGGACGTGGCGGCCCTGCACGACCGGTTCGGCGCCTCCTACGCATCGGCGGCCCTGCGGCTGGCCGAGGTGGTGAAGCGCCCGCCCCTGCTGGTGGTCCTGTACGGGCATTCCGAAAAAGGCGACCCGGCGCTGTGGCCCGCCGGGGACGACCTGGCCCGGCTGCGGGCCAAGGTGGTCAGGCGGACTGAGGGCTTCCGGCCGCGGCGTTCCCGGCTCATAGGCGGTTGGCGGGGCGGGATGCCCCACAAGGACCGGGCCGTCCCGCCCGGATCCCTGGCGGAGTTGGCTGCCCGGAGCGGTGAGACGCAGTACGCCGAGGCGGACGGCATCGCCGCCGTAGCCACGCCCGTAATTTGGAAGAGGCGCCTCGCCAAGGTGACGGTGGTGGCCGTGCCCTGCGAGTACCGCGCTGCGCTGGAACCGCAACTGGGCAGTCAGGGGTGGCGGCCCGATACCCGCAACAGCCGCATCACGGCCCTGGCTCAGCGTTGACGAACCGGGCTGGAAGGTCGATAATAATAGTAAGACAAACGCATATCACAACAGGCACAAAAAGAGGCCATGCCGCCACAACGGAAATCCAGGACCATCACTTTCTCCCTGCCCCCGGAGATGTTCGAGCAGGTGCAGCGGGTGAAGGATGAGGAGGGCCGCGACATGAGCGAACTGGTGCGCGAGGCCCTGCGGCTCTACATGGAAGACAGGGAACTGCGCCGGGAGCAACGCCTGGAACGGCTGCGCTCCCGCCAAGCCAATCAGTCAGAGGAAGATGAGCAAGGAGGACACAACGATGAGTAAGAACGCCGACCTGGCCCCCGTGGCCCTCTACGCCCGGGTCTCCAGCGACCGCCAGGATGTGGACCTCTCCGTGGCCGCCCAGCTTAGGGCCTTGCGGGACTACGCCGACAAGAACGGCTACCTGGTGGTCCGCGAGTACATCGACGAGGCCGAGAGCGGACGCATCGCCGACCGGCCCCAGTTCAGGAAGATGCTGGACGAGGCCTCCAAGCCGGAATCCCCGTTCAACGAGATTCTGGTCTGGAAGTTTTCGAGATTCACCCGCAAGCGCGAGCACGCCGTGGCTTTCAAGTCCATGCTCCGCAGGAAGGGCATCCGGGTGGTCTCCATCACCGAGCATGCCGACGACACCCCCACCGGCAAGCTCATGGAGGCCATCATCGAGTCCGTGGACGAGTTCTACTCAGAAAATCTAGCCGAAGAAGTAAAGCGGGGAATGCGCGAGGCCGCCTCCCGGGGCTTCTGGATGAACGCCAGCGCCCCCTACGGCTACCGGCGCAACTACGTCCAGGACGGGGCCAAGAAGCGCCCCCGTCTGGAACTGAACCCGCCCCACGACGCTTTGGTCCGCCGTATCTTCGACCTCACCCTCCAGGGCAGGACCTCCCTGGACATCCTCAAGGCCCTCAACGCCGAGGGTATCCCTTCCCCCAACGGCAAGCAGTGGCGCAAGACCACCGTCCACAAGCTCCTCTGCAACGAAGCCTACATGGGCGCCCTGGTCTGGGGCCAGAAGAGCCGCGACGGACAGGAGCCGGTGCGGGTGGAGAACGCCTTCCCCGCCATCGTGACCGGAGAGGAGTTCCGGCGGGTCAGGAAACTGCTGGCAGCCCGCGCCCCGGCCATCACCCACCCCCGCCGCGCCGCCAGTCCCTATCTGCTCAGCGGCCTCGCCAAGTGCGAGACCTGCAACAAGGCCCTCACCGCCGCCGAAGCCAAGAGCGGCAAGTACACCTACTACGTCTGCCAGTCCATACTCAAGCAGGGCAGCGGGTCCTGCGATACCCCCAGGCTGAATGCCAAGAACTTCGAGGACATCATCATCTCCAACATCCGCGAGAACATCCTCACCGAGAGCAACATCCGCGACCTGGTGAAGCTGCTGGACGAGGAGATGGACGGCGTTGCCCGGGAGCAGCGGCAGAACCTGGAGACCGTGGAGGCCGAGCTGGAGGAGGTCAGGCGAAAACTGGACCGCATCTGGCACTTCGTGGAGTCCACCGATCTGGACATGGCCGACGCCTCGGAGCGCATCCTGGAACACCGCCACCGACGGGAGCAACTGGAGGCTGCCGCCGAGGAAGCGCGGGCCGTACTGTCGCAAAGGCGGGAGTTGCTGGACAGCGCCGACGTCATCGCTGCCTTTGCCGCCGACATGAGCGCGTTCCTCAGGACCAGCGAACTCACCGAGACCAAAGCCTTCGTGCGGTCATTCGTGAAGGAGGTGCTGGTACGGCCCGGCGGGGCGACGATTATCTACACAATACCTACGCCGGAAGATAGTCCAATAGGGGGAGCGGACGCCGCTGAAATCGCCCTGAACGGCGGTGTTCGCAGTATCAGATACGGTGGTGGGCCTGGATGGACTCGAACCAACGACCTCAGTCTTATCAGGACTGCGCTCTAACCGCCTGAGCTACAGGCCCACAGGGGCTACCATTATACCAATACCTTCGCCCTGCGCAATACTACGATCCCACTCACCGAGGAAATTCGCTACTGGAACCCTGAGGTAGCGTCCTCGAAAATCATCTAGAAATGGGGATGTACCTGGGGCCCCGACCCCACCCCGGGACAGCTCAGTAAGGCTGTCTTGTCATTGTACTGCCCTGCTCAAAATGAGCAGTTTCCCTACTTGAAAACGTTCCTAACCCCTCTAGTTATACCCACAATCACAAGCAACCGCCGAAAAGCGGCTTCGGTTTCCTCGAAGTCGTGATTGGGGGAGTGCTCTCTTGTGCCGTCAACTTGGTCGAAATACTCGACGCGCCGCGCCAGCACAGCGGGAACCCTGGGTATCTTGCGGTCGCAATGCTGGCGGCCTACGTCATGCAGTTCGTGCTCAACGAGCGTTATGCCAACGGCTTCCTGAACCGCCTGGGCAGCGACGAGCGGCTGCTGCGCCTCTGCGGCCTCGAACACGCCCCCAGCGAGGGCGCCTACAGCCGGTTCAAGAAGAAACTGTCCGATCATCTGGACGCAATCGAGGTCATCGTCGCAGACGTATTCCGCGAGTGCGGAGACGAGATCGAACGCCTGCGTGAGATAGGGCTGATCCCGGCCGACAAACCACCGCTGGGCCACTCGCTGGTCATCGAGAGCACCGAGGTTGAGGCTTGGGCGCGACCTGGTCGCAAGAGCCGGAGGACAGGTGAAGAGATACCATCCAAGGACACCGATGCCCGGTGGGAACACCGGAAAGGTGTCACTGCACGCGGCGATGTCGATGCTGGCATACTTGGCTACGGCCTTGGCCCACCTGAAAGCCGACGACTACGCCCATATGCGGCACATGCGGATCAAGCTGCCGAAGGCCCGAGGTGAGCGAAGGAGGCGACGTCTGCCGTCGCCGGCCTGCCGCGGCCCCGACTGCGCTTGTTGCGACCGTTGGCTCGAAACCGCGTAGCATCTCACGCTGCCCGTACCTCGCCCTTGTCTAGCCCTGTCGTCTGACGGCAGGGCTTTTTTGATGGCTGAAACCCAACTGGAGCGGGACGATATTGTCCTGCCATGGGAGGATGCCCGGCAGCCAGTCGATACCACGGCACTCGTCGCACCGGGCAACGTGTACCCGGTACATGGCACAAGGAGTTACGCACATGGATCTCGCTATCACACGGCCGCGTTTTTGATATTTGGAACGACGAACAGTTGCGACAACTGTACGAGGACGCCAGGGCGTCACGTTAGCGGAGGCTGACATCAGCGCGGGGAGAATCCTTCTGGGTACTCCTCGTTACGATCCGGCGCTCACGTCGCGGCTTATCTGGTGAGACATGATTGGCTGTCGATCCCCGGGGTGTATGTTGGGTCCATTGTGCGTGCCGGGTAGTCGACGAGGTTAGTGACGGTGGATGGTCTGGTGCCAGCTGGAACCCTTCCCGTTGATGGAACGGCAGCCTGACCAATTTGCTCGGACCTGCGGTGCCTTTTCGTATGGTTCGCGGCTCCGTAGGAGGCTTCCCGATGATGACCGAGAATGAACAACGCGACTCATCAAAAAACCGTTGGACCCGCTGGTACATGTGGCTCGCCTACGGCGGCATCCTGGGCGTGATCGCGGTGGTGGTCGTAATCGTGGCGATGGCGGCCGCCCCTGGCCGCGACGGCGAAACGGTGGCAAGCCACCACAACATGGCGACGTTGACCCCCGATGAAGTAGCTGCGCTGATGCGCCAACACCCCAGCATCAGCAGCCCCGCCGAATTGAACGACCTGCAATTCATCGCCAACCAGGATGGCATCACGCTCGATGAGTCCATCGCGCGTTATGCCTGGGGCGATGACTTCTCAAGGATGGTAACGGCCATCGAGGACGACGACCCCGACAGCGTCGTTGATGTTGCCATCACCGGCGGGTCATCGGCCTGGATCAAGTTTTCAGGTTCCATCTCCGGCAACGCCCGGAATGCCATCGACAAATTCCAGTCCGAAAACCCTCACGTTACGGTCAGCTTACAAACCGGTAAAGACCCGGGGTTCACCAAGCGGGAAGCTGAGGAAGCGGTAGTCGGAACGCATCTCGCGGTCATGGCGGAGGACGGTGTGCAGGATGGGGTGACCTATTACGACAGCGACGCCATTGAAATCGTCGTGACCGTCCAGATGGCGACTCCGCCCTCCGGTGAAAAACTATCCTCACTGGAGAAGGCAGCCGAGCGCGGCGCCGCCGAAGCCACCAGGACGGATATTACGGACAGCCTCACCATATCGCTGTCAGTCGTCCAGCATGACCTCAGTGGGACCGACAGGGACCGTGCGCCCAACTGACGCGGCTTGACTGACACCGTTCGATTCGAGGGGGTGAATGCTTTGACGTAACTGGACGAACCCCATCAAGAGGAATCCACGATTGCGGAGGATCGTCCAGGTCTGACGCATCCACATGTCTGTTACGGAGAAACCATGACCAACCTGTTCCAGACCAAAAAGTTCTGAGTGCGCTCCTGCTGGTCGCCATCATCGCGGCGGTATCGGCGTTCTTACTCACGGCGAGAAGCAACCCGCCCGTAGCGGCGACCGATCACAGCAACGTCAGCGGCCCCGCAGAATCGGAGTAGCGAAATCCCCTCCACTCACGCAGATCCGGTTTGATGGCGTCCAGTTTGATGGTGTGAGGATCGCGCGACGCGGCGGTCTCGTTGTCAGATGACACGTCGTTGCGCCAACGAGGTTGCCGCGCTGCGCTTGCAATGAAAGTTCCGATCAAACTGGGCGCGCGTGGGGCTCTGCGGGTATTGACAACGAGGTCGAAACCCGATAAAGTTGCGGAACTCACCAGCCGTAGAGGCTTCAAGCCACCGGCGGCGAGGGCTCCTTAACAGCTGAATAGTGGAAGGAAGTAAGGTTCTCATTAAGAGAGTTTGATCCTGGCTCAGGGTGAACGCTGGCGGCGCGCTTAATGCATGCAAGTCGAGCGTGATCGTGGCTTCGGCCACAATGATAAAGCGGCAGACGGCTGAGTAACGCGTGAGTAATCTGCCCTCCGGTGGGGTATAACCTCGGGAAACTGAGGATAATCCCGCATACGACCTGCATCCCTTGGGGTGCAGATGAAAGGCTTCGGTCGCCGGAGGAGGAGCTCGCGTCCTATCAGGTGGTTGGTGAGGTAATGGCTCACCAAGCCGATGACGGGTAGCTGGTCTGAGAGGATGACCAGCCAGAGGGGGACTGAGAACGGCCCCCACTCCTACGGGAGGCAGCAGCAGGGAATCTTGGGCAATGGGCGAAAGCCTGACCCAGCGACGTCGCGTGGGGGACGAAGGCCTTCGGGTTGTAAACCCCTTTTCCGAGGGAAGAGAAAGGACGGTACCTCGGGAATAAGCCCCGGCTAACTACGTGCCAGCAGCCGCGGTAATACGTAGGGGGCAAGCGTTACCCGGAATCACTGGGCGTAAAGTGCGCGTAGGCGGTTGGATAAGTCTCTTGTGAAAGCTCCCGGCTCAACTGGGAGAGGTCAAGGGATACTATTTGACTAGAGGACAGCAGAGGTAAGCAGAATTCCCGGTGTAGCGGTGGAATGCGTAGATATCGGGAGGAACACCAGTGGCGAAAGCGGCTTACTGGGCTGTATCTGACGCTGAGGCGCGAGAGCGTGGGGAGCAAACTGGATTAGATACCCAGGTAGTCCACGCCCTAAACGATGGATACTAGGTATGGGGGGTATTGACCCCCTCCGTGCCGTAGCTAACGCGTTAAGTATCCCGCCTGGGGACTACGGCCGCAAGGCTAAAACTCAAAGGAATTGACGGGGGCCCGCACAAGCGGTGGAGCGTGTGGTTTAATTCGATGCTAAGCGAAGAACCTTACCTGGGCTTGACATGTTGGTAGTAGAAACCCGAAAGGGTGACGACCTCGGGGTAACTCGGGGAGCCTTCACAGGTGCTGCATGGCTGTCGTCAGCTCGTGCCGTGAGGTGTTGGGTTAAGTCCCGCAACGAGCGCAACCCTCGTCGCTAGTTATTCTCTCTAGCGAGACAGCCTCCCGCAAGGAGGAGGAAGGTGGGGACGACGTCAAGTCATCATGGCCCTTATGTCCAGGGCTACACACACGCTACAATGGCCGGTACAATGGGTTGCCAAATCGCGAGATGGAGCCAATCCCACCAAAGCCGGCCCCAGTTGGAATTGCAGGCTGAAACCCGCCTGCATGAACGCGGAATCGCTAGTAACCGCAGGTCAGCATACTGCGGTGAATACGTTCCCGGGCCTTGTACACACCGCCCGTCACGTCATGGAAGCCGAGAACGATTGAAGTCGCTGAGCTAACCCGCAAGGGAGGCAGGTGCCGAGGTCGGGTTCGGTAACTGGGACGAAGTCGTAACAAGGTAGCTGTACCGGAAGGTGCGGCTGGATCACCTCCTTTATAGGGAGACCTTAGTCGGGGAACGCCTTAACAAGCGCTAACCGACCCACTCCCAGGTCAATCAGCGGACGTTCCTGCCACTCGGGTCTTCTGGTCGAGTCCATAGACTCCCGTGCCCAGAGAGCAGGTTCCCTGAGAAAATCCGCTGTCCCCGGCAAAAACGTCGGAACAATTCGCAAACTTCTTGCTTCCTTTCACTAATCAGCCGCTAACGAGCTAGAATGCATCCGGGCCTTTGAAAAAAGGCCCGTTTCGCTTGTATATTGGCTTGGCGATCCTAATCGTCGTCCTGGAGTTTTCTCGATGCTTCCGACACTCCGTACGCCGCTCGTCATTTTGCTGCTGGCCGCCGCCTTTGCGCTGGCTTGCTCTCCTGATCCGGCGCCGCCGGCCGCTGTAACCCAGGCTGCCCCGGCGACGGTCGCAGCGCCCACCGAAACGCCGCCCACCGCCACCACTCCGCCTACGGCTACTCCCGTTCCCACGGCCACCACCGCCCCAACCGCAACGCCGGAACCCACGGCCACCACCGCCCCAACCGCAACGCCGGAGCCCACGGTCACTCCCACCCCAGCGCCAACCCCCATTCCTCTGCCTACCTTGGCCCCGGGTGAGCCAACCCGAACCCCAACGCCCACGCCGGCGCCTACCCCAACCCCAGCTCCCATTGACTCGCTGACCGCGTCGGACTTGCCCGGCCTGCTGCCTTCCTTGGACGACGTAGCGAGCCTGGCCACTGAAACCGCTGAAGACAGTCCAGTTATCAAGGAGGTGGTGCTGGCCGGCGTGTGCACTGGCGGAGCGGATTCCGAATGTGTCTATGAAGATGTGGAAGGCGAGGGCGAGTTCACTGTCGCGGACGACGGCTTCATCGCCGGCTACAAGCGCTTTACCTGGGCCGGTGGCCTCCTCAACGTGTACAGCGTGGCCGGCAGCCGCGCCTATTTCACCCTCACCTGGGTCGGCCTGTATGAAACTCCCGATCAGGCCCGGGCCCAGGTTGACGCTCTCAAAGCCTATGACCGGAGGGCACTGAACGATGAGATAGACCAGATTGTGGCGGATCTGCAGTTGCCGGTTCGGGGCGTGAACATAGTTTCCGTCAGCGACGCCGACGCGCCCCAGCTGGGAGATTACGCCGTGGGCAAGGACTATACCTTTTCAGGTTCCACCGCCATCATCGATGGGCGCGAGTTCCGGTTTGTCCGCGGGCGCACCGTGGTGCGGGCCATTGTGACCGGCGTGTTCAACAAGACTCTTGCCGAATCGGCGGCGGCCCTGGCCCGGATCTCCGAGGCCAACATCGAACCATTCATGCTGCAAAAATGAGTCGGCCAACCTATGCGCGTCTCCCAGCTCGGCGAATTCGGCCTCATCAGCCTGGTGCAGGAGTGGACTCGGGAGGCCAGACCTCCCGAGGAGAGCGGTCCCGCGGCCGTCTGCCGGCCCGTAGTCGATAACGGCGATGACGCCGCCGCGGTCACTTTCGTGAGGGATCAGGTAACCGAGTTGTACACCACCGATACCATGGTGGACGGCGTCCATTTCACTTCTGCGACCACGCCGTGGCGGGATCTGGGCTGGAAGGCAATCGCTTCCAACGTCAGCGACGTGGCGGCCATGGGCGGAACGCCCGCTTTTGGCCTGGTTACCTTGGGATTGCCTCCGGATACCCTGGTCGACGACATCAAGGAGCTCTATGCGGGTATGACCGAGATCTGTCAGGAGTTCGGAACCAGGGTCATCGGCGGCGACATGGTGAGGTCACCGGTGGGCTTCATTACCGTGGCCCTGACGGGCATTGCCAGCGGCAAACCCATGGTGCGAACCGCGGCCAGGCCGGGTCACCTGATAGGGGTCACAGGACCAGTTGGTGGGTCGGCCGGAGGGCTGCGGGCGATGCTCGACGCGGCGGGGACGCCGGGTCCCGATGCGGATCAACTCGCGACCATCCATCGCAGACCGCGCCCGCATGTGGCGGAAGGGCAGACCCTGGTCACCAATGGCGTGAGTTCGGCCATGGACGTCAGCGACGGGTTGGCCGACGATCTGGCAAAATTGTGCGCCGCCAGCGGTGTAGCCGCTGTTCTCTGGGCCGACAAGGTGCCGGCTGACCCGGCGCTCAAGTCCGCATTCCCCGACGACTGGCTCGACCTGGCGCTGTACGGCGGCGAGGACTATGTCCTGTTGTTTACCGCGCCGCCCGAGATGATGAAGGCTGCCATCGACCAGTTGCCCGCATCTGCCGAGGTCATCGGCGAGATCACCGAAGGCAACCCCGGCATGGTCACCGTACTGGACGCCGATGGCAACCCCCGCCTTCGCGGCGGCGCGGGTTGGGACCATTTCGGCTGACCCCGGTTGTAGATTCACAACTTGCCCATGCCCGCCAGTATCACAATCCTTACCGAATCCGCCGACGAGACCCGCCAGGTGGGTAAAACCATCGGCGAGACGGCCGCTCCCGGCGATGTCTATCTGCTGACCGGGCCGCTGGGCGCCGGCAAGACCTGCCTCACCCAGGGGATAGCCAGCGGGTTGGGCGTGCCCGGCTATGCTCGCAGCCCCACCTTCGTCCTCGTAACCCGGTATCAGGGTCGTCTCACCATCCATCATGCCGACCTATACCGGATTGACCATCCTGCGGAGGCTTGGGATCTGGGGCTGGAAGACATAATCACGACCGGAGAGGACGTATTGATCGTGGAATGGGCGGATCGAGCCGCGGAGATATTTCCGCAAGACGCCTTGTGGATTGAATTGGACTACGCCGCGGAAGGAAACCCGGTGGCGTGCGAGGTGATTCCCGATGCAGACGGCTCGGTACCGTCTCGACACCTGGTTTCCATTTCCGATGCGCCCGAACGATATGCGCCGCTGCTGGAAAGATTGTCGGGAGGGCAGGGGTAATGCTCCTCGCCATCGACACGTCGTCACGCCACGGCGGCGCGGTCCTGGCGGACGCCGACGGCCTGGTGCTGGAGGCCCGCCTTTGGCGCTCCACGGCCAACCACACGACGCAGCTGATGCCGGCCGTAGCCCAGTTGTTGCAGGCGCAAGGCCTGAGGGCGGCCGAACTTACCGGCGCGGCCGTGGCCCTGGGGCCGGGACCGTTTAGCGCGCTTCGGGTGGGCGTCAGCGCCGCGAAGGGGCTGGCCATGGCCGGCGGATTCCCTATCATCGGCGAAGACACTTTGCTATTGGAAGCGTGGCCTCATGCGGACTTATCGGTACATCCGCAGTGGCCTGATGGGGAAATTCCCATAGCCTGGCTGGACGCCGGCCGCAACGAGGTCGCCGCCGGGGTATTCGGCAATGACGCTGAACGGCTGCGCGATGACCGCATTGGCCCGCCGGCGGAATTACTGTCCGAGGACGCCGGCGATCCATGGGCCGCGCTCTACTGTGGCGAAGCGGCATGGACACGCCGAGATGAGATTAAAGCGTTGGTCGGTGACAGGCACGGCTATGCCGTAATGCCCTGGACGCCGGCTGACCGTCTCTGGGCGCTGGCGGAACTGGCCGCCCGCCGTTTGAAGGACGGTCAATCTGACGACTTGGCTACTTTGCAGCCGTATTACCTGCGGATGCCCACCATTGGCGCGCCCCGGCAACGGGACCGGGTGCGCCAAGGCAGACCCGCATCAAGATAACCATCCAATCCCGTCTATCATGTCCATCCATGCAAAACTAAACAGGAGCCTGCAATCCCATGGAACGAACTTTCGTCGCCATCAAGCCTGACGGGGTACAGCGCGGTCTCGTCGGGGAAGTGATTTCCCGGCTGGAACGCCGAGGGCTGAAACTGGTCGCAATTCGCCTGATGCAGGTGGATGAGGATCTGGCCGGGCGGCACTACGCCGAGCACGTTGATCGGCCCTTCTTTTCGTCGCTGGTCTCGTTCATCACTTCCGGGCCCATCGTTGCCATGATCTGGGAGGCGAACAACGCGGTGGCTCTGGCACGACAGACCATGGGATCGACCAATCCCGGCGAGGCAGCCCCCGGCACGATACGGGGCGATTTCGGGATCGACATCGGCCGGAACATCGTTCACGGCTCCGATGGGCCGGAATCTGCGGAACGTGAAATCGGCCTGTTCTTTGGGTCCGGCGACGCTCTGGACTATACGCGCAGCACGGACAAGTGGATTATAGAATCCTGACTACCTGCGGGGCCCGACTCCAGAGCCGTTCCAACCCGAAGAACTCGCGCTCCTCCGGGCCAAAGATGTGGATCACCACGTCGGCAAAGTCCAGCAGCACCCAACCCGACGCCGGGGTTCCTTCCCGATGGTGGCGCGGCACGCTGGCGTCCTTCATGGCCTCGGACAAATCTTCCTCTAGGGCCTCAATCTGCCGTACCGAATCGGCGGTCATCACCACGAAGTAGTCCGCGAACACCGTCAACTCCCGAAGGTCGAGCATAACGATGTCGGAGGCCAGCTTGTCGGCGGCCACGTCAACGGCTAAACGGGCAACGTCGGCGGGGGTCGAAGTGTCGGTGGCGCTGGTCATTTGTCGGCTTTCACAAGTTGCTTTCCGAATTTTGGGAACCGCTCGCTGGGCGGTGGCGGGAGTATAGGCCGGCGGTGGTTTGCCTTGCAATCCCTGTCAATTGTGATATATTACACAAACTCATTATGCCAGCGGCGCGGACGTCCCGGCCCGTTCGATTGGGAGCGGCTTTCGGCATAGCTGGCGGCTTTTTCATTGTCCCAGCGACCGCACGGTGCAGCCATGAATTCGCTCAAAGAACTGGCCCAGTCCGGATTATACGCCCCCGAGCAGGAACACGACGCCTGCGGCGTCGGCATGGTTGCCAATATTAAGGGCGAAAAGACCCACTCCATAATCATCGAATCGCTGGAAGTCCTGAACAACCTGGGGCACCGGGGAGCCTCGGGCTCCGACCCTGACACCGGGGACGGAGCTGGCATCCTGGTTCAAATGCCGGACGCCTTTTTCCGCAAGGTTACCGCCCAAATCGGGATAACCCTTCCATCGGAAGGAGAGTACGGCGTGGGCATGGTCTTCCTGCCCCAGGATCCTGCGCCTCTAGCCGCCTGCGTGGCGCACATCGAGAAAGTGGTGGCGGATGAAGGCTTGACGCTTCTGGGGTGGCGTGACGTTCCGGTTGACCTGAGCGCTATCGGACGGGACGCCAGGGCGGTTTGTCCCACCATTCGGCAGTTCTTCGTTGGGAAAGGTACCGCTCAGACCCCGGACCGGGCGGCCCTGGAACGCAAGCTCTACGTCGTCCGGAAGTCCATCACCAACAATCTCCATGCCACCGGCATTGGCGAGGATGATGCGGACTTCTATTACATCTGCAGTCTCAGCGCGAATACCGTGGTGTACAAGGGCCTGCTGGTTTCGTACCAGCTGCCCAATTTTTATGCCGACCTGAACGACGAAACGATGGTGTCGGCTTTCGCGCTGGTCCACTCCCGGTTCAGCACCAACACGCTGGGACACTGGAAGCTGGCCCATCCGTATCGCTATCTGGCGCATAACGGTGAGATCAACACGCTGCGCGGCAACATCAACTGGATGCACGCCCGAGAGTACCAGTTCAGCTCCCCGTTGTACGGCGACGACATCCACAAGTTGGCGCCGATCTGCGACCCGATGGCGAGTGATACCGCCAGTTTCGACAACGCGCTGGAACTGCTGGTGATGACGGGCCGCGAGTTGGCCCACGCCATGCTGATGATGATCCCGGAAGCCTGGGACCAGCATGAGACCATGCCCCAGGAGAAAAAGGATTTCTACGAGTTCCACTCCTGCATGATGGAGCCATGGGATGGTCCAGCCATGATGCTGGCCACCGACGGCAAGGATGTCTGCGCTGTTTTGGACCGCAACGGTCTGCGTCCCTTCCGCTACACGGTTACCCACGACGACAAGCTGGTCATGGCCTCGGAGACCGGCGTGCTGAACCTGCCGCCGGAGAGCATCAAGGAAAAAGGCCGTTTGCAGCCGGGCCGCATGTTCCTGGTCAGTTTCGACGAGGGCAGGATCATTGGCGACGAGGAACTTAAGCACACCCTGGCCAGCCGCCAGCCCTACGGCGAGTGGCTGAAAGAAAACAAGGTTGAACTGGATGACCTGCCCGACGCGCAGCCGCTGCCGCCGGCCGGCGGCAGCAACCTCCGCCAGCAGCAGCGTTCCTTCGGTTACACCATCGAAGAGCTGCGGATGCTGACTACGCCCATGGCGGCGGCAGGCTACGAAGCCATCGGTTCCATGGGCAACGATGCGTCGCTGGCGGTTTTGTCTGACCAAAACCGCCCGCTGTTTGATTACTTCAAGCAGCTGTTCGCCCAGGTCTCCAACCCGCCATTGGACGCCATCAGGGAGGAGTTGGTCACTTCCCTGGAAGCGTTCGTCGGCAGCGAGCAGAACCTGTTTGACGAGTCTCCGCAGCACTGCCGGCAGCTGAGGCTCAAGTCGCCGCTCCTGACGGATGAGCAACTGGCCCAAGTCCGGGCGCTGGACCTGCCGGGGCTGTCGTCAGCAACCTTGTCCACCTTGTTCGATGCCCGGATGGGATCGTTGCAGTCTGCTCTCGACAACCTTTGCGATGCCGCCTCCGAAGCCATAGCGCAGGGTAAGAACATAATCATCCTGTCCGACCGCGGCGTGGACTCGACCCACGCGCCCATTCCCAGCCTGCTGGCGACCAGCGCGGTTCACCATCACCTGACGCGCACGGGAACGCGCACCCAGGTCGGCCTGATCGTTGAGTCTGGAGAGCCGAGGGAAGTTCAGCACTTCTGCCTGCTCATTGGCTACGGCGCGGGTGGCATCAACCCGTACTTGGCGTTGGAATCGGTGCGCGACCTGGCCGAACGGGGCGAGTTGAACGGCACCAAGCCGGACTACGCCGTCTACAACTTCATCAAGGCCAATGAGAAAGGCATCCTCAAGGTGATGTCCAAGATGGGCATTTCCACCGTGCAATCGTACCGGGGAGCCCAGATATTTGAAGCCATCGGCCTGAACGACGAGCTGGTGGACCGTTATTTCACCCGCACGCCTTCGCGCATCCAGGGAATCGGCCTGGGCCTGGTGGAGGAGGAAACGCTGCAACGGCACCGGTCAGCGTTTGACGATCCGTTCGTGCCGGGGATGCAGGAACTGGACATGGGCGGCCAGTACCAGTGGAGGCGCCACGGCGAGTTCCACCAATGGAACCCCGAAGCCATCGCCAAGCTACAATACGCTACCCGCGCCAACGATCCACGGGCTTACCGCGAATTCGCCCAAGAAGTGAATGACCAAAGCCGGCGCATGGCCACGCTGCGGGGTCTTTTTGAGTTCAGAGACCTCCAACCTGTCGACCTCGATGAAGTCGAACCGGCGGTGGAGATCGTCAAACGGTTTGCCACCGGCGCCATCTCGCTGGGTTCCATCAGCCGGGAAGCCCACGAAACCATGGCGATCGCCATGAACCAATTGGGGGCGCGCAGCAACACGGGCGAAGGTGGGGAGGACTACCATCGCTATACCCTGGACGACAATGGTGACGACCGTTCCAGCGCCATCAAGCAGGTGGCGTCAGGTCGTTTCGGCGTTACGCCGAATTACTTGGTGAACGCCACCGATCTCCAGATCAAAATGGCCCAGGGTTCGAAGCCGGGCGAGGGCGGCCAGCTGCCCGGCCACAAGGTGGACGAATACATCGGCTGGGTGCGGCACACGACGCCCGGCGTCGAGTTGATTTCCCCGCCACCCCACCACGACATCTATTCCATCGAAGACCTCGCCCAACTGATCCACGATTTAAAGAACATCAACCCCGAAGCGCGCATCCACGTTAAACTGGTGTCTGAAGTGGGCGTGGGCACCATCGCCGCGGGCGTATCGAAGGGACACGGCGACGTGGTGCTCATCAGCGGCCACGACGGGGGCACGGGCGCCTCACCGGAATCGTCCATCAAGCACGCGGGTTTGCCTTGGGAATTGGGGGTGGCCGAAACCCAGCAGGTGCTGGTGGCCAACGACCTGCGCAGCCGCATCGTGGTCCAGACCGACGGGCAGCTGAAAACCGGCCGCGACGTTGCAATCGCCGCCCTGCTGGGCGCGGAAGAGTTCGGCATGGCCACGGCCGCGCTGATCGTCAACGGCTGCATCATGCTGCGCAAGTGCCACCTCAACACCTGCTCCGTGGGTATTGCCACGCAGGACCCGGAGTTGCGCAAGCGATTTGCCGGGCAGCCGGGCCACCTGGTCAACTACTTCTACTTTGTGGCTGAAGAGTTACGGGAACTCATGGCAAAGCTTGGCTTCCGCACCGTGGCCGAAATGGTCGGCCGGGTTGACAAGCTCGAAACCCGCAAGGCGGTGGACCACTGGAAAGCCTCCGGCATCGACTTGGCCAAGCTGCTGACCGTTCCGCCGCGAGCCCAGCGCGTCCAGACCTACTGCTGCATCGACCAGGACCACGGACTGGAACGGGCTTTAGATCACCAATTGATCGCACAGGCCCAGCCGGCCATCGACCACGGCACGCCGGTGAATATTAACCTGCCGGTCAGCAATTCGAACCGCACCGTTGGGGCCATGCTCAGCGGACGGGTTGCCCGCAAGTATGGTGAAGAAGGGCTACCCGACGGAACTATCGACATCGAACTGGAAGGATCCGGCGGCCAGAGCTTCGGCGCTTTCCTGGCCCCCGGGGTGTCGATCCGGCTGGCCGGTGACACCAACGACTACATGGGCAAGGGCATTGGAGGCGGACGCTTGGTTATTGTACCGCCGAACGGTTCCGGGTTCGTGCCGGAGGACAACATCATCATCGGCAACGTGGCGCTTTACGGAGCCACGGGCGGCGACGTGTTCATCCGCGGGCGCGCAGGAGAGCGTTTTGCCGTCCGCAACAGTGGAGCCAGAGCCGTCGTTGAAGGCGTGGGCGACCACGGGTGCGAGTACATGACCGGAGGCGCAGTTGCCGTGATCGGCAGCGCCGGCCGGAACTTCGCCGCCGGCATGAGCGGAGGCATCGCCTTCGTCCACGACCCCGCCGGTGATTTCCACATCCGGTTCAACGACGGGATGGCCGACCTGGAAAACTTGGTTGAGCAGGAAGACATCGACCTGCTGCACAGTATGTTGGTCGAGCACCTGGAGCGGACCGGAAGCGGGCCGGCGCAGCGGATCCTGGACAACTGGAACGCGAGCATCGGCGAGTTCCGCAAGGTCATGCCACGGGATTACCGCCGCGTGCTCGTGGAGCGCGCCCAGCGAGCGGAGGCTGAGTTGGCGGCGGTGCCCAATGGGTAAAGTCACGGGATTCATGGAATTCGGGCGGACCCCGCCGGAGCGGCGTGCGCCGTCAATAAGGGTCGGCGATTACCGCGAGTATTACCACCGCTGGTCCGACCAGCAGGCCACTGAGCAGGGCGGGCGCTGCATGGACTGCGCGGTGCCCTTCTGCCACATGGGGTGCCCGCTGGGAAACGTCATACCGGAGTTCAACCACCAGGTTTACCTGGGAAACTGGGAACGGGCGCTGGAAGTCCTGCTCAGCACTAACAACTTTCCGGAGTTCACGGGAAGGATCTGTCCTGCTCCCTGCGAAGCATCCTGCGTCCTCAGCATCAATGCCGATCCGGTCACCATCGAATACATCGAAAAAGAGATCAGCGACCGGGGCTACGAGCAGGGCTGGATCAAAGCGGCGCCGCCTGAGGTACGCACCGGTAAAACCGTGGCCGTGGTGGGGAGCGGGCCTTCCGGACTGGCCGCCGCCCAGCAGTTGAACCGAGCTGGCCATAAGGTTACTGTGCTGGAACGGGCGGACTACATCGGCGGCCTGCTGATGCTGGGCATTCCTGACTTCAAGCTGGAGAAGTCCGTGGTGCAGCGCCGGGTCAAGCTGATGGAAGCCGAGGGGATTGAGTTCCGGACTGGGATAAACGTCGGTGGGAACTATCCCGCTCAGCAGCTCCTGGAAGAATACGACGCGGTGTGCCTGACCGGCGGTTCCACCCAGGCCAGGGATCTGGACGTTCCCGGGCGGGAATTGGATGGCGTGCACTTCGCCATGGAGTATCTGCCCCAGCAAAACCGGGTATTGGCCGGGGAGACCATAGAAGGCCAAATCTCTGCCGAGGGCAAGCGGGTCATCATCCTGGGCGGCGGCGACACGGGTGCCGACTGCCTGGGCACCGCGCACCGGCAGGGCGCCGAGATCGTCCACCAGTTTGAGCTGCTGCCGGAACCTCCCGAGGATCGCCCGGACGACAACCCATGGCCCCGTTGGCCGATGATACTCCGAACCTCCGGCGCCCATGAAGAAGGCGGTGTGCGGGATTACAACATCCTCACCAAGTTTCTTTCCGGCGAGAACGGCCAGGTCAACCAACTGCACGCCGTCCGGGTCGATTGGACCCGGGGCGAGAACGGTCGTTTTCAGATGGCGGAAGTGCCGGACAGCGAATTCAGCGTGGACGCAGACCTAGTGCTCCTGGCGATGGGTTTCCTCCATCCCGAACACGGGGGGATGCTGGACCAACTGGGGGTAGATCTGGACGGCAGGGGCAACGTCAAGGTCGATGAAAACAAGATGACCTCGATCCCCGGCGTGTTCGCCGGCGGCGACATGGTTCGCGGGCAGTCGCTGGTCGTGTGGGCCATTGCTGAAGGTCGGGACGTTGCGCGTGGCGTGGATCAGTACCTGTCGGCGGGAACCAGCCACCTGCCCCGTTCAACCGCCGTCGAGTAAAGCCGGCGGCTATCGCCATGTATGTTGAGGGGCGGGTTTGAGAACCTGCCCTTTAGCATTATTGCTCGATCAATTCCAGAACCCGATGAACGAATTGGTGGACGTAAGGGCGATCAGCCATGATTTCGTAATCTTCCATCTCATCATGGAAGAAGTTTTTGTGGAACTTCTCTGCAATCCCAAAACCTCCAAAGAAGAGAGGTTCGGCGTATTCATCCGCCAAACGTTGGCTGACGTTTTTCATATCCCGGTGGGTGCGATGTTTCCAGCCGCGCCGGACAGCGATGGCTGTCAGCGCCTCGTTGGCCGCGCCGTATAGTTTCTCCGATGCCTGCTGCCGCTCGCCGGCGGCAAATTCCCGGTCGGAATCGGCCAGGAACTTGCGGGCGCATTCAGCGTACTCCTGTTCAGTCATGCCGATGGCTCCTGGATGCGTCAGACTGCGTCGGGCGCTGCGGAAGACACTGCGTTGCGGCCGATGTGGTCGAGGTATTCCTGGATGTTCAGGACCTGGATGGTATTGGTCGTGCCGGTAACGCCGGTCATGAACCCGTGGACGAGGGTTACCACGTCCCGCTCCGAAACCATCCCCGTGGCCATGGCCGCGTCTACCAAAAGCGTGACCAGCTTGGCAACATCCGGTTCCGCCGGGATGACTCCCTTGGGGTTGAGTCCCCAAGCCATGCACACGCGGCGCTGCACGGCCACGTCGTGGGAGAACACGATGATGTCGTTCTCCGGCCGAAAGCGGGATATCTCGTAGGCGGCGCGGCCGGTGCTCGTGATCACGATGGGCTTGGCGTTGAGCGACTTTGCCAACTGGGTCGCGCCCCACGTCACGGACTGGGTCTGGTCCCGCTGCGGGAACTCCGAGTAGTAGTGGTACATCTTCTCGGCCTGGACAATCGCAGCGTCGGCGATGCGCACCGCCTCGACCGGATACGAGCCCACCGCGATCTCGTCGGACAGCAGGATGGAGTCGCAACCGTCCAGCACGGCGTTGGCGATGTCGGACACCTCGGCCCGCGTTGGAGTGGGCGAGTTGACCATTGACCGCAGCATCTGGGTAGCCACTGAGGAGATGCGCCCGGCCCGGTTGGCCCTGGTCACCATGTCTTTCTGGATAACGGGTACCTCCTCCATGGGCATCTCCACGCCGAGGTCGCCGCGCGCCACCATGATGCCGTCAACTGCGTCCAGAATATCGTCCAAGTTGGCGATGCACTCGCGCCGTTCGAGCTTGGCCATCACCGGGGCGCGACTTCCAAGTTGGTTGAGATAGGCCCGGGCATACCGGACGTCTTCGCCCGTGCGCACGAAGGAAAGCGCGACCCAATCCACATCCTGATCCACTCCGAATTGCAGTGCAACCTTGTCGCTTTCGGTGATAACCGGCATGTCGATGGGCACGTCGGGGAGGTTGACACCTTTGTACGACGAGAGATTGCCCCCGTTGCGGACGTGGGTCTTTACTTCCAGATCGGGGGTTACTTCCTGGACTTCCAGACATACGGTTCCGTCGGAGATATAAACCAGGTTGCCGGGGCGCATACTGCGCAGGATGTCAGGTTCCGGAAAAGGAAGGAGGAACGGAGAAACGGAGGTCGGCTCGTTGATGATGGAAACTTCGTCGCCAAAGTTAAGCTGCGCCGGCTCGGCCATGTTGCCCAGTCGGAACTTGTTGCCACCCAGGTCCTGAAGGACGGCCACGGGCCGGTTGTGTTTTTCGGACGCTGCCCGCACGTTCGCGATGACTTCAGCATGTTCTTCCAGCGTACCGTGGGAGAAATTGAGGCGGGCGACGTCCATACCGGCGGCGACGAGGCGGTCCAGGATTTCCGGGGACCGGGATGCTGGGCCTATGGTGGCGATAATCTTGGTCTTGCGCATAACATCTACCTCTGCTCCATGGGCCTCTATCTTTGACCCATTATAACCCGGCGTCGGATTAGGTCGTCATATTGATACGCGAGGCGGCCAGGCAATTGTCTGAATCAGGATTTTCAAGATTACGGGATTGCCAGGATTGGAACCGCCCTCTGGAAAAGAGCGCCTAATCCAGAAAATCCTCTAATCCGGTAAATCCTGATTCAGACGATTTCCGTCGGCAACCACTTTGCAATCGTCTTGGCGCGGCGGCAGTGGGGCCTTGGGAGTTCACGGTCCGAAAACAGCAGGGGCGACCCAACTGGCCACCCCCGCACGGTCTTGCAATGCCGCAGACACACAATCAACTGCGCTGGCGGCTCTCCTCGTAAGCCTGAGTGGCGCGGTCGAGTCCGGCGCGTCGGTTGACCTGGAGCGTTTCGCGGAGGTTCGACGCCCACTGCTGGGAAGTCTGGATGCCGGACAGGCTGCCCTGGAATTGGGGCATGACGTACCGGGCCAGCAGCTCGTAGGAACGATGGAGCTTGTCGCGGGGGGCCCAGTCCTCCACCCGGACCAGCAGTCCGCCGAAACCTCCAGACAGTTCCTGGAGCTCGTTGATGCGCTGGATGCAGTCGTCTGGAGTCCCGACGATCCACTGCTTGTTGTCGGTCATGAAGTCGACGATCTGGTCTCGGGGCACGTCCGGGACCTCATGGCCGAGGGTATTGCCGAAGTATTCGGTGACGACGCGAGCGGAGCCTTCGCGGATGTCCTCCTGGGCCTGCTTTTTGGATTCGGCCAGGTGGACGCCCACGGACAGGCGCCATTCTTCGCGCTTGACGGTTTGGCCGTGCTCGGCGGCGGTTTCCTCCGCGATGGCCCACTGGTCTTTGAGGCTGGTGGAACGCACCATGTCGCGGGGGACACTGAGGGAGATGACACCGGCGCCGTACTTGCCCGCCGTGGTCACGCCGGCCGGTGACTGGACCGACGCAACGACCAGAGGGAAGGGCTGCTGGTACGGGCGCAATTGCAGATGGGCGTCATGCAGCTCGAACCAGTCGCTTTCGTAGGTGTAGGGCTCATCGCTGTCCATCAGGCGTTTGATCGCGCCCAGGGACTCGTCCATCATCTCGCGCTGCCGCGCCGGATCGATGCCGAACATGTAGGCGTCGGAGGCCAGGGCGCCGGGCCCAACGCCCAGCATCACGCGCCCGCGGGTGAGGTGGTCCAGGAGGACCATGCGGTTGGCGACCATGTAGGGATGGTGATAGGGGAGGCTGACCACGCCGGTGCCCAGGCGCAGGTTGCGGGTGCGCTCGGCGGCGGTGGCCATGAACACTTCCGGCGAGGCGATGGTCTCCCACCCGGCGCTGTGGTGCTCGCCGATCCAGGCTTCGTCGTAGCCCAGGTGATCCAGCCACTGGAGGAGCTCGAGGTCACGCTCTAGGGCCAGCGTCGGATTCTCGCCGACCCGGTGGAACGGAGCCATAAACACGCCAAATTTCATGCGGGCGGGTGCACTCATCAATTGCCTCCTCAAATGGCGATGGGAAAATCAAGGTCGCTGGATGCGCCATTCTAACATGCAGGCCGGCGCAATCGTTTTGTGGGTCAAAAGGCGCGGGGCGGCTGGACGCGACGGTACACTCCCGGAGAGCCGGGGGCATGGCCGTAGGAGCCGCCGATGTACTCGTGCATGGTGTCCTGGCGGCGCTGGTTCTCCCAGGCCAGGGTTTCCGGCACCTTTTCGTGCTCGAACTCGTACATCGTCAGGTACTTGGGAGCGCCTTCCACAGCGTGGTACCGGCGGACGTGGAGGCAACCGGGAATCTGCAAGTTGGCCGGCGTGCGCACCGTGTCGTAGTACTCGTTGTACTTGGCTTCGATGTCGGCCGGCACGTCCATGCGTCCGATCTGCAAGGCGGGGGCCATGCCTCTGCCCAAGGTGTGCGGGTCGCTTTCCTCGGGATAGATCTGAGTGCAGGCGAGGCGCACGGTGCCTCGGCCGACCACGTTGGGCGACATGCGCCTGGTCCACTCCGTCGGGTTCTGGCTCATGCGCAGGTATTCGTCGGTTTGCAGGGCATCGACGGACTCTAACTCGTAGACCGCCAGGTATCGCGGCCCGCCGCGCAAGGCTTCGTAGCGGGCGGCGTCCAGGAACCCGGGAGCGCTGAGGCGTTCCGGTACGTGTTCTTCGTTGTACCAGGCATTAAATTCGGCGTCGTTCTCAATGTCGACGTCGGTGAAGACGATCAACAGAGCGGAACCCTTTTTCTTGGCCATGAGGCACCTCCCTTTGGCTGCGCATTAAACCACAACCGGGGGCGGCGCACCTGGGTTCCAGGGGTTGATCATACCGCGGCTAGGGGCCACGGGCGCGGTGAAGGAGATGATCGGGCATGAGGTTGGGTTGGATTAGATTGAAGTCGATGGGGTTATCAGGGTTTTCGGCGTTATGGCGCGCCAGGTAATCGGCGTAACGGGCGGTGAAGGTGTCCATTTCAGCAAGATCGTGGATAAAGAGAGGTTTGGCGGGGGACTTTCGGGCGGCTTTTTCGAGTTCCTGGTCGCTGAGGGGATTGCCGTTGCAGTCGTGGCGGCGGTCTTCGCAAAGACAGGGGTAGGAATAGCTGGCGTAGTACACGGGGCCGTGCCGGCTGAATTCGATGTCCTCGGCAAGACGGCGGCGGGCCTCGATCTCAGCGGGATCAGGTTCGGGCTCGGCCGGGGTTGCTTCCCCGGCGTCCTGGCCCGGATCTTCGGGATCGTGGTTGAAGCCGAGGCGGAGGAGTTCCTTCGCCGCGGAGAGGCGGTGACAGGGTTTGAAGTCGGGGAGTTGGCCCTGCATGGCGTCGACGAGGAAGCGGACGGCAGCGCGGCCGTGGTCGGTTTCCTCGCGGACGATTTCGGCGAAGGCAGAACGGATGCGGTGCGCCGAGTTGTCGGGTTCTGATTCGGCCGGCGGCTGGGAGCGCGGATGGGGTTGAGGGGAGCGCCGCGGTGCAGATTGGTCGATGACAGCCTTGGCGGGTTCGAAGCCGAGTTTGACGAGGAGCCGGGCGGCGTCGAGACGGTGGCAAGGTTGGGAGTCGGGGAGTTCGCCGTGCATGGTGGAGATGAGGAAGCGGACGATGAGCCGGCCATCCTGGGTTTCCTGGGCGATGATGTCGGCTAGGGCGAACATATATTCTGATTATAGGTTGGATCGGCGGAGGGTGTCAAGGCGAGATTGGCCCTGGCTACACGGCGGTGTCAGTTGCCGGTCACTGCGGTTTGAATTACGATAGCAGAGGATTTGCGATCAGGATGATCGAACGCAACGGACGCAACAAGTTGACACGACGGACCAAAGCGCTAGTTACCGGCGGGGCCGGATTTATCGGTTCGCACTTGGTGGACGGGCTGCTGGATAGCGGCTATGACGTGGCGGTGGTGGACAACCTCAGCAGCGGCCAGTTGCGCAACGTAAGCCACGGGACGACTTTTTACCACGCCGACCTGAACGACGTGCGGCTGAATCAAATCATCCAGCGGGAACGACCGGAGATTGTGTTTCACCTGGCGGCCCAGAGCAGCGTCCGCCAGTCGGCCATTGATCCGGTGGCCGATGCCGACGCCAACGTGATGGGCACGATCCGGCTGATTGCAGCCGCGGCTGCGGAAGGGGTGGAGAAGTTCATATTTTCGTCCACCGGCGGCGCGATCTACGGCGACCCGGAGACGATACCCTGCGACGAGGATACGCCGGTTAACCCGCTGACTCCTTATGCCCTGTCCAAGTACGTCGGCGAGCAGTATCTGGAGCTTTTCAGCAGGACCTACGGCTTGGATTACACGATCCTCCGGCTCGCCAACGTTTATGGGCCGGGGCAAAATCCCGATGGCGAGGCTGGCGTCGTTGCAATCTTCACCGGGATGATGCTGAACGGGCGTCGGCCGCAGATCTTCGGTGACGGCCTCCAGGAACGCGATTTCGTCTACGTGCTGGACGTGGTTCAGGCCAACCTGGCGGCCATCAACCGGGGACATGGCAGGACTTACAACATCGGCACCGGGCAGCCAGTGAGCGTAGCGCGAATCTACGAGATGCTCCAGGAAATAACCGAATTCGACGAGGAGCCGGACTATCGACCCCGACGCACCGGGGATGTGCTCCGCATCGCTTTGGACTCCACGCGCGCGGCGGAAGAATTGGGATGGAGGCCGCAAGTGCCGTTGCGAGAGGGCATGCGGCGTTCCGTGGAGTACGTCAGAATTTCATTATCGCATCGCGCCAACCGTGTGAACCCTACGCCGGAGCGCCGACGCCATCGCGCCAACCCGGCGCAAGCAGCCGGCAACGGATCCAACAGGTGAAGGAGGTATTCCCCAGATGTCCAACGACTACGACGTTGTGATCCTCGGCGCCGGGGCCGCCGGCCTTTCGGCCGGGCTCTACTCGACCCGCGCGATGCTCAGCACGCTGATGATTGAAAGCATCGGGCCGGGCGGGCAGTTGCTGATCACCGACGATATCGAGAACTATCCCGGCTTCCGGGATGGCGTGAAGGGGATGGCGCTGGCGGATGAGATGTACAACCAGGCCGAGCGCTTCGGAGCCAAGATGGAGTTTGCCGAGGTCGAGGGCGTGGAAAACCTGTACGAAGATCGGAAACTCGTGCGGACTTCCGAGGGGGACTTCACGGCGCGGGCGCTGATAATCGCCACCGGCGGTTCGCACAACAAGCTGGGGGTGCCCGGCGAGGACGAGTTCGGCGGACGCGGCGTTTCGTATTGCGCGGTCTGCGACGGGAACTTCTTCCGGGGGCAGGACGTGGTTGTTGTCGGCGGCGGCGACTCCGCCATGGACGAGAGCTACTACCTGACCGGCATCTGCAACTCAGTGACGATCATCCACCGCCGGGACGAGCTTCGCGCCACCAAGGTGCTGCAGGATCGTGCCTTCTCCAATCCGAAATACAAATGGCTGTGGAGCCACGTGGTCGAGGAGTTTGTCGGCAACGACGTGCTGGAAGCGGCCCGGGTCAAGAACCTGAAGACTGAAGAGGTATATGACTATCCCACCGCCGCCGCTTTCGTCTACGTCGGCTTCCATCCCAACACCGAGGCCTTCAAAGAGCAGCTGGATATGGACGAACTGGGCCACATCCACGGCGACCTGCACATGAGGACCAACATCCCCAGGGTCTACGTGTGCGGCGACGCGCGGGCGGAATCCACGAGGCAGCTGGGCGCCGCGGTTGGGGACGGGATCACGGCCGCGCTGGCCGCTTTTCACGATCTATCGTCGTAAGCGGCAGAATGACATCAGCTGCGGAAGCAGATGGCAGGGGCGGGTCGCATACCCGCCCCTAGATCAATCTCACCGTTTCCCGAATCAGCAGCGACGCGCTGCCGCCAATGATGACGAAAAGCACGGCGTAGCGAAAGATGCGCAGGCTCATGCGGCGGGCCAGCCACCCGCCCAGTGTCGAACCGATCACGACTACCGGGATGCCTACCGCCATCTCCATTTCCACGTCCTGGGGGATCAGCCCGACCACGTAGTACAGCGCCAATCCCAGCACGCCGGCCGCCAGGAAATACACCGCCAGGGTGGCGCGCATGGTCTCCCGGGGCCAGTCCTGCTCAATGGCGTAGATGCCGGCTACCGGCCCGCCGATGCTCAGGGTAGTGGTCAGCAGCGTGGTGGTGAAGCCGAAGCCGATGGCGGCCCACCGGGTGCGGGCGGCGGGAATCTGCACGTTGAACAGGGTAAGCAAGGCGATCACCAGGATCAGGCTCACGATGGATAGTCGGAGCGCGGTGGGCGCGGCGACGCTCAGCAGCAGCACCCCCAGGGGCACCGGCGGCAGGCCGGATACGATGAACAGCCACGACTGCCGCCAGCGAAACGCCCGCCACGTCTGGAACAGAATCAACACCGTCGCCACGACGATCATCGCGTTGGACAGCACCACTACCTGGCGCGGGGCCAGTATCAGCAGGAGGATCGGGGCCATGGCCAACGCCATGCCGAAACCGACGGCGCTGAAGACGAAGGATCCCAGCAGCAACGCCGCCAGGATGACAGCGAGCTCCCAACCGAAGAGCATCAGGGCAGGTTGAACAATCCGAGTTGGGCGGCGCGGCGCAGGGTGCGCTGGACCAACACCACCGGGGGGCCGTTTCGGGCCAGCACTATCTCCGCAGTGTCCTCGGGGGTCAGCGTCAGCGAACGTTCGCCGTCCAGCGCCACGGTGCAGTAGCGGGGTTCCAGCGCCACGGGAATTCCCTCCTGGAGCAGTTCCCACGACGCTATGGACGCCGGCTCAACGATGCCGGGAGCCACGGGCGCGATGACGGTATCCTGCGGCGGAGGGTCGGCGTCCGCTCCACCGCGCGCCAGCACGTAGCGCAGGCCCCCGACGTCGCCGATGGACAGGGGATGGAGGCGGCCGCCCACGGATGACAAACCGATGCCGCCGGGTTCGGCGCGAGTGAGGAAGACCTCGTGGACGGTGTCCAGGTCCCAGATCGCCCGCGTGGCGACGTAGCGCTCCCGGGAGATAGCCACATCGACCAGGGCGAGGTCACGGAACTCGCCATTGACGTGGATTTGCAGGGTCTTGCTGACCACCGAGGTGTCGGTGGGTTGCATGTGACCGGATGCGACCAGGCCGGCGGCGATGCCGGCCAGAGTGCCCTCCACCATGACCGGGAAGATGTTGTTGGTGCCGGTGGAAATGGCGACCAGCGGTATCTGATTGGTGCCCACCGCCACGGCCCGGTTGGTGCCGTCGCCGCCCAGGGTGATCAAGCAACCGACGCCCATCTGGGCCATCATGGCGGCGGCGCGGGTGGTGTCGCCCTCAGTGTAAAGGGGCGACATGGGCAACATTTCCAGGGGCAGGGAGATGCTGGAATCGTCGGCGGCGCGGCGGCACAGGTTGCCGCTGTCGGGCATGGCAATCACACGGGTCACGTCAGTGGATTGCAGGCCGATCAGAGCGCGGCGCACGGTGTTGACCTTTTCCCAATCGGGCACTACCCGACCCTGGGCCACCAGACGCCGTATGTCCTTGCTGGCGGCGGGATTGGCGATGATTCCGACGGTGGTCATGGTGGCGCGACACGACTGGCGTGGGGTTGGTCGATGGTGACGGCCCACTATACACCATGGCGGTTCACGGGCCGCGCCCGGATCGCAATGCGCGGTTCCCTAACGCATCGAAATGGCCGACGAACGGTGACGGTAAAAGCAGTATGGTAATGTTGCCGTCCGGTGAGGTGATCGAGTAATCCCGGACTATTGCGGCAAGGATGGTAGAATGCGAGACAACGAAAGCAGCCGACCAACGTGGAGATTCTTTGACGGGGCAGTATCAATCAGCGTCAGCATGTTGATTTCGGTCCTGGTGACCGGCTGCCAGGGGTGCCAAGGTGTCCCGTTGCTGGGCCACTTGGGTGCGCTGGCCAGTAAAGATGACGGTGTGATAATCGTCGCCACGCTGCTGTTGTTTCCGACATCAATAGTGCTTTACGGAGTTTGGGTAATGTTTTTCGCCGCCAAAGAATTCGTGGAAAAAAGGGCCGTAAAACAAGGGCGGCTGATGGGCCGGGAAGAGGGTCTCGAGGAGGGCCGCAAAGAGGGCCGTGAAGAGGGCCGTCTTGCGGAGCGAGAGCGCATTCAACGTGAATTGGAAGCACGAGGAGTGACGGTCACCCCGGAACTGGCCGGCATTCTAGCCGGCCGATCAGAATAGCCGGATCGAGGCGGCACGGACAGGCCATTCAGCCTTTGGAGCATATTATGGATTCCACTCTCGCTTTCACTCCCGCCACGGAAGTGCGGCGCATGATCGCCGCCAAAGAAATCTCCGCAGTCGAGTTCGCCGAGTTTTTCTTCCGGCGGATCGAGGAGTTGAACCCCCAGTTGAGCGCTTACCTGACTGTGTGCCCCGAGCAGGCTTTGGCCGATGCCAGGGCGGCGGACGAAGCGGTGCAGCGCGGCGATATGTTGGGCCCTCTGCACGGCGTCCCCATTTCGGTGAAAGACCTGGAACTGACTAAGGGAGTCCGGACCACCATGGGGTCCGCAATATTCAGGGATCGTGTGCCGGAGATAGACTCGATCGTGGTAGAGCGGGTCAAGGCAGCCGGCGGGGTCATCCTGGGCAAGACGAATACGCCTGAATTCGGCCAGTCGGGAACCACCGAGAACCTCGTGAGTGAGCCGTGCCGCAACCCCTGGAACACGGACTATACCCCCGGAGGCAGCAGTGGAGGCGCCGCCGCCGCGCTGATCGCGGGTTTGTGCACCCTGGCTACCGGCAGCGACGGGGGAGGCAGCATCCGCATACCCTCCAGCTTCAGCGGGGTCACCGGGATCAAGCCGTCCCACGGCCGGGTGCCTCGGTATGGCGGTTACGGCGGACCAGCCGTCAACCACTTTTCGCAAAGCGGACCCATGAGCAGGACAGTCCGGGACACCGCAATGTTGTTGCAAGTGCTGGCAGGACCGGATTCACGGGACCCCAACACGATGACGGACACGCCTCCGGATTACATGGCCGCTCTGGAGGGGGGCGTTGAGGGCTGGCGCGTGGCATGGAGCGATGACCTCGGCTATGCCGCGGTGGACCCGGAAGTGGTCCAGATCACGCGCGGCGCGGCGCAGGTATTCCAGGAATTAGGGGCGATAGTGGAGGAAGCCGCGCCGGAAATCGAGGGCGATCCGTTCCCGGCATTTTCCACCGTTTTCGGCACCGCGTCATACACATCTTACGCCGATCTTTATCCGGAACGGCGTGATGAACTGACCCACTACGTGCAGAATACATACGATGCGGCGTCGCAACACACGGCCGCAGATCTTTCTCGGGCTCTAGCGTACGTGGACCGGCACAAGCGCCGTTTCGCTGACTTTTTCAACACCTACGACTTGCTGCTCACGCCGGCCATGGCGGTGACGGCGTTCCCCATCGGCCAGCATCCGACGAGCATCGCCGGCAGATCCGTGGAATCGTGGTGGGGCTACCTGCCCTTTACCTTCCCGATCAACATGAGTGGGCAAACCGCTTCCAGCGTGCCGTGCGGGTTCTCGGCGGCGGGTCTGCCGGTGGGTCTGCACATCGTCGGGCCGGCCGGGGCGGAAGCACGCGTGCTGCGCGCCATGGCGGCATTCGAAGAGGCGCGGCCGTGGGCGCACCACCGCCCGGCGGTTTGCTGACGCGCCGCCACCCGCTGCTCCGGGTGGCCGTCGGCACGGGACACTGATCGCCGCTCGGTTCCTGGCCCTGGCGGTCCGGCTGGCGCATGGACGGAGAAGGTGCCAATCTGCCCCGTGGCGGCCAAGCGTAAACCGTTTCATGGTTTCCAGCGCACTCGAAATGGCGTGGGCGCGTGGCGTCGCGCTGCGGCACAAGGCACGCCTGTCCACCGTTCGTTTCGGCCCGGTCGAGTGGGCTTTTCTGCTCGTCGCGCTCGTGGCAGCCGCCATGCGGTTGTGGGAGCTGGACGGGCGGACGATGCATTATGACGAGGCGATCCACCTGCACTTCTCGTGGAAGCTCGCCCGGGGGGTCGAGTACATTCATTCGCCGTGGATGCACGGGCCTTTTCAGATCGAGCTGGTGGCGGTGGTCCTCAAGTACCTAGGAGACACGGATTTCCTGGCCCGGTTACCCTACGCTCTCTTCGGGGTGACGCTGACGGTCTTGCCCTATTTCATGCGGCGTCTCATCGGCGACAAGGGAGCGGTCTGCGCGGCAATTATCCTGGCGTTTTCCCCATCCCTGCTGTACTTCAGCCGGTTCGGCCGCAATGACATCCTGATGGCGGTCTGGGCGGTGTTGCTGCTGATCACGCTGTGGCAGTACGGGATCAACAGCCGCAAACGCTACCTGTTCGGGGCGGCGGTCGTGACCGCGCTGATGTTGGCGACCAAAGAGACGGCGTACTTTGTCATCCTGTTCATGGGTCTGGCTGCGATGGCTCTGGGTTGGCGGGAGTTGTGGGAGTTCGTCAAGACACGGCGCGGCCTGACGGGTATGGGGGGCTACGCAGGGTTCTTCATCCTGCTGGCCACGTTGACGCTGCCCCAGGCGGCCGCGCTGATCGCGCTGGTTCAGTCGCCGCTCGGCCTGACGATCGCGTCCCACGATACCAGATCTACCGGGGACACCGGCGCGCCGGTGTGGGAGGCGCCCTTCATCACGTTGCCATTGTGGGCGGCGCCGGTCTGGCTGCACATAGTGGCCGTGGCCGCGCTGGTGTGCCTGGGGTTGACCCTGGCGACGTGGTTGTGGCGGATCAGAGGCCCCATCGACCTGATGTCAATCGCAGTGGCGGTCCTGGCGACCGTCGCTGCGGTATCCGTGGTCGTTGTGGGACCCTTCCACAACCTGCTCGCAGCGTCGCAAGCGGTTGGAGGAGGATCAGCCGGAGTCCTGGCGGACAGTGGCGCCGGCGCGGCCATAATGCTACTGGGTGTTGCCGGTTTGAGGTTCAACCTCGCGTCGGTGATCGGGTGGCGCGGCGTCATGCTGTTGTTGGGGCCGGCCATTCTGCTGACGTGGGCCTGGCTAATGTTCCTGTGGGGCGGCGCCGACTTCATCGGCCAGATGTTGCCCTTGGCGGTGCCTGCGGAGGATCTGGCCGCCGGGCGCGTTGCGGTGAACTACCTGGTTCCAGTGCTGGCGTTGTTGGTTTTGCTGGCAGCAGGCGGAACCGTCGGCATCGTCTGGGGAGGCGGGCTCTGGCTGGTGTGCGCGGCGGTCTTCTATGCGATCTGGACCGTGCTCTACACCACCTTGTTCACGAACTGGGCCGGCGTCTTCACCGGATCGTGGCAGAGCCTGGGCTACTGGCTGATGCAGCAGGACGTCGCCCGGGGCAACCAACCGTGGTACTACTACTTCGTCGGATTGAGCGTTTATGAACTCGTGGCCTTCGCTTTTGGTGCGGTGGGAGTGGTCTGGTTGATTCGCTGCCGGGACACCTACGGAGGAATGGGCCTCGTGCTGGCCGCGTGGGTGATAGCTACCCTGGTGTTGTACACTGTCGCGGCCGAAAAAATGCCGTGGCTCCTGGTCAACATTACCGTGCCGCTGGCCGTGGTAGCAGGTATGTTCCTGGGGCATCTGATGGACGGGATTGACTGGGCCGCCCTGACGCGCAGAGCAGCGACTACCCTGATACTCGGCCCTCTTTGGCTGGCGCTGGCGGTGTGGGTCGCGTGGCTGGCTGCCCGCGGAGAGGTTGGGAGTCTGGCTATCTGGCTGGCGGTCCTCGTCCTGCTGCCGTTGGCGGTCGCCATGGCCGGGATGGTCCGCGGACACTCTCAAGCCGGTAGAGCAGTGGTGTTGGGCATAGCGGCCTTGCTCCTGGTCTTCGGGGCAGCCGGCGCCGTGAGGGCGGCGTATACCTACGACGATTCCAACATCGAGATACTAGCCTACGCCCAGGGTTCTGCGGATCTGGAGCGCAGCTACGCCGAGCTACGGGAGACCGCCCTGGGCGACGGCGCGAGCGAAGCGGCAGTCAAAGTTGATTACGACATGTGGTATCCCTTCCAGTGGTACGTGCGACACGAGACGGAAGAGGGCAGCCTTTGGTTCGACCGATTTTGCGTCGCCACCAGTGACGAGGATGATGAAGAGGAAGACGGCGATCAGAAAAAGGACTGCAAGTCAGTAGGCGAGGATAGTGGCCCCCAGATTTACCTGGCCGAGCACGGCCACGCGGTGGAGGAAGAGGACGCGCCGGGTTACCGGCGAGAAGGGCCCATGCGGAACTTGCTATGGTATCCTGAAACTTACCGCCGCCCCGGAGAGGCGCGGACCACCAACAGTTTGTGGAAGCAATTGAAGGCGGACGCGTCGTTTTTCCGAAACGTGGCATCCAACCCGGACAAACTTCGACAAGCGCTGGAATACATCGTGGCGCGTCGCCAGCAAAGTGACTGGTATTTCGCCAGCTATTACCAGTACGGGAAGGAATGAAACCCTGATGCCAGAGGCCGACGCATGACCACGATGCCAGCATTGCCGGAGCCGGGAGCGGCCACGGTAGATGACCGCGTGCAGATCAGCCGCCGGTTCATCCAGCAGGCTCCTGGGGAACTTGAACGGGGAGACCGCCTTCAAGCCACCGAAAAAATTTGGGGCGCCCTTGCCCAGATGCTCAAGGCCCATGGGCAGCAGCGGGGTTGGATGAATCTGGGGAGCCACCGGACCGTAGGCCACATCGCCAGGCAACTGCACCTTGAATACGACGAAATCGATGTTGTCAGTGCATACTTGGCAGCTGACAATGGCCATCGCAATTTTTATGACAATGAAATGAGTCCTCCGGAAATTGAGGGCATCATAGAAGTGGTAGCAAGTGTGTTGCTGGAGCTTGAACGTGCCTTGCAGGAACCGCCGCGTCCCTTCGTAATCAGTGATGTGGATCAACGCTGGCGGGTGCGGACGCTCACGGGGAAACAGGACCTGCAGGTTGGCGACTCCTCGCCGACCGGCTTTTCAAATACGCATTAGAAGTTGAAGTATGACTACGGCGCCAGCATTGCCGGAGCCAGGTTCGGCTACGGTAGAAGACCGAGTGCAAATCAGCCGGGGGTTTATCTATCAGGCTCCCGGGGAACTTGAACGGGGAGACCGTCTTCAGGCCACGGAAAAGATCTGGGGGGCCTTGGCGCAGATGCTCAAGGCCCACGGACAGCAGCGGGGTTGGATGAATCTGGGGAGCCACCGGACCGTAGGGCATATCGCACAGCACATGGACATAGAATACGGTGAAATTCCCGTGCTCCGAGCCTACGTTGCGGCCGACAACGGTCATCGCAATTTCTACGACAACGAACTGAGCCCTCCGGAAATCGAGGGCATTATCACAATCGTGTCAAGCGTATTGTCGGATCTCGAGATCGCCCTGCGGGAACCGCCGCGTCCCTTCGTAATCAGCGACATGGACCAGCGCTGGCGGGTGCGGACTCTGACCGGGAATCAGCACTTGCAGGTTGGCGACGCATCACCGACGGGCTTCTCGAATACGCATTAGCGTTCTCCGATAGTGGTATATTTTTTCGGCAATTGGCGGTTCTGGGCGGGCGTGCTGGTCAGCGTGGTGGCGCTGGGCCTGCTGGTGCTGCTGGTGGACCGTAAGGAACTGGCCGAAGCCCTGTTGACGGCCAATTACTGGTACCTGGCGCCGGCCATCGTGCTGTACTTCGTGGGGCAGTGGTTTCGGGCGCTGCGCTGGCAGTACCTGCTGGGTCCGGTGGCGCAGATTTCGGCCCGCAGGCTGTATCCGGTGATCATCATCGGGTACATGGCGAACAACGTGCTGCCGGCACGTCTGGGTGAGGTGGTGCGCGCGGTTTACCTGTCGCAGCGAGAGAAAGAGGTGAGCGTGCCGGCGTCCATTGCCACGCTGAGCGTCGAAAGGCTCTACGATGGGTTGACCCTGCTGGCCATGGGCGCGGTGGCGGCGCCCATCCTGCTGGCTGCGGGTCTGTTCAGCGATGCGAGTCTCGCGTACCAATCCACGGCTGTGATCTTGATGATCGGCGTGATCGGCAGCTTCGCCGTGGCCTTGGCGGCGCTCACAGCCCTGGCGACCAGCCGGCGGGCCGTGAACTGGCTGATCGCGGTCACCGTGATCCTGCCGGCGAGGTTCCGGGTCATGGCGGCGGAGGTGATACACGGGTTCGTGGAAGGCCTGGCCACGCTCAACTCGCCCCGAAAGCACGCCATCCTGTTCCTGGGTTCGCTGCCGGTTTGGCTGGCGGAGGCCGGCGTCTACTTGATTGTCGCGTACTCGTTCAACCTGGACGCCTGGTTCGACTCGTTCTGGCTGCTGGCGGCCGCAGTATTGCTGGTTACGGTGACTTCCAACTTGATCACGGCGGTGCCGGCGTCCATCGGGGGAATCGGCCCGTTCGAGGTGGTGGCCCAACAAACGCTGGTGGCGCTGGGCATCGGCGCGGCGGCCGCGGCGGCATACACAGTGGCGGTTCACCTGGTTGCGCTGTGGTTGCCGGTCAACATTGCCGGCGTCGCGTTGCTGCTGTGGCACAACATTTCGCTGCGTCGCCTGACCGCATTTCCTGAGACCGAGGTCAAGCCGGTTGACGCTGGGGCGCCGACGGTCGGACAGCCGCGGGCTGGCGCAGCACAGGACGATTAGGATGCGGGTAGGTATCATCGGCGGCGGCGCGGCCGGTTTGGCGGCGGCGCTGGAACTGACTTCAAGGGGACACTTCGCTGAGGTGTTCGAAGCGGCGCCTTTCCTCGGTGGCCAGGCATCGACCTTTGAAGTTGGCGGAGGCCAGCTGGAACGCGGATATCACCACCTGTTCGTGAGCGACACTGACATGGTGGACCTGATCAACGAGTTGGGTTTGGACGATTCCTTAGAATGGCTGGAGTCCAAAGTTGGGCTGTTCCACGGCGGCCGCATTTGGGATTTTGCCACGCCGATGGACCTGCTCAAGTTTTCTCCGCTGCCTTTCACCCAGCGCATCAGGTTGGGGCTCTGGACGTTCCTGTTGCAGAAAACCAGGGATTGGCGCAAGTTTGAAGGAGTGACGGCCGCCGAATGGACGCGCAATCACATGGGAGAGGACGCGTACCGGGTCATCTGGGAGCCAATGCTGCGAGGTAAGTTTGGTGACTACTACGACCAGGTGAGCATGACATGGCTGTGGGGCAAAATTTACCTGCGGGTGGCATCCCGTAAGCGTATGCAGAAGGAGCGGCTGGGATACCCCACGTGCAGCTTTGGCCGAGTGTTCGACGCCTGCGGTGAGCGAATCGAGCTACAGGGTGGACGGGTGCATATCGGGGCGCCGGTAAAGCAGTTGAATGTCGCGGACAACAGGGCGCGAGGTTTGGTCGCGTCGGTGGCTGGAGGCCCCGAGCAGAACTACGAGTACGACGCGGTCATCGCCACTACGCCTTCGTACATCTTCACGCGGCTCGCGCCTGATCTGCCGGATGATTACCGTTCGGTGCTGGAGTCGGCGCGCTACCTGTCCGCAGTGCTGGTGATCCTGGTGCTGGACCGGCCGCTGACCTCCAAGTATTGGCTCAACGTGGCGGACCGGTCGCTGCCCTTCGTGGGAGTAATCGAACACACCAACATGATTGACCGCGACCTGTACGGCGGCAACCACATTGTTTACCTGACCAATTACCCGGACCGCAACAGCGAGCTATATCGCAAAGAACCGGAAGAGTTATTGGAAGAGTACGTTCCACATCTCCGGAAGCTGAACCCGGATTTCTCGCGGGACTGGATACTGGAATACCACCACCATCGGGTGGACGGGGCGCAGCCAATCAACGGCGTGCACTACAGCGAGCGGAACATTCCAGACCATCGGACACCCATCGGGTCACTGTACCTTGCGAACACGACGCAGATTTATCCTGAAGACCGAGGGACGAACTATTCGGTGCGGATGGGACGGCGAGTGGCGCGGATGGTTTTGGAGGACTGGGATAGAGGCGCATCATAAGGGCGCATCAATTGATGTATAATATAATGCGTGTGACAGGAGGTTGTTATGAGAACGACTGTGAACCTGGATGACGAATTGCTGGAAGATGCCAAGTGGCTCACCGGCATAGATGGCACGACACAACTCGTCAATGCGGCTCTCAAAGCGTTGGTCGAGCGGGAAGCCGCCAGGAGATTGGCTAAAATGGGTGGCACCATGCCCGACCTGCAGCTAATCCCTCGCAGGCGCAGCGAACTGTCATGATACTGGTCGACACGCCGGTGTGGATAGATCATTGGCGTTCGCCTCTATTCCACCTGATAGAACTCCTCAGTAACGGGGAGATACTGACCCACCCCATGGTAATTGGCGAGTTGGCGTGCGGAAATATACGGGATCGTCAACAAACCATTCGAATTTTGAACAGATTGCCACGCGCGCCCCTGGCCGGCCACTCGGAGGTGATCGGCATAATTGAGGCGCGACGACTCATGGGACGGGGGATCGGGTACATTGACGTACACCTATTGGCGTCGGCCATGTTAGCCGACTCTGCGAAACTGTGGACTGTTGATCGCCGGCTGCATAACGCTGCCGTCGAGTTGGGGATTGCCTACGAGATTGCTGAATGAGGATATGGGGATGACTGATTCGACGAATGTCTTTTTGGATTCGACCCCGGCGGCAAGAGCGATAGCACCCAATTCGGCGTACTACCAGCAGGCGTCTAACGGTATGGGTTAGGGCCGGAAATCGTTACCGAATCCAGCGTGTACTCGCCCCACCCTTCGGCTTCGTACTCGGCGCAAGCCTCGGCCATGGCGTCGTCGGAGCGCAATGGATACTGGCCGACGGGGTATGCCGACAGAAGGCATTGAATGGCGTCTTTTACCATCTCCAAGGCTTCCTCGCGCGTCCGCCCGTCGGTGGCGACGCCCACTGCTGGACAATCCGCACCCCACCGCCAGTCGCCCTTGAAATCCTCCGCGTCGTAGTAGGAGACCAGAACTTGAAAGGTGCCCGTGTCCTCAATATCGGCTGCCGTGTCCGCGGCCGGTTCCGGCGAGCGAGCATCTGCGGTTGTCATCGTCGATCTGCCTCCGTTTTTCTGGGGCGCAGGGTAGCACTAAAGCGGTTTTCAGCGAAAGATGATGACGGCGCAACGGGCGGGTTGGCCCGATTTTTAGTATAATTAAACAACCCGCTGGCCTGTTCAAGATCACTTATTTTGCCCACCATCGCCGTCATAGCCGACGCCCGCAACGGCCATCATCCGAACCCCTCAGTCCGAGCGATCGAACAGGCCGGCGGTAGCGTTCGCGCAGTTGCGCCGGCGATGCCAGCAAGCGAAGCGTTGGGTGGAGCCGGCGGTCTGCTGATGCCGGACTATGATCCGGGACTGGTCGGCAACTTGCTGGAAGCCGCGTTGGAAGTGGACATGCCCGTCCTTGCCACGGGCGACGGGATGCACGCGCTGAACCGGCACTTCGGGGGAGGCGACCCCCTGCCAGTTCCGGCGCATTATACGAACGATGCGACGGAGCCGCTGCGCCATCAGATCTACCTTTCGCCCGGGTCCAAGATGGCCGCGATCATCGGCAGCGCCGGCATGTTCCGGGTGAACAGCCGGCATCGCCGGGGCATACGCGAGCCGCAGCGTGCGGAGCGATTGATGACCATCGCATATCAGCTGGATGACGGCATCATAGAGGGCCTGGAGAGCAAGGAACACAGCTGGGTAATCGGCGTGCAGTTTCAGCCGGAGCGCGCCGACGAAGTGCCGGCCAGTTTCAACAACCTGTTCCTGGGGTTGGTGGAACGCGCTGACGCCTTTGCCACCGGCAAGATAAGTTAGCCATAACAATTTTCCGGATTCCGGCGAAAGCCGGAATGACGAGTGCAAGCAAGGAGAGATACACGATGACTACCGCGCCTCCACAGCAGCCCGGCGGAGAATTTACGCTGCGACCCATTGAGGACGAGATGCGCGAGTCGTATCTGTCCTACGCGATGTCGGTCATCGTGGCCAGGGCGTTGCCGGACGTGCGGGACGGGTTGAAGCCAGTGCAGCGCCGGATCCTCTACGCCATGCACGACATGGGGATAAGACCGGGCAGCCAGTACCGGAAGAGCGCCCGCATCGTGGGCGAAGTGCTGGGCAAGTTCCACCCGCACGGCGACGGGTCGGTGTACGACGCGCTGGTGCGCATGGCGCAGTTGTTCTCCATGCGGGCGCCGCTGATCGACGGGCAGGGCAACTTCGGCAGCATCGACGGCGACCCGCCGGCGGCCATGCGTTACACCGAGGCTCGTCTCGCGGCCATCGCCGACGAAATGCTGGCGGACATTGACCAGCAGACCGTGGATTTTTCCGACAACTTCGACGATTCCCTGAAAGAGCCCCAGGTGTTGCCCGCGCGAATGCCCAACCTGCTGGTCAACGGGTCCTCCGGCATCGCTGTTGGTATGGCGACCAACATGCCGCCGCACAACCTGGGCGAGATCTGCGACGCCATCAACTACGTCATCGACCATCCGACGTGCAACGTCGACCAACTGATGGAAATCGTCCCCGCGCCCGACTTTCCCACCTCCGGCAGGATCCGCGGCGTGGCCGGCGTGCGCGATATGTACGCCACCGGGCGGGGCCGCGTCGTCATGGAAGCGGTCACTGAGATCGAGGATATGCCGGGCCGCAACTCCAACCGGCAGCGGATCATCATCAGCGAGTTGCCCTACCAGGTGAACAAGGCAACCCTGGTCGAAAAAATCGCCAGCCTGGTGCGGGACAAGACCCTGGTGGGCATTACCGAGATCCGCGACGAGTCGGACCGGCGGGGCATCCGCGTGGTGATCGAGCTGGCGCGCAGCGCGCAGCCCACGGTGATCCTGAACAACCTGTACAAGCGAACGGCGCTGCGGTCGTCCTTCAACGCCATCATGCTGGCGCTGGTGGATGGGCAGCCGCAGGAACTGCCGCTCAAGGATCTCATCAACCACTTCGTCACGCACCGTGAAGACGTCATCCGACGGCGGACCGAGTACCAACTGGGCCGCGCCCGGGACCGCGCGCACATCGTAGAGGGCCTGCTCAAAGCCCTCGACGCCATCGACGCGATCATCGAAACAATCCGCAACAGCCAGGACGTCGAGACCGCGCGGAACAACCTGGTGCAGCAGTTCGACCTGTCGGAGATCCAGGCCCAGGCCATTCTCGACATGCAGTTGCGCCGGTTGGCCGCCCTGGAACGCCAGCGCCTGGACGAGGAATACAACGACCTGCTGGCCACCATATCCCGGCTGGAGGACCTGCTGCAGAACCCGCAAAAGATACGTGCCGAGATCAAGCGGGAAACCCGCGAGGTCAAGCGCAAGCACGCCGACCCGCGGCGCACGGAGATAATCCGCGAGGAACTGCAAGAGCAGTCCATCGAACAGTTCATCGTGCAGGAGGACGTGGTCGTCACCCTGAGCCAGCGCGGTTACATCAAGCGCGTGCCCATCAGCACCTACCGCAACCAGCGTCGCGGCGGCAAGGGGGTGCGCGGCGCGAACAACCGGGACGACGATGCGATCATGCAGATCGCAGTCGTGAACACCCACGAGCAACTGCTGTTCTTCACCAACAAGGGCCGGGTGTACCCGCTGAGCGTCTACGAGACCCCCAACGATACCGGGCGCACGGCCCGGGGCACGTTGCTGGTGAACCTCATCCCGCTGCAACCCGGGGAGCACGTGCAGACCATGCTGCCGGCAAGCCGGGATGAGTACAACCGGCTGTACGTCTTTGCCACGAGGAATGGCCGCGTGAACGCGCTGCGTCCCGGCCAGTTGCAGAATCTGAGGAAGTCCGGGCTCATCGCCATGAAAGTGCTGGACGGCGACGAGCTGGTCGCGGTGCGTCCGGCGCACAGCGACGCGTCCATCGTGCTGGTTACTGAGCAGGGCCAGGCTCTGCTGTGCCCTGTTACCAGCATACCCGAGCGCAACCGCAATGCCACGGGTGTCATCGGCATCAAGTTCAAGGACGAGTTCGGCGGCAAAGACCGGGTGGTCGCGCTGGACGTGGTCAACGATTCCGATGACGAGTATTTGCTGGTGGTCAGCGAGAAGGGCTATGGCAAGGCGACGCCACTCTGCAACAGCAAGGGCGAGCCCGTGTACCGGGAGACCAACCGCGGCGGGATGGGCGTGAAAACCTTTGCCGTTGACCAGGGAGACAAGCCCACCGGTCCGGTGGTAGATGCTAAGATCGTCACCTCCGCCGAAATGAACGACGAGGAAGGGCACGAGGTGTTCATCATCTCGGCGCGTGGTCAGGTGGTGCGCATCGACCTGGCCGAGATTAAGGTCGTAAACACTCGGCAAACCAAGGGCGTCATCGTCTGGCGAGAGCGCGGCGGAGACGATAGCGTGGTGTCCATCTACTGCTTCCGGGCCACTGACTACAGCCAGGACGACCCAGCGGTTCAGGACGGCGCAGCGAGCACGGCTCTTGAGCAGGCCGAAGAGGTCGCCGCTCAGGCCGACAGCCAGTACGAGGACGACGAAGACGAAGTGAAGGGTGAAGACACGCCGGATGGCGACATCGACGATGACGACGGCGAAGATGACCCGGACACTCACGTAAACGGCCAAGGACAGTTGTTGTAACTGAGCGATAAGGCCCAATAGCAGCGGGTAAGCGCATGGGAAGTCGCCGTGACCCGGCCGGCTTAACAGCAGTGGCACTGCGGACAGTTGCACGAGGCGCGCGATGGCTGATACTACTGTTGGCGCTATACACCATCGCTCTGTCCTTGCCCCGGTTGGGAGTCTGGCCGGAGGGATGGGAAATTCCAGCCAGCGGCTTCATCCAAGATCGCATTGGGGTCGGAGACGAAACCGCAGCCGGCATCGCACTCGCTTCGCTGGTGTTGAGCTATTGGGGAGCGCGAGAGGGCAAAGAAGCTACGGCTGATTTGATCAGAATAATCAGCTTCCTGTCTGGCTTGCCCTGGTTGGCCACGCTGATGGACTGGTTTGCCAAAGGAGTTGCAGTGATGTTCAAGACCATCAGGCAAAGAGCCATGAATATAATACGAGAAGAGGCACGGGCCGAAGGGCTTGCCGAAGGACTTGCTGAGGGCCGGACGAAGGGTCGGGCTGAGGGGCGAACCGAAGGTCGGGCTGAGGGACGAACTGAGGGTCGGGCTGAGGGACGAACTGAAGGTCGAACTGAGGAAGCGGCCCGGTGGCAAGCCTGGTTGGAGCGGCGCATCGTATCCAACCCGGAGTTGCTTAACGGTGACGATCCGCCGCCAGCTCCGCCCCGGAAGTAAACGTGTGCGGTAGCGGTCGGCGCCGAGCCTCCGCGCTGTCATCGACATTCGGATTTACAGGAATAATTGATATGCAACTGGTGATGGTTCATGGCTCCGGCCAGAACGAATTGACCTACCACTACCAGACGGGGCGGTTTGACAACGCGGATGCCGTCAACCTGCCGGGCCACCCGGATGGCGAACCCCGGGACAGCATCGGCGGATACGTGGACTGGGTGCGGGATTACGCGCACGGGAAAGGTTATCCACCCTTCGTTCTGTTCGGTCACTCCATGGGCGGCGCCATCGCCCTGGACTACGCCCTCCGGTTTCCCGAGGACCTGGCCGGCTTGGTGCTGATCGGCACCGGCGCGCGATTGCGCGTGCACCCCGACTACCTGAACCGCTGTCTGGACGATGCCCAGTGGCGCGCTGAGGCGCCAGCGTACTATGATGCCATCAACCGCGAATTGGCGCCCCAACTTGCCGCCCGCGCGCTGCAATCCGGCCCCATGGTGGAACACAACGACCTCTCGTGCTGCGACAAATTTGACGTTATGGAACGGGTCAAGCAAATCGCCCTGCCGTCCCTGGTCATCGTGGGCGCGGACGACATAATGACGCCAGTCCGTTACGCGGAATACCTGGGTCGGGAGTTGAAGAACGCCGAAGTGGTGGTGGTGCCCAACTCGGGGCATTTCGTCACGCTGGAACAGCCGGACGCAGTCAACGATGCCATCGCGGGTTTCCTGCGTCAGCTGGGAGACAACGCAACCTAGCCGAACCAGTCACCCAGCGATCTACAGAGCCCGGCCATCCGCCGGGCTTTTGCATGTACCGGGATTTGGCTGGCTGACATTGCTGGTATTATGGGGCTAATCACCCCCGGTTTCGGTCGCACGAGCCATGACATCGACGCATACCTACATCCCAGACGGGCATCGCCTGGCCGCGTCCCTGACCGGAATGTACGCCGGGCATCCCGATGCGCAGGGGTTGCCCGTGGCGCGCCGTGTGGCCGTGACGGTCGCCGAGCTGATCGAGACCGGCGACCTGGATGTCGATGCGACGGTGGTCAACACCGCGGCTCTGCTGCACCTGGCGGGCAGGCCAGACGATCCGAACCGCGTGGAGGCGTCCGCTGCGCTGGCCTCGGCGTGGTTGCGTGGAGCGGATGCGCCCGAGCCCTACATTGCGGCGGTAGCCGGGGCTATCGCGGGAGCGTTGTCGCAAACTCCTGTACTTGATCTCGATTTTCGGGAAGACAACAACGGCAGGTTGCTGCGGGACGCTGCGCTGCTGGACTTGGTGAGTGTTGAAAGGCACTCCGATTACTTGCGAGACGTGCCGCCGCCCGGACGCTTTCGGGAGACATACCTGGCGGAATACCGCCGCGAGTGCCTCACACCGGCGCTGCACTTGCGTGGCACGTTGACCATGCCGGCGGCGTTGGAAATGTATTCCCAGCGCATACCCAAATTGTCGGCGTGGCTGGAAGAACAGCCGGCCAATTTGGTCCCATCGGATTGGCGGCGCCTGGTGGAAGTGGCGGAGATCGAGAGCGGCGTGGGCAGATTGCTGGCCGGCGAAGATCCGGCGGCGGTCCGATCCGAAATGCCAACCGGAGGACTGCCTTACGCAGAGTATCGGGGACGGCAGCGCGCCATCATCTCCGGAAGCCACGACCGGATCCTGGAACTGACCCACGCTCGCATCGAGGCGTCGCGCAACGTGGCCGCGGAAAAGTACCTGGAAAGCGATACGATCCATAAGCCAGCGGTGGAGGAAAACCTGTTCGTCGGCGCACGGCGTCGGGCGCGTCAGCTGGGCTTGTCCGCGGAGACGGCAGAAGACATTGCCCGGTTGCTGCTTTCCAACGCCCGCGAGGCGCAAGAGCGGACCCTCAACGACATCGCCCAGCGACTGAGCCGGCTGCACGGCCAGATATTGGATGCAGAATCGCCGGAGAACCGCACTGACGAGGCCGACATAGCGATCCCTTCCCTGGTGGTTCGCACCGGCGACCAGCCGCTGGCCCGCGAGAACGAACTGATCAAGGAGTTGCGCGTCACCGGGCTGAACGAGGCTTACCCGGAGCAGCGCCGCCGCTTCATGGAGTGGTTCGAGACCCCGCATTCCTACATGGAGACCGGGATGACGGTCGGCAGCCGCGATGCCGACATCTTCATGCAGGCGCTTACCGATGGTCAGCGCTGCAAGGTTTTGATGACGGTCGCCATCGACGGGCCGCCGCACCTGGGCCACGGATCCTTTGCCAGTGTGCTGGCGCATTTCCAGGCGATGGGCGCTGAGGCGACCATCGGTTTCCGCGACGAACTTGGCGACCTTGACCAAGCCCGCGAGCTGATGCGTGAGTACTTGATGGCAATGGGGGGCAGCGGCCTGGACCTGGAGCGCGTCGACGCCTACCTGCAGCAGGACAGCCCAGCGATTGTCAGGACCGCGTTTGAACTGGGCGAGGCTATCCCGCTGAGCGTTTTGAACTCAGCGCTGGGGCTGCGTTTGCGGGACAGCGCGACCGACACCTTCCGGCCGCTGCTGCGGCTGGCCGACATTCTGCACGTGCAGCAACCTGACGCCGGCGGCCCCTGTCGCACTTTGGTTGTTGACAGCATCGGCGGCGACGTGTACGTGCGCATGGCCCGCAACGTGGCCGAACGGTTCGGGTTCCTGAAGCCGTCGGCGCTGTATCTGAGACCGATGCGGAATCTGACGACCTACGAAGATCCCCGGACCGGGGGAGCGGTGGAGGTGATGACCAACCGGGTGCCGCCGGGCCGCATCACCTATGACGACGATCCGGCGGATATCCGGCGACGCATCGGCCGGGCGTACACCGGCGGGCGCGGGACGCTGGAGGATCAGCGCCAGAAAGGAGGCAACCCCGATCCGCGGGTTTGCTCGGTGTCCAGCTTGCACGCTTTCTACGCCACGCCTGATCCGCAGGCGTACGCGGAGCTGCAATCCCGATGTCGCGCGGGCGAGTTGTTGTGCGGGGAGTGCAAGGTAGCGGCTGCCGACGGCCTGCTAGAATATCTTGAAGGATATCGTAATCAACGGGCCGAATTGACCGAGCGGTTGCACGCCCGAATCGCTACCCTAAGCGGGATAGAGGCTGACGGTGACATAAAATGAAGGAACTTTTCCTCAGCCACATTTGCACCACTCCCCCGTACACCGTTGCCTCCTGTGAGTACCAATACATGGTATTCGCGACTATCGGCGTAACGATCTTGGTGGGCGGTCTGGTCATGGCATGCATCGCCGTGGCCCGACGCCAAAAGCAAAATTAGGATGGCTTCGCTCGCTATTTTTGTGTTGTTCATATTGGTGATCGGGTTTTTCGGATCCGTTTGCTACGAATGGACTGAGCGCACCGAAGAATTTTGGCCCAAAGCGCTGTTGCGGACCTTGTCTTGGTTTTGGATCGGGGTAGCTGGATTGTTGCTTTCCCTGCTGATCAAGGTGATCGTTGTGCAATAGCCTCCGGCTCCCAATGTTAATAGGGAGACAGTTAAACATGACCAATCAGCAACGGATCCTCACCGGCATGCGCCCAACCGGCCAATTGCACTTGGGGCATTACCTGGGGGCCTTGGAAAACTGGATCCAGATGCAGCACGAGTACGAGTGTTTCTTCCTCATCGCGGACTATCAGGCGATGGGCGATCACCTCGACGACATCGGCCTGATCCAGCGCTCGGTGCTGGAGGTTGCCACGGACTGGCTGGCGGTGGGGCTGGATCCGGAAAAGTCGTCCTTCGTGATCCAGAGCTACGTGCCGGAGCACGCTGAGTTGACCATGTTCTTCTCCATGCTCATGCCGTTGAACCAGCACCAGCGAAACCCGACGCTGCGGGCCGAGACGGCGCAACTGGAAGCCGAAAACCAGTCCATCACCCTGGGATTTTTCAACTATCCCATCAGCCAGGCTGCTGACATTCTGCTGCCAAAGGCGCACCTGGTGCCGGTGGGGGAGGACCAAGTGGCTCACATCGAATACACCCGGGACGTTGCGCGACGGTTCAATCGCCTTTACGGGGAGGTATTCCCGGTGCCACGAGCCAGGGTCGGCCGCGTTCCCCGATTGGTCGGTACCGACGGCCAGGCGAAGATGAGCAAGAGCCTGAACAACGCCATCTACCTGGCCGACGGGCCGGAAGCAGTGGAGGACCGGGTGCGGCGGATGGTCACCGATATCACCGGCGAGAATCCCCGATTGCGGGCCACCGACCCGGGTGTCGTGGAATACAACCCGGCTTTCCTGTACCACGACGCCTTCAACGACAGCGAAGACGAGGTGGCCGAGCTCAAGGAGCGGTACACCGCCGGCACGGTGAGCGACCGTGAGGTGAAAGAACGCCTCACCGCCGCAATCAATCGGTTCCTGGAGCCGATCCGCGAGAAGCGGTCTTGGTACGAGGAACACCCGGACTTTGTGCGCGATGTGTTGAAGGCGGGTACAGAGCGAGAACGGGCCATTGCGCAGCAGACCATCGAGGACGTTCGCCAGGCGATGCAGGTGGTTTACACCTGATACGGCAGGATAAGGTATTCTGATGGAACATAGCGAACCCTCGATGCGGCGCCGTGACCTATGGATGACAATGCTGCTTGACGGCGCAGCTGAGCAACGGTGTCGGCATCGTGCCGCCGAATACTTTGGAGATATGCTGAGGCGCATCCGTGTCATGGACAAATTCCTTCTGGCCGATATCGCCGATGACGGCGTTGACGCGGGCAAATTAGACGATGATGAGCGGCAGTCATTAGTGTTGGTGGACTTGGTGGTAAACGGTCTGGACCGAAAAACTCGACAACCGATGCGCCTGGCTGTGGAAGTATCGGATTGTATTACGGGACAAGACGTATTGCGCGCCGTGGACCGGGCTCGGCTCCTGGAAAAACTGACTGGCGATCCGACCATGCCGGCGGTTGCCGGTTATTCCATTGCCCCGGCATATCGCCAGTTGGCCGAGGACAAAGGCGTGGAGGTCAACATAGTCACCCCACCCGATGCCGGTGAGCCGGAACTGGACGACGAGCCTGAGATGACAGCAGTTGATGTTGGATAAGCCAGCGGATCAATAGGGGATGCGAACATGATTGCTCCGAATTGTTCACCGACTGCTGAATACTTGTAGATACTATCCACAAACTTTCCTACACTCATTGCCGAACCGGAGGGACAATATGGCAGGCAATCCACGAGACAAGTATTGCATCGTTGGGGTGGGCGAAACCGAGTACAGCCGGGCCTCGGGGCGCACCACCCGCGCCCTGGGCGCCGAGGCCATCCGCAACGCCATGAACGACGCCGGCCTGACGCCCGACCAGGTGGACGGGATGCTCAGCTACCACGGCGGGGACTCCACGCCATCGACGTCGATACAGTACGACCTGGGCATCCGGCCGAATTTTTACATGGACTGCTCCGGCGGCGGGTCCTCGACGGAGGCGCTGGTGGGTTTGGCCATTGGCGCAATTGAGGCCGGCATGTGCGACGTGGTGGCCATCTTCCGGTCGATGAACGGTTACTCCAACGTACGCATTGGCGGCACCGGCGCGCGGGCGTCGGCTCCCATCGGCGGGCTCGACCTGATGAAGCGACCCTACGGTCTCATCAGCGCGGTGCAGCAGTTTGCTTACACCTTCACACGCCACATGGCCGAGTACGGGGTCAAGAGCGAGGATCTGGCGGCCATCAAGGTGGCGCACTCCAACCATGCCTCCAACAACCCCAAGGCGCTGATGAAGCACCGGGTCACCGTGGATGACGTGATGAACTCCCGCTGGATCATCCGTCCGGTGGCCCACCTGCTGGACTGCTGCCTGGAGACGGACAACGCCACCTGCGTCATCGTCACTTCAGCCGAACGCGCGCGGGATCTCAAGCACAAACCCATCTATATCAAGGGCGTGCAGGGCCGCGGAACCAAACCCGGTGGGGACTTCCACTATCAGCACGGGCCGATCTCGCGGGTGGCCGGTCACTACGTCGCGCCGCGCATCTTCGACCTGGCCGGCGTCAAGCACGAGGACGTCGATTTGACCGGCTGCTACGACGCCTTCACCTACACCGTACTGCTGCAGTTCGAGGACTACGGATGGTGTGAGAAGGGCGAAGGCAAGGATTACGTTACCAGCGGCATCATCAACCTGGGCGGAAAGCGTCCCAACAACCTCAGCGGCGGGCACCTGTGCGAGGGGTACACGCACGGGATGAACATGGTCATCGAGAACGTGCGACAGCTACGGGGCACCGTCGATGACTACTGCCCGGGCGCTTTGGAAGGCGACCACACCTACGACTACGCCGAGGGAGGCTGCCGCCAGGTGAAGGACGCCAAGATCAGCATGAACATGGGCTGGGGCACGCCTGCGGTCGGCAGCGCCCTCATCATGGGCAACGTGCTCAGCTGAACGCTGGACAATTACAAAGACTATTAGGCCCGCTCATGGTGAGCCTGTCGAACCATAGTCAGTGCAAGAGGAACGTCCTTCGACGGGCTCAGGACGAGCGGACATGATGGAGTAACACAATGCCGAACTACACCTACCGGGGCATCACGCTGAGCATCCCCGAGAACGATTCTGAATACAAGGGCTATTTTGAAGCCGCCGCCGAAGGCCGGCTCGTAGTCAAGAAATGCGCCGACTGCGGGTTGCTGCGCGGCGAGCCCGGCCCGGGGTGCCCGTGGTGCACCTCCCTGAACTGGGAGTGGCAGCAGGTGTCAGGCAAGGGCACCATCTACTCGTACCAGGTGGTGGCGCACACGGTGATTCCCAGTTTCCGCGACCTGACTCCATTTGCCATTGTGCTGGTGGAACTGGACGAGCAGAAGGGACAGCCCACGGAGTTCGACGGACTGCGCATGACCGGCAACCTAGTGGACGCCGACTTCAACATGGAGAAGGAGGAGAACGTCGGCATCGGCAAGCGGGTGGAAGCGGTGTTCCAGCGGGTCGAGGACGGGTTCATGCTGCCGCAGTGGAAGCTGATCGACGAGCCGGACCTGGGGTTCACCTGGTCGCATGAAGTTCCGGCGGCGTGAGCGGAGAAGCGTAACCGAGGACCGCTGATGAGTTTGCAGCCGACCAACACCGGGGATAGCCCGGCAGTCTATAACGCAACGCTGACGGACGTTGCGGACATTCTGGACGCGGCCCGCAACTCGGCGGCCCGTTCAGTGAACTCTATTATGACGGCGGCCTACTGGCTGGTGGGCCGCCGTATCGTGGAACACGAACAGGGTGGCGAGGCGCGGGCCGAATACGGTGCGGAGCTGATACGACGTCTGTCCGTTGATTTGACCGAGCGCTATGGGCGGGGGTTCTCAGTCAGCAACATTTGGCAGATGCGGGCGTTTTACCTGGCTTGGCCAATTCTCCAGACAGCGTCTGTAGAAAGAGCGTTGGCGATTCCCCAGACAGCGTCTGGGGAAAGAGTATCGGTAGAAATTTCCTTGAATAACGTCGCATCACACTTTCCGCTCTCGTGGTCGGCATATGTTAGGCTCATGACGGTGCGGAACGAGGCAGCTCGGGAGTTTTACGAAGCGGAAGCCTTGGCCGGAGGCTGGACAATCCGCCAGCTCAGGCGGCAGATTGATACTCAATTTTAGGGAATTATCCAGCAAAGTAGACAGCCCCAAAAATGCGAACATCCGCCCCGGGCATCTGACCTGGACACTTGACCCAGGTCGTTTATCCCTGTCGCCGTCAATATTAATCTGCGTATGACGGCACATTTGTTATTTTTAGCGGTCACCTGCTAGGATTAGAAATTGAGATAGCGGCGAAACGGCTCATCGCAGAACCGCATCGCCGCCATCTTGAGCCCCTGTAGTGTAACGGTAACATCCCGGCCTTAGTACGTCAGGGGATGCAGGTTCGAATCCTGTCTGGGGGCTCCACATCATTAATTATACCACTACCCACAGGCGAAAATCCATTGCAGACGTGACTTGGCTAAACGACGGCGCACTATTGCCGAGAAATAAAGATCTACGTTGACCTTTCCGCCACGCATCCTCTACCATTAGATGTAACAACTCAACCAACAGGAAATAACGGCCTATTCCTCATCATCCTCAAAACTCAATTCAATCCCTACGTCGGCCAGTGCGTTTGCAATCATCTGGTCAGTTATTTCCAAGTCCACCGTAACATCAACCCCGTCGCGCTGGATAGGACGGCCCAAGATCAACCGTGCCATCTCTTCGGGGGTAACGTCGTCGGGAACCGCACTCAGATCTGGATACTTACGCTCTGGGGCATCAAACTCGGTCGCCATCTCAAAAGCCTCCATAAATTCATATAAAACGCATTCAGGTCAAGCATAGTCTACTTGCCAGTCAAAGTCAAGGCCACACTATCTCTGTGCTTAACAGTCTCTAAAGTGTGTGCCTAAAGTGTTGACTTGCCAGTAAGGAAATGTTATACTACTACACAACTTATAAAGGATGTCAACTTTAGATGCCTACTAACAGTCAGAATACAGGCAACAATGGTAGAAAGAAAGGTCCAGGCAAAGCTCATCGGATAGGAATTAGTCTGCCAGAATTCTTTAAGATGTTCCCCGACGATGAAGCAGCACGACTCTGGTTCGAAGAAGTGTTTTGGCCAGATGGAAACCGCTTTTGTCCCCGATGTGATAGTGAAAATACCAGAGAAGCTAAGCACCCGACCATGCCGTATTGGTGCTCGGATTGTCGGAAATATTTCTCGGTGAAAGTAGGCACCATAATGGAGGGTAGCAAGGTAGGGTTTCAGAATTGGGTGCTGTACATTTATCTGATGGTCACGAGCGGCAAAGGTATCAGCAGCATGAAAGCGCATCGGGACCTGAACGTAAGGCAACCGACGGCGTGGTTTCTAGGGCATCGGGTCCGTGAGGCTATGGACATTGAACCCGAGCTGATGGACGGTGAAGTGGAAGTTGACGAAACTTTTATCGGCGGGTTGGAGAAGAACAAGCACCGGAACAAAAAATTGAACGCTGGCAGGGGTGCAGTGGGCAAGACTCCGGTGGCCGGCATCTTGGATCGGAAAACCCGTAAGGTGGTCATGAAGCCTATCCCGAATGTGAGACGTGAAACTCTACACGCTCTAATCAGGGACTACGTAAAGCCAGGAAGCACGGTTTACACGGACGAACACCGGGCTTACCAGAACCTAGAGGATTACGACCACCACGGCGTAAAGCACGGTGCCGGGCAGTACGTGGACGGGGATGCGACGACTAACAGCATTGAGAGCGCTTGGGCCATTCTGAAACGCGGCTACCACGGGGTTTATCACAAAATGAGCGTCAAGCATATCCCTAGGTATTCAACGGAATTTGCCACTCGCCACAACATCCGCGGCCTCGACACGCTGGAACAGATGATGTTGATTGTCCTGGGGATGGCTGGAAAGCGGCTCCGGTATCGGGATTTGGTGGACGGGAATTAACTGCCTTTAATTCCGGTAGGCTTCGCAATAATCCTGAACCTTTGCGTGGATAACAAGAAAATCGTCAATCAACTTTTCCAGCAAGAGGCGGATTTCATCGTGACTGTATTGTTCGAGATTGGCGTCAAATTCCGTCAATTGCTCGCTGTAATTTTCAAGGGAGCGGTGTAATTTTATGATATCGGACGGAACATCTATCCATCCCAAAGATTCCTCGGTATAAGATGAGTTGGTTTCGGATTCGTTTTCGAGCAGTGTCATATTGATCGGATCATCAAGTCCGTCTATGACATAATCCGCCATATTGTAGAGATGGATATCCACCGCGCTCAGTATTGACGTTATGTTGATGCAATATAGGTCATCGTATCCTCCTGTTATATCCCCTCGGGTTTCTGTGGTCTGCTCGGTAAGGTATGCCGTTTGGTTTTCGCCTGAACTCGTGGCTAGGTCTTCCGGAGCAGTTGCCGTAGCACAAGCCAAGATTAGCGCTACGGCAACGGTCAGGACGGCTAGGGCTTTACGCATCGCTAGTCCTCCCTTGACCGGATAGACGCAACCACCTTGCCAGCGGCTCCGGTAATTGCGGCCAGGATTCCGAGTACGAAGATAACCTGACCAGCAGCGGCGGCAGAACCAGCACGCTCAACATCCTGAACTGTGGAATCTGCATCAAACACCATCGCAGCCCCAGCGCAGGTGCTAGAGGTGCACACCGTCATTCCCAACAAAAACGCCGCCAGTCCGCCCCACAGCAGCGCGTTGGTGATCCGTTTGCTGGTCATTACCCCGATGAAACCGCCAGAGTGCCAGCTACTACCGGCAGATGTAGCGGCAGCTGGGGTCAAGGTTGGCGTCGGAGCATATTGAGGAGTTGGCGGTGGCGCGGATGGAGGAACGGCCGGCGGAGCAGTTGGTTGTGAAACTGCCGGCGGTGCAACGGGATCAATCAGGTAGATGCTGACGGCGCGGTTTCCCTCGGCGACGTCAAAGTCCACCAGGGTACCGCGAGTTGGTGCTCCGGTTCCCGGCCAATCCGCTCCGGCAAATCGATACCGCTGGCTGTCGTCACCGGAAATGATGCCTTCGTTGGTCTGGATGGAATAATCAAGGACCTGTCCGGTCATCGTGGAACCTCCTTGCGTTCTTTGATACGGCTTACCTGCTACAGTCCACCAATATCGTTGCAAGCCACGCAAGGAGGCACGGTTAGGTACGCCGCACCAATCTGGCCGGCTTGCAACTGGAATCCGCCTTTTCGTAGACGGACATGGACTGTAGCAGTAGGGACAATAGCCTACGGTTCAGGAGGTGTCAAGACGGCGGGATTGATGGGTTGGGTAGCAGGTTCTCAACAGAAAACCCAGCCAGAAATTGACCGGGCTCTGGGGCGGCTGGTATTGTCTGGAATTAGGTGGAAATCAGGAGGCCGTCATGACTATGCGACGAGTTTGGTTCTCCAGCAACCAGAAGGTGACGTGCCATTTGGAAGGTTGCCACCACATCGACAGGATCCCGTCCAGACAGAGGGTAGCGGCCAACGTCTCCGTTACCGCGACCGGGCGATTACCGTATCGGATTGCGACGCGGCTTTGTACCGATTGCCAGAAAACCCTCAAAGGCATTAGCACAAGGAGAAGGCGTCGGATCCGAAAACATAGTCGTCGAAAGTGATTGTCCAAAAAGGTGCCGCACGGAATTGATTATGGCTACGATATTCTAGTATATAGGTTAATTCTATGACTTCTATTCCGTGCTCAGTCGCTATGGCGACGGCGCGTTCAGCAAAATCTCTGGACCCGTCTTGAAACCGGATAATTTGTAGGGGTGAATTGCAGGTTTCACAAGTTTCGCAGGTTTCGCATTCTACGCCGTAAATACCTTTGTAGTAATCGGTTGCCTTAAAACCGTATTGCTTGAACAATTCTATCTTATCTTCTAACGTCGGGTAAGGCGTGGTGGTTTCTTGGGTCATAGGGGTTTTTATCTCCTTGCTTGGATTATGGGTTGCTCGGGACGGACAGGGCGGATGTTCTAGGGCTGGTGGGACTGATGACCTGGGCGGATGTTCTGTCTACTTTGCTGTCTACTTTGCTGGATAATTCCCCAATTTTACGAACGCACGGCGCTTTCCCGTGACAAAGAGGCTATGCTGATTCACGGGCGTAGGCCGGAACCTGCTGACCGGATTGCGCCGGAGGAAGAATTCAAAGACCCTTACTTGCTGGAGTTCTTGGGTCTGAAGGACGAATACTCCGAAAGTGACCTTGAGGAAGCACTAATCCAGCACTTGGAGACGTTCTTGCTGGAATTAGGCAGCGGATTCTGCTTTGTCGGCCGTCAAAGGCGGTTGCGCATTGGTAACGCATGGTACAGAGTTGACTTGCTCTTTTACAACCGCCGCCTACGCTGCATAGTGGTCATCGACCTGAAGCTGGGCCAGTTTACACACGCTGACGCTGGCCAAATGAACCTCTACTTGAACTATGCCCGGGAACAATGGGTGCTGGAAGGCGAAAATCCGCCGGTGGGCTTGATCCTTTGTGCACACCGTGACGAAGACGTAGCAAGATATGCGCTGGATGGGTTAGGCAACACGGTGTTAGCCGCGGAGTATCGCACCGTTCTCCCAGCTGAGGAAGCACTAATCGCCGAAATCAACCGGGCCAGAGAAATGTTGCGCGATAGAGGGGACAAACCGGAACTAGTCGACGGCAGCTAACCCACCGCGCTCCACATCTCGTAGCCGATCTCTTTGCTGATCAGGCCGTCGCGCATTTCGAAGATGTGCACCAGCCGCATCTCCACTTGCGTGCCCGGTGAAAGGGGGAGATAGCCATCTCCCATCAGGCGGAAACGAACTACGCTGTCATCCACCACCCGGTCCTCGGTGGCAAAGCGCTGGAGGTTCTCGAATTCCACGTCTTCCATCTTGGCGAACATCTGCGTGTAGTTGTCGGCCACGGCGCGTTTGCCTTCGAACCGCAGGCCGCGGGCGGGGGCTTCCCAAACCACGTCGTCGGTGTAGAGATCCAGGGCGGCCTCCACCTCGTTGGTGGCTTCCGAATGGAAGTGGGCCTCGACGGCGGCCAGGTTCGCGGCGATAAGGTCGGGGTTCTGGTTGGACGAGGACATGACGGCTCCTCCTCTGGTTGATTTCTTGACACCCTACGGGGCTGTCGATAGCATCCCGGCAGACGGCTGTAGGCAGAAAACACGGCCGCGGAGGGACAATTTCATGCAGAGCATCACTATCGACCGCAGCAGGCCGCTGCGCGAGGAGTCTAACACGGGCCATAACCGCTGGCACCCGGACCTACCGGCCGTCATCGAGGTGGACGAGGGTGAGGAGGTGGTGCTGGAAACGAGGGATGCCTTCGACGGCCAGATGCAACCGGGCGTCACCGAAGCCGACTTCGCCGGAATGGACGCCGGCGTCATCCATCCGCTCACCGGCCCCGTGGCGGTGAAAGGTGCCGAGCCGGGTGACCTGCTGGAGGTGGAGTTCGTGGACATCCAGCCGCAGCCCTACGCTTTCAGCGTGATCTTCCCCGGCTTCGGCTTCCTGCGCGACGTGTTCACCGACCCGTTCATGGTGCACTGGAACATCGCAGACGGGTACGCCACGTCAGACCAGATACCGGGGGTTCGCGTGCCCGGCGCGTCATTCATGGGAGTTTCCGGTGTGGCGCCGTCCCACGCGCAGCTGGAGGAGTGGACCCGGCGTGAAGCGGAGCTGGCATCGCGCGGCGGCGTGGCCTTGCCGCCGGACGTGGCCGGAGCGGTTCCAATCGACGGCGCCGGCGCGACTCACGGGATCCGCACGCTGCCGCCCCGAGAGAACGGCGGGAACTTTGACGTCAAGCAACTTTCAACCGGATCGAAGCTGCTGCTGCCGGTGGCCGTGGACGGCGCGCTGTTCTCAACCGGGGATGGCCATTTCGCCCAGGGCGACGGAGAGGTCTGCGTCACGGCCGTGGAGATGGGCGCGACCTGCACCGTCCGGTTCCGGGTGCTGAGGGGAGAGGCAGAACGGCACAACATCCGCTGGCCCCGGTTCAGCCGGGAGGACTACTACATCGCCCCGGAATGGGCCGCGCCGCGGCGGTTCGTGGCCACGATGGGCATGCCGGTTCGGGACGACGGGGTAAATGAGGGCGAGAATCTGACCCTGGCCTGTCGCAATGCCATCCTGAACATGATCGACCTGCTGGAGGAGCGGGGCTTCTCCCGCAACCAGGCCTACGTTATATGCAGCGTGGCCGTGGACCTGAAGGTGAGCAACGTGGTGGACGTTCCCAACTACACGGTGTCGGCTTTCCTGCCGGAGGATTTGTTTGTGGCGTAGATAGCTGACCATCAGGCGGCCCGGGTTGGGTCAGGGCGTCAAATCGTCCTGGCTCAACCACATCTCGATGCGATCCCGGTAAAGGCGGGCGATGAACGGGGGCTGGTTGTCTCGCAAAAATCCCAGTATATGGTCATGCAATTCCAGGAAGATCCGAGCCATTTCAGCTCGAGTAGTACCGCTGCTGATGACGATAATGCGCGCACCGGAATTCATTGCCGCGTCTCTATTGCGGCGGTTGTATCGGATGCGTCGGTCATGGGTTAGCGCCACCCAACCACGTTGAGCCACCTCCGGGATCCACTCAGCATCAGGGGTACCCCTGGGAAAATGGTCAAGCAGTTTTTCCAACTGAATTCCATCGCCTGAGGATCACTTCGGCGAAACGACGCGTTCCCAAATCTTCGTCCGAGAAGAATGTAAATTCAGACGGCAAGCTCGTAGCGCACCGCCTCCTCGATTTGCGCCGGACACAGACGATATTCGTCGGCCAATTCTGCTATGGTCTCTCCGGCGACGAAGAACTTGGCAACTGATTTGGTGCGAACGCCAGAGCCCGCAACGACGGGACTCCCGAAGGAAACGGCTGGATCGATTACCACCAGTTTCGGATCTTCACGCCCGTAGCCACGGGTGAAAGGATAGAATCGTATCGGAGCGCCATCGTCGTTGTACTCGATACGCTTGCGACAAAAGTCTGCCCGTGGCAAGTTGTTTCCCTCCGTCGCATCGTCGTCGCGTTGCAGGGACAGGACGCTTTTGAGCAATTCTTTCGTTGGCGCTGCGCGGTTCCGGCGCAACGATGTCAGAACAAAGACCTCTAACAAATTGGTGAACGACAAAGCGGTGGGGTCTGACCCCGCCGGTTTCACCAACCGCCTCCCGTCGTTCTCGCGGTCAGGTTTGGGTGCAGCGATCCAACCTCGTACCGTCGATACCGGAAGGCCCAAGTACCTGGCGCACTCCGGTATCGAATACAGCGGGACGTGGCGCAGGTCGTCCACTAGATCACGCCGCCTTCCGCCAGGAGCAGCATCCGCGAGTTGGTGACGCCCAGTTCGCCCTGGAGGATCTCCGAGTTGTGCTCGCCGATGAGCGGCGCGCGGCGGCTGATGCGCCACGGCGATCCGTTGAACAGCATGGCCGGCCCCGGGTAGGTGAAGGTGCGGCCCAGTTCCGGATGTTCAACCTCTTTGAAGAACTCGCGGTCGGTGAGATGGTCGTCGCCGACGAGCTCATCCATGGTGCGGATGGCGCCCCAGGGGAAGTCGCGTTGCTGCCCGCCGTGGAAGGAGTCCATCAACGTGGAGTTCATGAAGAAGTTCTTCATCACGGATACTATGTGGTCGTTTTCCGCCGCTATAACCTCGGGGTCCTGGTAGCGCTCGTCGGTGAGGTCTTCGGCCATGCCGGTCTGATCGAACCAGTCGGCCAGCAACTTGAGCCGCGCCGGGGTCAGGTTGGTGCCGGAGCGCGTGGTGTTTAGCCAGCCGCCGTCGCCGGTGGGGAACTGGATGGCGGGCGACATGTCGGGCGCGGCGTGGCGGCCGGTGTGACGCTGCACCACCTCGCCGGTGGAGAGGTAGATGGCAATCGCTCCTTCGGTGGTGAGGGCGCAGGCCTCGTGGATGGAGGCGTCGATGTACTGCCCCTCGCCGATGAGGAAACGGTAGTACAGGGCGGCCATGAGGCCGATGTAGGCGTAGTGTGCGCCGATGTGCCAGGAGTTGCCGCCGCCAGGAGCGATAGGCGGTGCGTTGGGCACATCGATCTCGTCGTACCCCGACGATGCCATTTGCCCGCCGCCAGCCATCTGGGTGATGTCGCTGGTGATGTAGTCCCGCCACGGACCGGTCTGGCCGTATGGCGTCAGCGAGCACATGATGAGCCCCGGGTTGTCGGCGGACAGCGCGTCGTAGCCCAGCCCCAGGGATTCCAGGTAACCGGGCTTGCGGCTCTCCAGCACGATGTCCGCGCTGGACGCCAACTGCTTGAGGAGTTCCTGACCCTGCCGGGTTTCCAAGTTCAGGGTGATGCCCCGCTTGGACGTGTTGTAGTGCCAGAAGGACAGGCTCCGTTCCCGATGGGGGATGTCATCCAGGAAGGGGCCGAAGCTGCGGCAGGCTTCGCCGCCGGGCGGCTCGATCTTGATGAGATCGGCGCCGTTGTCGGCCATGAGCTTGCCGCAGAACTGGCCCTTTTCGTCGCAGATCTCGAGGACCCGAAGGCCGTCCAAGGCTCCCGGCAGGCTCAGGTCGGCGGAACGCGCCCCGCCGATGTCGATCCCGTCATTCTGATTACCGTTGGCGGAAGTCATCGCAGGGCCTCCTCAATGTAGGGGTACCGGTCCATGGTGGTGGGCCAGAAGACGCCGTTTTCGTAACCATCCAGCAAGTCCTGGTGGTCCACGCCCAGCAGGTCTTCGAGCACATCGCGGTTGTGCTGCCCGATCATGGGCGGCGGGTTGGCAATGCGGGCCGGCGACTTCGACATCTTGAACGGGGCATTCTGGAACTTCCACGGGCCGAGCATCGGATGGTCCATGGGAACGTACATGTCCCGGTGCCGCAGCTGCGGGTCATTGTCGACCCGATCCTGGCTGCTCTGGACGGCCATGGCGCGGACGCCGGCGGCCTGGCACTTCTCGGTGAGCTCGTACTTGCCCATGGTCTCGGTCCACTTTTCGATGTGGCCGTCCATTTCCTCCTGGTGCTCGAGCCGACCCTCGATGGTGTCGAAACGGTCGTCGGCCCAGTCGGGACTGCCCATGAGCTTGACCAGCTTGTGCCACTCGTCATCGGACAGGCAGGCGATGGTCGCCCAGTCGTTGTAGCCGCCGGGCGAGGTGCGGTAGGCGTTGTGGGGCGCGGCGATGGGGCCGCGATAGTTGTTGACCACCTCGGCGCCGGGCCACACGGTGCGGTTCCCCGGCGGGAACCCCTCGCGGCGAGCGTTGCGCCCGTTCACGGTCTTGTCCAGGAAGGCCGGGCCCGTCAGCGTGATCCCGGTGATCATCTGGGACAGGTCGACGTGCTGGCCCTTGCCCGTGGCGGAGCGGTGGCGCAGGGCCGTCAGCGCACTGATCGCGCCGTACATGCCGCCGGTGTCGTCCAGGTATGACCAACCCCAGCCGGCGGGCGGCGCCCCCGGCAGACCGGACAGATGGGTGAGGCCGCTCAGGGCCTGGGCCGCCGGACCCATGGTGCCGTACCAGTGGTACCGTCCAGTGTGCCCAAAGCCGGCCATGGACACGTAGATGATGTCGGGCCGGATCTTCTTGAGCTGCTCGTAGCCCAAGCCCCAGCGCTGCATGATGCGGCTGCTGAAGTTCTCGATGACAACGTCTGAAACTGAGATCAGGCGTTTGACCAGTTCCAGTCCCTCTTCCGTCCGCGTGTTGACGCTGATGCCGCGCTTGTTGGCGTTGGTGTCGGCGAATTGGCCGGTGGAGTTGGGGCCGGGTTCGACGCCGGGCGGGACGGTGAAGCGGTTCTGACGCAGCGTGTCCAGGTTGAGGGGCCATTCCACCTTGATGACCTCGGCGCCCAGGGTGCCCATCCAGCGGGCGGCCCAGGGGCCGGCGCGCACCCAGGTGAAATCGACCACGCGTATTCCCTTTAGAGGAGTTGGCAGGGGCATATTCGAGCCTCCTGTGTTGAGGGTAGATGCGGAGAGTCTTGGATTGGGCGCAAGTTTAGGGCAACACGGGGCAACCGGGCAACCTCAGTCGAACGATAAGAGGGCCGCGCCGTCGTCCTGGATGAAAGCCCGAATACCGGTGTAGCGGTCACGGAGAGATGCGGCGACTCTGGCGGTCGGGCCATTTCTCCTGTCCACCAAAATAACTTTCGGCGGATGCCCCCTGGAGCTACTCAGTCCGCGGTAATCCTGGTCCTTGGTCACAATTGCCAAGCCGTGTTCCCGAGCATAGGCCCAAATGTCGGCATCTGGAGCGTTTTCAGGTCCGATATCTTTAATGTGCAGCGAGTCCGGGTATAAGTCCGACAATTGTGTTACAAGTTTCGGGGACAGATCGTTGTCGAACAAAAGCCTCATGCGGTGTCCGCTGAAATGAAAACCATGCGTCGTTCCTGATCGGCTGCAAAAGCGAAACACGCCAAGATGTCCTCGTGGGTCAGGTCGGGGAAATCGTCCAATATTTCCGCCTCGGTCATACCTGATGCGAGGTATCCCAGCACGTCGCCCACGGTCATTCGCATACCACGGATGCAGGGTTTGCCGAAACGCTTGTCAGGCTCGATGGTGATTATGTTCCGGTAATCCACCCGATCAGGGTTATGCGTCGGCGGATCGTCAGACGAAGTTAATAGGAGGTGAACTGGGCGCGTTCCGGTCAATTTGGCTCCGTCGAGCTTGGTTGCAGTGAGGTCTATTCCGGCAAAGTCGATCCCGCTGAGGTCCGCCCTGCTGAAGTTGGCGTTAGCCAAATTGGCTCCGGTAAGATTGGCGTAGGCTAGGTCCGCGCCTGAGCAGTCAGCATTGTATAAGTCGCTGCCGGAGAAGTTGGCTCCGTACAGATAAGCGCCGCTGAGGTCGGCGTCTCGCAAGGATGCGTTGATGAGGTCAGCGTCGCCAATGATGACGTTTTTCAGGTTAGCACCAGACAAGTTGAACCCGATCAAGTCAATTGGCCTCAGCATCAATTTCTCGTTGTTCCTGCGACGTACCCTCTGGAACTCCTCACGCAGGTCGACGCCGGAAACGTCTGGCTTAAATGGCTCATCTACCCGCCGTGCATTCCACTTTTCAGGTCCCTCAAGCAGCCACTGAATCTGTTCCGGCACTGGCATCACATAGCCTCCTTTCACCCGGTTGCCCCCAATCTGCCATCGGCATCGATTATAGCGATTCCCCGCGACATTCTTTGCCGACTGTCGCAAGCCTCCAAAGCCGGCTTGCCGTTGGGGTGCGCCTAATCTCCCACAAAGCGCGCCAACCGGACTGCATCAGGCTGCTCCTCATACCAGACGGTCACCGGGGTTCCCTGGATCTGGTGGTCCTTGAGGTGCCCGACGGAGACGCCTACCCAGCCCTCAGAGCGGAACCGCCATTTGCGTCCATCGGCATCGGTAAGATGGAGGACCCGAAAGTGGCGAGGATTGTCGGGATCGGCGTCGACGAGGTCGATGTGACCGGTGACCCTGGGCAACCTGGGGAACAGGGAGTCGCCGTCGCCGTGGCCCTCGCCTCCGCTCGCCGACTCGCTTCCGCACCCGAGGGCACATGCCAGCACAGCGGCCAGCCCGAATGCCACGGCGCAGCGAGATACGGAAGTAATCGGATTTCTCAGGAATTTGCCTCGCGATCAGCGCTGGTGCGGGTCACTGGGTGGACAGACCGGGGAGCATGGCACTCAAACGATTGTAGCAAATCCAAGGGTCGTGCTTTATCATTAATGTTGCGGTTGAATGCCGGGCGGGTCGCGCGCCTCTCCGGTGTTCGTTGCGCGTTCCAATGGCTTCCATAAGTATCAGCACATCAGCGGACGCCGAGCGTCGGCGCGGGCCGACCTGGTTGCAGGGACTGGCCACGGCAACCGTAATTTCGGTGTTTGTGCTGGTCATCATCGGCGGAGTGGTCAGGGTCACCGGGTCCGGCCTGGGGTGTCCCGACTGGCCGTTGTGCTACGGCAAAGTGCTGCCCCCGCTGGAGTACACGGCGATCATCGAATACACGCATCGGTTCGTGGCTTCGGTGATAGTGGGGCCGCTGATCCTGGTCACGGCAGGGGTCGCGCTGGCCCGCTACCGTTCCGACCGGTGGGTATGGATCCCGTCCGCAATATCGGTGCCGCTGCTGATCGTGCAGGGCCTTCTGGGTGGAGTCACCGTGCTGACCCATTTGCCCGGCGGCATCGTCGCTTTGCATCTGGCCACGGCGGAAGCGCTGTTGGCGACGTGCGTGTTCATCATGGTGGCATCGTATCGAACCCCGATCCTCACGACTTCAGCTCGATCCGGGGATGGCTACCATCGGTGGGCGATTGTCGGCGCGGTGAGCGTCTACGCGGTGATCGTCAGCGGCGCGCTGGTAACGGCCATGGGAGCCACCGGGGCGTGCGTCACCTGGCCGCTATGCCAGGGGCAGGCGTTCCCGATGAACCACCTTACGGCGGTGCACATGTTCCACCGCTACGTGGTGCTGGTCCTCGGCCTGCTGCTGCTCTACGCGGCCTGGCGCTGCTGGGGCGGCACGATGGGACGCGGGACGACCCTCCGGTGGCTGGCGGCGCTTACGGTTGCCACGTTTGTCGTTCAGATTATTGTTGGAGCGGCGACCATCTGGCTCGACTTCCAGGCCCATTGGCGGGCTTTGCACCTGACGGCGGCGACGGCGGTGTGGACGGCGGCGGCGGCCATGGCCATTGTCGCCTATCTTGACGTGCGCACGATCAATTCCGGCTTCGAGTTGAACCGGGGCTTCGAGTTGAACCGGCAAGCGGGGCAGAATGGCGAGTAGCGCGCCCGGGTTCCGGCCCGAGGGAGAAGCCACCGATTCGACCGTTTCAGCACTGGTTGCCGAGACGACGGGGAACACGTCGATCCTGGCCGTGGCGCGGGATTTCCTGGCGTTGACCAAGCCCAAGATTATCTCGCTGCTGCTGGTGACCGCGGCCGGAGGCATGTTCCTGGCAGAGCAGGGAGTTCCCTCTTTGACGCTGCTGGGCCTGGTCTGGGCCGGCGGCGCGCTGGCGTCGGGCGGCGCCAACGCGGTGAATCACTTTCTGGACCGGGACATCGACCGCGACATGCGAAGGACGCAGGGGCGGCCGGTTGCGGGTCTCCGCGTCGCGCCCCGCTACGCGCTGGCGTTCGGCGTGGCGCTCAACATTGCAGCGTTCGCGCTGCTGGCCACGCAGGTCAACCTGCTGTCGGCGGCGCTGACCCTGTGCGCCAGCCTGTTCTACGTATTCATCTACACCCTGTGGCTGAAACGAACGACTCCCAACAACATCGTAATCGGCGGAGCCGCCGGCGCCATCCCGCCGATGGTGGGCTGGGCGGCGGTTACCGGAGGGCTGGACCTCCCGGCGGTCTACCTGTTCGCCATCGTCTTCTTTTGGACTCCGCCCCACTTCTGGGCGCTGTCGCTGCTCATCCAAACCGACTACGAGCGCGCGGGCGTGCCCATGCTTCCGGTGGTGTCCTCGCGGCGGCAGACGGCGCTGCACATCTTCCTTTACTCCATCGCGCTGACTGGGCTGACCCTGATGTTCGGGTTGTTGCCGCAAGTAGGGCTGATCTACGTCGCGGCCGCCGCCGCCCTGGGCGCGCCTTTCATCTGGCTGGCCGGTAGGCTATGGCGTCGTGACGACCGGGGGCGGGCGAAGGCTACGTACCTCTACTCGCTGGCGTACCTGGCGTTGCTGTTCGCTGCCGTGATGGTGGACAGCGCGGTCGGGATTGTGTAGCCGTTAGACCCGATGCAGCGCCCGGCGAGGGTCGGTCAAATTGACAGCCCCAAATGCGTATGCTATGGTTACCGCCGCTAGTGAAATTTTGCACATACTGTGGCTGGCCGCTGCCGCAGTATCCGGGGGTTCACGATGGGGCAGTTGCCCTTTGCAGAGGAAGATTCACCCAACGAGCGCCGCGCCGTATCCAGGCACAAAGCACTAAGTGATATTCCAGTGAACCCCGGCTCTGACACCTCTCCCCGCCGTTTCGGACGGCGTTCTCTGATAACGCTGGCCCTGCTGGGCGGCGTCCTGATTCTTGCGGCCCTGGGTTGTGACGCCGACGGCCACCAGTCCATTTTGAGCTCCACGCCGTGGACCCTGGACGGGGTCGGCGGCCCGGTGGCGCGGGAACAGTTATTGCTGTTCAACGTGCTGCTGTGGACCATGGTGGTCGTATTCGTGCTGGTAGAAGGCGCGCTGCTCTACGCGGCGATCCGCTTCCGTCGCCGGCCGGGGGATCCGCTGCCTCCGCAGACCCACGGGCACACGCCGCTGGAAATCGCTTGGACCATCGTACCGACCATCCTGATCCTCGGGTTGGGCGTGTGGTCGGTGATTGTACTGTTCAAGCTGGAGCCGGGCGAGGCAATCGCACTGGCGCGGGCCGAGGGCAAGGAGCCGGTTCGGGTCGAGGCGGTGGGCCACCAATGGTGGTGGGAGTTCCGCTACGAAGACCCGATCCCCGGAGACGAGGCCAGCAAGCTCGTTACCACTGCCAATGAGATGCGCGTGCCGGTGAACACGCCCATCATCATGGAACTCAAAAGTGACGACGTGATCCACAGTTTCTGGATCCCCAAACTCGCCGGCAAGCAGGACGTCGTGCCCACCAAGACCAACTCCATGTGGTTCCTGGCTGAAGAAACCGGGATGTACTACGGCCAGTGCGCCGAATTCTGCGGCACCGCCCACGCGCAGATGAAGTTCCGCGTCCACGTAATGGAGGACGCGGAGTACAAGGCGTGGGTTGCCGGCTTTGCCGAACCGGTGCAGATGTCCGCCGAGGCCGCTCGGGGTCAGCTGGTCTTCCTGGGCGACGGTCAATGCGTCACCTGCCACACCGTGGGAGCGTCCGACGTGGTGGATCTGGAAACGGGTGAGGGCGTGCAGCACGCCCGGATGCAGACGTACATCGCCTACACCGAGTGGCTCGCGAAGAGAGCCGATGAGCGGCTGGAAGACGTGCGTACCGGAAACGAACCGCCCACGGCATTTGCCGCTCCCAACCTCACCGACCTCAGTTGCCGCGTTACCTTGGGATCCGGACTGGTTGACCGCAACCGCGAGACGTTGCGTCAATGGGTACGCGACCCTGATAGCATCAAGCCCGGCAACCGAATGTCGGAACTGGCCGCCATCTACCAGACCCGTCTGGACCACCGCGCCGACCTAACCGAGGCGCAGTTGGGTGACCTGGTTGAATACCTGTCAGCACAGGGCCCGGCCGTTTGCTTGCAGTAACGCTCGGAATCCGCGCTATCATATCTGTAGACCGCAATTCATCGCCGCTAACGCATCGACAAAGCAGTTGTTGACCAAGCCGCAGCGGAGGACCTGAACCATGGTAACCATAACCGGCGTCATACCCCGCCCCAGCACCTATACCGGCTTGTGGAGCTGGCTGACCACTGTCGACCACAAGCGTATCGGCGCGCTGTACGGCGTCTCCGCGTTCTTTTTCTTTATCGTCGGCGGCATTGAAGCCGGCATCATGCGTTTGCAGCTGGCTAACTCCGACAGCACGCTGGTATCGGCGGACTGGTTCAACGCCATGTTCACCATGCACGGCACCACCATGATCTTCATGGTCATCATGCCGTTCGGAGCCACGTTCTTCAATATCCTGATACCACTAATGATCGGCGCGCGGGACGTGGCTTTCCCGCGCCTTAACGCCTTCTCTTATTGGACGTTCCTCTTCGGGGCAGTGCTCATGCACGCCGGCTTCCTCATCGGGCAAGTTCCCGACGCCGGCTGGTTCTCCTACGCCAACCTCACCTCGGCTCCGTTCAGCGAGGGCAAGGGCCTGGACTTCTGGGCGCTGAGCCTGCAGGTGCTGGGCGTTGCCTCGCTTGCCGCCGGCTTCAACTTCGTGGTGACCATCATCAACATGCGGGCGCCCGGGATGTCGTTGATGCGGATGCCGGTGTTTGTCTGGATGACGCTGGTGACCAGCATCCTCCTGGTGCTGGCCTTCCCGATCATCACCGTTGCGCTGATCGAGCTGACCGCCGACCGGCAGTTCGGAGCAAACTTCTTCAACACCGCCGCCGGCGGTGACCCCATCCTCTGGCAGCACCTATTCTGGCTGTTCGGCCACCCCGAGGTGTACATCCTCATCCTGCCGGCCATGGGCGTGGTTTCGGAAATCATCCCGACGTTCAGTCGCAAGCCCCTCTTCGGTTACCCGGTGGTCGTCTTCTCCGGCATCGTCATCGCCATCATGAGCTGGGCGGTGTGGAGCCACCACATGTTCACGGTGGGCCTGGGCGCCATCGCCAACTCGGTGTTCACCATCACCACGATGTTGATCGCGGTGCCCACGGGCGTGAAGATTTTCAACTGGATCGGGACGATGTGGAGCGGTTCCATTGATCTGCGAACGCCCATGTTGATGGCGATCGGGTTCGTGGCGCTGTTCATCGTGGGCGGCCTCTCCGGCGTGTCCCACGCGGTATCGCCTTCGGACTTCCAGCAACAGGACACCTACTACATCGTCGCGCACATTCACTACGTGCTGTTTGGCGGCGCCATTTTCGGCATCTTCGCCGGTATCTACTACTGGTACCCGAAGATCACGGGCAAGATGTACAACGAGATGCTGGGCAAGGTCCACTTCTGGCTGATGTTCGTGGGCATGAACCTGACGTTCTTCCCCATGCACTATGCTGGCCTGAACGGGATGCCGCGTCGCATCTACACCTATGCCGAAGGGTTCGGCTGGGAAGGCATGAACCTCCTGGCCACCATCGGATACTTCGTCATCGTCATCTCGCTGCTGGTCTTCATCCACAACTTCTTCCGCAGCATCAAAAAGGGCGAGGAGGCGGGCCACGACCCCTGGGACGCTCCCACCCTTGAGTGGAGCATCTCGTCGCCGCCGCCGGTGTATAACTTCGCCGAGGTCCCCGTGGTCCGCGGACAGGACGCCTACTGGATCACCAAGCGGGAGGCGGCCGCCCGTGGAGAGACCGTGCCGGCCGAGCCGCACGTTGACGCCAGCACCATTCACATGCCGAGCCCGTCCTACTGGCCGCTGATCACGTCCTTTGGCGTAGTGTGGATCGCGGGCGGCCTGCTGATTGACGTGGGATGGGACTACATCCGGTTCCCGGTCAGCTTCATTGGCGGGATCATCACAATCATTGGCGTGATCGGCTGGTCAAACGAACCCGCCGCTGAAGAACACCACGAAGCCGCCGGCCATCACTAGGCGTCTCCGCACGAACCCGGCTTACTCAGATCAGGACCAGGCAGGAGGAGCGCGTTGGCTCACGCAGACACGACCCATGCCCCGCCGGCGCATCCGCCGGCCGACCATCCACCGGCTCACGAGGAAGAAACCACCACCGGGATAAATCACCGGAAACTCCTGATGTGGGTGTTTCTCGGTTCGGACTGCCTCTTCTTCGGCTCGCTGATCGCCACCTACATGGTGTACCGGGGCCAGAGCATCGTTGGCCCGTACCCTAAAGACATCATCGATGTCCCCATCACCACCGTCAGCACCTTCGTGCTTCTGATGAGCTCTTTCGCCATGGTGATGGGCGTGGCCGCGGCCCGCAATGGAAACCAGAAGCGCCTGGTCCAGTGGCTGGTGCTGACCATCATACTAGGAAGCATCTTCATCGGCTTCCAGGTGTATGAGTTCAACCTGTTCCGCGTTGAGGGCCTGCGTTACGAAACGAACCTGTTCAGCAGCACGTTCTTCACGCTGACCGGGTTCCACGGCGCCCACGTTACGCTGGGAATCTTCTGGTTGATCTGCCTGGCCATCATTGCGGCGCGCAACCCGGCCGGTCGTCCCTCCCACCTTGACGTTGACATCGCCGGCCTGTATTGGCACTTCGTCGACATTGTCTGGATCGTGATTTTCACGCTGCTGTACCTGATCGGCGGATTTGACGGGCCGCCCGACGCCGGCCACGCCGCGGTGCAGGGATGGAACTGGGTCACCGGACTGATCAGCTAGGTTTCGAGGAGGCAACCACCAGATGAGCGCTAACCCCGGTCAGGAGGGCGTGATGGCCCACGACGAACACGCGGCGCACGAGGATGCCGGAATAAATCGGTTCTTCTTCGGACGCGTGCCGGAGGGCGTGCATGGTGGACTGAAGCAGTACGGCCTGCTGGCGATTTTCCTGGCCATCATCACGCTGATCGAATTCCTGATCATCGTGCCGGAGGGTCTCCAGGGCAGCGGCGTGGTAATCGCTCCGCTGGTGATCCTGTCGGTCATCAAGTTCTTCTGCGTGGTCGCGTTCTTCATGCACCTGAAGTTCGAGAACCCGCTGCTGTGGCAGATATTCGTCGCCGGTTTGGCCCTGGGTCTAGTGGTCGCGCTCGCCCTGGTGCTGCTTTTCGGCGTGTTCCGGCCGACGCCGCGAGCGTTCTCCGAACCGCGTATCGAACCTTTCGTGCATCACGCCGAGGATCATCACGCTGAGGTGGCGCGCCCATTGCCCGACGAACTGCCGGCGCCGGCTGACCCCTCCGAATTGGTGCCACCCGCACCGGCCGACGGCGCTGGGGCAGGCGCTTCCCCTGGCCAAGCTCTTTTCGTGGGCACCGCGGCTTGCGCATCGTGTCATACCATCCAGGGAGTTGCCCAGGGCGTGCTGGGGCCACCGCTCGACGGCATCGCGTCGGCCGCTGGCAACCGCATCCCCGGTTACTCGGCGGAAGATTACATCAGGGAATCTATCGTGGAACCCGACGCTTACACCGCCGGCGCGGCTGATGGGCTCTCGCAAGACTATCAAGAGGGCTTGATGAGCGCCACCATGGCCGGCATCGCGTTGTCCGACGAGGACGTGGAAGCATTGGTTGAGTACCTGTTGCAACTGAGGTAGCCACCCGCCATCGATGTAGGGAACCTACTCCGATGCAGCGCCGCTATGCAACAATAGCGGCGCTGTTGTTTGCGGCGGCGACAATAATCACTGCCGCTTGCGGTTCCAACGATCCTCCCGTTCCTGACGCCGCCGCCGACCCACAGGATGACGCCCTGGCCCAGGCCGGCAAGGAACTGTTCACCGGCAACGGAGCCTGCCACGTATGTCACACTATCGACGGCATTGCACAGGGGGTGCTGGGCCCCGACCTCACCAGCATCGGTACATTGGCGGTCAACCGCATCCCTGGATATACCGCCGAGCAGTACATCAGGGAATCCATCGTTGATCCGTGCGCTTATGATGGGTTTCACGTGCCGGGGCTGCCAAGCTGTGACCTTATGGATCCTGCACGCACTGGGATCATTTTGTCCGACTATGATGTTGACGCCCTGGTAGCTTTCCTCCTCCGGCAACGATAGTCTGGATGCTGATTATTCTATACGCGGGGTGTACACTATGCGCCATCGCCGCCTATCGTCAGTATCTTATCCATACTGTTCATCGATGTGAAAAAAAGCGAGTACGTGTGAGACACAGGAGGAAGCAGCCATGCTGGTTGACCTGATTCGGATCACCGCCGCGGACGGCATGGAATTGGACGGGGCGTTTTTCGCTCCGGCAGCTGACGCATCTCCGGCCGGGCCCATCGACGCCGCCATGGTCATTCACGGCTCGGGGCGCAACTTTTACACCCCGGCGACGGCCAACATGGCCAACGACCTGCGGAACGCCGGGTACGCGGCGTTGACCCTGAACACCCGGGGGCACGACACCGTCTGGGTGGACCGGCAGACCGGGGTGGCCGAGGGCAACGCCTATGAGATCCTGGACAACAGCCGGCAGGATCTGCGGGCGGGCATTGACTACCTGGAAGCGCAGGGTTACCGGCGCATCGCCATCCTGGGCCAGAGCATGGGCGCCGTGAAAGTCGCCTACTACGGCGCGGTGGAGAACGACCCGCGCGTGGCGGCCGTGGTGCCCATATCTCCGGTGCGGCTGTCCTGTTCCTACTACATGGAGTCCACCGACGCCGAGGAGTTTCGCGCCAACCTGGAGACCGCGGATCGCATGGAGGCAGAAGGGCGCGCCCTGGACCTGTTCTACGTGGACTTTCCGATCAAGGAAATGTTCTCGGCCATGGCCTATATCGACAAGCACGGGCCGCTGGAACGCTACAACATCATCATGCACGCTGCCAGGATCACGGCGCCGCTCTTCGTGCTGTCCGGTTCGACGGAGACGCACACCCGGCTGCTGGACGTGCCGCAGGACATGATCGCGGCCGCGGTGAACAGCCCCCGGGCCGAGTACCTGGTGCTGGAGGGCGGCAACCACTCCCTGACCAATATGATGCCGGCGGCCGGCGAGGCGGTGATCAACTGGCTGGCGTCGCTGTCTGCGGATGTCGGCGCTGCGGCTGTGGCGGCCAACTGAGGGTCCACAGCGCCGATCCATGGACGCAAATCCCAGCGACGTCCAAGTCACGCCAATCGGGTACGTTCGGAGCCGGTTCACTGACTACGCGCCCTCCGACGAGATGCGGGAGCGCCCGTCAGAGATCGTGGTGCATCCCGGCTTTGCTGATGGCGTTATGGGCCTGGAGCCGGGCGACCGGATCCTGACTTTGTTCATCCTGCACCGCGCGAAGGATCGGGGCTACGAGTTGCGACTGCATCCTGGGCACAACCCGGCCAACCCGATCCGGGGTGTGTTCGCCACCCGTAGCCAGTACCGGCCCAACTTCATCGGCGCGACGGTGGCCCTGATCCAGGATGTGGTGATCGACGAGGGAACCGGCGAGGCGGTCATTTCGGTAACGGAGCTCGATGCCCAGGACGGCTCTCCGGTAATCGATCTCAAGCGTCACAGCGCCGGGTTCGACGGGTAGTGGCACCGTTTTGACACCGCCGGCCCGTTCCTATACCATCGCTTGCGGAATCCTCCGGGGCCGGATGCCCGGCTCTCTCCGATGCCGCACAGCCCGCTGCCCCGGGGTCCGCGAGGTGGTCCACACATGCCGATCTACGAGTATCGCTGCCAGTCGTGCGCTCAGGTGAGCAGTTACTTTTTCAAGGTGGCTTCCGCGGCTACTGACGTCAACTGTGAACACTGTGGCGACTACGGCATGGAACGCATCATGTCTTCCTTCTCGCGGGGCCGTACTGAAGCCGATACCTATCGGGATCTCGATCCCCGGTACTACAAGATGGTTGACGACGCTTTGGGTAAAGCGCCTTCCACCACGCACCCGGACCACTACCTGCGCAAGATGGCTCCGTTCTCATCCACTGAGAAGACGGGAGATCCTTACTTCCACGAATAGCGTGATGACCGGTCCCGCATCGCAGTGACCGGCGTTTCCCCAGCCCGGAGGCAACCCCTGAATGACTGCTGAACCGATAGCATTCCCGTCGCTGGCGTGGTTTGAAGAATTACGGCGACTGGTGAACGATGATTCCGCCTACCGCCAGATTGGCACCGTTGACGCGTCCATGGGCGTCAAGGTAGGCGACGAAGTATTCGTAGTCACTTTTGAGGCGTTCGAGTGCAGTTCGGTCAGGTCCGGCAACGAATACGACCTGATCAACGTGGACTTCTTCATCGAGATGGAGTCGGCTGCCTGGAGAGCCATGCTGGAAAATATCAGGGCCAACGGAGGCGCGGAAGCCGGCCAGACGCTGGTCAGCCTGGACATGCTGAATGAGATTTCCACCAACGCCACGGGAGATCAGCTTCGGGCGGACATGTTCTTCCGGTACAACCAGAGCCTGCAACACTTTTTTGACCTGTCGGCGAACCTGGACACCGTGTTCGCTGACTGACTCCATCGCTTCGACTTGGGATCACCTCGTTCCACCCGCAACCATTGAGGACTATCGATGACCACCACCACAGTTTTGGAAGAAGTAGGAATGGACCCGGCGGCAGTGCAGGAGTTGGAAAACCTGTTCCGGCGACAGATTGACCAGGGGTTGCATCCGGGAGCCGGACTCGCCGTCTATCGGCACGGCCGCCTCGCCGTTGACCTCTGGGGCGGCCTGGCCGACGACGCTGGCGGCACTCCGGTCGCGGCCGACACGATGTTCATCCTCTACTCTTCCACCAAGCCGTTGGCGGCGGCCTGCCTGCACGTACTTTGGGAGCGCGGGCAATTGGACTGGGACGACACGGTGGCGCAGCATTGGCCGGAGTTCGCCAAGCACGGCAAGGACGCGGTGACGGTCCGTCACGTGCTGACTCACCGGGGCGGTTTCCCGGAGACCCCGCCGGAATTGTCCTGGGACCGCTGGCAGGACTGGGACTACGTGGTTGAGTGCATGGAGGACATCATCCCTGACTATCCCGCCGGGCAGATCATGGCGTACCACCCGCGCAACTTTGGCTGGGTGATCGGCGAGTTGGTGCGCCGGATCGACGGACGGCACATCGGCGTGTTTCTCCGGGAGGAGATCCTGGATCCGCTGGGATTGCACGACGGGTACGTGGGGCTGCCTCCCGAGCTCGAACCCCGGGTTTCCCGCATTCACGCCATGGAAGACTGCGACCGCCCGGGCATGATACGCCCGTACAACCGGCCGGAAGTACACCAGGCGGTCCACCCTGCCGGCGGCGGCATCTTCACTGCGCGCGACCTGGCCCGCTTCTACGCGATGGTGTGCAACGGCGGGGAGTTGGACGGCGTCCGCATTCTCAAGCCGGAGACGGTGGCCGAGGTTACGCGCCTGGATACGGAAGCTAACGACTTTTCCCTGGGAACGCGGATGCGACGCTCGCTGGGCCTGGTGCTGGACGACAGCCGCATGGGGGCCACCACCAGCGCCGGCGACGGCCTGGGCACCTTCGGTCACGGCGGGGCCGGCACCTCGGTGGGCTGGGCCGATCCCGGCATGGGCCTGGCGGTGGCGTACATCACCAACGGGTTCCGCGCCAGCTCGACCAACAACCCCCGCCTGGCGGCCATTTCGCGGGCGGTGCGGGCTGCCTGCCGGTAATCGGGTGCAAGCAACATGACGTCGATCATCTACCACCTGGCGCTCCGGTCCGATTGGGAAACTGCCGTTGTTGAGGGCGAATACCGGGCACCGTCGCTGGCGGAAGAGGGCTTTATCCACGCCAGCAGCGACGAAGCGCAGATGCTGCGGGTCGCGGCGAGACTGTTCGCCGGCCGAACCGATCTGCTGGCGTTGGACGTGGACACCGAGCGATTGCCCGAAGGGTCGCCGTTGGTGCGAGAGCCTTCCCGTTCGGGCGAGATCTACCCGCACGTTTACGGACCCATCAACCTGCATGCGGTGGTTCGCATCCGAGCGTTGGCCCCGGATGAGACGCAACCCAGCGGTTTCGTGCTGGGTGGGCAAGGGTAACCGGAGCCTGAGATCCAGTACTCTGAACAGCAGCTTGTGTCCATCCGCCGGGTCATCACGGGCCTGGTCAGTATGGGCGAAGATGACATCGCGGAGAGGGACGCCGCAGTCCGGGATGGCAGGTGCCCCGAACGGTTGTGGCCGCTGTGGCCCTTGGCTGGTCATGACGATGCGTTGTGGAAGCTGCTGGTAGAGGATAGACGCGTCGATCGGTTTTCCGTCTACGGTCTGTTCCCAGCGTTGCACGACCTGGTTTATGGCCCAGAATCGGTAGATGTGGACATTCGCTACGACGGACGCACGCGCGGGCGCGTGGCGATTATCAGCGGTCGGCTTCGGGGGCAAGCCGTCGATATTGTAATCAAGCCTTGCCAGAGTCCCGGCGAGTCCGAAATCGCGCATATCGCCGGTGACCTGGGATTGGGACCACGGCAGTTGCCGAGCATCTATGGGTTCCTTACCGAGGAGTTCGTACCCGGCCCATTCCTGACTGAGCTTAGCCCTGACGAGGCCACTGCAGAGCGGATGCACGGCATCGGCTGCGAACTGGGAGCGGCCCTATCGCGGTTGCACGCCGCCGGCATTTGCTACAACGACGCCACGGTGTCCGACCCGGACGGAAGGTCCCATACCATTCTGGCGTCCGGCGGTGGCATCCGCATCATCGACTTTGGCGTGGCGCTGCTGCTGCGTGATCATCCGGCGAACCTGACCTTCCATGACGCCTACAACGCCGCTCGCACCGATCCCATGTTCCGACTGTTCCGGCAAATGACCCCGGACGCCGATCCGGAGGCTTTGGCCAGGTTTATCAATGACTATGGCAGACGCCTGGCGCAACAATCGGTTGAGGAGATTCAGTCCCGGGACTGGCGGATAGCCGAAGAGGGATCATCGGTAATCGAGAGCAGGTACGGGTCCTTGGCGGCCGACGCATTGCGGGCTGGAATTTCGGCGGGTAAGTCGGAGAACGAGTAGCAATTGCCGCAGGCAGTCTGAAAGATTATAAAATCACAAAAAATTGCAAAAACTGGTAATCTGGATGCGTGGATTTCGTTTACGTAATGTGGGTTAATTGGTCACGGCCGGCAGCGAGGCGTGGGCGGAAGTGAGGTGGGTAAGGCGATGCGCTTCGCGGTCGGCCCTTCGTATGCATCGCTCGGAGGGACGCCGACTTGGGATCATCGGGGACGAAGCGACTGATCGCGATTGGAATCTCCGGAGCGGTGGCATTGTCGCTGTTGTTCGTCGCGGCGTGGATGGTCTTCAGCAGCGACGCTAACGGGCGCGAACCCGACGGGATACAGATAATCGCACCCGCCGAAAGCTCTGAGCCTGACGCTGTTGGATCGCCCTCGGTCACACCGTCGGTTGAGGCTCAGTCGGAGGTGATGCCTCCGGAGCGGATAGCGGTGTACATCACCGGTGAGGTGGTTAACCCCGGCGTGTACACCATAGCGAAAGGCGAACGGCTGGACGCGGTGCTGCGTCTTGCCGGTGGAGCCACCGAAAACGCCGACCTGGGCCGGGTCAACCTGGCGGCATACGCTACCGACGCGGCTCATTACAAAATCCCCGTTGCCGGCGAGCCCGTAGGAGTCGGTGAACCTTTGGGGGATGGATCGGCGCCAAATGCCGACGAAGCAGGCATTTCCGAGAGTTGTCAGCCGCCGGTGAACATCAACACGGCCAGCGCTCAATGCCTGGAGACTCTTCCGGGCATCGGCGGCGTGCGGGCGGAGTCAATTGTTGCTCACCGGGAGCAAGAGGGGCCGTTCGCCAGTCCCGACGCGATTACCGACGTCTCCGGCATAGGCGACGGGATATACCGGCGTATTGCCGACGTGATCACGGTTGTCACCCGTTGAGCCTGACTGCGCTGTGATGTCAAGGCTGCGCGTCTGATTCGGTTTGATAATCGGGGCGGACGGCCCAGCGACGGCGATGCTGGCTGGCGATGCGGATATTCCCTGAGCTTGCAGTTGCAGCAGTTATCGCCGGCGCGGGTCTGGCGCTCTGGTTTGACATTTCCCTGGGCTCGGCATGGCCACTGCTGATGCTGGGACTGGGCGCGCTGGCATTGGCGGTGGCCCTGAAAGTGATGGGGCTTCCCGCCGCGCCGGTAGTTTTGAGCGCCGCTTTGGCATTGGGAGTGTGGCGGGCCGATATGGTCGCCGATGCTTCGATGCCCCTAGTGCCGGACGGCCCAACCGAGGTCACGGTGATCGTAGCCGATGCGCCCACGGTGTCGGGAAGTCGGGTGCGTTTTCGCGGCGAAGTGGTCGCCAATCCGACGCGAGAGACTGGCAGCGTTCCCGTTGGAACCGGCTTGCTGGTGTACGCCCTGCCTCCGCCGGACCTGGCGGCAATGCGCCCTCCGCCGCACCTGCGCTACGGGGACACGCTTCGCGTGTCCGGCAGAGTGGAAAGGCCAGAACCTATCGGAGACTTCGATTACGCCGCGTGGCTGGAAGCCCAGGGAATTGCGGGCGTGCTATGGGCGCGACAAGCGGAAACGGTGACCACCGACGGCGGTAACTGGGCGATGGCCGCGCTGCACGGGTTTCGAGGTCTCCTGGCGGCGGCTTTGCAGCGAGCCATGCCGGCTCCCGAGTCCGGGTTGGCGCAAGCCCTGCTCTTGGGCATTCGAACCGAACTGCCGGCGGAGGTGAAAGATTCGTTTCGCACCGCCGGCATGTCCCATCTGCTGGCCATATCGGGGCTGCACGTCGGCATTGTGCTGGCGCTGGCTTTGGGCATCGGCTTAGCGACGCTGGGAAATGGAAACCCGCTGGTCATTTGCGGCGCCATGTCCACCGTATGGGTCTACGCGGTCGTGTCCGGCTTGGACCCGCCGGTGGTGCGGGCGGCAATCATGGGCAGCCTGGCCCTGGCGCAAGGGCTGACCGGTCGCGGGATGCGTGGACTGACCGCGCTGACGCTGGCGGCCGGCGTCATGGTGTGCGCAGACCCCAGGCTGCTGACCAGTCTCTCGTTTCAGCTCAGTTTCACGGCGATGGCCGGGGTGATTGTCGGTCTGCCTTTGATCACGTTCTTTTCGGGCGCCGTTGCAACGTTAGCCGGCAGCTCGGACGCCTGGGCATCGAGATGGCTGCAATACGGCGCGACATTGCTGATTGCCTCTGTCGTCATTTCCACTACAACCACGCTGGCAACGGTTCCGTTGATCGCGATGCATTTCGGGGAGCTTCCAGTCATGAGTGTACCGGCAACCATTCTGGCGATGCCGGCCATGCCCCTGGCGCTGGTGGCTGCTGCCGCGACCGCTGCATCGGGAGTTATGGCCCTGTGGTTGGCGCAGGCGTTGGGCGTTTTGGCCTGGGCTCCAGTTGCGTGGATCATTCAGGTAGCGGAGGCGATGCCGCCGGTGATGGCTCCGGCCGGTTGGGTGACGCCTGGGGTTGCCGTGGCATGGTACGGTGGCCTGACAATATTGACGCTTCTGATGTCGTCGCGGCGGGCGCGCCGGTTCGCCGCCGGGTGGAGACGCGGACCAAGGTGGCGCCCCAGCGGATTCGCCGGGCTCCTGTTCGGAGTGGCGCCGGTAGTTGTTTTGGCTGTCATCCTGCTGTTCGGCCAACTGTCGACAACACGGGCGGATGGTCTCCTTCATGTGCACGTGCTGGACGTGGGACAGGGTGACGCCATCCTGGTGGTGACCCCGCAGGGTCGACAGGCGCTGGTTGACGGTGGACCGGATCCCCGGGTTACGTTGCTCGCCCTGGGCGAACTCCTGCCGGCCGGCGACCGCAGCCTTGACGCGGTGGTGGCGACGCATCTGGACAGCGACCACGCCGGCGGCTTGATCGGCGTTCTGGATCGCTATGACGTGGACGTAGTGATCCAGGGGCCAACGTCTTCAGCGTCGGCGCTGTTCCCTCAGTGGGAGTCGGTTCTTGATCAACGCGAACATCCCGCGGTCTCGATACGGGCCGGTCATCGTATCGAATTGGGCTCGGGCGTCGTGATGGAAGTCCTGCATCCGCCGCCGGGGGAGGTTCCGTCGCGCATTGATGCCAACGCCAACAACCTGAGCGTTGTTATCCGTCTGACCTATGGGGAAGTTTCTTTTCTGCTGACCGGCGATGTGGAACAGGATGTGGAGCGATACCTGGTTGACACCTTTGGCGATGGACTGCGTTCCGACGTGCTCAAAGTGGCCCACCACGGCAGCCGCTCGTCCACGTCGGCTGCATTCCTGAAGGCGGTTGCTCCGAAATCGGCTGTCGTTTCGGCGGGAGCGGACAACCGCTACGGACACCCGCATGCGGACGTGATCGCCCGGCTTGACGCGGCGATTGGCGCCGAGAATGTGCACATCACCGCTCGCGACGGTGCGGTTGAATACATTACCGACGGCGCGGGGTTGTGGGTGCGGACGGGCGCGAACTTTGCGCCGTGACAAATGCCCTGGGGTTGCTGCTATGTCGATTTGGGTACGATGCTATAATTTGCCCATGGAGCCCGCAGGTGCCTCTTCCTCATGCACTGCCCCGGTCGTGGCTATTGATGGCCCCGTGGCGTCCGGAAAAAGCTCGGTGGGGAAAGCCGCGGCGCGGATAACCGGGTTGCGATTCCTGGACACGGGCATCATGTATCGTGCGGTAACCTGGCTGGCCCTGCACCGTGGAATTGATCCCACCGACGCCAGGGCGGTCGCAGAAGTGGCGGCGGGTTGCCGAATAGAACTGGCTCAGGACGACGACAACGATACAACCATTCTCGTCGACGGCAGGCCGCTGCGCGACGAACTGGCTGCCGCAGAAGTGGATAGCAACGTGTCAGCGGTTTCAGCCGTGTCTGACGTACGGGTCGAACTGGTCAAACAGCAAAGAGACATCGCCGGATCCGGGGGTATCGTCATGGCCGGCAGGGATATCGGGTCGGTGGTGTTGCCCGAAGCCGACCTGAAGCTGTACATCGATGCCGCGCCGGAGGAGCGCGCTCGGCGGCGCCACGCTCAGATCATCCTGGCAGATTCCGAGGTTCCATACGATCAGGTGTTGGCCGACACCCTGCGGAGGGACCGCATGGACATGGAGCGCGCCGACTCTCCTCTGGTGGCCGCCGCCGATGCCGCAGTAATCCGGACGGATGACATGGACTTTGACCAGACCGTATCTGCCGTGGTGCAGGCCATCCAGTCCGTCGCGAGCAGTGATCACGCCGCTGCGCGGCACGGGTAACCGGCATGGCGTGGCTGTATCAACCCAGCAGGCGCTTCGGGCAAATCATCTGGAGCGTCACCGGCCGGCTGACGATCACCGGCCAGGAAGCGATGCCTCCCTATGGACCGTTATTGGTTGCCAGCAACCACCTTTCCCTGAACGACGCGGGAACTCTGGTAGTGGCGCTGCCTCGTCAGATCATCTTCCTTGCCAAGAAGGAGTTGTGGGAAAAGCCCATCGGCCGGTTTTATTGCAACGCGGTCGGCGCAGTGCCGTTGGACCGACAACGAGGAGGCGGTGGCGCCCTGCGCTATGCGTTAGGGGCACTGCAGGAAGACAAGGCTATCCTCATGTTCCCCGAGGGAAGCATCAGCCCCACGGGTCAGTTGCAGCGGGCCAAGACCGGTCTGGCCTGGCTGGCGTTGAAGACCCAGGCTCCCATCTTGCCGGTGGGCATTGCCGGCTCTGAAAAATTCGCGTCTTGGCACATGCCGGTGCCGCTGGCGAGCTGGCAGGTGAACATCGGGACGCCGTTCACGCCGCCTCAGATCGAGGGCCCGATTACCGACGCGCTGCTGCGCTCGGTAACGGACATGGTGATGGAGCGGATAGCCGCGCTCGTCCCGGAATCCTACCGCGGCGTCTACGCTGAAAACCTCCGGCCGCGAACGGTCGAAATCCCGCAGGGTGGCTAACCGGGCGGTTGGGAACCGCAGCTAGCGTCGCGGCATCGTCGCGGCGTGTCGCTCTCGCGGACGGTCGTAGTCCATTGATTCCTCGTCGAGGATGCGTTCCAACTCCGCGGCGCGCATGTTGATGGTATCCATGATCGCAGGCGGAATACCGGCATGCTCGTTCACGTAATTGGTCAGGAGCTCCAGTTCGTCAAACCCCTGGAAACAGTCAACTACGCCGCGCAATGAAGACGAGAAGTACTGTGTGTCGTGGCCCACGCCGCGACCCACGGAGAAGTGATAAACATATTTGAGGTTGTCTTTCAGGAGCTTCACCACCGGGAAGAAATCGATGTCGCCGGAAACCAGAACCGCCGCGTCGAAACTGTCCATCTTCGATATCATGTCCACGGCGATGCCGATGTCGACCCCTTTCTCTCCCACCTGAGTGCCCTGGAAGTTTATGTTGCCGTCGTAATCGTATTCGAGACGGTACGGCCGGAACGGCTGAACCACGTATTGCCCAACGTACCTGAATTCGAGGAAGTTGGTGTTTTGCTGGATTTCTTCAAAGACCGACTTTCGCAACTGATGGAACCGCCGGAATTCGTGCTCGTACCAGTCCTGCGCTTTCTGAATGACCAGGTCGGTGGTCAGTTCCGGTATCCGCTGGCCGTAGTCGTCGACGATGCGTTGGGCGCGCCACAGGTTGGGGGACCACGGCGTGATGTTCTCCGCGTAGTACCAGTAAACCCGGGCCAGTTGATGTTCCCAGCCGGTCACATCATCGAATTTCGCCAGAGCATCCTGGAAAAACTCCTGCCACCGGAAATGCTTTTCATCGAGCCGGTATTCCGGGTTGTTGGGATGTGGAGGGTCAGAACGGAAATGGAAGTCCCTCAGGTTGTGCCTGAAGTTCTGTCCATCCACGAAAATAACGGTCTTCAGAGCCATTTTGGTCCTCCTTGTCATTACAAGGCTAGACAAAAACTGGGAGAATGACGGCCGGTGGCCAATGAAATATATTCAAGGTCAATGATGATCGCACCGTGTGATGAGCGTCGTCGTTGGCCTATAATTGGGTGCGCCGGCCTGTTCAGTCGGCCGGCGCAGTAATGTCGATCTCGTATCGGTCCAGCAGTTCGTCCAGTTGTTCCGCCGTGCGGTCGTCGGGCGGAACCAGCGGCAAACGAGGGTCGCCAACGTCAAAGCCGGCGCGGTTCAGTCCGTATTTGACCGGGATCGGATTGGAGACGATGAACAGTCCTTTGAACATGTCCAGCAGGCGCAGGTGCTCGGCGCCGGCCGCTTCCACGTCGCCTTCCAGGACCAACCCCATCATCTGCTTGATTTGGGCGCCCACCAGGTGCGCGGCGACGCTGACCACGCCGTACCCGCCCATGGACATGATCGGGAAGGTTTCGTCGTCGTTGCCGGACCACACGCGGAAATCGTCGGGAGTGTCGCGGATGACTTTCGCGATCTGAACCGGATCGCTGCTGGCTTCCTTGATTCCGATGATGTTTTCGATCTGGGAAAGCCGGACCGTAGTGTCGTTGGTCATGTTCAGACTGGTTCGGCTGGGAACGTTGTACAACATGCCGGGAAGGTTCGTACACTCCGCCAATGCGCGGAAATGCTGAAACAATCCTTCCTGGGGAGGCTTGTTGTAGGCGGGAACGGTCAGCAGCAAAGCATCGGCGCCGACCTGTTCCGCTTCGCGGCTGAGCTCAATGGAAGCGGCGGTGTTGTTGTCGCTGGTACCGGCAATCACCGCGCCACGAGAGCCGATGGCGTCCTTGACTTCGCCGTAGAGGCGAGCCTTTTCCTCCATGGATAACGCGGGGCCCTCTCCGGTGGTCCCAGTAATCACCAAGCCGTCGGAACCTGAGTCCAACAGCGCCACGGCCAGCCGCTTGGCCTGTTCGTAGTCAACCTGCCCGTCAGAGTCAAACGGCGTTACCATGGCAGTAATCAACCGGCCAATTTCGGTCGGCATAATTGGTCCCTCCTCTGTTGCTATTGCTGGGCAGTTTACATCATGCCCCACCATGTTTGATGGCAAGCGATGCGGATATTCTGCGCATTATACACATCTTATGTGCTATGGCAAATGTTCCTGTACAGGGTCTTTCGGTTGCCACTGCGCGGAGCGCAGCAACGTGGCAATCTCGTTGCGGTGGAGTTCTTTGCCATAGGTCAACCTGCCACTCTAACCAGACTGCCGCGCTTGGCTTGCAATGACAAAAACTGAAAATCGAAAGGCCCTAATTCTCGGTAAGTCTGAATGTGGGTTAGTTTTTCTTGCCGTGAACTGCTCCGCGAGCGACGGCTTCCTCGGCAATCTGCAAGGCGTTGAGGGCCGCTCCCTTGACCAGGTTGTCGGTGACCACCCACATGGCCAGACCGTTGGGGTGAGAGGCGTCCTGTCGGATCCGGCCGACGAACACGTCGTCCGATCCAGCGGCGTCGATAGGCATGGGATAGAGAGACGCGCCCGGGTCGTCAAGCACCGTCACGCCGGGCATCACGCTCAGCATCTCCCGGGCTTCGCCCGGAGACACCGGCTCGTTGAACTCCAGGTGCGCGGCTACGCAATGGGACACGAACACGGGCACGCGCACGCAGGTTGCCGACACCGCGATATCCGGCGCGTGCAGGATTTTGCGGCTCTCGTCGATCATCTTCTGTTCTTCTCGCGTGTACCCCGATTCCGTGAAACTGTCGATTTGGGGGATCACGTTGAAGGCGATCTGCTTGGGCTGCGCCTCCGGCTCAGCCGGGCCGCCGTGCATGACGGTGCGCGTTTGGTCTCGCAGCTCGTTCATGGCCGCGCCGCCGGCTCCGGAGACCGACTGGTAGGTGTCGGCCACGATGCGACGGATGGCGCTGGCCTGTCGCAGTGGATGCGCCACCATGACCAGCGGGGTGGTTGAGCAGTTGGGTATGGACACGATGCCATCGTGCCAGTCCAGGTCTTCGCCGTTAACTTCCGGGACAACCAGGGGCACCGCCGGGTCCATGCGAAAAGCGCTGGAGTCGTCGATCACCAATGCCCCCGCTTTTGCCGCCACCGGTCCAAACCGGCGCGAGTCCTCGGTGCGCGCGGAGATGAATGCGATATCGACGTCGGCGAAGCTGTTATCGGTGGTTTCTTCCACGGTGAACGTTTTGCCGTTGACCTCCAGCTTGCGACCCGCCGAACGCTTGGATGCCAGGAGCTTCAGGTTATCGTGTTTCGGATAACGCGCCTCGATCAGGCGCAGGGTTTCCTGCCCCACTGCGCCGGTGGCTCCTACGATCGCCAGTTTCATGCCCTGAAGGTCCATGTTGCTCCTGCCCTGATTGAAGATTGAACTTGCGGAATGGTGCGGCGATGCTACCCACTTCCGCATTTCTCTTTAATCAGGGTACAACCAGCGGCCTTTTCCGTCCATAAAATCCCAGGCGGCTACGCGGCCGGCTACAGGCCCAACACGGCCTCCAGACCCACGGTTAGGCCGGGCCGGCGCACGACTTCCCGAACACAGCGGAGCACTCCCGGCATGTAGCAGTCTCGGCCCAGCGTGTCGTGCCGGATGCTCAGGGTCTGGCCGGCGGCGCCGAAAATCACCTCGTGGTGAGCGCTGCGACCGGGCAGCCGCAGGCTGTGGATGCCGACGCCGCCCACGTCGCCGCCGCGAGTCTCCGGCAGGTGATGGACGGTGGTCTCGTTGCGCTGGAAGTCGCTGCCCCGCGAATCGCGCACGCCCCGGGCGATGGCGAGGGAAAATCCGGAAGGGGCGTCAATCTTCATCTCATGGTGCGCTTCGACCACGTCGACGTAGTCGAAGAATGCAGCCGCCTGTTCCGCCAGCTTCTTGAGGACCACCGCGCCCAGGGCGAAGTTCGGGGCGACGATCACGCCGATGCCGTGTTCGCGGCTCATGGTGTCCAGCGTTTGCAGTTGGTCGGCGTTGAGCCCGCTGGCGCCCAGCACCATGTGGATGCCTCGACTGGCGGCCAGCGGCGCGGCTTCCATGCAGGCCTCGGCGTGGGTGAACTCGACCATGACCTGCGGTTGCGTGGCATCCAGCATGAACGCCAGATCAGTGGACAACGGGACCTCGCCGGCGGGGGTGGGCAGCGCGTCTCCCCTGGGAGTATGGCAGGTGGCGCCCACCAGCGTCACGTCGTCCGCCGCCGCTACCGCGCGCACGGTTTCGGCTCCCATTCTGCCCGTGGCGCCGTGCACGACTACCGAAATTGTGCCGTTGTTGGTTGAGACCGTCATAGCTCTACCTCGCCTTCGATTGGGGAAATCCGGTCAGTTGTCGCGCTGTGGATCGTTCGATGAATTCAGCCGGCCATGGCGCAGTCGTACCGTTCGAGGCACGAATTGACCACCAGGTCGACATCTTCGGCCAGCAGGTATCTGTCCTCCGCCAACTTGGCCGCAGCGTCCCTGACCATGGAGGCGTACTCCTCCCGGCTGGGGTATCGCGATTCGAGGGATGGGCGCGGATCAGAAACGGCGCTGCGCTGGGCCTCAGTGGCCGGGAACCAATGCGTGGAGCCCTGCATGGATATCAGCTGTTCGGGCGCGCCAGTGTCCGGGTGCCGCAGGTTCCAGCCGGTGTGGGTGCCCACGGGAACCGTGAGGTCCGGCAAGCGGATCCCGCCCAGATCGTTTCCGTCGGCGTCCGCGGCCGGGACCAGCTGCGGGTATTCCCGGCCTTCCTTCACCGGGTAGGATGCGATGCCGTGCTTGGCGTGGGGCCCGACGTCGATTTCCCGAATGCGCCACAGGCGGTTGGGATCAGGCAGGCTGCGGTCTGGAACGCCCACCGAACCGGCCAGATACTCGGCCTCGGTTATCGCGGTGCCGTCGTGCAGCCTCGGGTGCATACTGGGCGGCGGCTCAATCCCTTCGGAGACCCAACGGTCCAGGTTGAACAGGGCTGCCCGAAGCAATGGAATGTAGTCCACCGCGTTGTAGGGATGCATGCCGGTAGAACCGTCGGGTCCCTGGCCCACCATCAACTCTGGCGCGCTCGGCAAATGCTGAGTGCCGGCGAACAGGTAGCGTCGCGTTTCCGGCGCCGGCTCCAGGTCCTGCAGCCCGGTGCCGTCCACGTGCGTGAGGGCAGCATCGCCGCGCCAGTATTCTGCGGCGGAGTCGGTATAGATAATCTTGGGAACGGCGTCGAGTTCGCGCAATCGCCGCAGCAGGCCGTCGGTCTGTTCGGTCAGGGGGTCGGCGAGCGTGTTATCCGCGAATGGGAACTGGTGGCCGAAACCAGGGTTGGACTGGCAGGAAGGTTGGGCGAAACGGTGGTTGAATTCGCCCATGCGTCCGCCGGCCACGTGGGGCAGCAGGCCGTCAAACACCGGGCGTCCCTCCTGATCCAGGTTCAGGCCCAGGTAGAGCATGTGGCGGAGCAGCCGTCCGCATTGCGAAACGCCGTGTCCGTAAACCCGCTCGTACTCGTTATGCACCGCGTTGCCGTCGGAGGATTTGCGCAACCAACTGGCGGCCTCTCGAATGGCCAGCATCCCGCACCCGACCACCACCGGGTTTGCGGCAGTGTAGATGACGTAATAGATCTTGCCCGGTTGGAACCCTGACTCCAGGGTGACGTGCTCGGCATCCGGGAAATGCCACTGCGAACGAGGGATCACGGTGTCGGGACCATCCTCCCAATCGCGCACCAGCAGCATGGCGTCAGGGTCGTCCAAATCGGCCACCGGATACGGCTGGTGCTCACGGTTGGCCAGGAGGCGGGTGCGTTCTTCAACGTTGGGCCGCATCTCAACGCAGGCTTGGCCGGTCACCGGCTGGCCGTCGATGCTGATCCCGGGAGCGTCAAGGCCGAGCAGTGCGTCGCTGCGGTACACGTCCCACTGCCAGCCAATGGACAGCACGGAGTACCCGTGGCGGAGCAGGAACCCGTCGCCTTCCGGGATGGCGTCGGAATCGATGGGAGGCGTCGGTCCGCGATTGAAAAACGCCACAGTGCGGCGGCGGCCCCGGTTGACGACTTCAACGATCACGCGACCGTTGCCTTTTGATGCGTCGCGGGGAGATACCAGGGTAAAGTCCGACTGGAACCGGACGCATCCTGCCGCGTCCACCGGAGCGCATTCCAGGTCAACGATGGCTGAATTGGCCGGATTGCCAGGGTCTACCGCAAATCCGAGCACGCCGTCGATGCGCTCGTAATCGCCGGTCGCGCCGAACTGTATGCCATCGGCGTATGGACGGCGGCTTTTGATGTCAACAGAGACGACGGGCATGGCGATCCTCCGGGATACGGTTCGGTTGATGGGATGTTAGCAACGCGCCGGCGGGGGGTCAAACCCAAGACTATCGCATGTGAAATTCTAACCCCGTCACTCCGGCGAAAGCCGGAGTCCAATCACCGGCAGACGCTTCATTGCCGCAATGAAACTGACAATTCAGGCCGCTGGATTCCGGCTTTCGCCGGAATGACGGTGATTAAACAGTTCATATGCGATAGCTCTGAACGTATATGTTAATCAAATGTGTTGCAACGATCAGGGCTGATATAATCCCACGATGGTAGACGGATCAGAAATTCGACGTCGACAGCGGCGTGAGAATGATGTCGACCCCGCGAGCGACGGTACGGCGGACGCCGAACGGCGGGAGCGTCAATCCGGCCTGCGCCGCGCGCTGCGCGACCAGTTCCCTGATCGCAGCAGGCATAACCTTCTCCCCGTGCTGCATTATCTGCAACACGAACACGGTTACCTGCCGGAGTGGGCGTTGCAGGTTGTGGGCTGGCATCTCCGCGTGCCGGCCTCAGAGGTTTATGGGTCAGCCACCTCGTACTCCGAGTTGCGGCTCGACCCTCCAAACTCGCGCAGCATCGTGGTGTGCGCCGGTCTCGCCTGCTGGCAGTCGGGCAGCGAGGAGCTGCTGAACGCAGTCTTGCAACACCTGGATACGGAAGATACTGCCAGCGTGACGACCACTGCCTGCGCCTTCATGTGCGGGTTGGCTCCGGCCGTTCGGGTCAACGGGAGTTGGCGCGGCCGCGTGGACGCGGGGCGAATAGCCTCTCTTATCGAGAACGCCGCTGCATGACTTCCCCAGATTGCCGCTCTGCCTGGCAAGCGATGCGTGACGCCGCGCTCGAATGCCGCGTCGGAATGTCCGACGTCGTTCGGGTGGTCGTGCAGTGGGGCCATTGCAGCCAGGCGGTGGGCGCCGGCGAGGTTCACGGACGGTTGGCCCAACTGTTCCAGGGCCGCGACGACGTGGCCGTGGTTGCGGCCGGCTGCGACGGAGCCTGTTTTGCGGCGACGCAGGTGGCAGTGGAGCTGCCGGACGGCACGGCAAGATTTTTCGACCGAGTGTCGGGCGACGGGGATCTCGCGGAGATCGTCGCAGCGGCAGACGGCGGCGCGCGGGAACGGGCACGTCCGCAAGACGAGTTGGAGGCGTTTTTCGCAGCCCAGCACATCGCCTTGATGGAGGGCATCGGCAGCGTTGATCCGATCTCCCTGGACGAGTACGTGTCCGGTTCGGGCTATCTGGGCTTGGCCGACGCCTTGTCAATGGGCCCGGAGGCGGTTATCGGCCTGGCGCTGGAAGCCGGACTCCTGGGTCGTGGCGGCGCATATTTCCCGGCGGCCCGGAAGTGGCAGGCGGCGCGCCGGGTCGACGCGGCCCGGCGGCACCTGGTGGTCAACGCGGAGGAAGGCGAGCCGGGCGTGTTCAAGGATCGGCACCTGATGGAGGGCAATTCGCACCGCATCATCGAAGGGGCGCTCATCGCCGCTTTCGCCGCCGGAGCCGGGAATGTGGTGATCTACATCAACGCCGAGGCGGACCTTTCTGCGGATCGCATGGCGGCGGCTCTCGCGGTGGCCGAGGCGGCTGGCGTGGTCGGCGACGACGTGTTGGGCAGCGGTTTTTCCTGCGCGGTCAGCATCCGTCGCGGTGCCGGCGGCTACGTGTGCGGCGAGGAAACCACGCTGCTCAACACGGTGGAAGGTCGCCGGCGAGAACCCCGCCTGCGCCCGCCGTTCCCGACCGACGCCGGGCTTTACGGGGAACCCACGGTCATCAATAACGTGGAGACCCTCGCCAACCTGCCCGCGATTTTGCGTGGCGGCGTGCGCCGGTTCGCGTCGATTGGACTTAACGAAGCGAGGGGAACCCGGCTGGTGTCATTGAGCGGCGCGGTGCGGCGGCCCGGTCTGGCCGAGGTGCCCATGGGTACAACGGTTCGGCAGGTGATTGATCTCGTGGGCGGAGGCGTGCCCGAGGGGCTGGCCATAGGGTTCGCCGCGGTGGGCGGGCCGTCCAGCGGCCTGTTACCGGCCGGCGAGTTGGACGAGCCGCTGCGTCCCGGAATGCTGCACGCCAGCGGAGTGGTCATGGGAGCTGGCGGCATCACGGTCTTTGACGACCGGGCGTCTCCAGTACAGGTGGCTGCCCGCTTGAGCCGGTACAACGCCGCCGAGTCCTGCGGCAAGTGCACCCCCTGCCGGGAGGGCGCCCCCCGCATCGCGGAGGCTTTGGAGCGACTGGCCGCCGGCGAGCCCAGGGGCTCGGACGTGCAAGACCTGCGAGACCTGGCCGAAATCGTCGGCGCCGCCTCCCTGTGCGGCCTGGGGCAGATGGCCGGCAATCCTGTGACCAGCCTCCTGCACTTTTACGGGGATATTCTGCGTGGGGAAGTCAGCGATTAGTTGGACGGGCGCTGCCGATGGGATCCGGGTTTGACGTGGCGAGCGACATACTGGTAATCGAGGACGATCCGGGTATCGCGCGGATTATCAGGTTGTACCTCGAGCGTGACGGCCATACAGTGACCACCGCAGGCGACGGCGTGTCCGGCCTCAATGCGGCCCGGACCGACAATCCCGACCTGATAGTTCTCGACCTGATGCTGCCCCGGCTGGACGGCATGAGCGTCTGCCGGGCATTGCGGGAGGAATCCGACGTGCCCATCATCATGGCCACTGCCCGCGTCGACGAGGACGACCGCCTGGCCGGCCTGGACTTGGGCGCCGATGACTATATCGTGAAGCCCTTCAGCCCGCGAGAGCTGGCGGCCCGGGTGCGCGCCGTCTTGCGGCGCGCCTCCCGGCAAGTGCCGCCGCAACCTCCGATGATCGAATATGACGGGATCACCATCGACTTCAGGATGCAGACGGTGGCCCGGGGAGACGAGAAGCCGTCGTTGACTCCAACGGAGTTCCGGCTCCTTTCCATGCTGGCGTCCCAACCGAGCCGGCCGTTCTCCCGTGACCAGATCATCGAGGGCGTCTTCGGGTACGACTTCGACGGGTATGACCGGACCGTGGATGTGCACATCGCCAACTTGCGGCGCAAGATCGAACCCGACGTGCGAAAGCCCCGATACGTGCAGACCGTCCACGGCGTGGGCTATCGGTTCGGCAATGCCTAGGTGGCGCTTCGGCCTCCGGTGGCGTCCGGCGCTGGGGTTCGCCGTGATCCTGGCGTTGGCTCTGGGTCGGTGGCGCTGTTCACCGTAAAGGTGGCTGACCGGGATGTCAATCTGGTCCAGGCGGAACAGGACCGGGTACGCGCCGGCTGGGTGGTAGCCGCGCTGGCGGAATACCATGCGGCCAAAGGCAGCTGGGACGGCGTCCAACATCCAGGGTCATATCGAGGCGATGCAGGACGGTCTCCTGGAACCCGATGCCGCTAACCTGGAAACCGTGCATCTCCAGGCTCTTCACCTGAACCGCCTGGTCGATGACCTGCGGCTGCTGGCCCAATCGGAAGCTCAAGAGTTGCGACTGGATTTGGGTCCGGCGTCCGTTGGTGAAATCGTGCAACGGGTGACAACCTCGTTCCGGGCCAGGGCGGAAGCTGAAGAGGTGCGGTTGGAAGTGGCAGTGGAGGAAGCATTGCCAACCGTGGCAGTTGACCGCGTCCGCATCGAGCAGGTTCTTGCCAATCTGGTGGACAACGCTATCCGGCACACCCCTCCTGGAGGCCAGGTGGTGGTAGCCGCCAGTCAGACCGCGGGCTCAATCAGGGTGGAGGTCACGGACACCGGGCCGGGGATCCCGTCCGAAGCGCTGCCTCGGGTGTTTGACCGCCTTTACCGGGTGGATCCGTCCCGTGACCGCGAAACCGGCGGGTCCGGCCTGGGCTTGACCATCGCTCGTCAGCTGGTGGAAGCGCACGGAGGCGCCATACGGGCGGAGAGCGTGGAAGGGATGGGCAGCCGCTTCGGGTTCGATCTACCGGCGGCGGGACATTAACAATTTCTGAACATCGGGTCCCTATCCTGCACTCATCAAAGCCGCCATGGACTGACCAAACCACCGTTCGAGGCGGCGCAGGAGGCAAAAATGTTCAACCGAATTCGCAATCTTCGAAAGCGCTGGTTCGTGGTTGCGGCGTCAGTGGCGCTGCTGGCCGTCGGGTTGGTTGGCGGCACCGTGTTCGCCGCGGGCGCGCCGTCCAACTCAATCGGGAAGGCCCTGCACCAGGACTACGGTTACGACGATCACCGGGGCGGCAAAGGCAATAACGGCGCCATGATGGCAAGGGTTGCCGAGATATTGGGCATCGAGCAGGATACGCTGGAGGCGGCTTTCGCCACTGCCCTGGACGAGCGTGCCAACGTCAAGTTCGAGGAACGCATGGCGGCTTTGGTCACGGATGAGACACTGACACAGGAGCAGGCGGATGCGGCCAACACGTGGTTCGACGAGCGCCCCGCCAACTCCGGGGCTATTGCGCTGCGTCTCGCCGTCACTTCCGATTCCGACAAGGTGGATAATTTCCTTGCCAAGCTGGTGGAAAACGAGAAGTTGACGCAGGATGAGTCCGATGCTCTGGACGCCTGGCACGACGACCGGCTGGACTCCCTCCCCGAGGTTTCCCGAAAGCACGGTCGTCACGGCCATGGCAAGAAAGGAGAGTCCGGAGACAATTCCTGATCTGACTGGCATAGCGGCCATCCGCGAGGCAGGCAACCGGGGGCGGCGCGCCGGCGCCGCCCCCGGGCTTGCTATGGCAGGTTCGGGTCTGAAATTTCGCTCGCCAAGAGTTGCCGAATGCGGCTCAGGAAGTACTCCGCGTGCTCGTAGGCGGCATTTGCGTCAGCTTCAGAGAATACTTGGTGCACCCGGTAATCCGCGCCGATGCGAGACTCCGACATCAATCTGAGGGAGCTGCCAAGTTGCGGTTCGATATATCCTCTTTGCACCATATAAAGGCCGAAAGTATTGCGCGTTGCCGCGTGGGTCTCCGTGGCGATGTTGTGGAGTTGGAGCGCGGCTCTGGCAGCGTGCAAGGTTGCGTAGTAGGCCCTTGACACCGCATCGGCGTAATATCCATCCTGCCGGCAGGAATCGGTCGCGCCCAATGCTGCTTGAGCCCGGCGCCATTCGGCTATAGCGTCGGCTTGGCTCATAACACGCTGATCCCGACGCGCGGCTCTTCTACGAATATGGATTTGCGATTGCGTTCGAGTTCCGCGGCGCGTTCTTCCAGGGTGACAACGGAGACGGTCGCTCCAGCATAGGACAATGATTCCAACCGGTGACCAATTTCCATTATTGCTGGCTTGATCTCTGACGTCACGTTTTCTGCAACCACCAGCACTTTGAACTCCAAGGACAGGTCGGCGATGCCCCGGGCCCGGTGGCCGTACACGATGATGTCTTCGATGATCTCGGGAAACTCTTCCAGCAGCTGGGCCCGGAACCGGTCCAGCCAGGTCAGCTCGGCCACCGTCAGCGTCAGGTTGTCCGGCGCCGGTCGCCACCCGTTGGGCACCACGCGCACCGGCACCCCGGAGGCGGTTTGAGACATGATCGTGGACCCAGCGTTGGGCGGTGTCGTCGCCATGGGTGATCCCCCATAGGTTGGAGTCTTCGCTCAATTTTACCAAGCGGCGGCGGGCCGCAGGGCAGCGGTGTGGTAAATTACTGCCACTGCATTATTCTAACGACATTGCCCGGGAGGTCGCCGCTCTATGCTTGATTACAAACCCAACATCGTCCTCTCTGATCCTGAAGAGAACTACAAGGTCGTCGGCACGCGACCGGTGCGCCACGACGGTCCGGACAAGGTCATGGGCCGGGCTCGCTATGCCGCCGACATTCACCTGCCCGGCATGTTGCACGGCAAGATCCTGCGCAGCCCGCACGCCCACGCCCGCATCCGCGGCATTGACGCCAGTCGTGCTCTGGCCCTGCCCGGCGTCCACGCGGTGGTGACCTCCGCCGATTTCCCCGAGGTGTCCGCCGAGATCAAGGACCAGGAGGAGGGGGCCGCAGTCAACTACGGATTCTACAGCCGCAACGTGATGGCGCGGGAAAAGGCTTTGTATCGCGGACACGCGGTCGCCGCCATCGCCGCCGACTCGCCGCACCTGGCGGAGGAAGCCCTGGCGCTGATCGAAGTGGATTGGGAAGTCCTGCCGGCCGTTTTGACCGCAGACGAGGCCATGGCCGACGGCGCGCCGGCGGTCCACGAACGCCTGATGACCCTGGCCAACCCGGCGCAACGCTCGGGCGGCTGGGCTGAAGAAGGCGCCGGCGGGTCCAACGTGTCGAACCACTTCCAGTTCACCTCCGGAGATCTGGAGGCCGGCTTCGCTGAAGCCGATGTGGTCGTCGAGCGCGAGTACCACACCCGCCAGGTCCACCAGGGATACATCGAGCCTCATTCCGCCACCGCCCGTTGGAACACCGATGACACGGTGACTATCTGGGCCAGCAGCCAGGGCCATTTCGCCCTGCGCGATCACACCAGCCGCATCTTGGGCGTATCCGTGGGCCAGGTCAACGTGGTCCCCATGGAGATCGGCGGCGGCTTCGGTGGCAAGGGGCAGGGCGGGTGTTACCTGGAGCCGGTGGTCGGGGCGTTGGCCCGCAAGACCGGCCGCGCGGTAAAGATCGCCATGACGCGCACCGAAGTGTTCACCAGCACCGGCCCGACCTCCAGCAGCCACATCAAGGTCAAGGTCGGCGGCACCCGTGATGGCCGTTTCACGGCGGCCCAGGCGACGCTGATCTACGAAGCCGGAGCGTTTCCCGGTTCGCCGGTGCCCAGCGGTTGCCGCACTATGTTCGCCCCCTACGACATCGCCAACGGTTTCGTCGAGGGCTACGACGTGGTGACCAACGTGCCCAAGGCCGCCGCGTACCGCGCGCCCGGCTCGCCCGCCGCCTCCTTCGCCGCTGAGCAGGCCATCGACGAGCTTTGCCAGCAACTGGATGTCGATCCGGTTGAGTTTCGCGCCAAGAACGCCTCCAGGGAAGGCAGCCGGCAGATTGGCGGCCCTACTTTCCGCCGCATCGGCATGGAGGAGATCCTGCAAGCCACGCAAGAGCATCCGCACCTGGCGTCGCCGGTGCCTGAGCCATCGGCCCCGGGGCGGGTCACGGGTCGGGGCATCGCCGCCGGCGCGTGGTTCAACGGCACCGGACCGGCAACCGCCGTCGCCAGCGTCATGCCCGATGGCACGGTGAGCCTCATCGAGGGTTCGCCGGACATTGGCGGGTCTCGCGCCGCCATGGCCATGCACGTGGCCGAGGTCCTGGGGCTGCCCGCAGAGCGTATCAAGCCGTCCATCGTGGACACCGACAGTATCGGCTACAGCAGCGGGGCCGGCGGCAGCGGCGTCACCTTCAAGATGGGCACCGCCGTCTACCAGGCCGGCGAGGAGGTGCGCCGCCAGATGATCGAGCGCGCCGCCCGCATCTGGGACGTGCCGGTGGAGGACGTGGAGTACCAGGAAGACGGCACCCTGGCCCACCGCTCCGACGACGCGTTGCGCATGACCTTTGACCAGCTGGCCCGCCGCCTCAACGGGACCGGCGGCCCCATCGTCGGACACGGCGCGGCCAACCCGGCCGGCGTGGGCAACGCCTTTGCCATCAACGTGGCGGACGTTGAGGTCGATCCCGATACCGGCAAGGTGGAACTGCTGCGATTCACCGCCATCCAGGACTGCGGCAAGGCGATCCACCCCAGCTACGTGGAGGGCCAGATCCAGGGCGGGGCCGTGCAGGGCATCGGCTGGGCGCTGAACGAAGAGTACTTCTTCAACGACAGCGGGGAGATGCTCAACTCGTCGTTCCTGGACTACCGCATGCCCACCGCGCTGGACCTGCCCATGATCGACACGGTGATCGTCGAGGTTCCCAACCCGGGTCATCCGCTGGGCGTGCGCGGCGTCGGCGAGGTATCGCTGGTGCCGCCCATGGCCGCCATCGGCAACGCCATCGCCCGGGCGACGGGAGCCAGGCTGGAGAGCCTGCCCATGAACCCGGGCGCAGTGCTGGAAGCGCTGTGGGAGCAGAACGGCGGTTAGCCGTATCTATCCGTCATTCCTGCGAAAGCAGGAATCCAGGCAGTAGGGGCGAATAATCATTCGCCCCTACTGCGTTGTGGTGAAGTGCAGCCGTAAACCGAGTGCACGGGTGATCTTGGCGACGGTTGCAAAGGACGGATTGCCGTCTTTAGACAGCGCTTTGTACAAACCCTCACGGGTCATCCCGGCATTACGGGCCAGCGCGCTGAAATTTTGCGCCCGGGCGATGTCGTTCAGAGCGGCGCGGATGAGGCTGCCGTCGCCGGGGTCTTCCTCGGCGCAGGCTTCCAGGTAGAGGCGAAAGTCCTCATCGGTTTTCAGGTAGTCCAGCGGGTCCCACCGGGTGAATGCTTCCGTCATGACTTATCTCCATTGCGCGGCGATGCGTTTGGCAAGAGCGATGTCGCGCTATTGGCTGTCTTTGTCGCCGCCACAGAGCAGAACGACAACATTAGCGCCCTGCCGCGTAAAGTACAGCCGATAGCCTGGCCCGTAGTGAATGCGCATTTCGGATACTCCGTCGCCCACTGAACGGGTATCGCCAAAGTTGCCCATGGTAATGTTCCGCAAGCGCGCCTGAATGCGAGCGACGGCGCGCCGGTCTCGCAATCCCTCAACCCACCGCGAGAAAGTGGCGCTTTGGACGACATCGAGCATGGCAATATTGTCAACTACGGTTGGCAACTTGTCAAAGGCATCGGCAACGCCATCGCCCGGGCGACCGGCGCCAGGCTGGAGAGCCTGCCGATGAACCCGGGTGCCTTCCTGGAAGCGCTGTAGGAGCAGAACTGCAGCTAGTCAGTTTAGGCTATTGGCGGAAACGACGTAGGGGCGAACGATCATTCGCCCCTATTTCTTTGCGATTGCCGTGCACATGGCGCTCACGGCTTGAGGCGCACCAGGAAGCTGGCCTCGCCCAGGGGCATGCCGTCGAAGGCTATGGCGGCCACGTGCCGGCCCAGGCGCGTGACGGGTATGCGGAAGGGCTTGATCCAGCGCTGGAAGAAGATGCCCTCCTCCCAAGTCACCTCCTGGGGCGGTGGACTGGACAGGCTCGCGCCCGGCGCCCGGATCGTGACCTCCAGGGTGTGCGATCCGGCAGTGGCGCCGGCGATGCAGAACACCAGTTGGGCGTCGACTTCGGCAAGCACTCGCGGGCCGTCCCCGCTGGGAGGCTCTTCCGGCATGGGGATGTCCACCAGGTCGATAACGCCCTTGAAACTCAGGTCGTCCCCGTCACCCTCCTCGGTTTCCCGGCAAAACAGGGCATATTTCAGGTACACTCCGCCTCGTTCGGTAGTCAACAGCGGCTCCGTTCGGGCCCTCTCGGGGCTGGTAATATGTGCGCACGATTTTAGCAGAGGTGAAATAGTGGGGGAACGGCCCCTCACCCCGACCCTCTCCCGTCAGAGGAGAGGGAGTTTTCAAACCCTCAGATCAGGAGGCGCCAAATGACACTGTCAGCAGAGAAATTCAGCCAGGGGATGACCACCGAGCAGTACATTGACATCATCAAGGTGAACAAGGACCCGTTCTGCCAGATCCACCAGGGGGTCGACATACCCGACAGCGTCCTCGACTATTTTAACGGTTTGGAGCAGCCGGTGAACCTGGCGGTTTTCACCTCGGACTGGTGCGGCGACGCCATGTCCACCACGCCGGCAATCCTTCGTCTGGCCGACGCCAGCGACAACATTCGCCTCAGCGTCTTCAACCGGGACGATGAGCTGGAGCTGACCAACAGCTTCCTGCCCGAGCACCGCGCCGGAACCGTGCCGGTGTTCGTAGTGTTTGACGACGGCATGGGCGAGATTGCGCGGTTCATTGAGACGGCGCGGTCACTGGTGCCCGACATCGACGCCATGGACGAGATGATCGCCCAGGCCGCCGCCTCAGTGGCCGACGAGGGGGAGCGTCGCCAGCAAACCCGGGGACGCCGCACCGCCCATCGCGTCGGCAAAGCCGCCGAATGGGGTTCGGTGATCCTGAACGAATTTCAGCAGGTGGTGGCCGACGGCATGGCCTTGCCTCACGCCGAACGGCCGGCCGAGGGCGGAACCGAATGGCCGCCGCAGGAGTAAGTGAGCCAATGTCAGACGATGCCGTTACTATCATCACCATGGAAGATATGGCGGTGGTCTTCTCCGTGACCGACGATTTCGGCATTCACCGCGAGTCGGTGAGCGTGGAGTTGGCGCGGGAGGATCCCGGCGAGGTCAGCGTGGACGGCGGCAAGGTGGAGATTACCTTGCCGGCCAGCCGAACGCCGGCGGACTTTGCATCCACCATCCGAGGCGAGTTGGAGTTGCGGGGTTACGCGCATAACCCCGGCCAGGTGGTCACCAACGAAGGCGATGGCGACGACGAAGAGGACGGGGACGATTGGCTGGCCTGACCCGCCGACGTTGATTCAGTCGTGTAGGGGCGAATGGCCATTCGCCCCTACGTTTTGCGAAGGTCTGCGGCGAAAGGTCAGTAACCCGCTTCGCGCCACTCGAAGGCCAGGTTAGCGTAGCGGACGAACACCGCGCCGCCGGGCGCTGCCAAAGGGCCGTTCATCGCCAGGATCGCGATGGTTACCTCGTCGCCGGGCTTGGGCTCTGTCGAGACCACAACGCGTTGGGGAACGTTGAACCCCTGCACGGTGGCGCGTTCGCGGTCGCACTCGCCGTTGATCCAGATCTCACCGTAGTCGTCGATGCACGACTCGAACAGGCAGCGGGCTCCTTCCAGGGGCCGGCCGCCCACGGTTTCCGGCAGTGTGGCCTTGATGCGGTACCAGATGAAGGAAACGCCGCGTCGTCGCCAGGCGCCCAGATCGCCGCAGTCTTCCCAACCGGAGTCGTCGTAATCGGGGAGGCGGCACGGTGATCCCTCCGCCTCGGGGACGATGCCCTCGTTGGGCTGGTCGGGCACGAACCCGTGCGCTACCTTCCACTGGCCGCCCACGGCCTCCAGGTCGCCGGCATTCTGCAAATCTAACGTAGCTCGTGGCATATCATTGTTCCTCCTGTGGTTTGTCCCGATTGCCGCCGTTGTCAGTTTGCGTACCCGGCAACGGCTCGATGCTGTCCTTCAGTTCAGGGTGTTGAGCCAGCAGACGGTCAAGCCATCCGGCCATCTGGGCGCGCATTTCCTTCTCGGCTTCTGCGCGGCCTTCTGCGCGGCCTTCGGCCTTCATCTTCTGACCGACAAAATGTGCGATAACCATAGTCGTGTCAATCACCTCCGAAACCGTTACAACCGTGGCGACAGAAATTGCGAAAGCGCGTATCAGGCCAATGCCGATAGCAACATAGAGATCATAAGCTTCAGTGTACCCGGCGACGAAAACAGCGTGCCATGCTGCCCAGACCGTCCCGCTTAGAGTCAGCGCCGCGTGAGCCGTCAGCCCCCAGCCCGCCCAACGGTACGATATACCGTCCAGCATAACCCGCAACAATCGCGACGGTGTTTGACGGTCAAACGTCTCCTCTGCATTTTGTACCATGACGCCGCGTCTCTGCCAACAGCCGCTCGGCGCCGATTACACGCCGGTGATCCGCACCCCCGAATGCGTGCGGTATCGCCGGTTGATGTTGACCAGTAGAGGCGTGATCTGCTCCACGTATTTGGCGTTGTAGAGGGCGCCAGCATCCACGGGGCGCAAGTTGGGTATCTTCCGCGTGAGGTCGACCACCACCTGTTTGGCGTCCTCGTCGTCGCCGCAGATGACCACGTCCTCGTCCAGCGTCACGCCGGGCTTCAGCAGTTCCTCGGCGGACACGTTCTGAAAGGCGGCGACCACTTTGGAACCCGCAGCGGCGGCCTGGGCCTCCTCCGCGGCGGACCCGGCTTCCACCTCTTCGGCAATGGCGCCCACGCCGCGCTCGAACCGCATCGGGGCGATCACGGTCACCACGACCTTGCCGTCCAGGGCATCCCCGACGCCGGCAATGGTGGGCGACATGCCGTTGTAGGGCATGGTCAGGAAAACCACTTCAGACTGCGCCGCAGCCTCCGGATTCACCGCGCCGGAAATGGCGGCGCCGGGGGCCAGGGCCAACAACTCGTCAGCGGCCTCCTGCGCCCGACCGGCGTCCCGTGAGCCGATTACTACCGCGTCTCCCGCCATTGCCAGGCGCAGCGCCAATCCTTTGCCTTCCGGTCCGGTGCCCCCCAAAAACGCCAGCATCTATGTTGCCTCCGTGCTCAATTGCGGCGCAAGTATATCACCGCCGGAATGGGGCGGGCCGTGTGATACAATCGGCCGGGATTGTCTATGCAATTGATTTGATCACACTTCGCAGGAGGGTTTACCGTCATGGCGTTCTCACTGAACCACGTTCACCTCAAGACCCCCGATCCCAAGGCCACCGCCGATTGGTACGTGCAGAATCTGGGCGCCACGGTCACCGCCGAGGCCCCCAACGGCGGGTTTCGGCTCGACCTGCACGGCCTGCCCCTTAACGTAACCGACCACATCGCCACGCAGACCCATCCGCAGAACTACGGCTTCGAGCACATCGCCATCGATACCACGGACATCGAGGGCACCATGGCCGACCTGAAAAACAGCGGCGCGACCGTGCTGGAGGAGACCACCGTGGGCGGCGGACGCCGGGTGATGTTCTTCGAAGGCCCCCAGGGCATCATCCTGGAAGTCCTTGAGGTTCTGGACGCCTAGAGGCGGTCCGCGCAACATCGTAGCAACGCAGGGGCGAATCAGCATTCGCCCCTAATTAGAATGGGGATTTACGATGTTCGAGACTATTCCGGTGTCGTTGAAGTCACTACTAGATGACGCCGCCAACGGGAAAATCCAGTTGCCGGACTTTCAACGTGGCTGGGTTTGGGACGATGACCGGATCCGCGGCTTGTTAGCTAGCATATCCCGTGGTTTCCCTGTCGGCGCAATCATGACGCTCCAGTCGGGCGGCGAAATTCGTCTCAAGAGCAGAATGATTGAAGGAGTGGGTGGAGAGCCTAGTAATTCAGCTGAGTCGTTTTTGTTGGATGGGCAACAGCGATTAACCTCTCTCTACCAGTCGCTGTTGCACGACGGGCCCGTGGAGACGCATGACAACCGTGGGCAGCGTGTCAAGCGTCGGTACTACATAGACATGTTGGCGGCCATGGATGCGAACATTGACCGTGAAGACGCGATCGTAAGCGTGCCGGAAAACCGGATTGAAACCAAAAACTTCGGTCGCGAAATTGTGCGGGACCTTTCAAGCCGGGAAAAGGAATTCGAACAGCATATGCTCCCTACCGAGCAATTGATGGACGGGATGGGCTGGATATTGGGATACAACGGCTACTGGATGGGAAAGGAACACCCGGCGGGGGATTTGGGTACCTTTCTTCCTGAATGCCAAAGGTTGGTGCTCGACCCGTTCATCAATTACGACTTGCCAGTGATCCGATTGAGCAGGGGAACTCCTAAAGAAGCCGTATGCACGGTTTTCGAAAAAGTCAACACTGGTGGCGTCACGCTTTCTATGTTTGAGTTAGTGACGGCGTCGTTCGCTGCTCAAGATGACGATTTCTCACTCAGAGACGATTGGGCGTCGCGCCGTGATCGAATGCTTCGTGCTAGTGACGGGTTGAGAGGCGTTGGTGGCAATCAGTTTTTGCAAGCTATTGCCCTCATGTCCACTCAAGAACGCCGGCGTGAAGCTATCGCCACGGACAGACAGCCAATCCGTATCCCTGCGATCAACTGTCGGAAGAACGACATTTTGGGTTTGGACGTTAGCGAATACCACCGCTGGGCTGATCGAGTAGAGGCTGGTTTCATGGATGCCGCCAAGTTCTTGCTCAGCCAGTACATATTTACTGGTTATAATGTTCCTTACCCAGCTCAACTGGTGCCGTTGGCTACTCTGTTTGCGGAATTGGGTAAGGAACTGGAAGCGTCCAATGCACGAGGAAAACTAGAGCGCTGGTTCTGGTCCGGCATCTTCGGCGAGGCCTACGGCGGCGCGGTGGAAACCCAGTACGCCCTAGACCTTGTCCAAGTAGCCGAATGGATTCGGGGTGGCCCCGAACCTACAATGGTCAGTGAAGCCAACTTTGTACCCGAACGCTTGTTGTCCCTTCGCACTCGCAATAGTGCTGCCTATAAAGGGCTTTATGCGTTGCAAATGAAGACCGGAGCCGCCGACTGGCGCACGGCAAGGTCGCTGTCGTTTGCAGAATGGCACCAAGAAAACATAGACATTCACCACATCTTTCCGGTTGCATGGTGCAATGGTAAGGACCACCCTAAGGTGCCCCCGCGCTTGTACAATTCGATAATTAACAAAACACCCATTGACGCCAGAACAAACAGGATCATAGGTGGCCGGGCTCCATCTCGATACTTGAAACTGTTAGAAGAACGCGACATCACGCCTGAGACGCTTGACAAAGTTCTGAAAGCCCATTCGATTTCGCCCGTGTCGCTGCGCAGCGATGATTTCGCAACTTGCTTTGTTGAACGCGGCGAAGCGATGCTGGAATTAATTGGACAAGCCATGGGCAAGCAAATACCCAGCGGCGAAGTAGCGTTTTGGACTGCCCTCACGTCGATTGGATTTGAGCGTCAGTCTGAAGCTACAGAGGTACAGACTAGTACTGGTGACGTTCTTGTCACCGACGCACTCATTGATGACTTCGACGACCCCGAAGAAGAATATGACAACGTTGGAGAACTAGCCTACAGCAATGCTGAGACCGCAGCTGCCGACTGACGCCGTGGTCACTGTATATCCGTCTTTCGAGAAAACGATCATGCCCGACCACCGTCTTCTTATCCTGTTTGCCCATCCCGACGACGAGGCGTTTCCCGTCGGCGGGACCATTGCCATGCACACCGCGCGCGGGGTGACCGCCCGGTTGATAACCGCCACATCCGGCGAGCTGGGCGAAATACGCCAGCCCGGGTCTGCCACCCGCGAAACCATCGGCGCGGTGCGGCGCGGTGAACTGGCGGAGGCGATCAAGGAACTGGGCATCGAATCCCACGAAGTTTTGCAGTATCGCGATTCGGGAATGGCCGGCTGGGACGACAACCATCATCCCAAATCCTTCGTTCAGGCCGACGAGCATGAAGTGGTGGCCCGCCTGGTGTTCGAAATCCGACGTTTCCGCCCCCAGGTGATCCTCACCTTCGGGATGGACGGCCTGTACGGACACCCGGACCACATCGCCATCTGCAAGCACTCGACAACCGCTTTCCGGCTGGCCGCGGATCCGTCCGCTTTCCCGCACCACATGGCGATTGGCATCCAGCCGCACCAGACCGATAGAATGTTTTACAGCGTGCGCCCGCGCGGGTTCCGCGTGCACATGGCCGAATCTTTGCAAGCCGCCGGCGTGGACTTCCCAATGCCGTCTCCAGACCGCGTCGACGACGGCGCGGATCCCGATACCATCAACCTGACCGTGGATGCCTCGGACGGGCTGGACGCCAAGATGGCCTGCATCAAGCGCCACTTCACGCAGTTGCAGCCCGATTGGCCCTACGAGCACATTCCCCGGGAAGTGACTGCTTCCGTGATCGGGGTGGAGCACTTCATTCGCGCCGAGCCTCCGGTGGCTGAAGGCGAGGTCGTACCGGCCGACTTCTTCGCTGGTCTGTAGTCGGAATTGCAGGTTAGATCAGGCCCGTCACTCCCTCCCATACCAGCAGGACGCCCACCACCTGCAGGGTCAGCCCCATGGCCAGGATCGAATGGGTTTTACAACAACCCAACCCAATCGAAAATCCAGCCCAGCGCCCCGGCGCCGATGATCACCAGCGGCGCCGGGACTCGGAAAAACATCACCGATCCGAAGGCCAGCAGGGCAATCACCGCCCCGGCGGCGCCCGGGTCCGCCCGCTCCCACAGCAGGAACACCACGCCCACTACCAGGCCGATGGCAGTGGCGTTCACACCCGTCAGGGCTATCCTCACCCAGGGATAACGCCGTACCTTCTCCCAGAAGGGCAGCACTCCGAAGATTATCAGTGCTCCCGGCAAGAAGAGGCCGACAAAGGCCAGCAGCAGCCCGGGAACGCCGCCGGCTACTGCCCCCAGGTAAGCGCTGAAGCTGAACAAGGGACCGGGCAGGGCCAGCATCAGGGCCAATCCATCCAGGAATTGCTGCTCCGTTACCCAACCGGGCTCTACCACCTCGGCGCTGAGCATCGGCAATACCACCTGCCCGCCGCCAAAAATCAGCGAGCCGGTGCGGTAAAAGGACTCCAGGATTTGCAGCCATGACCAATCCAGCGCCAGGCGAGCCAGGATCAACCCGCCCAGCAATCCGAAGAATAACAGCAACAGCAGGACGCCGGCCGCTCGAGAAATTCCCAAGTTGTCCAGAGGGATGCTTCCCGACTGGTCACTGGCGTCGTGTCGTCGGGATCGCAGGGCCACCGCTGTTGCCAGCCCGCCCAGGGCCAGGGCAGCGGGAAATGCCCAGGGTTGACGCGCCGCTATAGTCACCACTGCCCCCAACAGCATCAGGCCCATGGTGAGCCGCGTGTTGACCACCGCCACGCCCAACCGCCAGGCTGCTACCGCCACCAGGGCTACCGTGGCGGGTTGTACCCCGTCCAGCCACCGCGGGCGTCCGCCTTCATCCAGGAAAGTTGCCACCCCCAGGCCGGCCAGGGCCATTATCGTCGCCGCCGGATACAGAAAGAGCAGAAAGGCCAGCAAGCCGCCCAGCGGCCCCGCCCGGGCCGTACCGACAGCCACCACCATTTGAGTTGAGGTAGGGCCGGGCAGTCCCTGCCCCAAGCCCAGCAATTCCACGAAGCGCTGTTCGTCCAGCCAGCGACGCCGGGCTACGAACCGCTCTTGCAGCAGGGCGATGTGAGCCTGTGGCCCGCCGAAGGCTATCCAACCGAAGGGCAGGAATGCCCAAGCCACCTCAGCCAGCCGGCGGGCCAGCGAGGGAGGGCGCTCGATGTCCGGGTGTGCAGCTGGCTCTTCCACCGGCCTTCGCCATGTCGAGTACGCTCGGTTACGGCTGGCCCACGGCCTCGGTGACGCCGACCTCTTCCATCAGCTCGGAGATCTGCCGCCAGGTTTCGTCTTCGATGAAAACGCCGTTTTCCCGGCGCTGCAACTCGGTGCGGTACTCGATCTCGCCGGGGTAATAGACCTCGCTGAAACCGGGGGCCGGCGGCGACGTCTTCACGAACTCGGCGAACTCGGTCATCTCCTGCTTGAAGTCCTCCAGGGGTCGGAACTTCGACACGTCGAACACTGCCAGGAAGCAGCCGTCGTTGTGGCGGGCCTGCGGGTCGATGCCGAATCCGAGGCCGGTCAGCAGGCCGGAGAACATCTCCACCATGAAAGACAGGCCGAAGCCCTTGTGTCCCTGGTCCGCGCCCACGGGCAGGATCGCGCCGCCGGCGGCGTAGTCGTTGGGGTCGTTGGTCGGGTTGCCGTCCTTGTCCACGATCCAGCCGGTGGGAATCTCCTCTCCGCGGTTGCGGGCCAGGCCGATCTTGCCGGCGGCGACGGCGGAAGTCGCCATGTCCAGCAGCACCTGGCCGGGCAGGTTGCTGGGCACGCCGATGCAGATGGGGTTGGTACCCAGGCGGCGGGCCCGTCCGCCGAAGGGAGCGACGGCTTTCGGGCCGGCGCCGGAGTCGGCGGTGAGCAGGGCGATCATGCCCTCCTGGGCGCAGATGGTGGGGTAGTCGCCCAAGCGCCCGATGTGGCTCTGGCGACGGATGGTGAAGGCGGCGACGCCGTTTTCCTTGGCCTTGGCCAAGGCCATGCGCGTCGCCTTTTCGGTTACCACGAAGCCAAACCCCCAATTACCGTCGACCACCGCAGTGGTGGGGGTCTCGCTGAGCACCTCGAACGGCGCGCCAGGAACGATGTGGCCGCGGTCGATGCGCTCGCAGTATTCGGGGATGTGGATCACGCCGTGCGAGTCGTGGCCGACCAGGTTGGCCTTCACCTGGTGCGCGGCGACGATCTCGGCCTCATCGAGCGGCGTGCCCTTGGCCACGTAGATGTGGTAGGCGGCTTTTTCGAGGTATTCAGGGGTGAAGACGGGCATGGGACTGCCTCCGTGGGAGTTGCTGGCATGGATGTACAGGATGGACGGGATTGTAGCAGGAAATGGCGCCGGTTTCGGTGGCGCCCCGGCTCACAGTTCCTTCTCGAAGTAGTGCCGGCTGGCACCGTTTTCATATCCTTCTGACAGTCCGAACTGGCGGTAACCCAGCTTGGCGTAAAACGCAGGGGCTTGGAACGACATCGTATCGACCATGATCGAGGTGCAACCCAGTTCACGCCCTCGTTTCTCCGCCCAACCCATCAACTGGCTGCCGAGCACTTTGGACTGGTGGTCTGGATGAACCCACAGCAGCCGGACGTGGAGCTTGCCCCAATATGCCGCCCCGTCCAACCCAGCCACAACATTGCCGGATTCAACGAAGGCTGCTCGCACTCGAGTAACGGACCGGGCCGAAGCGACGCAGGCGTTATGCTTGTCCAGGCCGCGTTCGATCTCTGCCAGTTGCTGGTCGCTGGGATTAGCGATGAATTCCATGCCCCACTCCGCACGGTGATCGGCGGCTAGTTGTGCCAGCCCTCGGACGGGTCGCCCGTGCGGTTACGGGCAAAGGGAGCCAGGCTAGTGTCGGGGTCGGGCTGTCTCTTCCGTCTCTTGAACGCCTCATGGATCCAGTTTTGTATGCTGTCGGCCGACTGTGCGCCGCGCCAATCGTATATCTTGGCGTATTGATTATCTCCGCTGGAGTTAGCCGCTAACCGGGGAGGGAGCAAGCGTGGATTGTATGAGCTCTTGTTGTAATTGGGGTGGGTTGGCAGAAGGATGCCAAGCAATCCGCATCTTGGGTTCATCTTGGTGTCTCGCAGCGTGGCGTTGATTTCCCAATCCACGTACTTGCGCTGCCAAGTACGTGGACCTATGAGCACCACGGTTACCGTGGCATCGGAGACGTGCTCCTCGCGGATCTGCCGGAGCGTCTCGTCAGTTGCGGGTCTTTTGTCTGCGATGTCGCCGATGTTGACGGACCTGTCAACAATGCGGTCGCCCATCATCCGTATGAATCTATCCTCCCACTCGTGATCGTCCTCGTGATAGTAACTGACGAAAACCTTGTGTCGCTTAGTCTGAGCCACCATCAATCTCCAAGTCGGTCAAATCTTCGACGCCGGCTATATTGGCCAGAAGGCGGTTGTAATTTCGGAGGTCCGTTTGCAGCGCAGCCAATGAGTCGCGGAACTCAACGCGCCGGTCGGGATCGGCAAAGGCGTTGGCGAGGCTTTTGCGATGCCACTCAGCCGTAAACGGGCGCACCACTTGGTTGAGAACCGGGATGGCGACCTTGCTGAACTGTATGGTTCCCCGCCCGCGGCGGCGCAGGATTTCCCTGGTAGTTGGGAACAGGGAGTAAACGCTGTCCAATGCGGTTTGTTCGTCGCCGTCCTGGGATGGCAGGGGCTGGGTGACGATCCTGGTCAGCATTTCGATGTACAGTTCCCAGGCCGCATCCTGGTCCTCATCGCTGAAATCGACGTCTAGGGCCAAGCCAACACTCATGACGTTCAGGCTGATTTTTTCGAGATGGAAATTGCTGAATAGCGTCGGCAAATGCATCTTCCGGCCCTCCAATCGATTCGCTCGGTGAACCACAACGTCATTATATCCTGCGCCGCTGTTCAGCCATTTGCCGGCCCGTATCCCCGCCTTTACACTGCCGTCGTCACCATTGCCAAGCGGAGGGAACACACTATGAAGGCCGTTTACATCAACGAGACCGGCGGCACCGACGTGCTGGTGCACGGCGACCGTCCGGACCCTGAAATCAGCCCCGGCGAGATACTGATCCGCGTCGGCGCCAGCGCGCTCAACCACCTGGACCTGAACCTGCGCGCCGGCAACTGCCGTCGGTTTCCGCACATCCTGGGCTGCGACCTGGCCGGCGAAGTGATGCAGATCAGCCCCGATTCCGGCACGGATCTCCAGGTGGGCGACCGCATCCTGATCGATAATCGGGTCAAGTGCGGCGGACATAACCTGTGCGAGCATTGTGCCGCCGGGCACGACCAGTGGTGCGCTCGCCAGCAGCGCATCGGCGTCGACCTGGACGGCGGACACGCCGAGTACGTCGTCGCGCCGGCCGTCAACGCTTACACCATTCCGGACGATATGTCCTTTGCGGAAGCGGCGGCGTTGCCTATCGCCCTGCACACCTCGTGGCACTGTCTCATCACCCAGGCCAAGCTGCAACCCTGGGACGACGTGCTCGTACAGGCTGCGGGTTCCGGCGTGGGCAGCATGGGCATACAAATCGCCAAGATGATGGGCTGCCGGGTGATCACCACCGCCGGCAGCGACTGGAAGCTGGAAGAGGCCAAGAAGTGGGGCGCCGACGAGGTCATCAACTACCGCGAGGTGGACAGCGTCAGCGAGCGCGTTCGGGAGTTGACCGACGGGCAGGGCGTGGACGTGGTGTACGACTGCGTGGGCGCGGACGTGTGGCACGAGAACATGCTGAGCCTGAAGCATGAGGGGCGGCTGGTGATCACCGGCGTCACCTCCGGCAGCCAGACTCCCATGGACCTGTCCATTCTGCACGGCCGTCCCCTGCACCTGATGGGCAGCGGCGGGCGCAGTCGCCGAACCATGGCCGACGCCATGAAAATGGTCAACCAGGGCGCGCTGCGGGGCATCGTCGGGCGCACGTTCCCGCTGGAAGGGGTCGGGGAGGCTCACGAGGTGATGCACGACCGGGACTTCTACGGCAAGCTGGTCATCGAACACTGAGCGGCCGGCGGCTTTTGGTACAATATCGCACGCCAAAAAGCTCATCACATCCCAACGGAGGCACTCCCACCATGAAAATCGCTCGCTACATCGCCCACGGATCCGAGCATTTCGGCGTCGTTGACGGCGACAACGTAACCGCAATTGACGGCAGCATCTTCGACGCCGAGATCAAGCTGACCGATCACGTTCACTCGCTTTCCGACGTCAAGCTGTTGTCTCCGGTGATGCCGGGAAAAATCCTGGCCATGGGCCTCAACTACACCAGTCACATCGGCGACCGGCCCGCTCCTGAATATCCCATGATCTTCCACAAGACCCCCACCAGCGTCATCGGACCCGAGGACGCCATTGTGCGGCCCAGAGAGGTCCAGCGTTTCGACGCGGAGGGCGAGATGGTAGTGGTCATCAAGGACAAGTGCCGTAACGTCGCCAAGGACGACGCGCTGAACCACGTCCTGGGCTACACCTGCGGCAACGACGTGTCGGCGCGCGACTGGCAGCAGAAGGACCGCCGGGAGAACAACTCCGACTGGTGGCGCGCCAAGTCCGCTGACACCTTCTCCCCCATGGGCCCCTGGATCGAGACTGATGCCGACCCGGCGGCGCAGCACCTCCGCACCCGCGTCAATGGCAACGAAGAGCAGAACGAGACCACGGCGCATCTCATCTTCGACGTGCCGACCATGATCGAGTTCATCACCAAGTACGTGACCTTGGAGGCCGGGGACTGCATTTTCACCGGCACACCGGGCACCACTTCCGACATGGCGGACGGAGCGATCTGCGAGATCGACATCAGCGGCATCGGCGTGCTCCGCAACCCTGTCAAGCTGGAAGCGTAGTAACCTCTTGCTGGCCGGTACGACACCATGAGCAGGGGCGGCCAAACGGCCGCCCCTCTGTTTTCCCGGTAGCGCTGAAACCCTGCCCGTCAGTCGTCCAGTGCGCTTTCCTCCCGCAGTTTCACCAGCAGCGGAATGGATCGGATCTTCCGCTCGTTCAGGTCTTCCCAGTAAATCCCACTCGGACGCGGCAGTTCGTCCTCGTTGCTGTCGCACCGTATGACCGCTTCGGTGGTCACCACGATGTCCAAGGGCACGTCGTGTTGGGTCCAGGGCAGGTCCTCGTTCAGCAGTTGCATCGGATGGACTGTGCTGATCACCGGTGTGCCTGGTTGCACCACTCCGGCCGCCGCTGCCAGGCCGTACTCCAGGTCGGCGAACCCGCCGCCCTTGCCGATCCGCACGCCCCGGCCGTTCACCGCCACCGATCCCGAAATCACGAGATCAATAGGCTGCATCTCGTGCACGTAAACAGGTCGACCCACCCTGAACGCTCCCGAGATGGTGGCGGCTTTTGCCGGCACAACCTCGGGGCGTGTCGGATCCAACTCGATGAACACCCGCTCGTCTTTGAGCCTGGGGACCGCCATGTACAGCAGTTTGCCCTGCTCCAGAGCGAGCTGACGCAGCGGACGCTGTGCCTGATCAGGGTTGCTCTTGATGGCGCGGGCGGATTCCCATTCGGGTAGTTCTGAGACCAGCTCTGCCGCCGCTTCGCTGCCGATGAAGTTGGGGATCTTGTCGTGAACCGACTTCCCCCTCACCACGCGCGCCGTTTCCAGCGCGGTCCAAACTGATTCCCGAATTGCCCATTTATCACGCATGGCGCAGCTCACCGCCTGTTGAGGTTACGTTTGCCGCCAAGGTTACAACAAACCGTCGTCGACTATAAGACGTAGCCCAGAGCGCTCTGCAATGCCCACACCGTTACGACCACAATACTGGCCCTGGTTGTGGACTCGGTGTCGAAGGCGTGCTTGACCGCGTGTACCTGTACCGCTATGCCCCACAGCATCCCGGCCAGCAAAACGGGCAGCGACACCCACATGACCACTCGTCCCAGGTCATCGCCGAACCGGATCGCCGACAATCCGGCAGCGACGAGGGATACCACCACCCAGGAAGCATCGGCGAAACACCACAGGCTGATGAAACTTCGCCAGCTGGGAACCGCGTGGGAGGCTATTACGTATCGTCCGAAAACCATGATGACCAGGATTCCGGCGGACCACACGCCTACGCCAACGGATGTCTGCCACAATACAAGACCCACGTCCCTAGATCCGGGAGCCCTGGCGCCGGACTTGTACAAGGGTCCCATCTCACCGCCGGGAGTGAAGAATTCCCACAGGATGGTGGCGCCGAGCCCCGCAACGAGTATGGCCAGACCCTGGTAGATGGCGCGCGGGTCGAAGAGGATCTCCTGGCAGGCGTCCCGGTCGAAAGTCGCCACCCGCGCTGCTCGTCCGAGCGTCTGCATGGGAGTGGGTTATAGAACAGGGCCAGCCATCCAGTGGCCGGCCCGATTAGTTCCCGCTAACGAGGGGGAAAGAGCAGCTGTCCGGTCACAGCACGAGCCTGTCTATGCCCCACACGATAAGCCATGGGATGAACCCGATAACCGCCGAGATGAGCACTACAGCTATCGCCCGGCCTGTCGAATCGAAGTCCAGCGCCTGTCGCACCGCAACGGTTACTGCTGCCACCGTCCAAGCAAAGATCGTCAGTGCCAACAAGATTCCGAAGGGCGCCCAAAAGGAGCCGACGAAACCGAAGATGGACAGCACACCCGGCGTATAAGCGAAGCCGACCACGCGACCAATTTCGGCCCAACTGGTTTGCGTGCTCCCAGTTCGGAGCATCATGCCGCCCACCAGGCTGAGCACCGACACCCAAATGGCCCAGCGCAAAATCCCAAAAACCACTCCTCCGATGAGGCCCATCAAAACCCTCACCGGGGATGCGTCCCCAATCAGACCCGCAATCACTCCTCCGATCGCTCCGCAAATCGTGACGATGATCACGACCAATATGGCTTGCCCGATTGCTCCCGGGTCTGCTTCGATTTCCTCGTATGTTTCTGCGTTGAACAACGCCGCTCCGATCATTCTCTGGATCATCAATTCACCTCACTTGAATGGTTCCCTGACTGTATGGCGATCGTGGCCGACTATGGCTCGGTTGAATTTCCCTGGATTTTAGACGTTCGTCTTCGTTGTTGTCATCGCGCCTGACCGCAAAGTTGTCCCGGTTTCGCTTTACAAGCAGAGTCCCCGGACTTACAATTTGAGGTGAGGGAGCAGGCTGTTCAGGCCTCTCCCCGGTTTGCTGTAAGGCGCTGCTTTAGTGTAGTTCCCCAAAGCGCCATCGCTGTCGTTCCTCGCCTGACCACCATGAACCAGTCACCGGAAACTATCCAGGATACTTCGCCGGGAAATCCCGGCAGCCTGCAAGCCAATCTGGAAAGCCGCCGGGCGAAGTTGCAGCGCATCAGGCAGCGTGGGATAGACCCCTATCCGCCGCGGTTCCAGCGCAGTTGCACCGCCGACGAAGCCATCAAGCTTTTTGAGGCTGCCGAAGAGGATCAAACATCCGATAGCGCCAGCGGGATCAGCGTCGCCGGACGCATTGTGTCCATGCGCGTGATGGGTCGGGCGGCGTTTCTGGATCTGCGTGACGCATCGGGAGTGGTGCAGGCCATGCTGCGGCAGAACGTGCTGGGCGACGAATATGCCGTCCTGCAGGACCTTGACCTCGGCGATTTCCTCGGGGTGGACGGCGACATGATGCGCACCCGCACCGGCCAGCCCACCATCGAAGCCCACGCGCTGACCATCCTGGCCAAGGGAATGCGTCCCTTGCCCGAAAAATGGCACGGATTGCGGGACGTGGAAACCCGTTACCGGCAACGCTATCTGGACCTGATTGCCAACCCCGAGGTGGCCGACACCTTCGTGCAGCGCAGCCGCATCATCAACGGCATCCGCCGGTTCCTGGACGGTCGCGGTTTTGTCGAGGTGGACACGCCCATACTGGTGCCGATTGCCGCCGGAGCCCACGCTCGTCCGTTCGTCACCCACCACAACGCTCTGGACGAACAGTTGTACCTGCGCATTGCCACCGAGTTGTATCTCAAGCGTCTCATCGTTGGCGGACTGGACAAGGTGTACGAGATCGGGCGCGTCTTCCGCAACGAGGGGATAGATCAGGACCACAACCCAGAGTTCACGCTGCTGGAATCCTACGAAGCCTACGCCGATTACAACTCCGTGATGGAGATGGTGGAGTCGCTGGTTTCATCGCTGGCGCAAGACGTTCACGGCTCGATGCAGATCCCAATGGGAGACGAGGTGATCGATTTCACCCCACCGTGGCCTCGCCTGTCGCTGCGCGAAGAGCTCCAGCGACGCAGCGGTGTTGACATCGAGGATTACCCTGATGCCGAGTCGCTGACCGGAAAGTGCCGCGAATTGGGCCTGGACCCCGGGCCTCGCGAGGCCCGCGGCCGCCTCATAGACAAGATGCTGTCGGTGTACGTCGAGCCGCACCTGATACAGCCGTCGTTCCTGATTGACTACCCCGAGGACATGTCGCCCCTGGCCAAGGGCCACCCGGACAAGCCGGGTTACGTCGAGCGTTTCGAAGCCTTCGCCGCGGGGATGGAGATTGCCAACTCTTACACCGAGCTGAATGACCCCGAAGTACAGCGGGCCCGGTTCTCGGCGCAGGAACACCAGCGCGACGCCTATGACGACGAGGAAGCCGACCGGACCGACGACGATTTCCTGACCGCCCTGGAATACGGTATGCCGCCCACCGGCGGTCTGGGCATCGGCATCGACCGCTTGGTCATGCTGCTGACCGGCCAGTCCACGATACGCGATGTGCTACTATTTCCGCAGATGCGCTCCCTCTCCGATGTTGGCGGTAACGCCTGAGCCTCAGGCGACGTATCAAACGATTGGCATGACTACCACTTTACCGGGAAACGAAACGGATCTCACCGCCGGACAGGCTCCGCTGGGTGAGGCGTCGTATGCTGAGTTGTTTCCCATCAAACTACGCCTGCCCGAAGCCGTGGTATCTGCTGGCTCTGATGCCTGTATCAACTGGTTCTGGGATGTCTGTTTCGCCAACGATGACTATCCGTGGCAGATGGAACTCACCGCCGACGGAGTGCTTGAATTAATGCCGCCCACTGACGAGCCATCGGACGTCCACGAGAATAGAACGTCAAGCAAAGTGTACTTGTGGGACGAGGAAGAAGGGTTTCCCGGCGTGCCGACTGGTCCCACGGCAGCGTATCGCTTGCCCAACGGCGCATTGCGCGTACCAGATGCGGCGTGGACGATCCGGGAAAACGTCCGATCCAGACAGACAGGAGAACCTCGGGGGAGGCCATATTGTCCTGATTTCGTGGTGGAAATCAGGTCATCCTCGCAGCGGTCTTTGCGTCCTTTGCTCCGCAAGATGCAGGAATACATGGACAATGGCGCAAAGCTCGGCTGGCTCATCGACCCCCTCGAACGCACCGTCCGCATCTACCGCGCTGGCGCCGACGAACCCGAACTGTTGCAAAACCCGGAGACGCTGAGCGGCGAGGATGTGCTTCCTGGTTTCACCTTTGCCGTTGGGGAGCTGATTTTCGAGTTGGCGTAGTTTGACCGCATATGCTTTCCCTTGAACAAATCCGCAGCGATACCGACACCGTTCGCGCCGCGTTGGTGCGACGCGCCGAAGATGAGGACTGCCTCGACGAGATCCTGGCCCTCGATGCCCAGAGGCGGAGCGCGATCACCGACGGCGACGAACTTCGCGCTCGCCGCAACGCGGTGTCCCGCGAAATCGGTCAGGCCCGCTCGCAGGGCGGTCAGCCGGACGAGAGCGTCGTGGCGGAGATGCGCGACGTCGGCCGGCGCATCAGTGAGCTGGAAGACCTTGTACGCGACCTGGACGCGCGGATTAGCGACGCCATGCTGGCGTTGCCCAACCTGCCCCATGCCAGCACTCCCGAAGGTCACGACGAAACCGCCAACGTGGTGCTGCGCCATTGGGGCGAGCCAACCACCCTGGATTTTGAAGCCCAGCCGCACTGGGATCTGGCGGAGCAGTTGGGCATCATCGACTTTCAGCGCGGCGTCAAGCTTTCCGGGAGCCGGTTCTACACGCTGAACGGCTACGGCGCGCGGCTGGAGCGCGCCATCATATCCTGGATGCTGGACTTGCACAGCAGTGAGCACGGCTATACGGAAGTCGCGCTGCCCATCCTGGTGCGCCGCGAGATCATGGAAGGCTCCGGCAACCTGCCGCTGTTCGCCGATAACCTCTACCACGACGAAGAGGATGACCTTTGGCTCATTCCCACCGCAGAGGTGCCCGTCACCAACCTGCACCGGGATGAAATCCTCACCGCCGACGATTTGCCCCTGTATTACGTGGCGCACACCCCTTGCTTCCGCCGCGAGAAAGCAGCTGCCGGACGCGACACCCGAGGCATCAAGCGCGTTCACCAGTTCAACAAGGTGGAGATGTACAAGTTCGTCGAGCCGGAAACCTCGTTCGACGAATTGGAGGCTCTGCTGGCAAACGCCGAGACGGTGTGCCAGCGCCTCAACCTGCCCTACCGTATCCTGCAGCTGTGCGCCGGCGACATATCCTTCCCATCGGCCAAGTCCTACGATATTGAGGTATGGGCCGCGGGATCGCAGGAGTGGCTGGAAGTATCGTCCTGCTCCAATTGCACCGACTTCCAGGCCCGGCGCGCCAACGTGCGCTACCGGCCGGGCGTCGGGGAGCGGCCGCGATTCTTGCACACCTTGAACGGATCGGGTCTGGCCCTGCCAAGGGTGATCATCGCCATACTGGAGAACAACCAGCAGCCCGACGGCTCGGTGGTTATTCCCGAGGCATTGCGACCGTATACGGGTTTCGATACTATCCCCTCCCAATAGCCCGCCTGCCGATTGTGACCGGTCGAACCGGCTGGCTCAACGCGCATGGAATTCACAGGAGGAACAAGATGGCCGGCATCTGGCCCGATGACATCCGCTGCGTTGCCCTCATCACGTTTGACGTGGACGGCATCACCTCCTGGCTGAATCGGAACCCCGATTTCATCAATTACCCCAGCCTGCTGTCCATGGCGGAATACGGTCCCAGCGTGGCCACCCCGCGCATCCTGGACATGCTGGACGCCCAGGGCATACCGGGCAGTTTCTACATCCCCGGTTACGTGGCCGAAACTCATCCCGACCTGGTGCGCGAGATCGCCGGTCGGGGGCACGAGGTGGCCCACCACGGCTACATCCACGAACCGCCGGCGACGATGACGCCGGACAAGGAAGAAGAGGTGCTGGTCAAGGGCATCAGCATCCTGGGCGAACTGACCGGCGAGGCTCCGGTCGGCTATCGTTCGCCCAGTTGGGAGTTGAGCCCGGTCTCGCTGGACCTGCTCGCCAAGCACAACTTCCAGTACGACAGCAGCCTCATGGGTGACGACGCGCCGTACTTCGTGCAGGGGGGCGATCCGCCGCGCAATCTGGTCGAGCTGCCCATCCACTGGTTGCTCGACGACGCTCCGCACTTTGCGTACGCTCCCTCAGCTAACCGGCTGGGACCGATGCGCAATCCGGACGAGGTGTTCGAGAGCTGGGCGGCGGAGTTCCGTGGGATATATCGCTACGGCCGCTGCTACAACCTCACCATGCACCCCCAATACATCGGCCGCCCGGGTCGGTTGCTCATGCTGGAGCGGCTGATTGAGTACATCAAGACCTTCCCCGGAGTTCGCTTCATGCGCTCGGTGGATGTTGCCACCATGTGGGAAAAGGGAGCATAAGACCATGCCCGCAGTACACGACCGCGGCGGCTGGCCCGACGACACGCCCATCGACCGCTCCGAGCACGAATACAGCGATTGGGAACGTCGCGTCGACGCCGTGCACCAGGTTCTGGGCCAGCAGGGCATCCGCACCACCGACGAGATGCGCCGCGCCATCGAAAGCCTGCCGCCGGAACGCTACGAGGCCCTGTCGTACTACGAAAAATGGACCGCCGCCCTGGAGATCCTGCTGATTGAGAAGGGCATCCTCACGGTTGAGGAGATTGACGCCAAGGCGGCGGAGCTGCGGGAGCAGGGGCTTTAACTCGACGTAAGGAAGAGGCATTGCCTATGGTTAACCCCGCCTTCGCCTTTATAGGCACCCAAGTGATCCCGCTCACCATCTCTGGCATCGCCGAGTGTTTCCGTGCAATACAGGAGGAGGAAACGAAACGCCGGGCTATCATCGCCAACCGCGAAGTTTTAATTGCACGTCTCACCGCAGAGAAAGAAACCATCCTCGCCTATTTCAGCCATAGGTTTGCCGAACGCCGCGCCGCTCTGGATGAATTTTTCGAACTGCTGCATTACGCCGTTCAAAGCCGCGACAACCACCAATTGAACGTCGCTCTGGCTGGCATCCTCGGCGTTATCCAGGACAATCCATTGGACGATTTCGAGACATTCAAAAAGCAATTCGAGGATCCGGATCACGTTTTCGAAATCTGAAACTGAATGCGAAGGGAGGCTGGAAATGCCCCTACCATTAATCATACCCATCGCTATCGGCGGCGCGGCGTTGTTGACTGGAGGGGGCATGACCCTCAACGCGCAAGGTAAGATAAAAAAGGCCAAAGCCGAGTGCCAGGCAGCCTACGACGCTTACAAGGTGAAATACGAGCAGTACAAGACCTACCACTCCGAAACCGAGCAGAAGTTGCGGGAATTAGGGCAGGCCCGCGCAACTGGGATGCAGGCCGTGCGCGAGGCCATCGATTTCATCCGGAAAGCTCGCCTGGTCAACCCCAACATCATCAGTGATAGCGAAGTGACGGTCGAGGATTTGGAGAGGCTTGACCAAGCCTATGGGGACATCCTCAAAACTTTAGGCGGCGCCGGCGCCAGTTTGGCCGGCGGTGTAGGCGCTGGAGCGCTTACTGCATTGGGGGGCTACGGATTGGTAGGCATTCTCGGTACTGCGTCCACCGGAGCCGCAATTGGAGGCTTGAGTGGAGCCGCTGCCAGCAGCGCTACGCTGGCCTGGTTAGGTGGTGGCGCTCTTGCGGCCGGCGGATTGGGCATTGCTGGTGGAACCGCGGTTCTGGGCGGCATCGTCGCGGCCCCCGCTATCATCGGTTTCGGCGTATTCCGGCAAGTGAAAGCCGGCAAGGTGTCAAAAGAGGCTGCTGAGAAAATCCAGCAGATCAAAGTCAAGGAGGCTCAAATCGGCCGAGACCGGGCCCGATTGCAAGCCGTACGCCAACGCTGCCACGAAGTGCAGAGGACTGTCAAAAAGCTAAACGGGCAGCTCAGATATGCCCTCCAGAACGCCAGCGACAACAGCCCGGAGGATGTGCATCAAATTCTCCAAATCTCCAAAACCCTGCGGGCCGCCATTGACGAGCCCGTCGTGCCGGCCAATCAGGGAAATTCTACAAGTTATCGACATTCAAACGTCCGTAGCGTGATCAAGACTTGCGCTATCCCAGGTTGTCACCGCCAGGCCAGCGTGGGGGACTACTGCACCGGGCATCGTAGGAAGTCATAGCGGCTTGCCACGAGCCCCTGCACCATGCTCACCTCGGGATACCCACTACCGGATAATCCACCATGCCATGCATCACTAACGACTCCCCTTCCATCAACGCCAACTTTGCTGCAACGGTGCTCAACCGCGCGGCGGAGCTGATAGACGATGTTGCCGCCCGGTCCGCACTGGACGGCAGCGTCATCGGCGCGTTACAACAGGCACGGGATGAGTTCCTCGTCGCCGAAACTCGCAAACAGAAGAGTAGCCGGACCTACGGCTTGCCGTGGCTACAGCGGGATTTGGGGGAATACGTCAAAAGCCGCTACCCGGAACACGCCGCCTCGTTCATTCCAATCTCCGACTGGAACGACGTAACTTCCCCCGGCGTCATGGCACGAACCTTGCGGGAAGCCGCCCTACCCATTAGCCGGACGGTGGCGGAGCGAACCAGATGGGCGGCCAAGTTCGATGCCATGACGGAGCAGGAAAGCGCCGAATACGAGCTGATGCGGAAAGCGGTGATATTCCTGAGACAGCAGGGCCTGACGGTGAGGATTGCATGGGACCGGGAAAACCTCAATGACTCCATCGACTACCGGGGAACTGTTGACGGCGTGGATTGGGCTTTTGAGCTGACCGAGCTGTGCAGCGACGCCAAGGGTTCGCGTCTGACCATCGGACACTCCAGAGAGCGCGAGAGTGTCCCAGAGCAGCTTGCGCAACTTGCCGCGCCGTTGCCTCAAGTATCCGACGGCCCTGATAATCTCCAAAAAGCGCTCAACGAAGCCGCAGAATACGGCAGCAAAGCGAGCAAACTCAAGACGCTGGACGGCGCCAAATACTGCCTCCTGCTGCACAACCGGCAATTCCTGTACGCGCCGGACTGGCAGAAAATCGTTCTGTCGGACTTCAGCGTGTTTGACGCTGTTTTGGTGTTGCACCAGGAAATTTACCCATTGGTCCAAACGTGGGAGATCATGCGGAACGGCTTTGCCAAGCCCCTGCGCAGCCACAACGTCAACGACCTGGGCGATATCATCGCGTTCAAAAGCTCCAACCGGACGCACCGGAGCGATCCGGAACGGGTCAAATCGGCTCTGCGACGGCTGGAAGCCCTGGATCTGACCGAGGACGATGTTCTCGCCGCCATAGCAGAAACTCGGGCGAAAAGAAGCGGTCAATAATGCGGCTGGTATTGGACACCAATTCGGTGCTGATGCCAATCACCAGAACAACCAGCAGCGACGCATGGCTCCGTGGGGCGTGGGAACAGCAGATCATTGTGCCGCTTACCAGTTACGATACGGAGGCAGAGTTAATCCGAACCCTGCGCAACCCCAGACTCGGAATCCTGGAGGACCAAATTACTGACACCGCTGCTGCCTACCTTGATCACTGTGAAAAGGTTGACATATCCAACCCGCCGCCGGCAACGCCAACCTGCCGCGACCCCAGCGACCAGATGTTCCTCGTGCTTGCCTACCAGGCTGCGGCGGATTATCTGGTCACCAAGGATCCCGATCTGTTGGCACTCAAGGGCGAATCGGAAATCCTGATAGTCACGCCGTCCGAATTGCGCGTTATACTGCAACTATAGATTGGATAACGCAAACCTATTTTATGGACATAACGATGGCCACTCCCGCCGAATCCGTCCTCTTCCCCGATGGCACACCCGTCCGCGTGCGCATGGGCTCGCCGGCGCACCACTTCCGCACGCCGGCTTACATCCAGGGGCATACCGGCACTGTCGATGCGCTTTGCGGGGTCTTTCCCAACCCTGAGACGCTGGCCCACGGGGGCGACGGCCTGCCCCGCCAACCGCTGTACCGGATCCGCCTGCGTCAGACTGACCTCTGGGCTGACTATGCTGGCAATCCCGCCGACACTCTGCTGGTGGACGTGTACCAGCACTGGCTGGAACCGGCCTGATTTGTGCTATCTTGCCGGCCAGCCCTGCAATTGAGAGGTACCTGAACAGTGGAGCGACCGATATTTCAGCCCATTGGCACCCCCGCTGAAGAACTGGATACGCCGGCCCTGGTGGTTGATCTGGGGATCATGGAGCAGAACATCGCGGTCCTGCACGACGCTGTTGGCAGCTCCGACGGTGGCCGGGTTGTGGTTCGCCCACATGTTTCCTGTCACGGCTGCCCTGAAATCGCCCAAATCCAGCTGTCCGCGGGAGGCACCTCAAGCGGCGTGGCGGTCATTTCCCTGGCGGAAGCAGAGGCATTTGCCGACGCCGACATCGCCATTGACGACATACTCATCGCGGGCCGGGTGGTCACCGCCGCGAAGATCAGCCGGCTGGCCGCCTTGGCCGGTCGGGTCACGCTGAGCGTAGCCGTGGACAACCCTCGCAACGTCCAGGACCTGGCCGAGGCTGCGCAGGCCGCCGGCGTCAACTTGGGCGCGCTGGTGGACATGGACGCCGGGTACGGGTTTGGCGGCGTCGCGTCCGTGCCGGGTGCGGTTGATCTGGCGCGGACGGTTAGCGATGCGCCCGGATTATCCTTCCAGGGCATAATGACCTACGAGGGTCCGTTGCCGGTAACGGACCGTGCGGAATTGGAGGCCGAAACCCGCCGTCGCTTGCAGCCAATTCTCGACGCGCGACAGGAACTTGAAGAGGCCGGCATTGAGGTTGCGACGGTAAGTGCGGGCGGCACCTACAACTATGATATCGTCTCCCAATTGTCGGGCATCACCGAGGTCCAGGCCGGCGTGTACCCCCTGATGGATATGGAGACGCTGCGGGTTCGCCCGGAGTTGCATCCGGCGGCTAGAATCCTGGCAACGGTCATCGGCCATCCCGTGGCGGGCCGGGCGGTGGTGGACGCCGGTCACAAGACCACCGGCCCCGATTTCGGTGTCCCCGTCCTGGAGGGATTCGAGGGAGCCGTGGCCACCAGGTTCAGCGCGGAGCACGGCATCCTGGACTTGGAAGGGCCGGCCACCGAGCAACTGATGCCAAATGATAAGGTGCGTCTGATTCCGTACAACCTTGCCCTCTGCGTCAATCAGTATGACTACATCCGCGCCGTTCGGGACAGCAAGCTGGTGGGGTATTGGCGCGTCGCCGGCCGGGGACAACTGGGGTAGTTTCCAACGATGGCTCTTCCCTGACAGTGTCCGCCGTGAGTTTCGATTAGATCTGCAGGAGATTCGGAGGTACGTCCATGCCGCAAACGTATGAACCCCAACTCGGCACGCCCATCGCACAATTGGATACTCCATGCCTGATCCTGGACATGGATGCGCTGGACCACAACATGGACGTGATTGCGGACTTCTACGCAGATCGTCACAGCAAGTTGCGTGGACACAGCAAGAATCACAAGAGTCCAGCCATCGCTCTGCGGCAGATCCAGCGCGGCGGCACCATCGGCGGCGTGTGCGCTGCAAAAGTCGCCGAGGCTGAGGTGATGGTGCAGGGTGGCGTGCCCAGCGTATTCGTTACCAGCGAAGTGGTTGCGCCGCCAAAGATCGCCCGGCTTTGTGCGTTGGCGGATCAGGCCGAGATCCTGGTGGCCTGCGAAAACGAAGCGAATGCCCATGACCTTTCCCAGACTGCCGCGGCCCAGGGCGTGAACCTGGGTGTGGTCATCGAGCAGGAAACCGGCCTGCTCCGTTGTGGCGTGCAGGAGGGAGAGCAGGGGGTGGAATCCGGCGTCGCTCTGGCCCGATTGATTGATTCGCTGCCCGGACTCTCCCTGAAAGGGGTGATGAGCCACCAGATGATGGCTGAACCCTCTGGGGACCTGGAGGACCGGACCACCGAAGCCCACCACCTCATCCAGCCGGTTTTGGATCTCAGAGAGGCGATGCTCGCCGACGGACTGCCAGTTGAAATCGTATCTACGGGCGAGACCTGGAGCTACGACATCGCCGGGGACATGCCTGAAGTCACCGAAATCCAGGGCGGCTCCTACCTGGTGATGGAAACCTCGTACGAATACATGGAGGACTTTCAACTCGCGGGCAAGGTTCTGTCCTCCATCATCAGCGTCCCGCGTCCGGGCATGGCGATAGGCGACGCCGGGGCCCGGGCCGTGGGAAGCATGAAGGGGTTGCCGCGAGTGGAAGGCCGGCCCGGGGTTGAAGCCGTCGATATCGATGCCGACCGCACCGTGTTCCAGGTAGCGGAGGGAGTCGAACTGGCGGTTGGCGATCAGGTAGTCCTCCTACCCGGTCAGCAGGACGCCATGGTGAGCCGCTGGGATCGCTTCATCGGCATGCGCGACGGCAAGGTGGAGGCGGTGTGGGACATCGAGGCGCGGGGCTGTCACAATTAGGCGTGTTGACATTTGAGAAATTCAACAGATAGAACATTGGGGAGAGAACCATGACCGCAACCCATGTTGTCGACCACATCCACGATGAACCAATGAGCGAGGTTGCGTTGCGCTCGGCAGCCATTGAAGCCCTGCTCGCGGAGAAGGGCCTGCTAACTCTCGAGGAGGTTCGGCGCCAGGTGAACCTGATGGACGGTCGCACGCCGGCCGACGGCGCCCGCGTCGTCGCTAAAGCCTGGGTGGACGAGGGTTTCAAAGCGCGCTTGCTGGCGGATTCGCGGTCCGCCCTGGCCGAGATGGGCATCGAGATCCCGGCCGAGACCCCGCTTTTGGAGGTGGTCGAGAACTCCGAGGACGTTCACCATCTGGTGGTTTGCACGCTGTGTTCCTGCTATCCCCGGATGCTGCTGGGCCGCCCGCCGGACTGGTACAAGAGCCTGGCTTACCGTGCCCGGGCCGTCAGCGACCCGCGCGGAGTGATGGCCGAGTTCGGAACCGAGTTGGCCGACGGCGTCCAGGTCACCGTGTTGGACAGCACCGCCGACATGCGTTACCTGGTGCTGCCACGACGGCCGGCCGGAACCGAGGGGATGAGCGAGGAAGAACTGTCCAGCCTGGTGAGCCGGGACAGCATGATCGGTGTATCAGGCGCTTTGATGCCATAGCCTGTCGGATTGCTTGCTAATCGTAGGGGCGAATAATCATTCGCCCCTGTTCGTTTCAGCGCAGAATTAAGGGCAGTTTCACGACGTCAACCGCTGCGGCTTTTCGTCGATCTGGTTGATCCGCCGCAGGTGGCGTCCGCCTTCGAATTCGGTGGTCAGCCACGTGTCGACGATCTCGCGGGCGGCCTCCCAGGACACCAACCTCTGTCCCATGGACAGCACGTTGGAGTCGTTGTGTTGCCGGCCGTACTGCGCGGACTCCGCATTCCAGCATAGCGTACAGCGCACGCCGGGAACCCGGTTGGCGACTATTGCCTCGCCGTTGCCGGAACCGCCCAGGACGATGCCGCGGTCCACTTCACCCCGAGCTACCGCTTCGGCCACCGGACGGATCCACTCAGGGTAGTCGCTGGACTCTTCAGAGTACGCCCCGTAGTCAATCGCTTCATGGCCCAGGTAGGCCAACAACGCGAGCAGCTTGCCCTTGTATTCGAACCCGGCGTGATCGGAGCCAATAGCAATTTTCATCGAACTGCCCACGTACCCATGCGTAATCTGCTGATGCCTGATGGCCCGCAGTGTATCACACAGGCTAGCGACCGACTCGCCGCCCGCAAGCGGTGCCTTACCTGCCAATGGACGGTGTGCTAGGATACCGGCCATCGATACGGTTATCACGCTCAACCGGAGGGACCACCATGAAAGGACGCATCGTTGTCGTCAAGGAATACGGCAAGCCCTTTGAGATTGAAGAGTACGACGTTCCCGAACCCGAACCCGGAGCAGTCCTCCTGCGCATGACCCAGGCCGGCATCTGCGGCTCCGACCTGCACACCTGGCGCGGCGACCAGACCCAGGAGCACAACCCGCTGCCCCCAACCGGCCGTGTCATGGGCCACGAGGGAACCGGCGTCATCGAACATCTGGGCGATGGTGTCGCGACCGACTATTGGGGAACTGACGTGAACGAGGGCGACCGGGTGGTTTACGCCGCGGTGTTCCCCTGCTACCACTGTCACATGTGCCTGCGCGGAAATACCAACTGGTGCGCCAACCGCCAGTATCCCGCCGCCGGCAACTGGCCCTACTTCACCGGCACCTATGGCGACTTTCTGTATCTGCCCCCGCGCCATCCCTTCTTCCGAGTGCCCGACGAACTCCCCGACAACCTGCTGGGCCCGGTCAACTGCGCCATGGGCACCGTCACCACCGGCTTGGAGCGCGCCGGGATGAGCCACGGCCAGTCGGTTGTCATCATGGGCGCCGGCGGCCTGGGCATCCACGCTACCGCCATGGCCAAGGAGCGTGGGGCCGACCGGGTCATCGTGCTGGACCGTCTGGAGAACCGTCTGGAGCTGGCGGAAGAATTTGGCGCCGACCACACCATCAACATCGAGGAATTCAACACGCCTGAAACCCGCGTGCGCCGGGTCCGCGAGTTGACGCGGGGCCGAGGCGCCGACGTGGTGATGGAGTTGGTGGGCCGGGCCGACCTGCTGCGGGAAGGCATCGACATGCTGTCCAACGGCGGCACCTTTGTGGAAATCGGCGACATCGTGCGCGGGCAGGAAACTTCCATCGACCCTTCCAAACTGCTCCAGGGCAAGAACATCGTGGGCAGCCTGATGTATCGTCCGTCGCTGCTCCCCGAATTGCTGGACTTCCTGGTACGCAACCAGGACCGGCTGCCCTTCAACAAGCTGGTGTCGCACACGTTCCCGCTGGCCGACGTCAACGAGGCGTTCGCCGCCGCCGAGTGGAGCCAGCGCCAGACCGAGATCACCCGGGCGATGCTGGTGCCGTAGCCGAGTTTTTCGTCCAACGCATCAGTGAGCCCGCCGGCACAACCGGCGGGCATTTTTCGTCGACGCCCGGCTGTTTGACGCTCGACTGTCCTCAACCCAGCAGCGTCCCGACCTTTCCGATCACCTCGCTGATCACTGCGCTGCTGCAACGGCACTCGAAGCGTGCGCCCCTGGCTCGCCAGTCCATGCTCTTGATTTGGTCGGCTAACACCACTCCCGTGATCGGGCTTGCGGCGGGCAGATCGACTTCAAATGGATAGGCTTTGACCTGGGATGTAATGGGACAGCATAGCGCAAGGCTTGTGATTGCATTGTATTCCCGCGGGCTGACCACCAGCGCCGGCCTGTGCCCAGCCTGTTCGTGGCCCGCTTGGGGAGTGAAACTCATCCAGACGATGTCGCCCCGGTTCGGGACGTATTCTCCGGCTACCACTCCTCGTTACCTTGTGGCGACCCAGTGTCCATCTCTTGATGGAGGTTGCCCGGCGTGACTTGATCGAGCAGCGAAGCGAGGTCGTAAACCTGTTTCCGGAGCATCAGGGTGTCGCCGTCCGGCACAATTTCTATCGCCGACCCTTCCTGGACGCCCCATTGCTCGGCGATTGGCTTGGGGATGCGTATCGCGAGGCTGGAGCCCCACGTCGCGATGCGTGTTTTCGCCGCCATCAGAAACCCCTCCTCTTCAATATCTATATTGTATATGTGCCCAAGCATATTACATTAGGCGATACCGCTGGGCAAACGCGGCCCATTTCGATCTGGCGCCGGGGAAATCGCCCCCTGTGGTAACATTCGCGCCACACACCCACCCGACCCCATGCTCGGCAATCGGAGCTCGCGGTCAGAGGAGCAAAACGGTATGAAATTCGGATTAATGTATGAAATCCAGGTTCCCGAGCCCCATTACCCCGGCATCGAGGCCGAGCGGTACAAGCAGGTCATGGCTCAGGTTGAGCTGGCCGACGACGTCGGTTTCGACTACTTCTGGACGGTGGAGCACCACTTCCTGCGCGAGTTCTCCCACTGTTCCGCGCCCGAGGTGCTGTACGGGGCCATCTCCCAGCGCACCAAGCGCATTCGTATCGGCCACGCCGTCGCCCTGCTGCCCGGCGCGTACAACCATCCGGTTAGGGTCGCCGAGCGGGCAGCCGTTTTGGACATCGTCAGCGACGGCCGCATGGACCTGGGGACCGGCCGCTCCACCACCCTAATCGAGATGGACGGCTTCGAGGTCGACCCGGAGACCACCAAGGCCCAGTGGCGCGAGGCCATCGAGATGATCCCACGCATGTGGACCGAGGACCCGTTCACCCACTCCGGCGAGTTCTACAACATCCCGCCGCGGTCGGTGATCCCCAAGCCCGTCCAGGATCCGCATCCACCGCTGTGGATGGCGTGCAGCCAGCCGACGTCCTTCGGCGAGGCGGGGTCCATGGGCGTGGGCGTGCTCTGCTTCAACCTGGGGGGCCACGAGCAGCTGGTTGAACGAGTGCAGATCTATCGGGACGCCGCCAAGAGCGCCAACCCCATCGGCCGCCAGGCCAACAACAACATCGCCGCCCTGTGCATGGTCCACGTCGCGGAGACCGACGAGGAAGCCTACGAGTCCGCCGCCCGCGAAGGCGAGTGGTTCGTGGGGAAGGCCGAGGAACTCTACGCCCCTTGGGCCGGCCGCGACGTGCCGGAGAGTTACCGCTTCGCCGTCAATGCCGTGCAGGAAGAGCGCGTCGACAAGACTGCCGACGACCACATCGAGTCGGGCGCGTTCGCCATGGGCTCGCCGGAAACGGTCATCAAGACCCTGGAGAAGTACCAGGAGGCTGGCGTCGACCAGATCTTGTGCTTCATGCAGATGGGCAACCTGCCCCACGGCAAGATCATGAACAGCATCCGCCTCTTCGGGAAATACGTCATCCCGCACTTCCTGTAGGCCGCCCAATTTTCGTCATTCCGGCTTTCGCCGTAATCCAGATCCCTCTCCCAACTGGGAGAGGGGTTACAGTACGGGCAAAAGAGGTCCAAAATGCCGGACACTTGGCAAAAAGCGCTTGACGCATACCAATACCAAGTTCGCTTGGCTGATTTCAAAGACAATCGAATGTACCCCGGTTGGTTCAAGCGCGATACGGGCAATGGCGACCGAGCCTGCACCATGGAGTTCGAAGACCGGTTCAGAAAGCTCGCGCCCGACTACTTGGAGGCGTGGTACGAGGTGGTGTTCTGGAAATTGTCCTTTGACCTCAGAGTAGCAAACGAGCACACCCCAACTGCCATCTCGAACATTGAGAGGAGCGGACTTACTGCAAGTGATCTGTTGGACCTTTGCCACAAATACATTGGCAACTCCAGCACCGGATCGTTCAAAGATTTCAGAAAGCATCTCTTTGGCTCTGGAGTTGCCACAGCCGCTACTTTCCCGGCGTTCATCGACCCTGAAAATTTCCCAATGGTCGATATCCACATTGAAAGATGGGCCAAAGAAAATTCGCGAAAGCATATTTACAAGCTCCGACATGGCAACATAGTTCTGCCAACGAGCTCCAGTGTAAATAACATCGACCGATTTGTTATACCGTGGTACAAATGGTGCCGGATCACTGCCGACCTACTCAGCCAACGCACGGATTGTCACTGGCGCGCCCGCGACGTCGAAATGGCGGTCTTCACGGCGCAGAGAAGCCAAAAAAACCGAAACCCATGGGACAGGCTGAAGCTGAAGCCACTCACGTAACCAGAGAGGCATTTGTATCAAAACGATTAAGGCGGGCTTTTAAACCCGCCCCATTTTTTAATCTGTGCCGCTGCGTTGCGTCGCTAGTCCGACGACGGCAGTTGCTTGGCCTCTTGCAGTTCCATCGCCTCGCCGTTCAGGCGCAGGTCGCATTTGCCCGCCTTGGTGATCAATACGGACACACTGCCGTCCGGGGAAGTTAGTCGTTTGCCCATGGTCACGTCGGGGGCGTCGTCGGCGGTGACCGCGCCGCCGAAATCGACGTTGGCCCCCTTGATCTGGAGGGGGATTTCGCCGTCGGTGAGATCGCCTTCGCCGCTGGCCTTGCTGACTATCATCTCAGCGCCGCCGGGGCCCACGTAACGTTGTCCAGTCTTCAGGTTCATCGTTGCCGGTACCTCTTCAGTTGGCTGTTGATGCCCCGGATTATAGTAAGCGCCGCCCCGGAGCGTCAACGCACCGTTGACCACCGCGTTACCCGCGCGTAAACTCGGCCCACCATGGTCTATTATGGCGACATTGCGAAGAGTCGAGCCAATGGACAGGGCGGATTTTCCGCCCTTTTTCTATGTCTGTTTGTCCGTCGATTGCGCGGAGATTCTCCTTGCCCGCGCTAGGCAGACGGCTACTGGCGGAGGCGGTGGGAACCGCCTTTCTGCTGATGGCGGTAATCGGCAGCGGCATCGCCGCGCAGCGACTCAGTCCCGGCGACGTGGGATTGCAGCTGTTTGAAAACGCTGTTGCCACCGCTTTCGCCCTGATGGCACTCATCTGGGCGTTCGGATCTGTCTCCGGCGCGCACTTCAACCCGGCGGTGACCCTGGCCGATGTCGTGCTGAACCGCCGGCCGGTTTCCGAAGGCATCGCCTACGTCGGCGCCCAGGTTGTCGGAGGGATCGCCGGGACGATACTGGCGAACCTGATGTTCGCGTTACCGCCGGTCACCTGGGCGACCAAGGTGCGCAGCGGCCCCGACCTGTGGCTTGCGGAAGTCATCGCCACCCTGGGACTGCTCTTCGTAATCTTCCTCATTCCCAGGCACCGGGCGGCGGTCGTACCGGTGGCGGTCGGTGCTTACATCGGCGCGGCGTATTTCTTCACTTCCTCGACCAGCTTCGCCAACCCGGCCGTGACGGTGGCCCGCATGTTTTCGGACACCTTCGCCGGGATCCATCCGGCGTCCGCCCCGATCTTCATCGTGATGCAGTTGGTGGGCGCAGGGCTGGCCATCGGCCTGGTCTGGGTACTAGTTGGACGGCGACGGTAGTGGGACGTAAATCCAACCTTCGAGTTGGGCGTCGGGGAGTTGTTCGGGCTGTGGTTTGCGGAAATGGTCCGAGTCTTGGACCCACATAGCCGCGGCGATGGCGGCGACCAGCGAATCGAGGCAGTCGTCATTGTTTATGAATTGCTCCCGCATATCGTCAGGAATTTGCAACAGCATGGGGGACCTTACTTCCAGTCCGTGCAATATTTCCCAGCGCACTGTCTTTGGGTCTCCGCCGTTAGTCTTGTTCTTTCTCTTATAATTGGCAGCAGGCAGGCGGAGATGACGGAGCAGGACGCCCGGCATGGCTTCAAGCAATGTTGGGCCGTTGCGCCCGGTCTCCAGTAGAGGAGGAATGCGGAAGCTCCGCTCTGTAGAATTCCAAAGAAGGTGGAGCATTTGCATCCCACGAAATGTCATAGGCAGCATATTGGGGCCTCCTGTTTTGAGTGGAGAGATAGGTCCACGGAGGCACAGGTCGCCCCGTCGCTGAATTTCTCCAAACTCCTCAACAAAACCGTCCCGCAGCTCTTTAAAACAGTCATAATTCCCGCCCATTGCGGCTACGATGTTCCACAAATCGGACATATCATCAGGAATCTTGCTCCGTTGCACCCGCGCTAATTCCCTACCAAAGGGCCAAGGAACCGAAAAGGGAAAATCAAGGCCCACAACCGCATCAGAACATAATCCCTCCAGCAGTTCTATAAGCTTTTCGTGTGTATCAGGTAATCTCTTTGGCAAAGGATCGCAGGGTTGCAGCTGCAAGACATCGCCCTGCAGCACCGCCATCGTGACTTGGGTAGTGTTGCCGGTTCCTCTCCCGCTGAAATCGACGCCGACGATGGTGGTAGTCATGGTCCTGTCTCCTGACGAGCCGGTTTTGCCGGCGGTAGGGAGTTGGGTTAGAATAGCATCGCCCGGAAACGGGGGACCCGTAATGGGTAGCCTGTTCCACATACGGACGCGGAAAAGACAGCGCTTGGCGTTGGGCTTGCTTCTGGGCTCGCTGTGGGCTGGGATGATGGCCTATTTGGCGTACTTCATGGTGTTCCCCACCCTGAGAGACGCGCTGGCAGCGGCGACCCCGGGAGAGACCGCCCAGATAATAGCAGTCACGACGCTGGCTGCGCTGATACTTGTTGGCCGGCTGGTGCGGTTAATTCCTCCCCGGCGATAGTCGATGTTGCGCGATGTACTCAAGAACCTGTCAGATGACATCGGCAAAATATCGGAGCTGGCGCTGGCGGCGATTCTTCTGCCGGCAGTAGCTGAAACAGCGGCTGAACTGATTAACGCCGGGCCGGGCTTGTCTGCCGGGATAACACTGCTGGCTGCGGTTGCCCTTGGAGCAAGAGCCAGTTCCACCTTCTTGGAAATGTGGGAACACTACACTGAACTTTGGCCTCGATACGCTGCAACTGACGGTGACAGTGAATAGCCAGCGCCATGAGCTCGGCAGTCATCAGGCCCTCAATCAGTCATCAGGAGGAAATGAGAGTATGGATTACACCAAGCGACGGGAGCGGTATCGCGCCGTTCTGGCCGGCGATGTTTGCGTGCATCCCGGCTCCGTGTTTGACCCGATTTCGGCCCGTGTCGCCGAGGACCTGGGCTTCGAGGTCGGCATGTTCGCCGGCTCCATCGCCAGTGGGACCGTGCTCGGCGCCCCCGACTACGTCGTGCTGACCCTCAGCGAGTTCGCCCAGCAGATCTACCGCATCTGCCGCGCTGGGACGCTGCCTCTCATGGTCGACGCCGACCACGGCTACGGCAACGCCCTGAGCGTGAAGCGCACGGTAGAAGAGCTGGAGGCGTCCGGTGTGGCGGCCCTCACTATCGAGGATACCGTGCTGCCCATGCAGTTCGGCGACGGCCCGCGCTACATTTCGCTGGAAGAAGGCGTGGGCAAGATGAAGGCCGCGCTGTCGGGTCGCACTGACCCCAACACGGTGGTCGCCGGTCGCACCAGCAGCCTCAGCGAAGGGCTGGATGAGTGCCTGCGCCGCGTCAAAGCCTACGAAGCCGCCGGAGTCGATGCCATCTTCCTGGCCGGCGCCAGCACCAGGGAGCAGGTCGAAGCGGTGAATGCCGAGCTGAACATACCGCTGCTCCTGGGCGGAGCCGGGGGCGAGTTGTCGGACAAGGCATGGCTCGGCCAGAACGGCGTCCGCGTGGCCTTGCAGGGACACCTTTCGTTCCAGGCGTCCATCAAGGCCGTGTACGATGTCATGAAGGCCCTGCGCGATGGCGTGGCCCCAGGCGACCTGCGCGACCAGTGCGCGTCGGCCGAACTCATCGCCCAGGTTACGCGGAAGGATGATTACGACCAGCAGATTGCCGACTACCTGCGGTAATCAGTCGGCTGGAATCTTTCAGTCACCACAATTCAAGGAGGAAAGCAATCATGGCTTTTGTTTGTAACCACCTGCACCTGCGGAGCGAAGATCCTGACAACGCCGCCAAGTTCTACGTCGACAACTTCGGCGCGGAAATCGTTTCCACCAGGCCCCTGTCCAACACGATCTCCCACACGCTGGAGTTGAATGGCCAGCCCCTGCTCACGGTCTCCGGTGAAGCGGAGGGCGAGAACGCCGTCCCCGGGTCGACCCACCCGCGTTTCGGATTGGACCACTTCGGTTTCCAGACCGACAATATTCAGGAGGCATTCGAGCGGTTCAAGGCTAATGGCGCCAACATTATCTGTGACCCGTGGACCATGCCTTCCGGATCACAGGTGATGTTCGTTGAGGCGCCAGACAAGGTCAGCCTGGAGATCATCCAGCGCCCCGACTAACCCGCCAGACCCTATCGACGCAAAAAGCCGCTGGAACGCAGTCGTCCCGGCGGCTTCGTCAATTCAGAACGGATACTGCAATTCCCCGTCGGCTAACTCCTGGGGCCATACCACCACCTTGCGGCCGTTCTGACGTTGTATCAGTGCAACCGACCTCCCGATTTGCCGGCCGGCCTCATCAATCTTGAAGCGTCCATAGAACGTCGTGAAGTCTGCGTTCACCGCCGCCCTCAAAAGAGCATCGTCGTCCAGGTCGCCCGCGATGGCAACGCACCGCTCGGCGACCAGACCCGCCGCCATGGCCTGCGCCATCGGATAGTCGATGGGCACGCCGGAACTCTCGGCCGCGTCACTCAGAATCTTCAACGCCTCGGCGGCATGTGGCCCCACGTCCGGAGTGGGGATGCTGAAGGCCGGTTCCCATTGGCTGGGACCGACGAATCCGTCCGCGCTACCGCCCAGCGCTTCTTCAAACCCGGCGATGGGAGCGGCTATCACCACGGCCAGTCCGATATTGCTCCGGTTCGGGAGCCTGGCCAGCGCTCGGGCCGTACCCAGGTCGTGGCGAATGCGGCCGACGCTTACCACGAGGTCCGGTTCCTGTTCAGCTACGTGCCGGGCGATCTCGGTGAAACTCACCTGCGTCGGACGGTAGCGCAGATCCAGAACCGTGGTGAAACCCAATTCGTGAGCCGCCATTTCGGCCCCCCGCGCCACGAGCCTGGCGAAAGCGCCGGTGTCGATCCGTAGTATTACCAACTTGCTGGCGTTGGGGTTGGCCTGCCGAACTAGCTCCGGCGCCCCAGACAGGTACTGGTCGGCCGGGGTCAAGATGCTGATCACCTTGCGAAACCCACGGGCGTAATGCGCGTCGCCGGCGCCGCCATGGTTCCAGATTACTCTGCCGTGGGATTCGGCGACTTCGGCCGCCGCCGTGGTTAAACCGGCGGAATACGGCCCGAACAGCAGGTTGACCTCGTCCTCGGCGATCAGCCGTTCCATGGCCCGGCGTGTCGCGTCCGCCGTGCTGCCGTCGTCGTAGCTGACCAGCGCAACCGGGCGCATTTCCCCACCCACGGCAAGGCCGCCCTGGCTGTTGACATAATCAACCCACGCGGACAGGCCGGCCAAAGCCTGCTGGCCCTGCGTAGCAAACTGGCCGGTTAGCGAAGCTGATATCCCGGCCTTGATAGTTGCCGCCATCGCTCCTGATCTCCTATGCGCGCGGGCGGAAAATGCCGAAACTGCTGGTGTATCCGTGGAGGAACGTGGTGCCGCTTACCGGCCCGATTTCTCCGTTGCAGAAGAAACCGCCCAGCGGCACCGCAGCGCCCACCTTTTCATGGAACACCTCGGTGTCATGGTTCGAACGGCCGTACAGGTACTTGCCCCGTCCCAGGCACGAAAACAGCAACGCACCGTGAGCTGGATTTTCCCGGTTGTCCACTGCGTAGCGTTCCAACACCGCGGACAGGTCGTCGGCCGAAGTCTCGGCGTCCCGCAGGTGGAACTGCACCAGCTGACCTTCCTTCAGCATTTCGCCGATGGCGAGCACACCGCTCCGCTGGTCCATTCCCATGACGTTGCGGATCAGGAAATCGCCCTGCTGCGGCTCATCGATCAGCGCATCCATCACCACGCCCAGGAACAGGGAGTGCTGCATCAGGTCCCGGTCACGCTGGCCGGCGCCCTGGAACAGGTTGCGCAGCACGTTGAGCGGCGGCTCTCCGTCCAGTTCGACCAGGAAGTTGCGGTCGCTGCGGGTGATGTGCATTGGCGACCCGATGGGACGGCACCCCTGGGCCACCACCGTTTCCACAACGATGTTGCCGGTCAGCGCGACGCCGACGGCTCCGGAATCATGGTAGTCGCGCCCCAGGAACAGGCCGTTTTGCCGGGCTCCCTGCGCCGCGCTGGCTAACCCGCCAATCTTAGCCGCGGCGGGGTAGGCGTAGTCCATTCCCAGCAAAAGGTTCTGCGCGGGGAATGACATCGGATCCGCCAGCAGCACGAACTGCGGCTGGTCACCAGGATCCACGCCCAGGGTAGTGTGCCAATCGTCCGGAGCCGCGTCCAGGCTGGGCAGGTTGTCGCTTTCCAGCCGGATGGGGTGAATGTTGACCCCGGGCAGGCTGGCGGCGGTCACGGACACGGCGGGTTCCTGTTCGACCTCGCTGCCCCCGCCGATGATCCCTCCGCCGGAGCAACCCAGCACCAACGCCTGGGGTCCCAGCAATTCGGCCACCAGTTCGGGAAGGTTGGCGTAGTCCGAAGCGTACTCGGACGATGCGAAAACCACCGCCAGGTCTGCCGCCGTATCGCCCATGCCGGCGCGGATGGAGGCCGCGCACTCGGAAAGGGCGGCGCGCAGGCTGTTCTGTTGGGATAGCGCAGAAGCCCACTGCATATTAAACACCTCTACGGGACCAGTTTCAGCCCCAATCTACAGGCTCTCTGGTTTGGCGCGAGTATAGCATAGGGCTTGTGGCGTCACGCCTCTGGCGCAGATCGCTGCCGGCTGGCCCGGTTGACGCCAAATAGCGCGCCGGGTATACCTGTTGGGGGCAAATCCGGCGCTCCCGTTTGCCCTAAACGTTTCGAGGCAGGTAACATCCATGGCCGAATTGAGTCCCGCCCGCATCCTGGCGGAGTTGAAGAAGAACGGCGCGACGCACGTGGTCTGGCTTCCCGACAGCGAGACCAACTTCCTGTACGTGCTGATGAGCGAGGAACCGAGCCTGGACCTGGTTCCGGTAAGCCGCGAGGGACACGCTTTCTCCACTGCGGCCGGCCTGGCCGCCGGCGGCAAGAAGCCGGTCATCCTGATCCAGAATACCGGGATGATGGAGTCCGGCGACTCGCTGCGCGGCTGGGGCCTGGGCATGAACGTCCCGGTCGTGATGATGGTAGGATACCGCGGCTGGACCCGCCACGGCGTTATCAGCGACACGGCCGCGTTCTACACCGAACGCTTCCTCCATGCGTTCAACATCAACTATTACCTGGTGGAGTCGGATGAGGACGCTGACCGCATTTCGATTGCCTTTGAGGAGGCGCAAAGGAATAAGCGTCCCGTCGCCGTCCTGGTCGGGGACGAGTACCACGGCTTCAACGTCAGCCGCTGATCAACGCGAATAACGGAAGTGACCATCATGATGAAAACGGCGGAAATGCTGGAAATTTTCAACAAGCATCGCGGCGACGCCGTGGTGATACCCGGCCGTGGCGGTCGGTTCTGGGTCGAAATGAGCGACCAACCGGATCGTGATCTTCCCCTGGGAGACCCGGCCATGGGAGGCCACGCCTCTTTTGCTCTTGGCCTGGCGCTTGCCATTCCGGACCAGCGCGTGGTGCTGTTCGACTCCGAGGGTGACGTGCTGATGGGAATGGGCGCTCTGCCCACCATTGCGGAGAAAGCGCCGTCCAACCTCTACCATTTCATGCTGGACAACGGCGTCTACGCCACCACGGGCGGCCAGCCCGTTCCCAACGCCGAGCAGATGGAATATGACGTCGTCGCCCGAGGTTGCGGCTATCCGGCTACCTACGCCATCGACAACCTGGAAGACTTCGCCAGTCAGATCGAAGAGATCCTCGGTCAGCCGGGCCCGGTGTTCGTCGCTCTGAAAATCGACCCGGAAATCATCAACGAACCCATCAATGCCCGCCCCCAGTGGCAGCGGAAGACCCGCAACCAGGCGGTCGCCGACATGCAGGCTGAGCTGGGCATTGGGTGAGGCTAGCGATGATTTGCAGCAATTGCGGTTGGTTGAAATGCGAAGTTGCGCTTGACAAGCCACTGTTCAATCGCTACCATGGTTCACGATTTACTCCCCGCTCGCTGGATCTGGCGCAGTCCAGAATTCCCCGGGCGGGTGTTTCTTTGCACTTATGAGAGCCATAATTTTCATCGACGGTCAAAACTTGCACCATTTGGCAAGACAAGCTTGGCTCTCAAATCCGGCCGATAAAACGTCGCCTTATGCTTGGCCAAGCTATGACGTGGTAAAACTAGCCGCAGCTTTAGTGGCTAAAAAGTCAGTGTACACCTTGGAGCAAGTTCGTTTTTATACCGGCGTACCTGATCGCTTCAACAATCAATATTGGCACGACTTCTGGGTCAGCAAGATCAGATACCTGACGAATGGAGGCATTTACGTGTATCGCGGCCGGGTCAGCTCCGGGCGCCAGGAAAAAGGCGTGGACGTCAGCCTGGCTATAGACCTGGTGCAGGCCACTCACGAGCAACGTTACGACGTGGCTATCATCGTAAGCCAGGACGCAGACTTTGGACCAGCAGTCAGCCTTTCAAAACAGATCGCCGCGGCTCAGGGTCGTCAGCTGACTTTTGAATCAGCTTTCCCGGTTGGACCGGGCAGCAAGTACCGCCGCGGGATTCCAGGCACGACCTGGATCCATATTGACCAGGCTACCTACGACGCCTGCTATGATCATCGCAATTATCGTCCACCCCGCAGGCGATAGGCTGCAACAACGCTTTGATTGACATAAACCCGTCGGCACCACTGCGGCAACTGCCGGGTTCATGCTGGTATCATGGATGAAGACACGATCTGACCAGCGACGGTTGGGTCATAAGACAGCAAAATTAATACCGCGCCGACGACGCCGGTGGTCGGGTCGCAGCGCGAAGGAGGTGGGTGATGCCGAGCAAGGGCAAGCGGGTGGCATCCCGACAGAACAACCTGCGTCGTCGTCGTGGCGGAGCGAATCGACCGGCTCCCGCGAGAAATCCTGCCGCCGCAACGCCGGCGGCGGCAGCGGTGGCCGAACCCGAAGCGGCGCGCCCTGCTGCCGCCGCGGTTGCCACCGCCACCGCGCCGGCCCCAACCCAGTCCCGGGCCGCGACCGCCATCGGCCGGCCGGCATCCGCCCCTCGGGGGCGACGGTTCGAACGCCCGGCAGCGTACAACCACGTGGGTTCCGAGCTCAGGCGCATCGGCATCTTTTCGGGTGTGCTGGTGGTTGTGCTGGTGGCCGTGTCCTTCGTGCTTTAGGCCCTGAGCATGAGGCAGGGATCGGATCGTGGTTCGGCAGGAATTCGACCACCGCGTATTGGTGACGCCGGAACGCCCTGGCGTTTACTTGATGAAGAACGCCGCCGGGGTGGTCATCTACGTTGGTAAAGCTGCGGTACTGCGCAATCGAATCCGTTCCTACTTCGGTTCTCCGGCCGGCCTGGATCGCAAAACCCGACGCATGGTCAGCGAACTGGCCGACTTCGAATACATCGTCACCGACACCGAGGCTGAGGCCCTGATCCTTGAGAATACGCTCATCAAGCGCCACCGGCCTTACTTCAACGTCCGGCTCAAGGATGACAAAACCTACCCCTACCTGAAGGTAGACCTGTCCGAAGACTTTCCCCGCGTGTATATCACCCGGGGCGTTCACAAGGATGGCGCGCGGTATTTCGGCCCCTTTGCCAGCGCGGGCAGCGTCCGTCAGTCCATGGACCTGGTCAAGAAGCTGTTCCCGTACCGTTCCTGCACGAAGAGGATCACGGGAACCGACCCCCGTCCCTGCCTGGAATACTACATTCACCGCTGCGTGGGCCCCTGCGCCGGGCTCGCCACGCAGGACGAGTACGCGGAAGTAGTCAAACAGGTGATCCTGTTCCTGGAAGGGAACACCGAAATGGTAACTGGTCAGCTCCGCGACAAGATGGAGGCCGCCGCCGAGGATCTGGAATTCGAGCGCGCCGCCGCGCTCCGCGACCAGATGGCCGCCATCCAGAAATTCGAGGAGGAACGCACCGTCAAGGTCGATTCCGGCCGGCAGACCGACCTCGACGCCATCGCGGTATCCGTGGCGGCCAACGAGACCTGGGTGGAGGTGTTCTTCATCCGGCGCGGCAAGCTGATCGGGCGAGATCATTTCTTCATGGAGGGTCCCCAGGATGGTGAACCCGGCGAGATTATCGCCCAGTTCGTGCAGCAGTTCTACGCCACCGCTCTGGAAGTGCCTCCCATCGTCTTGGTGCAGCACGATCCGCCCGCCGAGGACGCCCAGCTCTTGCAGGACTTCCTGCGCAGTCGCCGCGGCGGCGCGGTTCGGCTCTATCGCCCCCAGCGTGGCGAGAACCGGAAGCTGATGGACGTGGTCGCCGCCAACGCCGCGGAGGGCCTGGCCCAGCATCGCGTCAAGTGGTTGAACCGCTCCGACGCCATCCAGGGCGCGTTGAGCGAGCTGGAGGAGGAACTCAGCCTGCCGACGGCTCCGCGACGCATGGAGTGCTACGACATCTCCCACATCCAGGGGAGCAACCTGGTCGGCAGCATGGTCGTATTCGACGACGGCAAGCCTCGCACCCGCGATTACCGCCGGTTCAAGATCAAGGCCGTGGACGGCGTGGACGACTACGCCAGCATGAAGGAGATGCTGACCCGCCGCTTCAAGCGCCTGAGCCAGTCCATCGCCAACCCCGACCCCGAAGGCAAGGTCGATAACTGGGGTGTGGTGCCCGACCTGGTGGTCATCGACGGCGGCAAGGGCCACCTTTCGGCAGCCCAGGAAGTGATGCTGCACCTGGGTTTGGAGCAGATCCCGCTGTGTTCACTGGCCAAGGAGAACGAGGAGATATTCGTTCCCCATACCCCAGAGCCCATCGTCCTGCCCCGGGATTCCCAGGCGCTCTACCTCATGCAGCGCATCCGCGATGAAGCCCACCGGTTCGCCATCAGCTTTCACCGCAACCTGCGCTCCAAGAGCAGCCTGAAATCGCCCATCGACATGGTTACCGGCATTGGCCCCAAACGGAAGCGCATGTTGCTCCGCCGGTTCGGCTCTCTCCAGGGGATTAAAGACGCCAGCGTCGAGGAGATTGCCGCCGTTCCCGGCCTGACCAGATCACTCGCGGTCCGCCTGAAACAGACCATCTGACCGGACCGACGCATCCAGTGTCGGTCGCTCGGAGACTCCCATGAACCGCCCGACCGCCCCCGAACATCAAGACACGCCGGACTCGGCGGCGACGCCGTCCGTTTCTGAGCGAACCGACGGCCATTCCCGGGGGCGGCGCGTTAGGGATGCCCTGAGCCGTGAGCGCTGTTTGCTGTTGGCTTCTGCGTTGGCAGTTTTGCTCCTAGGGTCTGCCTGCGAGACCGAGGTGCAGGTTGATAGAGTTAACTTCCCCACATGGGATCCCAGCACTGCTGGCATCTTCGATGACGCCACGCTCGGACCCGCAACACTCGATATGTCCACTGGCTGTGTGCTGTTGATTCTCGAGAACCAGAAGTCGGTTTTGCCGGTATGGCCGTTGCCTACTTCCTGGAATCCATCCTCTCAGGCGATTGAGTTTGTGGACGTCTGGGGTGAGCGTACGGAATTGCGAGAGGGAGACACTATCATGCCCGGTGGCGTAACCCCGATTGCCGAACCTGAGTTTGTGTCGCCGCCCGGCATCTCATGCGAGTCAGAGAAACTCTTCCTCCTTCACTCCTTAAGGAAGGTAACGTAGCTGGGGAGTGTGGTCGCCGCCTACGTCAGGCACCGCCAGCGCCGGGTCGCCCGGCGGGTGATTGCGCAGGAACCGCCGGCTCCCTGCCTTGCCACACGTCCCGGAGTTACTTTAGTATTGGTTTGGCAAAGGTACGCCATCGAGTATGTCGGATGAATAAGCTCAGCATCACATTGCCGGGGGGCGGTCAGATCTGCATTGAGTCTGACGATGCGGGACTTGTCCGCGAAGTCCTTCATTCATTCATGCCACAGCTCACCGGTGCCAATGGGACCTCGGCGGATGCGCCTATGGCGAAGTCGCCGGACCCTCCGGCGCACTCCAACGGACATGCCGCGACCAACGGCTCAACCCAACATGTGGCCGAGCCGCAACTCGCTTCGGTTGTCCCCGCGGAGACCAACGGCGCCCCGGCGGTCACGCCTCCTGCCACCGTCATGCAGATCGCGCCGCCACCTGCGGGGGCGAGCAGTGAGCCCGCACCGGTCGCGACGGTGTCCGCGGAAATGATGACGCCTTCGGAGCATGAGTACATCGCCTTTTGCCAGCGCGTCAACCCGTTGGGCGACATGCGCCGGGTGGTGGTTGCCGCCGAAGCGGCGCATCGCTATCTGAACATAACCAGCGTCGATCCCGACGGCCTGGAGCATCTGTTCACCCTGGCCGGTTGGCCCATTCCGCACAGCTTCGTGCAGACGCTGCGCAATGCCGCCCGCACCAAGTTCCGTTGGCTGGAGCGAATCCCCGGTCTGTCCGGCCACTACAAGGTGACCAATACCGGGCGCAGCATCGTCCTGGGCGAGAGCGAGGTCAAGACCGAAGCCGAATAATCGGTTCCGGGCTCGTGTAGTACAATGGTCGCCGCCGCCACGCGTCGTGCGTGGGCGGGTCCGTTTTCGGTTGCTGTACCAGGAGTTTCGTCATGCGCATGTACATCTGCGGCGAGTGGGTCGACCGCGATGAGAAGATGCCGGTCATCAATCCTTTCGATCAGTCTGCATTCGACACCGTCCCCCGCGGTTCTGCCGCCGACGTGCAGGCTGCCATCGCCAGCGCGGTTCGCGGCGCCGCGGTGATGGCCAAATTGCCGTCACATCGTCGCTACACCATCCTCAAGCGCGCCGCCGACCTCATGGAAGAGCGTGCCGACGATCTCGCTGAAACCATAACCCGCGAAGAGGGAAAGGTCATCGCCGAAGGCCGCGCCGAGGTCCAGCGTGCCGTCCAGACCATCACGCTATCCGCCGAGGAAGCCAAGCGCCTGCACGGGGAGACGGTTCCGCTGGACTCCGCACCGGGGGTGGTGAATCAGTTTGGCTTCACCATCCGCGTGCCCGTGGGCGTTGTGGCGGCCATCGCGCCGTTCAACTTCCCGCTCAACCTGGTGTGCCACAAGGTGGGGCCGGCTTTGGCTGGCGGCAACGCCGTCATCCTGAAGCCCGCCGGGGACACCCCGCTGTCTGCCCTGAAGCTCACGGAGATCCTGCTGGAAGCCGGTCTTCCCGGGGAGGCCATTCAGACTATCACCGGGTCGGGCGCCGAAATCGGCGACGCCATCACCGGATCGTCCGACGTCCGCAAGATCACCTTCACCGGCAGCATGGAGGTCGGCGACCAGATCTGCCGCAATGCCGGCATCAAGAAGGTGACGATGGAACTGGGCTCCAACAGCCCCCTGATCATCATGTCCGACGCGGACATTGAGAAAGTCGCCGCCGCCACCGTCTCCAGCGGATTCGCCAACGCCGGTCAGGTGTGCATCTCCACGCAGCGCGTCTTTGCCGCCCGCACTATTTACGCCGACCTGCTCGACGCGCTGGTCAAGCCCACCCAGGAGTTCAGCGTCGGCAACCCCTTTGACGAGGACGTCAAGATGGGGCCGATGATCCGCGAAACCGATGCGGTGCGGGTCGAGAGTTGGATCGCTGAGGCCGTGGGCCAGGGCGCCCGCGTAATCGCCGGTGGTGACCGCGAAGGGACCCTCCACTCCGCTACCGTGGTGGCGGATGCCCGCCCCGAGATGCTCATATCTCGCGAGGAACTCTTCGGCCCCGCCGTTGCCGTCAGCGCCTTTGATGACATCGACGATGCCATCGCCAAGGCAAATGACACGCGCTTCGGACTTTCAGCAGGCATTTTCACCCAGAACGTGGACTGGGCCATGAAATTCGCGCAGGAGGTCCACTCCGGCAACCTGCACATCAATTCCTCGCCGCAATGGCGCGCTGACGTCATGCCCTACGGCGGCCTCAAGGACAGCGGCATGGGCAAGGAAGGCCCCGCCTACGCCATTGAGGAGATGACCGAGCTCAAGATGGTCGTGTTCCACCTCGGCGGTTAGCATTGACGCAATCCGCGTCGGGAAAACCAAGCAGACCATACGGGGGCGAATATTCATTCGCCCCTACCCATTCCAAGACCACGGAGTGTGATATGACCAGCAGACCACACGGAATCGACGGCTGGGGATACCCCAATCAGGAATACGCCCCGGAGCCCAGGGTGATGACCGACGCGCCGCGGAGCGCCCTTGTGGTCACTCCCCATCCCGACGACGCCGAGGGCGGATGCGGCGCAACCATGGCCAAATGGATCGCCGAGTCGGGCACCAAGGTGGTGATCCTGATGTGCACCAACGGCAACAAGGGCACCGGCGACCGCTCGTTCACGCCCGAGTCGCTGGCGGCGACACGCGAGATTGAGCAGCAGAATGCCGCCAACGTGCTTGGTGTCGCCGAGGTAGTGTTCCTCCGCTACGGTGACGGCGAGCTGGAAGATACCCACGCCTATCGCGGGCAGGTTGTCCGCGAAATTCGCCGGCACAAGCCGGAAGTGGTTTTCGGTATCGACCCCTACCGCGTCACCTCGCACACCCACCGGGACCATCGCCACAGTGGGCAGGCCGCATTGGACGCTGCTTTCACGTATGCGTGGAGCTGGCAGGATTTTCCGGAGCAGATCGAGGATGAAGGATTGGAACCGCACCGGGTCCGGGAGGCTCTGCTATGGGGGTCCGAACGGCCGGACACCTTCATCTCCATCACCGAGGAGCACATCCTCCGAAAAGCCGAAGCCCTGAGCCAGCACGCTTCACAGATCAGCGCCCGTACCCGTTCCCAGCGCCTGGACCGGATGACCGAAGGTTGCCGTCTCCAAGGGGAGCGCTGCGGCGTGCCCTTCGCCGAAGGGTTCCGGCGCATCGACTTCAACCTGGGCACGGACGAGTGGTGGTTGCTGAACCGGTAAGCGTCGACCGAAGGCCGTATAATGGACTGGTAGGGCAACTGGCGTGGTCACGATCAATACAGCTGAGGATCTGCTGCGCGCACTGCGGGAAAACCCGGAGTGGAAAGAGGCGGTTCGGAGGGAAATTCTCACCGAGGAACTGATGAACCTGCCGGCGCGGTTCGACCAGTTCGCGGCGAAAACCGAGCAGTTCATTGACGAGCAGCGGCAATTCAACGACCGTGTGGAAGGTTTCATGGAGCGAGCCGACCGGCGGTTTTCCAGGATCGAGGACGACATCTCGAATATGCGTGGCGAATATGCCCGGAGCACCGCCATTGGCGAGGCCCCTGACATCGCCGAGCATATGGGGTTCCAGATGATGCGCGTATTGAGCAGGGATGACCTGCGGGAATTGCTCCGCGCCTCGGATACATCCGGTATAGCCACGTCTCAACTGCAAAGTTTCCGCCGCGCCGATTTGGTCATAGAAGCCGCCGACTCGGACGGCAATATTCACTACATTGCCGTAGAAGCTTCGAATACCGGAGACGAACGCGATACCCGTCGCTCCGTCAGAAACGCCGTATTCCTGGCTCGCTTCACTGGTCAACCTGCCCACTCGGCCATCGCCAGCGTTCGTAACGACTACCGCATTCAGGACACAATCGACAGCGGGCAAGTGTACTGGTACGCATTGGCTGACCGCGATTCACCCACGGAATAGATCGCATCGCGACCCGGACAACTCAGGCAGCTATCGCGCCTATCACCTCGTCCGTCGTTGCCACCCACGCCATGCGCGGGAAGACGATGTCCATGCACACATCGTGCTCTGTGGCCGTGCCGGCCGCGCAGCAGTCCCGCACCACAATGCAGTCGTAGTCCTTGTCGCGGGCGTCGCGCAGCGATCCCTCCACCACGCCGGTGGTCGAATATCCCGTCAGGATGAGCGTGGTTATCCCGAACCGACGGAGGTAAACCTCGATGTCGGTGGTGTTGAACGGGCTCGTGGTGTGCTTGATCACGACGGGATCTTCCGGCCGCGGGGCGAGTTCTTCGACCACTTCGGCGTCGTGCGTTCCGGCGGTAAGGCGAGGACCGGCATCGGCGGCGCTGGCCGGCGCTCCGAAAGGTGGCCGCGGAGCGTCGCGACGATCAGGCCGGCGGTTGACGACCACGTAGATCACTGCCATGCCCGACGCCCGGGCCTTTTCCAGCAGGCGGACGCTGCTGCCGATGATTTCTGCGCCCGACAGCGGTTGTACGGGCATAGTGCCGCCCTTGATCAACTCGTTCTGCATGTCCTGGATCAGAAGCGCGGTGGTTCTCGGATCAATGGTGATTTCTGGCATGTTCGTCCTCCGGTAACCGGTTCGCAAGCGTGCTTTCAATCGACGCTAGGGGTGCGTTGGAGTTGATCTCATTATCACTGGGGGAAACTCTGCTCCGTCCGCGCTGAACGTGACCCCATGCGCCCGCATCATGGCTGTGGTATTCGCGCGAGCAACGGCCCGCAGCGCGTTCGAAACGATGCCGGTGTTCTTGCGGATCGCTTTGGCCGCCGCCGCCGCGACTTCGATGGGGCCGGGTTCCAGCAAACCCCAGCCGGGCGGGATCATTTCGGCCAGCACCACACCACGTGGGGCCATGATGTAATGGTAGTCGGCGATACTCAGAAAACGCGGACTGTGAAACTTGGTTGAGACCGTCGCCAACCGTTCCCGCAACCGCTCGGCCTCCTGTTCCAGTCGATTGTTGTCCCCGTTCCGGGACTGGTAACCAGGTTCGTTAGTCAATTCGATACGCCGGTGGAGTGAGTCCTGTTGCTGCCGCAGACGGTCGATGTCCGCTTCAGTGTGGTTGTCGCGGGCGAAGTCGGCTCGGGACGCCTTTACTTCCACCACGTAGATAGCATTGCCCGGTCCGACCCCCACCACGTCTACCACGGCTCCCCAGGGCCCCTGTAGCCGGACCTCCAGCCCGATGCACCGGCATCGCGCCGAGAAGTATAGCCATTCCCACGCTTCCCATTTCAGCGCGTAGGCGAGGTCCGACTCGCTGCCCAGCTTGAACCGCGCGGGATCCAGGGGAGGAACCGGCGGCGCGTCATCCATCAGATGTCCTACTGCTCCTGCAACTCCCGGACGATGCGCCGCAACTGTCCCTGTTCCACGTCCGTTGTCGTCTGGATGGAGAAGTGCATCTCGTCGACCAGTCCGCCGTACCGCTCTTTGAACATGCCGGGGATTTCGTCGTACTCGCCGATGATGGCAAAGGCGTTGAGCATCTCGTCGGTGACCAGATCACCCATTTCGGTCCACTTGCCTTCGCGCGACATGACGTGAAGCTGCTTGCCGATGTCCTCGAAGCCGTGGCATTCCAGCACCGGGAAGTAGGTTCGCGTGGATGAGTAGAAGGCGATGCGACGCTTGGTCTCCTCGGCGGCCTCGGCGATGGCGGCCCGGTTGGGCCCGGTGACGATGAACCCCCCGCCGACCACGGATACGTCCTCAGCATTTCGACCCGCGCGGCGCGCGCCCTCGGCGACGTTGGGCTGCACTACCTGACGCACGTACTCCGGGGACACCAGGCTGTGCAGCATCAGGCCGTCGCTGCATTCCCCGGCCACCAGGCAGTTGTACCCGTTGACGGCGGCGGTGAACACCTCGGGATGCGCGTACTCGCTGGGTCCGGGGTTGAAGAATGGCGTCATCAGCGAGAACTGGTAGAAATCTCCGGCGTATTCCAAGTTGCTGCCGGTGTCCCAGCAGTTCCAGATGGCGTGCAGGGATTGGACGTACTCCCGCAGGCGAGGCCCGGCCGACCCGGTCCACCGGGTGGAGAACCTCCGCTCAATGTGCCCCTTCACCTGCGTTCCCAGACCAAGGCGGAACCGCCCGCTGCTGTTGTCCTGGAGGTCTCGCGCCGTATAGGCCACCACCATGGGAGACCGGGGGAAGGCGATAGCCACGTGCGTTTCCAGGGTCACGCGACTGGTCGACGTGGCCGCCACGGCCAGAGGCAGGAAGGGATCATGGGCGGTTTCGTTGGTGGAAACGCCGTCGTATCCCATGGACTCCGCCCAAGCCGCTTCGGCGGCCACGGCGTTCAGGTCTCGGGATCGCAGGGAATAAACAACTCGCATGGGGGTGGCTCCTTCAATTTGGTCACATCGCGTCGCGGTAGGTCCAATGGATGAGATTTAAACCATCTGCCGCTCTGCTAATTGGCAAACATCTCGGCCCCGCCGATAGCGGTGATGATATGATCAGCCATTTCTTGTGAAACGCCCGCTGTCTTGGCGAACTGTCCGTAGGCTTCGCCGAGCGCTATCCGTCTGACCGCGCCAAATATATCCGATACCCGCTGATTGCCGAGCCCGTAGCGTTCAGCTACTTCGCTGACGGCCTTACCCTCCAGCCGCATTTGGACGATACCCAGGTTGCGTTCGGTCAAGTCAGTGAAACGGAGCCGCCGGGTAGATTTACCGACGGAGCGGGTCCATTCGTTGGGTTGGGCAACGATGTTGAACTTGGGGGCAGCTGGTGAATTGCCAATCTTCCACAGTTCCACCTCCAAACCGAAAAACCGAAATCTTTCATCGGTAATTTCGTTCAGCCAGTCCAGGGCGGCGCGGTGTTCATCGGTAAAATTTGCCGCAACCCACACTATAGTTACGGTTTGCAATCCGGCGGCATAGGTCAACAATTGTCCCAGGTGCGTATGGTCGGTACGTTCCAGTTGGTTTTCAATCAACACCCACGAGTCGTCCAGCGTATTCCGGCAAAGAATGTCGGCGCGGAACAGTCCAACGCTTTCCTCCTGCCCAGCCGTTTCCAAATCGATATTCAAGGTTTCGGACAGCACTGCCAGATTCTCCGGCTGCGCCAGCCACGGCGTGAAATCCTGCGCTTCAGTAGTCCAGACATCGCGGAGAGCAACTCGTTCCAGGCGCCCCATTTCGGTGGTAGTCATACTGCCGTTACCTTTGTGATTAGATTGCGCTGTTACCTTGCTGCCAGCGCCCTCCAAGTCATAAAACACGTCCAGCTGCGACCGGTCCTCGGCGTCCGCCAGCGTCGCAACCATCAAGCCCATAAACTCGGCGTAACCGTAGCCCCCATCCCTGAGCGGGATCACAATCTCCCACAATTTGCCTTTTTGTTCCTTGCTGAGAATCGTGCCCCACTGTCCCCACGGGCGATCGTTCCCCCACCCCTGCGACTCCAGATACGCACGCAAGTTTTCAGGGGTCAGGGATGCCAGCGCTTCTTGGTCACGGATCTGTACCCTCATCATAGTGTTTCACCTCTTGCCGCTCTGTCCATTAAATCGGCCAATTGGTGGCTGCCGAAAACATTCGTTGTTGGAACGTGTACCGTTACGTTGTTGATGTTCGTTACTTCCGGGCGACCAGCCAGAGACAGCCAATAGGCGCAGTAGCGCAAGCAAAGTTCGTCATGGGTCTGCGCAAGCCATTCCTTTTCGTCTTCCGGCAGGAGCACAGCAATCAGGATGAACGGGGTTACGGCAGCTCGCAGGTTATCGTAGTCGCGTATCGGGCGGGAAGTTCAACTGCCCACCGTCGCGGCTCACAATATGCCGCGACGTGGCTTTGGCTTGAAACCCGATAATTTCCCCTATTGCAGTCCTCTTCAAAATCCCATCCACGCTGCCCCGATCCACTTTCGGCTCAAGCACTTCGCAGTCGGCATAGGTCGCCACCGCGTTGATGTAGGCCAGCGAGAAGCGCTCCTTCCGCGTGTTCAGATCCATTCGCGGCCTTTACTCGCCTGCCGGCGCGCGCTCGGCGTAGAGCTGGTCCGTTTTCGCGGCCATGATGAAATCGTTGCGATGGAGGTTGCGGATCTTGTGCGTCCACCAGGTCACGCTGACCCGGCCCCATTCGGTGGTCAGGCGGGGATGATGGCCTTCGGATTCTGCCAACTCGCCCAGGGCGTTGGTGAATTCCAGGGCCTGCACGAAATTCCGGAACCGGAACTGCCGGTCCAGCTTCGGGATACCAGACTCGTCAATCAAAGCCCACTCATTCACCACCGGATGCAATTCCGCGACCTCGGCTTCGGTGACGTGGGGGGAATCGCGGCGGCAGGCCGTGCATCGCTCGCTGTATAGTTTAGTCATTGGGAGGTCTCCTCGTTTGGAACGTATGACGCAATTCTAGCATAGGGCAGTTGAGCGTCCGTCCGTGCTGCGGTATAGTTTCCGGCGATGCTATGCCGTCCAGCGGCAGGAGGTCTGCGATGATTTATGGGGCGATCACCAATTCCTGGAGAAACCAGCTCGACGACGTTGACCTCGGTGATCTCATTGCCACCGCACAGGATCATGGCACGCGCCACGTCGAACTGCGCCAGACCTGTCTCGGCCGCGCGGAATCGGGCGAAGGCCAGGATTGGCGACCGAACCTGACCGCCCTCGCCGACGTCGTGGTGCGGTTCCCGGAACTCACCTTCGACCTGGCGGTGGCGCTGCCGTGCATCACCACCGACATTGACCCGCAGGGCGGCCTGTACCAGTCGCAACTGGAAGCGGCGCGCCTGGTTGGCGGCGGTTCGCCCCACCTGCGCACAGTGGATCCCGGCACGTCCGATACCCCTTGGGAGACGGCCGATGACGTCGCCGAGGCAGCGGGCCGAATCGTTCCCCTGGTGCGTGAGGCGGCTCGTCAGGGCGTTATCTTTTCCATGGAAAACTCGGGACAACCGCTGCGCTCCATGGCCCTGTTGGTCAGCGAGGCGCGGGTCCAACTGACTGAGGAAGAAGGTCAGTACCTTGGTTTGTGTCCCGATCCCACCAACCAGCTCCGCCGCCATCCGGACAGCAACCCACTGGACGAACTGGCTAATCTGCCCGCCGACTACATCAAGATCGTGCACTTCAAGCAGGCTCGCGACGGCGTTGCCATCGGCAGCGTGGACGACGGTGATCTTGACTGTCGCGCCATGCGCCGCATCCTGCAGGGCAAAGCCTATGCCGGTGCCGCGATCATGGAGATCCCGCCGCACAACGACGTTTTCGAGAACCTCGCCGCCAGCTTTGCCTACCTGGACGGGTAGGCCAGGCGTTGATTTGTGAGCGGTCTGGATTCCCGCTTTCGCGGGAATGACGGATTGGGTATGACCGACCACAGCGACTACACCGTCTCCATACACTACGACCGCAGGCTCTACCGGCAGGATATCGCCGGCTCCAAGGCTCACGCCGCCATGCTGGCCGGGCAGGGCATCATCGAGAAGGGCGATGCCGAGGCGATAATCGATGGCCTTTCCGCGGTGCAGGAGGAGATCGAGCGGGGCGATTTCCCATGGGACCCTGCCCTAGAAGACCTGCACATGAACATCGAGCGCCGGCTCACCGAGCTGATCGGTCCCGCCGGCGCGCGGCTGCACACGGGTCGCTCGCGCAACGATCAAATCGCCCTGGACATGCGTCTGTACACCAGGGCGGCCATCGACAACACGGTGGCCGGATTGCGGTCAGTCCAGCGCGCTCTCGTCGCCCTGGCAGAGCGTTACTCAGGCGTTGTGATGCCGGGCTACACCCACCTGCAGCGTGCTCAGCCGGTCCTTTTCGCTCACCACATGCTGGCCTACTTCGAGATGCTGCAGCGCGACGTTGGCCGGTTTGCCGATTGCGCCGGCCGCATGGATGTGCTTCCCCTGGGTAGCGGCGCGTTGGCCGGCGTCCCCTATCCCACCGACCGCAACGCTGTCGCGGCGGCTCTGGAGTTTTCGGAAATCAGCCCGAACAGCATGGACGCCGTTGCCGACCGGGATTTCCTGACCGAGTTCCACGCCGCCGCGGCCATTGCCATGATGCATATTTCCCGGCTTTCCGAGGAGATCGTCATCTGGTCCAGTCGCGAGTTCGACTTTGTACGGTTGGCGGATGAGTTCACCACCGGCAGCAGCATCATGCCCCAGAAGCGAAACCCCGATTTTGCTGAAATTGCCCGAGGAAAAACGGGCCGAGTCTACGGCAGCCTGATGGGCATCCTGACCGTTCTGAAGGGCCTGCCGCTGACCTACAACCGGGATTTGCAAGAGGACAAAGAGGGTTTCTTCGATACGGTCGATACGCTGCTGTCCACCCTGTCCGTCTTCGCCGACATGCTGCCCGGAATGAAGCTGAACACCGAGCGGGTCGAGTCCCTGGCCGGGGAGAGCTACATGCTCGCCACTGACCTGGCCGACTACCTGGTGGGCAAGGGAGTGCCCTTCCGCGATGCGCACGGGGTCATGCGCCGCCTGTGTCAGCACTGCGAGGATGAGGGTCTATCCCTGTCGGACTTGCCGATAGCCGAGTACCGGCGTTTCGCGGCACAGTTCGACGAGGGAGTGTACGCCATCACCGCTGCGGCATCGGTCGCCGCGCGCGACAACCCGGGCGGCACCGCTCCCAACCGGGTGGCCGACGGCATCGCCCGCGCCAAGCAAATCCTACTGGCTGTCGAGACGCCGTGACCTCCACCGCCGCGCACGTCCAGATCGCTCCGTCGGTCCTCGCCGCGGACTTTGGCCGCCTGGCTCAGCAGGTGGCGGACGCCGAGGCGGCCGGGGCCGACCTGATCCACGTCGACGTCATGGACGGCCGCTTCGTTCCCAACATCTCCTTCGGCGAGGTGGTGGTGGACGCCATTCGCGGCGCGACGTCCCTGCCTATAAATCTCCACCTCATGGTGCACGAGCCGGACCGGCTGCTGCCCGGTCTGGTCAAGAACATCAACGATCAGGTCCTGGTGCATGCCGAAGCGTGCGCACACCTGCACCGCACCATCGGTTACATCAAGGAGCAGGGTTGCCAGGTGGGGGTCGCAATCAATCCGGCAACGCCCGTGGCCGCGGTCGAAGAGGTACTCCCCGATCTCGATATCGTGCTGGTGATGACCGTCAATCCGGGGTTCGGCGGCCAGTCATTCATACCGTCGGCGCTGGGAAAGTTGCGCCGTCTGTATCGCACGATTGCCGAAAACGGTTATACCGTGCAATTGGAGGTCGACGGCGGCGTGAAGGCCGACGATACCGCCCGCGATTCCGTGGCTGCCGGAGCCGGAATACTGGTTGCCGGCACGGCGATATTCAACCGGGACCAGTCGGTGGCGGAGGCGATGGCGGCGCTCCGGGAGAGCGTGGCGGGACTGACCGCGGGTGATATGCCGGGCGGTTAGTGGTTTTGGGAGAAACCTGCCGGGGACGTATCGCCGATTTCCAGGCTGTCGTTGCCGGTGAGGCGGCGCAGCCGTCGCAGTTGCGTGTTGCTGGTGATGGTGAACGGGCGCGGCAGTGTGGTCGTGAGCTGAAGCAGGTACGGCATCAAACCCTCAACCCGGTCAATCATGTCCGCCAATGTTTCTGCGTGGTGATAATTTTCGTAGAAGTTCTGGTGGCCGATGCGGTAGGCGTCGATCAACGCTAGGCTTTGGTCGTGGTCAAAGCCGTATTCGAGCGCGATTTGGCTGGCGATGGAGTGGATGTCCTGGTGGGACTCATGCGGCCAGCCTCGCTGCTCGGCGATGACTTTGAACGGCTGCACCACGGCTCCCCATGCTTTTTCGCCCGCCTGCATCCGGCTGCCTTGCGCCAGCTCTTCGCGGGCGTGGGCAATGAAAATCCGGCTGATCTGACGACGGTCTTCGTCGCTTTGAACGCCGGGCGCCGGCAAATCGGGAACGGTGGTCATATCACCCTCGCCCTATCCCCTATCCGGTGAGTTCCAGTTGCGTTGACCCGCCGGGGGGCGGGTCAGCATGTGTCAGGTGCTATGCGGCCGCTCGCGCCCGGGCTTTCTTGCCCCGGGGCGGCTTGTACATCGTCCGCAGGCACCGCGAGCAAATCTTCACGCGGGTCGGCTTGCCGTCGATGGCTAGCGTCTGCTTGTGAACGTTGGCCTTCCAGCGCGTCTTGGTCTTGCGGTTGGAGTGGCTGACGTTGTTTCCGGTCATGCCGGATTTGTTGCATATCTGACACTGCATGATGCTTTCCCTGCTGCGTTGGTGTCGCAGATTATAGCATAGCGGACGCCGGGTCGCCCCGCGTGGTACGGGCCGTTCTCGACATTGCATGGAATTTACCTACGCCCCACTTATGCCAAAGGCGCGGGTCGTTATAAAATAGCGATTGCAGCAGCAACGTTTACCGGATTCGTCGGGAGGATTCCATGGGCGCTAACGCAACGATGTACTGGTGGCCACGTTGAAGCAGCTGTCGCAAGGTGCGAGAGTTGCTCGTGCAAAGTGGATACACGGTTGAAGAACGGGATTATTTCAAAGAACCGTTCACCGAAACGGAACTGCGCGAGCTCGTCGCCGAGTTGGGAGAGCCGGGCGTGACCGGCATGTTCGCCGCGCGCAGCTCCTCCTTGAAAAAGATGGGCCTGAACGCAGCTGATCTGTCGGATGAACGGAAGCTGGCGTTGATGTTGGAAGAGCCCCGTTTGGTTCGCCGCCCCATCGTGCGATTGGGCGACCGCTTGATCGTGGGAGCCAGCGTCAAGGCCATGACCGAAGCGCTCGGCTCCTGATCCGATCCGCGTCGAACCTGCAACGCCGCCAGGACACCGAATCGATTATGAAGATATTTTTCGACGTCGACTACACCATCCTGGGCCTGGACGACACCCTTCGCCCCGGCACCGTGGACACCTTCCAGAAACTCCTTGATGATGGCCATGAAATTTACATCTGGTCCGGCATGGGCGAGCGCTGGGAGGTGATCGAAAAGCACGACTTGCACCGGTTCGTTTCCGGCGTGTACGAGAAGCCCACGCACCATTTCCACGAGCGCCTGCCGGAGCTGAAAATCCCGGTGGAACCGGAGTTTGTAATCGACGATTATCCGGAGATCGTGGCGGCTTTTGGCGGGGTCTGGGTGCCGCCATATTTCTTCTCGCGCAGCGTTGACCACGAGATGGACCGCATTTACCGGATCATCTGCGATTTCCAGGAAACCGGCGACTCGGAAGACCGCCAGTACCGCGCCAAGGGAACTAAGATACCGCTGTTTTAGCGGCGCGCACCGGGAAATGCCGATTCAACAACTCCCGCCTCACGTCGCCGCCCAAATCGCGGCCGGCGAGGTCATCGAACGCCCAGCATCGGTGGTCAAGGAGCTGGTGGAAAACTCGCTGGACGCAGGCGCGACCCGTATCGCCGTCTCCATCCGCGAAGGCGGGGTCGCCGAGATCCGAGTTACCGATGACGGCTGTGGCATCCCTTCTGATGAGCTGGGCCTAGCCTTCCGCCATCACGCCACGAGCAAGCTTGCTACCGTCGAGGATCTGAGCACAGTTTCCACTTTGGGATTCCGCGGTGAAGCGCTGCCCAGCGTTGCGGCCGTAGCCCGCTTGGTCTGCACCACTCGTTCACTCGACTCGGATGTAGGAGCCCGCATCGAATTTCGCCAAGGCGCTTGCGTGGGACAACGCCACGAGGGATGCCCGCCGGGGACATCGGTCCAGGTGGCCGATTTGTTCGGTGGTCTGCCCGCCCGCCGCAAGTTTCTGCGCTCGGCGCCGGCCGAGGCTGCCCGGGTTCAGGAAGTGATTACCCGCTATGGTCTGGCCCACCCAGAAGTGCGTTTCACCCTCTCCGTGGACGGGCGAGAGGCGATCAGCACCCCGGGTTCCGGGAGGTTGCAGGACGCTATCCTGTCCATCTATGGGGCCGAAGTAGCCGGTCGCATGCTGCCCGTATCCCTCGCTGATGGCGACGTTGCCGCCGATGGATACACCGGCGCCCCGGACCTCAACCGACGCAACCGTTCCTACACCACCCTCTTGGTCAACCGCCGGTGGGTTTACGACCGCTCCATCTACTACGCCATCGAGCAGGCCTACCAGGGAACCCTCCCTGACCGTCGTTTTCCGTTCGCCGTCATCAACATTTCTGTGTCCGCCGAACAGGTGGACGTAAACTCCCATCCCACCAAACGGGAAGTGCGGTTCCGCAACGGCGACAGGTTGTTTTCCCTGGTGCAGCGTGCGGTGCGGGAAGCCCTGATTGCGCACGCCCCCGTGAGGACGGCGACGCGATCATTCACTCCCGTCGATGCGGGTTCGCAGCCGTCGTCATCTCCTGAAACCCCGCGCCTGCCGTCCACTGGCAGAGCGACACCGCGAACTAATGGCGTCGCGCTATCCACCACCACACTGGCGCCAGCGGAAGGGTCGCTGCGGGACGTGTTGGCAGATCTGCGTGTCGTTGGTCAGATCCGCCAGACCTACATCGTGGCGGAGGGCGGATCCGGCATGTATCTCATCGACCAGCATGCTGCGCACGAACGGGTGGTCTTCGACCAGATCCGCCAGCGCAGGCAAGGGGACGAGCGACCTTCGCAACCCTTGCTTGCCCCAATGACGGCAGAACTATCCGCAGCCCAGGCGGTTACCCTGGAAAGCTACGCCGAACTGCTGGCGAATTATGGCTTTGCGCTGGAACCCTTCGGGGACCGCGCCTGGTTGGTTCGCGCCCTTCCTGCCAACCTTGCCGCTCGCGCTAGCCCTGACCCTGCGGCCGCTCTGTGCGATTTGCTGGATGCCGTGGCCGTGGAGCAGGTGGTGATGGAGCGGGAGGACGCGCTGGCTGCCACCGTTGCGTGTCACGGTTCCGTGCGCGCGGGGATGACGTTGGCGCAGGAAGAGATGGACGCGCTGCTCCGCCAACTGCAATCCACCGAAAATCCGCACAACTGTCCCCACGGGCGCCCTACGGTGGTCCATTTTCCCGAGTACCAGTTGGAACGCGAATTCGGCCGCCGCTGAACTTGAGACCAAGCAAAGAGGCAACCCGCAAGGCTGCCTCATTACGGTAACGGTTTGTCGACGCTTGGCTAACGACGCGGGTCGGTCCTGGGATCCTGAGCCGGATGGAACATGGACCCGGGCCCGGGAAATTCACTCGCCGCCTCGGCCGCGTTGTTGCGCCGCCCGAACGGCAGCATCGACGTTACCACCGCGGCCCCGGCAATGCCGGCGCCCAGAACCCCCAAAAAGCGGCGACGCGAAGGTCCTGTCTGGTTATTTTCCTGACGCTCGGACACTGCAACAACTGCTCCAAAGTGATTTCGCAAAGCGCAATAACCCTATCAGCCGCCGTTTCAGGTGTCAAATGGGTAAAATCGACGCACAATCCCGATTGTTTGTTGACCGCTCGAACCTTCGTCGCTTAGATTCAACCTGCGAAGCAGAGGTACAGTAACCCCGCACTCGTTGATGGAGGAAGCAACCATGCCGTTCTACGAAAGAGGCGATACCCGCATTTACTACGAAGAGGTCGGTTCCGGATTTCCCCTGCTGATAATTCCGGGCGGTGGGCTCAACTCCACCGTAGAGGGGCTAAGGACGTCGCATCCCTTCAACCCCATGGCGGCCTACGGGAACGACTTCCGCGTCATCGCCGCCGACCTGCGCAACGCTCCGCCGGGCCAGTCCACCGGGCCGCTGGAAATCGACCGGCCCTGGGACGCATATTCCGAGGACCAACTGGGCCTGATGGACTTTCTGGGCATTGGCGAGTTCATGGTCATGGGGTTCTGCATCGGCGGCCCGATGATGCACAACCTGCTCCGGCTGGCATCGGACCGCATCGTCGCGGCCTGCTTCATGCAGCCCAGCGGGTTCCGTCCGGAGTTGCCGGATCTCTTCTACCAGAACAACATCACGGGTTGGGGGCCGCCCCTATGCGAAAAGCGTTCGGATATAACCATGGATATGGTGCATGACTTCTTAACGAACATGTACACCAACCGCGCCGACTTCGTTTTCACCGTTGACCGCGATTTCGTGCGCAATCTGCAAACCCCGATCCTGATCGCGCCCGAAGACGTGCCGGCACACCCGTATGCGGTCGCCATGGAAGTTGCCGATCTCGCGCCGAACTCTGAGGTAACCATCTACCCGTGGAAGGACAGCCAGGAGCACATCGACGAGGCGGTGGCCCACGCCCGGCGGTTCATGAAGGCCCACCAGCCGGTAGCTGCGGGAGCCTGACGCTTGCCTGAATCCGCGGACGTAATCGTCATTGGCGCCGGCGTGGTCGGCTGCTCGGTCGCCTATTACCTGGCCCGGGAGGGCGTCAAGGTGACCCTCCTGGAACGGGAGGCCATCGGCAGCGGCGCCTCCGCCCACGCCACCGGTTCCCTGAGCCTGCTGGGCGCCGAGTTCTCTCCCGGCGCTTCGTTCGAACTTGCGCGCGCCTCATACGCCGAGTTCCCGCAGATCGTTCCCGAGCTGGAAGCGGCTACGAGAATGGACCTGCTGTACCAGCGACGTCCGTCCCTCCGGCTGGCCCTGGACGGCGATGAAGCCGACCTGATCAGGGAGCTTATGGTCTGGCAGGAACCTCACGTCAAAATGCGCTGGATCGACGCCCGGGAGATTCAATCCATCGAACCGCGCCTCTCACATACCATCATCGGTGCTGTGTACGAGGACGAGTCCGCCCAGCTGGATAGCTACCGTTTCAACCTGGGCCTGGCCCGGGGCGCCGAACTCAAGGGCGCCGAAATCCTGAGCCGGGAGGTGACCGGCCTCGTCGCCAGTGGCTCAACCATCACCGGCGTCAAAACCGCCTCCGGCGACTTACATTGCGGCGCGGTGGTGGTGGCTGCCGGCAGTTGGAGCCAAGCCTTCACTCCGTGGCTGGGCTTCCCGGTTCCGGTCCGGCCGATGAAGGGCGAGCGCCTTCTGCTCAACTACCCCGGCGAACCCCTGCCGGTGCTGATCAGCTCTCCCAAGCGCGGCCACATGATCAGCCGGCTGGACGGTCTAACCAGCGTCGGCAGCACCGGCGGCCGGGACTACGACCAGAGAGAGCTATTCGCGGGCGAGGAATTCGACCGGCAGCCCACGGAAGGAGCCCGGCTGGAGCTCCTTCAGCGCGCCATCGACGTGTTTCCCGACCTGGAGCGCGCCGAGCTGGTGCAGCAACTCGCAGGTTCCCGCCCGCTGAGCCCTGACAGCAAACCCATCATTGGCCCGGTGCCGGGTTGGGACGGCATCCTCCTGGCCACCGGCCATACCACCAAGGGCATCCACCTGGGGCCGGTCACGGGCAAGATCGTCGCCGACTACATCTGTCGTGGCGCAACCGAGGTCGTGTCGGATATGAGCGAGTTCCTGCCCGACCGGTTCGCGGATTTTGACGACGCCGACTACCTCGCCGTTGCACAGACCGTAGACGAATAGACTCTACTGCGCCGGGTAGTTCTCCAGCCACCACCGGGCGATGTCGATGCGGCGGGCCATCCACACGCCGGGTTTGCTCTTCACGTACTCGATGAACCGGCGCAGCGCCGCCGCCCGGGCCGGCTTGCCGATGATGCGGCAATGGAGCCCCACCGACATCATCTTGGGGTGGGTCGCTCCCTCTCGGTAGAGCGTGTCGAAGCAGTGGCGGGCCGACTCGAAGAAGTCCATCGGCGTTGACAGCTGGCCGCGCCAGAACCCGTAGTCGTTGACCTCCAGCGAGTAGGGCACCACCAGCCACGGGTTCCCGTGCACCTGCGTGTAGTAAGGCAGGTCGTCGTTGTAGGCGTTGCAGTCGTAAACGAACCCGCCTTCTTCGACCACGAGCTCCCGGGTGTTCACGCTGGGGCCGTAGCGGGTGTACCAGCCCAGCGGACGCTCGCCGGTGGTACGGGCAATGGATGCCACGGCCTCGTGGATGGCTCGCCGTTCCTCGTCCCGATCCATCTTGTAATACTCTTCCCAGCGATTGCCGTGACCCATGACCTCGTGCCCCCGGCGCACGATCTCCCGTCCGACCTCCGGGTTGCGCTCCAGGGCCAGCGCGCAGGCGTAGATGGTGGCGTCCACGCCGTATTCGTCGAACATATCCAGGATGCGCCAGACGCCCACCCGGCTGCCGTACTCGAAGAAGGATTCGTTGGCCAGGTCCCGCTCGCCCCGGGCCACGGGCGAAGGCGACTCGCCCACGGTCTCGCCGTGGGGATCGCCGTCCAGTATCGAGTTTTCTGAACCCTCCTCGTAGTTGAGGACGAAGGACACGGCGATGCGTGCCCCGTTGGGCCATTCCACCGCCGGCGGGTGGGCGCCGTAGCCGATCAGGTCGCGTTCTTGCATGGGAATCTCCTTTAGGCCGGTTATCCGACGCAGCGCCCGTCGATTGTCATTGCGAGCGCAGCGCGGCAATCTCGCCCAGATTGCTGCGAATGCCTGGCGACATTCTCGCAATGACAACGCGAGATCGAAAAGCCGGTTATCCGCCGCGCCAAGGGTTAATCCCGGTGGTCTTCATCCGCATCCGGTAGACCGAGCTGCGGGCGGTGAAGTACATGGTGCGGTAGTCGGCGTCGCCCCACGCGCAGTTGGCCGGGATCTCGGGCAGCCGGATGATGCCCAGCAGCGTACCGTCCGGCTCGAAGACCCAGACGCCTTCCGCGCCGGTGCAGTAAATCCGGCCGTCGGTATCGACCTTCATCCCGTCGGGCACGCCGTCCTCGGCCGAGTGCATCTCGGCGAACATCCGGCTGTTACTCACCGAACCGTCCGGCGCCACGTCGTAGGCCCGGATGTACTGGTGGGTGCATACCTCGCCCCGTTCCTTCTCCGCCGCGCATTCGTCGCCGCGCCGGGTGTTGTCGGCGTAGAGTATGGTTTCGTCGGGGGAGAACGCCAATCCGTTGGGCGATTCCAGATCGGTTATCGCGGCGGACACCGTGCCATCGGGCGCAATGCGGTGGATGCCGTGAAAGTCAATCTCCCGCTCCTCCGGTGGCAGGCGCAGCCCCGGGTTGGTGAAGTAGATGCTCCCGTCGGAGCGGCACACCACGTCGTTGGGACGATGCAGCCGCTTGCCCTCCCAGCGGTCGGCGATCACCGTGATGGACCCGTCATGCTCCCACCGGGTCATCTGCCGGTCGTCCCCGTCGCACATGATCACCCTGCCTTCCAGGTCGAAGGTCAGGCCGTTGGCGCCCCCGCTGTTTTCCCGTACCACCTCCGGTTCGCCGCCGGGCACCAGGCGATAGATCTCGTTGACCCGGTTGTTCACAAACAGTAGATAGCCGTCCGGGTGCCACAGTGGGCCCTCGGTGAACGAGAAACCCGTGGCCAGGCGTTCCGTTTCGTAGGATTCCACGATCTGGTCCAAGCTATCCGGCATGATCCCCTCCTGATCTCGCTGTGTCGGCTTGGGTGCGGGGGTGAACGGGCGGTGCTCTATGGATCGACCGCCACCGTTTCAACCCATTCGATGCGATTGTAACCTCTACAAGTGCGGTGTGATTGCCGTCACTGGCAACAGAATCCCCGGCTCTCGGGATCAGGCGGAGAGCACTCAATCGCGGAACTTCGGCATGACTTCCTTCGCGAACAGCTCCATCGACCGCATCACCTTGGAGTGTTCCATGTGGCCGAAGGACATGCTGGCGCCAAAGTAACCGATGCCGTGCTCGTCGCGCAGCCGCTGGATCCGCTGCACGCAATCGTCCGGCGTGCCGAAGTAGACGGTGCCCTCCAGCTCCGACTCGTAGCTGGCCGGCTCGGTCGGGCGGATGGTTCGCCAGTGGTCCAGGTCGACGTTGATCTCGTCACCGTGGGTCAGAGTGCGCCGGTAGGTGGCCAGGTCACGTACCCAGGTCAGCGATTGGCGCGGATACTCGCGGGCGGCCTTTTCATCCTCGTCCAGGTACACGAAGCGGAAATATGGCATCTCGGCCACGGACAGGTCCTTGCCGGCGGCGGCGCAGCGCTCCGCGTACAGGGAGAACAGGCCCAGGTTGTCGGCCTCCGGCGTGGAGAAGCTGGTCAGGATGGGCAGGTCACGCTCCACGGCCACGTCCACGCTGGCCGGCGTGCGGGACACCGCCATGTATACCGGCGGATGGGGCTTCTGCACCGGCCACGGCGCGATGGTCAGGTCCTTCACCTGGTAGAACTCGCCCTGGTAGGAGAAATCCGACTGCGTCCACAGCCCCAGGATGATGTCCAGCGCCTCCTGGGTGCGCACGTCCCGCGTGTCCATATCTATGTTGAAGTTGCCGTACTCGTAGTCCGCCGAGCCACGACCAACCCCGAAATCCAGCCGGCCGTGGCTCAGCACGTCCAGCATGGCGCTCTCCTCGGCGAGGAAGATTGGATTGTAGAAGGGCAGGACGCTGACGCCGGCCCCGATGCGTATCTTCTTGGTGCGGCCGGCGATGTGGGTCAGCAGCGGCATCAGGGACGGGCAGATCCCGTACCGGCTGGAGTGGTGCTCCGCGATCCAGATCGAATCGAAGCCCAGCTCCTCGGCGTACTCCACCTGCTCCAGCATCTCGCCGAAGATGCGGCTCTGGGCGCTGACCTCGGGCTCCGTCCAGGAACCCAGCAAAAACAGGGCAAACTTCATGATCGACGCGCGCCTCCTCAAGCTGACTGGCTGGGATTGTACAGGTCTTGAAGGGTGTGTGCCGCGCACGATGGTACACTGCGCAGAGACGGTGCAAGGTTCATCCCGGCGGGAACTGTCAGAAGCAGGATTACCAAGATTAGAGGATTTTCGGGATTTATGAACATCCTCAAAATCCCAAAATCCGGCAAATCCTGATTCTGACAATAACTTTGCACAAGCCCTGTACACTGCGGCCAGGCATCCAACGCGAAACTTGAAGGGCGCGCCCACCAGGCGCCGGAGGGACTTCATGGCGACCCAAGCTGCTGAAACGAAGAACATGAATCTGATTGCACACGTCGATCTCAAAGGGCACAACAACATCGGCGAGGGCGTTGACCTGCATCAGACTGCCGGCGGCCGGCGCATCCTGTACATGGCCCACGAGTCTGCGCCCAAGGATTTCACCAGCGTCGACGTCACCGACCTGGCCAACCCGAAAGTGGTGACTCAGACCGACCTGGACCACGGCCACCTGCGCTCCAACTCCCTGTCCATCTTCGGCGACACCATGCTGGTGGCCTACCAGTCCCTCGAACACGGCCAGCCGGGCACCGGGATGGGCGTCTTCGACATCAGCGACCCCGAATCGCCCCGGCGCATCGCTTTCTGGGACGCCCAGGGGCCCGGCTCCCGGGGCTGCCACTGCCTGTGGTGGGTGGACGGCGACTACGCCCACCTGGCCACCGGCACGCCCGACTCCCATCCCACCGATCCCAAGGACGACCAGTTCTACGTGATCATGGACGTGAGCAACCCGTCAAATCCCCGCGAGGCCGGCCGCTGGTGGCTGCCCGGCACCCAGGAGGGCGACGACGCGCCGCCGCCGGACCGCCATCCCTACCTGGACGTGGGCCACAGCGTCCACAACACCAACGTCTATCCCAACCGGCCGGACCGGGCCTACTGCGGCTGGAAGGACTCCGGTGTCATCACCCTGGATATCTCCGACGTGTCACGGCCGTCCGTGGTCGCGCAACTCAACTACGCGCCGCCGTTCCCCGGGTTCACCCACACCGTGCTGCCGCTGTTCAGCCGCGACCTGCTGGTGGTGACCCAGGAGGCCACTGCCCTGGGCGGCGCGGACTACCCCAAGCTGGTCTGGCTCATGGACAACCGCCTGGAGACCAACCCGGTGATCATCAGCACGCTGCCCATGCAGGACACCGACGACTTCTTCAACCGTCCGGGCCGCTACGGCGCGCACAACATCCACGAGAACCGCCCCGGCGCCCTGTCCCTGCAATCGGACACCCTGGTGTACGCCACCTTCTTCAACGGCGGCATCCGCGTCTTCGACACCACCAACCCCTTCCAACCGCAGGAGGTCGCCTACTACATCCCCCGGATCCCCGAGGGCGCCGGCGCCAACGGCATCAACGACGTCCACGTGGACGAGAACGGCATCATGTACGTGGTGGACCGCCTCCAGGGCGGGCTGTACATTTTGGAGATGGAGGTGTGAGTGACGTTTAGATCGCGCCGACGAAATACCGTTGGCCAGATAGAGCCGAGGTTGCGGAAAATGAGATGGCATTTGATCGACGTACGGCATCGAAACCGTTACCCGCATTTGGGTATCGTGTCCATCACAAATTCCCCAATCGGAGGTAGTTGAACAACCCCGGTTCGCCAGCGAAAGGCTTCGCACCGTCTAGGGAATCTGACCGGTGCTGATGTCATATAATGGACGTATAGAAGGTACCGTGATATAAACTGGCGACCTGGCCCACGTTGAACGGGACATAAGGAGCGGGCAGCGAATGACCGTTAAAATACAGGATGTGTTGAAGGCCGACCTGGTGTTGGTCGGGGTAGAACTCCTCAAGTCATCGCCTGAAGTGGACCGATTCCGGCAGTCCTTGGGCGCCGATTTCCGAGTGGGAACGGGTCTTGCAACCAACGAATCTAGTGGCGAGACCCATCCTATGCGCTCGTTTGCTCTACAGCGCGATAGGATCACCCTAAACTCCCTACAGGACAGGTCTATGGTGGTCAAAGAATACCCGTCGCTGGCGTCTCCTCAAACCGAGTGGGATCGGATGGCTGAAGTAACCACGTACGCTATCGAGAGTACGGACGAGTCAAATCGAAAGCCTAGGGCTTTTGGGTACAACTGCGAATGGATATTCGAAATTACCGACGATCAAACCGCGGCCAGTTTTCTGGGTAGTCGCCTTCTCGGCCGAGACATCCCAGCCAGAGAAACATGGGGGTTGATAGGCGGTGCTGGGACGCTAATGTTCAGCGATGGAAACCGACGTTGGACTTTGCAAGCTCAGCCACGTCCGAATGGCGACCCGGAAAGCAAGCGGATATTTCTAGGGTTAAACCTGCATATCGACGAGCCACGAACACCGACATTGGATGAAATCAGATCGTCACTTGCAGAGACTTGGGACGCGGCGGAAGACTTCATGGCCCGCCTTCGCAACATCGGGTGAGCAGAATGGCGATAACGCTGAACCACCAAACTGGCATTATTGGCGCTGGATTTAATTCCAGGGTCGCGGACCGCCTTTGGCTCGCCGGAGGAAAGGCGGAACTGTTCGAAATCTCTAACGATTTGGGAGTGGTAAACGTACAGAATTTTGACAACCAAATCTCTATCAATCGCCACTACGACCACGAAAGCCATCCGCAAAACCACGGTCACTACGTCGTGTATGGCAACTTGTTCTATTTGGACAATCTGCTCTGGCATCATACACCTCCGTACTCGTACTGGACCACAAGTGCGGCGGGGGTGGAAAATGTTCCAGCGGCTGAATCGGAAGCAAACAGCGAAATCGAATTTGCTGTGACCTCAATGGATTTCGCAGGTCAGCTCAACGACAACCGCGATACCCCAATTTCCGGCCTAAAGCTACATCCGGTGGCCGCTGAGTTCCAGCAGGGGGTTGAGGACGAACTCCCGCCGACTCCCGATGCCGTCGTTACAGCCAACCAACTGCTGACGGCTGCGGAAGAAAAAGCGAGAAGCCATCAATTCTCAGTTGATGTGGATGGTGGTATATCGTTCATTATTGTGCCTGCCGACGGCACGCTGATCAGTGGGGAGTTAACTACTAGCGGAAACATATACGCTTGGCATTATGGCACTGATTGGCAAACGGAATTGGATGGTGATGGCAGCATGCGAGAAATTTCATCATTGTTAGGATGGCTGGGATAAGATATGGGAGTTCCGACCGAAAATACTCTGTGTCGATTCGTGCGAAGCAAGGAGTGGAGCACCGACACTAATGGCCCGTTGAACGGAGCCTTCAAAGGCAAACGCAATAAGGTCACGGGAAAGCCTGAGATGTCGCACTGGGACCGGACGGCTATGAACCGCAGAGGTCACAGCATTGAACTGCTGCGTGTTGGCAATCTCCAAGATTACCCATACACGTTTTACCTTAAACCATCCGACTACATTTCCGCGGCCCTCCAAGCGGAATCCAAAACGCTGGAACCATGCCGAATAACCATCAAATACACTCCGGAAGGGGTTGCTTATGAACAAGCTCAGTGGGCGTACGCACATGTAGATATTATAGAAGACGAGCAAACAGAAAAATCAAAAGCGGAGTTCCGAGAATATCTGCGTAAACGTGCGACGAATTTTAGACTGTGTGAGCATTGCGATAACATATATCCAAAAGATCAAATCAACGATGCAAATATTTGCCACTCTTGTTTTTCAATTATTTGATAATCCAAGACCTTGTATGGCATCACTGGTAAGCTTGCATCTACAACTACCCGTTAAGTTGTATACCACCGGCCCTGCGGTCGGGCCCATGCCACCAACATGATAACTGAGGCGTTTCACCCCATCACCCGCCGGAACAGCGCCAGTGCGTTCCCGCCCGCGATTTTCCTCACATTCTCATCTGAGTATCCGCGCGCTATCAGGCCGCGGATGATGTTCTTGCCGTCGGCGGGGGATTCAAGGCCGTCCATGTAGCGCGCCGGCGTGGGGCCGGGGCGGCCCATCACCACCTCGCCGACGCCCACTGAGTCGCCGATGCTGGTGTCGGTGCCGATGGCCACGTGGTCGACGCCCACCAGGTTGACCATGTAGTCGTAGTGGTCCAGCACGCACTCGATGCTCTGCTCCGGGTCGTTGCTGAAGCGGTTGGGCACGGCGGTGATGCCGATGACGCCGCCCTTGCGGGCGCAGGCCAGCAGCTCCTCGTCCTTGCGCAGCCGCCGGGCCTGGAAGCTGTCGCTGGACAGGGTGTAGGAACCGTCGTGGCTGAAGGTGACCGGCGTTTCCGACGCCTCGATGGCGTCCAGGGCGGTGCGGACTGAGGCGTGGGACACGTCGACCACCATGCCCAGCTCGTTCATGCGCTGGACCACCTCCAGCCCGAAGTCGCTGAGGCCGCCGTCGTTGCGCTCGAAGATGCCGTCGCCGATGTAGGCCTTGCGGCTGTAGGTCAGGCCGGCCAGGCGCACCCCCGCGTGGTAGAGCACGTCCACCAGGTTCAGCTCGTTGCCGATGGCCAGGTGCTCCACCGTGGGCAGGAACCCCACCTTGCCCTGCGCCTTGGCCGCCTCGATCTCGTCGGCGTTGCTGACCTGCAGCACGTCGTCGTTCTGCGTGATGTCCGAGATCATCATGCTGACCTCCTCCAGCAGGTCGGAGAAGCGGATGAAGGACATCTCGTTGGTGTGCAACATCCCGCGAAAGACGTTGGCCGTGCCCACCGCGGTGTAGCCGCCGGCCCGCACCGCCTCGTAGCCCCAGACGTAGCGGTCGCTGCGCAGGTACTCCCAGTACTGGTTGAAGTCCTCGGGCAGCACCATGGGATGCTGGTGGAGGTCGATCATGATCGACTCCTCCATCAGCCGCTGAAACCGCAGTTCCTGCTGCCGGTCCAACGGCACGGTCATGGAGGGCACGCGCCCCACCTGGGCGACGAAATGGAACCGTCCTGGCGTCATGATGCAACTCCGTTCGGGGCGTTGTTCGTGCCCGCGTGTAAATCGTCAGAATCAGGATTTACCGGATTTCGGGATTATCGGGATGGGGAGATCTCCATCACAGAGCGGTTCCAATCCTGTTAATCCTTGAATCTTGAAAATCCTGATTCTGACGTTTCCCCGCCGCTAATCCGACGGCCGTTTGCCCTCAAAGTACCGTCGAGGGTTCTCGATCATCATGCGATCGATGACCGCTTGCGGCACCCCCGCGTCTGTCAGCCGGGGAATGATGGCGCGGCTGAGCCACAGGTATCCGTCGGGGTTCTGGTCGCGGGTGGGGAACCCTTCCGAGCTGATGCGGGACAGCACGACGTTCCAGTCGTGGGACAGCATCATGTTGGGGGCGATGCCCTCGTCCAGCCGGTCCTTCAGGTAGTCGGTCCGCTCCTGCCAGCCGGGCAGGTTGGGACGGCCGCCGGGGTTGTTGATGTCCCAGCCCAGCCAGACGCCAAGGCGCGCCAGCTCCCGGTGGTAGTCGGGATCGATGGTGTTGTTGATGTGGCCCACGTAGATGTTGTGCGGCTCGACGCCTTCTTCCTTGAGGATGCGCACCTGCTCCTCGCCGATGCGCGACTGGGCCGGCGTGTGCGTGGTGATGGGAACGCCGGTGCGCAGGTGCGTCCGCGCCGAGGCTCGCAGCATCAGCTCCTCGTGCGCGGTGATCGGGTCGCTGGTGGCCACCTTGATGATGCCCGCGCGGATCCCCGTACCCTCGATCCCCTGCTCGATCTCCCGCACCCACAGGTCCGCGATGAAGTCCTTGTCCCGGCCCCAGAAACTGCGCGGCACGTCCAGCCAGCAGCCGGTGCAGCAGATGAAATTCACGCTGGTCGCTTCCGAGACCTCCCGCATCAGCGCCACGTCCCGTCCCAGGTCCATGGGCGAAACCTCGACCACGGTGTCTACCCCGCCGGCCTTGGCCTCGCCGAAGGACGCTACGGCCATGTCAAAAGCCTGGTCGCGCAACTCCAGCTCGGGGTACGTGTTGCGAATGCCGGCGGTCGAGTCGATCAAGTGCTCATGGGGCAGCGTGAACCCCAGGTCCGCCGTGTCCATTGGCCCCAATACCGAATTTATGGTTGCCATGTTCCACCTCCGTTGGTTACGTGCGGTCTTGACGGCGGGGATCCTTCTGGCCGAATTATACAAGTGCTGACTTTGTTCCGCGTGATAGGATCGACGAATCACCCGGACGGCGCCAGCGCAGCGCCGGCAAACCAATCAGGATACGGCGAGGACACACAATGGCTGACATCTACACCCTGGGCGCCGGAACTCCAACGCCGACGCCTACTCGCTTCGGCAGCTCCCACGTGCTCAAGCTGGGCGACCAGCACCTGATGTTCGACTGTGGGCCGGCCACCACCCACAAGCTGGTCAAGGCCGGGCTGTTCCCGACCCAGGTGGACTACCTGTTCTTCACCCACCACCACTTCGACCATGACATCGACTACCCCTGCTTCCTGCTGTGCCGCTGGGACCAGAGCGTCGGCAAGGAGAACCAGTTGCAGGTGTTCGGCCCCGAACTCACGGAGAAGATCACCGAGGGCATCATCGGCGAAAACGGCCTGTTCGCTCACGACTGGAAGGCCCGGGTGAACCACCCCCTGAGCCAGGCGGTATTCGTCAATCGCGGCGGCACCCTGCCCCGGCCGGCTCCATCCGTGTCGGCAACGGACGTGGGACCGGGCAAGGTGTTCAGCGGGTCAGACTGGGAGGTTACGGCCGCGCCCGCCGAGCACGTGCAGCCCTACCTGGATTCCCTAGCCTACCGGGTGGACACGCCCGACGGCAGCGTGATCTTCACTGGAGACACCCAACCTTGTGACACGGTCACCGAGCTAGCGCGCGACGCCGACATGATGCTCTGCATGTGTTGGGACGACCAGGCGGTGATGGATGCCAACGGTGAGGCCGGCGGGCAGTGCGGCACCACCGGCGCCGCCCGCATGGCCCAGGCCGCCGGCGTCAAGAAGCTGGTGCTGGTGCACATCGGCCCGCACCTGTCCGGCCACGGCCCCATGGAGCAGGGCATCGGCGACATCAGCCGCATCTACGACGGGGAGATCGTGTTCTCCGAAGAGCTGATGCGGATTTCGCTGTAGGGTGGACTGGCCAGATCAGTCGCTGATTTTGTACACGCCCATGGCCGTGTCGTGGAACAGCGCGGCGCGCTCAGTGGGCGAGTAGCCGCTCGAGAGCCGCTTGAAGGCGTTGAACAGCACGTTGTATGAGTAGGATGGCTTGTCCACCGGGAAGTTGCTCTCGAACATGCAACGGTCCGGGCCGAACTGCTCGATGCAGTAGTTCATCAGCGGACCCAGCGTCCCGGCCAGTTCTTCGGAGCCGATGGGCGTCTCCCGCTGGTCCCAGTTGTAGCCGTAGCGCACCTGGCCGACGCCGCCCAGCTTGATGACCACGTTGGGGCACTGGGCCACTTCAGCCACGCCCTGCCGCCACGCCGGCAGCACCTCGTCGTCTCGGTTCGCGTAAGGGCCGACGCGCACCAGGCCCCCGATGTGGTTCAGCACGATGGTCAGGTCGGGAATGGCGCGCGCGAAATCGGCCAACTCCGATAGCTGGGGGTGATACAGGGAGTTCTCCAGGACCAAGCCCATGTCGGCCATTACCTTGGCGCCGGCCCGGTAGCCGTCCGACGAAAGGGCTCCCCGGATGTCGCGTTGCACCAACTCAGGGCTGGCATCCCATCCCGTGGAGTGACGAACACCGCGGAAACGCCCGGGACTGGTGGCCACCATCGCTTCCAGCACCGGACGAACACCGTCGCCCAACTTCAGGTCGGCGTGGCCAATGATGGCAGCCGCGGCCTTCGTGGGGCCGTGGCTGCCGGCGGCCGACTCCGTGGCGATGGTCTCGATGTATTCCACCTCGCCCACGGGCCGCATCTCCTCGGGCCCGTCCTGCCGGTACTCGCAGCGCACCTCGATGAACACCGTGGACGTGACGTTGTGGCCGCTGCTCACGTCGGCGGTCAGTTCCGGCAAGAGGTATCGCTGGTACGCAGGTGGCTCCGGCCGGGAAACCCAGAAATGGTGGTGCGTGTCGCAGATCGGCAGGTCCGGCTCCAGGGTCTCCTCGACGGTTTGGGCCAGCCAGTCTTCGCCTTTCAGTGTCATATCGTCTACCTCGGTGATGTCACGTCATCCGATACTACCACGGGCGCATCTGCTTTCCGCGGGCAAAAGGGTTCCAGCCGCCTCGCTTATGCCTATAATGATCCCAACACCGAGCCGGACGTCAGGCCGCGCGTCGTGCGCGTTACTGGAGGCGCTATGGCAGTTTTGAAAATAGAAGGCGTGACCCACTGGTCGATCCCGGTGAACGACCTGAACGAAGCCGAGGAGTTTTACGGGGAGTTGCTGGGTCTCGAACCCAAGGGACGGCTGGGCAACAGCGTCATGTCGTGTTTCAACGTCGGCGACCACAACATCCTGCTGTGCGAACGCTCCAGCGTAACTGACGGTTCACTGGCCGACAACGGCGGCGCGCACCACTCGTTCACCGTGTCGCCCGAGACTTTCGACACGGCGTGCAAGGAGTTCCGCCAGCGGGGCATCCGTATCGACCACCTGACCTACCGCGCTCAGGGCTTTTTCACCGGCCGCGAGCTGTATTTCTTCGACCCCAGCGGCAATCGGCTGGAACTGCGCGACCCCACATGGACCGCGGGGATGCCCGAGCCGTCCTTCGAGGAACTCGCCACCGACTAGACGGAGGGAAGTTAGCCATGAGCCTGGAGGACATCGAACGCCGGCTGCGCATCCTGGAGGACGTAGATGAAATCAAACGCCTCAAGGCTCGCTACTGCGCCTACTGCGACGATAACTACGACGCTGACGGCATCGCCAGCCTGTTCGTGGAGGACGCCATTTGGGACGGCGGCATACGGGGCCGGGCCGAAGGGCGTGACGGCATCCGGAACTTCTTCATCAACGCTCCCAACCGTCTCCCCTTCGCCGTCCACATGGTGATGAACCCCATTATTGAGGTGGACGGAGACACCGCCACCGGCATCTGGTACCTGTTCCAGCCGTGCACCTATGCCGATGGCGACCGGGCGGTGTGGGGGTCTGCCAGATACGACGAGGAGTACGTCCGGGTCGACGGCGTCTGGATGTTCAAGAACCTGAAGCTGACGTCCCACTTCTGGACACCGTTTGACCAGGGATGGGTCGAAGCGCAGTTCGTGTAAGACTGGTTCAATTGGGAGATGGTGAGAAATGCGTACCGGGGCTGATTACCGAGAAAGCCTGCGCGACGGGCGCGACGTCTGGGTGCTGGGCGAGGGTCGCGTGGAGGACGTCACCACCCATCCGGCCACGGCGGCCATGGTGGACGAGTACGTGGCCTGGTACGACCGCCACTTCGACCCCGACTGGCAGGATATCCTGCTGACGCCGCCCGACAAAAACGGCCAGCGCCGTTCCGTCGCCATGACTCCGCCGCAAACCCCCGACGACCTGCGGCGGCTGGGCAAGGAAATCAGCGCCGTCCATTTCATCACCGGCGGGAACATGACCCACACCCCGGGCTACGGCGAGCTGATCTCCCTGGGCTTGCAGAACGTGATGAAGCGCCTGGACAACTCCTCCGAGGACATCGCCAAGGCGGAGGAATACCTGGAGTACGTGTCCGACAGCGGCCGGTTCGTCACCTACGCCGGCGGCGGCCCGCTGATCGGCACGCGGCTGCGGCCCGATGAGAGCGAGCGCGCCGCGCTCAAGCTGGTCAGCGAAACCGCCGACGGAATCGTGGTGCGCGGCAAGATCCAGATGCACACCAGCACTCCCTTCGCGGAGGACCTGCTGATCTCCACTAGGAACGACATGCCCGCCGGCAGCGGACGCCACCTGTGGTTCATCGTACCGGTGAACGCTGCCGGCCTGCGGGTGGTGTCACGCCGACCTGCCGCCCGGCACAAGAACCCGTTTCTGTCGCCGCTCAGCGGCCGGTTCGACGAGCTGGATTCCATGGTCTGGATGGAGGACGTTTTCATCCCCCGAAACCGCGTCTTCACCGGGGAAGCCCCCGACCGCAACCGCAAGGAATCGCTGGTGTGCTGGATGCTCTGGCACCACAGCTACGGCTGGCTGGCCAAGGCGGAGTTGACGCTGGGCCTCGGCCTGGCCCTGGCCGAAATCATGGGCCTCAAGGACAACGCGCAGACCATCGAGCAGTTGGTCGAAATGACCGTGAACGTCCAGACCAGCCGCACCTGCATGAGGGCGGCGGAGCTGGATCAGGAGGTATCGGTCAGCGGGCATCCCCTGGCCAACCAGATCCACGTGGCGGCCGCTGGCGTCAATACCCTCAAAGTCCGCCAGCGCATGGGTGAAATCCTGCGCGGCCTGCCCGGTTCCTCTCTGATCAACGCGCCGGCCGACACCGACTTCGCGGATCCGGTAATGGCCGCCGAGCTGGAGGACGCCTTCGGTGGTGGCGGTTACACTGCCATGCAACGGGCCGCGCTGCTGCAACTGGCCTGGGACCAGGTATCCTCCGGCCTGGACGGACGTGAGGCGGCTTTCGAGCTCCACGCCAGCGGCGGCCTGGAGTCGTGGCGTCGCCAACTGGCCGCTTGGTTCGATGGCTACAACGACCTGGCCAACGGCGTCCACGATTTGGTCGACGTGGACCTGCCGTCCATGGACCTGACCAGCCTCCAGGGGGTGCCGGCGGTGCCGAGGCGTATGCCCCAAATAAACACGGGGGCAACAAACTCCTGATCCGGTTTATCCTGTTCATCCATGCGAACATAAAGTGGTAGAAGGGCAAGCAGCGAAGCGTCGCCAAAATTGTGCAGGCAGGTCAACTATGGGGCAGATGGACGGAATGGTCGCAATCGTCACCGGCGCCAGCCGAGGCTTGGGGCGCGCCATAGCCAAAGCGTACGCGGAGGAAGGCGCCAGCGTGGTCATCTCGGCCCGGGCTCAATCCCCGACAGGCCTGGCCGGCACGTTGGAAGAAACGGCGAACGACATCAGACAAGCCGGCGGCGACGTGCTGGCCGTGGACTGCGACGTCACCGACGAGGGCCAGGTCAACGAGATGGTCCGCCAGGCGCGGGAGCGCTACGGCAGGATTGACGCGCTGTTCAACAACGCCGGAGCGATGGTGCTGGGCGAAACGATCATGGACATCGACGCCTCGCGTTGGGAGCAGCTGATGCAGGTCAACGTCAACGGACCCTATCTGTGCAGCCGCGCCGTGCTCCCGGCCATGATGGAGCAGCGACGGGGCAGCATCATCAACATCGGTTCCCGGATGGCCACCGACCCCAACCAGGGCGGCGGCGTCCTCTACAGCGCCAGCAAGGCGGCGGTCCACATGTTCAGCTACTGCCTGGCCGACGAGGTGCGCGACTACAACATCGCCGTCAACATCCTGAGCCCCGGCGGCCTGCGCAGCGAAGGCTCGGCGGCAATCCCGTGGACGCAGCGCGACTGGCACGAGCGCGTCGACCCCAGCGCGATCGGCCCGCTGGCCGTGTACCTGGCCCTGCAGGACGCCAGCACCTTCACCGGGCAGCTGGCATCTCGCTTCGATTTCGGCACAACCTGGGGGCCGGGGGTTTAAGCGGGGTTGCACGGCCATCTCAATGGCTGCGCTGACGTGCGCCCAGGCCAGGACTTGCGCAAAGTAATTGTCAGAATCAGGATTTGCCGGATTTTGAGATTTCCAGGATGTTCGCAAATCCCGGAAATCCTCTAATCCCGGTAATCCTGATTCTGACAGTTATCGCCGAAATGGACTTTGCGCAGCCCTTGTTGCGGCGCCCCGTCTGTTGACAGCCTCGGCCAAGAAATCTAGGCTTTCCACACCTTCGACGCAACGCTGGGGATATGGGTGAACTTATGGAGATCAAAGACCTGATCATCGACGACCGGCAGCGGGGCATCTTCCGTGTCCACCGGTCATCCATGACCTCCGACGATCTGTTCCAGCGGGAACGCGAACAGATCTTCAGCCGTTGCTGGATCTACCTCGGGCACGAGTCGGAGGTGGAAAACCCCGGAGACTACCGCCGCCGCACGGTTGCCGGCCGGCCGCTGTTCTTCGCCCGAGGGCGGGATGGCCAGGTGCGCGTGTTCCTCAATTCCTGTCCGCACCGGGGCGCCCTGATCTGCCGCCGCGACGCCGGGAACGCCGACGTGTTGCAGTGCTTCTATCACGCTTGGTCCTTCAACACCCACGGCGAGCTGATCGGCGTGCCCGACCAGGAGGCCTACGGCCCGAACTTCGACCGGGGCGAGCTGGGCCTGAAGGAACCGCCGCGGGTGGAAAGCTATCGCGGCTTCTACTTCGTGAGCTTCAACCCCTACGTCGAAGACCTGGTGACCTATCTGGCGGGAGCGAGAGAATACCTCGACCTGATCATGGACCAGTCCGAGGATGGTATGCGGATGGTCGCCGGCTCCAACAAGTACACCATGAAGGCCAACTGGAAGCTCCTGGTGGAAAACAGCCTCGACGGCTATCACCTGGTCCCCACGCATCAGACCTACCTGGACTACATCAGCGGCCTGGGAGCGGACGACAGCGGCCAGACCGCGTCATCCCGCATCGTCGGCAAGGCGCGGGCGTTGGGCAACGGCCACTGCGTCATCGAGTCGCCCGTGCGCAACGGCCGGCCCATCGCCCATTGGCACCCGCTGTTCGGCGAGGAGTCCAGGGAACCCATCGCGGAGGTCCGCCAGCGGCTGGTGGACAAGTACGGCGAAGAGCGCACCTTCCGCATGGCCGATACCTCCCGCAACCTGATCATCTATCCCAACCTGGTGATCAACGACATCATGGCCATCACCGTCAGGTACTTCGAGCCCTTGGCCCCCGACAACATGGAGGTCACGGCCTGGCATCTCGTCCCGAGAGAAGAATCTGAGGCGATGCTGGCGACCAGGCTAGACAGTTTCCTGACCTTCCTGGGCCCCGGTGGCTTCGCCACGCCCGACGACGTGGAGGCCCTGGAGTCCTGCCAGATCGGATTCCGCGCCACCGAAACCGAGTGGTCCGACATCTCCCGGGGTATGCTCCGGCCGGCCAAGTCCACCGACGAGCTCCAGATGCGGGGGTTCTGGCGACAGTGGCACGCCAACATGCAGGGCCTCACCCACACCAACGTGCAGGACGCCCCGGTCGAGGAAGCGGAAGCCGCCCTGGCCGTGGCAGATGACGACTGACCCTAGCCCGCCCATCAGGTGAACCATGACCACCGTTAACCAACCCACTCTGCGCGAACAGGTGGAGGACTTTTTGTTCCGGGAAGCGGCGCTCCTGGATGACTGGCGACTGGACGACTGGGTCGACCTGTTCACCGAGGACGCCCGGTACGTTGTCCCCACCACCGACCTGCCGGACGGCGACCCCAAGCGCGACCTGGTCTTCATCGACGACGACATCATCCGCCTGCGCGCCCGGGCCGTGCGGCTGAACAGCCGCCATGCCCACCGCGAGTACCCGTGGTCGCGCACCCGCCGGTTCATTTCCAACGTGCGCGTAACGGAAAAAGAGGACGGCGAGCTCTCGGTGAATTCCAACGTCCTGGTCTACCGGTTCCGCGCCGGCGAGGGCGCGCCCTACGTGGGCAGCGTCGACTACATCCTGCGACGCGATGGCAACGATTTGAAGATAGCCTACCGCCGGGCCGTCCTGGACCTCGAAGCCCTCTCCTGGCACGGCGCGGTCAGCATTATCTTTTGAAGGCTGTGCGCAATTCCGTCAGAATCAGGATTTTCAAGATTATAGGATTCGCAGGATTGGGGAGACGTAATCCTGAAATCCGGTAAATCCCGATTCTGACAAACCACGTTGAGGGGGACGTTTGAAACTCGAAGGCAAGACGGCGTTGGTGACCGGCACCAGCCCCAACATCATGGGGGGCATCGCCGAGGAGTTGGCCCGGGAAGGCGCGAACCTGGTCTGTGTCGACATCCGCGAGGAGATGGCCCAAAAATGCGCCGCCGCCATTGTCGCCGAGGGCCATAACGCCATCGGCGTCGCCTGCGACGTGACCGACGAGGAGCAGGCGCTCGCTGCAATTGGCCAGGCAACCGAGCGGTTCGGGGGAGTGGACATCCTGGTGAACGGCGCGGCCCAGTTCAACTTCAAGGGTGTGCTCAACATGCCGCTGGACGAGTGGCGACGCCAGACCGACATCATTCTCACTGGCGCGTTCCTGTTCACCAAGCACGTCGCCCACCTGATGATCCAGCAGGAACGAAAGGGCAACATCATCAACATCATTTCCACCGCCGGACACCAGGGCGAGCCGGGCAACGTGGGCTACGGCACGGCCAAGGGCGGGATGCTCAACTTCACCCGGTCGGTGGCTATGGAGTTGTCCGCATACGGCATCCGGGTCAACAGCCTGACTCCAACCGCCACCGACCAGTCCGAGGGACGGGAGCGGGCCGCGCGATGGGGTGTGGACTGGCCGGGCCCGCGCCTGGGACAGCGCGCGGCAGGGCTGCTCCCCGACGCCAGCCGAGGGGCGCCTCTGCTCCGGCTCCCCGGCCCGTCCCACTACGGCAAGGCGGCGGTGTTCCTGGCATCCGACGACGCGGAAATGATCACCGGCTTCGACCTGCGAGTGGACGCCGGCGCGGTTTCCCGGTACTGGATCTGGTCACCGGGGGACGCCTAGCCGCTACGGGAACCTTAACGCCCTTGCGTCAGCCGGCTTTCAGGGCGATCAGCGTCCGGTCCACGTCCTCGGCTTCCAGCGACAGCCGCTCCCATTCGTCCCACAGTGACTGCTCCTCCTCTTTGAGGATGCGATACCGCTGGCCCGTATCTTCCAGCTGAGCACGGTCCTCGAACTGCTCCGGGTTGGCGAACATGGCCTCCAGCTCCGAGGTCACGGCTTCCCGCTCGGTGATGGCCGCGCCGATCTCGTCGATCCGCGTCGCCAGCTGGCGGGCCTTGCGGCCCAGGGCTCTCACCTCTTCTTCCTCAGCGGTGAGAGGACGGCGCGACCTGCGTGTGGTTGAAGCCTTGTCCGTCACGGCGGGCGCATTTTCTTCCGCAACCGCGGCCGCGGGTTTCGCCTCCGCCTCCTGTTGCTTGCGGTACAGGTATCCATCGTAGTCGCCGGGGTAGACCCGGGGCAACCCGCCGTCGATCTCGATTATCTTGTTGGCCACCTGCCGGATCAGCGTGCGGTCGTGGGTGACCAGACAGATGGAACCCTGGTAGTCGCCGAGAGCGTCGGCCAGTATCTCCCGGGACGTTATGTCCAAATGGTTGGTCGGCTCGTCCATGAGCAGGAAGTTGCTGGGTTGCAGGAGCAGCTTGGCCAGCGCGACCCGGGCCTTTTCGCCGCCGGACAGCACGGAGATCGGCTTCAGGATGTCATCGCCACTGAACAAAAAGCCGCCCAGGGTGGTGCGCAGGTTCTGCTCCGATTCGGACGGCGCGGCCTCCTGCAATTCTTCCAGGGCGGTGTTGTTCGCGTGCAGCAGGTCGAGGACATGCTGAGCGTAGTAGGCGGTGATCACGTTGTGGCCAAGCCGGCGCTCTCCGCGGTCGATGGGCAGCACGCCGGCCAGAATCTTCAGCAATGTCGATTTGCCGGCCCCGTTGGGTCCGACCAGCGCGACCCGGTCGCCGCGCTCCAGGGTCAGGTTCAGTCCGCGATACACCACGTTGTCGCCGTAGGCCCTGCCCACGTTGGTCAGCCGGATGATGTCGGAGCCGCTGCGCGGAGGTTCGGGGAACGAATAGTTGACCTTACGGGTAGCCCGAGGCAGTTCGATGATCTCTATCCGTTCCAGTTGTTTCAGGCGACTCTGCACCTGCCGCGCTTTGGTTGCCTTGTAACGGAACCGTTCGACGAAACGCATCTGCCGCTGGATCTCGCGCTCCTGGCGGGCGGCGGCGGCCTGCTTGACTTCCAGCGCGCGCTCCCGGGCGAGCAGGTAGTCGTCGTAGTTGCCCCGGTGGTGCGCCACCTCGCCGGGCTCGATGGCCAGGATCCGGTTGGCGACCTGGTTCAGGAAGGCGCGGTCGTGGGACGTTATGACCACTCCGCCAAGAAAAGACGACAGGTATTTCTCAAACCACAGGTTGGCTTCGAGATCGAGGTGGTTTGTGGGCTCGTCCAGCAGCAGAACGTCCGGGTTTCGGAACAGCAGCCGAGCCAACTCGGCCCGCATGATCCAGCCGCCGCTGAACTCCCGCATGTCTCGGGCGAAGTCGGTTTCCTTGAACCCAAGGCCCGACAGGATCGCCTTTGCCTCGTGGTCACGGTCGCTTCCGCCGGCGGCCTCCAGTTCTGCGTCGAGTTGCGCGAGCCGATCCATCAGCGCACGCTGTTGCGCCAGATCAGCGGTCGCCGACAGCGTTTCCCGGGTCGCGGCGATTCGCCCTGACAGCGCAACGACCTCCGGGTTGGCGTGCAGCACCTCCTCGAGCAGCGACCGACCGGCGAATGCCGCCGGCTCCTGCTTCAGGTATCCCACCGTGGTGTTGCGGCGCCCGGAAACCGACCCGGCGTCGGGCAGGGTATCGCCGGCGAGGATGTCCAGGAGCGTCGTCTTGCCCGACCCGTTGGCGCCGATCAGCGCGATGCGGTCGCCGGCCGCCATGGACAGGTTCAGCCCGCGGAACAGGGTCCGTTCCGAGTACGCTTTGCTGAGGTCAGAGGCGACGAGCATGAAGCGAGCAAAAAGCCATTGTCAGAAGCAGGATTTACCGGATTTTCAGATTGTCAGGATTGGGTGCGCTTTTCCGGCAGCGGCCTCAATCCTGACAATCCTCAAATCTTGAAAATCCTGATTCTGACGTTCCTCGCCGGAACGGAGTTTGCGCCCACCACCACGGGGTGGCGGGCGCAATGTCCAAGCCGGAAAATGCGGCGGGCCTAGTCTTCGCGGATGTCTTCACCGCCGTCCACGCGGAACCCAACGCCCAGCTTGACCTGGTACCAGTTGGCGCGCCCGTCGTCGATGGTGCCGCGGATTTCCCGCACCTCGAACCAGTCCAGGTTGCGGATCGTTTGGGCCGCCCGGGCAATCGCGCCGTCAATGGCCTCTTGTACGTTTGAGCTGGAGGATCCCACCAACTCGACTATCTTGTAAGTGCTTCCAGTTGCCATTTTTCGCTCCATTATGTTGAGGGTACTGTTGTTTTTGCGCCTTCACTCACAGCGCCCAAGTATAATATTCCCGATATCCCGATTGGGCAACCCGGTTCATGGCTTACACGCACCCAGTTTCGTGATTCGTCAGAAGCAGGATTTTCAAGATTTAGGGATTATCGGGATTGGGACCGTCATGCGATAGAGATCTTCTAATCCTGCCCAATCATAAGATTCCGTAAATCATGCTTCTGACATTCCCGCCCGGCGAAAGTAAAGTCACCGATGAAGAAGAGCGAAACTCGCATCCTGACCACCCATACCGGCAGCCTGCCCCGGCCCGAAAGACTGGTGGATATGCTAGGCTCCAACCGCGTGGAGGCCGGCATCGTCTGGCTCAAGCTGTGTGCCATACGCGAAGGCGCGGATATCGCCAGCCGGGAGCTTTTCTGAGGGGCTAGGGATTTCATCCCGACGTCGTAGAATGACGACACCGGCTCGCAATCATCCCTCCAGGAGTTACGACCATGATCATCGACACTCACACCCACGTGGTCAGCAGCGACAGGAACGCCCACCCCCTCCACCCCGACGCCACCGGATGGTCCCTTGAAGTCAGCAACAACGTCGAGGACCTGATCAAAGAGATGGACGCCGCCGGCGTGGAATGCGCCACCTTGGTCCAGCCCAACGGCACCTACGGCCTGGACAACTCCTACCAGTGCGACAGCGCGCTCCGGTACGCTCCCCGCACCGTTGCCGTCGGCATCCTGGACCCGGCCGCTGATGACGCCGCCGACAAGCTCTCCTACTGGACCAACGAGCGCGGCATGTGGGGCGTTCGTCTGCAAAGCCAGGCCGAGCCCGACGACCCGCGTTGCGACGCCCTGTGGAACCGCGCCGAGTCCCTGGGCATCCCCATCTCCATTGGCGGCGGCGGAACCGCGGATCGGGTCAACCGGATGCGCAACATCGGCGCCCGACACCCCAACGTCCGCTTTGCCCCCGACCACTTCGCCGGCTGGAGCAACTCCGCCGACAAGGCGGGGATGACCGTTGCCCTGGAGGAGTTGGCCCAGCTGCCCAACGCCCACCTGCGCTATTCCAGCACCAGCCTGGGCCCCTACGCCGATCTGTCCGACGACGAAAAGGACCTGTTCCGCCGCGTCATCGAGGCGTTCACGCCGCGGCGCATGATGTGGGGTTCCAACTTCCCGTCGTCCCGCGCCGGCGGATTCATCGGCCAGGTGGAACTGGGCAAGACCGCCCTGCCCTGGCTGTCCGCCGAAGACCTGGACTGGATGATGGGCAGGGCCGCCGCCACCTTCTGGCCCATGCTGCAGGCGCCGTAGGTCAGTTGACGCGGGTCCCTCTGAAAAATGTCATTGCGCCCCCGCGATTGATGCGGGGGCGGCAATCTCGTTGCGTCCAAGGGCGCCACTGCGTCAACGGGACTGCCACGTCGCTACGCTCTTCGCAATGACAGACAAAGGGAGCACGCATGGGGAGCCAAGCATGGACGAGCGCGAGCAGGGATTCGGCACACCGCCACCGGGCAGGCCCTCGCTCTGGGAGTTCGCCAGCGCCCGGGGTATGGACCGTCGCCATTTCCTGCGCCTGCTGCTGGCCGGCAGCGCCACAGCGGTGTTGGCCGCCTGCGCCGGAATGGAGTCCCTTGATGCCCCGACAGGACCGCAGCCTTCCGTCGTGGTCAGTGAGCCGACGCCGGCCGGCCCCTGGTTCAAAGACCCCGAGCCATTCCTCGTGCACGGCGATAAGGGGCTGGAGGCGCGGTTGGAAAACATGCAGGGCATGCTCACCCCCAACCGTCTGTTCTTCGTGCGCAACAACTCCGTTAGCCTGGATCTGGACGCCGACGACTGGCGTCTCACCGTGGAGGGCGATGCGGTTTCGGAACCGTTGGAACTCACATACCAGGAACTCCGCAGCCTGCCCAGCCGCACGCTGACTTCCTACCTGGAATGCGCGGGTAATCACCGCGCCATGTTCAACCTGATGAACGGGCAGGAGGCGTCCGGCACCCAGTGGATGACCGGGGCGGTGAGCAATGGCGAGTGGGTCGGCGCGCAACTCCGCGACGTCCTGACACTGGCGGGCATCCAATCAGACGCCGCGTCCGTGTTGCTGATCGGGTTGGACGTGGAGTCCCCCGAGGAAGGTTTTCGCTACGTCCTGCCGGTGGACAAAGCCATGGATCCGGACACGCTGCTGGCCTACGCGCTCAACGGGGAGACATTGCCCCGAGATCACGGCTTCCCCGTCCGGGTGCTGGCGCCCGGATGGGTGGGCAGCGCGAACGTCAAGTGGCTGGGCCGTATCGTCGTTTCGCCGGAACCGATGTGGACGCGGAACAACACCACGTCCTACACACTCATCGGCGATGAGTACCCGCCACAGGGCGAAGCGCTGGGCCAGCCGGTAACCGAGCAGGTCATCAAGAGCGCCCTGGCCCTGCCCTGGCCGGCGGAACTGCCAGCGGGGCGTCACCGCATCCACGGATACGCTCACTCCCCATCGGGGCCGATTGCACGCGTCGAGTGGAGCATCGATTCGGGCCAAACCTGGAACGAGGCTGCGCTCTCCGGGTCCCAGCCGGACCATTCCTGGGCTCGGTTCGAGTTCCAGTGGGACGGGGATCCGGGAGACCACGCAATCATGACCCGGGCCACCGACACGGCCGGCAACACCCAGCCCGACCGCGTCCTGTTCAACGAGAAGGGATACCTCTTCAACCAGCCCGTCGCCCACCCGGTGCGGGTGACGTAGAGCCTCATTCGTACCGGGGGTGTCATCGCGAGGAACGCAGCGACGTGGCGATCTCGTTGCCGCAGCGGAGGTCCGTTGCCGTCACGAGATTGCCGCGCTCCGCTCGCAATGACAGTCGGAGTAAAACTGGGTACGCATGAAACTCTAAGCGTGGCAAGCCTCGTCGCAGTGGTCGCTGGGCGGCACGTCCAGCACGGGGTTGGTGTCGAAGAACCCAACGGGCTTGAGGCTGAACCCGCAGTAGGCCACGGGTGAAATCGGCCAGTCCTCGGGACGGGGCACGTGATGGTAGCCCAGTGTGTACCAGACCACCACGTCGGTGTCCTCCACGTTCCGGTTGTTCCTGGTGTACTCGGGTAGGCCCGCGCCGCCCGGGTGCTGGTTGGGATACGGGCCGGTGGCGGATATCTCGTCGCGGTCATGGGGCGTCACCCATAAGTGCTTGGTCATGAAACCGGCGCGCTTGATGATGCTGGCGTCGGGACTGGCGAAGGGCAGGATGTTCTCGCCCGGCATGAGCTTGTAACTCACCGGCTGACCCAGCGCGTTCTTCGCCGACGTGTTGGACACCAGCCAGTACCGTCCGCTCATCGGGTCGATCACCCGCTGCGCCTCGTGTTCCGTTCCCAGCAGGGTCTTCTCCGCGTAGAAGGCGTTGCCGTGGGGGTTGTCCGGGCCCGGCGGCGCGGCCACTGTGTTCACCTCGAAAACCGAGTTTTCCCCGCCGTCCACGTTCATGTCCATGCGGAAGTTGAAGAAGTGCTGGTGAATGTGCGCGTTCAGCTGCGGCGCCACGATTGTGCCGTACTTGGGCGTCTCGCCCTCGGCGATGCCGGCGGTGTTGATGATGCCGGTCAGTTTGATTTCCATTTGTATGGTGCCGTCCTGGTAGAAATACCAGAAGAAACCGTACTCGTAGTTCCCCACGGTGGCGACGCTGGAGATCACCAGCCGACGGGAGCGGCGCACCTCGGTTTGCCCGATGCGCCAGTCGGTGTGCTTCCACAGGATGCCGTAGTCCTCCTCGTGCATGCACACCGCGTTGGGTATGGTGAACGCCTCACCGCTGCCCGTATTGAGCGCCGCATCGAAGTAGTAAATCTCCCCCAGGCAGTCGCATCCCAGGGTCAGCGAGTTGGTCAGCGACCCGATGCCGTACTCGCCGGCGTCGAAGGCGTTTTTCCGGTAGTGGTCTTTGCCGGGTTCGCCGTAGGGGACCACCATGTCAGACAGGGCAGCGCGATGCAGTATCGGCCGCACCCGGCCCTGGTCCTCGTAACCCACGGTGTGGATCACCAGCCCCTCCCGTGGCGTGAACCCGACGCGCAGGTGCCATTTCTGCCATGTCACCTTCCAGCCGTCCACCTGGAAACTCGGCCCATCGGGTTGGGTGATCTCCAGCGGCTTCAGGTCCTCGCGGAACTTGCCGACAAACTCGGCGCCGTAGTTGCCCGGCTCCGGTGGCAGCGGCATCACGCCGTAGTCATCGACCCGGACCACCTCCATGTTGTTCAAGTCCACCACGGCGGTGACCCCCTCGATGGGACGGGCGTAGCCGTTGTCCGTGGGGCTGGAGCGGGCAAAGTTCCGGCACAGCACCAGTCGCCGGCCCTCCTCGTCCTCGAAACCGTAGTTTCCCGCCGACCACGGGTCCACCATCACCAGGCTGGGGTCGGTGATGCCGCGCTTCTTGATGGCCGCTTGGAATCGTGCGTCGGCCCGCACCGCCGCCTCGCACTCCACGAATTCGTCGAACATCACCCGGGGCTGCACGCCGGGGATGTGCTCCCAGGAAATGACTTGTCCTTCATCGAGGGAAACCACCGCCTCATAGGTGGCCGGCACGTCGTTGTCCAGCACCACCAGGAACGCCTCGCGCCGTATCGGGTCGCCGGGCTGATAATCGAGCACGACGTGCTTGTCCGGCTCACGCAACACGATGGTCTCGAACCGGGTTCGCGGCCCCAGGTCGCGCTGGGATTTCAGGATGGCCGACGCCTCGGCGATCTCCTCGGCCGTCAGCGGGTCCAGTGGATGGGATACCGTGGCGCGCGTTGATTCCTGCGGTGTTGCTTTCGTGGAAATGGCCATGACGACCTCCTGCGAATAGGTTATTTTGCATGACGATTTTTCGCCGGATACCGGACGCTAACAGCACGTCGCACCAGGGTCAAGTGAGTAAATGTTCCAGCACAAAATCTCCGCAAAACGACTCCGTAGCAAGCGTAACATTGCAATCCTGTGTATCCTGTCGATCCATGCAAGTATCACCTCAATCCTGCTGAATGGCATACCAAGGAGACGAACCAAATGGCCATCACTGTTGGCATGGGCGATTACGTGTACGAATACCAGCCGGAATGGGCTCTCCTCCCGGTGGGTCAAGGTTTCCAGGGAATCAGCGGCGTCGCCGTCGACAGCCGGGACCAGGTGTACGTGTTCCAGCGCCAGGGACCTCGCGTGCTCGTGTTCGACCCCGACGGGCACCCGCTGGCGGCGTGGTACAGCAGCGGCGGCGTGCCTGCCGACGCCCACCACATCCACATCGGGCCCGACGACTCGGTGTACCTGGTAGACCGCGACGCTCACCAAATCCTCAAATACTCCCCGGACGGTGAGCTCCTGGCGTCCATCGGCAACCGCGACCGGCCGGCGCTCCAGGCCCCCTTCAACCATCCGGCCGATGTTTGCGTGGCCCCTTCCGGCGAGCTGTTCGTGGCGGACGGCTACGGGAATTCCTCCGTGCACCGCCTCGCCGCCGACGGTTCGCTGATCGCCTCTTTCGGCAGCCCCGGCCGGGGTCCCGGCGAGTTCATCGTGCCGCACAGCATCCGCGTTTCCGCCGACGGACGGGTCTACGTAGCCGACCGGGAGAACAACCGGGTGCAGGTGTTCACCATAGATGGTGAATTCGTGGACCAGTGGACCGACTTCAAGTGTCCCATGGGCGTGCACATCGACGCGGAACAGAGAGTCTACGTGACTGACCAGGTGCCGCGCCTCAGCATCCTGACCCTGGACGGGGACCTGCTGGCCCGGGGACGCACCTTTGAGTACGCCCACCAGGTGTACACTGACTCGCAGGGCAACATTTACGGCGCGGATACTTCCAACCAGCGGGTGCAGAAACTGGCCCGGGTCCGGTAACCGGGGCCGATTACGACTGAAAGAGCCTGGGAGAATTTGGCTCCGGTTCGAACTTTCTAGCCCACTACTCGTATCCGGTGGTTGTTGCTGTCCGCGATGTAGATCCGTCCGTCCGCCGCGATGCCGCATCCGTGCGGGCGGTCCAGTCCGGCATCGGTGGCCGGGCCGCCGTCTCCGTGCCCGCCCAATTGCCCGCCGGCAATGGTAGTCACCACGCCGGTGTTGACGTCGATCTTGCGGATGGCGTGGTTTTCCGTGTCAACCACGATGACATTGCCGGCGGCGTCGCAGCGCAGGGCCTTGGGCGCGCCCCAGGTGGCGGCCAGCGCGGATCCGCCGTCGCCGGTGTATCCCCGTTCCGCTGACGCGCCGGCAACGGTTCCCATGATTCCGCCCGCGGTGACCACGCGGACGCCGTTGCCCTCCCGCTCCGCGATGTAGGTGTTGCCGTGCTGGTCCATGCAAACCGCGCGAGAGCCCAGGATGCTCGCCTGTCGCGCCGGCATCCCATCGCCGCCCCGTACCTTTTCGCCGTTGCCGGCGAAGGTATCGATGATGCCCGTCGCCAGGTCCAGTCTACGGATGCGCTGGTCCTGGATGTCGGCGATCAGCAGGCCGCCGCGTCCGTCAAGGAAGCAGTCGTTCGGCTCTCTCAGCTGGGCCGCGTCGCCGGGACCCCCGTCTCCTGAATATCCCGGCTCGCCGGTGCCCGCCACCGTCGTGATAACTCCGGTGACTCCGTCCACTCGGCGCACCGCGGCGTTGAGGCGGTCGACGATGTAGATGTTCCCCTCACCGTCAACTTCAAGGGAATAAGGCTCGTTCATGGTTGCCGCCGTTGCCGGCCCACCGTCTCCCGCGTAGCCGACCTCACCCGTGCCGGCCACGGTGGTGACGTGCCCGGTGGATGCGTCAACCCGCCGGACGACGTGGTTTCTCGCCTCACAGAAGAACATGCTGCCCGCGCGGTCGAACGTGCACATGAACGGCTCGCGAAGGGTGGCGGATGTCGCCGCCCCGCCATCGCCGGTGTAGCCCGCTTCGCCGGTGCCAACGACGGTACGTATGGTCTGGCTCATGCCCGTTGTCATGGGTGCCTCCTGAGACGGTTTGACGAGCGAAAGGTTCAGTCGGTTAGAGAATCGGTGATGGCTAAGACAGCGTGCCTCAACCTGTCGTCAGTTGCAATGGCCTGCCGCACCCGGGCAACTCCGTGGATCACCGTGCTGTGGTTGCGGCCCGCCAGGAAACGCCCGGCGCCGGTCGGTGTCATGTTGAGTTCTGATACTAACAGGTACATTGTCACTTGCCGGGCCAGGGCCACCGCGGCCGTGCGATTGCGACCTAGAATCTGCTCAACCGTAAGCCCGTAGTGACGGGCCACCTTGTCCAGCGCCTGCTGTGGCGTTGCCTCCGCACGGGCATCCGGCCCCACGATGGCGTCCAGTTGCGCGGTTACGCTTTCTGCGGTCAGCGGGGCGCTCAAGAGCTGCGAGGCCGCCACCACCCGGTTGAACGCGCCCAGGAGTTGGCGCACGTTTCGGCTGATGCGTTGCGCAATGAGATCCAGCACTGGCGGCGGCACCTCAGATCCGCGGTCCGAAGCCCAGGAATGGAGCATCGCCAACCGCATCTCCAGAGAGGGCGGACGGATATCGGCCACCAATCCCCATTGGAAACGTGAGCGAAGTCGGTCCTCCAGGGGCGTGATGGTCTCGGGCGGACGGTCGCTGGTCAGAACGATCTGCGACCCGGCCTGGTGCAGGTCGTTGAAGGTGTGGAACAGCGCCTCCTGCGTTTGCTCTTTTCCCACCAGGAACTGCACGTCGTCCAGCAGCAGCAGGTCGACGCTCCGATAGCGTTCGCGAAATTCCGGCATCGCCCGGCGGTTGATCGCCGACACGAACTCGTTGGTGAACTGTTCGGACGTTACGTACCGGACCGAAACGCTCTGCTGACGGGCCACGTTCCCGATGGCGTGCAGCAGGTGGGTCTTGCCCATCCCGGAGCCGGCGTACAACAACAACGGGTTGTAACCGGGGGTGGCGTCGCGCTCACCCGCGTTGACGGCTCGCGCGGCGTGGTAAGCCAACTGATTGCTTTCGCCGACGACGAAATTGTCGAAGGTATACCGGGGATTGAGCCCGACCGCCTCGCGGGGCTGGCGGCCCTGCCGTGCTGCCACGGCTTCGCGTTGCGATTGGTCGTCGTCTGGATCAATCAGGTCGGGAAGCCGCGTTGCTGGTTCCGCAACTACCGAATATACCGAAACTTCGCGTTGCGGCGTCGGATTGTGGTCACTCGCCGGTATCGCCAGGTAGCGGATGCTTGATTGCGCGCCCGTCGTTTTGGTCACCGCTTCCCGAACCATTTCCAGGTGCAGCGGCAATTCGAGCCACGACACAGCAAAGGTTGTTGCCGCGCCGATCACCAGGCAGTCATCCTCCCATCGCAGGCCGGAGCAGGGCCGGAGGAAGGTGTTGAATTGCTCCTGGGGTATTTCCAGCTGGAGGCGGCCAAGGGCTGCCTGCCATGCTGCTGCCGGGTCGGGGCGGTCTTGCATCGTCTCTTTCCCTAGTTCCAGCCGAGTGGGATCGTATGGCAGGCAATGGTAATGGGGCGCCGGCGGCCCCGCTAGACGGATGCGTAGATGTAATGTTTTGCCCGAAACTGAAAATGGTCATAGTCTTGGACGCATACTAAAACACGGGCTGAAACCCAATCTTGCGTCCGGCCGGCTGCGGCAGATGCGGAACGGCGGTTCTGATAGGCCGAGGGAGCCGCCCGGCGGCGACGGAGGGAGCCACCTGCCGGCCGATAACTACATCTGGTAGAAATACGCGCCGGGCCGGGCCGGGCTGCGGTTTGAGGGTAGGTTTCCGGGCGCCAACCGGGCGACCCGCACGGCTGTTTTGCGGAGTTGGACGCGGCCGTCAGGGCTTGACTGCGCCGATGACGTACTCCGTGTGCATCCGCCGCTCGATCCCCGTCGCGTCGGCATTTGCGGCGCTGAAACCGGCATTGCGCGCCGGCATCATTCGCCGGTCGCGGTCAAGGTTGCGCGGGGCAACGCCCACTACGTCAAGTCCAGCCTGTGTAGCGAGGTCCGACAGGCACTCGTGGGTGGGCACCAGGATCCCGCGCATCGTGGACGCTCCGACCACGATTATCGTCGCCGACCCGGGCCGGAGAACTCTCCGCATCTCCGATATCGCCTCTGACATGTCAGCAAAATACCGCCTCAACACGCGGGATTTCGTGGCATCAGCTTCCGCGACGCTCTCGACCACGGCTTCGACTTTCGCCGGCAGGGGATTGACCGACAACGTTGCCTGGCTGCTAGAGGATTCCGAGCCAATATATTCGCGTCGCAACTTGGTGAGGGATGGGATGGGATCGCCAAACCATGCCAGAGAGAACTTGTGCGCTCGCATGTAGTCAAGGGCGTTGGCGTAGGGCGGCGACGTCACGATCAGGTCGATGCTGCAATCCGGCAGCGGCAGCGAACGCGCGTCCCCGTCCTCGATCCGACAGTCGCCCACCGCATCCCGGTCTATGCTTCCGTAAGCGTCGGCAGCCCGTTCGACCAGGTTAGCGAACAGGGGGATCGGTCTCCTGGGCACCTTTTCGGACACGCGATGCGGGCGAGTGTGGGCCAAGTCTCGGGCCCGGGACACGCCGCCCGACTTGGTGACAATGGTGGACGAAAAGATCACTTCCAACAGGTTCCGCAGGTCACCGTCGGACTCTTCCCGGATTGCTAGAATCAGGCAGGCGAGCTCACGTTGTGTTTCTGGGAAGAACCAATAGTCCAGGAACTCCCGCGTTGCCGAATCCATTTCGGACTTTACGGCCTCTAGCGGGTCTTGGTGCGCACCCAGGCCGGCTATGAGATCTGCGGCCTGCCGCTGTGCCGCCTCTCCGGCTTCCTGGGCCGCCTCCCCACACAGGGCCGTAGTCCGCGCCCGCGCCTGCCGGCGCGCCAGCGGATCCAGGTCCACGCCGATTACGCTCCGACCGGCGGTCCAACCCTCCAGCAGCGTGATACCCGAGCCGCACATGGGATCCAGCACCGTGTCGCCGGGCTCCGTCAGTCCGTCGATGAAATACCCCGGCAAGCCATACGGAAACCGGGCCGCAAACGGGTGCAGCGCGTACAGCGGATGGGCGAGCCGGTCCGTTCTCTGGAACGACAGGTCACCATCCAGAAGACGGGCCAACCTTTTTGCCGGCGTTTCAGTATTTATCATCGCGGCACGCGCAGATATTGTCGACGTTTCGCGTCATACCGGTGAAAGCCGGAATCCACTGAGTACGGAATAAGGTCAACGTTCTGTTGGCAGGGATTTCCTGGGTTCCTGCTTTCGCAGGAACGACGGTGTGATTTTCAAAATGCCGACACACCCTAGCCGGCCGGCTCCGGCGCCGCGCGGATCGCCCGGTTGCGGCGGGCGGTGTTGCGCTCCTGCTGCAATTGCAGCCTCCTGGGAAGCGGAGGCCGCGGCAGGAACCAGTAGCCGATGGCTGCCGCGATGTAGAGCACCACCAACGGGAACAGCGCCCAGTAGAAACTGCTAGTGTAGTCGTATATGGCGCCCATCCACATGGCGGTCCACATGGACGCCAGCTGGTCGGGCAGGTGCTGCCAACCCCGCAGGGTTGCATAGGCCCTCCTCCCGAAGAAGTCGCCCATGATGGCCCAGTTCAGGGGATTCGCGCTCTCTGCGAACGCCAGCAGGAGGACGAACAGGACCACCTGCCAGAGGTGTCCGCTCTGGGTGACCAGCGATCCCAACGCCGCCGCGCCGGAGAGCATGCACAGCGCGCTGAGCTTGCGCCGGTCAACTTTGTCGCCGATCCAACCCATGCACGGGTTGAACACCATATTTGCGAAGGAAAACGCGCTGACGAAGGCGGCGGCGATGATGATGTTTCGCTGGCCCTGTTCCGATGCCGGGTCCACCGGCACGCCGGCCTCCATGAACCAAATGATCATCGGTGCCATCAGGAACGAAGCGCCGGCGTGGACGATGTTGCGGAAACCGGTTGACATGACCAGCAACCAGTACGACGGCGTTCGCATCGCCTCGCGAGCCGTGAAGTCGGTATCTCCGCCGTTCGCCGAACGCCGGCGCGCCACCGTGTCCCGGTCCGATGGGTTCGCATCGACCAGTTCGGGCGGGTCCCCGTCGGGCAACTGACCCATGTCCTCGGGCGAGCGGCGCAGGAAATAGGACAGCGGAATGACCACTGCCAGGATGGCGACGCCCAGTATGGTGCAGGCATCCCGCCATCCCACTAGAAAAACCAGCAGGCCAACCAGATAAGCAGACGCGCCGCCCAGTCCGTTGCCCATGCTGACCACCGACATCGCTAACCCGCGCCGTCGCCGGAACCAGTTGTTCACGGCTGCGATGGACGCGTTGTTGTAGCCCGACCGGAACCCCACCGACAGGAACACCACAAACACGAGCAGGAACCACCAGAAGTTCGTGGTGCGCCCCAGCAGGATGAAGCCCAGGCCGGACATCAACCCGCCAAACGCCAGCATTACGCGAGGGCCAAACCGGTCGGTGCAATACCCCATGAGCGGACCCTGAACGCCACCCATGAACCGGCCCAGACCTTCCGCCAGTCCCAGCATGGTCCTCGATTGCGGACTGAAACCCAGAACGCTCTTGGGGAAAATGACGTCGCTCTCTATTGGAACGTAGAGAACGGTGAATCCCCGGTTGAAACTGCCGTGCTTCATCCCGTCGGCGACGAGACTGACGATGACGATCCACCACCCGTAAAAGATCCTGGGCCGCCGCATCAGCTGCCGCCTCTGGCGCTCTGGAGACGCTCCGTCTCGGCTGGGTAGAATGGAATGCAGAATGCCATTGTCGGGATGATGCGATCAGCGAACGTAACGCGGGGCCGCGGTGGAATACCCGCGCCCCGCTGTGCGGCCGGATTGTAACACAGGGCCATCGCCGGCGATTGGCGGGGGCGCTGCACTCTGACGCCGGTTGCGGTATTCGGGCCTTTCCGAAACGGGTCTCCAAGGCTCAGCCGGGCGTGGAATCGCCGGTCTGACCTTGGTCCGATTGCCGTTATGGTATGATACTGGTATCCCAGACCGCGCACGCAATCATCCGTGCGAGGTTGCCGGCCCTAATCAGAGGTAAAGATGCCGCGTCTCACGTCACAAGAGATCGACGCCTATCTGGCAGGGCCCCACGTCGCCCATTTCGCTTCGATCCGCGAGGACGGTTCGCCTCACGTCTCCCCGGTGTGGTACCAGTGGGAAGACGGCAAGGTCACCGTGGTTTCCGGCGACGCGGCAGTCAAGACCAGGAACGTGCGGCGCAATCCCAAGGTGGCGCTATCGGTTGCAACCGACGAGTGGCCGTATCAGTACGTCATACTTGAGGGCGACGCCACGGTTCGCAGCGATAACCTCAAGGATGCGGTGCGCCGCATCTTCTCCCGGTATGAAGGCGAGGAACGGGGCGAGCAGGACGCCGCCGATCTTGCTGAAGGCGATCAGAAGTTGGTTGCCATCGAGATCGACGTGAACCGCGTCATGTCGTGGAAGGGCATTGACCAGTAGCAGCCTCCCCAACGTAGCCGACGCGGTCATCATCGGCGGCGGCGTCATCGGTTGCGCCATCCAGTATCATCTGGCGCAGCTGGGAATCCCCAATACCGTTCTGTTGGAGCGGGATGTGCTCGGGTCGGGCAGCACCGGCCGCTCCCAGGCCATCTGCCGCATGCACTATTCCAACCGCGTCACCACGCAACTGGCGTGGCAGAGTTTGCAGGTCTTCGCCGACTTTGACGCGCGCGTGGGCGGGCGATCCGGCTTTGTCCAGACCGGCTACCTCGTGGTGGTAAACGAGGCGGACCAGGGAGGGTTGGAACGCAACGTCGCCATGCACCAGGAATTGGGCGTACCCACCGCGGTGGTTTCGCAGGACGATCTGGCGCGCCTGGCCCCAATGGTGACGCTGTACGACGACGAACGCGCCGCCTGGGAACCCGAATCCGGCTACGCCGACCCGTACCAGACCACCGTGTCCTACGCCGCCCGCGCCCGCGAGGCCGGCGCGGTGATCGCCTCGCGCAACCCGGCATCGAGGATAAAAACCGACTCCGATCGCGTGCGGGCGGTGGTGACCGCAGCTGGCGACCAAATCACGACCGACACTGTTATCGTCGCGGCCGGGCCATGGTCCAAACAGGTTCTGGCCGGCGTCGGAGTGGACGTGCCCTTGCTTCCGGTGCGCCACCAGGTTGCCACCGTGGCGCGCCCGGTGGAACTGGTTCCGCAGCATCCCACCGTGGGAGACATCAGCCAATCCTTTTCCTTCCGCCCGGACGGCTCCAACTTCACCACCATGGGTTTCGGTGACGACGAGGAGCAGCCGGATCCCGAGGCATACCCTCAGGGCATCGATTTGGCTTCAGCCGCCTCGGCGCGGACCAAGCTGGCCCGCCGCATCCCGAGCATGTCCGACTCCTACTACCGCGGCGGATGGTCCGGCCTGTTCACCACCACACCTGATTGGCATCCCATTTTGGACAGCGTGCCCGGTGTCGATGGTCTGTTCTGCGCGGTGGGTTTCAGCGGGCACGGTTTCAAACTGTCCCCCGCCATCGGAAAGGCGGTAGCCGAGCTGGTGGCCGAAGGCAAGGCCCGCGACGTGGACCTTTCGCCGCTGCGGTTCAGCCGTTTTGCTGAGGACGATCTGATGGAATCGAGCTATCGCTACCGCGTGCTGGCGTAAATGAACCGAACATTGATGACAGGGTGCGCTTGACGCCGGGGTTGCTGAACGACGACGATACGCTATCAAGGCGCGTAATTGGCGTTCCCAATGATCCTCGTCGAGGAGATCAGCATGAGCGAATCGGGTTTCTTGCTGCCCAACGACATATACCAGGGCGATGTTCTTGATTTGCTTACGAAGGTGATTCCTGAGTCGCTGGCATTGAGCTTTTGGTCACCGCCGTACTTCGTCGGCAAGTCCTACGAGGAAGGGCTGAATTTCCGGCAATGGCAAGATCTCCTGAGTGAAACTATCGCCGGCCATTTCGACGTCATTGCGCCGGGGGGATTCTTGGGCGTCAACATCGCCGATATTTTGGCCTTTGAAGACCCGGATATGCCCCGGATCCAAGCCGATAACGTTAGCGCCAAGAAGGTGAAAATCACCCGGGAGCAAGTGCTGAACGCGCAGCAGGCCAACCCCGGATTCGACAAATACCAGTTGGCCGCCCTGTTGGGATGCAGCGAGCAAACCATTGATCGTCGCCTGAAAAACAATAACGTTCGAGGCGGCAAATACGCGACGCAAACGCGAGTGCAACTTACCGCCGGCTTGGTCGAGCAGTGGGCTGCAGAGGCTGGATTTTATCTGTACGATCGCCGCGTGTGGGTCAAAGATCCTTGCTGGGAAAACAGTCGTTGGCACAGCTTGTCGTACCGCTCTGTTGACGAATTCGAGCACGTGCTCATCTTTTGGAAGCCGGGCATCACGGTCGTGAACCGGGAGCGTCTGGACGCAGGTGAATGGGCGGAATGGGGTTCGAGGGCAGTCTGGAACATCCCCTCTGTTCGCTCCAATAATGAGCATGAGTCACAGTTCCCGGTTGAGTTGCCCAGGCGGATCATAAAGCTGCTCACAGAACCGGGCGACCTGGTTTTGGATTGTTTTGCCGGCAGCGGAACTACGGCGCTGGCGGCCATAGAATTGGGCCGGCGGTTTGTGGGGTTCGACATCAACTCGGAGAGTGTGAGATTGGCCAAGCGGCGCATTGAGGAATCATTGGCAACTCCCCCACGGTTGCTCAGATGACCCTGAGCTCTGACGCACTCAGGGCCGATCTGGGCATCATCGAGCAGGTGGAAAAGGCTACCTTGCGAATGGTGGTGCAAGCAATCTATGATTTTCGGGATGACGCCATTGAAATTTTCACCGGTGAATCCGACTTGGTGGCCGACATTGGCGAGGACATTACGCGCGAAGCATTGGACCGGCTGGGAATGCCAACTATCCCGGTGCGCCTGTTCGGCAAAATTGACTACAAGCGGGCTACTTACCTTTTCCAACCGGAATACGCCGTGAGGCAGGCGCTGTTCGTCGATTCTAAGGCGGAAAAAATTGACGGCGCACGCACCGCCACTATTCAAACTTCACAAACCTCAATGCGTATCCGCCAGATCAGGCAGCGTCAGCCTGTTGACGTTGCAGGTGAAATGGACCCCATTGCGGAGGTTCGAGGCGGCGGATATCTGACTACAACGATATTTGTCAAGTATAATTACGCTGAAAACGCGGCTAACGATAATCCGAACCGCCTCGAATCCATTTCAGTCCTTTGCCTGCCTAACGGGCTTTTGCAAGATCGCTACAACCCCACCGCTGACGATACAATCTGGTTGGCCGGGCGCAATGCGACGACGCGGGGCGAGGCGTTTCGGGTTCGAATAGGTTTAGTGGCCCTCAAGAAAAAGGCTAACTGGCGCGTTCAGAATATTGCCGCCGACCCAGCCAACCGCTCGTTTGGGATGACTGAACTGATTCCCACGGAGATCCCCGAATGGTAACGAATTTTCAATCGCACTACATCCCCAACACCATTGCCGAGCAGGACGATTTGCTGGCCGCGGTTGGCCTGAGCAGCGTTGACGAGCTGTTCGCCGACATACCGGACGATTACCGGAACCCTCCCCTGCGGCTCCCCGACCCGATGTCGGAGCTGGAGATCCAGCGGGAACTGGGTGCGATGGCCGGCCGTAATCGTTCCTTGTCCAGTGGTCCGTCGTTCCTGGGCGCTGGCAGCTACTACCACTTCATTCCCTCCATAGTGAAAGCGGTCATGACCCGCGGTGAGTTTCTGACCGCCTACACGCCCTACCAGCCGGAGGTGTCCCAGGGCACGTTGCAGGTCATCTTCGAGTTCCAGACGATGATCAGTGCCCTCTACGGCATGGAAGTCGCCAACGCCGGGATGTACGACGGCGCCACCAGCCTCGCCGAGGCGGTGCTGATGGCCTGTCGCGTCACCCGTCGACAGCAGGTGGTCGTCAGCGACACCGTCGCGCCGGCCTACCGCCAGGTGATCGCCACCTATTGCCAGGCCCAGGGCATTGCCATCGACATTGTGCCGACGGCTGATATCGGGGCGAATGTTACGGAAGCCACCGCCGGCGTGGTGGCCCAGTATCCCAACTTCTATGGTGGCCTCGACGATCTCGCCGGCCTGGCCGCAACTGCCCACGACGACGGAGCCCTGCTGGTGGTGTCGGCCGATCCCCTGGCCATGGGGATGCTCAAGCCGCCGGGCGATTTCGGCGCGGACATCGTGACCGGCGAGGGACAGCCCATTGGCATCCCGCCCTCTTTCGGCGGGCCGTATCTGGGCCTGTTCAGCTGCAAGCAGCAGTACATCCGCCAGATGCCCAGCCGTCTGGTGGGCCGAACCACCGATACCCAGGGTCGCACCGGCTACGTCCTGACCCTGCAGACGCGCGAGCAGCACATCCGGCGGGAGCGGGCCACATCCAACATCTGCACCAACGAGGCTCTGTACGCTCTGGCGTCGACCATCTATATGGCGGCGATGGGCCGGCACGGCCTGCGTCAAGTTGCCGAACTTTGCTATCACAAGGCGCACTATGCCGCCTCTGCAATTGCCGACTTGGACGGATATTCCCTGCCGCAGTCAGGAGAATTCTTCCAGGAGTTTGTGGTCAGTTGTCCGGAAGCTCCGGTTAAGATCAACCGCCGGCTCATGGAGCGCAACATACTGGGCGGACTCGACGTCAGCGACCGGTTCGAGAACGGCATGTTGCTGTGCGTCACCGAGATGAACTCCCGCGATGACATCGACGCTCTGGTGGACGCTTTGGGGTCAGCGAATTAGATCGCCCCGACCTGGCAATTGTCCGTGACCTGATGCGAGTATCCACGCGAACCCGGAACCACCCGAGCGAATCGCTATGATTGACCGCGGATCGTCCAACCTGCGCAGAATGCGGCGCTATACGGATCCCTTTGATGAAGAAGAGGGAGCATCCGAGCGCGAGGGATACGTCAAATGGTTCGGCCTGTGGGTCAGAGAACGCACGTTGTTCATCGTGGGTTTCGGGATCGCCGGCCTCATGCTGGCCCTGATAATCGCGCGGGCGTTGCTGGCTGGCCGCGTCGCCTGGCTGCCCGCCGGAACCCTGTGGTTCGAGATCGGGTTCCTGGCCGGCATCATGGTGATGAGTTTCGTATCTTGCAGCATGTTCGTCTGCGGGTCCATGGCCCTCCGGAAGCAGATCCGCCACATGAACGCCCAGATGGCGCGCTGGGACGATGCCACTCCGGAAGAAGTCGAGGAAATAGTCCGCGCTGCCGACCGCCGGCTCAACCGGCGTGTCTTGTGGCGCACCGTGGTCTGGGTTGTCGTTATCGCCGCGCTTTGCGCGATCTTCGGGACCACTTTGCTCTTTCCTTGGGGAGGCGTGCCTACCTTCGTGGCGAGCATGGTGGCGTTCGTATTACTCAGTTTTGCGTGGAGTTGGAAGGGTCACCGGATACTTTCCCTTGTAGTTAGAAGAATCAAGCGCTCAACCTAGCGGCGCATCCAACGGAAGCTAGTTGCTGAAAACCTGCACATCGGCTGTTCCCTCACACCCTCCCGTCACCCGGGCCGGCGATCGCAGGAAGTGCCACTAAACCAGGAGACTACGAACGATGTTGAACAAAGGCGGCAACCGAGACACCACCAGCCTGCTGATGGACCGCAGCGTACCCGGCCGCGTCGGTGTCATCACCCCGGGCCTGGACGTTCCGGCGGCGCCCCTGCCGGATCCGGCATACCTGCGGGATGATTTGCCCCTGCCCGAGGTGTCGGAGCCCGAGGTGGTGCAGTATTTCACCTCGCTCAGCCAGTTGAACTTCAGCATCGACACCCATTTCTACCCGCTGGGTTCGTGCACCATGAAGTACAACCCCAAGATCAACGACGAAGTGGCCTTCCTGCCCGGGTTCGCCGGGATCCATCCCCAGCAGCCGGCCGAGCAATCCCAGGGAGCGCTGGAGTTGCTCTATCGGTTGCAGGACTTCCTCACCGAAGTCACCGGCATGGCCGCGACCAGCCTGGCGACCCTCGCCGGCGCCCACGGCGAACTGGGCGGCGTGCTCATGATGCGCGCGTACCACCTGGCTCGCGGCGACTCCGGCCGCACCAAGATGGGCATCCCGGACAGCGCCCACGGCACCAACCCCGCCTCCGCGGCGATGGCCGGCTTCGACGTGGTCACCATCCCATCCGATGCGGACGGCAACACCGATTTGGCGGCGCTCAGGGACATAGCCGGCGACGACCTCGCCGGGGTGATGATCACCCTGCCCAGCACCCTGGGGCTGTTCGACACCAACATCCTGGAAGTCTGCCAGATCGTCCACGATTGCGGCGGCCTGGTTTACGGCGACGGCGCGAACATGAACGCGCTGCTCGGACGTGCCAAGCTCGGCGAACTGGGCTTCGACGTCTGCCATCTGAACCTGCACAAGACCTTCAGCACCCCCCACGGCGGCGGCGGACCGGGCGCCGGTCCCGTCTGCTGCGGCGAAAATCTTGCTCCATACCTGGCCGCCCCGGTGGTGGCCGCGAACGACAGCGGCGAGTATGCTCTCTCCGAACCGGAGCGGAGCATCGGCAAGATCAGCGGGTTCCACGGCAACTTTGGCGTCCTGGTGCGCGCTTACACCTACATCCGCACCCTGGGAGCGACCGGCCTGCTTTCAATCAGCGGCAACGCGGTCCTCAACGCCAACTACATCATGGAGTCGCTCAAGGACATCTACGAGCTGCCCTACGACCGCACCTGCATGCACGAAGTGGTTTTCTCCGCGGACCGGCAGCGGGAGCGCGGCGTCAGCGGGCTGGAAGTGGCGAAACGGCTGTTGGACTATGGTTTCCACGCGCCGACGATGTATTTCCCTCTGATCGTGCACGAAGCTTTGATGATCGAGCCCACCGAGTCGGAAACCAAGGAGACGCTGGACGCATTCATCGACGCCCTGCGCGTCATCGACGCGGAGGCCACCTCCGAGCCGGAGCTGGTCCAGCACGCGCCGCACTCCACGCCGGTCTCGCGGCTCGACGAAGCGACCGCCGCACGGCGTCCCGTGCTGCGCTGGGCGGCAGCGGCGGATTAGTCCACTAAAACCTCCATCTCTTACGTTCCATCAATTGTTGAAGATTGATGCAATCGATGCCGAAGTGTGCGCACACATTTGGAATCCTGACTGCGTTAGGTCTCAAGACTTCTTCGGTCACCACGGTCGATGCAAAGCCAGCGCCCACTTTGGCGATGAGAAATGGGTCGGCCACCGGTGTCCCCTTGGCCCGAGCTTTCGCGCTGATCAGCCCGTTGAATTGACGAACCGCGAATATCTGACCGACGAATTGCTGCTCCTCGGGAGTAGGCAAGCCGAACATATTCGGGTTTAGCCGTTTCATCTCCTGAACCGCAGACTCCAAACCAGTCCTACGGGTCAGCTCTGCTTCGACTTCACTGACTGAACCAGCGCGTCCCGTGAGAACGAGGTCATCGAACCTCTCCCAAAAGCTTGGGAATCTATCTTTGTAATAGAAGCGGTAAATCTGGCTAATGGTATTGGTGTCAAAGGCGTAGTCCATCATTCTGAGGATAGCCTCCTAACCAACCAATTTTCTAAGCCGGCGATGTTGGAAGCTTTGATGTCTAAATACTCTGCTAGCTGATCCACATCATAGTCGCCCCGATAGTAGCCCCGAAAAGCCAATGAAGCATATTTGGTGCCGAGGTAGGCGCCTTGGTTTGCGAAATAATTGCCGCGCGCCTGTGCCTTTGCCGGGCCTTCGTACTGTTGGGAACGCCATTGCGCCACAGTTTCGTCGTAGAAAGCGCTATCGATCCAACCTTGGTCGAAATACTTCCGCAGGATAACTTCCCGGCTAACTCGGTAATTGCGGGATAACTCAGTCAGAATCTCATCAGTTGGTTCCTGATCGGGATTCGGTCCCAATTGCCTTACGAAGTGGCTAGCGGGAACCAGGAACTCCCCAGCGAAGCGGTTGCACGCAATTTCCACCTCTCTGTCATGTCCGTGCAAAGAGCCCAGGTAATGCTGCACATCAGTACGTTCCAAGTGGTTGAATCCGAACAACAAATGAGCCAACTCGTGAAATAGGGTGAAAATCTGACGCACTTTTGGCTGACCGTTGTTCAAATACACAAGCGGGTACAGATTGCCATCCAAGCAGAACCCCGCGATATCACGCTGTCGAAAGGAACGTTTGAATACCCACACGCCCATCGACTGGACAACATCGCGCCATTTTTCCAAGGCATTATCATCAGAACCCCATTCAAATTGTTCGTCTGGAAGAATGCCGAAGTATCTGCGAGTTTCTGAAGCCAACTCATCAACTGAGTCGGGCCCAACGTCAGTGCTCAAGTCTGCAACGATTTGACGTGCGTTTGGATCATCATATTCTGCCAGATCAGCTAAATCCAACTGTCGAGCTTTAGCTTGACGAACAGCGAGCCAAGTATCTGGATCTAAATCTTCAAGAGCGGTGGCAGGGAGCCTTCGGAACTCCGCAGTGGGCAGATCCTCTTCTGGAGGTTCCCAAAAGAAAAACAGTGCGGTTGGTCGATGGTACAAATCCCGCGCCAACCGTTCAAACTGCCGCCAAGTCGGGAATTCCTCGCCTGATTCCCACGCGGAAATCTGGCTAGGTTCCCTCTTCATCCGGCTGGCTACTTCCTCGATGGAGTAGCCAGCCAGTTCTCGCGCCCAGCGCAGCATCGCCGGGTTTATGCCGGTAGCTCGCACGACCATGGCGTGTCCTCATAGTGGGGCGGCAACAAACCTAGCCGCCCTGCTCTTCCAGCGCCTGCCGCAGGTCCTCGGGGTCAATCTCCACTTCAATCCCGGCCCGTTCTTGCTGCAGCAGCATCGCTACTCTGGAGTCGCGGCCGGCCCAGCCGCGGTTCATGGCCTCGGTCATCTCGGCCAGGGTGGTATTGGCCAGCTTCATCGGCACGTCGAACTCTCGGCCGACGGCGACTGCCAGGTCCACATCCTTGCGCGCCAGCCGCAAGGCGAAGTCCGGCGGATCGTAATCGTTGATCAGGAAGTGCTGGGCCAACCCCTCGAACATTCCACGGCGTCCGCCGGCCCCCTTGCGCACCGCCAGCCAAAGCGCCAGCGGGTCGACGCCCGCCTTGATGCCCATGGTGAACACCTCGGCCAGCGCGGTCTGGACGATGTAACCGGCGCAGTTGTGCACCAGCTTGGCGACGGCCCCGCTGCCAATGGGGCCGACGTAATACGCGGCGTCACCGATGGAGTCGAGGACCGCTTTGTGCTGGTCGAACACGGCCTTGTCTCCCCCGACCCAGATGGCCAGCCGTCCACTCGCTGCGCCGGCCGGGCCCCCGCTCACGGGGGCGTCCAGAACGTTGATGCCTTGCGCCGCCACGCGATCATGTATCTGCCGGATCAGCGTGGGCGAACTGGTGCTGAGGTCAAAGTAGGTTTTGCCTGAGGCCATGCCCGACATGATCCCGTCTTCGCCCAGCGACACCGCTTCAACCTCCACCGGGCCGGGCAGCGAGGTGAATACTACGTCGGTGGCCTCGGCAACCTCGCGGGGGGTGTCTGCCCATTGTGCCCCTGCTTCCAGGTGCTGGGTTGCGGCCTCTCGCCGGATGTCGTGGACCACCATATCGTTGCCGCCGCGCAGGCAGTTGTACGCCATGCTGGCGCCCATGGTTCCAAGACCGATAAAACCTACTCTCGCCATCTCATTCATCTCCTGGGAATGTCGCCCTTTCAGGGAGCGATTCGCCGGCATTCTATCAGAGGCTAACCATCGGCCGTGACGAGTCGGGCGTTGACGGCGTTTCGGGCTGGGCATAGACTGTTAGGGCTTATGTCGCGCATTTTTGATTTACACATTCATACGACCAAAGGCAGCGCCGATTCCAGCCTTTCGCCCGAAGACCTGATCCTTGAGGCAGAACGCTTGGGATTGCGCGGCCTGTGCATCACCGAACACGCCGGACCCTGGGACCGGCACGAATTTGCCGCCTTCGCCGCAAAACATAACGTAGTGCTGATCCGGGCCATGGAAGCGGACACCAACATGGGCCACATCCTGGCTTTCGGCGTGGATCGCTACCAAAGCGGCTTCCATCGCGCCGAGGAATTGAGCAAGGCGGCCCACGCCGCCGGCGGCTTCGTGGTCTCGGCGCACCCGTTCCGAGGCGTGTTGGGACAGCACCACCGCACCCGTCCGTATCTCTATCCGGATCCCAACGAGCCGATCCCGCAGGACGCCGAGACGGCCATGGGGCATCCGGTATTCAAGCTGGTCGACGCCATCGAGATAGCCAACGGCGGCACGTCGGATGAGGAAAATCGCTTTGCCGCTGATGTCGCCCACCGTCTGGACCTTCCGGTCACCGGAGGCAGTGACGCTCACAGCACCCACGGGCTGGGCAAATTCGTCACCGAGTTCCCCGACGAGATCTTCGACGAGGCCCAGTTCCTCACCGCGCTCCATCGTGGGGACTTCCGCCCGCTGGAAGGGCTCCGGCAGGGATCGCTGCGGCCATATCGCCTGCGCTCGGCGTAGTCGCGCTTCCGACCCCGCGGGCAGTTCATCGTGATGACCCCGACGCTGTTGCCTCAAAGTGACATATTCGAGCGCGAGTTCGTATGTGTAGACCTGGAGACCACCGGGCTTCAAGCGCAGTCCGATGCCATAATCGAGGTGGGAGCCGTCAAGTTTCGCGGCGGTGATGTTTCCGAGCGATACCAGACTTTCGTGAACCCGGGTCGCCAAATCCCCACCTTCATCCAGCAACTCACTTCCATCAGCCCGGCCCAGATCGAGCGAGCTCCGCGGTTCCAGCAAGTGGCGACACAGTTCGCCGCCTTCGTCGGTGATCTGCCCATTGTCGGACATAACATCGCCTTCGATCTTGCGTTCCTGTCGTCCCACGGTCTCCACCTGACGAACCGGAGTTACAACACCTGGGACCTGGCGTCGATATTTCTGCCCAGCCTGCCGGAATATAATCTCACCGCCCTCGCCCGGCACCTGGACCTCGACCATAATCAGGCGCACCGGGCCGTGGCCGACGCCGAAACCACCGCACTGGTTTTCCATGAGTTGCTGAAACTGGGAGCATCTTACCCGGCGGCTAAAGTCGCGTTCATTGCCCGCGCCGCCCGTGCTGCCAACGCTTCCGTAGCGGACCTGCTGGAGGCGCTCGTTCCCCACGCGCCCGGCGCCAACGCTGCGCCCGGAGCCACCGGCGCCGTCGGCCTCAACGGATTGAACCTGGACAGCATTGCCCGGCGTTTGTCCACCGGCGCCAGCGAGGTAAAGGGCAACGCCATACGCCGCGAGCTTTCCGAGCAGCAGGTCGAAGACCTCCTGGCTCCCCGCGGTGTTTTCGCCAACTCTTTCCCCGGGTTTGAAAACCGGCCGCAACAGGCGGAGATGCTCAAGGCGGTAACGCGCGCCATCTACCAAGGCCGAAAGCTGATCGTCGAAGGCGGCACCGGCATCGGCAAGAGTATCGCCTATCTGCTCCCGGCGATTCTTTACTCGGCCACGCACGGGCACCGAGTGGTTATATCCACCAACACCATCAGCTTGCAGGAACAGCTGATGGACAAGGACATACCGGCGGTTATATCCATCCTGGAAGAGGCCGGCATCCTGGAGCCGGGGGCGGTTCGCGCGGCTCAGCTCAAGGGCCGCTCCAACTACGTGTGCCTGCGCCGGTGGACGAGTCTCGGCGCCTCGGACACCTTGACCGAGGACGAGGCCCGGGTTCTCGGCAAAACGGCCGTCTGGCTGGACGACACGGAAAATGGCGACCGAACCGACCTGAACCTGGGCTTTGGAGACCATCGGGCCTGGTTGCGGGTGTGCGCCGACAACCAGGGTGTGTGCCAGTCGTTCCGCGGCGGTGCCCCCTGTTTCCTGCGTCAGGCCCGGCAGCGAGCCGAAGCGGCAAACATCCTGGTGGTGAACCACGCCCTGCTGCTGGCCGATTTGGCCGTCGGCGGCACGGTGTTGCAAGACTACCAGCACCTCATTGTCGACGAAGCCCACCACCTGGAGGAAGAGGCGAGCCGGCAACTCGGCTTTGAAATCGCCGAGGATGATCTGCCGCAGGAGCTGGACGGCGTCTATCGCCTGTTCCGGCATCTGACCTCCATCGCCAACCAGTCACCCTACGACGAAAACCTCGGCCGGGGAAGGGACGCGCTTACCAACGCCACCGCCAGTTGCAACCAGGCCTTGCAGGCGTGGCAGCAGCTGTGGGCTGCGATAACAAGCCTGTACCAGTCCCACACCCGAGGCGACAACGATCGGCAGCCGGTGTCCCTGGAACCCTCGGTGCGACAGAGTGGTGAGTGGGGCGCCACCTCCCGCGAATGGGAATCGTTCTCAACCTTCATGGCCGACAGCGTGAACCGCCTGAACGATGTCTGGAGGCTAGTGGACCAGGGAATATTCGACCTGTCTGACGACAGCCAGGCTAACGAACTCATCAGCGCCGTCGACACGATGTCCGAGTTCAATGACCGTCTGGCCTCCGTCTTCGGCCGCTACGACGAGGAACTAATACAGTGGATAGACATGGTGCGGCGCAACATCACTCTGCACTCCACTCCTTTGTCGGTGGGCCCCATCCTGTCCGAAATGCTGTTCCAGCAGAAAGAGACGGTGGTTTTGACCAGCGCCACCCTCGCAACGGACAGCAACTTCGGGTTCCTGCGCCAACGCCTGGGCTTCCCTGATGATTGCGACGAACTGCTGGTCGACAGCCCGTTCAACTATCGGCGCAACACCCTGCTTCTGGTGCCCGACGACCTTCCGGATCCGCGCCGCGGCGCCGACCACGCCCGGGGCACCGCCCAGGTGATCCTCAACATGGCGCAGGCCCTGGACGGCCATCTCATGGCTCTGTTTACCTCGCACAGTGCACTGCGCGACGCCTCGTTTCAGGTGCGAGGACGGCTGCGCGCCGCGGGCATCAACGTCCTGGCCCAGGGTATCGACGGCACCCCGCGGCAACTCGTCGACCGGCTCCACGCCGACCCGCGCGCCGTGCTGCTGGGCACCGCCAGTTTCTGGGAAGGCGTGGACATGGAGTCGGGCATCCTGCGCGGGCTGTTGCTGTGTCGCCTGCCCTTCCCGGTGCCCACAGACCCCATCGTCAAAGCTCGGGGGAATCTGTTCAACAACCCGTTCAACGACTACCAGGTGCCCTCCGCCGTCTTGCGGTTCCGGCAGGGATTCGGCCGGCTGATTCGGAACAAGGTGGACCGGGGGGCCGTGGTCATCCTGGATCGGCGCATTCAGACGGCCAACTACGGCGACCGCTTCCTGAACGCGCTGCCGCCCTGCACGGTCGAACGATCCAGCGTGAACACCGTTGGCGACCAGGCGGCCCGCTGGCTGCAGCTGGATCGTCCGCTCACTGGCTGAGTGATACTCCGGGAGTGGGCGCGGAGTTAGCGGTGCTGGAACGGACTGTGCACCTGGATATTGACCAGCCCTTCGACCTGGCGGAGAGCCTCGAAAGTGGCCAGGCCCACCGTTGGAAAAACCTGGGGGATGGTTGGTATTCGGGCGTGTTGGGCCAGTGGCTCATCCACGTCCGCCAGGAACCCGAAGGGGTGCGATATCGTGCAACGTGCGCTGGTGACGACGCGAACCCCGAGTCGCTCAAAAGCCTGCTGCGCTCTTATTTCCGCCTCGACGACGACATCGAGGCGATTTATGGCGATATCTGCCGGGACCGGCGGGTAGCGGAAATGGTGAACCGTTATCCGGGGCTGCGCATTCTCCGGCAGGACCCCTGGGAGTGCACGGTGGCGTTCATCTGCTCGGCCACGTCCAATATTCCGCGCATCCATCAGAACATGGAAGCCATGGCGGACAGCCTGGGCGATCCACTCGAGCTGGTCGGCGAGGTTCGACACACCTTCCCGTCGGCCGAACAACTGGCCTCCGCCGGGGAAGGGTTCCTGCGGGAGTTGGGCTTGGGGTTCCGCGCGCCCTACGTGGTTGCGGCCGCTCAACGAGTCTGCGACGGCGAGCTTGACCTGGATGAACTGGTCCGCCTGCCCTATCCGGAAACCAAGTCCAGGCTCATGGAGTGCTACGGGATCGGCGCCAAGATCGCCGACTGCATCGCGGTATTCTCACTGGAAAAGCTACAGGCGTTTCCCGTGGACGTCTGGGTGCGTCGCGCGCTGGCGGAATGGTACTTCCCCATGCAGAAAAAGCCGCCCGACCGCGCGATGGTGGAGTGGGCGCAGGACTACTTCGGCCAATACGCGGGCTATTCCCAGCAATACCTCTTCCATGGGCGACGGCGCGAGGGGCGGTAGGGAATAATTTACATCGATGAACAGGATAAACAGGATGAACGGGATGCTGTGATAGGATCTGAATTGGAGAAATGAGGTGGCGCGGCAGCTCGAAATCACGCAACCCTTTGACTTGGCTTTGAGCCTCACAATGGGCCAGGCGTTCCGGTGGTACGAGTTACCGACGGATTTCTATGGTGACGGTAACGAGTGGTTCTCCGGTGTGCTGGGCGAAAACCTGATCCATATCCGCCAAACCGAAAACGGCGTCGAGTATCGCGTGGGCGGGCCGCACGGCGAACGGGTCGCTGGTGATGAGGAAGACGTAATGTTGCGCAGGTACTTTCGGGAGGATGACGACGTTGCGGCTATCTACGCCAACATAAGCAACCGGGACAACCATATCGCTGAGTTGGTGCGCAAATACTCTGGGATGCGCGTGCTTCGACAAGAAGCCTGGGAATGTATGGTGTCGTACATTTGCTCAGCAAACAATAGCATCGAAGGCATCAGTAGATGCGTGGAAGCACTGGCTGACGAATTTGGGCAGCAGGTCACTTTGGGCGACGAATCTCGACTTGTTTTTCCATCGCCTTGGCGGCTGGCCGAAGCGACTGATGCCAAGTTGCGTGAGCTAAGGCTGGGGTTCAGAGCCCCGCACGTAGTCTTGGCTGCCAGCCGTGTTGCTGATACGGGGATTGATCTCGCAAACTTCGAGATAATTCCTTACCTGGACGCGAAGTCACGGTTGATGCAGTATGACGGAATCGGTCCCAAGGTTGCCGATTGCGTCGCTCTCATGTCTCTGGACAAACTGGAAGCGTTCCCTATAGACACACACATTAGAAGACTGGTGAACGAGCGGTGGTTTGGATGGGAAAAGCCTCCCTCTGATCCTAGGATCTTACAATGGGCGCAAATCTACTTCGGGCCCTATGCAGGCTACGCCGGCCAGTTCCTGTTTTGTGACCGGGAACCAGCTGCGCATCGGACTGCGCGCCCGCAGATGCAAAGGCAGGCTGGCGGAGCAGACAGGAAGCCCCAGCCGGCTACGGGCCGAAACGCATCGCGCCACCAGAATCGTGACTATCCCTGTCCCAAGTGCGGGGCGGAAATCGGCAAGGTATGCCTGTATCCAAGTGGATACCGGTATGAAAAAGGCCACAGCCAGCGTGGCAGCACGTCTTAGCATGATAAGGTACTGCTCCTATCCGCTAGACCGTCCGCGCTCCCCCGCCGATAATCCGAAAGTGCTGCACGCTCTCCGCGGCTGCAAACGTGCGTTGCGCTTCTCGGTATGCCGGCTTGCTTTGGCGTTTCCGGGCGTCGAGCAGGATGCCTACCACCGTGCCGCTGTGGGCCACGTTCACGCCCACAGCGCCGAATTCAGCGGCTAAATCCGACGCCCGCTCCACCCACGGGGCGGCGTCATCCGGCCGCCCTGCCCGCGCCGAGATGGACGCCCCTCGACCCACCAGTTCCGGGTCGCAGCGGCGGATGCCTTCTCGCACCAGCGCCAGGGCTTCAGTGGTGGCATCGGCGGCCGACTGCCAATGCTCCTCGCGATCGATCCGGTTGAACTCCAGAGTGTCCACCTGACCACCGCGGTCGATGACGATCACCTCCATCGGCGGAGGAGGCCCAAGCAGATCGACAATTTTGCCCTGGCGATGATCGAACATGGCGATGCCGGGGAACATCACGCCGTCGGTCGGCTCCACCTCCAGGGCGATTCTTGCCACGGTATCCGGCGACAAATCGACACCTGCGGCTTTGCCCGTCGCGCACACTGCGGCGGTGATGTCCGCGCTGCTGCTACCCATGCCCTTGCCGGCGGGTATCGGGTTGGCGATGGCAACCTCCGCGGTTAGGCCGGCAACTTCCAGGTGCGGAGCCAACTTTGCCAACGCTTGCGACACGGCCTGTCGGGTTTTGGGCAAATGGTCTATGCCCCGGACGATTCCCGCCGCTTCCGCGGAACCGGCGATACGCAGCGTCACCGTGGCTCGCGAAAACTGGTTGATGGGACAGGTCACCAAGAAATGCGTTCCGCCGGTCATGCCCTGCACCAGTTCGCCGCAGGTTCCCGGAGCCAGAACTGAAGCGGTTCCCAATGTCTCGTCAGTCATCGCGCTGTCGCATCGCCGCCTGCTGCCAATCAGCGAGCGGCCGGCATGGGCTTGATTGCAACCGGCAAGCCGGCGACCACCATGGTGACCTGGTCGGCAGCCTCCGCCATCGCCTGGTTCACCGTGCCCAGCAGATCCTGAAACTGGCGGCCCATCGTGGTAGTGGCGATCAGCGAATGGCCGACTTCGCTGCTGACGATCACCGCTTGGTGATCAGTCTCCCGGATGTAATCCGCAAAGCGACGCACCGCGCCCACGATGCGGGCTTCCAGCTCCATCCGCGGAGTCGTCTCGTGCTGGAGCATCAGGTTGGACACCCAAACGTCCATCGAATCGAGCAGCAGGTCTACGGGGGGATCCGTGGTTTGCGAATGATCCTGCAACGCGCCCACCGGGTTGAGCGGAGCTTCGAGGGTTTGCCAGTTCCGGGGTCGCCGCTGCCGGTGTCGTTGGATGCGCTCCTCCATCTCCGCGTCGACGGCGATGCCGGTGGCAACGTACAGCACCGGCTCGGGTCCGGCGATTTCGGCTGCCAACCGTTCCGCGTAAGCGCTTTTCCCCGACCGGATGCCGCCCAATACCAGGTGTATCGAGCTCATAGCGCCGGCGTGAGCCCCGCCATGTCGTAGACCAGGTTCATGCGCAGGCTGTCACGCACCCAGTCGGCGAGCCGGTCGTACTCCCGGTCGCGGGCCACATCCACCCCATCGGGCAGCGCTGCGCCTTTGCGCCGGGCCAGTTCTTCCAGGATGGCCCGGCGGACGCCGGCGTTGTGGAACAGCCCGTGGATGTAGGTACCCATGACGCGACCGCTGGCGTCCAGCGCGCCGTCGAACGCGGTCTCCGGAGTGACGGCGGCATCGGCGCGGTCAACCACGGCGAATGGGGGGATGATGCCTTCGCCCGCGGTTCGGCCCATGTGTATCTCATATCCCACTACCGTCTCGCCGTCGGCGCCGGACATCAGGTGCCCGCGCGTGGCGGCCTCGTTCCGCACCGTGGCCTCCACCCGGTGCGTCTCCTTGGTGCCGGCGAAGGTGGTCACCAGGGGGAGCAGCCCGAGGCCGTCCGCCGCCCCGATTGAGGACTCAATGCGGTGCGGGTCCAGCAGTGTCTTCCCCAGCATCTGGTAGCCGCCGCAGATGCCGATGATTGAGGAACCGCGTTCCATTGCGCCCACCACAGCCTGGGACAACCCCTGGTGCTCCATCCACATCAGGTCGGGGATGGTCGTCTTGCTGCCCGGCAAAATGACCAGGTCCGGCTTACCCAGCCGGTCACCGCTCTGCACGTATCGCAGCGAGACTCCCGGCTCCCGGGCCAGCGGGTCGAAGTCGTCGAAGTTCGAAATGTGGGGAACCTGCACTACCGCCACGTCCAGCACGTCAGGCGAGGAGGCATGGGGCGGCGTGAAGTCCAGGGCCACCGAATCCTCTTCGGGAATGTGTATGTCCCGGAAGTGGTGAACCACGCCCACCACCGGCTTGTTAGTATAGTCTTCCAGCCAGGTCAGGCCGTCGGTCAGCAGCGAAACGTCGCCGCGGAACTTGTTTATCAGCAGACCCTTGACCCGGTCACGCTCCGCGTCGTCCAGCAGTTGCAGCGTCCCAACCAGCGACGCGAAAACTCCGCCCCGGTCGATGTCTCCACACAACAGCACCGGCGCGTTGGCGTGAAGCGCGACCCGCATGTTGACGATCTCGGTGGCTTTCAGGTTGATCTCCGCCGGGCTGCCCGCCCCCTCGATGACAACCACGTCGTGCTGGCTGCGCAAAACGTCCAGCGAATTGGATACTGATTCCCAGAGGGTGGCTTTCAGATCGAAATAGTCGCGCGCTCGGGCAGAGGTCAGGGGACGCCCCATCAGCACCACTTGGGCGTGGCTGTCCGCTTCCGGTTTGAGCAGAACCGGGTTCATTTCCACCTGGGCCTCAACGCCGGCGGCCTCGGCCTGGACGGCCTGGGCACGGCCGATCTCGCCGCCGTCCGGCGTGACGTACGAGTTGTTGGACATGTTCTGCGCTTTGAACGGTGCTACCCGCAGCCCGTCCTGGCGGAATATGCGGCACAGCGCCGACACCAGCACGCTCTTGCCGACGTGGGACGCCGTACCCTGGACCATGATGACCCGGCCGGCGGGTGGGGTGTTTTGTGTTGCCATCGCTGGTGTTTTTACTCGCCCAATTGACTGCGTATCTAAACTTGCGCTACTCGGCATTAAACCACAGTTTTCGCGTCGGTGGCCCCGCGTTCCCGGTAGCCCGCATTTGCCATCTCAAGCGGCCGCTGGACCAGCGGCGTCCGCTGGCGGTTCGTTCAATGGCTCCTCCGTTGCGTAATGGTATGTTGGATGCTACCGTTACCCGCGTGCTCGCGAGATTATTTCCGTGGCTGATGAATCTGACGGCTTGCCGGATACCAGTTCGCGCTCCGCGGTGTCTAACCTTCCTGGCCGCGCTCACCGCGGTTCTGCTGGCCGTGATGGCCTGCGCGTTGGATCCGGGCGGAGCCGAACATAACGAAACGTCTATGACTATCAACCGCATCGCATACATCGACGCCGACGGCCAATTGGTCACCTCCGACCCGGACGGTTCGGGTCGCAACTTGCTGACGACCGGCGCGGTGGCACGGGCTGGCGGCATCCTCGCCCAGCCCCAGCGCCGGGATGCAATGTACAGCTGGCCCGTGTGGTCTCCGGACGGCTCTCGCATCGCCGTGTCGCTGCTGCGGGGCAACTCTCCCAGCGACGCCCAGATCAGCCTCCACTCGCTGGAATCGTCCACGGGTGTAGGCGGAGCGGCCTTCGTCAACGAGGCCCCGCTCACCATCGCGGAGGGCACTCCGCACTACGTCCAGTGGTCTCCCGACGGGCAGAAACTCGGAATCACGGCAGCAACCCCGGAAGGGCTGACCCTGTTCGTCGTGGATGCCACGCCTGCGCCGCCGTCGGGTTCGCTCAACCCCCCACTGGCGGTGCAACGCGGCGCGCCCCTGTACTTCGACTGGTCTCCGGACAGCGCGTCGCTGGCGGTGCACAGCAACGAGGACGTCCTGCTGGTTCGGCCGGACTACGACGCCCAACAGTTCAGCGTTCAGCCATTGGCCCGATCCCGCTCGTTCCGCACGCCGGCCTGGTCTCCCGATGGCAGCCGGCTGGCCTGGTCAGCCCCCGGAGGCGATAGCGAAGCGCTATGGGTGGGGCATCCTGAGCAACCCGATGACGCCGCCCTCCGGTTGGCCGAGGTTGAAGGCTCGTGCGCTTTCCTATGGTCTGCGGACGGCACGGCAATCGCAGTGGCTGACCGGCAGATCGCAGGGTCGCCGGCGTACCGTCGTTTGCGCCTTTTGGCTGTCGATGGCAGCGCCGAGCGGATGGTCAAGGAGGATGACTGGGTCTTGGGATTTTTCTGGGAGCCCCGGGGAGACCGTTTGGCCTGGGTGGCCCTGAACCCCGAAGAGCGCACCATGGAGTGGAGAATCGCTGAGGGTTTGACCTCCGATGACGCCGGCGACGAGGCGGACAGCGCCTTGGGAGGTTTCCGTTTCTCGCCCAGCGGGGAAACGTTCCTGATGCTGGCGTTCTTCGACCAGTACGCGCGGAGCCATTCCCCCTGGGCTCCGGACGGATCCGCTCTGGTTGTGGCTGGAACGCAGCAATACCTGTCTGAGCGGCGCAACGGCAGCAGTGGTGGCGGCTCCCGCGTGTACGTCGTGGAAACCGGCGACGGTGGGCAGCTGCTCGACATTGCCAGCGGTAGCATGGCAGTGTGGTCATCCCAGTAGACCGGCTCAAGCGCATCCTGCTTTTGTCGATGATGATGCAAAATTACCCCGGAGGTACATATACAGATGTTGCGTGCGACCGCCCTTCGCTTGATCATGGAACGCCGTTGGCATTGGTGGGGCATTGCGATTGCGTTATGCGTCGGTCTGCTGGCGGCGGCGTGCGGCGGCTCTGATCCTCCGGCCGCTCCGTCAGAGCCGGCTGCCGCTCCTGCGGCCCAGCCGGCCGCCGAACAGCCTGCGCCTACCCCCACGCCGCCGCCGGATCCGGCGGCCCTGCTGACGGATACGGCCGAGAACCTCCGGCAGGCGCGGTCTTTCAACTTTGTGGTCGAGCACGAATCCGGCAGCATCTACGTCAGTTCGGTCCAGGCCAAGGCCACTGTCGCCAAAGGCGGCTGGAACGCCGAGCAGGGCGCGCAAATGACCGTTGACGCCTACCTCGTTTCCGGCCCCGATGCCCCTCCTGCCGACGGCACCTACGTCGAACTGAACATGATCGTTACGCCCGACAGCTATTTTCTCACCGATCCTCTGTCCGGCCACTGGACCAAGCGTCCCTTCTCCAGCATCTCAATTCCCATCACCGAGCTGAACAACATCATCGCCGCCGCCGCCGACTCCATTGAAAACCCCGTCCTTGTCGGCGAGGAGGAAATCGACGGCACTAGCGCTTACAAGATTACCGGCGACGCTCCTGCAACCGTAATGGACTGGCTGCTGCTTTTCCCGGTGGAGGGCCAGCGAGTGGACGTCGAAATCTGGACGGACACTAAAGAGAACATCCTCCGTCAGGGCCGCATCATCGGCCCCATCGGGGAATATGACGACGCCGATACCGTGCGCAAAGTAACGGTGAGCGACTACAATGCTTCCGTTGAGATTGAAATCCCCGGGCCCGACGACTATCTTGACCTCTCCAATATCCAACAGTAGCCGGCATCCTGCCCCTGCCCCCTTCGGCCTTTTTCTCCGATGTTGAGCCGACTGCAACGACACAGCCTCCCGCCTTGGTTGATGGTTGCCGCCATCGCCACCGGCACCTTTATCACTGCCCTGGACCAAACCGTGGTGGTGACCGCGCTGCCGGCCGTGATGGTGGACCTGAAAATCCAGCTCGCCCGGCTGGAGGCGGTTATCTGGGTGGTTACGGCCTACCTGTTGGGCTATACCGTGGCGATGCCGCTCCTCGGCCGGCTGGCCGACGTGTACGGCTACACGCGCATCTACCAGTGCTCACTCCTCGTGTTCTGCGTGGGAACGACCCTGGTTGCCCTGTCGGGGGAATGGGCCTGGCTGAACGGGCAGGTTGACCCGCTGGATCAGATTGTCATTGCGCGGGTGGTGCAGGCCATCGGCGGGGGCGGCACGGTGCCCATCAGCCTGGCCATCGCGGCGGCGCTGGTGTCGCCGGAGAAACGCGGGCTGGCCCTGGGCATCGTGGCCGGCGCCGCTGAAGCGGGCAGTATGCTGGGGCCGGCCTACGGCGGCGCAATTATCGAAATCTGGAGCTGGCGGGGCATATTCTGGCTCAACGTGCCCCAGGCCGCCGTTATTGCCGCAGCCCTGCTGTTCCTGCCCAACCAGCGGTTCGCCGACGCGCGCATGGATTACCGCGGCGCAATCGTGCTCACGATTGCCCTGGTGCTGCTCTCCCTGGCGGTAGCCCACGAGGGCCTTTTCCGGCTGTCGTCCTGGACACCTTACTGGTTGCTGGTGGGCTTTCTGGTCAGCACCGGGGCCCTGGTGTTGCTGCAACGGCGAACGGTGCAGCCGCTGCTGTCCGGCGCCTTGTTCCGGGCCTGGGCTTTCGTGATGGCCAACATCGCACAGCTGCTGGTGGGGATTGCCCTCATCGTCGCCATGGCCGCCATGGTAATTATGGCCAACACGGTGATGGACGTGCCGGAGCGCCCGGTTGACCACCTGACGGCAGCGCTGTGGCTGCTGCGGATGACGGGGACGATCCCCATATTCTCCGTGGTCGGGGGCCTGCTGCTGCGCTGGATTGACGCCCGCTGGGTGACCATACCCGGGCTGGCGCTGATTGCCATCGGGATGTTCCAGGTCGGCGGCTGGCCTTTGCTGGGACTGCCCGGCTGGCAGATTGAAATCAGCGACCCGAAACTGACCATTGACATGTTAATCGCCGGCATCGGGTTCGGGCTGGTCATCGCGCCGCTGATGCACCGGGCGATTCTCTCGGCCCCGGTGGATTACCGGGCGGTATCGGCGTCAATGATCGTGGTGGCTCGGATGCTGGGGATGACGCTGGGGATGGCGGCATTGTCGGCTTGGGGCGTCAACGAGTTGCTGACCATCTTTGACGAAACGGTGGCCCTGCCGGCCGCCGAACGGCGGGAAGTGGTCAGTCACGCCAGCCTGGACCTGTTCCACAGCTTCTTCCGCGCCGCCGGGATCATCGCCATCCTGGCCATCGTCCCGGCAACGCTGATGCGCGCCAGCCCGCTGGAACGGGCGGAGTTGACCGGAACAACCCCCGCTGCGGAAATGGCGGCGGGTGACGGGTCATAGCTCTGCGAGTGCACTTGCGCCGTGAGACGGCCCGCATTGCACCTGACCCAACAGGAGGTGACCAACATGATACGGATGGGCGCAACAGGCTCCCCGGCACACCTCGACCTTTGCCGCGCGCTGGAGACGGTGTTCCGCCGCAATGGCGTTGAGTTCGATTGGGTGCTCTATTCGGGCTACGACGAGATGGTGGATGCCTTCACGCGCGGCGAGATCAACCTGGCCTGGAACGGCCCGCTGTCTCACGTCAAGATGCGCCGCGCCCTGCCGGACGGAGCGCCGGTGCTCGCCCTGCGTGACGTTGATGTCGGCTTCACCACCCGGTTCATCACCCGGTCCGACTCCGCCATCGACACCGTGGAGGACCTGCCCGGCACCCGGTTCGCCTTTGCTGCTCGGGATTCGGTCGAGGCTGGCCTGCTGCCGGTGTATTTCCTCAAGCAGATGGGCATCCACCCATCCCGTACCCTGGCGGCCGCCGATTTTTACGATCAGCGCGAGTCCCAACACGCCTCCGATCAAGTTGACGTGGCCCTACAGGTGCTGAACCGCACCTACGACGCGGGGGCCATCAGCGCGCGCGCCTTCGAAACCCTGGGCGAGCGGCACGGCATCGACACCAACGAACTGAAGGTGTTCTGGAGCAGCCCTGGCTACAGCCACTGCTGTTTCACCGCCCGCCCCGAGGTTGATCCCGCGGAGGCGGCGCAGGTCACGGCGGCGTTGGTCTCAGTTGATGACGGAGATGAGGCTGGCCGCGCGGTGCTCAAGGCCGAGGCTTGCGACCGATTGATGCCCGGCATCCAAGACGGATGGGATCTGGTGGAAGCTGCGGCAATCGCGGAAGGACTCATCTGAGAACCGCGTTGCCCCTGATATACCCCTGCGCTATGCTGATCGCACGGCACAATTCAAAGGGAATGTCACGATGTCAACGGAAATGCAGCTCAAAACCGCCCAGGATTATTTGGACACCGCCGACCGGGAGTTTGAGAACGCCAACGCGCTGGCGGCTACCGAACACCTGTGGGCGGCAATGATCCATACTCTCAAGACCGTCGCCTCCAAAAGCGGCTGGGACTATGACGGCGATGACCTGTACCCAGTGGTGGAGAGGTTGGCCAAGATGGATGAGCAGGTCGGCGAAATTCTGCTCAGTTCATACGGAGCGGCAGAAGGCTATCCGAACCTGGTTCGCGCCGGCAATCTCCGATTTGAGGATGGCGATACCCACTGGGCCCGGCGGGTGGTGCACGAATTCATCCATACCGTGCGGGAACTAGCGGGTTGAGCCTATGACCTTACCGATGCTTGCCGTAGCCAACGAACCCGTTTGAGGAGCTGACAACTTGACCGAAAAAATCGGTTTCATCGGTTTGGGACGTATGGGATTGCCCATGTCCTACAACCTTTTGCGTGCGGGCTATGACCTCACGGTTCACAATCGGAGCCAGGAGAAGGTGCGGCAGATCGCCGACGCCGGGGCCGCGGCGGCGACGTCCACCGCAGAGGTCATGGCCAATTGCGACATCGTGCTCGCGTGTCTGCCCGACGTGGCGACCTGCGAGGCGGTGCTCCTGGGTGACGACGGCGCGTTGCCCAACGCCCGGCCCGGGCAGATCATCGTCGACCACAGCACCGTGGGCGCGTCGACCTCGAAAGCGTGCGCGGCAGCTGCCGAAAAGCGCGGCGCCATGTTCCTCGATGCTCCCATCAGCGGCGGGACCGAGCGAGCCACCGACGGCACCTTGACCATCATGGTGGGCGGCCCGGCGGAGGCTTATCAACGGGCGCTGCCGGCTTTCGACATGATGGGCGCGGTGGTGCGCCACGTTGGCCCGACCGGCTCGGGGACTGCCGCCAAGCTGGTAAATCAGTTGCTGGTGGGCATCCACATGGTCGCGGCGGCGGAGGCGATGTTGCTGGGCGCGAAGTCCGGCGCCGATCCGGCGCTGGTGTTCGAACTGGTCAACTCGGGCTGGGGGCAGAGCTTCCTTCTCGGGCGCAACGCTCCGGCCATGCTGGACCGGGACTTCGATGGCGTGCGCACCCAGTTGCGGGTGTTCCTCAAGGATCTGGGACTCATCCAGGAAATGGCTCGCGAGCTGGGAACGCCCATCGCCGCCGGCGACCTGGCGTACCGATTGCTAAGCGAAGCGGTGGAGCAGGGGTTGGGCGATCTGGACAGCGCTGCTATCGTGCTGCCCATGGAAGAGCAGGCTGGTTTCGAGGTTCGCCGCCTTGCGGGCGGAGGCGATTGATTTACCGGGATGCACAGGATGATCCGGATAGACAGGATGATTTTGGGAGATTTGAGCGATGGCTGATGAAATGATCGTTTATTTCAATGGGGAGATGATGCCGGGGAGTCAGGTTGGCCTCTCGATATATGACCGCGGCTTCCTGTACGGCGACGCGGTGTTCGACGCCACGCGCACCTTTGGCGGCAAGACCTTCCGGCTGGATCGCCACATCGACCGTCTGTACAACTCTCTGCGCTACCTGCGCATCGAAGTCGGCATGAGCAAGGAAGAGATGACCGAGGCGACCGAGGCCGTGGTCGCGCACAATCACCCGTTGCTGCCTCCGGGTCAGGACATGTGGGTCATGCAGCGCATCAGTCGCGGCGTGGAAGGACCCAATCGCTCCGGCGGTCCCAGGCCCACCATTATCATCGAGAGCCATGCCATCCCCTTTGCCGCACGAGCACCGCTATATCGGGACGGCGCGCGCATCAGCACCCCGTCGGTCGCGCGCATCCCTCCCCGGTTCCTCAGTCCCCGCGCCAAAACGCACAACTATCTGAACCTGATCATGGGTGAACTTGAAGTGCACGGCGAGGACCCGGATGCCTGGGCCATTCTGCTGGACGAGTTTGGCAACCTCACCGAGGGCCGCGGCAGCAACGTCTTCCTGGTCAAGGACGGCGCGGTGATGACCCCCAAGTCGCAGTACGTTCTGGAAGGGGTAACCCGCAACCAAACCCTGGAACTGGCAGACGGGCTGGGTCTGCCCACCGCCGAATGCGACCTCGACCTGTATGACGCCTACACCGCCGACGAGGCATTCCTGACCTCCACCAGCCTGTGCATCTGCCCGGTGTCGGCGGTAAACGGCGCGACCGTCGGAGATGGCAACGTCCCGGGGCCGGTGACCGAACGCCTGATGACGGCCTTCAGCGATCTCGTCGGCATGGACTTTGCCGAGCAATACCTGGCGCACCTGCCGTCGTAGTCTCTCGTACTCCCACACTCACGCCGAGGAGGCGAACCATGCCCGAATACTTGCCTGGCATCGTGGAACCCAACCAGGAAGCCCAGCAGCTTGCCACCGATTTCGTGTTCACCGAGGGGCCGTTGTGGCACCCCGACGGCTACTGGCTGTTTGTGGACCTGAGGCGGGAACCGCCCGTGATCCACCGAATGTCTCCCGCCGGCGGCACTCCCGAAATCATTCGCGAGCCCAGCGGCGGCACCAACGGCATGACCCTGGACCTTCAGGGCCGCCTGCTCATGTGCGAGGGCGACAACCGCCGCATCGCCCGAATGGAGTCCGACGGCACCATCAACGTGGTGGCCGACCGGTGGAACGGCAAAAGGTTCCACCGGCCCAACGACATCGTCTGCCGCAGTGACGGGAGCATCTACTTCACCAACCCCAGCGGGCGCGTCCCCGAAGAGGAGCAGGAGATCGAATGGCCCGGCACCATCCACCGCATCGCTCCGGACGGCACGGTTGATCTGTCCGCCCACGACATCGACTTCCCCAACGGCATTGCGTTCTCCCCGGACGAGTCGGTTCTGTACGTATCCAACACCCGCCAACTGGGCGAACGGCCTGACCAATACTGGGACGGTGAGGTCAAGCCGAACCAGTTCATCCAGGCCTACGACGTGGCGGCCGACGGTTCCCTGAGCAATAGCCGCAAGTTCGGCGACATGGCCTCCGCAGAGGACGGCGTGCCCGACGGCATGAAGGTCGACGCGGAAGGCCGCGTGTACTGCACCGGCTCCGGCGGCGTGTGGGTCTTCTCGCCGGCTGGCGAGCACCTGGGCATCATCCGCGTCCCGGAGATACCGGCCAACTGCGCCTTCGGCGGCCCGGACTTTAAGACGATGCTGTTCACGGCCCGCACCTCGGTGTACAGCCTGCACATGACCACGCCGGGCAACCCGCTGCCACGAGCGTAGGTCCCGTCAACCATCTCGTCATTCCCGCGAAAGCGGGAATCCAGAAACCACGCAGGAAAAACAATGCGCGAATTTGACGCAATCGTTATCGGAGTCGGCGGCATGGGCAGCGCCACCGTCTACCATCTGGCCCGGCGCGGCTGGAAGGTACTGGGCCTGGAGCAGTACGACATACCCAACGAGATGGGCTCTTCCCACGGCGTAAGCCGGATGATCCGCCTGGCCTATCACGAAGACCCATCCTACGTTCCATTGCTCTACCGGGCCTACGAGCTCTGGCACCAGCTGGAGAATGTGGCCGGCGAGAAGCTGCTGGTCACCACCGGCTGCGTCCGCGGTGGCGTCGGGGCAAGCCAACTGCTGGAAGGCTCACTGGAGACCGTGACGCAACATCATCTCCCCTATCGCATCCTGAGCGGCCCGGAGGTGAACCAGGAGTGGCCCGGTTTCCAGCTGCCCGAAGAAGCTGAAATGCTCTACGAGCAGCAGGGCGGGTTCGTGTTGTCCGAGCGCTGCATCGTCGGCCACGTTTCCGCGGCTCTGGAAATCGGCGCTGAGGTGCACGGCCGGGAGGCTGTGGTCAGTTGGGAGCCTACTGCCGGCGGTGGGGTAGTCGTCACCACTGACAAGGACACCTACTCGGCCCGCCGCTTGGTGGTCACCGCCGGCGCCTGGGCGGGCAAAATTGCGCCCGAAATCGCCGCCCACGCCGTTCCCGAGCGGCAGGTGCTGGGTTGGTTTGCGCCCTATCGCCCGGAGCTTTTCCGCCCGGAGAACTTCCCGTGCTTCGGCATGGAGGTGGAGGAGGGCCGTTTCTACGGGTTCCCGTCCTACGGGATACCCGGCTTCAAGTTGGGCATGTTCAACCATTTCCGAGAGCAGGTTGATCCGGACACCATGGACCGGGAACCCAACGCCCGGGACGAGGCGGCACTGCGAGGGTTCACCGAGCGTTACTTTCCCGAAGCCGCCGGCCCGACCCTGGCGCTGAAAACGTGCATGTTCACCAACACCCCGGACGAGCATTTCATCATCGACACGCTGCCGGACCACCCGCAGGTGTCCGTCGCCGCCGGGTTCTCCGGACACGGTTTCAAATTCTCCAGCGTGGTGGGTGAGATCATGGCCGACTTGGCGGAGCACGGCCAGACCGAGCACGACATCGGGCTGTTTCGGTTGGGCCGTTTCTCAACGGACGTCTAGCGGATGGCCGCTCGAATGGAAAACCCCTTTGCCAACCCGTTTCCGGGCATGAACCCCTATCTGGAATCCCAGCGGCTCTGGCCGGAAGTCCATAACAACATCATCCATGAGATGTTCCGTTTTCTCCGGCGCACTCTGCCATTCCGGTACACGGTCATCATGGATGAGCGTGTCGGCATCGGCAACGTTCCTTCGCGGGACGCTCCGGCGCGGTACACCGAACCCGATCTTTCCATCAGGGGCGGCGGCGTGCGTGAGCGTGCTGTCGCCGCCTATCAAACGGAGGGACGGGTAACCGCCAGGCTTCCCCTGGATGACGAAACGCCCCGGGAGATGTTCATCACCATCGGCGAACGCAGCCAGGAAGACCCGGTAACCATCGTGGAGTTGCTGTCTCCCAGCAACAAGCTCACGGGCGGACACGGGCGCAGCCAGTACCTGGACAAGCGCCAACGGGTGATTTGCAGCCCCACGCATCTAGTGGAGATCGACCTCGTTCGCCGCGGCCGGCCCATGCCAGTGGAAGGCTATGACGGCGACGCGCCATATCGCCACCTCATCAGCCGATGGCAGACGCGCCCGGAAGTTGACCTGTATCCTTTCCGTCTGCAAACGCCAATCCCCGACGTCCCGGTGCCATTGCTGGAAGAGGATGCTGACGCGGTGGTCCCGTTGGGTTCGTTAGTTGACGATATGTACGAACAGGATTACTACTCCAACTACGCAGACTACAACAGCGACCCGGAAGGGCCACTGTCGGACGATGATCGCCAATGGATCGATCTGCTGTTACGCGAAAAGGGATTGCGAACCTGAACGACCGGGGAATAGCGCCATGAAAATCACCGCTGCTGCAGCTATCGCCGGGCGTCCAGGCTTAGCGTGATCTGGCTGCTGGTGGCCGTTGGCGGGGCGGTCGGGTCGGTGCTGAGGTACGCCGTGGGCCGGCTGGCGGCGCACTACCTGGGCGCGGACACGGTGGTGGGCACTTTCGCGGTCAACATCGCCGGCTCCTTTGCCCTGGGCGTGCTGGCCACCATTTTCATCACCCGATCCGAGTGGCCATTGGAGCTGCGCGCCATGCTGACGGTGGGGTTGCTGGGCGGTTTCACCACCTTTTCCACCCTGGCCTACGACGGTGTCCGACTCGTATCCAGCGGAGAACTTGGTCGCGCCGGCATTTCCATCGCGGCCAACCTGGCCGTCGGGCTGGCGGCCGCCTACGCTGGCGTATTGGTCGGTCGGTCGCTGTCGTGAAATCGCTGGTCCGGGGTTGCGGATCCTTAGCCTGTCGATTCGTGAGGTTCTCGGCCGGCACGTCAGGGCAATCGCGTCTTATCCGAGGAGGACTTTGAGCAGGTAGTCCTCGTCCCATCCGGCGTTGAGTCGTTTGCCCTGGATGCCTACTTTCAGCGTTCTCTCGTTTTTCAAGAGGTTGTGTCCGATCTGGCGCAGGGTGTTGATGTTCTGTGGTCCGTGGTCTTTGCGGACTCGGCACTGGTCCTCCCGAAAGGACACGTCCAGGGTCCAGTGCAACGAGTTTTCGATGCTCCAGTGGCCTCTAATGGCGGCCAGCAGTTGTTCCGCTGACCCGGCCAGACTGCTGATGTAGTAGCGGGGCTGGCTGGCGTCGCCTGCTGCGGTGGTGCGGTGGCCCACCACCCTGACGGCGGCTTTCAGTTCCGGCCATTGCCCCTGGGGGTCCAGATAGTCCAGGCAGTCCGGCTCGGTGATGACCCAGCATTCCCGCCGTTCCACCCGCCCGTGTCCCTTGTCCAGGGTTTGAGCGTAGTCATAGGGCACGCCGTCAAAGCCCAATGCCTCGGCCCCTTCGAACAGGTCTTGAATATTCTCGTACAGTTGACCCTGGTTCTCCTTCACCGCCAGCACATAGTCGGCACCACCATCTGTGATCTGCTGCGCAATCTCTCGCTGGCAGCCCATGGCGTCGATAGTTACGATACAGCCATTCAACTCCAGCATCTCCAGCAGTTGAGGAATGGCAGTGATCTCATTGGATTTCTCGTCGGTCTTGACCTGACCCAGGGTCAGGCTTTGCTGGGTGGCCCAGGCGCTGACCATATGGATGGCCCCCTTCTTCCCAGCACGGTCATAGGACCGTCGGGCCGTCTTGCCGTCGATAGCCACCACCTCGCCAGGCAACAACTCGGCGATGGCCTGGGTCCATGAGATGAAGCAATCCTGCAACTGCACTGGGTCCAGACGGGCGAAGACATCGCCGAAGGTGTCGTGGGACGGAATGCCGTGGGGCAGTTCCAGGAAACTCTGAAACCAGGCCAGCTTGCTCCTGCCGAACAGCTCGATATGAACCCAGGAATCAGCCCCACAGATGGTGGCGCAGATGGCGATGGCCAGGATGTCCACCAGTTTGTGGTGTCGGGTGCGTTCTACCCGGGGATCGTCCAACTCGGCGAAATGATCGAGAATGGTTGCCTTGGGTGCTTGTGCCATGCCCTCCTACCTCCACGACCTGCAATGGATCATCGGACATTAGCACATTTCTAAAAATCTCATTAAGACGCGATTGCCCTGGCCGGCACGTTCGAGTGTTGAGCAATAAGCCCGGCGTCCGCTATAATCGAGACGGTCTGTGAATCGCCAGAATGTTATGCCCGTAGACTATTACGAAACCCTCGGCGTCGACCGGGGAGCCAACGATGAGGAGATCCGTCGCGCCTTCCGCAGGAAGGCGATGGAATTCCACCCCGACCGGAACAAGACTCCCGGCGCCGAGGACAAGTTCAAGGAAATCAACGAAGCCTATCAGGTCCTCAGCGACCAGGAGAAGCGCACCCGCTATGACCGTTTCGGCCATGCTGGCGTAAACGGCGGCGGCGAACGCGGGTTTGACGGCTTCGACCCGTTCGGTGGATTCGGCGACATCTTCGACACCTTTTTCGGAGGTGGCGGGCGCACCGCCAACCAACCACGCAGTGGCGAGGACATCAGCCATCGGGTCAACCTGACCTTCGAAGAGGCCGTGTTCGGCTGCGACAAGGACATTGAAATCAATCGAGTGGAGCCTTGTCACCACTGTTCCGGAGCCGGCAACGAACCCGGGACCGCCATCAACACCTGCCGCACGTGCAACGGCAGTGGCCAGGTGCGCCGTGCCCAGCGCAGCGTGTTCGGCCAGTTCGCGGTGACCACTCCCTGCTCCAGCTGCAATGGCAACGGCCGGTCCATAGAAACCCCGTGCTCCAACTGCCGCGCCCGGGGATTCGAACGGCGTCGTCGGACCCGCACGGTTACCATTCCCGCCGGCGTCGACAACGGTATGCAGGTGCGTATCACCGGTGAAGGTGACGCCGGGGCCAACGGCGGCCCGCCGGGCAACCTGTATGTCCAGGTTCGCGTGCGGGAGCATCCGTTCTTCGTGCGCGACGAATCCGATTTGCTGTACCGGGCGTCGCTCAACATGGCAGAGGCCGCCCTGGGCATTACCAAGCGCATTCCCACGCTGGAAGGCGACGACGTCGACCTTGAAATACCTCCGGGGACTCAGGCTGGGAGCGAATTCCGCGTGCGTTCCCGTGGTGTCCCTCGTATCCGGCGCGACGGCAGGCCCACTGACCGCCGCGGGGACATCCGGGTCCTGGTGGACGTGGACATTCCGTCCAAGTTGAACAAGTACCAGCGCAAACTGGTGGAGGACCTCGCCTATTCGCTGGCCAATAACGGCAAGAGGCCGCCTACGCCTCCTCGGAAGAAGCGCGCCAGCAACCGGAAATCGGCTCCGAGCGAAGCTTCGGAGCCGGAAGAAGCAGACGTTGAGGCCAGCGCCGAGGCCCAGGAACCACAATCAGACGACAAGCAGCGCGGCCTGTTTGACCGCATCAAGGACACCCTGACTTCAGGTGGCGAATAGGCAGTTTGCTGCAATAGCCGGCGGTTCGCCCGGGCGCTCCTGCCGTTACCCAAACAGCGCGATGTCCTGGCACGAACTGAGCATTAACGTTCCCTTCGAATACGTGGAGCCCGTGTCTTACCTCTTTGAGCGGTACGGGTACGGGTTGAGTGTTGAGACCAGGCCCGGCGAGCACGCGGTGCTCCGTTCGTATCTCCCGAGCCTGTCCCGGCAGCGTCTGGCGCACATCGAAGTGGGGATCAAGCTGGCGTCCAGCGTAGCTGACCTGGGCGAGTTGCAGATCCGGCCCCTGGACGACAATGAAGACTGGCGCGACAACTGGAAGCAGCACTTCACGCTGCTGCGGGTTGGGCAAAACCTGGTGATCAAGCCCTCGTGGATCGACTACGAAGCCCAGTCCGGCGACGTCCTGGTGGAACTGGACCCGGGACTGGCTTTCGGCACTGGCTATCACCCAACGACCTATTCCTGCCTGGAAGCCCTGGAAGAGATGGTTCGCGTCGGCTGCAACGTTTTGGACGTCGGCACCGGCTCGGGCATCCTGACCATCGCTGCCGCCAAGCTGGGCGCGGGCCACATCACCGCGGTGGACATTGACGGGCACGCGGTACGCGCCGCCCAACGCAACTTCCGACGCACCGGCATTGCCGACCTCGTCAACGCTCAATCGGGCAGCATCCCCAACGCCGCCACGCGGGGGATGCACTATGATATCGCGGTGGCCAACATCAGCGCCCGCGGCATCCGGTTGGTTTCTCCGGCGATTCCCGACCTTCTCGCCGATGGTGGCGTGTTCATCACCTCCGGCATCATTGTGGATCAGCACGACGAGGCAGCATCGGCGATCAACGAGGCCGGATTGGCAATCAGCGAAATCAGGCAGAAGGAAGACTGGATTACCATTCTGAGCGGGCACAAATAGCCCCGGAACTTGATCATGGAAACTGTCACGCTGGATCGCTTCGAACTGGTCGGCCCTCTCGGCAGCGGCGCTGATTACGATGTGCGCGCCGCAGTAGACCGGGAAACGGGTGAATCCGTTGTGCTCAAGCGGCCGTCACCGCAAACCGTCAGCCGCCAGATGCACGGCCCGGTCGAGGAACGCACCGCTCGGGCCCTGGAAGCCTACGAACGGGCTGGCCAATATTGCGATGCAGTTCCCCGAGTCATCGGTGTTACCGAGGTTGGCTTGCACGACGAGTATTTCGGAGAGGACTTGGGACAACCGTACTCGGTCCGGGTTGAGGAACGCGCCGCCGGCATACCGCTGGTGGGAGACCCCAGGAGCCGCATCATGCGGGTGCCCATCGGTCTGGGCCAGAACCTCTTCGCGCTGTATCCCCTGGCGCTGCCCGACGGGGTCGACGGTTGGCCGATCCAGGAGCAATTGCTGGAAGCGCAGGAAATCTACGCCAACGCCGGCTATGCGCTGCTCGATCTCGGCCCGCACAACGTTTTCTACTCCCCGGGTACCGGCCGGATCTCGCTGATCGATGCCACTGCGCTGGTCGGACACGGCGTCGACCGCAGCCAGGGGAACCGCGGCCCCCAGGATGTTCACGATTTCTACGTCGAAATGGTGAAGTTCTACCTCGCGCCGGACTTGCCCCCCACCGACGCTGCCGGGTATTTCGACCCTTACAACCAGCGGCCGGTGATATCCATTGAAGACGAATGCGACAGCCTGACTGGCGCATTCGTGTCGGTTGACGATGCGCTGCGGGAGGCCACGACGGCGTGCCTGGGGAAAATCCGGCAGCGTGGGTACACGTCCGTGTCCGATTTCACAGCGGACTTGCGCGAATGCCTGCGCCTGATTACCATCCGAAACGACCAGATGGCTGACCGGCAGGCTGCTTTGGAAGCGTGGCGTACCGCGCTGAACCGGCTCTCCGAGGACCACTGGACCCGTTATCGATTCGACGCGAATACCGAGCTGGCCGCACTGGCCGGCTGATCCGCCGCTAACCAACTCCTTGCGAGGGTGCAGGAACCATGTTCACCAGTTCGTTGGCAATCATTCACGATAACGCCGCCCACGGCGAGGACAACTACCTGACGCGGGACCTGGGCGACGGGAACTTTCTTGACGTGGTGCTGGACGGCGTAACTGGCCACGGCGGCGACGAAGCCAGCGGTTCCGTGGCCGACGCCCTCAACGCCGCAACCATAACCGGCCCGGACGACATTGTCGCCATTCTTGACGAGCAGAACGCCGAGTTCCACCAGGTCGGCGGGGGACGGTTTTTGCTGACCACCGCCTCGGCCGCTCTCTATCTGGATGGCCAGTTGCACATCATCTCGGCCGGCGACAGCCCTATCTACGTGATCCGCCCGGACGGCTACGAGCAATACAGCGGCCGCATGGGCGGACTGATCCGTCTGGGGGTCTCCAAGGCTATAGGCGCCGAATCGGCCCTGTCGGTGTTTCAGACCTCCGTGGACCTGTCGCCCGCAGACCGCCTGGTCTGCTGCACCGACGGCGTGAGCGACAACCTGCTCGGGGAAGAGCTGATGGAGATCGTGCGCGATTCCGCCAGCGCCGAGGAGGCGTCGGGGCGCGTCAAGGAACTGGTCGATCAGCACATCGAACAGGGGCGCGACATCCGGTTCCGCGGCGGCAGGTTCCGCCACGACGACGAGACCGCGATCTTCCGCTTTTTCGCCGAAAATTAGCGTTTGCAGGCTGATCGATTCACGTCGCCCATCGGCGGCAACCGTCGATTAGCGGTCTCCGAAAGGCATTGAAATGCCGCGTGTGTTAGACTATTCGCCAGATTGATGCAGGTTGGCCTCGATAATTTCCAGTCCCGGTTTTCAGGGATGTTTGTGCCGGGGCAGGCCGCAAGGAGTACACAATTGGGCAAGATTAAGGTTGCCATTATCGGCGTGGGCAACTGCGCGTCTTCGCTGGTTCAGGGCATCCACAAGTACGTTGAGGTGCCGGACGACGATCCCATCCCCGGCGTGATGCACAATCGCGTCGGAGATTACCGTATCGAGGATATTGAAGTCGTTGCCGCTTTCGACATCGACCGCAATAAAGTCGGCAAAGATCTGTCGGAAGCCATCTTCACGGAGCCTAACAACACCATCAAGTTCGCCGAGGTTCCCCATCTCGGGGTGCCAGTCGAACGGGGCATGACCCATGACGGGATCGGCCGTTATCTGTCCGACCTTGTGGTCAAGTCAGAGCACAGCACCGCCGATATTTCGGGTATCCTGCGCGAACGCGAAGTCGACGTCGTGATTAACTACCTGCCCGTGGGCAGCGAGATGGCGACCAAGTGGTACGTCGAGCAGATCCTCGACGCCCGCTGCGCCATGATCAACTGCATCCCCGTTTTCATCGCTCGCGAGGAGTACTGGCGCAACCGTTTCGAGGAACGGGGCGTGCCCATCATCGGGGATGACATAAAATCCCAGGTCGGCGCGACCATCGTTCACCGCGTGCTCACGCGCCTGATGGAAAATCGCGGCGCCGAAATTGACAACACCTACCAGTTGAACTTCGGCGGGAATACCGACTTCCTCAACATGCTGGAACGCGAGCGCCTGGTTTCCAAGAAGATCTCCAAGACCGGCTCCGTCACCAGCCAGATGCAGGAGGAGCCCGACGCAGACACCATCCACATCGGGCCCAGCGACCACGTGCCGTGGCTGCAGGACCGGAAGTGGTGCTACATCCACATCGACGGCAAGGTCTTCGGCGGCGCTCCGGTGAAAATGGAGGTCAAGCTGGAGGTATGGGACAGCCCGAACTCCGCCGGCGTCGTGGTGGACGCCATTCGCTGCGCCAAGCTGGCCCTGGACCGCGGTCAAGGCGGCGCGGTGTACGCCCCTTCCGCCTACTTCATGAAGAGCCCGCCGGTCCAGTATTCCGACGCCGAGGCGCACGACATGGTCGAGGCATTTATCGCCGAGCCGACGGTGGCCAGCGTGAAGGTCAAGCACGGCGACGGAGAAGAATAACCGGCGCCACGTTCGTGCATTCCAGGTCCGGGTGCGACTGAGGGGAGCGGGCTATGAAAATAGCCATGGTCTCCCCTTACGACTTCTCGTGGCCCGGTGGTGTTAACGTCCACGTCACCCAGCTGTCCGCCGAACTGCGACTGCGCGGGCACGAGGTGACCGTAATCGCGCCGGGTACGCTCGTATCTGCCCCTGACCAATGCGGCGCGCACGGCAACTTCATCCCGATGGGTCGGTCCGTTCCCCTGTCCGCTGGCGGTTCCACGGCCCGGGTCACTCTTTCGTGGTGGTTGTGGCCGCGCGTCAGACAACTTATGGCCCGGGAACGATTCGACCTGGTGCATGTGCATGAACCGCTGGCTCCGCTGTTGCCACTGATGGTTCTGCAGCATTCCAACGCGGTGAACGTGGGCACCTTCCACGCATTCTCAGACGGGCAGCAGTTATACCGCTGGTCACGGTACGCCCTCCGCACCTGGCACCGGCGCCTGCACGGACGCATCGCCGTTTCCGAGGCGGCGCGAACCTTTGTCGCTCCGCATTTTCCGCAGCGCCAATATCGCGTGATCCCCAACGGCATAAATTTCCAGCGCTTCGCCAGCGCCAACCCGCTCCCCGAGCTGCGGGACGACAGAAAAAACATCCTGTTCGTAGGGCGCAAGGATGAGCGCAAGGGCCTGCGCTATCTTCTGGAAGCCTTCGCCCTTTTGCTCGAAAGTCGACGCGACTTACGGCTGGTCGTTGTAGGGCCCGGCGAACCGGATCGGGCCTGTGAGGCGTGGATAGGCGCAATCAGCCGGGTCGACCGCGATATGGTGAGACTGACCGGCCCCGTGTCCGACGAAGAGCTTCCGCGCTATTACGCCAGCGCGGACGTCTTTTGCAGCCCCGCCATCGGCGGGGAGAGCTTCGGCATAGTGCTTCTGGAAGCCATGGCCGGCGGGGCCGCGGTGGTCGCGTCAAACATCGCCGGCTATCGTGACGTGGTGACCCACGAATGCAATGGATTGCTGGCCCCGCCCCGTGACCCAGCCGCCATCGCCGCTGCCATAGCCAGGATGATCGACAATGCCGGGCTCGCTGGGCGATTGTCCAACGCAGGAAAACAGGTAGCGCAACATCACCGCTGGCAGCGGGTCGCCTCGGAAGTCGAGGACTATTACCAACATTGCATGGAGGAGGCCAACCACGGTGGCAATGCCCGGTAGAGAGGAACTGCGCGCGGCAATGCTGCGCTACGTCGAGTTGCCCGGAGCCCGGGCGCTCCATGCTGTTGGATTAACCCCCAACGTGATCACCATCTTCGGTTTCGCGGTGTGTGTGGTAGGCGCGGCGCTGGTAGCGTTGGGATGGCCTCTGTACGGTGGCATCGTGTTCCTGGTGGGAAGCATCCTGGACTTGTTCGACGGAGGACTGGCCCGTCTCACCGGCCGAGCGTCACCCTTTGGGGCGCTGCTGGATTCCGTTTTTGATCGATTGGGCGAGGCTGCGCTGTTTGTAGGGTTGGGGCTGTACTACCTGCTGGGCGACCTGTCCCACCCGGTTATGATCCTCAGCATGCTGTCGGTCCTGATGGGCTTGGTGTTTTCGCAGGGTGTCTCCTACCTGCGCGCCCGCGGCGAGGGCCTCGGCGCATTCACGCGCTCGGGCATCATGACCCGAACCGAGCGCGTGGCGATCCTGGGTATCGGACTGATCGTCGAAGGGTTGGCCCCCGCCCCGATCATGGTGTGGGTGCTGTGGGTGATCGCCGCTGTGTCCTGTTTCACCCTCTTCCAGCGCATGTTCACCATACGGGGTATCCTGGAGCGCCAGGCAGAGGATAACGGTTAGTCGTGGTAACATGGCGGCCACGTTTACGGTTGGAGGTACTCAAGATGGCGTCACATTCCCTGGGGCTGTCGCTGCACGACGCTGCAAGGCAGATGGGAGTTCCCTTTACGGCGGAGAACGAGCCGGTTGACCGGTACGTCAAGGTCAATGGCCTCAACCTTCACTACCTGGAATGGGGCGATCCGGGTTCGCCGACGATAATGATGCTGCACGGGATCCAGCAGCAGGCCCACAGCTGGGACTTCATCGGCCTGCCTCTGTCTGTCGACTACCATGTTATCGCCGTGGACCAGCGCGGCCATGGCGACAGTGACTGGTCACCCGACGAGGACTATTCCACGGACGCCTACGTGAGTGACGTAGAGGCGTTGGTGTCCGCCATGGGGCTGAAGGACTTCCATCTGATCGGCCATTCCATGGGGGGGCGCAACAGTCTCGCCTGGGCGTCGGGGCGGCCCGGGACACTGAAGTCGTTGACCATCGTTGACACCGGGCCCGAAACCCAGCGACGCGGCTCGGACCGCATCCAGCGGTTCCGCGAACTGCCCGACGAACTGGACACCCTCGAGGAGTTCGCCGCGCGCGTCATGGAATACACCGGCCGCTCCCGGGAACAGACCCTGGGCGCGTTGAAGTACAGCATCCGCCAGCGCGAGGACGGGAAGTGGACCTGGAAGTATGACAAGGTGATTCGCCGCCGCGGCTTCCGCGCCCCCGCGTGGACGTCCGAACAGCTTTGGGCCGGCTGGCGCAAGATCGACTGTCCCGCCCTGGTGGTGCGGGGCGCTCGCAGCGACATTTTCGCGGATGAGACTATGATGCGGATGGCGGAAGAGCATCCCGACTGCACGACAGTGACCGTTGAAAACGCCGGCCACCTTGTACAGGGCGACAACCCGCCTGATTTCCTCAAGGCCGTGAAGGGCTTGTTGGGCCGGTTCTCCTAGAACTGCGGTACTACAGCGTTCGCCGCACGGTGAAGCGCAGCAGATCGTTGGTTGGGTCGCACTCGGTGTACCAACAGCCGAGGATGTCCATGCCCAACAACGACGGGAAGTTACGATTGTGTTCGGTTGGCTGGGCAATTTCGACGTCGAGCCGGTAGTCATATCGACCAAAGCCATCTTGATCGAAAAAGCGGATTATCGCCGGTTCCGCCCAAGTGGCGGACTGACCGCCAACTCCCCCGGTTCCTGTCCCAGGCGTCAACTGACTGGTCGGGATCCCAGCGCGCTTTAAATCGGCAGGGTGGATTAGGGTGGTGTCCGAGCCGGTATCCGCCAGAAAGCGGAGGTTCGTTTCGGTCATATACCTTGGAAACACCAGAGTTGCGTCAACCAAGGGCTGTTCGCGGTTTCCGAAACGGCCGATGATCAAAATGTCCACTTCTGATGCTGGGAACGCAAAAATACGCAGGGATAATCTCCACTGTGGAGGCCCTGATTTGCCATTTTTTCAATCAGTTCCTCGATGGTGAAAGCCACCGTCAGCGTTCCCTTTTCATCCATCGAAACCCATTGATCTGAGTACTGCTTGCGCAGGGCGGGAGTAGCTTTGTCCAGCAGCTTTGCGGCTATTTGGTACAAGCGGAACTTCTCGTCCAGAACCTCAATGCCGCCGAAAGGCGCGGCGGCTTCCCGGACGCACTCATCCAGTTCCCGGATGTATGCCTCGTCGGTAGGTGGGTAAGGACTGCCGGGATGGGTGCGGTTTTTCAGGTTGCCTCTGTAGAACACCATGTTGTCCCTCCTGTTGGCGCAGGTCCACCGTGGCTAGAATCCTAACACCCTCGGCAGCAGTTCGCCCAGGCCGTATCCCAACGCGGCCGAGGCCGCTCCTATTCCCAATATCTCCAGCCCCTGCAGGATGGGCGATTTGCTCACCACCCGGCCTTTCGCCAATCCCATGATGAACAGGCCGGCCAACGACAGGGCCACCGACAGGCCGATGGCAAGCGGGCTCACGGCCAGGAACAGGAAGGGGATGATCGGGATTATCGCCGAGCCACCGAAGGAAACGCACATCGCCAGCGCGTCCTTCAGCGGGCTGCCGCCGATGTCCGGGCTGATGCCCAGCTTCTTTTCGAGAAGGGTATTCAACCACAGGTTTTGGTTGCTGGCGATTTCGTTTGCCAGGTGGACAGCCTCCTCGTAGGTCTTGCCTTCTCGCTGGAACAGGATGACCAGTTCCGCCAGCTGTTCCGCCGGGCGCTCCTCCAGTTCGCGGACCTGCTTGGCGATTGCCGCTTCTCGAACGTCTTCCTCGGCGCGGGAGCCCAGGTACGCGCCGGCTGCCATGCTGATCATGCCGGCGGCAGCGGTGGCGAACCCGGCCACCAGGACGGTTCCGGCAGTGCCCACGGCGATTGCCAGTGACGTGGTTACGGCCAGCGTGCTGATGATCCCGTCCTGTGCGCCGAACACAACCTCCCGCAGTCGGCCCAGGTTGGCGACGTGGAACGGTTCTTTGTCCAGCGCTAGGGCAGCGTCAACGTAGGTTTGCAGGTCGATGGGCAGCGCCGGCCTCTCGGGGGAAGTTTCCAGGAGTTCCGCGTCGGTTGCCGCAGGTGACGGGGTTGGGATCAAGAAATCGGGCTCGGCGGGTACGTCGCTGGCGCTTTTGATTTGCAGCAAAGCCAGGGCATCCGAAAAGGCGATTTGGTGCTCCTTTTCTTCCTCCATCGCGGCAGTCAGTACGTCAAAAGCGTCGGTGCGACCGTCCCGCATTGCGTCGTTGATCATGCGCGGGTAGGTGCGCGTGTACTCCCGGGTTTCGCCGGCAATTACGTTAGCGAGGTTTACCGCTGTACTGTCGACCGCGCCCGATATGGCGAGGTATTCCAGGCCGTGCCTGGTTTCGGCGCGGGCGACTTCCTCGAAGACCTCGGCAACCTCTGGATACCCTTCATCGCGAGCCTGGCGAGCATAGGCGGTGTATGTCAGATTGGCGATGGCCTCTGCCACGATGGCCTGCCACAGGTTGCGGTCCGTCGCGGACATGTCGACGACCGCAGGTGGGGAATATGACATGATTCCCTCCAAATTTCGGGGATCAGGCAAAGCGTTCGACAACCTTGTGGGCGGACCGCGCACAAAGGCGGCGCGCCGTCCCCATCACGAATGTCGATTAATTTCAGAGACGCGGAGAGGCGTGGTGAGCTATCACCAGCCAGTCACCGCCGGATCGCACAAAAATATTCGTGGCCAGGACGCCGAATCCCTGGGCCTGCCCTTCGACCACGCTGGTGATGCTCTCGATGCAGGTAACGAAACCGCAGTTGCCTTCCAGGGCGATGTTTACGTAATGAATGTTGAAGTGCATCAACGCCGCGCCGTTGAAAATGCCTTGCCACGACCGCCGTATTTCCGGCCAGCCCACTATCGGCTGCCAGCCGGGATGGACGCATAGCGCCCGGTCAGACTGCTCCCATACCGCGTCCATCTGGGCCATGTCCAAGGACCCGAAGGCGTCGTAGAAGCGCTGGTTGGCGTCCCGCAGGGACAGGATGCTGGCGTCGTCAGGAAGCATTATTGGTGACTTGCTCGTACCTATGGGATGTTGGGGGGCGCGTCACGCCAGCAGCCTGCTGGCGAAGTCGTCAATCTGGCGGAGCGCTTGGTCTCGAGGGGCGCTATCGGCGAAGACCATAGCGCGAGTCGCCCCGGCTTCTTCGTAGGCCTTCAGTATCTCCGGGTCGGCGGGTTGGCCGAACACCGACACCTCGATCTCGTGCGGGTCGCGGCCGGCTTCCTGGGCCAGGCGCACTATTTCTTCTCGCCTTGTTTTTAGTCGGTCCGGCGAAATTCGATTGGGCATCCAGCCGTCGCCCCAGGCGACCACGCGGCGGGCCACGTTGGGGGCGTTTCCGCCGATGAGCACCGGGGGATGCGGTTTCTGCACCGGCTTGGGGGAGGAATAGATCGGCGGGAAGTCGATGTGCCGGCCGTGATACTCGCCCGTCTCCTTGGTCCACAGTTCCTTCATGGCTTCGATGGACTCCCGCGTGTAGCCGATCCGCTGCGAAAACTCGATGCCGAAGAGCTCGGTTTCCTCGCGCAGCCAGCCGGTGCCGATGCCGAAGAGGAACCGCCCGTTGCTCAAATAGTCCAGCGTCGCAATTTCCTTGGCCAGCAGGATGGGATTGCGCTCGGGCACCAGGCAGATCCCTGTACCCAGTTTGAGCGTCGACGTCACCGCCGAAGCGCGACCCAACGCCACGAAGGGGTCCACACACTCGTAGTACATCTGCGGGATGACGCCGTCAGGGGATCCGGGCCACGGTGTCTTGGGGCCGGCCGGTATCGCCGGATGCTCCGGCACCCACAACGACTCGAAACCATGGGCCTCGCAGGCCTGGGCCAGCTCGGCGATGTCGATGGACGACTGGGTGACGAACATTGCGATGCCGATATTCATAAAACCATCCTCGGGAGTGAACGGGTCCTGGGTAAAACACCCGGGTCGTTATTATAACGCAGGGGCGAATGTTCATTCGCCCCTGCTCCAGTTGCGGTTGTAACCGACCCTATGCGTGAGGAGAGAAGCTGGCGGGTACCAGCACCTTGGTCTGCTGGTTGACCAGGAACTCTCGCGTCGGAGGGGGCCAGTGCGGCGTGGCGGACGCTTCGGCGCGGATCTTGTCGCGCTGGGCCAGGTCCTCGTACGGCCAGATGTGGACCCACTTGTTCAGCCCGCCGATGTCGCTGTACAGGCCGGCGGCCAGAGGCGAGAACTTTTCGCGATGCTCGATGGCCGCAGACCAGATGTCCAACACTTTGGGCATGGCGCCGTTCTGGTACTCGTATATGCGCATCTCGTAGACGTTGCCCTGCTTCTGTCCGCCGCCCATGGGCCGCATGAAGGGCGCCGGATAATAAATCTCCGACTCCATGTGCAGGATGGTGCCCTGGCTGTCCGGCGGCCAGTTCGGGTCTTTACCGGCCTCAGCGCGGACTTCGTTGCGCTCGTCCAGGCTCTCGTAGGGCCAGATGTGGATCACCTGGTTCAGGGGGCCGATCTCGGTGTGGAAGAATGCGGCCAGCTTGGAGTACTTCTCCCGGTGGGGCAGCGCCTTCTCGAAGGCATCCTCGAAAATGGGCACTCCTCCAGGCTTGAGATCGTAAGTGCGAACTTCGTAAATCATCAGCCGTAACTCCTGGTACGCGGGGTCGTGGTCAGTATGTGACGCCGACGGGCCTTCCCTGGCGACGCGCGGAGTCTAGCAGACCCCCGGAATCCGGGCAACCGCGGTGCGGCACTGACGCGAGTAACGCTGGAACCGCCATTGCGACCCCGCACGCGATGCGAGGGCAGCAATCTCGTTGGGGCAACGAACGCTACCACGAGAGAAAAACCGCCGCGTCGGAGTGCCGCCCGAGATGACAAGCTGGGTGTTCGTGAGGGGTTCGGCGTTTCGGCTACGGGGCCAGCACCGTGAGGGGATACAGGGGAACGTTGCGAAGCGCCCAGAACGCGACGATGGCGGCCAATATTCCCCAGGCCACTTGCGATGGTATTGCCGGCGTTGGCAACAGTGTCCGGCCGCACAACCAAGTGACGCGGTCGCCAGCGCCGAGGGCCAAAAATGGCAAGAACGCGACGGTCAGTGCGTTGTAGCCCAGGGCTCCGCCCGGGTCGCCGTGCATCAACCGATGCAGTGCCCGCAGCGTTCCGCATCCGGGACAGTAGCAGCCCGTGAAATACAGAAACAGGCATGGCGGATAGTTGCCCGTAACCCGTGGATCTACCAAATACACCGTGGCCGCGCCTGCGGCGGCCAGTGCCGCCAGCGTCGACCAGAACACCAGGCCCAGGTGTGACGGTCGAGGCGACCCTCTGCCCTTGGTCAGTGTCATCCGACCGAGGGAGACGATCACAGGAAGAAGATCCCCAAGCCAAACACGAGGGCGATTAGGATGTATATGACGATGATCGCCAGACTGATCGCAACCGAGACCCAGATACACGTGCGTGCCGTTCTTGCCGCCGAATCCGCGCCTGCGTAATCGCCGCTGCCTTCCCGGGACATCCCGATTGCCGAGAAAACTATGGCCACGATTCCCAGTGGCAGGCAACAGAAAATGGTGACCAGGATAGCGAGGATCAGATTGAGCGTATGGTTGGGACGAGACACATCCACCTCCTCGGCACATGGGCTGCGGGTCACACGTTACGCGGCAACGCCGATTGTAGCACTCCTTCGCTGCTATAATCGCGCCAACGGATGTCCGAAAGCACGGGATACGACAACAAACACAGGAGGATATGCACCATGGGCGCAACTGAAATGGTGGCAAAGTGGATCGTGGAAACGACGTATGAGGACATCCCACCCGACGCCATCCGGGTGGCCAACGAGTCCTGCTTTGACCTGGTCGGGGTCATCCTGGCCGGCTCCACCCAGAAGGTGGGCGACATCATCCGCAACTACGCCGGAGACCTCGGCGGCAACGAAGAGGCGACCATCCTGGCCACGGGCGAGCGCACCTCTGCGGTGAACGCCGCCCTGGTAAACGGCACCATGGGGCACGCCCTGGACTATGATGACTTCGGCGGTTTCGGCCATCCTACGGTCGCCATCTTCCCCGCACTACTGGCCCTGGGCGAGACCATAGGCGCCACCGGCCGTGACCTGATGGAAGCCTACGTGGTGGGCTGCGAGGTGGGCCTGGCTGTGGACTACGCCACGCACTACCACACCCAGCAGATGCACCGGGGTTTCCACAGCACGGCTATTCTAGGTCGCCTGGCAGCGGCGGCGGCCTGCGCCAAGTTGCTCAAGCTGGACGCAGAGCAGACCACCATGGCGCTGGGCATGGCCGGCTCCATGGCGGGTGGCGTCATCCACAACTTTGGCACCATGACCAAGCCGCTGCACGCGGGCATGACCTGCCGCGACGGTGTCATGGCGGCGCAACTCGCCCAGCGTGGCTTCACCGCCGGCGACCAGATCCTGGAGCATCCGGTGGGCTTCACCTCAACCGTGATCGGCGATGAGCACACCGACCTCGAAGCCGCCGCCGATAAGCTGGGCAAGCCCTTCCGGGTGCAGGACGCGCTGATGATCAAGAAGTACCCGTCTTGCGGCGGCAACCACGCCATGCTGGACAGCGTGTTCGGCCTCATGCGGGAGTACGAGTTCGGTTATGAGGACGTGGCCAATGCGGAGATCGTACAGTCCTACGCCTCGACGGTAATGCTCTACGAGGAACCGGAAACCGACCTGAAAGGCAAGTTCAGCGCCAAGTACAACATGGCGGCCGCCCTGGTTGACGGTGAAGTTGCCATCGACACGTTCACCGATGACAAGATCGTCGACCCTGACGTGACGGACATGATGGAACGGGTCAACATCCGCGTCCAGTCCAAGTTCGAAAAGGGAGGCGGCACCGTCTCCAAAGGCGTGCCCATCCGCGTCACCCTGAAAGACGGCCGCGTCCTGGAGCACGAGACGCCTCGCGGCTCCATCCTGGGCAGCCAGGCCAACCCTTGGGGCATGGAGAACATCGCCGGCAAGTTCCGAGACAACGTGGGCCTGGTCCTCCCCGAAGATCGCGTGGACGACGCGGTCCGCCAGTGGCAGGACGTGACCCAGGTAGGCGACGTGGGGGAGGCGATCCGCGGCACGCTGGTGCGATAGTTACTCATTCGCCACAGCGGCGAGAATCCAATTGGGGGCCAGCTCAAAACTGGCCCCCGATCTTGTTGCAAAACTTCGGCGACGCCTAATCGTCGTCTAGTTCCGGCATGAGCACGAACTCGGGGTACGACTCCATGCCCAGCTCCGCCGCGTCCTGGCCGATGCGCTCTGTGCTTTCGGTGACGCGCAGGCCGATGGTCTTCGAGATGGCGAACCATACCACCCAGGAAAGGCCGAATACGAACACGCCGATCGAGAGTATCCCCACCAATTGCGTCACTATGTTCCCGCCAGCGGCGATGCACGCCGCAATGGTTCCCCAGACGCCGGCGAACAGGTGAACCGGTACCGCGCCCACCACGTCGTCGACTTTGACCATTTCCAGAAACTTGATGCCGCCGGTGCAGATCAGCGCTCCAATGATGCCGATCAGCACCGCCCAGATGTGCGTGACGAAATCTGGTCCGGCAGTGATAGAGACCAATCCGGCGAGGCCGCCGTTCAGGCCGACCATCAGGTCGATCCGTCCGAAGAACAGGCGCGAAACGGACAGCGCGGTTATCACTCCGGCAGCGGCTGCCAGGTTGGTGTTGATCAGCACAACGCTCATCGCCACGGCGTCGGCGGCCGTTCCCAACGCCAACTGAGAACCGCCGTTGAAACCGAACCAGCCCAGCCACAGGATGAACACGCCCAGGGTCACCAGCACCACGTTCGACGGCGGAGTCGCGCGCACCGAGCCGTTTTCTCGAAACTTGCCCAGCCTCGGCCCGACCACCAGGATGCCGGCCAACGCCGCCCAACCTCCGGTGCTGTGCACGATGGTGGAACCGGCGAAGTCCTGGAACCCCATGTCATCCAGCCAACCGCCGCCCCAGGTCCACGCGCCCACTATCGGATAGATGAACGCCGTGATCAGGAGGGTGAACAGGAAGAAGCTCCACATCTTCACGCGCTCGGCCATCGCGCCGGAGATGATCGAGGCGGTGGTGGCCACGAAGACCATCTGGAAGAACCAGTCGGACATCACCGAATAGCCGTTGTCGATCACCGCCGCCAGCGCCGATTCGTCCCCGCCCAGCAGGGCGATCTCATCGGCCGACGGGCCGTACAGCGGCCACACAACGGTGCCGATGACCGTCTGCACGTTGTTGTACATCAGGTTGTAGCCGATGAAGAAAAAGGCCAGCCCGGCGATGGAGTAGATGCCGATGTTCTTCAGGCAGATCATGGATGCGTTCTTGGTGCGCACCGAGCCGGCTTCCAGCATGGTGAACCCAGCGCACATCCACATCACCAGGGCGCCCCAGATCAGGAACGCGAAGGTATTCAGGACAAACTGCGTTTCGCTATCAACGCCCGATGCGTGCGCAACGTGGGGCCACGCGATGAAGGCCAGCGCGGGCAGGACCAAGGCCGCCGCGATCGCTATGAGACGGAATCTCGAATTTGGTAGGGCGGATATCAATCGCATCTTTATGCTCCGTTCTTGAGCGCCAAGCTCGCCGCGTTACAACCCTGCGCTGCTGATTATCGAGTGCAGCTCGAATCTGGCATTCTGGGCCACTGCCAAACGCCAATCGCAATGGCATAGGTGGGCCTGCTCCCGATGCCGGGAGAAAAATCCTGGTTATGAGCGCCGCGTCCCCTATCGTGGGGCGCAGCTTACGGTTCCAATCGGATGGAATCTCCGATTTTGATATCCCCGCCTTGCAATACGACGGTCAATATGCCGCGCTTGCCAAAAATCTCCTTTTGCAGGCCGGGAATGAGAGCATCCATTTTCTGGCAAGGCTCGCAATCGCCGGTCACCTCCAGCGTGACGTGATTATCCGGGTCGCCGATGAAAAAGACGTGACCCTGACGAGCTACCGAGAGGTCCATGCCGGTTACCGTGATGTTTTCCTTTATCTGACCCGGCTCGAGTCCGTAATGATCGAGCGTTTCCTTGTCCATCACCAGGACTTGCCGGAGGTTGCGCGGGTTTCGGCTGCGGTCTCCCTCTATGCCTTCGGCCGAAATGGCTCGTGCCTCTTCCACCGGGTCCGACGGGGTGCCCTTCACGCGGGCGATGTGCAGGTTGACTATGGTGCCGGATTGCATGGCGTGGCTCCTCGTTATCTGGCCGGGCCCGGCCTCGTATCTGCGGATGGCGAACTGACCGGATTTTAGGATATGCCCGGCCGGTTGGCAAACCGCGTTTTGCCGCATGTCCGAACCATTGGGTAGAATGCAGGTCAATCCGTTCGCCCCGGCGTTTTCCGGGGCACAGTGAGGCGTTTGATATGGCTTACGAGTTCATCAAGACCGAAGTCGTGGACGGCGTGCTGGTGATGACCATGCACGACCCGCCCACGCGCAACGCGCTTGGTCCCGACATGGCCGCCGAGATGTTCGAGCGGCTCGACGAGTTCGAAAACAACCCGGAGGAGCGCGTGCTGCTGCTCACCGGCACGGAACCGTCCTTCTGCTCCGGCGCCAACGTGCGCGGTTTCCGCCAGCGCATCGAAGAGCGCGAAGGGCAGGCGGAGCCGGAACCCCTGACCTGGGGCAAAATGGAGTACATGAAGGGGCGCCAGCGAAACCCGGAGAGCGGTCCCCGGGTCAACTTCGTGCCGCTCCGCATCCACGACCTGCAAAAGCCGTCCATCGCGGTGGTCAACGGCCCGGCGGCCGGGGTCGGCTGTGGTCTGGCCCTGTCCTGCGACATCCGGGTTGTCGGCGACAGCGGGCGCCTGTCCGAGCGTTTTGTGCTGAATGGCCTGATACCCGGAGACGGCAGCTGCTGGCAGTTGCCCAAGCTGATCGGCACGAGCAACACCCTGCTTCTCCAGTACACCGGGGACTGGATGGGTGGCGAGGACGCCGTGCGCATCGGTCTGGCCAGCAAGTGCTTCCCCGACGACCAGCTGATGGAAGGGTCTATGGAACTGGCAACCCGGATCGCCCGTGGTCCCACGGTCGCCCATTCGCTGACCAAGTACCTGGTGCACGAGAGCATGGATCTGACCTTCCACGAGGCGCTGGAGTTGGCGTCCGCGGCCCAGGAACACGTCCGCCGCACCGAGGACCACAAGATCGCGGTGCAGTGGTTCCTGGACAAGAACCGGGGCATGCCTCCCTTCGTGGGGCGCTGATCTCCCTTTCCACTCATTTCATTCCGGTTTCTCCCTCCTCCGTCATTTCTCGCCCTTCTCTCCGTCATTCCGGTGGAAGTCGGAACCAGAGTCCTCGACGAAAAAGCGCTCCTTTGCCCTTGACGACTGGGGCGGCAGGGGATATAGTGTTTGCCCACTGACTGAGATGCGGGAGCCTTCCAGCGAGGGTTCCCTGCCACCGGCAAAAGCGCCGTTGAGGCAGCGCTCGGTTGGTGCCCTTAACAACTGAATAGGAAATTTGAACTGTAAGAACCGAGTCTTAGGAATTTGAAGTTCCTAGCGTGGGTCAAATTTTAAAGGGCTTACGGTGGATGCCTTGGGACCAAGGGCCGAAGAAGGACGCGGTAAGGCTGCGAAAAGCCTCGATGAGCCGTCTAACAGGCGTAGTCGGGGATCTCCGAATTGGGTAACCTGTTCCGGCGTTGAGTCGGTCCACCCGCATTGCGGGAGGTAAGTGGGGGAACTGAAACATCTAAGTACCCCGAGGAAAAGAAATCAACCGAGATTCCCTTAGTAGTGGCGAACGAACGGGGAACAGCCCAAACCGCAGCGACCTAACGGCATGAGGGCCTATGTCGTTGCGGGGTTACAGGACGCCTCTGGGGCCGCCTCATCAGGCTCCGGGGAGTTACAAATTTCATCTCTAGCCGAAGGACCCTGGGAAGGGCCGCCGCAGACGGTGACAGCCCGGTAGGCGAAAGGGATGGAACTCCCGAGGCTGATCCTAAGTACCATGGGGCACGTGAAACCCTGTGGGAAGTTGGGGGGACCACCCTCCAAGGCTAAATACCCTTGGTCACCGATAGCGCACCAGTACCGTGAGGGAAAGGTGAAAAGAACCCCTGGCGGGGAGTGAAATAGACCTGAAACCGTAAGCCTACAGAAGGTCGGAGTCCGCTTTTGCGGATGACGGCGTGCCTATTGAAGAATGATCCGGGGACTTACTGTATGGAGCGAGGTTAAGGGACTGTAGTTCCGGAGCCGCAGCGAAAGCGAGTCTGAACAGGGCGACCAGTTCCATGTAGTAGACCCGAAACCGAGTGAGCTACCCATGGCCAGATTGAAGGTTCGTTAACGCGAACTGAAGGATCGAACTCGTGGCTAGTACAAAAGCCTGGGATGAGCTGTGGGTAGAGGTGAAATGCTAATCGAACTCGGAAATAGCTGGTTCTCCCCGAAATGCATTTAGGTGCAGCCTCGGGAACTAGGAGGACGGAGGTAGGGCACTGAATGGGCTAGGGGGCGTGAGCTTACCAAACTCAATCAAACCACCAATGCCGTTCTACCGATACCCGGGAGTGAGACAGTCACAGATAAGTGCGATTGTCAAAAGGGAAACAGCCCAGACCACCGGCTAAGGCCCCCAAGCGCAGACTAAGTGGGAAACGAGGTAGGGTTCCCAAAACAGCCAGGAGGTTGGCTTAGAAGCAGCCACCCTTTAAAGAGTGCGTAATAGCTCACTGGTCGAGGGATCCTGCGCGGAAAATGTAACGGGGCTCAAGTCTGTCGCCGAAGCCGTGGATGTACAGGTATCAGTACCTGGGCATGGTAGGGGAGCGTTCCTCGGGCGAAGAAGGCAAGTCGCGAGGCTTGCTGGAGCGCGGGGAAGTGAGAATCCCGGAATGAGTAGCGTAAATCAGGGTGAGAATCCCTGACACCGAAAGCCCAAGGTTTCCTACGCAACGTTGTTCGGCGTAGGGTTAGTCGGTCCTAAGCCGTAGGCAAGCGCCGAAGGCGATGGACAGCAGGTTAATATTCCTGCACCGCCGTTGTTTCGCTTTAAAACCAAGGAGGGGTGCGGGAGGCTAGGCGGGGCGTGCCCATTGGACATGGTGCGTCCTTGCTTGTAGGCGTGCCGGGGCAGGCAAATCCACCCTGGCGTCAAGCTGAGGAGTGAGGGAATCCTAACCTACGGGAAAGGAGACCCCGTTGAGGCCATACCGACAAGAAAAGCTTCGTGGTTATGGAGCCGCGGCGACCGTACCGCAAACCGCCACTGGTGGGCTGGGATAAACGTCCCTAGGTGTTCGAGCTAACCTCCGCTAAGGAACTAGACAAAAGGGCCCCGTAACTTCGGGAGAAGGGGCCCCCTGGATGGTGAAGCCACTGGCTGGTGGAGCTGTCTGGGGGCGCAGAGAAGAAGGCCGGGCGACTGTTTAACAAAAACACAGGTCTGTGCTAAGGGGAAACCCTACGTATACAGGCTGACGCCTGCCCAGTGCCGGAAGGTTAAGGGGCGGTGTGCAAGCACCAAACTGAAGCCCCGGTGAACGGCGGCCGTAACTCTAACGGTCCTAAGGTAGCGAAGTCCCTTGTCGGGTAAGTTCCGACCCGCATGAATGGTTGAACGACTTGGCCATTGTCTCGGCGGGGGGCTCGGTGAAATTGCGGTGCCCGTGAAGACGCGGGCGACCCGCGGCAGGACAAAAAGACCCCGTGGAGCTTTACTGTAGCCTGGCATTGGGCTGGGAGCTGTCATGTGTAGGATAGGTGGGAGACTGTGAATCCCCTACGCCAGTAGGGGTGGAGTCGCCGTTGAAATACCACCCTTGGCTGTTTTTGGTTCTAACCTCAGCAAAACTGGGGAACAGTGCTTGGTGGGCAGTTTAACTGGGGCGGTTGCCTCCTAAAAAGTAACGGAGGCGCCCAAAGGTCCTCTCAGGACGGATGGAAATCGTCCACAGAACGCATTGGCATAAGAGGGCTTGACTGCGAGACCTACAAGTCGAGCAGGGACGAAAGTCGGGCAAAGTGATCCTACGGCACCGAGTGGAAGGGCCGTGGCTTATCGGATAAAAGCTACCCCGGGGATAACAGGCTTATCTCGCCCAAGAGTTCACATCGACGGCGAGGTTTGGCACCTCGATGTCGCCTCGTCCCATCCTGGGGCTGAAGGAGGTCCCAAGGGTTCGGCTGTTCGCCGATTAAAGGGGTACGTGAGTTGGGTTCAGAACGTCGTGAGACAGTTCGGTCTCTATCCGCCGTGGGCGCAGGAGGCTTGAGGGAACCTTTCCCTAGTACGAGAGGACCGGGAAGGACAAACCTATGGTGTTCCAGTTGTTCCGCCAGGAGCAGCGCTGGGTAGCCATGTTTGGCAGCGATAAGCGCTGAAGGCATCTAAGCGCGAAGCATCCCCCAAGATTAGGCCTCCCTCCCCGATTCAGTTCGGGGGTAAGACTGCAGCGAGACTAGCTGCTTGATAGGCCGGATGTGTAAGGCTGGTAACAGCTTCAGCAAACCGGTACTAACCAGTCGAGTGATTTGACCCACGCTAAGAGCTTCTAATTCTCTTGGCTCGGTTCAGCGCTCATCATCAAAATCGATCGCTAAGTTCAGATTTCCTGTTCAGTTGCCGGCGCAATCGCGCCTCGGCGCGGGGTGGAGCAGTGGCAGCTCGTCGGGCTCATAACCCGAAGGTCGTTGGTTCGAGTCCAACCCCCGCTACCAATCCCGATAGGAGGCGGTCGATATGTTGAATCGGCATTCTTCTTCGTTGCGCCGGTACCCGCTTGAATACGTGCGGTTAGACCCATTATCTGTTTTACCCAACGTCATACGCCACGTGGGTGTCGACGCCCTCATGGAGGCGAATTTTAATATACTGGTTGGGACAGCTACTGAAATTCCACTGCGCGGTGCCAAAATATTGGATATGCTCGCGGCTGCCTTGAACGGCACAAGCTACGAAGGAATCCCGCACGTGTTTGAAGACGAAATCGACTTGCTATGCTGGCATGAAGTGCAGCGTTGTCTGCCAAACCTCTCTATTGATGTTCAGATCATAGCTAAAGCCGGCACTGGCCCGTACGCATCTCCTTCCGCTATGAGCTTTTGCTCACGTGTTCTTTACATGGCGAAACTAGGAGTACCCGACCCTACTTCGGACGATGACATCAGGTCGGCTTGGGTGAGGATGTTTGTAGGCGAATTGCTTTCGTCTGCTGAATTCGCGGGATCAGGTTCCAGCGGCCGGACCCGGCGACGACTGCGCGTTGGAAGACGATCACGTCGCCAACGTAGCCGCCCTACTTCCGGGTTTTTGGCCCCAGCTGTTGGGTATGTTGGCCTAGATGCCCGGCAATCGCCAGAAGGCGACTGGCGTACTGTGGTTGTGTATAACAGTGATGATTTTGAACACCCCGAAGTGAAAGCAAATCATTACTTTTCTCGCTCGCCGGAGATTGTATACGCTATGATAATGCAGGATGATGGTGGAGAATTTTACGCATATATCACACGCGATTGGGAATTGCCTGATGGGGGAAATATTATGCAGGTTACCCCTGAAAATGCAGAAAACCTCATACGTTTGGGAATGGAACCGTACCCAATGTTGCATAGCGATCCCTATGGAGGCTATATCGTCCGGGACAAGTCTAGAATACTGCAAACCGATCCTGTCCCACCTATGCCCACGGACTCTATGGAAGAGATAGCTCATATGCTAGGTGTGATTGACCGTTCCGGTTGGCTTACGGATAGAGAAAGCTGGGTGGAATTAGTGGGAAACCCGATCTCTGGCATGGCATGAATTCCGCATTGACCAAGTTCCCCTGAACTTTCGGCAAATTGGCCGCCGCAGCGGTCAAGAGTACGCCAGTCTAAACCCGGTCAAAAATCCAGCGCGCCACGTCAAAGGTAAAGCCGGGCAGCATGTCCTCGTCGGACAGCATGGCCGGATCTTCCAGCAGCTCCGGTTCGGGCTGCCCGGCCCGGTAGATATAAACCCGGCGGTTGCGAGCGTCGATGAGCCAGCCCAGCAATGCGCCGTTCATCATATAGAGCCGCATCTTGGCCTGGAGCGGGGCCAGATTATCGTAGGTGGAGCGGATCTCAACGACGAAGTCGGGGCAGAGTGGATGAGGATCGCCGGCCAAATGTGGGTGGGAGTCCCATTTTTCTTGCGTCGTCCACGAACCATCAGGCGAGAGCGCGCCGCCGGTGACCGGCATTTGATAGGCGGCGCTGGAACCTCGAGCCACTCCGCCGAACTCGCGCGCCCACAACCCCAGCTCAATGCCGAAGTCGTGCTCGTGGCCATCACTGGGGTGATGAACGGGAGGCATGATGATGATTTCTCCTTTTGGACTGAGCTCGAACCGCCAGGAGCTTTGGCTGTTCCGGTTGCAAAACTCGACGAACAGCTTTTCCAACTCGCGCCCGGTTGCAGTAATGCCCAAGCTCTGCGGGTCGATTACCAGAGCGCTATCCGGGGCGATGTTGATTTCCGCGGCGGTCGTCATGGTTTGTGCTCCTCTCCCGGCGGACCTCAGATGACGCCCTTCCCGGCCAGATCGCGCAGGGTTTCCGGCGTCATACCCAGCAAATCCCCATACACCAGGTCGTTGTCATATCCTACGGGAACCGAACCGCGCCAGATTTTGCCCGGCGTTGCGGAAAACCTGGGTATAGCGCCCACGCCTCGAACTGGCCTTTTCAGTTGATCGTCGTGCCATTCGACGTGGACGCTTCGGCTGCGGTAGTGGGGGTTCTCCGCCATCTCCTGGGCGTTCATGATCCGGCTGCACCCAACCTGCGCTGCGTTGAAGATGCGGACCACCTCGTCCACCGTCCGGTCTTCCACCCACCCGCGCAGTATTGCGTCGAACTCGATGCCCGCCGGCGAATGGATCTCCCGCCGGGCTTTGGTCCATTTCGGATCATCTGGATCCAGTCCCAGGACGCGGCAGACCCGGGCGTACACCGCCGGGCCGACCGCAGCGATCACCACCCAGCCATCCTGCGCCTGGAAAGTGTCCCACGGCTGGGCGTTCCCGGCCTTGTTGCCGGCCCGTTCCCGCACCAGCCCCAGCTCGTGGTAGGCCACCATGGTTCCCGATAGAATCCGATGCACCGCCTCGAATTGGGCGAGGTCGATCACCTGGCCCTGCCCCGTGCGCTGCGCGTGGATGTAGGCGGCCAATGACGACCACAGGCAGAACAGGGCGGTGATGTAGTCGGCCGTCCAGGGCACCGCTCGGGTCGGCGGTTCCGGCTCCGGGTTGCCCATCAAATTCATCATGCCGCCGAAAGCCTGCGCGGTGAAGTCGTAGGAAGCCCGGCTCACGTGTTCCGGGTCGCCGTCCTGTCCGTAACCGGACACGTGGCAGATGACGATGCCAGGGTTGATTTCCAACACGGCCGCATCGTCCAGGCCCCACTTGTCGTAGGTGCGGGCTTTGGAACTCTCCATCCAGATGTCGGCCCGCTGCAGCAGCTTCAGGAAGATCTCGCGACCCTCCGGCGTGCTGAAATCCAGGGTGGTATGGAACATGTTGCGGTGGTCCTGTATTCAGGAACTGGCCACCGGAGTTCCGTCGGGCGCCTCGATGGGGAACTCAGCATGCCTCCAGTCCTCACCGCCGCCGGGTCGCTCGATGTGGATCACCTCGGCGCCCATGTCCGCCGCCATCCCCGCAGCGGACGGCTCGGCCACGATGGTGCCCGTGGAAAGTATGCGCACACCCTGCAGCGCGCCGAACTGTTCAGGGACCAATGTAGGTTCGGGCGGCCCCATTTACGCCTCCCTGGAGCGCGGCGTCGAAACAGCGGCAGGGCTAAACCCGGTCAAAAATCCACCGCGCTACCTCAAATGTGAAGCCGTGGAGTACGTCCTCACCGGAGAGGGTGGCCGGGTCTTCCAGCAGTTCCGGTTCCGGCTGTCCAGCGCGGTAGACATAGACACGGCGGTTGCGTGCGTCTATGAGCCATCCCAGCAGCGCGCCGTTATGCACGTAGAGCCGCATCTTGTCGTGCAGCGGCGCCAGGTTGTCGGAACCGGAACGGATCTCGATGACGAAATCGGGGCAGATCGCAATGGGTTCTCCGGTGACGTGATTGTGACTTTCCCAGCGTGCCTCGGATGTCCAAGCAGCATCGGGAGCAACAACACCCCCGCTTCGCGGCAGTCGATAAGCCGCGGTGGGACCGGTCGCCGCTCCGCCGAAATCCATAGCCCAAACGAACAAAGCGCTGCTGGCCGCGTTTTCGTGCATACTGCCGGGGTAGTAAGTGGGCGCCATTATTATGATCTTTCCTTCGGGACTGAGCTCGAACTGCCACGGGCTTTGACTGTGACGCCTCGTGAACTCCACGAACAGTTTTTCCAACTGGACACCAGTCGCTGAACTCCCGAAGTCCGTGGGATCAATTACCAGGGCGCTATCTGGAGCTATGGCGCTTCGGGGTATGGTGGTCATATCCGTGCTCCGTTCGCGGCCAGGCTCGGCGATCCGTCAGTCCGCTGCCGCGGCGGTGCCTGAGGCTTCCAGCCGGTGCACCACCTCGTAGGTGTGGAACTCGCCCGGACCCAGCAGGAAGTCCGGCGGACCGCCGGCGTGGGCGGAGCGGAAGGCGTCGCTTCGGGTCCAGGTGTGGTGGTCCTCTTCGGTCTCCCAATGGGTGACCACCAGGAACTCCTCGTGTTCGGGGGTCTTGTGCATCTTCCACAGCTCGAAACTGATGAAGCCGGAATGATCCTGGACGGCGCCCCGGGCTTTGAACATCTCCTCCAAGGTGTCGCCGAAGCCGGTCTTGACCTTGATGCGGTTGGTGGCGATAAACATGTTGCCTCCTTGTGGCGACTGCGATGGTCGTATAGTTCTAGTCGTTGAGGTTCAGGTCGGCCAGTTGCGGCAGCGTCTCGGTTGCCAGGAGTTCCAGGGAGCGCAGCCCTTTGGCGCGGTCGGCGCCCCAATCGTGGCAAAGCATCAGCAGCGTGCCGAATCCGCCAGTGTCATCGTACAGATCGCGGATCTTCCGCGCGCATTCGTCCGGGTCGCCCACGATCCAGAAATTCTCCAGCATGTACTCCGGGGTCAGCGCGGAGTTGGGCAGGTCTGGATCGGTCTTGATGCCATCCAGTCCGCGCTGCCCGTGTCCCAGCAACGGGACGAAATACTTGTCGAACGTTCGCGCCGGCGGGCCGTTCATCACATCCGATACCGCCTGCTCGGTGGTCTCGCCGACGTAGACCTCCCGGGCGATCCGCCACTGGTTCCGGGACACTTGCCGACCCGCGGCCTGCGCTCCCTTAAAGTACGCCTCCCAGTGCCTGGGCAGATGGGAAGCGTGCAGGAACAGCGTGCTCATGGGCCACCAGCCCATCTCGCCGGCCACCTCCAGCGTCGGAGACGACGGGCTGCTCCCGGCCACCGCGATGGGCGGGTGCGGCTTCTGGTAGGGCCGCATGTGGTAGGCCAGCCCCATCTCCGGCCGGGCTTCCGGCACACGCAAGGTGTAGTACTCGCCCTCGTGGGTGAACCCTGCCGGATCCTCGTTGGTCCACATCTTGAGGATGACGTTCGCCGCTTCGCGCATGCGGTCCCGTTGCTGGCCTGATTGCCGGTCCATGCCGAACATCTCGGAGTCGGTGGGTACGCCGCCTGATCCAATCCCGAAGAAGAACCGGCCCCGGGCCAGGTGGTCGAGCATCGCCATACGGTGCGCGATCATGATCGGGTCGTGAAACGCGAGGAGGGACACGCCGGTGCCCATCACCAGGTTGTTGGTCACCCCCAGCGCCCGGGCGATGAACAGGTCCGGAGCCGGCATGTTTTCCCACTCGGTGGTAAAGTGCTCGCCGATCCATGCCTCGGAGTAACCCAACTCGTCGGCGTAGGCCATCATCTCCAGGTCTTCGTCGTAGGTATCCGCGTGCAAACGACCCGGCGGGTGCAGCGGCATGTTGAACAGTCCGAGTTTCATGCTTGCGTACCCCGCTACAGCGACCGTGCGACTTTGCCCAGCAAACTGATGGTCTGTTCCATGTCCGCCGCCGGATCGTCGCTGGCCCTCACCGGGGTCACCAGCAGTTCCGAGATGCCCATGTCCAGCATCGCCACCATGCGCTCGCCCACGGTGTCGGCGTCGCCGGTGAGCACCGTGGCTTCGATCATGGCGTCGCTCCAGGTCTCTTCCGCCGCCTCCGGGTAGCCGGCGGCCGCCCACATGCGCTGGTAAAAGGGCAGACGAGGGTAGTTGGACAGCTGTTGCTGCACCGCCAGCCGGGTCGCGTCCGCGTTGTCGCTGATGCACACCGGCGCATGAGCGATCAGCGGGGGCGTTTCCCGACCGGCCTGTTCGGAGCCGCGGCGCATGGCCGGCAGCGCCTTGTCCCGCAGGTACACCGCCGGGCTCACCCAGCTGATGGCGCCGTCGGCCAGCTCGCCACACAATTCGTAAGAGCCTTCCTGCAGGGCGGACGCCATCACCGGCACGTCCACCGGCCTGGGAATGCTGGCGTGCGCGGTGTATTCCTGGCCGTCGAAATCCACCGCCCCCTCGTGCAGCAGCGCCCGCAGAATCTGCAGATACTCACGCAGGTTGGTGAGCGGCGCGCGCAGGTTGTATCCAAACATGGAGCGCATGGTGGGCCGGTGGCTGGGGCCCACGCCCAGCCTCAGCCTTCCGGGAGCCAGTTGGTCCAGCACCTGCACCTGTTGGGCCGCAACGATGGGATGCCGGGGATACGTCGGGACAATCGATGTGCCGAACACGATGCTGTCCGTCTGCACCGCGGCCGCCGCGAAAAGCGTCAGGGCGTCGAGCCCGGTGCCGCCGGTGGTGAGCCAGGCGGCGTGCACGCCGACCGCCTCCGCGCGACGCATGAGATCCAGAGAAGCTTCGGCGTTCGGCGCTCCCGCGTGGATGCCGATCCGTTTGGTAGGCATGGCGATACCTCGTTTAGGGGGTTCCAAGTTTGGCATTATCCTAACACTGGCCATGGAATTTGTAGAGGACGGGATTGCTTTCCCGTCCTCCGCGATCTGTAGGTATGCGCAGTCAGGGTCAGACAACGCCGGGGGCGTAGTCGGTACCGATGTGCCCCGCTGCAACGAAGCCGGCGTACTCCTCCTCGGAGTATCCCAGCAGTTCCCGATATACGTACTCGTTGTCCTGGCCGAACATAACCGGACCCCGATGGATTCCCAACGGCGTTTCCGACATTTTGTACAGAGGGCCGGGGTACAGGTGCGTACCACAATCCTCCTGTTGCGCTTCGCGGAAGAACTCGCGGGACTGGATGTGCGGGTCGGCGAAAGCGTCGGCCTGGTTCATCACCACGCCGGCAGGGATGCCACGCTCTTGCAGCGCGGTCATCGCTCCTTCCGGAGAATGGCCGCGTGTCCACTGCGCAATCACCGGATCGATGTCGGCCTGTCGGGTGTGGCGAGCCTTCGCGCTCGTCAGCTCCGGATCATCCCTCAGGTGCGTCGCGCCGATCGCGTCGCACAGCGCCTGCCACTGTTCATTGTCGTAGACCGTAATCACTACCCACCGGTTCTCGCCCGCGCACGGGTAGCAGTTCTGCAGCGCCCACGGGTGGCGGTTGCCCAGGGTTCCATGAGTGCGCCCGTTCATCGCGTAGTCCAGGTAATACTCACCCAGGAACGGGAACACGTTCTCCGCCTGGCCCAATTCCACCAACTGTCCTTCGCCTGCCCGTTTTCGGTGCCGGAGCGCGGCCAACACCGCGAAAGCGCCCTGGGCGCCGCCGGCGGCGTCGGACATCAATACGGTGGTGTTGTACGACGGGTCGGTGTCCTCGTAGCCGCGCAGCATGGTGTGTCCGACGACGCCCTCGATGTGGACGCCGTGGGCCCGGTAGTCGCGATAGGGCCCATTGCTGCCGTAGGCGGGCATTCGGAGCATGATGATGTCGTCCTTGACCGCGCGCAGCGACTCGTAGGATATGCCCAGCTTTTCCATGGTTTCGGTGGGGTTGTTCTCGATCAGCACGTCGCTGATGGCCACCAACCGGTCGAAGATCTCGCGCCCGCCCGGATCCAGCAGGTTCACGGTCATGCTCTTCTTGTTGCGGGCGTGGGAGTTGAACATGGGCGAGCGGTTGAACGGCCGATTGCCAGGCACCCGTCCCGGGGTGCCGCCCGAGTACAACGGCAGGTTGTCGATCTCCGCCTGGGAAAGGCGCGGGGCTGCGCCGCGAGTCAGGGGTACGAAGGCCTTGGTGGATTCGACGCGGATCACCTCCGCGCCCAAGTCTGCCAGAAACGAGCCGCAGTAGGGACCGGCCCAGACCACGGTGATTTCCAGGACCCGCAGACCCTCCAGCGGCAGGCGAGACATCCTTACTCCTTGTTTCAACTTTATGGGTTGGGATCGGTCGTTGGTCAGGATTGAGCCCCACGGCGTCCGAACCAGTTCCGTATGTTTCGCACTCCCGCAGGAGCTTGGTTCAGCAGAGCCAACGCATCGTCTAAATTTCCCCGTATGAGGTGTGTAACAACCCCTCTTATATTGAACGACGCGACAAGGGACAAGATCTCAGCGATTTTTGCGGCAGCGATTGCAATGTCACGGGTAGCGGCGGCGGTGTTAGATGTAGTTTCGGCCGCCTGAGCTGCCGCGATGTCTAGGTTGGCGGTGACCTTTGCGGCGTTGGCCAGGGCTTCGGTGAGGTGAGCCGAAGAGGTGTCTAAGTTGGCAGTAATGTTCGAGGAAACATCTGCCAGGTCACCGGCGACCTTCGCGGTCTTGGTGGCGGTTTCTGCGGCGCCGGCTACGGCAGTGTCCAAGTTGGCGGCAATGTTCGAGGAAACATCTGCCAGGTCACCGGTGACCTTCGCGATGTTAGCGGTGGTTTCAGTGACGTGGGCCGAAGCGGTGTCCAGGTTGGCGGCAACGTTTTCGGAAACGCCTCCCAAATCTGAGATCACTTTGGCGGCAGATGCAGAGGCGGTTTCCACGTTGCGAAGGATGCGCCATATCTTGGGCAGGGTACCGATAACAGCGACTGCTATGACGCCACACAAAACGGCCACGGCGACAGCTGCGATGATGACCGCTATTTCCATTTGACTATGACTCCTTCGTACGCCACTCCATCGGCGAAGAGTGCGAGTTGGCTAGTCGGTTTGACTGGATATCGTGAAAACGACGCTGCTATCAACGAAGGAGGTGATTTCGGCGTCTGTATAACCGAGTTCGACCAGCACTTCAACCGTATGCTGCCCCAGCAATGGCGCCGTGCGTCTCAACCGCCACGGGGAGCCGTTCATGATGAAGGGACGGCCCGGATACCTCATGCGCCCTGCGACCGTGTGGTCGCCTTCGACAAACACGCCCCTGGCATTGAACGACGGGTCCACGTCCAGGTCCGCCATCGTGTTGATGGGGCCGGAAAGCACCCGGTTCTCCTGGGCGGCGCTCCACGCCTCGGCCCTGGTGCGCTCCAATATCCAAGGGAGGAAGTGTTCCGACTCAAACTCTTCCTGCATTTCCGCGTTGCCCTGGGATGATGGGTCTTTCCATCGCTCTGTGCCCAGCTCCGGCGGGTAGCCCAGCATCGCTACAGCGCGCGGAAAGTACATCCGGCTGCCGTTGATCTGAAAGTACCCGTCGGAACAGGGATATACCGCGTTCGGGTATCCGCCGGAGCCGCCAGAAGCCGGCCGGTGGCTAAGTTCCCCGGTGTACTGGTGCGCCAGCAGCGCGCTCTGCCGGCGGTCAACCGAACCCAACTGCGTTTCCAGGATGGACACGTCGATATGCTGTCCAATCACCCCGTCCCCGTCGCCATCCAGCCGGAAAGATCCGGCCAGCGCCGCGCCCATGGTGGCCACCGCGGCCACAGCACCAGCCTGGTACAGCCCCACGTTTCCACCGAGCTTCAGCGGCTCCCGGTCCGCAAGGCCCGTGGAGTGCATCTCCCCGCCCATGCCGTAGAAAACGATCTCCGAGCCGCGATAGTCCCGGTACGGACCCGTTTGGCCGAAGTTCGAGATGCTGGTGTAGACGATGGCGGAGTTGATGCCGCTCAGGTGTTCGTAGCCGATCCCCAACCGATCCGCTACCCCGGGTCGGTAGCTTTCCACGACAATATCGGCCCACGAGGCCAGCCGTTCTACGATGCCGGCAGCTCCGCTCTGCTTCAAGTCCACGACGATGCCGCGCTTGTTTGTGTTGAGGTGCAGGAACTGGGCGCTTTTTTCGGGATGCGGCTCGTCGCCCGGGTACGGCCCCATGCGGCGCGACCCGTCGCCGTCCGGCGGGCGTTCCACCTTGATCACGTCCGCACCGTAGTCGGCCAATAGCTTGGTGCAGTACGGCCCCGCCACGTAGTGGGTGAAGTCCAGGACTTTCAGGCCGGTAAGGGCCCCTTCAGGCATACTTGTCATCTGCGAGTCCGTCGTGCCGGATGCGCTACCATTGCATAATTCGCAGTATGGGTCAACTTGGAACGTAGTCCCCGCCCGCGCCCGTTGTGTAGACTTGATCCATTGAATCACGCGCGGGCATTCTCCGGCACATGACGGCGGCCCGTGGCTCGCCTCGGCAAGGAAACAATGCGGACTTTTGAACTCGGCAAGATTCTGCCCTGTACGCCGGACGAAGCATGGAACGCGGTGATCGATTTTCCGTCGCGCACCATCCATGGCCCGGCCTACCGCCGCTCCGATCTGCCCGACGGCCAGGAACCGCGGCCGGGCAACCGCATCGAGCTGCAAATTGGACGGGACAAGTTCACCAGCCTGATGACCGTCGTGCAGGAACCCGAGATGCTCAGCCACCGTACCGTCGGACCTGGCTTCTCCGTGGAGTTTTCCTACTGGGTGCGCCTCTGTTCGGACGCGGATCCCGGGTACACCTCGGACGACGACGGCAATGCCTATCTCACCGTGCAGGCCGAATATGGCGGTTGGTTGGGGTCGCTGATCGCGCGGTTGCGACCCGGCGCTTGCCGCCGCTACGTGTCCGGCGAGCTGGCTGCGATCGATTCTGGGGCCAAGTCCGTCTTTGCGGAGCCTGTAACCGACTGACGCCGGAAGACCGGCGCCTCCCACCGGAGCGAAGACATGACCACCGGCAACAGTTTGCCCAATCCGCCTTCCGCGCCCCGGCGCGCCCACACCGATACCATCCATGGCGATGCCCGCGTCGACCCCTGGCACTGGCTCCGGGATCAGGACGACCCGGAGACCATGCAGTACCTGCGCGCCGAGAATGAGTACACCGAGGCGTTCCTGGTGCCCTTGATCTCTTTGCAGGAACGGATCTACGGAGAGATCCGCGGGCGCATCAAGGAAGACGACAATACCGTTCCCGAAAAGGAAGGCGACTTCTACTACTATGTCCGTTATGAGGAAGGCGGCCAGTACCCCATCTACTGCCGCCGCGTTGGCAGCCCCGACGGCCCGGAAGAGGTGCTGCTGGACGTGAACGTGCTGGCGGAGGGCCGCGATTACACCCGGGTTTCGGATTTCGAGAACAGCCCCGACCACCGCCTGGCGGCCTACGGCGTGGACTTCGACGGTTCCGAGCAGTTCACCATCCGGGTGCTGGACCTGGAAACGGGAGAAACCCTCTCCGACGAGATCCCCAATACCTACTACGGCCTGGAATGGGCCAACGACAACCGGACCATCTACTACTCGGTTCTCGACGAGCACCACCGGCCGGTCTACGTCTATCGTCACGCGCTGGGCGCGGATCCTGCCTCCGACGAGTTGGTCTATCAGGAGGATGATCCGCGGTTTTTCGTCGGCGTGGGCAAGTCCAACAGCGGGCGTTTCATCTACATCGGCGCTGGCGGCAACAACATGTCCGAGTGGCGGTTTCTGGACGCCGACGACCCGGATGCGACGCCCGTGTTAGTAGAGCCCCGGGCCACCGACTTCGAATACGACGTGGTCGATCACGGCGAACGCTTCTTCATCCGACACAACGGCAAGGGCGCCCGGGACTTCATGCTGTCCACCGCTCCCATCGACAATCCCGGCTGGGATCATTGGTCCGATTTCATGGACCACGAACCCGGCCGTCCCATTCGGGGCATCCAGGCCTATCGCGACCACCTGGTCGTGGCCTGTCGGCAGGACGGCCTGCCCCAGGTCATGGTGCTCCGGCTTTCCGACGGGGACACCCATTTCATTGCCGGGGTGGACGAGGATGATTTCGCCATGTCGGCTCGCGGCGGCCGGGAGTTCGACACCAGCACCCTGCGGTTTGGCTACACGTCCCTCAAGACCCCGGCAGCCGTGTACGACTACGACATGGCGACCCGCGAGCGTGTCCTGCGCAAGCAGCAGGAAATACCCTCCGGCTACGACGTCGCCCAATATGAGACGCGCCGCGTCTGGGCTACGGCCCGGGACGGTGTGGCGGTTCCCATCAGCCTGTTGAGACGCCGTGACACCACGGTAGACGGCAGCGCCCCGCTGTATCTCTACGGCTACGGCAGCTACGGCCTGAACATGGACGCCAATTTCAGCGTGTCCATTTTGAGCCTGGTCGACCGCGGTTTCATTTTCGCCATCGCCCACATCCGGGGCGGCATGGAAATGGGCTGGGACTGGTACGAGAACGGGAAGCTGCTGAACAAGCGCAACACCTTCAACGACTTCATCGACTGCGCGGAATACCTGGTCGGCGAAGGATACACGTCCGCCGGCCGCATCGCCGCCGCCGGGGGCAGCGCCGGCGGCATGCTGATGGGAGCGGTCATCAACGAACGTCCCGACCTGTTCGGCTGCATAGCCGCCCACGTCCCGTTCGTTGACGTGCTGAACACCATGCTGGACGACACTCTGCCGCTGACCACCATGGAATACAACGAGTGGGGCAATCCCAACGACGAAGAGTCCTACCGCTACATGCGCACCTACTCACCATACGACAACGTTCGAGAGCAGGATTACCCGCCCATGCTGGTCACCGCCGGCATCAGCGACCCGCGCGTGACCTACTGGGAGCCCGCCAAGTGGGTCGCTAAGCTGCGCACCATGCGCACCGACGACCGGCCGCTCCTCCTCAAAACCCACATGGACTCGGGCCACGCCGGCGCCTCCGGCCGTTTCGAGCGCATCAAGGAAGTCGCCGAGGAGTACGCGTTCGTCCTGCACGCCCTGGGCATGGCGGATGGTTCGACAAGCTCACCATGAGCGGGTCTACTCCTACCGCTCATCCTGAGCTTGTCGAAGGATGCCTACAGCCCGATGAACCTCCGGGCGTTCTCGCCCAATATCCCCTCCACCTGGCCGGATGTCAGCGGCAGCGACGCCAGATAATCCGACTCGCTGCCCATGTCCACCAGCGGATAATCGGTCCCGAAACAGACCTTGTGCGCCCCGTGCTTGCCGATGATGGTAGTCAGCGTTTCGGCGGTGAGTTCGCGGATCGAAGGGGGCCAGGTGGTGTCCACCAGGACATTCTCGTGACCCATCAGCTGGCGTTCCGCCTCGTCCAGCATGTAGAACCCGCCCAGGTGCAGGGCGATGACCTTCAGCCGAGGGAACCGCCGCACAATGTTGGCGATGCGCTCCGGCGCAGCGTAGAGCGGCGCATCGACTCCCTGGTGGGGCAGGCGACCGGCGTGGATGGACAGGGTCATGTCGTTGCCCAGCTCTTCGTATACCGGGAACCACTGCGGATCATCGGGGTAGAACCCGTTGATCACCGGGTGCATCTTGATGCCCTTCACTCCATTTTCCCGCAGGTACCTGATCTCGCCGGCTTTATCCGGGAGGTCCGGGTGTACCGCGCCAAAGGGCACCAGGTTTTCGTCCGCGATGGAGATGAGCCAGTCGTTGGCACGCCGCACCTGGTCGGCTCGCGCCGCCACCCCCAGCACGATTGACTTGTCCACCCCTGACGCCGCCATGTGCGCCTTGATGCCATCCACCGTGTTGGCGGCGATGGCGGCAAACCCCAGATCCGACTCCATGTTTTCCGCCACCGCGTCGGCGATCCGATCCGGCCAGATGTGAGTGTGAACGTCAACGCGCATGACTGCCTCCGCGACAAGGGTGAACTCCGACCGTGCTATTATAATTGCCGATCCATTTCTTCCGGTCTGCGGTGTGCGATGATACGAGAGGCCATATTAGGGGCAACGTCCGGCGAGTCCCTGTCCATGGATGACGCTGTCACGGTCATGCGCGAGGTCATGGAGGGCGAGGTCACGCCGGCGCAATTGGGCTCCTACCTGACCGCCCTCGCGCTCAAAGGCGAAACCCCGCAGGAAATCGCGGGCTTTGCCACCGTGATGCGCGAAAAGTCCCTGCACGTCGCATTGGACGGCGCTGCCATCGACACCTGCGGCACCGGTGGAGACCGGAAAGGCACCTTCAACATCTCGACCGCCGCGGCCTTCGTGGTTGCGGGAGCAGGGCTCACCGTCGCCAAGCACGGGAACCGCGCGGCCTCCGGGGATTGCGGCAGTGCCGACGTGCTGGAGGCCCTGGGCGTGCGGATCGAGTTGCCGCCGGAAGCCGTGGAGCGTTGCCTGCGCGAAATCGGCATCGGTTTCATGTTCGCTCCGGCGTATCACCCTGCCATGCGCTACGCCGCGCCCGTCCGCCGGGAGATCGGCATCCGCACCGTGTTCAACGTCCTGGGACCCATGACCAACCCGGCCGGCGTTCCCTGTCAGCTGATCGGTGTGGGTTACCCCGAGGTGGCTGAAAAGATGGCCGAGGCGCTGCGGCTGTTCGGCGCGCACCACGCCATCATCGTCCACAGCGACGACGGCATGGACGAGTTGTCCCTGGGCAGCGATACCGCCGGCTGGGAGGTGCTGGACGGAGACATCCGCCCCTACGTTGTGCGCCCGCGCGACCTGGGCCTCCCCCATGCCACGCCGGAAGACCTGCGCGGCGGCGATCCGGCGGCCAACGCCGAAACCATGCGCGCCATTCTTTCCGGTTCCGGTGGACCTGTCAGTGACGCGGTGGTGTTGAACAGCGGCGCGGCCCTGGTGGCTGGCGACATGACATCCACCCTCGCCGAGGGCATAGAAATGGCAGCGGCCTCCATCGCGGACGGTCGAGCCGCCGAGAAGCTGGACGCCATGGTCTCGTTGACCCGCGAACTGTCCCCGCCGGAGCAATAGAGGAGACGGCACATGCCAAGCATCCTGGACCGGATCGTCGCCAAAAAGCGCGAGGAACTGGCCGTTTCGACGGCCTCAACGCCGCTGTCGGTACTGCAGGACGCCATCGCCGCGCGCCCGCCCGCCCTGGACTTCCCCGGCGCCCTGCGAGATGAACGAATCAGCCTCATTGCCGAGGTGAAGAAAGCCTCCCCGTCCAAGGGCCTGCTCCGCGAAGATTTCCAGCCAACGGAACTTGCTGCTATCTATTCCGGTAACGGCGCCGCCGCAATTTCCGTGATCACCGACGGCCATTTCCTCGGCGAGCCAGCGCACCTGACCGCCGTCAAGGAAAGCGGCGCGTCGGGATCCGCCCCGGTGCTGCGGAAGGACTTCCTGTTCGACCCCTATCAGGTGTACGAGGCTCGCGCCATCGGCGCCGACACTTACCTTCTTATCGTCGACATCCTATCCCCGTCGCAGCTTGCCGAACTCATCCAACTCGGTTCCGAATTGGGGATGACGCCGCTGGTGGAAACCCACGACGCGGGCGAGATCGCGACGGCTGTGGAGGCAGGGGCCGAGGTCATCGGTATCAACAATCGCGATCTGCATACCTTCGTTACCGATCTGGCGACCACAGAGTCGCTGGCATCGTTGATACCTTCCGACAAGGTCATCGTCAGCGAAAGCGGAATCAGCACGCCCGAAGATCTGGCCCGGCTGGAACCCTTTGGGATCAACGCCGTGCTGGTCGGCGAAGCCCTGGTCACCGCCGCCGATACCGCCGCAAAGGTGCGCTCCCTCACCGGCGCGCCGGTTCCGGTCTAGGTCGCAACAGTGGAACAAACCACCGTCAAGATCTGCGGCGTCCGCCGGCTCGAGGATGCCTTGGTCGCGGCCGAGGCTGGCGCCAGCTACTTCGGCATGGTTTTCGTTCCCGGACGCCGGCGCCGCATCGAACCGGAAGCCGCGCGAATCATCACCGACGGGGTACGCGATGGTGACCGGGAAGCCCCTAAATCGGTGGGGCTTTTCAGCGACCAACCTCTGGACGAGGTGCTGGAAACCATCGCCACGGCTGGCCTGGACTATACCCAACTCTGCGGCGACGAACCCCTGGATTTCTGTCGTGCCGTGCTACAGCACGCCGGCGTGATCAAGGTGCTTCACGTGGCCAATGACGATCACCCTGACGCCGTCGCTGGCCGTATCGACGAATTCGCCGCCGCCGGTTGCACCGTGACCCTCGATAGCCAGGTCACCGGGCTTCATGGCGGTACCGGACAATCCTTCGACTGGAGCATCGCCGCTCAACTCGCGGCCAGCGGTCGCCAGTTCCTCCTCGCCGGCGGGTTGACTCCCGACAACGTCGCCGAGGCGGTGGCGGTCGTCCGCCCCTGGGGTGTGGACGTTTCCAGCGGCGTGGAAACGGACGGCGTGCAAGACTCCGCCAAAATCAGACAATTTGCAACCAACGCCCGCTGCCTTGACTGAGACACTAAACGCTTCAACCGGAGTACTACTAAAATCCTGACTATCCTGTTTATCCTGTGAATTAGTTCCACGCTTCAACCAAGTTGAGGATTGATAAGACCATGGCGATCGCTACTCACCATAACCTGCCCGACGAGCGGGGGCGCTTTGGCGATTTCGGCGGCAAGTTCGTTCCCGAAACGGTCATGGCTGCCCTGACCGAGCTCGAGGATTCCTATCGCGCCGTGCAGGACGACGCCGGATTCGCCGAGCAGCTCGGCCACCTGATGACCAACTACGCCGGTCGTCCCACCGCCCTGTACTACGCCGAGAACCTGAGCCGCCATTGCGGCGGTGCTCGCATCTACCTCAAGCGGGAGGATCTGGCCCACACCGGCGCCCACAAGATCAACAACGCCCTCGGCCAATGCCTGCTGGCCCAGCGCATGGGCAAGCAGCGCATCATCGCGGAGACCGGCGCCGGACAGCACGGCGTCGCCACCGCCACCGTCTGCGCCATGCTCGGCCTCCAGTGCATCGTCTACATGGGCTCCGAGGACACGGTGCGCCAGGCTCTTAACGTCTATCGCATGCGTCTTCTCGGCGCAGAGGTGATCGCCGTCGAATCGGGCACCCGCACCCTCAAGGACGCCATCAACGAGGCGATTCGCGACTGGGTCACCAACGTGGAGACCACGCACTACCTGATTGGGAGCGTGGTGGGGCCGCATCCGTATCCCATGCTGGTGCGAGACTTCCAGTCCGTTATCGGACGGGAGGCCCGGCAGCAGATCCTCGAAGTGGAAGGACGATTGCCCGACGCCGTGGTCGCCTGCGTGGGCGGCGGCAGCAACGCCATCGGCACCTTCTACGAGTTTATTGGCGACGAGGACGTGCGCTTGGTGGGCGTGGAGGCCGCAGGAGAGGGGGTCGAAACCGGCCGGCACTCGGCGACGCTGTCCGCCGGACGCCCTGGTGTGCTCCACGGGTCGCTGTCCTACCTGCTGCAGGACGAGCACGGCCAGATCCAGGAGGCGCACAGCATCTCCGCCGGTCTCGACTATCCCGGTGTGGGACCAGAGCACAGCTGGCTGCAAGCCACTGGCCGCGCCCAATACCTGTCCGTAACTGACGACGAGGCGCTGGAGGGCTTCCGTCTGCTCTGCCGCACGGAAGGCATCATACCGGCCCTGGAATCCGCCCACGCCATCTACTACGTCAGCCGCTTGGCTGCCGATATGCCGGCGGACAGCGTGATCGTCGTTTGCCTTAGCGGGCGCGGCGACAAGGATGTGCCCTCCATAGCCGAGCGCGAAAGCATCGGTTCCTGACGGATATTGCGGAGTGCTGGCCTGGCGGATGCCGTTAGCCGCCGTGTCTCTGGCACTGGCGGCGTGTTCCCTCCTGTTCGCTGCCTGCGCGACTGAGGTAACCGAAACCATCGATGCGGCCCGGCAGTTGGCCGGCGACGTCGCCCGCAATGCCGAGCCGCCAGCTGCCACTGCGGAGCAACCCGCATCGGTCATCGCGTCACCGGAATCCCCGGAGGTTGAATCGCTGCTCGTCTCCCTGCGCGGCCTTCGCGTAGCCGCCCGCGGCAGCGACAGCGAGTACAACCGCCGCGACTGGCGCCACTGGATTGACGCGGACCGGGATTGCCAGAACACCCGCGCCGAAGTGCTCATCGGTGAGAGCGTGGCCCCGGTGTCATTCGCCCCCGAGGACGACGGCGATCAATGCCGCGTCATTTCCGGCCAGTGGGTAGGCCCCTGGACTGGCGAGGTGTTTACCGACGCTTCGGATGTCGACATTGACCACCATGTTCCCCTGGGCCACGCTCACGAATCCGGCGGCTGGCGCTGGGATGCCGAACGCAAACGCGCCTATGCCAACGACCTCGCTGACCCGGCGAGCCTCCAGGCCACCAGCGCGGCGGTCAACCGCTCCAAGGGCAAGCAACCGCCCGACGAATGGCGACCCGACGAAGCTGCCAGTTGGTGCCGTTACGCGGCGGACTGGGTAACCGTGAAGCAGAATTGGGAATTGACCGTGACGGCATCCGAAGTTGCAGCGTTGGAAGACATGCTTGGCATGTGCAAGGACACGTCCTCCTGGGGCCTGTCCGGTGCTGGCGGCCGCTAAAGATTCAATCCCGCTATGCTATAATCCCCGATGCCCGTAGACATAATTTGCCGCCCGAACTATTCGCATTGTTCGGGCTGAAAGCGCTAAGGAGGCGAGCCATGGAGATGGGATTGGACGGCAAGGTGGCCATTGTCACCGGGGGTAGTGAAGGCATTGGAAAAGCGGCGGCCCAACGCATGGCCGGGGAAGGGGCTAACGTGATCATCGTGGCCCGCCGACAGGACGTTCTGGATGCCGCTGCCGACGAGATACGCACCTTTACCGAAGGCGAGGTTCTTCCTCTCTCCGCCGATGTTACCGACAAAGATACCGCGGCCCGGGTGGTCAACACGGCCGTCGAGCGGTATGGCCGCGTCGATATCCTGGTCAACAACGCGGGAACCTCCATGGCCAAGGGCTTCGAGGACGTCAGCGACGACGACTGGGAGCTGGACTTCGAGCTCAAAGTCTGGGGCGCGGTTCGCCTAATTCGGGCGTCCATCCCTGAAATGCGCAAGGTTGGTGGCGGGCGCATCATCAACGTGACTAACCTGGGCGGCCGGACACCCGGGGCCAACTCGATGCCCACGTCGATCTCCCGCGCGGCCGGCATCGCCATCACCAAGGGCTTGTCCAAGGACCTGGCCAGCGACAACATCCTCGTCAATACCGTGTGCATTGGCCTCATCAAGAGCGGCCAGCACCAGCGTCGTTACGATGCCCGCATCGTGAACGAACCGGATCTGGATATGGACGACTTCTACGCCCAGTTGGCTTCCGGGCGCGGGGTGCCCTTGGGACGTGTTGGCGAAGGCTCCGAGGCCGGCGACGTGATTGCGTTCCTCGCCTCCGAGCGCGCCAGCTATCTCACCGGCGTCGCGATCAACATCGACGGCGGAGCTTCCGCGGTCGTTTAGTTGCAACTTGTCCTGACCCGGCCCGCTTGTCCGAAGGGGAGACCATTGTGACCGAATCATTCCGAGACGAATTTGAAGCGCCGAACCGACTCCTGTTGGGCGCCGGGCCCTGCACCGTGCATCCCCGGGTCCTGCGCGCCATGACCCAGCCGGTCGTCGGGCACCTGGACCCGGTGTTCTTCCAGGTCATGGATGACGTGTGCGAGATGCTGCGCCAGGTGTTCCACACCGGCAACATGGTGACCATGCCCATCTCCGCCACCGGCACCGGCGCAATGGAAACCGCCTGTGTCAACGTCATTGAGCGGGGTGACACGGCCATCGTCTGCCGGAACGGTTATTTCGGCGTTCGTCTCGCCGACATCGCCCAGCGCTGCGGAGCGAACACGGTCATGGTCGATTCCCCCTGGGGCAAGCCGGCCGACCTCAACGCTTTGGAGGATGCCCTCAACGCCAACCCCGGCGCCAAGATGGTCGGACTCGTCCACGCTGAGACTTCCACCGGCGCCATCACTCCTCTGACGGACGCTATAGACCTCGTTCACCGGCATGGCGCCCTGGTCGTCGCTGACGCCGTGACCTCGCTGGGCAGCCACGATGTGCAGGTTGATGACTGGGACATCGACGTCTGCTACAGTGCCAGCCAGAAGTGCCTGGGTTCGCCTCCGGGTTTGGCTCCCATCAGCTTCGGCGAACGCGCCATGGACGTCATCAACAAGCGGGACACCACCGTGGAGAGTTTTTACTTCAACCTCCAGGGCGTCGCTGAGTACTGGAACGAAACCCAACGCGTTTACCACCACACCAGCCCCATCACCATGATCTACGCCATGCGCGAATCACTCCGGATGATGATGGAGGAGGGCCTCGATGAACAGCATGATCGCCACGCCCGGGTCGCCGCTGGGTTGCGCGCCGGCCTGACCGCCATGGGCCTGGAACTGGCCACCGATCCTAAATACCAGCTCAACCCCATCACCGTAGTCAACGCTCCCGATGGGGTTAACGAGGCGGACGTTCGCGCCCGGCTCTTGAACGATTTCAACATCGAGGTCAGTGGCGGCTTGGGCGAGTTCCGCGGTCGGGTCTGGCGCGTCGGCATGATGGGCAACGGCGCGCGCGAATCCAGCGTGCTGTCGCTCCTGTCAGCCCTCGAAGTCATACTCGGCGACATGGACTACGAGGTTGCTTACGGAGCCAGTGTCGCGGCCGCCCAGCGCAGCTTCGCCAGCCACGGCGACTGAACGGCTGGTTTTACAGATATTGCCGTCGGGAACCAAGGGGCGCAATTCGCGCCCCTGTCTATTGTTCGGTGATGCAACACCGTCGCCGCTTGCCGCTTGTGCTTCCAACGGTTTGGGGTGGCTGCCGACACAGGCAACCTCGCGGCTGTACGTACCTGTGCCGACGCCACTACGGGCCGCCAACGCTGAATAGATGCCACGTGTTACTATGCGCTTCACGGCCTACTTTTCCAGCGTGCGCCACCGTCCAGATCGATCTTTCATTGCATTGGAATGGATACAGCACGTGATGGATAATCCCACCCACGAATTGGTACAGGAAGATGGGCGCGTCAGGATGTGGGCCCCGATTGCGGCGATGGGCGGACGGTATTTGAGGGTCGTGTTGTTGCCAGATAGAATTACGGTACACAACGCGTTCTTTGACCGGAGGTTCAGGCCATGAAGGTCAAATATTTTCCCGACACTGATACGTTGTATATCGAACTCTACGAGGCTGTAGTGGACGAAACTCACGATTTAGATGAAAACACGCTTTTGGATCTGGATGCTGCCGGCAACCTCTGCGCTATCACCATAGAGCACGCCAGCGCGCGCATGGACATCCCCGCGTTTTCGTTCGAACAGGTCCCTGCTCCTCACCGTTCCGCCTGATACGCTGCGTCCAGTATCTCCACCACGTGCATCACCCGGGCGTCGGAGCCGGCATCGCGCAGCCCCTGTTCCAGCTGGCTGATGCACCCGGGGTTCGCCGAGGCGATGACCTCCGCTCCCGTCGCCGTCGCATTGCCGATCTTGCGCCGTTGCAATCGCTGTGACATGTCCCGCTGTATGAGTGAGTAGAACCCGGCTGAACCACAGCACAGCGACGACTCCGCCATCTCCACTAGCTCCAAACCTGAGATCGCCCGCAGAACCTGCCGAGGCGCCTCGGTGATCCGCTGAGCGTGCGCCAGATGGCAGGGGTCCTGCAAGGTGACCCGCCAGGGCAGTTGACCCCGTGGCGGCTCCAGAGGCAGCCCCGCCAGGAACTCGGTGATGTCCCGCGTGTTTCGCGCGAATCCGCGCGCCGCTTCCACGTAATCTGGATCATCGCGCAGCAGGTCGCCATATTCCTTCATCGACGAGCCGCACCCGGCCGACGCCGTTACCACCACATCCACGCCAGCTTGTTTGAACGCGTCGATGTTCCTGCGCGCCATCCGCCGGCCCAGCTCCAGATCGCCGGCGTGCAGGTTCAAAGCGCCGCAGCATCCCTGCTCCGGCGGAACCGCAACGTCGCAGCCATTCCGTTGCAGCACCCGCACCGCCGCGCGCATCGCGTCGCCATGCATCAGCGGCATGACGCAGCCGGACAGCAGGCCCACGGTTGCTCGCCTTTCACCCAGTGCCGGGAACACCGCGCTGCGAGGTCCAAAAAACTGCTGGCCCATAACCGGCATCTGCGCCTCCATTGCGGCGAGATCCCCTGGCAAGAGGCCGAGCACGCCGGACTCGCGGACCAGCCGCTGCACGCCGGATCGCTGGTATAGGCGCATGAGATAACCGGCCAGGCGCAACCTGCCGTTATGAGGTAGGGCGGCCCGCAAGAATAATCTCGACAGCCGTCCCAGTTCGGGACTCTGCAAGTTGTTGTCCTGGACTTGCGCTCGGGTGTGTTCCATGAGGCGCCCATACGGGACACCCGACGGACAGACCGCCTCGCATGCGCGGCACTGCAAGCACAATTCCCAGTGCGATACCAGCCGCTCGCTGATGCCGGTGCGCCCTTCGTGGACCGCCTTCATCAGTGCGATCCGGCCTCGCGGCGACTCCGTTTCCAGCCGGGTCTCGACGTAGGTGGGACACGCGCTCAAGCACAGGCCGCAATGGACGCAGCGGTAGAGGTCTGCCTCGGCGGGAGCGTCCGGGCCGGCGAACGCGGGTCCATCGTTCAGCGAACCCTCGAAGGGCAATCCGTAGGGAAAACCATGTCCGGCGTCAATCCCTCCACCCAGGTGCTGGCCGGCCTCCGAGTGCCGGTCCGGTGTGCTGACCATCACAGTCCTCCAACAAAGCGGCCCGGGTTCAGGATATTTTGCGGGTCAAATTGTCGCTTCAGCCTGCGCATGATCTGCATGCCCGACGATTCCGCCCCCCACACGTCAATATGAGCCTTCACGTCGTCCGGACACCTCTCGACGATTGCCCCGCCGCCCAAATCAGCAGCCGCAGCCTGAATTCCGCGCAACCTGGTAGCTACCTCTTCGGGATCAGCAGCCCCGAGGTCATCCCACCAAAGCAGGCGACCGCCGCCGAATCCGACGTCCGCCACCACCGACGGCGGCGGATCGTTGGCCTGAGAGGCGTCTGCAAAGGCCAGGATCTCCCGTAAGGCCGACGGCCGGGTGTTGATCCGAACGCATACCGAGGGTGAAGAATTGGAATCGACCGGCAAGTCAGTGAGGGCACGGATCAGCCCGTCCGCTTCATCACCCCTGGCGACGTGGACCGTCTCCGCGACCGGAGCCCACAGGCCCACAGTGTCCTCCACCCGCCGCTTCATCGACGCCGGTCTCCCTCCCTGAATCGCTACAGTGAACGCGCGCCCGCCGACGGATGTAGCCAAGCGTTGTGCAGCCTCGCCGGTCAAGACGTGCAGTCCCAGGGGAGCGTAATACTGGGCCTGCAGTTCTTGGGCCGCGCTCCCGGCGTCATCTATCTCGTCGAATGCGGCGACGATCACGGCCCAGTCCGTCGGCGCTGGTGCCAGTTTGAAAGTTGCCTCGGTAATCACCGCCAGTGTGCCCAGGGAACCTGTATAGAGCCGGTTCAGGTCGTACCCAGTCACGTTTTTGACCACCTTGCCGCCGGCTTTGGTCTGGGTTCCGTCCGCACCGACTACGCTGATCCCGATCAACCAGTCCCGAGGCAGGCCGTAGGCCGACCGCAGCGGCCCGCTGATTCCCGTGGCCAGCGTTCCGCCCACCGTCGCCCGGTCGCTCAACGGCGCCGCGATGGGCACGTGTTTGCCGTCTTGCGCCAGTACCTCGTTCAGCTGGTCAAGAGTCACGCCCGCTTGCACGCTCACCGTCAGATCCGACGGCTGAAAGTCAACCACACGGTTCAGACCAGTCAAATCCAACGCGATACCAGGGCGCGCTGGCGGATTGCCCGTTTCCGAAAGCGTCCGCCCACCGAACGGAAAAACGGCAACGCCGGCGCGATGGGCCCAAGACATTACCTCGGCCACTCCGTCAGCATCAGCGGGCCGCACGGCGACCGTGGGGACGAAGGAGCCGATGGCGTAGTCGGGTAACTGCGCCGCATCAACAACGGCATCGGGGCCGAGGATGTTGGACAGCCGGGGAGAGATAGCTGAGGTGGACATAGCGGATGATTGTTCTACCCGCCGCGACCGTTACGCCCCACCAGACCGACGCCGCCGGCGAATCCTACAAAGGCCCCTGCCGATGCCTTGACCAGCCAGTCGGATATCGCAATCAGGCTCTTTTGCGCCGGAGTTATCTGTGATTCCGGAACTGGGGCAAGCCATACCAAAAGGCCTACACCAGTGAAAAATATGGTGGACAGGCCCGACAGTATCCAGGTTACGGGTATTCCTCTACGGCCCACGACTACCCTTCCTTTTGTGCTGTTTTAGCGGGATGCGTCGTCGTTGGCACCTGCTTGCCCGGGTTGCTTGGCGTACCACCTGATAATTCCTATGACAGACACCGTAAAACCGGCCAGCCCCAGGCACATTATCGTAAGTCCTATGATTTGCACCGCCTGGTCCATTTCGGTCCTCCAAACAGCCCGTCAAAGTGGGATGCTCAACCCTGCTATCAGTATAAACCAAGCTACGAAACTTGCTCACGCATACATCCCGGCGGTGTGCGCCGCGGGGTGCGCTGACGGCCGCCAGTAGCTCCCGTCAGGGAAAATCTTGCCGGGATTGAGGCGGTTCTGCGGCGCGAAAGCCTCTCGTACCCGCTGCATGGCGGCCATGTCCGCATCCGTATACACCAGCGGCATGAATTCCTTCTTTTCCAGGCCGATGCCGTGCTCGCCGCTCAAGGTGCCGCCCAGCAGCGCGCACTCTTCCATCAGCTCTGCGGCAGCCGCCATGGCGCTTTCCATAACGCCGGGCTCGCGGGCGTCGAACAACATGCAGGGATGCAGGTTGCCGTCGCCGGCGTGGAACACGTTGGCAATGGTGATCCCGTAGCGCTCACTCACCTCGTTGACCTTCCGCAGCATCTGCGTCAGGCGGGTTCTCGGCACTACGCCGTCCACGAGGTAGTAGTTGGGCGCGATGGTCCCGAAAGCCCCAAAGGCCGTTTTGCGACCCACCCACAGCCGTTCCCGCTCCGCGTCGTCCTCAGCAACCCGCACGTCGGCCGCGCCAGTATCCCATAGCGCCGCTTCCACCTCCCCACTGACCTCGTCCACCTCTTCGTTCAGGCCCTCCAGTTCGATCAGCAGCACCGCGCCGGCATCGTTTGGGTACCCCGCGTCGGTGACGTTCTGGACCGCCTTGATGCTCAGGGCGTCAATCATCTCCAGGGCGGCGGGGACGATGCCGTGCCCGATCACGGCGGACACCGCGGTGCACGCCGAGTCGATGTCGGGAAAGATTCCCAGGAAGGTGCGCACCGTCTCCGGCAGCGGCAACAGTCGGACCAGGATCTTGGTCGCAATGCCGAACGTGCCCTCGGACCCCACGAATGCGCCACGCAGGTCGTATCCGCTGGCCTCTCGCGCCATGCTCCCCAGGTGAACCACCTCGCCGTCTTCCAGCACCACCTCCATGCCGATGACGTGATTGGTGGTTGCCCCGTATGCGAGGCAGTGGGGGCCGCCCGCGTTTTCGGCGATGTTCCCGCCCAGGCTACAGGCCCGCTGGCTGGACGGGTCGGGTGCGTAGCGCATCCCGAAGCCTCGCACGTGGTTGTCCAGGTCCAGGTTGATCACGCCCGGTTCCACCAGCGCGGTGCGGTTCACTATGTCCACGTCGAGGATGCGGTTCATTCGCGGGAAGGCGATCTGCAGTCCCTCCGGCGGGGTGATCGCCCCGCCGCTCAGGCCGGTGCCGCTCCCGCGACCAACTACGGTTACGCCGGCCTCGTATGCCAGCGCCATGACCCGGCTGACCTCGTCGGTGTCAGCCGGCAAAACGACCGCCCGGGGCATCGAGCGGTCGACGGAGCCGTCGTATTCGTAGACCAGCAGGTCCTCGCGGTGCGCGATCACATAATCGTCACCGACGACGGCGCGAAGACTTGCCAGTAGGTCGTTGCCGGCCAACGTCGTATCAGTCCTTTCGTCGCTGGTAGATCTGGATGCGGTGCCGATTGGCCTCCACGACGAACAGCCTTTCCTCCTGGTCCAGCCGCAATGATACCGGCCCCCAGAAGTAGGGCTCGCTCTGCGCTGAGATCAGGTAGGGGGTGTCCAGGTGGTCCGGCAGATCCGGCACCAGGTTGGCCATCTGGCGCGTGTTGTACTCGTCGGGGTTCACCGACATGAAGTCCTGCGCCCACTTGGACAGGGTTGCCTGCCCGCGCAGCATCTGCACGAAGTTCCCGTCCGCGTCCAACAGCTGCAACCGCTCGTTGCCCCAATCGGCCACGTAAATGTACCCGTCGGAATCCACAGCCACAGCGGACGGCCGGCTGAACTCTCCGTCGCCCGTTCCCGATGAGCCGTAGGTAGCCAGGTGGTGCCCGTCGCTCGTGAACTTTTGAACGCGGTCGTTGCGCCAGTCAGCGACGTACAAGTTGCCAGAGCCGTCCAAAGTCAGACCCCAGGGCATGTTGAATTGGCCCACGCCGTCGCCAAATTCGCCCCAGGTCGTTACCGGCTCGCCCTCGGCGGTAAATACCTGGATGCGGTGATTGTACTGCTCCGCCACGTACACCGTTCCGTCAGGCGCGACCACGATCCCCGACGGGCCGTTCAGTTGCCCGCTCCCGTCGCCCCTCTCGCCCCACATGCGGACAAACTCGCCCTCCGTGTCGAAAACGGTGACCCGGTGCAGGTGCTCGTCAGTGACGTGGAGGCGCTGGTCGGCGCTCATCGCCATGCCGATGGGCAGAATCCATTGGCCCTCGCCCCGCCCGGTGCCCTTGCTGAATTCTCCCAGGTAGTCCTCGTCCCAGTTCAGGACTCCGACACGGATCAGGGCTTGCCGCGCTGCGTCCGCGTGGTTCAGCACGAATATGCGTCCATCGTTGGAAAAGGCGCAGTCGTAGGGATTGATGAACCCCCGCCCGCTTTGATTGGTGGTGATGCCGATGGTCTTCACGTATTCCACCGGGCCGGCGCTAACCGCCGTCTGGGTAGTCATGGCTACCTCTCCTCTTTTGCGTAGGGGCGAATGATCATTCGCCCCTACCAGTCCATGTTGCTATTCCGGCGCGACGGTTATGCGAGTTGGTACTCCCGCGTCGCCGTCAGCAATCGCAGCAGGTTGGCGATGCGCTGGTCGTCGGCCTCGGTGCGGGAGCCTTCCCGAAGGTCGGTTTCGCCCTGCTGGTTGGCAAAAGCGTGCAGCGAGTCGCTGGTGGCTTCCGAGATCTCCAACGGGCCGATGAGGTCCACGCAACTGGCTACCTGCTGCTCAGGCGAGAGCACGCCGTTCGCGTCCCGGGCCATCCGATCGATGATCGCCTTGACGCCCGGGTTGCCTGGGTCGCCAAGCTCCTTGCCCACGAAGTTGACCCGCTCCACCAGCGCGCCGCTGTCGATCCACTCGGCGCCCTCGTGCCATCCTTCCACGCTGGGCGGCTGGAAGATGCCCTGGCCCATGTACATGGTCTGACGCGCCAACTGGTCGGCACCGAAGGTTGGCCCCTGGTAAGTGCCAGCCATGCGCACGGCACCCACAACCAGTTCCACCGGGCCTTTGACCCGGGCGAACCGCGCCTCCTCCGACTTGAAGTAGTCAGAGTTGAAAAGCGTGCGCAGCACCGACCGGATTTCATGGTCGGATTCGAAGAAGGACTTCATCATGTCGTCAATGACGGCCTCTCCACCTTCGTCCACGTCGTCAGCGGCGAAGTACTGGAACAGGCGGGTGCAGATGAAGCGCGCGGTGGCGTCCTGCTGCACGATGATGTCGATGATGTCCTCGCCGTTGAAGTTGCCCGTGTGGCCGAGGAAAGTCTTCTCCCCGTCGTCATGGTCGTAGTCGCGGTAGTTGAAGTGCCAGTTGATCCGGCTGTACGGCCAGATGGAGTCCCGGCTGGCGCGGGTGGACATGTACTCGGCGTTGCCCAGGGTCCATCCGGTGAAGGCGCGGGCGCACTCCTTGATGTCGTCCTCGGTGTAGTTGCCCACACCCATGGAGAAGAGCTCCAGCAACTCGCGCCCGTAGTTCTCGTTGATGTTGTCCTTGTGGTTGTCGTGGTTGTCCAGCCAGATGATCATGGCCGGGTCCTTGGACAACTCGACGAGCATCGTGTGGAACGAGCCCAGGGAGTGGCGGCGGAACGTGTTGATCTGGTTCACCAGGGCGTTGGCCTGGTTCAGCTTGGAGTAGCCGGTGGCGAACAGACCGTGCCAGAACAGCGCCAGCTTTTCCTCCAGCTGGTTCTGTGTGGTGACCATCCGGTACATCCAATAGGCGCCGGCGCTGTTGAGTTCGCGCATCTCGGCCATCTCGGAATGGTAACGCCGGATGACATCGTCGGGGATCACGTTGGCTTCGCCCGGATGCAGCAGGTCTTCGACCACGTTCTCGTAGCCCTGTTCCACCAACTGCTCCAGCTCGTCGCGGCTGGCGCCGAAGCCGGCCCTGCGCATCAGGTGAGCCATCAAGGCAATGTCGGCATTGCTCATAATTGCCTCCTCAAGTTTTGCTCTCTCATGTTCTCTTCATTCCCGCTTTCTTCGTCATTCCCGCGAAAGCGGGAATCCAGTTTAGCTGCGGATGAAATCCCACTGCTCGAACTGCCCGTTGACGATGTTGACCGGGTCCAGGCCCAGCCACTTGTCGGCGATGGTCGAATAGGTCGAGCGGAAGTCGTTGTTCCAGTGCAGGTCGCCGTCCAGCTGGTCGCGCTCGGCCAGGGACGGGTACTCGCCGTAGAAGCCACCGTTCACCGGGTTGCCGATGATAAACGCGGTTCCACCGGAGCCGTGGTCGGTTCCGGACCCGTTGTCGCGGATGCGGCGGCCGAACTCGGTCCAGACCAGCACGATGGCGTCGTCGGCCTTGCCGTGCTCTTCCAGGTCGGCCAGGAAGTCGCTGACCGCGCCGGACACCTGGTTCCACAGTCCGCCGTGCACCTTGACCTCGTCGCCGTGGGTGTCGAAGCTGCCGTGCTGGGTGTAGTAGATGCGGGTTCCCAGGTCGGCGGTCATCACCTGGGCAACGTTCTTGAGAGCCTGGGCGATGGGGTTGTCGGCATATTCCACTGTGGAGGAATACTTTTCGGGAGCCGTCCGCAGGATGTCGGCGCCCTTCAGCGCATCACGTCCCGTCTGGCCCAGGTATTCCATCACCGCGTCCTGGATCGTGCCGCCGTACATCGAACCGAAGGCTTCCAGGCACAGTCCGCGCACGCGCTCTTCTTCGACGTCGGGGAACAGCCCGTAGGTTTCCAGGTTGCCCACCGAAGCGACGGGAACGCCAGGGGCGCCCATGGAGCGAGGCAGGCCGCGCCCGAAGTTGACACCGGTGATGACGTTCTGGCCGGAGGGATCCAGGTCGCGGATGACACGGCCCAGCCAGCCCTCAGTGGCAATCTTTTCCGGCTCGCAGGTGTGCCAGATGTCCATGCTGCGGAAGTGCGACCGGGTCGGGTTGTTGTACCCGATGCCGTTTACGACGGCGACTTTGCCCTCGTCCCACAGGGCCTTGATGGGCGCCATGTTGGGGTTGAAAGCGAACCGGCCGTCGATCGGAATCACCTGGTCCGTCGGTATCCCTACGTTGGGACGAAAATCATGGTAGTGCCCATCGGTGTAGGGGATCACCGTATTGAGCGGGTCATTGGCGCCGGTCAACTGGATTACGACCAAAGACCGTTCGTTGTTGGTGGTGGTCATTGCGGGTTGGCCTCCTTGCTCGAGCGCAGCACGAGACGGCAGCGCACGTTTGGCTGATGCACGCAGTTTAAGGTGTGCGCCCCGGAGTGTCAACGAAAATCGGCTTGGCGACAGTTCGGGTCGGGACCGCCGGTCGTCCCGGAATTGACAGATTATCCACTTTCGCCATAATCGAGCGGAAAGTTCGCTCTTTGGCCGGTGTTGCTGTGACGTCTCGAACTCTGCAAGTGTGGGTGCCTACCGAAGATATCATCCGCTACGCCTTCAGCAGGTGCCGACGCTATCGGACTCCGATGGAGCTTATCGAGTTCATGGCGACCATAGGCCCGGTCGTGGGCGATCCTACGGTCGTTCGCCTTATCGCTACGTCGGTGTCCCAAATCGGCGCTATGGAGCCGCCGGAGCGCAAGATCAAGCATCTGGACGACCTGATGAGCCAAGTCCGTTTCCCGCCGGAAGTGGCCCGGGCGATAGAGGACGTCGTGGACCGGGTGGTGGTTCCGCGAGAATTCTTCAAGCTGGCCGACCGGATGGTCGCGCCGACGAAAGAACTCAGGCGCGCAATTCGGGAAGCGATATTGACCGAAACCGCCGCATCATCCGAAGCTATCAAGCAAGTCAGGAACTCACCCATTTACCGGAAATGCCACGAAGAGCTGATGACTTCACTGACAACCACCCGGGACAATTTAGTGCGTTCCATCGGCCACAATTTGGTCACGTTCTCGTTGGCTGCCGATATTTCTCGACAGGAAATGCTCGACGGCGCGCTGAAACTATACCCGGAGTACTCGGCGCTGCTGGATATGTCCGCCAGAGCGTGCGGAATGATCCTGCATCACCCGGAAACCTGGCCGCAAGATGAAGCTACCCGTATGCGACTGATGGTCTTGCTGAACGAGGCCAAAGCCCGGGAAGCAACCGTGCAGGAAGCCCTCGACACCAACCAGCCCGTCTCGAACGCGCGTAAAGTTGCGGCGTTCCTGGACGACCTGTTTATCGATTACTGCGAACGCACCATCGCCGCTGGCGCGAATGATTTGAGTACCCTGCCATTTTGGGTTCGGGTGCAGCAAACTACTCCCGCGCCGGATAACTAGACCTTCCAGCCGGTCGCCGCGGCCAGCCCTGGCCGGATTGTTGCGGGACGCCCCTTTGATACCGCTCAGCCCGTAGGCTATACTACCCGCCGCCCCGCGCCTGGCCGGATTTGAAGCCGGCACTTGGGGACGCACTACTAATCGGAGCCGTTGGCAAAATGGATTTCAACATCGCTGTGCTGGGCGGCGACGGAATTGGACCCGAGGTCACCGCCGAGGGTGTCAAAGCCATGCAGGCCGTGGGCCGCGCCTTTGGGCACAATTTCATCCTGGAATACGGTGACGTCGGCGGCATATCTATAGACAAGCACGGCACGCCATTGACCGACGGCGTTCGCGACCTGGCCACCTCGGCCGATGCGGTCCTGTTTGGCGCGGTGGGCGGACCCAAATGGGACGACCCTTCTGCTCCCACCCGCCCCGAGGACGGCTTGTTGGCCCTGCGCGCCCACCTCAACGTCTTCGCCAACATCCGCCCGGTCAAGGTCTATCCCCAGCTCACCGAATCCAGCGTGCTGAAACCTCACGTGCTGGAGGGTGTGGACATGGTGGTGGTCCGCGAGCTCACCGGGGGCCTCTACTACGCTCAGCCCAAAGGTCGCACCGAAACCCCCCAGGGCGTCGTCGGCGTCGACACCATGCGCTACTCCGAATCGGAAATCGAGCGCGTCCTTCGCGTGGGGTTCGAGTTGGCTCGCGGCCGCCGCGGCAAGCTGACCTCCGTGGACAAGGCCAACGTGTTGGAGACCTCTCGCCTCTGGCGCGCCACCGCCACTCGTCTGGCCGACGAGTACCCGGACGTGGAACTCGAACATGCCCTGGTGGACGCCTGCGCCATGCAGATAGTCCTGCGCCCCGCTTCCTACGACGTCATCGTCGCCGAGAACACCTTTGGCGACATCCTCACCGACGAAGCGGCCATCCTGGCGGCATCCATGGGCCTCCTGCCTTCCGCCAGCCTGTCCGGCGTGCCCCAGGACGGCGCGCGGACTCCGGGCTTCTACGAGCCGATCCACGGCACCGCTCCCGATATTGCGGGACAAGGCATAGCCAACCCCTGCGGCTCGATCCTCAGCGCCGCCATGATGCTGCGCTACTCTCTGGGCCTCACTGAGGAAGCGGCCGCCATCGAGCGCGCCGTCCAGACCGTTCTGGAGCAGGGATACCGCACGGCCGACATTGCCACCTCCGGGGATACTGCCACGGCAACGACCCAGATGGGCGACCTCATCGCCAACGCCATCGGCTAGGTCGGACCGAACCCCGTGCTCAACGTCCTTTCCGGCGTCGGCCTTGCCGTCGCCGTAGTCATTTTTCTGGCCAGCGCGGTAGCGGTGGTGTTCCTGGGAACCTATCTCGCCAAGTACGGTGATGCCCTGGCTTCGCTGACGGGTTGGGGCCGCCTGTTCGTGGGCAGCATCCTCGTCGCCTTGGCCACCTCCCTGCCGGAAGTGTCCAACAACATCACGGCCGTTCGGATCGACAACCCGGAATTGGCTCTGGGGGACGTGCTCGGCTCCAATATGTTCAACATATTGATCCTGGCGGTTGTCGCGTTGCTTTTTGGAGGTAAGCGGTTCGTGCAGCGCGTCGCCCCGGAACAGGGCTACCTGATTGTGCTGGCCGCCGCGCTGACCGGGCTGGCGGTGATTTTCTCGCTGCTCAAGAGCGGAGTGAGCGTGTGGCAGGTTGGTCTGTCGTCCATTATCGTCCTGGTCGTTTACTTCATCGGCATGTGGATCGTGTACCGGCGCCGGCCGGCCGGCTCCCAGGAGGAAGAAGAGGAAGCTGGCATAACACTGCGCCGGGCTTGGGTGATGTTTGTCATAGTCTCCGTCGGCGTGATTATATCCGGGGTTCTCCTCGCACAGAGCATGGACCAGATTGCTCACGAGACCGGCATATCCTCGGGAGTCCTCGGCATCCTGGCGGTGGCCCTGGTCACCAGTATGCCGGAAATCTCAGCAACGTTCGCCGCTGCCCGCCTGGGCGCCGCTGACCTGGGCTTTGCCGGCGTGTACGGCAGCTGCGTTTTCAACATCACCATCCTCGCCTACGCCGACTTCTTTTACCGCAAGGGTGTCGTGGTCAACACCGCCGATCTCGAGCATTACATCGCCGGCGTGATAGCGTTGGGGCTGATTGTGATGGGCGGCCTGCTGTTGTGGGGGCGCAATCGCCTGTCGCAACCCGTTATTGTCAGCGCCCTGGCGCTGATGCTGGTGGTAACGGTCGCCGGGGCGATCTGGGTTGCGCTCCTGGGAGCGCCGTCCCACTAGATTGCCGCGCCCTCGAACCGGGCGATCTCGACGAACCCGCCGGCGTCGTCGTCCCAGTCAAACAGCGCCGCTTCCGCGACTCGCTCGCCGTCGATTCCCACCACCAGCTGCTGCACGGGATAGGCCGGGCCGTCTCCCCAGGGACTGGTAGCCACGGTCCGGTCCGTGTCCGACAGGTAGGCCCGGCCGTTGGGATGGGAGTGGTAGATGATCCGCGCCGGGGTATCGGTATCCAGGCTGTTGTTCAGTTCCAGCAGGTCCGCGGTGCTGAACACGTAGGCCGACTCGGCCGTGCGCTCTGCCACCGTAGGGTGATTCCCCGAAGCCTGGTCGTTGATCACGGGACGTATTTCGTTCACCGCGGTTCCTTCCGATGGGCCGCTGAGCCACCCGCAGCACTCCGCGGGAAACGCCTCCCGCGCCTGTCGGAACACGGCGTCCATGATTTCCGCCGGAATTTCCAGCGGTTCGCCAAAATTGGCCATTAAACCCCCTTGTTACGAAAACCGTAACCTGATATTCTAATTCGGCCGTTTATGGACTGGTTGCCGTAATACTCCGGTAATGCAGTAGCGGTAAACTGAAATCGCAAACCGACAGCACGCCCCGCGCACCGCGGCGACAATCGCGAACAGGACGAGGAAATGCAGACCCTAACCCGCAAGTCATTGAAACTCAAGGCGTGTCCCCGCTGTGGCGGCGACATCTGCCGCATGAGGGACACCTTTGGAGTGTACCACCAGTGCGCCCAGTGCGGTCGCGAAATCCGACAGCTGACCGCCAGCCCGGCCGCGACCGTCGCCGCCATGGATATGCCATCGAATACAACCGACCATCGCGAGAAGGTCACGGCCTGATCGAGACACCGAGCACAAGCAACCGCAGGCAGCGGCCTCGGACTTGGCTCCGAGGCCGCAAATTTTTAACACCGCATCTCGACCGTAGCGACAACCGGCATCAAATTACCGTCAACCAGTACGCACAGTCACGGCCGGCGGCCCCCACACGCCGTCGGGTCAAGGAGATGAGATGATGGAGAGCACACTGAACCGGGCCCGGTTTGTTCGGGGCGCACGCCGCCAGCGCGTGGATCTGGGCTCCTGCCCCCACTGCGGCGGCGACGTGCGCCAGGTCCGCGACATCTACGGCGATTACCGCCAGTGCCTGCAGTGCAGCCGGGAGATCCCGGCCGATCCGGCGCCGATGGTCCAGTCCGCGCCGGCTGCCGTGCCCCCGACGCCGGAATCCGACGAATTGCTGGTCGCATAACTCACCGGCGCTCCAGTCAAATTTATCGGGGTCCGAGTTCTGCACTCGGACCCCGTTTTCATGCTCCGATGCGTGGCGCTTCCGCAGATCACCGGAACCGCCGGGGCATGTTCTCGTTGCGTTCCTTCACGAACACGGCGTATTGCCTCACCACCTCTTCCTGGGACGCGGTTTGGATCGACCCGGGTCGCAACTGGCGGATGTAGTCGATTGCCTCGTCGGCTTCCCATCCGGTATTGACCAGGTAGGAGGCCAGGATCGTTCCCGTCCGGCCAATCCCGGCGGCGCAGGTGACCACCGTGGGTCGCTCCCAAGTCTCGATCTGCTGCTCCGTGAAGGTGACGATGCGGTCAATCTGCTCCACCGACGGCGCTTGGAAATCCGGCACTGGGTCAAACAGTTCCTCGAAGCCCCACGGCTCCCCCGAGATCGTTTGCTCTTCCATGCGGACGATCGCGGTGACGTCGTTGAGTTCGAAGTAGATCAGGTGCCGGCGTTCCGTTGGCCCCATGGCTCCGGCCAGCGCGCCGGGCAAAATCCAGCTGAAGTTGCGAAAATTGTCTTGCATTGGTCGCTCCGTGTTCCGGCGAACCGATACGGCTCGATTGGCTTTGCCTGCAACTGGGGGCGCAGTGGTTCGCACCCTCAGCGCTCCGCTGTGCCAACCTGCTACCTCAGACCGGCTGGCGTTGGGTTGCACCCTTACCCGCAGGCGGGATGTGACCGGCTTGGTCATCAATCACGTGATAATGGGTCTGGTATAGTATGGGCGCCGACGGCCATGCGAACCGTTGCGATTTGGCAGGAGATCGAATGGAGTATAGCAACATTACGCTTTCGGTGGGAGACCGCGTCGCTACCCTCTGTCTGAACCGGCCGGACGCCCTGAACGCCCTCAATCCTGACTTGCTCGGCGAGTTTTACCACGCCGTCGCCACCGTTGGCGATGATTCCTCCGTAAAGGCGATGGTAGTGCGCGGCGAGGGCCGGGGCTTTTGCGCCGGAGCCGACCTGCTCTATTTCGACCAGGTTTTCGACGACCTGTCCCTGATGCCAGATTACGTGAGAGACCTCAACGACGCTTTCTTCGCTCTGGAGGCAATGCCCATACCGACCATAGCCGTAGTGCATGGCTACGCCTTGGCCGGCGGCATGGAACTGATGATGGCCTGCGATATGGCCCTCGTCGCCGACGATGCGCGCATTGGGGACCAGCACGCCAACTTCGGATTGATCCCGGGCGGCGGCTCCACCCAGCGCCTCCCGCGCCGCGTGGGTATGCCCCGGGCCATGGAGCTGTTGACCACTGGCCGGTGGCTATCCGGCAAGGAAGCCGTCGAGTGGGGTTTGGCCCTCCGATCTGCGCCGCCCGAAAGCCTTGAGGACGAACTGGAATCCCTGCTTGATGGCCTGCGCGGAAAGAGCCGGGTGGGATTGAGTCTCATGAAAAACTTGGCCCGTCGGAGCCAGGACCTTCCTCTCAAGGACGGCGTTGCGTTGGAAGGGGCTACGTTCACCCACGTGTTCGCCACGTCGAACCATCCTCGTGAGGGGATACAGGCTTTCAAAGAGAAGCGCCAGCCCGAATTCTGAAACTTCATCGTCGTCACGTCATCTCCTCACCGTACTATTGCGGCCTGTGTCCAGTAGGACCGCTCAGGATTTAATGGTTTGAAAATCAAGGACATACTCAGCAGCCGAAGAACCATCTCCTTCGAATTCTTCCCGCCCCGGGAGGCGGACGGTGTTCCAACCGTCGTAGAGGTTGCCAGCCGCCTGCACCGGTTCGCTCCCGACTTCGTCTCCGTGACCTACGGAGCCGGCGGGGGCACCAGGGCTTTCACCGAAGAGATCACCATGCGCCTCAAGAGCCGCGGCGACATGGAAGTGATGGCCCACCTGACCTGCGTGGCACAGAGCCGCGAGGAAGTCCATGGCGTGCTGCAGCGACTCCAGGCCGCGGGCATTGAAAATGTCATCGCCCTCCGTGGCGACCGTCCTCCGGGAACCGAAGATGATCCGCCCGGTGAGGACGAATTCGCCCACGCCACCGAACTCATCCAGCATATCCGCGCCAATTTTGACTTTGGCGTCGCCGGCGCCTGCTATCCCGAGGGCCACACCGAGTCCATCAGCCTGGACTCGGATATTTCCTACGCCCGCATGAAGCAGGACCTGGGCGCGGACTTCCTGATCACCCAGCTTTTTTACGACAACAGCTATTTCTACGAGCTCCAGGACCGCGCCGCCGCCGCCGGAATCATCATTCCCATCATCCCCGGCGTCCTGCCGATTCTGAGCACCCCGCAAATCCGGCGCTTCACCTCGCTGTGCGGGGCGACCATTCCGTCCCATCTGGATGCGCGCCTGGAACGCTTCGCTGAGGACAATCGCGCCGTGCGTGAAATCGGCATCGAACACGCCACCCGCCAGGCCGAGGACCTGTGGGCCAACGGCGTGCCGGGCATCCATTTCTACGTCCTCAATCGCACTTATTCGGTATCGCACATCCTCAGCGACCTGCACATCGGGGGCCACGGCGGCGACTGATCCGGCCGGGCAGCTGATCGCCCATGCTCTCCACCGGCGTTGACTTCATTGAGATCGATCGCGTGGCCGCTGTCCTGGACCGGTACGGCGATCGGTTCCTGCGTCGTGTGTTCACCCCCGGGGAAATCGCCTATTGCCGGGGCCGCGCGCCCAACCTGGCGGCGCGTTTCGCGGCCAAAGAGGCGGTAATGAAATCGCTCGGCACCGGGTTTCGCGGCGTCGGCTGGCGCGATGTGGAGGTGGTCCGCGCTCCCAGCGGCGCGCCCAGCCCACGACTCCACGGCCGGGCCCGCCGTCGCGCCGAACGGCTGGGCGTCACGGAAATCGCCATTAGCCTCTCCCACTCCAGGGGATTCGCGATGGTCGTTGCCGTGGCAGTGCGCCCGGATACTCCGGAATCCCTGGAAGCAGGCCGGGCCGCGCTTTGGGGCGATGACCTGGCTCCCCGCGCTGGTTGAATCAATGGCCGTTAAGGTCGTCACGGTTGCCCAGATGCAGGCCCTGGAGGCCGCATCCGAAGCTGCCGGCATCAGCACGGACACCCTGATGGAAAACGCCGGGTTGGCCTGCGCCCAGAGAATACGCGAGCGCATGGGCGGAGCCGCTGGCCGCCGCGTTGTCGTGCTGGTCGGACCTGGAAACAACGGCGCCGATGGACTTGTCCTGGCTCGACATTTGGCTCGTTGGGGCGCTGACGTGTGCTGCTATATCGTCCGCGGACGTCCTGCCTGTGACCCGAAGATGGCCGACGCGCTGGCATACGGCGTGGCGGTAAAGGACTCCGTCAACGATGCTGGATTGTCCGATTTGGGTGGCTTGCTGAGCCGTAGCGACGCGGTCGTCGACGCAATCCTCGGCGCCGGCCGTTATCGTCCTCTGGACGGTCGAGTGGGCGATGTTACCGCTCTCGTAAATTGCATCTGCTCACACCGGCCGGATCTACCCGTCGCCGCCGTGGACCTGCCCACCGGCGTCAACCCGGACACCGGAGACGCTGACGCGCGAACAATCAACGCCGACGTAACGCTCGCTCTTTGCCATCCCAAGTACGGCATCGCCAACTTCCCCGGGGCCGGCTATGCCGGACGGATAAGCGTACTTGATATCGGCCTGCCGGATGAGGTATCTGCGTCAGCCGACTCAAACCTGCCCACCGAGTGGATGACCCCGGAGTCTGCCCGCACTCTGATTCCCGCCAGGCCGCTCACGTCCCACAAGGGAACTTTCGGACACCTGCTGATCGTTGCCGGTTCCCGCAATTTCGTTGGGGCAGCCTCCCTGGCCGCTCGGGGTGCCCATCGTGCCGGAGCCGGCCTGGTGACCTTGGCCGCTCCCGAATCTGTATATCGCATCGCCGCCTCCCGGCTTACGGAAACCATCCATCTGCCGCTTCACGAGGACGCAGAAGGGCGCATCGACGCGTCGGCCGCTGACGTAATTCGCGAACGCATCCACAACTATTCCGCCATGGCGGTGGGCTGTGGCCTGGGCTGGTCCGACGGCACCACCGCCCTTGTGGATCGTCTGCTGTTGGTCGGTGAAGACCGCCCCTCAATGCCGATCGTTATTGATGCCGACGGGTTGAACAACCTTTCAAAATGCCCTGATTGGGCCGACCGCTTGCGCGCCCCAGCCGTGCTGACTCCGCACCCCGGCGAGATGGCTACCCTCAGCGGCCAGGGCACTCCGCAGGTGCAGGCCGACCGCATAGGCATCACCAGCCAATCGGCGGCGGATTGGCGGCGAACCGTTCTGCTCAAGGGAGCCCACAGCGTCGTCGCCTCTCCGGACGGACGGCGTTGCATCCTTCCCTTCGCCAATCCGGCGCTGTCCGCCGGCGGGACCGGCGACGTGCTCACCGGGATCATCGGTGGTCTTCTGGCCCAAGGGATGGCGCCCTACGCCGCCGCGCGATTAGGAGGCTTCCTCCATGGCACGGCGGCCGAGGATGTGCGCGCAGAGTTCGGCAACGCCGGCGTGGTCGCCAGCGACCTGCTGGATCGCATCCCCCGCATCGTCGCCGGTCTGCGTGGCTTGGAGGTTGCTCGTGGTTAGCTTGACGCCCGAACAGGCGGCCCGACTGTCCGAAACCCCGGTGGGCCACCTAGCCACCGCCGACGCCAACGGCCGGCCCCACGTGATCCCGGTCTGCTTCGCCTACGACGGTCAACACATCTACTCCGTCCTCGACGCGAAGCCCAAGCGCGGCAGCCTGACCGGCCTTCGCCGTGTCCGCAACATTCTCACCAACCCGCAGGTCTCGTTGGTAATCGACCACTACGACGAGGATTGGACCCGGCTCTGGTACCTGCTGGTCCAGGGCCGCGCCGATCTGGTTGAAGACGGCCCTGAACCGCCGGCGGCGATTGCCAGGCTACGCGAAAAATACCCCCAATACCGGGAGATGCAGTTGGAAGGCAACCCTGTGATCAAGATCACTCCCGAGCGGGTCACCGGCTGGGCCGGCAGTTGAACTGCCCGCGGTTACCTTGACCCCATAGCCGCGGCACCCTAGAATGCCGGCACCCGGCCCGCAGCGCCGTCTTTTGCAGGTTTCCATGACCCAGATCGTTTTCATCCATGGCCCCGGCGCCGGCGGCTGTGCCGATTCCTACATCAACCAGCTCTACCACTACCCCAGCAGCCTCGCTCCAAACCTGCCCGGCCATCTCGATGGCGCGCCGTGCAGCAGCGTGGAACGTTACGCCGAGTGGCTGCGCGGCTGGTTGCACGCGCGCGGACAGGATCACGACCTCGTATTGAGCGGCTTCACCCTCGGCGCGTGCGTAGCCTTGCAATATGCTCTCGATTACCCCGACGAGGTCAAAGCCCTCGCGCTTATGACCATCGCCATGCGTCCCAAGGTGCGCCGTCCCCAGGATCTGCAGTTCCGCCTGGAGGCGGCCGAGAATCCGGAGACCTACGAGAAATGGCTAGGCATGATGGACGGTGTGATGCACTTCGTCGAACCCGACCTGCGCGCCCGCCTGTTGCAGCGGCACCGTGAGGTTGGACCCATTGCTCAACATCGGGACCTGGTGGTCATCGACCGCTTTGACGTGCGTGACCGCATCCACACTTTGAAAGCGCCGCTCTTGTTGATCCAGGGCGTGGATGATCCTCTTGCCACCGGCGATTACGAGGAAGAGATCCACCGCGCCGTCCCCGGATCGAAGCTCATCAAAATGAAAGACGCCGGCCATTTCCCCATGGTGGAAAAGCCGGATGAATTCAACGCCGCCCTCGACGCCTTCCTGCTAGAGGTCGGCTGACCGATATCCCGCGCATCAACGCATACCCCAATAATGGAGGAATTCCACCGTGGACGGAGTCACCGCTGTAGCTAACGTGTTGAAAATGGAGGGCGTCGACTGGATCGCCGTCATGCCTTCCAATCCGCTGATCGAGGCGGCGGCCATCGCCGGAATTCGCCCCGTCGTCTGCCGCCAGGAGCGCACTGGCGTGCACATGGCCGACGGCTTTTCGCGGATCACCAACGGCAACAAGATCGGCATCTTCCTCGCCCAGAACGGCCCCGGCGCCGAGAACTCCTTCGGCGGCGTCGCCCAGGCCTACGCGGACTCCGTGCCCATCTTGGTGCTGCCGGCCGGAGTCGCGCGCAATCGCCTCGGCGTGGAGCCGAACTTCCATCCCGTGCAAGCCTATTCGACCATCACCAAGTGGGCCGGCCACGTCAATTTCGCCGACCGCGTGCCTGAGCTCTTCCGGCAGGCTTATACCAAGTTGCGCTCCGGCAAGCCCGGCCCCGTCCTCTTGGAAATTCCCTCCGACCTGGTATCCGATCAGATCAGCGAGGAGGACTTCGACTACGTCCCGCCGGTGAAGATGCGCGTCGCGGCTGATCCCGCGGCCATCACCCGGGGCGTTCGTGCCCTGATGTCCGCCCGCTACCCGGTGATCCACGCCGGCCAGGGCGTTCTCTACGCGGAGGCCACCGACGAGTTGCTGGAGTTGGCGGAGTTCCTGCAAATTCCCGTGATGACTACCCTCGAAGGCAAGAGCGCCTTCCCGGAGAACCACCCGCTGTCACTCGGCGTCGGCGGCTCCAGCCAGACCGGGCCGGTACACCGTTTCCTCACCAACGCCGATGTCGTGTTCGGCGTGGGCGTCAGCTTCACCAAGAGCGGTTTCACGGTGCCCATGCCCGCCGGCAAGACCCTTATCCACCTCACCAACGGCGACGGCGACATCAACAAAGACTACCGCACGGATTACCCCATCCTAGGGGACGCCAAGCTGGCCCTGCGACAGTTCATCGACGAGTTGAAAGCCCAGGGCGCTCAGCAGCGCGCCCCGAACCAGGAGCTGGCCGACGAGATCACCGCCAGCCGCGAGGCCTGGATGGCCGAGTGGCTGCCCCGGCTCACCAGCGACGAGGTTCCCCTGAACCCCTACCGCGTCGTGTGGGACATCATGCACACCGTCGACCTGGACAACACCATCGTCACCCACGAGTCGGGTAGCCCCCGCGAGCAGGTGTCGCCCTTCTGGGAAGCCCGCGCTCCCCGCAGCTTCATTGGTTGGGGCAAGTCCACGCAGCTGGGCTACAGCCTGGGCCTGGCCATGGGCGCCAAGATGGCCGCGCCGGAAAAGATGGTAATCAACTTCATGGGCGATGCCGCTTTCGGCATGGTGGGCCTGGACGTCGAGACCGCCGTCCGCGCCAACATCCCCATCACCACCGTGGTGATGAACAATTACACCATGGCCATCTATCCCGACAGCCGCATCCCCACCGCCGTGGAGCGTTACGGCCTGAAGGATCTCAGCGGCGATTTCTACCAGGTTGCCCTGGCCCTGGGCGCTTACGCCGAGCAGATCACGACGCCCGACGAGATCAAGCCGGCCATGCAGCGCGCCATGCAGGCCAACGCCGATGGCCGCCCGGCGCTGCTGGAGTTCATCACCAAGGAAGAGGGCACATTCTCCAAGTTCCGCTTCGACTAGATCGTTAGCGGCCAATCTTGCGGCGTTTTGTGCGTAGGGGCGAGCGACAGTTCGCCCCTACATCTTTGCCGGACGCCGGGTTTCCAATCGCGGGCGGCCCTACTCACACCGTACAATGGAGACATGACATCACGCCCTGAAATACCCGAGACGGCCAATGACATCACCGCCGAGTGGATACAACAGGCGTTGACCCACAGTGGCGGTCCCGACTTGCCACCAATCGCCGCAGTGACAGTCGAAAACATCGGCGCCGGCGTCGGACTGGTAGGAACCATCCTGCGCTGCCACCTGTGTTATCCAGGCGATGCCGCCGACGCGCCGCAGTCGGTGATCGTCAAGCTGCACAGCTCACACCCGGAGACGGTGCAGACTGCGCGCCGGCTGCGGCTGTACGCCCGTGAGTACGCCTTCTATCGCGATATTTCGCGCCAGGTGCCGCTACGCTGCCCGGCGCTGCTCTATGGCGATTTCGACGAATCCGATCACCGTTTCGCCCTGGTGCTGGAGGATTTGGTCGGTATGAGCACGGTTGACCAGGTCGATGGGGCGAGCGAAGCCCAGGCGAAAACCGCCGTGCGAGAGATTGCCCGGATGCACGGCGCCTATTGGGACCGGGTGGACCAGCCGCCGGTGGCCGGCTTGCACGAATCTGCTAGTCCAGAAAGGGCGCGCCTCGTCCAGCAGGTGTATCAGACCAGCCTTCTGCCCGCGTTCGAACGCCTGGGCAGCCTGTTCCCGGAACCAATGCGACGGTTGGCCGAGGCATACGGGCCTGGGCTGGTGGAACACACGAACGCTACTGCCGCCGGCCCGCTGACTCTCAGTCACGGCGATTATCGGCTGGATAACATGTTCTTCGGCGCTGGCGGAAGCGATGATTTCGCCGTCGTTGACTGGCAGGTTTGCGGGGTGCGCAGCGGACTATACGACGTGGCATATTTCCTCTCCTCCAGCGTCCCGGTCGAAATCCGGCGGGAGATCGAGGCAGACGCCGTGGCGGAGTACCACGGCGTCCTCATGAGCACTGGGGTCAACGACTTCACGCTTGAGGACTGCTGGCGCAGCTACCGGCAAAATATGCTCGGCTGCTTCCAAACTCTGATCATAGCCGGCGGGCGGCTGGATCTCAGCAGCGAGCGGAGCCGCCGACTGGCCGACGTGTTCGTCACCCGAACGCTGACCGCCATTGACGATTTGGACGCCGCGGAATTCCTGCCCACGTAATGCTGCCTCTTTAAGCACGGTGGGAGCCGCGAGCAGACCAAATGGCCAGGCGTCCTACTATCCCTACGGGGCCAGATGACATTACGGTGGGCTGGGTCCGCCAAGCGTTGGCGCACTCTGCGGGCTTCGAACCCTCGCGGTTACAGGCTATTCACGCCGAGCCCTTGGACTCCGGTAGAGGACTGCTGAGCACGGTTATTCGTTGCCGCTTGGCGTGGTCAGCTGACGGTCCACCGCTGCCCGGCAGCGTGATCGTCAAGCTGCGCAGTCGGAATCGGAAAACCGCTCGACTCGCACGATTGGCCAAGCTTTATCGCCACGAATACCTTTTCTACCGTCGCATCCAATCATTGGCGGATATTCGCTCCCCGAGGTTGCTTTACGGCGATTTCGCTCCCATTAGCCATCGGTTCGTGATGGTCATGGAAGACTTGGCTGATTTGGACACGGTTAGCCAAGTAATCGGAGTCAGCCCGGCTCAGGCAAAGTCCGCCGTTCGGGCGGTGGCCAGGATGCATGCCCGTTATTGGAACAGCTCCGACCACCCTGCGCTGTTGGGCGTCCCGGACTACACCAAGAAGTACCGACGCTTGACCCAACTTGGCTACCTGCTTAACCTGGCGCCTACTCTCGAGCGGTTCGGAAATTTGTTCAGTCCAACGATGCGCCAACTTGCCCAGATTTATGGCATGCGCGTCGTAGATCACTTGGCTCAGATATTCGAAAGACCCAAAACCCTCACCCACGGCGACTTCAGGGTGGACAACCTCTTTTTCGGCGGATCAGGCTCAGACGATGTGGTCGCGATCGATTGGCAAAACTGCGGCATACATTCCGGTTTGCGCGACATAACCTATTTACTGTCCACCAGTCTGACTACCGAAACCAGGCGTGCGATTGAGCGGGATGTCGTAACCGAATATCACGATGCCCTGGCCGGCGCCGGCGTTAGCAAATACTCGTTTGAAGATTGTTGGCGCGACTATCGCCGGGTAATGCTGAGTTGTCTGATCGGCCCGGTTGTCACCTGCGGTAGCTTGGACCTCAACGACGAGGTCAGCCGCCGCACTATGGAAGTCGGCCTCCGCCGCACCCTGTCGGCAATCGAAGACTTGCACGCGGAGGAGTTCTTGCCTGGCAGGTCCCGCTTGTTTAGCCTGGGCAACATCGCGTCTACGCTGGCGACAGGCGCGGTGCGCGCGTCCGCCATAGCCGGAAGTCTGCGGCGCGGATGAGACAGAAGTCCCTATCTCCGGCCTTCGGTGTTCGATGGCTTCAATTGCTGACACCAACCGATGGCGCTCTCGTCCGGTTGGTGTTTAGACTGACCTTGTCCAATCTCGACAGACGGAGCCAACGATGACTGTTGTCGGACCACCGGCTGAACCCACGGACCTCATGGCCTTCCGCGCCGAACTTGAGCAGATCATAGCCGGCGCGCCGATTGCCCTTGACCCAGCTTCGTCACGCCAGGCCGAAGCCGCGGCGAAACCGGAGCCCGACGCGGAACAACCAGATGAGCAAGTCCCGGCGCGACGCAGCTGCGTCGCCTCATACCAGCCGACCATCCTGGACCTCCCACCCTGTGAGCGCCCTCGCGAGCGACTGCGCGAGCACGGTCCCCGTTACCTGAATAACGCCGAGTTGGTCGCTATACTGCTGCGATCCGGCGTGGCCGGCGAAAACGCGATTAACGTCGCCATGCGCATTCTCGCCGAGTTCGACGGCCTCGCTGGGTTGGCCCGCGTCGGGTACGCGGAACTGTGTGACCAGCGCGGCCTGAACCACGCCAAGTCCAGCGAAATCATGGCTGCACTGGAGCTTGGCCGCCGCATTGCTTCACTTGCCCCCGAGGAACGCGCGCAGATATCCTGCCCGCAGGACGCGGCCAGCCTTCTCACTGCGGAGATGGAGTCGCTGGTGCAGGAAAACCTGGTGGTCCTGCTGCTCAACACCCGGAACCAGGTGGTGGCGCGTCGCACGATCTACATCGGGACGGTGAACAGCAGCGCGGTGCGTCCCGCCGAGGTCCTGCGACCCGCCATCCGGGAGAATGCTCCGTCAATCATCGTGGCCCACAACCACCCGTCCGGCGACCCGACGCCCAGCCCGGAGGACATTTCAGTAACCCGCGACCTGGCCGCCGCCGGCAAGCTGATGGACATCGAACTGCTCGACCACCTGATCATCGGACACGGCCGACGGTTCACGAGCTTGAAGGAGAAACGACTGGGTTTCGACTAGACCCGCCCCACAAGGAGACCACCCAATGAGTGATTACTTCCTCAGCCCCGAAGGCCGTGGCTATAAAGAGCTCGCCGAGGGCGCCCGCACCCGCACTTTCTGGGGAGCCCAGATGCTCTTCTCCCTGGTGGAGGTTGAGGCCGGGGCCCTGGTGCCCCTGCACACGCATCCCCACGAGCAGGGCGGCATCATCGTCGAGGGCGAGCTGGAAATGGGCATCGGAGGCGAGGTGCGCGTGCTGAAGCCCGGCGACATGTACATCATTCCCGGCGATGTCGAGCACTACGCCCAGGGCCAGGGAACCAAAGCCGTCGCGCTGGATATATTCAGTCCGGTGCGCGAGGAGTTCAAATACTAGGCGGCGTCTCCGAAGTACTCCGCTACCGCCATAACTAGGTTCCCCATGTGCGGGTGGTCCGGTTCCACGTCCATTCCGGGAAGGAATTATCATGTTCAATTTTAGAAGAAAGCCAAAATGGGAACTAGTGATGCAGCTATGGGCAGACAGCATTGGAGAGCCCATCAGGATCCGGCCGAGGCACATTACTTGGAGCACCGATCACGAGTGGTTCCAACGACGAGTTAATCGCATTTTGACGTCTCGGTCAGCCAAAAACACGTTCTCCGGCAAGAAATTCCGATACAAAGTGGAAACCGAGGAACATCGGGGGATGGCCCCCAGGAGTGGTACCGAAATTACGGTATACCGACAGCGAAAGTAATCACGGGACCTGCCCGCAGCATGCCGAGCACCACGCCCAAGGCCAGGGAACTAGGCCGTCGCGCTGGACATATTCAGCCCGGTGCGGAAGAAGGCAAACACTAGCGCGTGCACTTGGGCCACCCACCGCTGGGCGCAGGACAACGGTTCGGTTGTTCTTTTTGTTGGCCCTTGACTCACCGGCACCAGTTCAGTACAGTTGTACTTGAATTTTCAAAAGCGGTGGGTGGCCATGGCAAGGAATACGACCAAATATCATTTGAAGAAAGGAAATCGAATCGTTCATACAGGCATCACAGACGACCCTGAACGACGGCAGAGAGAACATCGACGGGCGGTGCCCGGGAGTAATCTAGTCAAACAGGGTCGCCGCGTCTCTCGTACAAGTGCTTTGGCGTGGGAGCGGGAGCAGTCTCGGCGGGGGAAACCAACACGAGGGTACAGGTAAAACATGGTGCACGTTTGCGTCATCGTCTAACCGGAGACTAAGCAGACTAACGCAACCCGTTGGCCTCACTCGTCCGGAGAGAAGTACTCCGCCACGGCCATAACCAAGTTACCCATGTGCGGGTGGTCCGGTTCCACGTCCACCCCTATGCCGAACTCCTGCAATTTACGGGTGCACACCGGGCCCACCGACGCCACCGCGACGGATTGCTCCAGGCTCGTCCGCAGGGACTCTTCGCGCCCGGCGTCGGCGGCGATGGCAATCAGGTTCGGAACCTGCGGCCGGCTGGTGAACGCCAGCGCGTCAATCTCGCCTTGCTCCATGCGGTCGATGAGGTCCACCACCGGCGCCGGGTCGTCGGGTAACCCCCAGTCGTACAGCGTGAGCTCTTCGTAGTCCGCCCGTTGCTCTCGCAGATATGTGGGGAGTTCGGAGTCCGGGCCGCCGTAGCGTTGGAAGATCACCCGCTTGCGTCCGAGATCCAACTCTCGCATTGCCGCAATCAAGTCGCTTGAGGTGTACGGTTCCGGCGGCATGATATCGATGGGTATCTTGTGGCGCCGCAGGATACGGCCCGGTTTCGGGCTCCGCGCCACCACGGTGATTTCGCGCAACGCTTCTTCAAACTCCGCCAGCCGGCCCATGCCGTCGGCGATGCCCATCATCGCGTTCGCGCCAACGCCGGTCAGGAATATGGCGGCATCGACGCGCCCCGCGCAAACGTCAAGAATGGCCTGCTGCACCTGCGGGCTGTCCTGCAGGTAGTGCTCCTGCATCACCGGCGCGCCGAAGGGCACGCCGCCGTGCCGCCGGATGAGGCTGGCCATTTCGTCGGGCATCCGGGCCTCGACGAAGGCCAGCACTCGACCGTTCAGAGATGCCTTGGCCATAGCGACGTCATTAAGCCGCTAAACGGCGCACTCGCCTTCGCCGCGCTCCAGCACGTACTGGTTGGTCCGCTCCCAGTCGAAGTACATCTCGCCGCCGCCTTCGGCCTCGTGTCCCACTTCCTGCGCGCGGGCCGCCACGGAGGTCATTTCCTCCAGGCCCACACGGTCCAGGAAGTCGTTGAAACGCTCGGACTCGTCGGCGCGGTTGTCCTTGTAATAGGTGACGATGTCTTTCAACACCGAGGGCACCATCTTGGCCGGCACCTTGACCTTGGGCACCCGCGTCCCGATGCGAGAGTCCTCCACCTGGTTGTCGCCATAGTTTCCGCCCAGGAACAACTCGTAAGAAGGAATCTGCTGGCCGTCGACGCCCTTGACCGCCGCGCCGTGGAAACCGATGTTGGCGATGTGGTGCAGGCCGCAGCCGTTGGGGCAGCCGCTCATCTTGATGCGGATGTCGCCCACGCCCTTGTCTTCGGACAGCCCATTCCAGTCCGCCATCTCCGTCCGCAACGCTTGGGCCAGCCCCATGGACGCAGTGATGCCCAGTTTGCAGCTGTCCGTGCCCGGGCAGGACACCACGTTGCTGATGTGGCTGTGGCCGGCTTCCGCCAGCTCCAGCGACTTCAACGCTTCCCAAAGGCTGTGCAGGTGACCCGTGGGCACCCACCGCAGCACCAGGTTCTGTTCCTGGGTCGCCCTTGCCTTGCCGCCGGTGTAGTTCCGAACGATGTCGGCCAGCCCGTGGAACTGCTCTGGAGACAGGTCCCCTCGCACTATCTTGATGTACGCGACATGGTAACCTCCCTGCCGCTGCGCCTCCACGTTTGAACTCAGCCAAGCCTGGTACTCGGGTTCGCTGTGGTCGCGGTTCCCGGTGGACGGTTGGGCGGGCGGGTCCTCACGCTGTATTTCCTCGGCTGTCATCAGCGAACGGAAGTCGATGGGGCCGATGTTCGCCAGTTCAGCGTCCACCATGTCCCGGAACTCGTCCAGACCGATGCGGTCGATAAGCACCTTGAGGCGGGCCATCATGCGGTTCTTGCGCAGCATGTCGGCGTTGTTGAATACCGTCCACACCGCCAGGGCCACCCGCAGGTAGTCGTCCTCGGATACCCACTCGTACAGGGGCTTGGCCAGCCGCGGCATGATCGACGTGCCGCCGCCGCAGTAGACCTTGAAACCCTTGCGCTGCTCGCCGTCCACCTCGTTGTACTGGGACACGAAGGTGAGGTCCTGGATAGCCGCGGCCACTTCGTCCCGCTGGTCGTTGCCGGTGAACGCCGACTTGAACTTGCGAGGGAAGTTCTGCGTGATGGGATGGCGGACGCCGAAACGCACGTAAGCGGTCAGGTACGGTGTCGGGTCGAAAACTTCTTCCGGGCTCACGCCGGCTGTCGGAGCTCCGACGACGTTGCGGACGGTGTTGCCGCACGCCTCGCGAGTGGACAGGCCCACGCTGCCCAGGATGCGCAGCACTTCGGAGGTCTGCTCCAGCGGAATGTGGTGGATCTGGATGTTCTCCCGCGTGGTGATGTGGCCCTTCTTCAGCGGCGCGTACTTCTCGGTGACGTCGCCGAAACAGTCGAGCATGTCCGCCGAGATGATGCCGCCGGGCAGCTTGACCCGGATCATCTGCACGTCGGCCTGCCGCTGTCCGTACACTCCCTGGCGCAGTCGGAAGGGGGTGAATACGGTGTTGTCCAGGTCCCCGGTGCGGAACCGGTCGACCTCCGCGTCAAACCGCTGTATCTCGTCCTCCATGAACGGGATGATCGCGGGCGCGTCGGTCGCCAGCCGCATACTGGATTCGTGAATGTCTTCCTGGCTGGGGATTTGCGCTGGGGTGGTCAAGGTGTCCTCCTCCGATTTCTGGCAATAGAAAACCCACCGTCGCCTTACGGCAAATCCGGTGGGCGCAGGTGCGAACCCGAAGTTTTCAGTCAGGTCTATCCTGCCCCCGCTGTCGGGGGACAGGTACATGTGCAGATGCAAATCCTTTTGCAAGTACTATGCATTTGCGAAAACTATACTGCCGAGGTCGGGAATTGTCAACGACGGATTTGGGCCGAAATTTGGGAAAATTTGTAAGCGTGGATGGGTGATGATCAGCGCAGGGATCGGTCGGATTTTACGCTCCCGGTTCCCACGGTATGCCCCGAAACCAGCCACATGACCCGTTCCGCGATGTTGGTGGCCCGGTCGGCGATCCGCTCCAGGTCATGAGCAACCCACAGAAGGTACGTCGCTCGCTCGATATTGCGGGGATCCTGCAGCATGTAGGTCAGCAGTTCCCGGTATATCTGGTTGTAAAGATCGTCAACGGCGTCGTCGTCTTTGCAAACTTTACGGGCCTGCCATTCGTCCCGGTTGGAATAAGCCTGCAGGCTCTCCTCGAGCATGGTCAGGGCCAATTCGGCCATGCGTGGAATGTCGATCAACGGCTTGAGCAGGGGCTGGTCACCGATGCGCAGGCAGATCTTGGCGATGCCTTCGGCATAGTCTCCCATGCGCTCCAGTTCCACTGCGATGTGCACCGCCGACATCACTTGGCGGAGATCAATAGCCGTGGGTTGCTGGGTGGCCAGCATCCCCACGCACTTGTTTTCCAGGTTGTCTTGCAGGCGGTCAATGTGGTCGTCTTCGTCGATGATCTGCTGGGCCAACTCCAGGTCCTGGTTTTCCAGCGCGCTGAGCGCGCGTCGGGTCGCCTGTTCCACGTGGGTCGCCATTTCCCCCAAATCGGCTTGCAGGCTCGACAGATCGCGTTCGTAATCCGATCTCAGCATTCGACGCCTCCTTTGAATGAACCGAAAACCGCCTGGCCGCAGCGCTGACGGCTAGCCAAAACGGCCGGTGATATATGCTTCCGTGCGCTCGTCGGTGGGGTTGGTGAACAGGGTGCGGGTGTCGCCAAACTCGATGAGATGAGCCACCCGGTTTTCGTCCGGCAGCAGGAAGGCGGTCTTGTCGGACACGCGACCCGCCTGCTGCATGTTGTGCGTCACGATGACGATGCTATAGGTCTTCTTGAGTTCCTGCATCAGCTCTTCGATGGCCAGCGTAGCGATTGGGTCCAGGGACGAGCAGGGCTCGTCCATCAGGATCACGCTGGGCTCTACCGCCAGCGCCCGGGCGATGCACAGTCTCTGCTGTTGTCCGCCGGATAGCGCCAGTGCCGATTCCTTCAAACGGTCTTTCACCTCGTCCCACAGCGCGGCGCCCTGCAGCGACTGCTCCACCAGGTCGTCCATGCTGCCCTTGAACCCGTTGATCCGAGGCCCGAAGGCGATGTTGTCGTAAATCGATTTTGGGAAGGGGTTGGGACGCTGGAAAACCATCCCGATCCGGTATCGGATCTGCGTCGGGTCCGATTCCGGAGCGTACAGATCGAAATCGCCAAACCACATCTGCCCTTCCATGCGGAAGACTTCGATCAGGTCGTTCATCCGGTTAATGCAGCGCAGCAGCGTGCTTTTGCCGGCGCCGCTCGGCCCGATGATAGCCGTGATTTCGTTTTCCGGCATGTCCATGCTCACGCCCTCAATCACCTTGTTGGAGCCGTAATAGACCCCTACGTCGATGGCGCGGACGGCGGCACGGGTTTCCACCGAGGTTGTGGCCATTCTGGTTTACCCCCCTTGGTTCTTCTGCAGCCGGTTGCGCAGGAAGATGGCGAATGCGTTCATGCCCAGCAGCATGATCAGCAGCACGACGATCCCCGCGGCCGCCAGTTGGTGGAACTCCTCTTGCGGCTTGGAAATCCACACGTAGATTTGGATCGGCAGCACTGTGAATCGGTCCAGCGGGCTGGCCGGCGCGAATGGCACGAAGGACAGCGCGCCCATGATGACCAGCGGCGCCGCCTCACCCATGGCCCGGCTAACCGCCAGAATGATCCCGGTGAGGATGCCTGGCATCGCCTGCGGCAACACCAGCCTCCAGATCACCTGCCACTTGGTGCCGCCGAGCGCATAGCCGCCCTCGCGTATCGAGGGTGGAACGGCCCGGATCGCCTCTTGGGATGACACGATTACCACCGGCATGATCAGCAGAGCGAGGGTAAGGCCGGCGGCGGACACATTTTTGCCGTCGGTGCCTGGGGCCACCATTACGAAGAAGGTCACGAAAATGGACAGGCCAAGAATACCGTAGACGATGGACGGTACCGCAGCCAGGTTCTGGATGTTCGTCTGGATAAGCTGGGCGATCCGGCTGCCGCCGGAGTATTCCTCCAGGTATATGGCTGCCGACACGCCCACCGTGAAGGACACGAAGACGCAGAGCCCCATCACCCAGATGGTGCCAACGATGGCCGGGAACAAACCGGAATTCACCGCTTTACTGGACGGGATGTCCGTCAGCAGCGTCTTGATCGAAGTACCGTCCAGGTTCAACCAGGCTACGGCCTCCGACAGGACGCTGTACAGCAACGCCAGCAACATTAACAAGGCGACCAGGACCGCCGCGACGCACACGGCGTAGAAGATGGCAGCGTTCCGCTTGCGCTTCGATAACCGCTGGCTGTAACCGCGATCGATTCCGGCTGCCATTATTCGTACACCTCACGGAACTTGGCCACGACGAACTGGCTCAACAGGTTCATGAGCAGCGTGATGATGAACAGCGTGATGCCCACCGCGAACAGCGCCTGGAATTGGGCCGTTCCCGGTATTGCGTTGTCGCTGAAGTTGGTCGTCGCCATGAAACCGGTCATCGTGTTGACCGGGTCCAGGGGGTTGAACGTCAGGCTGTCATTTTGACCGGCCGCGATAAACACGATCATCGTCTCGCCAATCGCCCGGGACATGGCCAGGATGATTGCGGCAACGATGCCCGACAGTGCGGCGGGCAATACCACCTTCGTGACTACCTCAACCTTGGTTGCCCCCAGGGCGTAGGCGCCTTCCCGCAGCGCGTTGGGCACCGCCCGCATCGCGTCCTCGCTCAGGCTGGAGACCATGGGGATAATCATCACTCCCATCACGATGGCGGCTGACAGCGCGTTGAAGATGCCCACGTCGTCGCTGAACGAGCGCAGGATTGGCGTGATGAAGAACAGGGCGAAAAACCCGTACACCACCGTCGGGATGCCAGCCAGCACCTCAAGGATCGGCTTGGTGATCGCCCGGAGGCGCGGGTGGGCGTACTCGCTCAGGAAGATCGCGCTCAGCAGGCCCAGCGGCACTGCCACCACCATGGCCAGCACGGCGATCATCGTGGTGCCCACCAACAGCGGCCAGATGCCGTAGGACCTGGGAACCAAGAGCGTGCGCCACTTGGTGTCCGTCAGGAAACGGTGCCACTTCACTTTTTCGGGCACGCTGAAGGAGGCGGTTTGCAGGCCGACGCCCTTAGCGGGCCCGGCAAGGGCAGCCACCGTCACCTTATGCGACCGGCCCGGCGCGGCATTTGCAATCACGCAGGACGTCCGGTCCGCCGCCAGGCTTGCGCAATCGGAGAGATCGGCGTTCAGGCTGGGCAGCACCGACACCTCATACCCGGTCGGCTCCTGCCCCACCGTAGGCCGCTCCCAGTTCACGTAGATCAGCGAGTCGGTGGTGGCGCGAACCTCCACCTTTGGGACTATTCCGGGGGCCAGGGCGTTGGGAGCCTCACCGGCCGATCCCTCGATTGCGCTCGTCGCAACCCGTTCAGTAGGATTGTTCTCGTAGAAGTCCGATGTGAAGAATTGCACCCCCTCGAACAGCAGCACCGACACGATGCCGACGGTGGTCAGCACTGAGACGGAAGCCAAAAGAAAAAGCACCCACTTGACGATACGTTCAAGTAGGTACTTGTTGCCGCTGCCCGTGAGCGGTAGCCCTGACGGCGGGATATTTTCGACCGCCGGTTTGGGTCCGATTATCTTGTCGAAAAGCAAAGCGGTTCACCTGTCTGGATGACGAGCGGGAACCTGATCGGAATGCTCGCCTGGAGTATTTGCCCGCTACTTTCCCGGTTGGACACTATTATAATATGCCGGCCGGCCCTTGCCGACAACCCAAGTTTCAGTGATACAAAACATACCGGCGCCGGATAGCGCGCGTTGCCGCAGCCCGACGTACTGACAGCCAGGGGGACCACTTGAGCCAAAAACTGCAACTGAGCGTGGTCGACCAGTCGCCCATGCGAGAGGGTAGCAACGCGGGTGTCGCGCTCCGGGAGACGATTCAGCTCGCCGTCGCCACCGAGCAGATGGGTTACCAGCGTTACTGGGTGGCCGAGCATCACAACCTGCCCAACTTCGCCGGCACTGCTCCCGAGGTGATGGTTGGCCAGATCGCTGCTCACACCAGGAGCATCCGCGTCGGCTCCGGCGGCGTGATGCTGCCCCACTACAGCGCCCTGAAGGTGGCCGAGACCTTCCGCATTCTGGACTCGTTGTATCCCGACCGCATCGACCTGGGCATCGGCCGCGCGCCGGGGAGTGACCAGATCACTGCGGCCGCCCTGGCCTACCCCAGCATGCCCAAGGATGTCCGCCACTTCCCCCAGCAGGTCCGAGACGTCATCAACTATATGCACGACACCCAGCCCGATGATCATCCCTTCAACGAGGTCCTGGCGGCGCCGGAGGAATCGGAGACCGTCCCCCAGGTGTGGCTCCTCGGTTCCCGCTACGAATCTGCGTTCATGGCCGCCAAGATGGGCCTGCCTTTCGCCTACGCCCATTTCTTCGGCATGGGCGCCACCGACGGGCCGCAGATCGTCGAATCCTACCGACAGAACTTCGAGGCGTCGGAATACCTGTCGGAACCATTGGTCAACGTGGGCGTACAGGTTCTGTGCGCCGACACCGAAGAGGAAGCCCAGCGCATCGCGGCCAGCCGGAACCTGGGCCGTCTTCGCTCGGTGACCAACCGGGCCAAGGGCATCCCCCACCCGGACCTGGCTGCCAATTACAAATACCTCGCCAACGAGTGGCAGTTTATCCAGCAGTACAGCCGCAATTGCGTCGACGGCGATCCCGAGCAGGTCAAGACCGGGCTGGAGCAGGTCGCCGAAGACTACCAGACCCCAGACCTGAGCGTGGTAACCATCTGCTACCACTACGCCGACCGCGTTCGCTCTTACGAACTGGTCGCCGAGGTTTGCGGCCTGGAACCGTTAACTGATTAGGGGCGAATGGCCATTCGCCCCTGCATCATTGCGGTTATGGCCGCTTGAGCTTTACGCGCCCAGCTTGGCCGCCAGGTCCACGAAACTGTCCGCCACCACGTTGAAGGACGGGTCAGGAGTCGGGTCCGGCGTGCGATCCGGCCCGTGCTCCCGCGGGCGCGGCACGAACCCCGTGCGGAGACCAACCTTGGCCGACGCCAGCAGATCGCCCTGGTGCGCCGCCACCATCATCACCTGCTCGGGTTTCAGGCCCAGCAGCTTGACTGCCGTTCCGTAGCTTTCCGGGTCCGGCTTGTAGTGCTGCGCGACCTCTGCGCCCAGGATGCAGTCCCAGGGCATTCCGCCGTTCTTGGCCATGTTGGTCATCAGCGCGATGTTGCCGTTGGACATGGGCGCGATGATGAACTGGTTCTTGAGGCGGTACAGCCCGGGTACGCTGTCGGACCACGGGCGGAGGTTGTGCCAGAAGTAGGTCACCTCCATTTTCTCGTCATCGTCCAGCCCGCTGATCTCGAACTCGTCCAGCACCTCGTCCAGGGACATCCGATGCAGTGCGTCCAGGTTGGTCCAGGGCAGTTCGCCGGTGCGCACCTTGTTCATGTAAGGGCCGTACTTGCTGCGCCAGGTGTCCGCAAAGGCGCCCCAATCCCGTTCGATCCCTTTGATCCGGCCCATGTTCGCGCACTGATCGGTGATGCTGGATCGCCAGTCGACCACGGTGCCGAAAACGTCAAAAATGCAGGCTCTGATGTCCAGCCCCAACGGGGTATTCGCCATGATGTTTGTCTCCTTGTCCGGCAGTTACGCCCTGCCGTTGCCGCCGATATCCTAGCATATCCCGCCGGACGCTCTGGCCGTGCGGCGCCGGCTCTCCGAGCCCGGCCACTGGTGAGGTGATTTCGCAACTCCGATTCGAGCGCAGCCAAGGGTGGAGGCAATCGCCGAACTGCCCAATCTGGCACTTCACTTTGCGGGCGTAGGGAGTTCCTAACGTCCGGCGCTGTTCGGGCTCCGGGGAGAGGTCTGGACGGTGTACGCCTTGAAGTACGCCCCAGGACACTCACCCGGATAGTCTGCGCCTTCTTTGCCGCTCCTCCCGCCCAGTGTGACGTCATCACCGACCTGAGCGACTACACTCCCGCCTCCGTTCAGGACCAGGACGTCATTTCCCTTCCTTTGGACGTTGAATCCCGGAGGCCAGATCACTATATACTCGCCAGGGGGATATGCGACATCCAGTATGAGGCAACGACCGAGCAACATCAGCCGACCCTCCGTAGCAGCTTGCGGGGACAGGATGGGTCCGCGCTGCTCGTAAAGGCGCGGGAGGAAGACGCCATCGTTCACCACGGAACCCGTTGCTCCCGCCCGCATGGCACTGACTTCATCGCCCACCAGCCAGAAGGGACCACCGCATTGCCCCGCTTCGCCGTTGTCCCAGTCCCACTCATCAATCGCCGCCGACTGGCGCGATACCTTTTTGCCAGACAGCCGAACCGTTTGCCCTGCCTCAGCGACCATGCGTCCACCGGTTCCGGTCACTTCCAGCACGCCGTTGCGGGTGTGGTTCTCGAAGCCGGTCGGCCAGACCACCAGCAAGCCGTTCCGCGTCGCTTCACGGTCGGTTTGGTCAGCGTAAGATACTCGCAAACAACCGCCGGAAATCGACAGCTCGCCATAGACGTACTGGTCGCCACGGTTGGCTGCAATGGTCTGGTCGTGGCGCGGAAACACTGTTTCTTCAGGCTCGTCGGGCGCCTCACCCTCTGCAAGAGAAGGCACCGCGCCAACCGTGGTCGGAGGAGCGCTGGAAACCGTTTTTTGAGCAGGTATGGTTGGGGTCGGCGTCGCGGCCGACAAGTCAACCGGCAGTACCGTTCCGGCGGCGTCGTTGCCGCATGACGTAGCCAACGCGAGGATTGCCAGCGCAAGGGACAGACACCATAGCGCTGACCGCCATTGGACGAGGCCAGCCGCGGGCCGATTAGGTGGTGTCATGGGATAACCTTGCGTTCTCGACGTAGTTCGGTGCTGCGCGGAGTGTGGTTCCCTTCTCTGCGGAAGCTTAACAACAGCGAGTAGCGAATCATTTCGCTGGTGGCGCGGCGCTCGCTTACGCCCACGCCCGCTAGACGCTATAATCCGAACCATACGTCCGGTTCCGCTGTAGTCAGGGGTAGGTGCGAAGATGAAAGATCGTTACGAACAGGAAATCGAGCAACTGCTGAACGAGCTGGAAACCGACGCCCCGGAACCCACTACTGCGCCGGCTGACGCTCCTCCGCCTCTGGATGACCAGCCGTCTCCCTTTGCGCCGCGTCCGCGCCAGTCGAAGCCGTTCATCTCCCCCACCAAGCTCGCCATCGCCGGCGGGGTGCTGGCCCTCATCGGCCTGTTCCTGGCCAAGCTGATGTGGTTGTCCCTGGCCGGGCTTGTCCTGATGGCCGCGGCCGTCGCGTGGATGTTCATCCGCCGCATGGGCAACCAGAGCCAACAATATTGGCGCGGCCGACCCATCGAACCGGAGCCTCAGGGGACTTGGCAGAGGTTTCGTCGGTGGCTGTCCCAGTAACTACCAGCCGACGGCCGCTCCGTCTTTGCGCGGTTCGCTGCCGCCGCTCAGGACGCCGGAATCGGGGTCCCGGCTGATCACCTGACCGCCGCCCATGCCGCCGGCTCCGCCGCGCTGAGGGCCGTGCATCACGTTGACCCGGTGGCCGCGCTCGTGGAGCCCCATCACCACTGCGTCGTCCACGTCGCCTTCCAGCCACACGGAGTCTCCGGCCACCTGGAAGCGCAGGGCGTCCAGCGCTCCCTGGGCGTCCATGCCGAAATCCACCATGTTGGAGATCACCTGCAGGTGGCCCTGCGGCTGCATGAACCCGCCCATGACGCCGTAGCTCAACCAGAGCTCGTCATCCCGTGTCGCCATCGCCGGAATGATGGTGTGGAACGGACGCTTGCCGCCTTCCAGCGAGTTGGGATGGCCCGGCCGCACGTTGAACAGGGACGCCCGGTTGTGCATGACGATCCCCGTTCCGGGCACCACCAGACCAGACCCGAAGTTGGCAAAAACGCTGTTGATCAGGGAGCAGGCGTTTCCCGCGCCGTCGACCACGCTGATGTACACAGTATCGCTGCCCGGGACCATTTTCCCATAGGGAGCCGAATCCATCGCTCGCTCCGGGTTGATCAGACCTCGCCGGCCCTTGGCGTACTCCTTGGACGTCCACATTTCAGTGGGCACTTCAGCACAGCGCGGATCGGCCAGATATTCAAACGCGTCGGCGAAACCCAGCCGGGTCGCTTCGATCAGGTGATGGTAACGTTCCGCACTCTGTGGCCCCATGCCGGTGATGTCAAATCCTTCGACAATGTTCAACGCCTCCAACGCAATGATCCCCTGGCCGTTGGGAGGACACTCCCAGCAGGTCACCCCGCGATAGTCCGTCTTGATGGGTTCGTCCCAGTCCGAGTGGTGCGTCTCGAGGTCACTTTCCGCCAGCCAGCCGCCCTGCTCCTGGACGAACTGCGCCATGGCAGATGCGATGGGCCCGGTGTAAAAGGCCTCGCTGCCGCCCTCAGCAACCGTGCGCAGCGTCCGCGCCAGCGCGGGCAGACGCATCACCTCTCCCTCTCGCGGGGCGCGCCCGTTCACCAGCATCTCCTGACCTGACGGCAGCGCGGCCAGCTTGTCTTCCTGTTGCCGCCATTGGAACCCGATGATGTCGCTGACGGGAAACCCGTTTTCGGCGTAATCAATGGCCGGTGCCAGCGCGTCCGCCAGGCTCATCGTCCCTTCGCTCTCCAACAGCACCTCCCAGCCGTGCACCGTACCGGGCACCGAGATCGACAGCGGCCCGAACGCTGGCATACGGGCGTGCCCCTTGGCGTGCAGGTCCTCAATGGACGCGGCCCGGGGAGCCCGGCCGCTGCCGTTCAACGCCGTCACCTTCTTGTCCCCCGCTTTCCAGATTAGGGCGAACACGTCGCCACCAACCCCGGTGGACATCGGCTCGACCACGTTCAGCGTGGCCGCCGTCGTCACCGCCGCGTCAACGGCGTTGCCTCCGTTCATCAGGACTCTGAGGCCGGCCATGGCCGCCAGGGGTTGGCTGGTTGCAACCATCCCGTGGGTGGCGTGGATGGTAGAACGGCGCGAGTTGAAGAACATGACAAAGGCTCCGGTTTTGGGTGCCCGCCAGTTTAGCACGGCCCCGGCATCCGGGGTGTAAGGGCCATTATGATAAGATGCTTGTGTTGTATTCCGGGACGCGCGTTCCGGCATCCCTCGAAACTCCGCCCAGCCCATTAGTCGTTCACCAGCCAGGAGGTTCCTTGATGGCCATCACCGTCGGTCAGCCCGCACCTGATTTCACGCTCCACGAAAACCCCGCCACGCGCCACAGCCTCAGCGACTACCGCGGCAAGAACGTTGTCCTTGCCTTCTTCCCCGGCGCGTTCACCGGCGTCTGCACCACCGAAATGTGCACGTTGCGCGACAGCATCGGCGAGTTCGAAAACATGAACGCCGCGGTTATCGGCATCACCGTCGATCCGCCCTTCGCCCAGGCCGCCTGGAAGGCAGCGAATGACGTCAATTACACCTTCCTCAGCGACTACAACCGTGAGGTCGTGAACGCCTACGACGTTGCCCTTCCCGGTCTCGCCGGCATGGAAGGCTACGTCGCCGCCAAGCGTGCCGTCACTATCGTGGACGCCCAGGGCATCGTCCGCTACCACTGGGTCGCCGATGCGCCGGTCAACGAACCGAATTACGATGAGGTAAAGGCCGCCGTCGCCGCGCTGGGCTGACCCTCTCACACCGTCGCGAAACCCTGGGGGCGGCCGTCAGGCCGCCCCTTTTCGTTGCAAATCGTTCGCGGCCTTGCCGGCTAGGCCGGCCAGGGGTGATTGACCAGCCTCTCTACCACCATCTCCGTGAGCCGCTCAGCGTCCACCTCCAGGCACACGTCGACGTTGGCCTCCCGGCCAGTCAGCCCGTACCAGTCCACAACCGTTTGCCCGCGAGTCAGGTCACTTCCCGTGTCCACGGCCACCGGCAGACGTTGCATGGTCATCAGGCTAGGGTCAACCGCCGCGGCGACGGCCGGAACGTCGTTGTAGCGCACCGCTTCTCCGTCGGCCAAACGTCCCAGCCGTCGGTAAGCCGCCTGCGTGTACGCCGAGGCTGACACCAGCAGTCGCACCGCCGGCGCGGAACTGGAGCGCAGCCGCTCGAACTGTTCATCCGAAAAACCGCACCGGTCGCACACGTCCAACCCCACCTGCGTGATCGGCACGCCGGAGTCGTACAGAATCGCCGCCGCTTCCGGGTCTTCGTGGATGTTCGCCGTAGCCACCGGCGATACATTGCCGGGAACCCTCACCGCGCCGCCCATGACCACCACGCCGGCTAGCGCATCGGCAATTTCCGGAGCCAGTCGCAGGGCCAGCGCCACGTTGGTCATGCGACCCAACGCCAACACCGTGATTTCACCTGGGGCGTCCAGGGCTCTCGACGCAATCTCCACCGCCGCCCGATGCGCTGGCCCATTCTCGACCGGCTGAGCAGTGGGGACGCTGGAGGCTACGTCGCCCAAAGCGTCGCCGCCGTGGATGTGCGACGCCCAGCCCGAGGTCGGTGGCCGGATCAGCGGCCCCTCGGCTCCCGGATACACCGGAAGGTCGCTCCGACCGGCCGCTGCCAGGATTCTGCGGGCGTTGTCCGCGCACCGCGGCATCGAGCCGTTGCCGTAGCAGATGGTCAGCGCGTCGACCTGCAACTCCGGGCTGGCCAACGCCAGCAGAATGGCGGCACAGTCGTCAACTCCCGGGTCCGTGTCGATGATTACCCGCTTCGCCATCGTGATCCTCCGACCCTTTTGCGAGCTCCAACTGCGCTTGAGATCAGCCCTTCTACTCGCCGCCCGCTTTGACGCCCGGACTTGGTTGAGGCATTATACCTGCCGCTAGGCGGGCGCCCCCGGTGGAGATCGCGGGGATCAAGCCCACTCGGAGGGACGAGCAATGCCGGTCAACGAAGTTCAGGGTGTGGTTTCGCGCGCCAAAGGCGCGCCGGTCGAAATGATTCCGATCCTGGTGCCGGATCCGGGCGAGGGCGAGGCTTTGGTGCGCGTGCAGGCCTGTGGCGTTTGCCACACCGACCTGCACTACCGGGAGGGAGCCATCAACGACGAGTTTCCCTTCCTGCTGGGCCACGAGGCGGCCGGCGTGGTCGAGAAGGTCGGCCCGGACGTGACCAACGTCGCCCCCGGCGACTTCGTGATCCTCGCCTGGCGGGCTCCATGCGGCGACTGCCGGTCCTGTCTGCGTGGCGGGCCGTGGTACTGTTTTGCCAGCCGCAACGCTCAACAGAAGATGACCCTCACCGACGGCTCCCCGCTGTCGCCGGCTCTGGGCATCGGCGCCTTCTGCGAATTGACCTTGGTCGATGCGTTGCAGGCCGTCAAGGTCGATCCGTCCGCGAGCCCGCTGGCTGCCGGCCTCATCGGCTGCGGCGTCATGGCCGGCCTGGGCGCTGCCATGAACACCGGCGGCGTCGGTCGCGGAGATTCCGTCGCCGTTATCGGTTGCGGCGGGGTGGGCAACGCGGCCATCGCCGGCTCCCGCCTAGCCGGCGCGCATACCATCATCGGCGTTGACATCGACGAACGCAAACTGGAGTGGGCACGCGATTTGGGCGCCACCCACACTGTCAACTCAACCGATACGGATCCGGTTGAAGCGATCCGGGCCTTGACCGGCGGCAACGGCGCCAACGTCGTCATCGAGGCCGTCGGCAATCCCGCCACCTACGAGCAGGCTTTCTACGCCCGTGATTTGGCCGGCACCGTCGTCCTGGTCGGCGTGCCGGATCCGACCATGAGAATCGAACTGCCCCTCATTGAGGTGTTCGGGCGTGGCGGTTCGCTGAAATCGTCGTGGTACGGCGATTGCCTGCCCACGCGCGATTTCCCGATGCTCATCGACCTGTACCTGCAAGGCCGGCTTGATCTGGACGCCTTCGTCAGCGAACGCATCGGCATCGGCGACGTGGAGGCCGCCTTTGCGAGCATGGAGCGTGGCGAGGTGCTGCGCTCCGTGGTTGTGATGTAGGCCAAGGTCGTGGCAACCTTCGTCCTCATCCATGGAGCCTGGCACGGCGGATGGTCCTGGTGGAAGACTGCCCCGCTGCTGCGCAAGGCCGGCCATCGCGTCCTGGCCCCCAGCCTGACGGGCCTGGGAGAACGGCAGCACCTGGCTGCGCTGCTGCCGCCGGCTGCGATCAATCTTGACCTGCATGTCCGCGACGTGGCATCGCTGCTCTACGCGGAAGACCTGACCGACGTCATCCTGGTGGGTCATGCCTATGCCGGCATGGTGATCACGGGCGTCGCTGAGTTGACTCCGGAGCGCATATCGACCCTGGCCTACGTCAACGGTGTGGCCCCTTCGGACGGCGAGGCTATGGTCGATCAGTTGGAAGCCGTCCGCGGCCCCGAGTTTGTCGCCCGCATCCGCAGGTTCATCGCGGAAGGCGCCCCGTTTATGCCCGCACCCACCACGGGTGACGAAATAGCGCAACGCTGGTCCATAACCGATCCATCAGACCAGGCTTTCATGCTGCCCCGGCTTTCTCCCCAGCCAACTCTCACTTTCGCCCAGCCCGTGGGGATCGGCAACCCCGATGCCACAGCCCTTCGTCGCGAGTTCATCCTGTGCAGCGAATCGGGCTTTGAGCCCGTGGCTCAGCGCGCTGCGGCTTCCGGTTGGGGCGTTCACCACATCGACACCGGTCACGATCCCATGGTCACCACGCCCCGGGATCTGGCCGATATTCTGCTGACCATGGCGTCATCGTAGCCAGCGCCTGGCGCTTCGGACCCGTACCGTCAGCGGCCCTGGCCAGCCGACCGGGTCTAGTTGCGGCCATTGCGAATCTTCCGCGCGCAGCAGCGTCGTTTTCTTGACGCATTTCGGGTTACGCAGTACCATGATTCGCCGTCGGAGACCTACCTATGCCGAAACGAACTTACCAACCCAAAAAGCGACGCCGCGCTCGTGTGCACGGCTTCCGCTCACGCTCACGCACTTCCGACGGCCGCGCAGTGTTGCGCCGCCGGCGCTTCAAGGGCCGGCACCGGCTCTCCGTTTAGCCAACCGTCCGTTGGCCACCTTGAGCCCCGCCGGTTTCCTTCAGTCGATGCAACGGCAGCATAGGCTCGGCGCCACCAGTCGCATCTCTGAGGTTCACCGTCGCGGGCGGAGCCTTGCCAACGGCCTGCTGGTTATGCGCGTATTGCCGAACGGGATGGATCGCAGTCGTTTCTGTTTCGTGACCGGGAAGCGCGTTGGCAATGCCGTGGTGCGCAACCGCGTCAAGCGCCGTTTGCGCGAGGTGATGCGCAACTCCGCTGCCGCTCCCGGTTGGGACACCATCCTCATTGCTCGCAAAGGAGCCGGCGAAGCTGATTTCAAACAGCTGGAACGCGCCGTGCACAACCTGATCCGTCGCACCAGGTTGAATGCCTCTCCGGCTTCGGCCGAACGTGAGGACGTTATGCGGGACGCCGCGAAATGAAAGTAATTGCCGTGGGAGCCATCCGCTTGTACCAACAGGCGCTGTCTCCCTACCTGCCCGGGGTTTGTCGCTACCAACCCAGCTGCTCCCAGTACACCGCGGACGCAATCGTCCGTTACGGCGTCGTGCGGGGGACCTGGCTCGGCGTCCGCCGGATTTTACGCTGCACCCCCGTGGGCGGCCGCGGGTATGACCCCGTCGTTTGACCGTTGATAATGACCCACCATTTCCTGCCCTCCCGCAACCCTCTCACCCACTGGGCCTTGCCCGCTAAATCTCGATTTCTGAGGCTGCTTCCGGCCTTTGCCGCGCTGGCATTTTTGTGCCTGGCGGTCACTGGATGCGGCCGCGACCTGGGGGCTTCCACCAAGGGATGGGGCTCCGTTGCTGCGGCCAACGGGGTTGTGTATGCCACCACGTTGACCGGGCAGGTATACGCCCTGGATGATTTCGGGGTTGATGGCGTAAGTACCCGATGGGTTTCCGGGCTGGGAAGCGAAGAGGGTTTTGGCGGCGCATACGGCTCACCGGCGGTGGGGCGCTTCGTCTACGTGTCAGGTATCGACGGCTTCCTGTACGCTTTTGACGGTTCCGGAGGGCCTGGCGCGGTTCAGGTAGCCTGGCGTCAGCCCCAGTTTGAATCCGAAGACATGCCGCCTTTGGTGGGCAGTCCGGGTCTGGACGAGGCCGGCGGGATCATAGCCGTCGGATCCGAAGATGGCGGTCTGTACGCCTATAACGCATTGACCGGAGAGAACCTCCACTGGTCTCCGTTCCGCACCGATGGGAAAATTTGGTCTACCCCGGTACTGCGCAATGGGGTAGCCTATTTCGGTTCGCAGGACGGCGGCGTCTACGCCGTCAGCCTGGAAACCGGGGCGCTGGTGTGGCGTTTTGACACCGGCGCGGCCGTGGTGGCCACTCCTCTGGTGCACAAGAACCTGTTGATAGTCGGCTCCTTCGACCGCCAGTTGTATGCCCTGGGGCTCAATGACGGTCAGCCCCGCTGGCAGGTGGAAGCGGAAAACTGGTGGTGGGCGACTCCCGTCTCCTCCGGGCGGGGGATTTACGCCGCCTCCATGGACGGCAACGTCTACGCCGTGGACGACAACGGGGTGCTGCTCTGGAAGTACGATATGGGCGCGCCAATCGTCGCCGATCCCGTGCTGGTCGAACGCGGTATCGTGGTGGCTTCCCGGGAGGGTCGGGTGGTGTTGCTCCGCGCCTCGGCGTCGGCCCAGGAATCGCCCCTGGAAATAGCCTCCTACAGTATCCGTGACGGCGAGATCAAAGCTCCGCTGGTGAAATCCGGGACCATCGGTTTGGGCGGCGCCACCGAGCAGGAAGTCGTGTACGTCGGAACCGACGATGGCAAGGTGCGGCGGTTGCAGGTGTTGTCTGGCTTCATGCCGCATTGGTGCTACGACACTCAGGACAACGTGACGTGCCCTCGCAACTAGGAACCCGAAGCTGCTGACCAGCGGCGGCAGGCAGGAATAAGTGGAATTTTTCTCCATATTCGTCCTCCTCTGGAACGAGGTGATCATCCGGCCGATGCTCAACACCTTGATGGTGTTGTACGTGCTGTGCTTCTCCCAGATGGGCGTCGCCATCATCGCGTTCACCGTGCTGGTGCGCGTGGTGACCATTCCGCTGACCATCAAGCAGCTGCGGCAGATGCGCGCGATGACTGCCATGCAGCCTCGAGTCCGGGAAATCCAGCAACGCTACGAGGGCGACCGCCAGCGGATCTCTCAGGAGACCATGCGGCTGTACCGCGAAAGCGGTGTCAACCCCATTGGCTGCCTGGGCCCGTTGATAGTCCAGATGCCCATCCTGATCGGCTTGTTCCGGGTGTTGATCCTCACCTTGTTCAACAACCCGGAAGACCTGGTCAACCTTTCCGATAAGCTGTACCCATGGATCAGCTTTGTGCCGATCCATTCGGCGGCGCCGGTCAACAACACTTTCCTCTGGCTCGACCTGAGCCAGCCGGACCCGTCGCCTATCGTCATGCCGATCCTGGTGGCCGTCACCACTTGGGTGCAGCAGAAAATGACGCAGATGCCGTCTCCGGATCCGCGTCAACAGTCCAGCCAAACGATGATGTTGTGGATGATGCCCATCTTCCTGGGAGCATTCTCCCTGGGGTGGCCCAGCGGACTGCCCCTCTACTGGGTGGTTTCCAACCTCATCGGCATCGCGATCCAGTATTTCATCACCGGTTGGGGGCCCTTGTTCCCGCTGTTCCCGCGACGCGGGCAGGACGCGGAAGAGACCGCGCCGGTCGTTCCGGCCCCCGAACCGCAGGAGAGTAGTTCCGATGGATCAGATAGTTCAAACCGGGAGAACCGTCGAAGAGGCCGAAGAGCAGGCGCTCGCAGCTCTCGGCGCCGACCGCAGCGAGGTAGAGGTCGAAATACTAAATAGGGGTCGCCAGGGCTTCCTCGGGATCGGCGGCGAACTGGCCGAGGTCCGGGTTACCCGCATCGGCGCTGCGCCGGAGAGCGTCCAACCCGATGCGGATCAGGGCGTGGCGGGCGAACCGGATTTGATGGATGAGCCGGACCCGACCGACGAGCCGGCGCCGGTTCAAGTTATTGCTGCGGACACTCCGGCCGGGACCGCCGTCCAGGCCGTTCAGCGCATACTCACCGCAGTGGGCGCCGACGTCGACGTGACCCTGCGCTCCGAGAACGACGAGTTGGCCGGCGGCCCCGTTATCGACATCAACGGCCCCGACTCCGGGCTCCTGATTGGCCGACGCGGGAACACCCTGCATTCGCTCCAGTTCATTGTCCAGAGCATCGTTCGCCAGCAATACGATGAGGATGTTCGCGTTTCGCTGGACGTCGAGCAGTACCGTCAGCGACGCGAGGACTCTCTTCGTGAAATGGCTGATCGGGTCGCGGATCGCGTCGCGCAGACCGGCCGGAGCATCACGCTGGAGCCCATGGCTCCCGCCGACCGCCGGGTAATCCACCTCTATCTGGGCGAGCGCGAGGGTATCCGCACCGAAAGCGTCGGGTACGGCGACGCCCGCAAGGTTCAGATTATTCCCGAGCGGGATTGAGCCTGCCGTGCACTCAACGTCGGGGCTTTGGTTGTTGTTGTCGACGGCGTTTTCGTTGACCCGCTTCCGGTTGCCACATAGAATGCAACCATGGATCCGCAGCCGATAGCCCGGCCAGGCTCAGACCATTTTGATCACCCTCGCGAGGAGTGCGGGGTGGTTGGCGTATACGCGCCGGGTTCGCACAGCGCCACCATGACCTCCATCGGCCTGTTCGCATTGCAGCATCGGGGCCAGGAGTCGGCCGGGGTCGCCGCCGTCGACCACGGCCGGATCAAGGCGCACACCGGTATGGGGTTGGTCTCGGAAGCCTTTCGCGATGGCGACATTGACGGCATCAGCGGCGAGATGGCCATCGGTCATACCCGATACTCGACCACCGGGGCCAGCCGCAGCGCCAACGCCCAGCCGCTGCTCGTCGACGGCTTGAACGGCCCGCTGGCGGTTGCCCACAACGGGAACATCATCAACTCCAGGCAGTTGCGCGAGCAGGTGCAGTCCCAGTGGGGTTCCACATTCGAGACCAGCACCGACAGCGAGGTTATCGCCCACCTGCTGGCCAACGCTCCGGGCAAAACCTGGCCCGAGCGGGTCTTCTACGCCATGGCCCGGATGCAGGGGGCATTCTCGCTGGCGCTGCTGACTCCCGACGCCGTCATAGCGGTTCGCGACCCCTTGGGTATCCGGCCCCTGTGCCTGGGCCGCCTCGAAAACGGCTGGGTGGTCGCCTCGGAAACCTGCGCTTTGGACCACATGCAGGCCGAGTTCACCCGGGAACTGGAACCCGGCGAGGTGGTTGTCATAACCGCAGATGGCGTCGAGAGCGCGATATACGGGGACTCCGCCCGTCGCAGCCGCGCGCTGTGCGTCTTTGAGTGGATCTACTTCGCCAGGCCGGACAGCGTAATGGACAACCGGCTCATGCACACTGTGCGAGAGGAGATGGGGGCCCGGTTGGCGCGAGAGCATCCCGTCGACGCCGACCTGGTGATAGGCATTCCCGATTCTTCTACCTCCGCTGCCGTGGGTTTTTCCAGAGAATCGGGCATCCCTTTCGCCAACGGGTTGGTTCGCAACCGATACGTTGGACGCACTTTCATCGAACCGGAACAGCAGCGGCGTGACCGGGGCGTCCGGCAGAAGTTCAACCCGATGCCGGCTGTGATTGGCGGCAAGCGTCTCGTCGTTGTGGACGACAGTATCGTCCGCGGCACGACGACTCCGCATGTCGTGGATCTCCTGCGTCGCGCGGGAGCCACGGAAATCCACCTGCGTGTGTGCGCTCCGCCCATCAAGCACCCCTGCTACCTCGGTGTGGACATGGCGACGCGGCAGGAGCTGATCGCCGCCAACAAGACCATCCCCGAGATCCGGGATTTGACCGGCGCCGATTCCCTGGGTTACCTCAGCGTGCGCGGTCTGATGGACCTGGTGCACGGGCAGCAGGGCGGGTTCTGCGACGCCTGTTTCACCGGCAACTATCCGGTGCCGGTGCAGCTGGAATTGACCAAGCAGACCCTGGAACAGGCCACCGCCTGATGGCCACCGGCGAGGTTGGCGCGGCCTTTCCCGCGTCCGGCGAGTATGAGGCCGCCGGCGTCGCCTTGGACGCCATGGACGGCCTGAAAGATCGGATCAAAGCCTTCGCCGCGATCACCCACGGGCCCGAGGTGCTGGACAGCAGCGGCGGTTTTGCGGGACTGTTCGCGCTGAGCGGCTATCGCGATCCCGTCCTCGTCGCCAGCGCCGACGGCGTGGGCACCAAGCTCAAGATTGCGGCCCAGCTCGGTCATTTCGAAGGCGTTGGTCAGGACCTGGTAACCCTCAACGTCAACGATATACTGACCAAAGGAGCCAAGCCGCTGTTTTTCCTGGACTACATGTCTTTCAGCGATTTGGACGAGCACCGCATGGAAATGCTGATGCGCGGCATGGTCTGGGGTTGCCGGGAGGTCGGCTGCGCCCTGATCGGCGGTGAAACCGCTCAGCTCCCCGGTGTCTATGCCGACGCTGACTTCGACTTGGCCGGGTTCGTGGTGGGCGTGGCCGAGCGGGACAATTTGCTCGACGGCAGTCGCGTCGTGCCCGGCGACCGCCTGATCGGGATCCCCTCCAGCGGCGTGCACACCAACGGTTTTTCGCTGGTGCGCCGGGTGTTCAACACTGATGATGATCCCGATGTGCTGTTCCGCCCTTGCCCGGGCCTGGCCCGCAACCTGGGCGACGAGCTTATGGTGCGGCACCGCGCCTACTACCCACTGCTGGGACCTTACCTGGGCAGTATCAAGTCGTTGTGTCATATCACCGGCGGCGGCATTACCGGAAAGATGCCCGCGTCCCTGCCGCCGGGCGTAACCGCCGAGTTCCATATTGGCGCCTGGGCCGTCCCGCCCATATTCGGCGCAATTCAGGAGGCTGGTCGGATCAGTGACAAAGAGATGTACCGCGTGTTCAACATGGGGCTCGGCATGGTCGCCGTGTGCGATCCTGAGCGCGCCGCTGCGTTGCTTTCGGGTATCCCCGACGCGGTGGACGTCGGTCAAATCGTAGAGAGCGCTGGTCCGAGCCGCGTCGTTTTACGAACGGTCTAATCGAGCCCAGCTTATTCGACAAGTAAAGAAGGTGGAGGTCGTCATGAATCTGAAGAACCCGTTCCGCCGCAACGCCCGAGCCAGTGCCGACGACAAATCCGAACCCGTGCTCGACGTCATGCGCCCCTGGTGGGCTTGGGGACCTCTGGGCCTGGTCCTGTACGGAAGCCATCACTCTGCCACGCCGATGGATCCTGGCCAGATGCACCATCCCGGTGACGCGGGTCATTTCCACCATCATAGCGATGGGGGCGGTGGTTTCGGCGGCTTCGACGGAGGCGGCGGAGCAATCTAGCGTTCAACCCGTATTCAACAGGAGCAAACACCCAAGTTGAAAGCACTACTCAGCGTATTCGACAAGACCGGCATCGAGGATTTTGGCAAGTCTCTGGTCGACGCCGGCTATGAACTGATCAGCACCGGCGGCACCCACCAGAGCATCGCCGACGCCGGCGTTCCCGTCACCCAGGTATCCGACGTCACCGGCTCGCCCGAAATCCTTGAGGGCCGCGTCAAGACCCTGCACCCGGTGATCCACGGGGGCCTGCTGGCCCGCCGCGATTCTCCCGCACACATGGCGGAGCTGGAGCAGCACGGCATCGGCCCAATTGATGTGGTCGTCGTCAACCTTTATCCGTTCGTGGAAACCATCAGCCGGCCTGATGTCACGCTGGACGACGCCCTGGAGAACATCGACATCGGCGGCCCCACCATGTTGCGGGCCGCGGCCAAGAACTTCCCGTCCGTTGCCGTCGTCGTGGACCCGTCCGATTACGATTGGGTCGCCGAAGCATTGTCCGGTCCCGGCCTGGACGCCCAACAGCGGCGCGCCCTCGCCACCAAGGCGTTTCAGCACGTTGCCGTGTACGACGCCGCCGTGGCCGACTACCTCTCCAACGATCCGACCTCCGAGGAGGAGATGCCCCAGCAGGTAACCATCGGCCTCACCCGCGTCTCCAGCCTGCGCTACGGCGAAAACCCTCACCAGCGCGGTGCCCTGTACGTCCCGGCCAGCGGCGGCGAGGGCGGCCTTGCCCGAGCCACGCAACTGCATGGACGCGAACTCTCCTTCAACAACCTGATGGACGCCGACGCCGCCTGGCGCACGGTGAGCGATTACCCCGATCCCTCAGTCTGCGTGATCAAGCACGCCAACCCCTGCGGCCTGGCCTCCCGCGACGACGTCGCCCAGGCTTACGAGCTGGCGTATGAGGGCGATCCGGTGTCCGCATTTGGTGGCATTGTCGGTTTCAACCGTGAAGTGACCGCCGCGGCGGCCCAGGCGATGGACCCGGTGTTCTACGAAGTGGTTGTCGCCCCCGGATACGATGACGACGCCCTGGAGATCCTGAGGCGGAAGCGAAACCTGCGCATCCTGACGGTGGATCCGGTTGCCGGCTCCCCCGGTTCCGCGGACTACGACGTTCGCCCGCTCAGTGGTGGCGTCCTGGTGCAGACCCCCGACGTGATCGACGAAGATCCCGAAGCCTGGGCAACCGCTACCGAGCGTGCGCCGACCCCTACCGAATTGGCCGATCTCGCATTCGCCTGGAAGGCGGTAAAGCACATCAAGTCCAACGCCATCGCTTTCGTCAAGGACCGCACCCTGGTAGGCATGGGCGCCGGCCAACCCAACCGCGTGGTCAGCGTCCACCTGTCGCAACGCGCGGCGGGCGACAAGGCGGCCGGGTGCGTGCTGGCCTCCGACGCTTTCTTCCCCTTCCCCGACAACATTGAGCTCGCCGCCGAGGCCGGTATCACCGCCATCGTCCAGCCCGGCGGGTCCATTCGAGACGACGAGGTGATAGCCGCCGCCAATGAGGCCGGCATCGCCATGGTGTTCACCGGCATACGCCACTTCCGGCACTGACCGTCCCTTTGGACGCCTACCTGGACATCGAGACCACCGGTTTCATCGGTGGTCGCTCCTACCCCACTGTTGTTGGCATCGCTGTGGATTTTCCCGGCGACTGGTCGACCACGCAGTTGGTGGGCAACGGCATCACCGCGGATGCCGTCCTGCACGCGCTGGAAGGCGTGACCACCATCTACACCTTCAACGGCGCCAGCTTCGATCTGCCGTTTCTCGCCTGGAATCCCGGAGTGGACCTCCGCCGCCGATTTGAGCATCGTGACCTGATGCGTGAGTCCCATCGCGCCGGACTGAAGGGCGGACTGAAAGCCATTGAGAAAGCCCTCGGCATACACCGCAACCTGCCGGACATGGCCGGTTATGACGCTGTGCTGCTGTGGGACAAGTACCGTCGCGAGCATAACCGCGACGCCCTGGATATGCTGCTTGAGTACAACCGCGAGGACGTGGAAAATCTGCGCGTCCTGCGGAATATACTGGAGGACGAAAATTGGAACTAGGACTGAAAGGCAAGAACGTGCTGGTGACCGGCGGCGGGAACAATATCGGTCGGGCCATTGTGCTCGCATTTGCCGCTGAAGGCTGCAACATCGCCATCGCGGAGTTGAACCATGCCGCCGGCAAGCGCGTCGTCGCCGAGGTTGCTGCCCTGGAATCCGGCGCTTCTGCCATAGTGGTCGACGCCGACGTGACCGATCAGGCCCGCACCGCCGCCATGATGACCAAGGCCATCGACCGTTTGGGCAGCGTCGACGTGCTGGTCAACAACGTCGGTTGGACCATCGACCGCCTGTTCATGGACAAATCGCGGGACGAGCACGTCAAGGAGGTCGACGTCAACCTCTGGGGCGCCATCAACTGCATCCACGCCGTTCTTCCGCACATGATAGAGCGCCAATCCGGCGCAGTAGTCAGCATCAGCAGCGACGCCGGCAGGATGGGCGAGTATCGCGAGGCCGTCTACTCAGCGTGCAAGGCCGGCGTCATCGCCCTCAGCAAGTCCTTGGCCCGCGAGACCGGACGCCACGGTCTCCGGTTCAACATGGTCTGTCCCGGCCTGGTGGTTCCCGATCCGTCCGAGATAGCCGGCTCGGAAAGCATGTGGAGCCAGGGCATGCAGGACCTGTTTACCGACGAGGTGCTGGAGCGCGTGAAGCGCGCTTACCCGCTCCGCCGTATCGGGTCTGCCCAGGAAGTTGCCAACGCGGTGGTTTTCCTGGCTTCCGACGCCGCCAGCTTCATTACCGGGCAGACGCTCAGCGTTTCCGGCGGTTACACGATGATGTAGTGCGTCGCATCACGATACGGCCGAAGTTCAGGGGCGGGTTTTCAACCCGCCCCCAAGCATCTCACCTGCGGGGACGGTTATCCGTCCCCGATTTGGTTCGATTACCGCTGGTTCGTGCCAACCAGTGCCCAAGCCTTCTCTTCCATCGCCGGAATGACTGCCTGCACCAGGTCATTGTCCAAGCCGGCGGCAACCGTCGGGTAGCCGGCGCGGTCGATCATGCTGGCCAGGTTGCCGGACTTGAACTGGTCCAGGGTCCAGGCCAGGGTGTTGCCGCTGGTGGTCACGTCCCAGTAGATCCGCACGTCCTGGTTGCGCGGGCCATAGTGGTAGTGCGGCGCGATCTCGAAGCAGTCGAAAGCCAGCAACTCGAACTCCTGCCCCAGGTGATCGGTCAGCACGTGAATGGCCACGCCGCGGTCGTTGGCCGCGCCGATGTTGTCGCGGAACTCGACGCCGAAGCGGATGTTGCCGGCCTCGTAGATGTGGTCGCCGCGGAAGTGGGTGACGGTGCGCCGCTCGTCACGGGCCTTCCCCAACGCGCACGCCTCAACCTCATCCATCTTGTTCTCGTCGATGCCGTTCATCTCGACGGAGGACGCCAGGTCGTCGTAGCCGGCTCGGCGGACCATCGCGGGCAGGTTGGTCCGGATGTTCTTCAGCGTCCAGCCCAAGGGGGTCCCGACGGTAGTCTTGTCCATGTGCAGCCGGATGTTCATGTTCTCCGGCCCGTAGTGATAGTGCGGGTCCTGGTCGAAGCAGTCGAACCGCAGGATCTCTGTGTCGTGACCGTCAATGTCGCCGAAAACCTGGACCATCAGGCCCTGGTCAGGCATGATTTCCTTTCGGTAGGACAACGCTACGTCCACCGGCCCGATGTTGATAATGGTGTCTCCCTTTTCCATGAGCTCGCCTCCTCGTGGAATGCAGATGGGTTTGCGGTCACGTGTGCCGTAACCGTCTCTTTTGCGCGGATTATAGCACCGCAGCAAATTAGCGCAAGAACACTTTTCAAAAGTTCACCCAAATCCATGTCAGACGACACCCCGCGCCTTATAATTCATTTGCCCATCCATCCCCATGAGCCAGCGACGCCGTACTCTCATCACCGCCGATTTTCCCGGAGCGGCCTGCCCTCCCCGCAGCGTCATCAGTTTCGTCAGGTCTGACGGCCGGGAGCATCACGCCACCGTGACGTCAATCCGAACCCGCCGCGCCCATGCCATCGATGATGCCGGTGTCGAGTGGCAGGTGCCGTACTCTGCTGTCCTGTCGGTGGTCGACGCCCCCGTACCGGAATGCACCCTGGCCGACACTCAGACTCTGGGTGATCACCTCGTATCCGCATTTCAGTCCCGGGGATCCCTGCCCGACGGGTGGACGTTCGGTTTCGACCTTGCCACTTCTCGCGCCGGCGTCTGCCGTTATGTCGAACGGCGCATTGACCTGTCGGTCAGTTATTGCCTCGCCGCTACTCGCGTGGAGATTGAGGATACGATACTCCATGAAATCGCTCACGCCATCGTCGGCCCACGACACAATCATGATGCCATCTGGAAAGCCAAGGCTCGCGAAATCGGTTGCGCCGGCGAGCGCTGCCACCGCGTCCAGCATTCCACGCCCAGGTGGGTTGGAGAGTGCGGCTGCGGCCAGCGCTGGTTCCGTCAAACCCTGCAACGCCGAATCATGCGCAATCGCGCCTGCGCCAAGTGCAGCGGCGCTATAACGTGGCGCCGGAACACCGCCGACGCATGAACTAACCGGCTTTCTCAGCTGTTCCTGAGCCCCGGCGAGGGCGTCCGAACTGCGATGCTATAATGCCGCCGCTGCAAGTCTCGCAGTTGCGCGCCATTCCGCCCCGAGGCCAGGAGATTTTCGCATGAAGATAGGTGTCAGCATCCCCCGCCTGCCGGACGCCGCCGGCATCCGCGAGTTCTGCGAGCGTGCCGAACGGCTGGGTTTCGAGTCGGTGATGGCTGGCGATCACATCGTGCTCCCTGTAGGGGGCACCAACCAGTATCCATATACCCCTACCGGCGCGTTCCAGCGTCCGTCCGATGAACCCTTCCTCGAGACCATGACAATGCTGGGGTTCATGGCCGCCTGCACCAGCGAGATCCGTCTGGGCAGCACCGTGCTGATCCTTCCCTACCGCAACCCCGTGGTCCAGGCCAAGATGTTCGCCTCCCTGGACGTGCTGTCCGGCGGCCGGATCATCTGCGGCATCGGCGTCGGCTGGCTGGAAAAGGAGTTCGATATCTTGGGCGTGCCCTACGCTGACCGCGGCCCCATGACCGACGAATTCCTCGCCATTTTCAACGCGCTGTGGACCGAGGAGGTGCCCGATTACCAGGGCAAGTACTACCAGATCGACGGCATCTATTTCGAGCCGAAACCCATCCAGCAGCCGCGCATCCCCATCTGGGTAGGCGGACACACCCGCCGGGCGCTGCGCCGCACTGCCAAGTACGGCGATTGCTGGCATACCACACGCCAGACGCCCGATTTTGTCGCCCAGAACCTGCCCTACCTGCGGGAGCAGACGGAGCTGGCCGGGCGCGATCCGGATGACATAACAATCTCACTGAAGCGCAGCCTGCACTTCACGGACATGGGCGGCGCCGAGGAGGGCGTCGGGGTACGCTCCGGCGGGGCACTCATCAACACCACCCAGGCGGTGATTGACGACGTGCACTACTGCAACGAGTTGGGCATCGACCAGCTTACATTCGACTTTCGCGTCGATGGCATCGGCCCGTGCATCCAGGTAATGGAGCACCTTGCGGAGCACATCCTGCCCGTGGCGGAGCGGCTGGGCTGAACGAATGACAGCGGCTGGGAAATGAAACGGGGCGAATAGAAATTCGCCCCTGACTTTTGTGCCGGTTCCGCCCGGCTCACAGCCCGCTTTCCTTGAACCATTCCGCGCGTTCCACCAGGTGCTCGGCGGTCATCCGCATCTGTTCAATCTGCTCTTCAGACACCGGGCGCTTCACCGAGCCCGGCACCCCCGCCACGAAGCTGCGGTCGGGCACGTCCACGTTGGACAGGACGACTGCGTTGGAAGCGATCAGGCACTCCTTGCCGATGGTCGATTCGGTGAGAAAAGTGCAGTTGTTGCCCAGCAGGCTGCCCGTGCCAATCCGGTCGCCGTGGACCACCACGCAGTGTCCAATTGACACGTAGTCTTCGATCACCAACCCGTCGCCATGCACCACGGAACCCTCCTGGATGTTCACGTGATTGCCTATGGTGATGACGTCGCCATCACCCCGTATCGTGACCCCCGGCCACACGCTGCTGTATTCGCCGATCACCACGTTTCCGACCACGTAGGCGGCCTCGCTCACCCAAGCGGTGGACGCGATCTTCGGTTCGATGCCACGCAAGCTGCGTATCAAGATGCTTACCTCACAACAGAACGCCCCGGCCCCTGCGAGCCGGGATGCGATTTTCGATAAAGGATCATAACGCATCTGCCGGCTGACGCGCCGGGTCGATGTACAGAACTTTCAGCAAGAAAAGCACGGTCAGGAAAGAATCCACCAAGATGCCCAGCGCGAACAAGGCCATCACGCTTTCAAAGGTTGGTTGCCAGACGCCTCCGGCGTAGAGGAGAAATGCCACCAAATAAACCGTGCCGTTGGTGAGAACGGATTGGTAGGCCATGTATTGGGTTTTGCCCAGTCCGTAGAACACCGAGTCGATCACGGTGTTGAACGAAAAGAGGACGTATGGGACGAACAAAATGCCAAAGGCGGTGACGGCCCATCGCAGCGTTTTCGGGTCGTCCGTCAACATACCGGCAAACGTCGGAAAAGCCGGAGCCAATGCAATCCAGACGGCCATCATCCCCGCCGTAATTACCATCGAGGCGTGCCACAGCGTCCTGACCCGTGCGATGTCGCCGGATGCGTTGGATACCAGCGCTTTGGCCGAGTCGGCGAAGGCGAGAACCGGAACCAGCATGAAGTTCCACAGAATCTGGATCGCGACGTAGTACCCGCCAATCTCCTCAGCCCCGATGGTGTTCACAATGCGGATTATCATAAAGAAGTAAGCGATGTTCCGTATCAGGCTATCCGCGCCGCTGCCCAATCCGACACGCAAGTATTGCCGCATATCCGTGAACGAGGGGAGCGTTGTCAGCGCTCCCAGCCGGATTTGCTTTGCCCATAGCAATAGTCCAAACCCCACTGCGAACAGCCCCACGCTGGCCAGCAGAGTTGACCAGCCGACTCCAATCACGCCGGCGTCTAATGAAAACCCATAGCCCCCGAAGAACAGGCTGTCCAGCAAGAACCGCAGCAGAACGTTCGCAATGGCCATCACAAAGACCAGCATCCTCATCCCCAGCGACTCAAACAGAACCACCATGGCGGCGGCCAGTATGGTGAACGGAATGCTGAAAATGCTGATGCTGAGAAAACTCCGCGTCTGTCCCTGAATATCCGCGGACGTGCCGATTAGCGTGATAAACGCATCCCGGAAGAAGAACGCGCCTATTGAGAACACCAGTGACGCCAGGAAGATGAACGTCAGGACGCTTTTCGCCCGGTCCAACTGGATTGTTGTCCCACTGCGTATCTGCGATCCCAGGAAGAAGAAAATCGCCAGTACGGTGGCTTCTTGGAAAACCTCAACCACCAATCCTACGAACTGCCATTGCGACACTATGGCCAGGCTGCCGGCGTCAGGAATCTCGGTTCCGATGAGATGCACACGATAGAGTTGATATACGTTAGGCAACCCCAAGAACAGCAGTATGAACAGGAATAATCGCCAGTCCCATGCGTGGATATAATGGCGTATGTACTCCAGAGTGGTCATCCAGAATCCGACGTCGAGCAGGCTGGCTAAACGGCGTTACTCCCGCCACTCCTTCACCGCTTGTCTCGCCTGCCGTTCCCGTTCCCGCTCGATGATGGCGCGCCGCTTGTCGTATTGCCGTTTGCCCCGGGCTACGCCTAACTCGACCTTCGCGTGGTGGTTCTTCAGGTACAGGCGCAGCGCGGCCAGGGTCAGGCCCTTTTCTGCCGTCTGCGACGCCAGATCGCCGATTTCGCTGCGGTGCACCAGGAGCTTGCGCGGTCGCCGCGGCTCGTGGTTCATGTAGCTCCCCGCGTCGTAGGGCGCGATGTGGGCGCCGTGGAGCCACAACTCTCCGTCCTGCACCCGCGCGTAGGCGTCCCGCAGGTCGACCTTGCCGGCGCGGATCGACTTGATCTCAGTGCCGGTCAAAACCAGCCCGGCCTCCACGCGGTCCAGTATCTCGTAGTCGTGCAGGGCCTTGCGGTTCACCGCAACCTGGCGGTTGTTGCCGCTGCCTGTGGCCTTGGCCTTCTTTTTAGTGTTTCGGTTCTTTCTCGGCATGATGGCCGCCGTTTCCGTTCGGTTGGAGTCGCGGTCGGGTATCGGTGGACGACCCCGGCAAGTTACATTTTATCGGAAAACTAGTGCTGGGCGATTTGCTCGTTCAGCACCTCAAAGGCGCGTTTCAGGGCCGCGTCCTGCTCGAAGTCTATGGGCAACGGATGCGCGTCAGCTTCGACTTCAATATCGGGGGTTACTCCCTCGCCTTCAATCTGGGTTCCGTCCGAAAGGTACCATCGCCGGATGGTGAAGTAGATTGCTGAGCCATCCGACAGTTCGCGAGCGATGTTGACGCTGCCCTTGCCGAAGGTGCTGGCGCCCACCACGGTGGCGCGCCCGCTGGTCTGGATCGCCCCGGCCATGATCTCGCTGGCGCTGGCCGAGAACTGGTTGACCACCACCACTATCGGCACGTCCGTGGCCGGACCCCGTCGGGCAGCATCGTAGTCGTTGCGGTCGCCTTCGGCGTCAATCTCGTACAGGATAGTCCCGCTGTCCAGGAACAGGTCGGTGACGCTGATTACTGATGCCAGCAGGCCCCCCGGATTGTTGCGCAGGTCCAGGATCAGGCCGCGCCCATCCGCCGCTTCCAGCTCGTCCAACGCGCGCCGCACCTCGTCCTCGGTGGTGTTGGAGAAGCTGTAGACCCACAAGTGACCTATCCCATCTTCGAGCATCCGGAACGCGGTGCTTTCGATGGGGATCCGTCCCCTCGTCACCGTGATGCTCACGTCCTCAAATTCTCCGACGTGCCGCACCAGCAGCCTGACCTCGGTTCCTCCGGGTCCTCGGATCAGGTTCACTGACTCGATGAGCGTCAGCCCTTCGATGTCCTCGCCGTCCACCGCCAGGATCAGGTCGCCGGCACGTATGCCGGCCTCCTCTGCCGGCGCGCCCGGGATTGGGGCGATTACGGTCAAGCCGGCGTCCGTCAGCGTGACCTGTGCGCCGATGCCCTCGAAGTAACCCCGATAGCCCTCCTGTTCTCTGGAATGCTGCTCTGCACTGAGATAGGACGCGTGCGGGTCTTCCAACGCGGCCAGCATTCCGCGAATTGCCCCTTCGGACAGGTTTTTCGGGTCCAGCACCTCGTGATCGACGTGTTCGTCCAGCAGGATGCGATAGGCCTCCCCCACGGTGCCCAGTTCCGCCGGCAATCGGTCGTCCGGCGGAATCGGCTCCGTCGCTAAAGCGCTCACCCGGTTGCAGCCGGCCAGAACCACCAGCAGTGAAAGGGCAATCAGGAGTAGCGGCAACCTCGCCACTGTCGTGCGATCAGTCATCGACCGCATTGTAGCACGGGCCATTTCGTTGACACTCCGTCGCGCTCGCTGATAGCATCCCCGGCACGTCTCGTCTCGACCCCGGAGCAGGAAATTGGTCGGCATCGCTGCCTATGGCGCATACATCCCCCGCTACCGATTGGGCGCGGACACCGTCGGGTGGAACTCCCGCCAGGAACGCGCGGTGGCCAACTTCGACGAAGACAGCGTCACCATGGCCGTCGCCGCCGGTTCCGACTGTCTCGCTGGCCGCGATCGGTCCCTCATCGACGGCATCGTGTTCGCCAGCACCACCCCACCCTACGCCGAAAAGCAGTGCGCCGCCATCGTGGCTGCGGCCCTGGACCTGCGCACCGACATTTTCGCCATCGACGTCGCCAACGTGCTTCGTGCCGGCACCAACGCCCTGCATACTGCCCTGGACGCCGTGGCTTCCGGTCGATCCGGCCAGGTGCTCGTGGTAATCGCCGACAGCCGGCAGGGTCCGCCCCGGGGCGAGACCGAGCGCGCATCCGGCGACGGCGCTGCCGCGTTCGTGATTGCGGACCGGGGAGTGATCGCCGAGCACGTCGGCAGCCACGCGGTGACCGACAACATGCTCGACGCGTGGCGCACGCCCGGCGACCCCTTCGTGCGCACGTGGGAGGATCGTTTCGCCACCGAAGAGGGCATCGAGCGGATCGTGCCTGATGCCGTCAGCGGATATTTTCAGCGCACCGGCGTCGAACCGTCGCAAGTCGCGAAAATCGCCCTGTACTCTCCCGACGCCCGGCGCCATGCCCGGCTGGCGCGCCAGTTGGGGTTCGCCGACGGCCAGATCCAGGAACCGCTGTTCGGCGCGATGGGCAACACTGGCGCCGCCTTTGCGCCCATGCTCCTCGCGTCCTCGCTGGAGACCGCGGAACCAAACGACCTGCTGCTGACCGTGTCATACGGGGACGGCAGCGACGTTATCGGCTTCCGCGCCACCGATGCCATCGCCCAGGCTACTACTCCGCCCATGGGTGTGTCCGGTTGGCTCGAAGCCAAGCGCACGCTGGGGCACTATGAAACCTACGCCCGGTGGCGCGAGGTTTGGACGCTGGACGACGCCTCCCGCCGTCCCGCTGCCGCATCGCCATCCGTCTCTGCGTTGTGGCGGGAGAGCGACAAGAACGTGCGGCTCTACGGAGCCCGGTGCCGCAGTTGCGGCTATGTGCAATACCCGGCTCAGCGCGTCTGTGTGGAGTGCCGCAAGGTGGATGACGGCGAGCCGGTGCGATTGAGCGAAACCCCGGCGTCGGTGTTTACATATTCTATGGACTACATCGCCGGCGCCGTGGATACCCCGCTGGTGGTTACCGTCGTCGATTTTGAAGGTGGCGGCCGCGTCCTGTGCATGATGACCGACCGCGAGCTGGACGAGGTGCACGTCGGAATGCCGGTGGAGATGAGCTTCCGCAAGCTGCGCGTCGTCAACGGAATCCACAACTACTACTGGAAAGCCATACCCAGGCGCACGCCCCAACCGGCGGCAGTGGCCGCGTAATTGGAGGGAATAACGATGAGCGGAATCAGGGACCGGGTCGCCGTGGTCGGCATGGGCTGCACCCGTTTTGGCGAGCGTTGGGACGCATCGGCGGGGGACCTCATGGTCGAGGCCGCGTATGAGGCGTACGAAGACGCCGGGCTGGACGCCGGCGACATCCAGGCCGCCTGGCTTGGAACCGTCAGCAGCTTCCGCACCGGCCAGCCTTTGGCCGAAGCCCTCAAGCTGGACTACATCCCCATCACCCGTGTTGAAAACGCCTGCGCCACCGCCACTGACGCCTTCCGCAACGCCTGCTACGCCGTGGCCGCCGGCGTGTACGACATCGTACTGGCCATGGGAGTGGAGAAGCTCAAGGACAGCGGCTTTTCCGGTCTGGCCATCGCCGCCGGCCCCGGCTCCGACGTCGAGCCGCCCACGCCGCCGCCGTCCCAGTTCGCCATGGCGGCCACGCGCTACTTCCACCATTACGGCATCGACTACGACGATGGCAAGCGCACCCTGGCGCAGATCGCTTCCAAGAACCACCACAACGGCACGCTGAACTCCAAGGCCCACTTCCAGCGGGAGGTCAGCGAGGAGCAGATCATCAACGCCCCGATGATCGCGTGGCCCCTTGGCCTTTACGATTGCTGCGGCGTCAGCGATGGCGCGGCCGCCGCCATCATCACCACGCCGGAGATCGCCCGCACCCTCCGCGACGACTATATTCTCGTCAAGGGTCTGGGCCTCGCCGTGGGCGCCTTCGGCGTCCTGCGCAACGACTGGGACTTCACCTACTTCCCGGAGACCGTTCGCGCCAGCCAGGCCGCCTACGAAGAGGCCGGCATCACCGACCCCCGCGCCGAGATCGACATGGCGATGGTGCACGACTGCTTTACCATCACTGAGCTAATCATCATGGAAGACCTGGGTTTCAGCCCCCGCGGTCAGGCCAGCGCCGACGTGGCCGACGGCGCGTTTTCGCTTGAGGGAGATCTGCCTGTGAACACCGACGGCGGCCTCAAGTGCTTCGGCCATCCCATCGGCGCCAGCGGGATCCGCATGATCTACGAGGTCTACAAGCAGATGCAGGGCAAGGCCGGCGGCAGGCAGTTGCAGAAGGCGGATCTGGGCATAACCCACAACCTCGGCGGCCGCCCTGGGTCGTTTACCTGCTCCGTAGCCGTCTTCGGCCGCCCCGACTAGCGGCCGTCAGTTCACATAACGCGGACACGACAATCGGCAAGTACCGTGGCCGGAGCCGTGACAACGGTCTCCGGCCCAATTTAATGAGGAACCGCCCCATGCTCGGCGCCATAAAAACCGTCGTCATCTGCCCCCGTTTTTGAATTCAGTCAAATTTGCAAGCCTAACCCAAGGCTGATTCCAACTGCCAATTGCTATAACAGTTGGAAATGGCAGCCGAATCCACAGAAACCCATGAATTAATCCGGGTGTCCGGGCGAGGGGCGTTGGTCAACTTCGAGATTGACGACACTGTCTCGCTCAACGATGCTTGCCGCGCCCTGCGCGAACACTTGGGCCGCAACCGTCAGCTCTATTCGGGTGGCGAGGTCATCGCCAACATTGGCTCCCGTCTCCTCAGGGAGGACGATCAAGATCGAATCCGGAAGGTAATCGCATCCGAATCCGGCCTGTCCGTCAAGCAATTTTGGTGTCGGCCTGAAATCCTGGAGCGAGAGAGGCAGCGACTCTCCCGGTTGATGGAGGAGCAAACCCGCATCGCCGGTTCCTACTACAGTAGCGGCGAGCCCGAGGGGCAACTACCGGACGATACTGTCGAAACAATCGGTGGCGACCCGGCGGAATCCGAGCTGATTGATGAGGAAAAGCAGGATCTGGAGCCACTTGACTATTCGGATGATGCACATTGGGTGCCCGTTGACATATCGAAGGGCAATCTGCGCGCGGGCGAGACGCGGCACTTTCCAGGACACGCGGTCATCGTGGGCAATGTCAACCCCGGGGCGCAGGTGATTGCCGAAGGCGACATCATCGTCTTCGGCGGGTTGCGCGGCCAGGCTCACGCCGGCGCCGGCGGCGACAGCACCGCTACCATCCTTGCCATGTCCATCGCCTATCCGGTGCTCCGCATCGCCGATTACTCCTGGCATCGTGATGGTCCCGCCATTGGAAACGCACGCCAAAGCAACGATGGCAACGGCCCCACCCTGGCCCGGGTGTCCAGCGGCACTATCCAGGTTGCACCATACTTGAAGAACAATTCAATACAGCAGGGAGGCAATCCCAATGAGCGGTAAGACCATCGTCATGACTTCCGGCAAGGGAGGCGTGGGCAAGACTACCGCAACCGCCAACGTGGGGACCGCCCTGGCCCTCCGTTCCAACCGCGTCGCCGTCATCGACACCGACATCGGACTGCGCAATCTCGACGTGGTGATGGGCCTCGAAAACCGAATTGTTTACGATCTGATCGACATCGTTGAAGGGCGCTGCCGACTGGAACAGGCTCTCATCCGTGACAAGCACGCCGGCGACCTGTATCTCATCGCCGCTGCCCAAACACGGGACAAGGACTGCATCACCACGCAGCAACTGTTGGGCCTCTGCAAGCGCTTGGAGGACGATTTCGACTACATTATCGTGGACTGTCCGGCCGGAATCGAGCAAGGTTTCCGCAACGCCATCGCCGCCGCCCAGGAAGCCATTGTCGTCACCACTCCCGAAGTTTCGGCCATCCGCGACGCCGACCGGGTGATCGGCCTGCTCCAGGCGGCGGACATCCGCGAGATCCGGCTGATCATCAACCGCATCAATCCGGCCATGGTTCGCCAGGGCAACATGATGGACGCCTCGGACGTCCTGGAGATGCTGGCGGTAGACGCCATCGGTTTGGTTCCCGCAGACGACCGCGTCATCACCTCCACCAACAACGGCACTCCTGTTGTGTACGACTCACAGTCGGCCTCCGGTCGCGAGTTCGTTCGTATCGCCGCTCGCATCGACGGCGAGCACATTCCCCTGATTGACCCGGTCGACGAGACACCCACCTCCATCATGGACAAGGTGCGCAACATCATGGGCATCAATCGCAAGGCTTCCGCCCATGTTTGATTTCCTGCGTAAAAATCGGAGTCACGGCCCCAGCAACCCGCGCCAGGTCGCCCGCGAGCGGGTCCAGTCGGCCATCCGCCGGGACCGAATGGAGGTCTCGGCGCCGCAGTTGAGCGCCCTGCGCGTGAGCATGCTCATGACCATCCGGGAACACCTGCCGGTCGCCCCCGAGTTCACCGAGTTCGGCATCCAACGCGACGGCGATGACTTGATCCTGACTTCGCGAGTTCGACTCCAGCAGGGTCACTAGATCTGGGTTAGTTCACTGACGGTACCTGGCCGTCGCCGGATCCCGGCCGCCTGCTCGGGACTTCCTGCGTCCCTACCTGCCATACGTCCCGGGATCGCCGCAATTTGACCCGCCGTTGCTGTGGGTTATAATGCCCGAATTACCCACAGCTAACCACTGGTAACGACGGCATCAGCACGTTTGGCAGCGAATGTCTGCCGGTTTCTGACCTGCGCTTTTGGCCAGACCGCGTCGGTCGTTACACCCGGTCCGGGTCGCACGCAGGAGTGTCGAAATGGCCACGGCTCCCGCCCCGCAGCGCAACTTTTTCCAGCAAAAAGCCTATCGGTTCCTTGCGGCGCTGGTGTTCCGCGACTTCCGGTTCCTGGCCATCGCCTCGCTGTCCAGCGGCAGCGGCGCGTGGGCCCTGATCGTCGCTCGCGGCGCGTGGGTTTACAGCATCCCCGAGCTGCAGGGCTCCTGGGGCCTCTGGGTTGGCTTGATCACCTTCGCCGCCATGTCCCCCCGGTTCTTCGCGACGCCGTTCATCGGCTACCTGGCCGACAAGATGACCCGCAAGACTCTGTTGCAGTGGGTCTATGCTTTGCAGCTCACCCAGGCGGCGATCATGGCCGTCCTGGTGATGCTGGGCGTCGACAACCCCTGGTACGTGCTGCTGCTGGCCATCGTGAACGGCACCCTGCGCGCCACGCAACAGACGGCTGCCCAGGCGTTGACGCCGAATCTGGTGGACCGGGAACGCCTGCCCAACGCCGTTGCACTCAATGAAGCCATGCAGCAGGGTTCGCGGGCGGTGGGACCCGCGATCCTCTTGGCGGTGTCCGCGACGGTGGGCAGCAGCGTGCTGTTCGGTGGGGGCGGCGCGGCGTTCAGTATCCAGAACCTCGTGCTCACCATCGGAACCTCGGCCATCGTGTTCTGGGCCTGCGCGGTCTTCTACCTGGTCGCGTTGGGGGCCGCGCTCAGCATCCGCACCGTGTCCTCCGGCGTCATCGACCGTCGGCGCAGTTTCTGGGCCAACACCGCCGCCGGGTTCGCTTATTCATACAGCACGCCCCTGGTGTTCGGCATCATTCTTATGGCCCTGGCCCACTGCGTATTGGTGATGTCGTTCGAGTCGATGCTGCCCCCACTTGCCCTGGAGAAGTTGTCGCCCGACGGCGTTACGTTCAGCGAGAACGACGTTTACGCGCTGATGGCCGCTCTGGGCATCGGAGCGTTGCTCTCGTCAATTTTCGTGGGCGGGATCGTCAGCCACATGACACGGGGGAGAGTGTTCCTGTTCCTCGGCTTTACCAGCAGCCTGACCCCAATCGGGTTGGGGCTCTCAGCGCAGACTGGGATTTCCATGATCGCGGCGATCTTGATGGGTCTGGGCACTTCCGGCTTCATGACCATCACTCACACCATTATCCAGTCAGTGGTGCCGGATGAAATTCGCGGCCGAGTCTCCTCCGTTTACTCCATGCACGTCGGGGGAAGCATGGCCTTTGCCAACCTGCTGTACGGGCGTTTGGCGGACTTCTGGTCGCCGGGCAACGTCATGGCAATAGCGGGCGCCGCGTTCACAATCGTGGTTGTCGGGACGCTCGTGGGCAGCGGCTTTTGGCGCGGCATCTACTTCCGCGGCGAAGCCCGCCCGGTGACTGCCGCGGCCAGTCCCGCCGGCGGAGACAACTAGCCTTCTGCACGACATAACAGCCTAGGAGTTCAATTTTGCCCGCAGACGAGATCACCCGCTACATCGAAACCACCCCCAAATCCCGCGCGATCTGGGAAGAGGCTTGCCGGTATTTGCCCGACGGCGACAGCCGCCATTCCATTTTCTGGAACCCGTACCCGATCTTCACCGAGCGCGCCCAGGGCGCCGTGGTTACGGACGCCGACGGGGTGGAGCGCCTCGACTTCATCAACACGATGACCACGATGATCCTGGGCCACGGCCCCGCGCCCGTGCTGGACGCCGCGCGCCAGCAGATGGAGCTGGGACTGGCCTATAATTCGCCCAACCGCCACCAAGTGGAGCTGGCCAAGCTGCTGTGCGAGCGCATCCCGTCATTCGACCAGGTGCGTTTCACCAACTCCGGCACTGAGGCCACTCTCAACACCATCCGCGCCGCCCGCGCCTTCACCGGCCGCAGCAAATTCGCCAAGGTGGAGGGTGGCTACCACGGCACCCATGATGCTGTCCTCGTCAGCCTGCGCATCGACCCGGCCACCGGCGGCGCCTACGATCACCCTGAGCCGGTCGCATCCAGCGCCGGCCTGGCCGACGGCGTCCTGGACCAGGCCGTCATCGTCCCCTACAACGATGTGGAGGTCGCCCGGAACATCCTGGAAGAAAATCGGGACGATCTGGCGGCGGTGATCGTCGAGCCGGTGATGGGTTCGGTGGGGATGCTGCCCGCAGACCCAGCATATTTGACCATGCTGCGCGAATTCGCCGACGACAGCGGGGCGCTGCTCATATTCGACGAGGTCATCAGCTTCCGCGTCGCTCCCGGTGGCGCCCAGGAATACTACGGCGTCACGCCTGATATGACCGCTCTGGGCAAGATCATCGGCGGCGGCTTCCCGGTGGGCGCCTTCGGCGGCCGATCCGACGTCATGGCGCAATACAGCCCGCTCAATGGGTCCGCCATCGCCCACGGCGGCACCTTCAACGCCAACCCCATCAGCATGGCCGCCGGCGTGGCCACTCTGAACGAGCTGACCCCGACTGTGTACCGCCGCCTCGCCGAGTTGGCGGAGATGCTGAAACAGGGCATTCGCCAGGTCTGCGCCGAGTTGGAGCAGCCTGTCGTGGTCACCGGAGCCGGCTCCCTCTTCGGCATCCACTTTGGCAGCGGGCCGCTGCACAACTACCGGGACATCGCCGCGACCGACAAGGCGCTGGCGGGACGGGTGTTCATCGGGATGCTCAACGAAGGCTTCCTGTTGGCTCCCAACCTCGTGGGCGCGGTGTCCACCGAGTTAGGCGAGGTCGAGATCGACGCTTTCGTGCGCGGGTTCAAGCGAGTGCTGCAGCGCCAGATCGATTAGCCCGTGACCGGACAAAATGATAGGGGCAGGCTCAACACCTGCCCCTTTTTGTTGGCCCGGATTGTCGTGCTCAGTCCACCGGAGGCCGCTTCTCCCACTGTTCCGGCGCCGGATACACCGGCGTGGCGAGCTTGCGGATGTTCTCGGTGGCGAACCAGTCCGCGCACTCCTCCCGCCACTTGATGAAGTGCGGGGCGTTGCGATGGGCTTCCACCGCCGCCTCGTCCTCGTACACCTCGAACAGGTGGATCTTATTCTCGTCCTCGGTGTCCTGCAGAACGTCAAACCGCAGGCATCCCGGCTCGTCGTTGTTCGAGCCCCTGGCGTCCCCCAGCATGGAGGCCATGAACTGGTCCTTGAAGCCGGGCTTGATATTGATTTCCACAATCAGCGCGATCATTGTTGTCTCCTTGGATGTCGGGGAGTCGCGCCGATTATAGCAGCGACCGACGCAAAGTTGTAGAATGCCGGCATAGTCGGCTCGCCACACGGGAGGCAATCATGGCAGATATCCCCATCGTGTATACCCTCACGGTGTGTCCCGCATGCGATTCGCTCCGGGCCGCCTGGCGACGCGAGGGCGTCGATTACGAGGAACGCCGCGTTGACCAGAGCCAGGACACGTTGGACGAGGCCCTGGATTTTGGGGATACCGTTCCCATTATCGTGTGGCCCGATGGCAAGGTGGAGATGGGATTTCGCGGTCAGCGCGGTTGAGAAATCGGCTGACCGGCCGGTGGCCCGTCCCCTACCCTTACCTCGGCAATAGCCGGAACCGAATCGCGGAACCCGAGAGGTGCAATCATGGTGCAGGAAGCCAGCGTCGTGACCCCGGAGCGGTACTCCCAGGGCATGACCTACGATCAGTACATGGAAACGGTCAAGGTCAACAAGGCCAGGATCGAAGAATACTACGCCAATGTGTCGCTGGACTCTGAACAGACCGCCAGGCTGCAGGAGTTGGCGTCGCACGACAACGGCCCCGCGCGCATGATGGTGATCGGCGAAGACTGGTGCGGCGACGTGGTGCGCGAACTGCCGGTCCTCGCCCGCGTCGCCGAGGCGGCCGGTCTCGAGCTGCGCATTTTCCCCCGCGATGAAAACCACGACATCATGAACGAGTTCCTCAAAGAGGGCCTCTACATGTCGATCCCCGTCGCCGTCTTTTACGACCAGGGCCACGAGTACATCTGCCACTGGATCGAGCGCTCCGAGGTCGCTAACCGGGAGCAGGGCGAGATAGAATCCGCGATCCGCTCCGAAGAGCCCGATATCTCCGACCAGGACTTCGGCCGGCAGCGTCGTGCCCGGACGGCCGCCCGAGCCGGCGACTGGCAGAAGGCCACTGTGGACGAACTGGTGGGCCTGTTGCAAGAGCACCTGCACTGACGCCCCGCAGCGTCCGAGGGTTGCCCAACACAATCGGGGCGGACCATCGTCCGCCCCGACGCCTATTCCACCCGTTCCAGCGTGAACCGGTAATTCTCGATGACCGGGTTCGCCAGCAGCCGGTCGCACATTCCCGCCACGTCGCTCTCGGCCTGCGCTTGATCTTCGGTATCCACCCGAATTTCCAGGTACTTGCCGATGCGCACGTCCTCTACGATTGCGTAGCCCAGGCTGTGCAGGCCGCCCATCACCGTAAGTCCCTGGGGATCGTTCACCGCTGGTTTCAGGGTCACGTAGACCCGTGCTAGAAACATGCCGGTTGCCCTGCCTTTCTGATCGTCCAGTCGCTCAGCCGCCGGACGACTGCGTCATGTCGATCCCGGTGGTGCACGGCAGCCCGTTGGCGAATTCCGGTCCGGTGTTCCCCGGGTAGTCCTCGAAGAACTTGGCGATTCGCTCGGGGTCCACGCCTTCCATCCGGTCCAGCACGCCCCATGTCGTCAGCGCGATCATGCCTTCGGGTATCGCCAGGTAACGGCGCACGATGGCGAACTCGCGGGCCAGTGGGATGGCTTCTACCGCTGCTCGCAACGCCGCGACTTCGGCGTCGCTGGCCAGGTTGTAGCTCACGATGATGTTGCCGTGCTCTAAATTGTGGACCAGCAATTCGTCCGGCAAAGGGTGGTTGTAAAATCCGCAATCGCTCCACGCTCCCCAGTGTCGGCCAGAAGTCGGCGGAACTGTGCTGTAACCGTCGGGAATCACGTCGGTAATCTTCATCTGGGATGGGAAGTGGTCCCGGCTGGGCATGGCCTCCACCCGGATCGGCCCGTCAGTGGGTTGAACCCTGGCGGCCGCGATCTCGGTCGGCGTCGGGGTCGAAGTCGCGGTGGGCGCGGGCGTTGCCGGCGACTGCGTGGGCGTCAGCGTCAGAGCGGATGCTCTCACCGCCAGCATGATGGTATTCGTGGGCGTGGGTAAGGGCGTCGGGGTGGGCAGAGGTGTGGCTGTAGCGACTGCCAGAGGCTGCGCTTCCGGCGCGGGAATCGGCTCCATCGTCGACTGGCAACCCAGCAGCGTCAGAAACAATCCCAGGATACAGGCGGTTCCCAGCGCGCTCCGCGCGATCATAACCGCGGATCACCTACGGGTTCATTACGCCGCCGGTGGTGCACGGAGCTCCATTGGGGAACTCTGGCCCCAACTTACCGGAATAGGCCTCGAAGAACCGTTCGATCCGGTCCTTGTCGATGCCGACAACCTGGTAGTTGTTGGCGTCATCCACTTCCCTGACGTTCCACTTGTCGATGACGCCCCAAGTAGTGAGCGCGATGGTTCCCTCGGGGAAGAGTTCATTGCCGTCATCGCCGGTCGTACCTGGGTCATACGGCCGGGCCACGCCCCAGGCGTTGGTCAGGCCAATGTCGTCGAACGCATCTTCCAGCTCGTCAATCTGCGCCTGGTCCGTCAGGTTGTAGCTGACGACGATGTTACCGTGCTCCATGTTGTGCACGATGCGCTCGTCAGGGACCGGGCTGGTGTAGAAGCCGCATTGCACCCAGCCGTTCCAGTGCCGGCCGGACGTCGGTGGCGTGGTCAGATAGCCCTCCGGCACCACGTCGGCGATGAACAGATTGTCCGGGAAGTGGGCCGCGCTGGGCGCGAGCTCCGCCTGAACGCCGATGCCCTCCACGTATTCGCTGGCCTCACCCTGCCCGGTGCCGCCAAAGTTGACCGGCAGCACCACGGGTACCAGCAGCGCGATGATGAACAGTCCGGCAATGGCAGCGAAGGCGAACAGCAGCCAACGGCTGCGGAACCCGCCGCCCGTGGCGATGGGCGGGGTGCGCCGCTGGGAACGCCGCGCGGCGCTCCGCCGGCGATGTCGGGAAGGAGGCAAACCGATTCCTTAAGAGCGGGACGGGCGACATCGCCGCCTACAGCGTGTCTCCGGTCAGCAGCCGGAAGGCCTGGCGATAGAGCTCGGCGGTCCGCTGCACGATGTCCTCGGGCAGTTCCGGAGCCGGCGGTTCCTGGTTCCAGCCCTGGGCCGTCAGGTAGTCGCGCACAAACTGCTTGTCGTAGCTCGGCTGCGACTTGCCCGGCGCGTAACCCTCGGCGTCCCAGAAGCGGCTGGAGTCGGGGGTCAGCAACTCGTCGATGAGGATCAGTTCGCCGTTCAGGAAACCGAACTCCATCTTGGTGTCTGCCAGCACGATGCCGCGGTCTTTCGCATAGTCGTGGGCGTGAAGGTACACCGCCTTGCTGATGTCCGCCAGCCGCTGCGCCGTTTCCGCGCCGACCATATCGACCACCTGCTCGTCGGTCATGTTCTCGTCATGCCCTTCTTCGGCCTTGGTCGTCGGTGTGAATAGAGGTTCCGGGAACATGTCGCCTTCCACCAGGCCCTCCGGCATGGGCTTGCCGGAAACCGTGCCCTGCCTGCGGTATTCGCCCCAGGCCGAGCCGGTGATGTACCCGCGCACGATGCACTCGATGTCGATGCGCTCCGCCTTCTTAACGATCATCGCCTGCCTGGCCACGCCGTCCTCAGCGTAGGCGGGGTTTGCAACCACCGGGTTGTCGGCGTAGGCGGCGGCGCCCGGCCCATCGGCCAGAGCGACGAGGTGGTTGGGCACGATATGGTCCGTGAGCCCGAACCAGAAGGCGGACATCCGGTTTAGTGCCGTCCCCTTGTCGGGGATGCCGTTGGGCAGCACCACGTCGAAGGCCGATATCCGGTCGGTGGCGACCATCAGCAGCAGGTCGTCCGTGAGCTGGTAGGTGTCGCGGACTTTTCCGCGATGCATTCGGTCGGGCATTCGCGTTTCAATAATCATGGCAGCAATTCAAGTACCCGGGTCGTGTCGGTCGGAAATGGGATGTCAGGCCAGCGCGGGGACGGGCAGCAGCCCGATGCGCTTGAAGTTGTCGTCGATGTAGCGCGTGTAGTAACCGTAGTCGAAGAGTTCGTCCATCTCGGCAACCGTCAGGTGCGCCGTTGCCTGGGAGTCCGACTTCAACAATTGACGAAAGTCCTGGGCATCGTCCCACGCCCGCATAGCGTTGCGCTGCACGATGTCGTAGGCGTCCTCGCGGGACAGCCCCTTGTCTTCGACCAGCGCCAGCAGCACCCGCTGGCTGAAGATCAACCCGCGGCTGCTTTCCAGGTTTTGCCACATCCGGTCGGTGTCCACCCGCCAGCCGCTCACCACGTGGGTGAAGATGCTCAGGATGTAATCCAGCATCAGGCAGGTGTCGGGCAGGATGATCCGCTCGGAAGACGAGTGGCTGATGTCCCGCTCACCCCACAGCGCGACGTTCTCCAGGGCCGGCACCGCGTTGCCGCGTATCGTGCGCGCTAGCCCGCAGATCCGCTCCGTCAACTCCGGGTTGCGCTTGTGCGGCATGGATGACGACCCGGTCTGCCCGGCGCCGAAGGGCTCTTCCACCTCGTGGATCTCAGTCCGCTGCATCCCGCGGATCTCGGTGGCGAACTTCTCCAGCGACGCGGCCACCAGGGCGGCGGTGGTGATGAAATGGGCGTGGCGGTCGCGTTGCACTACCTGGTTTGAAACCGGGGCCACGTTCAGGCCAAGATGATGGCACACCCGTTCCTCGATGTGCGGCGGTATCGTGGCGTGGGTTCCCACCGCGCCGGAGATCTTGCCCACACGCACCGACTCGCGCGCTGCCGCCATCCGCTCCCGTTGTCGCCGCAGTTCGTCCCACCAAAGGGCCAGCTTGAGGCCGAAGGTCATCGGTTCCGCGTGGACGCCGTGGGTTCGCCCCATCATCAGCGTGTCCTTGTGCCGGACTGCCTGTTGGCCCACGGCTTCGATGGCGGCGTCGATTTCGCTGATCAGCAGGTCGGCTGCGGCCACCAACTGCAATGCCTGGCCGGTGTCCAGCATATCGGAAGACGTCATGCCCAGGTGGAGCCAACGCCCTTCCGGGCCCAAGGTTTCCGTGATCGAACGCAGGAACGCCGTGACATCGTGGCGGGTCGTTTCGAAGATCTCCATCATTCGCCGGTGGTTGTACGCCGCTCCGCGCAGCGATTCCATGTCCTCCAGGGGGATGACGCCGGCCTCGGTCCACGCCTCGCATACGGCCAGTTCAACGTCCAGCCACATGCGGTATTTGTTTTCATCAGACCAGACCTGCTTCATCGCCGGCCTGGAATAGCGATCAATCACAGCGTCGCCTCCGAGCGATCTCCATAACGCCCGAATATTTTATCACAGCGGTTATCTGTCCCGGCCACGGAAGCGGCGCGCAGCGCCATCTTGCGATCACCGCTATCAGTCGCCGTTCAGTACGCTCACGTAACGTCGTACGGCTTCCAGCACCGGACCAAAGTCGGTGAATGGAGCGAAATCGATCCCCGCCTCGTCGCACATCGCCGCCATCTGCCGGTGAGCGAACACCGTATCGGCCACCTCGCCGGCCTCAAAATCCGAGCGTCCATCCCCCATGAAAAACACGTGGTGACCCTGCTCCTGGAAGCGCCGCACGATCAGGGCTTTGCTGTTGCCCAGGTGCGGCGCGTCCGGATACGCGAAATCGTACCGGTATCCGCATACCCGTCCCTGTCCGTCGAAATCGGTCGCCACCGCGTAAACCGGCATTCCCGATTGCCCGCATCCGTCCAGCAGCGCCTGGATATAGAAATCCAGACCTTGGCTGATGATGCACATGGGGATTGAATTGGCTTGGCAGAAGGCCGACAACTCCGCGAAGTGCGGGCGGAAGTTCGCGTTGGCCCGCACGTAGGACTGCATGGCGTTTTTGTCCGCCTGCATTTGCAGGAACGTCTCCTCCTGGTAGTCCTTCAGCGTTAGTTCGCCCGCTCGGAACCTCTCCCGCACATCGGTCCAGGTTGAGTGGCCGAACTCGTGCAACAGCAATTCCGCCACGTTCTGGGCCGCGGCGGTATCGTCGAAATCGGTGAGGACCGCCGGAAGCCGACGGTCCAATCCCGGTGTTCTAGCGTTCACGAAGGGACTGCCGGTAACGTTCCACGGCATCACGAATTTCGTCGTGCTTGATGCCCAGGATCTGGGCGGCATAGTACGCCGCGTTGCGCGCGCCCCATCCGCCGACGGCCATGGCCGCCACCGGAATGCCGGGCGGCATCTGCGCCGTGGACAGCAGCGCGTCCCAGCCGTTGAGCTCGCTGGAGGTCAAGGGAATCCCGATTACGGGCAAGGTGGTCTGGGCGGCCAATGCCCCGCCCAGCGCCGCGGATCCGCCAGCAGCCGCGATGATTACCTCGATGCCCCGCTCCCGCGCCGTCGATGCGTATTCGTGGACCCGCTCCGGTGTGCGGTGCGCCGACATGACGCGGACCTCGTAGTCCACTCCGAGCGATTCCAGGGTGTTGATGGTCGGTTGCACCGCTTCCTCGTCGGAGGCGCTGCCCATGATTACTCCTACCAGCGGCAAGGTACTACTCCTTTGGTGATTTTTGTTTAGGCGTCGATTTCGGCGATGTCGCGGAAGGCGTCAAGTAGAGCGGACTGGATGGCGGCAATATCTTCTTCATCGTCGCCGTCCAGGTCAACTTCCTCATCCTCCACGATCACGTAGCCGGCGTCCTCGTCGTCGATACCTACGCGCACTTCTATCTCCACCGGCTCTCCGTCGTGCCAGTAGAGCGTGTAGACGATCTCGTCGGCCAACTCATCACCGCCGGTCTCCTCATCGTCGTCATCGAAATCGTACTGCCAGGACCGGTCCACGAGCAGGCGCGCGCCGCCGTCCAGCAGGATGTCGTTCATCTCGCCCATCATGCCTTCGACGGCCAGCTCACCCGCGAACCGCTCCAGCAGCGTGCGCCGCTCGGCAACATCCGCCATCTGCTTGCCGTAACCCTCGTTGTCCACGCGGACGCGCAGTCGTTTCAGGTCATCCAGCCAAGGCATTGAACCGTCCTCCGTGGTGGGCTTGGCGTCGCTGCCTTGTCTAGCGCGTTTCGCCGGCAGCCCGTTTTTGCCGCCCGTTAAGGTAACAGAACTCGTCAACGGCGCGAAAGTCAGGCAGATGCAATCGGTTCGCCATTATGGCTAGGGTGTCCAGGAGGTCGATGTAGCACAGGCCAGGATGACCGTTCCGGAGCCCGGCCGGCAGCATTCCCAAGCGACGCAGCGTCCGCTCCGTATGCGGACTCCACGGCGCGAAGAGCGTCGGTTCGCGTAGCGTCAGCAGGTACGACGGCCACTCCTTGCCCGCGCCGGCCAGCCCGAACCCGCCGGTCTCCGTGGCGCACTCCTCGAATCGGTTTTCCAGCTTGATGGTGTCGTACAGCAGAAAGTCCACGGCATCGCGCACTTCGGCGACGGGGTTGTTGCGAAATTGCTGGGCCCGCCTGCCCCCAGCGCCGCGATAGAGTGCCAGCGCCTCCGCCTCAGTGAGCGACGGCAGGTAATCCTGGTAGAGCCAATCGGCGCGTCCGTCATTGCCCCAACGGCGCTGGCGGAAGGCGATCAACTCGCCGTCCTGTTCCGCACGGCGGAAAGTTTCCGCCAGGGCCGGCCAATCGTGCGCCATTGCAGCATTGCTCGTCATCGGAGGTAGCCGGTTGCTGAGTTATCGGATGGTGGCCGGCTGCCCTGACCGCAGGTCCGCAATGTCCCGTCGGTAGTGTGCGCCGTCAAAATTGATCTCAGCCGCCCGCCGGTAAGCGCGGTCGCGGGCCTCTTCCACATCGTCGCCCATTCCCACGCAGGCCAGCACCCTGCCGCCGGAGGTAAACAGTCTCCCGCTGCCGTCTTCGGCGTTGCGCACGCCCGCGTGGAACACCAGGCTGCCTTCGTCGTCCGCAACTTCACCGTCCAGCCCGCGGATTTCCAACCCGGTTTCGTACGATCCTGGGTATCCCCAGGAAACCATCACGACGGCCACCACTGGGTCGTTCGACCATTCCACGGGTGCAACGTCAGTCAGACTGCCCGTAGCGCAGGCCAGCATCGCCTCAGCGGGGTCGCTGACAAGACGGGGCATGATCGCCTGCGTTTCCGGGTCTCCGAACCGGCAATTGAACTCCAGCACCCGCGGCCCATCGTCGGTCAGCATCAGCCCGCAGTAGAGTGCGCCCCGGTAGGGCGACCCGCGCGACGCCATTTCCCGGATCACCGGCAGCATGATCTCACGGCGGATTTGCTCGGCCAGGGTGTCGTTCCAGAACGCCGGTGGCCCGTAGCTGCCCATCCCGCCCGTGTTGGGACCCGTATCCCCCTCGCCCACGCGCTTGTAGTCGGTTGCGGCGACCACGGCCGACAGGTTCTCCCCATCGGTGAACCCGAACACGCTGACCTCCGGTCCGTGCAGCCACTCCTCGATGACCACCGTCTCACCAGCGTCGCCAAACATCCGCTCCTGCATACAGGTGACGATGGCGGTCTTCGCGTCTTCCAGGTTGGCGCACATGGCAACGCCCTTCCCGGCGGCCAGGCCATCCGCCTTCACCACCAGCGGCCGGTTTCGTAGCTCCGCATAAGACAGGGCTGCCGATGTGCTGCGGAACACCCGGTACTCCGGGCCTGGCACGCCTGCCGCGTCCAGTACGTCCCTTGAGAAACTCTTGCTCGATTCCAGCCGGGCGGCGGCACGGCTCGGGCCGAAACATGGTATCCCTGTCGAGGCTAGGCGGTCGGACAGCCCCAGGGACAGTGGGACTTCCGGGCCCACCACAACCAACTCAATCGACCGGTCGGTGGCGGTCTGCGCCAACCTGTCGATGTCAGTTTCGGCGACGGGCAGATTGGTCCCCAGGAGGGCGGTGCCCGAATTACCCGGCACCGCGAATATTTCACTGACTTGGGATGAACGCGCCAGCCGCCATGCCAGGGCGTGTTCCCGGCCGCCAGAACCGACTATCAGAATCCGCACGGCCGGCTACTCCCACTCGATGGTGCCGGGCGGTTTGCTGGTTATGTCGTAGACCACGCGGTTCACGCCGTCAACCTCGTTCACGATGCGGTTGCTGATCCGGGCCAGCACGTCGTAGGGCAGCCTAACCCAGTCCGCGGTCATCGCGTCTTCCGAATTCACCGCGCGAATGGCGCAGGCGTACCCGTACGTCCGGTAATCGCCCATGACGCCCACGGTGCGGTTGTCGGTCAGCACCGCGAAGCTCTGCCAGATGTCCCGGTACAGCCCGGCCCCGTGGATCTCTTCCAGCACGACGCGATCGCAGTCGCGCAGCAGTTCGACCCGCTCCGGGGTGACCTCGCCGATGATCCGTATCGCCAGCCCCGGCCCCGGGAAGGCCTGCCGGTAAATGATCTCCTCCGGCAGGCCCAGCTCCAGCCCAACTGAACGGACTTCGTCTTTGAACAGATAGCGCAGCGGCTCGACCAACCCGAAATTCATCCGCTCCGGCAGCCCGCCGACGTTGTGGTGAGTCTTGATGCGCGCCGAGGCCCGGTTTTCCGGGGTCTCGCTTTCGATCACGTCGGGATAGAGGGTGCCCTGGGCCAGCCAGCGCACGGTTTCGATTTCCGCCGCCGCGTCCTCGAACACCCGGATGAACTCGTTGCCGATGGTCTTGCGCTTGGTTTCCGGGTCGATGACCCCGCGCAACCCATTCAGAAAGCGATCCGAGGCATCCACGTAGCGCAGGTCCATGCCCATGTTTTCGTGGAAGGTTTGCTGCACCTGTTCGGCCTCTCCGTGCCGGAGCAGGCCGTTGTCCACGAAGATGCAGGTCAATTGCGACCCCACCGCCTGGTTCAGCAACGCCGCCGCCACCGAGGAGTCCACGCCTCCGCTGAGGCCGCAGATCACCCGGTCGCTGCCCACCTGTTCTCGGACCCGTGCAACAGTGTCGGCTACGAAATTACCCGGCGTCCACGACCCGGAACAGCCGCAAATCTCCCGCACGAAGTTGCGCAGGATCGTCATGCCGGCCGGCGTGTGCTGCACTTCCGGGTGGAACTGAAGGCCGAACCAGCGCCGCCCGTCGGACACCGCCGCGCAGTCGCTGTTCTCGGTCCGCGCCAGCGTGGCCATGCCCTCGGGCAGCCGCTCCACCCGGTCACCGTGGCTCATCCACACCGGAGCCGAAGCGCCCAGCCCGGCCAAGAGTCTGCTGGGAGATGTGGACAATTGGAGGTCGGCGTGGCCGTATTCGCGAGCATCTCCCGGCGTGACCTTGCCACCCAACTGGTGCACCATGGCTTGCATGCCGTAGCAAATGCCGAGCACCGGTATATCGGATCGCAGCACCCAATCGGCTATGTTTGGCGCGCCCTCGTCGTACACGCTGGCCGGGCCTCCGGACAGGACAATCCCCCTCACGTTCAGGTGCGCAACGCGCTCCGGGCCGGCGCTGGCCGGAATGATCTCAGAGTAGACCTCCAGCTCGCGGATGCGCCGCGCGATCAGATGCGTATATTGGGAGCCAAAATCGATAACCACGATGGGATCGGGCTGCGCTGTGCTGCTCATAAACTCCCTGTAGGCGTCTGTGGGAATCGCGCATTATATTAGCACAGCGGCCGCATTGGCCCCGGCGACAGCCCGGGTAGCGGCGTCGGCCTGCTAGAATATCGCCGAAGCGACGTGACCCTTTCTCGTTCCAGATGACTGTCTTCGCAACAACCAGGGCTACTCGGCCCGACGCAATGCGTGATGCCGAATGGCCTCTCCCGCTCAACCAGCGCAACCAATACGACGGATTGGATTTGCTCGCAGCGCTGGATGGGGAAACTATCCCATTGTGCATCTTTGATCCGCAGTACCGGGGTATTCTGGACAAAATGCGTTACGGCAACGAGGGGGTTAGCCGGGGACAGGCCAGGTCATCGCTGCCGCAGATGAGCGAAGATACCATCGGCGAATTCATGGCTGGCATTGCAGCGGCATTGATACCGTCCGGTCACCTGTTCCTCTGGGTGGATAAGTTCCACCTCTGCACGGGCGTGGAGCCGTGGTTCGGTGAGTTCGGTTTGGAAATAGTGGATTTGATCACTTGGAATAAAGCCAAGATGGGAATGGGGTACCGAACCCGCAGGTACGGCGAATACTTGATTGTGGCTCAGAAGGCGCCCATACGGGCTAAGGGCGTATGGCAACGGCACAATATCCCGGATGTTTGGACAGAGTCGGTTAAAGACCAATATGCCCACGCCAAACCCGTAGTTCTGCAAGCAGCTTTGATCGAAGCCGTGACTGATCCCGAGGATGTTGTATTGGATCCGGCCGCTGGAAGTTACTCAGTGCTAGAGGCGGCGCATTGGGTAGATCGGAATTTTATTGGCTGTGACATCATCGGAATGGAAGCAGACGGAGGTCCAGCAATGCCGAAGATCAAAGATAGCAAGCCGGGTCGCAGGGATGGATCGTACACTCGAATGTTCGACGACGCCGATATCGGCGCCATGTTGTCCCAAGTACATGCCACGTCGATCAGGGCGGGCACCGAATTGGAGAAGCTTATCCAGAAGCACGCAAAAGACAACGAAATCCTGATCCCGGATTTGGACGCCTTTCTGGGACTTGCGAGCAACTTCGAGGGCGTGTTTGTCGCCGACAAGAGGGTGATCAAAAAGTCAAAAACCATTAGCGCCAGTGCACAGCCTGACTATTTGGTCTTTGATCAGCGGCAAGGCAAGCGCCGCTGTTATGTGGTCGAATTGAAAGATGGTGATGTGTTTGACACAAAAAAAACAGACGGGGAAGTCGATGCGCTGAACAACTTCATGCAGATCGCAGCGCGGCGCATTGAATATTCGTTGAAAATCAGGGTTTGCTCGTTCAATCAACAGGATAAAGGCGCCATTGCTAACGGGTTCAAAAATAGGATCGAAGTGTCCGAGGTTTGGACTGGGTTGGAGTTCTGCGAAATGCTGGGGATCGATTATCACGCGATAACCAGCGAACGCCGCGAACACGCCGCGAGCAATCGAAAATGGCTTGTCTCATCTATGATGGACATCCCCGAACTAAGGGAAATTGCCCGCGATATGCTCGCCGGATCGCCAGATGCCTGAATCCCCCGATGTCAAGTTCCCACTGTTTCGACCCTGCTCAACCTTCCGAATTGGACTTCCAGACCGAAATACGCCGTGCTGCTGAGACTCTCGCCCGGGGCGGCGTCCTCGCTATTCCCACCGACACGCTCTACGGCTTGGCGGCGGACGCGCTGAACCCCGACGCCCTGGATCGCGTTTACGCCGCCAAGGGCCGTCCTGCCGATATGCCCTTGCCCGTGCTGGTGTCGGACTGGGAGCAAGCGCTTCAGGTCGCCGCAGCCTCGCCGGACACTGAATTGCTCGCCCGACGCCTGGCCGATACTTACTGGCCGGGGTCCCTAACTATGGTGCTGCCTGCCGTACCCGGTTTGCCGGCACGCTTGACCGCCGGCCGCGATACCGTCGCCGTGCGCATGCCCGACCATCCCGTCCCCCTGGCCTTGGCCGAAACCCTGGGTCGCCCCATCACCGGCACCAGCGCCAATCGCAGCGGCGAACCGGACATAACGGACCCGGACGAGTTGCGCCGCATCCTGGCGCCTCGCGTTGATGGTATCATTGTGTCCGGCCCTGAACCCGTCGGCGGCGCCAGTACCATCGTCGCGGTATCCGATGATGGTATCAGTCTGCTCCGCGAGGGTGTATTGCCCTACGAGCGCGTGCTTGCAACCATGAGATCGGTCGGGCGGGGCGAATAGCGAGGTCGGTCATCACATCGGTGGAAACATACGATAGCTACCGGGCCGGCGTGCACGCCGAACTGCGTTCGGCATTCGACGGCCGGCAGGGCATGGTGTACGACCTTCTCCGTTATCATCTGGGATGGGTGGACGAGCGGGGCAACCCCGCCGATGACACGCTGACCTCCCTGCACCATTGCGGCGTCTTGGCGATGGCATCTGCCGACGCGGTTTCCGGAGCGCACGCGGAGGCGGTCACTGCCGCCGCCGCCGTTGAGCTGGCGTACAATTTTGTGCTCGTGCATAACGACGTCCAGGCTGGCCGCATCGACCAGGACAACGACCGTCCCAGCATCTGGTGGGTGTGGGGTCCCTCTCAGGCCATCAACGCCGGCGATGGATTGCACGCCCTGGCCCGCTCCGTGTTGATGCGCATGTCCGATTCCGGGACGGATGCCGAAACCGTCCTCGCCGGACTCCAGACGCTGGACCGGGCATGTCTGACCCTTTGCGAAGGGCAGTACATGGATCTGACGTACCAAGACCAGATCATGGTGTCAGAAGCCGACTACATGGACATGATTGAAAGAAAGTCCGGCGCGTTGGCCGGGTGCTCGACGCGCCTGGGAGCCCTGGCCGCCGGCGCTCAATCGGGCACCGCCGACGCCCTGGAGCAATGGGGTAGGAAGCTCGGGATGGCCCGCCAGGTGCGGGAAGATATATCCGACCTCTGGGGCCGCTCCGGCGACGGGTTCACTCCGGCCAACATCCTCAACAAGAAGAAAAGCCTGCCCCTGATCCACGCCCTGCAAAACTCGGGCACCGCGTCCAAGCGCGAACTGGGCGCCATATACATGAAGCGCGTGCTGGAACCCGGCGATATGCCTCGGATTGTCGCCATCCTGGAGGAAGCCGGTTCCCTGGAGTACGCCAGCGGGAAGATGGATCAGCTGCTTCAGGACGCGCGCTCCGCTTTGGCGGGCGACGATGTCACGTTGCAGTATCCGGAATCGTTGGATTGGGCGGCCCAATGGGTCGTTGGACGCGACGCCAACTGAACTTGACGGACGACCAGAGCATGACCAAGCGCGCCCTCAACCAACTGGATGTGAACGGCAAGACCGTCTTGGTGCGTGTCGACTTCAACGTCCCCATTGAGCAGGGCGTTGAGTTCATCGCCAACTACGATCATCGGTTGCGCGCCACCCTGCCCACCATCGAGTATCTCGTCGAGCGGGAATGCAAGGTCGTATTGTGCTCCCATCTTGGTCGGCCCCGCGGCAAGGTTGACGAGACCCTGCGCCTAGCGCCCGTCGGCGAGCGACTGGCTACCTTGCTGGGCCGTCCGGTTACTCCGCTGGACGACTGCGTGGGTTCGGCGGTCGCCGCTGCGGTCGCCGCATTGTCACCGGGTGATGTGTGCCTACTTGAAAACCTGCGGTTCCACGAGGGTGAAGAGAGCAACGATGGAGATTTTTCGGCCCAGTTGGCGAGTCTGGCCGACTGCTTCGTCATGGACGCTTTCGCTGTGGCGCATCGAGCCCACGCCTCCACCGTCGGCGTCCCCCGCCTGCTCCCTACCGCTATGGGGCTGCTGACTCAACGTGAGGTCGAATCGCTGGGAGTCGCCCTGGAGAACCCGGTCCGGCCGCTGGCAGCGCTAATGGGTGGCGCCAAGGTGAGCGATAAAATCCTGGTTCTAGAAAACCTCCTGACCCGGCTCGACCACCTGTTCATCGGCGGCGGCATGGCGGTGACCTTCCTGGCCGCCCAGGGAAAGCCCGTCGGCGCGTCTTCCGTGGAAGCTGACCGCCTGGATTTTGCCCGCGACGTGATGGACCGGGCCGACGCCGCTGGCGTTGCCGTGCATCTGCCTCCCGACCTGGTCGTAGCCAGCGAGTTTGATCCTAATCCCGGCTCGGTGGATACCGTGAGCGCGGCCTCCGTTCCCGATGGCTGGTACGTCATGGACATCGGCCGGGACGCGGCTTCCGCTTACGCCGCGGCCCTGGCGGATTGCAGAACCATCCTGTGGAATGGGCCAATGGGCGTATTTGAAATGGAGCAGTTCAGCGTCGGCACCCGGCAGGTGGCCAACGGCATTGCCGCTCTGCCCGACGCAACCACCGTCGTCGGTGGAGGCTCCACCGCAGAGGCCGTTGAATCGCTGGGCCTCATGGACAGCATGACCCACGTATCCACTGGCGGCGGCGCTTCCCTGGAGTTTCTTGAAGGGCGCGTCCTCCCCGGAATCGACGCCATCCCCGATGCCTGACCACTTACCGTCCACCGGAGCCAAGCATGATTGACCTGGAACAGATCCACGACAGTATCGCCAGCACGCCCTCCAAGATAGTTCTTTTGGTGGCCGATGGCCTGGGCGGACTGCCCCATCCCGACACGCGCAAGTCCGAGTTGGAGACTGCTCATATCCCCAACCTGGATGCTTTGGCCCAGCGCAGCGCCTGCGGTCTCACCACCCCGGTGGAGATAGGTGTGGCTCCCGGGAGTGGGCCCGGACATTTGGCATTGTTCGGGTACAACCCTCTGAAGTACCTGATCGGGCGCGGCGCGCTGGAGGCCCTCGGGATCGGAGCCGAATTGCTGCCCGGCGACGTGGCCGCGCGCGGCAACTTCTGCACCGTGGACGATGACGGCTTGCTGACCGACCGTCGGGCCGGCCGGATCCGAACCGAGCTGAGCGCGCCCTTGTGTCAGCGCCTGGACAGTATCGAAATCCCCGGCGTCCAGGTGGACGTGATGCCGGTGCAGGATTACCGCTTCGTGCTGCGTCTGCGCGGCGAGGGTCTTTCCGAGGCGGTGGAAGAGACCGATCCCCAGCGCGAGGGTCTGCCGCCCCGACCGGCGCGCGCCCTGGAACCTGGAGCCGTGCGCACGGCCGAAATCGTCCAGGAATTCGTGTCCCAGGCAGGTCGCCTCTTGTCAGAGGAGCAACCCGCCAACATGGTGCTCCTGCGCGGATGGGCGCAACTGCCCAACCTCCCGGAATTCGGGCGGGTCTACCATTTGAATCCGGCCGCCATCGCCGCGTACCCGATGTACCGTGGCCTGGCTTCCGTCGCCAGTATGCGGATCATTCCCACGGGCATGACCTTTGGCGACGAGGTGGACACCCTGCGCGCCAACTGGGACGACCACGACTTCTTCTTCATCCACTACAAGCCCGCCGACGCCGCCGGCGAGGACGGCGACTTTGACGGCAAGGTGAAGTGCCTCGAGGAACTGGACACTCACATCCCTCGCATCCTCGACCTGGAACCCGACGTGCTCATGGTCGCCGGCGACCACGCCACTCCCGCCGTCCTGGCGTCCCACAGCTGGCACCCGGTTCCCTTCATGCTCCACTCCCGGCTGACCCTGGGGGAGGGCGTCGACGGTTTCAACGAGCGCGCCTGCGCCCAGGGTTCCATTGGTCGCATCCCAGCCGAAACCATTATGCTGCTGGCGCTGTCGCACTCCGGCAAACTCGGCAAGTTCGGCCCGTAGCCAGAACCGCGTCCACGGGAAACAATCATGGCCTCTCTCACCAACATCGTTGCCGGCAACTGGAAGATGAACACCGACGTCGCTTCTGGTGTGCTGCTTGCATCTGCTGTGGCCGCCGGCGCGTCAACGTTGCCCGGCATCCGGATCATCGTTGCGCCCCCCTTCGTCTCCATGTCGGCGGTTCGGGATGCGGTGGCCGGCAGCGGTGTGGCCGTGGCCGCGCAGAACATGCACGCCGACGATAGTGGCGCGTTCACCGGCGAGGTGGCGCCCCCGATGCTGGTCGGCCTGTGCGACTACGTGATCATCGGCCACTCGGAGCGCCGCCAGTTCTTCGGCGAAACGGATGAATCCGTCGGTCGCAAGACCGCCGCCGCCCTGCATCACGGGCTGCGCCCCATCGTTTGCGTCGGTGAGACGCTGGACGAGCGGGAGTCGGGCCGGGCCGCCGAGGTCATTCGACGCCAGGTAGTCGCTGCGCTGGCCGATGTCGACCCCGAGTCTGCGACCGGCTTCCTTGCCATCGCCTACGAACCCGTATGGGCCATTGGCACCGGCCGCGCCGCCACGCCCGAGATCGCGGACCAGATCATGGGCGGTGCAATAGCGCCTACCATCGCGGCTGCGCTGGGAGTTGACGCCGCCTCGGCCATCCCCCTCCTGTACGGCGGCAGCGTGAACCCGGCCAACGCCGCCGACTTCGCCGCGGTGCCCAGCATCAACGGCGCTCTCGTGGGTGGCGCGAGCCTAGACTCTGGCGCCTTTCTGGATGTGGCCGCGGCGTTCTCCAACCGCGACCGATAGCGTCTGCCCGGCCGGTTCATGTCGGCCCCGCGCAATCTGATCGCAATCGTCGGCCCCACTGCGGTCGGCAAAACCGCTCTCGCTATCGCCCTCGCCCAGCATTTTGACGGCGAGATCGTTAACGCCGATAGCCGGCAGGTGTACACCGGCATGGATATCGGCACGGCCAAGCCCACTGCGGCCGAGCGCTGCTGCGCCCGGCACCATCTCATCGACATCCGTCCGCCCGATTCGCCCATCAGCCTGGGCGAGTATCTGCCGCTGGCCAGGGAGACTATCGAGTCCATAGCCGCTCGGGGCAAGTTACCCATATTGTGCGGCGGCAGCGGGCAGTACGCGTGGGCCGTCCTGGAAGGCTGGGAAGTCCCCCGGGTGCCGCCCGATCCGGATTTCCGCGCCCGCCTGGAGCGTCGGCTTGCCGCCGAGGGACCCGCCACGTTGTGGCAGGAGTTGAAGCAACTGGACCCCGACCGTGCGACCACAGTAGATCAGCAGAACCCGCGACGCATCATCCGCGCCCTGGAGATTGTGAACGCGACGGGCAGTCGGGTCGCGGCCGGTAAAAGCGCTGAACCTCCGTACCGTTCCCTCGTCATAGGTTTGACCGCCGACCGCGCCATACTCTACGAACGCACCGACGTCAGGTTCGACGCGATGATGGCCCACGGGTTGCTGGGCGAGGCGCGTCGCTTGGAAGCCGCTGGGTACATCCTCGGCAGCGGCGCTCTATCTGGCGTCGGCTACACTGAGTTGGGCCTCCACCTGGCCGGTGAAATGACGGTGGACGAAGCGGTGGATCGTGCCAAGACTCGGACGCATCGGCTCGTCAGGCGGCAGTACACCTGGTTCAAGCCGGGAGACGCGTGCATCAATTGGCTCGACGCTACTAACGACCTGCCGGTGGCTGAGGCCGCCGCACTGGCGCGCCGATTCCTGGAACCTATGACCCCTTGTGATACAATTGGCGCTTGACGGAAAAGGCCCTCTCGGCGCAGGAGTCGCGACGATGGAATTCACCAAAATGCACGGCGCTGGCAACGATTACGTCTATGTCGACGCCCGTGCGATGCCCGAACGGGACTGGAACAGCCTGTCGCGGGCGATCAGCGACCGTCACTTCGGAGTCGGCGGCGACGGGCTCATCCTGGTCATGGATTCCGACGTTGCGGACCTGAAGATGCGCATGTTCAACTCGGACGGCTCCGAAGGAGCCATGTGCGGCAATGGCATCCGGTGCTTCGCCAAGTACGCCATCGAGCGTGGCATCGTGTCCAGCTCCGCCCAGCAGGTGACCGTGGATACGATGGCCGGTGTGCGCACCATTGTCCCCCATTACGCCGGCGCCACGGTGGACTCCGCCCGCGTGAGCATGGGGGCGCCACGGCTCGCCCCGTCGGAAATACCCGTCGACCTTGACCCCGCCATCGCCGGCCAGGGCGGTCCCGTCCTCAACTACGCCATCCACCCGGGCGATTTCCGACTTTTCCTTACGTTCGTATCCATGGGCAACCCCCACGCGGTGACCTTCATCGACCAGCCCATCGAGGAATTTCCCCTGCACAACATTGGCCCCTTGGTCGAGCGGCATCCCATCTTCCCCGATCGGGTTAATTTCGAGATCGTCAATCTCCGGGACGACGGCAACGTGGACGCCCGGGTCTGGGAGCGTGGGTCCGGCGAAACCATGGCCTGTGGCACCGGAGCGTGCGCCATCGGCGTTGCTTCCCGTCTCTTGGGCCACACCGGCGACCGGGTGGCCGTCAACCTTCCCGGCGGCACCCTGAACATTGAGTGGGACGGCGCCGGTGAAGTTTATCTCGAAGGCCCAGCGGCCGAAGTATTCAGCGGAGTGTGGACAGAATGAGCAATTTCGTTTCCGGCCCGACCACCTATGACCAGCTTCGTTGGTCAGCGAACGCGTTTCGCAGTCTGTCTAACGATGCCACGTGCATCGCGGCCCGCGCCCCGGAGTTCCGCCAGCCGCTGCTCCAGGGCCGAGAAGACGCCGACTGGACGGCGCTGGTTCGCTATGTGAACGAGTGGGGTTGCCGCATCCCCCAGAGTAAAATCGGTGAAATCGCCGCCGCCGTGCGGGGAGCCAGCCCTTACCTGGAGCCCATGGCCGGCTCATCCTTGGAGTTTGACGACCTGCGTTGCTCGACCCTTGACGTGGTGGAACGGGCCTATGACCATCTCACCGAGACTAAAGGCATTGGTCCCACGGGAGCATCGGCCATAATGACCGTGCTCAATCCCCAGCTGTTCCTGTCCTGGGGCACCGGCATCCGCAAAGCCTATTTCCCCAACGACAAGCCCAATGGCGCCACCTATTCCCAGTTCCTGACCGTCATGCGCATGGCTGCCCTGTCCATCGCCAGCGACGCCCGCGCTCAGGGCATTGACGACCCAGCCGGCGCACTGTCGTCCCAGCTGGGCATCGACCCGCCGTTCAGCCTCGCCAAGTTCGTCGACGAATACAACTGGGTGACGCTGGAGCGAGATATGGTCTTCCAGCCAGGTGCGGCGATAGCTGTGTAAGTTCTCCGCTCCACCAGCCGGTTTCGCCGACCCGAAATTCCGGTGGCGTTTCCCAATTCACGCCTGCCGTCCAATCAACGAGAAACGCATTCCCAGGAGCATCATGCCTAACCTCTCCAACCGCCTCGGCAAACTCGCCCCCTATCCCTTCGTCGAGATCTCCCGGATTATCGCGGAGAAGCGCGCCGCCGGCGCCGACGTGGTTACCTTTGGCATTGGTGATCCCGACATTCCCACGCCCCAGCCCATCGTCGACCGCCTGCTCACCGCCTCGCAGGACCCGCCCAACCATCGGTATCCTGAAACCGACGGCCTGCCCGAGATGCGGCGCGCCATCGCCCACTGGTACAAGCAGCGCTTCGACGTCGACCTCGACCCCGATACAGAGGTGCTGCCCCTGATCGGCGCCAAAGAGGGCATCGGACACGCCGCCTTCGCGTTTCTGGATCCCGGCGACATCGCCCTGGTTCCCGACCCCGCCTATCCCGTGTACGCCGTGGGAACCATGTTCGCCGGCGCCGAGAGCTACGTGATGCCGCTGTACCAGCGCAACGGCTGGCTGCCGGAACTGGACGCCATTCCCGAGGACGTGGCACGCCAGGCCAAGGTGATGTGGCTGAATTATCCGAACAACCCCACCAGCGCGGTGGCCTCCCAGGAGGACCTGGAATCGGCGCTGCGCTATTGCCGCGAGAACGACATCGCCATGCTCCACGACGCCGCGTATTCCGAGGTGGGCTACGAGGGATACCGAGCCGGCAGCATGATGCAGCTGGATGGGGCCAAAGAGGTCGGGCTGGAATTCCACTCCCTTTCCAAGACCTACAACATGACCGGCTGGCGCATGGGCATGGCCGTGGGCAACGCCGACATGATCAAGGCCCTCTTCCAGATCAAGGCCAACTTGGATTCCGGCATCCCTCAGGCCATCCAGGAAATGTCCATGGAGGCGCTCACCGGACCCCAGGACTGCATTGATGACAACATCGCCACCTACCAGTGGCGTCGGGACCGCGTGCTCCAGGCTTTGACGCGCATGGGCCTGAACGTGGAGACGCCCCGTGCCAGCCTGTACATCTGGGCTCCGGTGCCGGAAGGCTTCACCTCCGTCGACTTTGCCGCCCGGCTGCTGGAAGACATCGACATCGTGGTCACTCCCGGCTCGTCTTATGGACAGTATGGCGAAGGCTACATCCGCCTCTCCCTCACCACGCCAGACGAGCGGGTCGAGACTGGTTGCCAGCGCCTCGAAAGCTGGACCATCCCCGCCCCGCGAGGCTAGCCGTGACTACCGCGAAAACGCCATCACGCCTGATGACTGCCGATGAGCTCCTTGAGATGGAGCGGGTTCCCGGCAAGCGCTACGAACTTGTCCGCGGCGTGCTTACGGAGAAAGATGTGGCGACAGGTGACCCTCATGCAGCGACTGTACTGCGGGCTGGCAGCGTAGTGCTACAGTACACTGACGGGACTGACTACGGGGACGCCCGGGCCGGAGAGCCAGGCTACAAATTGGAGAGCGATCCCGACACGGTGCGCGCCCCGGATATCTCCTGGTTTGCCCCCGGCCGCATCCCGCCCGGGACCACTGGCTTTCCCGAGATTACGCCCGACCTGTGCATCGAAGTCGCGTCGCCCAGCAATTCCCGCCGTGACCGCCTGTTGTCAGACAAAGCCCGAATGTGGCTGGACTTCGGCGCCCGTGAAGTCTGGGTGCTCAATCCTGAGAACACCAGCGTGACCCGCTATCGCCCCGGTCAGCCTACTGCGACGCTCCATGAGGACGATGTTCTGGACGGCGAGGAACTGTTGCCAGGGTTCAGCGTTCCCGTCTGGCAGCTCTTTCGTCGTCAGCGGTAGATACCGTCTATGCCCAAATCCCGTCAACCCAAACCCACTGGCCCGCAAACTGAGCGGGCGGTGCTGGTTGCGGTGGAAGCGAAGAAGCGCGGCGAAAGCCTTTGGGGTCTCGACGACACGCTGGTTGAGCTCGATTACCTGACCCGCTCCGCCGGCGCCGAGGTAATCGCCACCGTGTCCCAGCGCGCCGAGCGCATCACTCCGACCTACCTGGGCAAGGGTAAACTCCAGGAGTTGCAGGAGCTGTTGGAGGATGAGCGTCCTGACGTGGTGATCTGCGACGATGAGTTAACGCCCACCCAGCAGCGTAATCTGGAGTCGGCACTGCAAATCAAGGTCATTGACCGCACGGCGCTGATCTTGGATGTGTTCGGCCGGCATGCCCGGACCCGCGAAGGCCAGATCCAGGTGGAACTGGCCCAGCACCAGTACCTGCTGCCCCGATTGGTGGGTCAGTGGTCTCACCTGGAGCGTCTTGGCGGGGGAATCGGCACCCGCGGCCCCGGCGAGACCCAGTTGGAAACCGACCGCCGCCTGATCCGACGGCGCATCCAGAAGATCGAATCGGAACTGGACAACGTGCGCAAGCGCCGCGGCCAGTACCTGGAACGCCGCCGCCGGTCTGCTACGCCCATGGCCACCCTCGTCGGGTACACCAACGCCGGCAAGAGCACCCTGTTCAACGCGCTGTGCGACGCCGGCGTCCCCGCCGAAGACCAGCTTTTCAACACCCTGGACCCGGTGACCCGTCGCCTCCGCCTGCCCGACGGCAACGAGCTACTGCTCTCCGACACCGTGGGATTCATCCAGAAACTCTCGCCCACCGTGGTCGCCGCCTTCCGCGCCACCCTGGAGGAACTCAGCGAAGCTGACCTGTTGCTCCATGTCATTGACATAACCCACCCCAAAGCTCCGGAACAGGCCGAGGTGGTGGAGCAAACCCTGGCCGACTTGGACCTCGGCGGCAAGCCGCGCCTGCTGGTGATCAACAAGCTGGACCTGCTCACCGACGACCCTGCCGATGTGGAAGTCCTCAACCGCATCGATCTGTCCGCCATCTCCGGCGCAGACTCGCCCGCCGTCAGCGGCCGGGTATTCGTTTCCGCTGCCCGAGGCTGGAACCTCCCGGCTCTCCTGGAGGGTATTCTGGACCAGGTGGGCGCCTCGGTTGCGATGCCGACTCCCGCCACCGTTTAATCTTTTTCTCACCTAAAGCCTCCATGTCCCTTCGTCGCAAGATCCGCATCATCCACACTTCGGATACCCATTTGGGAGACGACTGGGACCCCGAATCCGCGCAGCGCGCTCTGTCCGCCGTGGTCGACGGAGTGCACGCCCTGAATGGCGACGCCCTGCTGATCGCCGGCGACGTCTTCGACAACGCCCGGATATCCGACGCCGTGCTGGAGTTCTTCGTCAGCGAGATCGCCCGCGCCGCCGTGCCCACGGTGATACTGCCCGGCAACCACGACCTTTATGACACCGCCTCCCTGTACCTGCGTTCGCCCTTCGCCAACGGGCCGGCCAATCTGCACATCATTACCGGTACCCGTGGCCAAACCCTGTCCTTCCCGGAACTTACCTTAGACGTTTGGGGCCGGGCCATGGACAGCCATACGCCGGCCTTCCGACCACTGGCCGGTATTCCGGCGCATCGCAATGGCCACTGGCGTGTGGCCATGGCCCACGGCCACTACCACTACCCCGACGATACCGAGGAACGCTCATCTCCCATTCGCCCGCACGAAATCGCCGAAGCCGGCTGCGACTACATCGCGCTGGGCCATTGGGAGAGGTTTGAGGATGTCAGTCAGTCCGGCGTAACGGCGTTTTATTCTGGCTCACCGATGGGTGCTGCTAGCGAAAGAGGACAGGTGGCGGTGAACGTGGTGGATTTTGACGCGAACCGTGCTGACCTGGTGAACGTCGCGCAAGTGAAACGGTCTCTGCTATGACCGCCGAAGCCTCTGGACTGGACGCCGGCCGCAAAATCGCCGACTTGCGCAGATTGCAAGACGGTTGGCGTAACGGGGATGGCATCGCTTTCGATGCTGACTACTTGGCGTGGCTGTCTGAAACTTTCAGCCGAATGTACCCGTCCGATGCGCCCATGCCGACGATATGTCCGACTACCTACGGCTTCGTTTCCACGGAATGGTCGTTTCCCGACGTCGAAGTCAGCTTGGAAATTGCCCCCGAAACTCGACAGGGGAATCTGGTATGGGCCAGCGTTGTCACCGGAAAATCCGGCGAAACCGTCATAGATATGACCAAACCGGAAGGCTGGGCCCGGCTGGTTAAACATATCTCGCACTGCGTTTAGTGAGAGTGTCCATGCTTGATATTGACAGCCTAATGGCTGGCATGTCTTCACGCCGGCCGATTTTTCACTCCGAGGCCGATTTCCAGCACGAATTGGCGTGGCAAATTCGTGCCATGCTTGAGGGTTGCCCAGCTCGCCTTGAATTCCCGCCATTCCCAGACCTTGAGAAAAGGATGGCGATAGATATTTGGTTGCCAAGAGCCAAAACAGCGATTGAACTCAAATACTGCACACGCAAGTTTGACCAGTCCGTCATGAGCGAACGGTTTTCGCTCGCAAATCAACTTGCGCGTGACATCAAGCGCTACGATTTCCTGAAAGACATTCAGCGCATGGAGCGGGTAGTTATGAATTATGAGCCTGCAAATTACGGGCTTGCCGTTCTGCTTACAAACGATCCATTGTTTTGGGAACCCCAAACTCGTACCGATGTTGTGGACGCTGAATTTCACATATACGATGGCAGACGAATCGGTGACAGTGAAATGCGCTGGGGAAAAGATGCCAGCGATGGGACAAAGCGATCCCGCGAGGAGCCGATCAGGCTGTCGCATTCCTATATCCTGAACTGGCATGATTACTCCGCATTGGGCGATGCAAGGGGTGAGCGGTTCCGCTATCTAGCCGTTGAGATACCTCCCGTACAGGAGAAACCACCATGAAATCCATCTCCCGCGAACATCGCATCTACGTCCTTCATCCCGAAAACGAGCCGGCCGTCACCATCGACTCCGGCGACGACCTGATGGTGGAAACCTGGGACGCCTTCGAGGGCATCCGCGAGCCGGGCGTCCTTCAGGAGAAATCCCTCAAAGGCCCAGCCACCGGCCCCATCTATGTGAATGGCGCGGAACCCGGCGACGCCCTCCGCGTCGAGTTCATCAGCATCAAGCCCAAGGAAAACCCGGCCCACATGGTCATGCCGGGTCGCGGTTTCCTGGAAGCCGAGTTCACCGAGGGTTATCCCACCGTGATGAGCATCGACGGCGACGATTTGGTGCTGCCCAGCGGCATGCGCCTGCCCCTGAACCCGTCTATGGGCCTCGTCGCTACCACTCCCACCTACCCGCAGGAAACCGCCAGCGACAGCGGCCCCTACGGCGGCGACATCGACATGAAAGAGCTGGTTGAGGGCAGCACGCTCTTCCTGCCGGTGTTTGTGCCCGGCGCCCTCCTGGCCATGGGCGACTGCCATGCTGTGGTCGGCGACGGCGCGGTGGCTGGAACTGGCGCCGAGTGCTCCGCCGACACCCACGTGCGCGTCACGGTCGAAAAGGGCATGACCCTCACCGGTCCGCGCGCCATCACGCCTGACCACTACGTCGTGCTGTCCCACGGCGACGACCTCGGACCCGCCATGAAGCAGGCCGTCCGCGAGATGGTGGACTTCCTGATCACGGAAAAGGGAATGGCGCCTTACGACGCTTACACCCTTTGCAGCCTGGCCGGCGACGTCCGTGTCTCCCGCACCTTCCGCCCCATCAGCCCAGTGAAGATGATGCTCTCCCGCCAGGCGTTGGAGCAGTTGTAGCCGGGTATTTCCCCCTTTATCCCAGTCATTTCCCACGAGATAGGAGGCTTCGTGATGGCCGTGGTCGAGCGGGAATACGATTTCGAGGGGTCAACCTACGGGTCCAGTAGCGGCGGTGACCCGATACCAGACGGGTTCGGCGACGCGGAGCAGGAGGGAGGTTCGGGATGCGTTAGCGGCATCATCTGGGCGCTGGTCATCTACGGCGTGGCCATCGTGCTGGCCATCGTCATGCCGGGGGCCGGGGATTTCTGGGGCATGGTCATCGGGTCAGAAAGGGAAGGCATCAATTGGGTACGGGAAAGCGCCGACGTTCGTCTGCTGGTTTTTGCCGTTATGCTGCTGCTGCTCTCGCCGGCGGGTTGGTGGGGCGCTCTAATATCGTTCCTTGCAGGAACGGTTTTGACCATAATTGGCTGGTGGCTGTTGCCGGGCGACGTCTGGGGGCTGTCCTTCCCGGACTGGTACGTTGATAACAGCGTGGGGATGTACTGGCTGTTGTGGATAGCGACCCTGGCCAGGTCCTTGGTTCGTTTCTGAGTCGTCGCCAACCCAGGTAGTGATTGCTGTCGTCGCGCCGCTCTACGCCACCGAAAAACCACCGTCCACCGTGATCACCGCTCCCGTCACATAGTCCGACGCCTGGCTGGACAGGAATACCGCTGCGCCCTGCAACTCGCTCGCCTCTCCCCAGCGGCCCATGGGGATGCGCCGGTTGATCAGGTCGTAGCGCTCCGGCTGGGTTTCCGGGATCGCTTGCGTCAACTCGGTCATGAACCAGCCCGGCAGGATGGCGTTGGACTGGATGTTGTCGCTGGCCCACGCCACGGCGAAACTCTTCGCCAGTTGCACGATTCCTCCCTTGCTTGACGAGTACGGCACACCGCTGCCACCGCCGCCGAAGATGCTGTACATGCTGCCGATGCAGATGATCTTGCCTCCGCCCTGAGCCTTGAAGTGCGGGTAGAGCGCCTTGCACGAGAGGAACGCCGCCCGCAGGTTCACGTCCAGCACGTTGTCCCACTCGGCGGCGGTGATGTCCTCCGGAGCCTTGCGGACGGTGGCCCCCGCGTTGTTGATCAGGATGTCAACGTGTCCGAAATGCGCCACCGCCCGCGACGCCATGTCGTCGATGTCCGAATCGCTGGTAACATCCGTTGGGATCGCAAAGGCGTGTCGCCCGGTTGCCTCAATAGCCTCAACTGCGGCTGCGTTCTTCTCGGCGTTGCGCGCAGCGATGGCGATATCCGCTCCGGCGTTGGCCAGGCCCAGCGCCATGCCCAATCCCAGGCCGCCGTTCCCGCCGGTAATCAGAGCTACCTTTCCGGTGAGGTCAAACAGGTTGCCGTTGCTGCTGGTCATCGTTGTAGTCTCCGTTCATTGCGGGATTGATCGCCGCCAATTGGCACTGCGCTATTCTGCCATCCGCTGGCGTCGACTGCCACCGCGCGCTGTCAAAATATTGGAGGCGACCCACCTGGCCGCCCCCAATTGCGCCGAATGTGGGCTCGGCCTACAGGTTGATCAGCGCCGGCGCCGCCACGAATGCCGGAGCAAACACCAGCGACACAATCGCCATCAGCTTCAGCAGGATGTTCAGGCTGGGGCCGGACGTGTCCTTGAAGGGGTCGCCGACCACGTCGCCTTCCACCGCGGCCTTGTGGGCGTCGGAGCCCTTGCCGCCGTAGTTGCCCAGCTCAACGTACTTCTTCGCGTTGTCCCAGGTTCCGCCGGCCGAGGCCATCATGATGGCCAGCATGAACCCGGCCGAGACTGATCCGATCAGCAGCCCGCCGAGAGCCGCCTCGCCCAGGATGAATCCGGTGGCGATCGGGGCCAGCACCGCCATCACGCCGGGCAGGATCATTTCCCGCAGAGCGCCCCGCGTGCTGATGTCCACGCACCGCGCCGAGTCGGGCGTGGCCGTGCCCTCCATCAGACCGGGTATCTCGCGGAACTGACGGCGGACCTCGTCGACAATGCCTTGGGCCGCGCGACCCACTGCCTGCATCGTCAACGCGGAGAAAATGAACGGCAGCATCGCGCCGATCACGAGACCGACCAGGATCTGCGGCTGCAGGATGTTGATGCCCGCGCTCCCGGCCGCCAAACGGCCGTCTTCGCCCAAGGTGATCAAACCGGCGCTCACGGAGTACGCGGCCAACAGCGCCAGCGCGGTCACGGCGGCGGAGCCGATGGCGAAACCCTTGCCGGTAGCCGCGGTGGTGTTGCCCAGGGCGTCCAGCGCGTCGGTGCGCTCGCGCACCTCCGGCTCCAGGTTGGCCTGCTCGGCGATGCCGCCGGCGTTGTCTGCCACCGGCCCGTAGGCGTCGGTCGCCAGGGTTATGCCCAGCGTGGACAGCAGCCCGACGCCGGCCAGCGCAACGCCGTAGAAACCCGCAAACCAGTACGCCAGCAGGATGGCGACGGACACGCAGATCACCGGGATCAGCGTGCTCAGCATCCCGGTGGCGATGCCGCTGATGATGACCGTGGCCGCGCCGGTCTGCGACGATTCCGACACCCGCTGCGTCGGCTTGTAGCTGTAGGAGGTGTAGTACTCGGTGGCGAGACCGATGATGGTTCCCGCGACAAGTCCGGCCACCACGCAGCCAAACCACCACCAGTTGCCCGTGAGTGTGATGGTCAGTATCGCAGCGAAGATGATCAGCAAGCCGCCGGCGGCGAATATGCCGTAGCGCAGCGCCCACAGCAGCCGCTCGAAGTCGGCCTGCTCGCCGCTGCGCACTACGAAAGTGCCCAGGATCGCGGCCACGATGCCCGCGCCGGCCAGCAGCATTGGGAACACCGCGTCGTTGCCGAACACCGCGAATGCCGTCGTGCTGGCGGCAGCCAACGCCACTGCCGAGATAATGCTGCCCACGTAGGACTCGAACAGGTCGGCGCCCATGCCGGCCACGTCGCCCACGTTGTCGCCCACGTTGTCCGCGATCACGCCCGGGTTACGCGGGTCGTCCTCGGGGATGCCGGCTTCCACCTTGCCCACCAGGTCGGAGCCCACATCCGCGGCCTTGGTGAAAATCCCGCCGCCCACGCGGGCGAACAGGGCGATGGAGCTGGCGCCGAACCCGAACCCGGCCACCGCGCCAATGTCCTGGAATATCAGGTACAGGATGGTCACGCCCAGCAGGCCGATGCCCACCACCGTGACGCCCATCACCGTTCCGCTGGAGAACGCCACCCGCAGGGCGGGATTTAGTCCTCTCATTGCGGCCGCTGCGGTGCGAATGTTGGCGCGGACCGCGACGTTCATCCCGACGAATCCGGCGAGGCCCGAACAGATGGTGCCGGCCAGATACGAAATGGCAGTAGCCGGTACGCCCAGGTTGTGGGTGAAGACCGTGTAGTCCAGGACGCCCAGGACCACCGCCACCACCACCACGAAGGGCAGCAGCGACATGTACTCGCGGCGCAGGAAGGCGGACGCGCCGGTGCGGATGGCGTCGCCGATCTCCTGCATGCGCTCATTGCCCTGGTCCGAGCCGATCACTCGGAAGGCCATAAAGGCCGCGAACGCCAGGGCAATCACCCCCGCCGCCAGGGCTACAATGATTGATTCCATTCTCTCCTCTCCGTTTTTCGGCTACGAATCCCGACAAACATTGCGAAACTAGCACAGCACCAATTGGGTGTCAATTAACGTCGCTGTCAGCTTTCCGCTTCCAAATCCACGATGCGCGGCGTGATTTCCCCGTCCTGGACGTCAAGAATGGCGACCGTCCCCAAGGAACCAGGGGTATGGCGACGACCGGGGTACGTGGGGCTGCCGGGGTTCACAAACAGCACTCCGTCTCTCCACTCCACCATCTCCTCATGGGTGTCCCCGAATACCACCACGTCAACCTCGCCGCTGAATTTCCTTTGCAGCAACGCTCCCAAGCCTGAAGCCGGCCAAACCAGACCAGTTCCATCCGGCGTGGTCGCAATCGACGGCGGCGGCCACTGTATATCGTGCACCATCCCGATCCGTATGCTTTCCACTTCGACGATGCGCGAGACGTTGGCCAGACGCTCACCCGGCTCACGTGGGTCTTCGTATCCGCGCACCGCAAGCACTGGCGCCAGTTCTTCCAGGTAGTCCAGAACCCCGATGCATTCCAGGTCGCCGCAGTGCAGCACCAGCTCGCAGCCGGCCAGCGCATCGAAAACTGCTGCCGGCAGATCCCGGCCGCTCCCCGCGGAATGGGTGTCGGAGATCAGCCCGATCTTCACTGGATCAGCTTACCCCTGGGCCGGCGCCAACGCTTGCAGCGTGCCCAGCATGGTGTCCCGGTTGGATCCGTGGGGGAAAGCCAATAGCGGCATATCGACCCCGCTGTTCCGGAAGCGGGCGATTTTCTCCCGGCACTCTTTGGGCGTCCCAATCGCGGTGATGTTGTCCACCATCTCGTCGGTTATGCAGGTGGCCGCTTTCGCCCGGTCTCCCTCCGCCCACGCCGTGCGGAGTCGGTCGCACTCGTCCTGATATCCGTACCGGCAGAACAGATCGTAATAGTAAGTGCCCATGCCACCAATGTAGAACGCCATGTGGGAGCGCGCCTGCGCGATAGCATCCGACACCGTCGCTTCATCATCGCTGGCGCAACTCAGGATCTGCGGCGCTGTGGTGACATCTGACACTTGCCGTCCCGCTGCTTGTGCCGCGTGTGCCAGCGGCTCCTTGACCTCGGGAAGTCTCTCGCAATGGGTCCAGATCGGCAGCCACCCGTCCGCGGATCGGCCGGTCAGTTCCAGGTTGCGGCGTCCCAGCGAGGCCACGTAGATCGGCACCCGTTCCTGCACCGGCCGGACGCCCATGCGAAAACGCTTCAGGTTGTAGAACCGCCCGTCGTAGTTCACTCGTTCGCCCGAGAGCGCCAGGCGAATGATGTCAATGTATTCGGCGGTTCGGCTGACGGGATGATCGAACTTCACTCCGTGCCAGTCCTCGATCACGATGCGCCCGCTGCTGCCGAGCCCAAGGATGGCACGCCCGTTACTGATCCGGTCCAGGGATGCGATGCTTTGCGCCACCAGCCCCGGCGTCCGGCTATACACGGTGACGATCCCCGTGCCCAGGCCGATGCGTTCCGTGTGACACGCCAGCATCGTCAGCACGGTGAAGGCGTCCCGTCCCCAGGATTCACCGGTCCAGAATGATTCGTACCCCAAACGGTCCGCGGCCTGCGCCACCGCAATCAGGTCCTCGTCATCGTTGTTGTCCCGGCTGCTGAAGGTCAGCGCCATGCGTTCGGTGGTCAATATTGCTCCTCAGTTGCGGTTTTGCCAGATGTAGTACGGGTCCAGCGACTCGTCGGTCATCGTCTCACCCAGCGCCTCGCCGGCGGCGGGAAACGCCCTGCTTTCTTGTTCTATCAGGCGATTCAGTTCCCGGGACCACCGGTCGATATCCACGGGGTCCAGCTTGCCAGAAAGCATCTCCGAGAAGCCGGCGACCACCTGGTCCGTGGGAATGGCCAGCGTCGGGCCAGATATGACGAACACCACCACTTCGGGCATGCTGTCCTCGTCGTGGTAGTCGACTCCCAGCCGCTCCAGGATGTAGTGCATGGCCACGCCGCGCACGATGTCGTCCACTTGGCCGGGCAGGTGCATTAGGTGCAGGAACGGACGGTCTCCGCCTTCGCGAAGGGCGCTGGCGAATTCGCTTTCCACCGTGCGGTAATACTCGTCGTTGAAAACGTCCTCAGTTGACAGCAACTTGACCTCTGCCGCTGGACCCCGGGTATCCACCACCACGAATTCTTTCAGGTGGGGAAAGATGGCCAAAGTGATGTCGGGGTACCGTCCGTTGGGAAGCGGCCCGCCGCTGAGTTCCTGGAACAAGGTTGTGCTCCTTGCGCCCGACCGCTCCGACCGTTCGACGCGCGGGGAAGGTTGATCAATGCGATGTCAGCCGGTGATCAGGCCCCGTATGGCCGCCGCGACACCGGAAAGGTCGTCAACCTCGGCGTCCGCCTTGCTGTCCGGGTCGTCTGGATCCTCGGGTTCGTAGAAACCGCGAATCCAAACGGATTTCATGCCCACCCGGTTGGCTCCGACGACGTCGTTGCTGACGTGGTCACCGACGTGGATGGCGCTGTCCGGGCTCGAGTCCAACGCCCCGATGGTCATAAGGAATATCTCGTCCGAGGGCTTGGCCAGCAGCACTTCGTCGGAAAAGGTCATGGTCTGAAAATAGTCAGCCAGCCCGTGTTGCTGCAAAAACTGTCGGAAGGTATAGCCGGGCGTCATGCCGGTGTTCGAGATCAGGCCGATCCGCAGGCCCATGTCACGGACCGATTGCAGGGTCTCCTGCGTTGCCTCGTGAAACCGGGGCGGATAGTCGAAGAACGACTCCGCGTACACCCTTTCGATCTCGGCTACCGTGGGCTCGGGCAAGCGAGTCACGAGGCCGTCCTCGATCAGGTTGACGAAGATCTCCACTTGCTCGCGAAAACTCACGTCCGCGTTTTTGTTCCTCACCGCCCGGCAGGCTCGATAGCATCCCCGGTAAGCCTCGCGGATATGATCCGGGTCGTGGTGAATCCCCTGCACGGCCAGCAGATCGCGAGCGCCATCCAGGCGAACTTGCGCCCGCTGCAAGCCCAGTTCCCGGTTGTCCAGGATCAGGGTCTGCCAAAGATCGAAAGTTACGGCGTTTATAGTAGCCACTGCTGTTGCGGTTCCTCCCATTTTGGGAGCGTCGTTCCCGGGTCGCGCAGCCGGGCTAAATCGGCGGTCGCTGCGTGTGCCAGTCCGTCGCCTGCTGGTAAGCGTAGGCGGCCCGCAGAACCGTCATTTCGTCGAAGTTTCGGCCGGCCAGGTGCAGCCCCACGGGCAATCCGTCCGGCCCAAACCCGCAGGGCGCCGAAATCGCCGGCGACCCGGTGATGTTGTACACCCGCGTGTACTTCGTCAGCATGGGCACCGCCGGCAGCGCTTGCCCGCCGATCTCAATCCGCCTTTCCAGGATCTTCGGAGCAGTTACCGGCTCAACCGGGCCGGCCAGGAGGTCGACCGATTCCAGCAAACCGGCAACCTGCTGGCAGAAAACCTGTCGCGCCTGCTGCGCCCGCAGGTATTCCGCCGCCGAGATGAAGAGACCTTCCTCCAACCGCTCGCGTACCTGGGGGTACATCTTGTCGCCGTCACTCAGCAGGACGTCCCGATGGGCCGCCGTCGCCTCAGCGCTGAGGATGGCATTGCTGATGGGCTGGGCATACTCGTACAAGGGCAGAGAAACGTCCACGATCTCCGCGCCCAGTTCGCCCAGCACTGCAATCGCCTGTTGTGTCAGCGCGGCCACGGACGAATCAATTTCTGTCTCGAAATATTCCTTGACTACGCCGATGCGCAGGCCGCGAATATCTCCGGTGAGCGCCGTCGTGTAGTCGGGAACCGGGGCCTCCGATGTGGCATGATCCCGAGGGTCGTGGCCGGCGATCACGTTCATGGTCAGCGCCGCGTCTTCCACCGTCCGCACCATGGGACCAGGATGGTCCAGGCACCATGACAGCGGCGTCAGACCCGCCCGGCTCACCCTCCCGTAGGTTGGTTTGAGACCGACAATACCGCACAGCGCCGCCGGGATCCGGACGCTGCCGCCGGTGTCGCTGCCCATGGTGATGGTGCACTGTCCCGCCGCCGCTGCCGATCCGCTGCCGCCGCTGGACCCGCCGGTGATGCGCTCCGGGTTCCACGGGTTGTGCATATGGCCGTAATCGCCGTTCTCGCCCGTAGGGCCGAACGCGAACGGGTGCATGTTCAGCTTGCCCAGCAGTATTGCGCCGGCCTGGCTGAATCGGGTCGCCACCGTGCAATCCTCGTCGGGCACAAAGTTGTCGTAGATCCGCGTTCCCGACGTGGTCTTGACCCCAGCGGTGTTGAACAGGTCCTTCAATCCCACCGGGATGCCGTGCAACGGCCCGCGATAGTTGCCCCTGCCGATCTCGTCCTCCGCTCGCCGCGCCGCGCTCCTCGCCTGCTCCGGCATCAGGGTGATGAATGAATTGAGGGTTGGTTCGGTCTCTTCTATCCGGGTCAGGCAGGCTTCCACCACCTCGACCGGGGACACATCCCGATTGCGGATGAGGCCGGACAGTTCCCAGGCCGACATGTAATGAAGTTCGCCGCCTGCCATGGTCTAAATCCTCCCGGTTCCGGCGCCGGATGCTGGTTGCATCGATGGTATGAAAGCCGAGGGAGACTCGGCGCCGGAGACATCGATCTCATACAGGCGGGCCAGACCTTCTCGCATCAGGGTAACGCGGCGCGCCAGGTCTTGGGCGCGTTCTTCGTCCGACACGTCCAGACCCAACGCCTGGGCCATGCGCAGAAATCCCTCGCCAAACCCTGGTGAATCGGAACCCGTGGCCATTCGCTTTCCCCGCAACATCGCCATGATTTGCTGTGCAGGCGGGCGCACGCAATTATGGCCCAATGATCCCAAGTTGGCAAATGGAACTGCTGCGCTCGTGCTCCTTAAAACGTTCATAATCAGCCCGCTTGTTGCCCGTGTTCTATACTGCGTCGTTCAACATGGGGCACCATCCACAATGGCGTTTTACTGATGCAATCGTTCTGCACCCATTGCGGCGGCGCGCTTTTACCCGGCGCGATGGAATGCGCCGAGTGCCACGCGGTCCTGGCGTCCGCTGCCGTTCCAACCGACGCGCGCACATGGGGCATCCGGCAACCCGCCCTGGGGTTGATGGTCCTGGTGCCTACCGCCATATTGATTGCGTCCCTGGCTCTGGTGATCCCTTTGGCCATCGCCGCCGTGGTTTCCGCCACCGCGTTGGGATTGCTCCAGGTTGCCCTGGTGTGGCTCCTTGCAATCCGCACCTGGCCGCCTCCGTGGGCGCTGGTGGGGTTCACCAGGCCCCGAACTTCGCTCCGCCACTCCGCGATGCTCGCGGCTGCCGCGCTGGTGTGCAGTCTCGGTTTCGCCCAGCTGTACGCTATGACCGCGCTGGCTCTGGGCTGGGACTTCCTGATCCCTCCCGAAATCCCGGACGGCCTGCTCCTGCCCGGTGGCTGGGTAGTGTTCAGCGCGCTGGCCCTGGCGGTCTGGACCCCGATCGCCGAGGAAACCTTCTTCCGCGGGTTCATTCTGCGGAGTTTCGCCAACCGCTGGCGATTGGCGCCCGCTCTCGTCGCATCGGCCGCCGTGTTCGCCGCCCTGCATCTCGCGCCCGCCCTGCTGCTGCCCGTCTTCTTTACGGGCCTGCTGCTGGGCTGGTTGTACCACCGCACCGGCTCGCTTTGGCCCTGCATCGCCGTACACGCCGCCCAGAACCTGGCGGCCGTGCTCAGCGCATGGTTGGGTCTGTAAACCCAAGCTGCGTTCCAGCCGAGAATAGCCGCTCTTACCGACAGCAGGTATCTGCGCGACTGCGTCGTATGGACACCCGCCGGCCCGTGGGATAGGCTAGTTATACCTTGATCATTTAGAGCGTGAGAGATGTCAACCCAGACTGCGACTGTCCCGGACCGCATCGCCGCCAAATTCGCCGCCGTCAAGGCCGAAGGTCGCCCCGGCCTCGTGATGTTCGTCACCGTCGGTCATCCCTATAAGGACGCTGCCCTTGACGTCGTGCCGCGGCTGGTCGAGGCCGGCGCCGACGCCATCGAACTGGGAATGCCCTTCAGCGACCCCATTGGCGAAGGCCCGGTGATCCAGGCGTCCAGCTTCGTGGCCTTGCAAAACGGCGTAACCGTCCGAGACTGCCTGGACACCGCGGCCGCGCTGCGACCCCAGGTTGGCGACACGCCCCTCATTTTGATGGGTTATTACAACCCGATCATGTCCTTCGGTCTCAGGGAATTTGCCGCCGCGTGCGCCGAGGCCACTGTCGACGGCCTCATTATCGTTGACCTTCCCAGCTCCGAAGCTGAGGCGCTGGTTGCCGAACTCGACCCCTGCGGCGTGCGGCTGATCCCGCTGCTGGCCCCCACGAGCACCGACGAAAGTATCGAACGATCGGTCTCCCTTGGGGGCGGTTTCGTCTACTGCACCAGCGTGGTGGGTATCACCGGCGCACGGTCTGAGGTCTCCGGTCGCGGACTGGACCTCGTCGACCGCGTCCGCCAGCGTACGGACTTGCCCATCGCGATTGGGTTCGGAATCTCACGGCGCGAACACGTGCTGGAAGTCGGCAAGCGAGCTGATGCGGCGGCAGTTGGCAGCCTGCTGGTGCGCGCCCTGGCCGATGGACCCGAGGATCAGGCGGCGGATCGTGGAGCCGCCGTCGTCGCGGAACTTGCCGGAAGGCCGTTGTAGGTAGGGGTCAAATCTCGCTGTGACGCCAATCGCCTCGGTTTCGGAAATGTCGACATTTATCCCGTTGACAACGCAGCAGGACGGGAGTAGCATTTCCACCGAAATGAGTACCGCCTGCCGCCAAATCGTCCCCGGGTATTACCGCCCCTTTTACTTTTACGCTTACCGCAGCACGGCCAGCGTAAACCCGGCATGGGAAGCCCGATAACACTTGGTGACAACCACTTTGGCAGGACTTCAGCCGGACGGAGGCTGAAGTCCTTTTTGTTGGTAACGTCGGCCCCTCGCATCCGGTACCGTCCAGGAGGACAAAAAGATGGCAATCTCACCGGCAAAAGACGTGAACGTAATGAGCAACAACGCGCTGATCCGACCTTCCGACCTGGAAGCCCGAATTCCCCTCACCCCTAAGGCGGAAGAGGTCGTGCTCGACAGCCGACGCCAACTGGAGAACGTGCTCAACGGTGACGACGAGCGTTTCGCGGTTATCGTCGGTCCCTGTTCCATCCACGACCAGTCGGCCGCCATCGACTACGCGGAACGGCTCAAGCCCCTCGCTGACAAACTGGCTGACCGCATCATGATCGTCATGCGCGTGTACTTCGAGAAGCCGCGCACCACCGTCGGTTGGAAGGGCCTCATCTACGACCCCAACCTGAACGACACTTACCAGATCGAGGACGGCCTGCATCGCGCTCGCCAGCTCCTGCTCGAGATCGCCGAAACCGGCTTGAGCTCCGCCACCGAATTCCTGGACCCCATCGTGCCCCAGTATGTGGCCGACCTCGTCACCTGGGCGGCCATCGGCGCGCGCACCACGGAGAGCCAGATCCACCGCCAGATGGCCTCCGGCCTGTCCATGCCCGTGGGCTTCAAGAACGGCACCGACGGCGACCCCCAGACCGCCGTCGACGCCCTGGTCGCCGCCCGCACTCCCCAGGCGTTCCTCGGCATTGACCACGATGGCCAGGCCTCAATTGTCGAGACCCGAGGCAACCGCAACTGCCACCTGGTCATGCGCGGCGGCCGCAGCGGCACCAACTTCGACGCGCGCTCCATCGCCGCGGCCACCGACGCTCTCCGCAAGTCCGGCGCTCCCGCTCCTATTGTGGTGGACTGTAGCCACGGCAATTCCAACAAGGACCACTCCCGCCAGCACATCGCCTTCCGCGATGTCATGCAGCAGCGGTTGGCCGGCAACTCCGACCTCATCGGGGTGATGCTGGAAAGCAACATCAACCCCGGCGCCCAGAAGCTCGGCGCCGACCCATCCGAACTGGAATACGGCATCTCCATCACCGACTCCTGCATCGGCTGGGACGAGACGGTGGACCTGCTGGAATGGGCCTACGAGTCCATGGGCAGCGAGGTTGCGGTACCGGCAGATTAAGCGCTCGCCCGCGCATCCAAACAACCCATGAGGGGCGAACCGGCGTTCGCCCCTCTTTCGATGCCTGGAAGGAGGCGACCGCTTACAGGCGCAACCACCGTGTTATAATCCGGGTAATTCCCAGTATAAATTTGGCCCCCGGAAAGTCGGAAAATCATTGCCATTGCAGTTCTAGGAGGCCGGTATATGTTCCCATCAGTCAGTCTCATCTCAGACGTTTCCCGTGAAGATGTTTCCCGAATTCGCGATTGGCTGCGAGACCCCGAGGTCAGTTCATTGTGGTACGGCACCGATGACTCCGATGGCCACGCCCTCCACATCGGTTACGCCCCGGAAGCCATCCAGGACGCCGACGACGACACGTGGCATCAGACCTTCAACCAGGACGAACGGCGCATCTACTCCATCTACGCCACTGATGAGGCCCACATCGGTGAGGGTCAGCTGCTGGTCGAATGGCCGCTGGAAGAAGCCCAGCTCTTCATCCTGATCGGACGCAAGGACCTCTGGCATCACCACTATGGCACCTCGGCTCTGGTCACCATGCTGGACGAAGCCTTCGACAATCTTGAGCTTCACCGCGTATGGGTAGACGTTCCGGAGTACAACGAGCACGCCTTGCAGATGTTCCGGCACTTGGGCTTCGTGCTTGAAGGGCACCTGCGCCGCACGCACCGGAAGGACGGCAATTGGTATGACTCTTTTGCCATGGGTCTGCTGGTCGACGAGTACCACCGCCGCCGCGAACGGGTCTTGGCCCAGTACACGGCATAGCCCGCGTACGAGACGCCTGTGTTCGAGACGCCCGTGTTCCAGATGGAGGAATCATCATGCCGGTCATAACCATCAACGGCGTCATCGGCAGCGGCACGCTGGAGATCGGCCACCTGGTTGCCCAGAATATGGGCCTGAATTACGTTGACCGCTACATATTCTCCGAGGCGGCCCGCCTAGTCGGATCTCCGGTCAGCCGGCTCATAGAGAAGGAGCAGAGGGTCGTCCCGTTCCGGGAAAAGGTCGCCCGCTTCATGCAGACCGTCCTCGAACGTTCCGCCGTGGCCGGTGCCGGCGCGGAGCCCTACTTTGGCCGCGGCATCGAAATGCTCCCGGCCGAAGCCTACACCGAGCTGGTATCCGACGCCGCTTCCTCATCCAACGTCCACGACCGGGCGTTCATTGAGGCCACCACGTCAGTTATCAAAGAGTTGGCCGGCGGCGGCGACGTCGTAATTATCGGCCGCGGCAGCAACATGATCCTGGCCGATGCTCCTGGCGTCATTCACGTGGGACTCCTTGCTCCCATGGACGTTCGCATCGACACCATGGCCAAGCGGGAGCTCTTCTCTGCCGACGAAGCTCGCGCTTACTCCGAGGACCTGGAAAACGCTCGTGTGACCTTCTATCGCAAATTCTTCCGGGCCGAGGCCAACGATCCCACCAAGTTCCACCTGATGCTCAACATCGGGCGCATCTCCCAGAGCACCGCTGCGGAAATCATCGCCCACGCCGCCGAAGACATCACCGCCGCCGTCCCCGCCTAGCCGTGCTGCCCATCTCCGATGCCGGGCGAGATCACGGCTCCCGTCCGGTCGTCAACCTCGTCCTGATCGGGATCAACTGCCTCGTATTCCTGTACGAGATCGCCGTCGGCGGGTTCGGGTTCCTCTTCGGAGGCGGCGGCCTGCAGATCTTCGTTTTCTTCCTCCAGTTCGGCTTCATACCCGCCGAACTGTCGTCAGGCCGGGCTTTTGAATTGCTCCCGGTCGGCTCCGGCGGAATCGACATCGCGTCCCCCATCCCAACCTGGGGCACGATGCTCACCTGCATGTTCATCCACGGCAGCCTGATGCACTTCATCGGCAACATGCTGTTCCTGTGGGTATTCGGCGATAACATTGAGGCCGCTTTCGGCCACGTCAAATATCTGCTCTTCTACCTGGTGGCCGGCGTGCTGGCCACCCTATCCCACTACGCCATAGACCCGTCCTCCCAGACTCCGCTTGTCGGAGCCAGCGGCGCCATTTCCGGCGTCATGGGAGCCTATCTCCTCCTCTACCCGCGCAACCGCATCCGCACCCTGATCATCTATTTCCTGATAACGGTCATTGAACTGCGCGCTGTGTGGCTCCTCGTCATCTGGTTCGCCCTGCAGGCGATCCAGGGCTTACTATCCATCGGCGTGAGCCACGACGTGTCCACCGCCTTCTTCGCCCACATCGGCGGCTTCGTGGTGGGCGCCCTCGTGGGCCTCGCCGTCAAGCCCTTCCTGCGCGGCCCGGGCAGTCGCGGCCGGCGGGGCCGCTATGATGACGGATACCAACGGCCGCCCCAATACTGGCGCGGCCGGCGAATTGATTGACGCCACTTCATTGTCGGTGTCGGCAGTCCACCCTATAATTGATCCGGGCGTCGCAGCGCCCCGGAGGTCCTGATGAATGCCAAAGAAGCCAAAGATGCCGCTCGTGATTACATAATCGAACTTTTCGCCGATGAGCACGTTATGAACGTGGGCCTCGAAGAAGTGGTGTACAACCGGGATACGCAACAGTGGCGCATCACCTACGGCTTCGCGCGCGCCTGGGACAAGCAGGGTGAGCTGGGTGTCAAGATGGGCCTCAAGGCCCCGAGATCCTACAAGATAGTCAGCATTGACGATGCAAGTGGCAACGTCATTTCTCTGAAGGACCGGATGTTTTCTGATTACGACAACTGATGTCGCCTTTCGGGTTTTTCGTTGACGCCAACCTGCTGGTCCTGCTGATAGTGGGCAGCGTCGATGTCAGCATAATCGCCAGGCACCGGCGATTGGCAGATTACACCCCAACCGATTACTTCAACCTGATTGCTTTGCTTGGCCGAGTCAATCGGATATTTGTGACTCCGAATACCCTCACCGAAGCATCCAATCTTCTCCGCCAACACCGCGAACCGGAACGCTCCCATCTGATGGTCAGGTTAAATGTCCTGATCTACGACAGCGATGAAGTCGTAGTCCTCAGTGCCCGAGCTGCCGCCAACCCCCACTTCGGTCAGTTGGGCCTTACCGATGCGGCGCTGCTGGAGTCCATTAACGCACAAACTCCCCTGCTGACCGTTGACGGAGACTTGTACGTTGCGGCACTGGAGAAAGGGGAGAGTGCGGCGGTGGACTTCCGGCAGTTTTTGACGAACCACTCGTGAGCAAATTTGGGTGCGCGATCGCATCGCTCGGGTTGTGAACCCACGAATATCAGCGCACCCAAATCACCCGCGGTACGCCTCTGCCGCACGATCCGTATATGTCCGAGCTACGCCTCCGGATACGGGTTCAACCCCAGCATGTCCCGGGCCTGCTGTGGCGTCGCCGGCTCCCGGCCGTGCAGGCGCGCCATGGTCACCGCCCACTCGATGTACTCGGCGTTGGATCTGGGCTCCGGGTTGTTGGGCAGGAACGGGCTGTCTTCCATGCCGACCCGGATGTGCGCGCCGGTGGCGATGGCGATGGCGCACAACGGGAAGGTTTGTCCCATGCTGCTGTGCGCCAGCCAGGTTGCTTCGGGATAGTGCTCCCGGATGGTGTCGGCGATGAGCATATAGTTGCGCGGCGAACCCACCATGTTCAATCGGCCGTCTCCCCAATGCGCCCCCGGCTCCACCAGAAAGTAGCGGGAATCCCGGATGTAACCCTCCCGCATCAGGGTGATGGCGGCGTTAACGTTGCCCACGTCGTGCACGGCCGGCTCCGGGAAAGTGCCGCGCTGGTAGCAGGCGTCCAGGGTCGCCACGATGTCTTCGAAGGAGTTGGGGCTGGTCACGGTGCGCCGCTGGCCGGTCTCCGGATCGGCCACCCAGCGGGTGCCGCTGCCGAGATTCAGCGACACCATCTCCACCGGCTGCGGGGTCTCCAGCAGGTACCGGGTCACCGCCTCCACCGGCACGTGGGCCTGTCGCGCCGTGGTGTGGTTCAGGACCAGGTCACACTGCGCCCGGATCATCGCGTCCGTCTGCGCGTACCACGCCGGGTCGTAGCTGATACCGCCGTCCGGCGTCCTGGCGTGGATGTGGACTATCGAAGCTCCGGCCTCGTAGCATCGGACCGCTTCCTGCGCCACTTCTTCCGGCGTCAATGGCACGTTCGGATTTTGCTCCCGGCCGCGACTGCCGTTCAGACATCCTTTAATGATGATGGTATCCATGATTCCCGCCTGTTCCGTGTTTGTCATCGCAAGCGCAGCGCGGCGATCCCGTTGCTCACTGCACACTGACATGGGACGGAAACCAGTCCGTCCCATCGGTTTGTTCGCTATGCTATCATACTGCCGGCACGGGATTTTCAGGCTTCGCCCGGCCGTGTCAAGCCCGCAATTAAAGTACCAGCCGGAGGAAAACTAATGCCGGACTACACCCCCAACATGGTCCTGACCAGCGACAAGGAATACAAGGTAGTCGGGACCCGCCCGGTGCGCCACGACGGCGCCGACAAGGTCACTGGAATGGCCCGCTACAGCGCCGACCTGAACCTGCCCGGTATGCTGTTCGGGAAGGTCCTGCGCAGTCCTCACGCCCACGCCCGCATTACCGCCATCGACACCAGCCGCGCCGAGGCCATGCCCGGCGTCCGCGCTGTCATCACCGGCGCCGACATCGTGGAACCCACTGGTCGCGCCTCCGATCTGGCCGAGGGAGCGATGGTCAACTTCAAGTTCCTGAGCAACAACATCATGGCCCAGGACAAGGCCCTCTACAAAGGTCATGCCATCGCCGCTGTCGCCGCGACCAACGCGCACACCGCCGAGGAAGCCCTGGACTTGATCGACGTTGAGTACGAGGTGCTGCCTCCGGTCATGCACGCCCGCGACGCCATGGCCGAGGACGCGACCCTGGTCCACGAGCGTCTTGCCGCCTTCCAAACGGCCGGTACCCGCGCCGGTGGCGTGCTGGACGACGACGATGACACGCGCGGCACCAACACCGCCAACCACTTCGAGTTCCGCATGGGAGACCTCGACGCCGGCTTCGCCGGTGCCGACATCGTCGTTGAGCGCAGCGTCTCGACTTCCGCCGTTCACCAGGGATACATCGAGCCCCACAGCGGCACCGCCATGTGGCACGACGATGGCAGCCTGACCATCTACTCCAGCAGTCAGGGCCACTTCACCGTCCGCGACCACACCGCCCGCTTGGTCGGCATACCGGTATCCAAGGTCAAGGCCGTGCCCATGGAAATCGGCGGCGGATTCGGCGCCAAGCTGGCCGTATACATGGAACCCCTGGCCGCGCTGCTGGCCCGCAAGGCCCACGCGCCGGTCAAGGTATCCATGAACCGCACCGAGGTCTTCGAGGCCACCGGCCCCACCTCCGGCACCGAGATCTCTTGCCGCATCGGCGCGACCAACGACGGGAAGATCACCGCCGCCGAGGTGCACCTGATCTTCGAGGCCGGCGCGTTCCCCGGGTCGCCCGTGGCTGGCGCGGCCAACTGCGTGCTCGCTGCCTACGACATCCCCAACACCTGGATCGAGGGCTACGACATCGTAGTCAATCGGCCCAAGACCGCGGCCTACCGCGCTCCCGGCTCCCCGGCTGCCGCCTACTGCGTAGAGGTCGCCCTGGACGAACTGGCTGAGAGGCTAGGCGTCGATCCCATTGACCTGCGCCTCATTAACAGCGCCAAAGAGGGCACCCGCCGCCCCACCGGTCCGCTGACCCCCACGGTTGGCTACATCGAGACCCTGGAGGCCACCAAGTCGCATCCGCATTACACTGCCTCCAAGGATGGCAAGAAGCGCGGTCGTGGCGTCGCCTCCGGTTTCTGGGGCAACAACACCGGCCCGTCCGCCGCGGTCGCCCTGGTCAACCCGGACGGCACGGTCACGCTGACCGAGGGTTCCCCCGACATCGGCGGCACCCGCGCCTCCGTATCCCAGCAGTTGGCCGAGGTGCTCGGCATCGCCGTTGAGGACGTCAATCCCCAGATCGGCGACACCGACAGCATCGGCTTCACGTCCAACACCGGCGGCAGCAGCGTCACCTTCAAGACCGGCTACGCCGCGTACACCGCCGCTCAGGACGTCCGGCAGCAGATGATCGCCCGCGCCGCCCGCATCTGGGAAGTGGAACCCGAGGACGTGCTCTACGAGGACGGCGTCCTCAAGCACCGCGCCGACGACCAGTTGCAGATGACATTCCAGCAACTGGCCGCGCGCCAGGTGCCCACCGGCGGCCCCATCGTCGGCCGCGGCGGCGTCAACCCCGGCGGAGCCGGCCCCTGCATCGGTGTGCACATCGTCGACGTCGAGGTCGACGAGGACACCGGCAAGGTCGAAATCGTCCGCTACACCGCCGTTCAGGACGCCGGCAAAGCGATCCACCCGTCCTATGTCGAAGGACAGATCCAGGGCGGCGCCGTCCAGGGCATCGGCTGGGCCCTCAACGAGGAGTACTACACCAACGACCAGGGGCACATGGTCAATTCCAGCTTTCTGGACTACCGCATGCCCACCAGCCTCGACCTGCCGATGATCGACACCTGCATCGTCGAGATCACCAACCCCAACCATCCCTACGGCGTGCGCGGCGTGGGCGAGGTGCCCATCGTGCCTCCCATGGCCGCCATCGCCAACGCCATCTACGACGCTATCGGCGTTCGTCTGACCGTTCTTCCTATGAACCCGGGCAACGTCCTGGAAGCCCTGTGGGAAAAGAACGGGAACTAGCGTCCATGTAGGGGCGACCGGCCGGTCGCCCCTACGGTCCACCTATTGCAGCGTAGGGGGTGCTGAAATGCCTGACGTATGGATACCCGCCCAGATGCAGCGTATCACCGGCGCTCCCGACCGTGTCCAGGTCCCCGGCGCGACGGTGCGCCAGGTCATCAACAACCTGGAACAGCTCCATCCCGGCATGAAAGAACTCCTCTACGATGAAGAGTTGGATGACATAACCCCCGGTCTGGCCGTAATCGTTGACGGCGACGTCAGCCAGCTTGGCCTGATGGAGCGGGTAAGCGAGGACACCGAGATGCACTTTCTGCCGGCAATCGGCGGCGGCTGAGTCCTGAACCTTGGATCAATCAATAGCGGAGGGGCGGCCCATCGGTCGCCCCTCCGCGCATTCCTCCGTGGTCGCCCGGTTACAGCAGAAACGGCGGACCGATCTCGCCTTCAGGCCGTTGCTCGATTCGCTCGTTCACCAAGTCCACCCTGAACCCCAAGTCCTGCAGTAGTTTGTAGCCCACCAGCGGAACTGCCGCCGGAACTGCGCCGTTGACGAAGCCTGTCCCTTCCAGCATACCAACCGCAATGTAAACGGGAGTGTGACTGACGCTGCCGTCAGCCATCATCAGGGCTGCGCTGGCATTGGGCACGGTATCTAATCCCAGGGCGTCAATGTCGGCCTGTGGTATACCCACCCAGGTCGCGCCGGTATCCACCAGAAAGTCGAACTCCCGCGTCTCTTTGTTGTCGCTGATGCTGCCCCTGGCGTAAGTCACGCCCATAAAAGTTCTCCTCCGTTCCCGAACTTTCGCTGACGCTGCGATTATACCGCCACCGGGATCGCTATTCCGGGAACAGTGTCAGCACTGCTGCGCCCCTGGTGTAATCTTCCCCGGTGGTGGAACTGAATGCTGCCACGCCAATCCCTTCCCGCAATATCTGATACTCTTCCGGTTTTAAATCCAGGTCGCCCGCTTCCAGCTGCGCGACAATACGCCATACCTCAACATAACCCAGGAACTGCCCGTCGGTCGTTATGTGGATGACCGCACGCTGGTATTCGGCATCGGATGACAAACTGTGTCCCCCTCCGTTCTGCCGCTCCACGATGCCGGCCAGCGCGCTTTCAGTAGTCCCAAAAGTGAGGTATTGGTCGTGGAGGATGTAGCCCGGCTGGTAACCGATTGGGCTGCCTACCATCATCCCCAGCAGGCCCAGGTCGAAAACCGTGGCGTCATCCTCTGCCCCTATGTCAACTGAGCTGGCTTCCAGACCGGCGTGCTCCTGCAGCAAGTCGCCAACCTTGTCCATCGTGTCATCCAACCCGTCTTTCCCCTCTTCCCGATAAGACAGCATTGCCACCACGTCAATGGCGTTGGCAGTGGGGTCATCTGCCACGGCGTCGAAATCAAAGTCGCGCACTGCCAGAATCGCCTGGCCGGACAGATGGTCAAAGAAATCCGCTTCCAGGTCAATACCGGTGAGGTCCTTTACCAGCCAAAACCCCAGGTCCAGCGCGTCCGCCAGCGTGGCGTCAGCATTCAGTTCCGGCGCGTTGCCGCCTGCCATTTCGTCCAAGCCGTCGTTGATTTCGTCAATCAATTCGGGGTAGGGGAGCAGGCCGTCCAGATCGTACTCCCCCAGCGCCGTCCGCCAGTGGTCAACGTTGGGGTCGAAGGCGCCGGCCATGAACCCCAGGGTATCGGCAGGCAGCAGGTTGGCCGGATCTTCCAATTCCACTATGTCCAGCCCGTAAGTGGATACGGTGGGTGATACCACCTCCATCGTCACTCCGCGCTCTACCCACTCGGTGGATCCGGCCACCCAGTCCGGCGCTTGTTCTGCGAAGGCCGCCGGGCCGAACATGCCCGAAGTGAGCCCGCCAGTTTCGTCGCTCAAGATTTCGTCCAGCAGTTCTATACCCTGTTGGTAATCCAGGTAAAACGAGGCGAAACGGCGTTCCGGCAATGCCGCCCGAGCCGCCACGAAGTTGGTTGCGTCTGCCAATGAATCACCGCTGTCATCCTCAATCCGGTCCAGCGTATTCGTCAGACTTCTTTCGTCGGTAGCGTATACCAGCCAGCTATCGGTCAGCGCGTAAGCCTGAAAGGCGTCTTCGTCAACCCAATAGTCAATGCCGCGGTGGGAACCCGCCACGAAATTGGCGTCGGATTCCTCGGCCATGTATTCTCGCCACTTGATGAGGAAAGCGGCGGCGGCCTTCTGGTCACGGACGCCGATAATAGCGACGGCAGTAGCCTCTTCTTCCTCCATGTCAAGCAAGGCCGCCGAAATCTCCGGGCCAATCCATGGCATCACCTCCGTCTCAAAGTCGATCCCAGTATCGTCTTCAAGCTCCTCCCGCAATTCGTCAATGAGATCAGTAAAAGCGGGATATTCGTTGAACCGCCCCCATATCTCCCGCATGTTTTCGATCTGTCCATCCCCCGGCGTCAGCGTCACCCAGGCATACGCCGGCGTGTCCGACGGGTAGTAGCGAGCCGAGTATTCCGGCTCTTTCGCGCCAACCATCAAGGAGAGGATCGGCCCCGGAATAGGCAGCAGCCTGAAATACATAGCTGCGCCAACGGCGATGACGCCAATGACAATTACGGCGGCGATTGCCCCGAGAACCTTTATAACCAACGTTGCAATATCTCCTTGCGCCAAATGGCCTTTGGCTATCAGTGTAGCATTGCCAACAGCCCCGCCCGTTGACAGCGGCCACCATCCCGGCTACATTGACTGCGCGGTTTGTCCGCAGATTAAAATTCGAAAACCGGACACCGGGCGCTACACAAATCCCATCGGCTTAATTGGGAAGGCGGTGCGAATCCGCCGCGGTTGCGCCACTGTAAGCGGGGAGCCGGCCGACGATTGGCCACTGCCATCCGCACAATGCGGATCGCGGGAAGGCGTCGGCGCGGGTTTAGAGCCGCAAGCCAGGAGACCTGCCCGGTGTTGCCTCGGAACTCCGCTCTGCGCTCAACAGGGACGTTCTGGTTCGCGCTGCAGCACGGCAACCTTGCGAGCTGTGCGCACGCACATCAGCAACTACTATGAACCCTGGCGGAGCTGTTTCCCAGGGTTTTCTTCTTGCCGAAAATCTGATGACATCTTCCAACGCAGGAATCAAAATGACCGTCGTGGGCGTCGGCCCCGGCGATCCCGACATGCTCACCCTCAAGGGTCGTGAGGCCATCCAGGGCGCCGACCTGGTGGTGGGCTTCAAGACCGTCCTCGACGTAGTCGCCGGCTGCACGGGCGACGCCGAGGTGCACCCCATGGCCTACCGCGACCAGGAGGCCGTGCTGGACTACGCCCAGGAGCAGGCCCAGCAGGGCAAACAGTGCGTGGTCTGCGTCTGGGGCGACCTGAACGTGTCGGCGAAGGAGCTGTTGAACCGCGTCCGCCGCCGCGCCGAAAGCGTCGAGCTGGTGCCCGGGGTCAGCAGCATCCAGATCGCCTGCGCCCGCGCGGGTATCTCTCTGGAAGAGTCTCTGTTCCTTACCCTGCACCAGCGTTGGGATCGAGGGTCCGAACTGGGCGAGCTGGTCGAGACGCTGAACCAGGGGCGGCGCAACGTGATCCTGTTGCCGAGACCCTTCGACTTCATGCCGCCGGCCATCGCCGCCAACTCCATCACCGACGGCGCCAACCCCAACCATCCCGTCACCGTGTTCCAGCGGCTCACCCTGCCCGACGAACAGCGGTGGGACGGGACCCTGGCCGAGCTCGCCCAAGTAACCGACGAGTTCAGTGACCTTTCCATCATGGTATTTCCCCGGCCCGCTGAGGACCTGAACTGATCCATGACCACCGAAGCGCAAACCGCGGCCGGTTCCATCGCACTGGTCACCACCGCCGATACCGACATCCTCACCGCCGAGCGCGCGTTGGTGGGTATGCCCTGGGGCGACGCGGTGACCGTCCACGCCTTCAACCCGGTAGCCCTGGAGGGCGAATCGGACCAGGCAGCCGCCGCCCGGCGAGAACTGTTGGCGGCCGTGAACGACGCATCGGTCGTCGTTTTGCGCCTCCTGGGCGGCCGGCGCGCCCTCGGCGATACGTTCGATCCACTCTGGGAAATCTGCCTGCAAAACCGTACGCCGCTCATCGCCTGCCCCGGCCACCAGGAATGGGACGACGACCTGGTCGCCGCGTGTACCGCCCCGGTCGCGGAGGTCGAAACCGTCTTCTCCTATCTGATGCGCGGGGGAGTGCTGAACTTCCGCAACCTGTTCCTCTTCCTCGCCGACACCTATCTCGGCGGCGATTTTGGACACGAGGCGCCGGTGCCCATGCCCTGGCAGGGCATCTACCATCCCGAGGTTCCCGAGGGTACGTCCGTCGCCGACTACCACCTCGCCCGATGGGACTCTGCCCGTCCCTCCGTTGGCGTCCTGTTCTATCGCGCCCACTGGATGAGCGGGAACCTGGCCTTCGTTGACGAGCTGATTGCCCGACTGGAGGCACAGAGCGTCAACGTCCTGCCGGTGTTTTCCTACAGCCTCAAGCACCAGCCTGAGGACGACGAGGCTGACGGTGGACACACGCTGACGGAATACATGGTGGACACTGACGGGCTGCCTCGCGTGGACTGCATCGTCAACACCATGGGCCTGGCCATGAGCGACCTCGACCACCAGCAGGGCGGCACCGGGGCAACCGTCGCCACCGGCTGGTCCCAGGAGATGCTGGACAACCTGGACGTTCCCATCATTCAGGGCATCGTCAGCACCGGCAGCCGCGCCGAGTGGGAGGAGAGTTCGCTGGGCCTCGGCCCCATCGACACCGCCATGAACGTCGCCTTCCCCGAGTTCGACGGCCGGATCATCACCGTGCCCGTGTCGTTCAAGGAGGACACCGGAGCCGCTCCCGACACCCTGTCCGCCGGCCGGATGCAGCGCTATGTCGCCCAACCTGACCGCATGGACTACCTGGCTCGCCTTGCGTCCCGTCACGCCGCTCTCCGCCGCAAAGCCAACGCCGAAAAGCGCATCGCCATCATCCTCAGCAACTACCCCACCAAGGACGCGCGCATCGGCAACGCCGTAGGTCTCGACACGCCGGCCTCCGCCATCAACCTGCTCCACGCCCTGAAAGATGCTGGCTACAAAGTAGAGGACATCCCCGTTGATGGCGACGATTTGGTCCAGCGCATCATCGAGCGCTGCAGCAACGACACCGACACCCTGACCGAGGAACAGTTGCGCCTGGCCGCCGGACACGTCGAGCGTCGTGACTACGCCCGGTGGTACGCCGGCTTCCCCGAATCGGTTCGCGCCGAACTGCTGGAAGCCTGGGGAGGGCCGCCGGGTCACGTATACCGCACCGGAGATCGCCTCGCAATTGCCGGCGTCCCCATGGGCAACGTGTTCGTGGGCCTGCAACCGCCGCGCGGGTTCGGTGAGAACCCGATTTCCGTCTACCACAACCCCGATCTCACGCCGACGCACCACTACGTCGCCTACTACCGCTGGATCCGCGACGTGTTCCAGGCCGATGCCATGATCCATATCGGCAAGCACGGCACGTTGGAATGGCTGCCGGGCAAGGGTGTAGGTCTGTCCCAGGCTTGCTACCCCGAAGTGGCTCTGGATGACATCCCTCTCTTCTACCCCTTCATCGTCAACAATCCCGGTGAGGGCACCCAGGCCAAGCGGCGCACCCACGCCACCATCATCGACCACCTGATCCCGCCCATGACCACCGCTGACTCCTACGGCGACATCGCCAAGCTGGAGCAGCTCATGGACGAGCATTACCAGTGCCAGACCCTCGACCCGGCCAAGCTGCCCACCCTCGAAGCCCAGATTTGGGAGATGGTGCAGCAGGCGGAACTGCACCGCGACCTCGGTGTCGACGAGCAGCCCGACGATTTCGGCGAGTTTATGCTGGAGATCGACGGCTACCTCTGCGAGATCAAGGACGCTCAGATCAAGGACGGTCTCCACACCCTGGGACAACCGCCGACCGCCGACCAGATGGTAGGCCTCCTCTGCGCGCTGACCCGCTTGGACAACGGAGCCGTGCCCAGCCTGCGCCGCTCCCTGGCCGAAGCCCTTGGCTACGACTACTACGCACTGCTAGAGGATCCGGCCGCGGCGGTCAACGGCAGTGCTCCGTCCGCATTGCGTAGCGCCGATGGCGATGCGCCCATCCGCAACGCCGGCGACGTCATCGAAGCGCTGGAGTTGCTGTGTCGTCAGGCGTATCAGCGGCTGTGTGACGACGGTTTCGCCGCTCATTTCATCCCCACCGTGGCGGCCGACATGCTGGGCCGGCCCGACGCACGCACCGAGAGCGTGCTCTCCTACGTGGGCCAGCACATCTACCCTTCCCTCCTGCGCACCACCGACGAAATTGACAACCTGTTGCGCGGCCTAGAGGGTCGGTTCGTTCCGCCGGGACCTTCAGGCGCGCCCACCCGGGGCATGGTCAATGTCCTGCCCACAGGACGCAATTTCTACTCGGTGGACCCTCGGGCATTGCCCTCGCCAACCGCGTGGGACGTGGGCAAGTCCCTGGGAGACGCTCTGCTGCAGAAGTACCTCGACGAGGAGGGCGGTTATCCCGAAATGGTGGGCGTCGTGGTCTGGGGCACTTCCGCCATGCGCACCCACGGCGACGACATCGCCCAAATCCTGTACCTCCTCGGCGTGAAACCCGTCTGGCAGGCCGAGAGCCGCCGCGTCAGCAGCCTGGAAGTGATCCCCGTCTCCGAGTTGGGCCGGCCTCGTATCGACGTCACCGTTCGCATCAGCGGCTTCTTCCGCGATGCCTTCCCCAACCTCATCTACCTGATCGATCAGGCCGTTGCCCTGGCCGCCGCGCAGGACGAGTCTCCCGACGACAACTACGTCGTCAAGCACGTGAGGGAGGACGCCGAACGCCGCGCTGCGGCCCCGGATACTGAAGCCACCGACAGCGCCGGTGACCCATCTCTGTTCCGCATCTTCGGCAGCAAGCCGGGAGCCTACGGCGCCGGCATCCTCGGCGTCCTGGACGAGCGCAACTGGGAAACCGTCCACGACCTGGCGGAGGTGTATACCTCCTGGGGCGGCTACGCTTACTCGCGCCAGGACTTCGGCGTCACGGCTCGCAACGAGTTCCGCACCCGCTTCGGCCAGATTGTCATCGCCGCCAAGAACCAGGACAATCGCGAGCACGACGTGTTCGACAGCGACGACTACATGCAGTACCACGGCGGTATGATTGCCACTGTCCGGTCGCTCACCGGCCGGAGTCCTCGCCAGTTCTTCGGCGACAGCAGCGATCCGTCCCGCGCCCGGGTGCGGGACCTTCAGGACGAGGCCCGGCGTGTCTTCCGCAGCCGCGTGGTCAACCCGAAGTGGATGCAGTCCATGCAGCGCCACGGCTACAAGGGCGCTTTCGAGCTGGCCGCCACCGTGGACTACATGTTCGGCTACGACGCCACCGCTCAGGTTATCGAGGACTGGATGTACGAGGACGTAACCGAGGAGTACGTCCTCAATCCCGACATGCAGGAGTTTTTCCGGCAGAGCAACCCTTGGGCGCTGCGGGGCATCGTCGAGCGGCTGCTAGAGGCGGTTCAGCGCGGCTTGTGGGAAAACCCGCCGCCGGACATGCTGGACCAACTCCGCCGGATGTACCTCGAACTAGAGACTGATATCGAGGCCAGGCAGGAAGCCGGAGCCCGAACCAATCCCGCAACCACTTCATGAGCAGGAGGACGCGGCCGATGGAACACACCCTAGAATTGCTCAACGAACTGACCAGTGACCCCCAGATGATGTGGGTAGTGGGCGGCGGTTCCGTGGTCAGCGAGAACCACGCCCACGGCATCAGGCAACCCGAAGTTCACGGCGGCTGGGCCACCATCGAGGCCGACAACTGGCACTTCCACCTCCAGCTGGAGAAGATCGACGGTATCCAGTTTGTGGAGGCCACCAGCCACGGCGATCTCAAGTCCTACTACGTCCGTTTCTCCCACCAGTGGGATGAAACCCTGGTGCGCTGCTATTTTCCCAACCCCTACCTGGATGAGGACGAAAAGCGCACCGGACTGCAGCCCGAAAAACTCCGGGCCTTCGAGGAATCCCGCGATCGTTGGGTCGGCAAGGAGGACGACCTGATTTTCGTCGAGCGCTGACCTTTCGCGATTGTCGATAATGTCCGGCTCGCGGTATTGTTTATCCGCAAGCAACGGACTACAATCTCAACCGTTGGGGGGACTTGAGACTCCCTGCCGAACAAGAGGAGTGAAAACATGGGTATGATCAACCGGTTCCTGTCCGCCACCGATACCGCCGCATGGGCCCCGTGGATGGTCCTCGGCGCCATGGCCCTCTATATCGTCGGTTACGTGGATGGCGGAGTCCACGCCGCTTCCATCGGCGCGCCGGGCATCTTGACCACCGTCCACGAGTTCTTCCACCACGCCCGCCACGTGGCCTTCATGTGCCATTAGGCTCCAGGCCGGCCCGGCGTTGACTTGACGTCGGGCGGCCTCTTTCATCCGGCTGAGGCCGGAACAGGATCGGCAAGTTTCGCCGCGCGAACGCTCTGCGGAGCGTCTGGAGGAGTGCGTCGTGAATCTGCCTGATCGCTTCATCCGTTCACACGGCGGTCGGCCGTCTGGGCCGCATGGGCTGTTCAGTCAGATAGTCATCGGAGGTATATGATGACGCGCATCCTCCCCACTGCCATCGTAATGGGAGTAATCGTAGGCTTCCTCGTTGCGGCCTACATGAACATCTTCAACGTGCCCGTCATGGAATGGGCCATCGGCCTCGAAGGGTGCGATATCGATCGCGCCGGTTGCGCCGAACAGTTGGCTAACCCCGAGGAAGAGGAAGAGTTGCCCCTGGCGTTCCTGATCACCCTGGGCGGTCAGCGAGTCGGAATGAGCCTTGGCTTGGCCGTTATAGGCATTCTTTACGGCGCCGTGTTCACCGCGTTGTACCACCTGATGCGCAACGCCACCCCGGGTTGGAACCCCTGGGCCTGGGCCGCAGTGGCTGGCCTGCTGGGTTTCTGGGGATTGTCAATGTACACCCAGCTCAAATTCCCGCTGAACCCACCCGGCATCGGCGACGAAGGCACTCTCCTGGCTCGCCAGGGTTTCCAGTTTCTCTTCATGGCGGTGTCGACCGTTGCGGTGGGCCTGGTCGTTTACGGCGTAGGTCTGATCAACCGCAGTTCGACTGGATCCGGACGATGGCTTCGTTACGCGGGTATCGGGATCGCCTACGCTGTAGTGGCGCTCCTGCTCGCCTTCGCTCTGCCCAGCGTTCGGGACGCAGCGCCTGATTGGCTACCGCCCGAACTCACCATAATGTTCCGCACTTTCACCGCCGTCGGACACTTCCTCCTCTGGATGGGCATTGCCTTCGCCACCATCGGTTACCGTTCCTACCGTGAGCGCGATGTACACGCCTATCGTCAGGGGAGTGGCGCAGCTCAAGCGACCGCCAGCTGATCCGATAGCGCCTTTACGGTGACACCGTGACCCAGCCCGCCGCCGGCCGCGAGCCCCGATTCCCCTTCACCGCCATCGTCGGCCAGACGCCGATGAAGCGGGCCCTGCTGCTCAATGCCATCAACCCCCGCATCGGCGGCGTGCTGGTCCGGGGCAAGAAGGGTACCGCCAAGAGCACCGCCGTTCGCTCGCTGGCCGCGCTGCTGCCCCAGGTTCCGGTGGTGCCGGGGTGTTCCTACAGCTGCCCGCCCGGCGCGCCCCAGGACGTGTGCCAATGGTGCCAGCAGGCGGGACGGGCCGGCAGTCCTTCCGCTCGCCAGGTCCGCATCGTTGACCTGCCTGTCGGCGCGACTGAAGACCGCCTCGTGGGTTCCCTGGACATTGAGCAAGCTATCAAGTCAGGCGAAAAGAACTTCGAGCCTGGCCTCATCGCTTCCGCCCATCGTGGCATCTTGTACATCGACGAGGTCAACCTCCTCAACGATCACCTGGTGGACGTGCTGCTGGACGCCGCCGCCATGGGCCGTAACTACGTGGAACGCGAAGGCATCTCCGTCAGCCATAGCGCTGAGTTCATGCTGGTCGGCACCATGAACCCCGAGGAAGGCGACCTGCGCCCGCAATTGCTGGATCGCTTCGGCCTGGCCGTGGAGGTCGACGGCGTTTTCGAGCCGGCCGAACGCCGGGAAGTGGTGCGCCGACGCATGGCCTTCGAGTCCAGACCCTTCGACTTCATGGACGATTGGGCCGACGCCGAGCAGGCGGAACGTGAACGGTTGTTGAGCAGTCAGCAGCGCCTGGCCGATGTGGTCGTTCCCGATGAAATTCTTGAGCTGATCACCGACATCTGCGCGGAGTACCAGGTTGACGGTCTGCGGGGCGACATTGTCATGTACAAGACCGCCAGCACCATCGCGGCATACGAGGGCCGTACCGTCGTCGATGTTGAAGATGTGCGCGAAGCCGCCCTGATGGCTTTGCTCCATCGCCAGCGTCGCCAGCCCTTCCAGCAGCCTCACCTGGTCACCGAGCAGCTGGACAATATGCTGGAAGACTTCCAGAACCAGCAGCGCGACCGCGAGCCGTCGGCGGACCAGGACTCCGGTAACGATGACCCCGGCGACTCCGATAGCGATAGAGAACCCGAGCCTCCCGAAGACCAGGTCGAAGAACCGACGGACGCCGACCTCGGCGACGAGTGGTTCGAGATCGGCGACCCCTACGCCGTCCAAAACCTCCAGGTCCAACCCCCGGACCGTCGCGCCCGGCGCTCCTCTGGACGCCGCGCCACCACAGTAAGTGGTACTTCGGCCGGCCGGTACGTCGGCGCTCGTGTCCCGGAAGGTCCCGCATCCGACCTCGCGCTGGACGCCACTCTCCGCGCCGCCGCCCCCTACCAGCAGTCCCGGCGCCAGACCTCCGATAGCGAAGTGGCTGCCTTGCTCATCGAACCGTGGGACGTGCGCGAGAAAGTCCGCGAGACCCACACCGGCTCCCTGATTCTGTTCGTTGTCGACGCCAGTGGTTCCATGGGCGCACAGCGCCGCATGGTCGCCGTCAAGGGGGCGGTCATGTCGCTGCTGCTCGATGCTTACCAGCGCCGTGACCGGGTCGGCCTGATCGCCTTCCGGGGAACCGCCGCCGAAGTCCTGCTCCCACCCACCGGCAGCGTTGAAATGGCGCAGTGGTGCCTCCAGGAAATGCCCACCGGGGGGCGCACGCCCCTGGCTCGCGCCATCTATCTTGCCATGGAGACCCTGGAGACCGAGCGTTTGAAGGACCGGGACGTGCTGCCCCTGCTGGTGTTGTTGTCCGACGGTCGCGCCAACGTGACGCTCGCCGGCGATCAGTCCTCCAACGTGCTCACCCTGCCTGATGAAGTGCGCCAACTGGGCGAAACGGTTGCCGCCGCTAAAATCCCGGCCGTCGTCGTGGACACTGAGCAGGACTTCATCAAACTGGAGCTGGCGAAAAACATCGCCGACGCCATGTCTGCCCGCTACATCAAGCTCGACGACCTCGCCGCCCAGAGCCTGGCCGACGCCGTCCGACGCGAACTCCCCGGCGAGCAGCACGTGGAAGATCTCACACCCGCCTAATCCCCGCGGGCGTTCACTCCTTACTTCCGCCCCCGCGCGGAAGATAATGCCGGGCCAGGGCAGAGACCGTCATTCCTGCGAAAGCAGGAATCCACCGCTCTTGCCCAAACCAATCTCCGCGGAACCCGCCTGGGCAGTGATAACATTATTCCATCCTAATCCACGTAACGAGGTCCCAGTATGCCGCGTACACTCCCTTTCGCCGATATGGATAAAGTCCTGTCCCTCTCCAAGCGACGGGGTTTCGTGTTCCAGTCCAGCGAGGTGTACGGCGGCCTCGGATCAACCTGGGACTACGGCCCACTGGGTGTCGAGCTCAAGCGCAACGTCAAGGAAGCCTGGTGGCGGTCCGTCGTGTCCGAGCGCGACGACGTGGTCGGCCTGGACGCCGCCATCCTGATGCATCCCCGGGTCTGGGAGGCCAGCGGCCACGTGGAGAATTTCAGCGACCCACTGGTCGAGTGTCGCCAGTGCCATCGCCGGTTCCGCCAGGATCAGCTCGAAACCGACACCTGCCCCGAGTGCGGCGGCGACTTCACCGAGCCGCGTCGCTTCAACCTGATGTTCCGCACCTTCATGGGCCCGGTTGAAGACTCCAGCAACGAGGTGTTCCTGCGGCCCGAGACCGCCCAGGGCATCTTCGTCAACTTCCAGAACGTGCAGACCGCCACCCGCAAGAAGCTGCCCTTCGGCATCGCCCAGATCGGCAAGGCCTTCCGCAACGAGATCACCCCCGGCAACTTCACCTTCCGCACCCGCGAGTTCGAGCAGATGGAGATCGAGTTCTTCGTCAAGCCCGGCACAGACGACGAGTGGCTGCAACAGTGGGTGCAGTGCCGCTTCGACTGGTACGTCAGTCTCGGCATCCGCCCCGGCAACTTGCGCCTGCGGGAACACGCCGGCGACGAGCTCGCCCACTACGCCAAAGCGACCTACGACATCGAGTACCGCTTCCCCTGGGGTTGGGGCGAGCTGGAAGGCATCGCCAACCGCACCGACTTCGACTTGGGCCGCCACAAGGAGTTCAGCGGCGAGGACCTCACCTACTTCGACGACGAGGTCCACGAGCGTTACCTGCCCTACGTCATCGAACCCTCGGGTGGCGTTGACCGCGCAACCCTGGCCTTCTGGCTGGACAGCTACGACGAGGAGCCGGACGGCAAGGATACCCGCACCGTGCTGCACTTCCACCAAGCCCTGGCGCCGGTCACCGTCGCCGTGCTCCCGCTCAGCCGCAACGCCCGTCTGGCCCCAACCGCCCGCAGCGTTTACGACCTGGTCCGTCGACGTTTCCGCTGCCAGTTCGACGACGCCCAGAGCATCGGCCGCCGCTACCGCCGACAGGACGAGATCGGCACCCCCTACTGCGTCACCGTAGACTTCGACACCCTGGACGACCACGCCGTAACCATCCGCGACCGCGACACCATGATCCAGCAGCGCATTCCCATCGCCCGCCTCCTCGACGTCCTTCAAGACCGCTACGACCACGGCTGGTAGGCTGAATTAGGGACTATCATGCCTCCCAGGACTCGTCGCGAAGCTCCGGCCCGCCGGAACGCCCGCATCCGCAAGCACCTCGAGCAGGCCCGGGATTACTGGTCCAAGTGGCCGGCCCACCTCGCCGAGGGCGATCTGTGCCAAGCCGGGGAAAAGGGTTGGGGCACGGTGGCACAATTGACCAAGGCAGTTGCCACCCATCGTGGTTGGCAGCACTACGATCATGTGGCTATCCAGGAAGCGTTGACCGAGTTGTCAGACGAAATGCCTGATCGCATGACTGAGATAGCGCGTGGTCTTGCCGCCGCAGAGAGGTTGCATGGCAACTTTTATGAGGTCTACATGACTGCCGCGCTGACCGAGTTTGCGCCGACAGAAGTCCGCCCCCTTCTGGATATCCTTTGGGAACTGTTACCCGAGGAATACACGGACGGAACATCCTTCGCCGATTGGGTTGCTTCTGCGTGAACAAAGACGTCGATCGTTTGACCTGACTATGCCCCCATCCATCGTCGCCCAAATGCTCCGCTCCGGCCTCTACACTGCCGTCATCGGGCGGAGCGTCCGGTTCTACCAGTCCACGGGCTCCACCATGGATGATGTCGCGGAGTGGGCTCGGGACGGAGCCGACGAGGGAGTGGTGGTGGTCGCCGAGACCCAGAGCGCTAGCCGGGGACGCTTGGGCCGGCGCTGGATATCCGACGAAGGCAATCTCTATTTCTCCGTGCTCTTCCGTCCCGAACCGGAGACCCTGCCCCTGCTCAGCCCACTGGCTGGGGTTGCGGTCGCCCGGTCCATCCGGCAGGTCGCCGGCCTCTATCCCACCATCAAGTGGCCCAACGACATCATGATCGAAGGCCGCAAGGTCGCCGGCATTCTCGCCGAGAGCGCCCTGTCCGGCTCCCAGATCCAGCACGCCGTCGTCGGGGTCGGCGTCAACGTTGCCCTGGATGTATCCGCCGACCCCGAGATCGCCGCCACCGCGACCAGCCTGAACCACGCGTCTGGTTCCGACGTTGACCGGGCGGAACTCCTTCGTCGCATCCTCCAGCACATGGACGCCCTGTACCTGGAACTGCGGCGCGGCCGATCTCCCATCGCCGAATGGCGCCGCTGGCTGGACACCCTCGGGCAGCAGGTCACCGTCAACCACCACGGCGCAACCGACACCGGCCTGGCGGAGGAAATCGACGAGCACGGCAACCTCCTGCTCCGAGCCGACACCGGAGAATTGTTGACCCTCACCGCCGGAGACATTACCCTCCGTGCAGCCCAAGGAGCGCCCGCGACACATGCTTGAAAACCTGTACCTCGACGGCAAAGTCGTCGTCATCACCGGCGGCGGGACCGGTCTCGGCCTGGAAATGGTGCGCGCCCTCACCCGCTCCGGCGCCAACCTCGCCATCGCCGGTCGGCGTCCCGGTCCCATCGAGGCCGCGCGCGACGAGGTTATCGCCGCCGGGCAGGGCGCCATCGCCGTCCCCACCGATGTTTCCAAGTCTGCGGATGCCGATGCGTTGATAGACGCGGCAATGTCACACTTTGGCCGCGTCGACGTGCTCGTCAACAACGCCGCCATGGTCGCCGACAACGTCCTCAAACCGATCTGGGAGATCACCGATGATGACTGGGAATCGGCCATGTCGGTCAACCTCTCCGGTGCTTTCTACTGCGCCCGCGCCGCGGCCAAGCCCATGGCCGATGCCGGCAAGGGCAAGATCATCAACGTGGCCTCTGGTTTCGGTCTCCGCGGCGGCCGCGACATCTACATGTACTGCGCCTCCAAGGGCGGCGTCATCCAGCTGACCCGCGTGCTGTCCTTCAGCCTGGCCCGCTATGGCATCACGGCCAACAGCATCGTCCCCGGATTCATCCCGACCATCGACCCCGGCGCCGAGATCAACCGCACGTTGCCCCAGTCCGGCGATTTCCTGCCCACGGGCAAATTGGGCAAGCCCGAGGATCTCGGCCCCATCGCCGTGTTCCTGGCCTCCGATGCCTCCGACTACATGACCGGCGAAATGTTTATCCTGGACGGCGCCGGCCTCGCCGCCGGCATCTCCCCCACCGGCCATGCTCCCGTCGCCGCGCTGGAACCGTAACCTATCATCTCGACCTGAAACCCGTTACCCATCCGCCATTGCGAGGAGCGTAGCGACGTGGCAATCTCGTACCAAGCCCATCTACCGTCCGAGTTCAGACTTTCCGGCCACACCGCCATCATCGCCTCCGCCGGCGGTGATGAGTCTCCCTTCCTGGCTGCTGCCCTGGCCGAGGCCGGTGCTTCGGTATTCGCGGTGGCTCGCCGCCAATTCGCCGCCGATGCCATTGCCGATGCAGTATCCGCCGTCTCCGGGCGCGACACCGCACGCTATGTAGGACGCTGGGACACGCCCGATACGGCCTCCGAGGTTGTCGATGCCTGCGCCGGCGTTCATCCCCGAGTCGACATCTTGGTCAACGACACCCGCAGCTTTTTCGCCAAACCCGCTGCCGAGATCTCCATGGCCGAATGGGACGAGCTGCACGCTCGCAACGTCCGCGCCACCTTCATGCTCAGCCAGGCCGTGGGTCAACGGATGCTGGGTCAGCAATACGGCCGCATCGTCAACGTCATCTCCAATCTGGCCGAGCGGGCCGTCATCAACTGCTCGGCGTACAGTGCGACGCAAGCCGCCGTCCTGTCCCTCACCCGTTCCCTGGCCGTCGAATGGGGCCGCAGCGAGATCCGCGTCAACGCCGTCGGGTCCGGCTGGTCCACCGCCGAGGACATCCCCCTGGAAACCCAGCGCGAGGAACTGCTGGTTCGCTACACCCCCATGCGTCGCAAGGGCCACCCCCGCGATCTCGCGGCCATGCTCGTGTACCTCTGCTCCCCCCACTGCGACTACCCCTCCGGCCAGCCCGTCTACATCGACGGCGGCCTCAACGCGCATCCGTAGCATAGATTGTTCTTGGAGGGAGCGAATATGCCGGCTATCAGGGGGAAATTTCCAAAGTATGAAGTATTTGGGCTTCTCTGGGTAACAAGGAAATGCGAGGCCCGAATTTCGGCTTTACTGCATGACAAATGTGGGATGCCGCAAGATTCTATCCAGCGCGGTCTTCATTTGACTGTGTATTATGCCCGACGTCCCCTGCCGGGTATTGCCTCAGGAAGCCAGGAAGTTGATTTCAGTGCGGATGTCGCCGAAACACGGTTCATGGTATTGGCGCCCGGCGGGGAAAACCCGCGACCAGAATTGGAACCAAGTCGCCGTTCGGTAGGCATCCGGCTAACCAAACGTAACCAAGCGATTGGCCGGATACTGGGACTAAGGAAGGAGCTTTATCAAAAAGAGACAGAAAAAGTAGTCAGAGGTCGCAAACCTACTTCTGACTGGACAAATGCCTTTGGTGCACGTCATTTCCAACCCCACATCAAACTTTTGCGGCCCGGTAGTGGGATTGACCGTGACTTAACAAAGGTCGGTGAAATATTTCGTTCAGGTATCGACAAGATCGAATTTGGTAAATTCGAGATACGATGCGGTAGGCACCTCAGATAAGGTATCGAAAGTTCTGCTTCAACGACCTGTGATACGCCCCGGCTTGTGTCGCATGATCGAAGCAATCCATTCGATAAAGGGGCTACTACTAATGATTACCCCCGAGCAATGTCAAAAAACCCAGCAATTCCTCGCTGACGCCGACCGCGAGTTTGCCGCTGGCAACCCCTCGGCCGCCACCGAACAGCTATGGGAGGCCGTGGTCTGCACGCTGTCGGCGGTGGCCCGGCATAATGGCTGGCCGCACTCCAAACGGGGCGAATTGTATGATGTGGCTATACGTCTCAATGATTTGGACGACGACGAGGGCGCGCCCTTACTCAGCGGATTCTCCTCGGTAGAAGGGGGGCCGGATCGAGCCCGTTTCGGCCTTTTCGCCATAGGCGATGGTCGTGACGAAGACGCTCTCCTGGTCACCAAATGGGTAATCGGCATGATCCATGACTTAGATGCCCGTTATGACGACGTTTTCACAAAACCAGCACGTTAACATCGCCCGGCGCTTTCTGGAAAAATCGGAAAGAGAGTTTGCTGCCAGCGACGAGCTCAACGGGTCAGAATTGCTTTGGGGCGCCGCGGCTCACTCCCTGATCGCCGTGGCTCAGGAACACGGTTGGCACTACGATAGCCACGGCGCGTTTCGCAACGCCATTAAAACTCTGGCGGCACTACACCAAACTCCACAATTGATTTTCGACTTGGACACTGCGGAAAATTTTCACGTCCATTTCTACCATGGCCGGCTCACCAGTCGCCAAATCGAGCTTGACCGCCCCAAAGTGCACCGTTTCGTCAACCGTCTCCTCAGCCTCTTGGTGGTAAAATAACCAGCGATGATTTCCGCCGCTCCCCTTGTCCGCCCCAGTCCGGTACCGCGCTTGCCCGGCATGCGTGATTTCGATGCCGGTGTGCGCCAGCGCAAGCAGGACGTCGAGCGCCGCCTGGCAGACTTCATCGGGCGCTTCGGCTACTCCGCGCTGGAGGTTCCGGTCCTGGAGAGCACCGAGCTGTTCCTGCGAAAATCCGGCGGCGACCTGGCGTCCCAGATGTATTCTTTCGTTGATCCTGGGTCCAACGCGGTCAGCCTCCGCCCGGAGTTCACCTCCGCGATCATGCGTCACTACCTGGAGATCAATGGGGACAGCAACGAGCCCCCGTTGGTCCGATGGCAATACTGCGGCCCGGTCTTTCGCTACGATACCGGCAGCGCCGCCGGCACCGGACAGTTCACCCAGGTTGGCGCCGAACTTGTTGGTTCCAACAGCGTCTTGGCCGACGCCGAGCTCCTGACCCTGGCCGCCGGCATCCCCGCAGAACTCGGCATCCCCGATTACTGTGTCCGCCTGGCCGATCTGGACGTTCTCGACAGCGTGCTGGACACCGTGGGACTTTCCGATCGCGCCCGCGAGTTCATCGTGGCAAACATGAACCGCATCGGCGCGGACAGCGACAGTTTTGCGTCGATCCTGCAGCGTGCTGCGGAACTCCACGTCGTCTCCGGAATCGGGTTGCCCGACGAGGAGAAACACCTGGCAGTCGCGGTCAACGGCCTGCCCGATGGCGCTGCCCGCTCCGTGCTGGCCGGCTTCATGCGCTGGAACACTGCGCCGGACATGCCTCTGGGCCGCCGTTCGCCCGATGAGATCGTCGACCGTCTGCTTCGCAAACTGCGCGGGGGTGACGACTCGGACGCCGTAGAGCGTGGACTCGCCTTGGCCGGCCAGTTGGCCGGCGTAAAAGGCGACCCGGCCCACGCGCTGGCGCAAGCCCAGTCGATAGTGGCGGCCGCCGGCGCGGATACCCAGGCTATCGACCGCCTCATCGACTTGACCGCTCTGATAAGTGAGGACGACGCGGTGTCCCAGCGGCTGGCAATCGATTTCTCGCTGGCGCGGGGCATCGCCTATTACAACGGCATAATCTTCGACATTGTCCGGAGCGATGCCGACGCTTCCCTCGGCGGCGGCGGCCGCTACGATGCCTTGGCTCGCGCCCTGGGTGGTCCGGCCCCCGTGCCGGCCCTGGGGTTCGCCTGCACTCTGGAAGCGCTGCTCGCGGCAATGCCTTCGGAGAGCGAAGCGCATCGTGACGCCGATCCCGTTTTGGTATCGCCTCGAGGCCCGGAATCCAACGCCGCCGCACTGCGCGCTGCTGCCGAAATGCGCCAGAGTGGAGAGGTTGCCGTGCTTGATGTGGGTGGCAGCGGCAATAGCGCCGATTTCGCTCGGACGGTTACAGTGTGAACGCGGAGCATCGCCTTGAGACTGGTAATACCTAGCGACGGTGAATTGGGCGAACCGACCATGCGGTTCCTGGCATCCTGCGGCGTCAGGGTGAGCCGGCCCAACTCTCGCCGGTACACGGGATCCATTCCGTCGCTGCCCGGTATCGACGTGCTCTTCCAGCGCACCGCTGATATCACCACCAAGGTGGAAGAGGGCAGCGCCGAGATGGGCATCACCGGCCTCGACCGCCTGATGGAGTATCGACACGATGACGACGCGGTGGTTCCGGTAATGGAGGATCTGGGCTTCGGCGGATGCGACTACGTGCTTGCCGTGCCCGACTCCTGGCTTGACGTAACGTCCATCGACGACCTGGCCGATCTTGCCTTGGACTTCCACGAACGCGGTCAGCAGCTTCGCATCGCCACCAAGTACCCGCGATTGCTCCGCCGCTACCTGTTCGAGCGCGGCATCAACTACTTCACCCTCGTGCCCGCCAGCGGCACCCTGGAGGCCGCTCCCATCGCCGGCTACGCCGACCTGATCGCCGACCTGTCAGCCACCGGAACGACTCTCCGTGAGAACCGTCTCAAGACCCTCGACGGCGGAACGATCCTGTCCTCCCAGGCCTGTCTCATCGCCAACCCGTCCGCCCTGGTCGGCTGTCCCGACGACCTCGAACTCGCCCGATCCCTGACCGAAATGCTCGAGGCGCACCTTCGCGCTGACCCGTATTACCGGATCACCGCCAATGTCCAGGGCCGTTCCGCCGAGGACGTGAGTGCCATGATCTTGGCCCGGCCTGAAATCGCCGGCATCCAGGGCCCCACCGTCGCCCGCGTGTTCAGCATCGAAGAGGAGGACTGGTACGCTGTCTCCCTGCTGATCCGCAAGAACCGCCTGCTGGATGCCGTCGCCCACCTGCGGGAGTGCGGTGGGGTGGACATCGCCGCCGCCCAGTTGTCGTACCTGTTCAAAGACCAGTCCCAGGCTTTCGCGGGGTTCATGGACCGCATCGCATCGCTCAATGGTCAGGATGCCGGCCATGCCTAACCTGCCCATGCACATCTACATTTGCCAGCAGGTGGCTGTGGAGTTGGATTGGGGTTACGTCCACGATCATCCCGGCGCGGCCTACCTTGGGTCGACCACGCCTGACATCCGCGCCATGACCAAGTGGGACCGCGCTCGCACCCACTTCTCCGACCTGTCGGTGACCCACGTCGGCGCCGGCGTTCAGCGGATGTTCGAGCTGCACCCGCACCTGGCCGGCTCTGACAACGGCCTGTCCCCGCAGACCAGGTCCTTTCTTCTGGGTTACGTCAGCCATCTGGTGGCTGACGAAACGTGGATTACCACCATGTTTCGTCCCCACTTCTCTCCCGATAGCCGCATCACCGACACCGAGATCGAGTCGCACATCTGGGACCGTGCGCTCCAACTGGATATGGACCGCGCGGTTCTCGACGAAAACGCTCGTCTCGTTGCCGAAAACGACGCCATCGCCGCCGTCGACCAGATGCCGGCCCTGGAGTTCTTGCAAGATGAGCTGATCGACGAGTGGCGCGGTTGGGTGGCCCGCCTCCTGGGGTGGGATTTCACCTGGGAGCGACTCAAGCGCGCCCTCAACCGCATGTACCGCGACAACGACGAAGTGCAGCTGGTGGTGGACGGTTTCCTCGAGCACATGCCCCAGAGCCTGGAGCGCGTGTACGAGCGCATCCCCCGTGAGCTCATCGACGACTACCGCCAGCGGGTCATCGACGAAACCAAGGTCCAGGCAAGGGAGTTTCTCAGTGCGACTTAAGATGGTGCGCGGGCTGTCCGCCGCCGAATCGGCGCTGACCCGCATCGATCCGCTCGACCTTTCGTCCCTGCCCGAGCCGGTGCTGCAGCGCACGCGCGATCTCTTCGGGGACGACGCCACCCCGGAGTCATCCGTGCTGCAGATGCTCCGCGACGTTCGCGCCGGTGGCGATGCCGCCGTCAAGCGCTACGCCAGCCTGCTTGACGGCGCTGAGCTGGACAGCCTGCAAATCCCGGAAGCGGAGCTGGAAGCTGCCTGGGAAACCACTCCCAATGACCTCAAACAGGCCCTGGAGCTGGCCGCCCGCCGCATCACCGAGTTCCACGAGGCCACTCTCCCCCGCGACTGGGTTGACCTCGGCGGCGGCTTGGGCGAGTTGGTGCGACCCTTGGAGCGAGTCGGCTTGTACGCTCCGGGAGGCACCGCCGCTTACCCTTCAACCGTCCTGATGACCGCCATCCCAGCCCGCGTCGCCGGAGTCAGCGAGGTGGTCCTGGCCACCCCGCGCCGCGGCCAGGAACCGTTGAACCCTACCGTTCTTGCCGCCGCCCGCATTGCCGGCGTCGATGCGGTGTACCAGGTCGGCGGCGTCCCTGCCATCGGCGCGATGGCTTACGGAACCGATACCATCCGCAAGGTCGACAAGATCTGCGGCCCCGGCAATGTCTTCGTCGCCTACGCCAAGCGCATGGTCCAGGGCCAGGTTGACATCGACGGCGTGTTCGGCCCTACCGAGACCATCCTGCTTGCCGACGAATCCGCCAATGCCGTCTTTTGCGCGGCCGATCTCATCGCCCAGGCCGAGCACGATCCCATGGCCTCGGCCATCCTGGTGACCGACTCGCAACCGCTGATCGACGCAGTGGAAGCTGAGCTGGACGTCCAGATCTCCGGCAACCCCCGCGCCGAGACCATCCGCCATTCCCTGGAACGCCAGGGCTGCATCGTAGCTGTGGATGACTTTGACGAAGCCATCGCTGTCGCGAATCACATCGCCCCCGAGCACCTCTGCCTCATGGTCGCGGACCCGTGGGTCTGGGCCGGGCAAGTGCGCAACGCCGGCGGCCTCTTCTTGGGCGAGTTCTCGCCCGAGGTGATGGGCGACTACATCGCCGGGCCTTCCCACGTGATGCCCACCGGTGGTACCGCGCGGTTCAGCTCCGCCCTCAGCGTCCACCACTTCCTGCGCACCATGCCCGTGGTCGGCCTGAGCCCCCAGAGCTTCACCGAACTGGGCGCCGCCGCTGTCCGTATCGCCGAGGCCGAGGGCCTTCCCGGCCACGCCGGCGCGGTCCAAGCCCGCCTTGACCACATCGCTGCCACGCAAACCCGCTAACGCATTTGGAACGCCTGCTCATGCCTGACATCGAAGCACTGCTCCTTCCCCACATCAGTCGTTTGAAGACCTACCAGGGCGTGTCCCCCAGCGAAACGCTGGCCGAAGAGGCGGGCATCCCCTTGGAGCGGGTCATCCGCCTTAACGGAAACGAAAACCCCTACGGTCCGTCGCCCCAGGTCGCCGAAGCGTTGGGCAGTTTCCGCGACTACAACCACTACCCCGATCCTGCCCAGCGTCGCCTGCGCGAGGCTCTGTCTGACTACCTCGGCGTCCCCGAGGACAATATCGTCGCCGGCAACGGCAGCGACGAGATCATCGATCTGCTGATGCGCATGTTTTTGGCCCCGGGCGATGAGATCATCATCCCGGTGCCAACTTTCGGCATGTACTCCTTCTCCGCTGACGTCGCCGGCGCCAAAGCCGTCTCGGTACCGCGCGACGAAAACTTCGACATCGACATCGAGGCCATTCGCGGGGCCATCACTCCGCGCACCAAGGCCATCTTCTTTCCGACGCCGAACAACCCCACCGGCAACGTGGTCACCGAGGCCCAGGCTCGCGCTCTGCTCGACACCGGCCTGCTGGTCGTTTCCGACGAGGCCTACTACGATTTCTGCGGCGAGACCCTGATGCCGTTGTTGTCCGAGTACCGGAACCTGGTCGTCCTGCGCACCTTCAGCAAGTGGGCCGGCCTGGCCGGACTGCGCATCGGGGCCGGCGCCATGGACTCCGAGCTCGCGGCCACCATGATGGGCATGAAGCCCCCGTACAACGTCAACCTCGCCGCCGAGATCGCCCTGCTGGCCTCGCTGTCCGACACCGCCCACCTGCTGGACCGGGTAGACGCCATCGTCAACGAGCGCGGACGCATGTACCGGCTGCTGTGCGAGATTCCCGGGATCACCGTCTGGCCGTCGCAGGCGAACTTCATCCTTTGCAAGATGCCCGAGGGACGGGGCCTGGAAGTCTACGAAGCCATGTGCCGCCGGGGCGTGTTCCTGCGTTACTTCGACAACGAACTCCTGCGCGACTACATCCGCTCCAGCGTCGGCAAGCCCGAGGAAACCGACGCCGTGGTCGCCGGCTTCCGCGCCGTTCTCGGGGTCGACTAGCATGACGATTGTTGATCCGTCCGCCCGCGCCGCCAGCCTGGAGCGTTCCACCGCCGAGACCAGCATCTCCATATCCGTGGACCTGGACGGGCAGGGCCGATATGACGTTGACACCGGCAACGGCTTTCTCGACCACATGGTCAGCCAGATCGCCCGCCACGGCCTGTTCGACATAACCCTGAAAGCCCAGGGCGACACTCACGTCGGGTGGCACCATCTCGTCGAGGACACCGCCATCATGCTGGGCCGCGCTTTCGGCCAGGCCCTGGGCGAGCCGCGCGGCATCCGTCGCATGGGACACGCCATCGTCCCCCTGGACGAGACGCTGGTGATGGTCGCCGTCGACTGGAGCGGCCGGCCTTACGTCGCCGTGGACACCACCCTTAACGACGTCATGGTGGAGACGTTGTCCGGAGACCTTGTGGCTCACTTCCTCGAGTCCTTTGCAATCGAGGCGCGCATCAATCTGCACGCTCAGGTGCTAGCTGGCGTCAGCCCCCATCACAAGGCCGAAGCGTTGTGCAAAGCCCTCGCTCGCGCCCTCCGCGACGCTGTCGAACCCGATCCGCGGGCCCTCGGCCAGGTTCCCAGCACTAAGGGGACGTTGGATGCCTAGTGATATGATGTAGCCCTGTGATTTGGAACAACGTAAAGTTCTACGTTCTGGCTTTTGCCATAGTTCTGACGGGATCATTGGTCTCCACTGGGCTGCAGCTGCTGGAGGGCTCGTTCCCGGAAATTCACCCGTTGAATAAACTTTTCGCCAACCTGTCCGGCGTGACCATGGGAGGTGTGATAATGGTGCTGGCGTTTTTGCGGGATAACCGAGTGGACCAGGAGCGCAAACGGGCTGACCGATTCCAGGTGGAAGCCAGCAGCGCCAAGGCCGAGGCCAGCAGCGCCAAAGCTGAGGCCAAAAGTGCTCAAGACGATGCTAAATGGTGGCGAGAAAAAGCCGAACGGGCCGAAGCCGAGTTAGCTTCTCTGCGTTCGCAATTTCAGGAAGAAGACGTTCTAGCCCGTCTGCGCCGGTTAGAAGAACGTTACGGTGTTGACGACGCCGGAAACCGTGTCTCCGATTGATCGCGTACAATAGAAGTTGCGAACATTGACACGGGCAACTGCCGAGGAGGGACTATGCCGATCATTGAAAGCAGTGTGCAGCGAGTGAACCGGGTCCTCGTGAATGTTCTGGACAAGCCTTTGGTGACCCGTGTTTTGTCCCCGTTCCAGCCCATCGCCAACACGCTGACCAGTCGTTACCTCAACTACGCCATGCCCGGCGACTGTCCTCCATCATCGTCTCCCGTCGCCTACACCATCATCGACGCCGATGGCAATAAACGGTGGAGCGGAGACACGGCGGAACTGAACGAAAACCCGGAGCACCGCCGCCGCAATACTCGCTGAAATCCACGGTCACCAATAAAGTAAAGCCCTCCCCACGCTCGGGGAGGGCTTTTTGCATCTGCTCGAAGAGTTTGGTCTACGCTCCACGTACCGGTCGTCCCCGTCGGGCCAGGAAATCCGGGAACGCCTCTTCCGCCAGAGTGCCCCGCAGCACGTTGGTGGTGAAGTCCTTTTCGTTCATCCACTGCTGCTCCAGGCTCTCGCCCTTGTGCTGCAGCAACAGCCGCTTGATCCCGATCACCGACGGCGTGTCGTTGGTGGCGATCTCAGTGGCTACTTCCATGGTCTTCTGCCGCAAACGGTAGGTCGGCACCAGGTGGTTCAGCAGCCCGATGCGGTAGGCCTCTTCCGCTTCCACGATCCGCGCGGTGAACAGCAATTCCTTGGCCTGCGGCCAGCCCACCTGGTTGGTCAGCGTCCACGTCGAGTTGATCCGTCCGTACGCTGCTGCCAGGAACCGGAACCGCGCCGCGTCCGACCCGATCCGGATGTCCAGCGATGACGACAGCACCGCCCCGCCGCCGTAGGCCAGCCCGTTTATCATCCCGATCACCGGCTTATCCGACGCGCTGACCTCGTACCCGCCGCGCTGCCGGCGGGTGGCGCGCTCGTCCATGCCGTCCCGGGTCAGCGTTCCCGCATTGAGCGCCGCCTGGTCTTCCCGCTGCTCGTGAATGTCACCGCCGGCCGTAAATGCGGGAACCCGAGGGTGCGTGTCCGCGCCCGTGATGACGATACACCCGATCTCCGGATCCTCGTTGGCGCACCGCACGGCGTCGTGCAGTTCTTCCGTCAGTTGCCGGTTCATAGCGTTGAGCACTTCCGGACGGTTCATCGTCAGAACTGCGACATGCCCCACCACCTCGCGACGCCGGTCACCGCTGCCCTCCCATTTGGAGACGCGCTCTTTATCTGACAGAATGTGCTGGTAGTCCATGGGAATCGTCGCTCCTGTTGGGCGGTTAAAGTGGCCGCATTGTATGGGCAGCCGCCGACCCTAGTCAAACCGGCCGATTGACATACCACCCAGCGCCCCCGATCATAAACCCAGGAACCTTGCCATGCTGTCCGCCGTCATCAACCGCCATACACTCCGCCCATTCGTAAGACGGTGGGCTGTGGTGTCGATGTGTGCCCTGTTCATCTCCCTCGGGGTGTTCGGCCTGGTCGCATCTGACGACAGCGTCGGCGCGCAGGCGGACACCGTCTTCAATCTCCGCATCGAAAAGACCATCAGCCCGGTCAAGGTCCGCGTGATCCAACGGGCCGTGAACCGCGCCAACGAAACCGGCGCTCAGCTGCTGATAATTGGCCTGGACACCCCAGGCGGCCTCTACGACAGCACCCGGGAGATCGTCGAGATCCTCCTCGGTTCGCCGACGCCTATCGCCGTGTTCGTCTCGCCGCGGGGTGCCCAGGCCGGCTCCGCTGGGACGTTCATCACCGCGGCCGGCCACATCGCCGCCATGACCCCCGGCTCCAACATCGGCGCCGCCACACCCGTATCCGGCACCGGTGAGGAGATCAGCGAGACCCTGGCCGACAAGGTCACCAACGATGCTGCCGCCCTCATCCGTGCCATCGCTGAGGAGCGCGGCCGCAACCCCGACGCATTGGAGGAAACCGTCCGCTCCGCCGCCTCCTACAGCGCCAGCGAAGCCCTTGAGGCGGAAATCATCGACCTCATTGCCGACGACATCCCGGCGCTCCTCGTCGCCCTCGACGGCCAGACGGTAGTCACCACCGCCGGCGAGCAAACTCTGGAGTTGGCCGACGCCGAGGTTCAGGAAATCAAGATGCAATGGCGCGAGCGCTTCGTCGATTTTATCTCGAACCCTAACATCGCCTTCCTGCTTTTGACCTTGGGCAGCCTCGGGCTTGTGTTCGAGATGCTCACCCCTGGCGCCATCGGCCCTGGCGTCGCCGGCATCATCTGCCTGGGCCTCGGTTTTCTGGCCTTGGGCAATCTCCCCTTCAACTGGGCTGGTGTGGCGTTCATCCTCCTGGCCATCGTGTTGGCCGCTCTGGAGATCTTCGTGTCCGGGTTCGGCGCTTTAGGTATTGGCGCAGCGGTGAGCCTCGTCGTTGGGGGTCTGCTATTGTTTGGCGACTTCGGCGGCGGACGCATTTCTCCCCCCAGCTTTCCCGCCGTGTCGGTGAACCGCTGGGTGCTGGTCGGGGTCGGTGGAGTATTGCTGTCCGCCGCCGGCTATCTCGCCTACGAGGTGATCATGTCCCGCACCGGACGGCGCGGCGGGGCCGGCAGAGGTGGAGGCAGCGGCAGCGACGGCCGGAGTTCGCCCGGCGACCTCGTCGGGCAAACCGGCGTGGTTACATCCTCGCTGAACCCGCGGGGTGTGGTCGCCCTATCCGACGAAACCTGGTCCAGCGTCAGCAATGACGGCCTCACCATTCCGGCCGGCCGTCGTGTCCGCGTGGTCGCCGTGGATGGCCTGTTGCTGATTGTGGAGGCAGAAGGCGGGCCCGCCGCCGTTGAGGGCCAGGAATGATGCTAGAATGAACTCGATAGCCCAGAACACGCCGATCCGATAAGGAGGCACCAACATGGCCGCAGGGATTGTCGTCGTCCAGCAGTATCAGCGCATGGTCGTCCAACGATTCGGCACCTACATAGGAACACGAGGGCCCGGACTGCGCTTCCTTATCCCGATCCTCTACCACGGCACCAAGGTCGACCTACGCGAGCGGGTCACCCGCGTGCCCACTCAGAAGTACATCACCGCCGACAACGTCGTGGTGGACATGGACTTCGTGATCTACTACCGCGTGATGGACGACCAGGTCGACCGCGCTGTGCTGGAAGTCCAGAACTTCGAGGCGGCCGTCATCAACCTGGCCTTCGCCACCCTGCGCTCCGTGATCGGCTCCCTCGACCTTGCGACCACGCTGTCCGAGCGTGAGCGCATTCGCGACGACGTGCAGATCCGCATGGACGAAGTCACCACCCGCTGGGGCGTCAAAGTTTCCCAGGTGGAGATCAACGAGGTCGACCCGCCTCCCGGCGTCAAGGCGGCCATGGAGCGGCAGAAGTCCGCCGACGCCATCCGCACTGCGGAGATCACCGAGTCCGAGGGCCAGCGCCAGGCCGCGATCAACCTGGCCGAGGGCGAACGCCAGTCCGCGATCCTGCGGGCGCAGGGCCAGCGCGAATCGGAGATCCTTCAGGCCGAAGGCGACCAGCAGGCCCAGGTCCTGCGTGCGGAGGGCTTCAGCTCCGCCCTGGAGCGTATCTTCAGCGTCGCCAGCACCGTGGACGCCCGCACCATGAGCCTCCAGTACTTCGACACCCTGAAGTCCCTGGGCGAGAGCCCATCCACCAAGTTCATCTTCCCCATGGAGTTCACCTCCATGCTGTCGCCCTTCCTCGGCATGGGCGGCATGAACCCGCCCGACGGCGGCAACAACCGCGCTAACACGGGCAATGGAACCACGGCGGACAACGAAAACCGCAGCTAGGACCTCCGCATCCCACAACGAAAATAAACCGGGGCAACCATGGCGGTTGCCCCGTTGCACGGGCAGGGGAGTTATAATCCTATGGTAGCCTCAAGCGACAGAATGTGGATGATCCGTGCTGGACGGAACGGCACCGTCCTGCACCGTTTTCTGGAAGGAAGGGTTGCTTATCTTGGATGGGGCGAAGTTGGTCCCATATCCCGCACAGATACCAGAGAGAATGTTCGGCACCGCTTGGATGAGACCTACCCATACGAGAGCGCAGGCGCGCGTCCCAATGTAGTTGGCATGCTTCGCCGGTTTTCATGTGAGGTTCGCGTTGGCAATGCCTTCGTCACTGTGGACCCGCAGCGAAGACTGTGCCACATCGGCGTTGTCAGATCTGACGCCGATCACAAAACTGTTATTTGGGTTGACCTTGCAACAGGCGACGAATTTGAACATTACGGGTACGTGCGCAAGGTGGATTGGGACGGAGCTGTATCTTGGGATATTCTCACGGCAAAAGCCCGCAGGACGCTCAATGGCCAGCTCAGCCACTTTCGGATCCGTGATGAAGTGAGAGCGGAAATCCGTCGGTTGTGCGGTTAAACGCGAGCCGGCAACTCGACAGCCGGCGCAAGGGTCAGCCCTTTTTGCCGTTTGCTTTGGCTTCCTTCTTTCGCCGTTCCTTTTCGCGCTTGCGTTCCAGGATGGCCTCCAGTTGTTCAATAGTCAATGTCTCCGCAACCTGCTGTCTGAGGCTGGGCGTTGTCTTCGCAATCAGCATGTTCGCTCCCGTCTTTAGAGTTGCCCAAGCTATGGCCGCCACTTCTACAGTCAACCATACCATGCAGATGCTGAACCCTTGGTCAAAGGCATTTTGACCGAGCAGTTCCAAGAGAATCGGTTTCACTTGGAACTGATTCAGCAGAGCCAACGCGTCGGTCAGCAGAACGCGCACTGCCCAGAATCCGGCCCACACAAAGAACAGGCCGATACGCGCCATCCGTGTCAGGGGAACCCCGGCGACCGACGCCAGCAACGAGTTGTCATCAATCCGCCGCCGGACCCGGTCTTCCATAATTGTAACAGCCGTCGTCGCGCTCGCCCGTTCAAACCGCCGCCGAGTCGCCCGGCAGTCGCTCCAATCCGTCATCCGCCGCCAGCAACCCCATCGCTGCCCCGTAGGGCTCCGCGGCCTTCCCGTCTATCTGCTTTAGCAGCTCACCCAACTTTGCATCGTCTGCCAACCGCTCCGTGATCCGTCGGTACAGTTCTTCCTGTACCGTTTCCAGGAACTCCGCCCGGCGCCTTTCGGCACGCCGTTTTTCCAGCCCACCCGTGTCGGCAAGGTAATCCCGATGCGCCGCCACACCCTCCCACAGCTCGCCGATCCCCACGTTGGCGTAGGCTTGGGTCAGCAGCACCGGCGGGTTCCACCCGTCTCCCAGGTCTGACAGCTGGAGCATCGCAGTCACCGCCGCCGACAGCTGGTTGGCCCCGTCCCGGTCGGCCTTGTTGATTACATAAAGATCGGCGATCTCCATCACACCGGCCTTGAGCGTCTGGATCGAGTCGCCCGACTCTGGCGTCATCGCGACCACCACGGTATCCGCCACCCCCATGATGCCCAGTTCCGTCTGGCCCACCCCCACCGTTTCTACCAGCGTCACGTCCTTTCCGGCCGCGTCCAGGGCCCGCACCATGCTCTTCACGATACGCGGCAGCCCGCCGGATTGCCCTCGCGTTGCCACGCTGCGGATGAATACGCCGTCATCCAGGTAGTGCCGCTGCATCCGAATGCGATCGCCCAGCAGCGCCCCGCCGGTGAAAGGGCTCGTCGGGTCCACCGCAAGGATGCCCACGGTTTTGCCCTGACCCCGCAGGTGTTCCGCCAGCCGGTCCACCAAGGTGCTCTTGCCCACCCCCGGCGGGCCGGTGATCCCCACCGCGTACCCGGCTCCGGTATGCGGATCCAGACGAGCCATCGCATCTGCTGCCGTGGGATCGCCGCGCTCCAGCAGCGTCAGCACCCGCGACAGCGCGCGCAGTTCGCCGTTCAGCACCCGTTCGGCCAGTTCAATCATCCCTGTTCCATGCGACGAAAATCGTAATATCAGCAACGAAACACGGCGGCCAATTTAGCATTGGCCTATGCTCCGGTCAAGGACGGTCGCATCGCTCACCCTTAACAACTCCCGCACCAGGGGTTATCATCGTTGCGCTTTCAAACCCACGCCTGAACCCCAGAGGTGACCTCCATGACTACCCGCTCCGAAACCCTCAATGGCCGCGTCGCCATCGTGACCGGCGCCGCCAGCCCCATCGGCATGGGCCGCTCTATCACTACCGGCCTGGTTCGGGCCGGCGCTCGAGTCGCCATGCTGGACATCAACGAGGACTGGCTCGACCAATCCGCCAACGACCTGCGCGAGATCGGCGGCGACGAATGCGTACTGCCCATCATCGCCGACGTCACCGATCCCGACTCCGTGCAGAACGCCGTCCAGCGCACCATCGGCGAAATGGGCGGGCTCCACATTCTGGTCAACAACGCCGGGATCAATCCCCGCACCGCCGGCTTTGGCGGCAGCGCGTCCGGCAGCCGCACCGGATTCTTCGATATCGTTCCCGATGCCTGGTTGCGCGTGATTTCCGTCAACCTCAGTGGCCCGTTCCTCATGGCCAACGCCGTGGCCGGCCACATGATGGAACAGGGATTTGGCCGCATCATCGGCGTCACCACCAGCATGGACACCATGTGGCGCAAGGGCGGCGCGCCCTACGGGCCCTCCAAGGCCGGACACGAGGCCCTCGTCGCCATCATGGCCCAGGACCTCGAGGGCACCGGCGTCACCGCCAATGTGCTGACCCCCGGCGGCGCCACCGCCACCAACATGGTCCTGCCGCCCGAGGGCGCCACGGCCGACGCGCTCATCCAGCCCGAGGTCATGCAGGCGCCGGTCGTCTGGATCGCATCCGACGATGCCAGCGACTGGAACGGCCGCCGCATCATCGCCTACTACTGGGATGATTCCCTGCCCCTGGAAGAGCGCCTCGAAAAGTGCGGCGCGCCCGCTGCCTGGCCGCAGCTGGGCCTGCAGGCCGTCCACCCCGATTGGTTCGGCCGCGGATAGCGACAAACCCCCGTCGTTCCCGTGAAAGCGGGAACCCACAGTCTATTGCAAGAAATCGTGGGGCGGGTCTCAAACCCGCCCCGTTTTCGTTGCGCCGATGAAGTGTCGGGCGTTCATCCGTTGGAAAGAGCCTCCGCGTCGTCGATATAGGCGTCGGTTTCCCGGATTCGCCGCTCCGTGTACCGGTTGCACGCCCCGGTGTAGAAGCAAGCCCCGTGCAGCTGGCTGAGACGGCTGTAGTACCGTCCCTGAAGGGAGGCGGGTGCGCGGCCCGATTCCACCAAGTCGTCCAGGCAGTTGCTGGTAAATCCGGTAGGCCCGGGCTCTTCTCCCATGAGAGCGAGGATCAAAGCGTCGGTGGCGCGCTTAGTGGCGCACCAGGCCTTTTCCGCCGCGTCGCGGATGTCGTTCTGCTCCAGCCGTTCAACAGCCTGATCGTACATCAGGCGAGCGTCGGCGAAGATTTCGTCAACGCGGTCTTGAAGTGTAGCGGTGGTCATGGGGAGTTTCGTCCCGTGAGTATCGAGCGAGCGGCATTGTCATTTGGCTGGCTAAGGCTATCCGGCAGATAGCGCCGCGGCGTCAGCAATGTAGGCGTCGGTCTCCCTGATACGACGCTCGACGTCCGCGCCGCAAATCCCGCTGTAGAAGCAGGTGCCGTGAAGGTAGCTGATCCTGGTGAAGTAACGCCCGACCAGCGTTTCGTAAGCGTCGGATTGACGAGCGAGGGACAGGAGCGCCTCAGTAGTATCGTGAGTGCTGGGAGGTTCCTCTCCGGTGCGGGACAACGCCAGGGCATCAGTGGCCCGCTTGGTGGCGCACCATGCCTTCTCAGCGGCGTCGCGGATGTCGTTCTGTTCCAGCCGTTCAACAGCCTGCGCATACATCTGCCGGGCATCGGCAAAAATTTCGTCAACGCGGTCTTGTACTGATGTGGTGGTCATATTCTTGGTTGCCGCGGACTAGTGTCGGAACCCCGTATCGAACCCACGAGCGTTGGGGTTTATCAGCAGGTCGGGACGACCACCCCACCGCTTGAGGAACCGACCGAAGTTCTTGCGGCTCAGTTCGTCCCGCTGGTTTTCCTCCAGCTCCTCCCACTGGCGGTGCTCGTGACGCACCAGGGGCAGGCTGCTGTCGCATACCACTCGGTAGCCGGCGTTCTTGAACTGGAAGCAGTAGTCGATGTCCAGGTTGCGGTAGAACCGGAACGACTCGTGCATCAGCCCCACAGAGAGCAGGTCGGCCCTGCGGAACGCCATGCAGTACGCCTGCATCGCGTCCGCGTCTCCCCGGTTCACCTCCTCGTGGAAGTGCTGCATGTCATCGGTCGTCAATCCATAAGGGCCGAACACCCCGATGCTATGGTCTGCCAGGTGCTCCGCCACCGGAGAAAGGATATCTCCGACTATTTCAGTCGAGGCATCCAGAAGCACGATATATCTCCCCCGCGCCTGTTTCAGGCCGATGTTCTTGCCGGCGGCATCCCCCACCACGTGGTCGCAGTGGATGACCCGAACGTTCGCATGCTCTGCCTGCGCCTCCTCCAGGTACTCGGCCGTGCCGTCTGTGGATCCATTGTCCACCACGACGACTTCCACCGATGCACCGCCGGTATGTCGCAGCACCGCCTGAACGCACCGCCGCACGTCGTCCACGTAGTCGTACGCGTTAACCAGGAACGTGAAGTCGTACAGGTCGGGCTCGTCCAGCACCGAAGGCACTTCTCTTGAAGCGGACACTGACGGCCACCGCGCCGCCTGCAGTTCCAGCGGCGTCTGTGGGCGCACACGAGTCGCAATCCCGGTGTCCTCAACGACCATCCCGCCTTCCACCATCTGCGACCGCAGCGCGTCGGCGTCGCGATACGCTGATTGCTGACGCAACGCAGCCCTACGCTCCATGAACTCGCTGTTTTGCGTGCCGATCTCGTACTGCTGCGGCACCTGGTCCAAATCCAGGCCAAAGACGCGATCAAAGTCCAGGATCAGCTCCAATTTGTCCGCCGCCGGCAGCTCCGACCGCGCCATCGCCCACGTGATCGCCAGCGCCGTGGGCAGGTCCAGGTCATTGTGTACCGCATCCCAGAACTTGCCGCTCCATTCCTGGCCTTCGGCGCTCAGGGCGTGGTGACCCGAGCCGTTCCCCGACATGTTGCGCCACACCCAGATGCGGTTGCGCATGCCGGTCAGCGCCTTCTCCGCCGCGCGAAGCGACGTGAAGGTGAAGTTCATCCGGTGTCGATACCGCACCGTCATGCACAGGTATCGGAAGGCCAGGGGGTCGAATCCGCGCGTCGACAGGTCCTCGATGAGGAACACGTTCCCGGCCGACTTCGCCATCTTGGCTCCGTCCGCGAGCAGGTGCTGTCCGTGCACCCAGTAGTTCACGTGCTGCTGTCCGAAGGCGCCCTCACTCTGGGCGATCTCGTCCTCATGATGCGGGAACACGTTGTCCACACCACCCGTGTGGATGTCGAACTTCTCGCCCAGGTACTTGTGCGCCATCGCCGAACACTCGATGTGCCAGCCGGGGAACCCTTCGCCCCACGGGCTGTCCCACTTCACGTCACGACCCGGTTCCGCCGCCTTCCAGAGGGTGAAGTCCCTCGGGTCACGCTTCAGCGGGTCCGCCTCGGCGCGCACTCCTTCGAGCAGGTCGCCACCGAAGTTGCGCGACAGCTTCCCGTACTCGGGATAGCTGTTCACGTCAAAGTAGATGTTGCCGCCGGCTTCGTACGCGGCGCCGTTGTTCATCAGCGTGCCCACCATCTCCAACATTTCGGGGATGTGATGCGACGCCCAGGGAAACACGTGCGCCGGGAGTATGTTGATCCGTTCCTCGTCCTGCCAGAAAACATCCGCGTAGAACTTGCCGATTTCCTGTAGCGACTTGCCTTCGGCCAGCGCGGCCATGATCATCTTGTCGCCGCCGGCCTCCGCCAGTTCCTGGCGCATGTGTCCCACATCGGTGATGTTCTTGATGTGGTAGACCTCGTTGCCGTCGGCCACCAGGATCCGTCGGATCCAGTCGGCCATCAGGTACGTGCGCAGGTTCCCGATGTGCGCATACCGGTACACAGTGGGCCCGCAGGTGTACATCGACACCTTGCCGGGCGTCATCGGCCGGATCTCCTCGACGTTTTTCGTCAGGGTGTTGTAGATGCGTAACATACCTCTACCTCCGGCGGGCGCAGTTGACCCAAGTTTAGCACGGGCCGGCATTGGATTGCATCAGCACACTTGATGCTCAGTCGCAGCAAGTCGGCCAAACTGGTCATCGCCGGCAGGCGCTGCCTGCCCTCGTTATTCTGCCAATGCCCAGCTAAGCAGCGCATCCCTTGACCGAGATGATCACTTCTGGTGCGGCTCAGGGGTACCCTTCCTGAATGGCGGCATACAACTATGCTCTCCACCGCAATCAGCCGTTTGAAAGAGAGCACCCGGAGGGGAACTCGATCTGCACACCGCCGTACATCCAACCGGACAGCTGCCATAACGATAATCGCGGCAAAACACGTTGGTTGCGCGGAACCAATACTCCCCATTCACCCAAACCTCATCGCCATTCGCCAGCCTGTCCAGTGCGATGTATTGAAGTATGGTGTCGCGCCGGCCTGAGGGACATCCGCCATCAGGAAAGCCGACCAACTGATGGACGTAAACCATTATCCTTCCAGGTTGCCAGTCAACCCGATGATCACCAGGAAGAGTGCAAGCGTTGTAAGGGGTATGACTGAGCTCTAACGCGGGAAAGGTTGTGTCAGCCTCCCAGATTGGATATCCGAGTGCATCGTTCGCCTTTTGCACTAAGCGGATTTCCATATCGTCAGGTTGCATCCGCTGATACTCTGTCCCCCGAACAGGTGTTGGCGGCGGAGTGACAGTCGGCCATTGTTCCGCAGTCGGCGTCGGCCGCTCTACTGTTGCCGGAGTCGGAGGCAACTCGCCCCCTGCGCCACACGCTGTCGCCACAAACGCTAAAACCGCCGCCAATAGCCACCGGCTTTCATTGCCAGACCAAAATCGCCATATAGGCCCGAAGTTCAGTTTCACCGAGAATCAACTCTTTTCCAAAGCCAAACCGCCATCCCCGCGACGGCAGGAATGACGGTTTGCGATCAGAACCGCACGGTTGTTTAGGCTATGGGCTCCGCGTCACCGCCGCTCCCGAAGCTTTCAGCGCCTCGATCTGCGCCGCCGAGTATCCCGCTTCCGCCAGGATCTCGTCCGTGTGCATCCCAAACCACGGAGCCGGGGGCCCCAGCCTCGGGGGCGTTACAGACAGCCGTGCCGTCGTTCCGGAGTGGTCCACGCTGCCCCATACCGTGTGGTCCCGCGTCACGACGAAACCCGCATCGCGCACCACCGGGTCGTGCCGGTAGTCTTCCATCGTCAGGTTTGGCGACACCGAAACTCCCAGCGGTCGCAGTTCCTGCATCCAATGCTCGATGGTCTGGCCGCGGATCACCTCGGCGATGGCTTCGCTGTCATGGTGGATGTCCCGGAAATTCAGCGCGGACAGCAACGATCCGTATGTGGCGGTATCCGGACAGTGGATATACAGCCATCCGTCGGCCGCCTGGTACAAGCGCGAACCTGCCGAGTACCCGCGCGCGTCAACTCCCTCGACATCCTCGCGCTGATATCCCTCGTAGTCCAGGAAGTAAGGCGACTGCAAAATGCCCGCAGTCAAAGCCAGGCCGCTGTCCACCGCTTGGCCCTTGCCGGTCCGGTTCCTTTCGTGCAACGCCAGCGCCACGGCGTAGGCCCCCATGAGGCCCGTGCCGTAGTCATTCACCGCGTAGGGCGCCAGCATCGGCTTGCCGTCTCTTCCGCCGCGCCGCACCTGCATCCCGCTGGTGCCCTGCGCCAACTGCTCCCATCCGGCCCGCTCCGACCACGGCCCGTCGTAGCCGAAAGCATTCAGCGATGCGTACACGATGTCCGGCTTGACCTTCCTGACTTCCTCGTATCCCAACCCCAACCGTTCCACCGCCGACTTGCGGTTGTTTTCAACGATCACGTCCGCCGATTCGACCAGCTTCCAGAAAACGCCCCGGCCCTCCTCAGTCTTGAGGTTGAGCATGATGCTGCGCTTGCCCCGGTTGACGTCGATGTAGCCAACGGGATCGAGGATGCGCGTCGGGTCGTCGATCTTGATCACGTCGGCGCCAAACTCGCCCAGCGTGCGGCCGCAGGTCGGGCCAGCCAGGATAATGCACAGGTCAAGCACCCGTACCCCCTGTAGTGCGGACATCACAGCACCGTGTCCGTTGCTGGCGGTTGCCCGGGCCGGCGCGCTTTGCAACTCTGCCAGCACCTCGTCACTGTGTTCACCCAATTTCGGAGCCCGACCCTGGATCGCGCCCGGCGTTCCCCGAAGGCGCACCTGTACGCCCGGCTGTTTCATCGTGCCATGCTCGGCGTCCTCCACGTCGACCACCATTTTGGCGTCGATGGCGTGCTCGTGCACCAGCCACTCGTCCACGGTCTTGCAAACCGTGCAGGCTCCACCCTGCGCGTTGATGTCCGCCTCCCACTGCCACGCCGTTCGCTCTTTGAACATCTCGGCGAACCGGTCTTGCCAGAACGCCAGCGTGTCCGCGTCAACCGGACGACCGAATAGCGAGGTGGCCTCCTCGATCCATTCGGTCTTTCCCGCCGCCGTCAGCGTCTGCCGCGCGAACCGCTCGAACATCCCGTGGTGGTACACCCACCGGCCGTCGGCGCACTGGTACGGATGCGACATCACCGTGCGCGGAAAGTCGAACAGGTCCACGTACTCGTAGTTGTTGAACTTGATGATCCGGCTGCCCATCGCGGTGAACATCGCCGAATGCAGCGGCACTTCGATCCGTTGCCCCTTGCCGGATTTGTCCCGCGCGTTGATGGCCATGGCCACGGAGACCGAACCCAGCAGCGCCGAGAAGGTGCTGGCAATGGGCAGCGGCGTGAACAGTGGTTCGCCATCGCTCTCCGCCGTTTCGGGGTAGAACCCCGTCTCCGCGCTGATTACCGGATCCCAGCCCGGCTCGTTGCGGCTGGGATGTTCTTCTCCATAACCCGGCAATGAGCAGTAGATCAGCCGCTGGTTGTCCGCCGACAATTCCTCGTAACCAATCCCCAGCCTGTCCGCAACACCCGGCCGGAAATTCTCGATAACCACGTCCGCGTTGGCCACCAACCGACGCGCGTTCTCGCGACCGGCGTCAGTCTTCAGGTCGAGGATCACGGATCGCTTGCCCCGGTTCCACGTGGCGAATGCTGGTTCGGATCGAGCCGGGTCACCGCCCGGCCGCTCCACCTTGATCACATGCGCGCCCTGGTCAGCCAGCAACATGCCCAGCATTGGTCCGGGTACATATTGCCCGAACTCCACCACGTGGATGTCTCGCAACGCGCCTGAAGCGCCGTTTGTAGTCATGGTTTCACTCCTCGTCATCCGGGTTCTTTCGCTGCGGCGGCGGGTCATCCAGCGCCACGCCGCGGTCAATCTGCCGCTGGTACCACTTCTGCCACTCTGCATCCCTTTCGGCGCGGCCTTCCGACCTTTGACGCGCCCGCAGTTTTTCAGTTCGCTGTCCAATCCAGTGCGCAAGCATGATGAGAACCGTTATCCCTCTGAGAATGAGAAAAGCCGAAACCGCCGCTACCGCGAAGACCACCGCCATCACCACACGCTCCGCGGTCGATTTCCTGGTGAGCGGTTATCGTCATTGTTGGGCAAAGCGCGTTCACCGATTGCGAATCCCAGAGCCGGCGCGCTGTCAGAACCGGGCCGGGTCACACCCTTCCAGGCTGATGTCGGTGCTGCCCGAGGCCATGATCTCCGCTATCCCCTTGCCCATCGCCGGTCCCAGCAGGATGCCCTTCTTCTGGCCGCCCGTGCAGATGTATACGTTATCCCAGCCCGGCGCCTGTCCCACGATGGGCAGCCAGTCCGGCGTGACCGGCCGCAGGCACGCGGTGTGCAGCACCTGCTCCGCGGCGGTCAACGCCGGCATCAAGCGCGTCGCCCGGCGCATGATGTCGTCTCGCGCCTCATTGGTCAGCGACAGGTCGAATCCCACTTCCTCTTCGGTCGCGCCGCACCAGATCAGCCCGTCCGGCTTCGCGTACATCGAACTGCCGCCGCCGATGAGTTCGTAGTCCAGCCCTGGCCCGTCCGGCCGAACCCTGATGATCTGTCCTTTCAACGGGTCAACGGGAATGGCGATGTCCAGCCACTGTTCCGCCGTCCGGCACCACGGCCCGGCTGCGATCAGCACCGCTCCGCAGGCGATTTCGCCGTCGTTGGTCACCACCGACTCCACCCTGCCGTTTCCCAGCCGGAAGCCAACCGCGCTGCCCGCGATCACTGTCGCGCCCAGCCTTTCCGCCCCGGCCGCCAACGCCTGCGTGAACTCGAGCCCGTCCAATGCCCCGTTGCCCACCGCACGGATGCCGGCGATGACCTCAGAGGTGATGCGCGGTTCCAGTGCTAGGACATCTTCGCGCTCGAGCCACTCGGCGGAGAATCCGGGCTCCGGCGCGCTGTTGAAGGTCTCCAGCGTGGCCCGCAGGTCTTCCAGATCCTCGGGGTCCAGGGCCACCTTGAGAATGGACATGATCCGGCCGTTGTAGTCGATACCTGTCTCCGACGGCAGTGCGTCCCACAGTTCCTTGTGCAACGCGAAACTTTGCAGTGCCATCGGCTGCAATGGCTCCGGCCAGCCGTGCCCTTCCAGGGGATTGAGCCCGCCGGCGTTGTATCCCGACGCGTGGCTGGCCACACCTTCCCGCTCGATGACGGTGGCTTTCACCCCGTTGATTGCCAGGTAGTAGGCGGCAGCGCAACCTGCCGCTCCTCCGCCGATGATGACTACGTCTGCTGCTTGATCGCTCATGATGCCGTCCTCAGTCTCTGACGCAAAATTGGGTTAGGATATAATTGCCGACGGGAGGTGTCTATGCCAATCTACGAGTACCGGTGCCCTGAATGCGGCAATGAGTTCGAGTCCATCCGCCCCGTTTCCCGCGCCGACGACCCCATCGAATGCAAGGTGTGCGGCAAACCGGCCCGCCGCCAGATATCGAACTTCTCGTTCAAGTCCGACACCTTCACCTCGCCCAAGCTGAGGAACCGCCCTGGACAGACCTTCCGCGGCAATCGCTCTGCCGAGGAAGGGGAAACGCAGCAGCCCGACGCTGGCCAACCTGCCGGTTAGGGTTGCCTTGCCCTGGCCTCGTTGCACGCGATGCAGGTGCAGGCGGCTCGCAAAGCCCGGTAGGTGTAGATGCCGGTGTAGTGCGCATCGCTCCACAGGAATTGCAGCGCGTACTGCCCCACTGCCATCTGGTCCAGCGCCCGCACGTCCTGGGGTACCGAGTCGGGATTAAGCAGTGCCCGGCCGGTCATCTCCTCGACGCACGACGCGCACGGACAGCGCAATCGCAGCATCCGGTGCGGGTAGATCCCCCGGTGCCCGTCGTCCCAGTTGATGATGATGGAACTTCCGGTGATGTCCACGTCAACCGGCTTGATTATCTCGTTGGTAGCCATCGCCATCACCCGCTGGAACCGGGAGCCTGCACCTCGGCCAGCCGCGCCGGCCGAGGCATTTCGTCCGGATCCGTGGGTATCTCGATAATGCTCGGCCCGTCCACCGCCAACGCCTGCGCAAAAGCCTCGGCGATGTCCTCCGGCCGGTCGACGTAAAATCCGGTCCCGCCGAACAACTCCGCGTACTTGTCGAACCGAGGGTTCACCGTGTCCGCCCCTACGAACCGCTCGTTGAACGCGTACTTCTGGTATGCCTTTTCCGATCCCCAGCAGTCGTTGTTCATTACCACCGATATGTTCTTGAGCCCGTAGCGCACCGCAGTCTCGAATTCCTGGGCATTAAAGAGGAACCCGCCGTCGCCGTTGAAATTCACCACCGGCCGTTCCGGCGCCGCGAAGTTCGCCCCGATGGATGCCGGGAAGCTGAACCCCAGCCCTCCCAGGTCCAGCGCCATAATCAGGCTGCGCGGCCGGTAATAGTTCAGCCGATCCTGCCCAAAATTCGGGGCCAGCCCCGCGTCCAGAGCGATAATGGCGTCGCGGGGCATCACCTTGCGCAATTCGGCGTAGACTCGCTGCGGTTTGATGTAATCCCCGCTCAGCGTCTCCTCCTCCTGCAGACGGGCAGCGCGCGCCGCGTTCCATCCGGCCACCCGTCGCATCCACTCGGGATCCGGCCGCAATTCAGCCGCCGCGACGATGCCGTTGATCTCGTCCACCACCGCGCCCACGTCGCCCTCAACGCCTACTGTGATCGGATAAATCCGCCCGATCTCCTTGGGGTCGATCTCGATGTGCACGATGCGTGCGTCGGCCGGAATAAATCGGTTGTCAAAGAACGTCGTGGACTGTCCCAGCCGTGTCCCCGCCGCCACGATCACGTCGGCGTTCCTGATTGCTTCGATGGCTTCCTGCGCTCCCAACCGCCCCAGATGGCCCAGGTAGTTGGGGTGATCGTTTGGCACCGCGTCTGCTCGCCCGTACGAGGTAACGATGGGCGCGCCCGTCAACTCCGAAAGTCTGGCCACCGCCCCGTCCGCCAGGCTCCATTCCACGCCGCCACCGGCCACGATCACCGGCCGCTTCGCTGCCAGTATTTCTTGAGCCGCCGCCTCCACCTGCGCCCGGTCGCCCCGGGAGTGGCCCTGCCCGGTCCGGTAGGCCGTGGGCGCCATCAGGTCAACGTCGACCTCCGCCCCCGGCAGCAGGTCGCGGGGGATGTCCACCAGCACCGGCCCCATCTTGCCCGATGTGGCGATCCGGAACGCCTGTCGCAGCGCGTCGGGCAGCCGCTCAATCTTGTTGATGGCAAAGCTCGCCTTGGTTATGGGCTCAAACAGCGCTACCTGGTCGAACTCCTGTGTCGAGTCCAGGTGCTGATGATCCCGCGATGCTGACGGCGCCAGCACCACCACGGGCGAGTGCGCCACGTAAGCTGACCCGATTCCGTAGGTGAGGTTCAGCACGCCCGGCCCGTTGGTCACCAGGCACACCGACGGCGCGCCGGCAATTCGGCTGTAGCCGTCGGCCATCAGCGCCGCGCCCTGCTCGTGCCGCACCCCGACGAATTCCATGTCGTCGCGGTCGTACAGCGGGTCCAGCACGTCCAGGAAAGACGAGCCAACGATCCCGAAGATCTTGCTCACGCCCTCCTGCTGAAGCAGTTCGATCACCGCCTCCCCTGCCTTCATTCGTTGGGCCATCGCCAAACGCTCCTTTTCCTGCGCAAATCGACCGGAAGTGTAACATAGGCCGTCAGCGGGGTCGGGATACCGCGTGGAGCGCGCAACCAAACGGTATCAAATCAAGGGTGGCCAAAAACAAACAGGCGTTGTGACGTTTACCCCTATGCGAAACCTAGACCAACAAAATTTTCACTACGTGGTTGCGGTCGCTTTCCGGGACGACTACTCGATACGATTCGCGGTTCAGATACCACACGATCAAGTACGGGCGTTGGCTCGCAGGACGGTCAACGGCCACCAACTGACTCTGAACGACGATGTCGTCAACAAATCCGGCGTTACGAACATCCGATATATACTCTCGTGAATTCGGAGAAAGCTCAGGTGCTCTGGGTCTCACTCGCTGGATTATCGACAATCAGATCATACCTGCGATAACCCGGCACGAGGCTGCTCCCATGCTATAATGCCGCATCAATCACCGAGGAGGCCTCCCCAACATGAGCACAGTGGCAGTGGAGGTGGTGTACCGGGGGATTTTCCAGAAAACCCTGGCCCGGAACATCGTCCGCACCATCGTTTTTGCCGCCCGTAAAGAAGGCAAAATAGGCACGGCTTTTGGTCGTTACGGCGACTCCCCTGAACGGAACGGCATCCCTGCCAAGCAGTTCGCCATCGTTTCCGACAGCCCCGAAGAACTCGAGGAAAACTTGGCCGTCTACGAGGCCCGCGAGGTGGACGTCACCATTAACGTTGACGACACCATGTGCAAGGGCATCGAGTCCTGGGCTTGGTACGGTTTGCAGCCCATCAACGCCCTCACCAAGCCCGGCGGAACCCTGATTGTGACTTCCCGCCAGGAAGCCGATGCCCTCATTGAGGACATCCACCAGAAGGACTCCGCCTACAACCTGTCCATCGTTCCCGCTACCACCAGCTTCTCCGGTCTCTGGGTGTACAAGGACGACCACACCGACGTCCGAATCCTCGGGGCTCTCGCCAAGGTCTGCCCCGAGCTGGTCAGCCTCGACTCCATGCTGGCCGCTCTGGACGACCAGGGCTGGGGCGGTTTGAAACTCACGTCCGCCCGCAACTCCTTTGATCGCACCGTCCAGCGCCCTGTGGAGCCCGGCGAGGGCAACGACGAGACGCCCTTCTCCTTCGAACTGCTCGGCTGGCGTTCCATGGAAGACGGTCTGGTCATCCGGGGCATCGACGAGCCCACCGGCTTCCGCGGCGATTCCCTGGCTGAGGGCTACGACCCCATCCGCTCCAACGCGTCCGGGGACACCAGCTACCAGCCCACGCGCAACAGCGTCTTCAAGAAGTTCAGCACCCGCTCCATGCGTCCGGTCATAAACTTCGAAACCTGCATCAAGTGCACCCTGTGTTGGCTCCAGTGCCCCGATACCTGTTTCGACGTAACCCCCGATGGTCTGTACGATGCCAACATGGAAGCCTGCTGCGGCTGCGCCGTCTGTGAGGCGGTTTGCCCGGTGCCCGAATGCATCACCATGGTGAACGAGGCCGAGTTCAACGACAACAACAGCCAGTGGGAGCACTGGACCCGCGACAAGGACGGCTATCAAAAGTGGATGACCCAGCTGATCGAGGTCCAGAAAGCCCACGACGCGGATTCTGAACGCAGCCACGGCTACCACAGCCCGGGCAAGTACGAAGCCGAATCTGAATCCGAAGTTGCCCTGACCGGAGACGATGACTGATGGCCACCCAAACCCTTCCACAGACCGAGCTCCCCCAGGAGCGCGAGGAACTCATCAGCGGCAGCGAGGCCATCGCCATCGCCTGCTCCCTCGCCGACGTCGACGTTATCACCGCCTATCCCATCCGGCCCTACGACACGGTCATGCAGTACGTGTCCAAGCTCAAGGCCGACGGCGCGTTCGATTGCGACTTCATCGTCGCCGAAAGCGAGCACTCCCAGTTCGAAATCGTCAAGCACGCCTCCGCCGTCGGCGCCCGCACCTTCTGCGGCTCCAGCGGCGTGGGCTGGTTCTACGCCTTCGAGGCCATTACCGTCACCGCCGGCCTGCGTCTCCCCGTGGTGGCAATGGTCGGCAACCGCGCCCTGGACGACCCGGGAGCCTTTGGCGTCGAGCACAACGACGCCATGGCCGTCCGCGACCTGGGCTGGATGCTCTACTGGGTCGGCACCGCCCAGGAGGCGTTGGATACCGCGCTTCTGGCCTGGCGCGTCGCGGAAGACCCTCGAGTCTTCTTGCCCGCTGCCATCTCCTGCGACGGCTCCTTCCTCACCCATTCCCAGGCCATCGTCAACGTGCCCACCCAGGAACAGGTTGACCAGTTCCTGCCCCAATACGACCGGGGACGCCTGCAACTCCATCCGGACAACCCCATCACCGTCGCCCCGCAGGTCAACGAGGACTGGCTCATGGAGATCCGACGCCAGACCGACGACGCCATGCGCCGCACCAGCGACGTCATCAAGGAAGCCTACGACGAGTTCAAGCAGCTCTTCGGTCGCGGTGACCCCAGCCCCTTCATCGAAGAGTACATGACCGACGACGCCGAGATCGTCCTGGTCGGCATGGGTACTCTCGCTATGCCCGTCCGCGTCGCTGTTCGTCGGATGCGCGAGCAGGGCAAGAAGGTTGGGTTTGTGCGCGTCAAGTTCTTCCGTCCCTTCGCCACCGATGAAATCCGCGAGGCCCTCAGCCATTGCAAGGCCGTCGGCGTCATCGACCGTGACTATTCCTACGGCTCGCCGTCTTACGGCGGCGTGCTGTTCAACGAGATCCGTTCCGCCCTGTACACCCTGGATAACCGCCCGCTGATGCAGAGCTTCATCGCCGGCCTCGGCGGCCGCGAGGTTCTGGTGCGCGACGTGGAAGAGATGACATCCATGGTCCAGGACTCAATCGACGCTGGACATGTCAAGGAAGAGAACACCTGGATCGGTGTCCGCGAATAGGAGTGCCGCTATGACTACCATGACCCAAGAACTCCCCCAGGTTAGGGGCGTCAAGCAGATCCCGGTGTTCGAGGGCTTCACCTCCGGCCACCGTACCTGTCAGGGCTGCGAATCCGCCCTCGTGATGCGCCTGATGATCAAGGCCGCCGGCCCCCGCACCATTGTGGTGGGCAGCACCGGCTGCATGTACGTGGCCAACACCACCTACTACAGCACCCCGTGGGTCGTGCCGTGGATGCACACCCAGCTCGGCTCCAGCGGCTCCGCTGCCACCGGCACCGCCGCCGGATTGGCCTCCCTCATGCGCAAGGGCAAGATGCAGGAGGAGCCCATTAACGTCATCGCCTTCTGCGGCGACGGCGGCGGAGTGGATATGGGACTGTCCGCCATCTCGGCAGCCCTGCAGCACGACGAGTACAACCTGCTCATCCTCTGCTACGACAACGAGTCCTACGCCAACACTGACATCCAGGTGTCCGGTTCCAGCCCATGGGGCGCCAACTCCACCTTCTCCCCTCCGGGCAAGGTTCACCGCATTATGAACCGGCGCTGGAAGAAGAACACGGTTCCCATGCTGGCCGCCGGCCATCCTGACGTGCGCTACGTCGCCACCGCGTGCGGTTCCTACGGGCCGGACTTCACCAACAAGATCCGGCGCGCCCTCACTATCGGCGGCCCCACCTTCATCCACAGCATCGACCCCTGCCCCAAGGGATGGGACTACGATCCCAAGTACTCCCACGAGTTGGGGATGCTGGCCGTGGAGACCGGCATCTGGGTTCAGTACGAAATCGTCGATGGTGAGCTGATCCTGAATGGTCCCTCGCGCGCCATCGCCCGCGGCATTCGCCGCCGGAAGCCCGTTACTGACTACCTCCAGCGCCAGGGACGCTTTGCGCACCTCACCGAAGATGACCTCAAGTTCTTCCAGGAGCGTATCGACGAGACTTGGGAGAAGTGGTGGATTCCGGGCATCGTCCCCTTTGGTCCCCACGACGAAGGCGAATAACCGTATCCGGTATTGCCGACCAGCGTTGTTCAAGGGCGGGTTCAACACCCGCCTTTTTGGTTTGATACTTGTACAGTCGTCTACCCGCCAAACACCTAAAGGATGCGTTGACCCCTCGTAATAATGTGTTAGACTTGTTGCGGAACTGACACCGCGAGGTAAAACAATGGTAAAGGTTGCCCTGACATTTGAAGGCGATGCCGATGATGTGATCGTTGCGATCCGGCGACTTGCGGTCGGTGATGCTACTGTCGCTGCACCTGTTGGTAATACAACTGAAACATCCGTGGCGTCCGAGCCTGCGGAGTCGTCCAATGATGCACAGTTAGACGCGGCGCCCGCGGTTCCCGAAGGTCGCTGGACCATCGAACATGTCCGTGCTTTCTGGGGTTTCCTGGCCGATGACGCTAGGGAAATTTACAAAAGAGTCGCCGAAAGCGCCGGCTACGTGCGTTCCCGCCAGGCGTTGCTGGAAGAAATGCACCTGACAGTGCGCCAACTGTCAGGCCGACTCTCTTCCCAGGGGCACGCCGTTCGACGCATACGCCGTGTTCACAACGTGGCTCTCCCCCATCCTATGTCTTTCGACAATAACGCTGACGAGTATCGAATGCTCCCCGACGTTGCTGACGCTATTGTCAGGCTCAACCTCTGATGCTAATCTGCGCCATCCCAACAGTTGACCTTTCGAATAGAGTCAACCCCGGAGTATCAGCATGAGAATGGACCCCATCAACCTCTACGACTATGAGGCTCGGGCCAAGCAGGTGCTGCCCCACAACAACTGGGAGTTCATCGAAGCCGGTTCGATGGACGAGATCACCACCGCCCGCAATCGTTCCGCCTTCGAGGCGCTGACCCTGCGCCCGCGTTTCATGCGCGACACCACCGAGCGCAAGGTCTCCACGACAGTCCTCGGCCAGGACATCAGCTTCCCCGTTATGATTGCCCCCACCGGCGGACACGGCAACGCCCACCCGGAGGCCGAGTGCGCCACCGCTCGCGGCGCCGGCATGTCCAATACCCTCATGATGTGCAGCACGTCTTCCAATTGCAGTATGGAGGAGATTGCCGAGGCCGCCACCGGCCCCCTGTGGTTCCAGCTCTACCATCGCGGCTACGATATTACCGAGAATCTGGTAAAGCGCGCCGAGGCTGCCGGCTTCCGGGCTATCGTCCTCACCGTGGATACGCCGGCGCCCAGCCCCAAGGAGCGCGACATCCGCAACCGCTACGAGCGCCCCGGCGAACTCGGCAACTTCCGCGAACAGCAGGACCAGTTGGCGGCGGTCAGCGGCACTGACGAGTCGCCGCGCTGGGAAATGCCCCAGTCGCCGCCGCTGACCTGGCAGGAGGTTGAGTGGCTCCGAAGCCTGACGGATCTCCCGTTGGTGCTCAAGGGCATCCGCGTCGCGGAAGACGCCCGCCTCGCCGTCGAACACGGCGTCGACGGCGTGCTCGTCTCCACCCACGGGGGCCGGCAGCTCGACAGCACCTTCTCTAGCATTGAGATGGTGCCTGAGATCGTTGCCGCCTGCGGCGACAAGGCCGAGGTGTACGTTGACTCCGGCGTCCGCCGTGGCAGCGACGTGTTGAAGGCCCTGGCCTTGGGAGCCCGCGCCGTAGCCGTCGGTCGTCCCCTATATTGGGGCTTGGCCGTCAACGGAGCCGAGGGCGTGCACCACATGCTGGAGCTCCTGCGCGAAGAGTTCAACCGCGCCATGGCCTACTGTGGCCAGAACAGCGTCGACGACCTGGAAGACCGCCTGCTCAACGTACCGCGCGAGTGGGGCCCCTTCCGCACTGAGAACGACATCGCGGAGCACCTGCCTTTCTAGTCCCATTCACCGCGATCGACCGGAAAATTCCAGGGGCGGATGAGTATCCGCCCCTGACGCTTTGGGTGGCGCGATTTGGGATCAGCCCATTAGTCGTCAGCCGCTACTCCCACCGCGCCAATGCCAATCTCCGCGAGGAACCCGGCCAGCAATCCGTTGAAGGTTTCCGCCTGCTCGTAGTGGGTCGAATGCGCCGCCCCGGCGACCACCTCCAGCCGGCTTCCTGGTATCAGGCGGTGCGCTGCTTCTATCACATTGGGCGGAAAGATTCGGTCTTCCTCGCCCACCACCAGCAGCGTCGGCACCGCGAAGCCGGCCAGATCCGCCGCTTGCGGTCCGGCCGGGTTGCGGAACAGCCCGGATACGATGCTCAACGGCATGGGCGGGTTCATCCTCCCGATGGATCCGAAAAGGAATGTCAGCTCCGGGTGCCCGTCGATGAACCCGTCACTCAGCGCCCGTCGCAGCGGGTCCTCCGGCGGATGCACGTCCTCCAGCAGCGATACCACCGACGGGTCGCCGATCCCGCCCGTGGTGTCCGCCAGCACCAGCCCGGTCACCCGCTCCGGATGCGCCAGCGCGAACCCCAGGCTCGTCACGCCACCCATGGACTGTGCAACCAGCGTCGCCTGGCCGATCCCCAAATGATCCAGCAATGCCTCCAGGTCAGCGACGAATGTAGCCGGTTCCGGCTCCCCGCCGGAGCCGGGCGTCAGTCCCCATCCCCGGTGGTCGAACGTTATGCAGCGATGTTCGCGCTGGAATACCGAGACCTGCCGCCACCAGCTGAGATGGCTGCCGCCCCGTCCGTGAGCGAACACCAGCGCCGGCCCTTCGCCGTGGCTCTCGTAAAACATCTGCGTCCCGTTGATGTCTGCGTATGGCATGTAACGCCTCCCAGATTGTTCGTCGCCCCGCTTCAGCCGATCTCGATTCGGCTCCGCCTGCACGGCTCTACACGGGCCATCCCTCGCGTCGGTAGGCGGCGTCCCAAAACATGTACTCGTACCGGCTGCTTGCCATGAAGGCATAACGCATCGCCTCCCGTTCCTGCTCGCCGACCCGCTCTGCCATCTCGTCCACGAAGCCCGTCCATGCGTCCACGCTGGATTGCAGGAACCCCTCGACGTAGAACCGCGTCCATTGCCCGTAAAGCGGGTGTTCCGACTGACCCACTTCATCCTTCAGCAGGTGATACGTCCACGGACACGGCAGCAACGCCGCCGCCGTGGGACCCAGCCCGTACATCGCTGCCGTCACCAGCATGTGGTTGACGTACGCGGTGTTGGTCGGCGACCTGCTGGCTCCCTCAACTTGTTCCATGGTCAGCCCCGCTGCTTCAATCAACTGATGGTGCAGCGGCCGCTCCACGGGGGTCATCACCCGGTGCGCCAAATCCTGCAACAGTTCGGCGTCCGGAGCCTTGGCCAGCGTCATCGCCACGGCCCGGCCGAACCCTTCCAGGTAGTGGTAGTCCTGCCCCAGGTAGTACTGGAAGGTTTCCAAGGGCAGCGTTCCGTCCTTTATCTCTCTCAGGAACGGATGCCGGAATATCGCCCGCCATATCGGTTCCGCTTCTGCACGCAATTGTTCGCTGAATCCTGCCATGCTCTGTGCTCCCTTTCCATCCTGTTCATCCGTGCAAATTCGTGCGCGTCCCGGCGCAATGGCTTCAGAATGACTCGTTGATCAGCACCAACTCCGCGTATGCTGCATACCGGCATCCGAAACCGACGCCCGCTTCCCGTGCGTGCGCCGTCAGGAACTCGAAGGGGCTGTTCCCCACTTCACCCAGGTTGTTCAGGTACACCTTGTGTTCCCGCAGCGACGCCAGGCCCGTCTCCCAGTGTTCCGATACGTCCACCGCATGCGTCGGTACCGTCGCACCGAACACCGCCACGAAACGCACCTCGTTCCACGGCTCAAGTCCTTCATCCAGGAGTTCTGGAAATATCCAACGATTTCCCGCGTCCCGCGCGGCGTCAAACACCGCCAGACCCACCCACCGGTGGTCCGCCATGTTCAGATGCCCGCTGAAGAACTGAAGGTGATGGTTGATGGTGATCACCACGTCGGGCCGGTGCTTGCGGATCATTCGGCTCAGATCACGCCGCAGCGGCAGACCGTACTCTATCACTCCGTCCGTGTGGTCCAGGAACTCCACGGTGTCCACCCCCACGACCCGCGCGGCGTTGATCTCCTCTTGGGACCGCAACCGTCCCACCTCCGACGGGTGCATTCCGTCGATCCCGGCTTCGCCCCGGCTCACCATGACGTAGTTGATGCGTTTCCCCTGCGCGGTCCACTTCGCGATCGCTGCCGCCCCTCCGTACTCCAGGTCGTCCGGGTGGGCCACAATGGCCAGACCCGTCTGCCAGTCCTCGGGCATGGGCACGTTGGGCGACTCACGTTGCTGCATAAATCCTCCGTAGCTTTCCCGATATCATTGAGTTGGGCGCGCCGGCAGGCGGCGGCCTTGTGACTGCGCAGAGCCAAGTGCCGGCATCAGAAGAGAAGCGGACTCGGCGACTTTACCACGGACTCTGCCGTGACCACGCGATAGCCGTCCCCATTCCGAACCAACATCACCACCTGCCGCGTCTCTACGCCCGTCACGTCGGTGTCGTGCCCAAGCACCACGCTATCGCAGCGCAGTTCCATGCCCGGGGTCACCGCTGCGTGATGGGCAATCGACAGCCGGCCGCCCCAGCGGAAGTCCTCGCCGAAGTTCATACTCAGCAAGCTTTCCAGCCATCCCGCCGTGATCGAAGTCAGCCCACTGCCATCCGGCGCCATATCGACGCCAGCCATCGCTTTCGCCATCCTGCGAAAATCATTCAATTGCTCCCCATTCGGCAGCCGCAGTTCTCCCAGGTGAGCGTAATCGCCGGCGCGACCCCGGGCCAGGTTCGCGGTCACCGGTTCGACCTCTTTCGTTTCTGCGCTTTGCCGTGGGAGCGCCGCTTCTCGGCCAATGACAAAGGCAGCTTCCGACCGCAGGATTTCGGTTCCAATCTCGTCCACCGCAAAAGCCGCCGCTCTTATCCAGGCGTTCCCGGATTTCTCCCCCACTTCCCGCACCCATCCGCCGACCTGCACCCGCCTCCCCATGATCGGTGGCCGCATGAAATCGAACCGCTGCCACACAGTATTCAACGTTTCGCCGCTGCCGCTCTTGGCCAGCATTGCCCGGCAGTCTTCCGCCATCATGTTGGGGAAGCAACCGTCATCGCCCACTCCCTGCCGGTATTGGGCCAGGGTTGGCTCATCAACCACGTATTCCAGGTTGCCGATTTGATCGCCGGCACGCAGTCCCTTCCAGGAATCGGCGGCCGTCATGCGCTTCCGCTGGTCCGCCGCGCGTACTCCATCAGGTCCGCCGCTGCTGCGTCTTCGTTGCCCAGGGCGCGGTTGGCCAGACCACGGCCCCGATATGCGTCGGGTAGGTTGTCGTTCAGTTCCATCGCCTGGCTGAAGGCTGCAACGGCCGTTGCGAAATCTCCCAACGCTGCCTTTGAGTTCCCCATTGACAGCCAGACGCCGGCCAGTTCGGCGTTCTTTTGGATGGCAGTTTCATACTCCGCGATCGCCGCGTCGTGATCGCCCAGATCCGCCCGCGCCACTCCCCGGTTGTGGTGCAGCGTCGCCGTATCCATGCCGCACTGCTGCGCCAGGTCGAAATCAGCGATGGCGTCGGTCGGCTCTCCCCGGTTGCGCTTGGCGATCCCGCGATTGTAGAGCGCGTTGGCAAACGTGGGCACCAGCGCGATGGCTGCGTCGTAATCCGCAATGGCCGCGTCGTAGTCCCTGCGGTCGCTGTAAAGGTTCCCCCGGGCGTACCGGTAGTCTGGCTCGCCCGGCCTCAGTTCTATCGCGCGATTGTAATAGGCAAGGGCCGTTTCGCGGTCGCCCGTGTCCCGGTGCGCGATGCCCAGGTTGTACTGGGCATTGGCGTGGTCCGGGTTGATGCGCGCGCACGCCAGGAAGTCCGTGATGGCTTCCTCGTAGCGCCCCAGCGAAATCCGCGCCACCCCGCGCGCATAGTAGTAATCGGGGTCGTCCGGCTCAAGTTCGATGGCCGCCGAGTAGTCGCTGATTGCGTCCTCGTAGTACCCCAGGTGCCTTCTTACGACGCCCCGGGCATAGTACGGCACCGGATATTCCGGGTCGGCGACGATTGCCCTCGTGTAGTCCGCGATCGCCTGGTTCAGGTCGCCGCCATTGCGGTATGCCAGGCCCCGGTAATAGTAGGCCGGCGCGAACTCATCGTTGATTTCCAGCGCGTGGTTGAAATCGTCGATAGCGGCGTGCAATTGGCCCGCCCTAAGGGCCAGTTGCCCCCGCGCCGTATAGTGGAATTCCGTCGGTAAATCGCCGCCTGTGGTCATCTCGTCTGCCCGTTGGCCGTCGTGGTTTTGTCGTGACTCGCAAGCATTCCGGGCGTTTCTCGGTCCCTAACCGACCGACGTAGAATGCGAACCTCTATGATGCCCTTCTCCCGAAGGCTCACAGCTCTGTTTCGTATAGATCGTATTCGGAATGGCTCATGCCCAGAGCTTCGTAGGTCCGCTTTGCCACCCGGTTTTCGCGCATCACGTACAGCCGCATCCCTCGGATGTCACCTCGTGCTCCCGCCATGTCCGTGAGCCGCTCGTACAGCCGCCGGTACACACCTTGACGCCGCGCTTCCGGTTTGACATAAACCGACTGGATCCACCAGATCCAGCCATTGCGCCAGTCGCTCCATTCCGTGGTGACCATCAGCTGGCCCACCGGATTCCCATCAGCCTCTGCGATCAGGTAGAAGGCCTTGGTTTCGTCCACCAGCGCGGCGTCGACACCGGACCGCAACGTCGCCCGGTCCAGCGATATCCCTTCCGATTCCAATGCCATCGCCGCATTGAACCGGGTGATGGTTTCCCCGTCATCGACCACGGCCTGACGTATGTTGAACTCTCCTGACATGGCATCGTAATTCTAGTTACCCGCGATATAATAGGCAACCTGACTGCGCTGCATACGCCTACCCGGTTTTGCCGTCACCAGCCGCGGAGCCGCGCACAGGAAAACCGGAACACGTGCGAACAGCACCGTCTCACCAGCGAGGAACGCCATGCCTAACCAGGAACGATTGATCAACGACTTCTGCGACTTGGTCCGCATCGACAGCCCGTCCGGTGAGGAGTGGGACGTCGCTCTCGACGTTTCCGACCGGCTGGCCAACCTCGGCTTCCAGGTCGCTCGCGACGAACACGGCAACGTCATCGCCCGCGAGGATGGGGATAATCCGCTCCTGCTGTCAGCCCACATGGACACCGTTGACCCCGGCCGCAGCATCCGGCCCCAGGTGGTCGGCGACCGCATCACCTCCGACGGCAGCACCATCCTCGGCGGCGATTGCAAGGCCGGCGTCGCCGCCATCCTCGAGGCGCTCCAGACCGTGCATGAGGACGGCCGCCCCCGACGACCCGTCCAGGTGGTGTTCACTCGGGGCGAGGAAATTGGCCTCGTGGGCGCGTCTAACCTCGATTTTTCGATGATAACCAGCACCGAGGCCGTGGTATTCGACGGCAACGGCCCGGTGAACTCCATCACTGGCGGCAGCCCCACCTACATGGCCTTCGACATCGACATCAAGGGCCGGGGCGCCCACGCCGGCGTAGAACCCGAGAAGGGCCTGTCGGCCATTCGGATCGCCAGCGACATCATCGCCGAACTTCCCCAGGGCCGCATCGACCACGAGACCACCTTCAACGTGGGCACTATCACCGGCGGCACCGTGCGCAACGCCGTTCCGTCGGAGGCCACCGTTTCCGGCGAGTTCCGCAGCATGAACATGGAGTCCCTGGAACTCTTGCGCATTCAGCTCGTCGCCGCCGTGAATACCATCCGCGGCCGTTACACCGAGGCCGAGATCAACGAGAACCTGGAGATGATGTTCCAGATGTATCGCCTGGATCCCAACGAGGCGACAGCACAGCTTGTCACTCGTGTCATGCGCGACATGGGCCTCCGGCCTGACATTCGTCCCTCCGGAGGCGGCACCGACGGCAACGTGTTCCGCCTGCACGGCATCGAGAGCGTCGTGGTCGGCATGTCCACCAACTTGATGCACACCATCGACGAGTACGTCGTCGTTCCCGACCTCCTCAACACCGCCCGCTTCTGTGAGGAGCTGATGACCTTCGGCGCCTGACCTGATCCGATGGAAACCGGCCGGCGCTGTCAGGCGCCGGCCACGTCGGTACGATCTCCGAAGCAAGCGCTAATCGTCGTCGCTGCTTGTGCTGAAAACCTGAGCAGCAACCTCCGGTGCCAGCGAAACACCGGCCCTTGCCAGCTGTGCCTTGATGCGCTCGTGCTCCTCTCGACGCACCTGCTCGGTCACTTGTTGCCGCATTTGTTCGGTCACCTGTTCCCGCACCTGTTCGGTCACCTCTTCCCGCACTTTCGCCAGGATTTCGGCTTTCTTCGCCTCGCGGATGGCTTTGCCTTTTTCAAACATCTTTCTCATCCAGTCAAAAGTGGCGGCCAAAGGCACGATGAACGCCCAGTAGAGCTTGGTCACCAGGACTTCAAATCCATGGTACAGGAAATGCTCGCTCCCTGACCACCATTGCAAAACGAACAGGCTCATGCAGCCCACAACGACGAACCCGGCAGCCTGAACGCCGATCCCGCGGTCACCAAGTCCTTCGGACAGTTGTCCGGTATCTAAACTTCCACTAGCCATTCGAGCCCGCAGGTTCGTCGCCTCTACCTGTTAACCCAGTTGCCAACCAGCTGGCTCAAACCTTTCCCAAACTCTTCTCGCTGCCACTCCCTCACTTCGCCGTAGCCACCGCTCATTTCGTGTCCCAGACGCTCCGGTCGCAGTGCGATCCTTTCCAGGCTGGTGGTGGGCCAGATGTGGCTGACCGCCAGATCCAACTCTGCGCTCAACCTCGTCCGCCATTGCTTCAGGGCCTTCAGACGCTCTCTCCCCTCCGGCGTCCATGAGTCGCCACCGCGATCCGGTCTGGGCGGCTTCGGTGCCTCCGGTCCAGTCATCCCCCGGTCGATCGCTTCCATTAACTCACCGTAGCACCGGGATGCCAACATCCCCCCGACCCCTCGGGGCGGACTGCCGCCGCACTGCGCAATTTCCAGCAGGTCGCCGTTGCTCGCCGCCTGGGTCGGAGGAACGTCCCATGCGCACGCTTTCCCGTCTCGGAACGCGTAGAGTTCCTGCAGCACTGCCGCTTCTCTTGGGTTGAGTGTTTCCCATCCCTTCACCCGCCGGAACGCGGTTTCCAGCGGTTCCTCCGGCGGATGCCTCAGCGCCTCGATCCGCACGCACTCTTCGCGTACCCATCCGACGCGGCCCAGCTTGTCCAGCCGGTACTCCAGCTCATCTGCCAACGGCAGCAGGTGGTGAACGTCGCTGGCGGCGTACTCCAGCGCCGGGCCCGACAACGGTCGCTGCCCCCAGTGCGACACCTGCAGCTTGGGGTCCTTGGCGATCCCCACCCCGCAGAACTCCTCCAGCACGGCGCCCAGATTAGGTCTCGATACCCCCAGGAACCGCGCCGCCAGTCCGGTGTCGAACAGGTTACTGACTTCAAAGCCGAAGTCTCGGTCGAAGTAACGCACGTCCTCTTCGCAACCGTGCATTACGATCGCTACGGCCTCGTCCGCCAGCAAGCCGCCCAACGCGTCGAGATCCTTCACCGCCAGGGGGTCCAACAGGTAAGTGCCCCGCCCGTCTGCGATCTGTATCAGGCAGATCCGCTCCCGGTACGCGAACCGGCCGTTCCGCTCAGTATCCAGCGCCAATCGCGGCGCTCGCCGCAACTCCTCCGCCACCGCGTCCCAATCACCCTGTTCGCCGATATAACGATACTGATTCCGCAACAATTACCCCGGATTGCGTAAGCGATTCGCTCTTACTCAACGGGCCAAGTGTAGCACACCTGACCGACGCCTGATCGTCTCGATTTGCTGCGTGCTATACTCCCGACACATCCCAACCGCAAGGAGCAATCCACCCCATGAGCGGCGCAGACCTCAAGCAGACCCTTCATCAGGGCGGCCGTATCTTCGGCACCATGATCAGCATCAACCGCAGCCCCCGCTGGATCCCCATCCTCGATGGCGTCGGCCTCGACTACGTGATCATCGACACCGAGCACAGCCCCCGCAGCCGCGGCGAGTTGGGCGACTACCTGACCATGTTCAGCACCATCAGCGTCGTCCCCATCGTCCGCATCCCCATTCCCGACTCTCACTACGTCACCATGGCCATCGACGCCGGTGCCCAAGGCGTACTAGCCCCCTACTGCGAGACTGTCGACCAGGTACGCGAAGTCGTCAAGGCCGCCAAGTTCCGCCCCCTCAAGGGCGCCGCTGCCGAAGAGGCCCTGGAGTCCGGCTCGTTCCCCAGCGATGCCAGCCAAGAGTATCTGGCCAACCGCAACCGCGATAACATCTGCATCATCGGCATCGAGAGCCAGGCCGCCGTCGACAACCTCGACGCCATGTTGGCTGTCCCCCACATCGACGCCATCTTCGTCGGTCCCAACGACATGAGCATCTCCCTCGGCGTACCCGACGACTACGCCCAGGAGATCTATAAGGCCACGGTCAAGGGCATCATCGACAAGTGCGAGGCCAAGGGCCTGCCCACCCTCGTTCATCACCAGACCCCCGAACTCTCGGAATACTGGATTGAGCAGGGCGCCCGTTTCGTGCTCCACGGCACTGATCGCCGCGCCCTGGCCGAAGGTTTCCGCACCGAGTTCACCCGCCTCCGCGACAAGGCCGCCTCAGTGTGATGTCAGGCTGCCACAGCCGGCGTGGAACCAAAAATTCGTAGGGGCTAAAATATTTTAGCCCCTACTTTCCTGTCCACTGCGCTGGCGTGTGCAGCCCCGACTGCCCATATCTTCCTATCAAATCATATCCCGTTTATCTTGTTCATCCATGCAATAGCTAATTCCGCGAGCTGCCTTCCCAACGCTCCCGCAGCGACGCGATGTAGACCTTCTCGTACTCCCCGTGGTGCCCGTTCGCCGGATCGTCCGCCAACCGTTCCGCCCACATGTACTCGACGTCAGCCCACACGATGGGAAACTTGGGCTGGTCGAAGAACGCCGCCACCGCGTCAAACGGCGAGCCGCCTTCCATGTACCCCAGCATCTGGAAGTTGTCGTACAGGTTCCCCTGTTCCGACATGAACCGCCCCCGCATCGCCGCCATGATCATGTAGTTCGCCATCAAGCACCCGCCAAGCCGCTCATGGTGAGCCTGCCGAACCATCGACGCTATCGTGTCAAAATGTGCACGGTCGTAACGTCTCCGGCGCCGGAGCACTGCGCCACGCCGACCCGCGCGTTTTCAACCTGCCGCGGCCCGGCCTCGCCCCGCAGCTGCGTCACCGTCTCGTGCACCATGCGGATGCCGCTGGCTCCGAACGGGTGACCCATCGCCAGCAAGCCCCCATCGGTGTTCACCGGAATGTCACCGCCCAACGCAGTTCGCCCTTCCTCGGTGGCGCGCCATGCCTCCCCAAGGGGCGTCAGATGCAGCGCCTCGATCTGCTGCAACTCGCCGATGGTCGCCGCGTCATGGACCTGCGCGATGTCAACGTCCTCCGGCCCGATGCCCGCCATCTCGTATGCCTGGAGCGCTGCCGGCTCCGTGCGGTACGGGCTGAACGCCGAATGGTCGCTGCCCCGCCCATTGTAGTTCCCCGAGGTCAACGCCGCCGCCGCGACCCGAATGGCCCGGCCCCGGTCAACTCCGTAGGTGTCCATGGCGTCCGCTGCGCAGAGCACCGCCGCCGCGCCGCCTTCGCTGGTCGGGCAGCACTGGTAAAGCGTCAACGGGTCGGCGATCAGCCGCGAGTTCAACACGTCCTCCACCGAGTAAGTTTCCTTGCGGTGGGCGTAGGGGTTCATCGAAGCCGCCTGCCGCGCTTTGACCGACACCTGTGCCAGCGCTGACGCCGGGGCTCCCGTCTCCTCCATGTACCGTTTCGCCCTGAGCGCGTACCCGGCCATCATGTGGTCGCCGCCGATGTAGCGCGCTGGGCTGTTCTCCGCGGTCACCGTCACCGGCCCGCTGGGCACCTTCTCCGCGCCGAACGCCAGCGCCAAATCGAACACGCCCGACGTGATACCCCAATACGCCTGCCAGAAAGCCGTCGACCCGCTGGAGCATGCGTTTTCCACGTTGATGATCGGCACGCCCGTCAGCCCCAGTTGCGCCAGGGTGGTTTCGCCGATGGACATGCCGTGGTAGTACACGTGCCCGAAGTAGGCCACCGGGATCGCCGACCAAGGCACTCCGGAGTCCCGCAGCGCGTCTACCACCGCGTCCCGCGCCAGGTCCGACAGGCTCTGGTCCGGAAATCGCCCGAATGCGTGCAAACCTATGCCAACCACCATTACGTCGCGCCCCGGCCGAAACTGCGTCATCATTCCCCCTATTTGACTTGACCGTCATTCCCGCGAAAGAACGTCACCCCGTACTTGATACGGGGCCGGAATCCAGTGTCCTAAAGCGCCAAGACGTTCTGGATTCCCGCTTTAGCGGGAATGACGAGGTAACTTTCACTTACCCCGGACGCCATTTGTATACCACGCGCTCCGAGTTTGCTATGCCTTCCATCTCCACCGGCTGCAAAGCCAGCGTGACCGACATTCCCACCCGCAACTCGTCGTGCGCGCAATCGATTACCTCGGCCAATACGTGGGGCCCCTCCGCCAATTCCACCTCGCCGAGCACGTACGGCACCTGACCCGGCCAGCCGGGAGGCGGCACTCTCACAATCGTATAGCTGAACAACGTACCATGTTGCGCGAGCTCGACCGCTTCGAGGTCGGAAGACGTGCACGATTGGCAGAAGGTGGCTGGCCCGAACACGTACACCCCGCACTGTCGGCACCGCATCCCCAACAATACGCCACGCTTACCGCTTTCATCGGTGAGCCGAAGGCACTTTTCGTCCACTGAAACGACCATAAACTTAACCGGCTCCAGCCGAGTACGCAGGTAGGGTAGCAAATGGGCAGCAGAGTCTAGAATCCGCTCCGTTTGCTGTCAATTGAGACGACCGCGTCAATTCGCGGCTGTGGTCCTTTTCCTTTTGACTTTACCGTCCCATGCTAACTCACGGTACCCGCCCACGCCATATCCGGGCGACGCCATTGTCCCTGCGGGCTTTATCGAATAGTTGCGACCTGGTTGGGTTGCTTGACGAAATATTGACTGTCTCACCTGAGGAGTGTATTGTCCGTCGTTAGCGTGCCCGACGCGCCGCACAAGCGTTGGGTGTTGGAGGTAGCGTATGTCGTTAAAGTCAGTCTGGCTCGGTTCATTAGCGTTGTCCCTTGCGCTTGTCTTGGCTTGCGGAGGAACCGCGGCTCCTGCTGAGCCTCAGATCGTCGAGGTCACCCGCGTCGTGACCGAGCAGGTCGAGGTCGAAAAGGTGGTCACCGAGCAGGTTGAGGTCGAGAAGGAAGTCGAAAAAGAGGTCGTGGTTGAGAAAGAGGTGGAGGTAATCAAGGAAGTGCTGGTGGTCGCCACTCCGGTTCCTCCGGTTGTGGGCGTGGTTCGCCAGCAAGATGACCCCACGGGCACATTGACCGTGAGCCTGGAAAACCTCGGTGCGCAGGTCACCGACCCCATCCTGCAAGGCCGCGCCGGTCACGCTCAGTACCAGGCGCCCATTTACGACGCTCTCCTCGGGTTCAACTACGAGTCCCAGTACGGCGGCGTCGGCCCCGGGGTGGCGGAGGAATGGGGGATCGACCCCGACGGCAATAGCTGGACTTTCAATATCGCGCCGGGCCTGGTGTTCCACAACGGCGAAGTCCTGGACGCGCACGACGTGAAGTTCAGCCTCGAGCGCACCATGTACCATGAGGAAAGCGTCGTGGGCGACGGTAACCGCCTCAACCGGCAGCTCAGGCAGCCGTCCGAGGAAGCCATCGAAGTTGTCGATGACCTGACCCTGCGAATGCACACCGACGGACCCAAGCCTCACTTCTGGAGCCTGCTGACCCGGGCGGTGTTCCAGGGCGGCCAGATCATGCCCAAGGATTACATCGAATCCGTGGGCGACGACGGTTTCCGCGCCGAGCCGATAGGCAGCGGTCCCTGGATGTACGCCGAGCACTCCGTGGGCGATTACTTCCGGTACGAAGCCTTCGACAAGTCGCACCGCGGCATCCCCCACTATGCCAACCTGAGCCTCCTGCTGGTGCCCGAAGAGAGCACCAAGCTGGCCATGGTCCGCACCGGCCAAGCTGACCTCATCGACCTGGTGCCGGAGTCCGCTCCTGAAGTGGAAGCCGCCGGCGCACAGCTCACGGTCATCGAAGGCGTGGGCATGTTCATCTACCAGTTCTGGGGTCTCTACTGGCCCGAGGCCCAGGAGTTGCCCATCGGCGATATTCGGGTTCGCCAGGCCATGTCCCTGGCCATCAATCGTCAGGACATAATCGACTACACGCTGAATGGTTTTGGACGACCCTCCATGCCCTTCGCCACCTTCCCCACCAGCGTGGACGTGGACGTCCCTCGCTGGCAGAAGTGGAGCGAAGAAGCCCTGGTGTACGATCCGGACCGCGCCAAAGCTCTGCTTGCTGAAGCCGGATATGCCGACGGGTTTGAAGTCACCTTCTGGAGCACCAACTTTTCCGGCACGCCGTACATGAATGATCTCAGCCAGGCCGTCACCGGCTTCTGGGAAGAGATCGGCATCAAGTCCGACCTGAAAATCGTTGAAGGTGGCGTGTTCAGCCCCATGACGCGGCGGCCGAGCCACGACGAATGGGGTGAGGGTTTCAACGGAGCCGTTACCATCTACCGTAACGCGGGCCGGCCGTTGCCGGTGCCTCGGTATCAGTCCACTTTCCACCCCGACAGCAACCACGTGGCATTCGGCGATCGCGATAGTCTGACACCGGTGGGAGAGGAATACTTGAGGCTCCACGAGATCGCCATCTCCGAGCGCGACGATGCCAAGCGAGCCGAGGCTACCAATGCCATCCTCCAACTGGTGGCCGACCAGTGGATCGGCGTCCCCATTGTCCAGGGTGTCAGCCTGTACGCCTCCAATCCGGAAACCGTGGGCCGCTGGCAGGGCATCTACGGCCGCGGGGAGCTTGGGGATGTCTTCCATCGCATCCCCCATGCCGAGGGGAATCCCTGGCAGTAGGAGGCCATGCACCCGGTTATCGGGATCATTTCGATAGCCGGGCGCAAGCCCGAAGCACCTACCAACCCTTGACGATCCATACTCATCGCGCCGGGAACTGCCTGAGCGGCCCGGCGCTAACCATTCCTTAGAGGTCGGGGATTTGCAAAAATACATCCTCAACCGGCTTTTGCAGGGCATTGTCCTGCTTTTCATAGTCGCTCTGATCGTGTTCGCCCTCGCCCGGGCAACCGGGAATCCGGCGGACCTCATGGTCCCAGAGGATGCCACCGAGGAAGAGCGACAGTTCATTGAGCGGAACCTGGGCCTCGACCGCCCGTACCACGTTCAGCTCTTCGTTTTCCTCACCGGCATCGTGCGCGGCGACTTCGGGGACTCACTCGTCTACAAAAAGCCGGCGGCGGAGCTCTTCTTCGAGCGCCTTCCGAATACGCTGAAGCTGCTGCCGCTGTCCATGATTATTGCGGTGGGAGTTGCTATTCCATTGGGGGTTATCGCGGCCGTCAAACGCGGCACCTGGATCGATCAGGTGGCCGGCGCCATCGCGGTGTTCGGCGTGGCCACCCCAAATTTCTGGATCGCCATCGTCTGCATCTACATCTTCAGCGTGTGGCTGGACGTTCTCCCACCCGGGAGAATGGGCGGACCCTCCCACTACATCCTGCCCGCGTTTACCCTGGGCACGTTCTCCATCGCCGGGATCATGCGCCTGATCCGGTCAAGCATGCTCGAGGTGCTGGATACCGAGTACGTCAAGCTCGCCCGGATCAAAGGCTTGCAGGAGTGGAAGGTCTTCTGGAAGCATTGCCTGCGCAACGCCTTGATTCCGGTGCTGACGCTCTTCGGTGTCTTTGTCGGCGGATTCGTCACCGGAGCTATCGTTACCGAGACGGTCTTTGCCTGGCCGGGCATCGGACGCCTCACCATTGATGCTGTGGCCCAACGCGACTTCCCGCTGCTGCAGGCGGTGATCCTGTTGGACGCCGTGATCATCCTGGGCGTAAATTTGGTGGTCGACATTACGTACGCATACGTGAACCCCAGGATTCGGTACGACTAGGAGCGATATGGCCAGCGACCGCGTAGATACCAGCGTGCAGGTACTGGAAGTATCGGGCGAACGGCAGGAGCGGCTGAGGTATGAACTCAAGCGGCTGCCCTGGGTACCTGTGGTCATCATTGCGATCATGATATTCGCGGCCATATTCGCGCCGCTCATCGCGCCCCATTCACCAACCAAGCAGTCCCTGCGCGACAAGCTCAAGCCGCCGGCCTGGCAGGCAGAGGGCGAGGCCAAATACCTGCTGGGTACCGACATCCTGGGTCGTGACATTCTCAGCCGTTTGATCTATGGCGCCAGGGTCAGCCTGATCGTGGCATTCACTGCCCTTCTGGCCGGTGGCGCTATCGGCGGTGTCCTGGGCCTGCTGTCGGGTTACGCCGGCGGCAAGACGGACACGTTTATTATGAGGGCGGTGGACGCCACCCTTGCCTTCCCGACAATTCTGTTCGCTTTATTGTTAGCAGTGACCATGGGGCAAGGACTGCTGACCGTGGTCCTTGCCGTGACCCTGATCCTCTGGGCGAGGTTTGCCCGGGTCACGCGGGGCGAGGTGTTAGGTCTCAAAGACAATGACTTTGTCGCTCTGGCTCACGTCCATGGTTGCTCCGGCACCCGGATCATGTTCGTTCACATAATGCCCAACGTTTTCAATTCCTTCATGGTCATGTTAACGTTGCACGTCGGCCTGGTCATCCTGACCGAAGCATCGCTCAGCTTCCTCGGCGCCGGCATCCCACCGCCCACGCCATCATGGGGACAGATGGTCGCTGACGGCCGGGCGAAAGTCGCCACCGCGTGGTGGATTTCCATCATCCCCGGCGTCGCGATAACCATGGTCGTGATCGCGTTCAACGTGTTTGGGGACTGGCTCAGAGATCGCCTGGATCCCAAGCTGCGCCAACTCTAGCCCGGTGTTGGCTTGACAGGGGTTGGCTACGGACAGCCCGACTCCCAATTAGCCTTCGGAGCGCTCCTTGTAGCGGCGTTCCACGCGGGCGTGAGACTGACTGTCTCCAGCTGTAATGAGGCAGGCGCGCGGCTACCCGGGTTCCTGCGGCAGCGATTATTTCTGCGGGGTTGCTAGGCTGCTCACCCGGTCAACTACCAGGCGCGCCAGCTCCCTGGACCAGAGCAGCACCGCGGCGCCCATGAGGATGATGACCAGGCCGCCACCCAGCATGAACCCATTTACGTCGGCGCAGAGACAGGGGGTGCCCACCGCCACCACGTAGCCGCCGGCGAGCATCGCCGCCAGCGATGCGGCCCAGAATATCGCGGAGGTCAAGGCGATCCAAACGCCCCTGCCGGTTATCTGCAATTTGAGCATCCTTCGGGTACGATTTGACGTGGTTTGCTCAGGTGAGTGCGGAGCAATTTTAGCACGGACACTTCGTCGCTTGACCACCCCCAACTCGCGTGATAGCGTGAGCCCTACGTAATCCGTCGCCGTCCGCACGTTTGCGGCGATCCGCACCTGAGTTGACCTATGAGCAACATTCTTGGTCTGGACCCCCTGTCTGATCGCCACTCGTGGGAAAAATCCCTGGGTGAGTTCCTGGAGATTGTGGTCCAGTCCAATCCCGACAAGATCTTCGTGGAGATCGCCGGACAGCAGATCACCTACGCCGATTTCTATCGCCGCTGCCGATCCGCAGCAACCATGTTCCGCGACCTGGGCATCGGTCACGGTGATCGAGTTTGCCTGTTCCTCCCCAACGTTCCTGAGGTCCTGTACACTTGGTTCGGCCTCGCGCTGATCGGTGGCATCGCCGTCACCATCAACACGGCGTACCGGCGCGATGAAATGGCCTTCATCCTGAACAACGCGGAGGCTTCCGCCCTGGTTGCCCACGAGAGCCTGCTCGACGTGGCAACCCAGGCTGCCGACATCGCCCCCTGTGTCCGTCATCGCCTCTTCGTGGGTGACGATGCTCCGCCGGTCGGATGGACCGGGTACTCCGACCTGCTGGACCGGTCCCCTGAGATGACCGAGTTCCCGCCCGTCGCGCCCGCCGATATCTCCATGCTCCAGTACACGTCGGGCACCACCGGCAATCCCAAGGGCGTCCAGGTCACCCACCAGATGTACGTCTCCGCCGGTCAGGGTTTCGCCCTGTGGACCCAGGCCACGCCCGACGACCGCTTCTTCACCTGCCTGCCTTACTTCCACGCCAACGCCCAGTACTACAGCACCATGGGCACGTTGGCCTCCGGCGCCACTCTGATCGTGCAGGACCGGTTCAGCGCCTCGCGTTTCTGGGATCAGGTGCGCGACGCCCGTGCTACCGTCGTTAACTTCATCGGCATGATGATGCCCGTCCTGGCCAAGAACGATCCGCAGCCCGACGACGCCGACAACACCGTCCGCCTGTTCTACGGCTCACCCGCCTTTTCGCCCGAGTTCCTCGCGGAGTTCCAGCAGCGCTTCGGCACCGACATCATCGTGGGTTTCGGCATGACCGAGACCTGCTACGGCACCATTGAGGCCATTCGCGGCGAACGCCGTCCCAACTCGTCGGGGCAGCCTCGCAAGCATCCCGACGCCGCCTTCGAAAACACTGTTCGCATTGTCGACGACGGCGGCAATCCCGTCGCCAACGGCCAGCCCGGCGAGATCACCATCCGCAACCCCGCCACCATGGCCGGCTACTGGCGCAACGAGGCTGAGACCGGCGCCTCCCTGCGCGACGGTTGGCTCTTCACCGGCGACCTTGGGTGGCTCGACGACGACAATTACCTGTACTTCGTCGACCGCAAGAAGGACGTCATTCGCCGCCGCGGCGAGAACATTTCCTCCCAGGAAGTGGAGGACGTGATCAAGAGCCACGAGCACGTCCTCGATTGCGCCATCATCGCAGTCCCGTCTGAGCTCGGCGAAGACGAGGTCAAGGCTTACATCACGCCTCGGCCCGGCGCTTCCCCTCAGCCCGAGGACGTCATCTATTGGTGCGCCGACCGACTCGCCTATTTCAAGGTCCCCCGCTATATCGAAATCCGTGACGAACTTCCCCGGACCCCAAGTCTCCGGGTCCGAAAAGACGTTCTCCGCCAGGAACGCGAGGACCTCATCTCGGGTTGCTTCGACCGCGAGGCCGCCGGCATCCAGATCCGGAGATAGTGGCGCTCCATTGCTCCTATGATCCGCCTGCGGGTCAGGCGACATAACGATTACAATTGAGTGCAGCGAGGTGCAAACCCAATGAATAAAATCGAAGCCATCTTCCGACCGGAACGTCTCGACGTTGTTAAAGATGCTCTCAGCGAAGCCGGCATCGTGGGCTTGACTGCGACCCAGGTGTCCGGTCGAGGCAACCAGGGGGGCGTGGAGGTCACCGCAGCCCGCGGTCTCGGAACCTATCGCATCGACATGCTGCCCAAAGTAAAGGTCGAGGTAGTGGTCAACGACGAGGACACCGACAAGGCGGTGGACGTCATCCGCACCAACGCCATCACTGGGGCCCCCGGCGACGGTAAGATTTTCATCTACCCCGTGGGCGACGCAATCCGCATCCGCACCGGCGAGCACGGCTCCGACGCCGTATAGCGCACTCCGGCCTTCCCGTGCCGGCTTTCCCGTCTATTTCTGTCTTCTCGTCATTTCCACCCATCCCATCACTCCCACCCTCCCTGTCATTCCCGCCCTTCTTGTCATTCCGGCGAAAGCCGGAATCCAGGAAACGCTGCTGGACTCCGGCCCCGTATCAAGTGCGACGTAACCCCGCGTCAGGCACGGAGTCGGCTGTCCTTTCGTCGGAGTAACCACTGCCAAATTACCGGAGTTGACCCCATGCCCGAACCCCGATACTGGCTGTTCAAGTCCGAGCCTTCTTCATTCTCCTACGACGATCTCGTGGCCGAGGATGACCAGACCGCCGAGTGGGACGGCGTCCGCAATTACCAGGCGCGCAACTTCATGCGCGACGACATGCGCGTCGGCGACTACATCCTCTTCTACCACAGTAACGCCAAGCCACCCGGCGTCATCGGCACGGCCCGCATCGTCGGCGAGGCCTACCCCGACGACACCGCCTGGGACCCCGCCTCCCGATACTACGACCCGAAATCAGACCCGGCCAACCCCACCTGGCTGATGGTTGACATCAAGGCCGAACAGCGTCTACCCCGTTTCGTCAGCCTCAACGAGCTCAAGGCCAACCCCGCGCTAGCCGACATGCAGGTCACCAAGCGTGGCCAGCGCCTCTCCATCCAGCCGGTAACGGCGGAGGAATGGGCCGAGGTTCTGGCGATGGCGGAGCGAGGGGAATGATTACTTTGCCCGCATCAGACGACGAGAAGTTTCGCCAAGTCCGAAAGCTGGAAACCGGCCGATTCAGCGAGGAGGAACTTGAGATCGCGCTGATTGTGGTTCCCGATTTGTTCGATCCCGCTCCGTTTTTCTGTGGCCGCCAACTTCCGGTGGAATCGGGAGTTTTGGACCTGTTTGGCTTGGTGAGTAAGCGACCCTTCAAGCTTGGATTTCACGTTGACCCAGACGTCGTTTGGGGAGACAGCTTCCCGACGGTTTACGAGCTCAAGGCACGCAAACTCCAACGGCAAGACATCGCTCAAGTTATGGGTTACGCTCTGGCCATAAGCGAAATGAGCGCGGAGGACCTTACTTGGCACCTTGTCCACCACTCCGGTAAAGAGGGTGGGGGAATAGAACGGATATGGGAACCAAGAGGACTCCAGACCATGATCGAAAATATCTGGTATATGCCAACCGGCAACTTTACATCCAGGGTAATCGTTGGAACTGGCTACGATGACAGCGTCGCGCGGCTCGCCGAACACTGCGAGGTCGATCTTTACACCGTTAGCGAATTATGCCGAGGATGGCGAGGGCGGCAGTCCATGGAACGCGGAGACCGGCAATGAACGCCCCTCTCCAACAAGACCGTCTCGAGATCGAGGTTCAGGACTTCGGCCCTATCGTCCACGCCAAGGTTGACCTGCGCCCGATGACCGTGCTCATCGGCCCCAGCAACACGGGCAAGTCCTACCTGGCCATACTTCTGTATGCCTTGCACCGGGTGTTCGGCGCCATAGGTGAATCCCCTGGGCCGCTCCGGTACGGCCTCTGGAGGTCGCAAATCGGAAGCACAGTCCCGGAACGTACGGAAGAAGCCACCGCCGCCTTTGCGCAACTTGCCCGGTCGGTTGCTGACATAATCCAGTCGCGTGAGGATGAGAGCGCGGTGCTAGGGTTGCCTGATGGCATTGTCGAATTTCTACGCTTGGAATTTGACAAATTGGGAGGCAATATAAGCTCAGAAATGCTGCGGTGCTTCGGGTTAGATGCGACTGATGCGCTGGTACGGAAAGGCTCCCCGGAACGCGCTTTCGTGGCAATCCGACGCCACGGTCCTAGTGATACTGATGTGTTAGAGCAAAGATTGTCCGTTGACGGGCGCAGAGCGAAGTTCATAACCGCAATTCCTAGCCAGGTCCATTTTCGTACCGCTGGGCTGGAACAATCTTACTTGCGTCTTGGCTTGCTGAGAATGGAGGAAGCAATATCGGGGCGATCTGACGATGAGGACGCTTGGCCCATCGGGTATTTGGAGTCGATCAGTTCGCTGATGGATCTGGTGCTGCGTCAGGTAGTGGGTGATCTCAGTTTACGGGCGTTCTATCTCCCCGCCGACCGTACCGGTGTAATGCATGCCCACAGCGCGATCGTCAGTGCAGTGGTCGATAGCGCGCCGATGGTCGGGCTGCGCCCCGTAACGCGGACACCCCTGCTTTCCGGTGTCTTGTCCGATTTCCTCAGCCAACTTATTCGGATTGACCAGCGTACCGATTGGCAAGGTACAGATCGGCGACCAAAGGTCAGCCTGGATATTGGCCAGCAGATTGAGGAGAACATTCTCGGCGGCGTAGTGGGTATCGAGCGGACTGAACTCATTAACTATCCGCAATTCACTTATCGTCCCGACCGCTGGAAAGAAGGCCTGCCCTTGATGCACGCCTCTTCCATGGTGTCTGAGCTTGCCCCGGTCGTTCTCTACCTCCGCCACCTCGTGCAGCCCGGCAATGTCCTCATCATCGAAGAACCAGAATCCCACCTGCACCCGGCGGCCCAAGTTGAGTTCACGCGCCAGTTGGCCAAGCTGGTGCAGCAGGGCTACCGCGTGATCATCACCACCCACAGCGAGTGGATTCTCGAAGAACTCGCCAACGTGGTACAGCGTTCGCAACTGCCGCCCAAAGAGTTGTCAACCGTTTCCGTCAGCGACGCCGCCCTGACCGCCGACCAGGTGGGCGTGTGGCTGTTCCGCAATAAGATCCGCCCGCGGGGTTCAGAGGTGGTTGAAATTACGTTGGACGAATCCAGCCTTTACCCTTCGGACTTCAATGATGTTGCCATCGCGCTGCATAACGATTGGGCCAACATATCCAACCGGATAGGAGAAAGATGATGCCCGGATTGTTGGCCGCCATTCGCAGCCAAGTTCCCGTGTCCTGTTTGAAGGCCCGTGTTAGAAAAGAAGGTTGCAACGTCTCTCTGGAAGGAATACCCAAGTCCCGCTTGATTGTTGACTTCGACGCGCCGGGGTCTCCATTAGCGCCCGATGCACGCCGCTGTGATTACCTTCTCATTGTGGAAATGGCCGGCCGGCTGGATTTGGTCAGTCCAGTCGAATTGAAGCGCGGCAGGATCGATTTGAGCGAGGTTAAACTTCAACTCCAGGCCGGAGTCAGAGTTGCTGAGAGTATGATACCTAGGGATGTTGACGCACAGTTAATACCAGTCGTCGCTTCCCGCAGCGTGTCCACGCACGAAAGAATAACAACGAGGGAGACTGTCCGATTTCGCAACAATAACATACCAATCCGCCAAATACGTTGCCGGCAGTCTCTGACAAAGTTGCTCGCCAATTAGCGTCCTTACAGCGCCCCGCTGATGGTGATATCCAGCAACGCCGGCTTGCCGCTCTCGAATGCCCGTTTGATCGCCGGGCCGATTTCCGTCGGGTCATCGATCCGCTCCCCGTGGACGCCCATCGCCTGAGCCATCATCGCCAGGTCCAGCCGGTTCGCAAAGTCCATCCCAACGTAGTCGCTGGCCCGGTCCCGGTCGTCCAGCATGTCCCGCAGGTAAACCTCCATGTTCACCTTGAGGATGCGGTACGCCTGGTTGTTGCAGATGGCGTAAACCACCGGGATGTTGTACCGGCTTGCCGTCCACAGCGCTTGCACCGTGTACATCGACGCTCCATCGCCTACCACTGCTAACACCGGCCGGTCCGGATGGGCCAGCTTGACGCCAAGCGCTCCCGGCATGGCCCAACCCAGCGCTCCGCCGCGGATGCCGTAAATGTCGCCAGGCTTTTCGAAATCAAAGGCCCGATTGACCGCCGGCCGCGAGGTCACCGCTTCGTCAGCGATGATGGTGTTGGGAGGAACCGCGTCCGCCAGTTCGTGCATCATCCGCTCCACCGGCATCGGTGAGTTATTCCACGTGGCCGCGATCCGCTCCTGGTAACGCTCGGCATCTCGCTCCCGCGCCGCCGCCAGTGTGGCCGCCCGCGTCGCCGCCGCCTCCCGCTGACCGCCGGTCATGTTCGACTCCAGCGACACCGCCAGGTCGGCCATGCCCGCTGCCGGGTCGGCCATTATTCCCACTTCCGTCGGGTAGCTCTTCTCGATCTCCCAATAGTTGCTGTCCAGGTGAATCAACCTGGTGTCCGGATTCAAAAAGGGCACATCAACGTATAGGAACGACGAGAACACGTCCGTCCCCACCGCCAGCACCACGTCGGCGTTCTGGAACTGTCGCGCCGTGGCCGCGCTGTTGGTGTTCAGCATCCCGCCCCACTGCGGATGCGCCGTCGGGAAATTCACCTCCGAGTACGACGTCGCCACCACCCGCGCTCCGGTCTGCTCGGCGACCCGAACCACCTGCTCCACCGCGTTTGACTGCGCCACCCGGTCCCCGACCACGATCATCGGGTTCTCCGCTCCCGCCAGCAACTCTGTAGCTCGATCCACCGCCGCGGCATCGGGACGGATCCGGAAGTAACCTTCCGAAGAAGCCACCGGCTCGAAATCCACCTCTTCGTCCAAGGTGTCCCACGGGAACGACACGAACACCGGTCCCGTCGGCGGCGTCTTCGCCTCCTTGAACGCCCGCCGGATCGCCACCGGAATATCCGACGCGTGCCGGATTTCGACGCTCCACTTGGTGTACTGCTCGGTCATCTCCACCAGGTCACCTGAGAGCACCGGTTCGTTGATCATCATCCTCGTGTCCGAGTTCCCCGCCGTCAGCACCAGCGGCGTGCCGCCCCGGAAAGCGTTGTACAACCCGCTGATCCCGTTGGCCAGCCCGCCGGCGATGTGAATGTTCGCGAAGGCCGGCTTGCCGGTGGCCCGCGCGTATCCGTCGGCCATTCCAACCGCCGTCCCCTCTTGCAGCGCCTGTATGTATTGCAGCTGCGGGAAATCCTGCAGGCCGTCCAGGAACGGCGTCTCGCTGGTGCCGGGGTTGCCGAATATGTACTCGACCCCCTCGGCCACCAGCATCTGCGCCAAAGCGTGCTTGCCCAGCATTCGCGTCATAGTCGGCCTCCCCGAGCCATTGCCGTCATTCCGGCGAAAGAAAAGCCGGCCCCGTGCCTGAAACGGGGTCACCCCGCACTTGATACGGAGCCGGAATCCAGAGTCGCCCTTATTGATAAATCATCCACTCCAGCAGGTTGTTGTCCGGGTCGCGGGCGTACAGGCTCACCGCCGGCAGCGAGCCACGCAACCGTGCTCCCTTGCGCGGTCCGGGTCCTCGAATCACTTCCACGCCAGCGTCCGCCAGCATCTGCTGGCACTCCTCCACTGTCCCGTCCCAAACGAAGCAGATGTCCGTGCATCCCGGTACGGCCGTCGGCCCACGATAATCGGCCAGATGCCCTTCCGGGTGCACGTTGATTTTCGATTCGCCGACTTGGATGGAGAAAATATTAGCGGTGCCGGCTCGCCATTCTTCCTCGTCGTTGATTGCAAATCCCAGCTTCTTGTAGAACGCCATCAGTTGCTCGGCGTCAGCCGTGGGCATGGCGATGTGGTCAATTCCAACCGTGTGCATTCCCTTACTCCTCCAGTATTCTCGGTACTCCCGTGCTAGCCGGTCCCGCCATTCTTTGGGGATGTACGGCGGCTTGTCAATGCCGTCCGGGTAGAGTTCTCGGGTTGGCTTGGCTTCGGCCCAGAACTCCTCGTCCAACTCAGGATTATCCGGGTCCACGGCTATGCCGGCCTGGATGGCGGCCTCCTCTTCATCAGTAGGGCTGATATGACCAGGCTTAAGCTTGGGCATAATCTCTTTCCTCCTGTTTGCTTGCCCTCCGCAGGCTGATGATACGCCTTCTATCGCCTCTCCAAGTATAGACGACGGTGTATAAGCGGTCTCCGATGTAGTTGGTCGCTACCAAGCGCAATTCGCCGTGCGTAGTATTCAAACGTTCCACGGCGGTATCCCATTCAAAATCATAAATCGCAGTGAAGTCGATGTCGTGCTTGTCCGCATTCTCCTGCCGCTTCCGCTCATCCCACTCGTAGTCATTCATGGGATTCAGTCTGCCGCTTGCGATTGCACCGCTGACTGCCGGGCCAGGAAGTCCAGGATGATCCTCTGGGTCTCGCCGGCCGCTTCATTGGTCATCAAGCCATGCTCGGCGCCCGGTATTTCGTGCAACTCGGCGCCGGCGATGCCTGACGCCAGGCTGTGGCCGCACTCCACGGGAATCCTGCTGTCGGCGTCACCGTGGACCACCAGCGTGGGCATCTTCAGTTCCGGCAGCCGAGATTCCAGCGAATCTCCGATGTCCAGGTACGCTTGCTGAGTGGCTGCGATCCCGTCAATCCGCGCCAGGTTCTCCGCGGCTATCCGCGCGAACCGCTCCGGGTCGTCGCTCATCAACTGCGGAAATCGCTCCGAGATCGCCTGTTCCACCGCCGCCGATCTCCCCACCTCCGCGATCCGCTCCTTCAGCCGGCGCAACTCCTGTCGCCGGATCTCCTGCTGGGCCTCTTCCGAGTAGCTCATCGTGTTGATGAGGATCAGCGTGTCCGTCAGTTCCGGGTAGTCCAGCGCAAACTGCATCGCTATCGGCCCGCCCGCTGACGATCCCAGGATGTGGGCCTTGTCGATGTCCAGATGGTCCAGCAGGTCCCGCAGGTCTCGGGCGCAATTGCCCATGTCGTAGCCATCCGCCGTCGTCTCGGACTCACCGCAGGCGCGACGGTCGTAGAACACGCAGCGATACCTCTCGGATAGCGCGCCGGCCTGCCGGCTGATGGTGTCCCTGCTGCCGTCGCCGCCGCCTAAACCGCCGTGAATCAGCGCCAACGCCGGCGCGGCGTCTCCCCCGAACACCTCGTAGTGCATCCGGTACCCGTTTATCTCTGCAAAAGCCATTTTCATTCCTCAGGAGTGCGTCGGTTCCGGCTCACTATAGCCGCCGACCCGAGGGCGTCGCAAGGCAGCTCGCATTGGACCCAGTGCTAAAATGCGCCATCATGGCTGCCGTGTTGCCCCAAAGTGCGAATAGGAATGCTGCCGGAACCGCATTCATGCTTCTGACAGTCGTGGGCTTTTCGTTTGTACCGTTACTGGTTGCAATCGGCGGCGGCACGGAATCCCCATTCCTGTTCACTGCTGGAGTGAGTTTAGGGACCGGGTTGGGCAGCGCTGTATTCCTCGTCGCGGCATTCAGGCCGGTTTTGTATAACCGTTCAGTATTGTCGCTCATATCGCAGCGCCTGCTCTCCTGGTCATTGTTCCTCGTAGTGATCAACCAGTTCGTGTACAGTTTGTTTGCCTGGTCAACCCAATATCTCGATTTCTCAGTAGTTTCCACTCTGTTCGAGACATGGCCAATATTTTTGATAGTGCTAACTGCTATCTTGTATCGAGCCCAAGCGCGTTATTACAAAATTACTTTGAGCATGGTGTGGCTGCTGATAACCGGTTTTGTCGGTTTCGCGTTCGTAACAGCCAGCCAGTCTGGCGGTTTTGGCAATTGGGATGATTCCCGGTTGTCAGATACCGTCATCGGTCTCGCACTTGTAATCAGCGCTGTGCTGGTCGCGGCTCTCCCTGCGTTTGGGTTCAAGTGGGGAACTGACCTCAGCGACGCATTGCCTGACGACGCAGTCGGTGACCGAAGTAGGCCCTTCACGGAAATTTGTTGCGCTTTAATCGCTTTCTGCATCGCCAGCTTTATGGGAATCGGACTGAACGCGGGTGTCGGTCTTGTCGCTGCGGAAACAATTTCCTTGAGGTCACTGGTGATTGCGGTGACCAGCGGCGCGCTGATCATGGCGCCGGCCAGCATATCCTGGCGAGCGGCCAATATGTTGACCAGCAACCTTGGCATCAACGCGTTGTCCTATGCTACGCCCATCTTTGCTCTGATGTGGCTCTTCCTGTTTTGGCGAGTGGACGTGGCACGGATAGATTTTCTCATCATAGGCGCTGCAGCCATCATCACCGCCAACTTGCTGATCAATTTTGAGGCCGAAGTGCGCTTCGGTTTCAAAGCCCTCATCCTCGCCCTCTGGTCCTGCGGCGCCTTCGTCTATCTGCGCGACGATTTAATACACCTCCTTCCCTTCCAGGGCTGGCTGTGGCCCCGGGAAACCTACCTGGGCTCGGTGGGCCTGTCGGCCACCGTCTTCATCCTGCTGCTGACCTTCCGGGTGGCCCGGCTGGCGCCACGCACTCAGGACGAGGATAACCGCATCTTTGCCCTGCACCGAGCCGTGGAACTGCTTGCCAGTCGCAACCTGATCCCCCCCGAGACCAGCGAACACATCCGCAGCATCGACAGCTCCCGCAACCCGGAAGAACTGGGGATCGCCTACACCCAGGCCAAGCTCTGCTTCGCCCGGGCCGCAGCGGTTTATCACCCTGACGCCGACCAGAAACTGCTGGCCGACGCCGAGACCCAGCTCAACATGATGGTGCACTCGCGCCAGCAGGGCGTGGACTTCGGGGAACTCTTCGCCCTGATGGTCTTCGGCGGCAGCACCGTTCTACTGTCCCTGCTCTCCCGGCCGGAGGTCTCGGGATGGACGGCATTCATCTACGAGATTTTCAGCGTCCTGTTTCCCGCGGTCATCGTCTTCTTGATTGTCAACGTATGGGACCTGCACCGTGACCGCGCTGACTTGGTGCTGGCCGCTCAATCCGGCTATGAAGGCTATGGCGTGATCTTCCGCGACCCTAAAAACCGCCGCTTTGAACGGACAGTCTCCACCGTCATCGGCTTGGGAATAGCTGCCACATACGCCGGTCTCCTCTGGTACAAGTGGATTGACTGAGACCTTGGGCTTTTTCCAAAGTTGTTCCGTCGTTCCGTTGTCCCGTCATCTCGTAGCCTCGTCATTCCTGCGAAAGCAGGAATCCAGAGTCCCGCGAGCTGAAGACGGTCTGGATTCCCGCTGGTGCGGGAATGACGTTTTGGAGCGATTGTTATAATGCCACATGGCGATTGTACGAATACCCAATCGCATACCCAACCTGGCAGGAAACCGCCTGGCCATCGGCTATATGCTGCTGGCGGTTACCCTGTTCTCATCCCTGCCTCTGGTCATTGAGCGCGGTGGTGGTGGTCAGACGCCCTTTCTGTTTAACGCCGGAATGAACGCCGGCGTTGCGCTGGGATGCCTTGTCTTCATTTCCATCCTGTATCGCCGTCTGGTCTTCAATCCGGCCAGCCTGCTTGTGATCGCACGGCGGGCCGTGGACGTGAAATTAGCTCTGTCGGTGGTTGCCACCTTCAACTTTGCCCTGTTCGCCTGGTCCACCCGTCTCATCGACGTCTCGGTCGCCGCCATCCTCTTTGAAACTTGGCCGATACTGCTCATCCTGCTGATGACCCGGCTCTTCCCGGGCGGCGCCCGATATCGGGAACCGGCCCCGGAAATGCTGCTCCTGCTAGTTTTGAGTTTGGCCGGTTTCGCCTTCGTGGTGGTCGGACAGGCGGGCGGGTTCGCTAATATCCAAACTGGCGGTCTGTCCGCTCTCGTTGTCGGTGTAATCCTGGCCGTAGCTGGTGCCGTCGCCACTTCGTTCACCGCCTTCAGCTTCCGGTGGGGAACCGATGTCGTCCATGCAATCCCCTCTGAAGCCCGGCAAGGCATCGGTGAGCATTCGCTGGAGATGTTCGGCGTGCTCGTGGCTTTTTTCATCGCCAACACCGTGGCTGCCGTTCTGAACGGTTATGCTGGCATGAACACCGGTGAGGCAATGGATTCGCGCATCCTGCTCACTGCCGTTGTCCTGGGCGCAGCCATCAACGGCATCGCCAACGTGGCTTGGCGCAAGGCTAATCTGATTACCGACAATCTGGGCATCAACGCGCTCGCCAATACCACCCCGGTGTTCAGCCTGGTCTGGCTTTTCCTCTTTTTCCAGGTCGCGCCGGAACGTCCCGATTATCTGGTGATCGGCGCGGTGGGAATCATCACCGTCAACCTGCTGATCAACTCCGAGGCCGAAATTCGCTTCGGTTTCAAGGCGCTGTTGCTGGGGTTGTGGGCCTGCGGAGCGTTCGTCTACCTGCGAGACGATGTGTTGCAGTATCTGCCCTTCGGCGAATGGCAATGGCCCGGAGAAACCTACTTCGGTGCCTTGGGCCTCTCGGCCACGGTCTTCACCCTATTGCGCTCCTTCCGGGTGGCCCGGTTGTCAACCCAGACCCAGGATGAAGACAACCGTCTGTACGCCATGTTCCAGAACCTCGACCTGCTGGCCCGCCGCAATGTGATCGACGTGGCCGTCCGGGAGCATATTTTGGCCATCGACGCCGCCGTTACTCCCGAAGGGCTGCAAGAAGCTTACGGGAAGATCAGAGGCTGTTTAGCCGACGCTGTGGCGGCCAATCCTTCCCCTGAAGACCGGTCAGACCTTGCCGAAGCGGAAACGCAGCTCAACGTAATCGCCCACTCTCGACAGCAGGGCATCGAGTTCGGCGAACTCTTCGCCCTGATTATCTTCGGTGGCATCACCATATTCATTGGACTGGCCTCCCGCCCCGGCGTGACCGGCTGGATCGGCTTTCTGGTGGAAATGCTGGTGGTGCTGTTCTCTGCTGTCATAGTTTTCCTCATTGTCAACGTATGGGACTTGCACCGCGACCGGGCCGGCGAGATTTTGGAAAGGCGGCTGTATACATACAATGCTGGCAATGGTTTGACCCGTTACTATTACTACAGCTACGGCGTTAAGTTCCGTGACGCCGTGAACCGTCGTTTCGAGCAGACTGCTTCGGTCGTAATCGGTCTGCTCGTAACCGCCGCCTTCGCCGCGCTGCTATGGCAAAAGTGGATGCCATGATGCCGGCGAGCCGATTTGCCGCCCTGATAACTCACCTGGCCAGGCCGGCCGTCGTGCTAAAATTGTGGGACAGGTTTCTCTGATCCATGACGACGCAGAACCACATCTACTTCGATCACGCCGGCACTACCCCCATGGACGAGCGCGTTCTGGAGGCGATGCTGCCCTATTTCACGCAGCTCTACGGCAACGCCTCCAGCGTCCACACCGTCGGACAGGAGGCGCGCTACGCCTTGGACGCCGCCCGCGAGCGCGTCGCCCGTGTGCTCAACTGCCGGAACCGAGAGGTGGTCTTCACCAGCGGCGGTACCGAATCCGACAACGCTGCCATCCGCGGCGGCGCCTACGCCTTGGAAGAAACCGGGCGCCACGTCATCACCGCCGCCGCCGAGCACCACGCCGTGCTCCACGCCTGTCAGATGCTGGAAAACCGCGGCTGGGAGGTCACCTACCTTCCCGTCGATGACTATGGCCGCGTGGATCCTCAGCAGGTCGCCAACGCGATCACATCGGAAACCGCTCTCGTTTCCGTAATGTATGCCAACAACGAGATCGGTACCATCAACCCCATCCCCGAAATATCCGCCGCTGTCAAGGACCGTGCCCAGGCTCTCAGCCGCACCATCATCGTGCACACGGACGCGGTGCAGGCCGCGGGTTTCCTGGATCTGAACGTTCGCCGGCTCGGTGTGGACATGATGAGCCTGTCCGGCCACAAGTTCTACGGACCCAAGGGCGTGGGTGTCCTCTTTTTGCGCCGCGGCGTGCCATATCTTCCCTTGATCACTGGCGGCGGCCAGGAGCGCGAGCGCCGTTCCGGAACCGAAAACGTGGCCGGCATCATCGGGCTGTCCGTGGCCCTCGAAATTGCCGACAACCAGCGGGACGAGGTCGGCGCCCACTGCGCCGCCCTGCGTGACCGCATCATCGCCGAGGTTCAGCGCCGCATCCCCGATGCGATCCTTAACGGCCATCCTGCCGACCGGCTGCCCAACAACGTCAATTTCTCCTTTGACGGCGTCGAGGGTGAGCCCGTCCTGCTCGGCTTGGATCTCCAGGGCATCGCCGCCAGCAGCGGCAGCGCCTGCAGCAGCGGCTCGCTGGAGCCTTCCCACGTGCTCCTGGCTTTGGGCCAGACTGCGGATACCGCCCGTGGCTCCCTCCGCGTCACTCTCGGCAAGCACAACACCGATGCCGAGGTGGACCGTCTGTTGTCCGTGCTCACCGACCTCATCGTCGACTTGCGCCAACTGCCTACCTTGACCGGAACCGGCGATGACTAGCCTCCACGGTCTCGTTTTAGCCCGGCGAATTGGGCCGGTTTTGCTGCTGGCTTTGCTGGTACTGGCGGCCACTCTGGCCTGCTCGTCACAGTCGCCCAACATCGGCAGATACTACAAGGGACGGATCCTCCACGTCAGCGTCGCCGATTTGCAGCGCACCGATGAACTGCGCTGGACTACCTCGACCCGCTATCCCGCCCAGGGCGCGGTCAGCGAGCCCTTGTACAAGCTGTCTCCACAGTCCGATGAGAACGAGCTGGTTTTGCTCCGCGTGAGGGTCGAAAACCACACGGCAACCAGCGCCATCGTCAACGTTGACCGTGACTCTGCGCAGCTGCGCGACTTCTTCCAGGGCAAGTACGCTCCGATCGACGTCGGCGCCCTGGCGCAGGAAGCGGAAGTCCCCGAAAAGCCGTCCGACCGTTGCAACGTCCCGGTGAACCCCGAAACCCCGACGGAATGCGTCAGGTTCCTCTGGAACGCCCTCTACGAGGAACAGCAGCCCGACGGCCAAGTCCAACTGGTTCATCGAGCCCAGCAATTGCCTCGGGGAACCGGCCTGGACGGTTGGCTCGTGTTTGAAGTCCCCAAGGACACCGAGTTCCGTTCCTTCCGTTGGGGCGCCGGCGATACCGTCATCATCGACTTCTGATCATCGCCAGGTCCACGCTAACGGTGCGACTCCGTGTACAGTGAAACCCGATCACCCTACGGGTTAGAGGCGGAATTCTACCGCCTTTATGCGATTGCAATCGCCCGTATGTACGGCTGGATCGCCCTTGGATTGATGGTTACAGCCGTCGCAGGCGCGCTCACGCATCAGTTGGCGATTTTGGAAGAAATCAGGCTGGACGGATTGCTTGCAATCGGTGGCGTTACGCTGTTGTTAGTGCTATCGCTTTCTTTTGTTGTACGCCGCCTGCCCGTGCCAATTGTCGCACCTTTATATTTTGTGTGTACCCTGTTAGTTGGCGTCTCGGCTTCCTGCATTTTGGGTGCCTACACTACCCAAGTGATAGTGTTGCCACTCACGATGGTCGCCGGTTTGTTCGCATTAATGAGCACCATCGGGCTGACGACCCGCTGGGACCTGTCCAAGTGGTGGACTATCCTGCTGTTTGGCCTGCTTGGGCTCGTCGTCAATAATCTGGTCAACCGCTACGTCTTCTCCACATTGCTATTTGAGCTCATAACGATCTTTGGCCTGCTATTGTGTCTGGGATTGGCTTATTGGCAAACGAGAAAAGTCAAACCGGATGCGTATGCGGCCGTCCAATCCGGCAACGCTAATGCTACAGGCTACATCGCTGTCATCGGAGCCGCCCAACATTACCTCAATTTGCTGTTGATTCCATTGTTCTTGCCTTATGGAGGCTGCTCCCAATCATAAGTTTCGTCGGGGATGGCGAGATGTCAAATCCTGACCTTTCTCCCCGAACGCAGCCCGCAGTAGGCCGACGCGTCTTTCACCTGATTGCGGCCAGCTGCACCACCTTGCTGGTTCTGGTGATCCCTGAACCGGCGTATATGACCCTGGTCGGCGGGGGCGCTCTGCTCTCGCTGGCGGTGGACGTCGGTCGCCAGCGCGCCGGTTTTTTCAACCGCGTCTACCTGGGGATTTTCAGGTCCATCCTGAAACCGGCCGAGGCCACCGACATCACCGGCGCCACCTATCTGTTGATCGCGATTTTCTTCGCGTTCTACTTCTTCGGCATGGAGGTCGCATTGCCGGTGCTGATGTTCGTCGCCGTCGGGGATCCGGTGGCCGCATTGGTCGGGCCGCGGTGTCCCGGGCCTCGGGTTTGGGGCAAGTCACCCGTGGGCAGCCTGGCGTTTGTCGCCGCGTCTCTGACCGTCTGGGCCATCCTGGTCGCCGTCGGATTCGGGGATTGGTCCTGGGCCGTGCTGATTACCGCCGTGGTCGCCGCCGCCGTGGAGTTCACGCCGCTGCCTCTTGATGACAACCTCACGGTGCCGTTGGTCGCCGGCGGCTTTATGGTGGCGGCTCGAGCCGCCGGTCTGTGACCGCGCGCCGGACTAGACGGCCGCGCCGTCGAATTCGATCACTTCCGCACGCTGGCGTTGGAAGTTGAGGTACGACGCCTTGGACATCGCCGGACGGAAGGACGTGGTGACTCGCTTCGCCTCTTCGGCGTTGTCCGCCAGCAGGTCGATCACCGACATTGCCATGATCTTCGCCGGGTTCACCACCGCCTGCCGGTAATCCTTGATCACGTACTCCGAGCTGTGACCCGCACCCTCCGCGCCGGCGGTATATGGGTGGATCGCCGGGATAATATGGCTCAGGTCGCCCATGTCAGTGGAACCGCCCCGATTGCGCGATGGCGGCATCATCAGAACGCGGTTCTCTTGGAGCAGGTTGTTCGCGTTCACCCGGAACAGGTCCAGCAGGTGCTGGTCGTGCCGCATTGGCAGGTATCCCGGGATGTTGGTGATCGACACCGAGGCCCCGACGGCCAGCGCCCCAGAGCGGAAGCACCGGTCCACGATGTCCGAGTAGCGCACCACCGCCTCCGGAGTGCCCGAACGCACCCGCCATTCCAGCCGCACGTCCGACGGCACCGAGTTAACCGCCTGCCCGCCGTGCGTCATGATGCCGTGGATCCGCACCGTATCCGGCTCCCGGTAGAGCTCCCGGTTGGCGTTGATCGCTTGCAGCGCGAAGTTGGCGGCGTTCAGCGCGTTGATGCCCAGATGCGGCGACGACCCGGCGTGGGCCGCGCGGCCCGTGAACCGCACGTACTTGACCACGTGCCCGTTGCTTGTCCCGCCCATGGCGAACGAGTGAGAGCCCATGTCGCTGGCGGTATGGCACATCATCGCGATGTCAACGTCGTCGAACTCGCCCAGCCGGATCAGCTCCTGCTTCCCACCCATGAACTCGATCTTGCCCTGCTCGCGCAGGTCCAGCCGCCGCGCCACCTCGATGAACTCCTCGGCTGGAACCGCGAACGGAACGATTTCACCATTCAGTTCGGGCAGCACCTCGGGCGCGGAGAGCCCCATCACGGCTCCCAGCATCATCCCGATCTGGCAGTGATGGCCGCAGGCGTGGGCCGCGTTGGTGGCGTCAGCAGCGTGCGGATGCCCGTCCACGATCAGGCTGTCCAGTTCCCCGATGATTGCCACGCGCGGGCCGGCCCCGGCGCCGCCTTTCACGTTCCCCTTGAGTCCGGTCAACGCCAGGTTGGGGCGAAACGGGATGCCGAGCTTGGCAAACTGCTCTGCCACGACCCGGGCGGTCCGGTACTCGCTGTATCCCGGCTCCGGGTGTTCCAGGATGTCCTTGGACACCGCGATCAGGTCGTCGCTGTGCCGGTCAATCGCGGCGCATGCCGCCTGCTTCAGTTCTTCGCGAGTCGCCATAAGTCCCAATCCAACCCGAAATCCTGTCCATCGATGTAAGTTATTATCCGTCCGTGAAGGTCTCTTCGGCTGCCAGGCTCCGCATGAATTTCAGATATTCCCGCGAAGTCATGTCGGGACGGTGGTTGGCAATCACCTGATTGGCTTCTTTTGCCCCGTCGGCCATCAGGTCGATCACCGTGGAAGCCATGGCCTTGGCCCCGGTCACCACGGCCATCCGGTAATCCTGGATTACATAATCCGCGCCGTGGCCGATGCCGGTGGCGCCACCCACGTAGGGGTGCAGCACGGGCATGATGGCGCTCACGTCGCCCATGTCGGTGCTGCCCGTCCGGTGCTCCGTGCGTCCGATGTTCTCCGCGCCCACCAATCTTTCCGCGTTGGCGCGGAATATGGCCTGCATCCGGTCATTCTGGAGCATCGGCAGGTAACCGGGGATGGTCTGGATGTTCACCGTCGCGCCCATCGCCATGGCCCCCGCCCGCAACGCGCGGTCAACCTTGCGATTGGCGTCCATGATGGCGCCCAGGGTCTTGCCACGGACGAATGTCTCCATCCGCACCACTGCCGGCACCGCGCTCACGGCTTCGCCCCCCTTGGTGATAATCGGATGCACCCGGATGGTATCGGTGTCCACGAAGGTCTCGCGGTTGAAGTGGATCGCCGTCATTCCCAAGTTGGCGGCGTTCAGCGCGTTGATCCCCAGGTGCGGCGAACCCCCGGCATGGGCTCCCTTGCCCACGAACTGGATCCGCTTGGCCACGGTGCCGTTGTTGGTGCCGGTGAGACACAGCTGCTTCTCGCTGGGCGCGCTGGTGGTGTGCATCATCATCGCCAGGTGCACGTCGTCGAACTCACCCAACTTGATGAACTCGGGCTTGCCGCCCAGGAATTCGATCTTGCCGTCCCGTCGCAACTGGTCCCGGTATTCGATCTCGATGTACTCTTCGGCCGGCACCGCCATGGGCAATATGCGCCCGCCCAGGTGGGGCAGCACGTCGTCGCGCATCAGCGCCCGAGTGACTCCCAGCATCATGGCGATCTGACAGTGATGTCCGCAGGCGTGGGCCGCGCCGGTGTCCGCGTCCGCGTGCGGGTGCTCGTTGACGATCAGGCTGTCCAACTCGCCCATGATCGCCATGCTCGGCCCTTCGCTGCCGCCGATGATCTCGCCGCGCAGGCCCGTCATGCCCAACCCGGAGCGGAATGGCACCCCCATGGCCGCGAACTGTTCACCAACCAGCGCCGCAGTTTTGAATTCCCGGAACCCCGGCTCGGGATTGGCCAGTATGTGCTTCGACAGGTTGATCAATTCCTCGGCGCGGGAATCGATCTCAGCGAATGCCCGGTCCTTCAACTCTTCTATCGTCGGCATCCATAGCCCTCCGGGGCAATCTCAGGCCACGCACGGCGACCGCCCGCGAATGGTAACATAACCTGCGGCCAGTGCCTAATCAGGCCGGCCGGGATCGCTCGCAGAGCTTACTTGCCTCCCGCGACCCAGCGTGATTTGATCGCCAGCAACCAGACCTTGCCGGCTTGTTGCATGTTAGGTTCGAAATAGATGAGGACGTTGGCAGCGACAATAGCGGCCGCCCCGATTACCAGATAATCCACGCGCGCCACACTGATGCGAGAGAAAATAGCCAGCCACAGCAACGAGAAAATGGGCACGGTGTAACCCAGCGCGTTAATGCCCAGATTGTTGGTATTCAAAATAGCCGTCCGATACAGGATGCTGGCGATTGCTTGTATCACTCCGCCGCCCACAACTGCTATCGCCAGGTCCTTCCCCGTGATCGCTTCGCCGCCAATCAACCCGCCAGCGATGTGAATTGGCGTTGAAACTACGCTCGCAATGGTGAAAGCGGCGATTACGCAAAACAGATCAAGGGAACTGCCTTCTGTCATTCCTGACGCAGTAGACAGCTCCCGAGCCAAACTTACCCCCCACCTGAAATTAAAAGCAGCCTCCACAACCGAAGCTGCGGCTGCCAGCATCGCCAGGACTATGCCCAAGGCGAAAATCGGTCCGGAGTCCAGGAGAAGCAGTTCCTTCGGATTTGCTGTTTGGCTGGCAATTACGAGTATGAAGCCAGAAAATCCCAAGGCTAGGAGGAGAAACGTTGTGGCGGAGGTTGCCCTGAAACGGTTTTCCTTCTTGAACAATCGCCCGGTAAACACGATGAGGAATATCGGCCATGTTTCCAATAAAACCGCGGCGATTGCAATGTCGATAAAACGAGTAGAATAGGTGAATAAAGCGAACTGAAAGCTGCCGATTATTACGAAAAGCATCGCCCATCCGAATATCCGGCGCCAAATCAGCCGCCAGACAATGTGGTTGCGGAGCAGCGCGCTGTTGCCTATTGGCAAGAAAAGAAGGCACCCGATGACAACTCCAAATCTCCATCCGGCGTTGAACAGCAGCGGCTTTTCAGCGCCGTCTCCCCAGGCGACCACCAACGGTATTATGGAAAAACCCGCCACCGTGAGCATCATGTAGCCCACGGCAGATCTGTTGCCGGTTCCCTTCAGTCGGAAAAACGACCATGATGATGTTCGAGAAATGACTCCTCCGCTTTACCCGCTCGGACGTCATACCAGTCTGCATCATAGCACGCTGTATCAGGCTATAATCCTCCCATGCCCCTCCGCATAGTCATCTCGCCCCAAGCGTTCAAGCACAGCATCGGCGCCAGAGAAGCAGCCCTGGCAATTCAGCGGGGCGTTCTCCAAGCCGCACCCGACGCCGAAACCATCCTGATCCCCGTGGCCGACGGCGGCGACGGGACACTGGCCGCGCTCATCGACACCACCGACGGTGCCTACCGTGAGGCCACAGTGACCGGCCCTCTCGGCGACCGGCAGGCGGCCCGATGGGGCGTCATGGGCGACGGCGAAACCGCTGTCATCGAAATGGCCCTGGCGTCCGGATTAGCCCTGATCCCCGACGAGCGCCGAGACCCGCGCCGCGGCACCACTCACGGCACCGGGGAACTGATGCGCGCGGCGATGGATGCGGGTTATCGCCGGATCATCGTGGGCCTGGGTGGCAGCGCCACCAACGACGGTGGAACCGGCATGGCTGCCGCGTTGGGCGCACGGTTCTTGGATGCCAACGGAGATCCGCTGCCCCCAGGCGGAGCCGCCTTGGAGGACCTGGTTAGGGTCGATGTTGCCGACCTGCATCCCGCTTTGTCAGAGGCCACCATCATCGGCGCAACGGATGTTACCAACCCGCTGTGCGGCGAAACGGGCGCATCGGCGATTTTCGGGCCGCAGAAGGGGGCCACCCCCGAGATGGTCGCCGAGTTGGACGGCTGCCTGGCGAATTTCGCGCGCGTGGTTCAGTCAGACCTGGGCATTGACGTGCTGCATCCCCCCGGCTCCGGCGCCGCCGGCGGACTGGGAGCGGGATTGATCGCCTTCGCCGGCGCCGATCTGCGCTCGGGGATCGACATGGTCTGCGACGTGCTCGACTTCGACCGCCATACCCCGGGGACCGACTTCGTCATCACCGGCGAGGGCCGGGCCGACCGTTCCACGGCGTTTGACAAGGCTCCGGTGGGCATCGCCCGTCGCGCCCGTCAGTTTGGCGTGCCCACCATGCTGATTGCCGGCAGCCTCGGTCCAGGCTACGAAACACTATACGACCACGGAATCGACGCCATCCTGCCCATCGCAGAGGAACCGACCGACCTCGAATCCAGTCTCCGGCGCGGCTCGGAACTGCTGGAAAGGGCCGCCGAGCGCGCCATCCGTCTCTACGGCTTGGGTCGCAACCGCTGATGCCGCCCTTCACCCTGGATTTCGAGCACTGGCTACCCAGGCAACCAGCGGACATTTTCGATTTCTACGCCGACGCCTTCAACCTGGAAAAGCTGACACCGCCCTGGCTGCGGTTCGAGGTGATCACGCCGCCGCCAATCCACATGCAATCGGGCGTGGAGATCGACTACCGCTTGCGACTACACGGCCTGAGTTTGAAATGGCGCAGCCGCATCACCGCCTGGGACCCGCCTTACCGCTTCGTGGATGAGCAGATCCGTGGTCCCTATCGAACGTGGGTCCATGAGCACACGTTCACGGCCCACGAGGACGGTACCCTGGTCCGCGACTACGTGCAGTACGACATGCTTGGCGGGTGGCTGGCTGACCGCCTGCTGGTGCGCCGAGATCTCAGGCGCATTTTCGCTTACCGTCAGGAGCGCCTCGCCGAAATATTCGAGGGCTAGGCCGCTCCGTCGCTGCTCCTACGATCCGGTCAGGTGATGCGCGAGGACACGAACTGGAGCACAATACCCGCCAGTTCCATCGCCCGTTCCGCGTCCACGTCATCGAACGCCTCTGACGGTATCCCGCTGGGCAAGTATTCCGGATACCTGGTGATGTCGTAGTACTTGTCCAGTTGCCGCGCGTCCGCCTTGATGGTGTCGAAGAACATCTCGAAGATCTTGGCGTCCTCGCACAGGTCGATCAACGAGTTGCCCCACACGTCCTCCGCGCCGCGCCGGTACAGGTACGCCTTCACCGCCTTCTCCGCGGCCTGTTGGCTGAGGAAGCACGCGACGTTGTAGCGCCCGCCTCCCCGATTGAAACCCGCGTCCTCAAGGTCCTGCTCCGCCTGTCGAAACCAGCGAGCGCCTTCCGCCAAGAAATCAGGCATCGAAAATCACCCTTCCTTGCTTGCAGGCCTGGTACAGCGCCGGCAGCGTGTCCTGCAGTTCTTCAAATTCTGCCGGCGTGTAGACCTGCGCCGTCATCCCCACCTGCGAACCGATATGGTATGAGAAGAAATCGGCGCGACGCCCGAACGGGCGGTCCTGGTCATGAACGAAGACTAGGTCGATGGTGCTGTCCGGCGAATAATCGCCGCTCACCATATCCCCGATCAGGATGGCCTTCTCGATGCCCAGCGTGGGCAGCACGTCCATGATTTCGGACAGTTGCTGCTCCATCATCTGCCGCCGGAACTGGATGAACCCTACTCGCATCGGCATTGCCCTACTCCTCGTTCAGCAGCACCATGTGGACCTCGCGCGGGCCGTGCACGCCCACCACAATCGTCTGTTCAATGTCGGCGGTGCGGCTGGGTCCGGTGATGAAGTTCAGGTAGCTGCCCATCTCGCCCCCGTTCTCCACATATTCCAGCCTGCGCAGGGTGAACAGGTCGTCCAGCGTGCCGACAACGTCCGACGGCCTGACTATAGCCACGTGTACCGGCGGCACCACCGACACCAGACGGCTGAGTCCGCGCCGGGGCAGCACGACCACGGATCCCGTTTCGGCGATGGCGTAATCGGCCCCGGTGATCCCCATGCCAGACTCGGCCAGCCGGCGTCGCACTTCGGTTCGGCTGGCAGGTCCATCGTATACGGTAGGCCAGCAAAGCCCACCGGCGCCAGCTATTGCAGCGTCCACCGGCACCGTGTCGAACACCGGCTGCTCCGATCTGGCCACTGACGACGCACCCAGGCTCCGCGTCAGCCACGTGACATAATCCAAGCCGTCCTCCACTCCATCACACCGCTGCACGTTCCAGCCGCGCAGGCCGGCGGTTTCCGCCAATTGGTCCAGGAGTTCAGCCCGTCCCTGGGTGATGCGCACCCGCACCGCTTGCGCCTGCGCCTCGATTTCAGCCAACTCCTGTTTCAGCACGTCGTAAGGTTCCGCCGGCGGTCCGCTGTGCCGGCCCAATGCCGCGCGCACGGTCTCCCGGAATTGTTCCGATGGGATACCTAACGAGCCACCGTGCGGCCCTATCTCTCGATTGAACGGGATACCCATAAACTAATCCTGCGAACGGCTTGAACCCTGGCCTGACAGCTCGTCCCGCCAGATTTCCGAGAAGGAACGGGGCGCGGGAATGGGCAAATCTCGTGTCCGCGCCCAGCGGGATACCAACGGCAGTCGCGTGGAGCCCAACACGCCGCCTTTCGCCATCGGCGACAACAACCTCCGGCTGATCTTGCGCCCCATGCCCAACAATCGGGGACTCGACATAACGGTGGAGAATGCACGGGCAAGCAAACTCTCCGCATCTGAACCGCCAGCCCGATAGGATTCCGATCCCTCCGCTATGTTATGCCGCAGGTGCAGCAGCATCCGGGGGATGTTGATCTGCACCGGGCAGGCGTCTCGGCACGCCCCGCACAGCGTCGATGCGTTGGGCAGATCCTTGGCCTGTCCCACTCCCACCAACCCGGGCGTCACGATGGACCCAATGGGGCCGGGGTACACCCATCCGTAGGCGTGGCCGCCGACCCTCTGGTAGACGGGGCAAACGTTCAGGCAGGCCCCGCAGCGGATGCAATACAGCGATTCGCGCAACGCGGGATCGGCCAGCAGCCGGCTCCGTCCGTTGTCCACGATGACCAGGTGAAACTCCTCTGGCCCGTCCTCGTCCTCAGAACGGCGCGGCCCGGTCACCATGCTCATGTACGACGTGATGCGCTGCCCCGTGGCCGAGCGAGGCAGCAGCCGCAGAAACACGGCCAAATCCTGCAACGACGGAATTATCTTCTCCATGCCGGCCAGGCCCACGTGGACCCGCGGCGCGGACGTGCACAACCGGCCGTTCCCCTCGTTGGTGATGATCACCAGCGAGCCCGTCTCCGCCACCAGGAAGTTGGCCCCGCTGATGCCCATGTCGGCGTCCAGGAACTTCTGCCGCAATACCACCCGGGCGATACGCGCCATCTCCTCGATATCGTCGGAGTACGGCACTCCCAGCTGCTCCGCGAACAGTTGGGCCACCTGGCCACGGGTCTTGTGCAGTGCGGGCGCCACCAGGTGTGAGGGCGTTTCGTCGGCCAACTGGATGATGTATTCGCCTAGGTCGGTCTCGAACACGTCGATCCCCTGCGCCTCCAGCACGTGGTTGAGCCCAAGCTCCTCGGACACCATCGACTTGCTCTTGGTCACCGTCCGCACGGCGTTGGCGTCTGCAATCTGCGACACGATGGCGTTGGCCTGCGCCGCGTCAGCGGCGAAATGCACCCGCCCGCCGGCAGCGGTCACGTTCCGCTCCAGCATCTCCAGGTAGTAGTCCAGGTGCCCGATGGTGTGCTCTTTGATCCGTCGCGCCTGCTCCCGCCACTCCTCCCACGTTTCAGGCGTAACCTCAGCGATGGCCTCCCGCCGCGTGCCGTCAAATCCCGTCCCGGCCCTGCGCAGCGCCTGACGGAGCTGGACATCCTTCACCGCCGCCTGTGACGCAGGCACGAACTGCCGAGTAACGACCTCTGCCATGATTAACCGGCCTCGCCGTCCAATACCTGGGCAATATGCCGCACGCGGAAGGGCAATCCCTGGCGGCTGACCGCCCCGCCGATGTGCATCAGGCAGCCCATGTCGCACGCCGTCAGCGTGTCCGCTCCGCTGCTCGCCGCCGCCGCGAGTTTGTCGGTGAGCATCTCTTCCGAAATGTGCGGATACTTCACCGCGAACGTCCCGCCGAACCCGCAGCATTGCTCCGCGTCCGGCAACTTGACACGTTCGACCCCCGGCGCGGCATCCAGCAAACGCCGTGGAGCCTCGGTGACCTCCATCTCGCGGAGCAGGTGGCACGATGGGTGATACGCCACCGTCGCCGCAGGCGCCGGTTCGTTCCGGGCACCGGGCTCGTACCCAACCACGTCCACCAGGAACTCGGTGAATTCGTAGACCCGTCGGCTCAAATCTTCCGCCCGGGCCAGCAATTCTGGGTCGTCTGCGAACAGATCCAGGTAGAACACCCGCATCATTGCGCCGCATGAGCCCGACGGAACAACCACGTACTCCCGGTCACCCAGGATGTCCAGCGTCCGTTCCGCCAGTTTGCGCGCCTCCACCGTGAATCCAGAGTTGTATAGTGGCTGGCCGCAGCACGTCTGGCCATCCGGGAAATCAATGTCAACGCCGGCATCCCGCAGCACCCGAACCACGCTGACCCCAACCTCGGGATAAAGCTGGTCGACGATGCAGGTGACGAAAAGGGACGCCCTGATGGGCTGCGGCTGGCTCAAAACAAAACCTCGTTCGCGGCGCCGCAAGGTTAGCAGAGTGCCACCCATCGGACAAGGCGATCCCGGCGCGTGGTCTTGGTCTCAGCCCGGTCGCTGGGTATCATAATGCGGCCATCATCCTCGCGAACAGGAGAACAATCATGGTGGAGGAACTGGGCAGAATCACCCGCCCCGCGACCGCCAACTACCAGGGAAAACGCAAGCTGCTGCTGGCCCCGCTGGTGCACTTGGCCGTACCCCCGGAGTCAATGCCCGCCGATGGCGCCGAAATTCTGGGGCGCTATTGGGATCAGGTGGATGTCCAGGTCCGGGCGGTGCAGAACGCCCTGGGCAGCGTCACCCACGTCTACCACGAGAACCTGCCCGAGGGAGGTGACGCCGGCCTCGGCTACCTGGAAGCCACGGCCCAGGGTAGCAACAAGCTGACCGCCGGCCTGGTGGAAGCCGGGGCTGTTCTGGAAACTACGGAGTCCATGGAAATCCTCGCTGAAACGCTGGACCTGCAGCGTTGCCTGATGCAACCGCTGATGAGCCCCGCCGTGGCGGGCCGGCTCCAGGAGTGGTTTGGCGAGGCCAATCATCGGCGTTACGAGTTTGTCGCCGACGCCATCGACACCACGCTGGGCGAAGACGAAACTGGCCTGCTGCTAATCAACGAGCGCCACCAGGTCCAGTTTCCCGGCGACATCGAGGTGATCTACATCGCTCCGCCCGCACTGGACGAGTTCCGTCGCTGGCTCCAAAACTGGAGCGAACAGCTCCAGCGCGAAATGGCCGAACCGCCACCGGAGCCCGACGAGAACGGCGTTCCCGATCCATCGGCCTGACACACGCAACGAAACGGCCCCGCGGCGCGAGCCGCAGGGCCGTGTCTACTGACTTGGCTTACGTTCAGCGTCGTTCAGATCGGCAAACCTGTGCTGGCGGGAGTGCGAGGGAGTCGAACCCACCTACCCCGCTCGTCACGAGGCATAACGGATTTGAAGTCCGCAAGAGCCACCGGGCCCCATCCACTCCCGCGTATCGAGGCTCAGCTCTCCAGCACTGCGTCGATCTTCCGCTTGAGCGCCGGCTTGGGCTGCGCGCCGACCACCTGGTCCACGGGCTGCCCGTTCTTGAAGAAAATCAGCGCCGGGATGCTGCGGATGCCGTACTGCGCCGCGATTTCCGGCGCGTTGTCCACGTCCAGCTTGGCCACGTTCAGCTTGCCTTCGTACTCCAGCGCCAGGTCGTGCACGGCGGGAGCGATCATCTTGCAGGGCCCGCACCATTCCGCCCAGAAGTCCACCATCACCGGCAGATCCGAGTCCATCACGTTGCTTTGCCAGTTTGCTCCATTCACTTCGATAGGTTCGGGCATCTCTGTTCCTCCAGGGTAGACACTCATTGGCCGCGCGCGACGGGGACACCAATCGTCCGCGCTCGGCGACCGGGATGGTACTCATATTATACAGGGGCGGCAGACCGGTCAATCAAGCCCGGACGTGCGCCACGAACTGCTGCATCGCGCACCCATTGCAAAACCCGCGCTGACCGCGCGGTGTTACTATATCCAATATGACTGCTGCGACTTCCACCGACACGATCCCGCGCTGGCAGCGCGGCGACGTCGTCGAGCTCGACCTCCATGCCTGGGGTCGTCTTGGCGAGGCCATGGCCAGGCACGCCGGGTGGGATATCTTCGTGTTCGGCGGCATACCCGGTGAGCGGGTTGAGGCCGAAATCGTGGCCGTGCGCCGGAAGTACGTTGCCGCCCAGGTAACGCGGGTGATCAACCCGTCCCCGGCGCGGGTGGAACCGCCGTGCGAGTATTTCGGCCAGTGCACTGGCTGCCAGTGGCAGCACGTTGACTACGCGGAACAGTTGGCTGCGAAAACCGAGATCGTGCGGGACGCTCTTCAGCGCATCGGCAATTTCCACGAGCCTGTCGTACAGCCGGCGTTGGCCTCTCCGCGCCGTTACCATTACCGTAACCACGCCCGATTCAACATCTGGCGCGAGAGCGGAGCCCTGGGCTTCACTCACCGCGAGCGCCGGCGCTTCGTTCGCATCGACCGCTGCCTGCTGATGCACGATGGCATCAACGACATTCTTGCCCAGTTGCAGGGGCGCGCCGCCGAAACTTCGCAGCTGTCCATCCGCAGCTCCCCGCACACCGGCGATTACCTGGTCCAGCCAACCCTCAAGAACCCTGAAATAGAGATCGCAACCGGACAGAAAACTTACCGCGAGTCCGTGGCCGGGCAGGAGTTCCGGGTGGCATCCCCGTCCTTCTGCCAGGTCAACGTGTGGCAGGCGGCCCGTCTGGCGGAGTTGGTCAAGGACGCGCTGGAACTCACCGGCAACGAAACGGTCGTGGATGCCTACGCCGGCGTCGGCACTTTCGCCGTGCTGCTGGCGCCCTACGCCCGCCGGATAGTTGCGGTGGAAGAATCCACTGCGGCCATCGCCGACGCCACGGTGAATGCCGCCAACCACCCGAACGTCCAGCTGGTAACCGGCAAAGTGGAAGAGATCCTCCCCGGTCTCGACGTGAAACCTGACGCCGTGATCTTGGACCCGTCTCGATCCGGATGCCAGCCTGCCGTGCTGCAAACCCTCCTCGTTCTGCGACCCAACCGCATCGCGTATGTCTCCTGCAACCCCGAATCCCTGGCCCGGGATCTGCGCGCACTGAGCCGGGGCTATCGCATCCAGTCAGTTCAGCCCGTGGACATGTTCCCCCAAACCCACCATGTGGAATGCGTCGCAACCCTGGTCGCCAAACCGGAAACCGCGGAGATCGTGCTGGCGTCGGCCTCGCCACGTCGTCGGGAACTGCTGTCGGGCTTGGGCATCGATTTCCGCGTCGCGCCGGCCGGGATACCGGAAGAGCAGGAGCCCGACGAGACTCCTGAGCAGATGGTCCGCCGGCTGTCACGTGACAAAGCCCTGGCGGTTGCCGGAGTGGAATCGGCAAATGCCGGCTATTACGTCGCTGCCGACAGCACGGTCGTCCTTGATGGCGAGTCCATCGCTAAACCGGCGGATGCCGAGGAAGCTCGCGCCATGCTCCGCCGCCTGCGCGGCACTACCCACCAGGTAATCACCGGATACACCGTCTATGACGCTGCCACCAGCCGCTGCCTCACCGATGCCAACGCCGCCGACGTCCAGATGCGCGACTTCACCGACGCCGAGATGGAACAGTCCATCGCCAGCGGCACGCCCATGGACAAAGCCGGCGCTTATGCCATCCAGGACCCCGACTTCAGACCCGCCTCCCTGCTCTCCGGCTGCTACTCCAACGTGATGGGTCTGCCCGCTTGTCGGATCATCGACACCCTGGCTGAATTGGGATGTCCGCTGCCGGATCCGGTATCCATGAAGGTTCCGCTGGGATGCACCGTTTCCTGCACACTGGCCTCGCCATGCCCTTGAACCCGTTGGATACTTCATCGTGAACTTTTTCGGCATCGGCACCCTGGAGCTGCTCGTCATCCTGCTCGTCGCTTTCATCGCCCTGGGCCCGGGCAAGACGGTTGAAGTCGCCCGCACCATCGGCAAGATGGCCCGTGAAGCGCGGCGCACCTTCACCGACATCATGGACGCCGCCTCGGTCGAAGAGCGCAGTGGAACTCCCAGGAACAACCCCGGTCCCGCGACTCCGCCGTCGCCCCCCACTGACCCGGTGCCTCCGCCGCCGCACCTGGCAGCGCAGAACGACGCCTCCGACAACCGCCCGGCGTCCCAACCTTCCGACCAGCGGTAAGGCCAGGCCCAATGAGCCAGTCGATGCCGTTGCGGGAGCATTTCCGCGAACTGCGTTCCCGCGCCATGGTCTGCATGGTCGCCCTGCTCATTGGCACGGCGGTCTGCTTCTACTTCTACGAGGAAATCTACGCGGTTCTCCTCTGGCCGGCCCGCCACGCTGCCACCACCGACACCGTCAACCCTCTTCGCTTTTACCAGGACTTCAACCTGGACGTGTTCCGGCCAGCCGAACCGACCGACGCGGCCCCAGCCTTCAAGCCCGTCCGCACCGAGGTCACCGAGTTTTTGAGCATCACCGTCCGGGTCTCGCTCCTGGGCGGCTTTGTGTTGGCCTTGCCCGTAATCCTTTATAACGCCATTCGCTTTGTCGCACCAGGACTGACACCCCGCGAGCGCAAAATCCTCTTCTCGTTTCTGCCCGCCGCGCTGCTGGCGTTCGCAGCGGGCATGGCTTTCGGCTATTTCGTGATGATCCCGCCGGCCCTGAGCTTTCTCATTGGCTTCGGCAGTGAGGTCGCTGACCCCCTCATTCGCATCAGCAACCTCGTCAACATCATGATCCGCCTCCTGTTCTGGCTCGGTTTGTCCTTTGAGACGCCGCTGGTAATGTACGTGCTGGCCATCTTGGGCGTGGTCAACGCCCGCAGCTTTGCCCGGTTTCGCCGGTTTTGGCTGGTCGCCGCCTTCGTGATCGCGGCAGCTATCACTCCCACCATCGACCCGCTGAACCAGGCCATCGTGGCTGGTCCGTTGATCGTCCTTTACGAGGTCGGTGTCCTCCTCGCCCGCCTGGCCGGCCGCCGTTCTCAATCCGCGCTCAACGCCGAACCAGCCGCTACCGAATAACAACCAAAACGGGCCCGCGAGACGCGAGCCCGTCGTATAGTGGTCTTTCGGTCAGAAAGTTAGGACCGTTGCTCTTCCGACGGTGCGTTTCGATCCGTCGCCGATTTCTCGTCTTCGCCGGTGACCGACGACTTGAACGACCTGATCCCCTTGCCCAGCGCGGAGCCCACTCCCGGTAGCCGGGAAGCGCCGAATATCAACAGCACCACCAGCAGAATAATCAGTAGTTCGGTCAGGCCAAGTCCCGCAATGCGCATGTCGTTCTGTCTCCACCGAGATGCGTCTATTCTATCAGAACGCTCAACGCCTCACCATTTTCATGAGTCGCCGATGCGGAACTAAAGGCGCGGTCCGGTCTTCGCCGGGCAACTTTGTACCAGGCAAGGCCACTGACCGCCGGGTAGTGCGTTGCAGAATTCCGTTGATGGGAATACCATTGAGCCACCAACCATACCGCCAACCCTGAATTGGCTGGCGTATCAACGAATAATCGAGGAGGAACCCAGTGGCTGACCAGCCCAGCGAAAAAGCAATTGCCAGGATGCGCCTTTTCGTAGAGCGATATTGCGAAAAATCCGGCACATTCACCCATCCGGAAGAGGGCGTCGCCGAGGCCGTGATCTTGGGTCTGGCCCAGAACGTCGACGAAATCGGCCGGCCGCTCTGTCCCTGTCGCTTCTACCCTTCCAAGGAAGAGGAGGTCAAGCACCGCACGTGGATTTGCGCCTGCGACGATATGCAGATCTACAAGTACTGCCATTGACTGCTGTTCGTGAATGAGGCAGGTCTGCCTATCACCGAATATCTTCCCGAAGACCACGAGGGCCGCGCCATCTACGGCGAGGTGAAAGACCCCACGCCCGACAAGGGTCGCCCCCTCCGCGACAAGGCCGAGGAACGCGAGATCGAGCGCCGGGAGCGCCCATCCTGAACCCGGCGGAGATCAGGCCCGACTGAGCTTGATCTTTGCAGGAACTTCCGCCCCCGGCGCCCACCGGGGGCGGAACTCGTTTCCGGCGACTCAACCTTGCCGCTCCCACCTACCGCCGCTATAATGCCACAGTCCGCGCGCAGCCCCCGCAATAACGGCGCAAGCCGGATACAGGGCGCGTTGTGCTCGAATAATCCACCTGTCCGGACAGATTGATGACCACCGTCTCGGAGTATGACGTAGCAGTAATTGGCGGCGGGCCCGGCGGCTATGTGGCCGGCATCCGAGCCGGTCAACTGGGCCTCAAATCCTGCGTCATCGAAAAAGAAGCGCTGGGCGGTGTCTGCCTCAATTGGGGCTGCATCCCTTCTAAAGCCCTTCTCAAAAACGCCGAGATCGTCTCTTACGTTCACCGCGCCGACCAGTTCGGGCTCCAGTTCGACAACTTTCGCGCCGACTACAGCGTGGCCATGAAGCGCAGCCGTCAGGTCGTCGACCGCATGACCCGCGGCGTCGATTTCCTCCTCCGCAAAAACGGCGTGGACAGCATCTCGGGAACCGCCCGCATCGCCACCCCCAACACAGTTGAGGTCACCGGCCCGGACGGACAAACTTCCCGGATCTCCGCCCGCAACATCATCATCGCCACCGGCGCGCGGCCCCGGAGCATCCCGCCCTTGCCGGTGGACGGCGAGCGCATCATCACCAGCCGCGAGAGCATCGTCGCCGAAGACGTGCCCGGTTCGATTGCCATCGTGGGCGGCGGAGCCATCGGCGTCGAGTTCGCTTATATCTACCGCATGTACGGCGCCGAGGTCACGGTCATTGAGTTGCTGCCCCATATCGTCCCCAACGAGGACGAGGAGATTTGCCAGCAGCTGGAGCGGGCTTTCAATCGCCACGGCATCAAGATGGTCACCGGAGCCGGCGTGACCAATGCCCAGGCCGATGCCAGCGGCGTGACCCTCACCATCGACAAGGACGGCGTAACCGAGACCGCCCGTTTCGACAAGGTGCTGGTGGCCATCGGGGTGCTGCCCAACACCGAGGACATCGGCCTCGAAACCGTCGGCGTGGCCACGGAAAGAGGATACGTCGTAATCGACGACAAGATGGCGACCAACGTGCCCGGCATCTACGCCGTGGGCGACGTCACCGGCAAGCTGGCCCTGGCCCACGTCGCGTCTGCTCAGGCCGTCACCGCCGTGGAATCCATCGCCGGCGAGGAAACGCAGCCGCTGGACTACACCTTCATGCCCCGGGCCACCTACTGCCATCCCCAGGTGGCCTCGTTCGGGCTCACCGAGGCCCAGGCCATCGAGCAGGGCTACGAGGTCAAAATCGGCCGCTTCAACGTCCAGGCCAGCGGCAAAGCCGTCGCCATGGGCGAAAATGACGGCATGGTCAAGCTGGTCATCGACGCCAACTACGGCGAGGTGCTGGGCGGCCACATGTGCGGCCCCGAAGTCACCGAACTCCTGGCGGAGTTGCAGATGACCCACCTGCTGGAAGGCACCACGCTGGAACTCGGCTGGGCCGTCCACGCCCACCCCAGCGTCGCGGAGATGGTGCACGAAGCTGCCCTGGACGCCGAGGGCCGCGCCCTGCACATGTAGAACGGTGCGCAAACGTCGCCCAGGCTTGGGCGGCGGCGCAAATCTGCCATTGAGGAAGGGATATGCTGAGAGCGGACGTCCCCGAACTTGACAAATCCGACCTGCTGGGTTTCTACCGGCAGATGAAGCTCATCCGCGAGTTTGAGCGAGAGTCGGAGCGGCAGTACACCCGAGGCAACATCAAGGGTTTCCTCCACGTCTACAACGGCGAGGAAGCCATCGCCGTCGGGGCCATCAACACCCTGCGCCCCGACGATTACATCGTGACCCACTACCGGGACCACGGCCAGGCCCTCGCCCGCGGCATGACCAGCAACGAGGTGATGGCCGAGCTCATGGGCAAGGTCACCGGATGCAGCAAGGGCAAGGGCGGCTCCATGCACCTGTTCAGCTCCGACCTGAACTTCATGGGCGGATATGCCATCGTCGGCGGCCAGCTCTGCATCGCCGCCGGCATCGCCCTCGCCGTGCAGTACCGCGGCGATGACCAGGTCGTCCTGTGCTTCTTCGGCGACGGCGCCGTCAACGAGGGCGAGTTCCACGAAGCCATGAACCTCGCCGCCATCTGGAACCTCCCGGTCATCTTCTTCTGTGAACATAACCTGTACGGCATGGGGGCTTCATCCAAGGAAACCCTCGTGATGTGGGATTCCCTGCACGAGATGGCCGCCGCCTACGGCATGTCGCGCTACGAGGTGGACGGGAATGACGTCCTCGAGGTGCGCGGGTTGATGCAAAAGATCAACGCCGAGGTTCGAGCCGGCAGCGGCCCGGCATTCGTCGTCGCCCGCACCTACCGCCTGCGCGGCCATTCCGTCGCCGATCCCGCGAACTACCGCCCCGAGGACGAGGTGTCCTACTGGGCCGGCCAGGATCCGATTCCTCGCTACCGCGATTGGCTCACCGACGAAGGAATCGCCACCGTGGAGGATTTCGACGAAATCGACGCCAGCGTCGACGAAGAGATCGTGGTGGCCGCGGAGTTCGGCGAGACATCTCCCTGGCCCGAACCCGCCGACCTCTACGATCACGTCTACACTGATCGACCGACTGAAGGTATCCCCGCGTAACACGACCAAGCCAGTCGAGAGGAACCATCATGTCGGTCATGACATATCGCGACGCCGTATCCTCAGTTCTCCGCGAAGCCCTGGATCAGGATGAGCGCGTCTTCCTCATGGGGGAGGACATCGGGCCCTACGGCGGCGCCTTCGCCGTCACCAAGGGTTTCTGGGAGCAGTACGGCAAGAAGCGCATCAAGGACTCCCCCCTGGCCGAATCGGTCATCGTCGGGGCCGGCGTGGGTGCCGCCATGGCCGGCCTGCGGCCCGTGGTCGAGCTGATGACCATCAACTTCAGCCTTCTGGCCATGGACCAGATCGTGAACCACGCCGCCAAGATCAGGTACATGTCCGGCGGCCAATTCTCGATCCCGCTGATCATCCGCACCGTCACCGGCGCCGGCGCTTCCGTCGGGGCGACCCATTCGCAGTCCTTCGAAGGCTGGTACGCCTCCGTGCCGGGCCTCACCGTTGTCACGCCTTCAACCCCGCGCGACGTCATCGGCCTGTTCCGCTCCTGCCGGGAACTCAACGACCCGGTCATGTTCGTGGAGCACATCCTGCTCTACGGCACGCGCGGAGAGGCCCCCGACAGCGGCGATTTCCGCATTCCCATCGGCCAGGCCGGCATCACGCGCACTGGCGGCGACATAACGCTCTGCGGCTACTCCCGCATGGCCCTGGTCGCCGAGCAAGCGGCAGATATCCTCGCCCGCGAGGGCATCGAGGCCGACGTGATCGACCTGCGTTGCCTGCGCCCGCTGGACATGGAGACGGTGGTAGCCTCGGTGAAGAAAACCCACCGCGCCCTGATGGTCGAGGAAACCACCCGCCTGGGCGGTTTTGCCGGCGAATTGGTGTCCCAGGTGCAGGAAGAGGCCTTCGAGTACCTGGACGCTCCGGTGGGCCGCGTCGCCGGCGCAGAAGTCCCGATACCCTATTCTTTCCCCCTTGAGCAGATGGCCATCCCCAGCGCCCAATCCGTCGCTGCGGCCGCCCGCAAACTGGTCAACGGCGCCTGAACCTGCCCAACGCTGCCAGCCGGTCGTTACCCCCACACCCGACAACCACAGGAGAACATCGTGGCTACCAACGTCGTCATGCCCCAGATGGGATACGATATGCGTGAAGGCACCGTCGTCCGCTGGTACAAGCAGGAAGGCGAAACCGTCGACCGTGGCGAGGTGATCGCCGACATCGAGACGGACAAGGCCACGGTCGAATTCGAGGCCTACACCGGCGGTGTCCTGGGACGCATCGTCGCCGAGGCCGGCGTCGCCGTCCCGGTTGGTGAGCTCATTGCCATCATCACCGAGCCCGGCGAATCGGTCCCCGAAGTCGCCGCGCCTGCCGCCAGCCCGGCCCCGGCGGCTCCGGCTGCCCCGGCAGCGGCGGAACCTGAGTCTCCCGCAGCGCCGGCCCCTGCTTCCGACGGAGGCGTCCGCGCGTCCCCCATCGCCCGGCGCCTCGCGCGCGAACGCGGCATTGACCTCTCGCTGGTCACAGGCACCGGACCCAACGGACGGATCACCGAGCGCGACGTCGAAAACTTCCAGGCACCTCCGGCAGCTCCCGAACCCGCTCCGGCGCCGGCGTCCGCACCTGAAGTTGTTGCCGCCCCGTCCGACTCCCGCATCGAACTCAGCCGCATGCGGCAGACCATCGCGCGGGTCACCTCCGACAGCAAATCTACGGCTCCGCACTTCTACGTCACGGCGGAGATTGACATGGGGAAGGCCATGTCCTTGCGCCGCGACGTGAATGATGAGTCCGATCCCGAAAATCGAGTCAGCGTCAACGACTTGATGGTCAAGGCCTGCGCGCTGGCCCTGGCCAAGCACCCCAAGTTCAACTCGTTCTTCCGCGGCGACCACCTCGAGGTCCACGGCGCGATGAACATCGGCATCGCCATCGCCCTGGAATCCGGCCTGATCCTGCCCGGCGTCAGCAACTGCGAGAGCAAGAGCCTGGTTCAGATTGCCGCCGCCACCAAGGACCTCATCGCCCGCGCCAACAGCGGCACCCTCCGCAACGAGGAGTACAGCAGCACGACGTTCAGCATCAGCAACATGGGCATGTTCGACGTCGAGAGCTTCACCGCCATCATCTACCCGCCCCACGCCGCCATCCTGGCCGTGGGCAGCGTCAAGCAGCAGCCGGTAGTCCGCGACGGCGAACTGGCGGTTGGCACCATGATGAAGGCCACGCTCTCCACCGATCACCGGGTCGCCGACGGCGCTGAGGCGGCCCAGTTCCTCATGGAAATCAAGCGGGTCCTGGAAAATCCGGTCAGCCTGCTGCTCTAGTCCCCAGCCAACCCTCGGAGTTTCCACCATGCCCCAGATGACCGGCGGCCAGGCCGTGGTCGCTTCCCTGCACGCCCAGGGTGTCGACACGGTATTCGGCATCATTTCCGTCCATACCCTCGACCTTTTCGACGCGCTGTTCGACCGCCAGGACGATGTCCGGTTCATCGGCGGGCGTCTGGAGTTGGGCTGTGGTTACATGGCCGACGGCTACTCCCGCGCCACCGGCCGGCCCGGGGTCATACTTACCAGCACGGGCCCGGGCGCTGCCGACTCCGTCGGCGCGATGGGCGAGGCCTACTTCTCGGCCTCATCCGTTCTCCAGGTGACCACCAACGTTGAAGCCGAATTCGTTGGCAGCGGCAAGATGGCGACCCACGAGACCAAAGACCAGTTGGGCATGTTCGCCGCCGTGACCGACTGGAACGCTCGCATCAACCAGATTGAATCCATCCCGGACCACTTCGTAGAGGCTTTCGTTCGCTTCGGCGAACGCCGTCCCCGCCCCATCGAGCTCGAGGTCCCCACCGACCTCCTAGGCCAGAATGCCGAAGTCGAGGTCCTCCAGCCGCGCCAGCCCGACGTGCCCCAGGGGGACCCGGTTCAGGTGGAACGCGCCTGGAACCTGCTGCGTGGCGCCAAACGCCCGGTCATCTTCCTCGGCGAGGAAATCCATACCACCGGCGGCGCGGATGACATAATCCGCCTTGCGGAGCAAATCGGCGCTCCTGTAGTCACCGGCGACGGCGCAAAAGGCACCTTCCCGGAAAGCCATCCGCTGTCCCTGGGCATGGCCCTCGGCAATCGCATCTGGGGTCAGAACCCTGTGCTCGATTGGATGGGCGACTGCGACGTCGCGCTGGTCTTGGGTAGCAACCTGCCCTACCGGTCCACCGCCGGGGTCGGGGTTAAGCTGCCGGAGAAGATCATCCACGTCCTCCTCGACGGCGATTACATCGGCAAGAACTACGAAACCGAGGTTGCCATCGCCGCCAACAGTGGCGCAGTCGTCCGACAATTTTTGAGCGCAGCCGGCGACGCCGATCTCAGCGTCGGTGCCGAGTACCGCCAGGAAATCGTCGATCTCAAGTCCAGCATCTACTCGGGCCTCCAGGAACAGTGGGGGCCTGAGCTGAAGACGTGGGAGTCGATCCGGTCTGTGATTCCGGACGACACTATCTTCTCCCTTGACGCCACCGTACCCGCTAACCGCGCCGTGCGCTGCCTCCAGATGGATCGCCCGCGCAGCTATATGTATCCCCACGGCTGGGCCGGCCTCGGCTTCGCCTTCCCCGCCTCCATGGGCGCCAAGGTCGGCCGTCCCGACAGTCCCGTGATCTGCGTGTCCGGCGACGGCGGTTTCCAGTACAACGCCCAGGAACTCGGTACTGCGGTGCAATACGGCATCAATCCCATCGTCATGGTCTTCAACGACAACGCTTGGGGCGTGCTCAAGGGCTACCAGCGCGACCGCGGCGACCGCCAGATGGCCACCGATCTCGTCAATCCCGACTTCATGAAGCTGGCCGATGCTTACGGAATCCCGGGCGCCCGGGTCCACAACGTCGCTGAAATGACCCGCGCCGTCCAGGACTCCGTCGCCGCCGGCCGCGTCCACATGATCGAGGTCGTCATGCCCGACGGGTTCCCCGCCTTTTGTCGCAACTGACCACGATACCGTCATTCCCGCGCAAGCGAGAATCCAGGAACTTTCGCAATCAGGCCGGCGATGCCAGAGGCGATTTTTTGGTGATTTTTCTAAACTTGGGTTGATATAACCGAGCCGAACTGCGGCTATCCCACGGTATCAGCCCGATGTCCCTACCCTCTCCAACTCCCGGCAACGCCCGCCGCATCTACCCCCTCTCGCCGCGCGAACTCACCGAGGAGCAAATCGCGGTTACCTTCGCGATGACCTCCCGCCGGCCCGAGCCCTTCGACGAAATCGCCACGCAGGTCTCCGCCGAACGCGCCGCCGACTTCAACGAACGCTGGGTTGTGGGCTACGGCCACGCCTCCGTGGCCGAGCACGCGATACTGCACCTGGCCGTGGAGAACATATCACGCCTGGCCTGCGATACCCTTGAGGACAACCGCCTGGCGTCGTACACCGAAAAGTCCTCCCGCTACCAGGTCATCGACCCGGAGAGTTTCCACGTCCCAACGGAGCTGGACGCGCAGCCCACTCTCCGGGCCGAGTACGTCTCCACCTGCCGCGCGTTGTTCGTGGCCTATGCTCAGCTCATCGACGGTGTCATGGCCCATCTGCGGTCCCGGCACTCCCAACGCGACGGCGAAAGCGATTCCGCTTACGTCCTGCGGTTGCGCCGCCAAGCCACCGACGCCTGCCGCGCCGTCCTGCCCGCGTCCACCCTCACCAACGTCGGACTGACCGCCAATGCCCGCACACTGGAGCATGCCATCAGCAAGCTGATGTCCTCGGAATTGGCCGAGGAGCGCGATGTGGGCGCGGAGTTGCGCGAACGGGGCCGCTCGATCACTCCCACCCTCGTCAAGTATGCCGACCACAACCCCTACCTCGCTGGACCCCGGAGGATACGTCCCGCTGAGGATGAGGAGGCCCCCAACGCTGCGCCGGTATCCGTCAGGCTGCTCGACTACGACCACGACGCCACGCGCAGACTCTCAGCGGCCTTGCTGTTTCGGCGGGGCGGCGACTATGGCCAGGCTCTCGCCTTGTCCCAAGCCATGACCGAAACGGAGCGGATCGAGATGATCGACGGCGCTGTCCGGGACATCGGCCCGCATGATGCCCCGCCCCGCGAGTTCGAGCTGGCCGGCTACACTTTCGAGTTCGTGTTCGACTACGGCGCCTTGCGGGAATTCCGTCGTCACCGGATGCAGACCTACCTGGGACAGCAATTGACCGTCGCCAACGGATGCGACACGCCTCCCCTGGTTGAAGCATCCGGCCTGACCGGTGTGTTCGATCAGGCCGTTTCGCAATCGGAGCGGCTGTATTCCGCGCTGGCCAGCGAGCATCCCGCAGTGGCCCAATACGCCGTCACCCACGCTCACCGCCAGCGCATATTGTCCAAAATGAACCTCCGCGAGTGCTATCACCTGTTCAAGCTCCGGAGTTCACGGCAGGCCCACCGGTCCATCCGTGAGCCGGTTTTGGAAGCCATGCGCCTCGCCGTGGAGGCGCAACCGGAGCTCTTTCGGTATCTACCCCTGCGCAACGCGCCGGGTTGGTGGCCGTTCCCGGAACGGTAACCCGCCTGACCGCTACGGGTCAGAGCAGTCCCTGGTGAAACCGCAGTTGCGGCAGATGATCTTGCAACTGCGTTCGTACATGCGGTTCCCGCAGATTTCGCAGTCCAACCCGTCGTCACGCTTCGGAGGGCGCGGAGCTTGGGGTACGGTTCGCTGGCTGGTCATGTTCCATCACCTCCCTCTCCAGATTGACGGCGGCACTGGCGGCCCGCCAATGATGCGCGCGCTCAGGAACTTCTCGCCCGTGGGCACGGTCGGCCCGTGCCGTTCGTCCGGCATTAGCGCCACCTCGTGGAACCCGAACGCCGATTCGTCCAGTTCCAACTCCTTGACACCGCTCCCGTCGTGCTCGTTCACCACGATACGGTCGATCAGCATCCTCTCATCGTTCCGCACCAGCCAGATTTGATAGGTGTCCGCCGGCATCCCGGACACCATCAGGACTCCTTGCTTCCCGGATGGATGGAGCATCAGCAGACCCTGGGCCGTCGGTTCGGTGCCCATGGGGGAGGTCATCGAAAGTTTTTCCGTCTCTGGCTGGGCTGACAACACGGTGGCTTCAACCATGTCCGCCACTTCCTGCTTGACCAGGTCCACCGACTCCGTCTCGCCGTCGGCTTGCGCTGAAACCTGTGATGAACCCGCAACCTGGCTGATGTTCGAAGTCAGGTTCGCCGAACCCATCGGACTGCGCGCCCGGACATCTCGGCCAGCCGGCGCCGGAGGCTGTAGGAGCCGCGCCTGTGGTGAATCCAGCTGTGTCGGCTCGTCCGCAGGAGTCATCGCAGCCACCGCCGCGCTGGCCGACGCCACCGCGACCGTTTCCTGGTGCGCCGCCATCTGCAATCGCTCGGCTTCCAAGCTGTGTATCTCCTGCTGCTGCGACATGATTAACCCCAGCGATGCCACCAGCGCAAGGCTCATCACGCCGATGGCCGCTGGCGCCAGCCACCGGCGCAAGCGTCGCATCGACCAACGTGGATCCGGATCAACGCGTCTTCCCGTTTCCGGGCCGCTCCTGCGGCCCACGGAGCTGGCCAGCACACGTTGCTTCAGACCAGCCGGCAGCGGAGTCTCCGGAACCGCGGCCGTAAGCCTCGCCGCCGTCTCCTGGAACCCCAGCAGCACTTCCTGACAGTGCGGACACCGGATCACGTGGTGGAACACCGCCTGGAACTCGGCGTCGTCCAGCGCGTTCAGCGCAAAAGCCGCCAGCTCCCCTTCAGGATGCTCCGATCCGGCGTATATTTCACCTGGATTGTCAGACCACATGAGCTTCCAACGCTGTCTTGAGCTTTTGCATGCCGAGACGCATTCGGGTCTTCACCGTCCCCAATGGTATTCCCAGCATCTTCGAGATCTCTGATTGGCTGTAACCGTGCCATGCCGAGAGGTACAGTGGTCGGCTCTGCTCCTCGGGTAGCGTCAGCAACGCCTCGCGTACCAGACTGGCGTCAAAACCGCGCTCCACCTGGCGTTCCACGCTGATCCTGGAGTCAGGTATCCGATGCAGCGCGTCCATCTCCGGATACACCGTGTGATCCGTGGTGCGCCTCCGCGACCGGTACATGTCCACCACCTTGTGGTGCGCCACGGACATTATCCAGGTGCTGGGGGCCGCCATTTCCGGCCGGTAGCTATCGGCTTTCAGCCAGATGTTGGAGAACACCTCCTGAACGGCGTCTTCGGCCAGCGCTTCGTCTTTCAGGACTGACACCGCCAACGAGAAAACCCGCTGGGCGTAGCGATCGTAGATCTCCTCCAGTGCCTTTTCGTCGCCCGCGCCAACTGCGGCGATGCGTTGCGCGTCTTCACGATGTGGGTTATCTGACACCACCCCTCCAAAGTCATCGGGGGTTCGGCAATGCCTGGTTATCAGCATATACGTGCAGGCTGCCCGCCCGGATTGCTCGGATCACGAATCGCTGGTGAGACCCACCGGAACCGAATCCCCCGCGCTACACCACCAGGCTGTCGAATATGTCCTGGATATTCGGCAGGTTCTCTAGCGACCAGATCAGTTCCAGCGCCTGCTCGCACTGCTGCTCCGTGATGGTCGGGCAGGCCAGCCGCCGGAACTTGGCGTCGACGTCGGCGTCGCTCAGCGGATTTTTCCCATGTCCTTTGGGGAAGCTGGTCTCCGCCACCTCGGTTTGCCCGTTGTTCTTGATCACCTCGATCCGGCAGTTGTATTCGGCGGGATACCTTTCGGTGAACTCCGCGTTTTCGTCGATCCGCATCTTGTTGATGATCTCCCGCAGCCCGGAATCAGCGATGCGGTCCGGCGCAAACGTGGCCGGAGTGACCTCGCCGTCCCGGAGACCCACCGCGGCCAGGAACGGGATGCTGTGGTCCGCCGTCTCGCGCGTCTTGGGATCCCATTTCTCCGGCTCCGTCGACGCGCTGCTCACCGCCGACCGATACGACTGGATCTTAATCGACGCGATGTCGCTCACGTCCACCCGGTCGTGCAGCTGGATTGCCAGGTCGATGGGAGCCTGTGTGTGAATCTGCGACGGGTAGAACTTGAAGATCGTATCGGTGATCCGGAACGGAGCGCTGTCGCCGCCCATGGCGTCAAGTTCAATCGGATACCCGATGGCCTGCTCCCATAACCCCTTGCGTCCCTCGAAAGGCTCGAACGGCCCGGTCATCCCTTCGGCCGCCAGTTGCGCCGCGAAGATGCCGGACCGCGTGGCCGCCGCCGCCGCGCAGCCCTTCCACATCGACAGTTCGCCCATCCGGGTCACGCGCAAGGGAACGTTGGGCACCACGGCCAGCGAAATCGCGTGTCCCATCTGCTCCTCGTCGAGCCCCAGGATCTTGCCGGCCGCGCAGGCGGCTCCGATCACGCTCAGGACCCCCTGGTCCCACTGGTTGTCCGGCACGTGGTCGGCGATGCGGCAGAAGGCCTCGTAAGCCAGGGCGATGGCCGTTATGATCGTCCGCCCGTCCGCCTCCACGCTGTCGCCCACGGCCAGCGCCGCCGGGATCATGTCGCTGGGATGCCCGCCGCCGGGCGAAAAGTACGAGTCATTGCAGTCCAGGTACCGCACCATGACCCCGTTGGCAAACCCGGCCATGTCCAGCGACGACCGGTCGTATGTCCCCAGGATCCGGGCGGAGGTTTTGCTGGTCACGTCTCCGGCCAGCTTGCGGGCCACCTTGGCCGGCTCGCTAAGATAGCCGCCGACGGCGCAGCCCAAGGTGTCGGCAACGGTGCGCTTGACTTGATGCACCACCTCGGGCGGCAGGTCCTCGTAGGTCAGATTGCAAGCGTAGGAACTCAACAGCTCGGTGGTGCGGTCCATATCCTCCGATACCTCTCTTCTTCGCGTGTGACGGCCAATCCGACGCGAACCATTCTACAGTCCGCAGGTCAGCAGTCATGCTTGATCGCCGTTCAGCGAATCACCGCTTCGGCCATTCGCTCCATCTGTGCCGACATCTCCTCTTCGGTTTCGCAATGTTCGGGACGCACCACCACCCGGTCGGCTCCCGCGTTGAGGAAGTCCTGCACCAACTGCCCGTCCGGAGCCTGGCCGTACACCGAGATCGTCAACGATTTGGGGTCACGCCCCCGTGCTTCTGCCAGCTCATCCAGGCGCTTCCGGCTGGCCTCTATTTCCGACGGTGTGATCCGATTGGGCAGCCAACCGTCGCCCCACGTGGCCACCCGATGCAGCACCCGGCGCGCCAGCCCGCCCAGGATGACCGGCGGGTGAGGCTGCTGGACTGGCTTGGGGTTCGACTTCACCGGCGGGAAATCGTAGTACGTCCCGTGGAACTCCGCCTCGTCGTTGGTCCACAGCTCCTTCATCACATCCACGGCTTCCCGCGTCTGCGTCCAGCGGTGGTCGAAGTCGCCGCCGAAGATCTCGGTTTCCTCGCGGTTCCACCCGGCGCCGATGCCAAACAGGAACCGGCCGCCGCTGACCCGGTCCAGCGTGGCGATCTCCTTGGCCAGCATCAGCGGGTTGCGCTCCGGCACCAGCGTGATCCCGGTTCCCAGCTTGATGGTGGTCGTCGCTCCCGACGCCCGCGCCAACGCGATGTAAGGGTCGGCGAAGTGGGCGTAGGTCCACGGAATCGGTCCGCCCGAGGGAAACTGGCTCTCGCTGCTCACCGGCAGGATCGGATGCTCGGCGTACCAGATCGACTCAAAGCCCAGCGACTCGGCGGTGCGGGCCATGAATGCCGGATCCAGCGTGTAAGCCGGCAGCGGTATGGAAGTTCCGACTGACATAATGTTGCTCCTTGTTCTGTGGGATTAGCGGCGGGCGTCAAAGCGGTCAAGTTCGTGGATCCAGTCGAGAATGGGCCCGTCGCTGGTGATCAGAAGGTGTCCTTCTAAGGCCGTCGCTACCACAATACGATCGGCAGGGTCACCACGCATATCGGGTAAATGTCCAGCGCGGGCAGCGATAGCTCCATCAACGGGAATTTCTTGGAACCCCTCACCCTGCAACTGCTCACGCCACTGCACGGCAGTCATATCAGTCTCAAGCCGGCCCTTCTGTTGCAGCATACCGAGTTCCCAAATTGAGATAGCTGAAAACGCGGCCTGCCTGCTCTGAATCGCTTGCGCAATTCTATCGCGCGCCCCTGGGCCAAGCCGGCGGCTTGCGTCAAGGTACCAGACGACGGTTTGGGTATCTCCGAGTATCATTCGGATCCCTCGTTTCTGCCATGCTGTCGCGGGCCGGTGCCGTGTGTTCCTTCGTACGGTTTCAGCTGAACAAGACCCTTTTCTTCGTCGAACACGGCAACCTTGCCGTTGTAGCTCTCCGCAACGGCGGCGATAATTTCGTCCAATTGCGCCGCGAATTCTCTGGTGTTGACCGTCAGGAATTTGTGCCGATGCAAAATCGACACGTCAACCTTCTCAGGCATACGGAACTCCCGAGCCTTGACCTTTTCCGGCTCAACGAACCAGGACGCCGGCATCGGCCCGGAAATGTCCCAGTCGTCATCGGTCTGGACGTCCGGGTTGGTGTACCACTCAACCGGCATCGGCCCCTCGATGTCTCCCAGGATTGTTACTCTGCCCTTGAGACTGCCATAACCGGCAAGCGGAGGCTGTACGTAGCGCGTGATTTCCGCCCCCGGCCCGTCGCCGTCAGTGACTATCAGCGCTCCCCCATCCCGGTAGATTGCGGCAATCAACTCCAGGCACCGCTCCTTGAACTCGTCGATGTGGAGAACGCGATCGTGAGGCTGCTTTTTCTGCGGTTCTTTCACTGCTACCACCACTTATCCTTATCCAGCCAGTGATTCAAGATCTGTGCTAATTCTCGGATTCTGGCTTTGCGCGAATCTCCATTCTCACCGCAAATCGTGCCCTCACGGATGTTCACGGTCACAACGCGCTTGGTCGCAAACTCCCTACGCTTCCGCAAATTGTACAGCTGCCAAATCACCCCATCGGTTAGCACGCCCATCCCTGAGTTCAGATCGGGAACATATCGCTCCAATTGCGCTTCCCAGCTCGCTAGGTCAGTTCCTACCCTCTTGGCCTCTATCACAACGACCGGCCGCTCCATTGGGTTGAACAGGACGTAATCGGACTTCTCACTCCATCGATAACGGCCCTCATCATCCTTTAGCAATGGCCACTCAACCGCGCACTGCCAAAAGTCTCCCATGTCCCAATCCAATGCCCTCACGACAGGATCGATTAGCAGGTAGCGCGTCGCCAGTTCCCTGTACACGTATCCGAACTCTTCTAATGGATAATCCTTCAGCTGCTTCCTGACCTGCCGAATCGCCCCCTCAAGAGCCGCAATGGTCATGTCCCCATCTCCTCATCCCGTTCATCCCTGTAAATCAGTCATCCGCCGCAACCGCCTCCCGCACACCCACGATCGCGTCGTAAACCTCCGCACCCTGCCCCACGAGGACTTCCACATCTTCGGCCAGTACATAGCCTTGCTGCGCCAGCGTTTCGGCATACTCGCGCACCCGCGCCAGGTATTCGCCCCGCGATGCGTAACGCTCTTCGATGGAAGGCCGGGGGTCGCCGGATGCCGTCCGCTCCGCTCGGCTGACTGCGAAAGGAATCGCTCCGCCGACCACGGTTCCGCCAGGAGATAGCACCTGGCCTTCGCCCCCGATGTCGCCATGCCGCACGTTCCACCCGGTGTACGTGGCCAGGGGCACCGCGATGGCCGGCAGCCGGATGCCGCCAACCTCGTTACCGTCCGCATCCACCGCCGACACCAGCGACGGATAAGCATCACCCACTCCTGGCGGAATCACCGAGGGGACGGCCCGGTCCGGTCCGAAGTCCAGTCGGCGCATGACTTTGTGGTGCTCGGGGAACTCCACTTCCGGAAGCGCGCGGAAGAATTCCGCCAACTCCTCGGCCACGACGATGGTGTTATCGCCGTACCGGGGATACCTATGGGCCGGTGGCTGCTCATTATGGGTAACCCAATTGTCCAGATGCGCTAGCGCCGCGCGCATGAGCGGGCGATAGTCAACGTAGTTCAGCGCCTGCGTGCCCCTGGCCCCGGTGTCCGGGTTGGTATCGGAGATCGGCAGGTTGGCCGGACCGTGCTGCGTCCCGCAGAACAGCCAGGAACGCACGTTGTCGGGCAGCTCGGCATCGCCGTTGCCATCGGCGGTTACGTGGGCCAATGCTCCGTGTCCGCCCCAGTACTCCGACGACGTGTTGGTGTAAATGACCTTGGGAGCCACTCCCCGGCGGTTCACCTCGGCAAGAATGCCTTCCTTTCCGCCCGGCTCCAGATCCAGGAAGGGCGGCAGGTTATTGACGCTCCGGTTGGACAGGCTTGAAGGCTGACCGAACCGCACGTTGAACTCGCCCATCTTCCCGCCGGCCACGTTGGGCAGCATCCCCTCGAAAACCATGCGTCCGTCCTCGTCGCGGTTCAGCCCCAGGTGCAGCATCTGCCGGAGGAAACGACCGCTCTGGCTGCGCCCGTAGGCGTAGGCACGGCCCAAAGCGCCGGCCAGCGGATTGGCCGTGCCCGCGGCGTCCGTCTTGCCATGCCGGAGCCAGGCCACGATATCCCGCGTTGCCAGCATACCCAGCCCGACCAGCGGGGCATGGGACGTTTCATATACCACCCGATATACCTTGCCGGCCTCGAAACCGCCATCCATGGTCACGTGCGCCGCGTCCGGTATCCGCCTCCCGTCCACCAGCCGGGCGAACGCCCACTTCTCGCGCGGGATAACGCTCTCGGGAGCGTCCTCGTGGTCCTGCACCGTCAGCATCGATTCCCAGCTCTCCAAGTGGTTGGTCGGATACGGCTGGTGATCCCGGTCAGACAGGAATTGGTTGTCAATATGGGCCAGGGGCTGGAAAGAGACCACGATCTTGCCCGAGACCGGCGAACCGTCGGGGTTGTACCCGTTCGGCACGTTGCATCGGAAAAGACCCGGCGCGTCCGGTACGTCGTGCTGCCAACCGCACCAGACCAGGCTGTAGCCCTGTCGCATCAGGAACCCGTTGCCGGGATGCGGGTCGGCGTCCGGTGGTGCGTCGGGAGCGCTGTTCAGGTTCTTCAGCGCCAGTTCCTTGCCCCGGTTCAGCACGTCCAGCAGGAGCCTGCCGTTCCCGTGGTCATTGTCCACCGGCTTGATAATCCGAAAGTCGGAAGAGAACTCCACCAACCCATCGCCGTTTCGCGGCGCCAGCGCGATATCCGCGATCACCGTGTTGTCCGGATGCGACGGATCCACCGCAAAGTGCGCCAAACCGTCGATCTGCTCATATCGCCCCACGTCGCCAAACACCTGCCCGTCGGCGAACGGCTTCCGCTTCGTGATTTCCAGCTTGACTAGCGCCATCTCCATTCCTCCGTCGCTGTATCCCGTCCATCCGGTCCATCCATGCCAACCCGGCTCAGAAGACTTCGCTGGGATCCACGTCCAGGTCTGTTGGCGGCTCTGCGCCGGTGTTGTCCCGCCACCATTGCGCAAATGGCTCGTCGCCCATCTGCTCCTTGAGCCGAGCCAGGTGCGCCTTCACCTGCACCATCATGGGCAATTGGTGGTCTGCAACCAGCTGGTACGTCCGCGCCACCCATTCCAGGGCGTCAGGCAGGTTGCCCCGCTGTTCCTCAACCATGCCCAGCTGCCCGTAGGTCCGCGCCGCCCGCAGCACGTCGCGCACGTTCTCGAAGGCGATGCGCGCCTGGTCGTACCAGTGATATGCCTGGTCCAGATCCCCTTGCTCGTGGTGGACCACTCCCAACTGCCGCGCCTCCACGCCCACGCCCCGCACGTCGCCCATCTCCTCCCGGTACTCCATGGCGACCCGCAGCCACTCGTCCGCCTCGTCGGCAATGCCCCGCGCCTGCGCCAGGGTGCCCAGGTGGTGAAACTCCACGATCATCTGCTCGGTCATGCCCAGGCGGTCGCTCAAACCCAACGCCTGTTGATACCAGGACTGCGCGTCCTCGAACAGATACTCCGAGTGGTCTACCGTGCCCAGCGAGTGGAAGATGTAAACCGCCGTTTCCTCGTCGCGGTTTTCTTCCACTATTTCCCGCGCTCGGTTGTACCAGCTTCGCGCCTCGTCGTATTCGAACCGCAGGTGGCACGCGGACCCAAGGGCGCGGAAGTCGTTGACCATTTCCTCGTAATCCGGCAGCCGCTGGTGGATGTCCAACGCCCGCAAGTACCATTCCTTGGCGCCGCCGTACTGTCGCTGGTGGTGTCGCACCTGGCCGATGGCAAAACAAGCGTCCGCAATCGACTCCTGGTCCTCGCCGCCGTCTATGATTTCCAGTCCCCGCTCCAGCCACTCTGAGGCTGTGTCGTATTGTCCCCGGCGCGTGGCGATCAACCCGTTCTGGTGGTAGACCGCGGCCGTGCGCGGGTCGGTTTCCCCATCCGGCTGTTCCAGCAGGTAGTCCAAAAGTTGCCGGTTGAACAGGTCGGCCCGTTCCAGGTCCATCCGCTCCACCGATTCCATCGCGTCTGTTCCCAGCAGGTATTGCCAGAACTCGATGGCTCCGTTGCCTTCCGCTTCGCCGGCGGTGTGCCCGATGGTATCCAGCAATTGCCCGCGCAGCCGTCGCAGTTCCGGGAACCGTTTCTGCATCCGATAAACCTGCGCCAGCGGCTGGAACAGCACCTGCGCGTTGTCCCACTGTCGGTATTCCAGCGACAACCCCAGCGCCTGCGTCAGGTTGCCCTCCTCCGCCAATACGGCGGTGACGCCCGTGTCCTGATTCTCATACAGGCTTTCCATAAAGTAATCCGCGGTGTCGGCGTAAACGCGGACAAACTCCATTTCCAGCTGCTGTATCCCGGTGCCGGACACCTGCCGACCCAGCTTGCGTCCCAGGAACCAGGGCAACGACGGATTGATCTGGTAGACGCTGGGCGAGATCGACTCCAGGAACCCGGCCGCATGGGCCGACCGCAGCATGGTCCGGCACGCTGCATACGAGCGGCCAGTGGACTGCATCCCGCCTTCAGGCGAGAGCAGGCTGCGCGACGCCCCGGCGGTAAGATCATCGCCGACGATCTGCGCGTATGCCCGTTCTTCCGTGATGTGCGACAGCACGTCCAGCATGATCCGGCGTTGGAACAACGAAATGAATGGCAAATGTGTCCGGTTGCGCCGCGACATCCGCGAGAAGGAATACTCCATCGCCGCCGTCAGCGTCGCCCCGCGTCCGGCCTCGTCGCCCTCCGGCCCGCTCTCCATCAGCCTCGCCATCTCGGCGACCACTGCCGCCGCCGGAACCTCCTTCACGGGCGGAATCGCGATCTGCATCGCCAGCGGGTGTCCGTCCAGCAAATCCAGCAATCCAAAGAAGTCCGCGTCGACCCGCGTGGCGGGAACCTCTGCGCCGTGCATGATCTGGGCGGTCAGTGCCAGCCGGTCCGCCCCGGCCAGTCCCGCCAGCGTCAGCGAGGCATGCGGAACCGAGACCCATTCCTCGTTGGCTCTTCTGCCCAGCAGCAGCGCGCTCGTGCCCACCGGCCCGGTAGTAACTTCGCCCAGGAAGGCGGCCAGTTCCGGTAGCTCGTCCTCGCCCAGCAGTCCGGGAGCCCCGTCTGGAAAGCCGGCCACGTTCTCCAGGTTGTCCCACACCAATAGCGATGCGTTTCCCTGCAAGTACGCCGTCACCCACCGCCGCTGTTGCTCCGCCGGCATGTCGGCAAAGTCCAGGCCCGCCACCGCCGTCCCGATTTCGTGGACCACTCGCTCCAGACCGGCCGGTTGCGACGTCTCGAACGCCGCGTAGAACACTCCACCGGGATAGGCGACCCGGGCTGGCTTCAGGAACCACCGGCACAAAGCCAGCGCCAGTTCCGTCTTGCCCAGGCCGGTGTCACCTGAAAGGTGCACCACCGAGTGCGCTTTCAAAGCCCTTTCCAGCTGCCGCAACTCCGCCTGCCGACCCACCAGTCCATACTGGCCGGCAACCGGAATCTGCAAATCTTCGGTCGGCGCTTCTTCTTGGTGGATCACCGGCGGAGCCAGCGGGTCCGGCTGGTGCTGCGTGATCACTGGCGGCTGGTGGTTCCGCGACTGGTAGACCCACGGCAGATGCCAATCCCAGAACACCCGTCGGCCGTACATCGTGACCCTTTCCGGCGTGTCCATCAGCGCGCGCCTCACCGAGGCCACCGACTCCGCCGCCGTGTAACCCTGCGTGATGCGGCGGTAGAACGCCCCCACCGCGCCTTCTGCCGCATCGGGATGCACCGGAACTGGCATCACTGCAACTTGGGCAACGCCGGCCTCGGACATCTCCGTTGCCGCCTCCGCCCATCCCGTCAGCGGCGGAAACTCTTCCTGCACCCCCGCCGTGATCAGCGCCACGTTGATCCCGCCCGACGCCAGCGCGCGGCCCAGTTCGGCAGCGCCCACGGCATCAGGACCGCCGTCGTCCAGTTCCAGGATGATCGTGCCGTCATCGCCCAGCGTGGCGCCGTCGATGTGGGCCACGTGGTAATGGTTCGGGTTGCGCTCCAGAAGAGCCTGCAATGCGTTCAGCGTAGCCGGCCTGGGATTGTCCAGCGAAACCTGTACGTTGAGTCCTTCCAGCGCGGCCACTGTCGCGTCCGCCAGGCTGCCCCCTGTTGCTGCCGCCTCCGCCAGCAGCGGCCCCGAACGCGGAACCTCCAGCGCCAGCGGACTCGCCGATAGCATCAGCACGTGCAGCGTGTCTTCCTCGACTTCTTCCGCCTCATCCGCTGGGGTCAGGCTGACTGATTCCCGCAGCACTCCCACCAGGCCGTTGATGAAGTATCCCAGCGATGGGTCGTTCATCAGCTCCCACGGTAGCGACATGAACTCCGCGCGCGTGGACACGATGGCCAGCGCCCCTCGTTCGTCACGGCCCATCACCTCGTCCAGCAGCTCGCGGGCTCGGCTGTCCGCCCCGAACGCCGACTCGAACAGCAGCCGCCCTAGGTTGCGCATGGCCAGTTCCACCGCTTCGATTTGGGCAATTCCGCCCGGCGACCCGCGTCGGAACTCCGTGTGATAACGGTCCAACGCCCCGCGTTCTTCTTCGGAGAGGTCTATCCCGAAGGCTGCCGGCGCTGCTTCCCGCGCTTCGCCCGACGCTTCAACCAGTCGCACCTGCACCTGTCCGGTGTCGAGCAGATCATGAATTTCCAAACTAGCGGCCATTTTGGAGAATTGCTCCTGTAAGTTCTGCAAGCGGTTAAATTGTTTGTTTCGAGCAAGCCGGACGCGCCGGTAAAGCATCAGGTTGCCACGTCGGGAGACTTCAAGGCGCGTGCGACATAACATAACGTAGAAGGTGCTAGTTCGTGCTCAATAACGTTCCCTGTCTGGCGACAAACGGACTGCGTTTCGCAGACTTCTAGCAGCCATTCAACGCTATCCCTGCCTGCACCAGGCGAGAATAGCTGCGTCAAGATACCAATGTTGTTGACCGAACTAAACACGTCATCACCCGGTTCGGCCATGTTGCCACACCGTGTAAACTCACCTATAATTCACCACACTTTCAGGCAAACCTTTCGACCTCTATCGAATCGGCGGCATTATACAACATAATGCCGCTGTTTATTCCCCGATTACGCACGGATAACCTCCATGACCGCATCTGCCAAAGTTCGGCGTTCCTGGTTGTTGACCCCGGTTTCGCATCCGCATCGCGTGTCCAACGCACCCTCGGCCGGCGCCGATGTGATCGTCCTGGACTTGGCGGAATTCGTGGCCGAACCAGATAAACCGGCGGCCCGGGAGTCCCTGCGTGAAGCCTTGCCCTCCGCCAAATTCACCGGTGCCGAGGTTTTCGTTCAAATCGACCCCGAACTGATGCTCGCTGATCTCACTGCCGCCGTGTGGCCCGGCCTCGATGGCATCGTCGTCACCCGCGCCGAAACTCCGGAACAGGTCGCCGCCATCGACACCATCGTGTCCGAACTGGAAAGCCGTCGTGGCATGTCGCCGAGCAGCGTCGAACTGGTCCTGTCCCTCGAAACCGCCGTTGGCAATCACAACGGTTTCGAAGTCGCTACGGCCAGTTCGCGTACTTGGGGTCTCTCCCTCGGCCGCGCCGACCTGGTCATGGACCTGCGCCCAGAACCCTCTGGTGAAACCCATCTGATGCAGTACCTCATGCAGCGGCTGGTCACCCTGGCATCTGCCACCGGAACCATCCCCTTGGGCGCGTGGTGGCGCTTCCCCGACCGTGGGCTGCTGGCCACCCCTGAAAACACCCTCGCCGCTGCCCAACGAGGCCGCAGAATCGGTTTCAAGGGATCCTTCTGCGTTCTGGACAATCAGGTTCGCCCTTTGAACACCGGATTCACCCCGTCCGAGTCCGAAGTTGCCGCGGCCCATGCCCTGTGCGAAGCCTACGCGTCAGCCACTGCATCCGGCACCTGCGCCATGGTATCCGTGGACGACCGCGTTCTAACGCCGGACATCGTCAAACAGGCTGCCAACACCATCGCCCTTGCCGACGCCTGCGCTACCCGTGACCGTCTCAAGGCCGCCGCCGTCGAAGGTATTCCCGTCCCCGTTCCTTAGGAGCCCTCTATGGCCACCACACTACGGCGATTGAAGCGCTCCGGCCTGACGATGCCCATCGTCACCCCGCGCTTCATCAACAACGCCTGGCATCGCGGCTGCGACTTCATCAACATGGACCTTGAGGACTCGGTTCCCCCTCATCTCAAGGATGTCGCCCGCAACTTGGTCCGCGAGTCGATACCCGTGGTCAACAAAGGCGGCGCCGACGCCGTATGCCGTATCAACCACGATTTGATGGAGGCCGACCTCAACGCCGCCGTCTGGCCCGGCCTCATGCAGGTCAACTACCCCAAGGCCGAGTACGGCCACGAAATCCAGCGCATGGACGAGATCATCACCCGCCTCGAAGCAGAGCGCGGCATCAGGCCCGGCACGGTGGAAATCGGCGCCAACATCGAGACGGCGGTCGGTGTCGCCAACGCCTGCGAGATCGTCACCGCCAGCCCTCGCGTTCGGGAATTCGGCGGCGCCGCCGGTTACGATATGTCCCGGGACCTCGGCGTCGAGATGTTCGTCCCCTTCGACCAGTTCGTCTACGGCAAGGGCGAGGTCGAACTTGCCGCCCGCGCCGCCGGCCGCGAACCCCATGCGTCTCCCTTCACGCCTAACATAACCGGCAGCGTCAGCGACCCCGACCGCGCTTTCGCCGAAGCGGACGCGGCCCGCAAGTGCGGGTTCCGCATCGGGGGCGGTTTGCACCCTGCCGTCGTCGAGCCTCAGATCCGCGGCTTTGCCGCGTCCGACGACGAAATCTCGGATGCCCAATGGGTGCTGCAAGAGTATCGCAAGCTGGCCCGCACGGGCGAAACCTGGGTTCAGGTCGACGTTTCCTCTGCCGATCAGGAAGCCTCTCCACGGCCGATGGCCGCCGACTCCTACCTGGGCCGTCACCGCGTCATCGACCGCTACGAAGCCGCCCGAGCGGAAGAACTGTTGCAATGGCAGAGCCTGTGCCGGGAACGCGACCAGGAAAAAGCCGAAGCCATCGATCGCGTGCGCGCCGCCGAGGCCGCGGAATCTCCAAGCTGATCGGGAGCTGTCCAACATGTCCATCCTGGTACGACGCTCCAACCTGATCGTCCCCGCCGTCCAATCGCGGATGATCTCCCGCAGTTGGATGCACCACGCCGACGCGGTCACCATCGATCTGCAAGACGGCACTCCCGCCGCTGAACTCGCTCAGGTTCGTAAAACCCTGCGTCAGTCCGTGGCCCTCGCCGGCAAGGGCGGTGCGCAGGTCTTCGTGCGCGTCAACGCTGACTCCGTCAACGCTGACAGCGACGCAGTGGTGGGTCCTGAATTGACCGGAATACTGCTGCCGGGAGCAGAGTCGGCAGATCAGCTCTCCGAAGCCGACGCGATCCTGGCCGACTTGGAAAAGATATACGGCGTGGCCCGGGGTTCTCTCGAAATCGCGCCCTCCATCGAAACGTCGGCCGGCGTCTGGCACATCCGTGAGATCATCACCGCGTCTCCTCGAGTGAAACAGGTGGGCATCGACGAAGCCGCTTTGGCCGCTTCTCTGGGCATCACCCAATCCTCGGAGCATGACGCCTTCGTGTTCGCCCGCGGCCGGCTGTGCATTGAGGCCACTGCGGCCGGCGTCCAGCCCATCGCTGTCGCCGATCCCATGGGCATCCAGTCCGGCAACCTCTCCCACGAGGAGATGGTCGAGATTGCCACCGACGCCCGAAACCTCGGCTTCAAGGGCATGGTCAGTGGGCACCCCGCTTGGATCGCCCCCGTCAACGAGGCCTACACTCCCTCGGAATCTCTGGTCGAATACTACACGCAGGTCCGTGAGGTATTCGCCCAGGCCCTTGCCGCCGGCACCGCCGCGGCCCCTTTCGCCGGACGCATGATCGACGTCCCCGTAGACGAGTGGGCCAAGGACGTGCTTGCCATGAGCGCCGCCTGCGCCGCCCGTGACGCCGAAAAAGAGGCTGCCCTGGCTGCTGCCAGAGTTTCATTCGATCCCTCGGTGCCGGTGATCGGCTAGGGCCTGTTGACAAATGCCGTCATTCCGGCGAAATCCGGAATCCAGTAAGCGTAAAATCCGGTCTGCATTCCTAACGCATAGCCGTTACTGGGGTCCTGTTTTCGCAGAAACGACCGTGTGATTTTCAATTTTTGTGGGACTCTAGCCTTTGCTGTTTGCGCCGGCCGGGCCGGTGAATAGCCCGTCGATCCAGGCCCTACCTGCTCCAGGTACCGTCCGGTATCCTATACGAGCTATGCACCGGGTCGGGTGGCAAATCCCTCGAAACGGCTCTGCACCCGCCAGCGTGCTCCAGGAGACCCCCATGATCTACATCGACGACGAACTTCGCCATCGCATTGACAACGCCCTGGCCGACCGCTGCCCCATGTTCATCGCCACGGTCTCGCCGGACGGCGAACCCCAGATCAGCATGCGCGGCAGCGTCCTCGTGTTTGACCGCGAGACCCTGGCCTTTTGGGAACGCGGCTGGCGCAATTCCGCGGCCAACATCGAGAACGGCTCCAAGGTGGTGCTCTTCTATCGGCACCCTACGGATCGGGTCAACCTGCGCTTCTACGGCACCGCCACCATGTACCGCGAGGGCGCGATCCGCGATAACGTCATGTCCCGCACCGTCCAGGGCGAACTTGACCGCGATCCCGACCGCACCGGCGCCGCCGTCCTCGTCCGCCTCTACCGCATCAACCAACTCTCCGGCGAAGTCCTCCAGGAACGATGAACCGCAGAATGTCGATTTCCATTTCGCACCTCACCGCCCAGGCTCTGCGCATCGAAGCGGGTAAGCCCTGGCACTCCAACCTCCTGCTCAATGCAATAGCCGCAGGCGTGATCGTCGGCGGCTCCGCCGCTCTCGCGGTCGCGATAATGTCGCTCATACCCGGATGGGGAGCGGTTTCCCTGGCGACTACGCCGACCTTCTGCATCGCTTCTCTCTTGTGCGCCACAGTGATAGCCGTCAAGTCCTGGTCTCGTTGATCGCCGGCCCGCCGGTACCGTTTCTCCGCGGGTTTACGCACCCTGTAGACGCCGGCCAACGGCCGTGCCCTGCGTCGGTTTGAATTCGCCAGGATCATCGCCACTGCGGCAATTCCTACTCAGGGGATACCCTTGCATGGGTATCAAACGCGATCCATCTGCCGTGTACCTGTCTCCGTGCGGTTAGCAAGGCCGTCGCGAATCCATTGACAATCCGGCGCAATGAAACCCGGTCTCCCTCCGACGGCATGTGGTACACCACACGTTCCATTGACGCTGCCCGCAAGATGTCCCCGAACCGCTCCTTCGCCTCTGCGGAGAACTGGTTCAGGGTATGGCAGTGAAACACGCACAGCGCCGATTCTTGCGGCACGCCCTCTAACGTATCGGCCAGCAGATTCACAGCGTCACCGCGCAATATCGGCGGCGGTGATTGTAGCCAGATATCTCTGGCTGCAGATAGCCGGGCTCTCCGATCCTGGTGCTCCGGCCACAGCAACGCCTGCATCCACTGGTATTCCTCGTCGTCGCCAAGGTCCACTGGCGCCAAGTCGATCCCTACCCTGAAATTCACTTTGGGGAAAACCGTCGGCAACTCCGGCAATCCATTCCTGGCGTCGCACTCGAGTACGACCTCCGAGCCTGCCGGTCCGAATTCATCGCCGTTCGAGTATCTGTACCGGTATTGATCCCAGTTCAGGTTCAGGCCGGCGCTGGCTCCCACGTCCAACAACGCCAGGGATCGACCCGGGTTCTCCACGGCAACCGTCAGAAAACCCGGCATCAGGTAAGCGCATCGGCCAACCTCGTTGGTCTGCACCATGCGCGTTTCCAGATAGCCGATTATCTGATCCCGATGCGCTGGAGCAAATTCGGCAAACGCCTGTGCCAAACCCGGTGTCGGACGCTGCCCTGCTGCTATGCGAAGGTAATGACCGGCCAGTGCGGAGCTAGGGAAGGACGCGGCTGCCCGCTTGACCGCGGCGAATAGCAAATTGGGAATGGGTTGACCGACACGGCACCTGCGCGCCAAATCGAGCAGCGCTGGATCGTTTGCCACCACCTCGGACAAGACCTCATACGTGCGGGACCCTGCCCCGTCGTCCGCGTCCTCCGAACATTCTTCGATGGCAAACCGTCCGAACCGCGCCGCCAGCGCAGCGTTCGACCGCTGCTCCGGCGGAAGGTGTTCAACCTCACTTCCGGCTTTGGAATCCAATGCGCTAACTCACTCCAACCGCCAGCGCGTCCGCCGCCTTTACTCCTTGCCCCGCCGGCAGCACCATCAGCGGGTTGATGTCCAGCTCACCCAGCGAACCCTCCAACTGCGCCGCCATCTGCGACACGCTCACCAGCACGTCGGCCAATGCGTCAACATCGGCCGCCGGCGCTCCACGGAATCCCCGCAGCAGCGCCGCGCCCTTAACCTCGTCGATCATCTCCAGGGCGTCCTCGCGGACAATCGGACACAGCCGCAGGGCCACGTCGTTGTACACCTCGACCATCACGCCGCCCGTCCCGAACAGCAGGATCGGCCCCAACTGCGCGTCGTAGGACACGCCCACAATCGTTTCCACGCCGCCAGACACCATCTCCTGCACCAATGCACCGTCTATGCGCGCATTCGCGTCGTAGGCCCGCGCGCCGGCGGTCACGGCATCAAACGCCTGCCGAACCGCATCGGCATCAGCCAGGCCCAGCCGTATCGCTCCCGCCTCCGTTTTGTGCAGGATATCCGCCGAGTTGACCTTCAGCGCCACCGGATACCCGATCCGCTCCGCCGCCGCAACCGCCGCCTCAGCATCGCCCGCAACCTCCTCCCGCGTGGTCGACACGCCGAACGCGCGGATCAACCCCTTGCTGTCGTATTCCGACAGCGCGCCACCGGCGGCCAGCGCTTTCGCGGCCTCGGTCTGCTCGGCCGTCATCTCTCCAACCTGACCAAACCCCCGTGCCAGCCGTTGCTCGCGCCAGTCGTGGTAGTCGTTTAGATACCGCACGCCCGCCGCCAGCTTGTCCGGCACGTAGAACACTGGTATTCCAGCCTGACGCAGCAAGGGCAGCCCCGATTGCGCCCCTCTCGTGCCCGTCCACAGGAATGCCACCGGCATCCCGCTGGCGTCGCGCTGCGCAATTACCTGCGTCGCCTGCGGGTCAGCGCCCGCCGACGCCACCACCAGCGTGCCGATGCCTTCATCTTCAGCCATGAATGACATTATCGCCGGGAAATCATCGCTGTTGGCGAACCCGGTCACGTCGGACGGATTGGCCGCCCATCCGAAGCCCTTCAGTATGTCGTTGATGCCGTCCCGCGCCCGGTCCGAAAGCGTCGGCAGATCCAAACCAGCCTGCCCGAACATGTCCGCCGTCAGGCTGCTGATCCCGCCCGAGTGCGAAACCACGGCAACCCCACGCTTGGCCGGCCTCGGGCACCGCGCCATCATGTTGGACACCTGCAGCAGGTCGTCGTAGTCCTGCACCCGTATCACGCCGTACTGCGCAAACGCCGCCTCGTAAGCCGTGTCTTCCCCCGTCAGCGCCGCCGTGTGCGACCCGGCCGCCCGCGAACCCAGATCCGACCTCCCGATCTTGATGAGCACGATGGGCTTCCCGCGTTCGGCAGCCATCCGCGCCACTTCCAGGAACTTCCGCCCGTCCTTGAACCCTTCAACGAACCCCGCGATAACCCGCGTGTCGTCGTCGTCCAGCAGGTACCGCGCGAAGTCGCAAAAGTCCAGGTCCGCCTCGTTCCCCGTCGACACGATGTACGTGAATCCGATGCCCTCGTCCACCGCCCGCGTCAGGAACGGCCCGAACGCCGACGCTCCGCTCTGGCACACCAGCCCAATCGACCCGCTCAAGGCCGACGCTCCCAGCGATGATGCGCTCGCCCAGATGTTGTCTTTCAGGTTCGCTAGCCCCAGGCAGTTCGGCCCGCTGACGCGCATCCCCGACTCCCGCGCGAACCGCCCCAACTCCGCCTGCAGGTCCCGCCGGTCATCAACTGCCCGCTCCGAGAATCCCGCCGAGATCACAATGGCTGACTTGGCTCCCTTCTCGTGGCTCTCCCGCAGCGTGTCCAGCACCGCGTGATACGGCACCACCACGCCCACCACGTCCGGCGCCTCCGGCAGCGCGGACACCGACGGATAGCACTGCAACCCCTGCACTTCTTCGTAGCGCGGGTTCACCGGATACACGTTCACCCCGCGCTCCATCGACCCCATCGCCGCCGCCACGAACCGCCCGCCGTACTGCATCCGCGGCGTCGCGCTCACCACCGCAATCGAACGCGGGTTCAGCATCCGGTCAATCGAAGCCAGCTGTTCATCCGTCCAAAAATCCATCCGTGTTTCTCCAAATTTGTGCCCGCGCTCGTCTTGCCTGCTGGTTACTTCGTTCAAGGTTCTGTTTAAAATCGTCCGCTTTCAGCCGGCGAATGCACGCGGATACAGGACCTTAGCCGCCTCTAGTATCAGAGCCCAGGCCGTTTCTTGATCTGTCATTGTGGCGGTTGGTGGCGAGCTTGGTGTCTGGTCGTTGATGGCGAAGTGCCGCTCCATCTGGGCATCTATCAGTTGGTGGCTGCTGTATCGCGATGAAAGCAGGCCGCCTATTATCGCGATGGCTGGTTCGGCCCCTTCATCCATGACGGATGCCACTTCTATCGCGGCCTTCAGCCTCACCTCTTCCCGGTCGCATTCTTCCGCGACGGACAGCAACGCTTCGCTCGCCATTTCCCAGTCGCCCAACTCGAGGACTTTGAGTGCGGCGTCTAGCCTGTCTTGATCTTCCGCGTTAAGGTCGTCGTCAACTGCCAACGACCAAAATGCTTTCGCGGCGGCGGCATTATCGCCGATATTGGAGAGCATGACCGCTGCGTTCCAGCGGTCCGCGTGATCGTATTCGTCTTTGTTGTTTTCGGTGATCACCTTCAACACGGTCACCGCCTCAGCGATTTTGCCCGCTTCAGCCATCCTTTCACCTGCTGATATGCGGTACTCCGCCTCGGTAAACTCCGCGTCAATGCCACGTTCCCCGGCGAAGTAGATTACCGCCCTGATTGCGGAGACCCCAGCCACGGTGTCACCCATTTTGATGATCTCTTGCTCCGCCGCCTCGCGCTCTTCCAATCCGATATAGTCGTTCTCTAATATAGCGACTAGTATCCGCACGGCGCTCCCTGCTTCCCCCAACTTTGCGATTGCGCGCGCAATCGCACGGCGCGCTTCGCCTTCGTCGCCTGGGTAGTAGGTGCTCAACGCGATGCTCTCGTCCAAGTCAACAAGGGCAGCAATTGCGGCGCCAGGGCTGCCAAGATCAGCAGCCCTCAAGGCCGCTTCGATTCTGCGCTCAACGCCAAATTCGACGCCGCTGTCGTTGACCAACTCCAGCAGGAATATGACGGTTTCGTCGATCTCGTTGGGAGGCGGCTGACTCATCCTAGCTCTGCTCCACGACGAGAGGTTCCTTTTTGTACCTTACAACCCCTACGTCTCCCCCGACCGCCGCGCGTCCGCCCGCCAATCGTCCGGACTCGGCCCCCGGTCGATCAGCACGTCCACCACCGCCGGCAGACCCGACGCCCGCGCGTCCCGCAGCGCGTCGGCCAGGTTCCGCGAGTCCGCCACCTGCACGCCGAAGCACCCGAACCCCCGCGCCACCGCCGCGTTGTCCGTCTCTGCGAACTCCGACGCGATGTACTGCCCCGGCGCCTGGTGGTGCCGCACCATCCCCAGCGCGCCGTCGTTGAACACCACGCAGACGATGGGCAGTTGGTACTGCATCGCCGTCGACAGCGCGTTTACCGTCATCATGTACCCGCCGTCGCCGGTCACCGATACCACCGGCCGCCCGGGATACGCGATCTGGAGCCCTACCGACGCCGGCAGCCCCCAGCCCATGCCCGCCGTTCCCCCCGGGCAGAAGAACGTGTGCGCCTGCTGCGACTGGAACAGGTGCGCCATCCACGTCCGGTTGTTCCCCGCGTCCAGCGCGTACACCGTGTCCGCCGGCATCGTCTCCTGCAGGACCCGCACCAACCGCTGCGGCAGCACCGGCGACGAGTCGGTGTGCAGCCCGGCGTCCTCGTAGAACTCCGCCTCAGTCTTCCGTCCCGGCAGCGCGCCGGCCCATTCGCTCCGGTCACCCGCCGTCGATGCCGACGCCTCGGCCGATGCCTCAACCAGCTGGCCCAGGATGCTTCCCGCGTCGCCGATCAACCCCAGCTCCACCGGGAAGGTCCATCCCGCGTTCCGGTCGTCGATGTCGATCTGGATGATCCGCTGCCCCCGCGGGTTGAATATGTTGGGCCGCTCCCGCACGGTGTCCTGCGGGCTCAGCTTCGCCCCCACGATCACCACCGTGTCGGCGTCGCCCACCGCCCGGTTCGCTGCCTCCTGCCCGTACACGCCAACCATGCCCACCGACAGCGGGTGCGTCTCCGCGATGGCCGACTTCCCTTTGTAGCTCGTCGCCACCGGCGCGTTCCACTGCTCCGCCAGCTGCTGCAACGCCCCATGCGCCCCCGCCATGTGCACCCCGTTCCCCGCCACGATCACCGGCCGCCGCGACTGCGACAGGATCTCCACCGCCTTCTCGACGTCCGCCGGCGCCGCCTGCGGCTTGGCCGTATTCAAATACCCGGCCGTGTCGTGGATGAACGGCGGCGACTCCAGGTCAACCTCGCCCGCGATGGACGCCGTCCGCATGAGCAGGCACGTCGGACCCGGCCGCCCGCTCATCGAGTGCTTGATCGCCAGCTGCGCCCCCAGCGCCGCCTCCTTGGGCGACGTCGCCAGCGTCGTGTACTTCGTCATCGACCGAAAGATGTTGTGCAGGTCGATGCTCCCGTACTCGCCGGCCCCCGACTGGTTCGCCGGATGCTGACCCACGCCGCCGTCCGACGTGTCCGTCAGCACCAGCATCGGGCTGCTGCTCAGCATCGCCTCCATGATGCCGAACGCTGCGTTCGACCCCATGAACAGCCCTTGCCCCATGATCACCGCCGGCTTCCCCGTGGCCCGCGCGTAGGCGTCGGCCATGATCGCCGCCGTCTGCTCGTGCCGCGTCAGGTACGTGTTGATGGCCGGCTCCTTCCCCACCAGGTTGGTGAAAATCTGCCCCGTCCCGCCGCCCGGTATCCCGAACACGGCGTCAATCCCCGCCTCCTCCAGAAACTGCACAATCAACTCATGGGCCTGCGGCATGGTAATTCTCCACTGAAAATGTCATTACTACGGTGAGGTCAATGTCATTGCGAGCAAAGCGCGGCAATCCTGCGAGCGCAGCTAGCAACACCCGACCCCGCCAAGTAGCGCCGATGATACCCACACCCCGCCGGCCGGTCAACAAACCTGCTCGACCGCGCATCCCCTGACGGCAGCGTGTTGTTGACCCGATGATGGAATGATAGTATCGCTCCATAACAGCTGCTTTCGGGTAAGATGCTGGTGAGGGTTCGACAATCGGACGCACCGGCTTGGCATCACATCCCATGCAACATCAAACCTCACCCCATTCCGGCGTTGTAACCGAATCCGCAGCGGGCACGGTTAGAGAGTACCAACCGGCGCTTGGAGATTTGCCGGATAGTCGAGGCCGTTCCTTCGAGGACGGCGAGTTGCGGATCGCCTGTGAGGACGCGCTCTCGTTCACCGGTAAACTGCCCGACGGCAGCATCAAACTGGTAGTGTCGTCCCCGCCTTACAACCTTGGCAAGTCGTACGAATCCCGGACCACCATCGAAGATTACCTGGATAATCAGGAGTTGGTCGTAAGCGAGTGCGTCCGCATCCTGCACGATCAGGGATCGATATGCTGGCAGGTTGGAAATTACGTGGATCGAGGCGAAATCATCCCACTGGACGCCATCTTCTACCCGATGTTCAAACGCTTGGGGCTAAAACTCCGCAACCGGATAGTTTGGCATTTCGGGCATGGCTTGCACAGTTCCAAGCGTCTTTCCGGCAGGTACGAGACGATCAATTGGTGGACCAAGTCGGACGATTACACCTGGAACTTGGACCCCATCCGGGTACCTTCCAAATACCCCAACAAGCGGCATTTCAAAGGCCCCAATGTCGGCAGGCTGTCGGGAAATCCCAAAGGTAAGAACCCCAGCGATGTTTGGGAGTTCCCCAACGTGAAACACAACCATCCGGAAAAAACTGTCCACCCGTGTCAGTTCCCGGTGGAACTGGTCGAGCGTCTGGTTTTGGCCCTGACCGACCCCGGTGATCGCGTTTTTGACCCATACATGGGCGTCGGTTCTTCCGTTGTCGCGGCGTTGATGCATGACCGCATCGGATTGGGCTGCGACAATGTGGACGAATACGTAAACATTGCGGCAGATCGCATTCATGATCTCCGTGCGGGTCGGTTGAAAACCCGTCCGATGGGAAAGCCGATCTACGATCCCAGCCTGCCCAACGGCGGGAATTGATGCAGATCAAATCCATCTATTCCCACTTGAACGGCGAGGAATTTCTGCTGGTTCACCGTCCTCGTCTTTGGGAAGAAGTCAAGCAGGTAATTGCCTCGGTTGACGCTGAGGCGTGCCGGACCAAAGTTTCTCGCGAACGGACGATGCGCGGCCTGCTCTTGTACTCGCCCAAAGACATGAATGACGCCTTCAAAGCGGAGTTCAAAGCCAGGGATTGGGGCGAACGCCGGAATTCGTTCTATGTCGCCCCCGACGAGAAGTTGCTGCGCGGCATCTACGACCTTACGGATGATGAGCAGAAGAACCGCATCGAAGCCGCCGGCTACGATCCCATCTTGTCCTACAACCAAACCGATTACCTGAAAGATCGGGTTGCCATCGAAATCCAATTCGGCAAATACGCTTTTGTAGCCCACGACCTTTTCGTCAAGCATCTGAGCTTTTACGTCGCGGAAATCATCGACGTGGGCATCGAGATCCTGCCCATGAAGGAGTTGGAGCGAGAGATGTCCTCGGGCGTGCCGTACTTCGAGCGTGACCTGATGAACGTCGTTCGTCAGGGCCGGGGTGTCCCATCCGTCCCTCTCGTCTTGGTTGGCGTCGCGCCATAGTCGTATTGAACCGGCCCATCCCGACAGTACAATGAACTCGGAGGCATGATGAAGATGGCTGACGCTGAATGGCATCGGATCACCGTCCGCGAAATCTCACTCGATGAGCTTGTCGCCGAAAAGCGACGCATACTCGGCGAGTATGAGAAGCGCTACGCGATGCCAAGCGCTGAAATGGCGGCGTTGGTGGACAGCGACGCAATCGTGCCCGACGTTGAGGTTATCAAGTGGTATCACGCCTGCGACTGGCTGAAATTCCTCCTCGCAACTACGCTCACGACTGGAACTCCTGGGACAACTACCAGCACGTCCACCACCGCCGGCTGAGCGAGCATCATTTCGTAGTCGGATATCGGGATACCCTCGTCACCCGTCATTTTGAGCCACTCCGGATCGTCCGTATCGACGGCTACGTCCGGTGCCGTAATGGGGTGGTCCTGGAAGTGACCAAGGAACTGCAAGCCAGATACGATGGCTCGGGACGCATGTACGTCCGCTGCTACCTCTATCGCAACATCGGGATCCTCCCGGGTCGACACCTCCTTCCCGCTGGGCAGCGCGCAGAACCCTCCGTCCATGGCGGCAAGGCCCGCCCCAAGTCCGCGCAGTTCGTTTCCTGACCGTCGGCCCTGTCTTCTTGCCAGACCTCGACTCCCGACGCCGAGCCGCGGACCTTCCGTTCGTCCTGCCCGTGCCAGCTTTGATCGTCTCGGGCCCGGCAATCAGCGACGACTCCGATAACCATCTCACCCCTACCCGGTTTGCGGGGGAAACCAGAATCCGGGCTCTCAAGATTTGGGATTAGCCGGATTGGAGCCGTTTTGCGCCGGAGATCCTCCAATCCCGCGAAATCACAAAATCCTGTAAATCCTGCTTCTGACAATTTGCCAAAGTCGTTCCACATTGGTGACACCCGTCCCTTGCGGCCGCGCGATACGAACATGTATCCTAACTTCACCTGGGAAAACAGCTGTTGCCAATCGCAAATTCAGAGGCAGGATTTCGGATCGACGGCCAACCCCGTCAGTGAAAAATCGCAACCGGCCCAGGGGGCAATCCGCGGCTCAACGCTTTGACCAATCACCCGCTTTGCCCTCTGTTCCACCGGGACCATCCGCGCCCGCGCGCAGGGATGTCTGGACATCCTGAGTACACGGAAAAGTAGGATTAATAGTTGCGTACCCCGGCCGTGTCCTGACAACGATCCGAAATCCTGCCTCTCCAAATCACCGCCATCGTCAACCAGAGGAGCCAATGCCATCGGAACCGTGAAACATCATCGGCAACGCAGCCGCTACTTTCTCAATCGGGCCTTCGCCCACCTGTCTTTCGGCCGCACCGACCCGGCTGCCAGTGCCCTGCGCCGTTCCGCCAGTCACGCGGTGACGGCGGCCGCCGTCAACTGGAGACGCCCCCATTCCACCCGACGCCGGCTCATGACCGCCCTCTACTGCGTGGTCTGCGACGGCGGTCTCGCCAATGGCCACATCCGGACTTTCCGCGAGGTTTATGCCGTCACCGACGCTTGGCTGGACTCCCTGGAGCCCACAGTGCGCCGGCGCGCCCTGACGCGCCTGCATCGCCGTGTGCGTCACCTGGTCGCTGACATCGAAGGCGCTATCGACGGACACCGCAAGCCACTCCGGTCGCGAGACATCATCGAACTCCTCAACACCGGGCCCGGGCCCGCGCCTCCCTTCCCTCCGGTGAAAAACATCGGTGAGTTGCGTGCCTTCCTGGGACTCCCCGCCGACCCGGCCCATGCCAGCCACCCCGTCAATTGCCTCCGGTGCCGCTCCGCCGACCCGTTTCCTCTCCCCCACGGCCCGCCCACCTAGCCACCCGCTGCCCCCGATCAACCCTGGGCGCGCTCAACCGTACCCGTTTGACATAACCAATCCGCCCATATCTCATACATCCTGTCCATCCATGCCATGAACCCCGATTGACCCCGCCCCCGCGCTGCCCTATTATCCCGGCCAATCGCCCAGACCCGCGTGAACAGCCATGACTGACGCAGAATCCACTGTAGACAAACACACCCGCCTGGCCCGCCAGTTGCTCGAAGATGCCCGGCGGGAAATCGCGGCCGGCGATACGGTACAGGGCTCGGAAAAGCTTTGGGGCGCTACCAGCCAGGCCCTGAAAGCCTATTGCGAGAGTCAGAAACTGCCCCACGGCAAGTACGCTCACCGCCGTCACGCCGTCTTTGAGTTGGCGGAGAAGCTCAACAATCCATTCGTCCGTGCGACTTTCGGCGTGGCCCAATCCTGCCATTCCAACTTCTACAACGATTGGATGGAACAGGAAGACCTGGACGGCTACCTCCCCGACATCGAGACCCTGGTCAACATAATCCTCGACTCCGCCTCATCCTGACCCCACCCCGCTCATGCGCGCCCGCCGGTGCGCTATTCTGGCATTAGTTCCCGTACATCCAGTTCATCCATGCCATGAACCCCGGTTGACCCCATCCCCGCGCTGCCCTATCATCCCGGCCAATACGACAGCTATTAGCCGGCCGTCATTGCGACCCCGTACTTGATGCGGGGGCGGCAATCCTGTTCCCCTTCGGAGCGACGGTCGTCCGCCAACCGATGAGAGGTGCAGCCATGCGTGGATCCGAAGCCGTAGTCAGGGCTCTCGAACAGGAAGGAGTACGTTACATATCCGGATTCGCCGGCGGCGGCCTGAACCCCCTCTGGGGTCCACTGCGCGCCTCCTCCATCCGGCCCTTTGCCGCCCGCCACGAGCGCCTCGGGGTTGAGATCGCCGACGGCTACGCCCGCGCCACCGGCGAGGTTGGCGTCGCCATGACCGGCACCGGCCCCGGCGCCACCAACTGCCTCACCGGCATCGCCGGCTGCTACGCCGACAACGTGCCCGTGCTGCTTCTCATGGGTCAGCATCCCATGCGGAACCTCGGCCAGGAGTGGCAGCAGGAGGTGTCCGCCAGCATCTTCGACGGCCTGTGCAAGTGGCGGGGCGCTTTCACCCGCGTCCAGGACATCCCCCAGGTCATGCGCCGCGCCTTCACCGCCCTGCGCTCCGGCTCCCCCGGCCCGGTGGTCCTCGAGATGCACCAGGACGTCCTCACCGCCGAGGCCGACGAGTCCGTTCTCGCCTACACCCCGGTTGGCACGCCCGGCAAATCCGGCCCAGCCGACGCCGAGGTCCAGCGCGCCGCCGACATGCTGGTCAACGCCAGCCTCCCCATCCTCAACGCCGGCGGTGGCGCCATGAGTGCCGGCGCCGCCGACGAGGTCCGCGAGCTCGCCGAGATGCTGTCCATGCCCGTCGCCACTACCATCATGGCCAAGGGCATCATCCCGGAGAACCATCCCCTCTCCCTGGGCGGCGGCGTCTACCCACGCAGTCGCTATGCCTCCGGCGCGGCCATCCAGATCAACCGCAAGGCCGACGTCGTCCTCGCCGTCGGCAACTCCTTCCGCCAGCCCAACGGCACCGACGGCCGCCCCATCCCCGATGGCGTCAGCATCATCCACGTCAACGCCGACCCGGCCGACCTGAACAAGACCTACCAGGTCGACCTGCCCATGCTCGCCGACGCCAAGCTGGCCCTCCGCGCCATCATCGACGCCGTGCGCCAGCGCATCGGTCCCAACGGCGGCGGCATGAAGCAGGAGATCGTCGACGAGATCCGCGCCTGCCACGAGAAATCCGAAGCCGAGTGGATGCCCCGCTTCACCGATTCTGAGACCCCCACCAACGGCTATCGCGTCGTCCACGAGCTCCAACAGGTCATCGACCCTGACCGGACCATCGCCCTCCATGATGCCGGCGGCAGTCGCGGTTACGTGGTTCCTTTTTGGCAGACCACCCTGCCGCGCAACTTCGTCGCCATGGGCGGCATGGCCGCCATGGGTTGGTCCGTCGGCGCCGCCATCGGCACCAAGTTGGGCCGCCCCGACCACCTGGTTGTCCACGTCCTCGGCGACGCCTCTTTCGGCATGACCGGCATGGACCTCGAGACCGCTTCCCGCATGGGCCTGCCCATTCTTACCGTAGTCATCAACAACGGAGGAACCGGCGGTGGCATGATGGGCATGGAGGACCCCAACGGTACGCCTCCGGAGATGGCCGTCCTCGGCGGCAACTTCAGCGTCGTCGCCGACGGCCTGGGCTGCTACTCCGAGCGTGTTGAGAACCCCGAGGACATCCGTCCTGCCTTCCAGCGCGCCATCCGCGCCACCGAGGAGGGCCAGTCCGCCCTGGTCGAGGTGATGATCCGCCCCCTCCCCACTCCCGAGCTTCCGGATGACTGGTCCCTCTAAAGACCTCCTCCAGATCTGTCACTGCGACTGACGCAGCCACGCGCCAATCCCGCACTGACAAACCACTTTCGCAAGGGCGGGTTCAACACCCGCCCTTGCTGCTATTCTGACACCATTCAATGCAGGAGGGACTACCATGCAAACCGTCACCATTGACCGCGCCAAGCGCCTCAAGCAGGAGCCCCAATTCGGCCACAATCGCTGGCATCCCGACATCCCGCCCATAGTTGAGGTCGACCCCGGCGAAGAGGTGGTCCTGGAGACCCGCGACGCTTCAGACTCCCAGATCCAACCGGGCATGACCGAGGCGGATCTCGCCGGCCTGGATGCCAAGGTTGCGCACCCTCTCACCGGCCCGGTCTACGTGAAGGGCGCTGAACCCGGTGACCTTCTCGAAATCGAGTACCTTGACATAATCGCCCAACCCCGTGGTTGGACCCGCAACCGTCCCGGTGCCGGCTTCCTCCGCGATGTCTTCACCAACCCTTACCTGGTCCACTGGGACATCGCCGACGGTTGGGCCACCTCAGCCCAGATCCCGGGCGTTCGCATCCCAGATGGCTCCTTCATGGGAACCGCCGGTCTCGCCCCATCCCACGCCCAGGTCGAAGCCTGGGCCGCCCGTGAGGCCGATTGGGTCAGCCGTGGCGGGACAGCAGCGCCACCAGATCCTGAAGACGCAGTCCCTGCCGGTGGCCAGATCGCCAACGATGGCCTCCGCACGTTGCCGCCTCGCGAAAATTTCGGTAACGCCGACGCCAAGCAGCTCACTACCGGGTCTCGTCTCTTCATCCCCGTCGCGGTTCCCGGCGGCCTCTACTCCGCCGGCGATGGGCACTTCGCTCAGGGCGACGGCGAAGTATGCATCACCGCCATCGAGATGGGCGCCACCGCCGCCGTAAGATTCGCCGTCCATAAGGGCGAGGCCGCGCGGCATAACATAAAATTCCCCCGCTACTCCCATCCCGGCTACTTCCTGCCGCCGGAGTGGGCTGCTCCCCGCAATTTCACCGCCACCATCGGCTATCCCATCCGCTCGGACGGAACCCAGGAGGGAGAGGATAGCCTCACTTTGGCTGCTAGGAGTGCTCTGCTCAACATGATCGCGCTGCTTCAGGAACGAGGGTGGACCGCTGATCAAGCCTACATAATCTGCAGCGTCGCTGTGGATCTGCGCGTCAGCAACGTCGTGGACCTGCCGAACGTCACCGTGTCCGCTTTCCTTCCCGAGGATATTTTCAACGGATAACGTGCCCTCACACGTACGGCATTCTTGAGGTGCCCCAAACGGGGCGCCTATTTCGTGCTCGAGCTACAGCGCGTCGGCCGATCAATGGCACGCGCAGCTAGGCAGCAAAACTCCCCGGCCATTTGCCACCGGCCGGGGAGTTCCGCTGGTTCCTCGCGGAAACGAGGAACCGATCCGCCGCGCAACCCGCTCGCCTTTGGGTCGCCGACGTGTCACCTGCGCCGCGGGCGTCGCTAAGCGTGCTCCGCGACGTGGTTGCGATTAGTTGACGCGCTTGACTTCGAGGATTTCACCGGGAGCCAATGCGACCCGCTTTACGTTGATGCCCATCTTCAGCATCCAGTAACCCAGCGTCGCCTTGCTGACGCCCAGCGTGTCGGCGGTTGCGGTCAACCCCTGGTCGTTGACCAGTTCCGGGAGCAGCCTCTCCAGAGGCTGGTCGAATTCCTTTTCTACGCGCAGCATCAACTTGGTTTTGCGCGCCATAATGCACCTCCATCGGTGTACCAGTTTTTGTACCTTCGCCAATCGGCAGCGCAGGTACCCTGTTTTTTCGTTACCGCAGTCGAATTTTTGTTACACTAACGATTGATTTGATGAATGTCAAGCGCAACCAAAGAATAATCCTAAAAGATTTTTATATTCTTTTAGAACACGTCGGGTTACGTGCTTATTTTGACATACGGCGACCCTGAGCGCTAGGAAGACGAAAACCAAATCCGGGCAATTTTCACAATTTGGGCCTGGGATGGCGTTTCCGGATCTGACCGATGTGCCGGGTATAGAGAGGAGAGGGACCCGAGCAGTGCCGTGGGGGAATAGCTGGCGCTTGGGATTTCGCTATCCGACCTGGTGTGCCCGAATTCTCAGCGGTGTACTGCTTGGGTTGAAGTTTTTACGGCGCTATCGCCTTCCGGTCGCTGCATATACGTGTACGGCCAATTAGTACACGTGCACCGGCCAGTGATCTCATCTTTGTCCACGGATTACCGGGGGATTAGTGTACTGAATTTACGTTAGTGTACTCACGACACTACGCTACCCAAAGCACGATCGGTTGCACCTAAGATTACCCCATATACACGTTCGATACACGGTATAACGACGTTTGAATGTACATAACGCTGTATTGCACTTTCAGTTCGCCGCACCGTTACGCGGTAAGTGTACGACCGAACTGCGGAGTGATCGTTACATTCTTGAGGTGTAGCGGGCACTGGCTGGATTGCGGCCTATGGGCAGCTTGCTCAAACTGACCGACACGGGCGGTAAATTCCCTTGGGCGGTTGACACCTATGAGTGGGCTGCCTAATCTTGCCGTCGACCCTGCCGGGCCCCGTTGGCGGCGCCCATGGAGATTAGCCTTGAAGATCCCTACCTTGCGCGACGTGTACCGCGCCCGCTCCACCATCAACCCTTACTTCCCGCGCACGCCGCTTACTTATTCCACGGGACTGAGCCAGGCGTTGGACGCGGAGGTATACCTGAAGCACGAGGAGCACCTGCCGTTAGGCGCTTTCAAGGCTCGCGGCGGCATAAATCTCCTAGCCAACATGGACCCGGCAGATAGGGAGCGCGGCGTGATCACCGCTAGTAGCGGTAATCATGGTCAGTCCATTGCCAGCGCTTGCCGGGCCTTCGGAGCCCGGGCCCTGATCGGTCTGCCAGTGGATGCGAACCCCAATAAGGTCGCGTCAATGGAGGCTTTAGGCGCAGAGCTGATCTTCCACGGCGCGAACTTTGACGAGGCGCGACGATACTGCGAGCGGTTGGCTGCAGAGGAAGGTTATCGTTACATTCACCCCGTCAACCAGCCGGAACTCATCGCCGGAGTCGCCACGGCCAGCTTGGAGATCATTGAAGATCTCCCCGACGTGGACGTGATGTTTTTGCCCATCGGCGGTGGCAGCGGAGTTTCCGGGGCCTGCATCGTTGCCCAAGCGCTCAACCCGGAAATCCGAGTTGTGGCGGTGCAGTCCGAAGCCGCGCCGGCTGCCTACCTGTCCTGGCAGCAGGGGCAACTGGTGCAAGCGCCGATGCGGACCTGGGTGGAAGGAACGGCCACGGCCGAAGGCTATGAGCTGCCGCAACAGATCATGCGGCACCGCTTGCACGACTTCGTGCTGGTGAGCGAGGACGAAATTCGCCGCGCCGTCGCGATGCTGATCGAAAAGGCGCACACCCTGGCCGAAGGTGCCGGGGCAACGGCGCTCGCCGGGGCCGTGCGTCGTGGGGACCTGGTTCGCGGACGAAAGATATCGATCACCGTGAGCGGCGGCAACATCACACTGGCGCAACTGCGCAATTGCATCGACCTCTACCTGGGGAAATGACGGCTTTCTTCCAGGTAACGCGCGAGCTCATCGCGCCGGAATTCGGGCAGCGTCCGTTCGCCGTTTCTATCGATCAGCCACAACCCGTCTGACGGCTCCATCATCTGTCCGATTTCCCAACCGCTGACCCCCACCCGATCCAGGGCGCGCAAGGCGGCCGGAACGTCCCCGGCCGGCATCGTCGCGATCAGTGCGCCAGATCCCAGCAGGCCGAGGGCATCCAGTTCCAACGCCTCGCAGATGGCCGCACACTCGGGGAGCAACGGCACACTCTCCGATTCAGCGACCAACCCGAGGTTTGACGCCGCCGCGATTTCACGGAGGGCGGTGATCAGTCCGCCTTCGGTGACGTCGTGCATACTGTGCACGGAATTCGTCTCGAACAAGGCCCGCGCTGCCGGCAAGACACTAATTCCCGGATCGTCCAGGTAGCTCGCAGCGGTGTCCAACGCCGCGCCGTCAATGCCGCGCGAACGAAGTACAGCGGTGTGTTCACGGGCCAGGATTGCGGCGCCTTCGATGGCCACGCCAGTGGTGACGATGATGCTGTCACCATCTTGAGCTCCGCCCGTGGAAACCAAGCGGGCACGATCACCGAGCTCACCCAGCATCGTGCCCGCCACTATGGGGCGAGGGAGCCCATCGGTTACTTCGGTGTGTCCTCCGATCACCGCCACCCCAATCTGGCGGCACGCTTCTGAAATGTCCCTGAAGATGCTTCGCACGTCGTCAGGCATAGCGCTGGCGGGCAACAATACGGTGGGCAAAAACCACCGGGGAACTCCGCCCGTGCATGCCACGTCGTTGGCGTTGACCTGGACCACGTACCAACCCACACGGTCAGCAGCGAAGGTTACAGGGTCGGATTTGGCGATCAGGAGCCGATCGCCCATGTCCACGACCGCGCAGTCCTCCCCCACGCTCGGACCCACTAATACCCGCGGGTCGGCAGTGTCGAGATTTGATAGTAGTTCCTCCAGCACATCCGGAGGGAGCTTGCCAGTTTCCAACCCTTCACCTTTGGTAATCGCGCTTTCAGGATCTGTACAGATGCGAGCTACCAACAAGCATACAACAGGATGGTCCGACGAAGGGTTGGCAGCGAATCAGCGGCCCTGGAGCAAGCCGGTTCAGTTGCAAGGTGAAGGGTACGTGCTATAATTTCAAGACCTTCCGATTGGGCCGCCAATCGGTCCCCCGGCGCATTCGTCTAGCGGCCCAGGACACCGCCCTCTCAAGGCGGAGATCAGGGGTTCGAATCCCCTATGCGCCACCAGCTGAATAGTGCGCCGACGCTCTCCCTGTGGCGTCGGCGACTTTGGTTTTGGCCCGGACTGAGGTGGTCGCTATGGCGGTTTCGGCGACACTGATTGCGTTGGCGCTCGTGTTGGTCTCTGCCTTTGCCCACGCTACCTGGAACCTGTTGCTAAAACGGGCACAACGCCAGGAGGTGTTCGTCTGGTGGTTATCTGCTGCCGGAGTCGTTGGCGCTGCCCCGGTCGCCATCGTCCTTGTGTTCACCACCGAATTCAGTCCCGTTGGGCTCTGGTTCATTGTCGCATCGTCGCTGGTGCACATCTGCTATTTCCTCAGCTTGGGACGCAGCCTCGCCCGTGCCGACCTGTCGCTGGCCTACCCGATTGCGCGGGGTTTCGGCCCAGGATTGGTGCCGGTCCTCGCCGTGTTCGCGCTGGGCGAAAGCGTTACGCTCCCGGCGTGGTTCGGTATAGGCGTTATCGTCCTGGGCATTTACACCATGGCCTGGTGGGGCCAGTTACGCAATATCGTTGCCGGTCAGCTCGCCGCCACCAGGGCGGGAATAGCCTATGCGCTGGCGACCGGAATATGCATCGCGCTTTATACGCTGATTGACAAACAGGGGGTGGCTTACGTGAGTCCCTTCCTGTACCTCTATTTGATGACATGCGGCGTGGCCGTCGGCATGCTGCCTTACATCTTGCGCACCCACGGAGCGTCAGCGGTAGTGCGGGAATGGCGCACTGCAACGTGGCCGATCGCTGCAGCGGCGGGCCTCTTGTTCCTCGCTTACGGCTTGGTGCTAACCGCGATGCGGCTCACGGATGCCAGCTACGTCGCTCCGGCTCGGGAAGTAGGACTGCTGTTTGCCCTCGTGCTCGGGGCAATCGTGCTGAAAGAAGTGATTACAGCGGGGAGAGTCATCGGCGCTGCGATGATAGTCGCCGGTCTGGTCCTGATCACCGTGTTCCGGTGATACGCGGCCCGCGGAGGCTATAATGGCGTCGATATCGCGATACCGCCCCGCAGGAGGAGTAGTGCCATGGCCGACCAATTGGACCTGTTTGAGGCGATCTACAGTCAGAGGCAGATCACCCGATACAAGCCGGATCCGGTGCCGCAATCCGAGCTTCAGAAGATGATCGACGCCGCGGTGCGCGCGCCCAACGGCGGCAACACCCAGCCGTGGGAATTTGTGGTCGTGAACGATCCGGACACCGTCAATGCCCTGGGCGAGCTGTACAAAAATACGTGGTTGGATGCCATGGGCTGGGAGCCTTCGCCCACCGAGTCGCGCGTCTACCGGCACGCTCGGTACCTGGCACACCACATGCCCGAGGTTCCGGCGATGATCGTAGTGTGCGCGGATCACTCCCGGGGAAGTGGGTTCCAGCCGGGCCACCCCATTGAAAGGGGACGCCATGCGGCATCCGTTTGGCCGGCGATCCAAAACCTGTTCCTGGCTGGCCGGGCGCTGGGTTTGGGCACGCGAATCACTACCGTCCTCAACCGCAAGGAGGACGAAGTACGCGAGATTCTGGGGCTTCCGGAGTACGCCGAGATGATCTGCTTGACCCCGGTAGGTTATCCGCGAGGAAGTTTTGGCCCTACCAGCCGACGCCCGCCATCGGAGGTCACCTCGTTCAACCGCTGGGGTTTCCGTGACTGGTCCGACTAGCTGCCTGGAGTTCCCATGACAGAGGTCCCTACCCTCAAGATAGACGGTGTTCGCTACATCGTCACGATGGACGCGGACCGGCGCATCGTGGCCGACGGGTCGGTTGTCATAACCGGCAACCGCATCAGCCAGGTTGGCAAAGCCGCCGACCTGGAGTCAGTGGCGGCTGACCGGACGATTGACGGATCCGGGAAGGTTGTCACGCCCGGGTTCGTGAACGGCCACATGCACATCAGCTACGCCCACGCGGCGCGGGGACTGTTTCCGGATGATTTGGGGGCGGAGTACCTGCCCAACGTGTTTCGGCTGCAGCAGGCGATGACTGCAGAGGATGAATATGCGACCTCGATGCTCGCCATCGTGGAGTTGTTGAAATACGGAACCACCACTTTCATCGACCCGGGGACGACCACGCACCTTGGACAGTGTTTGGCTGCATACGATCAAGCCGGCTGCCGCATAATTGTCGGCCGCAACGTGCAGGACCGCCCGAATCCACTGAACTTGCCGGTGTACGAGACCGATGACGCAATCCGGGCCACGGAAGAAGTCACGGCCCTGGTTGACAGCACATCTAACGGGTTGGTGACTGCCTGGTCGATGCCGTTCTCCGCGGAATTCTGCACGCCGGAGTTGCTGGCCGCGTGCGACCGGATTGCTTCCGACCACGACACGCGGTCCACGCTGCACTTCACCAACGGGCCCCGTTGGATCGAAGAGTGCCGGCGAACCCATGGGTGTTCTCCCACGGAGTATCTTGACCGGTGCGGAGTGCTCAATCCGCGGATGACCTTGGCCCACTGCCTGGGCATCGGCACTGACGAGGCGCGGCTGATCGCGGATCGTGGGTCGGCAGTGGTCATGTGTCCCACCGCGGCGGTCAAAGGGGGCGCCGGGACCGCCTCACACGGTCTGCTTCCGGAGCTGCTGGAGTTAGGGGCGACCGTAGGACTGGGAACCGACGCCGGCAACAATTCCAATCTCCTGGAAACGCTGCGGTCGGTTTATTTGGCGGCCGTGCTGTACAAGGACGGCCGGCGGGACGTAAGCATGATCCCCGCGGAGACGGCGCTGGAATTGGGAACCATCGGCGGGGCGGCCGCCCTGGGCATGGATCACCTCATAGGTTCGATCGAGCCCGGCAAGGCTGCGGACCTGGTGCTGTTCGACACGCGCCGGCCGGAATGGGGGGCGCTCCACAATCCAATAAACAACTTAGTCTACAACGCTGACGGTCGCAGCGTGCACACGGTCATCGTCGACGGTAAGATTGTCGTGGAGGATCACCGGCCGCTGTTCGTGGACGAGGCGTCGTTGGTGGACGAGGTCCAAGGCCGGGGAGAGGCCCTGTTAAAGCGAGCCAGCGTGGAGTTTCCGCCACGCTGGCCTATCATTTAAATCGGTCGAGCGCCGAGGTCAGGTTTCCTGGCCGGGTTCACCGATGTCCCGGAGGATGTTCTCCAGGGCCTGATCCAGAGCCGGGTCGAGATCCACCGGCTCCACATACGGGGTGTATTGGTAGTCCAGGCGCACCTGGTCGATGATCTGCTTGGCTTCGCTGTTGGTGCGCCCGAGGCGCTCCAGGTTGTCCAGAAGCTCCTGGGATTCCCGGTTGCCCATCTGCTCCAGTTCGGACAGGTCCATCTCGATCTTGAACAGCGACCGGAGACGGCGCAGGATGTCGTAGTAGGCGCGGTGGTCCTGGGTGATGCCCAGCTGATTGTTGTTGCTGGTCATGAAGGGGTACATGGGGGCCATGGCTCCCATGCGGAACATCTGGACGTCCGGGTACTGGTAGTGGGCGACGGATACCAAAGCCATGCCGATGGTTGGCCCCTGACGGCCCCGGCTGCCGTAACTGCTGAACTGAACGCCGTGGCGCTCCAACTGCTCGCGCATCTCCGGGCGGGAATACACGCAAGTGATGCGCCGTTCCAGGTCCGGGGGCGCAGGGCCGTTGACGCCTTCCACGGCGACGGTTTGTTGGACGCCCAATTCCTTGATGGCAGAGAAGAAAGCTTCGGCGTAGATATCCAGGCGATACCAGGGTTCCTCGCCGAGAAAAACTACCAGTCCGCTGCCGATCTCGTAGAAAGAGTTCTGCCGTGACATGGCGACGCTGGGCAAACCTTCGTTGAATGCCGCGGATGGCCGGAACGCATCATGGGTGCCGGCAACCTGGAACGGGTAGCACATCCGGTTGACATATTCGCTGAACTGCCCGACCTGCCGTCCGCCGTTTTTCTCGATGAGATAGCGCGGCAGCCCGCTGGAGATCCGGCCGCCGTTGGACCACTGGCGGCGCCAACCGGCCAGCAGATAGCTGGATTCCGGTTTGTCGCTAAAGGTGAAGAGATCCTCTGGCATAGTTGACCGCCTCCGACCGCGGCTGCGACGCTGAGGTTTGGCCCAATATAACACATCGACCGTGATCGGCCCCTAATGAGACGGGCACCGGTCGTTGTGGGGAGACTGACTTTCGGCGGAGCCTAGTTGCGCGAGAAACCGCCGCCACCGATGCCACGGGTCTGCTCGTTGACCAGGAAGGTCGCGGTGTCGCGGCCGTGGGCGGTTTCCAGCTCGGCGTCGAAGCGCTGGCCACCAAACTCGCCGAGCATTTCGAAACGGCGTTCGGTGTAGACGCGGCCCTCGTAGCCTTCGGCCAGGATGTCGCGCTCCGGCTCCCCGGCGAGGTACATCTCGACCGCGGTGGTCATTAGAGAATCCCTATCATCACCGCTGAGAAAATTGGGAGCGCGGAGGAAGACGTAGCCCCAGCGGATGCCTTGGTGTTCCATCATGGGATCAACGTCCTATCACCACACGGGATTCCAAATCGTTTAGAAAGGAGTGGTCGTTGGGTACGGGTCTTGGACACGGTCCTGGCCGGCAGAGATCTATGGGGTCGGACAAAAAAGAGGAAGTGGTGGGCGGTGAGGGACTCGAACCCCCGGCCTTCTGCGTGTAAAGCAGATGCTCTAACCATCTGAGCTAACCGCCCGGGAGCAGCCGAATGCAGGCAAAGAAATGGCGCGCTTGGCGAGATTCGAACTCACGACCTCTGCCTCCGCAGGGCAGCGCTCTATCCACTGAGCTACAAGCGCGCGTCGGAAATATGGTGCCGAGGGAGGGATTTGAACCCACACGTCCTAAAGGACACTGCGCCCTGAACGCAGCGCGTCTGCCGTTTCGCCACCTCGGCAAGGTGGTTTCCGTTTTGTAGTCTCGCTGCGGCCGGTATGGTGGGCGATGGAGGATTTGAACCTCCGACCTCCTCGGTGTGAACGAGGCGCTCTAACCGCTGAGCTAACCGCCCGAGCGTGACCTACTCAATTATTATAGCCCTGGTGCATCCACAGGGCAACCGGGATGCCTTAGCGGGCAGGGCCTTTCCAAAGTTGTAGAGAGGCACGAAAATGGGGTGGGGAGGTGCGGCGATGGAGAGTGGCAGAACATTGAGTGAAGAGTTTAGGTTGTTGCGGGAGCATTTGGGCCGGCTGAGTGACCATCGGTTTCGTCGAGGGTTGGTGCATCCGTTGGAGGGCGTGTTGAGTTTGGCGGTGCTGGGTTTGATGTGCGGTTGCCCGTCGCTGAGCGCCATCTACCGCTTCGGGGATATGCACCCACAGTTGTTGACCCGGCTGGGATTGCGGCGCAGCCCGTCGGTACAGACCTTGTCCCGGCTGCTGGGGATGGTGTCAGTGGGGGAGGTGCGCCAGGCGCTGCTGGAATTTGCAATTGCGCTGCAGGCGCAGCGTGGCCATGGCATTACCACCGCAGCGTTGGATGGGAAGACCCTGCGTGGGGTCTGGGAAGAAGGGGAACAGTTGAAGGCGCTATGCGTGTTCAGTCACGAGGGGTTGACGGCGCTGGATCAGGTGACTATTGGCACTCACCTGGAGGAGCCGCGGGCAGGGCAAGCGTGGATGGAAACCGTGGCGGCCCGTTGTCCCGGTTTGGAGATGCTGACTGGGGATGCCCTTTACGCCGACACTGCCCTGGCTCAGGCCATAGTGGACCGGGGCAAGGACTACACCTTCAAACTCAAAAAAACCAGTCCCAACTCCACGCCGACGTATCCTTGCTCTTCGCCGGGGCGACGGCGCGACCGGATTGGGAAGTAACCGGCAAAGGGCACGGACGCATCGAACGCCGGCAGGTCTGGGTATCTGGAGAACTGGCTGGCTACGCTGATTTCCCGGGCCTGTCCAGCGTGATAATGATCAAAAAACAGGTCAGCCGCCCCGGCCAACCGCCAGTGGACAGCGTTCAGTACGCGGTATCCAGCCGGCCCGCCCTGGCTCCGGGGGAAGCCTTGACCCTGGTACGAGGCCATTGGTCCATCGAAAACAGTCTATTCCACGTCAAGGACGACAGCTTCGGCGAAGACCGACACGTGCTGCACAACCATCGCCTGGGAACGGTGATCAGTCTGTTTCGCAACTTGGCGGTCACCTTGCTGCGAACCACCTGTGACCTGTGGGCGCCCAAGGAACCCCTCACCGGACGAGCCCAACGATTGGCGGTACATCCCACCGCCGCTGTTCCATTAGTCTCCTGACTTTGGAAAGACCCTGCTTAGCGGGAACGGCGGTGAATCAACGGACCCGGCACGCAATCGCGCCGGGTCCATTAGGAGCATGTTATGTAAAAAGATGCTGAATCCGCGCTTGTTGTCTACATAACGTGCGTTGTGCGAACCAACCGTAATCAGTGCGCGCCGACCCCGCTGATCTCTTTGCCAGGTTCGCCCACGGCACCCGATTCCAGCAGCTTGGCGAACTCCCCGGAGTCGTAACCCAGTTCTGCCAGCACTTCCTCATTGTGCTCGCCCAGTAGCGGCGGAGCCATTCGCAGCTGGGCCGGAGTCCCTTGTAGCTTTATCGGCGAGTTGGGAACCCGAAGGTCCGGCACGTGGGGGTGGTTGATCTCCAGGAACATTTCCCGGGCGTTGACCTGTTCGTCGGCCACCACGTCCGAAGTCTTGTTGATCGGTCCCACGGGAACTCCCGCCTCGTCGATCACCTTCACCCAATGCGCCACGGTGTTGGAGGAGAAAATGCCGTTCAAAAGGTCAACCATCTCGGCGCGGTGCGCAACCCGATCGGGATTGGTGGCAAACTTGGGATCGTCCTTCAAGTCGGGATGCCCGATGGCGTTGCAGAACCGCTCCCAAAGGTTCGGGTTGGCCACCCCCAGAATGAAGAAGCCGTCGGAGGCCTGGAAGCTCTGGTACGGCACGAGGCTCGGGTGGCCGGATCCGAGGCGATGGGGTTCGATTCCGGTTCCGATAAAGCCGGTGGCATGGTAGCTCATGGCGGCAACCTGACCATCCAGCAGCGCGGTATCGATCAATTGGCCCTCTCCGGTCTTGTCCCTGTGGTAGAGGGCGGTGACGATGGAGCCATAGGCGAGCATGCCGGTGAAAAGGTCAACCAGCGAGAACCCGACGCGCTGGGGAGGGCCGTTCGGGTCGCCGGTGAGGTGCATGAGGCCGCTGTAGGCCTGGATGATCAGGTCATAGCCGGGCTTGTTGGCCATGGGGCCAGTGCGCCCGTAGCCGGAGATGGTGCAGTAAACGACGTCAGGATTGATGGCTTTGATGTCCTCGTAGCCCAGCCCCATTCGGGCGAGGGTGCCGGCGCGGAAGCTTTCGATCATGACGTCGGCTTCCTTGGCCAGTTTCTTGACGATGTCCAATCCCTCTTCGGACTTCAGGTTGACGGACAAGCTGCGCTTGTTCCGGTTGAACGACATGAACTGGGTGCTTTCGCCGTTCCAGATGGGCGGCCACTTGCGGGTCTCGTCGCCGTCGTTGGGTTCTTCGATCTTGATGACATCGGCGCCCATATCGGCCAGATTCTGGGTGCAAAACGGGCCAGCCAGAGTACGGGTCAGATCGACGACCTTGATGTTTTCCAGAGGCTGAGACATCGTTCGGATCCTCGCTTTTTCAGGTTTGGCGGATTATAGCATGGGGGTAATGTTGCGTTGACGGGGGGGATGTCAGGTGTTAGCGTGTGGCCGAATTTTCGTTATGTCAGGTTTCGATGACACGCAACCACGGCAACCGCCCGCTGATTATTTCCCTGGGCGGCATCAATATGGATCTGGTTACATTCTCGGATCGCCTGCCCGCTGATGGCGAAACGGTGGTAGGATGGCAATTCGTCACCTACGCCGGGGGCAAAGGGGCGAACCAGGCGGTGGCCGCGGCGCGGATGGGTGCCCGGTCGGCGATGGTCGGAAGGGTCGGCGACGACATATTCGGGCCTCAACTGACGGATCTGCTGGAGGGAGCCGGCGTGGACGCCGGCGCCGTGGGGGTCTCGACGGGAACCAATTCCGGCATCGCGGTAATCAGTGTGGGAGAAGGTGGTCAGAACCGGATCGTGCAGGTTCTGGGCGCGAACGACACGTGCGGGGATGCCGAATACGATGCCATTGCGGCGCTGCTTCCGCAGGCTTCCGCGCTCATGCTGCAACTGGAAGTTTCCATTGAACTGTCAATCAAAGTGGCCGAGCTGGCGGATTCTCAGGGAGTCCAGGTAATTCTCGATCCAGGTCCAGTGCGACCGGTGCCTGAGGAGTTTTACCCGCACGTCTCGGTCATCACGCCTAACGAAACTGAAGCGGAGGCGCTGGTAGGGTATCCGATTGCCGACATGCTCACGGCGGCCAGCGCGGCCGAAGAGCTGCTGGCAAGGGGCGTCGGGTCGGCGGTGATTAAATTGGGAGCTCAAGGGGCGTATTGGGCCGGCGGCAGCAGCAAAGGCGAGGTCCCTCCGTTTCCAGTACCGGCTGTCGACACCGTGGCGGCCGGCGATGCATTCAACGGAGCTTTGGCCGTGGCGCTGTCGGAAGGACATTCGCTCGAGGCGGCAGTCCGATGGGGATGCGCTGCCGGCGCGCTGGCCGTGACACAGGTGGGAGCGCAGGACTCCATGCCGGAACTGGATGCCGTGCTGGCGTTGCTGGAGCAATCGGCATAACGCGATTCCACGGTGGGGAACCAGCGCAATGACCGACGGGGACAAATTCTGCGCCGGATGCGGGGCCCGCCTGGCTCTGAGGGAGCACGAGGGTCGGGAACGTCCCGTTTGTCCGCAGTGCGGGCGGGTGGTCTACTACGATCCCAAACTGGCGGCCGCGTGCGTCATTGAACGGGATGGGAAGACGCTGATGGTGAGGCGAGCGGTGCAGACGGGCTACGGCTTGTGGAGCATGCCGGGTGGTTATGTTGACCGAGGTGAGCCGGTGGAAACTGCGGCGGTGCGGGAAGTGGAAGAAGAGGCGGGCCTGCTGGTCGAAATCGAACGGCTGATTGGGTTGTTCTCGGATTTGGGCAATCCGGTGGTGGTGGCAGCGTACGCGGCGACAGAGGTAGGGGGTGTGCTGGCCCCGGGACCCGAGTCTTTGGACGTGGGGTTTTTTGCGCTGGACGACCTGCCGCCGCTGGCATTTCCCAGAGACCAGCAGATCCTAAGGCGTTGGCAACGCATTCGAAACCAACGCTCGTGAGTGGGCGGTCATGTCACTGATGCGACGACTGGCGCCGGTGCGGGGCTTGGCCGAGCGGGCCGGCCGGACCCTGTTGGATGTTCTTTACCCATTGGAGTGCGCGGGTTGCGGTGGCTCAGGAAAGATTATCTGCGACCGGTGTGTGGAAGAATTGCCCAGTTTGGTTTCGCCATATTGCCGGGTTTGCGCAGCGCACAGCGAATTCGAGCTGTGCCAAGCATGTGCGCAATCGGGTCGGCGGTTCGACGGCGTGCGGGCGCCGTACCGATATGAAGGAACCATCCGGCAGGCGATATTGGCCATGAAATATGGCGGTATCAGGGCTGCGGCGTCGCAATTGGGCGACATGCTGGCCGAATACCTGGAGGTCAATCCACTGCCGGGCGACCTGATGGGGCCGGTACCGATGCACAGGACCCGACTACGGGAGCGCGGTTACAACCAGGCGGAGTTGCTGGCCCGTCGGGTGGCTGGGCGCTGTGATGTTCCGTATCAGAATGACCTGTTGGCGCGAACCCGTCGGGTTGATCCGCAGGCCAGTATGACCAGTGCGGTCTCCCGCGCCTCCAACGCAGCTGACAGTGTCACTGTCCCGCGACTCAGCGAAGTTCACGGCGCGCGGATAATTTTGGTAGACGACGTGGCAACCACGGGTAGCACGCTGGATGCGTGTGCTGGGGCGCTCAAGGATGCCGGCGTAGCGTCGGTGTGGTGCTTGACGTTAGCGGTAGCGGGGAGCCGGAGTAGACGCGAGTAAGAGTTGGAACGGTTATGGACGCAAGTTACTGCTCGGGTAGCTCGTTGTGGTACGGTTCCGGTTTGACATCCTAAAGACGGTCTGCTGAAATGGCGGCAACGGCTACCAAACCGACGACACAGGAGCAGGAGGAACGATCATGGCAGGCAACACAATCGTCTACGTTGGCGCCGAAGCCAGCGGACTGTACCGGAAGACGGCGGGCGATGCTCACTGGGATCTGCTCAGCGATGGGTTGGCGCCGGCCACGCAGGCCCGGGCCATCGCCATTCACCCCGACGATCCGCGCACGATATTTTGCGGAACGCAGCGGGGCGTTTACCGGAGCACCGACGGCGGCGACCACTGGCAGCGCATGAACATGACGGAGGGGCGAGTGGTCTGGTCCATTCGGTTCCACCCCAACGACTCCAATATCATGTTCCTGGGCACTGAGGGCGCCGAGGTATACAAGAGCGAAGACGGCGGCGAGAACTGGGCGCACATCGCTACCGTGTCAAATCCGGAGCAGGTGCAGATGGCGTTTGCCATGCGCATTCTGGGGATCGACATTGAGGCCAGCAACCCGAACAACATGTACGCGGCCCTTGAAGTCGGCGGCGCGGCGAGCAGCACGGACGGCGGTCACAGCTGGACCATCCGCAACAGCGAGTTCGCCGGCGACGTGGACCTGCTGGACCTTCACGGCGTGGCCGTGGGCGGCGCAGATTCGCAGTCGGTGCTGATCTCCAACCGCACGGGCGTGTGGCGGAGCGCAGACCGCGGCGCCTCCTGGCAGGACTGCGAGTTCGACCGATTCTCCGACATCAAGTACTCGCGCGGCATCGTGCGCGATCCCAGCGACGCCAACACGCTGTACGCCTGCGTGGGCATGAACTTTGGGAGCGAACAGGGCGGCGTGATGCGGACCAGCAACCTGGGCGAAAGCTGGGAGCGGTTCGACTCCGGCGTCAACCCGGGCAGCACCACCTTCGGTGTGGCAGTGAACCGCCAGGACCCGTCGCAGGTTTACTTCTGCACGCGCAGGGGCGAGGTGTTCGGCACCCATGACGGCGGCGCTTCGTGGTCTTCGGACCAGTTGCCGGACATGGCTCAGAACGTAATCAGCGTAGCCTGCACGTCAGCATAGCTGAGCCAGTCACGGGTTTCCCCGAGCATAACGAAGGGGCGGGTTCCGAAAACCCGCCCCTCACTGTTGGCTGCCAGGGTTTGGTTTAGCTGCTGGCTTTGGGGAGCCAGTCCTGGTTCCAAGGGAACTCGTCCGGGCCGGCGCCGAAAGCGGGTTGGCCCTGGTCGATGCGGTCGCGGTACGGGCTGGTGACGGGCTCGCGATACGGGTAGAGTCCGCCCTCGTACATCTGCTCGCCCTTCTTGAAGTGGGTGGCCTGTTCCAAGGTTTCCACGAAGGGCATGTTGATGTCGTAGAGGTTGCCGGCGCTGGCGCGAGGACGGGGGCCGGCCTTGGAAACGTGCCCGTAGAGTTCCCGCCCGATGATTCGCTCGGCGGCCCACACGCATTCGATGAGCTTGTCGATGTCGACGCCGGTGGGGATACCCATATCCGCCATCATGTGGAGCAGGTCTTCGGTGGGGGCCATACCAGTGGCGCGGCCGTTGCCGCAGTAAGGGCAACCGCCGAAACCGCCGATGGTTCCATCGAGCTCAAGGGTATCCTCGGGGCCAAGGACGCGCATAGCGGCGTAGGCGGAAGCGATGGCCATGTTGCGGCCATTGTGGAGGTGCAGCCGGAAGTGGTCGATTTCAGGCCAGCGTTCCTTGACGCGGGAAATGCTCTCTTCGACCTTGGCCGGCGTGCAGTGGCTCATGGGGTCGCCCATGGAGCAGCTGCGGACGCCGATTCCGGCCTCTTCCCATAGCCCGTGCTGGTATTCGAACAGGGTCATCAGGGTGTCGACTTCGAACTCGCCGAGGAAGTTGGAACCCCAGGATGCGTTGCAGCCGATGCCGGCTTCTGTGATCCCCATCTCCTGGGCCTGGGCGATGATGGCCGGCCAGCGCTCCATCTCCTGCATCTGGCTGCGGTTGGTGTTGCGGCGGGCGAACACGTCGCACAGGTGGCAGGACAGGCGGGGATAGGCGTCGCGCTCTATGGTCAGGGGCGGAGAGTAAGCGCGGGCGCGCTCGACGCCCCGGGCGTTCAGGGCAAGGGCGGAGTAGGTGACCCCCAGCTTTGGCGTGAACTTCGTAACGATTTCGTCAATACGCTCCATCTGGGGCGTCCATCGAGGACTGACGAAGGAGCCGACGACGATGCTGGTGAGGCCGGTTTCGGACAGCATGTCGAGGAGTTCAACCTTGTCATCGACAGCGATGTTGGCGTCCTCGATCTGCATGCCCTCACGCATGCCCTCCTCTTTATAGTGGACAGTGGGCCATTGGTTTGGCATGGGAAACTCCTTGCGCCAGGCGGCGCGCGTGGCTAGGTTCCGGGGCGCGCGAGCGCGCGGAATGTCGAAATTCTAGGGTTGGCCCGCCGGCATTGTCAAGAAAACCAACGACGTGCGAGGAAGCCGGTAACGGGCAAGCCTGGTCTTTACCTAACGATGCTGACCGCGCCCTGATTAAAGCCGCGGGCGCTTGAGTTCGGCAGGATGTGAAGCTTCCGTGGACTGGATAGCGTGGGTTCGGTCTGTCAGCGAAGGAAATCCATGCGAACCGGGCCAACGGACAGGCGAAAAGCCGTTGACCCGCACGCAGTAGCTAAGATGTTTCGATAGGCATCCTTTCTGGTTACGTCGAATGATTTTGCCGGCGATTTTGCGATGACCAGGTCTCGGAGCGGTTATCAGCCCCACGGCCGGGGGTGTTGCGCTGGGTTTTTTGCTCTCATTGTCCGTGCCTACGGCACGGCGGGCTGTGGCGGGCCCGGTGGCCGGGCGACTGCCCTGAGTAATCTGATCAGAGACAGTCTCCCATGACGCCGTTAGCGACTTGGATGCTGATCTGGGTGGCCGTTTGCGTCCGAGACCTGGTCGGGATGCGGATATCTCGCCTGCAAAGCCATGATAGCACGCACGTTCCGCGGGCCGGCGCAGCACCATGTCATCAATTTGAACGGCAAGGACAGCTGGCTACCGCCCTGTTTCTCCAATTACGAGACATTGGCCGTGCGACGTATCTGTCGGATCAGCGCGGGCTGAGGGCGAGGGCGTACGCGATCAGCTTGTAGACCAATTTGGCGGCGGTGTAGGAGTGGGCGGGGAGACCCTGGTCGGGGGCCAGCTCACATACGTCGAAACCTACGACGCGGCGCTCCTGGCAGACACGGCGGAGGATACCGGTCAGTTCCAGCCAGCGCATACCGCCGGGCTCCGGCGTGCCCACGGCGGGCATCTCGGCGGGGTCGAGGACGTCCAAGTCTACGCTGACGTACACATGCTGGCGCAGGCCGGCGATAATGTCATCCAGGTCGATTTCGTTTCTCGGTGGCCAGTAGCAGATGGGAACGCGGTGGTCGTCAATGTACTGCCGTTCTTCGAGGGCCAGCGTGCGCACTCCAACCAACGAGATGGGGCAACGCTCGGCAATGCGGCGGGCTCCGGAGCCATGACCCCAACCGGTACCCTGGTATTCGTCGCGCAAGTCGGCATGGGCATCGATGTAGAGAACGGATAGATCAGGATTGCGTTCGAGGTGGGCGAAGGCCGATCCGATGGAGGCCGAATGATCGCCGCCGATGACGCCAGTGAGCTTTCCCGAGCCCTGCGCGGCGTAATGCGAGACGGCTGACTGGACGCGCTTCACCATTTGGTAGGGGTCGCCGACGTGAGGCTCCAGAGGGGGCGCGGTATGGATGCCGAAATCGGCGACATCCACACCCAGCTCGATGTCGTAGTCCTCCAGGGCAGCGGACGCTTCGATGATGGCCGACGGTCCGTGTCTGGCGCCAGTGCGGAAGGAAGTCGTGCTGTCGATGGGGACGGGGATCAGGACGGCGGCCGCGCTGTCCAGCGAAGACTGCTCGGGGGGGAGCGCCAGGAAGTTGGTGGGCGTCCAGGGAACGGGCGGGATTTCTGGATCAGGCAACGGTGGAGCCAGAGGCGGCGGTTTGGAGCAGGGTGCGCTGGCGCTGGGTCTCGCGGGATCCCTGGTCAGCATCCAGCCACTCCAGGCCGCGGTCGAGCAACCAGGTTTTCACGTTGCGCAGGTCGAACAGTGAACGGGCATCGGCCAGAGCCTGCTCGTGATCGAAGGACTTGCAGGAAAAGACGTCGATATTGACGTAGTCGCGTTCCGGGAAGGTGTGGACGCTGATGTGGCTCTCGGCGATGATAACGAAGCCGGAGATGCCGTTGTCGGCGGGTTTCGGGCCGTGGTATTCGAGGACTTCCGGTTCGGTGATCCGGGTCATTCCCAGTGCGGCCGGATATTCGTCGAGGAAGGATCGCAGGCGGTCGGTGTCCCACATCATGGCGTGGTCGCCGCCGAAACCGTCGATGATCAAGTGCATCCTGCTGCCGAGCCCCCGCCGATGAAATAAGCCCCGTCAGGACGGGGCCGCGCCGTCTTGTGAAATTGCGGCACATAGAATATCATAGCCGCCACGCTAATTCAAAGGGTGAAATCCGCAGCCGCAACCCATCGGCGCCGAGGTCGCAAATCCGTTGACCCGGCGTCGGCGTATGCCAGCCAACCGTGATTTCGGTAATTCCGTGGCCGCACGAACCCCACGCATGGAAGAACCATGGCCGTAGACGCTGAAAACCAAGCTGACCTGGAGATGGATCTGTCAACGGAGTCGGCGGACGTCGACGCGATGATCGAGGTCCGCGACCTGACGCACTACTACGGGCCGATGCCGGCGGTGGAGAACGTGAACTTCACGGTGCGCCGGGGTGAAATCCTCGGTTTCTTGGGTCCGAACGGCGCAGGTAAGACGACCACCATGCGGATACTGACGGGGTTCATGCCGCCGACGCGGGGCACGGTAACGCTGGACGGGTACGACGTGGTGGAGAAGTCGCTGGAAGTGCGCAAGCGGGTCGGATACCTGCCGGAATCGGTGCCGCTGCACACCGAGATGACGGTCACCAGCTACCTCAAGTATATGGGCACGCTGCGGGGGATGAATGGTCGCAGCATCCGCCGGCGGATTGATGACGTGATTGACGTGTGCCGCCTGGAAGACTACAGCAAGACCCTGATTGGGAAGCTGTCCAAGGGGTTCCGTCAGCGGGTGGGTATCGCGCAGGCTATCCTGCACGAGCCGGAGGTGCTGGTGCTGGACGAGCCCACAATCGGGATCGATCCCATCCAGGTGGTGGAGACCCGGAGCCTGATCCAGGACCTGGGGCGGGAGCAGACGGTCGTCCTGAGCAGCCACATCCTGCCCGAGGTCAGCATGATCTGCGAGCGGGTTCTGATCATCCACGAGGGGCACATCGTGGCGGCCGACACGCCGAACAACTTGGCGCAGCACCTGCGCGGCGTGGCGCAACTGGAAGTTGAGATCGGCGGGCCGCCGGCTGACGTGCTGCCAGTATTGCGCGGTATCGAAGGTGCTACCGAGGTGACGCACCACCCCCGTCCCGGAGTGAACGCTTACCGCGTCAAGTTCCGGGAAGGGTTGGACCTGCGTGACGACATTTCGCGCACCGTGGTGAGCAACGGCTGGAGCCTGCTGAGCATGCAGATGAGCAGCATGAGCCTGGAGGAAATATTCCTGCGGGTGACGACAGCGGAAGACGACGTAGAGTAACCGGACCAAATAACGATGCGAACCATCCGCGCGGTGGCGTTCAAGGAAATCCAGATCTACTTCAGCAGCCCCGTGGCGTACATTGTGGCGCTCATCTTCATGGCGCTGAGCGGGTTCTTCTTCGTTCGAGACTTGGGAAACCCGTTTCCCGAGGCTTCTCTGAGCAATTTCTTTCAGGGGGCAACGTTCCTGCTGATTCCCCTGGCGCCGGCTCTGACAATGCGCCTGCTGGCGGAAGAGCAGAAGCTGGGTACGATTGAACTGCTGCTGACTTCACCGGTGCGAGACTGGGAAGTCATACTGGGCAAGTACCTGGCGAGCTTCGTGTTCCTGCTGTTCCTCCTGTCCCTGACCTCCTATTATGTAATCCTGCTGCTGGTGTTTGCGACGCCGGACCCGGGGCCGATTTACTCCGGGTACCTGGGCCTGATCCTTTACGGTGCCGCCGCGCTTTCAGTGGGTATCCTTACGTCCACGCTGACCAGCAACCAGATCATTGCTGCGGTGGTGGGCACCGGGATCCTAGTGGTGCTGTACGCCACGTCCTTCATCGGCGACGTGGTCACCGGGGTTTGGGCGACGATATTCAACCAACTGGGGTTCACCAGTCATTTCAACGACTTTGACCGGGGGATCATCGATTCAACGCACATCGTGTACTTTGTGACGGTGACTGCGTTGTTCCTGTTCCTCTCGATACGCGCGCTGGAGTCGCGGCGCTGGAGGTAGCATGAGCCAACAGCGCATTGGCGACGGGCCCCGAGATTGGCGCCGGCGCAGGGGACGGGACCGCCAGGCAGACGCCGGAGACGGTGCCCCCAGCGACCAGCCGGAAGCGTTGGAGGAACAGTCGCGGACACTGTTTTCCTTCATAGAGCCAGCGTTCGACCTGATAGCGATTTTCTACGCGCCGATACTCATCGCCGGCGTGATCGGCCTGATCGTGGGCGCAGTGCTCTTGGCCTTCATCGGCTCACTGAAGCTGTATGGCGGGATCGTCATTGGCATCGGGGCGGTGTTGATCCTGCTGGTAGCGCTGTCGTATTTCAGCCAAGTGCTGGCCGCGTTTTTCAGCCGGACCGGGCGGTATGGAGTCAATACGGTGATCATGACCGCCGCCTTTTTTGGGCTGGTGGCGCTGGTCAACTACGTGGCATTCGAAAACCACGTGAGGTCTGACACCACGGCAACCAACCAGTTTTCCCTGGCGCAGCGCACGCGTGACCTGCTGGACGGGCTGGATCGTCCGATCAACGTCATAGCCTATTATCCGGATCAGATACCCAGCATTGAGATGCTGACCAGGCGGGGCAAGGTGGAGACCACCCTGGGCGAGTTCGCGCGGCGCAGCGGCAATTTCACCTATCGTTTCATTGATCCGCAGAAAGAAGCAGACCTGGCGCGCGGCCAGGGGGTTACGGCATACGAGACCCTGGCGGTGTCGGCCGTGGGCACGGACATCATCGACCTGGTCCAGCCGACCGATGGAGTTTACAGCCGGCTGGAACAGGACCTTTACACCGCGCTGCTGGTGGCGACCGAAGCTGAGCGCAAGAGGGTCTATTTCCTGAGCGGGCACGGAGAACGCGACATCACCCGGCAGGCTGAGGACGGCTACCTCAAAATCCGCGAAGGTTTGGAAGTGGACAACTATCAGGTGGAGACTCTGCCCTGGGCTCCGGTTGATGAAGACGTAGAGGTGCCCGACGACGCCGCGCTGCTGGTGATCGCCGGACCAACCGGTGAGCTGCCCGTAGCGCACTTGGACGCGCTGAATCATTACATGGCCGGCAGGAACCTGGACGGCACGCCTCGGCGGGAAGCAGCGAGGATAATCTTCCTGGCCGAGCCGGACACCCACGATACTTTCCGCGCCTTCCTCGCGTTCTGGGGCGTGATTGTCACCGACAGCTACATCCGGGACGTTGAAGGGTCACAGCCCAACGCGCCACGCACATTGCGGGTGGGCATCTACAATCCGGATGCGCCGCCGGAGATCGTAGCTCCGCGAGGACAGCCCCTGAACGTGGCTTTCATGCCGGGCACGGCCGCGGTCGAACCGATACTTGAAGAGACCAACACGCGGCTGCCGCGTCCCATTGCGGCGACCACCGCGTCGGCGCGCCTGATCGACGACATTGAGCGAGTGGACCCGGTGGATGACGACCCGCAACGAGTGTATTTCCCAGCCATGTACCTGGACATCATCGCGCCGGTGGGCGGCGCGGCGCCGACGACCCGTCCGCCGGACAACGAAATCGCGAGCATGGTCGTGTTCGGCGACTCGGATTTCGTTTCGAACCGTAACGTGGACCGCGGCTCCAGCGCCGCGTTGTTCTTGAACTCGGCGAACTACCTGATGGGCGACTTCTCCCTGGTCTCCATACGCGACCGGGAGTTCGTTTACCGAGAGTGGAACCTGGACGAGAACGAGTTCAACTTCGTGCGCTTCTCGACGTGGCTGCTCCTGCCCGGGTTGATGGGCATTATGGCGGTCATGGTCTGGTGGGTTCGCCGCTAGTGCAGGGCGTCTCTATTCCGGCCCCGTATCGAGTACGGGGTGACTTTCTTTCTCTGGAATGACGGAACACAGTTGAGATGAACATCCGGTTGACCATCCTGCTGGTGTTCGTGCTGGCGCTATTCGGGGCGTTGGCGCTTTGGTTCAAGCCTTGGGAGCAGGACGCCCCCCGCGAGGACGAGCCCTGGGCATGGCGAATCGACGACGACGCCATCGTGCGCGTTGAGGTGACGCACCGGGGGCAGGCGGGCGGATCCATCGAGTGTTCCGACGAAACTATCCCGATTACCGACGAAGTGCAAACCGTGGCTTATGACAAAGACCTCGGGCGGGGCAAGTGGTTTATTGTGGAGGGCGACGAGCGCGAGGAGGTATATCAGGCCCGGTGGGCGGGAACACCCCTCCTGCTGAGCGGGCCCCAGGTCAACCGTGTGCTGGGAGAGACGATAGAAAACCCGGCGCAGTACGGGCTTGACCCTCCGGAAACGGTGATCGTCATAACCGAGGAAACCGGGCTGTCTTACGAGTTCTGGCTCGGTAACCTCACGCCCGACGAAGGCTACGGCTACATGCGGCTGGTGGGCGACACCCAGTTGCTGACGGTGCCTGAAGTGTGGAGGCGAGTGGTCAACTGCCTGGCGCTGAGCCCGCCGGTCATTCCACCGCCGATAGAATTGGGGTATTTTTACGAGGAAGAGTTCCGCGACATCCAGGAATTGGAGATCATCCACAACGGCGTCACCGCGACCTACGCTCCGGAATCCGGCGTGCGCAGCTGGCACGTGACCATCGGAGACGAGCGGCAGGCAGTTGTGGAGCCCGAGTGGTGGCTCTCGCAGCTGCAGTGGTTTGGTCAGCCGGGTAAGCCGGGCGGACCGGACGCGCCCGGCGGATGGCACGTCGATGAAGAAGGGGCGAATGATCCGCAATACGGGCTGCAGCCTCCGGATACTACGGTGCGGATCAAGACGCACGAGAAGATGCACGAATTCTACATCGGGGGCGGGCACATCGAGGTGGACCAGGAGAACCAGCCCATCCTGGACGACGCCGGCAACACGCAGGTGCTGGTGCATTACGCGGGGCTGCCGGATGATCCCATCGTATACGTGGTCAACCGCATCCGCGCGGAACGGACCTTCTGCTTGGTTGAAGATCCCCCGACCGAAAGACCATACAACTGCCCATAGCCGGGCCGCTGAGGAGGCTATTTTGAAGGCAGAGATCATCTCCGTCGGCACGGAACTGCTGATGGGCGAGTTGACGGATACCAACGCCAGCTGGATCGCCGGACGACTGCCGGCCTTGGGCATCCAGCTCCAGTGGGTCAGCATCATCGGCGACGACCTGCCAAAGCTCACCGAGGCATTCGTGCAGGGGTGGCAACGCTCCGACATCATCTTCACTACCGGCGGCCTGGGTCCCACCCAGGACGATTTGACCAGGGAAGCGGTGGCGGCGGCGCTGGGCGAGACGCCCGTGGTTCAGGAGCCGGAACTGGAAAACCTCAGGCAGTGGTTCCGCAACCGCGGCCAGGACATGCCCGCCCACAACGTCAAGCAGGCCCACCTGATACCGTCGGCGGAATTCATCACGAACCGGAACGGCACGGCTCCCGGATGGTGGGCGCAGCGGGATGGCAAGCACATCGTCTGCATGCCTGGACCGCCCGGCGAAAACCGGGCCATGTGGCAGGACGAGATCGATGCCAGGCTGAAGGAAATCGTCGACACCGAAGTCACCATCACCCGCAACATCAAGACGCTGGGATTGGGTGAAGCGTCGGTGGACGAGATAATGGACGAGTTTTTCGGCCTGGAGAACCCGTACCTCGGCATCTATTCCAAGGCCGACGGGATCCACCTGAGGATTATCGCGCGGGCCGCTGACGAGGCGGCGGCACGGGAGATGATCGCGCCGATTGAGGACGCCATCCACGACCGGCTAGCGCCCTACGTTTGGGGCTACGACGACGAAACGCCGGAGCTATCCGTTGGCGCGGCGCTGGTCGCGCGGGGCATGACGCTGGCGACCATGGAATCGGTCAGCGGCGGTTTCCTGGCCAACACCATCACCGAGGCGCCGGACAGCAACCAGTGGTACCGGGGCGGCAACGTGGCGTACACCATTGAGGCAATGATCGCGTCCGGCGTCGATTCCGGCATCTTGGAGACTAATGGGGTCGTGAGCCAGCAAACCGCCAACGCCATGGCCCAAGTCGCCCAATCCGCGACCGCTGCCGATTTTGGCATCGGGCTGACCGGGGTGCTGGGACCGCAGGAACTTGAAGGGCACCGCCCCGGGACGATTCACATCGCCATCGCGCATGGGGACGACGTGCGGGAGTTCCCGCTGCGCACGCCGCCGCGCCGGCTGGTGATCAAGCGCCGGTCGTGCAACACGGCGCTTACCGAGTTACGTAAACTGATTACAGAGGTCGCGCCGTAACCGTCCGCCAGTCACCAATGAAAAAGGGGCGAATGACCATTCGCCCCTGATTTTTGGTGTTCCGGATCCAACCTACATGGTGAGTGACCGGTAGAGCATGGGCAGCCGTTCCGGCAGAGCCCAGATGTCGTCCAGTACCTCGTAGTTGAGGTCGCCGCACATGGTCTTCAGGTAGTCGTGTCCGGCCTTGTCTACGGTCAGGCAGAACGGGTTGATTTCCTTGCGCTTGGCTTCCAACAGGGCCTGGTGGGTGTCGTGGACGGCGTATTCCTTCTCCACGCCCTCGCGGCTGTAACCGCGGTCCTGAGGCCGGCCGTCGCTGATCAGGAACATGATCTTGGTCGCCGCGTCCTGATTTTCCAGCTTGGTGATCGCGTGGCGGATGGCTGAACCCATGCGGGTGGCGTGCAGCGGGGTCACCTTGTCGATGCGCCGCTTGATCTTGTCGTTGAACTGCTCCTCGATGTCCTTGATCACGTAGAACTCTACGTTCTCGCGTCCATAGCCGGAGAAGCCATAGATGCCGTAGGTGTCGCCGATGGACTCCAGCGCATTGATGAGCAGGGCGCAGCTCTCGCGCTCGAGGTCAATGATGCGCTTGTAGTGGCGGCGCACCAGACCCTCACGGCGGCGGCGGAGCCAGACCATGTACTCCACTGGGTCGTCCGGAGCGTCCCGGTCGTCCACGGAGTGGCGGCCCTCGTCGATTGCCTCGGCGGTGGACGCTGACATGTCCAGCAGGAAGACGACGGCGACGTCGCGCTCAACGCGGTTGCGGCGCCAGTAGATCTTCTCGTCCGGGGGAACGTTCATGCGCAGGTCGGCCCAGGCTTCCAGGGCCGAGTTCAGGTCGATGTCCTCGCCGTCAATCAGGCGGTAGGTCTTGCGCCAGGTCTCCGGCATGATGAGCTCGAACTGGCGCTTGATGTGAGCCAGCAGCGAGGCATAGTTGCGAAGCGAGTCGTTGTAGAAGTTCGGGTCGCCTTCGTCCAGAACTTTCTCCTTGACGATGCACCAGCGCGGCTTGTAGTCGTTGGCGCGGAAGTCCCATTCGTCGTAGACGAAGGTCTTGGGCTCCAGCGCTTCCAACTCACCGCCGGCGTCGTCATCATGGAGGATGGGACCGTAGCCGCGCCCGGGGTCGTTGGATGGCGGGGGCACGCCGGCTTCCTTCATGATGTTCTGGGCGAACATGGCCATGCTCTGGTCGACGTCGCCTTCCTGGGCGTCGAGCTCGAGCTCGGCGCTGTCCTGGAGCAACTGCTCGAGTTCCTCTTGGGTCATGGGCTCGGCGTCGCTCATCTGGCTCTGGTCCATCTGCAGCTTGGTTAGCAGCTGGACCATCTCCGGCTTGAAGTCGCCCCGGTACTCGACAGGCTCGGGGGATTCGTAGGGATCGCCCTCTCCCTGTTCACCCTGTTGCTCGCTCATCTGCGCCTGCAGCTTGTCGAGCAAAGCCTGGTACTCTTCTTCGGAGAATTCGCCGGGATCGTCCAGGTCTTCGGGTTGGAACTCGTCCTCCGGTTCCTGCTGGTTCTGGAGGCGTGAGATGATCTCGTAGGCCCGCAATGCCGCCTCGGCGGTGTCCTCGATGGAGGCGCGGACGGTGCGGAGGCGGTGCATAATCCGGGCGAGCATGAACGCTTCTTCCCGATAGTCCTGCGGCACCGGGAGACCTTCGAAGCGGTCCAGGCTCATGTGGACCAGCAGCTCGATCAGAGCTTCCTGCAAGGGAAGTTCCTCGATACGCGGGCGCTGGGTGAGCGCGTCGCCCTGCACGTCCAACGCCGGACGGCGGATGCCGGGGTACTCGGTCTTGATCCGATAGTCGAGCCGGCAGTCTTCAAGCACGCTGAACAGGTCGAAGGCCATGCGTCGGTCTTCGAAGAGAGCCAGGAAGCGACCGATGTCGGTGTACACACGCATGGTTCCACCGGGACCCTCTCCGACTTCGATGGAGGGGGCGGTATCGGAATCCAGCAGTTGGAAGTGCTCGGCGGTGGCGGTGCGGATGGCTTCGATGCGCGCCTGTATCGCCTCTTCCATCCGGATCCGGCGATCGTCGAACACGTTGGCCGGACGGGCGAACTCGAACTGGAAACTGCCGAATTCCAGGTGCGAAACCTGGTGAGTGGCGACGACCTTGAACCAGGCGAAGTTCTGCGTCTTGTCGTTGTAATTGTCGATCACGGGCGGCAGGTAGACCTTGGTTCCGTCGGTGGACGCGGTGTCCTGGTCGACCCAACCGATCTGCTTGCGGACAAGTTCTGCGGTGCTGAGCACCTCGATATTTTCGCCGGACAGCGCGCGGGTGTAGAGGCGCATGATGCCCTTGACCCGTTCCAGGTCGAGACTGGAAGACAACGTCTCTAGCATGGATTCGGAGGTATTGGATTCGATCTTGAAGAAGGCGATGCCGCTTTCAGGGTTCTCGTTGAGGAGCTCGACGCCGTGCTGGTACCACTGATCCAGTTGTTGCAGGGTGATCCGGTTCAGCACCGGGTCGAGGCTCTTCAGGAACGGCGGGACCGCGTCCGGTGTGCTCGCCAGCAGGCCATCGCACAAGTCGAGGATGTGGCCCTGGGAACCAGCGGAAACGTGGGACAGGGCCTGGGCGCCGTCGTAGAGGAACCGGGAGGTATCGCGGAGGCCCATCTTGGCGAGCTTTTCGCCGAGACGCAGGAACCGGCCGGTCTGGCCTTCTTCCACGTGCTGGAGCGCGCGGGGAGCCATCTCCAGGCAGGCCTTGACCTCGCGCCAGCTGCTGTCGGTCAGGGCGCGGGACATGGATAGGAACGCCTCGCGTTCGCGTCCCATGGCCGGCAGGACGTCACGACCCAGAACGAGGCACTCGGCGGCGACGTCGTAAGACTTGTAGGACAGAGCCTCGATCAGCGATGCGAACACTTCCACGTCCCAGAAGGGCAGGTTCCGCACCAGGTCGGGGCTAACCTCGAAGAACCGGGCGGCGAGGGTGCTGGACTTCCACGTCCCCTTGTAGAGCGAACGGCCCAGCCCGGCCCAGCGCGGGATGTACTGGGGACGGAGGTTGGTGACGATAGACGGGCTGGCCTTGAAGAAGGCGACCGCCAAAGTCGGCGAATCCTGGGACAGGTAGGTCCCACAGCGCGCCCATTGCATGAATGAGGCAAAGGCAAGGGATCGGGCCACCTCCGGGCTCACGCGGTAGTATTCCACCGCCGATTCCCAGGAGCGTACGGTCTGGGTGCCGATAGCGACGCCCTCGCGGGCCCATAGAGCCGTTTCCTCTTCGCTGAAGGACTCGGCCATGGCGTCGGCGACGGCCTGGTAGGCTTCGGTTACTGCCGGCGGCAGTTTGGCCAGTTCGTCCAGCAGGTCGCCTGTAGCGGAATTAGTCAAGGCTCGTGTCCTCCTTTGTCAGCTCGGCATTGATTCTCAGTTCAGCATCAATGGTGTCGAGGAACTGGTCGAGGATTTTGGCGGTGGCTCCATACACGAGATGTTGCTGGTAGCCGTAAGAACGCACCGAAATCCTCTCGCCATTTTCGATCCGGGAGTCCCAGCGCAGGGTTGCGGGATCGCGAAGAACGTCGATCGGTATTTCGACAACCTCCGCGATTTCGTGGGAACTGGGGTTGAACTGGTACGGATAGGGAATCGTCCCGACGAAGACCTTTACCAGGAAGTTGGAACGGGTGACGTTGTCGTCGAGGCGACCCAAAATTGTTATGTCGTCTCGGGCGATGCCCATTTCCTCCTCGGTTTCGCGTCGGGCAGTGTCCTCGAAATCGTCGTCTTCCGGATCCCGGGCGCCGCCGGGGAACGACATTTCACCCTTGTGGTGCTCGACCGTCATGGACCGCTTGTTCAGCAGGACGCAGAACTCACCGTCTTTGGGGTACAGCAATAGCATTACTGCCGCCGGCATCAGGCCTTCAGCGGCGGCAGTAACTTGCTGGCGGTTGGCCAGCGCGTTGCGGACTAGATCGAGGGTGGTTGCACCCATTGAGGTTCCATCATCTACTCAAAGATGGAGTACACCACCTCTTCGATGCTCCGCTGCAGTTCGGTTTCATCGCTCAGGGTCCAAACGATGGCCACCTGGCAGGCGCGGCGTGCGGGGATGCCCTGCTGCATCAACCGGCCGGCGTAGATCAAGAGGCGGGTGCTGGCGCCTTCGGCCAAGCCGTGCTCGCGGAGGTTGCGTATCTTCTCGCCCAGGCGCGCGAGGGCATGGGCCTGCTCCATATCGCAGCCGCTTTCCTTGGCCACGATCTCGGCTTCGACGTCGACAGGCGGGTAGTCGAACTCGATGGAGATGAACCGCTGACGGGTGCTGTGCTTCAGGTCCTTCAGGGCGCTCTGATAATGGGGGTTGTAGGAGATGCAGAGCAGGAAGCGGTCATCGGCCTCAATGATGTTGCCGGTTTTCTCGACGGGCAGGATGCGCCGGTGGTCGGTGAGCGGGTGGATGAGCACGGTGGTGTCCTTGCGGGCTTCCACCACTTCGTCCAGGTACAGGATGGCGCCGGCCTTGACCGCGCGGGTCATGGGGCCATCGATCCAGCGGGTGCCGTTGGCATCCAGCAGGTAGCGACCAACGAGGTCGCTGGCCGTGAGGTCCTCGTGGCAGGCAATGGTTACCAGCGGGACGCGAACCTCACCTTCGCGCATTTCCTGCGCGCCCTCGCTGCGGATCGTGGTGATGGGCCGGCCGAGTTTCCAGGCCATGTACTCCACAAAGCGTGTCTTGCCGCAGCCGGTGGGGCCCTTGAGCAGGACCGGGATGTGCTGCTCGTAAGCGGCCTCGAACAACTCGAGTTCGTCGCCGACAGCGCGGTAGTAGGGTTCGCTGCGAACCAGGAACTCCTCGATGGCGAATTCCTTGAAACTGGGTTCGTCTTCCAGCATTTCGATGTTTGCTTCAACCATTGCCTTGATTTACCTTTCCTTTGACTCGAGCCTGCCACAAAGCGGCCACTTCGCTTTCCAACGCAGCCAAATCAGCCGAATTTTCGACCACCACGTCGGAACGCCCGTTACGCTCTTCTGCCGGCATCTGCGAGTTGATTCGCTTTCTGGCTTCCTCTTCGGTCATTCCGTTGCGTTGACGCAGGCGTTCGACGACCACGTCGGCTGGGGTGTGAGTGGACCAGACTTCGTCGACCAGCTTATCCCAACCCGCTTCGAAGAGCACCGCAGCTTCCACGACTGCAACCTCAACGCCATCCGCGACGAGGCCCGCTTTGCGGTCCTCGACCATCCGAGCCATCAACGGATGCATGATGCCGTTGAGCCGCTCGAGTTCTGCCGGGTCAGCGAATACTATGGATCCGAGTTTGCGCCGATCGATTTCGCCTTCCGTAGTTAGAATGTCCTCTCCAAAGGCTGCAACGACCTGGCGCCAAGCTTCGGAGTTCGGTGCGTAAGCCTCGTGGCCCAGCCTATCAGCGTCGATTATCGACGCGCCTTGCGCTCGCAACAGCTCGGCAACTACGCTTTTGCCACTTCCAATGCCGCCAGTTAGACCGATTGTAAGCATGACCGCCCGAATTAATAGACTGCCGGGCATTCTAACAAGGCAGTAAACATCGGTCAACCGAGACGTTCGGGAACACAGGGCCTTTCCAAAGTTGTAGAGAGGCACGAAAATGGGGTGGGGAGGTGCGGCGATGGAGAGTGGCAGAACATTGAGTGAAGAGTTTAGGTTGTTGCGGGAGCATTTGGGCCGGCTGAGTGACCATCGGTTTCGTCGAGGGTTGGTGCATCCGTTGGAGGGCGTGTTGAGTTTGGCGGTGCTGGGTTTGATGTGCGGTTGCCCGTCGCTGAGCGCCATCTACCGCTTCGGGGATATGCACCCACAGTTGTTGACCCGGCTGGGATTGCGGCGCAGCCCGTCGGTACAGACCTTGTCCCGGCTGCTGGGGATGGTGTCAGTGGGGGAGGTGCGCCAGGCGCTGCTGGAATTTGCAATTGCGCTGCAGGCGCAGCGTGGCCATGGCATTACCACCGCAGCGTTGGATGGGAAGACCCTGCGTGGGGTCTGGGAAGAAGGGGAACAGTTGAAGGCGCTATGCGTGTTCAGTCACGAGGGGTTGACGGCGCTGGATCAGGTGACTATTGGCACTCACCTGGAGGAGCCGCGGGCAGGGCAAGCGTGGATGGAAACCGTGGCGGCCCGTTGTCCCGGTTTGGAGATGCTGACTGGGGATGCCCTTTACGCCGACACTGCCCTGGCTCAGGCCATAGTGGACCGGGGCAAGGACTACACCTTCAAACTCAAAAAAACCAGTCCCAACTCCACGCCGACGTATCCTTGCTCTTCGCCGGGGCGACGGCGCGACCGGATTGGGAAGTAACCGGCAAAGGGCACGGACGCATCGAACGCCGGCAGGTCTGGGTATCTGGAGAACTGGCTGGCTACGCTGATTTCCCGGGCCTGTCCAGCGTGATAATGATCAAAAAACAGGTCAGCCGCCCCGGCCAACCGCCAGTGGACAGCGTTCAGTACGCGGTATCCAGCCGGCCCGCCCTGGCTCCGGGGGAAGCCTTGACCCTGGTACGAGGCCATTGGTCCATCGAAAACAGTCTATTCCACGTCAAGGACGACAGCTTCGGCGAAGACCGACACGTGCTGCACAACCATCGCCTGGGAACGGTGATCAGTCTGTTTCGCAACTTGGCGGTCACCTTGCTGCGAACCACCTGTGACCTGTGGGCGCCCAAGGAACCCCTCACCGGACGAGCCCAACGATTGGCGGTACATCCCACCGCCGCTGTTCCATTAGTCTCCTGACTTTGGAAAGACCCTGTCGGGAACAAGTCCAGCCTCGCGGGTTACAGGGCGCGAAATCTGATGTCGACGCAGCGAGCCCGGCCACGCGACTCCAGTGCCGGGTTCTTCGCCGCATGAAAGTGAATGCAGCCCGGCTTTTGATAGAATTGGGCTCGACAGGTTAGGCGAACAAAACACGCAAGGGGGAAGGACTATGCCGATCATGAGGCTTTACACCGGCGACGACGGGCAGTCGCACATCGAGCAAATCGAACTGGAATCGCATCCGGAGTACGCGGCGATGCAGGCCGCCCAGGGGATCGTGTTCCGGCAGGTTGAGCCGGGGTATTTCAGCGACTGGCACTGCGCCCCGCGCCGGCAATTTGTCATCACGCTGGAGGGCGAGGTTGAGATCGGCCTGGGCGACGGGTCAGTGCACCGGTTCGGCGCCGGCCACGTGACACTGGCGGAGGACTTGACTGGTCAGGGTCATACGACGCGAGCGGTCGGTGATCAGCCGCGGCTGACGGCCACGATTCCCCTGGACGGTTAACCGGTCCGCCCTCCGGTGGTCGCCGCGCGGTTAACGAGGGTTATCTCCATGACTACGTCAACGGTGACATATCCGCCGCGACCGGTGGTTGACCGCCGCGACCTCCCGCCCGGTCCGCCCGAGCTGCCCGTCATCGGGCAAACGCTGCGCTATGTTCGCGACCCGATCCGGTTCATGCTGGATTCAGCGCGATACGGCGATTTGGTTACGCTGTCGGTCAAGCCGGCCCTGCTGCTGATGGTCAACCACCCCGACCTGATACGGGACGTGGTGGTTACCAACCATCGGTTAGTGGGGCGTGGACCCAATACGGACGTGCTGAAGTACGCCATGGGCGAAGGTTTGGTGACCGCCGGGCCCGTCGAGCACCTGCAACAGCGACGGTTGATGCAGCCCCAGTTTCACCGGGGTAGGGTCGAGAGCTACGGCGAGTTGATGCGTGACTACGCCGTGCATCACCGGGCATCGTGGTCCGACGGGCAACGAGTGGACATGGCCCGGGAAATGGGTTCCCTCACCCTGCGGGTGGTGGTCAAAACGCTGTTCGGGCTGGAGCTGCCGGATGACGTGCGTCGGATCGGCGAGGCGTTCGAGCTAATCAACAACTACCTGGTCCGACGGGTGAACCAACCGCCCAAGCTGCGGAGGCTCATGCATCGTTTGCCGGTGCCGTATACGGTGCGTTTCCGACGGGCGCGGGCGGAGCTCGACCGCATCATTTTTGGGCTGATCTCAGAGCGGCGGGAGCAATCGACCGGAGAGGATGATCTTTTGTCCCTGCTGCTGGACGCCCGGCTGGAGGACGAACAGGGGGTCGGACAGCATCTGACCGATCAGCAGGTGCGCGACCAGACGATCACGATGTTTGCGGCGGGGCATGAAACCACCGCGGTGTGCCTCACGTGGACCTGGTACCTGCTGGCGACCAATCCTGACGCGCAACGGCGTTTCCACGCAGAGTTGGATGACGTTCTGGGTGACCGGGCGCCGGAGTTGTCGGACCTGGCGAACCTGACCTACACGGACAAGGTGCTTGCCGAATCGCTGCGACTGTATCCGCCGATCTGGTTCTGGTCGCGGATGGCGTTCCAGCCGTTTGAGCTGGGCGGCTATCACATCCCCCCGGGGGCCCTGTTGGCGGCGCCGCAACTGGTGATCCAGCGGGACGCGCGCTGGTTCGAGGAACCGCTGGCATTCCAACCGGAGCGGTGGAAGGAAGAGTTCCGAGACGGCCTGCCGCGTTTCGCGTACTACCCCTTCGGGGGAGGGCCGCGCCAGTGCATCGGCGAGGGCTTCGCGATGATGGAAGCCAAGATGATCCTGGCGACCCTGGGGCAGCAGTGGAAGGTCCGCCATGATCCCCGGCACAAAGCCGAGATGCTGCCGTTGATTTCGCTCCGCCCCAAGAGCGGGATGCCCATTTTCCTGGAACGACGCAACAACAGATAAGGGCGACCCATTGGTCGCCCAAGTCTTGAGTCGCAGTTCGTTTGGCTGCCCCGCCTGGGTTCGAACCAGGGCTTACAGCTCCAAAGGCTGACGTGCTACCGCTACACCACGGGGCAATGCACGATCATTATAGCATTGTGCTGAGATTCCCCGATTTTGCGTGCGCTATACTGCGGCTGCGAACCCAATTTTACGAGCAGGTGGTGCGTTATGGAAACGGTAGGATTCATTGGACTGGGGAACATGGGAGGCGGGATGTCGGCCAACATTCAGCGGGCCGGCTACCCGATGATCGTCTATGATCTGCGCGAGGAGGCGGCGCTGCCCCTGCTGGAGGGCGGTGCGCGTCTCGCCAACACGCCGGCGGAGGTGGCGGAGGCCAGTGACGTTACTTTCACGTCGCTGCCGGGTCCTTACGAGGTGGAGGCGGTGTCCACGGGTGTCTCGGGAGTGCTGGAGGGGATCCGGCCGGGGAGCGTGTACATTGACCTGTCGTCGAGCCGGCCGACGCTGATCCGGGAGATTGAGCCGCAGTTTCGGGCGAAGGGGTGTCACGTTTTGGACGCGCCGGTGAGCGGAGGAAAGACGGGAGCGGCGTCGGGGAACCTGGCGGTGATGGTGGGAGGAGACCGGGAGGTATTTGATCGGGTGAAGCCGATCTTGGACGCCTTTGGGGACAAGGTGTTCTACGCGGGGGAGATTGGCGCGGGCAGCGTGGCGAAGCTGGTGCACAACATGATCGGTCACAGCGTGCGGCAGGCCATCGCGGAGGGCCTGACCTTGGGCGTCAAGGCCGGCGTGGACCCGGAACCGCTGTGGGAATGCGTGAGGCGCGGGGCGTTGGGTCGGATGTCATTCCTCCACGAGGGGTTGGTGCGGACGATGTTTCGCGGGGAGTTTGAGCCGGCGAGTTTCGCGCTGAACCTGGCCCACAAGGACATCTCGCTGGCGACGGAGTTGGCGCGGGAGTACGACGTGCCCATGCCCATGTCGACGCTGGCGCAGCAAATCTCGCTGCAAGCGATGAATCGCGGATGGGGTCACGCCGACAGCAGCAGCACGGTGCGCTTGCAGGAGGAGCAGGCCGGGGTGGAAGTGCGGGCGCCGCAGGTGGATCCTGAGCGGGCGGCGCGGTTCATCACCACGCATCCGGACGCGGAGTAGGGTAAGCGAACGGCGAGATTGACTACAGTGGGGAGCCGGAGCGCGCTGATGAGAATGCCGCCGGGAATCAAGGGGTTTAAGATGGTACTGGCGGTCGTGCTCTGGCTCGGCCTCTCCGCATACATGGCGGGACACGATCTGATTGGTTTCAACCTGCTCACTGCGATCCAAGTTGTTCACGGAACGCTGCTCCTCGGCTTTTGCCACTGGGCGGTGACCACTCGTCATGTTGAAGACAGTTCCGATTTGGAAGAGTCGCCGCCCGGTGACAGTCGAGAATGACCTTTGCCCAACGTCTCAGCGAGTTGCTGGGCCAGCCCAGAGAGCCGAGGCAAGGGTTTCCGTGGGCGCTATTACGTCTGATAGCACCCAGCCTGACTACCTTGGAAATCGCCCTGGCAGTGGCCATCATTGGCAACATGTTGGCGCAGGGCGGTATGATAAACGCAGAAGCTGCAAAGGCGATAACGGCGCTGATTAGCAGATGGGACCACCTGAACCTACTGCCAAACCCGTCAGAAGCGCTCGCCATCATTCTGGTGATCGACAAAGGAGGGCATGGCCTCATGACAATCATAGAGAAGGTAATTCAGCCTTTGCTCAATGCCCAGCGCGAGTTGGGACACTCTGAAGGACGCATTGAGGGACACTCTGAAGGACGCATTGAGGGACACTCTGAAGGACGCACTGAAGGGCGGATCGAATCCAACGACCGATGGCGTGACTGGCTGAACCGCAAGACCAAAGCCGAGGCCGAAGGAGAGATCTTCGACGAACCGCCGCCTGACGAGCGAGAATAGTCAAGGAGGGCTCGAACGCTGCCGATAGCGGTTACGGCCGCGCTTGTCAGGGGCGCCGCAGCTCATGGCGCCATCCTCCCCCAAACTTATAAACCTTGCCCCAGTCCTTACGACGTTACGGTCGACGCGCCGGCTCCGCCGTACATACACGGTTCCGGCAATTGACGGCATGACCAACAGTCAGATAGCCCGGCGCAACCATCCTGCCGGCTCAGCGGGGCTAATTTGCGAGCCGCCGCAGCTGGGCGGAGAGGATATCCACGAAGAGGACGAGCACCAAGTACCAGAAGAGGATCAGGGTGACCTCGGTGAATTTGAAGTGGCTCATGGCCAGGCGGAACTCGGTGCCGAGGCCGCCGGCGGCTACGAAACCCACCACTATGGTGGTGCGGATGATTACCTCCCAGCGGTAGAAGAGGTAGGTGACGAACTTGGGCAGGGCCTCGGGGAGCACTCCGTAGAGGAGGACCTGCATCCGGCCGGCGCCGGTGGAGCGCAGCGCGCGCATTGGGCGGGTGTCTAGTCCTTCCACGATTTCGGAGCCCAACTTGCCCAGGATGCCGCCGTTGTGGATGGCGAGGGCGATGACGCCGGGCAGGGTTCCCTGGGTAAAGACGAACACCAGGACCATGGCCCAGACCAGCTCCGGTACGGCTCGGCTGACCGTGAACAGCGCACGGATCACAAAGAAAGGCGCGGTCCAGAAGGGCGACCGGTAAGGGGCGAGGCTGCCCATCATGACGTTCCGCGCGCCGAACATGAACAGTGCCAGGGCTCCCAGTGCGGCCAGACCGGCGGCGGCCACGCTCATGGCCAGGGTTTCGCCGGCCAGCCGCGCTTTCTCAGCCCATTCTTCCGGTTTGTAGAACGCGGGAGTGGCTGAAGATTCGGCGCCGATCAGACCGCCGGCGAAATTCGCAGCCTTGGAGACCGGTTCCAGCGAAAACAGATTTCGACTGGGGTAGTGGTCATCGCCGATGATGGTCACCCACGCGGCCACCGCCATCAAGAAGGCGATTGCGGCCGATGCAGCGAGGAATCCGATGCGGCGGGCCGGAGCGATTGGTGCGGTGGCTCCGCCGCGAGATACGGGTTCGCCCCGGCCGTACTGCATAGCCATGAGCCTAACCCTGCTCGATGGCGACGCGACGGCGTACCAGCGAGCTCCACAGGTCCACCACCAGCACCAGGGCGATGAGGAAATAGACGAAGGTCCACATTCGACTGTAGTCGATGTCCTGCAGGGAAATCTGGATGTTATGGCCGAGGCCGCCCAAGCCCACGAAGCTCAGGATGGCGGCGGACCGGATACCGCATTCCAGACGGTAAAAGGTATAACTGAGCATGTCGGGCAGCGCCATGGGGAGCCGACCAAACCAGAAAACGCGCCATTCGGACGCCCCGGCACTCCGCAAGGCGCGCAACGGGGCATCCGGCACGTCCTGGAGCAGTTCGGCGTAGATGCGGCCGAGGATGCCTCCGTAGGGGAGACCCAGGGCGAGCACGCCGGCCATGGGCGACAGGCCAAGGGCGGCCACGAACAGCCAGGCCCACACCAGTTCGTGAATGGCGCGGAATACCGCCAGCGCAAAGCGCGCTGAGGAGATGTTCCACCGCCGGGCCCAAGGGGACCGAACCAAAGTTCCCGATCCAATCACACCCAGAGGCAGGCCGATAGCCAGAGCCAGGGTCATTCCCGCCCAGGCATAGGCCAGGGTGGTCCAGGTAGACCGCGCCCCGATGGACAGGACGTCGAGGGTCAACTGCGGCTGGATGGCGGCCGCCAGGATCTGTCCGACGGCGCGGATACCGCCGGTATTGAGCACGCCGTCGTTCCAGCCGATGCCCACCAGGCTGACCGCGAAAGCGATCAGCAGAATTGCGGTCAGCGCGCCACGCCCTCCCAGGGATCCAGCGTGAGCGCGCTCATTCATCCCGCAGGCCCTCCAGGGCGTAGAGGGCGTTCAGCTGTTCGTCGGTAACGAGGTGGGAGGGAAGGTCGAATTCGCATTCGCCGTTGCGGAGACCGATCAGGCGCCCGAAGTAGGTTCGCGCCACGTCGGTGGAATGGACGGTGGCTACCAGGGTTTTTCCAGCCCGGCGGGCGGACTCGCTCAGGATGCCCATCACCTCTTCAGCTCGGGCCGGGTCCAGTGAGGAAACCGGCTCGTCAGCGACGATGATGGCGGGGTCCTGCACCAGGAGGCGAGCCACGGCTACCCGCTGCTGCTCGCCACCGGAGAGGAAGCCGGCACGGACCCGAGCGCGGTCTCCGACCCCCACCCGGTCCAGGGCGATCATGCCCACCTGCCGATCCTGGGGCCACACCAGGGAGATTACCGATTTGAGCAGGCCCCAATCTCCCAACCGTCCGGCGAGCACGTTTTGTAACGACGAGAGGTTGGGGACGAGGTCGTACTGTTGGTGGATCATGCCCACCTCGCGGGAGAGCTCCCGGCCGGCATGAAGGTCGGCCAAGTTCTTGCCACGCAGACGGATGGATCCTTCCGACGGCTCCAGCTCGCCGGCAATCATGGACAGCAGGGTGGTCTTGCCGCTGCCGCTGGGTCCCAGCAGCGCGACGGTTTCGCCCGGCTGGATGGTCAGCGAGAGCGGGCGGACGGCCTCGACGTCGCCGTAGGTCTTTCCGGCGCCGTCGATCAGTATTGCCGGGTGGCTATTGCTCTGAGATGAGGCCGAGATCGCGGGCGATATTTTCGATGGGGAGATAGTTTTCATTTGAGGTGGGAATGAAGCGATCGGCCTGGAAGGCGTTCATGATTTCCTGATCGCGGCCGCCGTTGGCTGCGTTCAGCTTGAGGAGGGCATCCACCAACCGCTGGGTGAACCCCGAGCCGTAGATGTCGTCGAGCCCCGGCCGGACCACCCAGTGGTAGTCGACGTAGCCGGGGGAGGTGTAGAAGGCGGTGACCCGGGATGCGTCAACGTCATCCTGTTCCATGCGGGTTTTCCAGACGTTGGCGTTGAGGGCGCCGGCCTCCACGGCGCCGGCTTCGACCTGTTTCCAGGTGGCGTCATGGGACCCGCTGTAGGCGACGCTCTTGAAGTCGGTTTCGGGTACGATGCCCTCCTGGCCCAGGAAAAAGCGGGGCATCAGGTTGCCGGAGGTCGAACTCTCGCTGCCGAAGGTGAAGGTGCGCCCTTTGAGATCTGCCAGCGAGGATATGCCGGAGTCGGGCGCGGCGACGAACACCGATGTGAAGTTTTCGTCGGTGCTGCGCTGGGCGACCGCTTCGGAGCGAGGGACTGCGAGGCGCGCCTGAACGCCGGTCAGGCCGCCGTACCAGGCCAGCTGGACGTCGTTGTTATCCCATCCGGTAACCAGGGCAGCGTAGGATTGGGAAGGCAGGTAACGGACGGGGACGCCGGTTTCCTCGCTGATGTGCTCGGCCAGGAGATTGAAACGGGCTTCCAGGACGGCCACGTCCTGATCGGGGATGCCGCCGAGGTAGAGTACGGGCAGTTCTTCTTCGGCGCAGGCGACGAGCGCCAGCAAGGCCGAGATCAGTACAACGATCGCGACCGCGCGCGCCAGGGGTTTATGTAGCATGTGCGTTTCACCATCATTCGCAGAGAGACGACGTCAGACACCCTGATATTCCGGGGAAGACGGGAAACGCGAACGCAGCTAAATAGGGGCTAGTTGCTCACCCGGCGCGCGATGCACCCGCCCACCACTCGACCCGGAGTGGTCGGCAAGACGTTCAAGTGAATCCGGAACCCGCGCTGCGCATACGGCGACGGATGATACCCAGCGTGAGCGGCGGCGTCAACACTAGGCAGGCGCTAGAAGAGCCGATTACTGCCCGATTATGTTGAGCAGGGCTTGGCGTTTCTCGTTGCGAACTGCGTTCAGGGCGCGCCCCAGCGCCGCCGGCACGTCCGCCGGGTCCTCCACCCGCTCGCCGTAGCCGCCGGCCGCCTGGCAGATCAACTCGTACTGGAACGACTGGGACAGCGTCGTGATCGCAAAGTTGTTGCTCTGCACCGCGTAGCCGTCGGCATAGGTGCCGCGGGTGGCGCTCTGAACGGCGTTCCAGATGCCGTTGTTCCACACGATGGTGAGGACGGGAAGGCCCTGCGCGTCGGACACGATATGCCCGGCGGTGCCGGATCCGAAGATATACGACCCATCGCCAACGCAGCAGATCACCGTCCGGTCCGGGTCGGCCAGCTTGGCTCCCAGCGCCGCGCCGACGCCCCAGCCCAGGCCGCCGGATACCGGCACGCCGAAGAAGCTTCCCGGCTTCCGCACGTCGATCTGCACGGCGTCGATGCCAAGTTCGTTCAGCACGATGGTATCGTCGTCGAGAAAGTCGGACAGGCACTTGGTGAACCACGATTTGCTGATGGGCGTTTGGTCGCTGGCGGCGTTGGCCTGCCGCTGCCAACCGGCGCGCATCTCGTCGTTGCGACTTGCCCACTCAGCGGTTCGGTTCTCCACCGCGCTGCCGCCAACGCCGGTCTCCCGGACCGCATCCAGCAGAGCTTGTAGAACCAATCGGGGAGTGCCGGCAAGGTTCAAATCAACCTGAAACCCGCGCACCGGATAGGCGGAGAATAGCGGGTCGTCGCCGATGCCGATTACTTGAGCGCCTTCGGCCGGCTGATGCCGCTGGGGAGTCCAGGGCACGTCGGCTTCAAGCACCACTATCGCATCCGCCTCGGCCAAAGTAGACCCGATGTCAGAGCCGGAATACAGGGGGTGGTTTTTCGGGAAGTTGGCATACAGCGCGCCGGACTCGAACACCGCCATGCCCAGCAACTCGGCCAGCTCCACCAGCGGGGCAACCGTCCTGGGGTCTTTGCCGCCTCCGCGGGTGACCAGGACGGGATGGCGTGCTCCGGCCAGGGCGCGGGCGGCCTGCGCGATGGTTTCCGGAGTGGGCAGGCGGTCGCCGGCCTTCTGTTGGCGGGAAGCGTCGCGGTACGAGAGGCCGTCAATCTCCTCAGCCAGCACCTCACGGGGCAAGGTCAGGTACACCGGCCCGGCCGGCGGAGATTCAGCAATGGCGAAGGCACGGTCCACCAGGTTTTCCAAATCGGCGCCGTGGCGTAGTTCGTAGTCCCACTTGACCCACTCGCGCACCATCGCCCCCTGGTCAAAGGACTCCTGTGCCCAATGAATGCTGCCGTCGCGGGAACCCCGGGCGTCTCCCTCGGTGATAGGGGTACGGCCGGCGCTGAAGAGCATGGGCACATTGGAGCGGGCGGCGTTGACGATGCCCCCGATGGCGTTGGCGGTGCCGGGAACGGTGTGCACCATCACCACCTGCGGACGCCCGGTGATCATGGTGTAGCCATGTGCCATGCTCACGGCGGTGACCTCGTGGGGAACCGGGATGGGACGCGGCGCCGGCAGTTCCTGCACCTGGCGCTTGGCGTACGCCTCGATGATGGGCGCGAAATCCGTCCCGCCGTTGCCGAAGAAATAGTCTATCCCGCGGGAGGCCAGCAACTCGAGGTAAGCCTCTGCGACGCTCTCCACTGGTGCATGGTTGTACATTTCGGATCCTCGCAAACGGGGTGCGGCTACCTGAAGTCTGCGGGCGCCGGGAACGCGGCCAACAGCGGTGACACCGTATCGATGGTCGCCGAACTGATGCTCTCGACCGTGGGACAGCCGCACATGCCCATGGTGGCGTCCAGCTCGTCGCGAAGCAATTCAAGGACGGCGGCTACTCCCGGCGAGCCGTCAACGGCCAGCCCCCAGAACAACGGCCGCCCGATCAATACCGCGCGGGCTCCCAGAGCTACGGCCTTGAAAATGTCGGTGCCACGACGGACGCCACCGTCCAGGTAAACCTCCGCGTTGCCGTCGACGGCGTTCACCACCTCGGGCAGCACCTCGATGGTGGCCGGCGTGGTGTCAAGATAGCGGCCGCCGTGGTTGGAGACGATCACGGCTTTCGCGCCGTTTTCGGCGGACAGGCGTCCGTCCTCGCCGGCCATGATGCCCTTGACGACCACCGGGAGCCGGATGTTGGACGCGAACCATTCGAGGTCGTCCCAGGTGGATGCCACGTCCCGGATGTCGCTGGGGCCGGCCGGGGCGTCGGCTGCGAACTTCCAGGTGTGGGTACCCAAATCCAGTTGGGCGTAGTTGGGAGATTCGGCGCCGACGTAATCGTTGCGGATGTTGCGTTCCCGCTTGGGCTTGATCTTGGCGTCAAGGGTCATGCAGATGGCCGAGTAGCCGGCCTCTTCCGCCCGGGCGGCCATCTCCAGGGTCAGGCCACGATCCTTGAAGAAATACTGCTGGAACCACAACGGGCCAGACGCGGATGCGGCGACATCCTCCAGGGTGCGGGAGGCGTGGGAGCTGAGCACCATGACGGTGCCCATCTGGCCGGCCGCTTGGACCGTTGCGATTTCCGCCTCAGGGTGGGCCGCGCTGTGGTTGCCGGCGGGGTCCAGCATGACCGGTAGGGCGATTTCCTGGCCCAATACAGTGGTGGCCAGGGACCGGTTTTCGACGTCCACCATCATGCGGGGGCGCAACATGATTGAATCGTACACGGCACGAGTGCGCCGAATGGTGATCTCATCGGTGGCGCCGCCGGCGATGAAATCGTAATGTCCCTGCTCGATGCGCTCTTTGGCGATCTGCTCGTACTCGAAAATATTGACGGGTTCCGTGGCCATGGCGACTACCTCAAGGCTGGGTTGGAAACTGGGAAGAGTGTGGTGCGCCATTATACGACGAACCATCCGGCAACGAGATTGCCGCTCCTGCATCAAGTACGGGGTCACAATGACGCATGGGTATGACTGGAAACGCGGCTGCTTGACCCTCCCAAATGCCCGTGCTAGCCTCGCATTAGGAGAAAGCCGGACCGGCCGGGTGGCCGCCGCGAGCGATGGTCAGAAATGGCTATTACCTCGGGGAGGAAAGTCCGGGCTCCACCGGACGGGGTGCTGGGTAACGCCCAGGCTCCGGCGCGGGAGACCAAGCCGGGGACGGAAAGTGGCACAGAAACATACCGCCGACCCGTTTTCGACGTGTCGGCAAGGGTGAAATCGGGCGGTAAGAGCGCCCGGCCGTGTGCGGCGACGCACCGGCGGCCAAACCCCACCTGGAGCAAGGCCAAATAGAGGGACCATGGGTGTCCGGCCCGTCCCCGGGTTGGCCGCTTGACCCCAGCGGCAACGCTTGGGGCTAGATAGATGGCCACCGTCCGCTTCATGCGGATACAGAACCCGGCTTACAGGCCGCCCGGCATTCTCCTCTTCTGCATTGCAACGCCACGCGCCGGACGGCGCTCAATCCACTGGAACACGGAGAACGACATGGTCAGGACGAACCGAGCCAAAGCCAAGCTGCTCGCCGGCGATATCGCCGTGGGCGGCAGCGTGAATTTTTACGCACCGATAGTGGTCGAGATGTACGGGGTGCTGGGCTTCGACTGGGCGTGGATTGATTGCGAGCACGGCTCATCGAACGACTCCGAGTCGGAGAACATGATCCGCGCGGCCGAGTTGCACGACATCACGCCGGTGGTGCGGGTGCCCAACGCCGAGCCCTCGACGTTGTTGCGGTTCCTGGATCGGGGCGCGCAGGGGCTGATCGTCCCGCACATCAACAATCGAGAAGAAGCCGAAGCGGTGGCGCGGGCGTCCCATTACTATCCCATGGGCGACCGGAGCAGCGCCACGGGCGGCCGCACCAACCGCTTGGGCAGCGGTTTGCCGCCGGCCGAGTACTACGAGGCGGCCAACCGCGAAACGCTGGTGATCTGCATGGTTGAAACTCCAGAGGCCGTGGCCAACGTGCGGGACATCGCCGCGGTGGAAGGGGTCGACGCGATACTGGTGGGCAGCAGCGACCTGACGCAGGCCATGGGTATGCCGCCACAGGCCGACGTGGATGCGGCGATCTCGCAAGTAATCGACGGTACGCTGGCGGAAGGCAAGGTCATCGGCGTTGCCGGCGCGGGCATGACGGTGGACAACGTGGGGCGGTTCCGCGAGTTCGCCGAGCGTGGGGTGCGGTTGATGTCGGTGAACATCCAGGACTTCGTTCGGCAGAGCGCGGGGCGGTTCCTGGCGGAGATTCGGGCGTAACTCGGCCATTACTCACTAATGGCCGCCGTTGGCAGGACCAAGCAACCTCCGAAGTGCGGGGACAACGACGATGAGAATCCTGCATTTCTCGGATCTGCACATCGGTGTGGAGAACTACGGCCGCACCGACCCGGCCACTGGGTTGTCCACGCGGTTGGGGGATTTTCTTGATGCGCTGGACGAGTTGGTGGAATTTGCCCTGGCCGGCGGCGTTGACGTGGTGGTTCTTGCGGGCGACGCGTACAAGGGACGGGATCCGAGCCAGACCCATCAGCGGGAGTTCGCCCGGCGTTTGCTCCGGCTTTCGGACGGCGGCATTGCGACGTTTCTGCTGCCCGGCAATCACGACCTGCCGGCTGCTGTCGGACGGGCGCACGCGGTCGAAATATTCTCCACCCTTCAAGTGCCCAACGTCTACGTGGGGGCCAGCCTCCAGACGTATACCGTGCCCACTAAAGCGGGGCCGCTGCAAGTCCTGGCGGTGCCGTGGCCGTCTCGCGGAGCGATGCTGGCTCGGGAGGAATCCAGGGGGCTTAGCATCGAGGAAATCCGAGCGGAGACGGAACGTCGGATGACCATGGCGATCGCCGGTCGGGCCCAGGGGATCGACCCGGACGTACCGGCGATATTGGCCGGGCACGTCACGGTGAACGGGGCTACTGTGGGATCGGAACGTTCGATGATGCTGGGCAACGACCACGTGCTCAACGTGAGTGCCGTGCAGCGCCCGGAACTGGAATACGTCGCGTTGGGGCACATACACAAGCACCAAGTGCTCCGCCCTGCCGGCGGAGACGGGCCGGCGGTGGCGTACTCAGGCAGCTTGCAGCCGGTGGACTTTTCCGAGGAGTCGGACGAAAAGGGCTTCTGTGTGGTGGACATCGATCCCAAGGGCGCCCAGGGACAAAGGGTCACCGATTTCCAATTCCAAGACATTGCGGCTCGCCCTTTTGTGACCGTGGACGCTGCGATACCAGAGGTTGAGCAAAATCCGGCGGCGTTTGTCACCCGATCGATCTCCCGGCACCAGGTGGCTGGCGCCATCGTGCGCTTGCGGATTAAACTGTCCTCCGAGCAGTCAGCGAAATTGCGCGACGGTGATCTCCGTCCCTCATTGTCGGCGGCGCACTACGTGGCGAGCATTTCCCGAGAGGTTACCGACGCCGAGCGTCGGCGGATCTCGGTCGAACCCTCGGACCTGCAACCGCTGACGGCCCTGCGACTGTATCTGGAGAGCCGTGGGTTCAGCGCAGAGAGGCGGGATCATCTGCTAGAGCGGGCGGAGGAATTGCTTGCTTCAGCTGGGATAGGCTCTGAACGGTGAACTCGCGCGACGAACAATTCGGATCGGTCGTTGACGTGCCGGGCGTGTCGGCGGGGCACTGGACGGACGCGGAGGCGGCAACTGGGTGTACGGTCATCCTCACGACGGGTGGCGCGGTGGGCGGCGTCGCGGTGCGCGGTGGATCACCGGGAACACGGGAGACTGACCTGTTGGACCCGATCCGTCGGGTCGATCAGGTTCATGCCGTGTTGTTGAGTGGGGGCAGCGCTTTCGGTCTGGCCGCTGCCTCTGGGGTGCAGCAGTGGTTAGAGGAGCGCGGGATCGGATTTCAGGCGCCGCATGGTCCGGTACCCATTGTGCCGGCGGCGATCCTATACGACCTGGGAGTGGGCAGATCCGATGTACGTCCCGACGGGGCGGCGGGTTATGCCGCCTGCAACGCCTCGGATGCAACCAACATGCCGGTGGGTTCGGTTGGAGCCGGAACGGGCGCTACGGTTGCGAAGGCTTACGGGATGGATGGCGCCGTGAAGGGAGGTATCGGGTCCGCGTGCTGCGTGTTGCCCGACGGGATGTCGGTAGGTGCGGCGGTCGCAGTCAACGCGTGGGGCGGGATTTACGATCATCGGGACGGCGGTCTGATTGCCGGGCCTCGTACCGACAGCGGTTCGATGGCCGATCCAGTGGATGTTATGTTGACCGGACCCCGATCCTCCGGGTCGTCTGCAATGACGAACACCACAATTGGCGTCGTAGCGACGGACGCAACGTTGGACAAGATGCAGGCCAATTTCGTGGCCTCCGCGTGCCACGACGGGCTGGCGTTGACTATTCGGCCGTGCCACACGCCCAGCGACGGCGACACGATGTTCTGCGTGGCCACGGGTGAGAATACTGCCGACGTAAACCTGACTGCCATCGTGACGGCGGCCACGCACGTGACGGCGCTGGCGGTTCTGGATGCCGTTGCGGCCGCGCACGGGCTGGCAGGCGTGCAAGCAGTCTCGGAGTTGAGGGATGGATAAACCTGAAGGCATCGCCATTGGGTTCGTGGGCGCGGGCGTGCTGGGCAGTGGCTTGGCGTTGGCGTTGAGCGCGGCCGGCTGGCCGGTGACTGCAATCGCCAGCCGCACACACTCCAGCGCTCAGCGGGCGGCTAGCCTGATTGACGTATGCGCGGCGCTCGGGAGTGCGCAGCAGGTGGCAGACCGATGTGATCTGGTGTTCATCACGACGCCGGACGCGGTGATCACCGAGGTGGCGCGGGCGGTCACCTGGCGGCCGGGTCAGGGCGTGGCGCACTGCTGCGGCGCGGCGTCCATCGAGCTGCTCGATAATGCGGCAGGTGCGGGGGCTTCCGTGGGGGCGATGCATCCGTTTCAAACCTTCGCGGCCATCGATGGACCGGCGCAGGCGGCCGAACGGCTGAATGGGGTGACCTTCGCGATTTCGGGAATGGGTTGGCTCGCGGATTTCCTGCCGGAGCTGGCGATGTCGTTGGGCGGTCGGGGCATAGAAATACCCAGTGGGATGCGCCCCCTGTACCACGCCAGCGCGGTGTTGAGTTGCGGGTATTTGTCCACCTTGATGGACGCCGCAGTCGGGCTGTGGACGAACATGGGGTTCACTGAGGAGGATGGTGTCAAAGCTGCCGTGCCCCTAGCACGGGCCACGATAGAGGCCATCGAGAAAGTGGGTCCCGCCAACGCGGTCACCGGCCCGGTGGTGCGAGGCGATGCGGAAACTATTGCGGCACACCTGGAACTGCTTTCGCAACACGCCGCTGATCTTCTCCCGCTGTATCGCCAGTTGACGGAATCCTCATTCCCACTGGCGCGGGCGAAGGGAATCGAGGAACCGCAGTTGGAACAATTGAGGCGGACAATCGGCCTGTCTGACTGATAAAATCGCGGCACGATGGCGACTACTATTCGACGACTGGCCGAGATGAAGCGGGCCGGGGAGAAAATCCCCATGGTCACCGCCTACGATTACACGGCCGCGCGCATCGCTGACGCGGCCGGCATCCCGATCATTTTGGTAGGCGACAGCCTGGGGATGGTGGTGCTGGGTTACGATTCCACTGTGCCGGTGACTATGGATGATATGGTCCGGCACGGCCGCATGGTGAGCCGGGGCGCATCGCAAGCTTTGGTTGTGGTTGACCTGCCGTTCATGTCCTACCAGGTCGATGCGGCCGAAGCTCTCCGCAATGCCGGCAGGCTCATGCAGGAAGGCGGGGCGCACACTGTGAAGATGGAGGGCGGTGTTTCCATCGCAAGCACGGTTCGGCGCATTGTGGACGCGGGTGTGCCGGTCATGGGACACATCGGACTTACTCCCCAGTCGGTGAACGCATTGGGCGGCTACCGGGTGCAGGGGCGAACGAAGGCCGCCGCCCGGCGTGTGTTAGACGATGCGATGGCGGTTCAGGAGGCGGGGGCGTACTCAGTCGTGCTCGAGTGCGTGCCGGCGCCACTGGCTAGGGCGATCACTGAGCGGCTGACCATTCCCACCATCGGCATCGGCGCGGGTCCGCACTGCGACGGGCAGGTTCAGGTATTTCACGACATGCTGGGCCTGTTCCCCGATTTCGTGCCCAAGCACGCCAGGCAGTATGCCGAGTTGGGCTCCGACATGACGCGGGCTTTTGAAAAGTATGCGGAGGACGTGAGGAGCGGCGCGTTTCCGTCGGCAGCGGAGAGCTTTACTATGAACGAAAGCCTGCTGGCCGACCTGTTGGATGACTAGCGCAGGTGATCCAGATCACGGTAAGCGGGACGTCAGAGCCAACGCATTCGATGTCCTGATCCGTCGCAACGGTTGGTTCCTCGCAGCATTTTACGTTCTCTGGACGGCCCTGGCCGATATGCTCGCCATGCGCGTGTAGCAACGGCAGAGAACCCACCGCTGGCATGGCCCGAAATTGCTATAATCGCCATTGTTGCTGCTGCCGTTACAGTCGGTGTGGCGTTCCCGTTGGCATTTGGATTGGTGGAGGGCATACTCATGGTACTGGCCAAGTTGTACCGTGACCTGGTTCGCCAGGAAGGCCGTGAAGAGGGCCGTGAACAGGGCCGCGAAGAAGGTCGCGATGAAGCCAACCGAGCCTGGGAGGCTTGGAACGAACGACGGGAGGCGGCGGAGCGCGATGGAAGGGCTTTCACGGAACCGCCGCCCTCGGTCAACGGGACCAACAATGGCGACATCGGTTAACTGAAAACTCATAAGGATAAGTAGCAAATGCCCAGACTTGAAGGAAAAACAGCCATCGTCACCGGAGCCAGTCGTGGCATCGGCGCTGAGATCAGCAAGCTGTTCGCAGCGGAAGGTGCGCGAGTGGTTTGCGCGGCGCGCACCGTCAATGAGGGTGACCACCCGCTGGAAGGATCGCTCTCCAAGACCATCGCCGACATCAAGGAAGCCGGCGGTGAAGCCACTGCGGTGGCCGCGAATATCTCGCTTCCCGAAGACTGCGAGCGCTTGGTCGAGGAAACGCGCAGCATCTATGGGCCGGTGGACGTGCTGGTGAACAACGCCGCGCTGACCTATTACCTTCCCATCAAGGACTTCCCCATCAACCGGTGGATGCGGTCCTGGGCGGTAAACTTCCACGCTCCGTTCATTCTAAGCCAACTGGTTCTCGGGGACATGGTCGAACGACGGACGGGAAGCATCGTGAACATCTCCTCCGGCTCCGCGGTGGGTCCGGGGCGGGGGCCGTATACTACACCGCCGAACAACGGCACCTGCTACGGGGCAGAAAAGGCGGCTCTGGAGAGGTTCTCACAGGGTCTGGCCCAGGAGGTGTACGAGTACGGAATTTCGGTTACTGCCGTTTCGCCGTCGCTGGTGGTGCCCACGCCGGGGACCGTTTTTCACCACCTAGTGGAAGGGATGAACGATCCTAGGGGCGAGCCGCCGGAACTGCTGGCTAAAGCCACGCTGTTGCTGGCATCCGAGCCGGTTGACAAGGTAACCGGACGCGTTTGTTACAGCCAGCAGATCCTGCTGGAGTTCGGCTGGATCACCGAAGGTCGCGGCTGGGGCGTTGACGATACGCGCGGGCCCGGCAGCGGATACAGTCAAATGTGATCACCTCCGTGATAAGATGGCCGAAACTTCGGGATCAGGAGATCAAACATGGAGTTCCAGTTCAGCGCCGCAGACGCTACCTTCCGAAGCGATTTGCGCGAATTCATCGACGAGGAATATGTTCCGGAATGGGAGCTGGGGGAACGGGGCTCCGGTGAGGAAAACTGGGAGCGCACGCTGGACGTTCGCCGTAAGTTGGCGGACCGCGGCTGGCTCACCATGCACTGGCCCGAGGAGTACGGAGGGCAAAAGGCATCGCCGGTGCGTACCGCCATCTTCAACGAAGAGATGACCTACCATAGAGCCCCAGGTCGCGACAACTTTGGCGTGCGGATGATGGGCGCGACGCTGATGATCCACGGGACTGACGAACAGAAAACGGAGCACCTGCCGCCGGTGGCCAAGGGCGAGGTACAGTGGTGCCAGGGGTACAGTGAGCCGGAATCGGGTTCCGACCTGGCGTCGCTGAGCACCCGTGCCATCCGCGACGGCGACGAGTTCGTGATCAACGGGAGCAAGATCTGGACTTCTATGGGCCACCGGGGCGACTGGATCATGCTGCTGACGCGGACCGATACCGACGCGCCGAAACACCGGGGGATCAGCTTCTTCCTGGTGGACATGAAAACGCCGGGTATCGAAGTGCGCCCAATCATCAACATGGGTGGGCGGCACGAATTTAACCAGGTGATTTTCGATAACGTGCGAGTTCCCGCCCGCAACATCGTCGGCGAGGAAAACCGCGGTTGGTACGTGGCGGTGACATTGCTGGACTTCGAACGGTCCGGGATCGACTATTCCGCGGCCGCACGCCGGCATCTGGACGACACCCGGCAGTGGGCCGACGGCATCCTTCGAAACGGGAATCCACTCAGCCAGGAGCCATGGGTTCGCAACGCGCTGGCCGACCGGTACATCGAGTGCGAAGTTGCTAGGCTGATCGCGTACAACGTTGCTTGGATGCAGGGCGAGGGACTGGTTCCCAACAAGGAAGCGTCCATGTCCAAAGTCTTCGGCAGCGAAACGGTGCAAAGGACCACCGCGTCGTGCCTGGAGATCATGGGGATGTACGGCGGGTTGCGCGACGAGAAATGGACGCCAATGGAGGCGGACATGCAGGAGCACTGGCTCCGCGCGTTCTCCCACACCATCGCCGCCGGCACCAGCGAGGTACAGCGCAATATCATCGCCAGTCGCGGCCTGGGCCTGCCACGCGGGTAGGCATGAGGTTGCCTAACGTCGAACACGCTTACATTCCGCCCGCGAAAATATTGGCCTACTTGCTTTCGATTGACAACCCGCGAGGCCGGGACAAAGCCGAGTTTTTCCTAAAGTTCGGGTTCGTTCCTGAGCAATGGCAACAGTTTGCGGAGGCGCTGCGAGTTCACGGGTCAAGGCACGAAGTTGTCAATGTTCGTGACACCCTGCATGGTACGACATTCGCTGTTGACGGCATTCTGGAAACTCCGGACGGGCGCAACCCTGCTGTCCGTACTGTTTGGATTATTCGGCACAACTCAACGCGGCCGGCCTTGGTCACGGCTTATCCATCGGGAGAGAAATATGATCAACGAACATGACCCCATTAGACTCACCGTTGATTTACCTGAACATGGGCTGAAAGCCGGCAGTGCTGGCGCAGTCGTTCACGTCTTCGAACCGGACACCTCGTTTCTGGTGGAATTTTTTGCCCCCGACGGCGACACTATCGACGTGATCTATGTCGAGAGGGAGCAGATCCGCCCGGAGACTCCCGACGAAATCCCGCCACCCCCCGTAGTGCACCAGTTGACTGACGACGGCATAGCCGTCCTCACTCTCAACAACCCGGACCGGCGCAACGCGCTATCTTTTTTGACGCTGCTCTCCTTGGAGCGCCGCCTAGCAGAGATCGCCGGCGACCCAGACACCCGCGTCGTGGTCATCCGCTCCGAAGGACCGGTGTTCAGCTCGGGCCACGATCTCAACGAGCTGGTGAACGGCGAAGCCGAGGATTACACGGCGGTTTTCGAAGCCTGCACTCGGGTGATGGAGGCCATCCGGCTGCTGCCGAAACCGGTGATTGCTCAGGTGCAGGGCTTGGCCACGGCTGCGGGTTGCCAGTTGGTGGCGACTTGCGATATCGCCGTGGCGGCGGACACCGCGGCCTTCGCCACGCCTGGCGTGCAGATTGGCCTGTTCTGCACCACGCCCGGGGTCGCGGTGGCGCGGTCGGTGATGCCGAAAAAGGCCATGGAGATGCTGCTCACCGGCAAGCCGATATCGGCCCGTGAAGCACTGGAGTTCGGTCTCATCAGCCGTATCGCGCCGGCCGGCGAGTTGGAGGATCAAGTCACCGAGTTGGCGCGACAGATCGCATCGGCCAGTTCGCACACGTTGGCCCTGGGCAAGGCTGCGTTCTACCAGCAAATCGAGATGGACCGTCCCTCGGCGTACCAGTTTGCCAGCAAGGTCATGGTTGACAACCTCCTGGCCGACGACGCCAAGGAGGGTATTTCAGCGTTCCTGGAAAAGCGGCAACCGGTCTGGACCACCTGAAAGCAGGCGGGGGAAATCATGGCGCTCAAAGAGTTCATCAAGGAATCGTTCGACGCCAACTGGGAATGGCTGGTCCGGTATGCGGACGGGCTCACTCAGGAAGAGATTGAGTTCACCCCCAACGAGCAATGCCACTCCATTGGCTTCATCATTTGGCACTATGGGCGTGCCCTCGATATGTGGGTTCAGTCCCTGGCCAAACAGGAACAGCAGCTCTACGAGCGCGAATGGGCCGAGCGCCTGGGATTCGCGCCGGAACCCATGAACGTCGGATTCGGCTACACCGTGGAGGATCTGACCAGTTGGCAGTGCCCAGGCAAGGCGCTTCTGATGGAGTACGCCGACGCCGCGCGCAACAATCTTTTGGAGTTCCTGGACGGCCACGACGACGAATCGCTGGTGAGCACCCAAATGACCAATCGTCGCGGGGAGAGCATGGCGGTGGCCGATATGTTCCGCCTGCTCATCTGGGAAGTGAACCAGCACGGTGGGCAAGCAGGTTACCTGCGCGGGATGCAAAGGGGATTGAACCAGTAAGAACGGTCGCTGTTCGCACTAGGAGAAATGAAGCATCTGGTTGAAAAGGAAAGTATCATGGCCTAAAAGGATGTAGAATTAAGGATTCAGCGCGCCAACGATTTAATGGAAGACGAAGACTGTTATGCGGTTCTCGACAGCCACGAAATGAACACCAGATATATGCTGATCGACCCCGTGCTACGGACTTTGGGATGGGACTTGAGCGACCCCGGACAGGTGGCTTTGAGTGCGACCTGAACGATTATGGTCGGATCGACTACGTGATGTTTGGCAAGAATGGAAACCCCGGCATCTTGCTTGAGTCAAAGAAAGTTGACGCTTGGTCATTAAATTACGAGCGTCAATTAACGAGTTACGCTCAAGGCACCCGCAAAGGCTACGCCGTGCTTACGAATGGCAGCTTGTGGAATATATGGGATCTGAGCAAACGTGGCGGCTTCGAAAAGCAGCTCATTGCTGAGTTTGATATTTACGAAGAACCGGTAAAAGGTAAAAACGGCACCGCACAGATTCTTAATGGCACGTTACGCAGGAATCTGTTTTAGGGAATAGATACCAATCAGGCTTCGGGCTTGCTCCAGAGTATCTTCAGTATAGATGTGAGAACATTGGAACCCATCTAATTCTCACTAAGTTAACATCCGCTCCTAACCGTCGTCAATGACATCCCTTTCGTGGCCATTTGAGGCCCGGGTTCCATTGATACTGTAATATGTACCCAAATATATGAGGTGTGAAGGCCTGATGAAACGGAAAGGCATAGTCAAGGGGACAACCATCGTATTGGAAGAACCGCTCGGCCTGCCGGAAGGCCAGCAAGTGGAAGTGGAGGTCAGCACAGTCGATGCGGTCGATCTGGAGCGTTATGGTATCCGGCCTCTCCCGTCCCGCGGGGTGGTAGTCACCAATGAGATGGTGAACGAAATCCGGGACGAGTTGGGTATTTGAAACTTGAGATCCCTCTACGATACGAGCTGCCTGATAGCCCTACTGGACAAAGACCACACGGCTCACACTGCGGTATCTGCCTGGTTCGTGGCCAACATAGAGCACGGTTGGGCATCCTGCCCGCTGACGCAGAACGGCTGCGTGCGCATCCTGTCCCAGCCCGACTATCCAGGCGCGTTCAGCATAGCCGAGGCCATGGCCGGGCTGCGGGATATCGTGGTCACGGAACATCACCGCTTCATCCCCGACGACATCAGCCTCCTTGATGGTGCGCTGGTGGATATCCGGCGGATGTCAGGACACCGACAACTGACCGACGTTTATCTGCTGGCCCTGGCCGTGGCGCATGACGCCCGGCTGGTAACCCTGGACAGACGCATTCCTCTGGACGCCGTTCGTGGAGCGAATGAAAGCCACCTAGCAGTGATTTAGATCTTGTCGACGACAACCTCACCTTTACCCGTCCCGCGCAATGGAGAATCAATTATGACTACGAGCACGCTGCGATACCGATATGATCCGTTGCACCAGGACGTCATCTGTCGGGAAACCGCGATAGACGACCTGCCGGCGGTCGTGGATGGCCTGGGCGCCAGCCGAGCGATGATCACCTGCGGACCCACCATTCTGAGCGCGTGCGACGTGGTGCCGCGAGTGCAGGAGGCGCTGGGGTCACGATACGTGGGGACGTATTCGGGCGTCGCGCCACACTCGCCGGTGGAGACCGTTGAGGCCGGCGCGGCGATGGCTCAGGAGACGCAGCCGGACGTCTTCATCAGCGTGGGCGGGGGCAGCACTCACGACACGACCAAGGCCATCGCCGTTCTACTGGGCGAAGGCGGCGATATTCGGGACTACGCCATCATCTTTGAGCCTCCGGACAAGATCACCGTGCCACCCACGCCTTCACCGAAGGTGCCGATCGTCAGCGTGCCCACCACCATGGGGTGTGCCGAGTTCAGCCGTGGCGGGGGCGGCGTCACGGACCTGGCGCAGGGCCGCAAGCTCAGTATCGCCGGGGAGGGCGTGACCCATCGCACGGTGGTCATCGATGGGCAGGCCCTGGCCACGACTCCTCTGCGGATCCTGGTGTCCACGGCCATCGGCCAACTTCGGATCGCCATCGAAACCGTGTACTCCACCGGAAGCAACCCCATCGGCGACGGGATGGCTCTGCACGCCATCCGGCTGCTGTTCCAAAACCTGCCCCACTGTAAGGACGGCGATATTGACACGCTGCTGGCCACCAAGACCGCGTGCGCCATGGCCTCGCTAGGGTCCTTCGGCGGCTTGGGGCTGAACACCGCGACCTGCCACCACGTGGGCGGGCTGTATGACGTCCCGCACGGCGAGGCCAATGCCATTCTGCTCCCGCATAGCATGCGCTACAACCTGGATGCCTGCGCCGACCGACAGCGCCTCATCGCGGAGGCCATCGGCGTGGCCAGTTCCACCATGACCGACGAGGAGGCCGGGTTGGCCGCCGCCGACGCGGTGGACGAACTGTGCCGCGAGCTGGAGCTGCCCCGCACACTGCGGGAGGTGGGTGTCCCGGAAGATGGGCTCGAGTATATCGCCACGGCAACGTTGCAGGACCGCAGCCTGAGCACCAACCCCAAGCAGGTGGTGGATGCCGGGCCGATTATGGAAGTGCTGCGGGCGGCTTACTGACCTGAGACTACAGGTTCTCGATGTGAACCGGCTCAACCGGGTCGGGCAGGTCGAACGCAAAGACCCGAGAGTAGAAGTACAGCTCGGCTTCCAGGGCGCGCTTGATGTTTTCGGCGCGCCGAAAGCCGTGCTGCTCGCCTTCGAAGGGCAGATAGGCGCAGGGGATACCCTTGGAGCGCACAGCTTCGTACATCATCTCGGCCTGATTGGGCGGGACGATGCGATCCTCCAGCCCTTGGAAAAGGATGATCGGGCAGGACAGTCCTTCTATATGGGTGATGGGTGAGCGGCTCCGATAGGTTTCCGCACCCTCGGGATAGGGCGCGACCAACCGGTCCAAGTAGCGCGACTCGAACTTATGAGTATCCTCGGCCAGGGTGGTGAGGTCGGAGACGCCGTAATAGCTGGCGCCGGCGGCGAACACGTTTCGAAAGGCTAGCGCCGCCAGCGTCGTATACCCGCCGGCGCTGCCACCCCGGATGGCCAGCCGATTGCCGTCTGCGAGATGTTGGTGGACCAGGTGCAGAGCGGCGTTGGCGCAGTCGTCCACGTCGACGATGCCCCAGTTGCTGTTGAGTAACTGACGGTAGGCCCGCCCGTATCCGACGCTGCCACCGTAATCGACGTCGACGACGGCGAAGCCCCGGGTGGTCCAATACTGGACGGACAGATCCAACGCGCCGGAGGCGGCGCCGGTTGGCCCGCCGTGGCTAAGGGTCAGCAACGGTGGCATAGTGCCTTCGGGGGCGGCGTAGTCGGGGTTGCGGGGAGCGTAGTACAAGGCATAGGCCGGCCGGCCGTCGGTAGACGGAAACTCTATGGTCTGGGCCGGGGAGATGTAGCCTGCCGGCACGTCAATGGCAGCAGACTGGCGAATGGTATCCCACTCGCCGTTGCGGAGGTTGACCCGCATCAACGACATTGGCCGGCGAGCGTCACCTGCGATTACGGTGGCGGTGATCCCGGACACGGCCAAATCGCCCCGTCCCATCTCACCGGCCGGGACGTTGAGCGGGAAGCTCACACGGGTGCTCGGGTTCAGGACGTTGAGGGACCAGGATCCGCGGCGGTTCACCGCGCACACGATATTCCCGTTGCCCGAGAAACCGTAGGCGCGGGCGCCGAACACCCACTGGGGCCGGCCGTATTCCGCGTCGTCGGCGTAGATAAGCTCCGGGCCGTTGTTGCCGAGGCGGTACAGGTTCCACCAGCCCGATTGATCGGCGACGAAGTGCAGAACCCCCTCCGGCGACCATTCAGGTTGGCACACCGAGATGGTCTCACCACCGGCCACCAACGTGGCGTCGCCCAAAGCGCCATCGTCGAGCACGGGGGCGGTCCACAGATGCGTCCCGTCCCAGGGCATGTTGGGATGGTTCCATGACATCCACGCCAGGGTGGAACCGTCAGGGCTCAACCGAGGTGACGAAACGAAATCCCAGCCGGCGAACAGAACAATCTGCTCTCCGGATCCGTCGGCGGGAACGGCCGCGATGGCGTTGACGACGTTTTCGGGGTCGGAGTGGTCCTCCCGCACGCAGATGAGCCGGTTGCGGACGCGATCCAGCACGGCGTCGGCGTAGCGCAATGGGGCGTCCGGTGTGATGGGTTCCGGCGCGCTCCGCGAGTCCTGGCGGTAGATGCGCTGGTCGTCGAAGTTGGAGAACCAGATGATGCCAGCGTCGGCAATCCAGGCTCCGCCGCCGTATTCGTGGACGCGAGTGCGCGCGTTGAACGGCGCGGGATTGACGTCGGAGACCGAGCCGTCGGGATCCATGCGAACTATGACGTATCGCCCGCGCTCGGATGGGCGGGATTCCGTCCAGAGGATGGCGTCACCGTCTATGGACACGCTGCTGATGCCGATGGACTCGGCGACGATGGCGTCGGCGGTGATCGGCGAGCGCCAGGAACCGTACGGAGCAATGGTAAGAGAAGCAGGGCTGGTCAAGGTTGGTCTCCGTATGGTCCGACAGGAATTAGATGGTTTGGGATTTCCGGTAGTTTACGCGACGGCCGGCATAACCTCGGCGGCCACGGTTTCCATGGCGGGAAAGACCACATCGGGGTCGCCGGAGTAGGGAGAAACCACGATGCGGGAGACACCGATGTCGGCGAAAGCCTGGGCATTGGCGCGCATCTCGGCGGGCTCCGTGCCGAGGGCAAAACGCCCGGGCCGGCCTCCCTGCAAGGGCACACTCACCGAAACGGGAATGGATGCCGGATCTCGTTCGGCGCGTTCGGCCCGCTCGTGCAGGTAGCGGATGCCCTGGGCAAGGTCCTCCGGCGGCATGGCTGTGGGATGCCAACCGTCGCCGTGGCGGGCGGCGCGGCGGATGGCCGCGCGACTGGTCCCGCCGATGATCAGGGGGACGCCCTCCGGACGCACCGGTCGGGGTGAAAACGCCATGTCCGAGAACTGGAAGAAGCGGCCGTGGTGGCGCGGTTCGTCATCGCACCACAGGGTCTTCATGATTGCGATGGATTCGTCAGTGTAGGGCCCGCGCTCGGCGAAGGGGACGCCCATGGCCTCGATCTCGGTATCGATCACGCCGACGCCGACCCCCAGCGCGAGGCGACCGCCGGACAACTGGTCCAGGGTGGCCGCCTGCTTGGCCAACCGCATCGGGTTGTGATAGGGCAGGACCAGCACGCTGGTGCCCAGGATGACCCGCTGGGTCTGCGCGGCGGCGAAGGTCAGGATGGTGAGCGGGTCATAATAGGGCCGGTTGCCCAGTCGCTCATAAACGTAGCTGACGTTGAACACGTGGTCGCTGGCCCAGACTGAATCGTAGCCGAGTTCCTCGGCGCGGGCGGCCACGCTCACCACGTCCTGGACGTTGGTGAGACCCTGGTTGTTGGAAAGGGAGAAACCGATGTTCATGGCAACCTCGCTGTGAATGTCGCGGTCAGTCTTCGAAGAAACGGCGCGGGTTGTCGACCATTATGGCCTGCACGTCGGAATCCGATGCGCCCAACTCGATGAGGCGAGGCAGGACGTTGCGAGTGATGAAAAGGTAACCGTCGGGGTTGAATTCCTCCCGCTCGCGACGCAGCTCCTCGGAAGGCTGGACCACCGGCGTGGAATGGTCGTGGGAAAGCATCAGGCGGTGGGCCCAACCGGCGTCGATGAGCTGCTTGACCACCTCGGTCCGCATCTCCCATCTGGGGGTTTCGGGAGTGCGGCCCCCGGGATATCGGTCAAGGCCAAGCCACACGCCCTCTTCCAGAAGGCCGATCAAGTAACCGACGTCGGTGTCGTCGTTGCTGTGACCGATGTACACCCGGTTGAGGTCGACACCCTCTTCTTTGAGGATGCGCACCTGCTCTTCACCGACGCGGTCGGGCGACCAAGTGTGGGTGCTGATGCGGGTGCCGGTGGCGTTGCAGGCTCGGGCGGCGGCGCGCAGAACGATCTCCTCGTTTTCGGTGATGCCGCCCCGGTCGCTGGCGACCTTGATGATGCCGGCCCTGACGCCACTGTCCTCGATGCCCTCCTCGATCTCCTTGATGAACAGGGCGGCGACGCGATCCACGGGGGCTCCCCAGAAGATGCGGGGCACTGCCAAATGGTTTCCCGTGCACGGGATGGCGTGGACGCCGGAGCGCTGGCTCACCTCCTGCATCATGGCGACGTCGCGGCCGAGGTCGAAGGTGGTGACGTCGATGATGGTGCGGACGCCGCCTTCATAGGCTTCCGCAAGGGCGGCGGTGGCCGCGTCGGCGATGGCCTGTCGGTCCTGGAAGCCGGGGTAAGTGGCGGCGGCACCGGCGGCACCCAGGGTGATGTGCTCGTGGCTGAGGGTGAAACCCATCTCGGAGGAGTCGATGGGACCGAGGACGGTGTTGACCTGCGACATAGTGGCTGCCTCCGACTGGATTCCGGCGAAAGCCGGAATGACGAAAATGATGCTTATGTCAAATGGATGATTTCAATGTCGCCCCAGTGCTGTTGCAGGTGCTCGGCGACAAGGCGACGATGGCACCTCTCGGGTTGATGCTCGCTGCACAGCAGGCAACTGTCGGCGATTATATCCTGCGGGATGGCGGCGCGGATGAGCCGGCGTTCGATGATCGAGTGGAATTGAGGCACGTATTGGTCCCAGGTTATGTCGCGTTTGCGGTAGCCATCCAGCAGCACGTCAGTGGGAGACAGGCGTGGCAGGTGCACGTAGTCCATGTCGCAGAGTTCGCGCAGAAACCAGGGAAGGTCGCTCCTCTTGGAGAACCCGGCCAACCCCGACGTGTTGCGCAGCCGCACATCGACCACCCGCTTCGCGCCGGATTCCCGGAGCAAACCGAAGAACTCGGCCGCGGACTTCCTGGTGAAGCCGATGGTGTAGAGTTTCACGACGCGGTATCCCATTCATCGACGACGGGTGAGAGGTAAGCGGCAACGTAGGCGAATTTCTGGGCTTGCCGGCCCAGGGCTTCTACGATCACGTCGGGGCGCGTTCGAAACATGTCACCGTGCAGGGGCAGCTTGTGCAGGTGCAGCAGACGGCTCATGGCATCGTCGTGGCTTTCCAGGGCTCCATCGGCGTGGATGTGGGCAACGTGGACATCCCTTCCTGCGAGCGCTTGCGCCACCAGCAGGGTCCGATGGCATTCCAGGGGTTCTTTTTCAGTACACAGCAAAGCTACGCGGTTTTCACCTGCCACCCGGGTCACCCGGCGCAAAGCGTCCTCGAATGAATCGGTTGCCGCGACCCGCTCGTACTGGACGCGACCGTCCGCATCGTAGCACGCACGGTCGGTTGGGCGGCCGCCCAACTCGCCGCCCAGGTAGGTGTAGCCGATGCCGATGTCGTCCAGCATCCGCTGGAGGGCTTCGTGATTGAATTGGGGCGCGTAACGGCTGTATGGAGCGGACCGGACGTCTACTACCTCGTCGACGCCGTGCCGGACCAACAGGCTGATGAATACATCCGGCGGGTGGTTGGAGTGCCCGACGGTGAGCACCATCGGATTAGTCTGGTTCAAACGGAACTCCTCAGTCAGGGTTTGATGATGGCGGCAATCAGCTTGTACGCATGGCCCTCGAAGGGCTCGCCGAGACTGACAGTGAGGTAGCGTTCGCCCACCGGGTATTCGCGGTAAGGAAGATTGACTGAGCCGCTCTCGCTGACCGGGTCGGTGATGCGGAAGCAGTAGGTGTCGCCACAGTGACTGAAACGTCCGCGCAGTATTGGGTAATTTGCGCTGAGGCGAGACGGCTCGGAGACGATGACGGTCAGGTCCTTGACCCTGACCAGCCGCAGCGAGGTGTTGTGAGCGGCGGCGACATCCACCGGAACTTGATCATTCTCGCCACCGCGGGAGGTGAACCCGTTGGCCCACAGTGGTGCTTCCGGGTCGGCCAGCTGCGGAAGATCATCGCTCGACAAACGACCCACTTTGCGCCATTGGCGGGAGGCGTTCAGCAACCAATTTTCCTGTTGGTATCCCTTTGGTCGGGGGTTGAGGAGAGGTACTTCGATCAGGTCCAGCAGATCCGGATCGTTGCCGTCGGCATAACATCTTTCCCGTTCCGAGATTGACTCGTTCTCGCGATTGCTGACCGGACGGATCCAGTTGCCCCCGTGGCCGTCCTCCGCCAATTCCTTGCCGGCGACGCAACGGCCCGCCATTTTACGCGAATTGGCGAGGCAGACGATGCGTTTGACTGTCAGCATGTTCACGAGCTGCCCTGGTTCAATCCATTAAGTGCCGCGCTGCCCGCAGGTACGCGACGGCGGCGGCGGTGTTGAGGTGGTCGTCAGCGTCGCGGAGGCGGCCCTCGGCGTCGATGCTGACGGCGAGCCATTCGGGAAGCAGGGGCGACAGCAGCTCGGAAATGTTGCCGGAGTGCAGACCACCGGCCACCACCAGGCCCAGTTCCGGGGCCGCGGCCCGAATGGCTTTCAGGTAGTCGACCGAGCGGGCAGCGTCCAGCGGGATTCCGAGACCTTCCGAGGCGTCAACCAGCACGTCGGTGACCAGGCCGGAATACGCGGAGCAGCGACGGGCCAATTCGTCGGGGCGGTAGTTGGTGGATTCCATGGCCTCCCGTCCGGCCTGGAACACGATGCGGGACGGACGGCAGCGTTCGCGGTACGCCGCGAGAGAGTCGGGCTCCGGCCAGGGAGCACCACGCGTAGCGTTGATCTGGACGCCGTGGCAATTAGGGCCGCCGACCTCGGTGGCACGGGTCAGAGCATCCGCCAGGTTCGCGCTGAGTGGCGGGCGGTAGTGGACGAGATTCAGGCAGCGGGAATCGTCGGAGAAGATGGCCGCGATTCTGTCCGGCGCCGGGCAGCGATTCGGGGCGTCGCTTGGTTCACCGGACAGGAGGGCATTGCTGAGCAGGACGCCGCACATCAGCAGGCGATTGGGCTCAGCCGGAACCGCGGCGAGCACGGCGTCGACCTCGCTGCGCGAGCAGAAGCCGGTGATGCCGATGTAGGAAGTCATTGGGCGTGATCCGTGCTAATCCACCGGGGTGCCTGGATTCCTGCTTTCGCAGGAATGACGGGACGGGGCGCAGGAATGACTGGGTCGTTGGCAGGGTAGGCGGGGGAGTTCATGCGATTATCAGGCAGACAGGCCCAGTTGTTCGGCAGCCATCTGTCGGAGCAGGTACTTCTGCACCTTGCCGCTGGAAGTCATCGGGTAGTCATCCATGATGACCAGGTAACGCGGTATCTTGAAACTGGCCATTTTGCCGCGACAGAAACCGTGCAGGTCGGCGTCGGTGATGGCCTGGCCCGGCTCGACGACCACGCAGGCGCAGGCGACTTCAGTCAGGCGGTCATCGGGCACGCCGATGATCTGCACCTTGTTGACCGCCGGGTGCTCCAGCAGGAAGGCTTCGACCTCGGTGGGATCGACGTTTTCGCCGCCCACTTTGAGCATGTCCTTGTAGCGGCCCATGAAACGGATGCTGCCGTCGTCGCGCATGGTGGCCACGTCGCCGGTGTGGAACCAGCCGTCGTCGTCAATCGCTTCGGCCGTGGCTTCGGGGCGCTTGTAGTAGCCCTGCATGAGGGCGTAGCCGCGCACCACCAGCTCGCCGGCAGTTGACGGTGGCAGGGTTTCGCCGGTCTCGGGGTCGATGACCTTGAATTCGTAGCCGGGCAGCGCGTGACCGCTTTCGATGCAACGGTCGTCCTCGGGAGCGTCCAGGAAGGTTCGGGTGGCGCCCACGCCGACCTCGGTCATGCCCCAGGCCGAAAGCGAGGGGCATAGTTTCTCCTGGGCCAGGCGTGCGGTGGGTTCGCTGGAGGCCATGCCGACTGCGAGCAACATGGTGCGCAGGCTGCTCCGGTCGATCCGATCGACGTTGGGATGGTGAGTGAGGTCGAAGAAGTGCGTGTCGAACCCGTTCATGACCGTGGCGCGTTCGGATTCCAGGAGACTAAGCACCTCGCCGGCGTCGAACATGGTGGTCAGCACGATGCGCGCGCCGGTTACCCACGACATCAGCGGTCCCTCGTAAAGCCCGAAGCAGTGGAACAGCGGCAGGTACATGAGGATGACATCGCGGGACGACATGGCCATGCGGTTGGCCGCGTCGGTGATGGTGCGGATGGGGTTGTGGCAGTGCATCACGCCCTTGGGGAACCCGGTGGTTCCGGACGTGTACATGAGCAGGAACGTGTCGTCCGGGCTGACGGCGGCCTCGCGGTGGGCCAGCTCAGAGGCGGGCACTTCGTCGGCGCCGGCCAGCATGGCGTCCCAGTCAATGGTGCCGTCAGGGTGGTTTTCTCCGAGCACGATGACGTTGCGGAGGGCGGGGAAGGCGGATGGACGCAATTCGTTCGCGTCGCTGGTGTCGACCTCGGGCGCGACCTCACGCAGCATGTCTAGGAAGTCCACCGGACCGGAGCGGTCCATCAGGATCAGGGCGGTGGAGTCGGAGTGGTTGACCAGGTACTCCATGTCGCCGGTGCGGAACCGCGTGTTGATGGGCACCAGCACGGCGCCGATCTTGGCGACGGCTCCGAAGAGGAAAAGCCACTCCGCGCGGTTGGGCATCCATAACGACACCTTGTCACCGGGCTGGACGCCGAGGTTAATCAAGGCGCGGGCCACTCTGTCTACTTCATCGCGAAACTCGTCGAAAGTCCAGCGCTGACCCTCGTACATCAGAACCTCGCGGCCGCCGAAACGGTCAGCGGCCTGATTAAGCAGGTCTCCTATGGTCTGCTTGGGAAACCAGTCGGACATGAGCGGTGGCCTCCGGTAGTGGCATGGATGGACAGGATAAGCAGGATTGATCCCAACGTCACCGTATCGGGACTATTGCTGTTCCTGGAAGCGGCGGAAATGTATCAGGCCATGGTGTGAATTGTTGCATGATCTGGCAGCCGCATAGCACGCTGCGTTTGGCGTTGGCCCAATCGGCGGATATTGGGGTCGGGTGAGCAACCCACGGGTCTGCTCGGCCAGTTCCTTGCGGTGGGTGAGCCAGACGGACGCAAGGCCGTCTGGCACCCGGTGGGCAGTTGGAGCATCTTGCAATCGTCTCTACTTACCGCCCGGTCGCTCACTGATGAGGCCCATTGTCTCCAGTGATTGCCAAGCGTACTCCTCAATCCCCTGATCCGGAAAGTCCATATGGATGTCCAGTATGTGCTTGATGCGACGATACAGCTCGTCCACCTGCTCCGACGTCAGGGATGCCGGGTCGGGAAACCGATAGTGGTAGCCATGGCAGCCTCCGTCGCTATAGTAACGGTGCAGCCCCTCCATCCATTCGCGCAGATGGCCTTCGGTGTACGCCCAGATGACCCGTGGTCGTCAGTCATGCCTTCCTCGCTATCGTGCCAGGCGCTGGATTCCCGCTTTCGCGGGAATGACGGGATGAGGCGAGGATGACGGGCCGAAAGCCAATCCCGTTGTCCTGTTCGTCGATGTGAATTAAGCCACTCCCAGCGTCAGAGCCTTCAGCTCCGGCATAACCTCGGCGGCGAAGAGGCGCATGCTGGCTTCAGCGTCGTTGTAGGGCATGGCGGCGTAGCTGAAAGCGCCGACGTAGGTGTCGTGCCCGGTGCGGTCGCGGATCTGCAGGATCTTTTCGTAGCACTGTTCGGGGGTGCCCCAGACTTGCAGGTTGACGAAGAAGTCCACAACTTCGTCGTCGCCATAGTCGAACATCTTCTCGGCGACCTTGCCGTAGTACTCGTAACCCTTGATGTCCTTGTGGTGGTCGGCCTTGAACTGGTAGTGGTCCATTACCGTGTGCCAGTAGCCGCCGATGTAGCGTCGAGCCATATCGCGGGCGTGATCCGCGTCTTCGTGGCAGAAGGTCCAGCAGGCCACGATCGGCGACGGCGGGCCAGCGGATGCGGTTCCGTGGCTGTCGTGCCAGGCGTTGCGGTAATTGGTCAGATCGCGCTCGACTTCATCCCAGGGCTTTTGAGGGATGACCAGCATGCCAACGCCCAGTTGAGCCATGATGCGACTGCTTTCGGGGGAGATGGCGGCAGCGTAGGTGCGATCCCTGAAGCTGCGGAAGGGATTGGGTCGGATCTCACGACGCGGCTGCTTGATGTACTCGCCGTCGAACTCGCAGAATCCGCTTTCGAGGCCGGCCAGCAGGCACTCGGCGGACTCGATGAAACGAGTGCGGGACTCGTTCATGTCGACGCGGAAGCCGTCGTACTCGACCTTGGCCAGGCCACGGCCCACGCCCAGGATGAACCGCCCGTCGCTGAGGTTGTCCAGCATGGAGACCTGCTCGGCAACGCGCATGGGGTCGTGCCAAGGCAGGACGCAGACCATGCTGCCCAGCTGCATGTCGGAGGTGCGACCGGCCATGTAAGTAAGGAATTGGAGCACGTCGGGGCACATGGTGTAGTCGGTGAAATGGTGCTCCACGCCCCAGATGGACTGAAAGCCCAACGGTTCGGCCAAGTCGGCCAGTCGGAGTTCCTGCCGGTACACGTCGTAGTCGGTGGTGAACTTGGCCGGGTTCTGGAATATTGTGGCGGCACCTACGTGCATGGTGGCCTCTTTCAACTGTCGTTGCCGTCGTTCTCCGCTTCTTGACCAGCCAGGAGCGCACTGGGATCCATGCCCAGTTCCTCCATCCTGGCCAGTATTTCGGCGCGTCCCTCTTCGCGCCCCTCCCGGCGTCCTTCCCGCCGCCCTTGTTCCAGCAATCGTTGCTTCTGTGGCTCCAGGAGATGTCGGTTCAGGAATTCTGCCAGTACCATTATGCCCCCTGCAAATTCGCCGGCGACCTTGAACAACGCTGTCCACACGCCGTAGGCAATACCGAGGCTGATCAGCCCGATCATCGACGTTGTGAGTCGGTCCGGATTATCAAATATGCTGAAACTATACCAAAATATCGCGGCGTAGATGGCCGCCGCGACAATGGTTCTCAGCAGGTTTATCAGGAGCCGTTTCACAGCATCGGCCGCACCTTGTCCGGGGCGCAGGCGTGCATGACGGCTTGGGTAGATGCGATTTCAGGGCGGGCGGCGATGACGCGGACCAGTGCCACGTCCAGGCCCTCGGCCAGCTTGGCGAAAGCGGGGGCGGCACCATCGGGTTTGCCGTAGTAGCCGACGGCCAGCAGGGCGTCCGACGGATAGGCGTCCGCGACCTCGTCCATGTCGCCACCCCGTGAACGAATGGCGTCGGCGCCGGCCAGTTCCTCGGTGTAGCCCATGCGCTCGAAGTGGGCGCGGTAGCCGAACTGTCGCTCCCGCTCCGTGGGCACTGCGGCGCCCAGCGGGTAGCCCAGGCAGTTCTTGGCGAAGGCGCGGCGGGCAACGTCCTCGTCCTCGTCGACGCAGATGCGGATGTACTCGACGACCTTGCACTCAGCAGGGTCACGGCCGACTCGTTCCGCGCCCTCTGCGATGCGCTCGCGGCTCCAGGCGATTTGGGCGGGCGTGCACCAGTTCAAGCACACGCCGTCGGCGATCTCGCCGGCCAGGCGCAGCATTTCGGGGCCCAGGGTGCCGAGGTAGACAGGCGTGTTCGGCGCCGGGCGAATGGCGAGGCGGATGTTGTTGTAGTTGATGTGCTCGCCCTGGTAGGAGACACGCTCGCCGCGGACCAGGCCGCGAACGGTGGTCAGGTAATCGCGCATGAGATTCAGGGCGGAAACCCGAGGAAAACCGAGGTCGCGGCGGTTGGCGGGCCGGTAGGCGCTGCCCGCGCCGATGCCCATGATGAACTTGCCGCCGGTCTGCTGGCTCATGGTGCCGCCGGACATGGCGAAACCGACCGGAGTACGGTACATCACCGGCGAAACGCCGATGCCGGTGGTCAGGCCGCCCTCGACGACGTCGCAACTAGCCTGCCAGCGGCGGGCGCAAACCTGGAAGGAATCGGTGCCGATGTTTTCGGGCGTCCAGATGCTCTCGTAACCCAGCTCCGCCGCCTCGCGGGCCAGGTTGGCCTGGTCGTCCCAATTCATCCCCAGGGTGTGGTCAAGTCCGACGCCGATTTCCATTCCGTTGCCTCCAATGCCAAAAGTCCGAGATGTCCCGGATTGTAACACGCAGGATTGCCAGGCTCCCGTCAGCCCTTATTTGACTAACGGCGTGATTGCACTGGTGTCCATCAGCGTCCTGGCAACTTCGAGGTCGTACATTCGCTGCAGGTTGAGCCAGTACTCTGGGGACGTACCCAGCGCCGTTCCGATGCGCAACGCGGAGTCTGCGGTTATGGACCGCTTTCCGTGAACGATCTCGTTGATCCTTCTGGGGGAAACGCCAATCGCCTTAGCCAATCGATATTGGCTAATGGCCAGTTCCTCCAATATTTCGGTGAGATGCTCTCCGGGGTGGATCAAAGCGCTCGACAAGGTGTTCCTCCTCAGTGGTAATCGGTGATCTCCATTTCCATGGCCCCCAGTTCCGTCCAAACAAAGCATATGCGCCATTGGTCGTTGATGCGAATGCAGTACGAACCGGCACGATCTCCACGAAGGCGTTCCAGGCGGTGCGACGGCGGCACCCGCAGGTCGGTCAGCCTTACCGCCGCCACGACCCTTTGCAACCTCATCCTGGCGCGCTGTTGGATGTCGTGAGGCAGATGCCGCGCCGTTATGCCGCTGAACACGTTCTCGGTTTCGTCGTTGGCGAATCGCGGCATAGCAACATGGTAACGTTCCACAATAGTAACGTGCAACGCTATTAGTAATTCTTCGGGCGGCGATCGCGGGGTCAGCCAAGGGATTTCACCAAGGAATTACCGGCCCGATGCTATAATCGGCGCCGGTTTGCGAGGGAGGGTCTAGCAACTTGGCCACATTCCTGGGCGCCCGTGCCAGCGAGACCTTCGGCTCGTTCCGGCGGCGCGACTTCTCGCTGGTGTGGGTGTCCGCCAACATCGCCATGGCCGGCCGGCAGATGGAGATCATCGCGGTGCTCTGGCTGGTGCTGGAGTTGACGGGTGATGCGCTGTTAGTCGGACTGGCCGGCGGATCGGCTCTGGGTCTGGCGTTCCTCTCGGTCTTCGCGGGCGCGGTGGTGGACCGGATGCCGCGCCGGCTGCTCATGGCGGCTGGCCACTTCATCGCTGCAGCGTTGGCGTTCCTGCTGATGGCGCTGCTGCTGCTGGACGCGCTCAAAGTCTGGATGATCTTTGTAATCATCCTGGGCGGCGGCGCGTTTCGGACCATCGAGCTGCCGGTGACCAATGCTCTCCTGATCGATACGGTGCCACGCGAGCGGCTCACCAACGCAGTGGCCATGCTGGGCCTGGGCCAAAACCTCACCCAGTTCGTGGGACCGATCGTCGGCGGTTTCCTCTACACGCCACTCACTCCAGCGGGATTGTTCGGCTTTATTGGCGCGCTGTACGTCGTCGGCGGATTGATGGCCCTTATGGTGAGAACTCGCAACGCAACTATGGGCAACACGACTCCTCGCCAAATCATCATCGGTGTGGCCGAGGGTTTGCGTCACGTGTGGCAGCGCAAGGAACTGTTCATGGCGCTGCTGATCGCCGCGATGTACAACGTTACCGGCTTTCCATTCACCACGGCGTTGATGCCGATCTTCGCCAAGGAAACCCTGCAAGGCGGGCCGGAGGTGCTGGGGTTGCTCAACGGAGCCATGGGCGCGGGCGCGGTGATCGGCGCGCTGGTGGTGGCCGGCATCGGCAACCTGCGACGGCAGGGATGGTGGCTGGTGTGGGCGGTGAACGGCGGCTGGCACGGGTCGATGATCCTGTTCGCGGCCGCCGTCCTGACGCTGCCGGGGCTGTTGCCCTTTGGGGCCGTGCTGGTGGTGGCCCTGGCAATCAAGGTGCTCACCGGCATCGGTCGTTCCGTGTCGCTGGTGCTGGTGATGACGGTGCTGATGGGGAACTCGGATCCCGAGTTTCGCGGGCGCATGGGCGGGATGCGCGTGCTGGCGATCCAAGCGCACTTTCCGGCCAGCGCGCTCAACGGGTGGATGGTGACGCAGATCGGCGCGCCGCTGACGGCGTTGTACCTGGGGATCGCGGGCTCGGTGGCTGTGTTCATGTGCCTGCTGTCGCGGCGGCTGCGGGAGGCTTAGAGGGATTGGAGCCGGCGGGCCAGTGCGTCGAAGTCCTCCGGGCACTTACGGCGGATGGCGGGGATATGGCGCCCTGCTTCTTCCGCCAACGCTTTGCGCCCTCCGTCGGGCGAATTGGCTACGCCTCGCTGAATCGCCAACGGCTCAAAGTATTGTTCCTTGACGTGGACTTCGGCGCGCACGTCCGCCCATCGCCAATCACGGGGCGGGTCCACGCCGGCGAGGACCCAGGTTTCCAATTCCTCCCAGGCGTTTTCGGCAAAGAAATGAACGCTGTCTCGGAATTGCGATTGTATTCCAGCCTCGATGTTGTTGAGGCTCTGCCGCCGCCCGGTCACCCCATCGCGGTCGATGCACAGTATGATTATGTCGGCCATTCCCCGGTTATCGCTAACGATTTTAGCGATACGGTCCGATTTCAAGGCTTCACCAACGCCGCCCAGCAATGGATCATGGCAAATAGCCACGTTTGCGTAAGGGGCGCCCAAGCGTCGGAAAAGACTCTGAAACAACGGCTTGAGAATGTACTGGTCTTTGCGGAAATCTTCGGGGATGATGAGTACGTTCATTCCTCGTCCATCCCCCAGTCATCTTCGTCGTCATCGTCCAGATGGTCCGTGTCGTAATCCCCTTCGGAAAACTTCATCGCATTTTCCAACCACCCACTGGTGAATAAGCGTCCCAATTCCCGAGACTTCCGCAGTTCCCGCAAGTTGTACAAATCGGCTATCGGGCGGATTACGCTGTCCGACCAGTATTCGTCTCGATAAATCACGGACGTGTTCTCAAATGTTTCGTCCCTGATCCAGTCCAGCAAAGCTGGGTTGTGGGTGGTGGTGATGACCTGTATCTCGCCCTTGGCCGTCTGGCGTTCAATCAGTTCAAGCAGCAGCCACAGGCGGTTGGGATGGATGCCGTTGTCGATTTCCTCAAAGAAGTAGATCCCTCCGGCCTCCTCATTCAGCAGTGCCGCCAGTATTCCCAAAAAGCGCAGCGTGCCGTCGGAGGCACTATAGGCCGATACCCTGCGCCCGTTGCGCTCGACGATGTACAGATTCACCCGGCCGCTGAGGTCCCGTGGAAACTCGAGGCTGGCCACGTCCATGGGTGTTAGCTCTTCCAGCCAGGAGAGCAGGGTTTGCTTGCGGTCGGGATCGGCGCAGATTGATTCCAGGACGGCGGGTAAGCCCTGGCCGTAGTCACCAATGGTATTCGCGCCTGCAACGGAAGGCTCACGCAGACGTCCTGCGGAAAATTCCAAAAAGCGTGTATTTCCAAAGGCATAAGGCAGACGTGCCACTACGGGAGGTAACGGCACAATTGTTGCTCCATTTGGAAAGACTAGATGCCCATACATAAATATTTGAGACAAGACAGGTTTGGTATGGTTCACTCTGAACGGCGTTAGACTTTCGTCGCCGAACAACACTTGGAGACGGGTAGGGTCTGACGTGTTATCGGTTGTATAGAATATACGTTCGTCAACCGTCAGGGTTTCTTCAAACACACGGAACCCTTCTGAAGAGTTTTGGTTGAGACCGACCTGCAAATAATAGGCGACTTTCCCTTCTTCGGAATCCGTCTCAAGTGTCATGGAAAATTTGGACCACGAAAAAGGGAATACCGGTTCAAAGCGGACTATCTCAACGGGAGCTCCCCGCATCTGTTCCCAAACTGTCTCTCCCCCACTGCCTGTTTTGCCGCCAATTATTTCGGCCAGCGTATACCCCCGCCCGATCCCGTGCACGAACCGGAAGGCGTCGCGGATGTTGCTCTTGCCGCTGGCGTTGGCGCCGACGATTACGGTGAAGGGGCCGAGTTTCAGGGTCTCGTCGGCGAAGTTTTTGAAGTTTACCAAGCGAAGGGAAGTAAGCATGATGGCACCCCACAGCCGTTGCGCGTGGCGGTTATAGCTGCCGATTGTAACAGCCTTCGGCTCGCGTTCTCCTCACGCCGCCATGCCCATCTCCCGCAGGCGGGCTACCAGGTATTCCTGGGGGCGGTCGCCCTTGACGCGGTTGCAGTGGGCGCAGAGGAGTTGCAGGTTTTCGATGTGATCCGTGCCGCCGGCCGACTGCGGGATGACGTGGTCGACCTCCAAGTGGCGGAACTCGAAGGCGGAGCGGCAGGCGTTGCAGCGGCCTTCCTGCTGGCCGAAGAGGACGTGCTTGTTCTGGCGGTAGGGGATGGGCGCGTCGATGTCGGTGCGCCTGGGGACGTCGGCGCGGGCGGTGACCAGCCGATTGTGGAAGAGTTCGCCCATGGTCTGCTGGAGGCGCATGTTGACCAGCTCGACGGCTTTTGGCGAGATGTCGATGCCAATCCAGCGGCGGCCCAGGTTCTCGGCGGCTACGCAGGCGGTGGCGCAACCGCAGAAGGGGTCCAGCACCACGTCGCCCTCGTTGGGCGACGCCTTGATGATGCGTTCGAGGAGCGCCAGTGGCTTTTGAGTGGGGTAGCCGACACGCTCCTTAGAACCCCTTGAGAGAGGCGGTATATCGTCCCACAGGGCAGACGGAACCCGGCCGGGGTTGGCTGCCAAATAGCGCTTGATCTGCGGCATCCCGCCTTCATTGGGAGACCGGCGGATCAGCCCGGCGGCATCCAAGGCATCTAGTCGGGAAAGAGGGCTTTCGATTTGCTTGTAACCGGGGATGACGTTTGCGTCGATCCAATCAGCGTATTCTCCCGTTCGTGGGACTGCCCAGTGTCGCCCCCTCTGGCTGGGATCATAACCCAGCCAAGGATTCCCCGTCTCGCCGTAGCGAACTTCGGCTGCGGTCGGGTTGTCCAACCGATATAACCCGCGGTCGTCTTGATGGCGATAGAACTGGGCGACGTAATCAGGGTCCAGGGGAACCCGAACGGAGTCGACGTTTATGCGACCACCATAAAACAGGATCGCATCGCTGACATTGCCAAAACTATTCGAGTCGTTGTGGGCTGAAGTCCGTTTCCAAGTTATCTCGGCCATGAAGTTACTCGCGCCGTAGATACTGTCCATCAGCAGCTTGAGATAATGACTAGCCGTTGGGTCGCAGTGAAGGTAGATGGACCCCGAATCTTTGAGGACGCGCCTCATTTCCAGCAACCTAACCGCCATCATGCAGAGGTACGATTGCATCCCCTTACCACGGGTAAGGCCGGCAGCTTCCAACACTTTGTACATGGCCGGCTGCTCGTCGGCGATCAGGCCCATCCACGCTACGTCCAGGTCCGAGAGGGTCCAGGTGTCCTTGAAGGCGGCGCCGGCCGCCGCGCTGCCTACCGGGGCAGCGTAGTTGCGGTTGGAGTTGAAGGGCGGGTCCAGGTAGATCAGGTCAACCGACGCGGAGTTCAGGCCGCGCAGAATTTCGAGGTTGTCCCCGGTCCAGATGGTACGGTCGGCGAAGTTGGGGGTAGTTGCGTTGGTCATGGGTTGGATTTTAGCACTGCAATCCCCGTTGACCCGCCCGGTGGCGGTCTCTACAATCGCCCCAACTGGTAGGTGATACGGAGACACTGACCGCATCGGAGGGACCACCATGACCACACCGACCATTCCCACTGAGGATCAAGTCCTGGGCTGGTTCGATTCGCTGAGCAACTGGGGCCGCTGGGGCGACGACGACGAGCTGGGCACGTTGAACCTGATTACCGACGCGAAGCGGAAGGAGGCGGCAAGCCTGGTGCGAGAAGGAATCAGCGTCACCTGCTCGCGGCTGTTGGTGCCGGAGATGGCGGCGGACGTAACCAGCATCCCGCCGCTGCACTACATGGTGTCCACCGGCGAGTCGGCGCCGTCCGAGGGTGGCGGCGGAGCCAGCGACTTCCTGGGCGTCTCGTTCCACGGGCTCACCGTGACCCACCTGGACAGCCTCTGCCACCAGTTCTGGAACGGCAAGATGTACAACGGCATGGACGCCGGGCTAGTCAACAACGCCAACAAGGCCGGAGCCGGCGCGATTGACGCGGTGAAGAACGGCGTGGTGACGCGCGGCGTGCTGCTGGATATCGCCGGCGTGAAGGGCCGGGATTGGCTTGACGCCAACGAACCGGTGTTCACCGCCGACCTGGAAGCCGCTGAAGAGGCCCAGGGGGTTAGGGTGACCGAAGGGGACGCGCTGTGCATACGGCTGGGTTGGTACAAGCGTCGCCAGGAGGCTGGCCCCCCGACGGCGGCCGAAGGACGGCCCGGGCTGCATGCGGAGACTCTGCCCTGGCTGCGGGAGCGGGGCGTGTCCATCGCAGCGTGCGACGCATCCTGGGACGTTGCTCCCGGAGAATACCCGTACATCGGGCTGCCGATCCACAAGGTTGGCATCGTCGGTATGGGTCTGTGGCTGATTGATGCGGCGAATTTCGACGAGGTTGCGCCGGTGTGCCGGAGGTTGAACCGGTGGGACTTTATGTTCACCGTGGCGCCGCTGCGGTGGCACAACGCCACCGGTTCGCCGGTAAACCCGCTGGCGACGTTCTGATGACGCCTCCCGAGCTCAGCGAAACCGACCCGGCGCACAACCGCCGCGTCTGGTCGGAGTGGCTCCGCCGTTCGGATTGGAACGACGTACCCAAAGCTGGGGGCGGAGCTCACGAAATCCGAGATGCCTGGGACGTGGGACACGCTCTGGCAATGGAACATTGGCCACTTCACGACGAGGTGGCGGAGGCGGCCGAATTTGAGGAAGACATCGAGCCGGCGGTCATGATGGCTTGCTATGGGTTCAGGGACGGCGCAGGTTGCTTCAACTGCGACGATTTGCCCGAACGCATACGTGGCCGCATCCTGTTCGCAGCGCAGGCGGCCAAAAGCACTTCGCGCGGCCAGGAGAGCATCGCCGCCTACCTCTCGCATAACACCATCGCGGGCCTGCCCGAGGAGGACGAGTGGCACCTGTTCGTGCTGGCGAATTGCCTGGACGACATGTGGCGGAACGATCCCTCGCCCATGGCGGGGACGGTTTTCAGCCCGCCCGACATCGCTCGCCTGATCGCCGACATTCTGGATGCCGCGCCGGCGTCCCTGCTGGCGCAGGAAGATTAGGTAGTTGCGTCCGGCTAATCTGCTATGATTGACTTACGACCATGGATGATGCGAGTAGCCATCATGGCCGACAGGGAGAAACGATGAAATTCAACGCCAAAAAAACGGCGCTTGCGCTCGTTGCGTCATTGGCGGGGTCTGCCGCTTGGTTCCTGCTGATGTACGGCGTCTATCAGTGGGGGTATTACTCGGGCGGCTAGGGCCGTTTCGGCCAACGTGGCATAGTCTTGAAGAAATCGATGAAATTGAACGCCTCAACTGTCACTACAGCCGTCGCCGTATTGACGTTGCTGATCACCATTGAAACCGGGATGTTTTACTTGGGCAATCTCTCCAATAGAGTAGAAAACCTTTCGGTGGAGATCGACGACCTTCGTGAAGAAATGCGCCGCAACAACGAGCAATTCCTCCGCTTGTTAGGCAATCACACCCACGACGCTGACGGAAACGCCGTGTTCACCGTGCCGCCCGGTACGGAGCCCACCGGGACCAACCCCAACCAACCGGCTCCAACTCAATGACCCCTGACACCGAATACGGACCCGGTCTCCTGGCTCCCTACCGAGTGCTGGATCTGACCGACGGGCGCGGTCTGCTATGCGGCAAGATGCTGGCCGACCTCGGCGCGGACGTAGTGCAGGTGGAGCCGCCGGGAGGCAGCCCGGCCCGCAGGGTAGCACCGTTCTACAAAGACGAGCCTGGGGCGGAGCGCAGCCTTTTCTGGTGGTCATACTGCGCGAACAAGCGCGGCATCACCCTGAACATCAACACGACGGACGGCGCGGCGCTGTTTCGGCGACTGGTGGGCCAGGCCGACTTTGTAATCGAGTCGGCTGATCCGGGCCATATGGATTCATTGGGGTTGGGCTACTCCGAGTTGGGGGAGTTGAACCCGCGACTGGTGATGGTGTCGATCACAGCCTTCGGCCAGGATGGGCCTTACGCCGATTACCTGGCGTCGGACATCGTGGGCATGGCGTTGGGCGGGTTCATGCATCTGACCGGCGACGGCGACCGGCCACCGTTGCGGATCAGCATGCCCCAGTTCTACCAGCACGGCAGCGCGGCCGGAGCCGCCGGCGCGATGATCGCCCATACGCACCGGCAGTTAACGGGCGAGGGGCAGCACGTGGACGTGTCCTGTCAGCAGGCGGTGGCGCGGACACTGGCCCACGCGCCACAGTATTGGGACCTGGAGCAGACCATCCTGCGCCGGATGGGAGCGTATCGCGAGTCGGCGGGCGGCACGTTCACCCGGATCAACTGGCCGTGCAAGGATGGCTACGTGAACTTCCAGCCGGGAGGCGGAACTGCGGGCGCGGCCCGCAGCGTCCGCTCCATGCTGGCCTGGATGGCTGAAGAGGGAATGGGCAGCCCTGAGTTGGAGGCGGTCAACTGGGAAGAGTTGGGCTACGGCACGGCGCGGGCGGAGATCATGGAACTCACGGTAGCTGCGGTGGCGCCGTTCTTTATGACGCACACCCGCAACGAGTTGGCCGACGGCGCGCTGGAACGGCGCATCTTGCTTTTCCCAGTGGCGACGCCCAGCGACATCTTGGCGCACCGTCAGCTGGCGGCGCGGGACTATTACGACCGGATTGAGCACGAAGACTTCGGGGTAACGGTCACCTATCCGGGCCATTTCGTGAAGGATCTGACCGACCCTTCGCGCGTGGGAGTACGACGGCGGGCTCCGCGGATCGGGGAGCACAATCGGGAGATTCTTGGCGGAGAACTGGGCCTGAACGAACGCGACCTGGCGCGTCTAACCGAGCTCGGAGCGGTTTAAGTTTTTACATCGATATACAGGATAAAGAGGATAACAACATCCTAATCCTGTCAATCCTGTATATCGATGTAAAATTATTTGTGTGTGGAGCTGAATTGATGGCTGATTTGCCATTGGAGGGTTTGAAGGTCCTGGATTTCTGCTGGGTGGCAGTTGGGCCCATGACCACGAAGTACCTGTCGGAGTACGGCGCGACCGTGTTGCGGGTGGAGTCGGCCAAACGTCCGGAGACGCTGCGGCGAGCCGGGCCGTTCGCCGGCGGGCAGTCGGGCGTCAACCGTTCCGGATACTTTGCCAATTACAACGCCAACAAGTATGGCCTGTCCATCGACATGAGCCATCCGCAGGCGCTGGAGCTGGTACTGCGCATCGCCGAGTGGGCGGACGTGGTCACCGAGAACTTTACGCCGGGGACGCTGGAACGCTGGGGTCTGGGTTACGACGAACTGAGCCGAGTGAACCCGCGCATCGTGCTGTTCAGCGCGTCAATGCTGGGACGGGGCGGGCCGATGCAAACGCAGCCCGGGTTCGGCGCGGTGCTGTCGTCTCTCGCCGGATACACAAACATCATCGGCTGGCCGGACCGCGGGCCGGTGAACCCGTACGGCGCTTACACCGACTTCGTGTGTCCCAAGTTCGCCGTGTCCGCCATCCTGGCCGCGGTGGACCGGCAGCGGGCCACTGGCAAAGGGACGCACCTGGACATGTCGCAGTTGGAAACCAGCCTCCACTTCGGCGGGCCAATGCTGTTGGATGCAGCCGTCAACGGCCGGGAGCCGGACTTGGTCGGCAATCGTCACACAGCGGCATCGCCGCACGGCGCGTATCCGTGCGCGCCGGATGCCAACGGCGAGGCCGACCGGTGGATTGCCATCGCGGCATTTGACGACGAGCAGTGGGCAGCGCTGCGCGACGAGATCGCCGCCGACGGGTTCACCGATATTGCGTCGGGCGAGTTCCGCACTTTCCGGGTGCGCAAAGCCCATGAAGACAAGCTGGACGGCATCATCGCGGACTGGACGGTGAGCCACGACCGCCACGTGCTGATGCGTCGGCTCCAGGCTGTGGGCGTACCGGCCGGCGTGGTCAACGACACCCGCGACCTGTTCGAGGATCCGCAACTGCTCCACCGGGAGCACTTCACGTGGTTGGACCACCCTGAAATGGGTCCCTACGCCACCGATTACACCGAGATGCAGCTTTCGGTTACCCCGGGCCGGCTGGACCGCCCCGCGCCTCTGCTGGGGCAGGATACGGAGCACGCGCTGCGCGAGATCGTGGGGTTGAGCGAGGCGGAGTACCGGGAATTGGCAAACGCGGGGGCGCTGGAGTGACGCTGGCGTTTTCTCGGGTTGCCACCACTGCGGGCGGCAGTTCTTGATCCAACTGGTTCTGCTGGCCGTGCATATCGCCGCCGGTTCGGTGTCGCTGGCGACCGCTGGAGTCGCGTTGATCACGGCCAAGGGCGGGCGGTGGCATGTGCTGGCGGGGCGGGTCTACGCGGTCGGGATGACGGTGGTGTTCCTGACGGCCGTGCCGCTGGCCGTCCTGGTGCAGAGCTCGTTCCTGTTCTTGATTGCCCTGTTCAGCTTTTACCTGGTTTTTGCTGGCTGGAGGTTCGCGCGGAACCGTCAGAGGCGGGCCCATCCGGTGGACTGGGTCGCCGTCGCCGTCATCGTGGTCACCGGTCTGACGATGTGGGGTTACGCGGCGGTCCTGGCTTTGGACGACAGTTCACAATGGATAACCATGGTCGTTTTCGGCGGCATTGCCATCGCGTTGGGGTTGGCGGACGCACTGTTCCACTGGAACCAGCCAGGGGGCGCGCGGCGGGTCTCCCGGCATCTTACCAACATGATGGCCGGCACCATAGCGACGATTACCGCGGTGACGGTGGTGAACGTAGAAATGAACCCGGTGTGGGTGCCCTGGATTTTGCCCACGGTGGTAATCACGCCGCTGATAATCTGGTGGAACGTGCGGGTTCTGCGCCGCTCGCGTTCAAGTTGACATCCCAATCACCCCGTGGCTAAATTGTTCGCTACCTAACTGAAACACACCCAGTTGCGAGGCAGTACCCATGCTGAAAGACCGTATCCACGATGAATTGCTTTCGCCGGAAAACCTGCGGAACCCGTATCCGTATTATTCGATGCTTCGGGAAGAAGCGCCGGTGTACTGGAACGCCAAGTTTGACACCTGGGTGATAACATCGTATCAGGCGGTGGTATGGGCGCTGCGGCATCCGGAATACTTCTCGTCGGAGGTGTTCCTGCGGGACGACAAGCCGCCCAGCCCGCCGATTTCCGAAGAGGACTTCCCGAAGTACAAGTATAACCTCGATTACATGAACAACTGGTTCATCCGACGGGACCGGCCAGGGCAATCGCGTCTTAATGAGATTTTTAGAAATGTGCTAATGTCCGATGATCCATTGCAGGTCGTGGAGGTAGGAGGGCATGGCACAAGCACCCAAGGCAACCATTCTCGATCATTTCGCCGAGTTGGACGATCCCCGGGTAGAACGCACCCGACACCACAAACTGGTGGACATCCTGGCCATCGCCATCTGCGCCACCATCTGTGGGGCTGATTCCTGGGTTCATATCGAGCTGTTCGGCAGGAGCAAGCTGGCCTGGTTTCAGAGTTTCCTGGAACTGCCCCACGGCATTCCGTCCCACGACACCTTCGGCGATGTCTTCGCCCGTCTGGACCCAGTGCAGTTGCAGGATTGCTTCATCTCATGGACCCAGGCCATCGCCGAGTTGTTGCCTGGCGAGGTGGTGGCTATCGACGGCAAGACGGCCCGACGGTCCTATGACCGTGCTGGGAAGAAGGGGGCCATCCATATGGTCAGCGCCTGGGCCACCCAGCAAAGCCTGACCCTGGGTCAGGTCAAGACCGACGAGAAATCCAATGAGATCACTGCCATTCCTCAACTGCTGGAGATGCTGGAGTTGAATGGCTGTATCGTAACTATCGACGCCATGGGCTGCCAGCGAGAGATTGCGCAGCAGATCACAGATGGTGGTGCCGACTATGTGCTGGCGGTGAAGGAGAACCAGGGTCAACTGTACGAGAATATTCAAGACCTGTTCGAAGGGGCCGAGGCATTGGGCTTTGACGGCGTGCCCTATGACTACGCTCAAACCCTGGACAAGGGACACGGGCGGGTGGAACGGCGGGAATGCTGGGTCATCACCGAGCCGGACTGCCTGGACTATCTGGACCCCCAGGGGCAATGGCCGGAACTGAAAGCCGCCGTCAGGGTGGTGGGCCACCGCACCACCGCAGCAGGCGACGCCAGCCAGCCCCGCTACTACATCAGCAGTCTGGCCGGGTCAGCGGAACAACTGCTGGCCGCCATTAGAGGCCACTGGAGCATCGAAAACTCGTTGCACTGGACCCTGGACGTGTCCTTTCGGGAGGACCAGTGCCGAGTCCGCAAAGACCACGGACCACAGAACATCAACACCCTGCGCCAGATCGGACACAACCTCTTGAAAAACGAGAGAACGCTGAAAGTAGGCATCCAGGGCAAACGACTCAACGCCGGATGGGACGAGGACTACCTGCTCAAAGTCCTCCTCGGATAAGACGCGATTGCCCTGCGGGACCGGCCCGACCACCTGCGGATGCGCCGCACCGTCCACCCGGTGTTCAACCCGAAGTACATCGACAATCGGTTCCGGGCGATGGTGCAGGGAATCATCCAGGACCTGCTGAAGGACTTCGACCCCGAGAGCGGGGAGATGGACGTGCTCAAGGACTTTGCCAACGCCATGCCGGTGCTGGTCATTGCTAACTGGCTAGGGATGCCGGCGGAGGACCGCGAGTTCATCCGGACGCTGTCTCGGCAGCTGCTGTCGCTGGACCAGGAATCGCCGGATCGGCACACGCGCGTTCACGAAGCCATCACCACGCTGAATGATTACGTCAACCCGCTGGTGGAAGAGCGCGTCAGCGAGCCCTCGGATGACCTGCTGTCCGTGCTGGCCATCGGCGAGCGCGAGGGAGACCTGAGCCGGGAGGAGGTGCTGGGCAACACCCTGCTGCTGCTCATCGCCGGCCACCAGACCACCATCAACCTGGTGGGCAACGGCACCATGGCGCTGATGAAAAACCCTGAGCAGTGGAACATGCTCAAGGAAGACGACAGCCTCTTGGTTCGGGCGACGGAGGAATTGCTGCGGTACGACTCACCGGTGAAGCGGGCGCCGCGCATCGCGCTGGAGGATATCGAGCTGGGCGGCCAGAAGATCCGGGAAGGCGAAAAAGTGATGACGATCATCAACTCCGCCAACCGGGACCCCATGGCTTTCGAGAATCCCGAGGACCTGGACATCACCCGCTACCCGAACCCGCACGTGGCTTTCGGCGGCGGCATCCACCACTGCCTGGGCGCCAACCTGGCGCGCCTGGAAGGGCAGGAGGCGTTCCGGGCGCTGACCCGCAAGTTCCCGCCTTTCAAGTTCGCCAGCGACCCGGACGGGTTGGAATACCACAACCTGCTGAACATTCGCGGCGTGGTGAGCCTGCCGGCCGAGTGGTAACGGACAATTCCGCACAACAGGCAATGAAAAAGGGGCGGGTTTTCACTCGCCCCTTTCTTGTGTGATCGGCTTGGTCAATCTAGGGTTCTATCATTCCATAGCCGACATTCTTGACGGTGCGGAAGTAGATTTCGGGTCCGTTCTCCAGCTTGTAGCGCAGGCGGCGGATGTGCACGTCGACGGTTCGCGTGCCGCCGATGTTTTCGACGCCCCAGACGTTGGCCAGCAACTGGTCGCGGGTGAAGACCTTGCCCACGTTGTCCATCAGGAACTGGAGGAGTTGGAACTCCAGCCAGGCAAGGTCGACGGGGCGCCCGTTGGCGGTTACCTGGTACGTGGCGGGGTTGAGCGATATGCCGCCGACCCGGATGGAACCCGATGCAACAGACGCGGAGGCGTGTCGGTCAGCCAGGCGCAGGATCCGCTTGATCAGCTCCGCGGGGGAGCAGGGCACGGCGACGAAGTCATCGGAATCCCCGTAGAGATCTGGATCGTCCAACTCGTCGTCGGGGACACAGCGAAGAACCAGTGGTCCGGCGTCGTCATCCGGTTGCACGGGCGCGTCTGCGTCGGGGGAGAGGAGCAGCACCGCCGGGGAGTCCGAGCCGTAATCGGTATCGGTGTCGTAGGACGCTTCCGGGCCGATCAGCTCGATAGCTCCGGTGTCAGAAGCGGCGGCCAATGCGCCCCGGATCATTTCCCAGCCCTGTCCCAAGAGGAGAACCCGAGGAGCCGGATCGTTGATGGATTGATAACCTGCATAAGTGATCATCGCCGAACCTGATTAGCAGCTTGAGGATTGTCTGGCAGGTCGCTGCCGATGCCCTTATATTGGGTACAACGGATTAACGGGCAATTACGAACTGATTACGCTTTTGTTACATGGTGTGCAGCATTGATTGGTACGGCGGCCCGCAGTCGCGATGCATGTGGCCGGCGCGGCCTGGGTTGCCGATTTTGGAGACTACCGTTGCGATTTCCTCCCCTGGTTGAAGGGCGATTCATCAAGCGGCTGAACCGATTCGCGGCCCTGGTGGACGTGGAGCGCCGGGAGTACCTGGCGCACGTGCCCAACTCGGGCCGGATGGGCGAACTGCTCGTACCGGGATTTCGGGTCCTGTTGGCGCCGGCGCCCCAGAGAACCAGCCGGAAAACCAGCTTTGACCTGGCGCTGGTGGATACTGGGAGGGCGCTATCCTCAGCCGATGCCCGGCTGCCCAACAAGTTGGTCGCTGAGGCATTGAAACGAAGACGCCTGCCGCAATTCGCAGACTATCCCGTGGCCCGTGGAGAGCAGGTCTTCGGGGAGAGCCGGCTGGACTTCCTGCTGGAAGGTCCGGAGGGCAAGTGCTATGTCGAGACCAAGTCGGTCACGCTGGTGGAGGACGGGGTCGGCCTGTTTCCGGATGCTCCGACCATTCGGGGCGTCAAACATCTGCGGAGCCTGATGGCAGCGCGTGAGGAGGGCCACCAAGCGGCGGTGGTCTTCGTGATCCAGCGGGCGGATGCCGAGGCATTCGCGCCTCACGACGTGGCCGACCCGCTGCTGGGCGAGACGCTTCGAGAAGCCCATGATGCGGGGGTAATGGTTTGGTCATATCGTTGCGACGTAACGGAGCGCAGCATCGAACTTGCCGACGCCGTGCCGGTTATCCTGTGATTCACGGGTACGACTCACCCGCAATTCGGAAGAACAAGTGCATCGCGCAGAACACTCGTTGATGGACATATACCGTCGGTTGCTGGACGCGTACGGGCCGCAAGGTTGGTGGCCGGCGAGCAGCCGGTTCGAGATGATCGCCGGGGCGATCTTGACGCAGGCGGCGGCTTGGCGCAACGTTGAGCGGGCCCTGGACAACCTACGCACCGCGGGGATTGAGAGTTGGGCGTCAGTGCACGCGCTGCCGCCCGATGATCTGGCCGAACTGGTGCGGCCATCGGGCTACTACAACGCCAAGGCCCGCAAGCTGAAGGCCTTTGCCGCCCACGTTTGCGAGGGATATGACGGCGATCTGGACCGAATGTTCGTTGCAGACACGCACACGTTGCGTCAGGAGTTGTTAGGCATCCACGGCATCGGGCCGGAGACCGCCGACGACATCCTGGTTTACGCCGCTGGCAGGCCATCGTTCGTGATCGACGCCTACACCATCCGCATCATGCGGCGCGTCGGGCTGACACCGCAAGGCCGCGACGATTATCACGGCTGGCAAGCAATGTTCCACGCCGGCATCCCGGCGGACGTGCAAGTGTACAATGAGTTTCACGCCCTGCTGGACTACCATCACAAAGTCGCTTGCACTAAAAACGCGCCCCGTTGCAATGCCTGTTGCCTGCATGAAATCTGCGAGACTGGACAAGCATCAAACCGGAGGAACCAACAATGAACCTGTCTCGTAACATCCACGCCGTCGTGTTCCCCAGCGACGGGTACTATGTGGCTAATTGTCTGGAGGTCGCCGTCGTGACCCAAGGGCGCACTCTGGAAGAAACGCTCGATAACTTGCGCGAAGCGGTCAGTCTTCACTTGGAAGACGAAGACCTTACCGAAATTGGGTTGGCCGATAACCCAATTTTATCTGTAGTGCTTGAAATGGAGCTAACCGATGCCGCGGCTTAGAAGACTGTCCGGCAACGACGTCATCGCAATCATGGCTCGGTTCGGTTTCCGCAGACACTCTCAAAAAAAGGGAGCCATGTGAAGCTCAGAAGAACGCTCGATTCCGTTCGAAAACAGAACTTGTCAGTCCCGCTCCATCGCGAACTCGCCAGAGGAACCCTACACTCCATTTTCAATCGGGCTGTACAATTCGTCCCGGAGCCAGATCTGCGTCCACATTTCTACATTGACTAGCCACTCTGGCGCAATCACGGCCCAATCACAAACGGAACCGGAGGACATGAAATGCAGGTAGTCAGGCTCTACACGGGCGAGGACGGCGAATCGCACATCGAGGAAATGGAGTTGCCCTTTGAGCAGATGGGGCACGCGCTGAGGACGGCGACCGAGGCGGCCACCGGCGTGCAGTTCAGCTGCCTAAGGCCGACGCAACTGGTGGACTTTCACACCGCCCCGCGCCGCCAGTACGTGATCACGTTGCAGGGCCAGGTGGAAATCGGCCTGGGCGACGGCACCAAGCGGATCTTCAACGTGGGCGACATCGAGCTCTGCGAAGATCTGACCGGCCGCGGTCACACCACCCGCAGCGTGGGCGACGTGGACCGAATCAGCGTGCAGATCCCGTTGGCAGACCAGACTCCCGGCGGTGCTCTCGGGGTGTAGCCCCGATCTCAGCGCACCCGCTGGTGGGTAGGGACATCGACGCAAACCGGCGATCATACGCAGGAGAGAACCATGGCCATAGCAAAGCTGCCCGGCGACCTGGAGATGTACTACGACGACGACAACTTTACTGACCCTTGGCGTGATCCGGAGACCATCGAAACCATCGTGCTGCATCACGGCAACGCCAAGAACGGGCGACTGTGGTACGCGTGGCCGCCGCTGCTGGCCCGGCAATACCGCGTGATCCGCGTGGATATGCGCGGTTTCGGCCGTTCGACCGTGCCGGAGCCCGGATACGATTGGTCACTGGAGAGTTTTGCCGGCGACCTGCGCAACCTGCTGGATTACCTGGAACTGGACAAGGTGCACCTGATCGGCGAGACGATTGGCGGCACCATCGCCTTGCAGTTCGCCTACCAGTACCCGGAGCGGCTGCACACGGTCACCACTTGTACGTCGCCCTACAACTTCACCGGCGTTGACACCTACCAGAACTACTACCGGCTGGTGGCGGAAGAGGGCGTGGAAGGCTGGGCGCGGGCCACCGGGGGCCGTCGGGTGAGTGCCGACGCCGCGCCGGAACACCACGAGTGGTACATCCAGCAGATGGGCCGGACCGCCCGCCACGTGGTTTTGGAAACCCTGGCCTACCTGGGCACCCAGAACCTGTCCGAAAAGCTGCCCACCATCCAGACCCCGGCGTTGGCAATGGTCGGCGAGCTGAGCGAAGGGGACATCCCCGACCGTGCGCAGGGTCAGGCTGAGATGATGCCCAACTGCCGATTGGCGCGGGTGCCCGGTGCCGGTGGTTATGTCCAGCATTCGGCGCCGGAGAAGTGCGTGCAGGCCTGGCTGGAGTTCGTGGGGACGGCGCACCAGCCGGCGTAGCCACCCTCACCCTAGCCCTCTCCCATCAAACGAGAAGGGGTTAGAACAGTGACTTGGACTGGCCGCCATCGACGTTGATGCAGGCTCCGGTGATCAGGCCGGCGCGGTCGGAAGCCAGGAACGCCACCGTTTCGCCGATGGGCTCGGGCCAACCGAACTTGCCCATGGGCAGGTTGCGATCGATGAACTCGGCGACGACCTCAGGCGTGTTGTTCTGCTGGAAGCGGTCCCAGGTGCTGCCGGGGAAGTCGATGCTGCCGGGCGCGACGCAATTCACCAGCACGCCGGTTTGCGCCAACTGCAGGGCCAGGTGCTTCGAAAAGGCGATCATTCCCGCCTTCCCCGTCATGTAGTCCACCGAGCCACCGTGCTCGCGGCCGTAAATCGACGATATGTTGATCACACGGCCCCAACCCTGCGCCTGCATGTGCGGCAGAGCCAGCTTGGTCATCCGCACGGCCGAGATGAGGTTCACTTCCAAGCCCTCAAGGAACTGTTCCATGGAGGTCTCGTCGAAGAGGACGGAGCCGCGGCGGCCGCCCACGTTGTTCACCAGTATGTCGGGAGCGCCGAGGGCGGCGGTGGTCTCCTGGAGGAACCGCTCGGCGTCTTCGGGATTGGTCACGTCGGCCTGGCTGCCGTTGGCCTTCACGCCCAAACCGGCGAGTTCGGATACCGTCTTTTCAACCGTGTCGCCGTCGCGTCCGCAAATGGCCACGGCGCAGCCCTCGCGTCCCAGGGCAAGGGCGCACTGCCGTCCAAGACCGCGGCTGCCGCCGGTGATCATCGCAACCTTACCATTCAGGGTCAAATCCATGGGATTGCCTCCCTTTCTCTATGCTTTGGAATGGGAGGATTATAGCGGAACCGTGAACTCCAACAGATTGTCCGTCCGGTCGTACAGCATACGCCAGCGGTCTATGATGTCGCGGCCCAGCAGAGAATGGAGCCGGTTTACGCTGTGCCTCGGGTCCGGAGCCGGCCTTGCGATGCGCACGTCAATTTCGTATCTGCGAATTTCCCTGGCGTCGCCGTCTATGAATTCCAGGGTAGCCGGCTCCAGGAAATACGTTGCCGTGCCGCCCACCCCATCAGACGGAACCGGGCGTTCCAGCAAGTCAAAAGGAAGTGAAACCCGCTCGCTGTCCCGCGGGTGAATGCACGTCGCATACGCCCCGGTGTCAACCAAAAATGTTATCCCCGTGGACACATTGAACCGGGGCAGCGTCAGGAAACCTTCCACGACAGGGAGTCCGCCCGATTCAAAATCCCCCCGGATCATATTGTCGACCTCGGATTGGGGTCCAAATACTCGACGACGACGTTGGGTCCGTATCGCAGTCCCTTCTCATCCAGTATCGCAAAGAGCTCATGCATTGTCGCGGCAATGAACATTTCACCGCTGGGCACCAGGGCCGCCCAATGCTCGGGATGCTGCTTGGTCAGCGACGGGTATTCCCGACGCATCCGCCCGGCCAGCTCTTTGAACTCCAGCAGCAACGCGATTTTGGCCTCGGTGTCGTCATCCTTCGGGCAGCGGGTCGAATCCATGGGATGGCCTCCCGGTGGAGCATTGGAATGCAACGATTATAGCGGGTTGGCAGTCGTGACGGCGCGCGATTGAAGCCGCAGCTGCGCACGGGCTATGATGCCTCGAAATACAAGGAAGACCCGCTTTGCCAAGATCACGACGAAACAGCAACGGCGATTCGCTCGACCCGGCGCGCCGGGACACTATCCGTGAGGAAGCGGTCAATACGCTGCTCGCCCAACTGCTCCGCGACCAGGGTGTCTCGGCCCGCGCGGAACGTCGGAGCCGCGGCGCAACCCCTGATGTCCGCGTCACCCTGAAGACCGGCGATACCGTGCTGCTGGAATGCAAGTGGGAAGATTCCGTCAGCCAGTTGGAAAGTCAGCTGGACACTCGCCTGCAGCAGTTCCCCGACGCATTGGGGGTTATCGGTGTTCTCTACCCCGCAGGGCTGAAATACCTGGACGACACCCGCGAAGGGCTTGAGAACGCGGGCGATCTGGAATGGTGGCTCCACGGTTCCAGGGGTGAACCGACGGCAGAACGCCGTTCCCGCTTTGGTTCTCCCGCCGACATTGCCGACCAGTTGCGCGTGCTGCCTTTGGAGATTGAGGGCACCGACCGCGTGGTGGCCGCCGCCGCCGTCATTGAGCACGCGGTAGAACAGTCGGCGGTGAAACTCGCCACCCACGCGCGAACCGCCCGCCGCGTCCGGGACGTCATCGCCCAGACCGACCAGGAAAGCGACCGCGCCAAAGCCCTGCGCATCGGTTGCCTGGTGGTGTTTAACGCACTGGCTTTTCACCTCAGACTGGCCGAAAAACACGACGACGTGGCGGGGGTGACCGAGGCATGGCGCGACGGCATCCCCGGCTTGTTCCGGGCTTGGCGTTACATCTGCGACAACATTGACTACGTGCCGGTTTTTGACCTGGCGGCCACCATTCTGGACATACTGATCGACGCTCCCACCGACTGGCACGTCCCGGTTCTCGATCCCCTGCTCAAGGCCATTGACGATACCCGCCGCCTGGAAGGACATGACCTGTCCGGCCGACTGTTCCACACTCTGCTCACCGACGCCAAGTTCACCGGCGCTTATTACACCTCGGTTCCGGCGGCGACGCTGCTCACTCGGCTGGTGTTCCACAACTGGCCGGCGGGCGCTGACTGGAGCGACCACGAGTTCCCCGCGTCCCTGAACGTGGCCGACATCGCCTGCGGCACCGGTACGCTGCTGATGGCCGTGGCCGCAGAAGCGGAACGGCGGCACACCGAGGCCGGCGGCCGGAACGCTCCGGCCCTGCACAAGGCGATGGTGGAGCAGGCCCTGCACGGCTACGACGTGCAGCTCTCCGCCGTGCATTTCGCTGCCACCAGCCTGGCGATGCTGAACCCCGACATCCAGTTTGACCGCATGAACCTCTACGTGATGCCGCTGGGGGCCGACGGCAACGACGTATCGCTAGGTTCGCTGGACTTTCTTGGGGAATCCCAGGCGGCGGTGCAGTTCGCGCTGTCCCCGGACTCCATGGGCGCCGGCGGACGAACGGTTCGCGAGGCCGGGCGAGTGTACGGCGGCGGGCCTGACGGAGTCCAACAGGATGAAGTCGCCACGCTGCCAGAGCTGGACCTGGCGATAATGAACCCGCCATTCACCCGCTCCGTGGGCGGCAATTTGCTGTTCGGCAGCCTGCCCGCCGCCGACCGCCGCAAGCTGCAAAACGAACTGTCCCGACGCCTCAGGTCACGGCAGGCGACGGCAACCGCCGGTCTCGGCGCCGCTTTCGTGGTCGCGGCATCCCCGAAACTGCGCCCCGGCGAAGGACGCCTGGCCCTGGTTCTGCCGGCTACGGTATGCACCGGCCCATCCTGGCAGCAAACCCGCTATTTGATTGAGCGGGATTTCAAATTGGACCTGGTGATCGTTTCGCACGATCCGGACCGCTGGAATTTCTCCGACAGCACTGATTTGTCCGAAGCGCTGCTGATCGCAACACGGCGGCCGTCAGAAAATAGCGGCGAAGGCGAACACCGCACTACTTTCGTCAGCTTGTGGCAAAACCCCGACGGCGTGCTGGATGCCCACCGCACCGCCCAAGCCATCGCCGATACTACGCCGGCCAACCTGGAAGCGGCCGGCGCCGCGCTGGTGGAAGTTGACGGCCGGCACGTTGGCGAACTGGTATCCATCCCGGAGTCCAAAATCATCAACGGCAAGTGGGCCGGCGTGCAGTTCGCCCGTGCCGACCTTACCCGCAGCGCCCTGCGCCTGCTGGATGACGGTGAGGCGTGGGTTCCCGGAGAGTCGGCTGTAGGCCAAATTCCCCTATGTCCCCTGGATCAACTCGGCAGGGTTGGCCCGGACCGGCGGCGTCTGGTCGACGGGTTCGAGCGGACTGCGGTTCAAACCGCATATCCGATGGTGGAGGGGCACGATACCGAACAGCGCAGGACTTTGGTATGCACCCCGGACGCTTATCTGTCACCTTTGGTCGCGCCCAGAGGAGGACAGCGTCCGGGATATGGCGAACACCTTTGGCTGCAAGCCGCCCGGTTGCTTATTGCCGAAAGGTTGCGGCTGAATACTACGAGAGTCATCGCAACCCGAACTGATACCAGGGTATTGTCAAACGTGTGGTGGCCGGTCAAGGTTGATGAAGTTCTTCACGAAAAGGCCCTGGTTGTGTGGCTGAACTCCAGCCTCGGCTTGTTGACCCTGTTGGCGCAGCGCACCAGCACGGAAGGTAGTTGGGTCGGCATGAAAAAGGCCGATCTGGAACAGCTGCCGGTGCTGGACTTGCGCGCCCTCGCCTCGGAGCAGTTGCATGCCCTGTCGCATCTGTTTGACGATGTTGCGGAGGGCGAATTTGAGCGTCTGCCGGCGATGGCTGACTGCCTCGCCCGCCGCCGCCTGGACGACGGGTTGTCGGAGATCCTGGGCCTGCCAAACCTGGACGGGCTGCGCCGGCTGTTGGCATCGGAGCCTGTGGTGAGCAACCGGCGGTTGTAGGCGAGCTGTTGAGCGACCTGACACCGGCGGCGCGGCAAATGGCCGAATAGGGTAAAATTTAGAACACCAATTCGGCAGCTGGTCCAACCATCCCTATCGCCGGCGCAGCAAAATGCGTAATGGAGCAATATTAAATGACGAACATAAGGTTGATCTTTCGGTCGGGATGGATGGTGGGAGGAATTGCTTGTGAAATTTTGGCAGTCATCGCAGCCGTGGGAAACTGGTTCGCCGGTTCGGCGCCGGCGTGGCAGTTCCTGCCAAACGCCGCTTTGACGCTGGCGACATTGGGAGCGGTTATGGTCGCTAGCAAGGTAGCCTTGGACTACCATGGGCGAGGGCTGAACGGAAAGCAACAGGAAGACGTGAACGAAATTTTGGAGAATTCCACCCTCAACACGACGCAGGAGGAAGAAGTCGCAGAGGCGATTAACTCAAGCGGACTGAACTCGCATCAACGAGAAGCAGTGAACCAAATTTTGTCGGGCTCTAACCTCAACGAAGTACAAAGGGGTGCAGTTGCACAAATTCTCGAGAGCAGCGGCCTGAGTCCGAGGCAGGTGTCAGAATTGCCTACCAAACTCATGGACATATCTCTCTGGCGTTTCGTCTCTGCTCAACAGGCAGCAATTGTTGCAGCCGATTATTTGCGTCAAAAAGGACATGGTCGTGTGGCAGTCTTGACGAACGCTGGCGGTGGCCTTGTAGAAGTCCGGTGCATAGACCCGCCAGAGGATGCACTCGCTTGCGAACGTCAGCATGACCGTGAGGACGGGGACACGGATAATTTTCTGAAAGTTGCTGCATCTCACTTGGATAGGTTCGCCGGCGACACGATGATATGGTTACCACCAGCTGGCAATGGGATCAAATACACAAACGGAGTTGTCCACCCATCTATGCCTGTGGACGGAAGACAGTGGGTGTTCAGCTTTGAAGACTGCGTACCCAAGCGGCTTGACCCGAGAGTTGGTGACTACGTGCTTGCCAGTGATCATTCTGGTCATTACGCATGGGTACGACAACCTTAGCTTGCCCAAATGACACCAGAGCGCACATGATAGGCAAACGGCATTTGCCGAGCGGCGGATACAACCGAAGGATAATACGAGGACGACCGCCAATTGATTCGCCAAATCAACCATGTTTGGAAGCTGATCCCGGCGGCGTCCGCCGGCCTGGCCATAGCGGCTATCGTCCGACTCGACCTGGCCAATATCGACCTCAAAAACCCCGACTGGCGCTACACGATCTCGTTTGCCCAGGAACACGCCTTTGAGTACACTGTGCTTGCCACCGCCGTGATGGTGATGGTCCACTGGTTCAGGGACGACATTCACGCCGGGTCCATTGCCATCGGCAACGCCACCGCAAACGCGCTGGGCGTTCCGCCGCTTTCTTATGCCTACGTGCTGCTCCTGGAGACGCTGAAAATGGTGCTGCAAAAAATCAAGCGCGACCTTTTCGACTCTATACGTTCCGACGGCCGCAAAGAGGGCCGCGAAGAAGGCCGCGAAGCCGGAATCAAACACCTGCTTCGACAGCAAAATCCCCAAGCCGACGAAGAGGAAATCCAGCGGCGCTACGAAGAAACCATCACCACCATGACCGATAACCCACGGACCTGATCAAATGAGGGGAAACGCGATGGGAACCGTAGTGGTCACCATAGGCATCGGAGACCCGCAAGGGCGTAGGTTCGAAGACGTCGACGCAATCGTGGACACCGGCTCAACCTTCACTGCGATTCCCAGGACCACGTTGCAGCGGTTGGGCGTGCCGGTGCAACGCACCGTACAGTCCGAACTGGCCGACGGAAGCAACGCCCTGGTGGACATCGGAAAAACCATGATCAGGCTTGAAGGGCTGGAATTTTCCACTCCGGTGATCTTTGCCGAAGCGGGCGAGCCAATTTTGCTTGGCGTGGTCACGCTGGAAGAGGCGCTGCTAGCCGTAGATCCCGTGGCCGGACGCCTCATACCTACCAACGCGCTGCGCCTCTGGCCGCGGGAGCGCCGCCGCGCTGAAAACGCCGTCCGCCGGCCCCATGCTATAATGCGCCGCGATTCTTATTCGAGCGGAGCGCTGATTGGATGATTAAGCGGTTTTCGGTTCTGTACGTGGGGCAGATCGACCTGGACAACGTGGGCGCGGACGGCACGCCGGCCGACCAGCGCCGCTACAGCAACGAACAGCTGATCCAGGCCTACGATCACGCGGAAGCGCTGGCCAAGCACATGGATGAGCGCGGGTTCTACTGCATGTGGATGGCGGAGCACCACTTCCAGCACGAAGGTTATGAGTGCATCCCCAACCTGATCCTGATGGGCGTGCACTTGGCGGGACAGACCAAGAACCTGAAGTTCGGGCAGGCGTTCAACATCATCCCCATGTGGCATCCGCTGCGGGTGGCCGAAGACTTCGCCATGGCCGACATCCTCACGGGCGGGCGCATGATCTTCGGCGTGGGCCGCGGCTATCACGCGCGGGAAGTGGAGACTTTCGGCGCGCCGGTTATCGACAACGACGCCAACCGCGAGCTCTTCCTGGAGCAGATGGAGGTCATCCTCAAGGCTTTCAACGAGGATTCCTGGAGCCATTCCGGCAAGTATTACACCATTCCCCCGCAGGTGCCCTATCGCGGCTATGACCTGAAAGAGATCACCATGGTGCCACGCCCGGTCAGCCGGCCCGTGGAGATCTGGCAGCCCATCGCCAGCGGGCGGACGTTGAACTATATCGCCGAGCGCGGTATCAAGGCGATGGTGGCGTTGACCGGCGAGCGGTACGCGGAGCAGATGATCACCCAGTATCACGACGCTGCTACGGAAGCGGGCCGTGACATTCCCCTGGGCGGCGACATGGCGCTGGGGTTCGGTTTCTACATCGCCGGCAGCCGGGAAGAGGCCATCGAGAGGGTGCGCCCCTTCCACGACGAGCGGTACAAGTGGTTCGCCCCCTTCGGGTTCGTCCGGTATACCGACGAGCAGGGCCGGCCCTGGGGCACGCCGGGAGCGCCGGCGCGGACACCGCGCATAGAGGACGGCGTGGACCAGAAGGCGTGGTTCTGCGGCAATCCGGACGACTTCATCGGTTTCCTGCGGGAAATCGAGGAGAAGTACCCCGGGCTGGAGGACATCGTGCTCCAGTGGCCGGAAGGGATGCCGTGGGACGAGTTCAGAAACCAGTTGTCCATCTTTGCTGACGAAGTGATGCCGGCCTTCACGGGGAGAGAGGCCGCCCTTCCGGTCGGCGACGACTGACGGTAAACACCCAGCCGCCGGAGCAATTGCTTGGCGAATCCTGAGCACGTTGCCATCGCCAAAAGGCGAACGTTTGCCATAGCGCGCTGGCGGGCGCGCGATTTTCAAAGCCGCCCGCGAATGGACCTGTCAGGCGCGTATCTCAGCGGGATTAGGATGCCCGGCGTCGATCTGGGGTTCGACGATTTGACCCAGATCGATCTGACCCGGGCGGACCTGCGGCATGCCAACTTTGGCGGAGCCCGTTTGCGCGGGGCGTTCCTCACCCGTTGCAACCTAAATCGGGCAAATTTCGCAGAGTGCCAGGCAGCGGAGGCGTCGTTTCTGCGTTCCGATCTCAGAGGCAGCAACTTTGACAGCGCAGACCTGCGGGGCGCAGACCTTTCCAACTGCGACATCGCGTTCGCGACGCTGGTTGGGGCAAACCTGGCCGGCGCGGACCTGACGGAAGCTGACCTCACTATGGCGGATTTGACCGACGCCAACCTGAGCGGGGCAAAGCTGAGCGCGGCGTGCCTGGACGTGGCCAACCTGACCCGATGCGATCTGCGGCGGGCGACGCTGGTGCGCACCCGCCTGGACCGGACGCTGCTGGAGGAAGTCGTCCTCGACATGACGCTGTTCGCCGACTGCGATCTGAGTTGCGCCCTGGGACTGGAAACGCTGCGTCATGACGGACCCAGCATTGTCGGGGCGGACACGCTGGCGCGCTCCAACGGCGGCATTCCCGAGTCCTTCCTGCGGCCGGCAGGAGTTCCGCCGGAATTCATCGGAAGCCGGGCGAGGCTCGGGGATCAGACGACGCCACACCGGCGGGTCCTGCTGATCGGCTCGGTGGTGGACGACACCATCGTCAGGTGGCTGGAAACGGAGCTGAGGTCCATGGGGTTGCAGTGCTGGAGCCTGTTGGCGGATGACGAAGAGGCGGCATACAACACCTCGGTAATACCCCCGATGACTCGATTTCGGGACTTCGACCGCGTCGCGCTGCTCTGTTCCCGAGACGCCCTGGAAAGCCCGGCCTGCTGGCGGCTGTACCAGGAGATAATGCAGCGCCAGTCGACGTCAACAGCCCGGCGCTCCTACGTGGCGGCCCTCGCAATGGACGACTGCCTGGAGAACGACGGCGACGAACTGTATCGCCAACTCGCGGGCGGCCCCACCACCCGCCTGCGGCCCCGCAAGGACCGTTCGGGAGGTTACCGGCGCGATCTGCCTGGCGTGTTGGCGACGCTGACCGCGGAAATCAGGCCGCAACCGGACCGATGGGACGACGAACCGCAAAACGGCGAGGTCCAATCGGCAGAGACGGGTGAGGAGTGATTAGCCTCATTGGGAAGAGGCAGCGCTGTGGAGCAGTCTTCCTGCCACCTGCATTGATCCTGGCGCTTGCAGCCGCCTGCGGGGGAGCTCCGGAAGCGGCTGTCAGTGGCACTTGTGGAGCGTTGGAAGACGTCAACGACCGAGCCGAGCTGATCAGCCGTCACGAAGCGGAGCAGTTGGCGACCGAACGGCTGGCAATGTCTGTCCCAGGAGTTTCGGCGACAGAGATTGAGAGGGTGTGGGCAAGTTGCCTGACGACCCTGCGATCTTACGATGTGCACCTGCTGCGCGAGACCTCGTCATCCAGTCCGTTGCTGCCGCCCCCGGACACGCCTGTCTGGGTGGTAGAGGTTAAGGGAATCTCGCGGCCGGCCGGTATCGCCACGCGCAGCAAGAACGAACCTTTCCGATTTGCGATTCAAGTGATAAACGCCAGAACAGCGGAAACGATTGCGGGATCCCGGCGTTGGGAACCAGTGCTGGAGCCGAGTTCGTGATAGAGCCGCAGGCCGCCGAAGGGGGCGATGCGACTGGGTAACGCAGCGCGGGATCAGTGCGGGTGCTGGGAGTAGTCCCACTCCGCCGGGACGTATTCGATCCGGACGTCGCTGCCCAGCATCAAACATGCTTCTCCCCACTGACAGGAAGCGGCGACACCCCAATCCTCGGCGCTGTCGGCAGGCCGGAGGCGAATGCCGTCCTCGCCGCCGTAGATCAACATGATCACTCCCTCGCCCGAGTCCTCAGATAGCGCGGCCATGGCGGAACAGGGCTCGCCGTTCTCCCATCCGACGACTTCGCACCAGACGTCTTCGCCCATGGGATTCGGCGCCAGGACGCGCAGGATGGGCTGCGGGTCGGTCAGGAGATCAAAGACCCGGTTGAGGTCCATGGGGCTGTTGCCGTCGGCGACTACTTCAACTTCGTACAGCATATCGGTGAGTGGGGCACGTAGCGGTTACTCATGGCCTATCGCATCCGACCATGCAGGGCGCGGCCCGGTGCTACAATGTCCGCGCCTGTTGCATCCGGATACAAACATGGCGAAAGGAAGTGGTTATGGCTGGCATCGCTTTTGAGAAACACACGCTGCCCAACGGTCTGGATGTGATCCTCCACCAGGACCGATCAATACCGGTGGCGGCGGTCAACGTGTGGTACCACGTGGGTTCCAAGGACGAGGAGGTCGGGCGCACCGGCTTCGCTCATCTCTTCGAGCATATCATGTTCCGGGGAACGCGGCACCACAAGGCCAGCCACTTCGAGCCTTTGCAGAAGATCGGGGCGACGCTGAACGGGTCAACCACGGGGGACCGGACGAATTACTGGGAGGACGTGCCATCAAACTACCTGGAACTGGCATTGTGGCTTGAGGCGGACCGGATGGGGTTCCTGCTTGACGCGCTGGACCAGGACGGGTTCGATACCGAGCGCGACGTGGTGAAAAACGAGCGGCGGCAGAGCTATGAAAACCGCCCTTATGGGATGGCCCAGTGGCACATCCAGCAGTCGCTGTTCCCGCTTCCGCATCCCTACCACTGGATGACCATCGGATCCCAGGAGGACCTGGACGCCGCCAGCCTGGACGACGTGATGGACTTCTTCCGCCGGTACTATTCGCCTTCTAATGCCAGCCTGGCCATCGCGGGCGACATTGACACGACCGAAGCCCTGGACCTGGCGCATCGCTACTTCGCTGACCTGGATCCCGGGCCGAGCGTGCGCCGCATCGAAAGGGCCGACTCGCTGCTCTCGGGCCGGGTGGACTTGGAGATGACCGACCGGGTCACGCTGCCCCGCATCTACGCGGCGTGGCTGGCTCCGGCGAACTTCTCGGGCGACGACGACGCGGGCGACATCCTGCGCGCAATATTGTCCGACGGGCAGAGCAGCCGGATGTACCGCACCCTGGTCTACGAAAAGCAGATAGCGCGATCCGCCTCGGTGGGCTACCACGCCGCCGAAATCGCGGGGCAGTTCCGCATGGAACTGACGCCGGCGGAGGGTCACACTTTGGACGAGGTTGAGGAGGCGGCCGAAGCGGTGCTGGGCAGCGTCGCGGACAACCCTCCGACGGAGGAGGAGTTCGAGCGAGCCGTCAATCGCATCGAAATGCAGCATTACCGCACGCTTTCTCGGGTCGGAGGATTCGGCGGTCGGGCTGATGCCCTCAATTACTTCAACGTGTTCACCGGCGACCCGGACGGACTGAACCGGGTGATGGACCAATATCGCCGGGTCACCCTGGATGACGTGATGAAGGCGCACAGCCAAATCATGGAGGCTGGGCAGGTGCGGATGCGGGTTTACCCGGAACGGTCGCTGAGCACCGCCACGGTGACCTTGGATCGGAATCAGCAACCGGCCGGCGGGCCTGCACCGTTGTTTGCGCCCCCGGTCCCGGAGCGGGCTCGGCTGGCCAACGGGATGGAAGTGACGGCGGTGAACAAGCCGGGAACTCCGCTGGTGACCTTTGCGTTGTTGGCGCGAACCGGCGCAATCGGAGATCCCACGAGTCTCCCGGGCTTGACGTCGTTCATGGCTGCCTTGATGGACGAAGGCACGGCGAACCGGAGCAGCCAGGAAATCGCTGCCGCCTTCGAGTATATTGGCTCAAGGCTTGCGGTCGAAGCTCGCAAAGAGATCACGTTGCTCACCGCTGAGACTTTGAACCGGCACTGGGTGCACGCGCTGGGACTGGCTGCGGATGTAGCGCGCAACGCCAGTTTCCCGGACCACGAGGTGGAACGAGTGCGGCGCGAGCGGTTGACCGACCTCCGCCGGGCCCGCGACGACGCCGGATTTGTAGCAGAATCGAACTTTGGCGCGCTGGTTTTCGGGACGGAATCGCCTTACGCACACTCCAACCTGGGGAACGAGGCTACCGTATCGGCGGCGCGGCGGGACGACCTGGTCGAGCGCTACGGTCAGGCGCTACGGCCCGACCGGGTGTGTTTGCTGGTGGCCGGTGACGTGAGCCTACAGGAAGCAGTGGCCGCGGCTGAGGAGTGTTTCGGCGATTGGTCGGCGACAACGGACGGCGTCGCTGGGGTAAACGGGCTTGACGGCTGTACGGTGACAGGTACACGTCTGTTCCTCATCGATAAGCCGGGCGCCGCCCAGTCCGTGATCCGGGCGGGGATGCCGCTGGTGGAGCGCAATCACGCCGATCACATGCCGTTATCCGTGCTGAACTACGCGTTCGGCGGGCAGTTCTCCGCTCGGCTCAACCAGAACCTGCGCCAGGACAAAGGGTACTCTTACGGCTACAACTCAGGCATATCGTGGTACAACGCGCCGTCGCTGCTGTCCGCCGGCGGGAGCGTGCAGACCGAGGTGACGCGAGAGGCGGTGGTTGAGACGCTGCGAGAGTTCGAAGACATCAGCGGTGGGAGGCCGCTCACCGCGGAAGAGTTGGAAAACGCGCGGAACGGGCTGCGGTTGGGCTACCCGTCGGGGTTCGAGCGACCCGCGCAGTTGTTGGGCCAGTTGATACCGCTGGTTCAGTTCGATCTCCCAACGGACTACTTCCAGACGTTCGAGCAACGACTGGAAGGGGTCAGCCTGGCTGATACGCAACGGGTGGGAGCGAAATATCTGACTGCGGATCGCTTGCGGGTGTTAGTGGTAGGCGATCGGGAGCGGGTCGAGGGGCCGCTTCGGGATCTGGGCTACGAGCTGACGGTGCTGGATGCTGAAGGGGCGGTGGCAGCATAAAATGGATTTGCCGCTGCTACTCCATTCACTGAGGACCATGAAATGAATGAAATATGCCTTACGAATGGGATGAGCAAAAACGTAAGGAGAACCGCGACAAACATGGGCTTGATTTCGCGGAAGTGGAAGAATCTTTTGAGTGGGCAACGGCGGTAATCGAGCCGAGTCCACGCTACGGTGAAATGCGTTGGCGCGCCATCGGCTATATTGGTGCGCGCCTGCACACCGTTATTTATACGGTGAGGGGAGATAATACCCGTATCATCAGTCTGCGTCGCGCGGGCGCCACAGAGGTGATCACGTATGACGAAGGACCCTGATTTGACTACCCAGCGTTTTAGTGAGCTGGTAGCAAGCAAACTGACCTTTTCCGAGATTGCCGCGCAGTATGGCGAAGAAATTGCTATCAACGTTGGCATCGCCAGGGATCCGGACAACCCGGAATGGACCGCCGAGACGTTGGCCCGCTCACGGCCGGCGATTGAGGTTCATCCCCACCTAGTGGCCCAGGATTTGCGTCGCCGGCATCAGCAGGAAGGACTGAACAAATGGGAGGTCAGCATTGAGCTGGATATTGAACTGCTGGCACATTTTTTGGAAGGCGGTCCAGGTTGGCAAGGCCGGATCAATGATGCCTTGCGACAGGCTGTAAAAGGGTCAGCCGAGAGTAGCCCGTTGGGCCGAGAATAGCGATTCCATGCCGCGGGCGGCCAGGGCCAGGGCCTCGCCCACCCTCTGGCGCGGGAAGGGGTTGCCTTCTGCGGTTCCCTGGATTTCGACCACTGAACCGGCGTCGGTCAGGACGATGTTGAAGTCCGCGTCGGCGGTGGAGTCCTCGGAGTAATCGAGGTCGAGCAGCAGCTTGTCCCCGTCCAGGCCAACGCTGATGGCCGCCACGGAGCAGAGTAGAGGAACTCGATCCAGTTTTTGCGCTTCGACCAGCGACCGCAAAGCCAGATGCAGGGCCACGAAGGCGCCGGTAATGGCGGCGGTGCGGGTGCCGCCGTCGGCTTGGAGCACGTCGCAATCGAGGTAGATGGCGCGTTCGCCCAGGGCTTCCAGATTGGTGGCGGCGCGTAGCGACCGGCCGATGAGGCGTTGAATCTCCTGGGATCGGCTGGCGGTTCTGCCGGAGTCGCGGTCGCGGGATCGCCTGGTGGACGTGGCGCGGGGGAGCATGTCGTATTCCGCTGTCACCCACCCCGCACCACGACCCTGCATCCACCGTGGCACCTGTTCCTCTACGGACGCAGCGCACAGGACTGCGGTGTTGCCCATTTCGATCATGGCGGACCCTTCAGCGTAGGGCTGGCAGCCGGGCGTGATGCGGACGCTGCGTGCCTGGTCCCATCGTCGTCCGTCGGCCCGGATGAGGCTGTTGTTCATGGTGCCATTATCCTGAAAATCGTTTCTGCCATTGTGCCATATAGCCTAAAAAGCGACGTTGGCCCGGGTACGCCGCGATTGGTTGCATCGCCGGCGGTGAAGGCGCACAATCGGCGGGTGATTTTCGGACTGTTTGACTCTCCGTGGCATTTGCTGGGCCTGGCCGGCTGGTGTTTCCTGATGGGTTGGGGCTTTCGCATCGGCTTGCTGCGCATGGCCCTCTCGCTGAGCGCCTTGGGTTTGCTCATCGGTCTGGCGTGGCTGTTCAAGGACGCGGAAACGCCGGCCCTGGTGTACGGTCCACTGGCCTTCGTCGGCGTCATCTGCGTGATCAGCGTGGGCATCTTTGGACGGGGACTGGAGCAGCGTCTGGGTTACGGATCCACGGCGGTTCGGGTCAATCACGCCGGCGGATTGCTGTTGGGGTTGCTCATCGGCGCGGCGGTTTGGCTCTTCGTCCTGTGAAGCGCGTGCAGGTCTCAGCTATTCCCTGCGGCATGATGCCAGTAAGTTGGCATCCAGGATGGATTTTCCGCGCTGCTATAATCCGGCGCAACAATGCCCGACACAGCTGACCAGCACGAGGCAGGCGCATGAACGTGATCAAATCTGACACCGATGCCGTGGGCGTGATCCTGGCGGCAGGTCGCGGCAGCCGAATGCGGTCACGGCTGCCCAAGCCGCTGCACCGCGCCGCCGGCAAACCGCTGATCAGCTATCCCGTCGAGCTGCTGGCCCAATGCGGGATTGAGGACATCATCGTCGTGGTTTCCCCGGAAAACGGCGCGGCAATTTCTGCCGTGTTGGGCAGTGGGATAACGTGTGCGGTGCAGCCAACCCCGGAAGGAACGTCCCACGCCGTTGCCTGTGCGCTGGCAACGCTGCCCACCGTGCCGTCTAAGGTGGTCGTGCTGGCCGGTGATACTCCGCTGGTGCGGCCCCAGTCGCTGCGCGATCTGATGTCTGACCACGCGAGTTGCAGCAGCCGGCGCATGACCATCCTCTCCGCGGCTGACGCATTCGCTCCTGACTTGGGACACATAAAGAGGGTTGGCTCCGCCGGCCCGTCCGGTCCGGTCATTGCCATTGAGGAAGCGTCAGAACGGCAGGACGACGCCATCGGCCCGGCAGAGGTTAATACCGGGGTGTACTGCTTCGACGGCCGCTGGCTGGCCGACATGGTTCACCTAGTCCGTCCGGCGCAGTCCGGCGAGCGCTACCTGACCGCGCTGGCGGCCATGGGGGCCGACGCCGTATCCGCCCTGCCGATAGCGTGGGCCGACGAAGCGATGGGCGTCAACGACCGTCTCCAGTTGTCCGCCGTCGAGACTGTGCTCCGCGACCGCATCAACTGCCATTGGATGAGAGAGGGCGTTACCATCGTTGACCCAGCCACCACCTACATCGACGCCGACGTGTCGATAGGGTTGGACACCGTAGTGTTGCCCAATACGATGCTCACCGGTCGCACCGTCATCGGCGAGGAATGCGAAATCGGCCCCAATTCCGTTATCAGCGATACCGTTGTCGGCGACCGTTGCCGCATCGTGGCCTCAACCTTGGAGGAGGCTCGAGTACATTCTGACGTAAGCATAGGCCCCTATTCCCACCTGCGCCCCGCGGCGGTGATTGAGGCGGGGGTGCATTTGGGCAACTACGTAGAGGTGAAAAACAGCCGGGTGGGCTCAGGTACCGCCGCTGGCCACTTCTGCTATCTGGGCGACGCCGATATCGGGGACGGCGTTAACATCGGCGCCGGCGCCATCACCTGCAACTACGACGGGGTAGATAAGCACCGGACGGTGATCGGGAGAAGCGCATTCATCGGGAGCGACACGATGCTGATCGCCCCCGTCACCGTGGGAGATGAAGCGGCCACCGGAGCGGGGGCCGTGGTTACCCGCGATGTCCCGGAGGGTAGACGCGCCGTTGGCGTTCCTGCTAGACTCCTCCCACAACAAAGCGGGAGCGACTGACCCGCTCTCGGTGCCGCGAGCGCCGGTTGAGGGCCACTGGCTTGGATACTGATAGTAGCTTACCTCCGTTATTGTTCCTGGCAGCTTCGCTGCTGATTTTCGCTTGGGCTAGTGTCGCTGTAGCGTCCAGACGACAAAGTCAGGCTTCTGCGGTCTTTTTGGCCCGGTCGTCATCCCCGGCAATTGGGATTTTATTAGTCGCCGCCGCTGCCACAGCCGGCGGCTCTGCACTGTCCATCGCGTACCAGCTGGGCAACGGCTCGCCGGCCATCATGGCGCTGGCGGTCGCGGTACTGGCGACTTCGGCAGTTTTGGCGAGTGTTTACCTCGGCGCCCGATTGTGGGCCCGGCAATTCCCTCGGGTCGCTCGTCGTGTGGCGGACCCCAGGCGCTGGACTGGCGACGGAAACGGGGCTGGATCCGAAAGCGGCCCAAGTTTGCCGATTGCCATGGAAGGAAGTCCGGACGGTGATCCGGAGAACGGTCACGCGGATGGGTCGACGCTGACGCCCGCAGAACTGATGAACCTGGATCGCAACGACATCGACATGGTCCGGTCCATCAGCCACATGGATGATCTGGACGTCAAGGACATCATGGTGCCGCGGCTGGACGTTGAGGCCGTGGAAGTGACGATTCCGATGGACCAATTGGTCCGGATGCTGGTCAGCACCAGGCATACGCGCGTGCCGGTTTACCGTGACACGATGGACAACGTGGTAGGGATCATTCACATCAGCGACGTCCTGAAGGTGGTGGCCGACGGGGCGACCGAAGCCAGCGTCGACGCCATCATGCGGGAGCCGGAATTCGTGGCGGAAAATATGGCCGTTGACGATCTGCTGCACCTGATGCGCTCGAAGTCCCTGCAAATGGTCATCGTGGTGGACGAGTACGGCGGCGTTGAGGGAATTGTCACCCTGGAAGACGTGCTGGAAGAAATCGTCGGTGAGATCGACGACGAATTCGACGATGCTGCTGCCGAGGAGCTCGCGCCCGCCGCCGATGGATCCTGGCTGGTCAAAGCGACCGCGCCGGTAGAAGACGTTGCCCGCGTGCTGGGCCTGGAATTCGAAGCCGGCGACGTCAACACTATCGGAGGATACGTCTACACGCGGCTGGGACGGATGCCGTCCGTGGGCGACGTGGTGGTTTCGGACCAGACCGCGATCGAGGTCACGCAGGTGCGAGGACGCCGCATATACGAACTGCGGCTGGTGCCCCCAGCCGCAGAAAAGCGAGGCAAGGCCGGATAGTCTTCCGGCCAACCAGCGGTGAATTTACCGGAACCCCACCAACTCTCCACTCAGGATCAGGAAGTGGTCGTACCAGCCGCTGGGGACGGGCACTACCAGGTGGATGGTGGCCCGATCACTGCTGTTCAGGCGGAGGTCCGCAGCACGGACTACTTCGCTGTGCGTGGCGGCATAGAGGTAGTTTCGATCCGAGGTGTTGACGAACATCAGCAACTCTTCGCCCTCGGTGATCAAACGAGGCGCGCGGGTGAGGTTTCCAAAGCTGCCCACCTCTGGGCCGGCGGGTCCAAACAGCCACATGGCGCCGCGTTCGCCAGGATTGGCGGTCACTGAAGCGTAACCGGCAGCAGGGTTGTCGGCAGCGGCGTAACGGGCGATGGAACTGCCGGAGACGCTGACCGCATCCAGTTTGGCGTCAATCCCCAACGTGGGAACGATCAGGCGGGACGCCGCTGGCTGGGTTCCGACAGGCCAGGCTGCGGAACTGGGCATCTCGGTGTAACCCAATTCAGCCAGGCGCTGGGAGTGCGCCCCGGCGGGCAGCGAAACGACGGACGCGCCCGTTCCGCCTTCAGTGCCGGAAGGAGCGGCGGCCTGGACCAACGTGGCGTCTTGACGCAGCGCGTCGTAATCATCCAGGCTGGCCCTCAGGAAATAGAGATACCCGTAGTAGGCGATGCCGGCGGCGGCGAGGATGCCACCGACTGCAAGGAGAGAGATGCCGGCCCAGCGCAACCCGTAATATTGCGCCCGGGTGCGCATCTGAATGTAGTCGAGTCCAATTTGCATATCGGTTTCCTGTTTATTCCTCGCGCCACTTTCGCTCGTTCGCGCGATTCAACTCCGCCGGGATTCCGGCGGCGTGCCAGTTAAATTCGACTCGGGCGGGGGACCGCGATCAGTGCCTTCCCGCCCGTATGGGTTCGTTGACGAATATATCGCCGTTGCGGATTTTGATGTTGTATCCGCAACTGGGATTGGTGCAGGTCCAAGCCTTATAGTGAACCGGAGCACCCTGCGCACCATAGTCCGAGAGTGGCACCAACGACCCGATGTTGCACTGTTGACAAATCGGGAACTCCATCGCTTCCACCGACATTACCTCCCTTACCCGTTCCAGCCTGGGTATGCAGCGCGGAGTATAGGGTTATTGTCGATGATTTGCCCGCATATCGGGCGACAATCTTTGGCAGTTTTACAAAAAGTCTGCCAGTAAGCGGCAGCGCGTCTAACTGAAAATGTGCGGGGCAGCGCCCAGCGCCGCCCCGAGATGAGAAACATTCCCGATTGACAGGATTATTCCAGATAGTCGCGCAGCTTCTTGGACCGCGTGGGGTGGCGGAGCTTTCGAATGGCCTTGGCCTCGATCTGCCGAATCCGTTCGCGGGTAACCCCGAATTCGCGGCCGACTTCCTCAAGGGTGCGGGTGCGGCCGTCTTCCAGACCGAAGCGCAGTTTGAGCACGCGACTTTCCCGGTCGGTCAGGGTATCCAGTACCTCCTGCACCTGTTCGCGGAGCAGTTGTGCCGACGCTGCGTCGGCCGGCGCCAAGGTGGTGCGGTCCTCGATGAAATCCCCGAGGAAGGAGTCCTCTTCCTCCCCGATGGGTGTTTCCAGTGAGACCGGCTCCTGAGAGATCTTCTGGATCTCCTCGACCTTTTCGGGGGTCATTTCCATGGCTTCCGCCAGCTCTTCGGTGGAAGGCTCGCGGCCTTTTTCCTGCAGCAGGCGGCGATGGTGCCGCATCAGCTTGTTGATGGTCTCGACCATGTGGACGGGAATGCGGATCGTGCGTGCCTGGTCCGCGATGGCTCGCGTGATGGCCTGGCGGATCCACCAGGTTGCGTAGGTGCTGAACTTGTAACCCTTGCGGTAGTCGAACTTTTCCACCGCGCGGATCAAACCGATGTTGCCCTCCTGGATCATGTCCAGCAAGGCCATGCCGCGGCCGATGTATTTCTTGGCCACGCTCACTACGAGGCGGAGGTTGGCTTCGGTCAGATGAGTCTGGGCCCGCTCGCCGTTCTTCATCGTGATGTAGTAATAGCCGGCCGCTTCGAATTTCTTTTCCTCCACGCGGTCGATCAGTCCGGGCTCGCGCAGCAACTGGGAGAGCAGCAACAGCGAACATTCGTCATCGTGGACATACACCGAGGGCACGTCCAGACCCTGTTCCGGGCTGTAGCAGCCCTCCACGCCATCGGGATGCAACTCCGCCCAAATCGGCACGTAGCCGGTTACCACGTCAACGATGTTCTGGGGCAAGACCCAAGTGTCCAACGAGAGCTGAACGATGCGCTGGTAGGCCACCTCGGGGCTGATGCTCAGGTCGTTGGCAACCTGGTCAATCATCTCCTGGGACACCTCGGCGTCGATGGCTTTTCGCAGCGCCGGGGAATCCTTGACCTCGTCCAGCGGCATGGCCTCGTTGAGTTCGAGATAGCGGGCGAGGGATCGAACCAGCGGAGCCGCGTTGGCGATACGGGCCAGCAGCAGCATGGTGGTTTCCCAGACGGCGTTGTCCAGCTCGACGTCGCCGATAGCCGGCAGGTAGTCGACGCTGAAACCGTTGGCCAGTCGGGCCGCCACCCTGCGGCAGATATCTTTGGACTCGAGCAGCGGCTGGCCGTCGAGAGCCTTTTCGATCTCTTCGGGGTTGTCCAGCTTGGACAGATAGCTCATGCCGTCGAACTTGCGCAGGTGGTTGAGCCCCTCGAGCTCACGGGCCAGTCGGCGCTCGTCGGCGGATGTGAGCAGGTCGACCCGGCCGATTTCGCGCAGGTACATGCGTACCGGATCATCCAGGGCATCGGTGCCTTCGGAAGTATCGACGTCGGCCCAATCGCGTTCTTCACGCTCCATGTCCCGAGCGGACGGGCCGTCCAGCTCGGGAAGGACGGTGCGGACGGCAGCGGCGCGTCGAATTTGCCATTCGTCTTCGGTTGAGTCCGGATCGTCGACAATCACGACGGCGACGCTCACGTCGTCCTCTTCGGCGCGTTCGTCTTCGTAGTCTGCTTCGTCGGCGACGGCCGCACTGGATCGGGCCCGGCCGTAGTTATCTGAGTCGTCGGAGATGGCGACCGCTTCACCCGCGTCGTAGTCCCCGTCTTCGTCGGGAACGATTACGTTGCGGCGGTTGTTCATGATGGTCATAAACCTCTCCTTTATCTGTGGTGTGACGAAGCCGGCTGCCGTAGCAGGTCGATCTCGCGCAGGCTGTTCTTACTCTCCAACCAAAGGCTGGCGATTGCCGAATCAGGATCCTCTAGATCCTCATCGGCCATCGCGATAGCCAATTGGGAGTTTTGATTGATTGAGTGCTCTCTCTGCAGACGAAGACATGCTTGTTTCAATGCGCCTTCGACCTTGGATGGCGTGGACAGCACCGGGTCGCTGTTCAGCAAATGCTGAACGTGTTGCTCCAGTTCCGGCGCCACCGAATCCCAGTCATTTGCGTTTGGTTCCATAAGAGAGATTACGTACCGTAAAATTTCCCGGTTTTCGCTCCGGGTAAACCACTCGGGACGCACTGACTTTACTGTCGCCTCTCCAAACTGATCCGGGTGTTGAAGCAAAATCTTCAACACCAACTCCTCGGCAGCGTTCCCCTCGCGATCAGGCAGTGGCCCTGCTTCGTCGGCAGTAGCGGGCGCGCGATTGCTGCGCCGGCCCGGAGCCTGAGTCCGGGAGACCATGGGCATTGCTGTGCGCAGGGTAGCCACGTCGATGCTGAAATGGGCCGAAAGCGCGTCAAGGTAGAAATCTCGCTTGATGGGGTCCGGCACGTGCGCCACGAAGCGCAGCATGGTTTGCGCGGCCCAGGACCGTCCGTCCGCGGTCGTCACATCGACGCGCTCGGTCAGCGCGGCCAGAAGGTAGTCGAACAACGGCGCAGCGGCTTCAATAAACTCGGTCCATTCGTGGGGTGACTGGCGAATGAAGTCGTCCGGGTCTTTGCCGGAGGGTAACTCGGCGACCCGGAGGTCCAGCACCTCCGGCTGTTGCAGGACGGACGCTCCGGCCCGATTGGCGGATCTCTGGTCTCGTTGCTGAAAAACACCCCAGGACGATTCGAGGCTCCGCAGCGTCGCGTTACGGCCGGCAGGGTCGCCATCGAGGGCCATGGTGACGCGATGCGTCAACCGGCGCACCAGGGCAACTTGATGTTCCGTTAGAGCGGTTCCCATGGACGCGACCACGTTGTCAAAACCGTGCTGGTGGGCCATCACGGCGTCCATGTAGCCTTCGACGATGACTGCGCCGTTCTGGCGGACGGGTTCCTTGGCCAGGTGCATGGCGTACAGAATGCGAGACTTGTCGAACACCGGCGTCCGGGGCGTATTGAGATATTTCGGGGTGGCGTTGTCGTCCAGCGCCCGGCTGCCGAACCCGGCAACGCGGGCCGACCAGTCCCGGATGGGGATCATCAGCCGTCCGCGGAAGAGGTCGTAGAAGCGTCCGTCTTCAGTCTCCCGGGCCAAGCCGGCTTCGGCGATGGTTTGCGGCTCGTATCCGGCGTTGGTCAGGTGGGCCAATAGCCGATTGTCCCGCGCCGGGCTGTATCCGAACTCAAAGGTCTGCAACGACCGCTCGTTGAGGCCGCGCCCAGTCAAGTATTCGCGCACGAAGGCGGCTTCCGGTTCCGCCAGAACGCGTTGGAAAAACTGGCGCGCCGCGTCGTTGATTTCCAACAGCAGCCGAGAGCGACCGCCGGTTTCCGCTTGGTCGGTGATGGTGACGCCGACACGGGCGCCCAGACGGACCAGGGCTTCGCGGAAGTCCACCCGGTCGGCCTTCATCACGAAGGAAAAGGCGTCGCCACCCTCGGCGCAGGCGCCAAAGCAGCGCCAGGACTGGCGGTCGGGAAACACGAAAAACGACGGCGTCCTTTCCTGGTGGAAAGGGCAATTCGCCTTGAAGGAGCTGCCCGCCCTCTGCAACTGAACGTAACCGCCGACCAATTCGACGATGTCCAGCCGGCTTTTTACGTCATCAAGTTGCGTCATAGGAAAGCAAATTACCGCAAAGACAATTCGCCAAACCTATTTTACCACAAAACCATCGACTTGCGTACCGCCGGGTTCCAGTCAAGCAAATGAGCGGGAACCGTGGTCCGGGCTAACCACATGGCCCGAGTACGGGTCACGAGTCGGGTTCGTAGGTGACCGTGACAACCGCTTCGGTTACTCCGTCGCCCCGGGATGTCACCACCCGGATTATGTTAACGCCGGGCCGAAGCAGCAGGTTGGCTACCCATTGGCCGGTGGGATCGGGCAGCGCTGGGATCAGGTCGTTTATCACTACTTCAGCGTCGGGCGCAGTGACCCCGGCGATGGTCAGGAGGCGGTTGCTTACCGTAGACCCGTCGGGAGGATCCGTGATGGTCAAGGTCAGCTCTCCCTGAGAGCCCGCGTAATTGACCTGCAGGAACTGGCGTTGCTGTTGTGAGGATGAGCCGTGATACCCAATTACCTCAATCACGTTTATCCCTTCGTACAACGGCACCGTGCCGGCATAGTTTCCGTTCGCATCCGCCTGAACCCGGATGTCGCGCTCGGGAAATGCGCTGCTGGAATAGATGAACTCAACGATTGACCAAGGCAGCGTGGATCCCGAAACGACCGTCGCCGGTGGGCCGTAGATGGTTGCCATATCCGCTGGGTCGCGCACCTCCAAAAAATGGGGTCGCGGCGTGGGCGTAGGTTGGGGCGGGGTCGGTGTGGGCCTCGGTGTAGGCGTTGGAGTGGGAACCGGGGTAGAAGGCGGAGTTGGGGTCGGCAGGACAGTGGGGGTGAGAGTGGGCGATAGGGTGGGCGTAGCGGTTATCACGATGGGCGTGGGCGGCGCCTGAGTCGGGGTGGCTGTGGGCTGAGGCCGTTCTGTCCGGTAAGGAACGGCAGGCAGACCCGGCAAATTCGATAGCCAAAGCGCAAGGAACAAAACCACCAGCAGGACTGCGGCGGTGACGGCTACGATCTGCTGCCGCAATGTACGACGGTCCGAAGCAGCAGGAAGGTCGCTAGACGACGGGAGCGCCCACGGGAAGCGTCAGCGTAAACACGGTGTGGGGCCCGTCTGCCGTAGCGAGCGTCGACTCCACGGCAAGGTCTCCGCCGTATCGCAGCGCCAGGGTGCGGCTGATGTACAAGCCGAGGCCGGACGAGGTCTTTTCTTCGCTGCGGCCCAGCTGCGGCGTCCATCCGCGGTCGAAGAGGTGAGCCCGGTAATGGATGGGGATGCCGGGACCATCATCGGAGACGCGCACTTGGAAGTTGTAGGAATCGCGGGTGATCGTTATTTCGATATATTCCCCGCCGTAGCGCAGCGCGTTGTCCACCAGGTTGGCGATGATGTGTTCCAGGGCGGCGGCGTCGGAATAGACGAGGCCGAAATCCTCGGGTTCCGACCACCAGGCGATGTCCTTGCCCTGCTCGGCGGCTTGGCCGGTGTAACGCTCCACGATGCGGCTGACGACGGCGGAAGGTTCCACCGGATAACGCTCTATGGGCGCGTCCGGCGTTTCCAGATTGATCATGACCTGGATGTTGCCCATCATGAGCCGGAATGACGGCGCCTGCTCTTCGATCTCATCCAGCAGTTCGTGGATGCTGGCCGACACGTCCTCGCCGGTGGCCGCCAGCACGCCGCGAACCTCGCGGCATTTGCCGAGGATGCGGCGCATGGGGCGGCCCAGGTCGTGCTGGAAAGTCTCGAAGTGCTGCTCGGTGAGCCGGCTCCAGTCGTCCGCCCCGTTGCGGCCGTTGGCGTGACGATGCCGCATGCTGGAGACGACGTAAACGCTCACGGCGAGGGCCAGTCCGAACACCACGCCGGCGATGCCGATGTAGGACAGGGGCTCTATAGTCCAGGGCTCAGGGAACAATTGGGCCGGATCCAGGAACAGTGAAGCGATCATCAGGCCCAGCCCCAAGACGGCCAACGAGATGCCAACCATGGCAGGCCAGGGGTGGAAGGAGAGTCGTCGTCGCGTCAGAACCGCCATGGGTCGCTCTACTCGCGCGGAGGCAGCAGCCGGTAGCCGCGGTCCCGCACGCTGATGATGAAATCGTTGGCGCCCAATGACATGCCCAGCGCTCGGCTCAGGGACACCTTGATCTCGCGGACGCGAACCCGCAAGGAGGCGCGGGTGTCGTCGCCTTCCAGGTAGCGCTCCAATCGGTCGAAGGGGACCATATTTCCCGGGCTGCGATACCAGGCTTCGGCCAGTTCGCGCAGAATGTCAAACCGGCGGCCGGAAATATCCGACACCGGCACGGGCTGCCCGCTTTCGTCGCGTACCAACACGGAGCGAGCGTCCGCATCGACGATAATGCGGCTTCCGATGGCGATGGAACGGGGCTCTGCTCCCACCAGGCGCCGGATGCGCAGCGCAACTTCTTCGGGTGAAGCGAGCTTGTCGATGAACTCGACGGGCGCTTCGACCTGGAGCGCGCTGCGGGCCACCGTGTCACGCTCGACCCCCTGACTGTACTGGGTGAACATGAGGACGGGGAGGCGAGGGTGCTGCCCAACGATTCGCTTCAGGATGTCCAGGCCCTTGAACTGGTCGTCGCGGTGTTCGCCGAGTCGGACATCCAGGATCACGCCATCGGGCAGATTTTGGTCGAGGGCGTCCAACGCGGCCCACATCATTTCGTCGGCGGAGCCGTGCTCGTCCTTGCCGACGACCGTGGTGCCCCAGCCTTCATCTTCCAGGCGGCGGCACACCGCGCGCACGATGGCGGACGTCGCCTCGTCGTCGACGATGAGTATGTTGCCGGCGCGGGGGGGCATGGCGCTGCCAGATTACCGGGCCGGCCGGCTGCGGTGGCGGAACACGTCGCCCAGAGGGACGGCCAAGCCGGGCAGCAGGGGAATGGTCAGCGTGTCGTCGACGGTCAGCGCGGCCCGTTCCACGTACTGTCCGTCGCGCAGTTCCAGCAGGCGCACGGTATCGTTGCGCCGGTCACAGATCCAATATTCCGGGATACCGGCCTCCTCATAAACCTGACGCTTGCGCACCAAGTCACGGTTGCGGTCGCTGGAAAGGACTTCCACTACGATGTCCGGCCGCCCTTCAATCATTCGATCGCCTGTCACGGCCCGGCCGCCGCGAATGATGATTGAGAGGTCGGGCGCAAAAAGCCGTGGCAGCTCCGACGGCAAGCCTATGACGACGTCGTCATGCACTTCGCCCGGCGGTTCCTCGAACCTGTCAAAGTAGTTCTCAAAGTGAACGCTGAAGCGCCGCTGCACGAATTGGTGGTCCGGTCGGGGTCGGGGCATGATGTAGAGCACTCCGTCGTCCAGCTCCATCTTGAGCTTGTCATCGGGTTCGGGGAGCTCCAGCTCCAGGAACTCGGCGACGGATATCCGCATCCCGGTGTACGGTTTCGTTGGCGTGGTCATGGTCAACTATCCATAAGCCAATGTCGGGTCAGCGGCTCTGCGACGGCTGCCCGGGGCGGCGGAACACGTCGGCCAGGGGGATGGCCAGGCCGGGCAGCCGGGGCGTGGTCAGCGTATCATCGACGGTCAGCACGGCTCGCTCCAGGTATTGGCCGTCGAGCAATTCCAATTGCAGAGCCGTGTCGTTGAGCCAGTCAAAAATCCAGTATTCCGGGATGCCTGCCTCAGCGTACACTCGCCGCTTCCGCACCAGGTCGCGGTTGCGGTCGGTGGAGAGAATTTCTATCACAATATCCGGCGCACCTTCTATCATGCGGTCGCCTACGGCTGCCCCGCTGCCGCGCAGCACGATGGATAGGTCGGGCACGAAAAGCCGGGGCAATTCCGCGGGCAGGGCTACGACAAATTCGGAGTACACCTCGCCAAGCGGTTCCGCAAAAGCGCGGAAATGGCTTCTGAAGTAATAGATCAGCTCAATGTGCGCCGATTGGTGTCGCAGTCGGGGTCGGGGCATGATGTAGAGCACTCCGTCGTCCAGCTCCATCTTGAGCTTGTCATCGGGTTCGGGGAGCTCCAGCTCCAGGAACTCGGCGACGGATACGCGCATCCCGGTGTGTGGTTTCGTGGGCGTGGTCATGGTTTCGCCTCTCGTGTGAAAACCATTATAAAGCCGTTTTCCGGCCGCCGTCGTACCTGAGTCAACGCGGTATATCATGTATCTGGCATAAAATGGTTGACCCGTTATTGCGGGCCCTTGGGAATTCGCCTCGCGAATGGAGCAAAGGAGCGCCATGCAGAGCACCACGCACATAAATATCCATAGCGCCGGAACCGTGGCAGCGAGCCTCGGGCGTCGCTGGCCGGTATTGGCGTTGGGGATTTGCGCCCTGCTGGCGTTGGCGATTCTGGTTGGTGGAGTGTTGCCGGTAGCCGCGGCACCGGCGCGTCAAGAAAAACCGACGTTTGATACCGCAGATCCTCTCACCATAGAGGTGCAGGAGAACACGCCGTCGGGAGATCCAATAGGTGATTCGCTGCCAGCAGCTAATGACGGCGATGGCGATCCGCTCACCTATACGCTCGCTGGAACCGACAGGCTCAAGTTCGATTTCAATGGCGATGACCGGCAGATCTTTGTCGGTCAAAGTACAACCCTAGATTTCGAAAGGGAACCCGCATCGTACAGCGTGACACTCCAGGTCACAGACAACAAAAACGATCAGGGCATTGACGAAACTGGTAATGTTATTGACGCCACTATCGAAATCAACATCAAAGTAACGGATGTGGACGAGCCGCCAGACAGACCGGCTGCTCCAACCGTCCACGCTGGGGATACCGACGGCGATACCACGCTGGCAATAAGCTGGACTGCCCCGGACAACGCGGGGCGGCCGGATATCAGCGACTACGACGTGCAATACCGCGCTGGCAGCGGCGACTTCACGGATGCGGGCTACGACGGCACCGGCACTTCTACTGCCATCTCTGACCTCGATCCTAGCACTGAATACCAGGTACAAGTGCGCGCCAAGAACGATGAAGGGATTGGTCCGTGGTCGGACTCTGGGAACGGCCAAACCGGCAGTGCCACCACTCCCTGCGAAACCCTGGATATCGACCAGGATGACACTGCGCCCGGGGCTACGGTTGATCTCACTTTCCGGCTTAAACCCGACGGTTGCAGTCCAGGGGAGTTGACCAGCGAGATCACCATATTCCTTCACGAGGACATTGGGTTCCCATCAGGGTTTGACCAAGATGACGTCCGCATCATCGCCGGCACGCGGTTCACTCCCGTCTGGGCGGATGATTCGATGGGCACGGACGAGCCGCACGAGATCGAACTGCCCGGCTGCCAGGCGTGGCGTCTGGGCAGCAGCGACCCCGGGGTTTGCGAAGACGCCAATCACCCGGTGGTGATCCAGCTGGAAAACTTCCGGCTCCCGGCGCAGCGGGATACGCCGGATGATCCTTATGAAGTCGCTATCCAGTGGGACGGCGGGATGAGGCTGCCCGACAACGTTGCCGTTTACGCCACTCTGGAAGTGGACGGTGACGACGAGGTCGGATACGGCGAAACCATACGGTTCCAGGGGTTGGGTTTCAGCGACGGTCTCACCGTTGATCTTTACGCCGCGCGCAGCGACGGTTCCGCGGGGTGCGCAACGGCCGGCGGTGGCGGTTGGACGCGCATTGGTTCCGCCGAAGTAGGTTCCGACCACCGCTTCCGGGCTGACGTGGAGGTCGTTTCGAGCCTGTTTCGATCCGCCGGCAGGCATCAGATTTGCGCGCGGGACGGCGGCGGCGTCTTCAACAACACTTCCCTGCCTGTCGTAATAACCGCCGGCCTGGAGGTGTCGGGCAGTTCGGAAGTATCCCCCGGCGGCGAGGTCACCCTCCGCATCGTGGGCGGGAGCGGTTCCCGGGTGGACGAGGTGCTGGTCGCCGGTCAGACCCTCAATCGCAGTCAATGGAACCAGTCAGGCGATACCCTGCGCGTGACCCTGCCGCCCCGGCACAGCGGCCGGGTCACCATTGCGGCGCGGCTGAACGGCAGTTCCGAACTGGTGACAGTGAACGTCACCATCAGGGACGCCGATCTGTCGGTTCATCCCGACACTGGCCTCGGCCTGGGCGAACGGTTCACCGTTCGTTCCAACGACCTGGCCGGCGATGAGGTCTGCGAGGTGACGCTGGGCGGTATCCGGCTGGCCTTCCTGGATGATGGACAGGACGACGTTCGTTCCCGCAACGACTGCCCCGAAGTGATCCGAGGTGGCCGTTTCCTCGGGGCGGTGGCCCTGGTCAACGAAGACGGCGACATCAACAGCGACCTCATCAGCAAGCTGCTGGAATCCGACGGCGAGGAAAAGCTGGAGATTACCGACAGCGCCGGCGTCAAGGCCTCGGCCACTGTCAAGGTCACCAAGCCCACGTTGACCGTTGACCCCGACGAAGGCGAGGTGTCCCCCGGCGACTACATCGTTTTCCGGGGCAAAGACTTCCCGGCGGAACGCGGGTATTACGATCCCCCATCCATTACAGTGGAAATCAACGGGCGTATTGCAAAGACCATCTACACTACCAGCGGAACTTGGGACTTCGAGTATCGAGTGCCCTCGCGGGCCGAGGGCGGCGAGAGTATCCGCCCACTGGTTAAGATCAACGGCTATCCGCTGCACGACCTGACGCTGGACCTGGACCTTGTGGTGACGCCGGGCAAGCTGGCAATCGAACCGTCCCGGATCGCAATCGGCCAGCCCATCACCGTAAGGTTGTTCGGACTGGACCGGTTCATTGGTGGTTACTCGGTGCAGCTCCGCAACGGGCCGAGCCTGGGGTTCGACGGCAGAGCCAGCTTCGCGTCTGACGGGTCGGGCGAGTTCACGGGCATCACCGTGATACCCGAGGATTACCACCAGGATTTTGCCGCGCGGCGAGACTACCCGGCCACGCTGCAAGTGTACCAGGGCCGCGACCGGTTGCCCGGCGTGGTGGAAACCGTAACGTTGCTGCCCGAACGCTACGTGCCGCCCACGTTCGCCCCCGACGCTCCGGCCGCACCCGCGGTAGCCGCTGACGGGCCTTTCGGCCTCACCGTAACCTGGACAGAACCGTTCGACGACGGAGGCGCTCCCATAACCGACTACGACGTTGAGTACGGCGTCGCCGGCAGCAGAGTTTACGCTGACGCCGGTTACAGCGGCCCCGGCGCCAGCCATACCCTCACCGGCCTCGCCCAGGGCACTGAGTATCAGGTGCGGGTGCGCGCCAACAATGCCGCGGGGACGAGCGAATGGTCAAGGCCGGCAACCGGGGCCACCGAGCAGCTGGTCGCCAGCATCGAAGCGGCGCCGGATACCGGGTCCGTAGTGGCCGGCGAACCGGCCGGGTTCCGCATCACCCTCTCCCATGCCGCAGACGTCACCGTCAGACTGACCCACGAGACTGACGGAGGTTTCGGAACCGACGGCAGCGGCGAGTGCGTGATAACCGGCGGCGCAGAGTGCGTATATTCCGTAGATACATCGGAGAGCCAGGATAGCGATCCCGGTTCGCTGACCGTAACAATCTCACCCGCGGCGGAGTACGCCGTCGGAACGCCATCCGCAAGGGTCATCATACAGAACCCGGCGCCCACCCCCACCCCGGTTCCGCCCACGCCGACACCGACGCCGGAACCCACAGCGACCCCGGAGCCCACGGACACGCCGATCCCGCCGCCTCCGACCATCGACCAGGGAGCCCTGACCTCCACAATCGTGGCAGCAGTGGCGACCGGCGAGACGGAGACGCGCGACCGACCGATAGCTGAAGAGGAAACGGACGGTGGGGGTCTGAGCGGCCTGGCGATCGGGCTCATCGGGATTGCGGCGCTCGTAGTCCTAATCACAATCGGAGCGGTGGTTACCCTGGTGATGCGGCGGCGCGACGTTGGCGGCGCGGCTGGCGGTGGAGGCGATACGGACGAATAGCGCAAAAAAGGGAGGCGGGATTGAAACCCGCCTCCATCCATAAGCCAAAACCGTCATACCGGCGCAAGCCGGTATCCGGGAAATCCTTACCCTGTTCGCGATGCCCGGCGCATGGATTTTCTGGGTTCCTGCTTTCGCAGGAACGACGGTGTTTTTCAGTTTTTCAACAGGCTCTACGAGTCTTTCGTCAGGTTGGTGAGGAATTCGGAGTTGCTCCGGGTGCGGGCCAAGCGCTCGAGGACGCGCTTGGTGGCGTCGCCCATGTTGGCCTGGTCGCCACCGGAGGCCAGGGTCACCATGCGGCGCAGCAGCCAGATCTGGGGCATGGCTTCGGAGTCGTAGAGCAACTCTTCCCGGCGGGTGCCGCTGCGCACCACGTCGATGGCCGGGAAGTAGCGCTGGTCGGCGAGCCGGCGGTCCAGGTGCAACTCCATGTTGCCGGTGCCCTTGAACTCCTCGTAGATCACCTCGTCCATGCGGCTGCCGGTGTCGAGGAGGCAGGTTGCGATAATGGTGAGCGAACCGCCCTCTTCGAGGTTGCGGGCGGCGCCGATGAACCGCTTGGCCGGATACAGTGCGGCCGGGTCGATACCGCCGGAAAGAGTGCGGCCGGAGGTGGGCAATGCCAGGTTGTAGGCGCGGGTGAGCCGGGTAATGCTGTCGAGCAGGATCACCACGTCGCGCCCGCTTTCGGTCATGCGCTTGGCGCGCTCTACGGCCAGTTCCGCCACCCGGCACTGCTCTTCCACCGACTCGTCGAAGGTTGACGCGAACACGTCGCCCTTGACCGCGCGGCGCATCTCGGTGACTTCTTCGGGGCGCTCGCCAATGAGCACCACCATCAGGATGACGTCGGGCCGGTTCTCGGTGATGGCCGCCGCGATCTGGCGCAAGACCGTGGTCTTGCCGGCCTTGGGCGGAGAGACCACCAGCCCCCGCTGTCCCAACCCGATGGGGGCGAAGAGGTCGATCATGCGCGAGGACAGCCCGCCTTGCGCGTGTTCCAAGACGATGTGGTCGTCCGGGAAAATGGGCGTGAGCGACTCGAATATCCGGCGGGAGGAGGGTTTCTGGTCCTCCGGATCAAGCAGATTGATGCTGGTGGCGCGGGTAAGACCGTAGCGGCGCTCGCCTTCCTTGGGCGGTCGAACCAGCCCGGTGACGGTGTCTCCGGTCTTGAGGTTGAACCTGCGAATCTGCGACTGCCCCACAAACACGTCGCCGGATACCGGCGGATATTGCAGTGAGCGCAGCAGGCCGTGGCCGGCGTCCATCACTTCGAGGATGCCCGACGCGGTCAACAGGTTGCGGTTGGCGGCGGATTGTCGGACGCGGTTCAGCAGAGCGTCCCGGGTCAGGTCAGCCAGGGACCCGTCGTCCCTGAGCCCCACGTCTGGCGCCAGGGCGAGGAGTTCCTCGTGGGACATGGTGCTTAGTTCGGCGACGTCGACGTAGCGTCCGGGGTGAGAACCGTTGGAATGCGGCTGGCCACCGTCCGCCGCGTCGTCGGCTGGAACAGGATCCGCCAGCGCGACGCCGGCGTCGTCGTTGGCCGGGGGGCGCCGGCGTCGTCGGGGAGCGGTCGTGGTGCCAGTGCGGGCGCGGACCATGTTGTCAGCCTCCGGAAGCTTGCTGCCAGTCCTGCAGGAATCGCGACAGGCCGGCGTCGGTGAGGGGGTGTTTTATCATTTGCGTCAATACGTTGTAGGGTATGGTGGCGATATCGGCGCCGGCGGCGGCGGCGGTCACGCAATGCCGGGCGCCCCGTATGCTGGCGGCCATCACTTTGGTTTCCACGGCCTGCTGGCGGTATACGGCAACAATGTCCTCCACGAGAGCCATGCCGTCCTGACCGATGTCGTCGAGTCGGCCGACAAAGGGACTAACCACGGTGCTCCCGGCGTTGGCGCCCAGGAGCGCCTGGTTGACGGTGAAAACCAGCGTTTGGTTGACTTGTATGCCGTCCCGGGCCAGTACGCTGATGGCTTTGAAACCTTCCTCGGTGCTGGGGATCTTGACCCAGGGATTGGGGATCCACTCCGCAATGTCCCGGCCTTCGGCGATCATGCCCGGGGCGTCGGTGCTAACCACCTCGACGGAGATTGGCCCGTCGACGATATCGGCGATCTCCTGTACCGCCGTCCGGTAGCCGGCCGCGCCGCCGATGCCTTCCTTGGCGGCCAGTGAGGGGTTGGTGGTGACCCCGGAAATAACGCCAAGTTCGGCGCCCATACGGATTTCGTCGATGTTGGCGGTGTCCAAAAACAGTTTCATGGTGCATCCTCCTCGTGCCCGGGAGAAAGTCCTTTTGCCGGTTCAGGGCCGGCGGCTGACCGCTGTTGCGGATGAACGGCCGTCGGAGCGTTCGGCGCCGTGCCGAGTTTTAGAGTTCAGGATCAAGGAACCGGCCCGAGCCGGAACGTGGGTTGCGTGTTGATTTGCAGGCTTTCGGTCTGCGGAGACGACTAGTCCGCGGAGAATGACCATCCGCCGGCTCGCCGGAAAGGCAGCTGTCTTCCTTCTCGTACCGTTTGGTGTGCCTGTTCGATGAGCGCACTGAACAATGGATGGGGGCGGTTAGGGCGAGACTGGAATTCGGGATGAAACTGCACGCCGACCATGAAGGGATGATCCGGCACTTCGGTGGCTTCGACCAATTCGCCGTCGGGAGACAACCCGCTCATGACCATACCCGATGCTTCCAGGTGTTCCCGGTAGGTGTTGTTCACCTCATACCGATGCCGATGGCGTTCCCTGATTTCGGGGCGGGCGTAGGCCGCGGCGGTCCTGGTGTTGCTTTGAGGACGGCACGGGTAGTGGCCCAAGCGCATGGTGCCGCCAAGATCGGTGATGCCGCGCTGCCCGTGCATTATGTCGATCACCGGATGCTCGCAATCGGGATCCAGTTCCGACGAGTTGGCTTGTTTGAGGCCGGTGACGTCGCGCGCCCAGTCGATGACCATGACCTGCATGCCCAGACACAAGCCCAGGTAGGGCACGTGCTTGTTCCTGGCGTAGCGGCTGGTGTCGATCATCCCCTCAACTCCCCGGGAGCCGAATCCGCCCGGCACCACGATGCCGGAGACATCGTTCAAGTGGACATCAGGGCCGTCTCGCTCGACGGCTTCCGAATGGACCCAGCGCACGTCGGCCCGCAGGCCACAGGACGCGGCGGCGTGTCGCAATGCCTCGCGCACTGACATGTAAGAGTCGGGATATTCCACGTATTTTCCCACCACCGCGATGGGAACCGCGCCGGTGGCGCCGTTCATCTGGTCTACTAGAGTGCTCCACTCGTCCAGGTGGGTTTCTCCGTTCAGGCCGAGGGATTCCGAAAGGCAGCGTCCCACGCCGAAGTGGTCCATCACCAGCGGAACCTCGTAGACATTGTTCACCGTGGGCATGGGGAACACGGCTTCGGTGGCCACATCGCAAAACAGGGACAGCTTTTCCCGGATGCCGGGGGTGACATCGGCATCGGAGCGGCATACCAGCGCGTCCGGTTGTATTCCAATGCTCCGCAATTCCTTTACGCTGTGCTGGGTTGGTTTGGTTTTCAGCTCTTCGGATGCCGAAATGTAGGGGAGCAGGGTCAGGTGCATGTAGAAAACGTTGTTGCGCCCCACGGTGTTTCGCATCTGCCGGATAGCTTCGAGGAACGGCAGTCCTTCGATGTCGCCCACGGTGCCGCCCACTTCGACAACCACGACGTCCGCGTTGGATTTGTCCGCCAAGCCAATAAGCCGGTCCTTGATTTCGTTGGTCAGGTGCGGCACGGTCTGAATGGTGCCGCCGAGGAAGTCGCCGCGCCGTTCACGGGTGATCAGTTCGAGGTAGGTCTGCCCCGCGGTCACGTTGCTGTCCCGGGTCAACTCGACGTCAATAAACCTCTCGTAGTGTCCGAGGTCCAGATCGGTTTCGCCGCCGTCCTTGGTTACGAATACTTCCCCATGCTGGTACGGGGACATGGTTCCGGGGTCGACGTTGAGATAAGGATCGAGTTTGATTACGGTTACGGCGAGCCCCTGGCTCTTCAAGATGCGCCCGATGGAAGCGACGCAGATCCCTTTGCCGATGGAGCTGACCACTCCCCCGGTCACGAAGATGTACTTAGCGGGCATACGGACTACAGCCGGCCCCACGCCGCACGTTAATCAGGATCACTTCGCTGGCCCTGTAGGACAATCGTGGTCCTCGCGTCGGAACCCATGGTCTTGCCTGATCGGGAACTGAGCCGGCAGTCGTCGCAAGTATCTAGCCGGCTTGCCAAAGTCGGTCCGCATTGGGACGTCAGTAATGCATGGGAAATGATACCTTTGGCACGAGTATCCTACACGTCGAGGTTGTAAGCGTCAAGCGGGCGGGATGAGTCGAATCCGCCAATTTGCCCGCCTGGCAGGCAGTTTAGGAGCCACAATGACCGTGAACGCGACGATGGCGTCATTGCAGCTTTCCTGAGAGAACCCCGAAGGACAGACCACCCGCGATGCTACGCGCGAAGGCTGAGCTCGGTGAGAGCAGTTGCCACGGTATCCCCGATATCCGCCGGTGTGGGGATGATGCGCGCCCCGGCCCGTTCCAAAGCGCGGATTTTCGACTCGGCGGTAGCCGACTCGCCGGTGATGATCGCTCCGGCGTGGCCCATGCGTTTGCCGGATGGCGCAGTGGCGCCCACTATCAGCGAACATACCGGCTTCGTGAACTCGGACGAACCGATGAATTCGGCGGCTTGCTGCTCCATATTGCCGCCGATTTCGCCGATGAACACCACGAGGTCGGTGTCTGGATCATCGTTATAGAGGCTGAGAATCTCGACGAAACTGCTGCCGATTATCGGGTCGCCCCCAATGCCGACGCACGACGACTGGCCGATGCCCTGTCCGGTGAGCTGGCCGACGGCTTCATAGGTCAAGGTCCCGCTGCGTGATACGACGCCCACCCGGCCGGGCATGTGAATGTTGCCGGGCATTATGCCCACTTTGCAGCGGGCTCCCGGGTTGATCATCCCCGGGCAATTGGGGCCGATCAGGCGGACCGGGTTCGCCTGCACGTACCGATACAGGCCGACCATGTCGTGCACCGGGATTCCCTCGGTGATGCAAGCGATGAGCGGTATCCCGGCGTCTACCGACTCGGCAATGGCATCCGGGGCGAAAGGAGGAGGCACGAAGATCAGCGACACGTTGGCCTGGGTGGCGGCGACGGCCTCGTCTACGGAGTCGAACACCGGGACCGCGTCGTCGAACAACTGGCCGCCTCTGCCCGGCGTCACGCCGGCCACCAACTGCGTTCCGTATTCCCGGCAGGCTCGGGCGTGAAAACTGCCCTCGCGACCTGTGATGCCTTGCACCAACACCCGGGAGTGCTCGTTGAGAAGAATTCCCATGAGCCTACGCGTCCGCCTGTATGTTGGAAAGCGCCGCCGTAACTTCCGTCAGCGTGTCCGCGAAAGTCACGTTGAGGCCAGAGCCGGCGAGGATGGATTTTCCCTCTTCCAGGTTGGTGCCCAACATGCGCACGACCAGCGGCTGTTGGGCCTGGTGTTCCTCGTAGGCCATGGTGATGCCCCGGGCTGCGACGTCGCAGCGCAGGATGCCGCCAAAGACGTTGACCAACACGCGGTCGACTTTGGGGTCGGAGAGGATGATGCCAACTGCCTTTGCCACCTTTTCCTCGGTGGCTCCACCGCCGACGTCCAGGAAGTTGGCGGGAGCCGCGCCGGCGGCGTTGGCCACGTCCAGCGTGGCCATGGCCAGACCGGCCCCATTGACCAGGCATCCCACGGACCCGTCGAGGCTCACGTAGGCGATGTCGTCGTCAGCGGCTTCGGCTTCCAGAGGGTCTTCCTGATTGCGGTCGCGCATCTGCTGTAGGTCCGCATGGCGATACAGCGCGTCGTCCTCGACGTCCATCTTGGCGTCGAGGGCCATGATCGAACCTTCGCCAGTGACAATCAGCGGATTCACCTCGACCAGGGAGCAATCGTTTTCCACAAATATACGGTAGAGGGTGGCAAGCATGCCGGCAGCGTCGCGCAGCGCGGGACCGCTCAAACCGAGGCGAGTTGCCATCCGTCGGCACTGGTACGGCATCAAGCCGAGGACGGGGTCGACCGGTTCAGTGATGATGGCGTCGGGGTTTTCCGCCGCCAACTGCTCGATGGATGTTCCCCCGCCGGCGCTGGCTATCACCACCGGGCCCCGGTGGTCCCGGTCCATGGTAACTGCCACGTACATCTCGCTGCCGATGTCTGCCAACGCCTCAACCAGTACGGATTCTACCGGCACCCCGCCGGCGTCGGTCTGGTTGGTAACCAGCCGGGAGCCCAGCAAACCGGCGGCAAAGCTGCGGGCTTCATCGGGGCTGCTGACCACCTTAACGCCACCAGCGAGGCCGCGGCCGCCAGCGTGGACCTGAGCTTTAACGGCGGATCGGCCGCCGAATGCCGCGGTAACGGTGGCCGCTTCGTCCGCAGTGTATGCCAAACTACCATCGGGCACTGCAATACCGTAGCGGGCGAATATTGCTTTGGCTTGATACTCGTGGAGTTTCATGGCGCGAATCATTGTGCCGCAAGTATTGGCGGGCGTCAACGCGCAGCGGGCGGCGAACCTCGCGCGGACGGCCAGCGTCTTGGGCTATGAATGGGCGGCAGGATGGTTATGGTATGGTATTACCGGCACGGTATTCGGAATCCGTTACAGTCTGTCAGCTCGATGAAAGCGGGTGGGTGGAGCCGGATTGCCGAACTTCCACGAAGCCTACTAACGGTTGAGGTGTTTCACCAATGGTTGCTCACACGGAGCGTATGGTGCCCGTTCGCGGCGGGATGTTCAATGTCCAGGTCGCAGAAGGTGGTGCCGGCGACGCGCTGATCTACCTGCACGGAGCCGGTGGGTACGTCGGATGGCCGGACTTCCTGGATCGGTTGGCGGAGGACTACCACGTCTACGCGCCGGCGCATCCCGGCGTCGCCAAGTCCACCGGCCTCAACCACCTGGACGACCTCTGGGACCTGGTGCAGTTCTTTGAAGAATTTCTCGACGCCCTGGGGGTCGAGCGGTGCCACTTGATCGGGCATTCCTACGGGGGCTTCTGCGCCGCGGAGCTGGCGGCTCATCGTCCCGACCGCATCTCGCGGCTGGTGCTGGTGAACTCTTTGGGATTGTGGTTGGAAGACAAGCCGGTAGCGGACTTTTTCATCCTGACCCCCGACGAACGGCGCGAAATGCTCTGGCACGATTCCGAAGGGGAACTGGCCCATGCTTACGTCGCGCAACCCACCGAACCCGAGGCTCGGCTGGAGCACACGCTGGATCGCATCCAAACCCTGCAATCGGTCGCCAAGTTCACCTGGCCGATCCCGGAACGCGGCCTGACCAAGCGGGCTCATCGCATCGTAATGCCCACGCTGATCGTCTGGGGCGATTCCGACCAGGTGATACCCCCGGAATACGGTGAGGCGTTCCGGGACCTGCTGCCCAACGCCACGTTGACGGTCATTCCGCAGTGCGGCCACATACCGCAAGTGGAACGCCCCGAGGCGTTCTTCGACACCGTCCTGGGGTTCCTCCACGACTGAGCGCCCTGCCAGCAAGCAAACCCTCATCGCCCCCGCGTTACCAACACGGAGTACCGACATGGCCGTCAGCACCGCCTTGCAGGAGGCGTTCAACCGCCACATCAACGCCGAGTTCTACTCGTCGTATCTCTACCTGTCGATGTCCACCTTTTGCGATTCCGTCGACCTGCCCGGCTTCGCTCACTGGATGCGCATCCAGAGCCAGGAGGAATACGACCACGCCATGCGGTTCCTGACCTACATAGAGGACCGTGACGGGCGGGTAACTCTGCTGCCCATCGAGCAGCCGCCCATCGAGTTCGATTCGGTGGAAGACGTGATGCGCCAAACACTTGAACACGAGCAGCACGTTTCGCAGTTGATCAATCAACTGTACTCGGTTGCCGCCGAGTCTGCCGACTTCGCCAGCCAGGTGATGCTGCAATGGTTCGTGAACGAGCAGGTTGAAGAAGAGAAAACGGCCCGCGACGTGATTGCCTCCCTGGACAAGGTGGCCGGCCGCAGCGACGCGCTTCTGCTGCTGGACCGTGAGATGGGAGCCCGCACTCCAGCGCCCGCCGTCGCCGAATAACCCGGAGGTCATGTAATGACTCTCAACGAATTCATCGTTGACGCGCTGGACAAGGAAAACGGCTTCCTCCTGGAAGCACTGGATAGGTTGGGCCCGGACGAACTCGCCTGGCAACCGGCCGCCGACGCCAATTCCATCGGCTGGATTCTCTGGCACATGGTCCGGGTCGAAGACATGTGGATCCAGTTCTTTGCCCAGTTCCAGACCGAACTTTGGGAGACCGAAGGTTGGCACGAGAAATTCGACTTGCCCACCCGTGACAATGGCTTCGGTCATACCGCCGAGCAGGTGAACAACTTTCCCGGTGTGGATCTGGGCGAGTTCCTCCGCTACCGCGCGTCGGTGCGGCAGGCCACGCTGGCGTATCTGGACACGCTAACCCCGGATGACATGGAACGGGTACCGCGCGAACGACGCCCGGAGATGTCGCTGAGCGCCATGTTCCGCCAGATCATCGGCGAGATGTACCAGCACGTCGGTCATATTGCCTACCTGCGAGGATTGCAGGGCAAATGATGCTGGCGAGCCGTCGCCACGTTGTTGTGGCCGGCGCTGCCATCTCAATACTGCTGGCACTTGGGGCGGTTCTGGCCGGTTGCACCGAAAATATGCCGGCTCCCGGCGTCGATGAGAGGGCAACGGGTCCTGCGGCAGTCGATTCCAGGGCTACCGAACCTGAGGCTATCGACGGAACGATTCGCACGTCATCCCGGGTTCAGGAGATCAACGTGGGCCCGGCCCGCCGGGAGTGCTATGGGCCGTTTCGCCGCATGTGCCTGATCGTGGACGGCGGGTTCTTCTACGAAGAGATAGATGGGTTCACCCACGAGCCGGGGTACGAGTACCGCCTGCGCATCGAGCGATACGATGCCTTCCCGGGACAAAAGGAGCCGCCCCAAGACGCGGGCAGGTACGGTTATCGCCTGCTGGAAGTGGTCTCAAAAACCCGCGCTTCCGGCCAGGTTCAGGAGGCAACGGTCGCGCCAGCTCGGGTGCAATGCCCGAAATCCGACGAGCAATGCCTGTTGGTAGATGGCCGCCCGGTCCGCGATTCCATCGATGGTTTCACCTTCCGGCCCGGCTTCGACTACCGGATCCGATTTGAGAGTTATGAATCTGGTACACGGCGATTACTGGATATAGTTGAACAGGCTCCCGCGCAGAGCCACGTGGAAGAAATTACGGTCGGCCCATGGCGGGTAGTTTGCTATGAGGACGCCCCGGTTACGGCCGCGTGTATCGTGGTGAACGGTGAACCGTACTATGGTGTGATTGAGGAGTTCCCACGAGGGCATGGCTTCGAATACCGCCTGAGCGTGGAAAGGTATGACCTGTTCTCAGGCGTAACCGGCCCGCCGCCTGAGCTGCCCAGGTACGGTTATCGTTTACTGGCGGTGCTGTCCGAGATGCCGGCCTCGCACCCGCCGTCGGCCAACTAGCCACCAACCGCGCCTCTTCGCCGCAGCCGTCGCAGCCCTTCTTCCAGGGCGACCCAGGGCAGCAGCGCGCATTTGATGCGCACCGGGTATTGCCGCACTACTTCCAAAGCTTCCAACTCGCCGAGCTCGGACAGAGCCACCGGCGGTAGCGGTTTGCCCTGCATCAAGTCCCGGAACAACTGGGAGAGGTCAGCCGCCTGCTCCACGGTGCGACCGTGCACGTTGTCGGCCAACAGCGATGCCGACGCCTGGATGATGCTGCACCCCTCGGCAATGGCGCTGACGTCCTGGATGGATGCCGGATTTGCGCTGTCGTGGCTGAGGCGCAATTGCAGGGTAGCACGGTCTCCGCAGAAGGGATTGAACTCCTCGGCTTCGACGTCGGCGGACGACAACGGAGCACGGTGCCGCGGACTGCGATAGTGGTCCATGATGACGTCGCCGTAAAGCGCGTCGGGATTGTCGGGGAGCGAGGACATGGTACGCCGGCGTCTGGATTCCGGCACAAGCCGGAATGACAGATTGCCGGAGAGAAACTTACTCAGTGGTGGCGATGCCCTCGCCGTGCATTGCCGCTTTCAGGGTGTGCCAGGCCAGGATGGCGCACTTGATGCGGGTGGGATACGCGATCACGCCGGCGAGCATTTCCAGGTCGCCCAGCAGGTCGTAGTCGAGCTCGGCGTCGGGTTCGGTGAGCATGCGGTGAAACTCATCGAACATGGCCATGGCGTCTGAGGTTGATCCCCCCTTCACCGCCTGGGTCAAAAGGGACGCAGAAGCGCGGCTGATGGCGCACCCGTGCCCCTGGAAACCAACGTCGCCTACGGTCTCCTCATCGACCCGGAGTTGCAGCGAAATCTCGTCGCCACACAGCGGGTTGAAGCCGTCCGCGTGGTGGGTGGCGTCATCCAGAGTGCGGAAATTGCGGGGCCGCCGGTTGTGTTCGAGAAGGATTTCCTGGTAGAGATCGCTCAGGTCGGATGCCATCAGCCGAAAACCTCAATGACTCGATCAATGCCCTTGATCAGGGCGTCGATTTCCTCGGTGGTGTTGTAGAAGGACAGGGACGCCCGCACCGTCGCCGGTATTTCATAGCGAGCCATCACCGGCTGGGCGCAATGGTGGCCGGTGCGCACGGCGATGCCCTCGGCGTCCAGGATGGTGCCGATGTCGTGGGCGTGGGCCGACTCCATGTAGAACGACAGGACGCCGCCACGGTTTTCTGCGGTGCCGATGAGCCTGACACCTTCGATCTCGGCGAGACGGTCAGCGCCGTAGCGCATCAGCGCCTGTTCGTATGCGGCGATGCGGTCCATGCCGATGGCTTCTAGGTATTCGACAGCCGCGCCGAGCCCGATGGCGCCGGCGATGTCCGGCGTGCCGGCCTCAAACTTGTGCGGGATGACGTTGTAGATGGTTTCCTCGAAGGTCACGGAGCGGATCATCTCGCCGCCTGACTGGTAGGGCGGCATCTCGTTTAGCAGATCGGCCCGGCCCCATAGGACGCCGATGCCGGTGGGCCCGTACATCTTGTGGCCCGAGAAAGTCAGGAAATCGGCGCCGAGGGCCTGAACGTCAACAGGGAGGTGCGGTATCGATTGCGCGGCATCGAGCATGACCGGAACGCCGCGAGCGTGAGCCAATTCTACAATCGACTGCACCGGGTTGATGGTTCCCAAAGCGTTGGATTGATGCACCACCGATACCAGGCGAGTGCGCTCGCTCAGGAGCCTCTCGTACTCGTCCATCAGCAACTCGCCCTGGTCGTTGAAGGGAATGACACGCAGGCGGACGCCGATCTCCTTGCCCAAAATCTGCCAGGGCACGATGTTGGAGTGGTGCTCCATGCCGGTGATGATGACCTCATCCCCGGCCTTGAAGAACTTGCGCCCATAGCTGCTGGCGACCAGGTTCAGCCCCTCAGTCGTGTTCCGGACGTAGATGATCTCGGAGGCGTCGGGAGCGTTGATAAAACGGCGCACCGCTTCACGCCCGACCTCGTAATCATCGGTGGCCCGCTGGCTCAGGGTGTGTACGCCGCGGTGAACGTTGGAGTTGTTGTGCAGGTAGTAGTTGCTGATGGCGTCGATTACTGACCGGGGCTTCTGCGTGGTAGCCGCGTTGTCCAGATAAACCAGGGGTTTCCCGTTGACCAGTTGATCCAGCACCGGAAAATCCCGTCGGATGCGCGCCACGTCCTCGGCGGTCAGCGCGCCGGCGGAGGAACCAGAAACGTTGCCTGTTGCGGTGGTCACGAGCGGCCTCCGATGGGCAGAGCGATGTTGGCGGAAGGTATGGCGTTCCGGAACCGTTCGTCGAGATATTCCCGCAACGGTTCCAGCGTCACTGTGTCGATGATTTCGCTGGCGAAGGCGTGGATCAGGATGCGGCTGGCGGTGGCGAGGTCGAGCCCCCGGCTGCGCATGTAGAACACCGTGTCGGCATCGACGTGCCCCGCGGTGGCGCCGTGCCCGCATTTCACGTCGTCGGCGTAGATGAGCAGGCTGGGCTTGCTGTCCACCTCGGCTTCGTCAGACAGGAGCAGGTTCTTGTCGGTTTGCTGGGCGTCGGTCTTTTGGGCGTCCTTGCGCACGGTCACATTGCCGCCGAACACGGCGCGGGAGCGTCCGTCAAGGATGCCCTTGTAGAACAGCCGGCTGGTCCCATAGGGCTCCGCATGGTCGATGTTGATGTAGTTGTCGATGTGCTGGTTTCCGGTGGTGAGGTACAGCCCGTTGAGCGTGCACTCGGCCCCGGTTCCAGCGATGGTGACGCCGAAATCATTGCGGCCCAGCGCGGCTCCGTGGGCGATTGCCACCGAAGAGAAAGCGGAATCTTTGTGCTGAAGAACACGGCTGACGCCTACGTGATACGCTTCGCTGCCCTCCAAAAGGAGTCGGTAGTGTTCCACATTAGCGCCTTCGCCCACCGAGGCTTCCATGACGGTGTTGGTCAGGTAGCGCACGTCAGGGCCGACGAAGGTCTCGACGACGGTGGCGCGAGAATTAGGAGCAGCTGAGATCACGAGGCGCGGGTGGGTAGCGCGGGGCTGCTCACGGCCGGTGGTCACGTACACGACGTTGATGATGCCGGCATCGGTTCCGGCCGGTACGGATATGCCGACCCCGTCGCCAACGAAAGCGGTATTGAGCGCTGCGAACCCATCTTCAGCAGGAGCGGCGAGGTGGCCCAACACCCTTTCGGTCAACGCAGGATCGGATTCGATTGCGTCGGACAGGCCGGCGGCGATTCCCGCACCAGCCGCGGTTCCGGTTGACAGGCCGGGAGCGAAGGCTCCGTCGATGACCACCAGGGTGCGCCAGTCCGGCCGCCACGGGGCAACGGACTTAACTTCAGCCTGGGTCGGGCCTGTCTCACCGCGAGAGGCGAAGTCGGCATACGAGAACGCTTCCCGGGCGATGGGGCCGGCGTTGGTGTACTTCCAAGGCTCGTTGCCGCGCCTGGCGGTGGGCAACCCGATGCGATTGAACGCTTCCCAGCCGCGTTCTCGTATCTCCTGGATCGCGGAGACATCGCTCGCCTGCTGCTCAGCGTAAGCTGCGGCGTAGTGCGGATAGGATTCGGAGGCGGGTGCAGGCGCAGTGGTGGTCATGGATTTTGCTCAAAGCCGGGATCGGCATTCCTTGGGGCGGCCGAAGATATTCCGAAAGAACTGCGGATGCGCATAACCGCTTTCCTGAAGCTTGTCTTGGCGAGACTTCAGGCTGGCGTTGCTTCCGCCTCCTCCCTTACCCAGTCGTAGCCCCGGGCTTCCAGTTGCTCGGCTAGCTCCGGGCCGCCGCTGAGGACGATGCGACCGTCCACCAGCACGTGCACCTGGTCTGGGGTTATGTAATTCAGGATGCGTTGGTAGTGGGTCACCACGACCGCCGCGTTATCCGGCCGGCGCAGTCGGTTCACGCCATCGGCCACGATGCGCAGGGCGTCGATGTCCAGCCCGGAGTCGGTTTCGTCCAGCAGGGAAAGGGTGGGTTCCAGCAGCGCCATTTGCAGCACTTCGTTGCGCTTTTTCTCGCCGCCGGAGAAGCCCTCGTTGACGGAACGCCGCACCAGTTCGGGATCGATTTCGACCTCGGCGACCTTGATGCGCAGCAGGCGGTCAAATTCGCGGGCGCCCATTTCCTCCTCGCCCAAATGGACCCGCTTGGCGTCCACGGCGGCTTTGAGGAATTGCCACGCGCGCACGCCGGGCAGTTCCACCGGATACTGAAAGGCGAGGAAAACCCCTTCGCGCGCCCGGTCTTCGGGCTCCATGTCCAGCAGGTCCATGCCCTTGTACACAGCCGAACCACTTGTGACCGTGTATTCCGGCCGGCCGGCGAGGGTATTGGCCAGGGTGCTCTTTCCAGACCCGTTGGGGCCCATGATCGCATGAACCTCGCCTGGATTTACCGAAAGGTTCACGCCTCGCAGTATTTCCTGATCATCGATGGACACCTGGAGATCCCTGACCTCGAGGATGGGTGAAACCGTTTCGTTGGCGGTGGTCATCTTGGTTTTGAGCGTCCTTTTATTCAGAGGGATAACGGAAACTTGGGAGGCTGGGCGGTACTAGCCCACCGTTCCTTCGAGGCTGACCTTGAGCAACTGCGAGGCTTCCATGGCGAACTCAAAGGGGAGTTCCTGGAAAATGCCCCGGCAGAACCCGTTGATTATCATGAAGTGCGCGTCCTCAACGCCGATGCCCCGCTGCTGGAGGTAGAAAAGCTGGTCGTCGGACACCTTGGACGTGGTGGCCTCGTGCTCCATCTGGGCGGTAGGGTTCTTGACCTCGATGTACGGGACAGTGTGGGCGCCGCACTTGTCGCCAACCAGCAGGGAGTCGCACTGGGTGAAGTTTCTCGCGCCGTTGGCGGAAGGATTGATCTTCACCAGGCCGCGATAGGTCTGCTGACCCTGGCCGGCAGAGATGCCCTTGGCGACGATGGTGCTGCGGGTGTTTTTGCCCATGTGGATCATCTTGGTGCCGGTGTCAGCCTGCTGCCAGTTGTTCACCAGGGCAACCGAGTAAAACTCTCCCACGGAGTTGTCACCCTGCAGGATGACGCTGGGGTACTTCCAGGTGATTGCTGAGCCGGTTTCCACTTGCGTCCAGGAGATCTTCGAGTTAGCGCCGGCGCACTTGCCGCGCTTGGTGACGAAGTTGTACACGCCGCCCTCACCGTTGCGGTCGCCCGGGTACCAGTTTTGCAGGGTGCTGTACTTGATCTCCGCGCCCTCAAGAGCAACCAACTCGACCACGGCGGCGTGGAGCTGGTTGGACTTCCGCATGGGCGCGGTGCAACCCTCCAGATAGCTGACGTAAGCGCCCTCGTCCGCGACGATGAGCGTCCGTTCGAACTGTCCGCTGTCCGCCTGGTTGATGCGGAAGTAGGTCATCAACTCGATGGGACAGCGCACTCCAGGCGGGATGTACGCGAAGGAGCCGTCGGAGAACACGGCCGAGTTGAGCGTTGCGTAAAAGTTGTCGGCGTAAGGGACAACCGAACCTAGGTACTTCTGCACCAAGTCGGGGTGGTTCTGAATGGCCTCGCTCATGGAGCAGAAGATGACGCCGGCCTTCTCCAACTGCTCCTGATAAGTGGTGGCCACGGACACGCTGTCTAGCACAGCGTCAACCGCGACGCCGGCGAGACGGGCCTGCTCTTCCAACGGAATGCCCAGCTTGTCGAAGGCTTCCAGGACCTCGGGATCAACCTCGTCGAGGCTCTTGGGACCGTCCTCGGCGGACTTGGGCGCGGCGTAGTAGTGGATGTCCTGGAAGTCGATGGGAGGATATTCGACGTTGGCCCATTTGGGCTCGGTATACGTCTGCCGTGACCAGAAGCGGAATGCGCGGAGCCGCCAATCCAGCATCCATTCCGGCTCGTTTTTTTTGGACGAGATGAGGCGCACCACATCCTCGCTGAGGCCCTTGGGGATGGCCTCCTGCTCGATGTCAATGGTGAAACCCCACTGGTAATCCGAATCCAATTCCTCGGATGTGGTGTCACGGGAAATCACGCGTTGAGCCTGGGTGGTCATTGGACCTACTTCCTCCCTGATCGGCGATGATAGCGGCACGCCGGCGGACGTTTCGATAATTCCCGACCATTAAGGTCAACAATTATCGTAGACCAGGCTACCCGTTCTGTCAACGATGACCGCGAACGTGTAACTGTGTGCATCCCCCACGCGCCGCTTGATCCGGCAAATGCTATACTTCGGGCAGGAACGTCCACGCTCGGAAAACGTGCTGATGCCAACGATGCCCATTTACTGCGACGCGCACACTCACCTGGACCAATACGTGCCAGAGGAAATACCCGGCATCCTCGAGCGGGCGAGCGAGGCCGGCGTGGGTTACATCCTGCTGGCCGGCACCACCATCGAATCGACCGAGCGTTGTATCGCGCTGGCGGACGAACACCCGATGTTCTACGCTGGGGTGGGCATTCACCCGATGCAGGCCGACGATCCGGTGAACGACGAGGCTTACGGCCGGCTGGAATCGCTGGCGAGAGACAATCCGCGGGTGGTGTGCATCTCGGAAGTGGGTCTCGATTACCTGCCCACCTCGCCCGACCACGAGGTGCAGGACCAGGTGTTCCGGGCGCACATCCACTTGGCCAAGAGCCTGGGACTGCCCATCATCTTCCACTCGCGGGAGTCGCATCCGGCGGTGTTCAAGGTGCTGCGCGAGGAGAACGCTGGCTTGGTCGGCGGGGCCATGCACTATTTCCAAGGGGACGCCGAAACCGCGAGGGAAGCCATCGACTGCGGTTTCTTCATCTCGCTGGCGCGGCCCTTGACCCGCCTGCCCGAACTGCGCGAGGTTGCCCGCGATATCCCGCTGGAAAACATCGTGCTGGAAACCGACGCCTACCCGCAGCCCTTCAAGAAGTACCGCCACAACTGGACGGAACCGCGCCATCTGGCCGACGTGGCCCAGTGCCTGGCAACCGTCAAGGGAATCTCGGTGGAGGAAGTGGCGGAGGTCACCACGGCCAATCTGAGCCGGCTGCTTCGCATCGACATCCCGTCGGCCCCTGGTTCCGTTCCGCCCTCAGTGTAGAGGCGACCAACCGTCCGCATCCGCGGCCGACGCTGTTTCATCAAGGAGCACGTTATGACCACCCAAGAGGAACGGCAGCATCCCGAAGCTCCGGAGCAGATCGAACCCCGGAGTCTGAATGATTACCTGGAGGTCATGACCAAGGCCGTGTTCCAGAGCGGCATGTCTTGGAAGGTGGTCAACACTAAATGGCCGGGCTTCCAGGCCGGGTTTCAGGGGTTCGACGTGGCAACGGTGGCCGCGATGGACGAATCGGCCATCGACACGCTGGCCGCTGACACGGCTATCATCCGGAACCGGCGCAAAATCGTCGCTACCGTGCACAACGCGCAAAAGCTCATCGAGCTGGAGGAAGAGTACGGGGGCGACATTCGCAACTACCTGCGCTCCCACGGCGACCTGGAGGCCACCATCAAGGACGTGCGCAAGCAGTTCAAGTACATGGGCGACATCGGCACGTATTACTGGCTGTACGTCACCGGCGAGGACGTGCCCAGCTGGGACGAGTTCTGCAGCCGCGGGCATTAGGCGCTGATTGTCAGAAGCATGATTTGCCGGACTCAAGGATTTTCAGGATTTCGCGAATCCAGTAAATCCTCTAATCTCGTAAATCCTGCTTCTGACGAATTATTCTGCCCATCAACGTAAAACGTAACCACCGGAGGTTGAGGCCATGACCACCCCTGCGACCTGCCAACTGGCCCTGAAAGAGTGGGCGATCACCGTGAAGGCCCTGGCCGACGGCGACCAGATCATGATGCTGCGCAAGGGCGGCATCCACGAGGAGGGCAAGGACTTCCGCGTGGTGCATCCCGAGTTCCTGCTCTACCCCACCTACCTGCACCAGAAGGAAGACCTGCTCAAGGACAGCCACCAGCCTGCCCTGCGGCAGTTGCTGGCCGACGACCCGGACGACAAGGACGCGGTCACCTTCACCCACTGGGCGCGCGTCCACGAGCTGATCGAAATTGACCAGCAGGGCAAGGTCGAGGACCTGGCGCCGCACCACATCTGGACGGACACCTACGCCCAGTCCCGCCTGCACTGGAAGCCCATGGTGCCGCTGACAATCATGCTGCTGCGCGTCTACCGGATGGAACAGCCCACCACCGCGCCGTTCATCCCGGAGTACGGCGGCTGCAAGTCCTGGGTGGACGTCATCCCCACCGTGCGCCTGGGCGACGCCCAACCCGTCTTGGACGACCCGCACTTCAACGAAATGGTGGAAGCGGTGCGCGGCAGCCTGGGGCTGGTGCCGGCATAGCGGCACACGAAAATTTGCTGACACCGGGCCGTTGACGCATCAAGCGCGGGTCCGGTAAACCATAGCCATGCCGATTTGTGGAGGCGAAGGCTATGGGACTGGATGTTGGCGTGGTTACCATCGAATACTTGGAACGGCCGGGGCAGCCGATGTACGGGTTCCTGCAAGATCTGATGGTTGACCCGGACACGGGAACGGAGTTCGACTCTTTCGACTATGAACCAGGTTGGGGTGACGGTTGGGACGGCAACGCGTTCTACGAGTTTGAGCGGGACGTGCTGCTCCGGCGCGCCGACGGCTGGGCCGTAAAGAAGAATCTGGACGCAACCGAGCGGGCGGCATTGCTGCAATGGGTTGATGAACTGCCTTACCGAGGCGATTTCATTATGTTGCACTTGGGGAACTGATCATGGTCTCTACGTTGCCAAAGCGGCTCTCCGTGTCCAAGACAAGCGTGTACGAGGGGGATTGCCTAGATCTGATCCCCCGACTGCCGGATGTCAGCGTTGACGTCGTGGTGACCAGCCCGCCTTACTGGGGGCAACGGGAATCCCTGCTTAACGGGACGGAGGAAGATCCCAGAGAGTACATCGCTTTCCTACAAGCGGTGTTCGCCGCCCTGCTGCCCAAGCTCAAGACGCACGGCATCGTTTGGATCAACTTGGGAGACGCTTACAATACACCTGTCAACTGGGGAACCAAAGATTACAAATACAGCACACTGGGAGCCGACCGGAACGGTTTTGGACCGGAAAACTCCGCTTACACCAAGCCTCGTTTCAAGCGCAAGGCGTTCGTGGACAAAACTACCGGCTGGTTGCAGTACGGTAACTTGCTGATGCTGCCTCAGCGGTTGCTGATGTCTCTCACCGAATCGGGGTATATGTACCGAGGCGAAGTGATCTGGGCGAAAAAGAACCCCATGCCGGAAGGCCGCTGTCGTCGTCCGCACCGCAAGCATGAGTCCATTTATTTGCTGGCCCGCCACGAGCGCCATTCGTTCCGAACGAACCCGCCGGTGTCCAGTGTTTGGGAGTTCGCCAACGAAAATATCGCCGGCCTGCAGCATCGCTCCAGATTCCCTGTTGAATTGCCTAGACGGTGCATTGAAGCCTATGGGCAAAGTGGGCAAGACGTAGTTGTGCTAGACCCCTTTTCCGGCTCCGGCTCGACCGGTCTGGCTGCTCTCCAATTGGGGTGTACCTACATCGGGTTTGAAATCGATCCAGAACAGGTTGCAGAATCAAGGAAACGTCTGTCCGATGTTGCTATCCAAAGAAGACTGCCCTCTAATGCGGCAAGCGCCGGCGGAGGTCATCAATAAGGAATCGTGAAAATCGGTCGCTTGGATTTGTAAAATCGCATACGAATATCCGGGCTAACACATCGCGGTCATCTGGTGTTGGTACGGTATTGAGGTTGTACGAAAAGCAAGCGGAAAAATGACCGTGCTCTTCAAAGTCCCGTCTCTTGTCGCTCGTCTGTCCATCGCCTGCTCCACCGAACTCACCGAGATTGACCGGACGTGCTGCCGGAAAACTCTTCGCATCCATCGTCCAGAATACCGAAAGGTAGCCGGCCTCGATCAGCGCTTGGCTCATGGGAACATCATCAGTGCGTCTTTCCGCGATACTGGCCTTTATGTGAACCACACCCAGCAGATGTTCTTCGCCATCATAGTCATACGAAAGCAATACGTCGGCTTTGTCCGGAACAATGCGAGGGTCGTCAATAGGCTCCAGCAACGCCATCTTTTCAGATTTGTTGCCGATCTTGATAGATATGTGGTTCTGTCCCAAGAATGTCCTGTAATGCGAGACCAGTATGCGCTCTAATGCCCATCCACTTGTTCGCTTCCAGCTCTGCTCCAAGTTGAGCCGGGCATGAGCTTCCGGATGATTGGAACGGTCGCAATAGGCACGGTTGACAAGGAAGGTCCATATGTCCGAAGGATTGGCGCCAGGCCAGATTCGTACGGCCCTCAAAAATGCGTCGGATACGGCATCTGTCCGTTGAGGGTAGGTTGCCAGACCATTAGCGAGTACGCCAATTACATCGCGAAATTCCTGTGCCGTTGCATCTAATAGATGATATTCAGCATCATATTGGTCATATCTAAATCGGATCAGCAGCCGGCCGTCGGCTTCAATCGCCGTAAGCCTGTCCAAGTGGTGAGGTGATTGGATATTCTCCCCTATCCCCTCGAAAAGGCGCGCTGGCGTTACCCTCAAAGCCGTAGCCAGACGCAAAATAGCAGATAATGCCGGGTTGCGTTCGCCGCGCTCAACACCACCAACGTATGACCTATCCAGCCCCGACGCTTCTGCAACGCTCTCTTGCGTCATTCCGAGCGCTTCGCGCAGTCGCCGAACGTTACCACCGAAAATCCGTTTGCCAGAACTGCCCATGGCAGGGTATTCTGTTAGCCGATTTATGCGATGTCTAGCGACTAATCGTACCAAATGGCAAGTGCATACACCATGCAATCCACCATTCCCCGCCCCCTCCCTCCTGACGCCATTGCCGGCCTCGGCTCCGCCGCCGAGGTGTGCGACGTGCTGCGCGGCTGGGGCCGGCCCGACTTGGCCGACCGCATCGCCTATTTCGCCTCGGAAGAGGACTTGGACGACGGCGACGTACCGCTGACGTTGGAAAGCGCCCGGGACTTTCTGGCGTTTTTCGGCGCGGTGGAGTCGGAGGGCAAGGTACATCTGGGCTGCACTACGGAAGGCTGGATTTGCGCCGAGTGGGATTTTCCTGACCGCCGTGATGCCGGCCTGTGGTTCCTGGATTGCGAACGGATAATGTACACGGCCACCGGGTCTGGCGGCCGTTTTCTGGACCTCAATGGCGACGGTAGCAGGGTTGGCGAGCGCGTTGACATCACGGAAAAACTAGTAAAATCAGGACTGTTCACATGGTTCAAGGCCGCTCGAGCGGCATCGAGCTCGCATACTCGCATCACGTAGCCCGTTACTGTCGTCGCAGGCACCTGCGTTCCGACGGACGCCCCCTTCGGGATGCGTTTCTGCTCCGGACCGGCGAGAAGTACCTGTCAACCAACTGGCTGGAGCATTTCCACGACTCGCACCGGCAAGCGCAAATAACCGGAGTTCAGCAGGCTTTGGCCGATAAAGGCTTCCACGTCAGGCGCAACGCCGTGTTTGCCGTCCTCAATGTTGGCGTCTCTATCGCCGCGTGCAAGAATGATTTGAACCTGGATATTCAAATCGTCACCTTGGGAGAATCACACGACCCGTCCCATACCGGCATATTTGGGTACGTTGCCGGGGACACCAACACCGCCGCAACTCTGGCGCGGCAAGTTCGGGAAGTCTATCCCTCTGCTGTATCACCCGCTCAGGAGACTTGACCATGCCAACCCTTCTCTCCATGCTGGAACAGGAAAGCCGCCGGCGCAATCTGACCGCCAGCGGTGAAAAGCTAACCGCTGCCTCCGCCTTCGTCCTGGTGCGGGACATGCCCTACCAGCGGGCCAGTACGCGCGAGCCGGGAGCGATCATCGCGGAATGGCGGGGCACCTGCTCCGGGAAACATTATCTGCTGGACGGTATCTTCCGCGAGTTGGGCATGGACTCGCGCATTGTGATGTGCACGCACCGGTTCACCCGTGATAACACTTCCCATTTCCCCGAGGAACTCAGGGCCTTGGTGGTCAGGGAACCCGTGCCCGACGTGCACACTTACATTCGCCTGAAAACGGACGCGGGATGGATGAACGTCGACGGTACTTGGCCGAGCGCTGCTGAGCCCTTGGGAATGCCGGTCAACCGGACGTTCGCAGAAGGCCGTGACATGGAGATAGCCTGCGACCCGGTGGACTCGTTTATCGTCCCGTCCGGCGACGACCCGCAGGCCTTTAAAGAGCAACTGATTGCGGAATTTTGCGGTTCCTCAAGTACAATACGGAATGAATTCATTGAAGGCATGAGCCGCTGGCTGAGCGACGCGACGCAAGAGTGAGGCAATCATGAAATACCGCCAACTTCCCCGCACTGACTTAATGCTCTCCGAGGTCGGCTTCGGCGTTTGGACCGTGGCGACCAATTGGTGGGGCCGCATTCCCGAGGAAACCCGCCGCCAGCTTCTGGAAGAGGCGCTGGAACTGGGTATCAACTTCTTCGACACTGCCGACACCTATGGCGACGGATATGGCGAAGAGGTCCTGGCCAAGTTCATGAGCCATCGCCGGCACGAGATGATCATCGCCACCAAGTTCGGCTACGACATCTACGACCAGACCACGCCGCGCGTCGGCCACCAGGAGCGGCCGCAGAAGTTCGAGCCGGAGTTCATCCGCTTCGCCTGCGAGCAGTCGCTGCGCCGCCTGAAGACCGACTACATCGATCTCTACCAGCTGCACAACCCGCGCATTGAGGCCATCGAAAAGGACGAGGTCTTCGAGGTCCTGGAGGAGCTGAAGCACGAGGGCAAGATCCGCTATTACGGCTCGGCCCTGGGCCCCGACATCGGCTGGTTCGAGGAGGGCCAGGCGAGCATGGAAGAGCGGCACGTCAGCAGCTGCCAGATCATTTACAGCATCCTAGAGCAGGACCCGGCCAAGGACTTCTTCCCCATCGCCGAGAAAGAGCGGGTCGGTCTTCTTTCGCGAGTGCCCCACGCCTCCGAGGCGCTGACCGGGCGTTACGACGAGCCGCCGGAATTTGACGAAAACGACCACCGATCCTATCGCCGGCACCAGTGGTTGAGCGAGGCGCTGGTCAAGGTGGACCAGGTCAAGTTCCTCGCCGGCGAAGAGGTCGGCCGCACCATGAGCCAGGCCGCCATCCAGTTTGTGCTCCACCAGCCGACCATCACCAGCGTCTTGCCGAACTTCACGACGCTGGAGGAGCTGAAGGAGTACTCTGAAGCTGTGGAGACGCCGCCCATCACTGAGGGCGACCAGGCCATAATCGACGATCTCTGGGCCAACAATTTCTACATTGAGCCAGCCGAACCGGAGTTCCGCGAGATCTGACATCCTTGCGGTAGCTTGAGTTTCCCCTCGGCAGCGACGGGTCAATCCTCGTTGCGCCCGGGATCCGCAGACTGGGAACCCAGGGTTTCCGTCCCGAAAGCGTTGTGATGGCGACGAAATCGGCGAACGTTTGACACTGGAATGGGCTAGTGATAACTTTCACATAGCCCATTTTCGTATTGCGACAGGAGAGTGCGTTCCTGATGCCCGTTAACATTTGCGTGCTGGCCAAGCAGGTCGTCGACCCGGAAATGCCCGCCGCCGCCTTCCGCATCGACCCCGACGCCCGGCAGGTGGTTCCGCCGGCGAACATCCCGCCCGTGGTGAACGGCTTTGATGAAAACGCCGTCGAAGCCGCCCTGCAGATCAAGGACGAGCAGGGAGCCAACATCACCGTCATATCGTCCGGCACTGCGTTTGCCTTGGACGTGATGAAAAAGCCCCTGTCCATGGGCGCCGACGAGTTGGTGCTGCTGCAGGATGACGCCTTCGCCAACTCGGTGGACTCTTTCTTCACCGTCCAGTTGCTCACCGCCGCCATCCAAAAGCTGGGCGGTTTTGACCTGATCATCTGCGGACGGCAGGCGTCCGACTGGGACAACGCGCAAGTTCCGCTGGGGGTCGCCGAGACCCTCGGGATGGCCTGCATCACCCTGGGCAAGAAGGTGGACGTGCAGGACAGCAAGGTGGTCGTGGAACGCCTGGCCCCCGACGGGTTCGAAGTAGTCGAGGCGGACCTGCCCGCGCTGGTCACGGTGAGCAACGAGTTGGGCCAGCCCCGGTATCCCACGCTGCGGGGCATCATGGCAGCCACCCGCAAGCGCCCAACGGTATGGACTACCGGCGACCTGGACATCGACGACGCGCAGCTGGAGCCGCGCCTGACCCTGCACGACCTGTTCGTGCCGGAGCGGGACCAGGACTGCGAGATTATCGAGGGCGACGACGACATGGACTCCGCCCGCAAGCTGGCGCTGCGGCTCCGCGAGGATCGCCTCATCTAATCTTCCGGACCGTCATCTAACCTTCTCAACCGTCATTCCGGCCTTGAGCCGGAATCCAGCGCCATTGAAGCGAGCATCGTCCGCTCGGTTGGGTACTCCTGGATTCCCGCTTTCTCGGGAATGACGGTAAGAGTCATCATAAGGAGACAAACTGCAATGGCAGACGCTACCGGCATCCTCGTTTTCGGCGACGCCCCCGACGGGCAACTGGCATCAACCGCCCAGGAACTGCTGGCAGCCGGCCGCTCGCTGGCCGATGCTCTCAGCCAGGAACTGGCAATCGCGGTGATCGGCGGCGACGTTGCCGATGCGCCCCAGCAGGCCATCGCCCACGGCGCTGACAAAGCCTACGCGGTGACCAACCCGGCCCTGGCCGACTATCACCCCGACCTGTACCTTTCCGCGATGCAGACCGTGGCCGCCGAGGCCAACCCGGGTATCATCCTCATTGCGCGGAACAACGAGGGCCGCGAACTGGCGCCGCGCTTGGCGTTCCGGTTTGGCGTGGGTCTCGCGCAGGACTGCCTGGAAGTGTCTGCCGACGCTGGCACGGGTCGCCTGCTGGCCAACCGCCCGGTGTACGGCGGCAGCGCCATCGCCGTGGTCAGCTGCACCCAGACCCCTCAGATCGCAGCGATACGGCCCAAGACCTACGAACCGCTGGATCCCGATGCCGGCCGCAGCGGACAGGTGGTCGCCTTCCCGGTGGACATCGACGCTTCGGCGGCCAAGACTCGTGTGGTAGACGTGGTGAAGGAAGAAGCCGAGGGCATCAAGCTGGAGGACGCCCGGATCGTTGTGTCCGGCGGCCGCGGCCTCGGCGGCCCCGAACCCTTCTCGCAGTTGGAAGAACTGGCCGGCCTGTTGGGCGGAGCCGTGGGAGCGTCCCGCGCCGCCGTGGACTCGGGTTGGGTTCCCGCCAACTACCAGGTGGGCCTCACCGGCAAGACCATCACCCCCGACCTCTACATCACCGTGGCCATTTCCGGCGCCAGCCAGCACATGGCCGGTTGCAGCGGCTCCAAGGCCATCGTCGCCATCAACAAGGACGCCGACGCCAACATCTTCAAGGAAGCTCGCTACGGCGTGGTGGGCGACTGGGAAAAGGTGATCCCGGCGCTAACGGAGACGGTGCGGGAGTTGACGCAGTCGTAGTACGGCACCAACTCAACTTATGCGCGCGATGCCGGGGCAGTTGTCGAACCCGGCATCAAAACTTAAAACTCGGCTACAACCCGCGGCCTGCATCACCGCTACGTGCAGAGCATCCCGGGCCGAGACGCCGGGAATGGTGGCGAGCAACGCGCGGGCTGCCCGCACTTGCGGCATTCCGTAAGACAGTACCGTGTCCACCAAGCGATCAAGCACGTCAAAAGCGTCATCAATGGATTCTGGGCGCCGTATCGCCGTGTAGCGATGCAGCACCTCCTGATATACCTCGACGCTGGTAATCAAGCGCTCGCCACTATCAATGAGTTCGTCGATGAGGGCGACGGCGCGTTCCTGATTAGGATGCGGAGTCCCGACCATGTACATCGGCACGTTTGAATCGACGAAAATCATCGCATCATGTACCCGTCTTTGATCTCTTGCAGCATCTGGTCAATGTCGGCGGTAGGGTGATTGCATTGCGCCGCCTTTTCCAGAGCCTTGCGCTTCCGTTCCGCCCGGTTTAGCTCGTACCGTGGGGCATCGCCCAGCATATGTCGCACCCACTCCGACACGCTTATCCCCTGACGCTGCGCCGCCTCTTCAATCGCCGCGTACTCGGCATCGTCCAGCAGGATTTCTAATCGTTTAGCCATCCGTTCCACCTATTGACTGCTGTTGTGTCACCGGCTGAATCATCAGCCTGAAAATCCGGCGTATTTGGTCATCGTTCTCTATTGCCCCATCGCTTGCTTCGATGGCGCCGTCCGGGTGGAACAGGTCCAGGGCGTAGGTATTTTGGCCTCCGGGAACGAGGTCTATCGACAGTTCCCACCGGTCTACGTCCCACCACTCAACGCGGATACCCCCGTCCCCTCCCAGCGCAACGTCGGGAGCGGGCAAGCCGATGGCCAGACCAATCTTGATGATGCGGATGGCGTCCGCAATGCAGTCCGGGTCAACGGGCGGCGCGCCATGGCCGTTCCAGTTTTCTTCCAGCCTGGCAATCTGCCGGAACCGTGTCGCCAGCTCGTCCGGCAAATCGGGGTCTGGTTGTGGCGTATCCCGAGGCGGGGACGCTTCGCCGGCGGTCATCGTGCACCTCACTCTCGGTGGAATGGCGTCTATTGTACTATTGCGGGAGCTCCGGCTTCTTGGCCCCGTGTATCGATGGTTCAGTGGCCAGCAGCCGGCGCAGCCGGGCCACCGTGGCCGGCGCGTCATCGCCCAATCCCAGCAGATCGCTGACAATCCGCCGGTCCAGCTCAATCCGCGCCGGATCGACGGCAAGGCAGTGAAAGGGCAAGAACTTGCGCTCCCTGAAGTTTCGCCAGATGGCTTGCGCTTCGTCCAGTTGCCATTCCGCCAGCCTCCGCACGTCCAGCGTGGCCAGGGTTTCCAGCATTCCCTTGTTGCCGGTGCCTCTGCCATCCTGTGCCCGGTTGGAGTGGTTGGCGTGCAGCAACATCCCGAACGTGGAGTTGCACCACAACGCCAACGTAATTTCCCGCTGTGACCTGACCACCGGGTCATCATCTGTTCGTTGCAAAGTGAACCACGCCCGAATACCCAAAGCTCTAACGTCAGTCAAGGTCGCCATTATTATTTGTGAGTTATATCTAACATCCCGCGTTACATGAAGCATACCGGCCTGAGCCCATATGATGGTATGGTTTCGATCGGGTTTTGGAACTAGGTAAGCGTTTGGTTCCGCAGATAAAGTCTGATGGACCCTCGAATCCAAGCTCCATACTGCAGGGAATTGGGCCTGTTCGTTCGATTCGTGATAAGCGTCAAAAACACCCAGGGAACCACGTATCTGCCGATCTTGCGGTCCAACGTTGGAAACTTCTCCCATAGCGGCTACAGGTATATTCCCAACAAGCCGGGTTCCATCTTCAGCCCACAACTCGCCCCGCTCCAAAGCTGCGGCGAACTGTCCGGTCAGGGCGTACTTCCACCGCGCGGCCGTCCAAGGGCCTTGCCCAACCGGCCCGTCAACGATTTCGCCCCACTGCTCGCCGCCGACAATGAGCGGCGTTCCGCCCACCGGCGGGCCGTCCGAGCGCAGGGACGGCGCTGCCGCCGCAGCGTTGATCGCATTGACCAGCGCCAGCGCGTCGGTTTCCAGATAGGCCGCCCGCCACAGGTTGACGAACCGGCCTCGCTGCGACGGGCTTTCCCCGTCGCGCAGCCTTCGGGCCACCAGCAGGATTTCGGCGATGCCGGTGTCGTAGGACATTGACCGTTGCTCCGGGTCATGGGACGACACCACAAACTCAATCTCGTAGCGAGACGCCAGCATTTCGCGCATCCCCCGCCAGGACTCGCCGGACAGGGCCGTGACCGGCAGCACCAGGGCGATGCGCCCGCCGGGATTCACCAGCCGGTCGGACAGCACGGTGAATGACGAGGCGTGCCCGGCCGTCTGGTTGGCCGGCGTTCCCCGCAGCAGGCCGGAAGTTCGACTTGCCACCGCCTGCTGCGCTTCTTTGTCGCCTTCCGGGAGGGCAAACACCCGGGCGATGGCGTCCTGGCTGCCGCCATCGGCGCCGCGCCGGGTGTATGGTGGATTGCTGATGACCAGGTCGGAGCGGGGCAATTGAACCACGTTGCCCGCCCCGCCGATTGCGCCGATTTGTTCCTGAGTAGCCGAGAAAACGACTGTATTTCCGGCGCGGCCAGCCAGTCCAGCGAGCCAAGGCGGATCTCCGTCGCCGATTCCATGCCCAGACGGAGCGTGTGCAACTGCATTTGCTCGAATCTCGCTGACGGCGACATTGCCGCCAACGTCGCCGCCGTGAGATGAATCGCCGCCTGCACCACGTCGGCTCCGGTGATAATCTTCTCAACTAAAGCCCGGTGCAATGCCGGGTCGTCAGGCGGGGCGCCTTCGAGGGTCACGTGGTTTTGCACTATCTGCCGGTAGGCAGCCATAAGCAATGTCCCGGTTCCACAGGCTGGATCGACCACGCGCAGCTGGTTAATTTCGTCGATGTTGCCCCAATCCCAACCCGGCCACCGGCTCGGGGCCAGCGCCAGACCGGCCAGCAGGGTGGACGCCGGTATGCTGGTGTAGTAAGCCGCAAGCAGTTCCCGTTCCGAAATCAGGCGGTTGAATATCTGTCCCGCAAGGTCATGCCTTCCCACTGCTCCCATCCCCAGCAACTCGGCGGCGGCGGCAGCGCACTCCCCAAGAAAATCTGCCGCCTCAACCTCCGAGAGCTTTTCAACGACGTCCCGGGCCATGCTGAATATCGGATAGTAGTCAACATCAAGAATTCGCTCCCAAAACTGCAACAACAGCAACTTAGCGAATTGTCCATTTCGTCGCGCCGCCCCGACTGGCTGGTGCGTCGCCTCATCGCTGGCCAGCCGCTCCTGAAAAACCATGGCGTTGATGACCACCAGCGCCGCCATGTTGGCGGCCTCATCGCTGGGGCCGGCGCCGAATACTGTCGCCACGCGGGTCAAAGTTCCGGGAGATCGATACAAGCGTGATCCCGCGCTGCGCGCTCCGCGGTCCAGGACTTCCACCGCCGCTTCCAGGTTGCCCGCCGGCGGGATGGTACGGGCGACGGCCTCGCCGAGTTCCCCCACCCGGCCGACAAGCCCGGGACCAGATGTGCCGTCTATCCGCCACTCTTGCCATTCCAGATTGGCCACGGCCAGCCTTTCGTAGAGCTGATGTTGTGGTATCACGCGCACGTTTTCCGGCACAACCACCGCAAAGGCGTTCTGAACCCGTCGACCGTCGATCTCCATGCCCAGGCGGGAGAGCCCATCGGCGACAACCGTGGGGGCCGGCGCGATTTCTATCTCGAGAACTATCGGGCCTTCGGCCAAGCGCACCAAAATGTCCGGCCGGCGCCCGCCGTGCAGGGTTTCAGCGGCTGCCGAAAGTCCCGCACGCTGGCGCAATAAACGTGCCAAAACATCGTTGATTATGCTTTCGTGGCTGCGGTCGTTGGTTATGGAACTGGTCATAACAGGAAATCTTCTAACCCAGCACCACGTTGTCAATCAGCCGCACCGTTCCCAGCCGTACCGCAATTGCGATCATCAGCCTCTCACCATCCTGCACGGTTGCGAGCGGCCGCATGGTGTCGGCGTCCACGATGCTGACGTAGTCCACCGCGTCGATCAGGGGCTCCCGGCTCAGGATGTTGTTCGCAGCCCGCTGGATTCGTCCGGCGTCTCGCTCGCCGCGACGCCATATGTCCTCTGCCGCGCATAGCGCCCGGTACACTGCGGGCGCAGTTTCCCGCTCCTCCGCGCTCAGGTAGGCGTTGCGGCTGCTCAGGGCCAGGCCGTCGGGTTCGCGGATAGTCGGCATGGTTACCACGTCAACGCCGAGGTTCAGGTCGGCGTTCATCTTGCGGATGACCGCCACCTGCTGACCGTCTTTCTGACCGAAGTAGGCGCGGTCGGGGCGGGTGATGGTGAACAACTTGGCGACCACTGTCGCAACTCCGCGGAAGTGGCCCGGCCGCGCTGCTCCCTCCATGCCCTCGGCTACGGCACCCGGTTCAACCCAGGTATCGAAGCCGTCCGGGTACACTTCGTGCGGCGGCGGGACGAACACCAGGTCGGTGCCTTCCGCCCTCAGCAGATCCAGGTCGCGCTCCAGGCTGCGGGGGTACGTGGCGAAGTCTTCGTTCGGCCCGAATTGGGTCGGGTTCACGAAGATCGATGCCGCCATCGCCGCGCTGTCGGCCCGCGCCTGCCGGACCAGCGACAGGTGCCCCTCGTGCAACGCGCCCATGGTCGGCACCAGGCCCAGCGGACGCTCGACTTCGCGGCACAATGCTGCCATCTCTGCACAAGTTTCAACTACTTTCATAATTCAACATCCTGAACATCCTGTGCATCGATGTAAAGAACTTCATTCAGGCGGAAACAGTTCGTCGATTTCCCGCTGCATTCTTTCCGCCTCCGTTTCCGCCAGCGTCCCCGATACTGCGACACCTGAAGCGCCGCTCATATCTGCGTAAAACCCCTCGTCGTAGTCTCGCGGCCGGACGACTACGGGCATGGGAACCGCGTGGCCGAACACCAAAGCCTGCTGCTTGCTGTCCAGCCGCGACAGCACGTTGCGCAGTTGTGCGGCGTCCCGCGCGCCCATCAACACGGCGTTCATGTCCCGGTCGTCGTTCAACGCGCACGACAGCCTGGTGCCAAGCTGGCTCATCACTTCGGAGTCGATGCCGCTGGGCCGCTGGTCCACGATCATCAGGGTGACGTTGTATTTCCGCAACTCGCGGGCGATGGCGCCGAAAATGGTTTGGGAGGCGATGTCCGGCGTGAGGAACTTGTGCGCTTCCTCGACGAAGATCACCAGCGGCCGGGGCTCGTCACCCTGCCCGCCGTCGGCCGACTCTTTGCGCCGGACCCAGGTTTCGTGAATGCGGCGGGTCAGCAGATTGCTGACCAGCACGTACGCGGCGGTGTTGCGGCCGTACTGTCCAAACTCCAGCACCACGTGGTTCCCGCGTTCCAGCTGCTCGATGATGCCGCCGGCGCTGGCGCTGCCTTGCCCGTTTTCCGCCAGGAACCCGAACCGCTCCCAGGACAGCAGGCGGCGATGCAGCGTTTGCAGGGCGGACAGGTTGACGCCGATTTCGGCCGCCAGGTCGCCGACTTCGGCAGCGCTGAGCGCCATGAATTCACGCAGCCAGTTCTCCCGGAAGTGCCGGGCGACGTTCCACGAAGTGGAGGCGGCCACTTCCGACAGGTTCAGCGACTCCCGCAGCACCTCGATGTCCGCCGGCTCGACCTCCTCGTAACCGATCCTGACGATGCCATCAGGCGTGGCCCCGCGGCGGCGACTGCTCGCTTCGTCCAGGGTGAAAGTGACGACCCGGGAGGGGAACAGCTGCTTCAGCCCTTTTACCTGGCGTCCCCGGTCGTTGTCCTGGCCCTGCCAGCCGTACTCGCTCTCCATGTCGAATACCAGCGAGACCGCCGGGGTTTGCTTGACGAGGCCGGCCAGCAGCATCCGCGCCAGAAAGGTCTTTCCGGTTCCGGAGGCTCCAAAAACGCCGACAGACCGGTTGGCCAGGGCCGCCAGGTCCAACCGGACCAACGACGATTCCATGCCTTGCGGTGAACCCAACGCGAAGTCTCCGTCCCGGGCGCGAAACACCGCGTCGATATCTGCTTGCGACGCCGCGAATACCGGCGCGAAATGCTCCGGTATAGTCTTCGCCTGTTCGGCAGTACCCTGCTGGGTGCTTTCAACGGGGACGGCCATGCTTGGCATCACTGACAGTTGGCCGTAAGCCAACGTCCCCGCGATGACCTCCGCAGTAAAATCTCCGGCGTCGGTATCCCCGGTCGAGAACGCCGGCGGGAAATGGCGCACGCCATCGTCTACGGTCCGCAATTCCACGTCGGTTACCACGGCGAAATAACGTTGCCGGCGTCCCTGGATGGTCACGAAGGATCCCACAGCTACGTCCTCGGCGCCCGCGCCGTAGCCGTCCAGCCGGACGTCCAGCCCGCGGGAAAGCGAACCGCCGACGACTTGACCCAGCTGGCGGGCTTGCGCCGGGCCAGCGCCGTTGTTTCCGAAGCCGTTGGCCAGCATCATCCACCCACTTGGCGCAACAGGGCTCGCATACGGTGGGGCTCTCCGGACAACTCCGCTGCCAGCGCTTTGCCGGCTCCGAGCAGGAACCTCCGGGAATCTGCCCGGGCCGCGGCCGTTTGGCGGAGCAAATTGGCGATTGCAGTGTCCGATGCCGGGGACCGTTCGTCCAATAGCAGCCTCAGCCATCCCAAATCGTTACCAAAGTATGCCAAATCCCCAGCATCGCTAAGGAAGACGAAGGAGTGGAGGTCAGGCGGCAGGCTCGGCAGACCTGCACGGATGCCCGCAGCGTCCTGATAACCGACGATTGCCGCGGTAAACCGCGTGGTCAAAATGGCGCTCAGTTGGGGGTTGGCCGCATACACCTCGTCTTCCGTTTCAAGGTCCGCTCCCCTGGGGGTGAGCGGTCGCGTGGGGTCCAGCGGTTCGTGTCGGACGTCCAGCACAACCGCGTAGACCGGAGGCGATCCGATCCGAACCAACGACCCCAGCGGAGGCGTTGCATGCGCCTGGTAGCATTGCGCTTCGACGCGTTGCGATTGCGACGCCGTCACCTCTCCAACGCGCTGGCCGGGTTGAACTTCCTCCATGGGCGAATTCTAGCACGATGAAGGTTGACGCCGGCACGTTCGATGCTATAATTGGTTATCGCAAATCCATGCAATAACGGTGGTATGCGCATGTCTGGGCATGAATCGGCAGTAGCGCGCCTGCGCTCCGAAGGCTACCGGATGACTCCGCAACGTTTGTCCGTACTGGACATCGTCGCCGGCCGGCCCGGCCATATCGGCGCCGATGAGGTGTGGAACCTGACCAAGGAGCAGCACCCCTACGTTGATTTGGCGACCATCTATCGCACTTTGCAGTTGCTCAAGCGCCTCGGCGTGGTGACCGAGGTGGTAATCGGAAACAAGCTCCACTTCGAGCTGGCCGATCACCACAATCGCCACAACCACATGGTTTGTTCCGAATGCGACGCGGTGCAGACCCTGAGCCCCGCCTATCTGGCGGAATTCAGCCAGCGCTTGGAGCAGGAGTTCGGGTTCACGCCCGACCTGGACAACATCACCATCGGCGGCCTCTGCTCCATTTGCCAGCACTCCGGCTGACAGGCGGGTCCTGACCGATCCACTTTGTCCCGAACCACTCACCGTTTTCTTCGCCCAGCAGGAGGGCAAATGATGTCTTTTACAAAAGGTTGCATAATGATTTTGCTCTTCTTGGCGGCCGTGGCCGCCATCGCCTGCGCTGGTGAGCAGCCGGCCGCAGCGCCGGCGTCGGCTCCAACCCAATCAGAATCCGGCCCACTCAACGTGGTGGCCACCGTATCGCCCATCACCAGCATTGTGGAGAACATCGGTGGAACCCGCATCAGCCTGCAAGGCGTCGTGCCGGAGGGCGTGAACTCCCACACCTTCGAGCCCGCGCCCGCGGTGGCGGTCGCCCTCTCCGGCGCCGACCTGATTTTCCTCAACGGCCTTTTCCTCGAGGAACCCACCCTGGAAATGGCCAAGGCCAACCTCAAGCCCGGAGCATCCATCGTCAGCCTGGGTGAGCAGACCATCACCCGCGACCAGTGGCAGTTTGACTTCTCCTTCCCAGAAGCGGACGGGCATCCCAACCCCCACCTGTGGCCCGACCCCATCCTGACGCTGCGCTACGCGGAGATTGTCCGCGACAACCTGGCGGCCAGGGACCCGGCCAACGCCAATTACTACCGCGCCAACTACGATGCTTTCGCCGGGCGCATCGCGACGCTGGACGAAGCCATCAAGACCATCATCCCCACGATTCCGGCAGAGAACCGCAAACTGCTTACGTACCACGACTCCTGGGCATACTTCGCTGACCGCTACGGCCTCACCGTCATCGGTGCCGTCCAGCCGTCGGACTTCTCCGAACCGTCGGCCCGCGACGTTGCCGATCTCATCAGGCAGATCAGGGAAGAAGGTATCCCGGCCGTGTTCGGTTCGGAGGTCTTCCCCAGTGATGTCATGCGGACCATCGCCGCTGAATCCGGAGCCAAATACATCGATGAGCTCTCCGACGACGACCTGCCCGGCGCGCCCGGCGATCCCGCCCACAGCTACCTCGGCCTGGAAGTCACCAACCTGCGTATCATGATCCCGGCCCTGGGCGGAGACGCGTCGGCGTTGGATAACGTGGACATATCGCCGGTCTTTGACGGCGCGTCCAATGCCGTCTATCCTCAGTAATCCCGTCAATCCCGTCGCCACGAGCAAACAGGATCAGGCAACTCGCCATGCTGCACCCACCAGAATTGGAGCACCTCCACCGGCCCGACCCCGACGCCAGGCCGGTGGTGGATTTGCGCAACGTCACCGCCGGCTACAACAGGTCGAAGGTGCTGGAGGATGTGGACCTGCAGATCATGCCGGGTGACTTCGTCGGCCTGTTGGGGCCCAGCGGTTCCGGCAAAACCACGCTGCTGCGCGTGATCCTGGGCGCAGTGGACGTGCAGCGAGGCGAGGTTCGGGTCAATGAAAAGCCGGTCCGGGGACGCAACAACCGGGCCGGCTACGTTCCCCAGCTGGAAACCATCGACTGGAACTTCCCCGTCACCGTCGAGGAGACGGTCATGATGGGCCGCACCATGGCCAATCCGTGGCTGCCCTGGTACCGCAAACACGAAAAGGAACTGGCTTATGACATGATGCAGCGCTTGGGGATCGCCGATCTGGCCAAGCGCCACATCCGCCAACTGTCCGGCGGACAGCAGCAGCGCGTCTTCCTGGCCAGGGCGCTGGCCAGCAGCCCCGATCTGCTGCTTCTTGACGAGCCCACGTCCGGCGTCGACCTCAAGACCCGCGACGACGTGATGCACTTGCTTCACGACCTCAACCACGCTGGCGTGACCATCCTGCTCACCACCCACGAGATCAACGCCGTCGCCGTGCATCTGCCCCGCATCGTCTGCCTGAACGGTTCCATAGTGGCCGACGGGCCACCCCATCGCGTCATCACGCCCCACATCTTGCAGGAAGTGTACGGAGCCGAGATGCCGGTTATCCAGTACCAGGGCATGACGCTGGTCGCGGAGAGCGCGCACTTCTGGATCGATCGCAACGGAGGCGAGCCTCTGTCCACCATCCCGGACGACAGCCACCGGGAGCCGGTGATGTCGCATGTACACCCTACCTCCGGGAACGTGCCGGAGCACCACCACCATCACAGTGATCCCGAATAGTCCAGGGTTGACGCCGGTTGATCCTGGCTTGGCTACTCCGTTACGGCAGTCGTTTGCCAATCGGTTTCGGTGATATCATTCGCCCCATCCTATTCTGTGTCTTCGCGTTATGGTATTGCTCGAACCCTTTGAGTTCGGATTCTTCGTCCGTGCGATCATAGCCGCCTTCCTCGTGGGCGGCTTGTGCGCTTTCATGGGCACGTACATCGTGCTGCGCAGCATGTCCTACATCGGTCACGGCCTGGCCCACGCCATATTTGGCGGCGCGGTGGTCAGTTCGGCGATGTCGTTCAACTTCTTTGTGGGCGCCACCTTGTGGGGGTTCCTGTCCGCGCTGTTGATTGCCTGGACCACCCGCAAGAATCCCATCGGCTCCGACGCCGCCATCGGCATCGTAACCACCGCCAGCTTCGCCCTGGGCATCGCTATCATCAGCCGCAGCCACGGCTTCACTCAAGACTTCGAAGCCGCCTTGTGGGGAAGCGTGCTGGCGGTGGAGAGAGCCGACATAATCGCCATTGCAGTGGTCGTCATTGCGGTGGCGGCCGTCTTTTTCGTCGCCTACAAGATGTTTCTATTCAACACCTTCGACGCCGACGTGGCCCGGTTCTACGGAATTCCCACCGCGTGGATGGACGCCATATTTGCCCTGATGCTGGCCGGCACGGTTGTGGTTTCCATGCGTGTCCTGGGCGTCACCATGATCGCCGCCGCCGTCGTCATCGCCCCCATCGTGGCGCGTTTGATGACGAATAGCTTTGTAAAGATGACGATACTGTCCACCCTGATCGGTATAATGTGCTCGGTTGTCGGTATCTACATGAGCTATTTCATCAATGTCTCTTCCGGCGCCAGCGTCGTACTGCTGTCGGCAGCCGTGTTCGTCGTTGCCCTGGGCTGGTCCAGGATCCGGCGGAGTCTCTCTCGGAGCCCGGCCGAGGTGCCCGGCCTGTCCCGCTTGCCCGGCGGTTCCGTAGATTAGTCGCTCATCAATTCCCCCAGGAGGTGGCCATGGCCCACGCACATCATCATCACGCGGCGCCTTCGGTCGTAGAAGGCCGGACCGGCTTCCGGAGGGGGGCGGCTTTCATCATCGGCGGCCTGTCCAGCGGGCATGGCGTCTTTCACTCCATCGCCCAAAGCTTCATCGTGGTGCTGCCGGAGGTCCGGGATCTGCTCCTCGGTGGCAGCGTAATCGCCGTCAACAGCATCCAGTCCGCCCGTGAAATCGCCTCCGGCGTAGTGGCGTTGCCCGGCGGCGTGCTTACCGATGCCCTGCGACGCTACTGGGGCTGGGTGATGGCTGTCTGCATGGCCCTGTTCGGCGTGGGCTGGCTGCTGATGGCGGCAGCCGGATGGCAGGTGCCGGGCAGTGCCTGGGTTGCGCCGGAGGCATCGGCCGTAGCAACCGGAGCGGAAGCTCCCTTCAACCCCGTGGGGTATGCCTTGTTGATAATAGGCATGTCCGTAGTAGCCATTGCCGCGTCCGTCTGGCACCTGCCGGCCATGGCCGCTTTGTCGTCCCACTTCACCCACCGACGGGGTGCAGTGCTGTCCTTCCACGGGGTCGGCGGAAACATCGGCGATGTGCTCGGGCCGGTGATCACTGGGGCGCTGTTGGCAGTGCTGGCTTGGCAGGCCATCATCACCATTTACGCCGCGGTGCCCATCTTCCTGGCATTCTTGGTTTTCTGGGCGTTTCGCGATATTGGGCAACGGGCGCAGGCGGCGGTAGAAGAACGGGCCGTCAGCACCATGAGAATGCAGATCGACGAGACCAAACTGTTGGTCCGCAATCCCCGCGTCTGGGGCATCACCGTGGTGGCAGGATTGCGCGGCATGGCCTACTTGGGATTTCTCGTTATGCTGCCTCAGTACCTGGTGGACGAACTGGGATTTACCATCACCGAGCACCGCAGTTTTGAGAACCTGTTCATCCGCGGTTCTCTCATCGGATTGCTGGTTTTGGTGGGAATCCTGGCCAGCCCGATAATGGGATACCTGTCCGACCGGTTCGGGCGCAAGATAGTCCTGATACCGGGAATGCTTTTCCTGACTGTCGTCACCCTCCTGATGGCGCCATTGGTCAACGGCCCTGAGGACCGCCTGGTGATGACTGTATTGCTCGCTGGCCTGGGGCTCTTCCTATTCAGTGATCAGCCCATCCTCACCGCCGCCGCAATGGATATTGTGCGCGAGGGGACGGCGGCAACAACTCTGGGACTGCTATCAACCTCCCGGTTCATACTGGCCGCGGCGTCCCCTCTCATCGCCGGCTGGTTGTACGGCATCAACTTTGACTACCTCTTCTACTACACGGCGGCTTTGTATTTGCTGGCGGCGGTGATCCTCGCCGTGGTGCGGCTGCCCCAGCTGGCGCCGGTGGAGGATCACCACGATGGTCACGGAGATCATGGCCATCATGACGATCACGGACACGGTCACCATGACGATCACGGACACGGCCATGACCATGGCGACCACGGCCACCGTCATAACTGATTTACCAGCGACCAACAAAACGAGGGGCGACCGGCCGGTCGCCCCTCTCTTTCGGCAGCGTGTCGCCCCGATCTAGTCCTCGTTCTGCTGTGTCTGGCTGCCCTTCACGGTGATGGTGATGTGGGACATGGCGGTCTCGCGGGAGCCGTGCCAGTGGTCTTCCCCAGCGGGGATGATCGCCACGTCGCCTTCGGTAACCGTCACTTCCTCGTCGCGAGTGGCCACGATGCCGGTGCCCTCGGTGACAATGAGGATCTGGTCGCCGCTGTGAGTGTGGAACTTGTTGCGGACGCCGGCGCCGAAGTGAACGATGCCGAAGTTGAAGTTGTTGCTGTCGTCCGGGTCCAGGATGGCCTGCCGGCCCACGGGCCCGGTAAACAGGGGAGCGGTTCCCTCGGTCCTTTCTACCGCCGACATCTTTACGATTTTCATGGGTCTCGTTTACCTCCAGAATGGGTTCGGGGTCGAATGTCCCGAAAATGATACCCTGCGCCGCTTATGTCGTCTAGCAGGTTGTAAGGCTTCGGAATCGGCCGTGCTCATGACCGGCGCCTCTCGTTGACTCCGTATACGACGGGCCGTACACTGCGGGGCCAGTTGACCCCTCGATTCGAGTTGTCCGGAATCCGCCGAGGAGGTATCGTAATGAGTTTTGATCTGTATGAAAAGGGCATGAAAGTCGAAGCCGTCGCCGATTTCGAAGTCCGCGAGGTGATGGCCTCCCCAGTGGGTTCATCGGTGCGCAGTATAACCACGGGAGACGTGGGCGAAGTCCGGGAAAAGCGGACGATCGGTCCGGCGACCTGGCTTATCGTCTACTTTGACAGCGTTAAGCGCCAGATCAACATTGACCAGACCAACATCGAAAACATCAAGCCTGCCTGAACCCATTGAGGTCTTCCGATATGACCGACAATCCAATCGCCCAGGTCAACACGCTGGTCTTCGATATCTTCGGAACCGTGCTTGATCTGGGCGGAAGTCTGTCCGAGCCGGCCGGTCGCTTCCTGGCGGAGCACGGCTCCACGGTTACCGCGGGCGAGTTCTGGGACGACTGGCGCGGGCGTCAGCGCATCGAGCAGTACCAGGACAACCTGTACATGCTGGGCCACAGCGGCTATCTGGAGACCTGCCGGCGCTCCTTCGTCTATTGCCTGCGTCTGCATGGTGTGGAGTTCGACCACTCGGACGTGGACCGGTTCATGGCCGTATACGAAGACCTGTGGCCCTTTGACGACGCGGTGCAGGGCTTGCGCCGGCTGGTAGACAGCAAGAAATTTGGCCTGGTGGTGCTGTCTAACGGTGAGCAGTCTTACCTGGAGCGCATGGCGACGAACAACGTTGGGATCCCTTTCGATCAGGTAATTTCGGTGGAGAAGGCCGGCGTTTTCAAGCCCCACCCGGCCGTGTACCGGACGGCGAGCCGCATCCTTGACAAAGCGCCCGGCGAGATCATGATGATCTCCTCCCATTCCTTTGACGTCACCGGAGCGCGGGCGTCTGGGTTCCGGGCCGGTTATGTAAACCGCTACAACCTACCCAATGAGGAATCGGTTTACCTTCCTGATTTCGAGGTAGCGGACTTTCACGAGTTGGTGGACCGGCTGCTATCGCCTGCCAAGTCTGAGGTTGGCGGGCAGTAGCCCATGGCCTCCGTTGCCGTCGCCGGACGGCTGCGCGCGTTTTCCGCTCTCCGCCACCGGGACTTCCGGTGGTTCTTTCTGAATATCGGGGTGCAGTCCTTCGGGCAGGGGATCCAGTTCCTCGGCATCGGCTTCCTGATCATTGACCTCGGCGGTGAGAAGACTGCGCTGGGTCTGGCGGTCAGCCTCTTCGGCGTTTCTAACCTGGTCTTCACCTTCGTGGGTGGCGTACTCGCCGACCGGGTTGACAGGAAACTGTTCCTGATCTGCTGCGTCCTGGGCAACGCCGTCGTGACGCTGACTCTAGCCTTTTTGGCGCTGACCGGCCTGGCCCAGATCTGGCACGTGTACGCCGTTGTGTTCATCCTGGGCGGCCTGATGGCCGTGCAGATGCCCGCCCGGTTCGCGCTCGCGGCGGACCTGGTTCCCCGCGAAGATATGATGAACGCGGTGGCGCTGCACACGTCCATCGGCCAGATCGGCAACATGACGGGCCCCCTGGTCGGCGGCTGGGCCATCCAGTACATCGACACCTGGGCCGGCATCATGATCAACGGCGTCAGCTATCTAATGGGGGTCGCGTTCCTGATGATGGTGACGCGGCCTACCGCTATCACGCGGCGGAACTCCTCCCCCATCAGCGACTTCGTGGGCGGTGTTGCCCACGCCATTCGCACTCCCATGGCGGCGGTGCTGATCTTCTTGTCCGCTACCTTTGGCTTTTTCGGCATGGCCTACATGCAGGTCGTGCCCGCGTTCACCACCGAATTCCTGCGCGTGAACCAGTTCCAGACCGGGGTGTTCATGGTGTTCCGGGGCGCCGGAGCATTCATGGGATCCATGGTGGTTGCCAGTTGGGGGGACACCAAAAACAAGGGCCTCTTGATGTACTTGCAGCTCGTGATCTGCTGCGTCGGGCTGATCGCCATGGCCTGGTCGCAGTGGTTCTGGGCCGCGTGTATGCTGGTTGCATTGGTCGGATCGACCAGCATCGGAGGTTTCTGGCCGGTGTCTAGTTCGATGATGCAACTGACGACGGCTCCGGATATGCGCGGCCGGATGATGGCGATGATGCAACTTGCGCCAGTTTTCCACTTCCTGGGCGCTTGGCCACTGACCTGGCTGGCGCAGCTGTACGGTTGGTCTGTCGCGATCACCAGCGGGGCCGTCGTTCTGCTGGTGATTTCGCTGGCCGGCTGGATGTATCGGCCCATGGTGCGGCGGATGAACGAGATCTGACGGGAGCGATCAGTTGCGGTTGTCCGTTCCAGCACGGTCATGCCATACTGTTGCCGGCATCATATGCTGAGGTTCACAATATGGAAACGGTCACTACAGCTGATTACATCCTGTACGCTTTTCTTGGCTTCATTGCCCTGTTGCAGGTAGCAATAGTCGTCGCCCTGTGGCGGCAAGGTGGCAGCATCGGTGAGCTGAAGGGCGACGTGAGGGGCATCAATCGACGACTCGATGAGATGACCGGGCGCGTCGCCAATCTGGAACAGACCGTTATGACCTTGGTGGGTGAAGTCGGCGAGATTAAGGGTCGGCTGGAGTTGATGCTGCGCCACCGCCACGACCGGGACACCGGGCAGGTCATTCTCACCCCCGAGGAAGTTAGCGCCGATTAGATTTTGCGAAATCCGCCGCGTCTTGCCCGCCGACGACAACTGTCGTATATTCTGCGCCAACAGGTGCCCATATCCACCACAAAGGAGTTCAAAATGGTAAAGCCCAAGCAAGTTGGTCATCTCGTCATCAACGTCTCCGACGTGGCAGCGTCCACCAAGTTCTATACCGAGATCCTCGGTTTCGAGATCGCGGTGCAGCGACCCACCGCCACCTTCCTGACCTGCGGCGAGATCCACCACGACCTGGCCCTGTTCCAGGCGTCCGAGGACTCGCCGGCGGTGGGCAAGGGCCACGTCGGCCTCAACCACTTTGCCGTGCAGGTGGAAGACTTCGACTCCCTGCGCGACCTGTATCACACCCTTCTGGAGCACGACGTGAAGGTCGACCGCACCACCGACCACGGCATGACCGGAAGCGTGTACTTCGAGGACCCGGACGGCAACGGCATCGAGTTCTACTACGACAAGTTCGATACCGCCGAAGAGGGTCTGGCCGAAATGCGCCGCGAGGGCCGGGAGAACACGGTGCTGGTCATCGACTAAACACTTTCTCTCTCGTCATTCCGGCGAAAGCCGGAATCCAGAATCACATCGGGGCGGGTCGCAAACCCGCCCCTTTTGAACCTTGGCGTGCCCGGGATCCGAATCAGCGCGCCCCAGCCAGATTGTCATCATCGTCCCCAGGCAGATCGAACTGCCCCAGGATGTCGGCCAGGGTGCCTTCGATGCTTGGGTCGAGTTCGACCGGCTCCTCAAAGGGCTGGAACTGGTAGTCATTGCGCACCCGGTCGATGTACCGTCGCGCCTCGTCGTTGCGCTGGGCTACCCGGTCCAGCGACTCCAGGAGGCGGGTTGCCTCTTCTTCGTACCGGGGTCTCAGGTCGGAGAGATCGATGTCCAATGAATACAGGGCCCGCAGCCGGCGCATGATGTCGTAGAAAGCCCGATGGTCGGTGGTAATGCCCAATTGACCCCCACTGCCTCCGCTGAAGGGGAACATGGGCGCCATGGCGCCGACCCGCACCATCTCCACGTCCGGATGCTGGTAGTGGGCGATGCTGACCAGCGCCATGCCCACTGTGGGCCCCTGCCGTTGCTGGGAACCATAGCTGGAGAAGAGCATTCCGTGCTGGCGCAACTCGTCAACCATCGACGCCTTGCTGTACACGCACGACACCCGGCGTTCCAACTCGGGCGGCGCCGGACCGTTGTAACCCTCGACAGCGGCAATCTTCGGATTTCCCAATGCCGCCGCGGCCTCGAAAAAGGCGTCTCCGTAGAGGTCAATCCGATACCAGGGTTCGACCCCCAAGAAGATGACCACACCGTCTCCGGCATCCCAGAACCCGTTGTCCCATCGCATGGGACGGCTGGGGAGACCGTCGTCGAAAGCAGCCCTTGGCCGGTACAGATCGTGGGTGCCCGCAATCTGGAAGGGAAAGCACATCCTGGAGATCTCTTCGGTCATCTGGCCGATGCGTCTCGCCGACAGCTTGTCGATAAGCCAGCGGGGCATACCACTGGAGATGTTGCCGCCGTCGGACCATTGTCGCCGCCAGCCGGCGATTAGCACCCGCGTCTGCGGCGTTTCGTCGAGGGCGATGAGAGGATCGGCCATGACTCTGTCCTCGCGCCGATGCTAGATCAGCTGGGCCGGTGTGAAGATACCATCCATGTCCTCTTCGGAGGCCGGGGCCTTCGGCGGCTGGTCCAGTTGGTCGTCCATGAACCAGTACACCTGCTTGAGATGATGGGTGCTGTGGCTCAGGATTATGTTGAGCAATTCCAGGACGGTGACCTCGCCGCCATAGTGGGCGGGCACCACCCGGTCGAACCCTTCAGTGTCGCCGCTGTGGAGAAACTCAGTGATATCGTCCGCCACCTTGAGCGCGTAAGATGCGATGTCATCGGGCTTGGTCAGGTGAGCCACGCTCTCCTTACAGGCCCGCATGTCATCGGTGTTCATCGAACCACGCGTCCGGCTGGTGTAGGCCAACTCGGGAAACGAAACGATGTGCAGCAGGGTGTCCCGCAGCATTTCCGGTCGCCACTGCACCGGCTGAGCAAGCTGCTCTTCCGAAAGCTCGCACGTCGCTCGCGCTGCCGCCTTCAATATCCGTTGGTACTTGTCGGCCAGCCAGGCCGTCTTGCCCGACAGGTCGATGGGGGCATCGTCCAGGCCCAGCGCCGGGATCAGCTTCTTGGGGTAGTACCCGATGATTACTTCCGTACCGTCAATGATGGTGACGGGAGCGGACAGGACGCCTCTGGATTTCAGGTCCTCGCGGGCGGCCTCATCGGTCAGCAGGTCGTGGTGTTCATACTGAACACCGTTGGTCGCCAGAAATTCTTCCAGCGTCCGGCAGCTGAATCAACCGGGGTTGGTGTATACGTGCACTTCTCGCGTGGTGGTGGTCATCGGAATTTCTCCTGGTTGGATCGAGCTTATTCGCCGGCGCGGAACCAGTCGGACTTGCGCTCGGCGATCATGATCGTGGTGCAATTGGTGTTGGCGCGGATGCAGTCGGGCATCACCGAGGCGTCGGCGACATGGAGGTTCTCCATGCCGTGCACCCGGCAGTGCTGGTCGACCACGGCCATCGGATCGTCGGCCGCCCCAATCTTGCAGGTGCCGGAGATGTGCTGGGAGGTGCTGACGACCCGCTTCAGCCAGTCGTTCAGCGTCTCATCGCTCTCCAGATCTGCCGGCAACGGGTCCAGCAATTCGTCAGCGACGTCCTTGTAGTGGTCGCTTTCCAGCAGGTTTACACACACCCGGACCGCCTCGCGCATCCGTGAAAGGTCAAACTCTTCCTGGAAGTAGTTGTAGTTCAACGCCGGCTGATCGTGCGGGTCGGTGCTGGCCAGTTGCAGGTGACCGGAACCGATTGCCAATTCCAGGATGCAGGTGAAGCGAATGCCCTCGGCCTCCAGGGGGTCACCGGCGATGGGCGACGAGAAGGACGATTGCATGATCTGAATGTCGTTGCGCAGGTGGCTATCGGTGGCAGTGTAGCGGAGGCACACCTGAGTTCGGGGGGCCGATGGGTCCAGGGGAAAGTCGTCCTTCACCTTGACCGGCACGCGGATGTTGGGATGGTCGCGCAGGTTCTGGCCGACGCCCGGCAGTTCATGCACCACTGGGATGCCCATCTCCCGCAAGTGATCGGCCGGACCGACGCCCGACAGCAAGAGCAACTGGGGCGAAGCGATGGCGCCGGAGCTGAGGATGATGTCGTTGGCTTCGACGGTGAAGACCTCACCGCCGCTCTCCACTTCGACGCCCACGGCCTTCTTGCCATCGAACAGGATGCGGCGGCAAGTGACATTGGGGCGGATGGTCAGGTTCAGGCGGTGCCTGGCCTCGCGCAGGTAGGTGATTGACGTGCTCATGCGCACGCCGTTCGGGTTGTTCATGGGTACCGGGCCGACGCCGCCCGACTCGGGGTGGTTCATGTCCGGGTCGTGGGGATGGCCGGCGTCGCGGCAGGCGTTCCAGAAGGCGACCTGCGCTGGGAGCCAGTCTTCTTGCCGGTGGCGTCGGACGGGGATGGGGCCGGTGTTGCCGTGGAAGTCGTCGCTGATGTCAACGTCGGTTTCCATCTTGCGGAAGTAGGGCAGGCAGTCGGTGAACTTCCACTCGTCGTTGCCCAAGGCCGCCCAGGCGTCGTAGTCCTCGGGGACGCCGCGGAGGAGCACCTGGCCGTTGATGGCGGATGACCCCCCGACCACCCGGCCGCGGGGCACGGGCATAGGGTTGGCCTGACCGGGGTTCTGCGCCCAGAAGGTCCAGTTGTGCGGCGCGTTCACCGCTGAGGCGGTCTGGTCGTAGCCGTACTTGAGATCGTCCGGGTAGAGCTCAAAATCGGGGTAGTCCGGCCCCGCTTCGAGCAGCAGAACCGAGCGGTCAGGGTCTTCCGTCAGCCTGGCGGCCATGGTGCAGCCGGCCGACCCCGCGCCGATGATGATGACGTCGTACTTCATGGCGTTTCACCTCCTGGTAAACGCTCCTAGATCATTCCTTGTGGCGGATTATCGCCCGTATCGCCGCCGCCGGCAAGGGGCGGGCCAATCTCGGTCGCCTCAGCCCCGGTATGATAGACTGTCCGCCGATCTCGGAGGCAATGCCTCCATTCGCTGGCCCAATACAGAGGGAGACGCGCTGATGCCCAAGTATCTCTTCCAAGCGAACTACACCACCCAAGGTTTCCAGGGATTGTTGAAGGAGGGAGGAACCTCGCGCCGCCAGGTTTTTGAAGGCCTGGCAAGTGAGCAAGGCGGGACTTTGGAGTCTTTCTACTACGCCCTCGGCGGCGCTGATCTTTACATGACCTTCGACCTCCCCGATACGGCGACCGCCGCCGCGGTGTCGATGTCCATAGGCGCCGGCGGCGCCCTCAGCATAACGACGGTCCAGTTGATAACTCCCGAAGAAATCGACGAGGCCTGTGGCAAGACGGTAACTTACCGTCCTCCCGGAGCGTAGGCTTCTCGGCAATATTGGAACGCCACCGGATCCGACATGGCCGAGGGAGTCATGCCCCCAGCAACACGCTCCGCAAAGATTGCCGTCTACGGCGCAGCCTACGAGACCCTCCTAACTGGACTGCGAGAATTCCCCAAGGAAATGTGGAACTTCCGCGATGAACACGGCTGCTGGAGCATTCACGAGCACTTGGTCCATATCACCGACAGCGAGGTCAACAGCTACATCCGTTGTCGCCGCCTGATCGCGGAGCCGGGGGAGCCGCTGATGGCCTACGATGAAAACGGCTGGGCCAGTGCCCTGGGCTATGCCGAGCGCTCCGCGGAAGAGGCGTTGGAGCTGTTCCGCATCCTGCGCCAGCAAACCTACGACCTCATCAAGACGCTGCCCGAAACGACCTGGGCCAACACCTGTTACCACCCCGAAAACGGGGACATGACCCTGGACGACTGGCTGAACGTGTACGCCGTGCATATTCCGGAACACCTCCAATACATGCGAGAAAATTACAACGAGTGGCTCGCCTCCCGCTGAGCGGCTCGCCACGAGCGCGGCGACCTCCGACGTTCGCCAACCGATAGCAATTGCGCTATACTGCGGCCAATACTCGGTACGCGCCTACGGCTGGTTTCGTAACCACCCTCGCGGCGAATGACAAGAAGCGGGCGACCCCGCCACTTCTCAGCACAGGAGATTTGCCATGCAGTTCGGCTTGCTTTACGAATGCCAGCGCCCCTTCCAGGGCACCGAGATCGACTGGAACGCGCTCTACAAGGAAACCCTCGAACAGTGCGAGTTGGCCGACCAGATGGGGTTCGACAACTTGTGGTTCGTGGAGCACCACTTCCTGACCGGGTTCTCCGGTTCGCCGTCACAGGACGCCATCTTCGGCGCTCTGAGCCGCATCACCAAGCAGATACGCATTGGCTACGGCGTGTGCATCCTGCCCTATCACCACCCCGTTCGCGTGGCCGAGCGCGTGGCGTTGCTGGACCAGCTCACCGACGGCCGCATCGAGGTCGGAACAGGCCGCTCCAACGCCTACGAGCAGACCGGCTTGGGCATCGACCCCCGGGAGACCCGCAACCTGTGGAACGAGTCCATCAGCATGCTGCCCAAGATCTGGACCTCGGACGAGTACGAATACGAGGGCGAGAACTGGAGCGTGCCCAAGCGTCGCGTGCTGCCCAAACCTTTCCAGCAGCCGCACCCGCGTCTCTACCTGGCCTGCACGTCCGAGGACAGCTTCCGCCTGGCCGCCCAGAAGGGCATCGGCGTGCTGTCGTCGGCGTCCTACGCGGTCGAGGTGCTCAAGGAGAAGGTGCAAATCTACCGCGACGCCCTCAAGGACTGCGAGCCGGTGGGCGAGTTCGTCACCGAGTTCTGGGGCAACAACGTCCACGGCTTCTGCGACGACGATGACGACTACGCCAAGGAACTGGCCGCCGAGTCGATGAAGACCTTCTTCGGGCCGGACAAGCCCTACATCGCGGGCCGCATCGGAGCCTACGAGGAGTTGCTGGAGGCTTGGGGCGGCGTTCCCGACCACCTGTCCGCCGACTTCAGCCGCTGGCTCCGGCAATCCGACGAGGAACACCAGCAGTTGGCGCAGGACGTTGGCCTGTCGCTGGACGCCGGTCCCGGCGCCGCCCGCGCTGCCATCGCCCAGCTCGACGGCAAGACCTTGTCGGATCGCGGCGTCATCATCGCCGGCAATCCCGAGTCCTGCATCAAGACCTGCCAGATGTACGAGGACATCGGCGTCGACCAGGTCATGCTGATCATGCAGACCGAGACCATCCCCCATGAGAAAGTGATGGCCTCCATCGAGAAGTTCGGCAAGGAGGTCATTCCGCACTTCAAGAACGGCAACGGCGCCAAGTAGTTCCGTTCACATCGGCTTACCGCGTAGGGGCGAATGGCCATTCGCCCCTACATTCGTTAAGGCACAGGCATGGCTATGACCACGGACCAAACGCCCGTCAAGTTCAACGTGCGGGTGAACCAGTATCGCTACTCTTACGAAGATTTGCTGCGGATATGGCAGGAGGCGGACCGCCTGGGGTACTACTCCGCCAGCCTGTTTGACCTGCTCACCGTAGACGCCCTGGAGTGCTGGACGACTCTGACCGCGCTGCTGGCGCAAACCCAGCGTATCCGCGCCGTCCCCATGGTTCTCGCCAACCCTTACCGTCATCCCGTGCTCACGGCAAAGGTGGCGGCGACGCTGGACGTGATCAGCGGCGGGCGGATCACGCTGGGCATCGGCGCCGGCGGCAGTCGCAGCGACACCGAGCATAGCGGGCTGCCGTTTCCAGCCACGCGCGTCCGCTGCGAGATGCTTGAAGAGTCGCTGACGATCATCAGGCAGCTGTGGACGGAGCCGTCGGTTGACTACGATGGCAAGCACTATCAGGTTTCAGGCGCGTCGATACTGCCCAAGCCGACGCAACGACCGACACTACCGATCCTGGTGGGCGGTCACGGCCCGCGTTACGTGTTGCCCGCCATAGGCCGCACCGCCGACATCTGCAACGTGGGCTCCAACGACACGGTGGAGCAGCATCGTCGGTACGCGGACATCATCCGCCAGGTCGCGGAAGCGGCTGGACGCGACCCGGACGCCATCGAACTCACCCACAACGCGGATTGCGTAATCGCGCCCACGCAGCGGGAGTACCAGCGGTTGGTGGCTCGGCTAGCGCAGGATGCCGGGATGACGGCTGCGGCGTATGAGGCGGACCGCCTGCGCAACACCCTTTCCGGCACGCCAGAGCAGATCTGTGACCGCATCAGCGGGTACGTGGAGTTCGGGATCCGATACTTCTTCGTCGTGTTCCCCAACCCGGCGCCGTCCGAAACCCTCGCCCTCTTCGCCGACGAGGTCATGGCGAAATTCAACTGATCGCCGGCTCCTTAACCATTTGTGACGGCGGCAAGCGCGGTTTGCCCAGCATCCAGAACAGTCCAGCACCAATCAGGCTGATAACTGCGGCCCCCACCGCTATCGGCAGGTAAGCCCCGGTCAAGTCGATGAGGTAACCGGAACCGGGCAGCACCGCCGGCGGTGTTATCGAACCGATGAACATTGTGGTCACCGCGATCATCCCGAAACTCCGCCGGCCGAAATAGATGCCTACCGCAGCAATCTCCAGCGCGGGCCCAATCCCCGAAGCGAGTCCCAGTAACACGCCCGATTCCAGCAACGCCGGTCCGTACCCCGATAACAACAGAGCTACTCCAACGGATTGCACGATGGCCGCCCCTGCCAGCACATATCTGACCGGGAAGCGATAGCTCAGCAAACCGCCTATCAGGATTCCGCCTATCGACGTTAAATCCTTAAATGACCGGAGCTTTTCAATGGCTTCCAACATTCCGCTGCCTTGCTCCGCGACCGTCCAGGCGTAAACTGAGCCTATCGAGGCCGCAGCACCCACGCAGGCTCCGGCCACCGCAAGGATCCAAAACTGCCGCGACCGTACCGCTTCCCGCCACGAGTAGTCAGGGATTCCCTCAGCCGGCGTACGCGACACCCAATCGGGTCGTTCGCCCCATTCTTCGGGACGGCTGCGTACCAGCAGCGCTATCGGAAATGCCGCCACGACGATCGCCGCGCCGGCCACCACCGTTACCGGCTGCCAGTCCACGACCAACAGCAACACGGACAGCAACCAGTCAAGCACCTCCCTGCCAATCGCCACGCCGACGATCAGCAAGGATAACGCAAGGCCTAACCGATCACGAAACCAGTGGTTTAAGGCCGTTGCTGTCGGCACGTACGCGCCAATCAACGCAATGGCGGCCATGGCGGGCAGCCCAAACTGCACGGTCCCCTGGACCGGCAACGCCGCAACCAATATGGGCAGCCCAGCCACCGGCAACCCGATCTGAATCATCCGCCTCGGCCCCAACCGGTCGGACCCTCTGCCCGCGAGATACAAGGATAGCAGCCAGCCGATCGCGCCGCCGGCGATAAGCGCTACATTCCACGGCGGCTCGATACCGACATGGTCATAGTCCCGGGCCAAATACGCCGCAGCACCCACCGCCTCACCAATCTCTCTGCCCATCAGGATGATCAGGACCCCGATGGCCACCAGCCACCAGCCATAGAAAACGCCGCCGGTCAGGCGGCGTATGAAATCAGGAGCCAGTGGCGAGTTCTGCATCAATTATCTGCCGACGTACTGGCTCCCTGCGTCACCAACCGCTGCACATCGGCGCGGCGGCGTTGGGAGGGGGACAGGCGCGGGTTGCCCAGGAACAGGAACATGATGGAACCCATCGCGCTGACGGCCGCGATGGACGCCAGTGGCAGCGTGTAGCTGCCGGTGATGAATTCCTGCATCCACGCGACGTAGGGCACCACCACGATGAACATTATGTTCATCGGTATCATGGAAATGCCCGTGATCCGGGCGAAGCTGCTGCGCCCGAAATACACGCCGCGTATGGCGGTAGTCAGGGGTGTCCTGCCTCCGAATCCAATGCCCATCAGGACCGTGAACAGGTAAAACATGGGCAACGTTTCGGCGGTCAGCAGGATGACCATGGCGATGGATTGCAGGAAAGAAAAGCCGAAGATGGCCAATCGTATCGGCACTCGGTCGCCAACCACTCCCCCGACTAAAATGAAGGCCGTGGACACGGCGGTCTGCGCCGAAATGACCCCGCTGATTTGCCCCAGCCCGAACCCGCGTTCCACCATCAGGAGGCCCAGGTAGAACATCACGCTGATGATGATGATGGACGAGCTGGCGTGCCCCATTGTAATGAGCCAGAAAGCGCGAGTTCGGATCGCTTCCTGCCAAGTGTAGTCCGGCGCGACCGAGCCGCCGCCGTTCGCGGTGCGTCGCGGGCCGGCCGATGCGGCGGTCTCGGGATCAATGCCGTCGGGATGCTGGCCGTAGTCCTCCGGACGGTTGCGCACCAGCAAGGCCAGAGGCACCGAGGCCACCAGGCCGATGGCGCCCACCAGTAGCGCCGTGTTCTGCCACCCGAGACGACCCGGTATCTCCACGCCGGCCTTGACGTCCCAGCCCATTAACCACGCCATCAACGGCACGACGAAAACGCCGCCGATGCCGAAGCCCAGCATGGGTATGGACATCGCGGTTGAGCGGCGCAGCCGGAACCAGTTGTTGAGCGCGGTGTTGGCGGGCAGCCAGGAACCCAGCCCCGCCCCCAGGCTGACCACCACGAAAGCCAGGTAGAACATCCAGAGGCTGTCGGTCCGGCTGAACAGCATGAAACCACCGGCGAAGATCACCAGGCCGATGGCAACCATCTTGCGCGGTCCCAGCTTGTCCACGCACCAGCCGGCGATGGGACCCATCACCGTGCCTTCCACGCGCGTCAGCGTGAACGCCCACGACAACTGAAAAGGGGTCCAGCCGAAGTTCTGCGACAGAACCGGCAGCCACAGCGAAAGGGCCTGAAACAGCGGCACCGTGCCGATCACCATGATCAGGGCGCCCGTGACGGCCAACCACCATCCGTAGAACATCCCGCGCACCAACCGGATCGGATGGGCCAGCTCGCTCGCCTGAATCAACTACCTGCTCCCGCTACGTTGCGATAATCGCAATCCAATCCGCCGAATCGGCGAATCCGACGCGCCAATTATACTCCACCAGACATTGGTATCCGTGTTTCAAATATGTAAAACCTCGTGATATTGGGAGATCGTTGCACATCGGCGAATGATTTCCACACCCGTATAGGCATGTTGCCCGGTGACCAATTCCATTGTTTGAATTTGGCGAACACAGCGGCGCCGGCTCCTGTTTGTTCTGGAGCCGGCGCTTTGCGGAGTCGGAAAATGAGGTTCGGGCAGCTGTTAGCAGATGTGGGCGTCCCCTTCGTCGTACAGGTGGCAAGCGGTAGCATGGCCGGGGGTGTATTCCGTCAGGATGGGTACGTTTGCTGAGCATCGATCCATGACGAAAGGGCAACGGGGATGGAACGTGCACCCTGACGGCGGGTTCAGCGGCGAAGGAACCTCTCCGGTGAGCACTATCTCTTCGCGCTGTCGCCTTGGGTGAGCCGGCAGAGAAGCGGAGATGAGCGCGCGGGTGTAGGGGTGCTGGGCGTTGGTGAACAGTTCGATGGGCGGCGCTTCCTCCACGATCTTGCCCAGGTACATGACGCCCACCATGTGGCTCATGTAGCGCACGGTGGCGAGGTTGTGCGCGATCAGGAGGTAGCTGAGCTCGTAGGTGGACTGGAGCTCCTTCAGCAGATTCAGGATCTGGGCGCGTATAGATACGTCCAGGGCGGACACCGGCTCGTCCAGCACGATCAGCTTGGGACGGGTGGACAACGCGCGGGCGATGGCGATCCGTTGGCGCTGCCCCCCGCTGAATTCATGAGGATAGCGCTCGGCGTGGAACGGATGCAGTCCAACTACCTGCAGCAGTTCCTGTACCTGGGCGCGCACCGCAGACCGGCTGAGCCTTTGATGCGTGATCAGCGGTTCCGAGACGATCTGGTCAACGCGCATCCTGGGGTTCAGGGAGCTCCACGGGTCCTGGAACACGGCCTGCACCGAGGCTTTGAAGTTTCGCCGCTCGGCTCCGGTGAACTGGTGCATCGGGCGGTCATCGTAATAGATGCTGCCTTCCGTGGGCGTATCGGCCATCAGCAACATGCGGCTGGTGGTGGTCTTCCCGCAGCCCGACTCTCCGACCAGGCTGTACGTCTCGCCCGGCATGATGTTGATCGAGATGCCGTCCACGGCTTTCACCGTTCCGGTACGCCGCCGGAGCACGTTGCCCCGGAATACCGGAAAGTGGCGTCGGATCCCTTCCAGCCGGACCAGTGGCTGTTCTCCCGCACTGGTTGAATATCCCGCGGTTTCAGCAGCAGTGGCAACCATTATTCCGCCCTCCAGCACCGCGACACGTGGCCCGGGGCCACCGTGAATTCCAGCGGGTAATCCTTGCAACGGTCCCAAGCGTGTGGACAGCGCGGCGCAAACGAACATCCCTCGGGCAGTGCATCCAAAGACGGGGGCTGCCCGTCAATCGACGGCAGCGTGTCAACGTCGGTGTCCAGGTCAGGGACGGATTCCAGCAGAGCTTCAGTGTAGGGATGGGCCGGCCGGTCGAACATGTCCTCCACGTCGGACTGTTCGACAATACGTCCCGCATACATCACAGCCACGCGGTCGCACATCCGGGCCACGATGCCGAAGTCGTGGGTGATAAAGATGATTGCCGCGCCCGTCTGTTCCTGGATGTCCTTGAGGAGGCGGAGGTACTGCAACTGGATGGTCGCGTCCAGCGAGGTGGTCGGTTCATCGGCGATCAGAAGGTTGGGCGCGCGCGCGATGGATATCGCTCCGACCACCCGCTGGCGCATACCGCCGCTCATCTGGTGTGGGAAGTTGATCAAGCGTTCTTCGGCGGCTGGTATGCGCACGTTTTCCAGGAGCCGAATGGCGCGATCGCGTAGCGACCGTCGCGGCTCGTTGTATTCGAGGCGCAATGTTTCCACGAGCTGGTCTCCCACGGTGAACACCGGGTTCAGGGATGTCAGCGGGTCCTGCATGACCATGCAGATGCCCGTACCGCGGATATCGCGCATTTCGCCGCGGCTCTTTTCCAGCAGGTTTTCGCCCAGGTAATTGATACTTCCCCCGATGATACGGCCAGGGTGCGGAACCATGCCCAGGATCGACCACGCGGTCATGCTCTTGCCGGAGCCCGACTCGCCGACGATGCCCAAAGTTTCGCCGCGCTTCAACTCGAAGCTGATGCCGTCCACTGCTTTCACCACGCCGGTTCGCGTGAAAAAGTGGGTCTGTAAATCCTGCACGCGCAGGATTACGTCGTCTGTCATCCATTCACCCATTTGTTCAAGCGCCGGCCGATTGATGGTCACCCGCGCTCATCACGGTAATCAGGAATCTCAATTTCGGCCACGCTGGGACCATCGCATGATTAATGGCCAACTATTATACCGTAAGGGCATGAGGGCAGAGGCCGACCGAATCAGACCATCCACGCTGCCGAGAATTTCGCTTGATCCTCAACCTGGCAACGAACGCCGGTCAGTTTGCCGCAATGTTGGCGTGGACCGTCTTTCCGGTTAGCACGCCGAGCCGGGCCGGCGTGATGTGATTACCCAACTCCGCGCCGCTCTCGGCCGACACGCGCACGTAATTGTCGGTGAGACCGCTCCAGAGCATGACGCCATCGTCGGCGAGTCGGGCTGTTTCCCACAATACTGGGCGGACCTGGCCCTTCATGCTGTCGCGGAACTCCTGGAAGCCGATTGAGGCGGCGGCGGTCAGTTGACCGGCGCGCCGGCGCTTGTCCGGTGGAGAAATCTGATCCGGCATGTGGTGAGCCGAGGTGCCGGGACGCCGTGAATAGGGGAAAACGTGGGCATCGGCGAACTTCATCTCGCGGACCAAGCACAAGCCGGCGGCGTGATCCTGTTCGGTTTCGCCCGGGAAGCCGGCAATGACGTCGGTGGTGATACCGGCATTGGGAACCAGTTCCCGGATGGTCTCCACGGCTCTGCGGAAAGTGTTGGTATCGTAGCGACGGCGCATGGCCTGGAGCACGCTATCGCTGCCGCTTTGCAAAGGCACGTGGAAGTGCGGGCATAGGCGTGGGTCTTCCCAACGCGCCAGGAGGTGCGGACTGATTTCGTGGGCTTGCAACGACGAAACGCGGAGCCTCGGCAGATCGGTTTCGCCCAATATCCGGTCAAGCAAACCTGGCAAGTCCGTGCCGTCGAGGTCGAACCCGTAAGTTCCAAGTTGCGTGCCCGTCAGCGTGATTTCCTTGAATCCTGCGTCAACATACCGGCGCACCGCGCCGAGGATTTCGGGAGGGCTGATGCTGCGTTCACGGCCCCTCACCTTTGGTACGATGCAATACGCGCAAACTTGGTCGCAACCCTCCTGAATTTTGACCATCGCCCGACTGCGACGAAGGATGCCGACAGGCAGAGGATTGTCACCGCGAGCCTTGGCTTCAGCTGTAATCGCACGGCGTCGGGCACTCTCGGATACCGCCATTGCCACTAGGTCGGGTTTCGAGCGATTGCCCACCACCAGGGAGACCTCGGGGATGCGCCGCAGATCCTCCTCCGCCCGTTCAGGATAGCATCCAGCAGCGATGACCACCGCCTCCGGATTGGCGCGATGGGCGGCGCGCAGCGCTTGGCGAGCCTTTGAATCTGCGGTGGCGGTGACCGTGCAGGTGTTCACGACGATGATGTCGGCGTCGCGCCGACGATCCACGAGCCTGTATCCGGCGCGGGCAAACTCCTGCGCCAGGACGGCGCTGTCCGCCTGGTTCAGTTTGCACCCGTGGGTTTCAATCGCCACGGTACCGGCCTCGGCAATTGGCATACCTGCATCGCTGAAGCGAACCTTTGCGGCCCGAGATGTCACGCGCAGAGTTCCGTCGATAGCCACGTTTCACCCGCCGAAGTCTGCCACGTCGTCATCGGGGTCGACGGAGGGCAAAGTATCGTCACCACCCGGTATTCGGGCCACCAGCCGGTCGATGCCTTCGTCAAGGTCGTCCATGGCGAGGATCAAATAGTCGACCCGGCTTCTTCTTTCGCGCACCCGCTCGGCGGTGTCGGCCAGAGCCGACAGGTGGTCGAAAGCGTCGCGGATGTATCGGTCTTTCTCCTCCTCGCCCACACGCTTCAAAAATCCCTTGAGCTTGGCGTCGTCGCTGACGTCTTCTCCGTACCAAAGGGCGACGCCCCGTGACGCAGCGACCAGGCTTCCCCAGATCAGGTCTTCCGCCTGGCTCCACTGCCCGCGTTGCATGGCGACGTGGGCCGATTCCTGCAATCGAACCGCCTGGTTGCGGTATCGGGCCAAGCGGGCCGGCAGAGATCTGGAGGGTGATGTTGATGGGCGGTCGGACATGCTGCGCGTACGATTTTAGCAGACTATCGTGGCGAGCCCTCGAACCTGGTAGTACACTGGCTAACCGCCGCCGGCCTGTCCCAGGCATATAATTATCTGGCGAGGTTCGATTATGACAACTGTATCCCCATTTCGCCACGTGGCCTACCCGGTTCGCGTTTTCGCCGGCGATGATGCCTTGTCCAACCTTTCGGCGGCAGTGCGGCGGACCGGGGCCGTCCGGCCCTTTGTGGTTTGCGGCCAGTCGGTTGCCAACCGCACGGATCTGCTGGATCGAGTAACCGAGGCGCTGGGAGAAAAGCCAGCCGGGATATTCGACGGCGTTCAAGCGGGCTCACCCGTGCCGTCGGTTATGCAGGGCGCTGCGATGGCTCACGAAGCCGGAGCCGACTTGATAATTGCCGTAGGAGGAGGGAGCGCGGTGGTGACCGCCCGGGCGATCATCATCATGCTGGCGGAGGGAGGCCACCCGCGTGATCACGCCACCAAATATCTGGAAGGACAGCCACCAGTGAGTCCACGGCTGATGGCGCCCAAGATACCCAATATCCTGGTGCTGACCACACCCACCACCGCCGCAACCCGAGCCGGCACCGCCGTCATTGACGCTGATACGGGCCACCGTCTGGAGATGTTTGATCCCAAAACACGACCTGCCGCCGTAATCTGGGACTCCGATGCCCTCCTGACCGCGCCGGCTGACCTGTGCATCAGCGCGTCGGGGTCGTTGTTCAGCGGGGTGATCAGCGCGCTGCAGGCGCCACGGGTAAACCCCATGGCTGCCGCCGATCTGCTTTCCGCGCTGGGATTGCTGCTGGAGAACATTCCATTGATTCGCAAAACCGATGCGGACGGGACCTCCCGCGTCAACCTGTGCGTGGCGTCGTTTATGTACAACCGCGCGTGGGACACGGGGGCCAGCGGATCAGCCCTCGGCGTGGTCAGCGCGCTGGCGCACAGCCTGGACACCCGGTATCCAGACTGCGACCACGGCGCGGCGTACTCGATAACTACCGGGCCCGGAATGAGGTTCAACCGCGACTACAACGCAGCCGGGCAGGCGCGGGTCGCAGACGCCCTGGGTGTCCGCGGGCGCGGCGACAGCGATCAGGATGCCGCCGAATCGGCGGCAGCGGCGGTTACCGGGTTTTTTGAAGCCGTCGGCATGCCCGTGCGGCTGCGCGATGTCGGCGTCCCGGCGGAGGGGATCCCACAAATTGCCGAGGATGCACTGACCGATTTTGGCCTGCACCGGAACGTGCGGCCGGTGAACGGAGCCGAAGAACTGGAGGCGGTGCTGCGTTCCGCGTGGTAGTGCGGCTAGTCTGACAATGCCGGCGTTTCGTTCCACCAGGCGGCGCCGATGATCTGGCGCACGTTTTCCACTTCCCAGAGGGTCAGCAGTTCTTCGAGTTCGGTCAATATGCGGAACGGCGCGTTCAGGTCCGCCAGGTTTGCGCTGCCTATCTGGACCGCGGTGGCCCCCGCCATGAGGTACTCGGCAGCATGTCGCCCAGTCATGATGCCGCCCACGCCAATGATGGGCACGTCCACCGCCTGAGCCGCCTTGTTCACCAGCGCCATGGCAATGGGACGCAAAGCTGGGCCCGAAAGTCCCCCGTACCCGGTGCCCAACACCGCCCGCCCGGATCCCACATCGACGTGCATCGCCGGGATGGTGTTGGAGATGGTGAGCGCGTCGGCGCCGGCCTCAACCGCGGCATGGGCAATCTCAGTGATGTCGGGCACGTTGGGAGACAGCTTGGCCCATATCGGCAAATCCGTTTGGCGGCGGACACCAGAGATGGCAGCCTCCGTCAGGCGAGGATAGTGGCTGAACATCGCGCCGTCGTCAACGTTGGGGCAACTGAGGTTCAGTTCAATCGCCGAAAACCCTCTCACCCCTCGGGTGAACGAGGTCATCTCCTCCCATTGTTCCGGGGAGTCACCGGCGATGCTCATCACGATGTTTGCGTTCAATTCCGCCCATTGTGGAGCCAAGTAGGTCATCGCCGCTTCGATCCCCGGGTTGGTTAGGCCCACCGAGTTCAGCAAGGTGGTCTCGCCCGCCTCCAGGCCTTCCCGGAACGACGCGGGAAACCAGCGCGGCTCCGGGTTTCCCAGTCGCGGGTTGCGGGTGAAGGTCTTGGGCAATACTGCGCCCAGGGATGCTAGCGGAGTATCCGCAGCCAGGCCGCGCCCGTACCCGTCGTATCCGAAGGTGCCGGACGCGATCATGACTGGATTGCTCAACGGCAATCCTTCGGGTTTGCGCGGCGCCAGATCGACGGACAAGTTCATGGTGTGCAGTGGCTCCTTCGGCATGAAGTAGGGGCGAATTTTGGTTCGCCCCTACCTGGTTAATGCTGGTTTGCCGCCAACTACAGGCGCGGGATATCCTCGTCTTCTTCCTCGAACGGCGAGAAGATCCTTGAAGCGGTCAATTCCACTTCCCGATCAATTTCGGAATCATTGTCGGTCAGGGATTGGGCCCTTCGCACCAGTTCGTCCTCTTCTTCTGCGGTCCTGATCTGGAAGCCGGCGTCGCCGATGCCCGTGCCGCCAAATTGCGGCAGAGCCTGCCCGGCGATCAGCTCCTCGTCAATCAGTTCGGCCGCGCCGTCGAGTCCGGTGAACTCTTCCGGTATGTCTCCGTCGCCGGAGAGCCAGGACGGGGCCAATTCGCCGGCAAAGTCGTCCATGGCCTCTCGCAACGCGAAGTCGTTCTCCGCCTGCAGCAGAGAGTCCAGCCGGGCCGGGATCAAACGACCGATGATCACGTTCTCCTTGAGACCACGCAACCAGTCCCGGTCGCTGGCGACCGCGGCCATGGTGAGGACCTTGGTAGTTTCCTGGAATGAGGCTTTGGACAGGAAGCTGTCCGTGGTGAGCGCAGCCTTGGAAACGCCCAGCAACAACGTCTTGGCCGTCGATGGTTCGCCGCCCTCAGCCAGCACCTGGGCGTTCTGGTCCTGGAACCGGAACTTGTCCACCACGTCACCCGGGATGAACTCGGTGTCGCCGGCCGTCTCGACCTGCACCCGCCTCAGCATTTGCCGGAGGATAACCTCGATATGCTTGTCGTGGATGCTCACGCCCTGGGACCGGTAGACTTCCTGCACTTCGTCGACTAGGTAATGCTGCAGGCCCTCGAGGCCCCGGATGTCCAGGAGTTCGCGGAGATCCAGCGGTCCGTCAACCAGCGCGTCGCCGGCCATCACCTGCTGCCCGTCAGTGACCTTCAGAGTCATCTGGGAGCTCACGTCGTACACGCGGGACTCTTCCTCGCGCCACACTACGGTGACCCCATCGGCGGACACTTCAGCCTCACCCTGGAAGTCGGAGCGGATTTCGTTCACCACGTCGGTGTTTGCCAACGCGGTGCTCGCCTCGCCTTCGGCTGCCGGCGAGAGTTCGGTGTTCAGCACCACGGCCAGCAACTTGCCCTCTTCAACCGGTTCGCCCCGTTCCACCAACCGGATTGCTCCGGGAGGCAGTGCGTAGTCGTGGCGTTCCTCTTCGTCATAGGTGACCCGAATCCGCCGCGAGCCATTGGGATCTTCCTCGATGGAAATGGCGCCGTCGATATGCGTCAGGACGCCAGCGCCTTTGGGAGGCCGCACCTCGAACAGCTCCTGCACCCGTGGCAGGCCCGTGGTGATGTCGGAACCGGCGATGCCTCCGGTGTGGAAGGTCCGCATGGTCAACTGGGTGCCGGGCTCGCCGATGCTCTGGGCCGCGATGACGCCCACCGCCTGGCCGATCTCGACGAGCTGTCCGGTAGCCGGCAGCCGTCCGTAGCACATCTGGCAGATGCCACGACGGGTCTGGCAGGTCAGCGGCGACCGAACCGGTACCCGGTCAATGCCGGCGTCGCGGATCTTTGCAGCCAGTTCCTCGTCGATCATTTCGTTGCGGTCAACGATGATCTCGCCACTGGCCGGGTCGGCGATCACGTCACCGGCCATGCGGCCGACGATGCGTTCCGGCAGATTGGACAGGGTGGGATCGTTGGGACGCGGCTCTACGTAGAAGGGTTCCGCGAACTCGCAGTCCGACTCCTGAACGATCACTTCCTGGGAAACGTCGACCAACCGGCGGGTCAGGTAACCGCTGTCCGCGGTTCGCAGAGCCGTGTCGGTGAGACCCTTGCGGGCGCCGTGGGTGGAGATGAAGTACTCCAGCGCCGTCAGGCCTTCGCGGAAGCTGGATTTGACCGGCCGCTCGATAATGCGGCCTTCGGGGTCGCTCATCAGGCCACGCATACCGGCCATCTGCTTGATCTGCGAGATATTACCCTTGGCTCCCGACTTGGCCATCACGGCGACACCGCCGTAGTTGGCCATTTCGGACTCCACCACCTGCTGCATGTCGTCAGACGCCTGCGTCCAGGTGTCGATGATCCGCTCGTACTTTTCCTCCTCGGTCATCATGCCCATCATGAAGTTGTCCTCATGCTCGGCCACTTTCTGGCCTGCCGAGTCGAGGATGTCCCGCTTGCGCTCCGACACCTGAATGTCGTTGATGGCGATGGTGATGCCGGATTTGGTCGCGTAGTAGAAGCCCATCTCCTTGATCCGGTCCAGGGCTATCGCAGTCTCCTCGTTGGACAGGTTGCGGTAGAGCTCCGACGTGAGGTCCTTGATGGCGCCCCGGTCCATCAACTCGTTCTTGTATCCCAGGGCTTCGGGGATGGTTTCATTGAAGATGAGGCGGCCCATGGTGGTCTCGATCTTGCCGTCCGTGCCGGCCACCTTCAGCACCGTTATCGGGGCGCGCAGGTCGAGCTGCCCGTCAGAGTACGCGATGCGGGCCTCGTCGATGTCGTAGAACACGCCACCGGCGCCCTTGGCGTCCGAGATCAGTTCGGTCAGGTAGTAGCAGCCCATCACCATGTCGAGGGTGGGCGCGACCAGCGGGTCACCCGACGCCGGGGACAGCATGTTGTTGGTGCTCAGCATGACCGAGCCGGTTTCATGAACCGCCATGGCCGACAGTGGCACGTGTACCGCCATCTGGTCGCCGTCGAAGTCCGCGTTGAACGCTGAGCACACGAGCGGGTGCAACTGGATGGCGCTCCCCTCGATCAGCACCGGCTTGAAGGCTTGGATTCCCAACCGGTGCAGGGTGGGCGCGCGGTTCAACATTACTGGGCGGTCTTTAATGACGTCTTCCAGGATGTGCCAAACCTCCGGCGATGATCGCTCGACCATACGCTTGGCGGCCTTGATGTTGGGGGCCAGGGCGTTCAACACGAGGCGATGCATCACGAAAGGCTTGAACAGCTCGAGGGCCATCCGCTTGGGCAGGCCGCACTCGTCCATTTTCAGCTCGGGGCCGACCACGATCACGGAGCGGCCGGAGTAGTCCACTCGCTTGCCCAGCAGGTTCTGCCGGAACCGGCCCTGCTTGCCCTTGAGAAGGTCGCTCAGGGATTTGAGCGCGTGGTCGCGCTTGCCCTTGACGGCCTTGCCCTGCCGACCGTTGTCGATCAGCGAATCTACGGCTTCCTGAAGCATCCGCTTTTCGTTCCGAATCATCAGGCCCGGAGCGCGCATGCTGGCGAAGCGCTTGAGTCGGTGGTTCCGGGAGAGCACGCGCCGATACAGGTCATTCAAGTCGCTGGTGGCAAACCGGCCGCCATCCAACTGAACCATGGGCCGCAGTTCCGGCGGGAGCACCGGCAGCACGGTCATGATCATGTCCTGCATCCGGTTTTCGCTCCGCCGGAATGTTTCCAGCAGGCGCATGCGCTTGCCGGCCTTGGTGCGGATTTGCGAGGAGGTGGCCCGCATTTCCAGCTCGGTATAGTACCGTTCCTGGTCCAGGTCCAAGTCCAGCAGCTTCAAAAATTCCAGAATTGGCTCGGCGCCCATCTCGGCGTCGAACGCCTCGCCCCAGAAGGGCTTCAATCGGTCGTAGCGGCTGGTGGAAAGGGTGGTGAGGTGCAGACCAGGCGAACCGCTGCGGGCGATGTAGAACTCGTCCGGCAGTTCGGTCTCGTTCCGCGCTGCGGCGGGCAGTTTCAACTCGTCCCATAGCCAGTCCACGTCCATGCTGCGCGGCCGCTGAGACGGATCCCAACGGAGCCACCGCATGGCCTGGATCAGGTCGACGGCTTCCTTCCGCCGCTCGGAGACGGCGCGCAAGAGATAATCATCGACAACGCCGATCAAGTCGCGGAGCACCGGCAATTGCCGCCGCCACAGCGAGATTTCCTTTTGCTGATCCTCCGGCGCGATGTCGGTTTGGATGAACTCGATGCGGTCTTCCAATTCGCCGATCACTTTCATGTCGGCGCTGTCGGTCTGCAAACGGTCCAGCAGCGCGTTGAAAGCCGGCAGGTTCCAGCCACGCCCCTCGGGGTTATCATCCGAGCGGCGGTAGTTCCAGCTGCGGACCGCCTCTTCGACGGTGGACAAGGCGTGCTCGATCTCCGCTAAGTCATCCGACAACGGCTGCTGCGCCGTGGGTCCGAAGGACGCGGAACCGACGCCCGTCACTGCGGCGGCTACGCCGCTGACGGCAGGCAGCAACGCCTCATCGTAGACGACAGCGATGTCACCGCGCAGACGCTCCACGGCGTCGACCAGGTCGTCCTGCAACTCCTCGCTGGGATTGCTATGCCAGGCGTTGAAGGCATCAACCACGGCTTGGGCGTCCGAGGATTGCTGTTCCAACGCATCCACGATGGGCATGCTGCCATGGTGAAGGCCAGAGATCGCCACCGCGACCTGGTCGCCCTCGATCGCGGCCAGGGCCAACTTGTCGGGGGAGTCGATGACCCCTTCCGCCAAAAGCAACTGGCCGACCGCGTAAGTCGCGCGTTCTGCCCTAATCCCTTCCGCCGCCAGTGCCAGCACAGCTTCCAACTCTGCGGTGAAGTCTCCATCCTCCGGATCCTGAACGCCGGACAGGCGATCCAGGGCGGCCTTGGCCGCAGCGACTACCTGCGGGAGGCTTTCCGACGAGGGGGTGATGATCGTCACAGCCTCGTGCAGGCTGCCGTCCAGTGCCCAATCGCTCACACGGTCCGCGATGCGCTGCCACGCGCCGTAGGCAACCGCCAGGGGGCCTTCCCGCAGTTCGTCGACTTCGGTGCTATGTCGCTCCAGTTGCTCACGCATCAGGTCGATGTCGACCTGGTTGATCACGTAGGCCGAGTAATAGAGAACGCGGGTGAGGTCGGACAATTTCAGGTCAAGCGCCAGGCTCATCACGCTGGGGGTGTTTTTCACGAACCAGATGTTGGCCACCGGGGCGGCCAGGGCGATGTGTCCCAGCCGCTGGCGCCGCACGTTTGCCCGCGTGACCTCAACGCCACAGCGGTCGCACACGACGCCCTTGTACTTCTGGCGCTTGTACTTGCCGCATTGGCATTCCCAGTCCTTGGTTGGGCCGAAGATTCGCTCGCAGAACAGGCCGTCCTTTTCAGGCCGCTGCGTGCGGTAGTTGATGGTTTCGCCCTTTTGGACCTCGCCGGATGACCACCCGGTGATCTGCTCGGGAGAGGCGATGGAAATGCGTATCGCGTTGAAGTCGGATGAAGTGGCTTCGCGGTTGTCCAGCATTCTGACCATAATCTAGTTGACCTCCGCGGTGAAGAGATAGTCGTCTTCGCCAGGCAGACCCAGGCTGCCGTCTTCCTGCTCCTCTTCGTCCTCCAGTCTCACATTCAGCCCCAAACTCTGGAGCTCCTTGAGCAAGACGTTGAAGGATTCCGGGATGCCGGGTTGGGTGATGGGGTTGCCCTTGACGATGGATTCGTAGGTATTTACCCGACCGGTTACGTCGTCGGATTTGATTGTCAGGACCTCCTGGAGGTTGTGCGCGGCCGAGTAGGCTTCCAGGGCCCAGACTTCCATCTCACCGAAACGCTGGCCGCCGAACTGGGCTTTGCCGCCCAGAGGCTGCTGGGTGATCATGGAGTACGGGCCGGTGGACCTGGCGTGGATCTTGTCCTCGACCAGGTGGATCAATTTCAGCATGTAGATGCTGCCGACGGCGACCGGCTGGTCGAAAGGCTCGCCGGACCTGCCGTCGTAGAGTTGGAACTTGGCAAACGTCGGTGGCGAAATCAGCTTGTCGCGGTGCACGTCCAGCGCCATTTGGTGCAGTTCCGCCAGCCCGAGGCCGGCAGGGTTTTCCCCGGCTACGTCCCTGAGCCAGAGGTACAGACACGCCTCGCGCGCAAGGCCGTGCCGGGTCTCGTCGTAGATGGCTTCCGGATCGAAGCCCTGCTCTCGCAGCCAGGCGTAGACCTTTCGGAGGTCGATTTCGCCCTCGGGGTCGGCGCTGTTGTCAGCGGCCTTGGCCTGCTCGGCAAACCACCAGCGGGCCAGCGAGTCTTCGATGTTGTCGTCGTCAGCGCCCTCGAACACGGGGGTAAGGGCTTGGAAGTTCAAACTCCGCGCCGCCCAGCCCAGATGGCTTTCCAGCACTTGGCCCAGGTTCATGCGCGAAGGCACGCCGATGGGGTTGAGGATGATGTCGACCGGCGTACCGTCCGGCAAGAACGGCATGTCCTCTTCGGGCAGAATGCGTGAAACGACGCCCTTGTTGCCGTGCCGACCGGCCATCTTGTCGCCGACGGAGATCTTGCGGGTCTGCGCGACCCAGACGCGGATAGCCTCGTTGACGTCCGGCGGCAACTGGTCTCCGGGCTGCTCATCGCCGCGCTTTTCGCGGCTGAGCGCTTTCACACCGATAACCTTGCCGCGCTGGCCGTGCGGAACCCGAAGAGAAGTATCGCGGACATCCTTGGACTTTTCGCCGAAGATGGCGCGCAGCAGGCGTTCCTCGGCCGTCATTTCGGTTTCGCCTTTTGGAGTGACCTTGCCGACGAGGATGTCGCCGGGGCCGACGTCCGCGCCGATCCTGATGATCCCGCGTTCGTCCAGGTCCCTCAGGTTGCCTTCACCCACATTGGGAATGTCACGGGTGATTTCCTCGTCACCCAGCTTGGTCGACCGGCTTTCAACCTCGTACTTCTCAATGTGAACGGAGGTGAACTGGTCGTCCTTGACCAGGCGTTCGCTGATGATGATGGCGTCCTCGTAGTTGTAGCCTTCCCAAGACATGAACGCCACGAGCACATTCTGGCCCAGAGCCAACTCGCCGCCGTCGGTGGAAGAACTGTCAGCCAGCGTGTCGCCCACGTTGACGTGGTCCCCCTTCTGTACAACGGGCCGCTGGTTCAGGCAGGTGCCCTGATTGGTCCTTGCGAACTTGATCAGCCGGTGCGCGTGCTCCCGGCCCGCGTCATCCACGACGACGATCTCGCGCCCGTTCACCGACACCACAGAACCCCGGACGCGCGACAGCAGCACCTGTCCGCTATCCCGCGCCACCCGGCTTTCGATGCCGGTGCCGACGATGGGGGCCTGAGGCTGGAGCAGGGGCACCGCTTGCCGCTGCATGTTGCATCCCATAAGGGCGCGGTTGGCGTCGTCGTGTTCAAGGAACGGGATCAACGCCGCTGACACGCTCATGATCTGGAGGGGAGACACGTCGGCGTATTCCACCGTGGCCGGGGGAGCCAAACGGTAGTTGTCTCCTTCGCGCACCTCGACCAACTCGTCGGTGAACTGGTACAGATCGTCGAAGCCGGAGTTGGCTTGCGCGATCCGATATTGCTCTTCAAGGTCGGCAGTCAGGTACTGGACGCTCTCGGGACGAGTGTCAACAAATGGCGCGACATCGATGGCGAGGTCTCCGGACAACCGCCGGAGCCGGCGCCAATGATCCTCGGTGATCGTATCGCCGGCCGAGACGATAACTTCACCCTTGCGGGTGCTTACGTCTGCGGCCACCTTGTGGCCGATGGGATCAAAATATCCGGGCAATCCGGGAGTGCGGCAGTCGCCCAGCCACAACTGTTTGATTACAGGCCAATAGGGAGTCTCGATGAACCCCAGCCGGTCAATCCGGGCGTAGGCGGCCAGGCTGCTCAACAGGCCGATGTTGGCTCCTTCCGGGGTCTCGATGGGACAGATGCGACCGTAGTGCGACGCGTGCACGTCGCGCACGTCGAAGCCCGCACGTTCCCGGGTGAGGCCGCCGCGGCCCAACGCGGAGAGGCGGCGCTTGTGAGTCAACTCCGCCAGCGGGTTGGTCTGGTCCATGAACTGCGAGAGCTTGTCGCCGCCGAAGAACTCCCTGATGGCGCCGGTGACCGGTCGTACGTTTACCAGCTTCGCCGGGACGGCATCCTCGGGTTTTTCCAGGCGGCCGACCCGGTCCTGGAACATCCGGTGCATGCGGAGCAGGCCAATGCGCACCTGATCGCGCATCAGTTCGCCGGCCACGCGTACGCGACGGTTGCCCAGGTGGTCAATGTTGTCCCGAGGCTCGCCGTTGGCGACGTGCTGCGTGATCAACGCCTCCAGCGTGTCGACAATATCCATCAGGTCAAGCACGCGGCGCTCGTCCAATTCGATGCCCGGGAGATTGAACCGGACCTTGTGCATGTTGCCGTTGGCGCCGCAATTCACCTCGGTTACCACACCGACGATACGCGAAGCTCGAGCGCGGACCGGCGTGAGCCGCCACGACTGGAACGGACCCTGGCTGACGCGCTCGGCGTAGATCAACTGGCCCGCTTCGACGATGCTGTCGCCGGCCAGAAAACGGTTCTTCATAATGGCGACTTCGCCGCGGGAAATGGCGTCGTCGGACGCGGAACCGCCAAAGATCGGTTGCGTGGCAATGGCCACCGGATCTCCCAGGGTCTCGGTGACCTGCTGTTCTACCCGAACCGTGCGGGCGCCGTCTTCCTGCGTTCTAATGAGAGACAGGATCGTACCGGTGTTGGCGGCGTCGTAGGTCTCCACGCGAACGGTCTGCTCGTCGTCTGACTGTCCTTCGAACAGGTCGACGGGTACGATCCGTCGGTCGGCCCGTCGCGCCAGGTATCCGTAGTTGATCAGAGCGTCGACATCACGATCTGAAAGTATCCGGTGCTCCCGGCCCGACGCCTCGAAAATTTGCGCGGGCGTGGCTCCGTCGCCGTTTTCCATTCGGTTGCGCACGAGGTCGAGGATGTTCTTCTGGTGTTCGGTCAGGATCTGCGAGCTGGATCGGCCCAGGCGCTGGTCCACTTTAATGCGTCCGACTTCGCCGAGGTCGAAACGCCGGCCGTCGTAGAAGTGGTTCAGTACGAAAGTGCAGGCGGCATCTACCTGTACCGCCGGTTCTCCGGGCCGCAGCCACTTGTACAAGTTCCGCTGGGCCAGGCCGATGCGATAGGCCTGCTGGCTGTCGAACTCGCGGTCAGGGTGCATACGGTCCCACAATGACCGGAGTTCCTCGTCGCGAGGATTGTAGTCGCGGTCTTCGGCCGGCTCAGCGCCGGCGACGAAGCGGCGGCATTCGTGGTTGTCCACTTGCTCGAACAGCGCCCTCATCTCCTCGGCGCTCACAATGCCCAAGGCGTAGAGGAACGTGGACACACCCATGCGGCGGCGTCGGTCGACGCTGACCGTGATCGTTTCCGGAAGGTTGCGGCGGCGGGCGTAGTAGTGGGTCCAGGTGGACAGCTCGATGCGAGCGCCGCGGCTGGCCGATATGCGGGCCTTGTAGTACCAGTTTTCCAATTTCCCGCATTCCGGGCACGCCGGATCCTGCGACGGCTCGCGTTCGAAGTACACGCCGGGGGCGCGCTGGAGTTGGCTGACGAGCACCCGCTCTGCGCCGTTGATGATGAAAGTGCCGGTTTCGGTCATCATCGGCACGTCGCCGAAGAAGATGTCAGATTCGGTGATCTCGCCCGTTTCCTGGTCTCGCAACTGCGCTTTGACATACAACGGCTGGGAAAAGGTAATCTCGCGCTCTCGGCACTCCTCCGGACTGAACTGCGGCGCGTCGAACCAGTGGTCCAGGAAATACAGCTCGAACCTCTCGGCCCGGCGCGACGCCTCGCCATTGGCGAATCGCCGGGTTATGCCGGCGACGATAGGTGAGCAGTCCCGGAAAGTCTCTGCCAGTCCGTTTGTCTTGAACCAGTCGAAGGATTCGATCTGGCTTCTAATGAGATTGGGCACGTCCAGAACGTTCGCGATGCTGGAATCCGAATAGGTTTTCACGTCGCGAGCGGACAGACCGCGTTCATTCCTGCCTGAGCGTTTACGGGTCAAGACCATGAAACGACCCTCCTGATGGGTGCGCAGTGGGTGGTTAACGAAATTTTGCCTGCTCCTCCGTGGTTCACGAGCAGACACGAAGACACGGCCTACCGCTGCCGGCAAGCCGCATCGAAGGGCCAGTTAGGGCTGAGGGAGCAGGCGGAACTTCAAAAAATCAGAGCGATGAGTATTCTGCGCATATATTGAAAGTGCCAATAGATTATCCGATTTGGAACAGATTTGTCAATCTGAAAGCCGTCGAGTTTCGGGACTTTCCAAAGTCGTCGTCAGAATCGAGATTCACTGGATTATGGGATTTTCAGGATTCTGGTGATGCTCTCCGCCACCTGCTCAATCTTGATAATCCCTGAATCCGGCAAATCCTGATTCTGACGATTTTATCCGCCTCCACCCCGAACTTCGAGACTCGGTTTGGTCATCTCCTCCGGGTTGAGCAGGGCGTCCAGTTCGGCTTCGCTGAGAGAGGTGTCGCTCCGGGCGATCTCCCGGATGGTGCCTCCCGTTTCGGCGGCCTTCTTGGCGATGCCTGCGGCGGCGTCATAACCAATGGACGGGGCCAACGCCGTGCCCAGCATCAAGCCCTTTTCCACCATGGCAGGACCCGTATCCGTCGCGGTGATCCCGACCACGCACTGGTCCGCGAAATTGCCCGCCGAGGCAGCCAGCAACGACACCGACTGCAGGAGGTTGTACGCCGCTAAGGGCATCATGGTGTTCAGCTCGAAATAGCCGCCGGCGCCGGCCAGGGCGACCGCTGCGTCGTTGCCCACGACGTGGGCGGCGACCTGGATAACCGACTCAGAAATCACCGGGTTAACCTTGCCCGGCATGATGCTGCTTCCCGGCTGGACCTCAGGCACGTTGATTTCTCCCAAACCGGCGCGCGGCCCGCACCCGAGGAACCGGATGTCGTTGGCGATCTTATGCAAGCTGATGGCAACGGTTTTCAACTGGCCGGATGCTTCAACTATGCCGTCCAGCGCCGACTGCGCTTGGAAGTGGTTGCCCGTTTCGCGGATGGAGACCCCGGTCATCTCAGCCAATCGGGCGCAGGTCCGTTGTGAAAACTCCGGATGGGTGTTCACGCCCGTGCCGACCGCAGTGCCGCCCAGGGCCACTTCCGCCAGGGCTTCCTGTGCCCGGCGCACCCGCGTGACGCTGTATTCCGCCTGGCCGGCGTAGCCGCTGAACTCCTGGCCCAGGCGAACCGGTGTAGCGTCCTGCAGATGGGTCCTGCCTGTCTTGATGATCGGCCAGAACTCGTCGGCTTTCGCCTGCAACGCTGACCGCAGCGACTCCAGCGCCGGTGCCAGGTCCTCTTTCATCCCCAGGAGGGCCGCCAGGTGGATTGCCGTGGGGATGACGTCATTGGAGGATTGCCCTAGGTTGACGTTGTCGTTGGGATGCACCAACCGCGAGCCCAGGTCGCCGCCCAGGATTTGCGAGGCCCGGTTGGCGATCACCTCATTGGCATTGGTGTTGGTAGAGGTGCCTGAGCCGGTCTGGAAGATGTCCAGCACGAAATGATCGTCGTGCTTGCCATCGGCGACCTCTTGCGCCGCCTGTACGATGGCGTTGCCGACCGTCGGATCCAGGACGCCGAGATCCATGTTGGTTTGGGCTGCGGCCAATTTTATTAGCCCCAGAGCCCGTATGAACTGCCGGGGAAAGCGCAAGTCACTGATGGGGAAGTTCAGAACCGCCCGCATGGTCGACGCGCCGTAAAGGGCGTCTGCGGGGACTTCCATCTCACCCATGGAGTCGCGTTCGATGCGAGTCGCCGAAGTAGTCATTGGTTGGTGCCGTCCTCCGTTGTGTTTGTTGTCGAATTTGGGATGGTGGCGAAAGCACGGGTCTGAGGAGGGAACTGTGCTATTTGCCTTCCTTGATGAAGTCCGCGACCCGCTCAGCGATCATGATCGTCGTGGCGTTGGTGTTGGCGCGGATCACGTCGGGCATCACCGACGCGTCTACCACGCGAATGTTCTGCATGCCGTAGATCCGGCAATACTGGTCGACTACGGCGTCCAGGTCCGAGCCCGGGCCCATCTTGCAGGTGCCCGACGAATGGTGCTGGGTGTAGGCGTTGCGCAACATCCATTGGTCCAACGCAGCGTCGGACGCCAGATCCTCGTCTGTGGGAGACAGGCGCTCGGCGACGAATTCGCGAAATGTGGGTTGTTCCGCGATCCGCAGGCCCAGGCGCACCGCCGCCCGCAGTCGCTGGCGGTCCACCGGGTCGGACAGGTAGTCGTAGAACAAGTCCGGCTGGACGTGGGGGTCGGTGGAGCTCAAGCGCAAGCGACCGGCTGTGGCCGCGTTCTGCAAGGCTGCGCTGAACCCGAAGTGGAAATCATCGCTCTCAATGTTTACGCTGGCCGGGCGATGCTCGCTGGTCATCAGAAGCGGAGAAAGCTGGATGTCCCCCCGGGTTCCCGTGCCCTCCGGGCTGTATCGCAACGCGACCTGGATGCTGGGGGCGTCGAGATCCGGCGGGTCGCCGACCCCCCGGAACAGGCTGAACACCGCAGGATGGTCCCGCAGGTTCTCGCCGACTCCGGTGAGTTCATGTACCAGCGGTATTCCCATTTCCCTGAGATGGTCGGCGGGACCGACCCCCGATAGCAACAAGATCTGGGGAGATCCGATGGCGCCGGCGCTCAGGATTATTTGGTCGCCGTACACCTCGAAAATCTCGCCACTGCTTTCCGCTTCTACGCCCACTGCGGTCTTGCCCTCGAAGAGCACTCGCCGGGTCACCACGTTGCCCCGTACCGTCAGGTTCATGCGATGGCGGGCGAGGGACAGGTAAGTCAACGAGGTGCTCATGCGGACCCCGTCGATGTTGTTCAGCGGACGCGCCGCTATGCCGACCGAGTCCGGGTGGTTCTGATCGGGGTCTTCCGGGAAGCCCAGTCCACGTACCGTGTCGTAGAACGCTTCTGCGACGGGCAGCCACTCGTGTCGCTTGTAGCGGCGCACCGGGATCGGGCCGGAATTGCCGTGGAAGTCGTCGCCGCCGAAGTCGAGATCGTTTTCCAGGCGGCGGAAATAGGGCAGCACCTTGGTGAACGACCACTCGTCGTTCCCCCAGATCGCCCAATTGTCGTAGTCCTCGGGCACCCCGCGGAACAGCACCTGTCCGTTGATGCTGGACGAACCCCCCATGGCTTTGCCGCGTGGGATGATTATGGGCTCTTCCTGTTGCGGAGTGCCCCTGGCCAGATAGCCCCAACTGTGAGGGCCGTACGCGGAACGCCAGACGTTGTTGCCATCTTTCAAGTCGATCGGCAGGTGTTCGAAATCCGGGTAGTCCGGGCCCGCCTCGAGAAGTAGGACCGACACGTTCGCGTCTTCCGTTAAGCGCGATGCCAATGCGCATCCTGCCGAACCACCGCCGACGATGATGTAGTCATACTGCAATGGATTACCTCCCGATGATCGGACCCTGGTTCCCCCTGCTTTCCGTTACAGGCCGCAAATGTCCAGCAGGCAATTGAAGAAATCGAAATCATCCATTCCGTCGAGGGTCTCTTCGTGACGGTCCGCCAGGTGCCTCATGATACGCGGAGTGTTCATCGGGACCAGCAGGGCGGTGGCGTTGATGCTGATGATCCCGACCATGGGGTAGGCGGTGAAACGCCCCGCGGCCTGGGATTGCTGCTCGCAACGCAGGCACCGGACGGTAATTTCCTCGTCTCGCTCGTCGTAGATCAGGCGGATCAGCGGAGCCCCGTCGATCTGAGCGTCATACACTTCGCCGTTGCCGAATTGGTCGGCGCCTATGTATTCCGCGGCCAGCGAGTTCGTCCACCCTTCCGGTGGGTACACAACCCGATTACTGTCCCTGGGCATGTCCGGCACCTCGAAAACCAGATAGCAAACGCGTTGCACGATTTTACCCCATCGCCGTTGCGATCCGCCATGCCGAACGACTCCAGGGTTGCGGTTGCCGAGCACCCATCAGTGTGGCACCATGATGTTCCTTATCACTGCCGTTATCACTGCCGTTGTTGCTACGGCGCGCGTTCGACATTGCCAGGAGTGGGCACATGAGTTTGGATATCTTTGACGTCAGCGGCCAGAAAGTATTGCTCGTAGGCGCGGGTCGGGGCATTGGGAAGGGTATCGCCCTAGCGTTTGCTCAAGCGGGGGCGGACGTAGCCGTTACGGGTTTGACCTCCGCCGGCGTGAACCGGGTTGCTGAGGAAATCGGAGCCATGGGCGGGACTTGCCTTCCGCTCACCGGGGACGCTACCACCGCTGCTGATACCGACGCCATCGTCGAACGCACCATCGTTGAATTCGGACACATCGACACGCTGATCAACTGCGTCGGAGACGCCATCCGCAAGCCGGTGGCACAGCTTCCCGGTAGCGATGTACCCGGCATGACCGAAGCTGAGTGGCACAGTATCGTCGATATCAACCTGACCGAGGCATTCCAGGGTTGCCGTGCTGTGGCGCCCCACATGCTGGAGCGGAGACAGGGCAACGTGATCAACATCAGCGGCTGGGCATCTTTCCGGGGGCGCCCAATGTCGGCAGCGTACGACGCCGCCAAGGCGGGCCTGATGCGCTTCACCGAGTGCGTCGCCCAGGAGTGGGCGCCGTTTGGCATCCGCTGCAATGCCATCGCACCGGGATCCTTTCCTGATCCGGAGCAAATGTCCGAGGAGGCTTTCGCGGCCCGCGACGCGGCGGCTGGAGAAACCGTCCCGCTCGCCCGGGTCGGCAGGCTCATTGAGGTTGGCTACCTGGCCGTTTATCTGGCGTCGCCCGCGGCAACTTACGTGACCGGCCAGACCTGGGCTATCGATGGCGGAGTGAGCATCAAGCATCCGTAGAACACATCGACTAAATACCGTCGTTCCTGCGAAAGCAGGAACCCAGAAATCACGGCAAGCGGAACGTTAGCCTTATTTTGTACTTTCTGGATTTGCCGCTAAAGCGGAAATGACGGACTGGATGCAGGGAGATTCGCCATGACGATGCATTATGAATTGCTGGCTAACCGCATTTTGGAGCGCGCGGCAACCCACTTCCCCAACAAGGTAATCGCGACGCGGGTGGGCGAGGATACTCATCGCTATACTTACGCCGAAATGTTCGCCCGCACCGCGCGACTGGGCAACGCCCTGCGGGAGTTGGGGATTGGGCCCGGGGATCGGGTAGGCACTTTTGCCTGGAACACCTACCGACACCTGGAGGCTTACTTCGCGCCGGCCACCATTGGCGCAGTCACTCATACCATCAACATCCGCCTGGCGCCCGACGACATGGCGTACATCATCAATCACGCCGGGGATAAAGTGCTGCTGATCGACCCTGACCTGGCGCCCTTGATCGAAGCGATCGCCGACCGGCTGACCTCGGTGGAGCACTTTGTCATTCTTGGGGGGCCGGACGAAATGTCCACGACGCTGCCCCACGCCGCTTGCTACGAAACCCTCCTGGATGCAGCGTCGCCTGAGTATCGCCCGGCTGATGTCGATGAGTACTCGACTATGGGCCTCTGCTACACTTCGGCGACCACCGGCTTGCCTAAGGGCGTGGCCTACTCTCACCGGGCCGTATATCTCCATTCCATGACTGCCGCCACGGCCGACATGCTGGCCGTGTCAGAACGCGACCGGATCATGGCCATCGTGCCGATGTTTCACGCCAACTGCTGGGGCTTCCCCTACGCGTCCACCATGTTCGGCGCTTCCCAGATCTTCCCCGGCGTGCGACCGGACCCGCGCGTAATCTGCGAGATGATCGAGCGCGAGCGGGTGACCATCAGCGCCGGAGTGCCCACCATCTGGATCGGCGTGCTCGACTACCTCCAGCGTTCCGGCGTAGAGTACGATCTGTCGTCGCTGCGCCAGGTGGTCAGCGGTGGCTCCGCGGTGCCTCTTGCTGTCTTGCAGGCGTACCGGGATCAGCTGGGCGTCGAAATTGTGCACGCCTACGGTATGACCGAGGCGGCTCCGCTGATCTCGGTCAACCGGCGGCGCAGCTGGCTGGACGAACTCTCCGATGAGAAACGCCTGGAGCTGAACGCCAGCCAGGGCGTCGTTGCCCCCGGCATCGATATGAAGCTGGCCGATGAGAACGGCGAAGAACTGGCGTGGGACGGCGAACAGCGCGGCGAACTCTGGTTCCGCGGGCCGTGGCTGGCGGACGAGTACGTGGATGACGAGCGCAGCGCGGAGACTTTCATCGACGGGTGGTATCACAGTGGGGACATCGCCACCATCGACGCCAATGGCTACATCCAGATCGTTGATCGGGTCAAGGACATGGTGAAGAGCGGCGGCGAGTGGATTTCGTCAGTGGATCTGGAGTCGGCGATCATGGCCCATCCGGACGTGCTGGAAGCCGCCGTGATCGCCGTCCCGGATCCGCAGTGGCAGGAGCGGCCACTGGCCTGCGTCGTAGCGCGTTCGGAAACGTCAGGCCAGTTGACCAGGGACACAATCCTGGATTTCATACGGCCCGACTTCGCCCGCTGGTGGCTCCCGGACCACGTGGTGTTCATCGACGAAATTCCCAAAACCAGCGTGGGCAAGTTCGACAAGAAGGTACTGCGGGAACGATTTGAGCATCACCGCTGAACCCATCGAATGAGCCCCGCATCGGCCGGTCCGTTGGCCATCTCGGCCGTCGGTCTGCGCAAGGACTACGGTGACCGCGGCGTTCTGAGGAGCGTTGACGTATCCGTGCCGTGGGGCCAAACCGCGGTGCTTTTCGGACCCAACGGGGCGGGCAAGACCACGCTGCTGCGTATCTTGGCCGGCCTTTCGCGTCCTGATGCCGGAGACGTGCATATCTCCGGCTTGCGGATGCGCCGTTCCGGCGGGCGCGCACGGACCCTGGTCGGTTTCGTCGGTCACCAGACCCTGCTGTACAGCGATCTCACCTGCCGCGAAAACCTGGTTTTCTACGCGAAACTTTACAGCGTTGACCGCCCACATCGTCGCATCGACACCGTCCTCGAACAGTTGAATCTCGCGGATCGGGCTGGACGTCGCGTGCGCACGCTATCTCATGGGATGCAAAAGCGCCTGTCAGTGGCTCGCGCCATTCTGCACGAGCCGGCGGTTCTATTGCTGGACGAGCCCGAATCGGGCCTCGATGCCGACTCGGTTGCGTCCCTGGGCGACCTCCTGAAAGACTGGTCGGCGTCGGGCAAGAGCGCTTTGCTGACCACGCACAGCTCAGAAATCGGCCAAGCCTGGGCCGACCGCATCTTCAGGTTGGAGCGAGGGAGACTGGCGGAAGAGATACCTTCGCCTGCGGATGCCGCGGCAGCGTTGACCACAGTAATTCCCGGCGCCGCTGACGGCTGAGTCGGCCCAATCGGATCGTCGCCCATGAGACTGCTCAGCGCGACCTTGGCCATAGCGTGGAAGGACGTCCGGCTCGAGATTCGTTCCCGCGACACCATCGTTTCCGCCCTGATCTTCGGGCTGATCGTGGTCGTCGTGTTCAATTTCGGACTGAACCGGACGCCCGGCAGCCTGGCGCCGGTGGCGCCGGGGCTTTTGTGGGTAGCGTATGGTTTCGTCGGAGTGCTGGCGATGAACCGGGCGTTCGCGCGGGAGCAGGAGCAAGGCGCTTTGGATGGGTTGCTTGCGGCCCCGGTGAGCCGCGACGCCGTTTTCCTGGGCAAGATGCTGGGTACCCTGGCATTCATGCTGGTCATCGAGGCTGTCCTTTTGCCTGTATTCGCCGTCATGCTGGGCTTGCCAACGCTGTCTCCGACGCTGGGACTGATAATCCTGCTTGCGACCGTCGGGTTCGCCACCGTAGGGACTTTCTTTGCTGCCATCGCGGCCCAAACGCGGTCACGAGAGATACTGCTGCCTGTTCTCTTCTTCCCGGTGATTGTTCCGGTAATCATCGGGGCCGTGGAGGCCACCGCCCTGGTGCTTCAGGGCGGGCCAATGTCCCCAGTCTGGACTCGGTGGCTCCCGCTGCTGGTGGTCTTCGACGCGCTCTTTTTGGTAATATGCCCGTGGATATTCGGGTATGTGTTCGAGGGATAGCATAGCTTGGCCGCACTAATGGGCCGTGGCCCTTTCGACAGCCCGATTCGATCCTCCCTGCGCGATCCCCGTTCCTGGCTGCTGGCGCTTACGGCGGCTCTGACCATCATCGACGGGTATCTGATCTTTGTGGTGGCTCCCACCGACCAGGTGCTGGGACATATCCAGCGCATCTTCTACATCCACGTCCCCATCTCCATCCTGTCTTTCCTGGGGTTCCTGGTTTGCGCCGTGGCCGGCGTCGGTTATCTCATCCGGCGAGGCGAAGTGTGGGACCGCGTGGCTCATGCGGCCGCAGAAGTCGGCGTCGTCTTCGTCACACTCGCCCTGGTTACCGGGGTTATCTGGGCCCGGCCGGTGTGGGGGGTCTGGTGGACTTGGGAGCCGCGGCTAACCACAACGTTGATCCTATGGTTGATCTACGTCGCGTACCTGATGATTCGCCACTATGCGCCCACTCCGCAGCAGGGACGAGCCTGGTCGGCCGTGGTAGGCATCATCGGGTTTGTCGACGTGCCAATTGTCTACTATTCCGTGCAGTGGTGGCGATCGATCCATCCGGTGCAGGTGATCGGTCCAGAGGCAGCGGACGACGCCTTGGAGCCCATCATGGCCCGCATCCTGGTTTTTTCCCTGATCGCGGCCCTGGCGCTGTTCACGTATCTATTGCTGGAACGTGTAGCGCTGCGGGGAACCGAGGACGCGCTTTCCGCCATCCGCCGTCGAGGAATCTACGATTAGAATGACTGTGCCGCCCAACAACCTGCCGTTCCTGTTCGCCGCTTTCGCCGTCGTGTGGGCAGTGTTCTTCATCTACGCCGCGTACATGTCCTGGCGCCGTCAGTCGGTCCAAAGGGAGCTGCGGGAACTCCAATCGACGATCGAGCCTGCGGAAGAGCCTGACGCTGACGAAGCGGAGTGAATCGGGTAGGTATAATGGTATGCGATCCACCTGCCGAGGCGCGTTGATTTTCCATGCAGACTGACCCATATACCGGACCAGTTCCCGCTGTCACGCAAGTCGCGGAGGAGGAAACAGAGCGTTCCGCGTGGCGCAACCATCGCACGCGGTTGCTGATCTTGGGAGGCGTGATCGCCCTGGCGGTGGCCTACATGGTGTACGCTGCCTTCCCCGGCAACACGCTGTATTTCGTCACCGTGAGCGAGTTCATGGATGATCCCAGACTTCACGATGGTCAGACCCTGCGCGTCGCCGGCGCCCTGGCTCCGGATACCTTTCGCCGGGAGGATGGGTCCACCCTGTCCCGTTTCAGCCTGGGCGACAAGCTAGCCGATGTGCCTGGGATAGCGCCCGGAAGTCCGCAGATGGAGGCCAGTTACGTTGGCGTCCTACCGGATCTGTTCTTTAACCCGCACTCGGAGATCATCCTGGAAGGGCACTACGACGGGCGCGAAGGGGTTTTCGCGACGGACAACATACTCGTCAAGTGTCCGTCCAAGTACCAGTCGATGCAGGCCGAGAACCCAGATCTCATTCCCGGCGCAGCAGCGCCTGCGCAGTCTTACTGAAGGGTGTTTTGCTGCATCTGCCGCCCACGGAACGGCGTCGTGTGGGCCATGCGATTAAAAGTGAACCGAGGCCAGCGCTTCTTGACGCTGGCCTGGGTTTGCCGTTACGGTTTTGAAGCGAGCCTAGAACGCGTAGGCGTTCATCAATTGTTCCACGGAGCGTTCACGCGCCTTGGCCCGTATGGTCTCCATGTTGGCTTCCAGCGATCCCCGCGTTTCGTCCTTGTAGATCACACCCACGGGGAGTCCGCCCTGCTGCACCAAGTCGTAGGCCGCCTGCTTGCTGGACGGGTCGTGGTCTTCGGGTATGTCCCACAAGGCCGGGGCGATCCCCTCTTTGGCGTTGCCTTTGATCAGTTGGAAGGTGTCGTTGTAGGTCACGCAGGGCGACTGGACATGGATCATCGACATTCCGTCGTGGTTCATGCCCTCGTTGATCAATCGCGCCAACACACGGGGCTGACCGGAGAAACCGGACGCGATGAACGAGACGCCGAGCGTTAGGTACAACTCCAGGGGGTCCAGGTCCTCTTCCACCTTGCCGAAGGGCGTGCTGCTGGTAACAGTGCCCATTTCTGTGGTAGGCGAACTCTGGCCCTTGGTGAGACCGTACACCCCGTTGTCCATGATCACGGCGGTGACATTGACGTTGCGAGCCGCTTGAGGCGCGATGTGTTCGCCGCCGATGCTCAGGAAGTCGCCGTCTCCGGCCACAACAATTACGTTGAGCTCGGGCCGGGCCATCTTGACTCCCATGGCAACGGGAAGCGTCCGCCCATGGATGCCATGGATGCCATAGGGCTGTTCACCTTCCAGCAGGTGAACCAGGTTGCCGCTGCAACCGATGCCGGCCACCACCACGTTGTTCTCGATAGGCAGGCCGGTTTCCTCCAGCCGGTTGATCATGGCGAATTCCAGCGCGCGACGCACACCGAAGTCCCCGCACCCGGGGCACCATTTGAAGTCGTATTCCGGGTTCTTCTTGCTCATGCCCGTGCTTCCTCCATGTGTTCCGCCATGATCTTTTTGACCTGAGTCACCAGTTCGCTGACCTTGAAGGGCAGGCCGGTGTACTGCGTGATCGGCGTTGAGTTGACGCGGTGGAACCTCAGTATGTTGGCCCACTGGCCCTGGTAGTTGAGCTCGGGGACGATCACCAACTCCTTGGACCGCAATTCCTCGCGCAGCTTTGGTGGTATAGGATGTAGGAACATCGTGTAATACCAGGCGATGTCGATGCCCTCTTCACGCAGTGCGTCGTAAGCCTCCCGGACCGGTCCTTTTGAACCGCCCCATGGCATCAACGCGATCTTGGCCTGGGTGTTGTCACTTTCGTAGTGGTTTTCTTCAAGGAGCTTCAGCTTGCTGAACCGGCGCTCGGTCATCTGGATGTGCCGGCTGGGCAGGTGAGTGGTATCACCCATCTCGTCGTGCTCGCTGCCGTTGGCCACGTACGCGCCCGGTCCGCCGGGGAGAGGCATGGGGGATAGCTCGTGGCCGGAGTAACGGTGATAGCCGTTTCCGCCTTCGTAAGTCAGTCGCTCTTCCACGGCAACCTTGCTCAGGTCAGGACGGGGGATGTTCTGCACCCGTTCGGCCATGGACATTTCGCTCATCAGGATCACCGGGCCCTGGTACCGTTCGGCCCAGTTGATGGCCTGCACCGCTCCGTAGAAACACTCCTCCACCGAGCCGGGAGCGATGATCGGCATCCGGACGTCCCCGTGAGCCGGGAAAAGGCATCCCATGAGGTCTGACTGCTCGGTCTTGGTGGGCAGTCCCGTTGCCGGTCCGCCGCGCTGAACGTCGACCACGACCAGCGGAATTTCAGCCATCCAGGCCAGGCCCAGTCCCTCGCTCATCAGCGATATGCCTGGTCCTGCCGTTGCGGTCATGGCTTTCTTGCCGGCGTATCCTGCGCCGATGATTGCCGTGATTGCCTCAATCTCCGAAGAGACCTGGTACGCGAATTTATCCTCGCCTACCAGATTGCGCTCCATCCACAGCAGGATGGTGGTGGCCGGCGAGATTGGGTAGCCGGCGTAGAACTGGACGCCGGCGTGCGTGGCTCCGAGAGCGATGGCCTCGTTGCCTTTGAGCATGAGCTGCTGGTAGTCCGGGGGATTCGGCGCCGCGAGATCGCCCAGGACGAAACCGCTTTCCGCCGCGTTTTGACGGCCCAGACGCATGGCCTCGATGTTCGACGAGATAATCTCGTCGTCGTTATCCCGTCCCCGGCGGAACCTGGCTTCGACAAAATCCTCCAGGTACTCCTGGGGCATGTGCACCAACTGGGCCAGCGCGCCGATAACCACCATGTTGGCCGCGCGGTTGTTGCCAGTCGAGCGCGCCAGGGAGTCCACGGCGAGGCCGAAAGACCGCGGGTCGGTCATGGTGAAGTCGTCGGCGTTGTAAATTATCACGCCGCCTTCACGCACCTCTTCAGCGTGGGTTTCGTAAGCTTCCTCGTTAAAGGCGACCAGCACGTCTACCTGGTCCCCCGAGCTGAGAATGGGTTCGGTGCAAATTCTGGCCTGGGTCCAGGTAGGCCCTCCCAGGATTTGCGACGGGAACGTCGCATAGGTCAGGGCGTGATACCCAACCTGTGTCGACGCCTGGGCCAGTCCTTCGGCCGAAGTAACGACGCCCTGCCCACCTTCACCGGCGAACCTGACGACGAAGTCGTTCATTAGCATCAGGAGGTTCCTCCGCAACGGCCGTTATCGGCGAAAACAGGGCCGGCCTGATCCGCTAAGGGATTCGCGCCTTTCGGAACGCAGTTAAAAAAACACCTGCCCACTTCCGTGCGGGAGGCGCTATTGACTGTCACCGAAATTTTGGGCCACAAACTCGTCGTGCCGCGTTCGACATCGTTAATCGCGAACACGATAACGCCGTCTTTTGATCGCACGAAATATAGCATCGGGCTTCGATACTTGTCAATTTTGCATGTCCACGGCTGCTGTCAGCATTTCGCCATTGGCCTTACGGACACGTCAACACGGAGTCGGAAGAGCAAGGCGCAGCGAACATCTCGCGCTGCCGGCGTCATCCTGCGGTTGCTTGTTGCTATAATGTCTCAATTATGCGAACCAGCCTTGACGTGATCATACCGTGCCTGAACGAAGAACGCGCACTTCCCGGGAGCGTTTGCCGGCTTCACCAGTTTATGTCATCCAACATGGATGCATACGACTGGAACATAGTGGTCGCCGACAACGGCTCCACCGACGGCACACTGGAAGCCGCTGCCAATCTCGCTGAACAGTTCCAGGAGGTGCGCTACATCAGCCTCACCGAACGTGGCCGCGGCCGGGCGTTGCGCCGAGCCTGGACCGACAGCGCCGCGGACGTCATGGCCTACATGGACGTCGACCTCTCCACAGACTTGGGGCACCTGCCCGAAATAGTGTCGGCAGTCGCTGATGAGGGATATGACGTCGCGATCGGCTCTCGCCTGCTTCCCGACTCGCGGGTGGTCGAACGAACTCTGAAGCGCGAAATAACTTCACGCGGATACAGCCTGTTGTTCCGATCCATGTTTTTCACCCCGTTTCGTGACGCGCAGTGTGGGTTCAAAGCGGTAAGCCGGAGAGTTGCCCACGATTTGACGCCGCTGGTTTTGGACAACGGATGGTTTTTCGATTCGGAGTTGCTGATCCTAGCCCAGAAGTGCGGTTTTCGCATCAGGGAGATACCGGTGCGCTGGACCGACGATCCCGACACCCGCGTCCGCATCATCCGGACCGCCTGGGAGGACGTCAAGGGTCTCCTGCGGCTCAAGTTCGGCGGCGTCGGCAAGGTGCGCCAACAGCTGCACGCCGCCGGCAAACTGTAAGCGAATGATCCGCGCATCCGGTTTGCGACGTTGCATCGAGGGTCACCAGAACCGGCCGGCGCGGCCAGCCTACGGGAGGTCTCAGTGCTCGACCTGATCATCGACCCGATGCAGTATGGATTCATGCAGCGCGCGCTGCTGGTTTCCGCTCTGGCCGCCACCGCCTGCGGGATCGTCGGCACGTTCGTCGTCTTGCGCGGCATGGCTTTTCTCGGCGACGCCATCGCCCATTCGTCCCTTACCGGCATGGGCGTCGCCTTCGTGTTCGGCGCCAACATATTCCTCGGGGCACTCGTCTGGGCAGTGCCGGCATCGTTGATAATAACAGCCTTGTCCCGGCGCTCGGGTGTGCGAATCGATGCGATTATCGGTGTAATGTTTGCCGGTGGCTTCGCGGTCGGCGTCATCATCATCAACTCGTTGGCGAGCTTGGCCGGGGATCTGCTCGGGGTGCTTTTTGGCAACGTTTTGGGGGCTTCGTGGTTCGACGCCCTGAGCGTCGGGATCCTGGCCGTCGGGGTAACTGCGGTGGTCTGGGCCTTCTACAAAGAGTTGGTCTTCACCACTTACGACTCCGCCGTTGCGGAAGCGTCCGGCGTGCCGGTACGGTTCCTCGAGTACCTGCTGCCGCTTCTGGTAGCCCTGACGACGGTTGCAGCTATCAAGACCGTGGGAAACGTCATGGTAATGTCCCTGCTGGTCGTGCCGTCGGTTACCGGGGCCATTCTGGCGGGACGGTTGGCGTCGATCATGGCGGCCAGCGTAGCGTGCGCGTTGCTCGCGGTGATAATCGGGTTGTACTGCTCTTACTACTTTGACCTCCCTACCGGGCCTACAATCGTGGTTGTATCCGTGGGCCTGCTCCTGTTGGTGGCTGGGCTGTCGCCGCGCCGGGGCTTTTTGGTGTCCTGGATCCGCCGGGATCAGTCGGGAGACTAGGCGGAGAGGTCGCCCCGCCGCCCGGCGACGGCGAACCGGGCGATGCCCTGCTTCCAGGCCAGCGCCATGATGAAAAAGATGGTGGTCAGCAGCGCCATAACCGGGCCTGAAGGCAAGTTGAAGTAGAAGGACACGTACAGCCCGCTGAAGGCGGCGGCAACTCCCAATGCCACTCCCAGCAGCAGCGCCCGGTAGAAGTTCCGCACCAGCAGCAGCGCGGTGGCCGCCGGCGTTATCAGCATGGATACCACCAGCACGATGCCCACGGCTTGAAGGGAAATCACGGTGACCACTGCCAGCAGGACCAGGAGCGTGTACTCCAGCAGGTTGGTGGGCAACCCCATGACCAGCGCGCCGGTGGGGTCGAAATTAGCGAAAAGCAGCTCTTTGCGGATGACAAAGACCAGCGCCAGGACCGTTCCCACCAGGGACAGCGTGATGTAGACGTCGGTTTGCGACACTGCGAGAACCTGGCCCAGGAGAATGTCCTCCAGGTTAACCGGCAGCCCGCGCGCGGCGGTCAACATGACCAGTCCCAGGGCAAACAGTCCGGCAAAGATGATACCTACCGAGGTGTCTTCGCCGACGCCAACCCGCTTGACCAGGTAGCCGATCAGCAGGGCCACGGCGACAGCCACTGGAACAGTGCCGGCGAAAGGGCTGAATCCCAGCATGAAGGCGGCCACCATCCCCGGCAGCACCGAGTGGGCCAACGCGTCGCCCACGAAGCCCAGGCCGCGGGTCACCACGTACACGCCCAGCACCGGGCACATCACTCCCACCAGCAGGGACACCACCAGCGCCCGGCGCATGAAACTGTACTGGAGAGGACCCAGCAATCCTTCGATTACAACATCCATGACTGCCCCTGCCCGAGCATCGCAGCGGGATGGGATGCGGCCCGCCCGGTCATGTCCCAACCGGGTAAAGAGGCTGGAATTGCTGCCGGCGCAGATTGATGCGCTCCAGCGCCTCCGGCTCGCAATTCAGGGGCAGGTAATCATCGCAAATCTCGAACATCTGGATGATGTCGTGGGATGACATCAGGATGGTGTGGCCCTCGTCCCGGAGCCTGAGCAATACGTCCAGCAGGGCAGACTGAGATGGGATGTCCACCCCGGAGAAGGGTTCATCCAGCAGGAGGATGCTGGCGCCCTGGGCCAAGGCGCGGGCGATAAAGACCCGCTTGCGCTGCCCACCGGACATCTCGGTAATCTGGGCATTGCGGAAGGGCGACATCTCTACAGTTTCCAGAGCTCGGCGGACGATCTCCCGGTCGGAGCGGCCGGGCCAACGGAACCAGCCGATCCGCCGCACTCGGCCTTGCATGACCACGTCCCACGCGCTCATGGGGATACGAGTGTTGATACGCTCGTACTGGGTCATGTAGGCCACCTGGCCTCGCTCTTCATCCGGCGGGCGGCCGTTAATCAGCACTCGACCCGAGGTGGGACGTATCAGCGACGCTACGGTATTGAAAAGGGTACTCTTCCCCGCCCCATTGGGACCCAGCACACCTACCAGACACGCGGAGCCGATCTCAAAACTGATCCGGTCCAATACCAGCAGCCCATTGACGTGTACCGTCAGATCCTCGAAGGTCAAGCGGGGAGCCGATCCATTCGCGGTCATGGCTACTTCAGCGCCTCCACGATTACACCGACGTTGTAGCGCATGAATCCGAGGTAGGAGCCGGCCGGGCCACCCGGTTTGCCCAGAGAGCTGGTGCGCAGAGCCGAAACTATCTGCACCCCGGTCTCTTCAGCGATCCTCTGCGACAGTCGGGGAGCGAATATGTCCTCGGAGAAAATCGCCGGAACACGTTCTTCGTTGATATGCTCCACCAATTCCGTCATCTCCTGGGCGGTGGGTTCTTCCTGGCCGGAGGGTGGTTTGACGGCTCCCACGACTTTGAAGCCGTAACGGTGGGCAAAGTACCGCAGGCTGTCGTGGGAAGAAACCAGGAGGCGACGCTCCTCGGGCACCGCCGCAACTTGCTCCTCAATCCAGGCGTGGAGCGCGTCCAACTCGGCGGCGTAGGCGACGGCGTTGGCCTCGTATTCAGAGCGGCGGTCGGGGTCGGCAGCGGCCAAGCTTTCCGCGATGCCGCGCACCGCGTCCTTGACCCGCAGGGGGTCGAACCAGAAGTGCGGGTCCAGTGGCCCGTGATCATGGCCGTGGTCATGATCGGGGTTACCATGATGGTGGTGATGATCGGCGCTGCCATGGCCATGATCGGCGTTACCATCGCCATGGTCGTGATCGGCGTCGCCGTGGCTGTGGCCGTGGTCGTCCTGTTCGTACTCCAGGAAATCGATGTATTGGTGCAAGGACACGATGGCATCGGCGTCTTTGGCGACCCTGGAAACCAGGTCGTTGACCCACTGGTCCTCCAGTCCCTGTCCGATGGTGACCACCAGGTCAGCCTCGGCTACCTTGGCGACGTCCTGGGCGCCGGGTTTGTAATTGTGGGGGTCTGCATCGGCGGGCAACAGTGGCGAGACCACCACCTCGTCGCCGCCCACGACCGCCACCCAGTCGGCGATGATGTTGAGGGTGGTCACGACGGTGAGCTTGCCGGTTTCGGCGTCCGCCGCCACGTCAGAGTCCGCAGGTTCATCCGACTCGGCGCCGGCACAGGCCACGGCGGCAAGCATCAGGGCAAGGAGCAAGGCCGGTAGCATCAACATGCGATTGGACGCTAAGCCTAACAACTAGCGCCATTAGCAGTCAAATGGAGGGGTGTTGGTTTTACATCGATGCACAGGATAGGCAGGATGGATTCCTGCTTGCGCAGGAATGACGGGTTGGGGGTCAGTGACGGGAGAGGGTTGGCAGGGATGCACGGGATGGACGAGATTGCCGCGCTGCGCTCGCAATGACAAAACCGAAAGGCTTTGAGTAAGTCGGTCAGCGCATTTCCAAAGTTAATCCGTCATTCCCGCGCAAACGGAAATCCAGAAGGTCGCTGTCTTCGGAATGTTCTGGATTCCTGCTTTCGCCGGGATGACGGTTCGGTGTGAAAAGCCGCCGTCGGGGACTTTGGAGAGGCCCTGATAAGCCAGTGGCTGGCGTTGAGCGTTCGGTCTATGTCTGATAGAATTTTGGTGGCCAAAACGCGAAGGATTTACCGATCACGACTCCTGGCAGGGAGCTTCTTTCTCAATGAGCACCGACGTCCTGGCAACTGAACCCCGCGAGTTCAACAGCCGCCGCAGACGGCTGATGGAAACTCTGTCAGACGGCGCTATCGTGCTGGCTGCAGGCCATGACGCGGCTCGCAATAGCGACGTCGACCACGAGTACCGCCAGCCTTCCACCTTCTGGTATCTGACCGGGTTCGACGAACCAGATGCCGTGGCGGTGCTGCGCCCGGGTTCCCACACTCCGTATACCCTTTTCGTGCGTCCCTATGACCCCACTTTTGAGATCTGGGTGGGCCATCGCGCCGGCGTGCGGGGCGCCGTCGGACCGCTGGGAGCCAACGCTGCCTACCCCATCGATCAGCTGGACAGTCAACTTCCCAAGCTGCTGGCGGACTACGATACCGTGCATTACGCCTTGGGGAGCGACGACCGCGCGGATGGGATCATCTCCGGTCTGGTCAAGCGTCGCCGTACCATGGCGCAGCGAGGCGCGAAGCCGATTCGGCGCATCGAGGACCCCACTCCTGCCATCGACCTGATGCGCCAGATCAAGGCGGACGATGAAATCGCGCTCCTCCAGCGGGCAATCGACATCACCGCCCATGGCTTCGATGCCGCGATGCGGACAGCGGCGCCGGGGGTTCACGAATACGAGGTTCAGGCGGCGCTGGAACGGCCATTCCGACAGTTGGGTTCGCCGCGCAACGGTTATCCTTCCATAGTGGCCGGAGGAGCCAACGCCTGTGTCCTCCATTACATTCGGAATCGGGACGCGCTGGGTCCTGAAGACCTGCTGCTGATCGACGCCGGCGCTGAGTACGGTTTCTACACAGCCGACGTTACGCGAACATGGCCGGTATCCGGCAAGTTCACCCCTCCGCAACGGGCGATTTACGAGTTGACCCTGGAGTCCCAGCGCAAGGCCATTGCCGACGTGAAGCCCGGCGCCGGCTTCGACGACGTGCACCGAACGGCAACCAGGACGCTAGTCCAGGGCCTGATTGATTTGGGCGTTATGTCGGGCAGCGTTGACGGCATCATGGAGCAGCAGTCGTACCGCGATTACTACATGCACGCCACGTCGCACTGGCTGGGACTGGACGTGCACGATTGCGGTCCCTACCGGGATGATCGGGGCCAAGTGCGCTTGCGGCCCGGGATGGTGCTCACGGTTGAGCCGGGGCTTTACTTCGGCCCGCAGGCAAAGCAGACCCCTGACATCTATCAGGGCATCGGCATTCGCATCGAGGACGACGTGCTCGTCACGGAAGACGGTTGCCGCGTGCTTTCGGAAGCCATACCGAAAGATCCGGATGAGCTCGAAGCCATTGTGGCCGACTCCCGCTGAGATCGTTGGCCGCTGACTGAATGTCCATCACGCCGGTTATCACTAGCGCTGTCGTGATGAAATTGCCAAAAGAAGGTTCGTCGGCTGCCGCACTTGGTGTGGTGGGCGCGGCGCCGGTATTTCTACCGCCTGCCGCGACTGAACCAAGCGAGATTTCGCTTTTTGTTTCCACGGGGGATGAATCCCCCGTTATTTTTTGGCCGGCCACAGTCCGGGTTACCGCGCCGCCACGCTCAGTCTACGGAGGCGAACCACGAAGCCAATTTCCCCAATTCGCAGGAAAACCGCTCAATCTTCACTCGCAGGAGGATAAATGAGTTCCGCCAGGATGGCTAATCTAAAGCAAATTCCGTTCCGATTGCTGTTGACCGTTGCCGCATTGGGCTGCGCCGCCGTTCTGGTGGGCGCCGCTTGCAGCGCCGCGGACGAGGCTCCCGGCACTCCCGACGGCTCCGGTTCGCCCGCGGCGGCCACCACTTCCGGCAGCGCACCAGCAGGGGGACCGACCTCCAGCGGCAGCGCCGCGAGCGGTGCCACGGGCAGTTCCACGATCGCCGGTTCGACGGGATCCACCGGTTCCGGCGCCGGCCAGCCGGAAAAGGCTGCCGACCCCAGCATATACGCTGGTTTGTCCGGGGACATACCGATTGACGGATCTTCGACGGTGTTCCCCATCACGGAGGCCGTGGCCGAGGAGTTCGGCGGTCTGACCGATGACAACGTGCGCGTCGTGGTCGGCATCTCCGGCACCGGCGGCGGTTTCAAGAAGTTCTGCGACAACGAGACGGTGATTTCAGATGCGTCCCGACCCATCAAGCAAAAGGAAGTCGACCTGTGCGCGGCCGCTGGCGTGGAGTACATCGAGCTGCCGGTGGCCATCGACGGTCTGTCGGTGGTGGTGAACCCGGAGAACGACTTTGTGGACTGCCTGTCGGTTGACCAGCTCAATAAGATCTGGAGCCCGGAGTCGGAAGGCGTGGTGACGCACTGGAACCAGTTGGACCCGTCCTGGCCGGCAGAAGAGATCAAGATGTACGCGCCTGGGGTTGACTCAGGAACGTTTGACTACTTCACCGAGGCCATCAACGGCGACGGCGGTGTGTCCCGCGGGGATTTCGTTGCCTCCGAGGATGACAACGTGCTGGTGCAGGGTGTCTCCGGCGACAGGTTCAGCATCGGGTACTTCGGGTACGCCTACTACGTGGAGAACAAGAACAAGGTGAAGATGGTGCCGATAGACGGCGGCAACGGCTGCATTCCGCCGACGGACGAGGCGATCAACAACGGATCGTACGCGCCGTTGAGCCGGCCGCTGTTCATCTACGTGCGTGCGGACGGGGCGCAGCAGGAGCACATTGCTGAGTTCGTGCGGTACTACCTGAGCCCGAGCGGACAGGAGTTGGCGGCGTCGGTGGGATACATCCCGTTCCCGCAGCAGGTGTATGACCTTGGCTTGAGCAAGTTGAACTCTGGTGCTACGGGCACGGTGTTCGGTGGCGACAACGCCTTTAAGGGATCTGTGGCCGACGGTTTGCAGCGGTAAGCCGCAACAGATTGCGGGAAAAGTAGGGGCGAAAGAACATTCGCCCCTACTGCTTTTTACGATCGCCGATTATCGGGATCCGGCGGTGAAAACGCCGCCCCGAATCAGTCGCGCTCCAGGAACTCGCGCACCTGTTTCTCCAGCGGCTCGCGGTCGTAGACGCCCAGCAGCAGCGCGGCGTTGCGCATCCAGTCTCCCTGGAAATACCGCTCGTAGAGGACCTGCCGGCCGGCGAAGGAGCTACACGCCGCGTCCCACGCCAATCGGAAAAGCCGCACCCGTTCCTGTGCCGTCGCGGTATCGGTGTCCAGGTAGGTGTCGAGCACCTCGCCCATCGGCCCGCCGAAATCGCCTTCCGACGGCAGGGCCATGAGGCTGCTGGATCCGAGCAGTTGGATGATCTCCGCCATCCTGGGGTACATCTTGATGAACAGGTTGCGGGCCACGTTCAGCGGCACCCGTTCCGGCAGCATGACACCCCAGTCGTCGATCTTCGCGTTGACCTCCGATTGAGTCAGCAGTGCCTTGGTGATTTCCAGGTTCTCCAACAGCTCGCCCAGCAATCCCTGCACCTGCGGTACATCCCCGCTGCCCAGGGTTTTGACCATCAGGCTGGCGATCCCCGTGATGAACTCGCATTTGGCGATGTTCTTGGTCACGACCTGGTGGCCGGTGTGCACGTACTGACCGGTCTCGTTGGACATGTTGTTGCACTTGTGCCGGTCGCCGTACATGAAGACCCGTTCCCACGGCACCAGCACGTCGTCGAAAAAGACGATGGCGTCCATCTCTTCGAACCGAGATCCCAGCGGGTGGTCGAAGTGCGACTTCCCCAAATCGAAACTCTCGCGGCAGATGAACTTCAACCCATCAATGCCGCACGGCACCGCGAATGCGAACGCGTACTTATGCGCGTCCTCATCCCGCGCCAGCAATGACGAACGGGTTGGATATACCATGATCTCGTCCGATAACGGCCCGAGGGTTGCCAACACCCGGGGCCCGCGCACCACCAGCCCGGCATCCGTTTCCCTCACGACGTGCAGCGCGACGTCGGTGCTGTAGTCCATTGAAGTGGCCGACGGCGCCCGGTTCCGTTGCAGGTTCACCAGCGTGTGCGTCATGCACAGGTCGTTTTCCCTCACCTGCTCGTAGTAGTTGACTACGTTCTGCTTGAACTCCGGCCGGTTCTCACCAAAGAAGTCCCCGGCCGCTGCCATGGACATGATCGTCACGTTCAGGAAGTCAGGTGTTCGCCCCATCATCCCGTAGCTGGCGTGGGCCCACTGGGACATCATCTCCCGTCGTCGCGCCAGGTCGTCCTTCGTCTTCGGGATGATGAACGACAGTCCCACCGGGTCGCCCGTGGTCGGAGACGGATATGTCATCGCGCAGTCGGCAGCTTCATTGTGCTGCATGTCGTAAAGCTGCGCGATGGACCGGGCTCCGTTGGCCAAGCCCGGAAACTCCGTGACGTCCTCCACCCGGCGCCCATCCAACCAGATTTCGCGTTCCTGCCGTTTCAGGCCGGCCAGGTATTCGGCCCCGGTTCTTGCGGGCATAGCGCTAATTCCTCTGTGCTCTTTGCAATGTGTTTTCAGGTGCCCAGGTATCGCTTGAGCCAATTCATCGCGTGCACGTTGAAATCGGTGCACGGGCTATGGGTCAGGTCCGGATACACCAGCAGCGACTTGTGGGCCTTGATCCGGTCGAACACGGGCATGATGGTGTCGTAGGGGCAGGTGGTGTCGGCCATCCCGATGTTTACCAGCGTCGGACATTCGATGGCGTCGGCCAGCGTCATGGCGTCAAAGAAACGCAGCGTATCCAGTATCTCCTGGCGCTGTTCCGGGTGCTCTTGCGCGTAGTTTCGCAACTCGTGGTACGGCGACGTCCCGATGTCAATCGCTAGCGGGTAGTTGCACATGAACGGCTCTTCGGCCACGGCCGCCGCCAGCCTTTGGTCCAGAGCCGCTGTTGACAGCGTGAACCCGCCGCCCTGGCTGCGGCTCCACATTCCGATACGACCGGCATCGACCTCATCCCGGTCGGCGAGGAAATCAACCCCCCGCACGCAGTCCATGTATGCCGCCCGGTAGTAGTAGTTCTCCCGGTCGGTGACGTTGTAGGTGAGTTTCGTGCCGTGGGGCAGATCCCATTCGGGGATGCTTTCGCCCTGGGCGCGGGGGAACAGCGTGAGGACGGCGAAACCGTGCATCACCACGTGGTACGGAATTTCCTTGCCGCCGCCGTATCCGGGCACCGCCAGCATCGCGGGAAACTTGCCGGATGGCGGCCGGTCCCGGGGCACTGTGTAGAATGCCCGCAACCTCTGTCCTCCGTAGCTCCGGAGGGTCACGTCCCGGGTTTCGTACTCCCGCCCGCTGCGGTCCGCGTTGGGGGAGAGTTCAGCATCCACCGGCGTTTCGTTCAAGATCGCCCGGGTGGCGTCCCAAAAGTCCCTGACCGCTTGGTCCATGTCCGTCCCTCCTGTGTGCAATTGAGGCCGCAGCCTAACTCCGCTATCGACGCGGACGCGGCGGTGTCATTCTCTGACAAATGTTATCACGGTGGCTTCAGCCGCCTCCGGACTCTGCCCGGTGCGAGTAACCGTATTCAGAGACCAGGAAGGGCACGTATTCGTTCACCGCACGGATGATATGGTCACTGACGTGGGAAGGGTTCTTCTGGAACCCTTCGATGGACGCCACGTATCCTGTTAGTCTGGGCTCGAATTCCGCGTAGCCTTCCAACTCCAGAGCGTCATAGATGCGGCGGATCTGTCCCACCTTGTCCTGTTCCAATTCTTCGTACCTTATCTCTACAAGACGCCCGACCGGTATCAGTTCCCGTTGCTTCAAGTAGGCTATCGCCATGTCCCGGTACACCTCGAGCTGCTTCGTCAGCAGCCCGTCGAAGTCGGCTCGCTGCAGGGTATGCCAGTCGTCCATCAGCCTGATAAGGCGCTCGTAGGAACGTACCGTATCGTAGGGGTCCCGTTGAATGTAGACGAACTTCGCGCTCGGGAACAGTTCCAACAGTGCCGTGATGCGGCTGGTGTTGGAGGGTGATTTCAGCAAGAGGGGTTTGCCGCCCATGTGGTAACTGGCGGTGCGCAGAAGCTTCGTGTATTCCCGCTTCCATTGTTCCAGACGTTCCGGCTCCAGCCGGTCCTTGGCAAAGAGGTAGTCCAGCGAGCCGGCCGCGGTGCGTGGAAAATGCAGGTACTCGTAAGGGCTGAGCCCGGAGCTGCACATCATGGCGATCTCTTCTTCCTGGGGCATCGCGAAGTCCACTGGGATGTTGTCCACACCCCGGTTTGGCGGGAGGCTCTTCTCGATCATCCGCCGCACCCGGTTCTGTCCGGCCAGGAAAACGTCCGGCATCGCAGCCTGGTACGTGTTCACGAACCCCCAGCGAGGGTCCATGGCAAGCAGGTTGTGCAGCAGCGTGGTGCCTGATCGCCAGAATCCCAGGAGGAAAAGCGGCTCCGGGTGCAGTTCTTGGCGAGCGATGCGCCCGCTGTAGGCCATGCTCTGCCACAATCGCATGGGCGCAAACAGGGCGTTGCAAAACAGGAGCCCCATGTACCGCGCCATGAACTCCCGGTCCACCCCATGCTTGAGCCCCAGGCGCAGCGCGAGGGACAGCCTCCCGGTCGTCATGAAGCTGTTGAACCCGGAGGCGAAAGTCGCCGATTCGGTCGGTTCACCGGGGCGATATCCTGCCCGACGGAGGCGCGACGGTCGGCTGGTCTGGGACCGCTCATTGGTCAGTCTCGGGCTGGCCATCTTTCCGGCTCCTGCATCCTCGATCCTCGTTCCCTGGCGGCAGGGTTGGGGCGATGATATCGGCCATGCCAGCGTTGTCAAACCCATATCCGCCTTGAAGCGGTCACAGCGCAAGTACGCGCGCCTGGTGATTGCCGTGTAAAATCCCCCCGTGCTCGCGGTCCTCACCCCGCCGGCGCGGAGTGTTTCGCATGGCACGCATTGGCGTCCGTACCACATCCCCGATGCTCGAGGTTCTGGGCAACCATCGCTTTCGGGCCATCTGGTACGTCGTGAACGTGGCCGAGCTGACCCGCTGGATGGAGCTGCTGGTCACCAGCCTGCTCGTCTATTCCCTGACCAATTCCGCCCTGATGCTGGTGCTGGTGTTGGCCTTTGAGAACCTGCCCCGGCCTATATTCTCGCCCTTCACCGGCATCATCGCCGACCGCTTCGACCGCAAGAAAATCTGGTTCAGCTCGCTGGCAATCAAGGCGGCGGCCGGTATCGCGTTGTTCGTTCTCCTGCTTTTCGGGCTGATCGCGCCGTGGCACGTTTTCGCCGCCATGCTGCTCCAGGGCGTCAGCCGCGCCTTGGAGGACCCAGCCCGCCGCACCGCGATTTTTGACATCGTGGGGGAACGGCGGGTGGTCAACGCTCTGTCCATCGACTCCATGAGCCACACCGTGGGACGCATGATCGGCCCCTTCGTCGGCGGTTTCCTCGTCGAGCACGTCGCGTATCTTTGGCCTCACTATGCCGGCTACACTTGGACCTATGTCCTGATCGTGGCCATGCACATGGCATCCATGGCGTTGGCAATCCGGGTGCGCATCCCCCCGGTGGAACGGCAAGGGCGGGTGGAACCCATCTGGAACAGCCTGGGTGACGTGGTTCGTGCGGCCTTCAACCACCGGCAACTCATGGGAATGCTCTTCATTACCATAATGATTAACGGCCTGACCTTCCCGGCCCGCCAGTTCGTGCCCGCCATTGGGCGAGATCACCTGGAGGTCGGCGAAACCCTGATTGGCCTACTGGCGGCGGCGGAGGCCGTAGGCCAACTGGTAACGGCGTTCATCCTGGCGTCGGTCGGAACCGTGCGCTACCACGGGCGCATTTTCGCCGCCGGCGCGTTCACTGCGATGGTGCTGTCAACGGTCTTTGTCTGGTCACCATGGTACGGTGTCACCTTCGGCATCCTGGTGCTCAGTGGGATTGGCATGTCCTGTTTCGGCACAATGCAGGGAGCCATCACAATGCGGTCGTCGCCGCCGGAGATGCGAGGCCGCATGGTGGGTTTGCAGAGCCTGTGCATCGGCATCGGCACCCCGCCCGGCGGGGTGTTCATGGGTTGGCTCGGCGACCAAATCGGGATCCAGTGGTCGGTCACCTTCAACGCCCTGGCCTGCATAGTCATCTCCTTGCCGGTGCTGTTTTTGACGCCATTGGTCACTCGGCCTTCCCCGCCGCCGCCCGAGAGCCGTCCCCAGTCTCAGCCCCGGCCCGCCTGACGCCATTACCCTGCGGACTACCGCGCCCGCGGTCCGAAGGCTGACCGTGGGGCTCTCGATTGCCGCGTGCCGCCCCTGCCCTGTGCTAAAATCCCGGTGTCTCTTTTGCGCCGAATAGTGAGCCGACATGCCTCCCAAAACCGCCACCAAAACCCGCCGTTCGCGTCGCTCCAAAAAACCCGGCGTCACCATCTCCGACGCGATACGGTTACTGACCGAGCAATACGGCCCGTTCGAAAATGAGCCCCGGCTGGATCCGGCCCACGAGCTCGTCTTCACGATTCTTTCCCAGCACACGTCGGACCGCAATTCCGAGCGGGCATTCCGCAACCTGATGCACACCTTCGTCACGCTGGAGGCGGTGGCGGAGGCCGAGGTTGCCGACATCGAGGAAGCTATCTCCGGCGGTGGACTGGCCCGCGTGAAAGCCCCTCGCATCAAGGAAGTGCTGGGCATGATCCTGGACCGGAATGACGGGTCGCTGGATCTGAATTTTCTCGCCGAAATGCCGATGGACGAAGCCCGGGCCTGGCTGCGAGAACTACCCGGCATCGGCCCCAAGTCAGCCGGCATTATCCTCAGTTTCTCGCTGGGCATGCCAGCCATGGCCGTGGACACCCACATCTACCGTGTCAGCCAGCGGTTGGGCATCATCGGGCCCAAAGTCAGCGCCGACAAGGCCCACGAGATCCTGGAAGCGGCCATGCCGCCCGAGGACGTGTACTCCTTCCACGCCGCTTTCATCACCCACGGCCGCCAGGTGTGCAAGGCGCAGCGTCCCCGCTGCGGCGACTGCGTGGTCAACTACGGTTGCCCGTCGCGCGACGAAGAGGCGATGCAGCAAGCCGCCGCCAGCGCCGAACCCACCGAGACCGAACCCGTATCACGCGAAACCGCCGACAACGACCGCCCCGACGGCCAGGCTCCCGGGCGTCGCCGACGACGCAAGGATGCACCCACTCCCGTTCCCCACACCCAGGTCGTCAAGGAGCTGCAACCGTGAAAGTCGGAATCATCAACGTCACCGGATACGCAGGGTGCGAACTCGTCCGCATCCTGCGCCATCACCCCGAGGTGGAAATCGCCTCGGTAACTGGACGCAGCGCGGCCGGTCAACCTCTGGGGGAAGTGTTCCCGCACTTGGACAATATGGACCTGGATATCACCGCCGACCTGCGCGATGACCTCGACCTCGTATTTTCCGCCCTGCCACACAAGGCCAGCGCGGAAGCGTGCATCCCATTGCTGGAACAGGGGGTCAAGGTCGTCGACATTTCCGCCGATTTCCGCCTGAAGCAGGCGGACGTTTACAGCCAGTGGTACGGCGTCGACCACCCGGATCCCACCTACCTGGAAGAGGCAGTCTACGGGCTCACCGAGTTGAACCGCGATGCGGTGGCTGACGCCCGCCTGGTCGCCAACCCGGGGTGCTATCCCAGCAGCGCCATCCTAGCGCTGGCGCCAGCCATTCGAAACGACCTCATTGGAAGCGATATTATCGTCGACAGCAAGTCCGGCGTTTCCGGCGCGGGCCGCACCCTCAGCATGACCACGCACTTCTCCGAGGTGAATGAAAACGTGATGGCCTACTCGGTCAACGGCCATCGCCATCTCCCTGAAATCAGCCAGGAACTCGATTCCATCGCCGACGATCCGGTGAACCTCACTTTCCTGACTCACCTGATCCCCATGACCCGCGGCATCCTCAGCTCTTGCTACGCGCCGCTGCAGGGAGACATCGCCCATGACCCGGACGCAAACGCTCGCATCCGCGCGCTCTACGAGGAATTCTACGCCGGCGACGCTTTCGTGCAGGTGACCAACGCGCCCCCGCAGACCAAGCAGACCCTGGGCAACAACCAGTGCCTGGTCTACCCGGTGGTGGATCCACGCACTAGCCGGCTCATCGTGATCAGTTGCCTCGACAACCTGGTCAAGGGAGCAGCCGGCCAGGCGGTGCAGAACATGAACCTGATGTGCGGATTTCCGGAAGAGATGTCCCTGGAGGCGCTGGCCGTATACCCGTGATTCCGGCCCCTGTGGTAAACTTGTTGAGCGTGGCAATTACCACCAGACATGCCCCGGTCGTCTAGCCAGGTCAAGGACGCCACCCTTTCAAGGTGGAGATCATGGGATCGAAGCCCATCCGGGGTACCAGCAAATGAAAACGCCCTCTGCTTCTAGCGGAGGGCTTGCTTTTGATCGAAGCCAGAGCCGGCTGACGGGCTTTCCCAAGTGCCGAGGCCGGGCGTGGGTCGGCGGTTGAACTAACGCGCTCCATGCCGCTATCCTATGCCGGCGCGCCAGCGACCCGGCTGGCCGCTAGACCATTTCCAACCAATCAGGAGCTCTGAACTATGGCCGGCACCAAAACCGCACTCACCGTGGACGTCAACGCCGAGCACATCGGCCTCATCAACTCTTCCAAGGAAAAATACAACATCGCCGACGAGGGCAAGGTCGTCCGCATCGTCATGGACTACATCCTCGTCAACCCCGACATCCACGACCGGGTTTTCAAGGACGTGCGCTGCCTCCGCTGCGAGTAGATCGGGGAGGCCCCGCCTCTAGTCGACGGTGTGTTTGACCGCCTCCATGGCGAGATAGTAACCGTACACGCCGAACCCGTAGACGCATCCTTTGCTGACCGGCAGGACGGCTGACACCGTGCCGCGAGCCGTCGGGTTGCTGGCGTGTACTTCGATCACCGGCATGGGCACCTGCTGAATGGCGCCCCGGAGCGGCCCGTTGACCGTGGTGTATCCGGCCGGATTGATCAGGCAGGCATCGTAGCCTTCTTCCCAGGCGTCGTACAGCGCGTTCACCACCTCGCCTTCCACGTTGGAGTGAACGATCTTCACGTCAATGCCGAGGCTCTCGCCGTAGCCGCGGATCTGCTCGTTCATCTGCTCCAGCGTGTTAGGGCCGAAAATCTCGACCTGCACCTTGCCCCGCATATTCATCCCCGCGCCCTGGATCACCAGCACTTTGGTCATTGTCTGTCTCCTTGAGGTTACTCGGAATGGCCGTCGGCGTTGCCGTTGGCCCGATTTCCATCCAGTATGTTCGTGAGCACGCGGCGCATACCCTGAGGTTCCGCGTCCGGGTCATCAAGGTCGGGCGTGGGTGGCTCGGTTGCCGGCGTGGGCGTCTCGGTAACGTAGCCGGCCAACAGGACGTCCAACTGGAGCATCAGCAGCTTGTTCCAGGCTACTGACGCCCGCAACGCCTGTGTCGGGTCGGGCATTGCCTCCAGGAATACTCCGGCGAATGCCGTTTGGGCAAAGGACATGGTGCCAATCATGAACCGGGCCGGCACCGACCCGAGATAGCCACGCTCCAGCGAAGGGTTGCTGTGAACGACGCCCATGGCCAGCAGAAACACCGGAAACTGCTCGTCCAGCTGGAAATCGATGCTGTGCCTCAGCCAGCGCGCCAGGCTGTGTTTCCGTCGGTCCAGCCGGATCTGGTCGATTTCACCCTCAGGGGTGAGGAAGAACCTGGCCGTCTGGGGAAACTGCAGGAAGTGGTCATACACGGCCGACGTCAATTCATCGGCTCGGTCCAGCAGCATGGATCCGCTCGCGCGAACCAACTCCAGGTCCTCCTCGGAGAAACCCATGAAATCGGCCATTTGCTGCATCCGGGTGGGCCAGTCGAATATCATCGGTGCGTCCTCGCAGCGCCGTATTCGGCGACAGCCAGACTATACGCCCCGCGCCGAATCCGGGCAACCCGAGGCATGGGCGGGCCGCTTTGGGTTTCAACCGGGCGGGGGGCAGTGCGTTCTGCCCTGCCCTTCGCGGGCGTCAGCTTTCGCCGCCTCCCATCCGCTCTGCCCGCAAGAACCGTTCCAGGTCGCGAACCAGGTCTGCGGGGTCAGGCATTTCCGCAGCGTCGACCGCCGCATCGTACTTTTCTTCCAACGTGATGATGTATTGACCAAGCTGTTCGTCGTCGGCGATCACCTTTTCCACCTCTCGGTCGAAGGCCTCTGCCATCACCGTGAGCTTGCCTAGATCAACAGGCAATCCCAGCATGTCCGACAGGTTCTGCGCCAGACCCAGGCCGACCCGAAAATTCGGTGTCGCATGGAGGTAGTGGGAAACATGGCCCCACAGCGAGGTGTAGCTGATCCCTCGGGCGGCCAGCGATTCCGAAACGGGCAACGTGATGCCGGACGGCCCCTGGTAGTTGGAAGTGCGGACGTTCCCCCGGTCAAAGGCCGCCTGGATGCGTCGGTTGGTCGACGTTCCGCTGAACTTGGTTACGCGGGTGTGGGGAACCGCGTCCAGCAAGGCGCCGATATGCACCACTGATTTGACTCCGCATTGTCGCGCCAAATCACCCACTAACGAGGAAAACGTGCGCCACTTGAGATGCGGTTCAGTCCCAAGGTAGAAAACCACGGGAGGCGCATCGCCGGATCCGGTCCATAGGTAAAACTCGTTGGCAGGCCACTGCAGATGCCTGATTCCGTCCTTGCTGCGTGTTGACCGAGGCCTTTCCTGCGCGAAATTGAAGAATTCTTCGGGATCTATTTCTGCGAATTTTTGCGCACCCAACGCTGTGAGCATGTAGTTCAGGGTTGCCGTGGCTGCGTCTCCAGCGTCGGGCCATCCACGAAACGCCGCGATCATGCGCTCGACCGGCTGCTCCGGGAACTGGCTTACCAGAACGTAATCGTCGAAAGAGGCCATCGGTAAATCCTTGCCGGTTATGTCGACTAAATTCTCATGTATTCACAACGGCAGGAATTCTAACATCCGCATCCGGGCCGGGCAATGCGGCTGGATTCTCACATGGATCCAGTTTGCCAGAGAGGAACGATCCACATGGAGGAACGGGATTTGACTGCGGGGCTAGATCTGGATCCGGATCTCGCCGTACCGTGCCAGGAAATTGTCTTGCAGGGTAGCGAACTTTTCGCGGTAGGCGGCGGTGTGAATGGGATCGGTGGTCATGATGACTGCGTCTTCCCGATTGTCGGCGTAGTAATTCTTGCGGATTCCCGCTTCGTTGAAACCGTATTTGTCGTATAGCCTCTGGGCGACAAAATTCGAGACGCGCGCCTCGAGGGTTACTTCGGTAAGCCCTTGCTCGTACGCCACCCGCAGGGTTCCGATGATCAGGAGTTCGCCGATCCCACGTCCGCGCAGCTCTTCCCGCACGGCGATTTCCGTGATGTGGGCCTGATCTCCCTGCAGCCAGATGCCAACATACCCGGCCAAATCGTCCCCTTCACTGTCAGGTCTCATGCCGAACACCGACCTGACACCCGTGAGCATTCGCCCCCACAGCGACTCGTCAGCTGGTCCCGGTTGTTGCTGGCCGCCGATTGTGCCCTGGTCAGGGTGTCCGGGGTCATCGGGGTGGTACGCGACGAGGAATCGGGTGTAACGGCTGTTCAGTTCGCGGCGAAAAGGCGTACCTACCCAACCGGGCGTGAACGCTTCCTTTTCGATCTCAATCACCTGCGGGATGTCTTCGGCCCGCATCCGGCGCAGAGCAATGTCCATAACCGCCGCTTCCCGGATAAACTGAGCCATTCTAACAGCGGCGGACTCTGGATTCCTGCTTCCGCAGGAATGACGGGGAGGAAAAGCAGGAATGATGGGGAGGAAAACTGGAAGACCCTGCTCGGGCTCCACGATCCGGCAGTTCAGGCGGCGCTATTGGCCGTGGAGAGATACTGACCCGTACTGCCCATCGAACCCGGGAGTTACGTGGACTTTACCGACCCTGGCCTGCAAAATTGCCTGGGCTAAAGATTCCTCGATAGCTGCTTCCAGGTCGCTCTCGGAAGCCCACAATAGCGCGTCGAGTTCGCTGCCCACAGCGTCCGTGACGGCGGAGTATTCCCGCGTCACGGTTCGCGTGTTCACTCCCACCCCTTTCACTGCGGCGATGATCTCCCGCAGCGGGATCAACCGGGCGTATGGGGGCTCGCCGTCATCGCCCCGGATGAAGCCATCGGCATCCGGATGCCGCTCGTCAACCGTTGTTTGCCCCGACACTTCATTGACCCGGTGCAGGACACCCAGGGTCAGTTGACGACCGCACACCGGACACACTGGGCCGTTTCGGGCCAGGTCAGCCGTACCCAAAGACACGCCACACTTGCGGTGCCCACTGTAGTGGTACTTCCCTTCCTCGGGGTAGAACTCCACCGTGTAGGCAACGCTGCCTCTGTTCACCGCACTGACCAGGCCATCCCACGATAGTGACGCCGAAAAGGCGGTTACCTCCCGTCCCAGGTTGCCCGGCGAGTGGGCGTCGGAGAAGGAGACGACGGCTCGGTGGTCCAACTCCGGGACGGCGCGATTCATTGCCGGATCTGACGACAAGCCGCTTTCCACAGCCCGGACCATGGGAGCCAAATCGCCAAAGCACTCGTCGAGGCTGTCGAAGCCAGCTTTCGAGCCATACACTCCGTACCACGGGGTCCAGGCGTGGGCGGGGATGACAAGCGATTCCGAGCAGCAGTCTAACGCCGTTTCCAGCACTTGGCGGGAGGACAGGCTGACGGTGGGGCGTCCGTCGCTTTCCAGCTTTCCGTACTCTTGCAACCGGCCGGTGAACGCCGCCGCGGTTTCCAGGGTAGGCATCAACACCAGGAGGTGGATGCGGCGCGTGCGTCCGTCCTGACGATACACGCAGCTGATCTCAGTGCCGGGCACAAACCGGACTCCGGCGTACTCGTAAAGGCCGTTGCCGCACTCGGTCAGGTTCGAGTGCAGCGCGTCAGCCCAGTGGGGATGGGTAAAGTCGCCCGTCGCCAGCAGGTTGATGCCCTTGCGCTTTGCCCAGGACGCTAGGTTGTCCAGCGTCAGTGACTTGCTGCAGGCAAACGCGTAAGGGGAATGGACGTGCAGGTCGGCGACGAATGAACTCGCCAGTCCGGCGGCCATGTCACGCCGCCAGAAGCGTTTCGGCCAGTTCACGCGGCCGCTGGGCGGTGACCTGGTGGCCCGAGTCCAATTGCACCACCGTCGCTCCGGGTATGCGAGCCGCCATGGCCTGCTGCCGGCTGGCGCTGATCAATCGGTCATCGGTTAGCACCACGTAGGTCACCGGACAAGGCAGGGAGTCCAGGCTGATGGCAACCGGCTCCGTCAGCATTTTTAGAGGCAGCGGCCCGAAATGGCCGATGGTCTGCACCCGGTCCATCGGGTCCAGTCCGCCGCATCGGTAACGGTTGATCGCCTCGGCGGGTGCCGGGATGTCCCTTCCGATAAGCGTGCCCAGGGTCTTGCAGAACCGAACCAGCAACTGGACCGGCGTCGGGTACGTGGAGACCGCGGGCTGCCCGGAGGCCGGCACGATGCCGCATACGAGCACGACGCGCCGAGGAGCGCGGGGCAATTCGCTCAACGCCTGCAATGCCACCGTTCCGCCCAGTTCATGGCCAACAAGAGTGTAGTCCGTGAAATTCTCCTGCTCCGCGACGCGGACGACCGACTTCACCGCCTCGGCCAGGTCGATCATGCCGGCATCCTGGGCGGCGTCGGCTCCATGACCGGGCAGGTCAATCGCGCGCACGCGGACCGCCTGTCGCGCCCGAAACAGCGGCGGCGGGTGCTGTTCCGGGGCCGTCATGTGACCCCAGACCTTGCCCCAGCTCTTCGCGCCCTGGCCGGCTCCATGCACTAAAAGAAAATCCGACACGTTCTGCCCCTGACTTTTTCGACTGCTGCGTCCTGTAATCCCTCACCACGCCATAACTGCCGTGAGCGCCTGAATTGTGTCGTCGTCCTGCTCCGGCAGCACCGTTCGCGGATCCAGCCGCACTGCGTCTTCTTCGATCCGGGCTATCACCGGCGTGGGTTGTTCACGCAGTGAGGACAACACTGACTCCGGGGAACGGCCTGAAGGCGGATCAATCGTCAGCGCCCACGACGGCAACGTTTCGCCGGGCAGGCTCCCCCCGCCGATGGCGGATCGAGCCGGCTCGACGCGCGCCGCGACTTGGCTGTCAGCCAGAACGGCACGCCATTTTTCCGCTCTACTTCGCACGTCGTCCGCGTTCACCGAGATCATGCGCCAGACGGGGACCTTGGCTTCCGCTTCTCCCATGACGTAGTGGGCCAGCGTTGCCGTCAAGCTGGCCAGGCTCATCTTGTCGATCCGGACCGCACGAGCGAGCGGATGCCGCTCCAACTGCGCGACCAGGTCGCGTTTGCCGACCACGATGCCGGACTGAGGGCCGCCCAGCAGCTTGTCGCCGGAAAAAAATACCAGGCCGACGCCCGCCGCAATGCTCTCCTGCGGGGTTGGTTCGTGGGCCAACCCATACCGTTCGGTGGGCAGCAAGGCGCCGCTGCCGACGTCGTGCAACACCGGGACGCCCGACGTTTCGCCCAGCGCAACGAGGTCGCGCTCGTCGACAAACGCGGTGAAACCCTCAACCCTGAAATTGCTGGCGTGTGCTTTGAGAAACGCGCCGGTCTGGTCGCTCATGGCGTCCGAGTAATCCCGCACGTACGTCCGGTTGGTCGTACCCACGTCCACGAGGGTGCAGCCGCTTTGACGCAAGACGTCCGGGATGCGGAATCCCCCGCCGATTTCGACGGCCTCGCCGCGGGCGACGATGACCTCGCGGCCGGCGGCCAGAGCGGACAGGCCCAGCAGCAGGGCGGATGCGTTGTTGTTCACCGCCAGCGCTGCCTCGGCCCCGGTGATGCGCCGCAACAACGATTGCAGGTGCGCCTGCCTCGACCCACGCCGTCCGGTTCCGAGATCGATTTCCAGATCGGAGTATCCCCGGCCCACGGCGTCGGCGGCGGCCAGGGCGGCGTCGCTCAGCGGCGCGCGGCCCAGGTTGGTGTGGATCACTACGCCCGTCGCGTTGATCACCGGGCGAGGGGACGGCTCGGCCAGGCTTGCCATCAGGGACAAAACCGCTTCTGCGATCACGTCGCCAGACGGCGCGGCGCTGCCGGCGAGCACTTTCTTACGGGCTGCTTCCAGCGCCTCCCGGGCCAGTTCCACCACCATCTCCCGTCCGTGCGCGCATACCGCAGCCGAAAGCGATTCGCCGTTCACGACGCGCTCGACGCTGGGAAGGTTGCGGAGTTCGGAAGCGTTTGTCATCTGTAGCCTGGGCTGCTCGGCGGCCACTCTTGAGGAAAGCCTCTGGTGTCGGCTGGTATTCTACCACCCCGCCCAATGCGCTATCATAAGGGACAGTTCAAGCTGTGCCATCAACAGGCGGCTGGGAACGGATACCATGAAACGGAAAACGGTAGGGATCGGGATTATCGTCATACTGGCGGGGGCCATCCTGTTCGGGACGGTCGGCTCGGTGATGGAAGTCGTCGCCGCGACGTCCGCGCCACCACCACCGAGTGAAGGCAAATACGTGGCGCGGCTGGCCCCGGCCACGGCCGAAAACCCGGCCCTGGAAGCTCTGAAGTACGCTTGCCCGTTCCATTAAGCGGCGCTCCGACGCTGGACTGATCGTTGCCGCGTCCGCACATCGGGCGACAAGTGACGGATTGCCTTCCCTCCCGCACGCGCCGTTTGTTCCTCCAGGAGAAAGCATGACCTCGGATATCGGTTTGCCCCCAGAGCTTGACGCTCTCAAGAACACCGTACGCCAGATCATCCGCGACGAGTGCATGCCGCTCGAACCTGAGTATCTGGCGCATCCTCCCCAGGAAGGCGAACCGGAAAACGGCGCTCCGCGCGGGGTTCTTGAGACCGTGCCCGGCGTGCTGGGCACCCTCTCCGCGGACCAGTGGGGCCGCCTGAACAACGTCTCCAAGCAGACCGGGGTCTATACTTCATTCGTGCCCGAGGAGTACGGCGGTGGTGGCATGGGCGCCCTCGGCCACCTGGTTCTGGAAGAGGAGGTACATCGCAGCATCGTTCACCTGCCCACCTCGCCGGTGCCCATGTTCATGATCGGGGCGTGCACTCCGGAGCAGGAGGAGAAATACCTCTACCCGGCCATCAACGGCGATCTGTACTACTCCTTTGGGCAGACCGAGCCACAGGCCGGCTCGGATCCCGGAGGCATGATGCAGACCCGCGCCGTGCGCGACGGTGACGATTGGATTCTCAACGGCACCAAGATGTTCATCTCCGGCGCCGCGTCGGCCGACTTCCTGCTGGTGCAGGCCGTAACGGATCCGGAAAAGATGCAGCGCGGCGGCATCACGATGTTCATCATCGACAACCCGACGCCCGGCGTCACTTTCGAGCCCATCCGTGTCTGGATCGTGCCGACCAAGGCCCAGCAGCATTACATCCACCTGGACAACGTGCGCATCCCGCAGACTCAGGTGCTCGGGGAAGTTGGCGGCGGGTTCACCCTGGGGCAGCAGTGGCTGGTCCATCACGACCGGCTGCTGCGGGGCGCCATGGCCTTGGGCATCCTCACCCGCGCGCTGGAAATGGCGATTGAATGGTCGCAGCAGCGCGTCACCTACGGACAGCCCATCGCCGACCGACAGGCAATACAGTGGATGCTCACCGACGTATACATGGACATCATCGCGCTCCGTTCGGTGGCACGTGAGACTGCCGCCCGCGCCGATGCCGGCGAGGACGTGCGCGTGGAGGCGTCGATGGTCAAGTACGCCGCCGGCGAATGGGGTTGGCGCAGCATCGACAAGATCATGCAGGTCTTCGGCGGCATGGGCGAAACCCTGGACCTGCCCATCGCCCACTGGTACCACATGCTCCGCCATGCCCGCATCGGGGGCGGAACGTCGGAGATTCATAAATTCGTGATGGCCCGCGCGCTCCTCGGAGGGCGGGTCAACTTCCAGGGTTAGGAGCATTTATGCACAATCTCGGACGCCTCCTGCGCACAGTTGCTCCGTTGTTCGCCGCAGTCATTCTGCTGTCCGCGGTTGCCTGCGCAACGGGGGCACCCGATCCGTCGTTGACCGACGACACCTTGACTTCTGGACCAGCGCCGGAACCTGCTCCGTCATTGGCCGACGACACCTTGACTTCTGAAGCAGCGCCGGGCCCCGCCCAAGTTGAGGGCGCCTCCCACGACGCTCTTCGGGTTTCCGGCGTGGGCATCGCCACCGGCACGCCGGATTTGACTACCCTCTCCCTCGGAGTATTCGTAACCGCCGAAACCGTAGCCGAGGCCCGCGACGCTGCCGCCCTTTCGATGACCAACGTGATGGCCGCCCTGAAAAATCAGGGCGTGCTTGACGCCGACATCACTACCAGCTATTTCCGAATATCCGAAGAGTACGATTACAGTCGCCAAACCCGCAAAAAGGTGGGATATTCGGTCAGCAACGGACTGAGGGTCATCGTTCGACAAACCGACTCGACGGCTGCCGTCATCGACGCTGCCGTTGCTGCCGGGGGTGACCACATCGAGTTCAGACGCATCGAATTCTCCTTCTCCGATAGCTCTGCGCTGGAAAGGGAGGCGCGGGAAGCCGCGGTTGCCGACATGCAGGAAAAGGCCTCCCAGCTGGCTGAGTTCGCCGGACGCGAACTGGGCGACCTCAAAATGATCAGCGATGTCCCCGTCGATGCCGATGCCGGAAGGTATTCCCGGAATGATAGATTGCTGGGGGCCAGCATGGAGGCTGTCTCCGAGACCCCCATCGCTGTGGGCGAGAACGACATCGCTGTGATCGTGTATGGCGTGTATGAGTTGAAGTGACCCTTATGGTTCTCAGCGACCGCAGCATTCGTCGCCAGATCTCGGAAGGGCGCATCGTGGTCAAGCCCGTCGACGACGCCGACATTCAGCCGGCGAGCATCGACCTGCATTTGGATAGCCGGTTCCTAGTGTTCTCCAATTCCCGCCAACCCTACATCGACGTGCGTGAACCATTGGACAACCTGACGGAAGAGGTCACCATCGCTGACAGCGAGCCGTTCATGCTGCATCCCGGGGAATTCGTGCTGGGCAGCACCCTGGAGCATATTGAACTGCCCGACGATCTGGTGGCCAGGCTGGAGGGCAAGAGCAGCCTGGGTCGCCTGGGCCTGCTGATCCACAGCACCGCCGGGTTTGTGGATCCCGGCTGGCGTGGCCGGCTGACGCTGGAATTGAGCAACGTCGCCCGGCTGCCCATTGCCCTGTATTGCGGCATGAAAATAGGCCAGATATCGTTCCTCCAGTTGACCACGCCGGCGGAACGGCTGTACGGCTCCCCGGAACTGCGGAGCCGCTACCAGGGCCAGTCCGGGCCTACGGCCAGCCGTTTCCACCAGGATTTCTCCGGGTCCGGCAGCCCGTGACCTCCCTGGCCACGCCCAACGACCCGATGGCCCGGGCGATTGCTCTGGCCCGGTCAGCTTTGGGGTCAACCAGCCCCAATCCCGCCGTGGGGGCAGTAATAGTTGGCGCAACTGGTGTGGTTGGCGAGGGTTTCACGCTCCCGCCCGGCCAGGCACACGCTGAGGTTGGCGCGTTGCAACAGGCCGGGCAGGCGGCCAAAGGAGGCACGCTGTACTGCACGCTGGAGCCCTGCTGCCACTACGGCCGCACGCCGCCGTGCACCGATGCCATCATTGGCGGCGGTGTCAGCCGGGTCGTCTACGCGGTCACGGACCCCAACCCCCGCGTATCCGGCGGCGGCGCGGCGGCCCTGCGCGCCGCTGGCATAGAGGTGCAACACCGCCCGGACGCGAAAGCTGAGGAGATGTATCAGGCTTTCGCCAAGCACGTCATCACCGGCTTGCCCTTCGTGGTGGCCAAGTTCGCCATGAGCCTGGATGGCAAGATCGCCACCCGCACCGGTGACTCGCAGTGGATCACCGGCCCCGACGCGCGGGCCCGAGTCCAGCAGATGAGGAAAGAGTTGGACGGCATCATGGTGGGCATCGGGACGGCGCTGGCGGACGACCCGCAGTTGACCGCCCGCGACCACAACGGCGATCCTCTGCCGGTCAATTTGCAGCCCTTCCGCGTGGTCGTGGACAGCGATGCCCGCACGCCGCCGGCGGCACGGATGCTGCGCCAGCCCGGCCGAACGCTGATTGCCACGGCGGGCAACCCAAACTCGCCTCGCGTCGCGGCACTGCAGGATGCGGGCGCCGAGGTGCTTTCATTCCCCGGAACCGACGGACGGGTGAACCTGTCCGGATTGCTTGAACACCTGGGTCAGCAGGGGGTGGTCAGCCTCATGGTGGAGGGCGGCGGGGGAGTGCTGGGCGCGATGCTTGACGCGCGGTTGATAGACAAGTTTTCTATCTTCCTCGGGCCCATGTTGATTGGGGGTGCGGCCGCGCGTTCCCCGATTGAAGGTGCTGGCGCGACGACGATGGCCGACGTGTTGCGGCTCGAACGCACGAGCACGGAAGCGATTGGACCCGACTGGTTGATAACAGGTTATCCTACTGAAGGAGGCGATTGAATGTTCACCGGCATCGTGGAAGAAGTGGGGCAAGTCGCCTCTCTGTCCGACTACAGGCTGGTCATCCAGGCCAAGACCGTGCTGGAGGATGTCCACGTGGGCGATAGCATCTCCGTCAATGGAGCGTGTTTGACGGTGGTGGAGTTCAATACCGACTCATTCGCGGTCGATCTGGCCCCGGAAACACTGCGCCGGACGTCGTTGGGACAGGTTGGCCCCGAGAGCGCAGTGAACCTCGAGCGCGCTCTTGCCGCCCATGACCGGATGGGCGGGCACATTGTCCAAGGCCACGTGGACGGCACGGGCGACATCACCGCGATCACACCGGAAGCGGACTGCTTCATCCTGGAAATCGAAACACCGGCGTCGCTGGCGCCCTACATCGTAGAGAAGGGGTTCATCGCGGTTGACGGAATCAGCCTTACGGTGGTACAAAGTGCGGAACTCTGCTTCACGATTTCGATCATTCCGTTCACCATGCAGCATACCAATCTGCGCGAGCGCGAAGTCGGCGACAAGGTAAATCTCGAAGCGGACATCTTGGCAAAATACGTGGAGAGTCTGCTGGCCGCCAGGTTCGCCTGAGCCACAGCCGTCCATACCGCTGGATCCAGAATTTAGATGCAGTTGGCAAGCATCGAACAGGGCCTGCAAGACCTGAAAGCCGGCAGATTCCTCATCGTGGTGGACGATGAGGACCGCGAGAACGAAGGCGACCTGGTTATGCCGGCCGAGTTCGTAACCCCCGAGGCCGTGAATTTCATGGTTACGCACGCCCGGGGGCAACTCTGTATGCCCATGACCGCGGACCGGCTCGCCGAGTTGGATATCCCGATGCTGCCGAGCCGCCATGCCGACTCGCCGATGCCCACCGCGTTCACGATGCCCGTCGACTATGCCATCGACACCACTACCGGCATCTCCGCGCAGGACCGGGCGGCCACGATTCGAGCACTGATCGACCCGGACGCGCGTCCTGAGGACTTCATCCAGCCCGGCCATCTCTTCCCCCTGCGTTACCACACCGGCGGAGTACTGGTTCGTCCCGGCCATACCGAAGCCATTGTCGATCTCTGCCGGTTGGCCGGTCTGTATCCTGCCGGCGTCGTGTGCGAGATCATGAAAGACGACGGCACGATGGCCCGCCTCCCCGACCTGATCAAGATGGCTGCGAAGCACGAGTTGAACATCCTGTCCATAGAGGACCTGATCGCATACCGCCGTGAGCACGACCCATCGGGTACGGAGGCAGACTGACACGTCAGGCGACGGCTTGCAGTCAGCTCCGCGTATGCCCCTCAATCGCCGGTTTACCCGGCTGCAAACACTTCCGCTTCCTTCGGAGGAATAATGCCCCTATGCAGCCTTGAAGAGGCGCTCGAAGACCTGACTGCTGGCAAATTTGTCATCGTGGTCGACGACGAGGGGCGCGAGAACGAGGGCGACCTGTTCCTGTTCGCAGAGCACGCCACTCCCGAAGCGATTGCCTTCATGGTCACCCATGCCCGGGGTCTGGTGTGTGTGCCGATGCAGGGGGAACGCCTGGACGAACTCCAGATCCCGAACCTGCGGAGCCGCAACTCTCCGTCACCGCAGCCAACGGCGTTCACAACCTCGGTGGACTACAAAAGAGGCACTTCAACCGGCATATCGGCCTATGATCGCAGCGCGACCATTCGCGCGCTGATCGACCCCGACACGCTTCCCGCCGATTTCATCCATCCGGGGCACATGTTCCCCCTCCGGAGCAACCCCGGCGGTGTCCTGAACCGCCCCGGCCACACCGAGGCCATCGTCGATTTGTGCAAACTGGCCGGCGCGTACCCTGCCGGCGTAGTGTGCGAGATCATGAATACCGACGGCACGATGGCCCGGCTGCCGGAACTGGAAGAATTCGCTGCCAAGCACGACCTCAAGATCTTCAGCATCGCCCAGTTGATCGCCCACCGTCGGATCAATGAATCCCTGATCTCTCGAGTGGCGGAGGCGAACCTGCCCACCAAGTATGGCGTGGCGCGGATAATCGGGTATCGCAGCACGATCGACAGCGGCGAACATGCTGCGTTGATCGTCGGAGACTGGAAAGAGGGCGACGAAGTGCTGGTTAGGGTGCACAGCGAATGCCTGACCGGCGACGCCTTCGGCAGCCGGAAATGCGACTGCGGCGAGCAGTTGGATCTGGCCATCCGGATGATTTTCGACCAGGGGCGCGGGGCCCTGGTCTACCTGCGCCAGGAAGGCCGCGGGATCGGCCTGCACAACAAGATCCGGGCCTACTCATTGCAGGACCAGGGCATGGACACCATCGAAGCCAACGTGGCCCTGGGTTTCCAGCCGGACGAGCGCAAGTATGATCTCGCCGTCCAGATCATGCGCGACCTCAACATCACCCACGCGCAGCTGGCGACCAACAATCCGCACAAGATGGCGGGCATCAGCGGTCTCGGCATCCAGGTCACCGGCCGGGTGAGCCTGGCAGTGCCCCCTAACGAGACCAACGAGGACTACATGCGGACCAAGCGTGACAGCATGGGCCACCTGCTGACTCCCATGCAGCCGAGCCCGCCCGACGTATCCGTTTAGTCGCCCCCCAGCCGGCTCACCAGCCAGGCCTCGATGAAGCCATCGATGTCGCCGCCCAGCACGGCGTCGGCGTTGCCCATCTGATAGTCCGTGCGGTGGTCCTTCACCGACTTGTAGGGGTGCAGGACGTAGCTCCGTATCTGGTTGCCCCACTCGGCGGAGACCCGCTCGCCACGAAGGGCTGACAACTCCTGGGCGCGTTCCTCTTCTCGCAAGGCCAGCAGCTTCGCCCTCAGGATCCGCATTGCATAGTCGCGGTTCTGGTGTTGCGACCGCTCGGTCTGGCACGAGACGACGATGCCGGTGGGCACGTGGGTCAGCCTGACGGCTGACGCGACTTTCTGCACGTTCTGGCCGCCGGGGCCGCTGGAACGGAAGAAGTCCATTTTCAGGTCGTCTGACCGGAGTTCCACTTCTGAATCGTCGTCATCCGCCGCCGGCAGCACCTCGACCCGGGCGAATGACGTTTGCCGCCTCCGGGCAGGATCGAAAGGTGAGATGCGCACCAGCCGATGGACGCCGACCTCCGCGTTGAGGTAGCCGAAAGCGTGCTGCCCGCCGATTTCCAGCGTGCTGGTCCGCAGCCCGGCCTCGTCGCCGTAGGCGGTGTTCAGGACCTGGACCGGCCGATTGCTCAGGGACGCCCAGTTGGAATACATGCCCGTGAGCATCTCGACCCAATCGTGGGAATCGGTGCCCCCGGCGCCGGAATGAATGGTCAATATCGCCGGCCGGTCGTCATAAGGACCTGACAGGGTCAGTTCCATCTCCGCCCTGGCGAGGCTCGCGGCGGCGGCGGCAGTCTCGGCGGTTAGCTCGTCGGCGACGCTTTCGTCACCGCTTTCAATCGCCAGCGTCGTTAGTTCGAGCAGGTCGGTGACCTGGGATCGCAGGCCGTGCCACAGCTCGACTGAGTGCTGCAATTGGCCAAGTTCCTGCATCTTGCGCTGGGCAAGCTGCGCATCGTCCCAGAAACCCGGGGAAGACGCCTCCTTTTCCAATTGCGCGATGGATTCTTCACGCGCTGACAGGTCAAAGATGCTCCATGACCGCGTCCAACTTCGCGGACATCTCTTCAAGCTGTTGGCGCAGTTCTTCCATCGTGGCTCCCTCCAGACGCTGGGGATAACGTTCGGCTTTCGATTATAACCCAGGCCCCGGTGCCGTCCCGGAGTCTCTGAAACGGCGTTCGGATTACCCGTAAAGTCCATCCGCTATAATGATTCGCAGAGTTTTCCGTCTCAACCATCAGGCAGGTAGGACAATGCTGGACCATGGAGCCCCGGAACACGCCGTTGACGATCCCATCGAGTCGCTGCGGCATCGTATGCGCCATTCGGCCGCCCATGTGATGGCCGATGCGGTGTTGCAGCTATTTCCGGGCACTAAATTCGGCATCGGCCCGCCCACCGCCGATGGTTTCTACTACGATTTCGAGGTGGTGCAGCCTTTCACGCCGGAAGATCTGGAACGCATTGAATCGCTGATGATGGACACGATTCGTTCCAACACGCCTTTTGTCCGCGAAGAGTTGAGCCGCGATTCGGCCAAGGTGATGTTCGACTCCCAGCCCTACAAGCAGGAGATCATCGATGATCTGCCCGACGAAACGACCCTGAGCATCTATCGCCACGGCGAGTTCACCGACCTCTGCCAGGGGCCGCACGTGGACAGCACCGGAGATATCGCTGCGGTCAAGCTGCTCAACGTCGCCGGCGCCTACTGGCGGGGCGACGAAAACCGCCCGATGTTGCAGCGCATCTACGGCACCGCTTTTGAGTCGCAGGCGGAACTGGAGGCGCACCTGGAGCGTCTCGCGGAAGCCGAACGCCGGGACCATCGCACCCTGGGCCGGCAACTTAACCTGTTCAGCGTGCACGACGAGATCGGTCCCGGCCTGATCGTATGGCACCCTAAGGGCGGCGTCATGCGTTCGATCATCGAAGACTACTGGCGGGACATTCACTATCGGCGCGGCTACAACATCGTCTATTCGCCCCATATCGGTCGGTCGCGCCTGTGGCAGACCAGTGGGCACCTGGATTTCTACCGGGACAGCATGTACGCGCCCATGGAAATCGACGAGCAGGAATACTTCCTGAAGCCGATGAACTGCCCCTTCCACATCCAGGTCTACCGATCCGCGTTGCGCAGCTACCGGGAGCTGCCCCTGCGCATTGCAGAACTGGGCACCGTGTACCGCTACGAACGCAGCGGAGTGCTGCACGGGCTGATGCGGGTACGCGGGTTCACCCAGGACGACGCGCACATCTTCTGCCTGCCCGATCAGGTTGCGGCTGAAGTTGGCGACGTGCTGGACCTCACCTTCGAGATCATGGCCGCCTTCGGGTTCGAGGACTACGACATCATGCTGTCCACTCGGCCCGAGAAATACGTGGGCGAGCCGGAGATGTGGGACCACGCCACCGAGTCGCTGCGTCAGGCGCTGGTCTCACGCGGCCTGCCCTACGGCATCGACGATGGCGGCGGCGCGTTCTACGGTCCGAAAATCGACATCAAGATCAAGGACGCGCTGGGACGGGATTGGCAGTGCACCACAGTGCAGTTCGACTTCAACCTGCCGGAACGCTTCGACCTCGTGTTCCAGGATGACCAGGGAAACCGGTCCCGGCCGTACATGGTTCACCGCGCCATCCTGGGCTCGCTGGAGCGGTTCTTCGGCGTCTTAGTGGAGCATTACGCCGGGGCGTTCCCGCTGTGGCTGTCCCCGGTTCAAGCCACGGTGATCCCTATCGCCGACCGCCATAACGAGTATGCCGAATTGGTCGCAACCCAGTTGCGAGATGCCGGCTTCCGCGTTGAGGTGGACGATCGAAGCGAGCGCATGAACCAGAAAATTCGTCAGGCCCAGTTGCAGAAGACGCCGTACATGCTGGTCGTAGGCGACCGGGAGGCCGAGGCCGGAGCTGCCGCCGTGCGCACTCGCGATGGGGAAAACCTGGGCGCGCTGCCCTTGAGCGAGGTGCTGGCAATGCTGGGGGAGGAACTGGTCGGGACACCGGCCGGAAAATAGCGGCGTTTAGCGGCCCGGTGAAGAGAGAAGATCGACTATGGCGATATTCAATACCGACGGCCAAAGGCCCAAAGTTACGGTTACTACTCACAAGGCCACGCCAAAAGAGCTAGCCGAGCACCGCAGCTACGTTGAGCGCTCGGAACGGCTGCGGGCGATGCGGCCCGAATTGATTGAGAGGTACCCGGATAAGTGGGTAGCATTGACCGAGAACGGTGCGTTGGTAATTGCTGACTCGGCTCAGGAACGGACGGCAAAAGTCATGGAACTCGGTGAGCGGCCTGGCTTCGCCGCACGGGAGTTCTTGAACACCAAACCGCGCCCTCCGATGACTCTATGATTACCGGCTATTTTGCTCCGGATGGCAGCCCTTACGTTAAGGCGCGGGTGAACCTGCCACGGCTTGGGGCACTCGGCGAAGTGGATTTTCTCGTTGATACTGGGACGGATACGACTATCTTGCATCCGACCGCTGCAAGAGACCTGCACTGTCCGTTCGATGAACTGTCGAATCCCGTTGACGTGACCAGCGCCGGCGGCCTTCAGACCTACTATGCTGAGACCGCGGTGGTGTCGTTTTACGATGGCGAGGCCAGGCACGATTTTCGCATCGCCATTCACATCGGCAAACCGCATCCAATTACCGACGGGCTAGATTCGCTGTTGGGCCGGGATGTGCTGAACGAGATGGAGATGGAATACGCACCGCGGCGGGAACGGCTCATTTTCCAGTTGGGCGGGGAGTGGTAGCCCTTACTGCGCCGTCAACCGCTGGAACTCCTCGCTCAGGGTTTCCGCGTCGCTCCCTCTGCCGTAGCCCTTGCGGAAGGTGATGGCGCCGGCGCCGTTCGCGGCGATCATTGATGACTGGCTGACGATTTTGAGGTCGCGGAGCATGGAGCCCACGGGTTGGGCGGCGGTCATGTTGGCGTAGCCGTTCTCGGCGATGTATGCATCCAGAGTAGCCGCACTCTCGTTGAAAGCGACCACGTAGAAGTCCACCTGTCCGGCGTATTCGGCGACGATGGGGTTGAGCGTCCGCAACTCGGCGCGGCACACCGGTCACCAGGTGGCGAAGTAATGCATGAAGACCGGCCGGCCACTGCCCACGATGTCGGCCGATTCGATCCGTGACCCGTCGGACAAGTCCATAGCGAACTTCGGCGGTGTCTGGCCCACCTCATTGCCCACGTCGATGGCCGGAGCTTTAATGGGCGGAGGGACAGGTGGCGCAGCCGCAGCCGGAGTATCCGTAGGTGCAGCAACAGCCGTCGGAGACTCGGTGGCAATCGATGGCGGCGAGATGGCCGCGGGAGGATCCGCAGGAGGCGGCTGGGTCACGGTAGCGGCGGCCGTTGCTGTCGGCGCATCCGCGGCCGTGGCCGCTGTTGAACCGGCCGTTGCCGCCGGCGCGGAAGTTACAGTCGCAGCTGCCGGTGCGCTGGTGGCTGGTTGTGCTGCTGTCGATTGCGTTGCGGCGGGAGGCTGTTCTGTGACCGCTACCGCCGGCGGCGGGACGTCCGTGGGAGCCGCTGGCGCGGGCGGTTCTTCAGCGCCGCACGCCGCTATGCCGAGGGTGAGGAGACCGGCCACGGCGGTGACTGCCAGATATTTCGCAGCTCTGTTCATCGGTTTCCGTTGGCGGCGTCAACGACGCCGGGGCCTATTGTCATCAAGCCGGCAGCTGAAGGTCCATCAGCCGCTTGTCCTGTTCCTGCTTGACGTCCTTTTTGGTCGGTACGGCGTGGGGGTCAGCGGTAAGCGCGGCGAATTGCGGCGACCACTGGTCCGCGCTGCCCATCAACTGTCGGTGGTAGAGAACTCCGTCGGCGTTTACCGCCATCATCGCCATCTGCCGCGTGATTTCCAGGTCGGCCAGCATGGTGCCGACGGGCTGTGCGGCAATAACGTCGGTGTACCCGTTCTCTTCGATATACGCTTCAATCGCCTCCGCGGGTTCATTGTAGGCGACGACGTAGAACTCGATTTCAGGAAACTCACTGGCTATGGGGTTCAGCGTCTGCAACTCAGCGCGACACTCGGGTCACCAGGTGGCGAACCAAAATAGATGAGCGGGCCGGCCGCTTGCTGCCAGATCATCGGAGGATACCTCCGTGCCGTTGGCCAGTATCATGGCGAACGGCGGGGTTTGTTCGCCGATTTTGAGTTTGAGGTTGCTTTCGCCAACCGCCATTCCCTCCATGTCCATGGAATCCATAGACATCCCGTCATCATCGGAAGCGGGGGCACAGGCAACGGAGAAAGCCACCAGCATCGCCGCCAATAGCAGGACGACAAGGACGATGGTTTTATTCAGTGACCGGATCTTCATAGTCGGCGCCTTTTTCGGCGTGTCTGGTATGCTGGCACGCAATTAGCGACGATTGTAGCAGAGCGTCCCGTGTTTCAGGATACGCCTTCCAGTGAAACCCGGATTTGAGCCAAGGAGCGTTACACCGTGCCCAACCGCCTGATCAACGAGACTAGCCCGTATCTCCTGCAACACGCTCACAATCCGGTTGAATGGTATCCCTGGGGGGAAGAAGCGCTCACACGCGCCCGGGAAGAGGACCGTCCTATTCTGCTGAGCATCGGCTATTCGGCCTGTCACTGGTGCCACGTGATGGAACGTGAGTCCTTCGAGAACGAGGACATCGCGGTCCTGATGAACGACAACTTTGTGAACATCAAGGTGGACCGGGAGGAACGGCCCGACCTGGACGCCGTCTACATGGAAGCGGTGCAGATGATGACCGGCAGCGGCGGATGGCCGATGACCGTCTTTCTGACCCCGGAAGGCCGTCCATACTACGGCGGCACCTACTTCCCGCCAGAGGACCGGGGCGGCATGCCCGGTTTCCCGCGACTGCTGGCCGCCGCCGGCCAGGCCTACCACACCAACAAGGGCGAGATCGAACGCGTCACGCGCCAACTGGCCGAGCAGATGGGCCGCACCGGCCAAATGCCCCGGGGGTTCACTCCTCTTACCACCGAGGTGATGCACAACGCCTATTCCCAGTTGGCCACCCAGTTCGACCACCTGAACGGCGGTTTCGGCAGCGCCCCTAAATTCCCCCAGCCCATGACCCCGGAGTTCCTGCTGCGCTACAACCGCCACGGGTTCAACGCCCGCGCCCTGGAGATGGTCGAGTTGACCCTGCAGAAGATGGCCTACGGCGGCATGTACGACCAGGTCGGCGGCGGATTCCACCGCTACTCCACCGATGCTTATTGGCTCGTGCCGCACTTCGAGAAGATGCTGTACGACAACGCTCTGCTCGCCCGGCTTTATCTCCACGCCTGGCAGGTAACCGGCAATCCGCTGTACCGGCGCATCACTGAGGAGACCCTGGACTACGTGCTGCGCGAGATGACGGATCCGGCGGGCGGGTTCTACTCCGCGCAGGACGCCGACAGCGAGGGCGTGGAGGGCAAGTTCTTCGTGTGGACGCCCGATGAGCTGCGTTCGCTGCTGGGCGAGGATGCTGATCTGGTGATGGGGTACTACGGCGTCACTGAGCGGGGCAACTTCGAGGGCGCCAACATCCTCAACGTGGCCCGGCCGCCGGAAGAATACGCGAGCCAACGCAGCGTGTCCGTGGAATATCTGGAGCAGGCGATCTCCCGCGCCCGCCCGACGCTCCTTGAGGTTCGCGAGCAGCGCATCCACCCGCTCCTCGATGACAAGGTGCTCACCTCCTGGAATGGCTTGATGCTGCGTTCTTTCGCGGAAGCCGGCGCAGGGTTGGGACGCTCGGATTACTTGGACGCCGCCCGCAAGAACGCGGATTTCCTCCTCACCGCCATGCTCGGGTCTGACGGACGCCTCCTCCGCACCTGGCGAAACGACGAGGCGAAGCTGAACGGCTATCTGGAAGACTATGCCTGCCTGGCCGACGGCCTGTTGTCACTGCACGAGGCCACCTTGGAATCTCGTTGGCTGCAGGAAGCCGTGTCCCTAGCCGACGAAATGAACGCTCTCTTCTGGGATGATGCCGTCGGAGGCTTTTACGACACCGGCAGCGATCACGAAACGCTGGTAATCCGGCCCCGGGACGTGTTCGACAATGCCCAACCCTGCGGCGGCTCGGTCGCCTCGGACGTTCTGCTGCGGCTGGGCGTGATAACCGGAAATGACGACTACTCGGCCAAGGGAGCGACGCCGCTGCGGGCAATGCAGCAGCTCTTGGGCCGGGCGCCGGCGGCCACCGGCCACTGGCTGGGGGCCCTTGACTTCTACGTCTCGCTGCCCCGGGAAATCGTCATCGTCGGTCCGGCGGAAGATCCGAGCACCGGGGAGATGCTCAAGGAAATCACCAGGCGGTTCATGCCCAACCGGGTCCTGGTGGGCGTATCCGATCCCTCCGACCCTCCGCTGAAGGACTCGCCGCTGCTGGAGCAGAGGGTGATGCAGGACGGACGGCCCACGGCCTATGTGTGCGAGAACTATGCGTGTCAGCTTCCCGTCACTGACGCCGCAGCATTGGCGGCCCAACTCGCGTCCTGACGGTTTCCGTTAAGCCACTTGTCGCATCAGTCCGGCCTGTGTCACCGTTTCCCGGTTCACCGTGTCCGGAAGATGATAGCGGGGCCAGAAGACGAATCCCAACAGCACCAGCGCGCCGGCCATCACGGGAGCCAACCGGATGCCCAGGGGGTTATCCGCCGAATCCCCCAGCTGCAGGATGAGGCTGAGCAACAATGGCGGCAGCGCGTAGGTCACCTTCTCGAAAAAGTTCTGCGTCGAGTAGAACATGGCCTCCCGCCGCTCGTCCCGCAGGATCGCGTCGTAGTCCGCGATATCCGCGGTCAGTCCCTTTGGCAGCAGGAACACCGCCGCCATTGGCATCCCGGCGATGAAGACCAGCACCAGCCCCTGCGTCACCAGGTGTTCAGTCATTACCACGCCCACCAGGCTCAGCAGCGGGTACAGCAGGCCGCAGGCAATGAGGCAGATTCCGTAAATCCGCCGTTTGCTCACCGCTCCGACGGAGAAGAGCGCCCAGATCACCAAGCCGAACACGATCGCCCCGCCGATCACGCTGGTGGACATCCAGCTCGAAGCCGCGCCGTCCCGCTCCTGCAGTAGAACGCCCACCGCGAAGAACGGTATCCAGCCCTGCAGCACTCCGACCCCGGTTGTGAACATTACAAAAGTGGGCAGAAACGCCACGAATTGCGAATTCCGCAACGTGTCCCGCAGGCCCTGCCAGAAAGGAACCTGCGCCGGTACTATATCCCGCGGCGCGTGTTTCCAGACTGCCGACAGGGAGATGTAGCGAAACACAAATGCCGACACCGCGAATATCGTCCCGGCCACTTGGAAGCCCAGGGCGTCCTTGATGTAGCCACCCATCACCAGCCCCAGGCCGGCGCCGCCAACTGCGAACAGGAAGATGAAGCTCACCACCTGCATCCGATCCCGTGCCGTCCGGGTCAGCTCCGGCACCAAGGCTTCCAGAGCGCCGCTGGACATCGTGGCCGCCGTGAAGAACAGCTCCAGCATCAGCACGAAGTAGACCGCGTTCCACCAGCTGCTCCCCGGGTCGGGCAGGAACCAGATCAGTGCCCCGAACGCCGCGTAAAACGGCGTGCTGAACATGATGAACGGGATTCGTCGTCCCCACCGGCTGCTCGTCCGGTCGCTCCACCAGCCAATCAGAGGGTCCGTAAACGCGTCGATGAACCGGCCGGCGAAGATCACTATTCCCGCCACCACACGCGCGTCGATCTGATACCCCAACACCAAGACGTCAGGCACGCGCGCCATGCCCTCGATGGCCGGGGGCGCCAGAAAGAACAACACCCACTGTTGCCGGAAATAGCCGATGGCCTGCATGCCGAGATGGTCGGCCGAGAAGAGCAGCTTATTCACCAGCGGCAGGCGGACTGCTGGCTGTCCCGAATCATTCATTGCATATCGAGGCAGGGGTCAAATTACGGTCGCAATGTATCACACTGCGGATGGGTCGGACGGGCTTGCTAATCGGGGGTCGGGTACCGCACAACAGTTTTCGTGTGTATAATCTCTGTGGTTTGACCTGTGCCGGATGCTGCGCATCCGGTTTTCCGTTCGGGCCGGTAGTCCAACAATCCTTGGCAACCCGCGCAGGCCCGTGAAATCTATTTGCTAAGGAGGCGATCATGGCAGAAGCCGCCAAGATCATTTACACCGAAACTGATGAGGCGCCGTTTCTGGCAACGCACTCGCTGCTGCCAATGCTGCAGGCGTTCACCAAGAGTTCCGGGATTGAACTCGAAACTTGGGACATCTCGTTGTCGGGACGCATCATTGCCAACTTCCCGGACAACCTGACCGACGAGCAAAAGATTCCGGATTACCTGCGCATGTGCGGAGAGTTGTGCCTGGAACCGTCGGCGAACCTGATCAAGCTGCCCAATATCAGCGCTTCCATTCCCCAGCTCAAGGGCGCTATCGCCGAATTGCAGGCCAAGGGTTATGACATCCCTGACTACCCCGACCAGCCGGCCAACGACGAAGAACGGGCGGTCCAGGCCCGCTACTCCCGCGTGATCGGCAGCGCCGTCAACCCGGTTATACGGGAGGGAAACTCCGACCGCCGGTCGTCCAATGCGGTCAAGGAACACGGGCAGCGCAATCCTCACCGGATGATGCAGGACTGGCCCGAAGTCTCCAAGACCCGCGTCGGACACATGACCGACGGGGACTTTTTCAGCTCCGAGGTGGCCGTCACTACCACCGAGGCCGGGTCGGCCGCCATCCAGTTCGTTGGCAGCGACGGATCGGTCACCGAGCTGAAGTCCGGCATTCCCCTACAGGCCGGCGAAATCATCGACTGCGCCGTGATGAACGTAAAAGCCCTGCGGCGGTTTTACGCTGACCAGATGAACCAGGCCAAAGCCGACGACCTCCTGCTGGGCCTGCACGTCAAGACCACCATGATGCGCGTGTCCGACCCGATCATATTCGGACACCTGGTTTCGGAATTTTTCAAGGACGTGTTCGACAAGCACGCCGACGCCCTGGCCCAGGTGGCGGTGGACCCGGACAACGGCGTCGCCGAACTGCTGACGAAGATCCAGGACTTGCCGGAAGACAAGCGCGCTGAGATCGAGGCCGACGTTCAGGCGTGCTACGACAGCCGCCCGGACCTGATGATGGTGAACTCCTACCGGGGCATCACCAACCTGCACGTATCCAGCGACACCATCATCGACGCCTCCATGCCTGTGGTCATCCGCGACGGCGGGCGCACTTGGGGCCCCGACAACGAATTGCACGACACCATCGCCCTGATCCCGGACCGCTCCTACGCCACCATCTACCAGGCGGCCATCGAAGACTGCCAGCAGCACGGCGCCCTCAACCCGGCAACCCTCGGCAGCGTCGCCAACGTTGGGCTCATGGCCCAAGCCGCCGAAGAGTACGGCTCCCACGACAAGACCTTCGAGGCTCCCGGCAATGGCACGATCCGCGTTGTCGATGCGTCAGGCGCAACCCTGATGGAGCAGAGCGTCGAGACGGGCGACATCTTCCGGATGTGCCAGACCAAGGACATTCCGATCCAGGACTGGGTCAAGCTCGGTGTGACTCGCTCCAGGCTCACCGGCCAGGCAGCCATCTTCTGGCTCGATGCCACCCGCGCGCACGATGCCGAGCTCATCAAGAAGGTGGAAAAATACTTGCCGGAGCATGATACGTCCGGGCTCGAGATCAGCACCATGCCTCCTGTTGAGGCCATGAAGGCCACGATTGCACGCAGCCGGGCCGGTCAGGACACCATCGCCGTAACCGGAAACGTGCTGCGTGACTATCTGACCGACCTTTTCCCCATTCTGGAGCTGGGCACCAGCGCCAAGATGCTCTCCGTGGTTCCCCTGCTGAACGGCGGCGGGATGTTCGAGACCGGCGCCGGCGGTTCCGCCCCCCGCCACGTGCAGCAGTTCGTGGAAGAGGGACATCTGCGCTGGGACTCGCTGGGAGAATTCTGCGCGCTGGTCGCCTCTTTCGAGCATTTCGGCGAGGTGTACGACAACGACGGCGCGAGGCTCTTGGCGGAGACGCTGGACCAGGCCATCGGCGAGCATCTGGAGAACCAGCGGAACCCTTCGCGTCGGGTAAACGAACTGGACACCCGGGGCAGCCATTTCTACCTGGCTCTTTACTGGGCGCAAGCCCTGGCGAACCAGGATATAAACCCCGAGCTGAAGGCCCGCTTTAACGAGGTCGCCCGGCAGATGACCGAAAACGAGGACAAAATCGTCCAGGAACTGATCGACTGCCAGGGCGAACCGATGGATATCGGCGGCTACTACCGACCGGACCACGACATGTCCGCCCGGGCCATGCGTCCCAGCGCCACGCTGAACGCCATCGTGGACGCAATTTAACCACCCCAAGCTCAATCGGAGGACCACTCATCACATGCGAAGCAAAGTAACCGTCGTTGGCGCCGGCAACGTTGGCGCCACGACCGCCCAGCGGATCCATCAGCTCGGCTATGCCGACGTGGTTCTCGTTGACGTCGTCGAGGATCTGCCCCAAGGCAAGGGTCTCGATATGCTCGAGTCCGGCCCGGTCGTCGGTACCGACGCCCTGATCACCGGCTCCAACGGGTACGAGGAAACCGCCGGTTCCGACGTCGTGGTCATCACCGCCGGTATCGCCCGGCGGCCCGGCATGAGCCGCGACGATCTGCTGCTCACCAACATGCGCATCACCTCGGCCGTCACCGAAGAAGTGGTCCGCCATTCTCCCGACTGCATCATCCTGGCGGTGACCAACCCGCTGGACGCCATGGTGCAGAATGTTTTCCAGACCGCCGGCTTCCCGCGAAACCGGGTGTTTGGCATGGCCGGCGTACTCGACACCGCACGTTATCGCACTTTCATTGCCCAGGAGCTCAACGTATCCGTGGACGATGTGCAGGCCATGGTCCTGGGCGGACATGGCGACGACATGGTGCCGCTGGTTCGTTACACCACCGTTGGCTGCATACCACTCACCGAGTTGTTGTCTCAGGATCGCATCGACTCCATCGTGCAGCGCACCCGCGACGGCGGAGGCGAGATCGTCGCCCTGCTAAAGCAGGGTTCGGCTTTCTATGCGCCCTCCGCGGCCATCACGCAGATGGTCGAGGCGATCTTGCTGGACCGCAAGCGCATCCTGCCCGGCTGCGCCTATCTCGAAGGTGAGTACGGCATCAACGGCCTGTGCGTGGGAGTTCCCGTAAAGATCGGCGCGGGCGGCATGGAGCAGGTTATCGAGATCAGCCTCACTGACGGCGAGAAGGCCGCGTTGCAGTCCTCCGCCGCTTCGGTGCAGGAGTTGGTGGATGTGATGGCCAAAGCCAGGGCGGAAGCTGAATAGCTCTGTCTGAGCCTTCACCGCGCACCCAAAATCGAACTGGGGCGGGTTGGCAACCCGCCCTTTCGTTGTTTTGCGGTATGTATAATGGAAACGGCAATCACATGCTCAACAGGAGGCCAGCATGACCCAACGGACACCTCTGGAACGGGACCTCCTTGAAAAAGCCGCCCAGTACTTTCCCGGTAGCGGCACCGGAAACACCTCTTATCCCGATGACCTCAAGTTCCTGGTGAAGGAAGGAAAAGGCGGGCGCATCTGGGACGTATCGGGTAACGAATACGTCGACTGGCTGATGGGTTCCGGGCCCATGATCCTGGGGCACGCTCACCCAGCGGTGACTGAGGCCGTCCTGTCTGCCGTCGGTCGTGGCTCGACCTTTTTCACCACGAACGATCAGGCCGTATTGCTGGCTGAGGAATTGGTCAAGGCCGTTCCCTGCGCGGAACAGGTGCGCTTCACCACCAGCGGCACCGACGCCTGTTTCCAGGCCATGCGCGTGGCCCGGGCCTACACCGGCAAGGAAAAGATCCTCAAGTTCGAGGGCGGCTATCACGGAACCAGCGATTACGCGATGATGTCCGTCTTCGCCTCGGCGGCGGTGGAGTTCCCGCAGGCCGAAGCCAACACCGCCGGCATCCCCAAAGCCCTGAACGACCTGATGCTGGTCTCGCAGTTCAATGACCTGGACACCACGGCCGCCATCCTGTCCGCGCACAAGGATGAGATCGCCGCCGTGATCGTTGAACCTCTCCAGCGTACCATTGCCCCCATTCCGGGCTTTCTCGAAGGTCTGCGCAAGATCACCAGGGACGCGGAAGTGCTGCTGATTTTCGACGAAATCGTAACCGGATTCCGCCTGGCCTACGGCGGGGCCCAAGAGTACTACGGCGTGACGCCTGACATGTGCACCGTAGGCAAGATCATGGGGGGAGGGTACCCCCTGGCCGCCCTCATGGGCAGTTCCGAGGTGATGTCGGTGTACGACCGGGCCTCAGTTTCTGCGGACGATTATGTCGACCAGATTGGCACGCTCAATGGGTTCCCGATTGCCTGCGCCGCCGGCCTCGCTACCTTGGCGGAATTGCGTGGTGAGGGCACTTACGATCGCCTCCACGAAGTGGGCGGGCGCATCCGTTCGGCTCTGGTTGACGCTTGCGAGGAGGAAGGCTTCACGGTGCAGAGCGTCGGCGAAGACGCCATCTTCGACATCTATTTCGCTGATCACCCCGTGAGAAACTTCCGTGACGGTTTGGCCGCTGACGGACAGCCCCTGGCGCGGCTGAACGCGGGGCTGCTGGAGCGCGGGATCCTAAAGTCTTGGCCGCAGAAGTTTTACCCTTCGATGGTGCACACCGACGCCGACATCGAGCAGACGGTGGATGCCATTCGCGAGGTGGCGCCGACAATCAAGGTCTGAGAATCTCTGGTGCCGGACAAAAGGAAGGGCGGGAATTGATCCCGCCCTTCGCCATTTTTGTTTCGCATTGCCGGCCAGTCTAGCGTCGAGCTCCGGCTTTCACTTCCAGCGGGCCAGTGCTGACGATGTGCTTGCGCATACCCAACTCGGAGGGCGACATGCCCATCGCCAAGCCGATCAGCTGAGGCATGTGGAGGATCGGCAGGTCAATTGACCGGCGGGCCTGCGATGCCGCCTTGGGCTGGAAGCCGTCCAGGTTGAGGTGACACAGCGGGCAGGGCGTGACCATGGCGTCCGCCCCCAGGTCCTTGACCTCGGAGGTGTGCTTGCCGACCATGGCCATCGAGTTCCTCTGGTTGATGGTCAGGATGGGGAATCCGCAGCAGCGGGTCTTGCCCTCGAAATCGACCAAAGTCGCGCCTAGCGTCTGAATCAGCATTTCCAGAGACTGCTGCCGCTCCGGGTGGTCGGCAATGTCCAGCGCCTCGGTGGGTCGCACGATGTAGCAGCCATAGAACGGCGCGATCTTGAGATCGGTCAACTGGCGGGTGATATAGCCGCCCAAGCGATCCAGGCCGTAGTCCTCAATCAGGATCCACAGCAGGTGCTTGGGTTCGGAATTTCCGCTGTATTCCAGGCCCTCTTCAGCCAGGTAGGAGTTGATCTCCGCCAGGTACTCGGGATTCCGCATCCGGTGGTTGGCTTGGGACATCACGCCCTGGCAGGTGCTGCAAATGGTGAGGATGGGGAGGCCCATCCGTTCGGCTTTGGCGAAATTACGGGCGTTCAGGGTGTCCCCGAACAGCTGGTTCTTTTCCTGGATCACGCCGGCGCCGGTACACGTCCAGCCGGGGATTTCCTCCAGTTCAATCCCCAACCGCTGGCAGACCATGCGGGCCGCCGGGTAAAGCTCGGGCGCGCCGCCCTGGGAAACGCAGCCCGGAAAGAAAGCGTATTTCACGAGTTCCTCCTCTGGATCGATTGGCCACTAGTATAGGGGCGAATGGTCGTTCGCCCCTACTGGCTTCGGGGTCACCGAGGTAGTCTGGCTTTGTGCCGTCCTCGCTACCCAAAAGGCGAGTTGTTGCTCACTTGAGGCGCGGGCGGGTCCGGTTCCGTCTGGTGGAATATCCTCCGCACCGCTTCGACGTTGTCGACATTTTTGTGGGCGATGGGAGGCATCTTGCCCCGTCGCAGCGCGCGGAATGCCACGGGCATGTAGTCCATCAAAGCGGGCATGTTGGTGAACCCGCCCACCGATTTGATGGGCAACCGAAGCTCGTCCAGCCGGCCGCTGTGTCCGACCGATTCGGTGAACGCGTCGGTGTGTCGAGCGCCGTTGTTGTTCGTGTAGCCCTGCTGAATCGCCTGCTCGCGGATGGCCATGATGCGGTCCATGGGAGCGACGCCCTTGGGGCAGGCCTGGACGCACTCGTTACAGCGCGTGCAGTCCCAGACGCCGGTGGGTTCGCTGAGCGCCCACAGCCGCTCCATGGACACGCCTTCAGCGTCGCCATCGCGAGGGTCCGCAGTGAACCGATACGCCTTGGCCAAGGCGGCGGGCCCCAGGAAGGTTGGGTCGACTTCGAGCACCGTGCAGTCGGAAACGCAGGCGCCGCACATGATGCAGGCGGTGACGCCGGAGAGGTGCAGCATCGCGTCGTTGGAAACGATGTACTCGCCGTCGGGTTCCTGGCCCATGTGCTTCAGGAACGGATCGACCGCTTCGATCTTTTCCCAGAACATGTCGAAGTTGACGACCAGGTCCTTGATAACCGGCATGACCCCCGCCGGTTCCACTGTGATGACCCCGTCCTGCACCACCGTGTTGGCGATGGTCTTGCAGGCCAGCCCCGCGTGTCCGTTGATGCGCATGGCGCACGATCCGCAGATTGCGCTGCGGCAAGAGCAACGCAGCGACAGCGTGCCGTCGTCGTCTTCACGAATTTGGATCAGCGCGTCCAGGACCGTGGCGTTGTCGGCGATGGTGACCGGATACTCCTGCCAGTAGGGCATCCGGCCCTCGCCAGTGGGAGCCTCCGGATCCTGTCGTTTTACCCGGATGGTAACGTCCATAGCCTAGTATTTCCTCTCCTCGGGCGTCCACTTGGTAATGGTGACCGGCAGTTCGGAACTCACCGGTCCCCCGTCGCCCTTGGTCAGGACGATGTGGTGCAGCCATTCCTCGTCGTTCCTATCGGGGTAGTCCGTCCGGAACTGGGCTCCGCGACTCTCTTTGCGTTCCAGCGCGCCGACGGCGATGGTGTCGGCGCAGTCGAGCATGTAGCCCAGCTCCAGCGCGAAGATCAGGTCGGTGTTGAAGCTTTTGCCCTTGTTATGGACCGGAACGTTCTCGTACCGGCGACGCAATTGATGGAGGTCGTCGATGGTTTCTTCGATGCCCTCTTCATTGCGGAAGACCGCTACGTTCCGGTTCATCGATTCGCCCATTTCCCTTCGGATTGCCGACCAGCGGTCCCCGTTCTCCGGGCGGTCCATCATTTCCTGGATCCGGCGGCGTTCGCGGTCCAGGGCGGCATTGGCGTTGAACTCGGGGTAGCTCATGCTGCGAGTGAACTCGGCCGCGTGGTTGCCCGACCGCTCGCCGAAAACGATGGTGTCCAGGAGGGAATTGGCGCCCAGGCGGTTCCCACCATGTACGCTGACGTTGGCGCACTCACCCGCGGCGTAAACGCCGTTGAGATTGGTACGGCCCTCGATGTCGGTCTTGATCCCGCCCATGATGTAGTGCATGCCGGGGCGGATCGGGATGGGTTCCTTGATCATGTCCGCGCCGGCCAGGTCGATGCCGATTTCCCTGATCTGGATCAGTTTTTCCATAATCAGGGCCTCGCCGAGGTGAGTGCAGTCCAGGTAGACGCACCCGTCTACGCCGTTGCCCGCGTTGATTTCCGTCTGTTCCGCTCGGGATACCACGTCGCGGGAAGCCAGCTCCATCATGTTGGGAGCGTATTTCTCCATGAAGCGGTTGCCGTCCTTGTCCCGCAGATACGCGCCCTCGCCGCGGGCCGCCTCGGAGATCAGCACTCCGCTGCCGGCCAGGGTGGTGGGATGGTATTGCACCATTTCCATGTCCATCAGCTGTCCGCCGGCGTTGTACACCAGCCCCATGCCGTCGCCGGTCACGATCAGCGCGTTGGTGCTGGGCTCGAACAGCCGCCCGCAGCCGCCGGTGGCGAGGATGACCGATTTGGCACGGATCAAGTGCAGCTCGCCAGTGCGGATTTCCAGCGCGATTACGCCCGCAGCCTGACCATCCTCCATGATCAGGGCGGTGACAAACCATTCCTCGTAGCGCTGCACCCCCGACTTGATCAACTGCTCGAACATGACGTGGAGCAGAGCCTGTCCGGTGAAGTCGCCCACGAAGAAGGTGCGCGCCCGCCGCTGCCCGCCAAAGGCGCGGGTGCCCAGCCGGCCGTCATCGTCACGGTTGAAGGTGACGCCCATGTGCTCCATGTCGATCAGGGACGCGCCGGCCTGGCGACACATCACCTCGATGGCGTCCTGGTCTCCCAGGAAGTCGCTGCCCTTGATGGTGTCGTAGGCGTGATCTTCCCAGTCGTCGCCGCGGTCCAGCAGGGCCGCGTTGATGCCGCCCTGCGCCGCGTTCGAATGACTGCGAACCGGATGGACCTTGCTGATGATGGCGGTGTTCGCGCCGCCGGCCCGGGCCGCGATTGCGGCGCGCATGCCGGCCAAGCCAGCGCCAACCACCAACACGTCGTGTTGCAAAACCTCTGCCATGTGTGTCTTCCTCCGGCCGGGCGCCGCAGGGTCCGGCGATTGATGGCGCTCGCCAGCGGCGCGCCATTTAGCGGCGGCTAATTATCGCCCATAACCCGCATCGCTAGCAACAGCGAAGCGATGCTCTTGGCGTCTCGTATGCATCCGTCGGCGATCAGCCCGGTTGCTTTATCCAGTTGGACCCTCCGCACGCCGATGAATTCGTCCTCGTCGGCTGTCAGCCGGGCCGGTGTCAGGTCCCTGGCCAGGAAAACATGCATGCGTTGGGTGCACAGCGCGGGTTCCGTATAGAAGACGGCCAACGGGTCCAGACGTCCGGCGGTGTACCCGATTTCTTCCTGCAACTCCCGGAGCGCGGCGGTTTCGGGCAATTCTCCAGGCTCCATTTTCCCGGCCGGGGCTTCCAGCAGGAACTCTTCGGCCGGTTTCCGAAACTGCCGAACCAGCATCACCGTGCGATCCTCAAACACCGGCACGATGCAAACTGAGGATGGGTATTCTACGACGGTCGCAATGTCTCTTTGACCGTCCTCCAGAATCACGGTGTCTTCCCTCAAATTGATGAACTCGCCCCGGTAGATCCAGCGCGGTTCGGCAGCCGACGGGATTTCTGGCGCGCCCGCCGTTTGTGGACGGTTAATGTGAGCCAAGAGTTCGTGCCGCCAGCAGCAGGGATGCCACGCTTTTGGCGTCCTGTATCTCGCCCCGTCCGATCACGTCGACAACTTCGCCCAGTGGCACCCGCACCACCTCGATGAATTCGTCCTCATCCGAGTCCAGGTTCGCCGGCCTCAGACCCGTGGCCAGGTATGCGTACATGTACTCCGAGCACCAACCGGGGGCCAGCCAGAATGCGCTCAACGCCTCCAGCCTGTCTGCGGTGTGACCGATTTCCTCCTGCAACTCTCGGCGCGTGGCTTCTTCCGGAGTTTCTCCCTCTTCGATCCCTCCCGCCGGAACCTCCAGAAGAAAACCGTCGGTGGGTTTTCGATACTGTCTCACCAGCAGAACATTGCCATCGGCATCCACGGGCACCACGCATATTGACGGCGCATGGTCCACGATCTCGCGGGTGCTCTCCCGACCGTTTAGCAAGCGGACCGTATCGACGCGCACGTCGATGATCCGCCCGCTGTAGATGTGGCGCGAGGAGATGGTGGGTTCGTTATCCGGAAACGTGGTCATAGCGGCCTGTACCTAGCGTCCCGTAAGGCTGAATCCCAGCCGCCGGGTCAGGGTAGCCCAAAAATAGTTGTGGTCGTTGGCTCTCAGGAACCTGGCCCGATACGGGCTGCGGGTGATGCGAACCCAGTCGCCCGGCTCAATCGGGTGGTTCTCGAAACCGTCAACGCTGATGATCGCCTCCTGCGAGCCTTCCAGACGGAAATCGACGCTGCTGGTGGGGCGCAACACCAGCGGGGTAGTCAGGCCGACGTGCGACGCCAGCGGAGTCAGCACCACATCGTCCGACAGCGGGTCCACGATTGGGCCACCGGCGGCGAAGCTGTACCCGGTGCTGCCAGTGGCCGTAGCCAGTATCACCCCGTCGGCGCGGAAGGTGGACACGTCGGCACCGTCGATCACCGCCCGCACTGTGATCACGCGGGACACCCGGCTTCGGGACAGCACAACGTCGTTCAGCGCGTGGTACGGTCCCTCCGGGACGGAATCCTCAGCGACACCTTGCCGGAACACCGAGGCCATGAGCATGCTGTGCTCTGAGACCCTCATATCCTCGTTCAGATACTTGGGCAACTGCTCCATCACACCGGGAACCGTCAACTCCGTCATGAAACCCAGGCGGCCCATATTTATGCCCAGAAGGGGGATCCCCTGGGGCGCGATGGCGCGATTTACGCGCAAAATCGTACCGTCGCCTCCGATGGTGATTACCAGGTCGGTTCCTTTTGCCCGCAAGCTCAGGTCTTCCGCATCCTCGGCCCGCAAGATCCAGGTGTCGGAACCGAGGTTCAAATCACCGACGATGGCGTGGGCCAAGTCGAGGGCCTCGGGAATCAGGTCGTTGTACGCAATGCCGACGGTTTTCATGTGCGTGAGTCCATGTGGAACCCTATCCGCCGGCCAGCAGGACAACGGCGGCCCGTTCTGCCGCGCTCACGATTACTCCCGGCGCCACGCCCAGCCAGATCATGCACAATGCCGCCACTCCCACCGCCACATTGACGGGCCAGGACCCTCCCAGACGCTCCGTGTGGATGGCAGGCTGCAGGAACATAACCTTGATCACGCGGAGGTAGTAGTAAGCCGATACCACACTGTTGACCACGCCGATAATCACCAGCCACGTCATCAGCGATTCGCCGGTGTTAATCGCCGCTGCGAAGATATAGATCTTGGCGATGAATATGCTGGTGGGAGGCACTCCGATAAGGGCGATCAGCGCCAGCGCCAGCGCGATGGCCAGGAACGGGGCGCGCCGGAGCATGCCGGCGTAGTCTTCAATCTCGTCACTGTTGATCCGGTTGCCAATGCACACGATGGCGAAGAACGCCGTCAGGTTCGCCGCAGTGTACGCCGCCAGGTAGAACAGCACACTGCTGGGCCCGAAAGTGGCGGACTCATCGCTGACGGTTGCTACCGCGGCGACGCCCACGAGGATGTAACCCGCGTGGGCAATGGTGCTGTAGCCAAACATCCGCTTGATGTTCCGCTGCGCTATTGCCACCAGGTTGCCGATGGTCATCGACAGCGCGGCCAACCCGGCGAGCAACACCCACCAGTCGCCGCCCAGGGCCTCGAATCCGAGATAAAAAACTCGGAGAACCAGCGCAAACGCGGCGGCCTTGCTCGCTACCGAGAGGAAGGCGACCATCGGGGTGGGAGCGCCTTCGTAAACGTCCGGCACCCACATCTGGAACGGCGCCGCCGATATCTTGAAACCGAACCCCGCCAGCAACAGCACCACGGCCAGCAGAACCGCCATGCTGCCAAAGGGCAAGATGCCGGACTGCGAGGTCGCCGCCAGAACCACGGCGATCTCGTCCAGGCGCGTGCTCCCGGTGAAGCCGTAAATCAGGGCCATTCCGTAGAGCATCACCGCGCTGCTGATGGCGCCGACGATGAGGAACTTCATCCCGGCCTCGCTGGAGCGGCCGTTGGGGAGGAAGGCTGCCAGCGCGGCCAGGGGCAGGGTCGTCAGCTCGAGCGCGATATAGATCGTGATCAGCTCGTTGGCGGCCGTTAGCAGCATCATGCCGGTGGCCGACAGCAGCATCAGGCCGAAGTACTCTCCCTGCAGCCGCTCCACGCGCCGCACGTAATCATTGGACACCAGTACCACCAGCCCCACCGCCGCCAGAATCAGGAAGTTGAAGAACAGCGCAAAACGGTCGATGGACAGGGTGTAGAGGATGACCGATCCCTCAGCGGTCAGCTCACTGGCGCCACTGCCGGTCAAATCCACCAGTTGCCAGGCGCTCAACGCCGCCGGCGCCGCCAGGCCAACGAAGGACAGGCCAACCAGCAAGCCGGTGCGACGGGTGACCAGGTCGGCAACGATCACCAGCATGGCCAGGGCGGCCAGGGCCAGATAGGGCGAAACCAGGTAGAGGTCGTATGCAGTCATTGCGTTTCGGTCTTTGTGGTTAGCGGCTGATTCCGGCCAGACCCGCATTGTAGCCGTTGACTATCGGTTCCAGCCCGTCGCGGAACACCTCGGTGAGCCAGGCCGGGTACACGCCTACGGCAACGATGCTGATGACCAGCAACGCCACCGGAACCATTTCTACCGGAGCGGCGTCGGTCAGGTTATCCCAACGCGCCGGTCGACGTCCGAACAGGGTGCGCTGCAACATCCAGAGGATGTACCCCGCGGCCAGGATGATACCCAGAACCGCCAGGATCGTCAGCGCCGGGAAAGCTCGAAACGCGCCGAAGAATACCAGGATCTCGGACACGAACCCGCTCAGCAATGGCAATCCCAGCGACGCCGCCCCCGCGATGAGGAACGCTCCGGAGAGCATCGGCATCCGATTTGCCAGGCCGCCCAGGTCCGGTATGTGCCTGGTATGTGTCTGTTCATACAGGATGCCCACGGCCACGAATAACAGTCCCGTAATGGTGCCGTGGGTGAACAACTGCATCGCCGCGCCGGTCAGGCCGGCGTCGGTGAGCGCTCCGCCGACAACGGCGACGGAACCCAGTCCGATCAGAACCAGCCCCATGTGGCTGACGCTGGAATAGGCGATGAGTCGTTTCAGGTCGGTTTGGCGCAGGGTGACCACCGCACCGTAGAGCACGCTGATGACCCCCAGAGCCACGATGGGCAGGGCGAATTGCTGAAGCTGCTCGGGGAACATGCCGGCGTTGATGCGCAGGAGGCCATAGCCGCCCATTTTCAGCATCACGCCGGCCAGCATCACGCTGCCGGCGGTGGGCGCGTCGGTATGCGCGTCCGGCAGCCAGGTATGGACCGGCCACGTGGGCAGCTTGACTGCAAAAGCAATGAAGAACAACCAGAACAGTACGCCCATAGGCAGCGCGGCCCGGGACGCATCCAGCGCGCCGCCCGGCTCCAGCAGTCGCGTCATGTCGAAACTGCCCACCCCGGCGCTGACGAACACCGCCACGATGGCCACCAGCATGAATGCCGAGCCGAGGATGGTGAAGATCAGGAACTTCATCGCGGAGTAATCGCGCCGGCCGGTGCCCCAGGTGGAAATCAGCAGGTACATGGGCACCAGCTCGATTTCCCAGAACAGGAAGAACAGCAGGAAGTCCAGGGCGGTGAATACGCCCAGCACGGCGGTTTGCAATACGAACAGCCAGATGAAATACTCCCGCACGCGGTTGCTGATGTGGAAGGACACGAATACCGCGCACACGCCAAGTAGTCCGGTCAGCATCACCAACGGCGCGCTGATGCCGTCCACGCCCAGCAGGTAGCTGGCCTGCACCGTGTCGGTGGTGATCCAGTCGAACCGGTCCACCAGTTGGAACCGCTCTCCGCCCGGCTGGAACAGGACAAACACGATCACCGACAAGACCAGGTCGGCGGCGGCGGTGACAGCGGCGAACCAGCGGATGTTCCGGTCGCCGCGCACCAGGCCGACCGCCAGCAGCAGGGCCGCGACGGCGGGCAGGAAGACGGTGGCGGTCAGCAGGCCGTTGAATCCAGTGGGCATACGGATCTATCCCAGGGCCAGGTAAAGGACGATGATAACCAGGCCGCCCGCCGCAGCGATCAGCGGGTAGGTCTGCACCTGCCCGTTTTGGACGAGGGCGAGCAGGCTGCCGACGTTGCGGGAAATCCAGCCAAGCAGCCCGACGATGCCGTCCACGATGTTGCGGTCGATCCAGTCGGTGATCGCGGCAACGGTCCGGTAGAAGACCCGACCGACGATGACGCCTTCATAGAGGTCGTCCAGGTAGTAGCGCTCGGCCAGAAGGGTGTGCAGCGGCCCGCCCCTACGCAACGGCTCGGCGGCAGTGAAAGGCCTGGGCCAGGCGTAGGTGAGCACGGCCAATCCAATCCCGGCGATAGCCACAACGTTGGAAATCACCGCCATGGGGATGCTGAACGGGGGCGCGTGATGCCCATCGTGCAGGCCCGACGCGAAGTACTCCGTCAACCAGTGCGAGGGAATCAGTCCGAATATGCTGCTCACCCCGATAGGGTTGGCGATCCAACCGGCCACAACCGCGCAGATTCCCAGAATGCCCATGGGGATCACCATCACCAGCGGCGATTCGCCCAGATGCACGTGGTGGCTGACGCCAGTCGGAGCAGGTTGGCCGGCTTCCTCGGTGTCGTGCAGCTCGCGTTCGCCTCCGCCGCGGAATTCCCCGTGGAAAGTGAGATGCACCATGCGGTAGCTGTAGAACGCGGTCAGCAGCACGCCCACCAGGAGCATCACGAATACCAGCAGGCTGATTGACGCCGGCACCGGGCCGCCGGCGAGCCACGACTCCAGCAGGATCTCATCCTTGCTCCAGAAGCCGGCCAGCGGGAATATGCCGACCAGGCTCAGCGCGCCGATCACCGTGAGCCAGTAGGTGCCCGGCATCGCCTTCCGCAGGCCGCCCATGTACATCATGTTGAAGGTGCCGGCGGCATGGTTCACGCTGCCCGCGCCCAGGAACAGCAGGGCCTTGAAAAAGGCGTGAGTGAACAGGTGGAACAGGGCCGCGTTGTACGCCCCCACGCCCAACGCCGCCATCATGTAACCCAGCTGGCTGACCGTGGAGTAGGCCATCACGCGCTTGATGTCGTTGGCCGCCAGGCCCATGGTCGCGGCGAACACCGCGGTGAACGCCCCGATCAGCGCAACCACCATCATCGCCGCCTGCGATTCGGCGAATACCGGGAAGAATCTGCCTACCAGGAACACGCCGGCGGCAACCATCGTTGCCGCGTGGATCAATGCGCTGACCGGCGTAGGGCCTTCCATGGCGTCGGGAAGCCAGGTGTGCAGCGGGAACTGGCCGCTCTTGCCGGCCGCGCCGGCGAACAGTCCCAGGCACAGCCACAAAAGCGCTCCGCCAGCCACGATACCGGCGCCACCGGCGGCCACCGGCGCCGCCGCCTCCCAGATGTGCGGAATGTGCAGGGCGTTCAGGCCATGTGCGGCAAAAGTGTCCGCCTGGAAGAACAGGTAGATTATGGCAAGCAGGAAACCGACATCGCCGATGCGGGTGATGATGAACGCCTTTTTGGCCGCCGCCGCCGCCGAGGGCCGGTCGTGCCAGAACCCAATCAGCAAGTAGGACGACAGGCCTACCAGCTCCCAGAACACGTACATCTGCACGATGTTGACCGCCAAGACCAACCCGATCATCGACGCGCTGAACAGGGACATATAGGCGAAGTAGCGGGCGAAGCTCTCGTCGCCGTCCATGTACCCCATGGAGTAGATCTGGACCATCAAGCTGACGCCGGTTACCACCACGAGCATGACGTTGGTCAGGGGGTCAAGCAGCAGCCCGATTTCAATCGCCGCCGGCCCCAGGTTCAGCCAGAGGTAAGGCGCAAACTCGTAAACCTCGCCGTGGGCGTGAGACCGCAGCAGCCAGACCGAGAGGATAAATCCGATGCCCAATGCGGCTATCGTGACGTAGCCGGCGGACTTGGCGAAGGCCGGGCCGAGCGGGCGGATCACCAGCCCAATCAGCAGGAAGGATGCTACGGGCAACAGGAAGATTGCCCACACCAGGGATTCGGTCAGCATGGTCCGGCGATCCTCACAGCTTCCTGACGATCTCTTCGGCCACGTGTTCCCGACCCTTGGGCACGTAGATCACGAAGGGAATGCGCTCGCTCCAGTCCAGGATGTCACCATCCGGCAGGATGCGGCTGGGCAGGCCCTCCGCCTCCAGCACTTCCTTCCAGATTTCGGCCGCCATCAAGTTGGGGGCGCGTTTGAACTCAACCCACATGGTGTTTACAGGGATGTACAGGATGCAAAGGATTGCTTGATTAGTGACGCAGCGTGGCGGCATCGGTCAGGTCGACGCTTTCGTTGGACCGGAATACGGCGAACACTATACCCAAGCCCAACGCGATTTCCGCGGCGGCAACGGTGATGATGAAAACGGCGAACACCTGGCCGGTGAAAACCGCGGAAAGTTGTTCCTGTACCGCGTACGGCGCTACGTATCTCCCCAGCGCCACCAGCGTCAGGTTCACGCCGTTGAACATCAGCTCAACGGACATCAGCACTGCGATGAAATTCCGCCGCGCCAGCGCTCCGTAGAGGCCGATGCAGAATATGATGGCGGCTACGATGAGCAGCGATTCCAGCGACAATGCCCTATCTCCCGCGACCACGCGCCAGCGCCAGCCCGCCGATGGCGGCGCCCAGCAGCAGCAGCGATACTGCCTCAAAGGGCAGGACAAAGTTGCCGATCAGCAAGTCGGCGAGACCGCCGCTGCTCACGCTTTCCACCTCGGCCGGGGTCAGGCCGGCGGAGGTCAAATCGGCCGCGTTGGGTATGCCGACGGCTTGAGTCTGTGCCAATTGGGCCTTGGCCTCCAGTCCCGCTCCGGCCAGGGTGGTCCAGTCGGTGGAAACCGCCGTGGCGATCATGGCGGCCAGCACCAGCGTTGATATTATGGCCGCGGGGATCTGCAGTCGGTTCGGCGCGTTGCCCTGCTGCACGTCCCGGGTGAGCATGACCGCAAAGATGAACAGCACGGCGATTGCTCCGACGTAGATCAGGATTTGCACCACTGCCAGGAACTCGGCGTTCATCATCACGAACAGCCCGCCGACCGCTACAAATGCCATGGCCAGCATCAGGGCCGCGCGGAACAGGTCGCGGACCAGGACCACTCCCAAAGCGCCCGCGATGGCAACCACCGAGAGGGCCCAGAATACGAGGTGCTCAAACCACATCTAGGCTTAATCCTCGTTGTCGTCACGGCCGTCGGCAAGTCGCATGCCGGCCTTTTCGTGCTGATGCCACCGCCAGTTCTCGCGGCCCACCTCGCGCCAACCCAGGGGCCGCCCAGCCCCCGGTCGGTAGTCCATTCCCTCCAGCTGGGGGCGGAACCAGGTGCTGGGGTTTTTCTCGGCTTGGCGCAGCCGGTCGATGGTAATCACCAGGTCGGTGCGGCGGTACTGGCCCTCTTCAAACCCGCTGCCCATGAACAGCGCGTCGTAGGGGCAAGCCTCGACGCAAAGGCCACAGAACATGCACCGCTGTAGCTCAATATCGAAAGTCTCCAAGCGATACTTGTCGCCCTGGGCCGGGGCAGTCTCGCTGGGGGAGGTGACGATTTTGATGATGCCCAGCGGGCAGTACTTGGCGCACGACGCGCAACCCGTGCATCGCTCTTCGTACCAGGTAAATTCCTCGCCTCGGAAACGGGGGTGTTGCCGTATCCGCTGCTCCGGATACGAAGTCGTAAAGGGCTTCCGCATTAGGTTCGAGAGCGTTACCGCTAACCCTTTCACCATTTCCAGTCCGTACACTGCATCACCCCCCGTTTGCTAGCGCATCCCGATGGTCGGCACGCCGGGCACCACCTGACCTGCCGAAGTTGCCGTGGGCGCGTCCGAGCGGACCTTTTCGCGGATGAAGCGGCCGAAGAACAGGATCGATCCGCCGGCCAGGACGATATTGATGCCGGCCATGATCCACAGGTCCGAGGCGCTCAGCGACCCGTTGGCGTCGCGAAGGAAGAATACCTCGAGTACCACCGCCGCCAGGTTGATTATGCTCAAGGGCATGAGGAACTTCCAGCAGACCGCCATGATCTGGTCCAGGCGGAGCCGGGGGTAGGTGGACCGGATCCAGACGAACAGGAAGACGCCGATGAAGGTCTTGATCAGGAACCACAGCCAGCCGAGCCAGTCGGACACCGGGCCCGCCCAACCGGCCAGGAACAGCGTGGCGATCAGGCCCGACACCACCAGCACGCCGCCGAACTCAGCAGCCTGGATCAGCGCGAACTTGATGCCGCTGTACTCGGTGTGATAGCCGGCGATGATCTCCGACTCGGCTTCCGCGACGTCGAAGGGAGTACGGTTCAATTCGGCGGACATTCCGGCGACGAACACGAAGAAAGCCAACGGCTGCACCAGGAAGAACGGCACCGCCTGAGCGGCCACGATATCGCCCAGCGACATGGACCCGGCAACCATCACCACTCCCAGCAGCGACAGCACCACGGGCACTTCATAACTGAGCAGCACGGCAACGGCGCGGCCGGCCCCGAAAAGCGCGTACCGGTTGTTGGAAGCCCACCCGGCGGTGAAGATCGCGATGGAAGTCAGCGAACTCACGGCCAATATGAAGAGGACGCCCACGTTCAGGTCAACCAGCGCCACGTCCTTGGCGAACGGAAGCACGGCGGTGCCGAGCAGAAGAGCCGCTACCATGATGATCGGCACGGAGGTGAAGGCAAGCCGGTCTGCGCCATAGGGAATAATGTCCTCTTTGGTGATCAGCTTGGCCAGGTCGGCAATCGGCTGGAGCATGCCGAAGGGGCCCCAGCGGTTGGGACCCACGCGGTTATGGAACCGGCCCAGCAGTCTCCGCTCGCCCCAGCTGAGAATGGCCGCGCCCAGCAGCACCGCGTTGATCAGGATCAGCATGATGACCAGGCCGGCGATAACGAGGGACAGCCAGCAGGGCAGAACGTGGGCCGCCGCGTTATAGATAAAGGCAAACAGCGGGTTGCCGGCCAGCGGGCCGTGGGGATTGAGGAGGCAGCCGCTCATCGGTCAACCTCGCCCATGTTTATGTCAACGCTGCCCAACGATACGATCATGTCGGCCAGTTTCCAACCGACGAGCAGGTGCTCGGTGATGGTCAGGTTGATGAGTGAAGGGGAGCGTATCTTGCAGCGGTAGGGCGATACCCCCCCGTCGCTGACCAGGAAGAAGCCCAGTTCGCCCTTGGAGGCCTCAACCCGGCCGTACGCTTCAGCGCCGGGCGCGGCCCTCAGCACCATGGGCAATTCCTGGCGCACCGGGCCGGGCTCAATTTGCGCGACGCACTGCCTGACGATGCGCAGGCTCTGGCGCACTTCCTGCATCCGCACCCAGAAGCGGTCGTAATTGTCCCCGTTTTGGCCCACCGGAATGTCAAACTCAACCTGGTCGTAGGCATCATAGGGAGCGATTTTGCGCCAGTCCCAGTTGACGCCGCTGGCGCGCAGAACCGGACCGCTCACCGAGCAGTTAATGGCCACGTCCGCCGGCAGCGGACTGACGCCGCGGGTGCGAACCATTAAAATCTCGTTGCTGAGCAGCAGGTTCTCGATTTCTTCCAACTCGCCCTCGAAATCGTCGAGGAATTGGTCCAGGGCCGGCCAGAAATCGGCGGGGGCGTCGGCGAAAACGCCGCCCGGACGCATGTAGCTGACGGTGATCCGGGCGCCGCAGAGCATTTCGAAGAGATCGAGAATGCGCTCCCGGCTTCGGAAAGTGTACATCAGAGGCGTGCCGAAGGCGCCCAGTTCCTGGGCAAAGAATCCCACGGCGATCAGGTGGCTGGCGACTCGCTGCAACTCAGCGGTCAAAGTGCGGAGGTATTTTCCCCGGGGCGGAGGCTCGATGCCCAGCAGCTGCTCCACCGCGAGGCAGTAGGCTTGGTTGTTAATCATCGAGGAGGTGTAGTCCAAGCGGTCCGTAAGGGTCACCACCTGCACGTAGTTGCGCTCCTCGGCCAGCTTTTCGGTGCCCCGGTGCAGGTATCCCAGCACCGGCTCGACTTCGACGATGTCCTCGCCATCGAAGGTAATGCGCACCCGGAACACGCCGTGCGTGCTGGGGTGCTGCGGCCCCACGTTGACCGTCATTGGTTCGGTGCGGATGGTCATGACTTGCGGTTCCGGGAACCCTGGCGAGGGTCCTACAGGAAGTCCTTTCGCAACGGATGGCCGTCGAATCCTTCCCAGAGCATGATCCGTTTCATGTTGGGATGTCCGGTAAAACGGACGCCCATCAGGTCCCAGATTTCCCGTTCCTGGAAGTCCGCGCCTTTCCAAACGCCTACCACCGAGGCGGCAGTTGGCTCCTCGCGTCCGTAAACCCGGCTGCGCACCACCCCGGTTTGTCGCCGCGAGATTGAGGTCAGGTGATATACCAGCTCAAAGTGCTCAACGAAATCGATAGCGCTGATGGCGTTCAGAAATTTGAAGTCGAACTCTGCGTCGTCATGCAGGGCAATGGCAACCGACCCGAGTGAACTCGGTTCCACCCACACCGCCGTGTCGTCCCAATCAACCACGGAGTTCGGCGCCGCCTCACGCAGGCGTTGCGCCAGGGTCTCGCCGGACACCACGCTCAACGTCACGGCTTGAAACTCCCGTCGCCCAGGTTGCGGTATTTCTTGATCTTCTCGTGGAGCTCCATAATCCCGTACAGCAGCGCGTCAGGGCGGGGAGGGCATCCCGGCACGTAAACATCCACCGGAATGATGTGGTCCACGCCGGGCACCACGCTGTAGGATCCGAAATACGGCCCTCCGCTGGTGGCGCACACGCCCATGGAAATAACCCAGCGCGGCTCGGCCATTTGCTCGTAGATCCGCTGGATGGGCGGCGCCATCTTCCAGGTGACGGTGCCGGCCACGATCATCAGGTCGGCCTGCCGCGGCGACGCGCGAAACGCTTCCATGCCAAAGCGCGAGATGTCAAACCGGCCCATAGCGGTTGCCATCATCTCGAAGGCGCAACACGCCAGCCCGAAGGACACCGGCCACAGCGCGGATTTCCGGCTCCAGTTCACCAGAGCGTCCACCGAGGTGACCATCAAGTTGCGCTTGAGGTCGTCCGGGACCTCAATGTACGGTACTTCGATGGGAGTTTGGGAAGCGGCGATGAGTTCGTTGACCACTTGCCCTTCCGAGCGGTCAATGTCCCAGGTCCGACTGTGCAGCGGTCCGCCGGACGACGACATGGTGAATCCCGTTTGCTCTGCCATGGGGTTTAGCCCTGCCACTCCAGGTCTCGTTTGCGCCAGGCGTATGCCCAGGCCAGCAGCAAGATACCCACGAACACCGCCATCTCGATGAGGGCGAACAGCTCCAGGGTGAGGAACTTGGTCGCCCACGGGTAGAGGAACACCACCTCAACGTCGAAAATCACGAACAGGATGGCGAACATGTAGTACCGGAACTGGAACCGATTCCACGTGCCGCCGATGGTCTGCACGCCGCACTCGTAGGTGTCGTGCTTGACCGCGTTGGGTCGCGCCGGGCGGATGCCAAATCGGGAGAGGCCGTGCGAAGCCAGCAACATGCTGCACGGCACAACGATGGAAATGACCAGGAAGATGGCGATCAGGCCATATTGGCCAAAGTAGTCTTCGAGCATCGGAGTGGCTTCCCGGTTCGGCAGACTGGATGGTCTGGATAATTGGGCGGCGGCATTATAGCATAATGGCTACTCCGAAAAACCAAACTGAAGGCCATCCGATGCCCGCCGTTTCGATAACCGACAACTGGACCAGCCACTACGTTTCCGCCAACGGGATCCGGCACCACTATCTGGAATGGGGAGACCCGTCGAATCCCCCGCTGTTGATGCTTCACGCCACCGGGCTTTGCGCCTGGCCGTGGAAGCCGATGGCGCGCCGTTTGGCTGAAAACTACCGGGTTTTGGCTTTTGACCAGCGCGGACACGGCGATACCGACCAGTCGGACAAGGGCTACAAGTTCGAATACGCCGGGGAAGACCTGGCGGCAATCGCTGATGCCATGGACCTCGAGTCGCCGCGGGTAATCGGCCACTCCTCCGGCGGTCTGGCAGCGATCATCGCGTCTAACCTGCTGCCCGGCCGGTTTGACCGGGTGGTGTTGGTCGAGACCCGGGTCAGCAACGACGAGGCGACGGCGCCCAGCCAGGACCTAGCACGGCGGGCCGAGCGGACGCGGATGAAACGGTTAGTGTGGGAGTCCCGGGAAGCAATGTTCGATGCGTACCGCACTCGCGCCGCCTTCAAGGATTGGGATGACGAGTCCTATCGTCAATTCATAGAGGGAGGAACCAGGCTGCTGCCCGACGGCCGTGCCGAGCTGAAATGCCACCCGGAAACCGAGGCCACATTTTACGGAATGCGTGACGACTTACCTGTGGAGAATTACCTGAAGGGATTGCCCGGTGATTGGCTGCTCCTGCTGGCCGATTACCCCGGTTCCCAGCGTCCCGACGACCCGGGCATCGATCAATTCCAGAAACTGGTACGCGGTTCCACGGTCAAACCCATGGGCAAGGGCAGCCACTTCCTGCCTATGGAATATCCCAGCGACGTACTGAATACCATACTCGATTGGTTCGGCGACTGACCACGGCCGGCGCACCCGTCGCATCTCTACCAATGCTTACCATTTCGACCTGACAGGAATAGATTTTGAGCGCTTCAGAATCAACATCAACAGCAGGGCCCCTGGCCGGACTCCGCGTACTGGATCTGTCCATCATTGTGGCCGGCGGCACTGCCTCCTCGCTTATGGCAGATTTCGGCGCCGAGGTGGTCAAGGTTGAGCGCCCCGGCTCCGGCGACCCGTTGCGCAATTGGGGACCCTTCTACAACGGCGTGTCTTTGTGGTGGAAGGTCCATTCCCGCAACAAGCGGTCCATCACGCTGAACATGGCCGACGCGCGCGGACAGTCCATGCTCAAGCAGTTGGCATCTCAAGCGGACGTCCTGATAGAGGGATTTCGGCCCGGCACGCTGGAGCGCTGGAACCTGGGCCCTGCGGATCTCCACGCCGATGACGTCAACCCCGGCCTGGTAATACTCCGCTTCTCGGGTTTCGGCCAAACCGGTCCCTACCGTGATCGGCCCGGTTTCGGCACCATCGCCGAGTGCATGAGCGGGTACATCGGCATGACCGGCTTCCCGGACACACCGCCCAACCTGCCGCCGATTCCGCTGGCCGACGAGATCGCCGGCGTCTTTGGGGCTATGGCCGGCATGATGGCGATCTACCGTCGGGATGCCGACACCCGCGCCGACGGCCGTGGTGTCGGCCAGGTGGTCGACCTCAGCCTCTTCGAGCCGCTCTTCCGCCTCTGCATACCTCACCTGACCATATACGACCGGCTGGGCGAAATCCGCGAACGGGTCGGCAACGACTTCCCTGATGCGGCGCCGCGCAGCCTCTACCGCACCAGTGACGACCGCTGGCTGGGCTTGTCCGCTACGTCGCAGAATACCTGGGAGGGGCTGGCCCGAGCCATGGGACTGGACGAGCTGCTGGCTGATCCCCGCTTTGCCAGCAACGCCGCCCGCCTCGAATCCAAGGACGCCCTGAACGACGTGCTCCAGGATTGGCTGGGTTCGCGCAGCGCCGACGCCATCATGGACGAGCTGATTCCCGCCGGCGGAGTCGTTGGTCCGGTCTACGACAGCGCCGACATTGTCGCCGACCCGCATTTCCGGGATCGTGACGACATCGTTGAGATCGAAGACCCCGAACTGGGCCATACCCGGATGCTGGGCCTGGTGCCGAAATTCAGCGCCACCCCCGGGGAGTTGCGCCACATGGGACCCACGGTCGGCGAGCACAACACCACCGTTTACGGCGAATGGCTGAGCCTGTCGGACGAGGATCTGCAGTCCCTCGCCGCCGATGGGGTGGTATAGTTATGTCAGCTTCAGTCCTCGTCGTCGCCACCCGCAACACGGGCAAGATGCGAGAGTACCGGCAGTTGCTGGCCGACTGGCCGGTAGAACTGATCTCGTTGGACGACGTTGGGGTTTCCGAGGATGTCGACGAGACCGGCGACACCTTTCTGGCCAACGCCCGCTTGAAGGCATCGGAGTACGCCCGCCTGTCAAATCTGCCCACGATCTCGGACGACTCGGGCTTGGAGGTTCACGCGCTGGGCGGCGATCCCGGCGTGTATTCCGCCCGCTACGGGGGCGAAGCCTGCCAGTCTGACGCCGACCGGGTCTCCCTGCTGCTCCGCAACCTAGACGGCCTGCCGTGGGACCGGCGCATCGCCCGGTTCCGTTGCGTCACCGCCATCGCCACTCCGGGCGGCGCGGTTATCGGCACTGTCGTCGGCTCCGTCGCCGGAATGATACAATTCGAACCGGAGGGGGAACACGGTTTCGGTTACGATCCCGTGTTCCATCTACCTTCCCTTGGGCAAACCATCGCGCAGGTATCCTTGGAAATCAAAAATGGCATAAGCCACCGCGCCGACGCTGCCCGAAAAGCGCGCACCGTATTCCATACGCTGTTGGACCTGTAGCAGAGAACGATCCGTCAATTATGATCGCCGACCTATTTGGCCGCCCCCTGAGAGACCTTCGCATCTCGGTCACTGACCGGTGTAATTTCCGGTGTCCGTACTGTATGCCGGCTGAAATTTTCGGCGAGGCCTACGAGTTTCTGCCCAAAGACGAAATCCTCACCTTTGAGGAGATATCGCGCCTGGCCTCGCTGTTCGTCGACGCGGGCGTCAACAAACTGCGGATCACCGGCGGCGAGCCGCTGCTGCGGGTGGACCTGCCCAAGCTGATCGCCCAGTTGGCCGCCATTCCCGGGGCGGACGACATCACGCTAACCACCAACGGCTATCTCCTCGCGCAGCAGGCGACGCAACTGGCCGAGGCCGGCCTGGGCCGCATCACCGTCAGCCTCGACTCCCTGGACGACGAGGTGTTCAAGCGGATGAACGGGCGCGGCTTTGGCACGCGACGGGTGCTGGACGGCATAGGCCGGGCGTCCGACGCCGGGTTGAATCCCGTCAAGATCAACGCCGTGGTGCAGAAGGGCGTCAACGACCACACCCTGGTCGATCTAGCTCGGCACTTCAAGGGCACGGGACATATCGTCCGTTTCATCGAATATATGGACGTTGGGAACCGCAACGGCTGGAAACTCGACGAGGTAGTGTCCGCCGCCGAGATCGTGGCAATGATTGACGCGGAGTTGCCCCTTGAGCCCGCCGAACCCAACTATATCGGAGAGGTGGCCAACCGCTGGCGTTACCGCGACGGGTCGGGGGAAATCGGCGTGATCGCCTCGGTGACCCAGCCCTTCTGCGCCAACTGCACCCGCGCCCGGCTGTCCACCGACGGCAAGCTGTACACCTGCCTGTTCGCCACCGACGGTGTCGACCTCCGCGGCCCCATGCGCCAGGGCGCGTCCGACGCCGCCTTGGCCGGCATCATCGCCGGCGCCTGGCGCGTGCGTCGCGACCGCTATTCCGAGGAACGTACCGAGTTGACCGTTGCCGAAGCCGCGGGCCGTACCAAGGTTGAGATGTACCACATCGGCGGATGACGAGGAACTCATGACCACCGAAAATGCCAGCAAGCCGGCGGATCACCTGACACATCTTGCCGAAGACGGCAGCGCCCGGATGGTTGACGTTGGCTGGAAACCCGTGACCGACCGCATGGCTCAGGCTTGCGGGTACGTAGTGATGGAGCCGGCGACGCTGGCCCTGATCCGCGACGGCTTGATGAAGAAAGGCGACGTTCTCACCATCGCCCAGCTGGCTGGCATCATGGGAGCCAAAAAGACCTCTGAGCTCATTCCCTTGTGTCATCCGCTGCCACTGAACAAGGTGGATGTGGAACTGGAGCTTGAGGAAGTGCAAAGCCGGGTGCGTATTACCACGACGGCGACCACTTCGGGCAAAACGGGCGTCGAGATGGAGGCGCTAACCGCCGTTTCGGTGGCCGCGTTGACTGTGTACGATATGTGCAAGGCCGTCGACCGCGCGGTTCGCATCGACGGGGTGCGCCTGCTGCGCAAAACCGGAGGGCAGTCCGGCGACGTGGACCTGACGGACGCCTAACCTTCCCGCCTGGCGATTTCAGCGGCGAGGACCCGGACCGCCTCGGTCAAATAGATCAGGCGGGCCGGCACGGGCAAATCCAGCGGCCGAAACTCCTCGACCTGGTCGACTTCCAACACGCCGACCACGCCGGGAATAGCGGTTATGTCCAGCTCCGCGATTGTGCCATCCGGGGTGACCACCACGCAGCCCAGGTCCAGCAAGGGAGCCGGTGTCGGGTCCAGCTCAACCGCTTGGATCGTGGTCATGCCCAGGAAGGCCGGAAATGGCTGCAATTGCCGGCACAACTCAAGCACGATGTCTTCCAGTCCGGCGCTCGCTTGCCACAGAGCGTCTTGCCCTTCGCTGGGTGGATGCTGCGCCGTCATTCGATTGACAATCCGGCCGGCCGAGCCTTACGATAGAATCGTTTGCGGTAGCATCGGCGTCTGGTCGAGGCCGCTCGGTAGGCGACGTAGCTCAGTGGCAGAGCGGGCGCTTCATAAGCGCTAGGTCGTTGGTTCGAATCCATCCGTCGCCACCATCGCTCCGTGAGAGCGCCAAACGAAAGCCGGGTCCCATGACCCGGCTCGTTTGTTTCTCGGTGCGGCCTGCTTAGTCGTCGCGCTGCCCAAACTCCTCGCCCAGTTCGCTGAGGAATTGCTCGATCTCGGGCGAGAGCGCCACGGCGTCTTCCTGGCTGACCGCTTCTTCGGTCGACGCGGTTTCGGCCTCGTTGGTATCGTAGTAGTCTTCCATCTGCTTGATGAGGCCCTGGAGATCTGAATTGCGCTCCACCGCCGCGTTCAACTCCCGGTACTGCCTCTGGCCGCGCCGCGTGGGCGCAAGGTCAGCAGGAATCTCTGAGTAGACGGATGACAGCACCTCAATCATGCGCGCGGTTCCGTTGTAGTCCTCGTCCAACTGCACGTACTGTGGGAGGTGCACCATGAAGTTGATCGCCTCAATCTCCATTTTATCGATGCCATCGGACACCAGGTTCATGATCGTCGTAGGACCCTGGTAGGTGCTCCCGCGCAACTTCAGGTTGGGCACCGGCCGCGACTGCGGCACCGAGCCCAGTGAGCCGGTCACCAGCAGGGGCCGCGTGTGGGGCACCGCATCGTACATAGCTCCCAGCCGGCAATACCGTTTCACGTTGAACTTTTCAACTACTTCCAGAATGGAGTCAGTGTAAGTCTCGCTGTTGGCGTGGGGCTCGCGCAGGTGGAAGAACAGGTAGTCCGGACCGTTTTCCGTGGTGGCGTACCGGATGATGCTGTTGGGGATGCGCACCCGCCGCTCGTTGTCCACCAGCCGCATGCTGGGGCGATACCGGGTGAAGTCGAAGAACTCGCCGGGGCGGTGCAGACGGCCCAGTTCCTTGGAGCCGAGATACCGTTCCAGCCGGTTCAACGTCAACGTGCCGACACTGCCCACGTCCACCCACGGGCGAATCATCGCGAACACGTGCGGATCGCGCAGTTCGGGCAGGGGTTCCTGTAGTTCAAATGCGCCTACTCTCATGATACCGATATCTTGCCAGAGTTGGCCCCGCAATTCAAGGTATGCGCGGTTGAACGTCCGTCTCAGTTGGCCTAAAATGCCATTACTCTACGGTTCCCGTTCACGGGTGACCGTTTTTGGCGCGTTTTGCGCTCGACTACCGGAGGCATTTGATGATTACCACTTTTGACAGCTTATACGCGGGCCACGTGGACATGGAGAACGTTGGCTACGGCGGAACCGCAGTTAACGATCGCACCTATTCCGACGAATACCTGGCCACGGCGTTCGACAAGGGCGTGGCCATCGCGCAGACCCTGGACAAGCACGGCTACGATACCTTCTGGATGGCCGAGCACCACTTCCAGCCCGAGGGGTACGAGTGCATCCCCAACCTCCTGATGTTCATCGTCCACCTGGCGCACGTTACCGAACGGCTGCGCTTCGGCTGCGGGTTCAACATCGCTCCCATGTGGCACCCCTTGCGCCTCGCTGAAGACTTCGCCATGGCCGACTGGCTCACCAAGGGTCGGGTGATCTTCGGGGTGGGCCGCGGCTACCACACCCGCGAGGTTGAGTCATTCGGCTCCCCGCTTATGGACCAGCCGGCCAACCGTGAACTCTTTGAGGAGCAGGTCGAGGTCATTTTCAAGGCCTTCCACGAGCGTTCCTTCTCCCACCAGGGCAAGCACTATAACTTCCCGCCGCAGGGAGTGCCTTATCGCGGCTACCCCCTCGAGGACATCACCCTGGTCCCCAGGCCCAAGATCCTTCCGGTAGAGTGCTGGCAGCCCATCCAGGGCGGCACCGGGCGCGCCCTGGAATTCATGGCGAAGATGGGCATCAAGGGCGTCATCGGCGGCGGTTCTTCCGAGGGCGGCGCCATGGACGGGATCATGCACGGCTACCGCGACGCGCTTCGCCGCAACGGCAAGCCTGACGCCGAGTTGGGCGAGGATCTGGCAGTCGGTTTCCACTTCCACATCGCCCCCACGGTTGAAGAAGCGGCGCGACAGGGCGCCCGATACTATGAGGAAAACCTCAAGATGTTCGGGCCGCTGCGCCTGACCCGCGGTCTTTCCGACCAGCAGATCCTCGATATCAGCAACCCCGAGATCGCGCCCAACGCCGGCCTGCCCACCATCGAGGACGCCATCGAAAACGGCAGCGTCTTGGCCGGCCCGCCGGATCGCATCATCGAATTGCTGAAGGGCGTGGAGGAGCGTTACCCCGGTCTCCAGCGCGTTCAGGTAGGCCAGCCGGTGGGCACGCCGCAGTCCGTGATCCTCGAGCAGTTGCAATGGTTCGCCGAGGAGGTCATGCCCGCGTTCAAGGATATGAAGGTCGAGGCTGCGGTGCCTGCCGACAACTAGCCGGCACTCCTTACACCCGTGCGACGTAGGGGCGAATCGAGATTCGCCCCTATTTTGCTGACCCCGGAGCCCAACCATCGCCTCTGTCCGGTCTGCTGAACCGCAAAACTGGTGACGCCGAATACCGGCGGCTTGAGAATCCGCCTGCTATCCTGAATATGCACCTTATATTTCGGAGACTTACCGATGCCAGAGATCACAGAATATCCGTCCGGTTCCCCGTCTTGGGCCGACCTGCTTTGCAAAAATGGCCAGGCCGCCAAAGACTTCTATGGCGGCCTGTTCGGCTGGACTTACGACGATCATCCTGTCGGGCCGGACATGGTCTACACCATGTTCAGTCACAACGGCGTTCCCGTCTGCGCGTCCGCCGAACCGGGGCCTGGCCAGGAGAACCTGCCGCCTCACTGGAGCGTGTACGTCACCGTGGACGACCTGGAAGCGGCCGTGGCCCGTGTCCGGTCGGCAGGCGGGAACGTGCTGATGGAGCCTTTCGACGTACTGGACGTTGGACGCATGGCTCTGATCCAGGACAAAGAGGGGGCGGTCCTGCGCCTGTGGTATCCCATCGCGCACGCCGGCGCCGGCAAAATGCACGAGCCAGGGGCGATTGCCTGGTTTGAGTTGGCAACCACCGACACCGACTCAGCCGGGAGTTTCTATGCCCAAGTGCTGGGGGCCGAGGTTGCCCCTGATCCGGACACTCCGTTCGAGTACACCCTGTTCAAAGTTTCCGGCGTCCAGGTGGCCGGCATGCTCAAGATTGGCGAGGACTGGGGGCCGGTCCCACCCAACTGGGGCATTTATATCGGCGTTGACGACGCGGATGCCACCGCCGCAAAGGCAACCGCGCTCGGAGGTGGCGTCATCGTGGAACCCCAGGATATTCCCGACTTCGCCCGTTTCGCCGTGCTGCGCGATGCTGAAGGAGCGGTGTTCAGCGTGATCGCGCTAAACGAATGGCCCGCGTAGGCGCGGGGTACGCACCAGAACTGAAGGGGCGGCAACAATGGCCGCCCCTTCACGTTGAGTTTATTGCAAAGTACCTGGAGGATAGTTGTCCAGCCACCACCGGGCGATCTCGTCCCTCCGGGCGAACCATACGCCAGGATGGCTCCGCGCATAACGCAGGAACCGGTCCAACGCCCGCGAGCGCGCTGGCCGGCCCGCGATCCGGCAATGCAGGCCCACCGACATCATCTTGGGATGGGTCCGGCCTTCCTCGTAGAGCACGTCGAAGGTGTCTTTCAGATATTCGTAGAAATCGCCCACGCTGTTGAGGCCGCCCCGCCAGAAACGGGAGTCGTTGGTCTCGAAGCTGTACGGCAACACGGGCCACGGCTTGCCGTGAACCTCCGTGTAGTAGGGCAGGTCGTCGTTGAAGACGCCGCTGTCGTAGATGAAGCCGCCCTCTTCGACCACCAGTTCCCGAGTGTTCACGCTCGGGCCGTACCGGGTGAACCAACCGAGGGGACGCTCGCCGGTGGTCCGGGTTAACGACTCCACGGTCATGCGGATTGCCTCGGCTTCCTCGTCGCGGGTCTTGTTGTGGTATTCCTCCCAGCGGTAGCCGTGGCCGCAGACCTCGTGGCCACGCTCGACTACGGCCCGCGCCACCTCGGGGTTGCGTTCAAAGGCCATGGCGCAACTGAAAAACGTGCTGGGCACGCTGTATTTGTTCAGCAGGTTCAGAATGCGCCAGACGCCCACGCGGCTGCCGTACTCAAAGAACGACTCGTTGAACAGGTCGCGCTGCCCGGCCGGCACCGGAGACGGCACCTCGTTGTTGGTCTCGTGGTACGGATCGCCATCCAGCAGCGAGGCCTCGCTGCCCTCCTCGTAGTTCACCACTACCGAGACGGCGATGCGGGCACCGCCGGGCCATTCGATAACCGGTGGGTTCGCGCCGTAGCCGATGAAATCGCGTTGTGGGGGTGGATTGGTCATCGGTTCTAACTCTCCAGCTTGAGATTCTGACCGATTGTGTCCATTTGTTCGACTATGTAGTCCAAAACTTCGTCGTACTCGACGCCTGTACGGACAGCAATCGGATACCACTGGTTGTTGTCTTGAGATTGGACCCAGAGTGGCGCCAGGCCGTGACCTGACCATTGTTGAATATTAATTCCAAACCAAACCGACACGCCATGAAGCCGCAGATATCTGCCATCCCCATACCATTGCGGTGTTACTCGTAAGCCGCTGGTATCGGCCCAACCTTTCCCGACCGCGCGCTCGACAGCGTTGTGTACCAAATTGGCGAAGTTAATCATTCGACGCGGAACTTTTTCCCCGAGCTCGTCTTCATGGATAGGCAAAAACGCGCCACTGTCCTCCCGCTCGGTCAACCCTAACAGTTGCTCGACATCCCTGACCGCCGTCTCATCCCCGGCCAGACTCGCACGCGATTTGATCGCTTCTAGTAAAGTCCGCCAGCTTGTAGCGACCATTTTGCGTGCGCTGGTACCTATGCCTGAAATCCGTATCTCGCCAGAGTCGGATAGTACAGTTAAGTCATGATCCGTTGCCGCCCTAGCACAAAGCACCGGCCATAACGTTTCCATGCGTTGAGCAGGAGCGACAAACAACAAGGCCGAATGGCCGTCTTCCGGCAAACGAGCGAGGTAGGTGTTCGGCTGATTGTCGGTAAGCCCGGCCCAAAACTTGGCTTCAAGCAGAACCCGCTCACCCCCGTCCTCACCGGAACAAACCAAATCTACCCGCTCCCCGTTCTCGCCACCGACTTCTGTTTGGAACCGAGTCAATTTGGCCACATCTACACCGGCGTCACGGAGAATCCCTTCAAGAGCCTGCCGCGCCGAGGCAGATTGTTGAAGGATATGCCTCAATGCTTCGGTGGCGGCCCTTTCGGTTTGCCCGGTGAACATTGGCAGAATTTGGGCGAACAGTGTCGTCATCGACAGCGAACCTCCTTTTGATATAGCGATTATACGTAACCGACTGTGTTACCGTCAGGGTGACCCGGGACTGGTCTAACTGGACAATTGCTACCATACGGTACAAAATGCTGCCAAAATCATGCCGCTATCGAACTGACTGCTACGGTGACCAGCATGGCAATTCCCACTGCATCAACCCAAAAGCTGACGCCGCTGCTCTTCCTGGAACGCAGCGCGGCCGTTTATCCGCACCGGGCTGCCTGCGTTTACAACGGCGCCGTGACCACGTATGCGCTTTTTTACGAGCGTGTGCGGCGACAGGCCGCGGCTTTGCGCAGCGTGGGTGTGGGGCCCGGTGACCGCGTCGCTTTCCTCATCCCGAACCTGCCATCCATGCTGGAGGCCAACTTTGGGCCTATGGGCATCGGCGCGGTGCTGGTGGCGCTGAACATTCGGCTGTCGCCCCGGGAGATCGCGTACATCCTCAATCACTCTGGCGCGAAGGTTCTAGTGTTCGATTCTGAGCTGGCCGACACTGTGCGCCAATTGCGAGAAGACTGCCCCGGGGTCGAGACTTACGTCCAGGTGCGCGATACCGCCCCGCTTGCTACCGACATCCCCGGCCCTGAATACGAGCAATGGCTGGCCAGCGTGGACCCGCTCCCCGAGTTGCCCGGCCCGGCGACCGAGAACGACACGCTGACCATCAATTACACCTCCGGCACCACCGGCATGCCCAAGGGCGTGGAATACACTCCCCGTGGGGCGTACATCAACGCCCTGGGCGAGGCCATGGAAATGGGCATGAACTGGCGCAGCGTCTATCTATGGACGTTGCCCATGTTCCACGCCAACGGGTGGTGCTTCCCCTGGGCGGTCACCGCAGTGGGTGGGGCGCACGTCTGCCTGCGTCGGGTCGACCCCGCCGAGGTCTACCGGCTCATCCGCGAAGAATCGGTGACGCACCTTTGCGCCACGCCCACCGTGCTCACCGGGCTTTACGCTGCTCCTGAAGCTGCCACGGCGGACCTCTCCGGCCTGACGATAATGACCGCCGGCGCCCCGCCGGCTCCCCAGGTGATCCGCACCATCGAGGGCATGGGTGCCGAGATCATCCACGTGTACGGCCTGACCGAGACCTACGGCCCGTGCACCGTCGCCGCCGGGCAGCCGGAGTGGGACGCCATGGGTAGCGACGACCTGGCCCGCGTGAAGGCTCGTCAAGGGGTGCCGTTTGTCGTGTACGGATCCGGCCTTCGAGTTGTTGATGAGGACATGGACGACGTGCCGCGAGACGCCGAGACCATGGGCGAAGTCGTCATGCAGGGCGACGCGGTAATGAAAGGTTATTACAACGACCCGAACGCCACCGCCGAGGCATTTCGCGGCGGGTGGTTCCATTCCGGCGACCTTGCCGTCTGGCATCCCGACGGCTACATCGAGCTGCAGGACCGGTCCAAGGACATCATCATCTCCGGCGGCGAGAACATCTCCAGCCAGGAGGTCGAGAAAGTCATCATGGAGCACCCCGGCGTTCTGGAGGTCTGCGTCGTCGGCGTGCCCGATCAGCGCTGGGGCGAGGTTCCCAAGGCATTCGTCGTGCCTCGTGACGGCGGCCAACTCACGGCCGACGAGATCATCGATTTTACCCGCGATCGCATCGCCCACTTCAAGGCGCCCAAGAGCGTCGAGTTCGGCGACCTGCCCAAGACGGCTACCGGCAAAATCCAGAAGTACATCCTGCGCGACAAGGAATGGCAGGGCCACGAGCGCCGCATCCAGGGTTCGCAGGTGTAACCCGAAGCCATCAGTCTGTGAACGAAGACAAGGAGGACAGGCATGGAGTTCGGACTCTTCCTCGAGTTTCCCCGGCCTATCGACGGTGACCACCACGACGCCTTTACCCAATCGTTCCGGTTGGTCCAGGAGGCCGAAGACCTTGGCGTGGCGTCGGTCTGGCTGGCCGAGTACCACTTCAACATGGAGCGGGTGTTGGCGTCTCCCGTGATGATCGCCACGGCCATAGCGGCCAAGACCCACACCATGCGCATCGGCACCGCCGTTTACTGCCTGCCCCTGGGCCATCCCATCCGGGTGGCTGAAGAAATGGCGACGCTGGACCACATCAGCGACGGCCGGGTCGAGCTGGGTGTCGGCCGAGGAACCTTCCCGAACGTCCACGAAGGTTTCAACGTAACCTTTGAGGAGAGTCGCAGCCGCTTCGACGAATTCCTGGAGATCGTCGTCTCCGCCTGGACCCAGGAAACTTTCTCCTTCCACGGCGAGCATTATTCCTGCGACGAGCTTACGGTGACCCCTCGGCCGTACCAGAAGCCGCACCCGCCGATCACCGTCGGCGTGACTTCGGCCGAAAGCTTCCCGATCATCGGCGCGATGGGCTACCCCCTGATCGTGAACCCGTCCCGCGTGTTCACCCTGGAGCAATTGGCTGGTTCTATGGCGGAGTATCGAGCCGCCTGGAAAGCCGCAGGCCATCCCGGTGAGGGGCGGGTAGGTCTCCGTGTTCCCATTTACGTCAACGAGGACGCCGAAGCCGCTTATCGGAACCCCATGGAGTCGGCGATGAACTCCATCACTCGATTGGGAGAGCGGGTCGGCTCCTACGCTGGTCGGACCGGCACCCTGGGAGATTGGGGCGAGCAGAGTCGCATCATCCTGGGCATGGACTACGACGATTGGCTCCGTGACAAGGTCGTGTACGGCACTCCGGATGCCGTCACCGAGCGCCTGGCGGAACTCGAGGAAAACCTGGGCTTGGACCAACTGATCTACGAAATCAACTACGGCAACCTCATGCCCGACGAGATGCAGACTGCATCCCTGCGCCTGTTCAACAAGAAGGTGCTGCCCAGACTGACCAACTAGAGGAAAAGGTTACGGTCAAGCCCGGACTGTCGGATGATTGATCCCAGAGTACCGGGCTTGATGTCTGAGTTTGAACCATGAAATGGGACGCTGACGGAAATGCGCTCGGCGCCGTGTCCTTTTTCGTAGATCCGGTGCGAACCTCTGCCCCGACGCCGATTTTGCTCAAACCCATTGTCTCGCAAAACCCGGTCAATGTCTCTGAACTTCACGAGGCGAGATTCACCACGAACTCGGCCCGACTGATTTCATCCACTTTGACCGCCTGACGATTGCCAATGAACGGGTGGAATGCTGTAATACAAGCAAACCACTGGTATTGCAAAAAAAGCCGCAATCTCAGCCGCCATGGAACTCGGCGGCTCAAAACGGCTTGGCGGTCGATTTCAGGCAACTCGGCCGCGTAATCCAGAAAATCTTCAACCGCGGTGGTCAATTCATCCCGAACCTGCTCGAAACTCTCACCTTGCGCCGGTATATCCAGGTCAACGCAAAGGGCTTCCCAGTCACCGGGCTTGCCCCAAGCGTAGCAGGTCAACTTACGCATCTGTGCTCCTCCTAACCACCGACGCCGGCTGGGATTGCCTAATCCCACGTGAAGCACACCTTCCCGGTCCCGCCGGCCTCGAACAACTTGTACGCTTCGTCCGCCTGGTCCAGCGTGAATCGGTGGGTGAAGAGTTCCTTCAATGGGACGTGGCGGTCGACAACGAAACGCGCCACCTCCTCCAGTCCGTTCAGGCTGAACGTCCACGATCCCAGGATGGTCAGCTGTTTGTGGATGATCTGCGGGCTGACGTCGAACGTCGTGGTATTGCCCTCGCCGACGAAGCAGACCCGTCCCCACAGCATCGCAGCATCAACAGCGTTGATCCGCGCTTCAGGCCGGCCCGTGCAGTCCAAGGTCGCCGGAGATCCCTCGCCGTGGGTCAGTTCGCGTATGGCTTCGACGGGGTTCTGCGTGCCGGCGTCGATGCACACGTCTGCGCCCAGGCATTGCGCCAACTCCAGCCGCTCAGTGTCCACATCCACCGCAATGACCCGGGCGCCCATGGCCTTGGCGAACATTGTTCCGCTGGCCCCCACGGGTCCCTGGCCGAAGATCGCCAGCGTGTCGTCGCCGGAAATGTTCAGCCGCTTCAATGCCCAGAACGCGGTTCCGGTTCCGCACGCGCACGCCGCTCCTTCATCAAAATCCAAGCCTTCCGGCATTTTGACGCAGGTGTACGCCGGGCAGACCAGGTAGTCCTCGTGCCCGCCGTTGGCTCCGGTCCCGTATACCGTGGAGCCGTACAGACACATCTGCGTATAGCCGACGCGACACATGGTGCAGGCTCGGCAGCCGGTGTAGTGATGCATCATCACCCGGTCGCCGACCGCCACCTCCGTGACGCCGGATCCGATTTCCGCGATGACCCCGCAGGGCTCGTGGCCGGCCACCTTGAGGTTCCCCGGGTCGCCGCGATCCGCCTTGGGCGCGCGGTAATGGCGCAGGTCGCTGCCGCACAGCCCCGACGCTTTCATGGCGATTACCACCTCTCCGGGCCCGGGATGCGGGTCAGGCAGGGTGCGGATCTCTACTTCTTTGTCTCCCGTGAAAACTACTCCGCGCATGGCAAGTCCCTCCTTCGTGCCAGACGTGTCGTCAGCTTAGGGATTGATCAAGACGCCCGGGTTCAGTATTCCGTTGGGGTCCACCGACCGCTTGATCGCCCGCAACGCTTCGGCGAACGGGTCGGGTCGCTGCTCGTCATACCACGGCCGGTGGGTCCGTCCCACCGCGTGGTGGTGTGTGATCGTGCCGCCGGCGGCCATGACGGCGTCCGACGCCGCCTGCTTGATCTCGGCATGGGCCTCCAGCTCACCACCCACTTGGCCCAGACCCTCGAAGGTGTAGTAGGGCGCCGGCCCGTCCGGGTAGACGTGCGTAAAGCGACACGACACGCGCCCTCCTCCGCAGGTCTGTTGCAGCGCTTCTTGCAACGCTCCGCGCACCATTTCGTCCATTGCCGGCCAACGCTCCCAGGTGATAGACGTTTCCAGCGTCTCGGCGACGATGCCGAAGCCAATGGTCGCGTTTCTTTCGTAGGGCGCATTGATGAACGAATCCCGCCAGTTCCCTACGGCTCCCTGGCGGCCGGCCGACGATGTTGACCGCTCGGCAGCGTCGGCCACCACGATGTCATCCTCGTTGATGGTTCCACCGGCGTCCCTGGCAATGGCCACCGCCTGCCGAATGTTCTCGCCTTGCGGTATCTCCGCCGACTCGAACCCGATGATCAAGAGCGCTTGTTGGCCGTCCAAGCCCGCGAAGTCTTCGGCTTCCGACGGGTCCAGCATCCTCAGGTTGGCCGGCCACTGCTTGGCCTGTGCAATCAACCGAGCTCCCTCGGATGCGGCGTGCATGCCGTCGAAGACCACGCCGGCGGAAGCCCGGAACCGCGGACGGGCCTGTATCCGCATCCACGCTTCGGTGATGATACCCAGGATACCCTCGCTTCCGATCACCATGCGGTCGGGCGAGGGCCCGGCGCCGCTGCCCGGCAGCCGCCGCGACTCCCACAATCCGGCCGGCGTGACCATTCGCACCGACTCCACGAAATCGTCGATGTGAGTGTGGTTGGTGGCGTAGTGGCCGCCGCTGCGGGTGGCGATCCATCCGCCCAGCGTCGAGAACTCGAAACTCTGCGGAAAGTGGCGGAGCGTGTAACCGTGGGGACGCAGTTGCGCCTCCAGCGCCGGCCCCAGCACGCCAGCCTGGATCCGGGCCGCCCGCGAGGTTTCGTCCACCTCCAGCACCTGGCCCAAACGGGTAAGGTCGATGGTGCAGACCTTGTCCGCTTCCGGCGGCTCGACCCCGGCGACAACCGTGCTGCCGCCGCCGTAGGGGATGGCCACGATGTTGGAGTTCACGCACCAGTCCAGCACCCGGATCACCTCTTCCTCGGTACGCGGATAGGCGATCACGTCCGGCGGATTGGGAAACTCGCAGTTAAAGCCGCGGATCCGGTCCCGGAAGCTGCGCCCGTAGGTGTGCGCCGCACGGTCATGGTCGTCCATGCTGCAAAAATCGGCGACCAGAGGATGCGGCGTGAAGCGGGGCTTGCGGAGGTTGAGGTCGGCGTCGGTGGGCGGCGTCGGTGCTGGAAGCGACACGCCGTACCTGCGGTGTATCCGCTCGGCCATCGCCGCATAGTCCGCTGGCGACGATTCCCGGTCCTCCATTCCCCAAGCCCAGAAACTGCGGCGCGCCATCGCAACCCTCCTGTTCGGGCAAAAATAATGGTCGGGGTGAGTGGATTCGAACCACCGACCTCCACGTCCCGAACGTGGCGCGCTAGCCACTGCGCTACACCCCGACTATATTCAGATTGTAGCATACCCGCCGGCCCGCCTCGCAAACCAATCATCGCGCCTTTGCGTATCATGGGCAGCCGAAAGGGGGAGCCCGACATGCGTATCCTTAATCTCAAGAAGATCTGGTTGCCCACACTGATGCTGGTCATGGCCGCGTTGGCGCTTGCCTGCGGCGGGGCGGAGAGTGCTCCAGCGATGGCACCCGCCGCGCCGGCCGCGCAACATGCCGAAGACTCCAACTCCGAACCGGAATCGGTGCGGCAAGAGTCCGGCCCGCCGGGCGTAGCCGGCCCGCAAGGCGCACCCGGTCCGGCCGGGACAGACGGTTCGGCACGATCCGATAGACGGCAGGGATTTGCGGCCACACCGGCGGCTGTCGTCCCAATGGCCGCAGCAGCTGTGCCTACGGCGGTCCCACAAGCCGCGCAGCAGCAATCGGCGCCGGCCGCACCCGCCGCTCGCCGGGCGAGCGGCGGGTCCACGCAACCGGCCCAGCCGCAATCCGCCCGTCAGCTGATTGTCGAGTCGTGGATGAGCCTTGAGGTGGCGAACATCGACGCCTCGGTGCGACAGGTGGAGACTTTGGCGGCTCAGAGCGGCGGCTGGGTTGAGTCGGCCGAAGTATACGGTGAGGCCGGCTACCGCTCGGCCACCGTGCGCATCCGAGTCCCCGCCGACCGACTGAACAACGGCCTGGATTCACTGCGGGCCATGGGGCGCGTTACTGACGAGGGGGTTTCGTCAACGGATGTGACCGAGCGTCTCATCGATAATCAGGCTCGCCTCACCGCCTGGTACGCCCAGGAAGAACGCCTGGTCACGTTGCTCGAAAACGCGCCCACTGTTGAGGACATCATCCAGATCGAGCAGCGCATCGCAGAGGTTCGTTCCGACATTGAGCACGTCGAAGCCACTCAGCGGGATCTGACCGGCCGCGTCGCCACTTCTCTTATCACGGTCAACCTGCGATTGCCCGCGCAGTACGCTGCCGATCCTCCGGTGGGCAATCTGGAGCTCACCACGGGTGATCCGTCCGCCGTGGCCGATGCCGTTGTTGCCCGGGTTAGCGCACTGGACGGTTACGTAGGCCAGAAGCGTTCATACGATGCAGGTGAGGGGCGCGCGGTCGATTTGATCGTATTCGTCAAGCCCGCTGACCTGGCTCCATTGATGGATTACGCAGCAACCTTGGGGGCGGCGTCGGGCCGGCAGTTAACCTCGGTAGGACCGGCGCCACTCAACGAGGTGTCCAATGCCCGTTTCACGCTGGCCATTCGATCCAACGTGGACCTGGAGGCATCCTTGTACCTATCGGCCTCCGATCCGCTGTCCGTCGCCGAGCAGATCAGGGAGAGGGTCGAATCGCTGGGCGGATACGTGGACAGTTGGAACGAAACCAGAAGTGACCAGGACGAATTCGTCACTATGGACATGGCTCTCGTGGTGAAGTCCTCAGACTTGAGGGACATCATGGAATACGGCGGCGGCCTGGCCGAGATCCAGCGTTGGAATTACAGCGCGCTGGGCCAAAATCCCGCTGCCGACGCTCCGGACGCCAGGCTCCAGGTATCGGTATCTACAAAGTATTCTGACGCAGAGATGTGGATCATCATTGGGGTGATCGTTGCCGTCATCGTTGTAGTAATCATCATCGTCATCGTGGCCATCGTGCAGCTGCGGCGCCGCAGTCGGGGGAACCGTACCGCGGGCTTGCGCACGACGGCAGACTTGGAACCCCTGAGTGAGGAATAAGGCTCAGTCGGCGGCGACCGGTTGCCTCACCGGACGTCGCCGTCGTCGGCCCCGCGCCGGCGCTTCTGACGGTACCTGGGCAGTAGTCTGAGCGGATTCTGCTGCTTCCATGGCCGCCCGCATTTCGTCGATGAACGATGCCACTCGTCGCAACGCTCGCCCCAGGCGCGCCATGCCGAAATCCGTATCGCCGGCCGTTCGCACTTCCATGTCGCGCCGGCCGACCCGGATTCCTGGCCCCATCTTGTTTTGCAACGCCTGGCGCGCGTCTCCCACCGGATGCCGAAACACCACGGTGATGATGCCGTCGGCGCCGCTGGCGATGGATTCGGCTCCAGCGGCCGCGCCCAGACAGCGCAGGTCTGTGATCGCCAGCAGGTGGGCGACCTCCGGCGGGACGGGTCCGAAACGGTCTTCCATGTCCCCCTTAACCGCCGGAATCTGCGCCCGGTCGGTAATGTTGGACAGCCTTTGGTAGAAAGCGAGTCGCGCCGGCATGTGCTCGATATATCCCCGCGGAATGAACGCGGGCATTTGCAGATCAATTCGGGGCGGAGGCTCAGCCGCGGCGCTGGTTTCACCGGAGTTTCCGTTCACCAGGTCCTGCACCGCCTGGTTGAGTAACTCGGAGTACAGGTTCAGGCCCACCGCGTGGATCTGTCCGCTCTGGTCCGCGCCGAGCAGGTTCCCGGCGCCCCGGATCTCCAGGTCGCGCATGGCGATGCGGAACCCAGCCCCCAGTTCGTTGGCTTCGAGGATGGCGTGGATGCGCTTGCTGGCGGCCTCGGTGATCTCCTGGTTGTCCGGCAACAGCAGGTAGGCGTAGGCCCGGTGGTCGCCACGGCCAACGCGGCCGCGCAATTGGTAGAGCTGCGCCAAGCCGAACCGGTCCGCCCGGTCGATGATGATGGTGTTCACATTGGGCATGTCCAGACCGGACTCGATGATCGTGGTGCAGACCAGCACGTCGGCTTCCCGGTTGGCGAACGCCACCATCACTTCTTCCAGTTCCGATTCGGGCATCTGGCCGTGGCCCACCAGGATTCGAGCCTCGGGCACCAGCTTGCCCAGCTCTTCGGCGATGTTGTGTATCGTGCGCACCCGGTTGTGCAGGAAAAACACCTGTCCGTCCCTCTCCAGTTCCCGCAATATTGCCTCGCGCACGGGTTCGGCGCTGTCTTCGGAAACGAAGGTCTTGACCGGCAATCGGGCTTCCGGCGGCGTGTGGATCACGCTCATGTCCCGCACGCCGGCCAGCGCCATGTGCAGCGTCCGGGGGATGGGCGTCGCGCTCAGCGTCATCACGTCCACCTCGGCGCGCATCTGCTTCAGGCGTTCCTTGTGCGCCACCCCGAACCGGTGTTCCTCGTCAATGATCACCAGCCCCAGGTTTTTGAACCCCATGTCCTTTTGCAGGATGCGGTGAGTTCCGATCACGATGTCCACCATGCCGGACTTGGCCGCTCCGACCACCTCGTCCTGCTCCTTGTGGGTCCGGAACCGGCTCAAAACCTCCACCTTTACCGGATAGGGAGCGAGCCGCTCCGCGAAGGTGGCGTAGTGCTGCTGGGCCAGCACCGTGGTCGGCACCAGGACGGCGACCTGCATTCCCTCGTTGACCGTCTTGAAGGCTGCCCGCAGCGCGACTTCGGTCTTGCCGTAACCCACGTCGCCGCAGATCAGACGGTCCATGGGCTTGCTGGCTTCCATGTCATTCTTGACTTCGTCGATGGCCTGCATCTGATCGGGAGTCTCCTGGTATGGGAACGAATCTTCCAGATCGCGTTGCCAGGCCGCGTCCGGGCCGAAGCGGTGCCCGGTCACCGTTTCCCGGACCGCGTACAGCCGGAGCAGCTCTTCGGCGATTTCCCTGGCGGCGCCCTGGGCGCGGTCCTTGATGCGCTGCCATTCGCTTCCGCCGAGTCGAGTCAGGGTCGGCGGCTGATCAGTGGCGGCCACATATGCGCCCAGACGGTCGATCTGCTCCGTCGGCACGTAGAGCCGGTCGTCCTCCGCGTATTCGAGCACCAGGTACTCCCGGTCATCGCCTGTGGATTCCAACTGGGCGGTGCCGACAAATTTGGCGACACCGTGGTCGATGTGCACGACGAAACTGCCGGGGGTCAGATCACCCAAGGACACCGCATCACCAAGATCTCTTCGTGTGCGCGATGGACGGTAGCTCCGTCTTTTGACGGTGCCGAACAGTTCGGCGTCGCTATAAACCGCAACCGCCGGCTCGTTGTCCGTTGCTTCCGTCTGCCACCCACGGCTAAGCGCGCCCGTGAGCACTTGTACCCGACCGGCCCGGGGACGGGCCCGCAGGCCGTCCTCCAGCGTCGCCGCGACCCCGGCTTCCTCAAGCACTTGGACCAATCGCGCGGCGTGCTGCGTGACGGTAACCACCGCACCGCCACTGGCGACCCTATCTCCCACATCATCGGTGAAGTGAGTCAACCCGGCACTCTGGTCGGGCAGCGACTGCAACATCGTTGGGGATTCCTCATTGCCCCAGCGCTCCATACTCACGGTAGCTATGCCATCCGTGCGCATCCTCTGGGTGATGCTGTCCCAATCTGCGGACGGCGACGGAAAACCGAAAGGTAACTCGCCCCGGTCCTGACGGTTGGCTCGCTGCTGTTCGTACTTTGCCTCCTGTTCCTCCGCTTCCCCGGCCAGCCGGTTGGGCCGGTCCATCACGATGATGGCGTCCGCGGGCAGGTAATCGGCCAGCGTATGACGGTTGAGAAACCCGTTGTAAAAGGCCAGTGTTTCGGGGTTGGGCTCGGTCAGCAGATGCGCGAGCTCTTCCTGGAACCGGGCGACGGTACCCCCGTTGCACGCGCTCAGGTCTATCCTGCCACGCCGTTCGTCGAACCACGCGGCGTCGCAAAGCTCCGGCAGTTGCTCACGAGCCGGCACGATGGCAACACGCTCGGCATCGCCCACCGACCGCTGCGTCTCCGGATCGAAACGCCGGATGGTGTCGACTTCGTCGTCCCACATCTCCAGCCGGTAGGGCAGGCCGGCGTTGGTCGGAAAAACGTCCAGGATGCCACCCCGCAGGCTAAAGGTTCCGGGGATCTCTACCTGGGGTTCTCGTTGGTATCCCAGTTCTATCCAGGCAGCGAGCAGCGCGTCAATTGACCCGATTCTCCGGCCCTTCGTCAATTCATGGGCGCCTTCCACGGTTGGGTGGCGACCGGTCGCCAGCTCAGGGGACAGCGTCAGCCGGAGCGCCGAAGCAAGCGAAGTGACTACCAGCGGTATGGCGCCTTCCGCGTCCCTGGGATCGCAGCTTGCCAGCGCCGCCAGTGCGGACAGCCGCTGGTTGCCCGTTCGCGCGTCGACCGCCAGCCGCTCGAATGGCAACACTTCGGGTTCTGGCAGCAAATATACCGCCGCCTCGTCACCCAGGTATTCCACCAGTTGATCGTGAAGCCTCCGGGCGTCCTCCAGCCGTGGCGTGATCACCACAACGGGCCGCTGTTGCAGTTGCCAAAGCGCCCCGACGTACACTGCCTGGTGGTCGCCGTCGATTGCCAAGTTCCCCCGTGCGCCCGGCCGCTCCAGGTTCCGCAGATGCTGCCGCATCCTCGGTTGTGCAGCGAAGAGAGAGAGCAGTCCGGTCAGAGCCATTTTTCACCCAGGCAATGGTTGGTTGTTGATCACACGCCGATACGGGACTGACCGTAGGCCAGCCCCGCGCGAAAATTGTACGCCTGTTGGTCGCCCGTGTCCAAGTGATATGACATCCGCTCGCCGGGTTCTTCGAGCGGGACCGAATACCCCTGGTGATATAATTCACTAACCCCTGCCATGAACAATCCGGATCTTGCCATGTCAATCTCGCGGCACATGACCGACGCCGCCACACTGCCGCTGGAATCCGGCGAGGCAACGCACGCATCTCCTTACCATCGCATCGTGGTCAAGGCCGGAACTGGCGTGCTCACCGGAGACGCGGGCGACGCGCTGGACATCAGCGTCATGCGCGACCTCGTGTCCCAGATCGCCCTGCTCCAGAAGGTGAATGAGGTCCAGATGCTCCTGGTTACTTCGGGGGCCATCGCGGCCGGCCGTCAGTCGGCGGCCGAGATCCCGGATATACCTACCCGGCAGGTCTACGCCGCACTGGGCCAGAGCCGGCTCATGCACATCTACGCCGATCTGTTCGCCGGCCATGACCTCGGGGTGGCCCAGGTTTTGCTCACCCTGCACGACCTTTCGCAGCGGCAATCCTACCTCAACGTGCGCAACACGCTGCTCTCACTGCTGGATCTTGGCGTCGTTCCCATCGTCAACGAGAACGATGTGGTGGCAGCCGACGAAATTGGCGAGGTATTCGGCGACAACGACCGCCTGTCTTCCCTTATCGCCGCCCTCATCGATGCCGACCTGTTGATCATCCTGTCCGACGTGGACGGCCTTTACACCGCCGACCCCGGCTCGGATCCGACGGCCTCGCGTATCGAAACGGTCGACTCTGTCGACGACAGCGTATTCGCCATGGCCGGCGAGCACCGGAACGCCTGGGCGCGGGGCGGAATGCCCACCAAGCTGCACGCAGCCCACCTGGTGACCACCTCCGGCATCGCCATGGCCATCTGCCGAGGACGCAACCCGGATGCCTTGCTGCGCGTCGCGCGCGGTGAGCCGGTGGGCACCTTCTTCAAGCCGGCCCAGAGCAAGTTGGAGGCTCGCAAGCGCTGGATGCTGTCGCGCGTCGGCGACACCGATTGGGGACAGGTCGTGGTCGACGACGGCGCGGTAACCGCCCTGCGGCGCGGCGCGGTGAGCCTGCTGCCCGCCGGTGTCCGCAACGTGGTGGGCAGCTTCGGCCGGGGCGATATCATTTACGTATCCGATCTCGCGGATAATCACGTTGCCTGCGGAATTGCCAACTATTCGGCCGCCGACGTGGGACAGATCCAAGGGATGCGTTCCGACCGCATCGTCGACACCCTGGGATACCATTACGGCCAGGAAGTCATCCACCGCAACAACCTGGTCCTGATCTAATCGCAATCGCGAACTCGCGTCGGGAGAAACCATAAATGAATGCCGTCGACCGCCTCCGCAAGCAGGGCGTGGCCGCCCAGGCCGCCTCCGCCGTGCTGGCCCGCATGCCCACCGAAATCCGCAACCATGCCCTGGAGAACATCGCCCGGGCGCTGGAGAACGAGCAGGGTCCGGTACTGGCTGCCAACGAGGCGGACTACCGTGACGCGGAGGCCGACGGTATCGACGCGGCTTTCCTGGATCGGCTCCTCCTCACCTCGGATCGGCTGAACGATATGGCGGCCGACGTTCGCCGGGTCGCCTCTCTTGAGGATCCGGTGGGAGAACTGATCGAGGGCTTCACCCTGGAAAACGGCCTAGACGTCCAGAAGCGCCGCATCCCGCTGGGAGTTATCGCCAGCATCTACGAGAGCCGGCCGAACGTCACCACCGACATCGTCGCGCTAGCGCTCAAGTCGGGTAACGCCTGCCTTTTGCGTGGCGGCAAGGAGACCCTTCGATCCAACTCAGCGCTGGTTGACCTAGTTCACCGGGCCATCGGCGAGGCCGGCCTCTCCACCGATGCGGTCCAGTTCGTCGGCGACACCGACCGGTCCCTGGTAGACGTCATGCTCCAGATGAAAGACGAGATCAACCTGCTGGTGCCGCGTGGTGGCTCCGGATTGATCAACTTTGTGGCCGAAAACGCGACTATGCCCGTGCTGACCGGCGGGGTCGGCGTCTGCCACACTTACGTTGACCGCGACGCCGACGCCGAGATGGCAGCCAGGATCATCTATAACGCGAAGGTCCAGCGGCCTACGGTGTGCAATGCCCTGGACACCGTTCTCGTTCATTCCGAGGTTGCCGGCCGCTGCCTGCCCAAAATTGCGGGCCAGCTGCACGAAGCCGGCGTCGAGATGCGTTGCGATCATCGCGCGCTGACCATTCTCGGTCCGGACAGCGGCCCGAACACCATTCCCGCCCAGGAGGACGACTGGGGCCGGGAATTCCTGGCGCTCATTGCTGCGGTCAAGGTGGTGGACAGCCTGGACGATGCTCTGGACCACATCCAAACCTACGGCTCCGGCCATTCTGAAGCCATCGTGACCCAGGACAGCGAAGCGGCTGAACGGTTCCTGAACGAGGTGGACGCTGCCGCCGTGTATCACAATACCAGCACCCGTTTCACCGACGGCGCCCAGTTTGGTTTCGGTTCCGAGGTAGGGATCAGCACCGACAAGTTCCACGCCCGCGGGCCATTGGGACTCCGCGAACTGACCTCCTACAAGTGGATTATCCGCGGCAACGGGCAGATTCGCGGGTGAGGCCGGAGCGATGCCCTTCGATTACGAGCGCGAAGTCCGCACTCCCCATTCCGAGGCATACCTGATCCTTGACGGGGAGCAGCCGGTGGGCCGCATTGACACCCACTTCATGCCCGGCCTGGCCCATGTTGCCGTAGCCGTCACCCCCAGCGTGACCCCGGAGCAGATTGAGGAAATCCTCTCCGATATCGACGCCGATATGCTGAACACCGTGGGCACCGAGCGTGATACCCACCACTTTCACGTCTTCCAGGGCAACGAAATTCGAGTTTTCAGCAACGCCGGCTACGACGATTACCCCGGCGGCAACGGCAATGGCCGGGGGCATGGCCCGCTGTCGCCACCCGGGCCGGGAACCTGACCGGCCCGCCGAATTTCGTCCACGGTGCCCTTCACCGCATCGCTGGCATTCCCTCCGACAATGCGGCTGATGTCTGCTCGGGGCTGGGGCAACGGACCATCTGACGCAATTCGGCGCTCCGTGCCCAGTAAGTACGGGCATCCGTTTTCCGATTATCGTCCGCGACGGCCGGTCATCTTTCTCGATCAGGAAAAAGTTTCAAAACTACGCCAGCAAGCGCCGTGACGGCGCCGATAACAATACACGCCCCGCCACCAAGCAAACCGATGACCACTACCGCGAAGCCCAATTCCTGCGACCCATCCGTGGAGACCCGGAATGGCCCAATGGCCGACGCTATCAAGCACCCCCCCACCAAGACCAGACAGAAGCCGCCGAAAATCAGCAGGTTCGTGGAGGTTTGTAGCCTGCCCTCTCGTCCTCGTTTGAGGATCGCCGCAACCAACACAGCGTACACCGACAACCCAACGAGCGCGAAGACGATCACGGGGCCCATGCGCACACACCTTTCGTCCTAGCTGCGGATCGATCCGGGCGCACTACGTAACGCCGGCAGCAGGTTTGCCGCTGCCGTCCGGGTCGCAAGACTAACTGGGCAAGGGTCTGTGTTGAGCGTCTGGGCGGCAGCTTTTCGCGTCGCCCAGCCCCGTGGGTGCGCCGGAAACGGCGGAGCAAAGCCCGACCGGATCCTGCTCCATGTGATCAATCGTCAGCCGGTTATCGGCGAGACGGTTCAACCTAGCCCTTTCGCTTCAGAACTCGATGGAGGGCGGCTTCTACGCCTGACGCGGTCAGCCCATTCTTCTCCATCAGCTCGTTGGCCGGGCCGGAGCTGGTGTACCCGTGCAGCGCGACCATCTCCACCGGTACAGGACAGTTTCGGGCCAGCACTCCGGCGACTACGCTGCCCAGCCCGCCGTGTACGTAGTGCTCTTCGGCGGTCACTATTGCGCCCGTCTCTTGCGCCGCGGCAACGATTGCCGCTTCATCGGCCGGGGCTAACGTGTGCAGGTTAACCACCCGCGCGTCGATCCCCTGTCCGGCCAGGCTATCGGCGGCGTCCAGCGCCGGCGCCACCAGCGACCCCATAGCGATGATGGACACGTCACCGCCGGACTTCATCACGTCCGCGGCGCCGATTTCGAACTGGTAGCCGTTGTCGTGCACGATCTGCGTCGCCGCCCGGGGCAGCCGGACGTAAACCGGCCCCTGCGTGCTGGCTACGGCCCTCACGGCCTGCTCGGTTTCGGGGGCGTCGGCCGGCGTAATCACCGTGAACGACGGCAACGCGCACATCAGCGACAGGTCTTCGATCCCGTGGGCCGACATTCCATCCTCGCCGGTGAGGATTCCGGCGTGGGTGCAGACCAGCTTGACGTTAAGTGATGGCTGAGATACCAGCACCCGCAACTGGTCGTAAGGCCGGCCGGTCCCGAAGACGCTGAACGTGCTGACGAAGGGCACCTTACCCGCGGCGGCCAACCCAGCGGCGACACCGACAATGTTCTGCTCGGCTGGGCCGAAATCGAAGAACCGCTCCGGATACTGGTCCCGCCAAAGGTGCACGAACGTCGATACGTTCAGGTCACCGCCCAGGACAACGATGTCCGGGTGGTCGTCGGCCATGGTCAGCAGGGTCCGGCCGTAGGTTTCCCGCGTGGCCGCGGATGCCCGTTGTGTCGCCATCAGGCCAGCTCCTTGAGCGCTGCTTCGTACTCTTCGGCGTTGGGCGCGCGCCCGTGGAAAGCGGGGTTGTTCTCCATGAAGCTGACGCCTTTTCCCTTTACGGTGTTAGCGATGATCGCCGTCGGCCCGCCCTCCGACGCGGCTTCCAGAGCCCGCAACACCTCGGCGTGTTCGTGACCGTCGCACGTTATGACGTTCCAGCCGAAATCGCGCCAGCGGTCCGCCAGGGGTTCCAGAGTCATCACCTCATCGGTGAACCGGTCGTTCTGGATGCGATTGCGGTCGACGATGGCGGTCAGGTTGGTGGCCCGGTGGTGCGCCGCGGACATCGCGGCTTCCCACACTTCGCCCTCCTGGCATTCGCCGTCCCCCAGCAACGCAAACACTCGGTAGTCTTTCCCGTCAAGCCGGGCCGCCAAAGCGTGACCCAGGGCGAAGGACAATCCCATCCCGAGCGAACCGGAGTTCATTTCGACGCCCGGCGTCATGGGGTGAGCGTGGCCCTGCAGCAAGCCGTCGGTTTTCCGATAGGACGAAAGCTCCTCTCGGCCGAAGTATCCGGCCATCGAAAGCGTCGCGTAAAATCCCGGCGAGGCGTGGCCCTTGCTGAGGATGAACCGGTCCCGTTCCGGCCAGGTCGGGTCCCCGGCGTCGTAGCGCATTATCCCGAAATAGAGGGCGACCAGGATGTCGATCTCCGACAATGAACCGCCGGGATGTCCGCTGCCGGCGCCATAAATCATCTCCAGGCTGTCGCGCCGCAATTGCAGGGACGTTGCCCGCATTTCCTCAACGGTCTGTAGGGGTTGGTCGACTGCTGCCAAAACGCCACCTGCGATATACAAAAGGGTAATAATGCGAGCCGACAAGATTATATTCCCGGCCCGAAACCCTGTCTATAAGTTCTGCTCGAAGGCCAGGGCCTTTCCGAAGTCCCCTTTCACCCGCTCATGGCGAGCCTGTCGAACCATCCGTCGATGGCAATGAACGTCCTTCGACAATCTCAGGATGAGCGGCATCAGATGAATGTTACGGCCGGCTCGCGCCCGCCAGTGGGCTATACTGATTTGGTGAATCGCGATCCAACGCACGGTAATACTCCCGCTGATGATCATCGATAGCCACTGCCATATTCTGCCTCCCGATTTCGGCCCCCGACACGATGAACTGGCTGCACGGGACGCCACGTATGCCGCACTGTTTCCGGAGCCTGGCGGCCGGTTCGCCGATGTGGACAGGCTGCTCAGGGACATGGATGCGGCGAGGGTCGATCACGCAGTTGCCATGGGCTTTGGCTGGACCGATCCGGACGTAGCCACGGAGGTCAACAACTACCTGATACGGTCGGCTGCGTCTCATCCTGATCGGATAACTGCCTTCGCATCCGTAAATCCGGCTTGGGGCGACGCAGCAGCGGACGAGGCGTCGCGGTGCCTGGATGCCGGGGCTTCCGGCATTGGCGAAATCCACGCCGACACCCAGGGGTTTGACATAGCCAACGCCGCGGTGATGGAGCCGTTGATGGCGCTGCTCCGCTCCCACGACGCGCCCATAGTGGTTCACGCATCGGAACCTGTGGGGCACCAGTATCCGGGCAAAGGTTCTACCACGCCCCCTGATCTACTGCGATTTGCGGCTAACTTCCCGGAAAATCGAACGGTGTTCGCCCATCTGGGCGGCGGGCTGCCCTTCTATGCCGCCATGCCGGAGATTGCTGACGCCCTGAGCAATGTTTGGTACGATACCGCCGCGCTTCCCTTTCTGTATCGGCCGTCAGCGATCGCCGCGACTGCCATGACCGCCGGACCCGACCGGATCCTTTTTGGAACGGATTACCCGCTGCTTGCCCATCGCCGAGTAATCGATTATGTCCGGTCTGCCGGCCTGCCACAGCGCGATCTTGACGCCATAATGGGAGGCAACGCGTCGTTCTTGGTGAATGCCGGCTGTGCATCCATGGAAACCCTGCCCGACTATCTCAGGCCCGGCCTGGACATCGTCCTGATCGGTCTGAACCCTTCGACCCGCTCGGTGGAGGCCGGCCATTACTTTGCCAACCCGCGCAACCGGTTTTGGAGGGCTGTGTCCGCCGCCAACCTTGTGGGCCGTCCTGTAGGCCCGGAAGACGACGCCGCGTTGCTGGCACACGGAATTGGTTTCACCGATGTGGTGAAGCGCCCCACCAGCCAGGCATCGGGCCTTGCGTCTGCCGATTACCGCCGGGACGCGCCGGCTCTGCGAGAAAAGCTGCTGTGCAATTCGCCCCGCATTGCCTGTTTCCACGGGCTCACCGCCTATCGTGCCTACCTTCGCCACGGGGAGGGGATCAAAACCGCTGGGAACATCGAACTGGGCAGGCAGGATCTGAAAATCGGCCCCAGCCACGTGTTCGTTCTGCCCAATCCCAGCCCGGCCAACGCACGTTATTCTCTCGATGATCTGGCAGCGTGGTATCGGGAACTGAACCGCTGGCGAATTGAGTTGAAGTCGTGACCACCGGCTCGGAAACCCTCCGCACCTTCATCGCGCTTCCGTTGCCCGAGGAGTGGGTCGGGCAGCTTGGCGAAACGATTGCGGATTTGAGCCGGGCACTGCCCCACGGCGTGCGTTGGGTTTCTCCGGATGGGATACATCTGACCTTGAAATTCCTCGGCGCCACGGACTCCGGTGTGGCGCCTCGAATAATAGACGCCATAGCCGAGAATTTTTCTCATGCCAGCTCCCCGGTGCTGTCGTTATCGGTTCTGGGAACCTTCCCCGCGGGCCGGAACCCACGGGTGATCTGGGCTGGGGTATCCGGCGGCGCGGAAGGCTTGGAAGACTTGCACCAGCGAGCCGAGCGAGCGGTCTCCGGTTTGGGCTGGCCAATGGATCGCCGCCCCTTCCGGCCCCACTTGACCCTGGGCCGGGTCCGTGATCGAGTCAACGCAAGGCAGCGACAGGCGATATCCGATGCCGTAGCCGGGGCCAGGCTCCCGGCCACTCGCGGCTGGCGTCCCGACACCGTTCGGTTGTACCGGAGCGTGCTGACGCCCCGCGGCGCTCGGTATTCCAATCTTGGCGAGGTGCGAATCTGATGGAAACGACCCTGGTCACCACCGTGCGTCCGGTGCCGCCCTACGACTTTGAATTGACCGCCGGGCAGCCCAATTATTCCCGGGAGCAGCCGTTCAAAACCGAGGAGTACGTCGATGGCTGCTACATCCGGCTCCTAGACCTGGGCGGTAAGGCCGTCCTCGCGAGGATCAGCTCTGTGGGCACGGTGGATCAGCCGGAGTTGTCGGTGGATCTGACCGGAGACGACCTCACTGAATCCGACGTTGATCGTGCGGCGCAACAAATCGCCTGGCTGCTCGGGTGCGATCAGGACTTGCGGCCCTTTTACGATGCTGTGACCGAAGATCCCGTGCTAGCCGATGTCGTTGGAGATTTCTACGGCTACCACAACACGCGCACCGCATCAGTTTATGAGGCACTGGTTCAGGCGGTATTGGGTCAGCAGATTGCAACCAACGTTTCCCGGATAATCCGCAGTCTGCTAGTCGAGAATTACGGTGTCCGGGCGACGATCATCGACCGCGAATGGTATGCCTTCCCTCGCGCCGAATCCCTGGCCACTGCGGAAGTGGATGACTTGCGCCAACTCAAGCTGAGCTACCGCAAGGCGGAGTACATCCAGGGAATCGCCCGGGCCGCGCTGGATTCGGGTAACAACCTGGACGGCATGCACGACCTGGAGGACGGCGAGGTGGTGAAGCGGATGGTGGCCATGCGGGGGGTCGGGCAGTGGACCGCGCAGTGGGTTTTGGTCCGCGCTTTGGCCCGCCCTGACGGGTTCCCGGTCGGTGACCTGGCGCTGCGCAAGACGGTCAGCAGCCTGTACTTCGATGGCGTGGAGATCGACGACGGCCAACTGCTGGAATTTTCCGAACGCTGGTCTCCGTGGAGGTCTTACGCTACGTCGTACCTGTTCGCGGCGCTGCGTTCCGGGCGGGTTGCCGGTTCCTAATCGTCATTCCCGCGCACGCGGGAATCCAGGACGCTTCATTCGCACGAGCCTCTGGATTCCTGCTTTCGCGGGAATGACTGATTAACTCGGAGGGCAGTCGGTCAGCGCAGCATCCGCATCAACCCCTTGGGGTTGTTGGAGAACTGGCGCATCAGCCGCTGGGTTTGCTTGAACTGGTTGAGCACCCGGTTCACGTCCGAGGGGTTCGTGCCGCTGCCCAACGCTATGCGGCGGCGGCGGCTGGCCTTGATGATCTCCGGCTTTTCCCGTTCTTCCAGCGTCATTGAGCGGATGATGGCCTCGGTTTTCTTGAGCTCCGATTCGTCCAGCTGGCCCTGCATCTTCTTGGATTGACGGCCCAATCCGGGCATCATTTCCATTACGGAAGCCAAACCGCCCATCTTTTTCACGCCCTGGATCTGGTCGAGAAAATCGTCCAGCGTAAAAGATGCCGTGCGCATCTTGCGTTCCAGTTCCCGGGCTTTCTCCTCGTCCACCGCTTCCTGGGCCCGCTCGATCAGAGTCAGCACGTCGCCCATGGCCAGGATGCGGGAGGCCATGCGGTCCGGGTGGAACTGCTCCAGGGCGTCGCTGCGTTCGCCGGTGCCGATGAACTTGATGGGGACGCCGGTTACGCGGGTGACCGACAGCGCCGCGCCGCCGCGGGCGTCACCGTCCATCTTGGACAGGATCAACCCGTCAAGTCCCACGCGCTTATGAAACTCTTCCGCTGCATTGACCGCATCCTGGCCGGTCATGGCATCGACGACGAGGATGGTCTGGTAGGGCGAAACCGCCTGCTTGACCTCTTCCAACTCGGTCATCAACTCGTCGTCGATGTGCAGGCGCCCACCGGTGTCGACAATGGCCCACGTCAACGCCAACTCGGTTGCCCTTTTGACGCCGGCGGCGGCTACACTGGCCGGGGTGGCGGTGCCCGGCTCCTCCGAATATACCGGGATGTCCAGCTGCTTCCCCAACGACTGCAATTGGGCGATGGCCGCAGGGCGGCGAAGGTCGGCGGCGATGAGCATCGGGCTGTGTTGCTGCCGCTTCATCTGCAACGCCAGCTTCGCGGCGGTGGTGGTCTTGCCGGACCCCTGCAACCCGACGAGCATCAGCACCGACGGCAACTGGCTGGCTGGGGTGAGCCGGTGGTCGCCGGCGCTGAGGACGGCGGTCAATTCCTCATGGACGATCTTGACCACCTGTTGACCCGGGGAAAGGCTCTCCAAAACCTCGCCGGCCAGCGCGCGCTCCTTGACCGTGGCCACGAACTCCCGGGCGACGCGGAAGTTGACGTCGGCCTCGAGCAAGGACCGGCGCACCTGTCCCAGCGCATCATCGATGTCCTTTTCCGTCAGCCGGCCCTTGCCCTGCAAACGGCTGAAAATTCCGGTCAATCGATCGGTCAGATTGTCAAACATCCCGGCACACTCCCGTAGCCTCGGCGCTTCTATTGTAAGGTTGGCGGCGTCATTCCCAGCGGAACGTGCGGTTGGCGATGACAAACGCTACCACAAGCCACACCGCCAAGCCCAGAAAATTCGGCCACTGCATCAAAACCGTGTCCCCTTCCACAGTCATGCCCCGTATGGCTTCGACCAGATAGGTCAGCGGCAAAAAATCCGTGATCCGCTGCAGGACAGAAGGGAGAACGTCCCGGGAGAAGAATACACCCGACAGGAACATCATGGGCAGCGATACGATGTTCGCCAAGGGCGCTGCCTGCTGCTCCGTGCGCGCCCAGCCGGACACGGCGAACCCCATCGCTAGGAAAACCGCTCCGCCCATTGCCGCCGCCAGCATCACCGCGAAGAAATTGCCAGCAAACTCGGCACCGAACAGAAAGACGGCGACCGCGGCCAGGATCACCGTCTGGATCAGCACGACGATCAGCCTGGTGATCACCTGGGCTATTAACAGAGACGTCGGATCCAATGGGGTTGCCAGGAGCCGACGCAGCACGCCCTCGCGTTTCATCGTCACGAAGCTGAATGCCACGCTGAACAATCCCAATTGCATGATCGCCATGCCGATGACGCCGGGCATCAGGAAATCGATGTAACCCAGGTCCCGCGCCTCCACCGCTTCTTCGGTCAGAGTCACCACCCTCTCGGAGCCGCTGATGGCAAAGTTCATATCGTCGATGCCCGATTGCAATATGCTCAATCCGACTTGGGATTCGCCGGGACGGCTGCCGTGGTACAGGGCTTGAACCGTGGTTGGTTCCCAAACGGCCCCCGGCTCGTTGGAAGAGGGGCCGAAATTCGCCGGCAGAATAATCACAAGATCGCGTTTCCCATCGGCCAGAGCTGCCCGTTCGTGTTCTTCCGCGCCCGCATTCACGCGCAGCGCAGCTGCGGATTCGGCCTCTGCTATGAAACGCCGCGACGCCTCGTTCTGCGCTTCATCCACTATCCCCAGATCTACTTTCCCCAGTTCACCGAAGTTCAGCAAGCCGAAGATAACCATAATGACCAACGGCAGGAAGAAGGTCCAGAACATGGCCGCGCGGTCCCGCGACCACATCTTGATGGACCACCAGGTCAGATAAACGGCCGGCCGGGCGGGCATCCTAGAACTCCCGCAACGAACGGCCGGTCAGGTCGAGGAACACATCCTCAAGCGTGGCCAACCGCACTTCCTGCTCCCGGTGGAAACCACGGGAAATCAACTGGTCAATCAGCTCAGAGGGCGACGCCATGGCAATGATTTTGCCGCTGTCCATCACCGCCACTCGGTCGCACAGTTCCTCGGCTTCCTCCATGTAGTGGGTGGTCAGGACCACGGTGCGGCCTTCCTGCTTCCAGGTTTTCGCCAGATCCCAGATCAAGCGCCGGGCCTGGGGGTCCAGCCCGGTGGTCGGCTCGTCCAGGAACACGACGTCCGGGTCGTTCACCAGCGAAGCCGCGATGGCGAACCGCTGTTTCTGCCCACCCGACAGCGTGCGAAAGGATGCCGACTTGCGCTCACCCAAGTCCACCGCCTCGAGCAGGGGATCCGGGTCGACCTTTACCTGGTAAATGCTGCCCAGCATCTTGAGCAGTTCGGCGAGTTTAAGGTGCTCGAAGAATGCGCTGCTCTGCAACTGCACGCCGATAAGTTGCTTGACCGCCTTGGGGTTGCGGCTCACGTCGATGCCGGCGACAGTGGCGCGTCCGCTGTCCGAAGTGCGCATCCCCTCGATAATCTCGACGGTGGTGGTCTTGCCGGAACCGTTCGGCCCCAGCAGGGCGAACATCTCGCCGCGCCGCACCTCGAAGGAAATCCCGTCAACCGCCTGGATATCTCCATAGCGTTTGCGCAGATCCTCAACAACTATGACGGGATCGGTTCCCTTGGCGGAATTAGTATCAGCGAGTGACATCGTCTGTGCGTTTCCTCGACAAAATTGTAACACCGCCGAGCGCTGGCACTCTCCGGACTATCGCCCATGCCATGGCGGGGCATCGGTCGGCGTCATCCGGCTGGTGATAAAATCGGGGCACCATGATCCCGCTCAGGCTTTCGGTCCGCAACTTTCTTTGCTACCGAGACGACGTGCTGCCTTTGGATCTGCGTGGCATTCACGTGGCATGCCTGTGCGGAGCCAACGGCCACGGCAAATCGGCCCTGCTGGACGCCATGACGTGGTGCCTCTGGGGGCAGGCGCGCACCGGCACCCAGAACCACAACGACCTGATTGCCTACGGGGAGTCGGAGTGCCGGGTCGAGTTGGACTTTCTGGCCCGGGGGCAGGAACACCGCGCCATCCGCCGTCGGCGCAGCACCGGTCAGGGTCGCACCGAGGTGGACCTGTTCATTCTGGACGATGCCGGGCAGCCTCGATCCATGAGCGGGAATTCGGTTCGAGAGACCAACTGGAAAATCCAGAACCTCGTCGGCATGGACTACACGACCTTCGTGAATACCGCTTTCCTCCTGCAAGGCCGCTCCGACGAATTTACGCGCAAGACGCCCGCAGAACGCAAAGCCGTCTTGTCGTCCGTGCTCGACCTTGGGCTCTATGAGACCCTTCAGGCGTCCGCTGCCGGCCATAGGGACCAGTGGCAGTCGGAAGTCGTCCGCACAGAGGGGGCGCTGGCGCAGAATCGCAATCTGCTGGACGGCATACCGGACCCGGCCGGAGAACTCAGCGAAATAGCGCTAAAACTCCAAGGTTTGGACGAACGGATCGAGGATGCAAATGCCAGAGCTGAGCGGCTACGGGAAGCCGTCGCCGGGTTGCGCCAGACGCAGGCAGAGGCCGCTGCCACAGGTCATCGCATCGACAGTCTGCGCACCGAAATCGATCATGCTGAAACTGCTGCGTCCGCCATCGCGCAACGCATCGCGCATGCTCATGCACTTGAGGAGCGCTCTGCCGAAATCTGCGCCGGAGCCTCGAAATTGGAAGCGGCGCGCACCGATATGGAACGCCTGCAAGCTTCGCGATCCGAGTACGACCGGCTGCGGAATCGGCGCAGCGAATTGCAGGCTGCCATCGAGCGCATTTGGGCCGAAACGACCGCCGAAGCGAACCAGTTGAAGCGTCACCTGGACGACACCCTGCGGCCTTCCGCCGCCCGCGCCGATAGCCTTGCCCGGGATCTCCAGGCGCTGACAGAGGCAGACAGGGCGCTCGCCGCGGACCGTTCCGTCCTGGAAGCGGAGATCGCCGAATCCGCGGACCTGCAGCGCGACATCGCGCTGGCAAAGGCTGATCTAGATCGTTGCATCGCTGAGGGCAAGGATCTGCGCGCAAAGCAACGTGAGATTCGATCCGCCGATGCCGTTTGCCCTCTATGCCGGGCCCCGCTCACCGAGGACTCCTGCGGCGACATCACGGCGTGGTACGAAGCCGAGATCCAGGCCAAACTGGCGCACCACGACGAGATCAAGACATCTTTGAATAGCTTGTCTGCCGGGCATGAGGAGCTGCAGGCCAGGATTGCGCAACGCGACTCTTCCATCTCCCAGCGCCAACCGCGACTCCAGCAACAGCGCGGTCGTATGGAACAGGAACGGCGCCAGTGCGACGAGGCGGCGAAACAGCTGGCAAATTCGCTTCCGCGCCTGGAGCAGTTGCAGGCGGCGTTGTCGGAGAACAATTTCGCCCAAGTCGAGCGCGCTGCATTGGCCGAGGTGGATTTAGCGGTCGCTCAACTGGGATACGATGAAAAGAGCCTGGAAAACGCCACGACGAGAGCCCGCTCGCTACAACACTGGGACTCCGAATTGCGGAGACTGCAGGACGCGCGTTCTCGCTTGCCCGAGGACAAGGCGTCGTTGACACAAACCCGGAGCCATCTGTCCCGGCTCTGTGAAGAGTTGCGGAAAGCCGAGGGAACTTTGGAAGAAGCTCGGTCGGCGGTTGCAGATCTCCCTAAAATCGAACGAGCATCAACGGAGGCTGACGAAGCCGTAGCAAGTCTCTCCACCCAACGAGACGCGCTGCTGGCCCGGCAAGGCCGGCTGCACGGGGACGCCGAGCGCCGAGTTTCGTACCTGGAAGAGATTGACGCCCTGGAGAACCGCCGGACGGCGTCAAGCGCGGAGCAGGGCGTTTATTCCGACCTCTACAACGCTTTCGGACGCAGTGGCGTCCCCGCCATGCTCATCGACGCTGCCGTACCCCGGATTGAAGCCGAGGCCAACCTGCTGCTGGGGCGGATGACGGACAGCAGGCTGGCGGTCAAGCTGGAGACGCAGCGGGTCCGGCAATCGGGCAACGTTGCGGAAACCCTGGATATTTTGGTCAGCGACGAACTGGGATCGCGCAGTTATGATCTGTTCAGCGGCGGTGAGGCGTTTCGCATCAACCTGGCCCTGCGCATCGCTTTGTCCAAGGTGCTGGCGCAGCGGATGGGACTGCCCCTGCCCACGCTGTTCATCGACGAGGGTTTCGGCACCCAGGACGCGGCCGGGCGCGAGCGCATCGTGGATGCCATCGCGTCCATTCAGGAAGACTTCGAGAAGATCATCGTAATCACCCACTTGGATGAACTCAAGGACCTGTTCCCGGTCAGAATCGAGGTGCTGAAAACTGGGATGGGTTCTCAATTCTGGCTGAGTTGATCCTCGCACGGAAGTTGGCTGGAGACAGATTGCCAATCAAGTAAGGAGCATCCCATGTTGAACGAAGCTCAACGCGAATTTTTGTCGGCAAACCATAACGGCGCCTTGACCACCTTTCGACGGAACGGCGCTGGACAGATGAGTATCGTCACGTGCGGGCTGTACGGGGACGGGGTGGCCTTTACGACCACCGCAGATCGGGCCAAGCTCCGCAACCTGCGGCGAGATCCGCGCTGCACGATCCTGGTGGGCACCGGCGACTGGCGAAATTTCCTCGTTCTGGAAGGCGAGGCCCGGCTGGTGGGAGCCAGTGAAGTATCGGCCGACGAGTATCGGGAAACCCTGCGCGAAGTATTCCGCACCGCCGCCGGTCAAGAGCATCCCAACTGGCCGGAATACGACCAGGCCATGCTGGACGACCGTCGCTACGCGGTGATCGTGACACCGTCACACGTTTACGGCCGGGCCGACTGACCCAACAAAAAACGAGGGCGAGCTGGCGCCCGCCCTCGTTGAAAGTCGTACTGTTGTGGATCAATCGGCGGCGAGACCCTCCGCTCTACGGAGAGCATCCACGTCGAAGTCGATGTCAGCGTTCTGCCCGTTCAACGCGGCGAGCACGCGCTCCCCTGACAGGGGCAACTCCTTGACGCGAACGCCAACGGCGTCGTACACCGCGTTGGCGATGGCGGCCGGCGGGCCGAAGCCGGGCGGCTCGGCCACGGCGCGCGCGCCGAAAGGCCCATCCGGCGCCGGCACGTTGATCAGCACGTTCTCCAGTTCCGGCAGGTCGATGGCCAGCGGCATCAGGTAGGACGCGAAGGATGGATTCCGAACCGCGCCCGTCTCCGGGTCAAATTGCTGGTCTTCGGTCAGCGCCCGTCCAATGCCCTGAACCACTCCGCCGTCCAACTGGCCCTCGACGGCCATGGGGTTGATGGCGGTCCCAACGTCTTGGGCCTGGATATAACGGAGCAACTTGACCTGGCCGGTCTGTCGATCGACCTTGACCTCGGCGGCCTGAGCAGCGAACACGGGCGTGTAAGGCATACTGGAAAGGGCGGCAGTTCCGATGATCGGGCCGCCGCGGGAGGTGATGCTGGCGGCAGCCAATTGGGCGAACGTCAGGCCCTGCGGCTCGTTATCCATCACGTAGACGCGACCGTCTTCGCAGTCCAGCGCGTCCTCCGGGACACCCAGCCGCTCCGCGGCGAGAGCCGTGAGCTTTCGCACCGTGTCCTCAGCCGCGCGCTGCACCGCAGTGCCCTGGCTGTACACGATGCGGCTGCCGCCCGATTGCCCGGTGTATGGAGCCAGGTCGGTGTCGCGCTTGGCTACAATCACCTTGTCCATGGGGATACCCAGGGCCTCGGCGGCAATGGCGGCCAGGGAGGTGTCACTGCCGGAGATGTCAACCGAACCCGTCAGCAGGCTCACCGTCCCGTCGTCGTTGACACTGATCGACGCCGTGGACGGGCCGCTGCCGCTCCTCCACTCGCACAGCGCCAAGCCAACTCCGTGTCCGTCCTCCAAATCCCGAGGCCAGCCTATCTTTTCCTTAATCGCCTCGAGGGTTTCCATGAGCCCGTTGGTGGGCACCACGGCCCCGCTTACGGAAACATCGCCTTCGCGCAGGGCGTTCTTCACCCGCAGGTCGTATGGATCCATCCCAATTTCGTGGGCGATGCGGTCCATGTGGGACTCCACGGCAAATGTCATGTCGGCGACGCCGGAGGCCCGGTAAGAGCCGACGTAGATCTTGTTGGTGTACACGCCGTAGGAGCGCAGCCGGAAGTTGGGCACGTTGTAGGCCCCGATGCCGTGACCGATGCCGGAGTTGGGGCCGGCGCCCAGGTACGCTCCCACGTCGAAGATCGTGTAAGCTTCGCGGGCCATGATAGTTCCGTCGCGCATCACCCCGGATCGGATGTAGTTGGTTACGGGGAGGCGCGGGCCGTTCATGGTGAACACTTCCTCGCGGGTGTTCACCAACTTCACGGGTCGCCCGGTTTTCATCGCCAGGAGGGCAGGGAAAGCCTCAAATGCCAGCCGCAACTTGGCGCCAAAACCGCCACCGAGTTCCATGGGAACCACGCGGATCCGCGACACCGGGATTTCGAGCGCGCCGGCCAGCGCGGCCCGGATCTGGTAGGGACCCTGAGTAGAAGCGTAAACGACCAGGCGGCCATTGGGTTCCACATCCGCCACGCACGCCATGGGTTCTAGGAAACCCTGGTTGATGCCCTGTGATCGGTACACGTCCTCCACCACGACGTCGGCGTCCTGGAAAGCCTGTTCGACGTCTCCCCGGTCCGCGTCCAGCAGCGTGCTGACGTTGTGCCCCAAGGTGAACCCGTAACCCTCGTATTCCTCCAACTCCGGGTGAACCGTGGCAGCGTCAGCACCCATTGCGGACAGCGGGTTGACCACCGACGGCAGGTCCTCGTACTCAACCTCGATGAGCTCGACGGCTTCCTGGGCGGTGGCTTCGTCGTCCGCAGCCACCGCTGCTATGGGTTCGCCGACGAAATTTACGACTTCGCGCGGCATGACGTACCGGTCACGCAGGGCGCCGGACCCGTACCGGATATCCGGGAAATCGGTTCCGGTGATGACGCACCGCACGCCCGGGTGAGCTTCCGCCTTGCTGGTGTCCAGCCGGACGATGCGGGCATGGTTTCGTGTGCTGGGAAGCAACTTGCACGCCAGCATGCCGGGGAGGTATACGTCGGACGCATAGGCGGCGCGCCCGGTGACCTTATCGTACGCATCGACACGAGGATGATTGCGCTCCAAGACTTTGAACTGCGTTGTCATTGCATGTGCCTCCATCGTTGCTGGAGCGGGACGGTTAGCTAGTTGTTCGCATTTCCTCAGCCGCGGCCATGACCGCCTCTACCACGCGGGCGTAGCCGGTGCACCGGCACAGGTTACCGCCGATGGCGAAGCGGACGTCTTCCTCGGTGGGGTTCGGGTTGTCCTGAAGGAACCCGGTAGCCGACATGATAAGCCCCGGGATGCAGAACCCGCACTGCAGGCCGCCGTGCTCCACGAAGGCTTTTTGCACCGGGCTGAGACCATCCACTCTGGCCAGGCCCTCGATGGTGGTGATGGCGGAAGCGTGGGCGCTGTGGGCCAGGACCAGGCACGAAGTCACCGGCTTGCCGTCCATGAGGACGGTGCAGGCCCCGCAGTCTCCCTCATCGCAGCCCTTCTTGGTTCCGGTCAAATGCGCGTCGTCGCGCAGGCAATCCAGCAGGGAATAGTCCGGCTCCACCAGCATCAGCCGGTTTTCGCCGTTGACGTTCAGATTGAGCGGCTGTTTCATCTCATCAACCTCGTGGGCCGGTTACCAGGCGGTTTGCACGGCCAGACGCCGGATATCATCGTAATCGGCAACGCCGCCGACCGCGGTTTGCGCGGCGTGTCTCAAAGTGCGCTCGGTGAGCACCTGGGCGATCTCCCGGCGATACTCCGCGCCGCTGCGCACGTCAGCGATGGGACTACAGGCTTGGGCCGCAATCCGGGCCGACTCGGCAATATTGGCGTCGGTTGGCGTTTGTCCTACCAGGCGACCCTCGGCTCCGAAGGCGCGCATGGGCGTCGGCGCGACCGCGCCCAGCGCGATGCGTACCGATGCGCAGGCACCGTCGGATCCGATGCTTACCACGGAGGCTGCTCCCACGGCAGATATATCCATCGCGCCGCGCGGGCTGTGCTTGATGTACAGGCCGCCGGAGTTCAGCGGAGGAGTGGGCAGACGGATCTCCGTCATGATCTCGCCCGCGGCCAGCGCGGTTTGCCCGGGGCCCACGAAAACGTCAGTCAACGGCAACCAGCGCTCACCGCTGCAACCCACGATGCGGCACTGGGCGTCGTAAGCCAGCAGCGCCGGCAGCGTGTCCCCGGCCGGCGAGGCGTTGCAGACGTTTCCGACGACGGTGGCAAGATTGCGCACCTGCACACCGGCGAAGGCGGTGGCGCCGGCGGCTAATGCCGGATACCGAGTCCGGACCACCTCGCTCTGCTCAATGTCCTGGACCGTGACCATCGCGCCGATGGACAGGCCGTCGTCATCGTTGAAACTCAAGCCGTCCAACCCAGGGACGTGCTGCATGCAAACCACAGCCTCCGGTCGCCAGAACCCGGTGCGCCAGCGGACCAGAAAATCGGTGCTCCCTGCTACCAGTCGGGCCCGGTCACCGTGTTCCTCCAGCATCCCGAGCGCCTCATCAAGGGAATGCGGCTCCAGGTAGTCGAAACGAGCCATATCAGCCCTCCAACGCCGACGCCAGCGTGCGGGTGATCTCGTTTGCGGAATACCCACTTGGCGTCAGTCTGCGGGGATTATATGGCGGGCCGAAAACCGGGTCAACGAACCGGCAACCGGAATCGTTTGGGGCGGGATCACCCCCGCCCCAGAGAAAGTCCGTTTATGTCGTCCGTCAGGCAATCAGTGGTTGCCGTTGCCGTAGGGCTCGATCAGCACCCTGAGTGTACCGTCGTTTTCTTTGCGCTGGGTCAACAGACGATGTCCGGCCTGTTCAGCCCAGTAGATTACGTCGTAGATGTTCAGGGCGTCGTGGAGGATGGCCTCGACGAAGGAAGCGCGGTCGTACTCCATCTGGCGACTCAAAGCGGCGATGACGCCGGCGCAGTTCTTACCGCGACCATCGATCACAGTCCAACCGTTTCCATGACCATTTCCGTTGCCGTAGCCATTCCCGGTGGCGGCAACACCCACGGGAGCGCGCACGTCGATCACGCCGGTCTTGCGAAGATCCAGCTGCTCCTTGAAGTAGGCTACAGCTTCCCAGGCCACGGCGCGGTCTCGCTCGCCGCTGGAGCACACGGCACCGCGGACACCGACGATGTCGGGGTTGATGCGTGCCAACTCGTCCAGGTTCTCCAGCTTGAGGTGACCGCTCAGCGCGGTGCTCAGGCCGGCCTGCTTGGCCTCCATCACCATGTCCCGTAACACGGGTTCCGGCATGAAGTCGAACAGGTTCCGCCCGTCCTTGGTGAGAGTGTCGATCAAGAAGCCGTCGCACTCGCCGTCGATGGCCAACTGGCCCATCAGGTGGGGATCGAGACCGCCCTCGAAGAGCAGGTTGTCGGCGAACAGCGAACCGATCAGCTTGGTCTCGGCGTTGCCGATGGCCGCTCGGGACTCCCGCAGCACCTCAACGGCGGTTTCGTAATCCGCAACCTGGAAGCCGACTTTAACTGAGGTCGCGTCCATCAAGGCAGCGGCGTGGACCGCCATCGCGACGGTGCCCGGCTGGTTGGGCACGACGCCGAGGGTAACGCTGACGTGCTTTTCGGGGGAGATGAGCTCCCGCACTTCCCGGACCAGGCTGGGATGTGCTGATCCCACCAGGGCTTCCTGGAGGTTCTTCAGGTCGATGATGTCGGCGCCGCCCCGGTCGGCTTCCAGTGCCTCGGCCCGGTTCTGGGCGCTCACCAGCAGCATCATGCCTGACTCGGAAAGGCCGCTCCGCCCATCGCGCGCGCCGTTGCCGTTGAGCCAGGGGGCATGTGGGCGCCCGTGGATCACTTCCCGCGCCGGAGCGGCCGGTGCTGCGGCCCGTGGGAGCAGGGGTTCCAGCTCGCTCCACAGCTCGACCTTCTCCTCGTGAGTAAGGTCATGCAGCGGCGCGCGGACGCTTCCACCGGCCATGCCCATCATTTCGCCCCAAGCCTTGCACATGGCCACGGGGAGAGCGCCGCCGGTTTTTTTCATGGTGCCGCCCCACCACTTGTCGGACAGCGCCTTGATGTCCTTCAAATAGTGGTTGTAGAAGTCCACATCGAGGTTGCCGGCGGTGGCCCGGTCGATGAACTGGGTGTAGTAGTTATGCCGGGGGGTGTCGAACCGCCAGTCGGAGGTGTTGGCGAACATCACCTGCTGGTGGAAGCCCAGTTCCTTGGCCTTGTGGAATATCCACTCGTCCGGTGTGCTGATGACCGCGTCGCGGCCCACCAGGAGGTGGGTTTCAATGGAGATTTGCTGATTGAAGCTTGCTTCTTTGACGCCGACGACGTTGGGGATGGCGCAGAGCCGCTTCAAGCCCTGCGGACTGATGGTGATGCCGAACTGGGGCGAGTTGTAAAACATCATCGCCAGCTCAGTGTTTTCGGCCACCTGGCGCACGAAGTCGACCACCTGGTCTTCAGTCTTGGTCACCATGTATGAGGGAGCAATGATCAACAGGTCGAAGCCCCGGCGTTCGGCGTGCTGGGCCAGCGCAATGCTTTCCCGCAGTGAGGTGTCGGTCACGTGCGCGCCGATGAGCCAATGACCGGCGGCTTCGTCGGCCACCGTGTCCATCACCAGGCGACGCTCGCCTTCGGTCAGGCTCCAGAATTCGCCCATGTTCCAGGTGCAACCGCCGCCGCGCACGCCCAAGCTCTGGACATGACGAATGTTCCGGCGGAGGCCATCAGTGTCCACCTGGTTGTCCGGCGTGAAGGGCGTGACCAGCGTGGTCCATTGCCCCTTCAAGGTTTGCCAGGCCCATTCCTGCGCTTCATGCTTGCGGTAACCGGCCATGATAAAAAGCCTCCAACGACAATTGCCGTAGCTTGTAAGCTATCAACGCGGACGGCCGGCGTTACACCCGGCGGTAGATCCGCTTGGCATTCACAGTGTACGGGCGGACTTGCGATGCCGTCAATAAACGCCGATCCTGCCGCAGGACTATCTCATAGGAACGTTTTGAGTGCCGCCATGCCGGTGAAAGCCGATACCCAGTGACCGAAGTCGGCTTTTATCTTGCCAGTATCAAGCCAATCATGGGCTCTGGACTCCGGCTCTCGCCGGAGTGACGCAATTGTAATTTCATACGATAACCCTGATCCCGCTGGGTTACGTCCCGGCAAGCGGTGTGATTGGCGTGATGCTTGTTGACTTGGTTCCTGCCGCCGGCATCCAGGGAGCCTCACCATACAGTCGGTCACTCGTCAATCCCGTTTCGCAGATCTCCGATCATGGTCTCTTCGCGACATAATTCTGCGACATTTCGCCTCTAACTTGGTTTGTAGCCAAAGTGGGTAATCCAAACAAGGAGGCGAAAAGATGATTATTAAGAAGTTAATGACGAGGACATTCTTGGGCGCTTCGATCCTGGCCGTCATGCTCTCTGCGGCGGTCCTGGTGGGATGCGGCAACGACACCGTTATCGGCGAAGGCCGGGATGCCGGCAGGGCCACCGCGACGCAGGAAATCTCAACCGGAGAACCCGCCGGTGAACACGGCTCTGGCGGCGAAGGCGGCGGTTCCGACAGCGATGAGGCCAGCGGAGCCGAGGGCGCTCAGGCCGGCAGCGAGAGTGGTCCCGATGGCCCGGAGGGTCCGGAGAGCAGCGGAGCCGGCAACGAAGCAGCCAGGGAAGCTGCCATGTCCAGCCCCATCACTCCCCTCGATCAGACCTGGAACGGCGCGCTTGGTGGGATGGCCATATCCGCCAGCTACGATGCGGCCACCCAGACCGTCCGCTCAACGGTGCAGAACACCCTCTCCCAGAATCTGTGCTACGTGCAGGCCGAACCTCACCTGAAGTCCGGTGCCCGGACGGTGGGCGAGTTGGGACCCGACCAGTTGGGGAACCTGAATCCGGGACAGCAGGCCACTTCCAGCATCCCGGTGTCGAGCGAGCCCAACCTCGCTGGGGTCTCCTTCGACGGGTACGTGATCCACATGGAGGTATTTGACTGCGGCGGCCCTGGCCCGCTTCCGCATGGCGCAGAAGGCAGCAGCAGTGAAGGAGCCGGCGGCGAGGGCCACGGTCCCGGCGGAGAAGGCTCCGGCAGCGAGAGCGGCGCATCGGGGAGCGAAGAAGGCAGCGGGGCTTTACTGGCTCTGGATGAAACTTTCGATGCCATCCGGGGCGGCGCCCGATTGGTCCTGAACTACGACGCCGCCAGCAACGCCTTCATCGGCGCTGTCGAAAACACTACAGGCAACGTGTTGAACCAGGTCAGGATCGAAGTTCACCTGTCCAACGGCGCCGAGCTCGGGCCCACCGTGCCGGTGGACATGGCTCCGGGACAGGCCATTGGGGTTTACCTGCCCGCGACCCAGGCGTCGTTCACCGGATGGGTGGCTCACGCCGAGGTTGGCGGCGGTGAGGCCGGAGGTGAACACGGTGGCAATGGCCGGTCCGGTGGCGAACATGGTTCCCGCGGCGAACACGGATCCGGCGGAGAGCGCCGCGGTGGCGGATAGAACCGCTGCAACTCTCTGGGGCAGATTTCGACCTGTAGCTCACGGTGAGATAATCAGTCCCAAAAGCACCAGCCTGTCGACGCGGTGTCTCCCTGGAGACGCCGCGTCCTGCCAAACATCGCCGGAGGGCTGCTGATGAGCGGCGCGGTATTGATTGTCGAGGACGACACCAGGATCGCCAACTGGGTCAAGGTTTACTTCGAACGCGCCGGTTTTTCGGCCGAGGTCGCTCATGACGGCGCAGCCGGTCTGGACCTGGCTCGGGAGCTGGAACCTGACCTGCTGATCCTGGACCTGATGCTGCCCCGTCTCGATGGGGTGGAGCTGTGCCGGATCCTGCGCCGGGAGTCGGACGTTCCTATCATCATGCTCACCGCCAGGGAGGCCCATGCAGAGCGCATCAACGGGTTGGACAGCGGCGCCGACGACTACATCGTTAAACCCTTCGACCCAGACGAGGTCATCGCCCGCGCCCACGCCGTGCTGCGCCGGGTCAAAGGCAAGGTGCAGCAAGTCCTCACTCATGGCAGCATCACGCTCAACGAAGCCGCCCGGACGGTGACGGTCGATGAAAAGCCCGTGCCCCTGAGCCAGGCACAGATTGCCTTGCTGGCGACCTTCATGCGTCACCCCAACCAGGTGCTCACCCGCGACCAGCTGATCTCGCTCACCTTCAACGACGAGTTTGAAGGGTTTGACCGCGCCATCGACAACCAGGTGGCCCGACTGCGCCGGCACATCAACCGCGACAGCAGGCAGCCCATCCAGACCGTGTACGGCGCGGGTTACCGGTTCGTCGTGGAGGATGCATGAAATCCCTGCGCTGGAGAATCCTGGCGGCGATCGTGTTCGTCGTGCTGCTCACGGTATGTACCAGCATAGGTGTGGGCTACTACGCGACGCAGGCCCGCCTGGGGGTGTTCGTGGAACGGGTGGGCGGAGACCGGGCGGATCAGCTTGCCCGCAACCTTAGCCGCGAGTACACGGACGCCGGCGGATGGGCGACGGTGGACCAGGCGCTGTCGGAGGGGGGATTCCTCTACGCCGGGATGCCACGAATGGAGCGGTCGGAAGAAAGGGAGGGGGAACACTCCGAGGGAAATCAACACGACCGGGTGCGCGTAGTCATCGTTGACGCCGACGGTCTGGTGGTGAAGGACAATCTGTCCCAGGTACCGCCCGGAGTCGCACCGCCCCCTCTGGAAGGGCACCGGGAAACGGTATTCGACCTCTCCGGGAACCGGCCGGTCGGTCACGTCTACGTGGACGTGAACCGCGAGTTCCTGTCCACCGAGTCTCACGGGTTTCTGAACGCGCTCCTGTTCATCACCTTGACCGGGGGAGCGCTGACGGTCGCGGTCGCCATCGTGCTCGCCGTCTGGCTGTCCAAACGAATCACCGCACCTGTGACGGCTCTGACGGAAGCAACTCAGGCCATTGCCCAGGGAGAGTCAACCTCCCTGCCGGTTACATCCTCGGACGAGCTGGGAAAGATGAGCGAGGCTTTCAATCATATGAACGAGGCCCTGAGAACCCAGCGCGAACTCCGACGCCAGTTGATAAACGATATCGCTCATGAGCTGAACACACCACTCAGCGTCATCCTACTGGAGGCCAGGGGGCTGCACGACGGACTACAGGCGCCGGACGACGCTTCAGACCACATCATCCAGGAAGTGGCCCGGCTGCGTGGTCTCGTGACCGACTTGAACTGGCTTGCGGAGACTGACCATGGTGAGTTGAGGCTCGCTCTCGAAGCGAGCTCGGTTTCCGAACTGCTCGCGACGGAGGTCGAGCGCTGGCAACCGCAATCCCAGGCTCGACAGGTTGAACTCTCCCTGCAAGTATGCGGCGACCTGCCTGACCTGGACCTGGACCGGGTGCGCATGAGCCAAGCGTTGGGCAACGTCATCAGCAACGCCATTCATTGCACCGAAGCCGGCGGTAGGATCGTGCTCCGTGCGGCGCCCGAAGGCGACGAAGCGCTGGTAGTCTCTGTCACTGATGACGGCTTGGGCATCGACGTCGCGGACCTGACCCACGTCTTCGAACGGTTCTATCGCACCGACCGGTCGCGCAGTCGAGGGATAGGCGGAACCGGCCTGGGGCTGCCCATTGCCCGCGCTATCGTTGAAGGACATGGGGGTGCGATTGCATTGACAAGCGACGGACCGGGAAGGGGCGCCAAGGTAACGATCCGCCTGCCCATGAAAGCGCAATGATTGTTAACTGAATACCTGTCCCTGGGAATTGTGCGCCCGCTAACGCTATTGCCGACGTCCGCGCTCAGTGCAACCCGACATGGTCGACCGATTACGAACATTGCCTTTGATGCAAGGCAAGGTCCCTTCACGTGGAATCCGTGGGGCTGCATCCCACATTGCGGTTTGGGCTCATCTTCACTACCCTAACCGGCGACCGGCAACGGACCCAGCAACGTCACTCCGGATCGGATACGCAGAGTGGCTATCTCGTCCGCCGGGCAACTGAGAGACTGCCGGCCCCGCCCGCAAGAAGACCATCGCAACGGGCCGTTCACCATTGGAGCCAGGATTATGTCCAACGTGTTAGCGTCAACCACCACATCGATGCCAGAGGCTTTGCCACAACCGGAAATCCAAAAACGGCTGGATCAGTTGTTGAGCGATATTCACTCTGCCACGCGGCAACAAATTGGTTATCCAGTGAATCAGGACTTCGACTACTCCCCTCTGGTGCCCTTCCTGGACTACTCAATCAACAATGTCGGTGACCCCTTCTACCCGAGCAATTTCTGGGGCAATACCCACGAAATCGAGCGAGAGGTCATCGATATTTTCGCCGGATTGATGCGCCTCGCGCCGGAGGATGCCTGGGGTTACGTGACTTCCGGCGGCACCGAAGGCAACATGTACGGTCTGTACCTGGCACGGGAGCTGTTCCCCAACGCAATGTTCTACTTCTCGGAAGAAACGCACTACAGCGTGCTAAAAAACGTGCGGGTGCTGAACGCCCGCCACATCATGATCAGGCGGCAGGAAAATGGTGAAATCGACTACGATGACCTGGAAGCGATGATCCGGGTCAATCGTGACCTGCCCGCCGTGATCATGGCCAACGTGGGCACCACCATGCGCGGCGCGGTGGACGACATCGGCCGGATACGGGACATCCTGAGTGACCAGGCGGTGACCAGCCATTACATCCACGCCGACGCCGCACTCAGCGGCATGATCCTGCCATTCGTCGACGACCCTCAGCCCTACGGCTTTGACGCCGGCGTAGACAGCGTTTCGGTAAGCGGGCACAAACTGATCGGCGCGCCCCTGCCCTGCGGCGTGGTGCTGACCAAGCGTCCCTACGTGGAACGGGTGGGTCGCGCCATCGAGTACGTGGGCGTTGAAGACACAACCCTGTCCGGTTCCCGCAACGCGCTGGCCCCGCTGATGATCTGGTACGCTTTTGCCCAGCGCGGACATGGAGGGTTTCGCGATGTCGTCGCCGGAATGCTGGACACGGCGGAATATGCGGTGGGGCAGTTCAACGAGCGCGGGATATCCGCTTGGCGGCACCGGAACTCGGTTACGGTGGTGTTCCCGCGCCCGCGCCGGGAAGTGTTCCGCAAGTGGCAGATGGCCCCTGAAGGTGACATCGCCCACATTATCACCATGCCGCACGTCAGCCGGGAGATGATCGACGAACTCGTCGCCGACTGCGCCGGCTGACCTTGCTTCGCTCACTCCTCCACCGGATTCGGAGAAAGATTGGTCATTATGAACCAAGTGAACCCCTTGAACCGCATCATCGTCATGACTCAGGACGAGGTCGGCGTCATTGCCAACATTAGCCAGGTCCTGGCCGCGGAAGGCATCAACCTGGAATCGATCAATGCGCAGGTGGTAGGCGAAGAGGCTGCCATTATCCTGACCGCCGATCGCTACGACCGAGCCCTTTATGTTCTCAATCAGGCGGGTTTCAAGGCAATCAGCGACGACGCTCTGGTGCTCCGCTTGCCCGACGAACCCGGAGCGTTGGCCAAAGTGGCCGGTGACCTGAAAGAGGCTGGCGTCAACATCGAGAGCATGCACATCCTGAGCCGCCAGGCAGGATACGCCATGATCGCACTGAAAGCCGACAATCGGTCTCTGGCCGTCGCAGCCATCGGCAGCGAAAACATCCTCTGACTGCGAAATGCCTTCATCTGACTGGCTGGCACGCCGGACAGTGCCACGAACTGCGCCCCCGCACCCGTATCATCGCAACCGCGCCTGAGCATCTGGGACAGGGTTCGTCGGCTGATCTGGGGATCGACCACGGCGAGAGAGCCACCGGCGGGTCGGGCCATTCGGCTTCCCGCGCGGCGGAGTAGGCGGCCACGGAATGCGACAACGCCTGGACGATTGCGGCGTGGAGAGCGCGAGTCTCGTCGTCGTTCAGATCATTCGCGGCGCGTTCCGGGTGTATGCCAGACAGGAACAGGGCTTCGTCGGCGTAGAGATTTCCCAGTCCCGCGACTACTGACTGATCGAGCAGAATGGCCTTCATCGGCGCCTTGCGGCTGCCTAGAAGCTCAGCGAGGACGGCAACCGTGAAAGCCGGTTCCAACGGTTCCGGGCCCATTTTCCGCATGGCGCCGGACGGGTCGGAAAGCAGCCAAAGGTGCCCGAACTTGCGCGGGTCAATGAACCGCATCTCCCGGCCGTCGTCCAGCGGGAAGGTGTGCCTGACCATAGGCGGCGGTTCGCTTTGGGCGTCGTGGATGCGCAGGCTGCCGGTCATGCCCAGATGCAAGACCAAAAACTGGTCGTCGTCCAGCGAGGCGATCAGGTATTTGCCCCGTCGCCGTAGGTCGGCAACGCGCCGCCCGGCGACGCCCTCGATGAACTCCCCTACGGACGGCGCCCGAACGGTTTTAGCCCAGGTGATTTCAGGGGCGCCCAAGCGGCGACCCGCCAGCCCGGAACGGATCAAGTACTGGCGGGTGTTTTCGACCTCCGGTAGTTCCGGCATGACCGGTCAGGCGCCGTTGGCGCGGCGCACCCCCAGTGTGACTTCCATACCTTCGATCTGGGCCGTTTCCGATTTGGCGGTGTCATCCGGGACCGGGGCAAGCAGATCGTCGCTCAGGGTTTCCTGCTTGATGTAATCGCCATGCACGGTCATCACGCGAGTCACCTCTTCCGGCCCGTCATAATAAGTGACGATGCGATCGGTGATCTCGAATCGAGCATTCTTCCGCAAGTTTTGAACCCGGTGGGCCAGCTCACGGGCCAGGCCTTCGTCGGCCAGTTCGGGCGTGATGCGCGCGTCAACGGCGACCATGTAGCCTGAGTCGAGAGCCGCAGAGTAGCCGGCTACCGACACCACCGTGTCGCCGTCGTCGCTGGCGAGTTCCTGGGCCTGGGCATAGAGATCACCTGCGCCGTCAGCGGCCCGCAATTCCTTGATGTTCAGTTCTTCGAGGATCTGCGGACGCACCTGCCCCAGATACTGCAGCTCGGCGTCGCTGCGGGTCTTGACAACCACTTCCGCCAATGGCTGGCGCACCTTGAGGCCAGCCTTGCTGCGGGCCGCGCGACCCATGCTGGATACGCGAATCGCCAGGCGGGTCGCGTCCATGATGGGCCGGTCGATAAGCGAAGTGTCGGCCACCGGGTAGGCGGACAGATGCACGCTATCGGGTGCATCGGGTTGGTAGCGCAACTCCAGGTTGCGGTACATCTGCTCGGACACGAAGGGAGCCAGCGGCGCCATGAGCCGGGCAACGTTGGTCAGGCACTGGTACAGGGTGGCGTAAGCGCCGAGCTTGTCCGCGTCGTTCTCCGACCGCCAGAAGCGGCGGCGCGAGCGGCGGACGTACCAGTTCGAGAGCACGTCAATGAACTCAGCGATGCGGCGCCCCGCGTCGGTGGGATTGTAGTTGTCGAGATGGTCGTCCACTACCTGGACCAGCTGGTTGAGCTCGGCCAGGATCCAGCGGTCGAGTTCGGCTTCCGGTCGCCAGCCCTCGGGTATCTGTGACGGCTCAAACTCGTCGATGTTCGCGTAGTTGGTGAAGAAGGAATAGACGTTCCACAGGGTCAGCAGCACCTGGCGAAGGGTCTGCTGCACCAGGCGGTCGGAGAAACGCCGGGGCTCGCCCGGATGCGACGCGGTGAACAGATACCACCGCAAAGCGTCCGCGCCGTGGGCATCCAGGATGCTGTCGGGCTCGACGATGTTGCCCAGGCGCTTGCTCATCTTGCGGCCGCGGCCGTCCAGGATCAGGCCCAGGCAGATGACGTTGCGGTAAGCGACGTCGTCCTTGAGCAGGGTGGACAGGGCGTGCAGGCTGTAGAACCAGCCCCGGGTCTGGTCGACGGCTTCGCAGATGTAGTCGGCGGGCAGCCGACCATCGGTCTCGATGTCGCGGTTTTCGAAGGGGTAGTGCCACTGGGCCAGTGGCATCATGCCGGAGTCAAACCAGCAGTCCATCACCTCGGGTATCCGCCGGAACATCCCGTGACAGTCACCGGTCGAGCATGGCCAGGCGACTTCGTCCACGTAAGGGCGATGGAGGTCGAGATCATCCAGGTCCCGACCGCAGCGCTGCGACAGTTCCTTCACACCGCCGACGCAATCCATCTCGCCGCATCCGTCGCAGTGCCAGATGGGTATCGGGGTTCCCCAGTAGCGTTCGCGGGAGATGGCCCAGTCCACGTTGTTGCGCAGCCACTCCCCAAATCGGCCCTCGCGGATGTGTTCCGGGTACCAGTTGATCCGGGAATTGTTGCCCACCAGTTGGTCTTTGACGGCGGTAGTTCGGATGTACCAGGAGGTCTTGGCGTAGTAGAGGAGTGGGGTATCGCAACGCCAGCAGAACGGGTACGTATGGCGGTAAACACCCTGGTGGTACAGGAGGCCGCGAGCTTCCAGGTCGGCGAGGATTTCCGGATCGGCGTCCTTGACGAACTTGCCGGCGAAGGGATAGCTGCCGGTGATAACGCCCTGCAAGTCGACGGGTTGCACGAAAGCCAACTGGTGTTCCCGCCCCAGGCCGAGGTCCTCATCGCCGAAGGCCGGCGCGATGTGCACGATCCCGCTGCCGTCATCCATGCTCACGAAGTCAGCTGACACGACTTTCGTTGTGTAGGAGTCAACGTCTTCCAGCGAGATCTGGCCGTCTGCGTTGGCGAGGAACTGGCGGACTGGCGTGCCGAATTCGGAGGCGTCATAGAGCGGCCGGTAAGGAAGGCCGATCAGGTCGCTTCCCTTCACCTCCTGCGTGACCGTGTAATCGCCGTGCAACACGCCCAGCAGCGCGGTGGCCAGGGCCAGCCGGATCGCTTCGCCGGCGGCGTTGGCGGTTTCGACGATGGAGTAATCCGCATCCTCGCTCACCGCCAGAGCGGTGTTGCCAGGCAGCGTCCACGGCGTCGTGGTCCACGCCAGGAAGTAGGAGGGGATATCCGGCGCGTCGCCATCCAGCCACTTCATCGCCTCGAAGGTTACAAACGTTGAAGGGTCTGGAGTATTTTCCCGGTATCCCAGCGCGACCTCGTGGGAGGACAGGCTGGAAACGCAGCGGGGGCAATGAGGAGCCCCCCGACGATCCTGGTAGAGCAGGCCGCGATCCCACAGCTGCTTGAGGATCCACCATCCGGTTTCGATGTAGTCGTTTTCCAGGGTGACGTAGGGATCGTCCATGTCGACCCAGTAGCCGATGCGGTCGGTCATGACCTCCCATTCTTTAACGAACCGGAAAACGCTCTCGCGGCAGCGCCGGTTGAACTCGGCGATGCCGAACTCCTCGATCTCCCGCTTGGACGACAGGCCGAGCTCCTGCTCAATCTGGAGCTCCACGGGCAGGCCGTGAGTGTCCCAGCCGCCCTTGCGGATCACCCGGCAACCTTTCATCGTGCGATAGCGGGATATGACGTCCTTGAAGACGCGGGCCAGCACGTGGTGTATGCCGGGGCTGCCGTTGGCGGTGGGCGGGCCCTCGTACATCATGAAGAGGGGAGCGTCCGGCCGGTCATCAATGGACCTGCGGAACACGTCGCGCTCCTTCCAGTAATCGAGGATTTCGGCATCGAGTTCCGGGAAGCTGACCCGGCTGGAAACCACGTCAAAAGCAGGCATGGCTGCAATACCTCATCGTTCCGCGCAAGGGGTCTCGCGCGCTGGTCGAAAACCTAAAAAACCTGACTGAGACACGATTATAGCGCAGGGTCGAATTCACCAATACGCGTGGAAGTGGTGTAACGGACCATGGCCCTGGCCTATCGGATAGGAGGCGCGAATGGCGGCGGTCACGTAATCCTTAGCTTGGGCCACCGCCGCGGGCACGTCCAGCCCGTGGGCAAGCCCGGCGGCCACGGCAGAGGCGAACGTACAGCCGGTGCCGTGGGTGTTCGTGGACTGGATGCGCTCTGTGGTGAACTCCTGGAATTCGTTGCCATCATATAGAACGTCGGTGGGCGGCCCGTCCCGGTGTCCCCCTTTTACCACCACCGAGCGCGCGCCCATGGCCACGATGCGCATCGCGACGTCCCGCACATCCTCATCGGACCGAATGACATGACCCGTCAAATCTTCTGCCTCCGGGATGTTGGGAGTGACCACGGCCGCCAGCGGTATCAGGTAGTTGCAGATGGACTGGATAGCCTCTTCGCGCAGGAGACGATCCCCACTCTTGGCAACCATAACCGGGTCAACCACCAGATTGGCGATGCCGTGCCGTCGGATGGCATCGGCGACCGTTTCCACAATCTCACTGGACGACAACATGCCGGTCTTGACCGCGTCGGCTCCGATGTCCGTGACCACGGCGTCAATTTGTGCGGTGATGACGTCGGTGGGGATCTCGTGCACCGCGCTGACGCCCACGGTATTTTGAGCGGTGATCGCCGTGAGGGTGGACGTGCCGAACACGCCCAGCGCGGAGAAAGTTTTCAGGTCTGCCTGGATGCCGGCGCCGCCACCCGAGTCAGAGCCGGCGATGGTCATTACGGTGGGTGGGCGCGCATCGGCCATACCAGTTACCGCCTTCGGTTTCGCAGCCGCTCAGTCCGGGTCGTCGGGCAGCCGCCAGGAATCGTCGGTTTCCTCGCCGGCTTCGTCCGGACCGCCGGGGACGTTTAGGGCCACCGCCACATCCCGCAGGATGCTGATGTGTTCCTCATCAGACAGGACGCCGATGGGCAGCGCCGGAAGCGTTTCGATGTTCAAACCGGCGCGCACGCCCAGATCCAGCGACAGCCTGGCGGCGGATTGGTTGTCCTGTGCTTCGGTGATGATGACGAAATCGTAGCGTCCCAACACGGCGTATTGCGTCAGCACCTTGCTGGTGGGGGTCTCTGCATCATTCGCGGCGTCGCTCAGCAGATTGGGGTTATCCTGGCCCATTCGCCGGCCGCGACCCGTGAAGCTGGCGAGCATTACGTACAGAGGCATAGGAGAGTTCCTGATTATGAACGTGCAATGGTTGTTGAAAAGAAAAATCTGTCGTCAAGTATATCACTGGGCGGCTATACCGCCGCATGGACGCGAGCCGGGCGCAGTGCTATTATCCGGGCCGAACACGGCATTAGATATTGACTCTGGAGGCAACGATGGACATCGGTTTGAATATGTCAATCTCGACCAACTCGATCGACGTGGCGGACATTGCCGCGCGGGCTGAAAACGCCGGGTTTGAGTCCATTTGGTTGCCCGAGCATCCGGTCATGCCGGTCAATCCGGCATCGAAATATCCCGGTTCGCCGGACGGCTCCATCCCTCCGTACATGGCGGACATGGGTGATCCTTATATTGGGCTCGCCCGAGCCTCGGCGGTAACGAGCCGGATCAAGTTGGGTACAGGCATCACGCTCATTCCGGAACGCAACCCGCTGGTTCTCGCCGGCGCCATATCGACCCTGGACCGTTTTTCCGGCGGGCGATTTATCCTGGGGATCGGCACCGGATGGTTGCGCGAGGAAACGGAGATCATGGGCGGCGACTTCGATCATCGGTGGACGCAAGCCCGGGAGGCCATCGAGGTCATGCGCGCGCTGTGGACGCAGGACGCCGCCGAATACCACGGCCAGTACTACGATTTCCCGCCGGTTCAGTGCAATCCGAAGCCGGCCCAGGAGGGTGGCCCTCCGGTGCTTCTGGGCGGCAACGCGCGCAACGTCTTCCGCCGAGTCGCTCGATGGGGTGACGGCTGGATGCCCACTGCGGCCAGCCCCGAGCAGATCGCCGCCGGCAAGGCCGCTATCGAAGAGTTGGCCGAGGCCTCCGGCAGAGATCCATCGGGAATCGACATCACCGTATTCGGTCAAGCCCCGGATCGCGACACGCTCTCCCGGTTCGAAGATGCTGGCGCCAACCGAGTGATCATCAGGCTGGGCGACACGACCGACGCCAGTGCGCTGGATGAAATCGACCGGATCGCGGAGGCGGTGATGTAGCGCTGCATCACGCTCGGCAAGCTCATCGGCTGCCGCGGCGGTTGGTCCACCTGCCAAGTGTGGATAGCCGCCGCGGCATCATTTGTATCGCCTTTAGTGATACATTGCAAGAATAAATATTGCGTATTCGTAATCCCAATGACAATATATTATATTGTCGTAACTGACAGCGTCAATATTGGCGGTTTTTCGATAGTTTGAGACGAATACTGTTATATCATGGCTATTATGCGTCGGTTATCGTGTCTAATATTGGCAAAAATGCGATTGACTGGGCTGATTGAAATTCCCTATAGTGCCTATGCTCTTGAGCGATCCGAGTAGGCGCTGCCGCGCGTGGATCGCGTCAAGGTACACGGTTGAACGCGAATCTGGAGGAAGACCATGTCAATCAGACGGCACTTGAAACTTCCGGCAATCGCACTGATGACGATCCTGGCGCTCACCGCCTTCCTTGTGGCGTGTGGGGGAGCGCAGGAATCGGCCGCGCCGGCGGCTCCCGCGGCCACGGCTGCTCCGCAGGTTGCCGCGCCCACCAACACGCCAGTGGTGCGGGCGACCAATACGCCGACCGCCGGCGACGCGGAGCCGACCCCGACGCAGCGCGCCTCCGTCTTGCAGGCCACGCCCCGGCCGACCCTGGCGCCGCAACTGGAAGGCGAGTTGGTCACCGATCGGCTGATCCTGGTTGCAGACCCGCCGTCTCTGGAGTCGATGCTGGACTGTGAGGTTACGGGCTCCGGAGTGCTCAATTACCGCATGTCCGCGGAGTGGATGGTGGACGCCAGCCGTTTCGATGGTTCATACGAACCCATGCTGGCGACGGAATGGGGCATCAGCGACGACGGCCGGACCTGGAACTTCAAGCTCCGTCAGGGAGTGCGCTGGCATGACGACTGGGGCGAGTTCACCGCCAAGGACGTGGTGCATTCCATGGCGTACTACACCAACCCCGACTGCCGGGCTTCGTACTCGGACTATTTCCGCAGCGACCCGGGGGGTGAGGTAGAAGTCGTCAACGACTACGAAGTCAACATCCACATGAAGCTTCGCCCTGCCGTTGATTTCGTCTACTGGTACTCCGGGTACCGCGGTATCCCCCACAGCAGCAAGGCCCAGTGGGACCAGGAATGCCCCAACGGCGAAGCCGATTACGGCAACAATGAGGCCGGCCTGCCCTTGAACTATTGCATCCAGAGCCGGGACAAAGTGGCGGCGAAATCCGCGCGCACCGGCCCCTACGAATTCGTCAGCTTTGAAGAGGGCGTGGGCTGGGAATGGAAACGGGTGGACTACGACCACTGGCGCGTGAACCCCGATTTCGCCGAGATTGAAATCAAGGACGTGCGGGAGTCCGCCACCCGTCTGGCCATCATGCAGGCTCGTGAAGCCCACATTGCGACCATCAACCGGGCCCTCATCCAGGACGCCGTGGACGACGGCCTGGAGGTGGTGGACAGTTCCGTGCGGTCGGTTACGGCTTTTGCTCTGTTCGGCGGAATGTACTTCTCCACCGGCGCTACGGGCGTGCCCGCGGACGTGTCCGCTGAAAAACAGGCGGAGATCCGGTCGAGCTACGACATCGTTGCCGCGCGTGACGAGATGATGCCCTGGAACGAGCCCACCGAGTCCGGCAAGCTGGTCCGCATGGCGATGAACAAGGCCATCGACCGCGACCAGATCAACGAAGCCATCTACGGTGGCGTTGGCGGGCGGCAATGGGTTGCCACCCTGGTCCCCGACTTCCCCGCCGGTTTCAACCCAGATTGGGAGGCCAAGTGGGACGAGCTCTACGGGTACGACCCGGAAAAGGCCCGCGAATTGCTGGTTGAGGCAGGATATCCGGAAGGTTTCTCATTCCGCGTTCCGGTGTTCGTCCTGGGCGGGGTACCGGAACTGCCGGACCAGATGGAAGCCATGGCCAAGTTCTGGTCTGAGATCGGCCTCGAGCCGGAACTGGATCCCATCGAGTTCTCCAACTGGCGCAACAATTACCGAGGCCTGGACACCGACTGCTGCATCTATGGGTTCCGCGGGCCGGCCGCGCCCATCGACACTCGGGTCCACTTCTACTTCAGCGCTGAGCGCTTCTTCCGGGCGTACACCAGCGACGCCATCCAGGAGCACAAGAACAAGGCGCTGAGGGCTCTGAACGAAGCCGACGCTACGGAGGACTGGCGAAAAGTCTCGGATGAAATCTTCTACGAAGTGGGAACTATCCCCGGGTGGACGATGCCGATCAGCGCAACCATCGACCCGGACGTGGTGGCCGAGTACGTCTTCCTGGGCCCGAACCAGGGCAGCTTCATCTACCTCGAGTACGTGAAGGGCGTGCGTGAGTAGCGCCTGACGGCAAACGATGGAAGAAGCGTTGCCCCCTGACGCTGCGCCGAGGATGTGGCGTCAGGGGGCAAGCAGCGTATCACCCTGAAGAATCGAATGGTTTCACCGACACCGTCGCGCTGATTTTATTATCGCTGATGACAATATATCGCGGCACGCCATATTATTTATTTACGACAATGATGTTGGGCCATTGAGATACCGTCATCATCAACGGTACTTCCCTATCTGTTTCGCAATTATCGTACGTATCACTGCTTTTTGTCACTGAAACATTACGATTTTCGTACAACACGCACATTGGATCGCGTTTGACTCGGATTAACGAATTTACCTATATTGCGTACGCTACCGAATGGTGGGGACTGTTGCTGCCGCACGCTGGTCGCATCAAGGAGTTCCAACGGAATGCGAACTTGGAGAGAGCACATGTCAATTAGATGGGCACTGAAATTTCCGGCAATCGCTTTGATTGCCACCTTGGCCCTCACGACTTTCCTCGTAGGATGCGGCGGAGCCCAGGAAACGGCCGCTCCGGCGGCTCCAGCCGTTCCAACTGCTCCAGCTGCGGCCGCCCCGCAGGTTGCGGCTCCCACGAATACTCCGGTAGTGCGGGCGACCAATACGCCGGCGGCAAGCGGCGCCGTCCTGCCCACTCCGACGCAACGCGCGTCCGTATTGGGGGCCACGCCCAGGCCGACCGCCGAGCCAACTCAACAGGAGGGAGAGTTGGTTACGGAACGGCTCATCGTGGTGTTGGACCCGCCTTCACTGGAATCTATGCTGGACTGCGAGGTGACCGGTTCGGGCGTGGTGAATTACCGAATGTCCATGGAGTTCATGATCGACGCAAATCGTTATAACGGTGAATACGAACCGACGCTGGCTACGGAGTGGAGCATTTCAGATGATGGAATGATCTGGAATTTCAAGTTGCGCCAGGGCGTCCGGTGGCATGACGATTGGGGCGAGTTCACCGCCGGGGACGTGCAGAATTCTCTTGCCTACTACACCAATCCCGATTGCCGCGCTTCCTATTCAGACTACTTCCGGTCCAACCCGGGCGCCGCTGTGGAAATCGTGAACGACTACGAGCTGAACATGGTGATGCAGAAGCGGCCCGCCGTGGACTTTGTCTATTGGCTCTCCGGCTTCCGCGGCATGCCCATCAGCAGCAAGGCCCAGTGGGACCAAGCCTGCCCCAATGGCGCCGCAGACTACGGAAGCAACGAATCAGGTCTTGACTTGGGTTACTGCCTGGCAAGCCGGGACCTGGTGGCGGAGAAATCAGCCCGAACCGGTCCCTACGAGTACGTGAGCTTTGAAGAGGGCGTCGGCTGGGAATGGAAGCGCGTGGACTATGACCACTGGCGTGTGAACCCCGATTTCGCCGAAATCGAGATCAAGGACGTCAGGGAACCGGCTACCCGGCTGGCGATCATGCAGGCCCGGGAGGCTCACATCGGGTCGGTAAACCGGGCGCTGCTGCAGGATGCGATAGATGACGGCCTTGAAGTGGTCGACTCCTCGGTTACGGCCACCATGGCCTGGGCTATCTTTGGCGGTTTGTACTACTCCACGGGCGAAACACCGGAAGGGTACGTGGAGGAATACGACATCGTGAACCATCGGGACGAAGAATTGCCGTGGAGCATTCCGGGCGAGACGGGGCGGACGGTTCGCATCGCAATGAACAAGGCGATCGACCGCGACGCCATCAACGAAGCCATCTTCGGAGGCGCCGGCGAACACCATTGGATCGGCGGCATCGTGCCCGACTTCCCGGCCGGATACAACCCGGCATGGGAAGACAAGTGGGACGAATATTACGGCTATGACCCCGAGGCCGCGAAACAATTGCTGGCCGAGGCCGGATTCCCCAACGGGTTCTCGTTCCGAGTGATTTCGTATCCGCTGGGCGGGGTTCCTGAGATCCCGGATATGCTGGAGGCGATGTCCGCGTACTGGTCTCAGATCGGGTTGGAGCCAACAATTGAACCCATCGAGTTCTCCAACTGGCGCAACGAGTATCGCGGTCTCAACACCGACTGCTGCATCTATCCGCACCGCGGTCCGGCCGCGCCCATCGACACCCGCGTCCACTTTTACTACAGCGCGGAACGCTTCTTCCGCATGTACACCAGCGACGACATCCAGAACTACAAGGAACAAGCTCTCCGGGCGTTGAATGAATCAGATGCTACGCACTTGTGGCAGAAGGTCTCGGACGAGATCTACGAGCAGGTTGGCGTGATACCGGGTTGGACACTTCCCATCAGCGCCACCATTGACCCCGATATCGTGGCCGAGTATGTCTTCCTTGGCCCCAATAACGGGACATTCATCTACCTGGAATACGTGAAGGGCGTGCGTGAATAGTGCAAGCCGGCTTGTCTGGCAATCGCCGCATCGTCTGTGCGGAGGGTGCGGCGCCGGGCCAAGATGGCGCCACGCGCTGAAGATTCGCACGGAACCATGGATACCGTTCCACTGCTGGAACTGTAAGAGGGGGCAGTAACATGCAACGATTCATCGTGCTGAGGATTTTGCAGGGACTGCTGGCAGTGTTCGTCATCAGCCTCATCGTCTTTGCGCTATCACGCGTTGCGGGCGACCCGCTGGCAGCCATCCTGGACGACGAGGCTGGCAAGGAGCAGATCGAACGGCTGCGTCAGAGCTGGGGGCTCGACAAGCCCCTTCACGTCCAGTACTTCACCTATATGCGACGCCTGATGACCGGTGACCTGGGGGTATCCTTCCGCTGGGATCGTCCGGTGCTGGAGTTGATCGCGGAACGGCTGCCGGCCACTATTCAACTATCGGCGTTTGCCCTGATTGTCACCGGTATCATCGCTTTCCCCATCGGGGTCTTATCAGCGGTGAAAAAAGACTCGTGGTTCGACGCCGGCGGCAAAATGTTTGCCATATTAGGGCAGTCCGCTCCGACGTTCGCCGTGGGGCTGATTCTGATGTGGATATTTGCCGTCCAGTTGGGGTGGCTGCCGACGTCGGGCAAAGGAGGCTTCAAACATATCATTCTGCCCGGCTTCGCTTTGGGCTACTACAACGTGGCGGCGATCATGCGTCTGACCCGATCTTCGATGCTGGACGTGCTGGACACCGAATACGTGAAACTGGCCCGGATCAAAGGCATCCCCGAGTGGAAGATAGTGTGGAAGCACTGCTTCCGCAACGCGTTGATCGGACCGCTGACGTACTTCAGCCTGATCTTCGCGATTCTTATCACGGGGTCCGTGGTCATCGAGACTGTTTTCGCCTGGCCCGGTCTGGGTTTGATGGTTATCGAAGCCATCAACTCTAAGGACCACATCGTGGTCCAGGCGGTGGTGATGCTGTTCGCCTTGCTGTACGTCGGGATCAACATCATTACCGATATCACCTACGCTTACGTCGACCCGCGGATCCGATACAACCAATAGTTCATACGGATTCGTCGGTTCGACGCCGAGCCAATCACGATGCGCAACGCTTGGGGAGAAAACTGATGGCTGTTCAAACAAGCGCGCCGCCGGGAGGACCTGCCGGAGCAGCGGCCGGAGTTGCCGCCGGTGCCCGTGGTTTATCCGCCGGCCGAATTTGGGGCGAGATCCGCCGATTGCCGGTGATTCCGTTTTTCGTCCTGATATTTTTGCTCATCATCCCGGCGATCTTCGCCGACGTCCTGTCTCCTCACGACAGCACGATAGGCGATTTGGACCGGGCTCTTGAGCCGCCGGGCTGGGTTCAGGACCGGGAAACCAGCCAGATGGTCGTGCAGCGGGTGCGCGACAAAAACCCCAACGAAATCAGCATCAGCAACGCCCGTCGCAACCTTAATAATGGCGTGGCCACGCTGGTGGACGCTAACGGAAACGGCGAGGTAGACCTGGGCGAGACCGTCGTCCGCATCGAGGAAGGCGGCAGCTGGGAATATCCCTTTGGCACCGACAAGCAGGGCCGGGATGTACTCAGCCGAATGATGCACGGCGCTCGCATCTCCCTGGCAGTATCATGCCTCGCCATCCTCTTGGGTGGCATACTAGGCACCGGCCTGGGAATGGTCGCCGCGTACCGCGGTGGGTTGCTCGACGCCATTTTGATGCGCATCGTGGACATCAAGCTGGCGTTCCCGTCGATTTTGTTGGCGCTGACTTTGGTAGTCGCCATTGGTTCCGGGTTCAGCACGGTGATCATCGTGATCGCATTGTTGCTATGGGCACGCTACGCCCGAGTGATCCGCGGAGAGGCGCTGGCGATCCGCGAGCGCGACTTCATTGATAGGGCCCGGGTAGCCGGCGCCTCCAACATGAGGATCATGATGCGGCATATCTTCCCCAACGTTTTCAACACGGTGATCGTGCTGGCAACGCTGGAGGTGGGGCATGTGATCATCCTTGAGGCGACGTTGAGCTTCCTGGGAGCCGGCATACCGCGCCCCAACCCCGCGTGGGGGTTGATGGCGGCCGATGGGCGGGAGGTCATCACCAGTTCCTACTGGATCTTCATGTTCCCCTGCCTTGCTATCGTGCTGACCGTGCTGTCGATGAACCTTCTGGGTGACTGGCTGCGGGATCGGTTGGATCCCAAGCTGAGGAACGTGTAAGTCTCCAACGGTTGACCACATCGAGCGCGCAACACGCTATAATCTCACTGACAGGTCCACTAAACCAATGCAGAGGGGAATGCTGCCATGACCGCTGTACAAACTGCCACGGATACCATCCTCGAGGTCAACAACCTCAAGACCTACATCTTCACACGGGCGGCCACCGTCAAGGCGGTTGACGGGATCTCCTTCGATCTGAAGAAGGGAGAGACGCTTGGTATCGTGGGTGAATCGGGTTGCGGCAAAACAATGACTGCGTTGTCGTTGTTGCGTTTGGTTCCGAGGCCGGCTGGGCGCATCGTGGAAGGCGAGATAGTCCTCAATGGCGAAGACATCTTGCAGAAAAGCGAAGACGAGATGCGCGACGTTCGCGGCCGGCAGATTTCGATGATTCTGCAGGACCCGCAGACCTCCCTCAATCCAGTGTTCACCATTGGCAACCAGTTGCGCGAAGCACTGGGCATCGCGCACCGGGAAAACAAGAGCTCGATGCTGGGGCGTGCGGTGGACGCATTGCGTAAAGTGAACGTGGCGGCGCCAGAGCGGCGGCTGGATGACTACCCGCACCAGATGTCGGGCGGGATGAAGCAGCGCGTGGTGGGCGCGATCGCCATGTCGTGCGAGCCTGGGATCATCATTGCCGACGAGCCCACTACCGCGCTTGACGTGACGATTCAGCTGCAATACCTGCGGCTCCTGAAAGAAATCCAGGCAGAGACCGGGCTCGCGATCATCTTCATTACCCACGACTTCGGCGTGGTGGCCCGCATGTGCGACCGCGTGGCGGTGATGTACGCGGGCCGGATCATCGAGCAGGGTGACGTGCGCGACATCTTCAGCCGTCCGGCCCACCCGTACACCCAGGCGTTGATCAATTCCGTGCCCAAGCTGGAAGAACGTGTTGACCGCCTGTACTCCATCGAAGGGCAGCCGCCGTTGCTGTCCAACCTGCCGGAAGGCTGCCGCTTCGCGCCGCGTTGCCCGTACGTCTCCGACCGGTGTCTGGAAACGTATCCCACGTCCATCCAACTGGCGGAGGCGCATCACGCCGACTGCTGGGCGCTGCACTCGGACTGGGAAGGAACGCCCATTGCAGAATACGTGGCGCCGACCGGGACGACCGGATAGACTACGCGCCCCACCGCACTCCGTAATTCCCCGCAGAGGAGGTCCCGACCACGATGGCAGTCGCTACTGACAATAACCTTCTGGAAGTCACCGGCCTGAAGAAATATTTTCCGGTCACCAAGGGTCTGATTTTGATGAAGACCATCGGATACGTTCAGGCCGTGGACGGGATATCCTTCACCATCAAACAAGGGGAAACCCTGGGCCTGGTGGGTGAATCGGGTTGCGGCAAGACCACCACCAGCAAACTTCTGCTGCGCCTGGAAACGCCCACCGATGGCGAAATCCTGCTTGATGGCGAGGACATCAACACTTTCCGAGGCTCCCAACTCCAGGAATACCGAACCACCGTGCAAGCGGTTTTCCAGGATCCGTGGTCTTCGCTCAGCCCCCGAATGCGGGTTCGCGATATCGTTTCCGAGCCGCTGGTGGTTAACCGCAACGTGACCACCCAGGAGAAAAACGACCGAGTTGCCGAGGTGCTGGCACAGGTCGGTTTGCACTCCCAGCAGGCCAACAACTATCCCCACGAGTTCAGTGGAGGCCAGAGGCAGAGGATCGCAGTCGCCTCCGCATTGGTGTCGTACCCCAAGCTGATCGTCCTGGACGAGCCGGTATCCGCGCTCGACGTGTCCATTCGCGCACAGGTCATGAATCTTCTCAAAGACCTGCAAGAACAGTACAACGTCAGCTACCTGCTCATCGCGCACAACTTGGCAACGGTGCGTTACATGGCGCATCAAACGGCGGTGATGTACCTAGGGCAAATCGTCGAATATGCCGAGACCGAGGAGCTTTACAACAACGCGCTGCATCCTTACACCAAGGCGCTCTTCTCCGCTGCGCTGCCTTCGCACCCGGACCTAATTCGGGAAGACATCGTGCTGCAGGGTGAGGTTCCGTCACCGATCAACCCGCCCAGCGGCTGCCGGTTCCACCCGCGCTGCCCCTTCGCAATGCCCCAGTGCTCGGAAGAGGCGCCAGTCGAGAAAGAGGTATCTCCGGGTCACCGGGTTTCGTGCCACCTCTACTAACCGACCGCTTCCGAATATAATGGCGAACGCCCCTGGTCACTGCTTGGCCAGGGGCGTTTTCATCAGTGGCTTGGGCAATGCGCTATTCGATGCCGTATACGTTTCCGTCGGCGGTGCGCACGATCAGCAACCCGTTGCTCACTATCGGCGGGATCTTGATGGGAGCCCCCAGGTTCATGCTCCAGTTCTCGTGCCCAGTCAATCGGTCCAACGAGTACAAGAAACCGGACTCGTCGCCAACGATCAGGTGGTCCTTGATTACGAGGGGAGAAGCCCACACGGCATTCTCCGTGTGGAAAGTCCACAGGGGATCGCCGGTTATGGCGTCTAAAGCATAGACATTGTTGTCGTGGCCCCCGGCGTATAACGTGCCGCCGTTTTCGTGGTCGACCAGTGCGGGGCTGCTCTTGACTCCCTGAAGAGGGTTTTCGGGCGTGAACCGCCATAGTCCCCCTTGCTGACCCTTGGGACGTGGAACTCCAGGTACTTGCCAGAGCCAGAGCTGAGCCCACAACTGTTTGAACTGATAAAGACCTGGTATTTCCCGGCGGGTCGCTTCCACGGCGTACAACTGGCCACCCGCGCTGAAATACGCGCGTTCCCCATCTTCAGAAACCACGGGCGAACCGCTGATGGCTCGCGGGGTTCGGAAACGGAACCATTCTTGGCCGGTCCGGGCGGATAAAATGTAGAACACGCCTTTTTCGTCGCCAACGAACAGCTTGCCGTCGTGAATGGTAGCAGCGTCACTGGCGTTGCTGTCCAACTGCTCTTTCCAGATCAACGCCCCAGTGTGGGCATCCAGAGCATAGATCCAACTCTCCCCTGAGCTGATGTACACCAGTCCATCCGAAACCACGGGGGCGGTTTCAACCGTGTCAGCGGCGGGAAAGCTCCAGCGCACCTGGCCGTCAAATGCGTTCCATGAACTGACGGTATGGTCTGTACTCCCGAAGAATAGATACAAGCCGATCACCGCGGCGCCGGCTGTTATCCGACCTGGCGTGTCACCTTCCCATTTTTCGATCAAGGACAGGTCCGCGTGGGATAACGCGTACATGCCTTTGGACGAACCTATGTAAACGTGCGTGTCCTGTGCGACAGGTTCGGACAGCAACGGGTCGCCGGGAACGTCGAAGTTCCAGTACCTGATCTGACCTGAAGGCGGCGGCGGTCCAATGTCCACCCGACGACTGTGTCTGAGGTCTCTGCCAACGCCGGTCCACGAACCGGGACCGGCGTCTATGGTCAACTGGGTCTGAGTCTTTTTGAACAACACCACCGGGTCAGGCGCAAACGGGTAATTGACCCAAATTACGAATACGATCAGGAGCGCCGCGATGCAAGCCATGACAACACGGCGCCACGAAATGCGTCGTGTGAACCAATTGTGCCGCCGGTGCTGCGCCCAGGGCGGCAGCCGCACGATCACCCGGTTGCATCTCTCATTGGCGCAGCGGGACCCGACCCGTTGGCCTTCCGCCCCGCAATACGGACAGGCCAACACCAGGGGATCATCGACCAGGACGTCGTCTCCAACTTCAACAACGGGAGGATCAAGTATGCTGACATTGCTGTCATCTCGCGTGTCAGTCGCAAAACTCACCTGAGGTTCGAGCGAAGGAGAAACCAGGGTTTCACGGGGCGGTCGATCATCAAACGCCGCCTGGGATGATGCCGGTCGATCGGGCGACGCGAACCGCTGGTCGTCCGATTCCGGGGCAGAAGCCAGCGCAGAACCTCCATCTTCGGGCTCCCACGCGAGCGGTTCGGGAGGTGCCAAATCAGCAGGATCTGGCGGCGGCAAATCCGTTCCGGTATCGTACGTTTCAGCCGACTCTGGCTCCGGCGCTCGTGAGCGCTGAGTAATCCTGCGGAATATGTCCCCAATACCAGGCATGTTCAGCTCCGCAGGTTCATGCGGCTTGAGGTCCCGCAAGTTCCCCGTTGATCAGCAGGTGGCGCACCGCCGGGGTCAGCAGCCGAGCGCGCGACTGAAGCTCCTCACTGGTGGCTCTGCCGATAGGGTGGGCGCACATGAGATACGGGAAATTCGGCACGCCCATGAGGCGAGTATACGCACGGGCGGTGTTGGCGAACACAGTGGTGATGATGGTCGCCGCCGGGATGCCCTGGCGTTCCAGTGTAATTCCATCGTGCAAACTGCCCGACGAGCATCCCCCTCAATCCCCCACACCGGCGATGACGAAGTCCGCATTGCGGTGGAGGTCGGCGAGGACCTCCGGATGGGGCGGCAGCGACGAGCTGTGCTTGCGCGCATAGAAGATGTCGGCAAACTCGAACTCTTCATTCAGGGCGTTGGCGATGGACCAGAGGATCGCGTCCGCATTGGCCTTGGAATTGTCGAGCAGGCCCAGTCGTCCGCCACGCAGGTCGATGGGACGGGCCGCCATGATCATTGATTCCTCTCCGGGATCAAATCCCGTGGGGTCGATCAACTGCACGGTGGGAATTGCTTGGGAGGCCATGAAAACTCCTTTAAGGATTCGGTGCGCTTACGCTAAATCACCGTGGTGACTGCGGGCACACCGTAGTAGTTCATGATCAGTTCGCTGTACATGCCGCTGTCGCCACCGGCCTTGAATATCAGAATGTCTTCGGGTCCGTCTATACTCATGCGCCGCAGATCGTCATCCCCCGGCTGTACAGCGCCGTGCACCATGCCGAGCCTCTTCAATTCCCCGGTAGACCGCCACGCGCGCTCGTACAGGTACTGTTGCATATCGGGGCGGGTCCAGCCGAAGCGGCTCAGCAGCTCGGAGTGCCAGTAGCCGATCACCCAAACCCATTTTATGTTCCGCCCGAAGTACGAGGCCAACCCGTGGGAGGCCATCCCGTCCGCGATGGAGTCCAGAAGGCTCTCGGCGGTGGTTCCGTAGCGGTTACTGTGCATGGAAGGGTCCTGAATGGTTGCCACCGTGACCGTCGACTGTTCCGGCGAGTAGCCCTGGCTGACGTGGAACGGTTCCCACGGGCTGTTCTCCTCGTCTTCGCCGATGACCACGCCAAACTTGGTCAAGCTGCCCATGCAGCCGCGATCCAAAAGGCCGGGTCGCTGTTCAAACACGTTGATCAAGATCAGCCGCAACGCTCGACCGATGGTGGAGTTGGCGCGATGGCCGGGACTGAACAGGTTGTCGGTACAGTTCAAGTCGATCTGGCGCCGGATTGGACCGTTGACCGCCACCAGCAAGCCGGTGGAATTGGTGACTGCCGAAACTTCATGGATGCAATTGGGGTCGTGTTCGAACAGCACCCGCATTGTCGCCAGAACAACGGGGAAATAAGATGGCAGACAGCCGGCCATCACCGCGTTGGCCGCGGCCTGCTCAGCGGTCAAGGTCCTGCGCCGCACCGGGACTTCTCCCAGCACGTGGTCCGGGTCCAGGCCGACCGCTTCCAGCATCGCCTGGACCCGGTCGGCGGTGGGAGGAACCACGGGGAGGCCGTCGGTCCAGCCGCGCCGGTAGCACTCTTCAATGGCGTCCAGAGAGTCGGGGATCGTATGTACGGCCGCTCGCGGCGTTGCTTCAACCACTCAAACCCTGCCTTGCCGATCCACACTCCGGGGAACCGGCTGCGATAGAGCATTCTAACAACGGCTAATCGTTTATCTCAACTTGGTCGGCCAATGTATCCGGGTATCGGAACCCACCGCCCACAAGACAGATGCCGGAAGACCAGCGACGAAATTCGCCATACGCGGTCCGCCGAGGGTTCTGACGTCGCACTGTAATTCGTGCTCAAAGGCGGGGACCAGTGGCCACGGCTCCCTGGAAATTCGGTACGCTCGAACTCGGCGGTCGGATTGGGCGTTGAAGCCCCAGTGCCGGTCGGTGAGGAATTCGTCCAGCGAGCCGGGCTCAGCAAGGTAAGCGTCGCCGGCGGCAGTGAGCCGCAATCCTTCGTCGCGGCCGCCGTTCAGCCAGCGGTAATGCAAACGGCGCTGGCCGGGGCCGATGGGAGAATCCGTCGTCGCAAACTGATGGGACACTGCCGATTTGAGCATCGGTTCCCAGAAAACGAAGCGTCCGGCGAAGGCGACAAATGGGCTGGAAACCAGTTGTCTCAGGAACACTACGCCCTGGCGTTCTTCGGCTTGATGCGCGAACCGCACGTAGAACCTGAGGTTCACCTCCGCGAAGCGGCGGGGGAGAGCCGGCAAGCCCAATGCCCTGACGTTTTCCATAAACAGGCATACCAGACTGATGTAGGCGTCGCCTCGCCAATGATCGATATCCAAGCCTGTAGGCAAGAAGGGCGCCAGAATATAGTCGTCAACCGGCCAGGAGAGGATCGCAATATCGCGCCAACGGGCGGTTATCACGGTTGGGCCGGCTATCCTCACTGAGAGCGCTCGATGGTTTTGGCCAGGCGGCGAAACCACCGCCATACACCGACTAAAAACGGGCTAGGTGAGGTTTTCGAGGCGCCGTTCCAGACGGCGCTGCTGAAGGGAAATCGTCAGGTCGCCTCGGGTGCGCTCCAGGACGCCACGCATGGCGTCCGTGCTGTGGCGCAGGCCGCCGGTGACGGCTTCGGGGAAATCGACGGTAACCAGGATGCCGTAAATCTCGTCCATCAACTCCATCAGCTCTTCGCACCGGGAGGTATCGTCGCGGCGCAGGGCGTCCAGGATGTAACGGCGCAATTCGCCGATCACCTCCGCCATGCCGTTCAGGTAGGCCGGCGGATCCATGTTGAGGGACTCGGCGTCGGGTATTTCGGCCCCGGAAATCACCGCTAACGTTATGTTCGCCTCAGTGAACTCCTTGCGCGCATCAGACAGAAACCCGGCGTAGTAAATCTCCGGGTTGTCGACGCGAATGCTCCGGGTTTCGTCCAGCCGGGTCGCCGCTTCGGCAATCAGGCGACGCGCCTCTGCGAAATCGTTGCGGTGCACGGCGCGGATGGCGTTGGCCGAGTTCCTGATAACCTGTCGGGACACACCGAGAGCCTGCTCCCGAGCGCGATGCCTGGCGGTGAGTTCTTCAACCGCTTTGTTGGAAAGAGCGGTCAGATGTGGCCCATAGCGAGTGGGCATGACGGCTCCCCCTAAACCCGTCCGCCGGCTGCCCGTATGGCTTCAGTCAGCGCTGCCGCCGCGGCTTCAGGTTCCGGAGCGCTGCCCACCGCCGCCGTAACGCAGATCGCGTCAGCGCCGGCTTCCACCACCGGCGCGACGTTCCCCGCTGTAATTCCGCCGATGGCCACCAGGGGCACGTTTGCGGCGGCCCGAGCCTGCTTCAAGCGCTCCGGGCCCTGCGGCGCTCGCGTGACCTGCTTAGTGGTCGTGGTATACATCGCGCCGAACGCGACGTGATCGGCGCCCATTTCCTGGGATTCGATTATCAGATCGATCTCGCGGTTGGAGCGGCCCAACACCTGTCCCGGCGCCAGGATCTTCCTGGCCTCCGCAACCGGAAGATCGGTTTGCCCGACGTGCAGTCCTACGTGGTCGGGACCCAACGCGGCGGCCAAGTCCGCGTGATCGTTGATTATCAGCAGGGCGTCGTTGGCGGTGCACAAATCGCGCAACGCGAGACCCAGCGGCAACTGCTCGCCCTTGTCGCGCAGCTTGTCACGCAACTGCAACATGCGGGCCCCGCCGCTGATGGCGGCACGGGCGATTTCCATCGGATCCCGGCCGCCCGTCACTTCGGGATCTATGATGACGTAGAGGCCGCGGATCCGGTCCGCCTGGTCTCGGCGCACCGCGGAGCCGATGCGTGCACCCGCGTCATCCAGGGCGCGGCGCAACTGCAACGCCCCATCGGCGGGGATTCCCTGGGTTGTGCCCAAAACGTCCAACAAGCCACGAGCAGCGTCTGCCATTTCCAGCGCCTGGTGGCGACTCTCGACAGCAAATGGCGCGGTGGATGCCCGGCCGGGGTCACTGAGGCCGTCCCCCAGCCAACCGACTTCACCGCGCATCAGGCCCTCGGGGAGCGAATCCGATGCGACGATTCCGTCCAAGCAGGCGATAAGGGCAGCCAGCAGGTCAGATGGCGAATTGCTTTGTTGCTCCGTCACAGGTCCAATCCTTTGGGCGCGTCGCCGCTGCGAGCGGAATCGATGGATTCACGAACCGAAGCGGGCATGTCGACACCGTGGCGAGCGAAAGACTCTTCCACGTGGCGCCCGATGTTGCGCGGGTCGCTGTAGTAGTCTCGCGAATTGCTGCCCATGGGGTGCGCGCTATGGATTTCGCCGGTGGTTTTACCCATGGCAAATGTGGACATGCGGCGCTCCATGTCGTCGCTGCCGCAAGCCTGGCACTTCGGCGTCAAGGGGGAACTGATCGAGCGCACGAAGATCGAGGAGATCTGCCGGCACTGATGGCAACGGTATTCGTAGATGGGCATGGTATTCGCGACGAACGGGGGTTGAAGCTACCTGATGGCCCGGGGTTGGCCCGATGGCGGTCAGGAATCGGGGTGGATAATTTCGTGCCGGTGCTCGTGGAATTCCGGGGTAACCTGCCCGCCCATTGCCTCGCCCATGCGACCCATGTGCGAGTCGATGCTGCCGATGTGGCTGTTGTCCAGGTCCGCGGCAGCGTTGTCGGGCATCCAGTTCAGGCTGTCACCCCAGGAGCGGTGGAAGGAGAACCCGGACACCAGCCGGGTCAAGTCGATGCCGTCGCAGCTATTGCAGATGAGGGAATCGGACGGTGTCCAACTGAATATCAGGCGCGACTGCCGCTCGCCACAGCCGTTGCATCGGTATTCATAAACGGGCATAACGTGGGCATTGTAGCACAGGGCAGGAACGTGCTCCGCGTCGCCTCATGTATAATGCGCCCATCATCGCAGCCACAGCTTGTGACCGCTTAATCCGCGCCCGGAGACCTCCAATGTCCAGCGCCAACCAGATGTCCATGGAGATGACCTTTACCGCCAGCGATCAGAGGTCTCCGCTGCTGCTGCTGATCGATGGACACGCAATGGTGCATCGGTCTTTCCGCGCCATCAGCGCCAGCCGCAACCTCACAGTTTCGACCACCGGCGAGGATGTCACCGGCGTTTACGGGTTCGCCAGCGTTTTCATTCGTGCGCTGAACGAGTGGCAACCGACTCACGTCGCCGTCGCTTTTGACACGCCGACCCCGACTTTCCGGCACGAGCGTTTCCCGGAATACAAGGCGCAGCGACCGCCCACCCCGCCGGAACTGCGCGGACAGTTCGACCGCGTGAAAGAGCTGATGGCGACTTTCGCCGTGCCGATTTACGAACTGCCGGGGTACGAGGCCGACGACATCATAGGTACGTTGAGTCGCCAGGCCGAGGCAGCCCACGTGCCCACGGTGATCCTCACGGGCGACAGGGATACCTTTCAGCTAATATCTCCGATGGTTCGGGTCGACCTGGCCAGCAGCGAGCGCGACCGTCGGATTGTGGATGAAGAGGAATTGGCGGCGCGATACGGCGGGCTGACCGCCGAGCAGCAGCCGGACTACAAGGCCCTGGTTGGCGACAAATCCGACAACATCCCAGGCGTGCCCGGCGTCGGCGATAAGACGGCAACTACGTTGTTGAGCAATTACAGCACCCTGGAAGGCATTTACGAGCATCTGGAGGAGATTACCCAGAAACGGGTGCAGAACAACTTGGCGGCGAACCGGGAGGAAGCTTTCGAATATCGCTTTTTGACTACCATCAAATGCGATGCTCCCGCTAACTTGGACCTCGAAGCCTGCAAATTCGGAGATTACGAGGGATCCGAGGTGGTCGCCCTAATGACCGCGCTGGAGTTTCACAGCATCGTGGGACGGGTGCCTTCGCCGGACGCGCCGTGGGCTACTGCCTCGGAAAACGCCGATCGGTCGTCGGTTGCTGCCCCAACCGGCTCGGAAGATCCGACGGACTGCGATTACCGGATCGTTGCGACGCGGGACGAGTTGGAAGCGATGATAGCCTCGATCCAGGAGGCCAGTTCCTTTGCCTTTGACACCGAGGCGAGCAGCACCGACCCGATGGCGGCGGAACTGGCCGGCCTGAGCTTCGCGGTGGATGGCGGGTTGGCCTGGTACGTGCCGGTGGGGCATCAGAATGGGCAGCAACTGCCGTTGGAGGATGTAATGGCAGCCGTGCGCCCGCTGTTCACTGCTAACGGCCTGAAGCGGTCGGCGCACAACGCCAACTACGACCTGACCCTATTGAGCAACTACGGCGTGGATCCTTACCGGGTGGTGGACCACGACACCATGATCGCCGCCCATCTGCTGGGCAATAACCGATTGGGGTTGAAGCCGCTGGCTCTGTCCATCCTGGGTCGAGAGATGACCGAGATCACCGACCTGATCGGCAAGGGAGCCCGGCAGAAAACGTTCAACGAGGTTGAAATCACCGACGGCGCTCCCTACGCGGCGGCCGATGCCGATTGCACCCTGCGGTTGCGCCGGCACTTCGACCCGCCGCTGGATACCCAGGGGCTGGGTGACCTTTTCGCCGACGTGGAAATGCCGTTAATTCCGGTATTCGTCGAAATGCAGCGTGCGGGTGTTCGGCTGGACGCGGGCATCCTGCACGAGATGTCCCGCGACCTGCACGAGCAGCTGGAGCAAATCCAGACGGAACTGTTCGAGTCCATTGGCCACAGCGTCAACATCAACTCCCCCAAACAGCTGAGCGACCTGCTGTTTGGCGAGTTGGGCTTGCCCAAGTCGCGGCGAACGCGATCCGGCTATTCCACCGACGCCAACGCTCTCGAGGCCTTGAAGGGCCTGCATCCGGCAGTGGACAAGATCCTCGACTACCGCCAGGTATCGAAACTGAAGTCAACCTACGTGGATGCTCTGCCGGAAATGGTGAACGACGCGACGGGACGGATCCACACGTCGTATCACCAGACCGGGTCGGCAACCGGCCGGGTCAGCAGCAGCGATCCTAACCTGCAGAACATACCGGTGCGAACCGAATTAGGCCGCCAGGTGCGACGGGCCTTTGTGGCCGATTCCGGCTGCCAACTGCTGTCTGCGGACTATTCCCAGATCGAGCTGCGGGTACTGGCTCACATGTCGCAAGACCCCTCGCTGCTCGAAGCTTTCCGCCGGGGAGAGGACATTCACGCTGCGACCGCGAGCCAGATGTTCGACGTGCCTATCAACGATGTGGACGCAGAACAACGTCGGATCGCCAAGGTGCTCAACTTCGGCGTGATTTACGGTTTGGGCCCCTATGGGATTTCGCAACAGACCGGGTTCAGCCGCGAAGAGGGGCGGCATTTCATTGAGACTTATCTTTCGCGGTATCCAGGCATCAATGGTTATCTGGAATCCGTGAAGGAACGCACCCGAAACGTAATGTACGCTGAAACGCTGTTGGGACGCCGTCGGTATTTGCCGGACATCCAGTCCACGAATCACAACACCCGTGCGGCCGCCGAGCGCATGGCAATCAACATGCCGATCCAGGGCACCGCGGCCGACATCATGAAGATCGCCATGATCAACGTTCGCGCTCGAATGATCAACGAGCAGATGCGCTCCAGCATGATCTTGCAGGTGCACGACGAGCTGGTGTTCGAGGTGCCGGACGATGAAATGGACGTGATGACCGAGTTGGTGCTGGACGAAATGCCGGCCGCAATGGATCTCGACGTTACGCTCAAGGTGGACGTTAAGTCGGGTTACTCCTGGGGCGACTTCTGATCCCAAACCACTGGCGTCGCTCCGGCTGACCGCGAACCAACCCCACAGAGAGGTTTTTCGACGTGCAGTTGCTCCGCAGCATAGTTTTCGTTCCTGGCAACCGTTCCAACATGCTGGAGCGCGCCTTGGGATTTGGCGCCGACATCATCATGGTGGACCTGGAAGACTCGGTGCCGCCCGGCGAAAAGGCCGCGGCGTGCGAGTTGGCAACGGAATGGGTCCCGCGCCTTGCGGCGGCCGGCAAACGAGTGATGGTGCGCGTCAACGCTCTGGAGACCGGGCTTGCCGCCGGAGAATTGTCAGCAGTGGTCTCGCCCGACCTGGCCGGGATCAGCATCGGCAAGGGAAACACGGCTTGGGATTTGCAGCAGGTTGACCAATTGCTTGCCCCATTGGAGGATAAGGCAAAGATCGCGGCTGGCAGTATCAAGGTGGTCCCGTGGATCGAAACCGCTATGGCCATCGTCCACGTCTACGAGATGGCGCGGGCTTCACAGCGGATCGTGGGGATCGCGTTCGGGGGCGAGGACTACACCAACGACATGGGCGTTACCCGCAGCGACTTCGGCGAGGAATGCTACTTTGCCCGGTCCTCGGTGGCCGTGGCGGCGCGGGCCGCCGGAGTAGCCGGGCTGGACGGCCCGTTCGTCGGATTCCGTGACCCGGATGGCTTGAGGGCGGACTCCAGCGCAGCCCGACGCATGGGGTATACGGGCAAGTTCGCGATCCATCCCGCGCAGATAGACATCATCAACGAGACGTTTTCGCCCGACCCTGACGATGTGGCCTACGCGCGCCGGGTGGTGGAAGCCTGGGATGAAGCCGAGGCGGCTGGGCGAGGTTCGCTTTCGATTGACGGGCGCATGGTGGACGTGCCGGTGGTGAAACGGGCGCAGAATTTGCTGGCTCAAGCTGCGGCCATTGAAGCGCAGGCCGGTTGAGCGCCTATCTGATGTCGTCAGACCGCATCATCCTGACCGGCCTCCAGTTCTACGGCTTCCACGGGGTCAACCCCGAAGAGCGCAGCTTAGGTCAGACATTCGTCGTGGATCTCGAGGCTGAACTGGATCTGAGCGGCCCGGCGGCCTCCGACCGATTGGATGACACGGTGAGTTACACGGAACTGTACCGGGCGGTCAAAGCGGTGATGGAAGGCGAGCCCTGCAACCTGCTGGAAGCCGCGGCCGGAACCATCGCCAGCAGAGTACTGGAACAGCATCCACAAATCGATGCGGTTCGCGTCCGAGTTCAAAAACCCCGTCCGCCGATCAAGGGCTCGGTCATCGAGGCCGCGGCGGTGGAAATCTGCCGGCCGCGCTCGCGTTGACCGGTCTGGGCCCACCCTAACAGGACAGCAAAACATGGTTACTAACCAGACATCCGACGGCGCCGGCGTGGCGACCACGTTCAACGAGACGACCAAGCTTCAATACATCAACCTGAGCAATAAGCCGCCGCTGTACAAGACCTATCCTGGGCTGCGGGCGATCACACTGCCCGACGTGGCCTCGACATCCAATCTGGATATGTCGACTTTGCGATCGATCCAAGGAGACGGACAGGGTCCCGTTTCGGAAGATCCGCCGACTTTGCAGACCTTGGCTGAGCTGCTCTACCACGCGGCGGCGGTGATCCGGCGACGAACGTTGCAGGACGGCGAGGTTCACTATAGAGCGGCGGCGTCCGCGGGGGCGCTTTATCCGACCGAAGTGTACGTCGTCTGCGGCGACCTGGAAGGCCTGCGAGCCGGGGTTTACCACTTCGATCCGCTGAATTTCACGCTGGCGCGCCTGCGCAACGGAGACCTGCGGCGCTGGGTGGGTGCGGCCGCGCAGGACCATGCCGCGTACCCGGCTACCCTGGTGTTCACCACCGTGTTTTGGAGGAGCGCCTGGAAATATCGGGAGCGGGGCTACCGGTATTGCTACTGGGATCTGGGCACTATAGCCGCCAATCTCACTGCGGCTGGAAACGCTACAAGTACTTCGGTTGGCCTCAAATTCGGATTTGTGGATCGCTCCCTCACCGGGTACATCGGGATCGACGGGTTAGAGGAAGCGCCTTCGCTGCTGGCGACGATCGGCAGTCCCGACGGGATGCTGAACCCTGGTTCCGGCGACGTTCCCGGGATGTTGCCCCAGGAAAGCAACGAACTTGCAGCCGGGGCGCTGGAGTATCCGCTGTCTCGTGAGATTCACCTGGCGTCCTGGTTGAAGAACGGGGAGGAAGTTGCAGCCTGGAACGGTTCCGGGGGCCGGGGCCGCGGCAGTGATAAGGACGAACTCGACGGCACCGGCGAGGGTTTTAGACCCTTGCGCTCGGGTCCGGACGGCAGCTTTGACGGGGAGTTGAACCTTGCGGCGCGGCCGGCGCAATCGCTGGGCGAGTGCATCCGTTCCCGGGGCTCCACTCGGCGATTCGCCACCGAACCGATCGCGTGGGAGGATTTTCGCTCCATCGTTGACGCCGCAGGAAACCCGATCAACGCTCCGCACCTGGCAGACGGGTTCTCACCGTATTTGAGCGTCTATCTGATAGTGAACGCGGTTACCGGCCTCGCCCCCGGAGCCTATTATTACAACCGTTTCTACAACGGACTGCGGTTACTCAAGGAAGGCGATTTCCGGGAAACGGCCGGTCATCTGGGCTTCGAGCAAGCGCTTCCAGCCGACGCTGCGGCTGTAGCGTTCATTACCGCCGACCTGCCGTTGATCGAGCAGAAATTCGGTCCACGAGGATATCGGATGGCGCAGACCGTGGCCGGTATCATCGGTGGCCGTATCTACCTGGCCTCGCACGCGCTGGGGCTGGGAGCCACCGGACTCACTTTCTTTGACGATGCGGTGGTCGAGTTCTTCGGCCCTCATGCTGCTGGCCAGGAAGCGGTTTTCGTGGTGCCCATGGGCGTACCGCACCAGGACAACCGGGTGCGCCCGTTCCGGTCCCGATTGGCGGTGAGCCTGGATTCCCGCGCCAGGGGCGCCGGGCAGATCTGATCCCGCGCCGGCTATCGACAGGCTAATCCCAGTCTTCGTCGTCGTCTGACGGCGGGGTTACCGGCGACCAGGCGGTCGTATCGTCGTCGGTGTCCAGGGTTGGGACTTCGTCGTCGCCTATCGACTCATCCGGGGCATCGTCGGGCATCTCCATCACCGCGGTTTCAGCCGGGTCCACGGCCTCTTCAGTGTCGCCAGCATCAATCGGGCCAAGGTCTGGATCCGCGGGGGGTGACGGCATGAACTCATCGGTATCCGCCATCGGCTCAATCCGTTGTGGTTCGCTGACTTGGGCCGGAAACGAGACCACGTGACGCAACGCCGGAGCCTGGCCCGTTTCGCGCAAGATCACCGACAGTCCGTCCGGGTCGACCCCAACCACCGCGGCCTCGTACCGGTTCCCACCGGCAATGAGCCGGTTTACACGCCGGCCCAATCGGCGCTGGAGAGTTCCCAAGTACTGGCCGTCCGGCGTATTGACCGTGATCCCGTCGTTCCGCGTGTGCAATGCAACGACGTCACCGGCGCTGACGGGTAATGTTTGCGGCGCGCCCGCCAGCCGGTGCAGCACGGTGGTGCATGATTTGCCGCTTTCGGCAATGAACATGCCGGGAGATTTTCCCGCTACCGCAGATTGCGAGCGGGGTTCGCCGGATTGGCTTTGGAGTTGGTCGAGTCGAGCGAGATTCTTGCGTGCAATGACGTTGGCGGGAGAACGCAGCCGGAGTTCCTCCAGGGTCTCTCGGGCCTCGGAATATCGACCGAGTTCCATCAGGGCTTTCGCCAACCGGTTGGACGCTTCACAGTCAGTGGGACAAACGTCCAGTATCTGGCGGTTTGCCGCGGCGGCTTGTTCCCATTCGCCGTTCAGCGCGCATCGGATTGCTTGTTTGCCCAGCTGGGCCTTGGCGCGGCTCCCCCTTGTGTCGGTTACCCGCGCACGACGTTGCGAGTCTGGCACGTTATTCACCATCATTGACCTTCACCACCGATCGACTATCCTGCCAATCCATTATTGATGCCTGGGTATAGCATTACACCCACCTGCGGCGTATGTTCAATCTATTGAGAATGCCGGTTTTGGCGATTTGTCCACTTTGCCAGATTGGGCCTTGAACGCGCCGTTGGAAAGTTCTGACTTCATCCTTTGTAACGGCCGGCCAGTAACCGGTAGCGGACAATGATGAGATCTCGAAAAGTGCGCCATCCATCGCGTATTGGCCGGACCTTGCTCTCTGACCGGTAATGCCAGTCGATCCCGATCTCGGCCATGCTGAATCCGCGACGGCGCGCGAGGAACAGGATTTCCGCGTCGAAGGCGAACCCGTCCAGGGTCTGCAACGCGAAGAGGGCTTCAGCAGCGGTGGCGCGGAATACCTTGAAGCCGCATTGCGTGTCGGCGATGCCCGGTGTGGCCAATGCACGGGTCATGGCGTTGAAAATTCGGCCCATCAGCCAGCGTCGCCGGGGTTCGCCGATGCGTCGGGCGCCGGGCGCCTCCCTCGAGCCGATGGCAATGTCCAACGATGCGGCGCCGACGGGCAACAGACGGTCCAACAAGTCTATAGGCATGGAGAGGTCGGCGTCGCAAAGGAAGCGATATTCGCCTCGAGCCGCCAGCATTCCGTTTTTGACCGCCCAGCCCTTGCCGCGATGCGACAGAGGAAGAAGCTTAACGCGCTCGTCCTCTTGCCCGGCGCGCGTCACGATAGCCGCGGTCCCGTCTTCACTGCCATCGTCGGCTACAACGATCTCCCACGGGTAGGCTTTCGTGGCGAGGTAGGCGCGAACGGTGTCAAGCGTCTCGGGAAGTCGACGTTCCTCGTTGTAGGCCGGAATGACGACGGAAAGGTAGCAATCGGACATCACCGCCCGGCCAACGGCCGCCTAATCGGACTCGTCCAGTTCAAAGCCCTGGTGCAGCAGGCGGACGGCTTCCTGCGCCTGGTCGCGATTGATGATGCACGAAATCCGGATTTCCGATGTGGTGATCATGTCGATGTTGATGCCGCCATCGGCCAGGATGCGAAACATCCGCGAGGCGTAGCCTGGGGTGTTCTGCATCCCCGATCCAACTACGCTCACCGACGCCAGCGTCGGGTCGCTGATCACCTGGCCGGTTCCCAGGGTCGATTCCAGCGGCGCCATAACGCGGAGCGCTCGGGGCAGGTCGTCGGTGGTGACGGTGAAGCTGATGTCGGTGGTAGTGCGGTCGGCGCTGGTGTTCTGCACGATGGTGTCCACGTTGATCCCGTCAGCGGACAGCGGCTCGAATAGCGCCGCCGCCACGCCGGGCTTGTCCGCCACGCCGCAAACGGTCACTTTGGCGACATTGGTCTGATACGCGATACCAGTTACCTTGATCCGGTCTTCCATCTGCCTCTCGTCCGATGCCTGGTGGATGAGGGTTCCCGGAGCGTCAACGAAGCTCGACGCCACGTAGATGGGAACATTATAGACCGCGCCCAGCTCGATCGACCGGGGGTGCATCTTCGCCCCCGCGGCGGCCAGTTCCAGCATCTCTTCGTAGCCCACCTCGCGCATTTTCGCCGCGTTGGCAACCACCCTCGGGTCTGCGGTGTAGATACCCTCGACGTCGGTGTATATGTCGCAGCGGTCGGCCCGCAGGGCGGCGGCCAAGGCCACCGCAGTTGTATCGGAGCCGCCGCGGCCCAGGGTCGTAATATCGTCGTCGGGGGTGAGGCCCTGGAAACCGGCCACGATCACCAGCCGGCCCGCATCCAGTTCGCGTCGGACGCGATCGGGGTCCACTTGGCTGATCCGCGCGCGGCCGTATGAGTTGTCGGTCCTGATCCCTGCCTGGGGTCCGCTGAGGCTGATGGCGTCGTACCCCAGATTACGCAACGCCATGGACAGCAACGTAATCGATACCAGCTCTCCGGTGGACAGCAAGAAGTCGAGTTCCCGCGGATCGGGTTCGCTGGAAACGGTGCGCGCCAAGTCGATCAGCTCGTCCGTGGTGTCTCCCATCGCCGAAACCACCGTGACGATCTGGTGGCCTTCATCATGGACCGCGGCGATGCGCCTCGCCACATTCACGATCTTTTCCGCGTCGGCGACGGAACTGCCGCCGTACTTGTGGACGTACAGGGCCATAGACTAACCGTTCTCGCTTACGACAACGACGTGTGCTCCCAGAGCGGTCGGCTGGGTGACTTCCACCCTGCCATCCACACCGGCCAGCCGGGCAGCGTCGAACATCTCGTAGGCGACGGTCATGGCTCGATCACGGGCGAATGCCAGGATGGTGCTCCCGCTGCCGGAGAGGAAAACGCCGAAGGCTCCGGCCGCCTGGGCCGCGGCGAAAATCACCTTCATCTGCGGAAAAATGGTTTGACGATAGGGCTGGTGAAGCCGGTCCTGCGTAGCGATATTGAGGTATTCGGGGCGCTCTGATTCCATGCTCGCCACGAGCAGGGCGGTGCGGCTCATATTGTACACCGCGTCAGCGACCGGAATTTGGGCCGGCAACACGCGGCGAGCGTCTACAGTGGCAATCCGCCGGTCCGGTATGAACAAGACTGCCTGCAGATCCGACGGCACGCGTATGGGAGCGGTGTACATGCGATCGTCGTCCATGACCACCAGCCGCATACCTCCGTGGATAGCGGCGGCGACGTTGTCCGGATGACCTTCGATGGTCGCGGCCATTTCCAGCAGATCGTCCGAGGTGAAAACATCGTCCAGCAGTCGATTGGCGGCAACCAAGCCTCCGGCAATGGCCGCCGCGCTGCTGCCCATCCCCCGGCTCAGGGGTATCGTGTTTTCACAGCGGAGAGACAACGGGGGCACCGGCGCATCGGCTTCGTTGAACAGAAACTCGATGGCGCGATAGGTGAGGTTCTGCGTATCGGCTTCCAGTTCACCGGCTCCTTCCCCGGAAACAACGACCGACGGCGCGGAACCGTCGGGGAGAACCTCAACGGTCAGCGTGTTCCACAAATCCAGAGCCATGCCCAAGCAGTCATAGCCAGGGCCGAGGTTAGCGGTCGTGGCCGGCGCCCGTACTTCCACCGTAGTCAAGGGTCCCTCCGCGCAATATTCGCTGCCTTCAGCCAAGGACGCGTTCGGAAACGTAGCGGCCCAAGTCCCGGTTCTCGCGGAACTCAAATCCGCCGAAATCGCCGCCGTAGCCGATGATTGGCACCTGGCGCTCGTGAGCGGATCCGTGAGACCGCAACCCGGCGGGCAGGGTGACCTCCGCGGGGTCGCCGAAAACAACGTCGGATACGCCAGTGACGACGATGTCCCCGATGCGCTCTTCCATCAGGGAGAAACGGTCCGCGGCTTCAGATCGAGGCAGGGCCTCTTCGATGCCGTCGGTTTCCTTTAGAACACCCAATGCGTCCTCCAGTGAGGCCGGGTCATCCAGGTGGACGTAGATGCACCCACCCAGATTGGAATGATGCACGACGTACAGGTCTTTGATGATTGGGACTGCCCGCGCGCCGATACCGCGCTGGCCAAGAATAGCCGGCAAGTGCAGCATGCGCCGCTTGTCGGACATGCCATGATCGGCCGTAATCAGCAGTTGCACGTCCGGGATTTCGGCAACCAGTTGCCCCAGCGCGGCATCCAGTATCGAGAGGTGCCGACGCGATTCCGGGTGGTGCGGTCCGTTCATGTGCATCGCATAGTCGGTGGTGGCAATGAACGCGAGGTCGTAATGTTCCGCCTTCAAGGCCGCCCGGGCCGCATTGATCGTCCAGCCATTGACCTCCAGGGAATAGATATCTGGCGGGTCGCCGGCGGCCGTCACAGCTGCGGCGGTGGGACGTTCTGACGAGAAGGCCAGGTTGGCGTCGTCGCCTAAGAGCCGCCGCAGCTTGTCTTTGGAAGCGGCCAGCAGCGACTTTCCTCCTTGACGGCGGCATTGGGCGAATATCGTGTCGGTACAAATGAAGTCACCGGACTCAACGTACTCTTCGATCCCGGCCTGGCGGTCCAACCAATAGTTGGAGACGATACCGTGCTGCGCTGGGTAATGGCCGGTGACCATGGTAGTGTTGTTGACGTTGGTGACGCTGGGCATCATGCCGCCGCCGGTGACGTGAAACCCGTCGCGGACAAAGCGCTGGAGATTGGGCGTCGGACACGCGGCGAGATATTCCGGGTCCAGCCCGTCGATCATCACGAGAACGGTAGTACGCGCCATGCTTTTCAGTTCCCCAAATTGTCGCCGCCGGGCGATTACAGTTCGCGGATTATTCGACGGTGACGGATTTCGCCAGGTTGCGGGGTTGGTCGACGTCGCAGCCGCGCCGGACGGCGATGTGGTAGGCGAACAGTTGCAGCGGCACCGTGGCGAGCACCGGCGTCAGATTTGGCGGGGTTTCCGGAATGAACATCGCATGGTCCGCCAAACCGGAGAGCCGGTCGTCCCCGCGGGTGAGGACCGCCAGAACCTCTCCATCCCTGGCTTTCACTTCCTGGATGTTGTTCGCCATCTTGTCGTACAGATCGTCACGCGGGGCTAGGGCGAGGGTCGGCATCGCGTGATCGATGAGTGCGATGGGGCCGTGCTTCATCTCCCCGGCGGCGTAGGCTTCGGCGTGGATGTAACTGACCTCTTTGAGTTTCAACGCCCCCTCGGTGGCAATAGGTGAGTTAACGCCCCGGCCGAGGTACAAGAAATGGTTCCGCCCGTAGTAGTGTCGCGACAGTCGCTCGGCGTCCTCGGCGGTTTCCAACGCCTCGGCCACGTGGCCGGGCAGCCTGGCCAGTCCGTCGGCCAATTCCCGGGACATCGATGACCCCAGATGACCGCGTGCTGTTCCCAAGCGCATTGCCAGCAGATTTAGCATCGTGAGCGAGGACAGGAAGGTCTTCGTGCTGGCGACACCCACCTCGACACCACAGCCCATCAGCAGCGCATGGTCGGCCAAACGAGTGGCCTGGCTATTCGCAGCGTTGCAGATCGTGACCAGTCTTGCGCCGCTGTTCCGGACTGCCTCCATAGCCGCCACCGTGTCGGCGGTTTCACCGGATTGTCCAATGGCTACCACCAGGGAAGAGGCATCCAGGAACGATTCGCGGTAACGAAACTCGGACGCGGATTCCGCCTCAGCCGGTACCCCGGACAGCCGCTCGATCAGGTGGCGTCCCACGTGGGCTGCATTGAGGCTCGTACCACATCCGATGAGGACCACGCGCCGCACTTCGGAAAGCTCCTTATCGCTGAGGGCCAGGTCAGGCAGGGTCACCAAGCCCCGGCTGAAGTCCACGCGATCACGGAGGGCGGCGGTCACGGCCTGGGGCTGCTCCATGATTTCCTTGAGCATGAAATGGCGGTAACCGCCCCGTTCCACCAGCACGTCGTCCAAGTCGACGTGGAGCATCGGTTTGTCGATTTGTCGACCATTGCGATCCAGAAAAGCGATGCCCTGCCGCGTCACGACCGCGATTTCGCCGTCTTCCAGGAATCCCACGGGCAGGTGGCCGCGCCGTCCCACGATGGGCAACAGGGCCGGCAAATCGCTGGACACGATGCCCTGGCCGTCATGGTGGGCAACGGCGACTCCACCGGCGTTTCCGAGTTTCAGAGCGCACAGGCTATCGCTACCGCCGTCGTGGACCGCCACGATGGCCTGTGGACCCCGCACCTGTCCGCTAATGTGCAACATCGCCGCCGGCAATCCCAGACCTTCGTTCATCGCGTCCTCGATCAGGTGCGAGATGACCTCGGTGTCCGTCTCCGACTTGAAACGGTGCCCGCGGCGGCGCAGATCGGCCCTGAGTTCGGCGTGATTTTCGACAATGCCGTTGTGGGCGATGGCAATCTGGCCGGTGCAGTCGGTGTGCGGATGCGCATTCGCCTCGGACGGGCGTCCGTGAGTCGCCCAACGGGTGTGACCCAGGCCGGCTGAGCCATTGGGGGCCGGGCAATCAGCGTCGTGGAGGAGGCCCAGAACCCGCCCCACGGTCTTTCGCAATTGCAGTCCAGATTCTGGACCCAACACGGCGACGCCGGCGCTGTCGTACCCGCGGTATTCCAGCCGTCGCAGGCCCTCGACGACAATAGGCCACGCGGGACGGTCGCCGACGTATCCGACGATGCCGCACATACCTGCCGGTCCGCGATCTCAGTCCCCGTCAGCGCTGGCGCTGCCGACGGTCATGGTTTCTTCGGGCAACATCACGTCGCCGGGGTCGTCGCAGTCGAACACCAGCGGCGCTCGGGCCCCGTGTTGACGATGTCCGTCTGAGGAGTTGACCAGATCCATGATCGCATCGGCCAAGGCGGTCGGACTGTGGCGGATGAACACTCCGGGCTCCAGCAACGGTCGCTCGACTATTCGTCCAACCATGGTCAGGGAGGCCGACTCGTCCACGCTCACCGGGGTTTGTCCTTCGGCGGCGTACCGATCCAACAATCGCGGGGGCACCGGCCTGTTGTTGACCAACAGGAAGTCCAAAGGCTGGCTCGTCCCCAGGTATTCCATGAGCAGGGCCAGGAAGTCTGAAGTGCGGAACCCGGCGCTCTCGTTGGGCTTGGTCATGAGGTTGCCAACGTGGATCTTGATGGCCTCGGACTCGTTGATCGCATGCGCCACGTCCTCCACCAGGAGATTTGGCAGCACGCTGGTGTAGATATCGCCGGGGCCGAGTACGATGGCATCGGCCTCCGCGATGGCGTCCAGAACCGGCGGATACACGTACGCTTTGGGGTCCAGGTAAATGTAGTCGATGGCGATGTCGAGGTTTTCGTTCCTCAAGTCGATGGCAGATTCGCCGATCAGATCGGAACCATCGAACAGCCGGGCGCACAGGGTGGATCGGGTCAGGGTAACGGGCAGGACGGCGCCCTTGATCCCCAGGATCCGCGCTGCCTCATCGATGGCGGTGATGGTGTCTCCGGTTACTTCGGTGAGAGCGGCCAGCAGCAGGTTGCCAAAGCTGTGCCCGTTCAACCCGTCGCCAGTGGAAAACCGGTAGTCGAACAGCCGCCGCATCAGGTTGGACTCGGCGGTGTCGGCGGCCAGCGCCATAAGGCAGCGTCTCAGGTCTCCGGGCGGCAGGTGACCCATCTCTTCGCGCAGACGACCACTGCTGCCGCCGCTGTCCGTCATTGCAACTATAGCCGTGACGTCGCAGTCACGGGATCGCAGTCCGGTCAGGGTGGTATGATTGCCAGTCCCGCCGCCGACTACGACGATTTTCTTATTGCTCATCAGCATACGGCCGGAACTCGTCGAATCTCGCAGGCAAATAGCCTTGTCGCCGAGTTTGGGCCCGTAGCAGTATATGGACGGTCAGCCGGGCCAGTCAACCGGGGTCGGTCAGTTTTCTGCACCGTACCGGCTTTCGAAATACGGAATCACGCTGTCGCCCATCTGCTCCACCACGCGCATCGCCATCCGGGCATCCATCCCCGGATACCAGATCCGGAACATGAAGTGGTTCGCTCCGACGCGCTGGTGGTGGTCCTCTATCTGCTGGATGACTTCTTCGCCGCTGCCGATGATGAACCGGTCCCGGGCCAGTTCTTCAAATGGGATCCGGAAATCCTCCTCGCCGGGCAGGGCTTTGTCCTGACCCCAGTCGGCATAAGCCTGGTACTTGGCTTCCATGTAGGGCTGGGCGTTGCGCACCGCCTCTTCGTGGGTCGGCGCGATGTGCATCTCCTTGATGATGGGCATCTCGGGCGGCATCTCCTGCCCGCCGGCTTCCAGACCTTCCTTGTAAATTGCCGTCTGCCGTTCCAGCGTCTCCAGCGTAGCGTGAGGGTTGACGAACCAGGGCAGGCCGAGTTCGCCGGCGCGCCGGACCACGGTATCGAAGTTGGCGGCCACCCATATCGGCGGGTGGGGCTGTTGCACCGGTCGGATGGCACAGGTGGCGTTGTCCAGGTTGAAGTGTTGGCCGTGGAATGTAACCTCGTCCTCGGTCCACAGCCGGCGCACGAGTTCCAAGCTCTCCAGGAAGCGCCCGACCCGGTGCCGCCGCTCCACGTTGAAGGCCTGGTACTCGATGTCGCGATACCCCAGGCCCACGCCCAGCACGATACGCCCCTCGCTGATCACGTCCAGCGTTGCCACGGTTTCCGCCACGTCGGCCGGCGAATAGAGCGGCAGAAGCAAGATGGATAGCACCAGCTGCATGTCGCCCGAATCCGCGGCCAACCGTGCCAGCAAGGGGATGCTCTGGAGGTTCTGGTATGGCGGCGACAGGAAATGTTGGCCGCAGGCTATCGAGCCGAACCCCGCGTCCCGGGCCAGCTTCGTCAACTCCACCGTTTCACGGAATCTCTGCGTAGCGGAATCAGTTGACGGGTGCTGGGGCATGGCCATAATGCCGAACTTCATTGGTTTCACTCCAGTGCGTGGGCTTTGGTCGCGTTGATTCGGTCAATGCAGTGGTCCGGACCGGGGTCCATCTAATCAGGACGGCGGCAGAGAAGTTTGACGGTCGTTGACGGCCTCCTAGCCTCGGTCGAACTGGGCCATCTGGTCAACGATGTCCAACCCGACGACCTCGCTCCATGCGGACAGGAGTTGCTGGACTATCGGCCCGGGCCGTCCGTCTCCGATATCCCGCTTATCCACGACGGTTACCGGCAGCACGCATGGGGTGGTGCTGGAGAAGAACGCTTCGTCGGCGGTGTACATGTCATAGGGTTGGAGATCTTCCTCCACCAGGGGAATTTCAAGCTGCTCTGCCAGGTCGAACACCATCCCCCTGGAGATTCCCTGGAGGATGTTGCGGTCCCCCGGCGTGCGGATCACTCCGTCAGTGACCAGGAAAACGTTGTATCCCGTCCCTTCGGTCAGGTTTCCTTCCGAGTCCGTGAGGATGGGCCAACCCTCCGGGTCCACGTCCGCCGCTTCCAGGTCGGCCAGGTTGAAGTTCATGCGGCTGTAGTGCTTGACCTTGGGGTCGAGCGCATCGACAGGGTAGCTCCGGGTGCGAGTAATTACGCCGTGGGCGCCGTCCTGGTACAGCTTGGCGTATCTTCCGAAGGCCGCCGCCGATATCTTCACGCAGACCGCGGGAGGCCCGGCGTCGCGGGACGAGTTTCCCGGGCCACGGGTAATGAACTGAGTTATGGTGAAGTCCCCCGCCTCCTCTCTCAAATGCTCGTTGCGGGCGATCGCCTCCTCGCTGATGTCGTACATCTCCCGCGGGGACAGTCCGGGGTCGATGCGGACGTACTTCAATGAGCGATAAAGCCGGTCGATGTGCTGCTCCATGCGAAAGCTCTTGCCGTTGAAGGTGCGGGCCACGTCAAAGATTACGTCACCCACCATGAAGCCCCGGTCCATGGGGTCGATCTTGACCTGGCTGAAGGGCACCCACTCGCCGTTGAAATATGCAGTGTAATCCGCCATGATCCGCCTCCTTTCGGGCCAGTATAGCAAACCCACTGGCCGGACCCGTGTAGTCCCACGGCTCGCCTCTGGACTCCGATTTCCCTCATCGTGACGGTTGCAAGGAATGCACTGCGGGCCAAAAAGTTGGACCATCTGGTACGAACGCTACCGCCATGACGTATCATGCTGACGGTCGGGAACAACCGCCATCAGCAGCATCAGGAGGCCACAGGTGTACAAGATCGGAATAGACGTCGGAGGCACTTTCACGGATTTCGTGGTCGCTGCTGAAACCGGGCAGCCGCGTTTCTTCAAGACCCAGACCACTCCGGATGACCCCTCTCGGGGCGTGATGGTCGGCCTGCATGAGGCCGCCTCGGCGTACGGCGCGTCGCTGGACGAGTTCCTGAGCGAAACCGACCTGGTCATCCACGGTTCGACCGTCGCGACCAACACCCTGGTGGAGAGGAAAGGCGCCACTGTGGGTCTGATCACCACCGATGGATTCCGTGACCTGCTGGAGATGCGTGAGGGACTGAAAGAAGATCGGTACAACCTCCGGATGACGCCCGTTGAGCCGCTGTCCGCCCGCTACCTGCGGGTGGAAGTCCCGGAACGTGTACGAGCGGATGGAGAGGTTCACCGCCCTCTTGACATCGCCGCCCTGGAAGAGCAGTTGGATTACCTTCAGCGAGAAGGGGCCGAAGCCCTGGCGGTCTGTTTCCTTTTCTCGTACCTCAATCCTGAGCACGAGCGGCAGGCCGGCGAGATCATCCACCGCCGTTTTCCGGGCATGTACACGTCCCTATCCCACGAGGTGATCCCCCAGATCAAGGAGTTCGACCGCCTGAGCACAACGGTCATCAACTCCTACGTGGGCCCGGTATTCAGCCGTTACCTCGCGCACCTGGGGGAGCGATTCGAGGCATACCCGCAGCTGAATGACGTGCTGATCATGCAGTCCAACGGTGGCGTTGCGCCCATCGACGACTCCAGCCGCATGGCGGTGCGGGCGATCCTGTCCGGTCCGGCCGGCGGGGTCAGCGCCGCCGCGTACCTGGGGCAGATGCTGGGAGAACCGAAGATCATCGCCTTCGACATGGGGGGCACCAGCACCGACATTTCGCTGATCGAGAACGGGGTCCCCCACATCGCCAACGAGAAGTTCGAGGCCGGCTGGAAAATCGCCGCCCCGATGATCGACATCCACACCCTGGGAGCCGGCGGAGGCAGCATCGCCCGGGTGGATGAGGGAGGAATCCTCCACGTCGGTCCGGATAGCGCCGGCGCCGATCCCGGCCCGGCCTGCTACGGCAAGGGAGGCCTCGACCCGACCGTAACCGATGCCAGCCTGGCCCTCGGCTACCTGGACGCCGGCAATTTCCTCGGTGGCCGGGCCAGGCTCGATAACGCGGCGGCCACCCGGGCGATGGCTGACAATGTGGGTTCGCTGCTTGGCCTTCCCGATGTCGAGGCCGCGTTCGGCGTGTATAAGGTGGTTTGCACCACCATCGCGGAAGGCATCCGGCTGATGTCGGTGCAGCGCGGCGTCGACCCTCGTGACTTCACGATGATGGGGTTTGGCGGAGCGTCCGGGCTTCATGCCTCCGAGGTGGCCCGGCAATTGCAGATCGGAAAGGTATACATACCGGCGTCGGCGCCGGTGTTGTCTGCGTACGGGATGTTGAACACCGACGTCAAGTACGATTTTTTCAGATCGTACCCCGCCAGCCTGGACCGCATCGATCTGGGCGAACTGCGTTCGATCTTGGACGAGTTGGGGACGCAGGGACGCGAAAAACTGCTGTCTCAAGGCGTTGACGAGGATGCGGCGGAGATCCAGTACTCGGCCGACATGCGATACCTGGATCAAATCTACGAGGTCACGGTGCCGCTGCCGGACCCGACGCTGCCGGACTCTGAATTTGTCGCCGACCTGACGTCCAATTTCCATCGAAGATACGAGGAGCTCTACTCGTACAACCAACAGGAACAGGAGGTGCGGTTGGTCACCATCCGGGTGGCGGCCGTCGGCAAGTTGCCCCGGATTGCTCAATTGGACCAGACGGGGAACCCGGACACGGCCGCGCCAGTTGGTTCGCGCCGCGTCTACCTGGGCGAATGGCTGGATGCCCCAACCTATGCCGCCGACGGACTGCCGGCGGGCGCAAAAATCCCCGGACCGGCGATCCTGGAGTCGGAGTTCACCACCATTCTGGTGTGGCCCGGCGACCAGGCCACTGTGGACGCCATGGGCGGCGTCGAGCTGGCAATCGACCTGACAGCCGCTGCGGTGAATGCGGATATTCATGCCGATCCCGCAGAGGCGGATCCCATCACCCTGGCAGTGGTGGAACACCGCCTCGAATCGATAGCCCAGGAGATGACCGAGGCCATGCTGCGCACGGCCATGTCCCAGATCCTCAATTCCAGCCGGGACTTTTCCACCGCAATACTCGACGGAGAATGCCAACTGGTGGCGCAGGGCGAGGGCATCCCCGTGCACATCAGCGCGCTGCCCGTGGCCGGGGCCGCCGTCCGGGACTACTTCGGCGACGACATCCACGACGGCGACTTGTTCATCTTGAACGACCCCTACTTTGGCGGCAGCCATCTGCCGGACATCACAATCATCAGGCCCGTGTTCCACGAGGGGCGTCTGCTTTTTTACGGCGTGAACCGCGCCCACCACAGCGACGTCGGCGGGGGCACCCACGGCGGCTACAACCCCGGCGCCAACGAGATCTTCCAAGAAGGCCTGCGCTTGCCGCCGTTGCGCATTTACGACCGTGGCATCCCTCGCTACGATTTATTTCAGATGATGTCGGCCAACGTCCGCCAGTCGGAAAACTTCCTCGGCGACCTCAACGCCCAGATCGGGTCGGTGATGCTGGCCGCCCAAAGGATCCAAGCACTGCTCACCGATTATGGAACAGACCGGCTGATGGCGGTGGTTGCCGAAATACTGAACGCCACCGAGCGGCAGGTGCGCCAGTTCATCTCCGGGTGGCCCGACGGCGTGTACCACGGGGAGTCGTTGGTGGACGACGACGGGTTCGACAGCAAGCTGGTGCCCATCCGGGCCAAGGTCACCATCGCCGGCGACTCAATGACCATCGACCTCAGCGATTCCAGCCCGCAGGTGGAGGGGTTCATCAACAGCGCCTACGCCAACACACGGTCTTTGGCCCACGCCGCCATCATGTATCTTGCCCCCATGGACATTGCCCGCAATGAGGGTTCGATGCGTCCGGTGCAGATCATCGCGCCGCGCGGGCTGGTGGTCAACGCCAACCCACCGGCGCCGGTGTGCATGAGCACCAACCACTGCGCCGAGGAGGTGGTGGAGGCAGTGTTCAAGGCGCTGGCGCCGGCGATTCCCGCTGCCGTCTCCGCCGGGTTCTCCCGCCGGTTGCGCTACGCTATCACCGGCAAGGATCCGCGGACGGGACGGCAGTTCATCTGGCACTTCTTCCTGGCCCGGGGCGGCGGCGGCGCTGCCGAGGGGTTCGACGGCTGGTCCAACGTCGGCGAGATCAACGTGGCTGGCGGGATCCGCTCGCCCAGCATCGAGGTCACGGAAGAGCGGTTCCCCTTCTTCGTCCAGCGTCACGAGTTGCGACCCGATTCCGGCGGGGTGGGCGCTTGGCGCGGCGGCCTGGGCGCGTTATGCGATCTGATTTACGAGGGCGAGGGCTCCGCCCTGCTGAACACCGCCGGCGACGGCGTGATCGTCCCACCCTTCGGCCTCTTCGGCGCAACCGACGGCCTGCCGCACCATTACAAGATAGCGTCCAACGGAACCGACCGTGTGCTGGGATCGAAAGAGGTGGGCGTGGTCGTCAACCCCGGCGACCACATCATCTGCCTGTCCTCCGGAGGCGGCGGTTACGGCAAGGCAGAGGAGCGGGACGCGGAAGCGGCAAAGTGGGATCTGAAGAACGGGTATGTGACGGGGTAAAGAATCAGGGCGACAATCGGCCCACTCTTCACATCCACCCCACGCATCTCGCCGCTGACGATTGTAGAGAGTGCCGCGGAAGCGGAATATACTTGGGCCGTACAAACCCACTGCCCGGCGCCGGAGGCTCTCCCATGGCCGCCACCAGAATCATCACCAATGCCTGGAAGGTACGAACCTTGCCGGACGTCTTCTACGAAGAACCGGAACCGGTCGAGGACGGTATGCAGCAAGAGTCGCCCATTGACCGAATCGGTCATCTCCTCCGCCAACGTTATGAAAACCAGCGGGACGTATTCATCTCGGGCGGGGTGTTTGTCTCTTACGACGTAACTGGTGGCAACCAGCGGGTTAAGCCCGACCTGTTCATAGCCTTTGACGTGGATAATGCGGGAATACGGGATAACCTGCCGAACTTCTGGATTTGGGAAATCGGGAAGACGCCGGACTTCGTGATGGAAGTGGCGTCGCCGAGCACGGCAGCGCACGATCTGGGCTGGAAGCGGGGGTTGTACCAGCGACTGGAGATACAGGAGTACTGGCGGTTCGACCCCACGGGCGGCCGGCTGTACGGCAAGCCGATTGCGGGGGAGCGATTGGTGAATGGTCAGTATGAGGAATATCCACCGGAGTACGGCGTGGGCGTTTCGGTAAGCAGCCACAGCGAGTTGCTGGATGTGGTTTTTCACTGGAATGGCCAGGAGTTTGACGTGCTGGATCCGGCAACGGGGATGACGATAGACAAGCGCACTGCCGCTGAAGCCCGGGCCAATACCGCCGAAGCCCGTGCCGTCGTCGCCGAAGCCACACTCAATCTCGAGCAGGCCGCCCGCAGCCAGGCCGAAACCCGCGCCGACGCTGCGGAAGCCGAACTGGCCCGCCTCAGGGAGCGACTGCGTGGGAGAGAACCATAGCCTGACGAGAGCGCGGTTCCTGTACCCGATTTGAACATTCTGCCGCTCCCGCGTGTTTCAGCTTGGCTTTGGTTTAGTCCTCAGCCACCACATAGTTCCGCAGCGTGCCGATGCCGCTGATCTCCACCTCGATGGTGTCTCCGGGGAACATGTCGCCGTCGGCGCCCTCGGTGCCCATCCAGAGGACGTCGCCGGGGTGGAGGGTGGCGTAGTTGCTGAGCTCGTGGATCCAGGTGGTAGTGTCCCAGATCTGGTCGGCGGAGGAGAAATCCTCCCACACCTCGCCGTTGTGGCGCACGATGATGCGAAACCCCTTGGGGTCCTGATCGGTGACGATCCAGGGGCCCATGGGCTTCCAAGTGTCGCAGTTCTTGCCCCGGAACATGGTGCGGTCGGCCTGTTGCCAGGGGCGCTGGCTGATGTCGTTGCCGATGGTATATCCGAAGACGTAGTCCAGCGCCTCGCTGACGGGCACCTTGCGCGCTTTCTTGCCGATGACCACCGCTAGTTGGCCTTCCGGCTGGACGGCGCCGGAGCAGTCGGCGGGAACGACGATTTTCTCCTCGGTGCCGATGATGGCGTGGACCGACCGATAGTTGGGCGACGGGCGGTCGGGATACGACGGCGGAGCGCCCCGCCGGGCTGCCATCCCCTCGACGTGGCCCCGGTAGTTGGGGCCGGCGGCGTACAGCATTCCGGGCTTGATGGGCGCGAGCAGCTTCACCTCGCCCAGCGGGTACGAGTGGTTGGTGACCGCGTAGTCATCCAGCGGATCGCCCCACACCTCCGTCACCCGGTCACCGTCGACGATGCCAAAGCTCACCTTTTCGCCCAACTGAAAACGACACCAAATCATGGGAATGCTCCTTTGGGCGGGGAATTGTCAGAATCAAGATTTTCAGGATTTGGGAATTTTTAGGATTGGATGTTTCTCCATTGGATGACTCCAATCCTGAAAATCCTTTAATCCGGTAAATCCTGGTTCTGACGGTTTCCGAAAGCGTGTGTGCGTCGACCCTCGGCGCTATTCCGGTGTTACCAGCGATTCCGCTTCTCCGCCGTTCAACACCTGCAGGATGTTGCCATAGGCGAAATGGGCGGCCCGCAGCGCGGTTTCCTGGCTCTGTCCCGCCATGTGCGGCGTGATGATCACGTTGTCCAGGTCGAACAGGGGGTTGTCGGCGGGGGTTGGCTCCACTTCGAGGACGTCCAGCCCCGCGCCGGCGATCTGGCCCTCGGTCAGTGCGCGATACAGCGCCGCCTCGTCGACTACCGGCCCTCGGCACAGGTTGATGAAAAACGCCGTGGGCTTCATCATGCCGAATTCGCGGTCGGACATCATTCCCCGGGTGCGCCGGGTCAAAGGCACGTGCATGCTCACGATGTCGGAGGTTTCCAGCAGTTCGTCGAACGCTACGGGCTCAGCCTTCACCTCGCGCTGGACGTCTTCCGGGATGTCCTCGATGTCGTAGAAAATGGTGCGCGTATCAAAGCCGGTGAGACGCTTGGCGACCTGCCGCCCAATCCGCCCGAGCCCTACAATGCCCACCGTCTTGTCGGTAACCTCCGACAAGTCAGTCTGGTAGAGATCGCTCCGCCAGGCTCGCTGCCGGGTGGTGCTGTCCCATTGCGCCATGAGGTTCCTGCTGATCCCGATCATCAGGGCCAGGGTCTGTTCCGAAACCGAAATGGCATTAGCACCGCCGTTGTTGGCGACCGGAATGCCCATTTCGAGGATTTCTTCGAGGGGCAGCCGGTCGTAACCCGCGCTGAGGGTCTGGATCAACTTGAGCCTGGAACACTCCTGGACCAGGTTCAGCGAGAGATCGCTGCTGATGATCGCATCGGCGTCGCGGCACAGTTCGATCTTTTCGTCCTCAGACAGCGCGGGGTTGACCACGGTGACCTCTATGTCGTCCGGGGCATTGTCCAGCATGATCTGAGGGCGTCCTCCTACTCCACTGAAATAGGCAACTTTCCAAGTGGGCATATCGCAATCTCCTTCGGGTGCTGTCGTGAACTGCGAGCACTATGGCGCAATTATAGGTACGGCGATGAGAGTGTCAAAGCGACCGGGTCCGGCGCAAATCGCAGGATGACCGTCGCCTACCAAGCGTCGCGGTGAGCCGATGGCGCGCTCGTACTGTAGAGACAAAAGGGAGCGTGGGGAGGCTGCGGCTGTTCGCAGCCACCAAAAAAGCAAAATCTCTACGCAGAGCAGGGATGAAGTGGCGTCCCAGGCAGGATTCGAACCCGCGGCCAGCTGCTTAGAAGGCAGCCGCTCTATCCACTGAGCTACTGGGACGCGTCAAGATTAGGATAGTAACAGCGGCGCCGGACTGTCAACGTTCGATACCGCTGCCCTGTTCGAGCGCACGGTGGCAAATGAGCCGTTTAGATCAACAGGCATCGCCAAGAGGGAGAGGAAATTTGTAGTAGAATTATCAGAAGCTCAATCCTCGGCAAAAATCGCGCCTGATGCGCCACGCTGCATTTCAGTACTTGGAAACGCTTCTATGACCATCCAACGCGCTAACCCGATCAGGGTCCTCGTGGCCAAGCCTGGACTGGACGGACACGACCGCGGGGCGAAGGTGATCGCCCGGGCGTTGCGAGATGCCGGCATGGAGGTCATTTATACGGGCATCCGTCAAACTCCGAGGATGGTGGTGCAGGCCGCCGCGCAGGAAGACGTTTCGGTCTTGGGGTTGAGCATCCTTTCGGGAGCGCACATGGAGTTGCTTCCCGAAATCATGCGATTGTTGGGCGAACAGGGAATGGACGACGTGTTAGTCGTCCTGGGCGGTATCGTCCCTGAAGAAGATCGGGAAGCATTGTCCCAGATGGGAGTTTCTGCGGTTTTCGGGCCGGGTACGTCCACCAACGACATCATCGATTACATCAATGCCCACGCATCAGACTGACGCCCCTCCGTCCGCACGATCGTCAGGTGTGCAAGGCGCCGGCGGCAAGGCTTGAAGATTCATAAAATTGGCAAAATTGACCCGCGATTCTATTGATGCAGGCATGGGGCCTTCTTATAATCTGGCGTCAATTTACGGATCGCGTGCGTTTTCAGGTCGCGTCTAACCATGAAATACAATGTCGCGCAACTGCTGAAAGAAGCAATCGGTTCGCATCGCAATTTTGACATTGAGGAGGACATCTGCGACGCCGACCATCCTGTAGAATGCGTGCGAGGCTCGGTGGAAATGGTGCGTACGCACCAGGGCATCTGGGTACAGGCACGCCTTGACGTGCGCATTCCGCAAGACTGCTCACGGTGCCTCGAAGGTTTTTCGCGCACCCTTGGCATTGAACTCGATGAAGAGTATTTCCCGGAGATCGATGTTAAAACGGGAACCAGGGTTTCGCTTCCCGAGGACTGGGAGGTGCAGTTCATAAGCCCGGACCACAACCTGGATCTGGCAGAAGCCACCCGCCAAGCCACGTTGGCCGCTCTTCCGCTGAAACCGCTGTGCCGGCCCGATTGCGTTGGCATCTGCGATCGCTGCGGTCGAGACCGCAACCTTGAATCGTGCGACTGTTATAATCGGGAAATCGACCCGAGATGGGCGTCGCTACTTTCGCTCATAGATGAGCAGCAAACCTGAACTCCAAGGCCCGAAGCGTGGGTTGGTCATTTGCGACCGCTACTTGCAAGACTTGGGCCTCAAGAATGGATTGAGAAAATGGGAGCGCTACCAAACAAGAAATTGACCAGAGCACGCAAGGGACGACGACTCTCGTCTCCGGCATACCGCCTCAGGACCATGCATCCGGCGCGTTGCCCGAGGTGCCGGGCAGCCAAACGCCCGCACGCAGCGTGCCCGTCCTGCGGGTACTACAGAGGCCGGCAAGTCGGAGGCTGAACGACTGCGAAACAACACCATAACGACGAGATGACAGGGCCGCGATTTTGCATCGCTAATTTGGAGATCGGTCATCATGGCAGACATCGCCCGAACTCCGGTTTACTCATATATCTTTCCCGGACAGGGCACCCAAAAAGTTGGCATGGGGCGTTCGCTATTCGAACGATCGCCTGCCGCAAGAGAAGTTTTCAGCGAGGCTGATGACAGCCTCGGCATCCACCTTTCGAACCTGATGTTCGAAGGTCCCGCGGAGGATCTGCAGGACACTGCTCACGCCCAGCCGGCCATCATGACCGTGTGCATCGCCATCTGGCGGGCGTGGCAGGAGTACCTGGGACCACAGGCCCCGGATCCGGTGGCTGTCGCCGGTCACAGCCTGGGCGAGTACACGTCCATGGTGGTTGGCGGCGTTATGGATTTCAGCGACGGCATCCGTCTCGTCCGGGAGCGCGGGCGGCTGATGCACCAAGCGTCCGAATCTCACCCGGGATCCATGGCGGCGATCATTGGCCTCGATGAGTACGATGTTGCGCAAGTCGCCCTCGACGCCGGAGTTGAGATGGCAAACATTAACTCCGACGACCAGATTGTGGTGAGCGGAGACAAGATGGCCCTGGCGCGCGCCATGGATCTGGCGTCCGCTCGCGGAGCCAAAAAGGTGGTTCCGCTGGCGGTCAGCGGCGCTTTCCACTCGCGGCTCATGGCCGAGGCGCAGGAAGGCTTAACCGTCGCCATTGACCAGATCCGATTGCATGACCCGCAGTTCCCGGTGATCGCAAATTCCACCGGAACGGCGATCATCGACTCGGAACAGGCCCGCAATGAGTTGCTCACCGGCCTGTGCCACTGCGTCATGTGGAAACACTCGGTGCGCTATATGGTCGACTCCGGCGTCAACCGTTTCGTCGAGTTCGGGCCGGCGCGGGTGCTGTCCAGCCTCGTTCGTCGCATCGATCCTGAGGTTGAAGCGTTGACGCTGTCCGACCCCGATTCGATCCACAAAGCAGGTTCGGACGGCCCTTGACCCTCCAGGGGCCGCGCATTACCGGAGCCGGCCGTAACGTCCCTCGTTGCGGCTGTGAAGGATTTTGACCGATAATCCGTTCACTTCAGGCGTCCGACAGGGTCCAGTAGGCCGGCAGGCCCGGGTGCTTGCGCTCTTGGCCCTCTATGCCGATGACGTCCGGTCCGACTCGGCAGCTGGCACGATGGAATGGTTATGCGCCGAGAGCCCGGCCACAACCAGCACCCGACGAGCTGCGGAATCGATGGTCGCCGGAATCGCCGTGGAAGGCTCCGGTATTGATGAGATCATCGGCCGCTACGCTCCCGCCCTGCCGGTTCATTTATTGTCCATCGTTGACCGCAACATATTGCGTGTGGCAATCTATGAACTGCTCAATCGCGATCACATTCCAAAGAACGTTGTTATCAATGAAGCTGTCGAACTGGCATCCATGTTTGGCAGCGAAAGCAGCGCTCGGTTCGTCAACGGCGTTCTGGGTTCAGTCACCCACGATTTGCAAACATCCGTTGACAGTGCGGTAAATTAGTTTAGACTCCGCACGCCTTAGACCCATTGCGTGGTTGTATCCACGACTTTTTCACGGAGATGAACCTGTGAGTACCGTGCTCGAACGGATTACCGACATTGTGGTTGACAAGCTCGGCGTAGACGCCGGCGATGTCAGCGAAAGCTCATCTTTTCAGGATGATCTCGGCGCCGATTCACTGGATCTGGTAGAACTCATCATGGCGTTTGAAGAGGAATTCAGCTCCAGCGACAACACGATCGAAATTCCCGATGAAGACGCCGGCGAGATTCACACCATCGCCGACGCGGTGAATTACCTTAAAGGCAAGGGCGTGACGGACGAATAGGCCGCTATCTGGGCGTCGGCACTGCATCGGACATGGGTTACTTGAACAATGGACACGCTTGCCGAGGTCGCTCGTGTCGTCAATGCCTGCACGGATTGCCAGTTGCACGCTGGCAGAACGAACGCCGTACCCGGAGAAGGTCCTGATGCGGCCGACCTCCTGTTCATCGGTGAAGGTCCGGGGTTCCACGAGGACCGCCAGGGTCGCCCCTTTGTCGGACCGGCGGGTAACTTCCTCGAAGACCTGCTCCAATCCATCGGCATGACCAGAGAACAGGTTTTTATAGCCAACATGGTAAAGTGCCGCCCGCCCGATAACCGCGATCCCGTCCCCTCAGAAATCGCCGCGTGCAGCAAATATCTTGATCGCCAGATAGAACTGCTCGACCCGCTGCTGATAGTCACGCTGGGTCGATTTTCCACCGCCCGATTTATCCCCGGGCAGAGCATCAGCCGGGTGCGAGGACGTTTACGGCGAGTGAACGGTCGTCATATCTTCCCCATCATGCACCCAGCAGCCGGTTTGCGCCGCCAGGAAATGAAGGCCGCAATTGAGGAGGACTTCGCAAAAATTCCCGGCTTGTTGGATGTACTACGCATCCAGTCCGAACCGGCTTCCGAAAGCGCTCAGATCCGAGAGGCGAACGCTTCCTTCGAACCCTCGCCAGCACAACAAACTCGCTCCCTTTGGGACACGTTGGGGCCCACGGAAGCAGAGGTCGCCGGCTCCCGGACGGAGAAGCCCACTACCGATGGGGTCGACGAACCAAACGAACCACTGCCCGGCCAGCAAAGACTGTTCTGACCCGCATCCAGCATGACCGCGCTTCCCGCTTCCCGCCCCCTGCCTGACCACCCCCTGCGCATCTTGCCCCTGGGAGGGCTGGGCGAGATCGGCAAGAACATGATGGTCCTGGAATGTGGTGAGGACATCATCATCGTGGATTGTGGGGTGCAATTCCCAACCGAGGACATGCCCGGCGTCGACCTGATCATCCCTGATGTTTCCTATCTGGCCGCCCAGTCGCATCGAGTGCGCGGCATCTTGATCACCCACGGGCACGAGGACCATATCGGCGCGCTGCCTTACGTGCTGCCCGACCTTGACGCTCCGGTCTACGCGCCCCGCTTGGCGCACGGGCTGATCACGGTCAAACTCAATGAACGACGCTCCACGCGCGACGCCGTGGTGCATGCCGTTGAGCCGGAGCAGCCGGTTGAGTTCGGCGACAGCTTCCGGGCCACCTGGTTTCGCGTCTGCCACAGCATCCCGGACGCCATGGGTATCTGCATAGAGACCCCCTGGGGCAGCGTGATACACACCGGCGATTTCAAGATCGACCACACCCCGGTGGACGGTCACACCATCGATCTGCCCGCGCTCGCTGAACGGGGCAAAAACGGCGTACTCCTGCTGTGTTCCGATTCAACTTACGCCGAGTTGCCCGGGTATACGCCTTCAGAGCAGATTATGAGTGAGGCCCTGGACCGAGCAGTTGGAGATGCCCCCGGCCGGGTGATCATCGCAACGTTTGCGTCGTTGATCAGCCGGATCCAGCAGGTCATCACCGCCGCGGAAAATCACGGTCGTCACGTGGCCTTCGTGGGCCGGAGTATGCTCGCCAACGTGCAGATGGCCACCGAGATGGGCTACCTGGATGCGTTGCCGGGCACCATCGTTCCCGTGCGCGACGTGGCCGGCCTGCCGCCGGAACGGGTAGTCCTGATGACCACAGGCAGTCAGGGTGAACCCACGTCGGCACTGGTGCGCATTGCCAACGGCGAAAGCCGGGACGTCGACCTCATGGAAGGCGACACCGTGGTCATCTCGGCCACTCCTATTCCGGGCAACGAGCGGGCGGTGAGCCAGACCATCGACAACCTCCTGCGGCAGGGCGCGCGCGTTCTGTACGACCGTATCGCCCCGGTTCACGTCCATGGACACGCCAGCCAGGAGGAGTTGAAGCTCATGCTCAACCTCACCCGGCCGCGTTACTTCGTACCGGTGCATGGGGAGTATCGACACCTCCGAGCCCACGCCCAACTGGCATGGGAACTGGGAGCAGCGCCGGACGGGATTTTCGTGCTGGAGGACGGCGAAATCCTTGAAATCGACCAGCACGGCGCTGCGATCACCGGCTCCATACCCGCTGGGCCCATCTACCTGGATGGACCCACGGTCATGGATACCGACAGCATGGTATTGCGGGAGCGGCGGTCGTTGGCCCGTGACGGCGTGGTCGTTGTCTGTGCGGGCGTGGACCAGGACGGCGAACTGACCGGCCCCATCCAGGTCGCCGGCAGCGGTTTCATGGATCCCGTGGACGCCAGGCATACCTTCAAGCGCCTTGCCGAGGCGGTGGAGATGGGCGTGTCGGGCGATCTTCCCGTCGACGACCCGGACAAAGCGCGCGCAAACATAAGAAAAGTCGCGAGACAGTTCCTACGCAACGACCTGAACAAGCGGCCTATGATAATCCCGGTAATCCTGGATACGTAACGCGCTGCCGGCAAGTCAATACACCGTGACGGATATTTCGCCGCGCCTCCCAGGGGCGGCGTTGTTGTTTGTTGTTGACCGCTCGGGGCCGGACCGGTTTAGGAGTCGGGGACATGTCGACGGCTGCGACAGCCTTCACTGGCGGGTTCAATTGGTTCAAAACGGGCATCACGGCCGGCGTGCTGGTGGTAGCCGCCATGCTGTTTGCAGTGGCCTACCTGGCCGAACCGGATTTTCAGGAATGGCTGGCAGCGTCCTTGGGCATCGGCTGGGCAGTGGCTGCAGGTTGCGGACTAGCCGCATTTCTCGCCATGGTCTACCGCCCGTCATCGCTCCTGAGAGCGTGGAGATGGTGGTCGGCGCTGGGCGTAGTCGCAGTGGTTGCAGTGGGAGGCTTGACTTTCTGGCAAGGAGACACCGGCGTTTCCTACGCCTATGGCATGGCCGGCCAATGGGGGTACGCGCTCACCGGTCGACACCTTTGGATGTGGTCAATCCATTTCCTCGGCGGGCTGATTATCGTCAGCCTTTTGCTGGTTCCGCACGCGTGGAAAGGGTACTTGGTCGCTGGACGCTATATCGGAATCGTCGCCTGGACTGCGTTGGTTTTTGCCGCTATCGGGGCCAAATACGTTGCAATCGGACTGGCGCTCGCGTCCGTGGCGGTTGCCCGTGGGGTTCGGCGCCTGGTCGGGGTGCGCCCCGGAAGAGCGCCCGCCGCTCCTAAACCCGTGTTCCCGCCGGCGTTGGCCAAGGAACCCAGAGAGCCTGAACAACCTGAGCCGTCGGCAGCGCCGCAAAAGGTGAGTTTGTCCCGTTCCGGCGGATGGCAACTGCCGCCCTTGGATACCTTGGCTCCCCCGGAACCACATCAGATGAACGGCGCCGCCATCGCGGACATGACCGAAGAGATCAAGGACGCAATGGCAGAGCACGGGGTTTACGTGGATGTCGAAGACGTGAAGGCAGGCCCGAGAGTGATCAAGTTCGGCCTGGTTCCCGGCTACATGCCGCAGAGAGCCAGTAAGGATGGAGACACGACGAAACAGCGCCCCAGCCGTGTTCGCGTCGGCGATATCGCCAAGCGACAGAAGGACCTGGCGCTGGCGCTCAAGAGCCCGTACATCCGGATCATCGAGACGCCCGAGCCTGGCGAAGGTCTGGTGGGTCTCGAAGTGCCTAACCCGACGCCCGGAAAGGTCTTGATGCGCTCCATCGTCGAGGGTCCGGAGTTCGGCAAGATAGTGGACAAAGGGGGGTTGGCTTTCGCCCTCGGCGAAGACGCCGGCGGGCAGTCGCTGGCTTTGGACCTGGCCGCGATGCCCCACATACTCATCGCGGGCGCCACCGGGTCCGGCAAGAGCGTGTGCATCAATTCGCTGGTCGCTTCGCTGCTGATGACGCGCCCGCCCGACGAGTTGCGCATGATAATGGTCGACCCGAAGCGGGTGGAGTTGACGCCATTCAACGGCATACCGCATCTGGTGATGCCTGTAATCGTCGAACCCGACGACGTGCAGCCGGCCCTGCGGGGTCTCATTAACGAGATGACCCGGCGTTACAAGCTCATGGAGGAAGCGGGCGCGCGCAACATCGCCGGGTACAACGCCAAGGCCGACGCGCCGATGTGTTTTCTGGTGCTGATCGTAGACGAGTTGGCGGACCTGATGATGACGGGCGGACTGGAGGTAGAGCAGCAACTGGTCAGGCTGGCGCAGCTGGGCCGGGCGGCCGGCATCCACATGGTGCTGGCCACGCAACGGCCGTCGGTAAAAGTTGTCACTGGTCTGCTCAAGGCCAACGTACCCGCCAGGGTGGCGTTTGCAGTGGCGTCACAGGTTGACTCCCGGGTGATCCTCGACGGCGCCGGCGCAGAGGCGCTGATGGGCAAAGGCGATTTGCTGCTGCTGAACAACGATTTCCCCAAAGCCCGGCGCGGCCAGGGCACACTGGTGTACGACGACGAGATGGAACGCCTGGTCGACTTCTGGCGCAACCAGCAGGGACCGCCGCTGCCTCCCATCGACCTGACGGAAGAGGATGAACCAGCTGGAGACCCCGACCCCGAAAATATTGACGACATTTACCAGGGCAACATCCTGGACCAAGCGCGGGATCTGGCCCTGCGCAATCCCAGGCTTACGTCGGCGATGCTGGAGCGGCGCTTCAAGGTCCGGAAATCGATTGCCGACGAGTTGATCGAAGAGCTCCGGGGAGAGGGATTGGTAATCGGAGGGTGATTCTGCCGGCCCGCATCCGCTCCGCTGGGTCCAAACTCGGCTCCGATCATGGATACTAATCACGGTATGGGGACGAGGGACAGCGGTGCTTCCCGAAAAGTGGCAACGCCGCGTGAGCGATCGGTGGTATGATTTCCGGCCAAAGGAGCCGGTAAACCTTGCTGATCGACCTGCACGCGCACACCTATCCCAAATCTGACGATAGTTTCGTTTCCGCGGACGAGCTGGCAGATGCTGCCCGTCAACACGGCCTGGACGGGATCTGCCTGACGGAGCACGACGATTTCTGGCCGATGGATGCGGCCCGAGAGCTCACCCGCCGGCACGGTATCCTGGTCTTGCCTGGCTCGGAGATCAATACCGACGCTGGGCACGTGCTGGTTTTCGGGTTGCACCGGTACAAGTTTGGGATGCACAAGCCGGGGTTCCTTCGGGAAGAAGCGGACCGGCACGGGGCAGTGCTCATCGCCGCCCATCCGTACCGACGCCGCTTCCTCGCCGATCCGGGCGAAGACCCAGCGGCGCGCTCGGAAATGCTCAATCGAGCGCTGGACGACCAGATGCTCCGCCTGTTCGACGCGGTAGAATCTCACAACGGACGAGGGAAGGAGACGGAGAACCTCTTTTCGGAGGACCTGCGCCAGGGCCTGTGCCTTCCGGGAACCGGTGGAAGCGACACCCACTACCTGCGGCAGATGGGCACTGCGGCAACGCAGTTCGAGCGTCGCATAACTTCTTTGGACGAACTGGTCGCAGAACTGAAGGCAGGGCGAATGCGGGCAGTTGACTTGACGGTGACCGTACCGGCAACCACTGGCCGGGCTGGTTAGCATGAGTTCAGTGCTGCAAATCGAGGACCTGCGAGTCGAGTTCCGCGTGCCCAACGGGGTGGTGCACGCGGTGAACGGGGTCTCCTTTTCGCAGGAAGAAGAGGAAGTGTTTTGCATCGTCGGCGAGAGCGGCGCCGGAAAAAGCGCGCTGGCGCTGGCAGTGATGGGCCTTTTGCCTGACAACGGAGCGATAACCGGCGGGAAGATACTCTTTGACGGGATCGACCTCGTCACTGCTCCTGAAGAACATGTGCGGGAGCTTCGCGGCAAGGCCATGTCCCTGGTGTTCCAGGACGCGCAATCGGCTCTCAACCCGGTGCAGACCATCGGCGCGCAGTTGACCGAAGTGATAATCACGCACTCGCAGTTGAACCGGAGAGCGGCCGGCTCGGTCTGCCAGGAGATGCTGCGCGAACTGGGCGTGCCGGATCCCCGACGCATGATGTCCGCCTACCCGTTCACCTTGAGCGGTGGGCAGTGCCAGCGGGTGATGCTGGCCATGGCCATGGTCATGCGGCCCCGCCTGCTGATCGCGGACGAGGTAACGTCCAGCGTAGACGTGACGCTGCAGGCGGAGATACTGGAACGCCTGAAAGAACTGAGCCGCGATTCCAAGTCGGCGATCCTGCTGATCACCCACGACATGGGGGTGGTCGCCAACATGGCCCGGCGGGTAGGAGTGATGTACGCGGGGCATCTGGTGGAGACGGCGGAACTGCTGCCGCTCTTCAAGAAGCCCCGGCACCCCTATACCTGGTCGCTGCTGCAGAGCCTGCCCCGGCTGGACGCCGCTGGGCGCAGGCTGCAGGCGCTGCGTGGAGCACCGCCTGACCTGATCAACCTCTCGGAGGAGTGTCCGTTCTTACCGCGTTGCCCGAAGGCCGTAACGCAATGTCGATCGCAAAGGACGCCTGGCCTGTCCGAACTGGATGCCGGACATTGGGCCGCTTGTTACAACCCAGTGACATACGCGAACGGTGAATGACGCAGGGCCTGCGGTCATGAGTTGGCAGCCAAATCGGCCACTAGCAATTGCAGCGAAAGGGCCGGTTCAAGGTGCCCCTGCTTGATTGCGAGGTCGCTTTCCAGCACCCGGCGGTACCTGCTCCGTATCTGAGGCAAGGTTAGCCGGCGCGCCTGTCCTAAGGTCTTGCGCACCACGAAGTCCGAATTGGTTCCCATGCGACGACCGAGATCGGGCTGAGAGACGCCACGATCCGTCAGGTCGCGGGCCAGGGCGATGAGACGCAACTGGCGCTCGATCATCGCTATGATGTAAAGCGGCTCCTGGCCGTCCTCAATCAGTTGCATCACTGAACGTAGAGCCGCCCCCGGATGGCCATCCATGATGGAATCCACGGCCGCGAATATGTTGGCCTCCTGAGCGTAGGGAACCATGGCCCGCACGTCGGAATCGGTGATGCTGCGACCGGTTGCGTAGAGCGACAGCTTTTCGAGTTCACGGTCGATGGTCCACAGGTCGCCGCCCACCAGTTCAGCCAATACCTGCATCGCTGGAGGGGTGATGCTGGATCCCTTGTCTTCAGCCCGTTGCTTGATCCATTGCAGCAGCGCCTGGGCGTTGGGAGTGGCCTCGCGGTGCACGGTGCAATACTCGGACAACGACCGGAGCAACGGGTTGTTTTGCGGCACGTCGCCATCGACAAAGATCAGGACGGTGGTGTCGGGAAGTGACGACACCGCATCGACCAACTGCGTCCACCCGCCGCTGGCGGACGCGGACCGCCGGCCGGAACCACGGCCTCTTGCCGAGCCTTGCTGTGTCGCCAGTACGCCCTCGATCTCGACGAGGCGCATGGTGTCTAGAAACGGCAGGGAATTGCACATCGCCAGCACTTCGTCGGGCCGCGCCTGGCCGGCCGATACCACGTGCCGGTTGGAGTCCATGAGGTCAGCGGCGCCAGCCTCGATTTTCACTCGGCGCAAGCGCTCGGCGACGAGGAACGAATCGCCGTAGATGACGTGGGCTGGCATCGTGCGCGCAACCAGCTGGACTGCCACGCCAGCCCGGGGATAAAGCCGGGGCGCCTAGTTCTCGACCAGCTCGGTCAGCACGCCAAACACCGAGCGGGGATGAACGAAGCCTATGGTCCCTGATAGGCCGTGGCGGGGCTCCGCATCAATCAAGGATAATCCGTTGGCGGACAGAATCTTAAGCTTGCCGGCGATGTCGTTGACGTTGAGGGCAAGATGGTGCAAGCCCTCGCCGCGCCGCTCGATGAAGCGTCCGACCGCGCTTTCCGGGGTCAGTGGCTCAAGGAGCTCCAGGCGGGTCTGGCCGATTTCGATCAGGCAGGCGCGAACCGCCTGGTCGTCCAACTCGACCACTTCGGCGTCCGGAGCGCCGAAGTTTGAGCCGAAAAACTCCAGCGCGGCGCCAATGTCGTTGACGGCGACGCCGACGTGGTCAATGTAGTTGACGGCGCAGATCTCCGGCATCGTCGGTTCGCCTCCCGCAGCGTGAAGTGGGATCAGACAGGATACTGGGCGAGGACCTGGCGGGCGATGATCATGCGCTGGACCTCGGAGGTTCCTTCGTAGATCGTAGTGACACGAGCGTCGCGGAAGATGCGCTCGATGCGCGATTCCTTGAACACGCCGATGCCGCCGTGGATCTGCATGGCCTCGTAGGCAGCCTTGTTGCACATCTCGGACGCCAGGAGTTTGGCCATTGAGGCCTCGTTGATGAACGGCAACCCAGCATCGCGCAGCGTCGCGGCGTGCATGGTGGCAACGCGGGCTGAGTGAACCCCGGTGGCGATGTCGGCCAGCTTGAACTGGATGGCCTGGTGGTGGGCCAGCGGGCGTCCGAAGGTTTCGCGGAGTTGGGCGTAGCGGACGGCCTCTTCCAACGCGGCCTGGCCGATTCCCACGCACTGGGCAGCGATGGAAATGCGACTGGAGTCGAGGATGTCCATGGCGTAGCGGAAGCCCATGCCCTCTTCGCCGATGATGTTTTCCGCCGGGACCTCTGCGTCCTCGAAGACGATCTCACAGGTGCTGGAGGCGCGGATGCCCATCTTGTTGTGCTGCGGATTGATCTGCATCCCCTTGGTTCCGGCCGGCACGATGAAGGCGCAAACACCCCGATACCCGATGGACCGGTCCTGGTTAGCGAAGATGACCAGCGTTTCCGCAACCTCGGCATTGGTGATGAACTGCTTGGAGCCGTTCAGCACCCAGGAGCCGTTGCGCCGGGTGGCGGTGGTCGCCATTGCCGCAGCATCGGAGCCGCTGCCGGGCTCGGTGAGCGCCCATGCAGCGATGCCCCGGCCGGAGGCGAGGGAGGGGATGTAGCGTTGCTTCTGCTCCTCATTGCCGAAACGCGCGATGGTTTCCAGGCCGAGGCCCAGGTGCGCCGCAAGGGTCACACTGGCAGCGACGTCGGCGCGGGCCAACTCTTCGATGGCGATGGAAGACTTGCGGAAACCGCCGCCGCTCCCGCCATACGCCGGGTCCACGCCAATGCCGGTGAGACCCAGTTGGGCCATGCCGCGCCAGTTTTCGTGGGAGAATTCTGCTTTCTCGTCCAGTTCCGCCGAACGAGGCATGATCTCGCGCTCCGCGTAGTCCCGGACGAGGTTCTGGAGCATCTTTTCTTCTTCGTTGAGGGTCACGTCGGTCACGGGGTTCCTCCAAGGCCGGCGGCGCGGCTATCGTCGGTCAGCCTATCAGTCATCGAGAAGTGCCGAAAAGTTTATCACAAGCCTCCGGCGGGCTCGTATTCGCCGAATACCTGGCGCAGCACGTCGCAAATCTCTCCGAGAGTGGCGTAGCGTTCCACGCACTCCATCATGGGCAGGATGGTGTTGGCGCCGTCGGAGCGGGCGGCGTCAGCCAGGCGGGCAAGACTGATCTGAACCGCCATGTTGTCGCGCTCTCGTTTCAGCGTGCGGAGCCGTTCCACCTGTTCCGCAGCAGCCGTCGCGTCGACGCGCAAGAGGCCGGAAATCGGCGGCGCCTCGGTGACGTACCGATTCACGCCGACCACGACGCGATCGTTCTCGTCCACTTCGCGTTGGTGGCGAAACGCGGCGTCGGCGATTTCCTGGACCTGAAAACCGTCCTCAATGGCCGCCACCGCACCGCCCATACGGTCGATGCGCTGGATATACTCCAGGGTAGAAGCTTCAAGGCGGTCGGTGAGGTTTTCGATGTACCAGGAACCGCCAAGGGGGTCCACCACGTCGGCGGCCCCGCTCTCGTGGGCGAGGATCTGCTGGGTTCGCAGAGAGAGTTGCGCCGATTCCTCCGTGGGCAGGCTAAGCGCCTCGTCGCGAGAGTTGACATGCAGGGACTGGGTGCCGCCCAAGACAGCGGCGAGAGCCTGCACCGTGCTGCGAATGACGTTGTTGTCCGGCTGCTGGGCGGTGAGGGTCACGCCGGCAGTCTGGGTGTGGAAACGCAGCATCATGGAGCGGGGGTTCTTGGCGCCAAACCGGTCCCGCATGATGTTTGCCCACAAGCGGCGGGCCGCCCGGAACTTGGCGACCTCTTCGAAAAGGTTATTCTGGGCCACGAAGAAGAAGGACAGGCGCGGCGCAAAGTCGTCCACCGGCAAACCGGCGTCCACCGCAGCCTGCACGTAGGCAATGGCGTTGGCGAAGGTGAAGGCCAACTCCTGGGACGCGGTTGCTCCGGCTTCGCGCATGTGGTACCCGCTGATGCTGATGGTGTTCCAGCGCGGCACGTTTTCGGCGCAGTAGCGGAACACGTCGACCACCAGCCGCATTGACGGGCGCGGCGGATAGGCATAGGTGCCCCGGGCGATGTACTCCTTCAGGATGTCGTTCTGGAGCGTACCGCTGAGCTGATCGGGCGATACGTCCTGCTTCTTGCCGGCCGCGATGTAGAGGCACAGCAGCACCGCCGCCGTGGCGTTGATCGTCATGGAGGTGCTGACCTTGTCCAACGGAATTCCGTCGAACAGCGTTTCCATGTCCGCCAGGGAACAGATGGGCACGCCCACCTTGCCCACCTCGCCCTCGGCCAACGGGTGATCGCTGTCATATCCGATCTGGGTGGGGAGGTCGAAGGCTACCGAGAGGCCGGTCTGTCCGTTTTCGAGCAGGTAGCGGTAGCGCTCGTTAGTGGCGGCGGCGGTAGCGTAGCCGGCGTACTGGCGCATGGTCCAGACGCGGCCGCGGTACATGTTGGGCTGGACGCCGCGGGTGTAGGGGAATTCGCCGGGGTAGCCGATGGAGTCGGCATAGTCATCGCCCGAAGTTCCGTCCTCCGGCGTGTAAACGGTGTCGAGGTCGAGGCCGGAGTCCGTTGCGAATTGCTCGCGCCGCTCGGGAAAACGCTGCGTGACGCGGGAAAGGGTGGAGTCCTGCCATTCCTGCTTGTTGGTGGACATAGTGCTCCTGCCTATCAACCCGATGCCATGGTCAAAACGTGCGGGGTCATTCTATCTACCACCGGTTGTTAACGTCCAGCATAGCGGCTTCGCCGATGACGGCGCGGGTTTCGCAGTACTGATACCAGCGGTTTATTGATCGCGGGGTCGGCGTGTCTTCCGCGGGAAAGGCGGTAAAGCGCAGGGAGGGATGTTCGCGTCCTTCCGGCTCAATGCGGACCAGCACGTCAACCTCGCCATGCTGGTAAGGCATGCGAAAGGTGTGTTCCCTTTCGTAGGCGTCAAATCCGCCTTGGGAATCGTTCCTGATCTCATCGAGCCATCGGTTGTAGGCGTCGAACCAGAACTGATCGGTAAATCCACCGGCGCGCGCGGCGGCATTGCTGAAGATGTCGCTAGAGACAAGAGGGGATCGCTCAGGCATCGGGGAAACCTCCAGAAGGGTCAGTATTATGGAGTTCAGGCGTAGCCCCTGGAGCGACTCGCGTTCGCGGTGGCGCCGCCAGCACAAAGGCAGGGACGCCCACGAGGGGCGTCCCCAATCCTGCGGTGTCTGCCGGCCTTGTCCGGAGGTCGGTCTAGTCGCTGGTGAAGGCGTAGTCGGTGGGGCGCATGATGGAGTGGCGGGAAACGCGGACGATGGGGCCGTCGACCTCGCTGGCGGCACGCGCCTTGTTCCACTCTGGGTCGGCTTGGAAGGACCGCCAACTCTTTTCGCGGTCGCCCAGGCTGGGGTAACCCAGCATGTAGACCAGCACGTTGTTTACGCCCACGTCCTCGGACCAGTAGCCGATGTTCTCGATGCCGTGCTTCTCGAACAGGCCGATGGTGTGGTTGGCAAACCGATTATGCACGTCGGGCAGGCGGCCGGGCATGGCCTCGTAAATCCGCAATTCCTGGACGGCGGTGGAGATCTTCGGCTGGGGAGAATAGGGGGTCAGGCGCAGGAAGCGGTTGGTCACGGCGTCGACCAGCGGGCCATTGGCCTCGGTCTGCTTCCGCACTTCCAGCCAGTCCGGGTCGCTGCCGAACTTGGCCCAACGGGATTCCCGGTCGGCCATGCTGTCGAAAACGTTGATGTAGGTCAGGCGGTTGCTCCGGCCGATTTCGTCGGTCCAGAATCCCAGGTATTTCACGCCGTGCTTGCGGAACAGGGCGCAGGTATGATTGGCAAACCGACCGCTGATATCGGGCAAGCGACCGGCGACGGCGTCGTAAATGCGGAGTTCGTAAAGCATTGCTTCTCTCCTTCCGGGTGTAGGGGTGACCGGCTCAATCAATGCGACGGCAGCCATCTGGCGACCCGCCGCTTCTGCCGGTAGTATAGCATCGGGCCAGTCTCATGCGGGTCAATCCGCAGTGCGGCCCTATCCGTAGAATAGGCGAGTCAATCGCCCCGTAGCAGCTGTGTGGTCAACCTCGGCGTGCGGACGGTCGGCTGACCAGTGTGGTGAGCATACACAAAACCTTAACAATCGCGTGTTTAGATTCTGCACAACCGCAAGACGACCAAGCAACGAAAACGAACCACGGCATAAGGAACTGCCCGGCGTCCTCCGGTTGTGCCGTACACGTGACCGACCAGTCTGGAGAGGTGTGGACTAACGTGAGCATGGGTACCAAAGCTTCCGCCAAACAACGACGACCTTTTTTTCTTCTGGCCGTCGCCTGCCTGGCTATAGCCGCCACAGTGGCGTTGGCCTGTAGCCAACCCAATCCAAATCCGCAGGAGACCGTTGAACTGACTCCTCCGGCCGTCAATACGGTTTCGCAACCTGAAGATGCGGCCACGGTCGCGCCCTCGCCGGCGACTGAATCGGAAGCCGTGCCCGCGGTTGAACAGCCGGCCCAGGGAGGCTCGCCAGAGACTGAAGTTCAGTTAACGGCGTCGGCGATAGCGGCGGCACACGACGAGGTCATGTCGGGCATCTACGAACGAACCGTTCCGTCAGTGGTCGGATTGCGAGTGCTGAAGTCGATCACGATAGGCGGGGCCGCTCCCGGGATGCCGCAGGGCGATTTCCTCTCCCGGGCCGCCGGGTCCGGTTTCGTCTGGGATGACGAGGGGCACATCGTAACGAATAAGCACGTGATCGACGGGGCAGACCGGATTATCGTTGTGCTGAGCGACGGCATCCAGGTTGACGCGGAACCGGTGGGTAATGACCCGGATTCCGACCTTGCAGTGATCAGAATCACCGACGACGCGGTACGCCCTCCCGCGATTGCCCTGGGTGATAGCGACACCATCAAGCCGGGGCAATTGGCGGTTGCCATTGGCGATCCGTTCTCCCGCGGATTCTCCATGACCTCCGGCATAATCAGCGCCGTGGGCAGAACCATCAACCCAACGGACAGCAACTTTTCGGTGCCCCGGGTGGTGCAGCACGACGCGGCTACAAACCCAGGGAATTCGGGGGGCCCGCTGCTGAACCGCCAGGGCGAGGTGGTCGCCATCAACACCCAGATCATCAGCGAGACTGGAGGGTTTTCCGGCGTGGGTCTGGCGATACCGGTGAACCTGGCCAAGCTGGTGGCGCCCGCGCTCATAGCGAAAGGACACTACGAGTATCCGTTCATCGGCATCCGTGGAGTCTCGCTAAGCGCGGATATCGCCCGCGCGATGGATTTGCCGGCCGACACGCGAGGCGCTTTGGTGCTGGCGGTGGGCACAGGAACCGCCGCGGAACAGGCCGGATTACGAGCATCGGACAGGCTCACCGTGATCAGCGGAGCGGAACTGCCCATCGGCGGAGACATCATAATCGCCATGAACGGGACGCCCATGGCGGGCATGGACGACGTCGTGGCGTACACGGTAGAGCACACGCAACCTGGCGACACCGTTGAATTCACCATCATGCGGGACGGCGAGGAAATGAGGACGGAAGTCACAATGGGCGCGCGACCGGAGTAGTCCGCTAACCCGGGACCAACAGAAACCGACGGCAACCGGTGTGCTGCCGTCGGCTGTTTTTGCAGGTGGCGCGCCTGGCAGGACTCGAACCCGCAACCCCTGGGTCCGAAGCCCAGTGCTCTGTCCATTGAGCTACAGGCGCAATTCCCTGGAGACTGAACGCTTGACTGATGGGGCGAGCAACGGGATTCGAACCCGTGATCTCCTGTGCCACAGACAGGCGCCTTAGGCCACTTGGCTATGCTCGCCGCAACGCTACCGGCTAGAACCGGGATGCGTTTTGAGATTAGCATACATCGTCAAATCGGACAATACACTGGCCCGAGCGCAATTGAACGGGGTCTGGGTATTGGATAAAATCGCTGCGTGTGAAGCCGGTAATATCTCGGCAATAGGAATTGGGGCAAACTGATTCCGGTCAGTATCTCGTAATCCCCTTGATCCTGAGAACTGATTCGGAGGAGTTATGACACGCAAGATTTACAGAATACTGTTGATGGGAGCCATATTGGCGGCACTGGTCGGGTTAGCGGCTTGCGGCGGCAGTGAGGAACCGCAGGCGGCCGCGCCCGAACCTACGGCGGCTCCCATAGCGACTTCCGTTCCCGACACGCCGGCAACAGCGCCCAGTGAGGCTCCGACACCAGCTGCGCAAGCAATGACGGCCGCGGTACGTCCGGCGGCGGGGGGAAGCCGCGCACCCTCGGCAGACCTGACTTTTGATGACCGGCCACCGCAGGGCGGAACCCTGGTGCGCCTGTTCGCCGATCCGCCGACGTTGGACCCTCACCTGGCAGGAGACGTCACGTCCAGCGTGATCATCAACGAAGTATTCGGCGGCCTGGTGACGCTGAGCCTGGACTACCAGCCGGTATTGGACTTGGCTGAACACCTATCCATCAGCGATGACGGGCTGGTCTACACGTTCGCCCTGCGAGAGAACGCCAAGTTCCACGACGGCAAACCGGTGACAGCTCACGATGTCAAGTGGTCCATCGAGCGCGCAACCGACCCCGACACTCTTTCGCAAACGGCGGAGACCTACCTGGGCGATATCATCGGCGTGAAAGACAAACTGTGCACCCCGGAGCAGCAAGCCGAGGGCGAATGCCAACAAGCCGATGAGGTCCGCGGAGTGCGTGTGGTCGACGACCACACGGTAGAATTCACCATAGACGCGCCGAAGTCCTATTTTCTGGCGAAACTTTCGTATCCCACGGCTTTCGTGCTCGACCAGGATCAGGTTACGGAGGACGGATCCTGGCTGGAGCAGCCGAACGGCACTGGTCCTTTCAAACTCGCGACCTACGAAATCGGTGAGTTGATCATTCTGGAGCGGAACGACCTTTACCACCTTGGACCACCGCACATTGAGAGCGTGCAAATGATCCTGAGCGGCGGCTCCGCGATGATCATGTACGAGAACGATGAAATTCACCTGACGGGAGTTGGCCTGGACGACCTGCCGCGGCTGCTGGACCCCAGTGACCCGTTGCATCCCGAACTGCACCGTTCGCCGCAGGACTTTGACGTGTTTTACATCGGCCTGAACGTAGCGGAAGCACCTTTCGACGATCCCAAGGTGCGCCAGGCGTTGAACTACGCAATAGACCTGCAAAGCATCGCGGATAACGTCCTGGACGGCCGAGTGTCGCCGGCGACGGGGGTGATACCGCCGGGGTTCCCGTCTCACACCGAGAACCTGCGCAGCTACGAATACAACCCCGGCCTGGCGCGGGAACTCATCCAGGGCTCAACCTACGCCGACGCGCTGGCGTCGGGCGATTTCCCGCGCGTCACGCTGACCATTTCCGGCAGCTTCGGAGCGGCTGTACCTACCTACCTCGAAGTCATCTTGGAACAATGGCGGCAGGAGCTGGGGATCGAGGTCGAGATCCAGCAGACGGAATGGGCAACGTTCCTACAGGACGTGAACGACAAGAAGTACCAGATGTTCTCCCTGGGCTGGATCGCGGACTACCCCGACCCACAGAACTTCCTGGACGTGCTGCTGCACTCCGAAAGCCAGAGCAACCACACCAACTACACCAATCCAGAGGTCGACCGCCTGCTGGAAGAAGCCCGCACGGAACGTGACCGGGACCGGCGGTTCGAGCTGTACAACCAAATCGAGCAGATGATCCTGGACGACGCCCCGTGGGTGTGGACCTGGTTCAGCGGCGAGGGCTACGCTCTGATCAAGCCGGAAGTATCGGACTACTTCCTCCTGCAAATGAGCATCCCGAAGTACCGGTACGTGTACTTCAACCAGTAAGGTTTGCCACGGGGTGGGGGCGACGCACACGTCGCCCCTGTCCTGCGCCGATGCTGACAAGAATTACTTACCATGGGCATTTACGCGATCAGAAGGCTCATCTGGCTGCCGGTGCTGCTGATCATCGTCACCTTCATCACCTTCATGATGCTGCGGATTGGCCCCGGCGACCCGGTGCAGATCTGGTTGGGACAGCATCAGAACGACCAGGTGCGCGAACGGATCCGGGCTCAATTGGGTTTGGATGACCCCATCGTAGTTCAGTACGTGCGCTACATCCAGGGCGTCATTACCCGGTTGGATTTCGGCGAGAGTTTCCAGTACCGTGGGAAGACAGTCCGGGAGGTCATCGGGTCGCGCGTCTTGGTCTCCATGCAACTCAACCTCGCGGCCGTCATCATCACCCTCGGCATCGGCATTCCGGTCGGGCTGTTGGCCGCACTGCGCCAAGGGACCGGTTGGGACAATGTGATCGTGGCTATTGCTCTGGCCTTCCAGTCATTGCCGGTTTTCATCACAGCTCCTGTGATGCTCCTGGTATTCGCCCTGCACTTGGACATCCTCCCTACCAGCGGGTGGGATGGGTTCTTCTCTCCCAAGATCGTGATGCCAGCCATCGTCATGGGCGTGCCCGGTATCGCCATCGTGGTGCGATATGTGCGCGCGAGCGCCCTGGATGTTTTGGGCCAGGAATATGTCCGCACCGCCCGGGCCAAGGGTCTGCCCGAGATGACGGTGCGATACCGTCATATCCTGCGCAACGCTCTGCTTCCCGTGGTCACTACCTTCGGTTTCATTCTGGCCGGCTTGGCTGGAGGCACTTTCATCGTCGAAATCTACTTCGGCATTCCTGGCGTTGGACGACTTTCCCTCGAAGCTCTCAACGCAAGGGATTATCCGGTAATCATGGGATTTGCCATCATCGGTACCACCTTTTTTGTGCTGGCGAACCTGATCGTTGACCTCATGTATCCTCTGCTCGACCCACGGATAAGACTGGGAGCCGGCAATGTTGCCTGACCGTTCCGGCCTCCCCACTCGAGACTCCCAACCTGAGCGGCTGGACTGGGCTGAAAGCGAGCTCTCGGGCGATCAGATCCTCGATCTTGATCAACAGCCCATCCGCGGTCACAGCTACTGGGGTTTGGCACTCCGGCGTCTGGTCCGCAAGAAACTGGCGATGGTTTGCTTATCTATCATCGCCTTTATGTACGTTGGCTCACTGCTTTCGCCGCTGATCACGCCCTACGACTTCCGGGCGGTCGATCTTGCAAACACCCGACAGGGCCCCTCCTTCGCTCACCCATTCGGCACCGACCGCCAGGGCCGCGACATGCTCACCCGTGTCATCTTCGGCGTGCGCACCACCGTCATCATCACCATCACTTCCTTGTTGGGCGGCACATTGATCCTGGGCGTCGTGCTCGGTCTGCTGAGCGGCTACGTAGGACGCTGGGTCGACGCCGTCATCATGCGCATGGGCGAGGTGACTTCGTCATTCCCCGAAATCCTGCTTCTGCTCATCTTCGTCTCCGCGTTCCGGCCTCGCCTATTGGTAGCGGTCCAGAACTTCGAGGACGCCACCGGCTTGGACTGGATCATACGGCTCGGTGTTCTCGATTTCACTCTCATCTCCATCGGCCTGGCAATTTTCGGCTGGTTCGGCATGGCTCGTCTGGTGCGCGGCCAGGTCCTCCAAGCCCGGGAAAGCCAGTACATCGAAGCCGCTCTCGTCACTGGCGCGTCTACCGCTCACATCCTTCGCGTGCACATGCTGCGCAACATCCTCAGCCCGCTGATAGTCTCAGTCTCGGCAGGCTTGGCCGGTGTTGCCGGAGCCGAGTTAGTGCTCAGCTGGGTCGGCGTCGGGGTTTTCCCGCCGGTTCCCAGCCTGGGCCGAATGCTTTTTGAAAACGGCCATCCCCAGGTGTTGCTGAACCATCCTCACTTGATTTTGTTCCCCATCGGCACCGTGACGCTGCTGTTCTTCTGCTTCAACATCCTGGGTGACGCCGTGAACGACGCCTTCAACCCGCGAGCGCGTTGATCCAACCGCAGAGACGTCCTTTCAACGATGAACCTTCCTGTGTCCTAACCGTCTTCATTGAAAAAGCGACGTTGCCGCACGCACGTTGACAGTTTAAGAAGCACGGATAGCGGGCAAATTGCTAATGCGCAACCCCTGTGCTAACGTTTATGATATGGAGTGGTGCCGATATCATTCGAGTAGTTGGAAGCGAGGACAGGGGCGTTGAGCACGATATCCGGTGAACTTGCGGCGGCCGTATCGGCAGGAGCTGTCGCCTGGCGGCCATGGGGTCGCGCGGCCTTTGATTTCGCCCAGGACAACGACCGACCCATCCTGCTTTCGATCAACGCGGTGTGGTGCTACTGGTGCCACGAGATGGATTCCGGCGCTTACACGGACCCTGACGTCATCGAATTCATCAACACTCACTTCACGCCCGTGCGCGTTGACACCGACCACCGTCCGGACGTCAACGCCCGCTACAACGTGGGCGGCTGGCCGACCACCTCTTTCCTGACTCCACACGGCGGCTTCATAGCAGGAGCGACCTACCTACCGCCGGACCAGCTCCTGGCCATGCTGGACGAAGTGCGTCGGGCCTATGCGGAACGCAAGCCTGAACTCTACGAGCAGGGCAACGATATCCTGCGCCAACGCCGCGAACACGCCGGGCGCGTTTCTGCCGGGCGTGACCCCGACGCTGGCGTGGTAGACGCCATCTCGCGCCGTGTCGCCGGAACCTACGACGCCGTCCACGGTGGATTTGGACTGGAGCCCAAGTTCCCGTCGACGCCCATGCTGCGCCTTCTGCTGCACCGGTTCCGCACCAGCGGAGAACCGTTCTTCCGCGTAATGCTCGAAAAAAGCCTCGACGCGATCATCGGCGGCGATCTGCGCGACCGGATCGACGGTGGGTTTTTCCGCTTCACCACCGGCAGTGACTGGACGCAGGCGCAGTACGAAAAAATGGCCGAGGACAATATATCGCTGGCCAGGGTTCTCATGGACGCGGGCATCATCCTGGAACGCGGCGACTATCTACAGGTCGCCGGCGAGACCGTCAACTACATCTGCGGTACGCTGTCCGATCCGTCGGCGAAGGGCGTGCGGGGAAGCCAGGGCTCGCACTCTGAATTTTACGCGGCATCGCCCCAGGAGCGTTTGCAGTTGGAAGCGCCGGCGGTTGACCCGCTCTGCTACACATCGGTCACTGCTCAGGCAGTTTCGTTGTTGCTGGACGCGGCATGGAAATTGGGACGGCCGGAGTTGTCCGGAACTGCAGCTGATCTCCTGGACGGGTTGGTCGACGCATCCGAAAAGGGTAACTTGCCACACGCCTACGCCGCCTCCGGCGCGCTGCCTCAGGACGAGGGGGACCTGATCGTCGACTGGGCCAACTTCCTGCTGGCCGTATTGGACGGATACGACGCCCTGCCCGGCGGGTCGGAGCGGTACCTGTCAGCAGCCGAACGGGCGGCACAAATGCTGCTGGACAGGTTCCTGGACGGCGCGCACGGCGGGTTCTGGGACGTGGAATCAGGACAGGAACGGCTTGGCTATCTGCACGCCCGCGAGAAGCCGCTGGCGGAAAACAAACAGGCCGCGGTTGGAATGATGCGACTGCATCACGCGACTCTGGATGATCGGTACCGGCAGACAGCCCGCCACACTCTCAGCGCGTACGTCGACGCCAACCGCGATTACGGCGAACTGGCCGCAGACTACGCGGTAGCGGTGGACCAATACCTGCATCCAGTGGTGGAAGTCACGGTAGAAGGCTCGCCGGGAACTGCCAGCGCCGACGCCATGCTGGCCGCCGCGATGCAGCTGAACGACCCGCACCTGATTATCAAGCTGGCGCCTGCTGCTATGGAAAATGCGCCGGCCCAAGCCCACGTGTGTTTGGATACGGTCTGCTACCCGCCGGTCACGGAGCCTGCGGAACTGGCGAAGGCCGTCGCGGAAGGCGGATCGGTAACGGAAAGCCCGTTCTTGAACGTCCTCGACCTGCTGGGCTGAACAGGGCCCATACGCATCACATTTCTCCCAGGAGTTGACGCCCTGAAAACCCAAGACTGCGGCGAGTTGCGCGCCGCCCACGATGGCACCGCCACGACGCTGTCCGGCTGGGTAAGCCGACGGCGGGATCACGGCGGGATCATATTCATTGATCTGCGAGATCGCTCTGGGTACGTGCAAGTAGTGCTGAATCCGGAGCATCTGCCGGCGGAGGACTACGAGACCGCCGAACGCCTGCGCTCGGAATGGTGCATTGAAGTCACCGGCGCCGTTCGGCTCCGGCCGGAAGGTTCCGAAAATCCGGCGCTGCCCACCGGCGAGATCGAGGTTATGGTAGAGGGGCTGACGGTGCTGAACCAGTCGCTCACACCGCCTTTCTACATCACGGATGACGTCGACGCGGACGAAAGCCTGCGGCTGCGATACCGCTATCTGGACCTCCGGCGGCCAAAGATGCAGGACAACCTGCGATTGCGTCACCAGGCAGTGAAGTACATCCGGGATTACCTCGATGGCCATGGGTTCCTGGAGATAGAAACCCCGATCCTGATCAAGAGCACGCCGGAGGGTGCGCGCGACTACCTGGTGCCCAGCAGGACGCATCCGGGCAATTTCTACGCCCTGCCTCAGTCCCCGCAACAGTTGAAGCAGTTGTTGATGGTCAGCGGCGTGGAAAGGTATTTCCAGATCGCCCGATGCTTTAGGGATGAGGACCTGCGCGCCGACCGGCAGCCCGAGTTCACCCAGCTCGACCTGGAGATGAGCTTCGTCGAAGAGGAGGACGTGCTGGGCCTGATTGAAGGTTTGTACGCCGGGTTGGTCCGTGAGTTGACACCGCAGTTCAAGGTCAAGACTCCGTTCCAGCGCCTGTCATACGCCGACGCGATGGCTAGATTTGGCAGCGACAAACCTGACCTCCGCTACGGCTTGGAAATGGCCGACGTCAGCGACCTGGCGGCGGAGACCGAGTTCCGAGTTTTTCACGGCATCCTGGACCGCGGCGGCATCATCAAGGCGATGGCCGTGCCGGGTCAAGGCGGCCTTACCGGATCGGATATGCGCCGCATGGAAGAGACGGCCAAGGAATTCGGCGCGGCCGGCATGAGCCACGTGAGGCTCATCGGCGGTGGTCCACTTGAGACCCTGACCGGTGACGATGCGCTGTTGTCCCCAGGGTTGCGCATACCCGTAGAGTGGGTGCGCCGGCTGGCGGACAGGTCCGGCGCACAACGCGGTGACCTGATAGTCCTGATGGCCGGCCCGGCCCGGCTGACCAACCAGTGGCTGGCGGCGATGCGCAGCCACTTGGCTGCGCAGATGGAATTGGCCGACCCGTCGACGCTGTCGTTCGCATTCGTGACTGATTTTCCGCTGTTCGAGTGGGACGAAGACGCCAACCGCTGGGACTCGGCGCACCATCCCTTCACCGCTCCGGCGCCCGGGTGCGAATCCATGCTCGACGGCGATGATCTCGCGTCCATCCCGTCGCGGGCCTACGACCTCGTATGCAACGGCTCCGAGTTGGCCAGCGGCAGCATCCGCATTCATCGCCGTGATCTCCAGGAAAAAGTGTTCAGCATCCTAGGCTACTCGGCTGAGCAGATCACCGAGCGGTTCGGGCACATCCTGGAGGCGTTCGACTACGGCGCCCCGCCTCATGGCGGCATTGCCCCGGGTATCGACCGACTGGTGGCGATACTGGCAGGTGCGGACTCGCTGCGCGAGGTTATCGCGTTCCCCAAGACCCAGAGTGGGTCGGACCTTCTGTTCGGCGCCCCCTCAGAAGTCGACGCCGGGCAGCTGCGCGACCTGGCGATCCGAATCGTAGAATAGTGCCCGCAGGACAGATCTCAAGCGGATCAATTCCCAGCCCAACGACCCTACCGTCCGTAAGGGAGGACAGCCAATGAGCGAGTTCAACTACGAAGGGCTTTTCGCCGAACGGGCCCCGATCACCACGCGCGGCGCGAACCGACACGCCAGGTACGACTTCGCCGTCGCCTACCCGGATCCGGATACGCTGCCGCTTACGGGTCTCGTCGAGGCCCTGAGCACGGCACTGGAACGGGAAGGGCGAGACCTGGCCTACTATCCGGTAGCGGCCGGTTATCCGCCGCTGCGCGAGCTGGTGGCCGACAAGCTGCGTCGGGACCGCCAGATGGAGGTCACGGCGGACGACATCGTGCTGACCTCGGGCTCGGGCGAAGCCATCAACATGCTGATCCAGGCGATGACCGACCCCGGCGACGTACTGCTCACCGAGGAGTACGTCTATCTCGGGACGATGAGGCAGATGCGTCTGTGGAGTGCGAACGTGGTCGGCGTCAAGTGCGACGACGATGGGATCATCCCGGAGGCGCTGGACGAGACTATCCGGGCACAGCACGCGGCGGGCCGCCGGGTCAAATTCCTGTACACCATACCCACCTTCCAGAACCCCCTAGGTTGGACCACCACCCTGGAACGGCGCCAGCGCATGCTGGAAGTTTGCCAGAGCCACGGAGTTCCAATTCTGGAAGATGACTGTTATGTCGACCTCCGGTTCGAGGGCGAGGATGTGACGTCCATCAGCAGCATGGACGACAGCGGGAGCGTCCTGTACGTGGGGTCTATGTCCAAGATCATCGCTCCCGGCGTGCGCATGGGCTACCTGGTTGCGCCTGAGGTGGTGCGGGAACGGGCACTCAGCTTCAAATCCGGTGGGGTGAATCAGTTCGCCGCTTTGGCAATTGAAGAGTACCTGCGCAACCACATGTACGATCACATCGACGATGAAAACCAGGCCCTGCGGGTCAAGCGGGACGCGATGCTGGCAGCGCTGGGGGAGCACTTCGGCAACCGGGCCACCTGGTCCAAGCCCGAGGGCGGCCTCTACCTGTGGGTGACGATGCCAGAGGGGACGAACTTGGCGAGCTTCCAGGAGCAGTCATTCAGCGAGGGCGTCGGTTACTACAACGGCACGATGTTCTCTCCCGAAGGGAATGGCGCGAATATGATGCGGCTGTGCTTTGGCCATCCGACAGCGCAAACCGTGTCCGACGGCATCGCGGAACTGGCGGCGATATTCGAGCGCAACGGGATATTCGCTGGCTGACACGCTCCGTCGTCCCACACCGCCGAGAGGCATTCAACTAATCAGGGGCGGGTGTAAACCCGCCCCTGAACATTGGCGATGTGTACCGACTCGGCTAATCGTCGTCGCCCGAAGCCACGGGCTGAGCAGCCGGCTGGTGCCCGTTGGTGCGGATTGCAAACCGGGCCACCAAGTCGCCAATGCTCTGGCGGAAACCCGAGTATTCCAACTCGCCGTAGGGGAGCATGGCCGCGCCAGACCACCCCTGGGAGCGCATCGCGATGCCCTTCTCCTGGGCCAATTGACGGGTGTAGTCCCAAGCCGGGTTGTCGAAGAAGTCCGTGGAGGACTCGGAGAACTTACCCTCCGGATTGATGCTGAAGCCCACGCACGAAACCAGCGGCAGGCAATACATGCCCGTTACGGCTGTGTTTATGGGCACCGGCATCAGAGGCATGACGTGAGAGCCGCGCGCGTCTCCGCCGATGTAGTGGGCCTTGGTGTATGGTGAGATCAGCTCCTCGGGAGCGGGGAAGATGCCCTGGTTGCGCACCACGGCGACCGGGTCGTCCTTGCCGGTGTAGCTGCCGGCGATGTTGTGCAGCCGCGTCGCCGAGATGGCCGCAGCGGTCTGGCCCGAATACCGGGAAGTTACGCTCTCAATGGCGAAACGCTCGTTGTCGCGAAGGAGGACCGTGATTCGGTAGTAGTCCTCGGGGGCGTTCAGCGAGATGATGCTGTCGCCGTCGGTGTTGTCCATGTCGATGATGTTGAAGGTAAAGCCATCGCCCAAGCGGGGAAGCATCAGGCCGGCACAGTACATGGGGTCGGCGAAACCCAGGAATGTCGGGAGGTTGTACGCGCCCGGGCCGCACTTGTCGGCGGCAAGAACGAAGAAAGACTCGGCCGGTCGAATAGGGTTGGTCTTGATCGGATCGTGATCGAAGGTTATCTCCGCAACAGCGGGACCGGCGCCTCGAATGTTGCCGGATGGAGCGTCAACGAGAAGATCCTGGCCGGCGCCATACAGCCCGTACTGGCGAGCGATTTCAGTGGCTTCCAGGAACGAGTTCCAGGCAAACTGGTGGACCGCATCATCGTTGTCGCCCCGGGTGTGCGTACTGGTGATGCAGATATCGTCGCCGGTGTGGCCGACATAAGCATCGATGAGCAGGCCGTCGCGGATGGCTCGATCTGCGGCCGAACGCACTGCGTCCATCATGCGATCCGACGGTTTGGTGTGACCACCAATCGAACCGACGTCCGCCTTGAGCACAGAAATGGTCAAATCCATGTGAGTTTTCCCTCCCACGCGAGGGCGACCGGGAACTGCAGCCGGCGCCAAATAATACCGTTTGAGTGCGGAAAATTGCGCTTGCACGATAGCATCGCGCAGGTGAAACTGTCAATTTGAAATGCGCTGCCAGGGCTGCGTCATGCTGTGCGCGTTCTGGTTTGCCGCCAACACTGCAATCCCGTTATAATATGGACGCAACCATCCCTTTTACGGGTGCTGATGAGCATAATCCTCCAAATCCTGTCCCTGCTGTTTGTGGTGCTCTGGACCGCCAGGCTCGCGCGGAACAAAGGGCGCAACGCTCTGGTTTGGGGTGGCGTAGCGGCCATTCCGGCGGTGGGCCTGCTCGACATTTTCCCAGAATGGATAACCGTGCTTTGCATGCTGCCCATGCTGGCGTTGGTATTCATGCCGGGGCGTCGTTCGGTCGCCACCGATGGGGGACAAGAGGGGATGACCCCGTGCCCCCGCTGCCAGCACTCCCACGAGGCGGGCCCGACCTTCTGCACTAACTGCGGCTGGGAACTGACCCGCCCCTACGCGGCTACTGACGCTGCCGCCTCGCCCACCGAGGTGTCCGACCCGGCAACTGCCCAGACCATGACGCCGAGTCCGGGGACCGCGGAAAGCGTTGACCCAAATGCCCCTGCCTCCGACGTAACCGTGCCTCAGCCGGTTGCGGAACCGGCCATGGCGTCGCAGCGGGTGGACGAAACTGCGGCGGCGCAGCCAGAACCTGAACCTGCCCCGGCATTTTCGGTGGCGCCGTTGACCATCACGCGACCCTTGACCGCAGCCGGCATGACCGAACTCGGCCTGTCTATGTTCAACCAGGGAAGGGTCCGCGAGGCAGTGGACCAGTTTACCAAGGCCATCGCCCTGGATCCCCGTTACCGGGAAGCTTGGGCGAACCGCGCCCGCGCCTATACGGAACTGGGTCTCAGCGAGAAAGCCGCAGCTGACCGGCAGCAACTGGAAGCGATCTAAGTCTCCAGCGTTCAGACTGCCATGATGTGGTAGCCAGCGTCCACCGGAAGAACGGTTCCGGTTACCCCGCTGGACAGGTCACTGCAAAGAAACAGCGCCGTCTGCGCCACCTCGTCGGCGGTGATGTTGCGTCCCAGGGGAGCCTTCTCGGCGTGGGCGCGACGCATATCCAGGAAACCGCTGATTCCTCTGGCGGCCAGCGTGTCCACGGGGCCAGCTGATATGGCGTTGACCCTGATGTTGTCGCCCCCATATTCGTAGGCCAGTTGGCGGACTTCGTGCTCCAGGGCGGCTTTGGCAGTGCCCATGACGTTGTAGCCTGGATAAACCCGGCTAGACGCGTGGAAGGTCATCGCGATGACGCTGCCGCCGTCGTTCATCAGCGGCGCCGCGTGCCGAACCATGGGCAGCAGGGTGAAAGCGCTGATCTCCAGGGCCGTGCGAAAGCCATCGCGACCAGTGTCAGCGAGACGGCCGGCGAGGTCATCCCGGTTAGCGAAGGCGATGCTGTGCACGAGGATGGACAATGAGCCCATCCGGTCACCGATGGCATCAAACACCGACTGGATCTGGCCGTCGTCAGAAGCGTCGCACTGTACGAGGACCGGATCGTCCAGCGTCTCTGCCAGGCGGGCGACCCGGCTCTGCAAACGTTCATTCTGGTAGGTCAGAGCGATGCGCGCGCCGGCGCTGGCGAGAGTGCGGGCAATGGCCCACGCGATGCTACGGTCGTTGGCGACACCAAAAATGACCGCATTGCGGCCAGCCAAATCAATCGGAAACACGGAGTTACCTCGTCACATCGGAAATACCAGGGAGCGCGGATCGCGCGTTGTCAGTGGCGGAAGTCGGGCGCGACCTGCTCCAGGAACACCTGCATCTGCTCTTCCTGGTGGTAGGTGGCGAAGCGCACGATTACCTGGTCTGCGCCGGCCTCCGCATAGGCGTGGATGCGCTCCCGCACGCGCTCGGCGTCACCGAAGGGTCCCCAACGATCACCCCAGATATTTGCGCCGTAGTAACCCAGCAGCCAGTCCTCGGCCTCCGCTTCCGCCCTGGCCACGTCTTCATCGAGGTTGACGGTGAGATACATTACGGTTGACAGTGCATCGGGATCCCGTTCGTACTCAGCGCAATAGCCGCGCACAGTGTCTCTGAGGTCGACAAGTTCTTCAGGGGTAGCTGAAATGGAGATGGCCCCATCGGCGAGGCGGGCGGCGCGACGGGCCTGTCGTTCGCGCTGCGCCCCCTGTCCGTCGCCGCGCCCGTGCCAGTGGACGCCCAGATACACGGGAACACCATCAGGTTGAACGGGTGTGGGTTCCATGATGACGTCATCCATCTGGAAATGACGGCCTTCGTAGGAGAAAGGCTTGCCTGTTCCCAGGCCCTTGACCACCTCGAGCATTTCCTCAAGGCGACCGGCGCGGGTACGCTGCGGGACGTCAGCGTTCCGCCATTCCGCCTGCTGCATCCCGTTGAACGCGCCGCCGACTCCAACGCCGAGTTGCAACCGTCCACCTGAGATGAGATCTACGGTGCCCATCATCTGGGCTAACAGAACGGGATGACGCAGGGCCATGAGCATTACCGCCGTCCCGAGGCGCACTCGGCTGGTGCGGGCGGCGATGGCCGCCAGGGTAGTCATGGCTTCCAGCCGAGGCTTTGCGGTAAGGCTGTCCCCGACCCACACGGAATCCATCCCGGCCTCTTCGGCCCATGTCGCCAAGCGGAGAACGGTTTCTGCGTCCGTCGGTTTGCGGTCCGCCAACAGGAGGCCGCGCGTGGGCAGAAGGCAACCCAATTGAACGTTGGCGGCCATGAGCTAGCGGATCTCCAGACGGGTGAGATTCAAGGATCTGGGCTCGCGACCCAGCAGGCGCGTGAGCAGGCCCGGCTCCATGTGCTCGTACTCTTCCAGGTCGGAGCCGTCATCAAGGTCGAAACCCATCCCCTGGCTGTAGTAGAAGGCTACGGAGACGCCCATGCGCGCCGCCGTGCCCACGTGCTTGCGGAAGCTGTTGTTGCCGAGTTCCGGGCGGAAATACGGTATCAGATCGTAGGGAACCAGGATCGCGTTGGTTCCTCCGTCCCGACGAGCCGGGGATAGCGTTACGTTATGCTGGTGCTCTGCGCTGCGGATCAGTTGATGGATGTCTCCGGGCCTGATGAATGGCAGGTCTCCCGGCAGATACAGGGCGGACACGCCACGCATGCGAGCGCTTTCGAAGGACTTGGTTATGGTGTCGTTGAGGTTGCGGCCGAGGTCTTCCATCCAGTTTGCGCCAAGGGTGCGCGCCATGTTCCGGATGCGGTCATCGCCACCAACCACCCAGAAGGGATCGACGCCAGCGCCGCGGATGGCCAGCAACACGCGTCGGAACATCCCCATCGTCAGGTCGGCGCGATCTTCGGGACCCATGACTCGAGACAACCGGGTCTTGCAATCCGCCAGCGGTTTCATGGGCACCACCGGCACGACGGTGGGATTGGCCAGATCGGGCGCATCGGTCATCATCGTCGGTTCTCCAGATCGGCAGCCAACGCCAGGACGCGCTCGGCGAGCTGAACTTTGTCATCATCGGTCTGCATAATCGTCGGCATCACGGCCGCTTCGACCCCTTCGGCGCCAACTGCCTCCACCAAATCCGCGTCCTGGGTGTCCAATACCAGGACATCGCAGATTTCGCGGTATTCCCGCGCCACGCCGACGGCAGACACGTCCGCTCCCAGTTCCTGCATGATCTTTCCGGCGGGACCACGCACGGCGGCGCCACCGACGATGGGACTGACGGCCACGCGGGGCGCATGGTGGTCTGCTATGGCGTCACGGACGCCCGGGATCTCCAGTATGGGCGCCACGCTGAGGAACGGATTGGATGGGCAGAAAACGATCGCGGTCGCGGCACCCAGCGCCGCTGCGAACCCGGGTGCAGGCCGCGCGTCTGCCGAGCCAACGTAACTTATCGAGTTCACCACGGGTTCGGCGCGTCTCTTGACGAAATATTCCTGCATCGACAGGGTGCCAGCGTCGGTATCAAGTACCGTCCTCACGGGTTGATCGCTCATAGGGATGATGGCGTGATGGATGCCCAAATTCGCGGTCAACTGGGAAGTGACCTGGCTCAAGGTCAATCCCTGGGCGAGCAGTTCGGTGCGTCGGATGTGCATGGCGAAATCACGGCTGCCCAGATTGAACCAAGTGTCGGCTCCCAGCAGGTTCAGCATCTGCAACGTCTCGAAAGTATCGCCATCGATGCCCCAACCGGTTTCGGGATTATACAGGCCCGAAAGGGTGTAGGTCATCGTGTCCACGTCAGGCGACACGTGCAGGCCGTGGAACTGCTCGTCGTCGCCGGTGTTGACGACGATGGCCAGCCGCTCCGGGGGCAGGATACGGGACAACCCCAATGCCAGCTTCGCCCCGCCGACGCCGCCGGCCAGGGCGAGCACCAGCCCGTTGCTCAATCCGGTCACCGGCTAGACCGTCTGCTGCACGGCGTTCCGTTCCCGCTGAGCGCGGGGATGCTCAAAGCGGTAGGATTCCATCTGCACCAGTTGGTTGTAGGAGCCGAAAATCTCCTCCACGTTGTCGCCCACCAGGTCCAGCGGATCCAGGGCTTCGTCGGAGTCGCTGTACACGCGGCGGATGCCGTAGGTGGTGAACCGCTCGGCCGGGGTTCGACCGGCCTCACGGATCATGGCCCGGAACTCGGAGGGACGCATGAGCTGGCCGTGCATGGCCCCGGCGGAGGTGGAAATGCTCTCGTTGATCAACGTCCCGCCCAGGTCGTTGACTCCGGCGGTCAACAGCAGTTGGGACATCCGGCTGCCTTCTTTCACCCATGATGCCTGGATGTTCGGGATCCAGTTATTGAGCATGATGCGGGCGATGGCGTGCACTTTGATGACGTCCATGCCCGTTGGCCCGGAGCGGACGTCTTCGACAGTGCCCTTGAGGTACATGGGGGCCTCGGATGCGACGAAACTCAGCGGGACGAACTCGGTGAATCCGCCGGTCTGCTGCTGGATGTCACGGAGCAGAGCGATGTGTCGCACTATCTGGGCGTTGGTTTCCCGGTGTCCGAACATCACCGTCGAAGTAGTCGGGATGCCCAGATCGTGAGCGTTGGTAATCACCTCGATCCACTGGTCAACGGTGATCCGGCCGGGGGAGATGATGTCGCGCAGTTCCTGGTCCAGCACCTCGGCGGAGGTCCCGGGCAGGCTGCCCACTCCCGCATCCTTCAGACCCTGGAGGTATTCCCGGATAGTGCACTTCGACCGGATCGAACCATAGAGCACTTCCTCCGGCGAGAAACCGTGGACGTGCATGTCCGGCAATTCTTCCGTGATGGCTTCGCACAGTCGGATGTAGAGGTCGCCTTCCATCTGGGGCGGCAGACCGGCCTGGACGCAGACCTCGGTGGCTCCGTAGTCCTGGGCTTCCCTGGCGCGGCGGATGATCTCGTTGACCGGGAGGAAGTAGCCTTCTTCCTCCCTGAAGTCGCGGCTGAAGGCGCAGAAGCCACAGCGCTTGATGCACACGTTGGTGAAGTTGATATTCCGGTTAACCACGTAGGTCACCAGATCTCCCACGGCGCGCCGGCGCAATTCGTCCGCCACCATGGTCATGGCGGTGAACTCCGGGCCGGCAGTGGCGAACAGCGCGTCGGCTTGTTCGACGGAGATGTCCTCGCCGGCCAGCGCGTGTTCCAGGATGGACGCCACTTCCGGGTTCAGCGAATTGATCAGGGCAACCAGGGTCGCCGGGACGTCGCGGTCAGTTGCTGTGGACATAACGTCGGATTCCCCCTTTCACGTATCCGGACTCGTCGGTGAGTCGCAGCAGTTTTTCCTTGAGAGGCGTTGGCAACGGCCACTGGGAACCGTCGGCGAAGTATTCGGGATACACCGGCAACCGGGGACGCAACTCGTAGCCGGCCTCGCGGGTTCGGCGCTCCAACTCCGACAGTTGTGGCCACGGCGCTTCGGGATTCACGTAGTCGATGGTAAGCGGTGAGACGCCGCCCCAGTCGTTGATGCCGGCGCCGATGTACCTTTCGTAGCCCTCGCTGAGGTTGGGCGGCACCTGGATGTTGACCCGCTCGCCCAGAATGAGACGGGCGACGGCGGTGGTCCACGTGAGGTCATCGGGCGCCGCGTCGGGAGTGTCGGCCATGGGCGTATCCGCCTTGGCGCGGAAGTTCTGGATGATGACTTCCTGGATGTGCCCGAACCGCTGGTGCAGGCGACGGATGTCCAGCAGCGACTCCACGCGCTCCAGCCGGGTTTCACCGATGCCGATAAGGATCCCGGTGGTGAATGGGATGCCCAGTTCGCCAGCCAGTTCCATCGTGCGGAGCCGAACCCGAGGGCGTTTACTGGGCGCGAACTCGTGCGGCCCGCCGGGTTCGTAGAGACGCGGACTGGAACTCTCCAGCATGATCCCTATGGACGGGTTGGTGGGCTGTAGGGCCTCCAACTCGCGGCGACTCATGGTGCCGGGGTTGCCGTGGGGCAGGAGCTCCGTTTCCTCGAACACGGTGCGGCACATGCGGGACAGGTACTCGTGGGTGGTCCGGTAGCCCCTGTCGGAGAGCCATTCTGCCGCCTCGGTGTACCGCTGTTCGGGCCGCTCGCCTAAGGTGAACAAGGCTTCGGTGCATCCGAGACGCTGGCCGGCACGAGCCACGGAAAGGACTTCATCGACGGTGAGATACAGGCCGTCCGATTCCTCCGGCGATTGCCGGAAGGTGCAGTATCCGCAGAAATCGCGACAAAGGCGCGTCAGCGGTATAAACACCTTCGGCGAGAAAGTGATCACGCGACCCCGGCCGCGATCACGCAATTCGGCGGCCGCGGCGCAGAGGTCAGCCACGGACTCGCCACCGTCGCTCACCAGCGCGATGGCTTCCTCATCAGATAACACAGCGCCGGCCGCCACGCGCTCCAACGCGGGCGAACGAAAACTTGTTGGATGGGCAACTGGACCAGGGGGCACGTGGGGCGTCCGCGGGTGGGATCGGTAAAAGTCCGATCAATTGTAAGCAGCGACTATCGGGGTTTCAAGACAAACGGCGGTTTCAAGGCATCGATTGTGTATGTTATGTCAATCTCTATCGATTTCGAGAGTGGCAATTATGACGCACGCTTTCATGCTGATGATTGTTATGTCAATCACCGAACAGCTGACCCTGCCGTGACGGATCGACGCCGGAGCCGGCCCACGGCCACCCGAGGTACTCGAATGCCAGGCGGGTGGCGACGCGACCCCGCGGAGTGCGTTCGAGAAACCCCTGCTGCAGGAGGAAAGGCTCCAGAACCTCCATCACGGTGCTGGCGTCCTCACTCATGGAGGCGGACAGCGTATCCAGACCCACGGGGCCGCCATCAAACTTCTCGATGATGTTGGACAGCAGGCGGTGGTCAGTTTCGTCCAAGCCACGGGCATCGACACCGAGGCGGTCCAAGGACTCGCGAGCCACGGGGCCGGTAACGCGGTTGTCCGCCCGGACCAGTGCGTAGTCCCGGGCCCGGCGCAGCAGGCGGTTGGCGATGCGCGGTGTTCCTCGAGAGCGCACAGCCACCTCGCGCAAGCCCTCGGTCTCGGACTCGATCCCCATGATCCGGGACGATCGGTTCACCACGGTCTCCATGTCCTCGTCTGAGTAGTAGTCCAGTCGGAACACGGAGCCGAACCGATCACGCAGCGGAGCGCTAACCAGCGAATAACGGGTTGTCGCTCCCACCAGCGTGAAGGGATTGATGCGCAAGTTGATACTGCGCGCCGACAGGCCCTTGCCCACCACCCACGAGAGGAAGAAGTCCTCCATCGCCGAGTACATCACCTCCTCAACGGCGCGGTTAAGGCGGTGGATTTCATCGATGAACAGCACGTCGTTGGGTTGGAGGCCGGTCAGGATGGACGCAATGTCGCTGGCCCGCTCGATGGCCGGCCCCGAAGTCACCTTGATGGTGGAACCCATCTCGTGGGCGATGATGTTGGCCAGGGTGGTCTTACCCAGGCCGGGCGGGCCGTAGATGATCACGTGGTCGAGAGCTTCGCCACGCATCCGGGCCGCCTCCATGGCGATGCTGAGGTTTTCCCGAACCTGGGGCTGACCCACGAAGTCATCGAGCCGCGCCGGCCGCAATCGGACGTCTTGCTCGCCGTCATCCCCCTGGGTGACTGGGGATATCGGTCGAGCCTCGGCGTCGATGGTCCCGTCTGGCTTCTGTGCGGTGGTCATAACGCATTCTAGGGGCCGCTCCGTTCGGGGGTCAACTACGTCGGCGACCAAGTTGGCGGGATCGACCCGGCAGGAGAGTACAGGGGCGGGATCAGCAGTGCGGGCCAACAGTTCGGTTGACGATGCGGAGCGGCCCTTGCTAAACTTCAGATATCCAGGGCGGTTAGCTCAGTTGGTTAGAGTACTTGCTCGACACGCAAGAGGTCAGTGGTTCGAGTCCACTACCGCCCACCAGACTTGACGGAAGACAGTACCGGGGAGTGCAAGGCCATCTCCTCGGTATCTTTTCCCCCTATGGGACTATCTTCCGGCATCGGGATGGTGTAACGCACCATCGCGCCGCCGGGTTCCACCACGATCTCCCGAACGAAGGACTCGATGAAGGCCCGCCGCTCGGTCAGCTCGCTCTCCCGCAGGTACCCGCTCAGGTCCTCGCAGTAAGCGGTGATGGTTTCCACGTCGTCCAGCACCACCCGGCGCTGGGACATCATGAGCCGGGCATCCTCCGCCGTTTCCTCCAGCTTCTGCTGCCGTTCCCGGTGTTCCCGGATGCGGGGCATGAAGTCGTCCACGTCCAGGTCGGTGGTCTCGGCCAGGTTGTAGAGCCGGTCCAGCCGGCGCTTCACGTCGGCCAGTTCCGCCTCGGCGGTTTCCAGGCGCTGCCGTTGTTCCCGGGCAATGCCGTCCATCTCCTCGTCCACCAGCTTGACCAACTCGCGGATGTTGGACTCGGTGAGGATGTTGTCGCGGATGCGGTCAACCACCATCTCCTCGAACCGGCGGGCGTTGAGCCGGGGACATTTGCAGGCGCCACTGCCCCGCTTCATCAATGATTGGCAGACGTAGTAGGCGAACTGGCCGCTCTTGGAGTCCTGGCCGGACATGGCCCGGCTGCACGCCCTGCACTTGACCAGCCCGCTGAGCAGGTAGGAACTGGCCACCCGCCGGGGATGGGCCTGCCTGGGGGCGCGGGAGCTCAACTGCTTGTTCACCTTGCGGAACTGGGTCTTGGACACGATGGCGGGGAACGCCTTCTCCACCCTGACCGGCTCGCCCTTGTGCTTCGCCGAAGCGCCCCAGGTCAGAGTGCCGGTGTAGGTTTCGTTGCGCAGGATGATGTGGACGCCGTTCTTGGACCAGGGCAGTCCGGTGGGGTTGGCGATGCCCTCACCGTTCAGGGTGCGGGTGATGTCCAGGATGCCGTGCCCGGCCTCAGCCAGGTTGAAGATGCGTTGCACCACGGGAGCGGTGTCCGGGTGAAGTTCCAGAGTGGGGCGTTTCTTGGCCCCGTCCTGGACCATCAGCTTGCGGTAGCCGTAGGGAACTCTGCTGGCGACCCAGAAGCCCCGGGAGGCGGCTTCGCGCATCCCCCGGTAAACCTCTTCGGCAAGATTTTCGCTGTAGAATTCGTCCACTGACTCGATGATGGCCTCCATGAGCTTGCCGGTGGGGGAGTCGTCGGCGTGCTCGGTGATGGAGACGACGCGGATGCCCTTCCTGCGGAGCATGGATTTGAAGGCCACAGCGTGTTCCCGCTTGCGGGTGAACCTGGAGAACTTCCATACAAGAATCTCGCTGAAAGGCGATTCCGGCTTGTTGGCCTCGTCCAGCATCTTGCGGAACTGTGGGCGGTCTGCGATCCTGCCGCTCTCGGCCTCGTCCACGTACTCGCGAGCAATGGAGTAGCCGTTGCGTTCGGCATAGTCGCGCAGGGCACGGAGTTGGGCGGCGACGGAGAGGTCCACGTCCTGGCGGTCACTGGATACCCGGGCGTAGAGGGCCGCCGGGGTCAGGTCTGCTGGTTGGTTCATGTTGGCTGCCTCCTGATTATCGCTTAACGGGATGTGAGCACGTCGGCTAACGCTGTTTTCCGTTCATTTCATTTATCGTCGTTGCACATGGCCTGCGGGAAGGCCGGTTCTCGCCGGATTCACCCGTGTCAAGCCGCGCTTGCCCTTGGCGACCGGCGCCTGAGGCCAACCACAATGGCGGCAATGATTAATGCCAACGCCGAAGGGAAGTAGAGTACGCCGAAGGAAAGATAGGCCAGACCGCAGAAGCCAAGGAGGGCGACCGCCAATCCCGACGCTATCAGCGTAATACCGCCCCGTCCTCCTTTCCAAGTGAGCATTGCCATGAGAGATAGGCCCGTCAGCAGCACGGGAATGAACATCGGAATCAGGGCCCACCATCCGTTGACCTCGGTGAAGGACGCGGAAACCAGGACCACATCCCTACGCAAAGCGGTCACCTCCCCCGAGTCAACACTGGTTGGAGTTGCCGACACGCCCTGGTACCAATGGGGCCACAACAGCACCCAGCAGAAAACGGCCCAGGCCAATAGGTGGGCAATCGCGGCTGGCGCTAGAGCTACCCGGTTGTACACGTTGTAACGGATTTTCATGCTGCCTCTTTCCGGCACAATACAAGGCACGGCTTGGCTCGATGGCTTTATTCCGATGCGGTCCGGCATGGGCGAACCGTCGAACTCGGATGGTCACTAGACGCTTTACACCCCGTCCTCTTCACGGGTGGGGACAGCCTGCAACCGGTAGCCCAGTGCACCCAGGACGCGCAGCACGGTGTTAAACTCGGGTCTGGCCCCAGCCCGCATGGACTTATAGAGGCTCTTCTCGCCCAGGCCGGTCTCACGGGCCACCCGCCGCATCCGGTGGACGCGGGCCATCCGCCCCATTATGCCCGTGATGCGTTCCAGGTCGCCCGCTTCCAGGGCGGCGTTCAGGTCAGCCGTCATCTCGTCGGATGCGGCCGGGTAGTCCGCCGGTGTCTCGGTGCTGTCCATAGCCGCTGCCTCGCCGTCATGAGTTCGGCCCATACTCCGCTATATTATCCCGCCGGATACCAAATACGCAAGGTGGAAACGTCACTGTTTCCGTCTGCTTTTGGGGTATCGGGTCTATCAGTGGCATGGCTCATACTCTGAAACCGCACGGGACTCTGGAACTGCCGGAGAAGGGCTTGGCCGTTTGGAGGGTGGACTGGCAGACCGGTCAGTCCCGATAATATCGCCCCGGCGTGCAGAGAATTGGTTGCGGCATGATGAAGATTTTCGGGCCGGTAATCAGGTGCCGCCCCGTTTCGGCATCATACACACGCACCAGCCCAAAGGGATTAAAGCCGCCGATTGTGGGTTGCTCATCATCATCCTCCCACACACTGGGGTCGTAATGAAGGACACGGCCTTCGTCCAGATCGATCCATGCCTCCAGGATCGTTATGTTGCTGTATCGCTGGTGGGTCACCACCTTGCGTGGTTCATCACAATTCGTCCACGACCACGGCCCCGAGTGCTCCACCGGCACGGCCCACTTGGCCTCCACCGTCAGTCTGCGAGTGCCTCTCTGCCACGTATACCCAGAGACACGATGCGCCGGCTCCCATTCCTGCCCGCCATTGATTCGTTCCACGATTCCCGATGCCCGCAGGATTTCCGCGCCGGCCTGCATTTCCCCTGGCGTCGGATCAAACCCCCTTGGCCCTTCGTAATTGACCTGGGGAGCGGGGTTGAAACTTGGCTCCCACAGGGGCCAGTAGTAGATGAACAACGCACAAAGGACTGCAAGAGGGGCAAGTGCCATCTGCCCCCTACGGAGCCAAGGGGGTAATTCCTGGACCTGGTCGTATTTGTTGGGGCCGGAAGAGCGCCTCACCCCCAACACTATCACCCCAACCAATGCAACGGCGGGGATGAGATAGAAGAGAGTCCAAAAGCCGGAATGCCCTATGTCGTGGCACCTCTTGACGCTAACGGCAGTGAAACCCCAGACCAGACACAGAATCGCTCCAATCGAGACGAGTATGCTCGCCCAAGGAAACAGATAGGATACAGGGATTAACGTGATGCCCCAGAGGAACGCCAACGCAAGCAGTGGCAGTATGCCCAAGGTCCAATACTGGATGCGACTGATTCGTCCGTCGTAGGAAAACAGTACGTACTTCATCATGTGGTCTCCACCCGTGATCCAAGTCAAGTGGCGGCGTCCCCTTTGAGTGGGCGTACCTTGGGACAATAGTGCGGGAACAGAATAATCGGCGGTAGGGGTCTCCTCTCCCCGGCAGGGTCAGCAGTATTCGGACAGATCGCTAGCAGGAATCGGCGTTGCAGAGGTCCTTCGGTTGAATGAGTGTAACCAGAGCCGATTTGCCGAGTGAGCGGCGCCGGCGACTTAGGTGAAAGTCTCCACGTCCGTCGAATTCTTCGCGTGTTCAGTCGAGGAACACGGCGTAGTGTCGGTATCCTGTATGGCAACCCTCGGTGATCACCGCCACATTGTCGTGCAGCAGCACCCCTGCCTCGACGTAGCTGGACAACCGCCGCACCTCCCCGGTGTCCAGCCGATACTGGAAGACCCCGGTGTCCGATCTATTGCCAAAGAAGCCGCGGACGTCGCAAGCCTCCTTGACTGACCAGACCACGTGGTTGGCTGATATGAGCGGCCGGGTATCGGAATGCCCGCCTAAGCCTATGTCCAGTTGTTGTCCGGTTTCCAAATCCAGCATGACGATGATCGACCCGCCCGATTCCAGGTACTGCTGCCAGACAACCAGATCGCCGTGGAGAGAAGGCAAGCCATTGTTGTTGCCCGTCTGCGCCAGCAGCCTCTCTTCGCCGGTGGCGAGGTTGTAGGAGTAGATGTCGCATTGTCGGTCAGGATGGTTGTGGCAGCCTTCGGCGCGAGTCCCGAGCCGGGGACTATTCCGATTGTCGGACCATACAACGAAGTCGCCGTGAATCGCCGGGTGCTGCTGGTTGCCGGGAGCGACCACTATCGGGATTTCCCGGTCGCTGCTCAGGTCATAGGCGTAGATGTCGTAATGGTCCCGGGGTGCTTGGAACTCGTTGCGGTTGTCACGCCAGACAAGCCGGGAGCCGGATATGCGGAGATGGTTCCGGTTGGCCGGCACATCGGTGATGCGGCGCGCCTCCCCGGTGAGCAGGTCCATCGCGAACACGTGGGCAGTGTTCGTCGAGCCGCCCCGCTCGCCGGTCAACTTGATCTCCTCGCCTTCCTCGATCCAGGCGGCGTGAGTGCTGGACAATACCGCGTTCCACTTGTAGTGACCGTCATCGGTGACCTGGCGGACTTCGCCGGTGCGGATGTTGGTGAGCCACAGCTCCCCATCATCACTCCTCCCAATGGCATTGTCACCGTATATGTCAGTCAGGAAGCCTTGGGCGTCCAGCTCAACACTCCTAAATTCGGATGACGGCAGGGGTGTCGGGAGCGGCGGGAGCGATGTATCCGGCGCAATCCTGCCGCAGGCTGAGATACCGGCGGCCACCGTGAAGAGGATCGCCAAGATCGCAGCCTTCGTTTGCGGTAAACCGTACATACATTGCATCGCCTGTCTCCCTTGATGATCGGTTGCGTGTTCGCACTCGGGAAAACAACCAGGCACAATATGATGAAAAGGGTAGTCCGCCCGCCGAATTAGGGCAAGAAGATCCGGCGGCCACGGGTACCGAAATCGCTTCGCAGGTCAGGGCGGTATTCCAGCCCTTGCGGGGACCCGCCCACCATGTGATCAGTCACCACCCCACCAAGACGGTCACCGCCAGCAGGAACACCAGCACGGCGACGGCGATGCCCATCCGGGCTGCCCAGCGCCTGGCCACTTGATGGCCGTCCTGTTCCCTGTGGTGCTGCGCTTCCAGTACGGCGACTCGCCCCTGGCGTTCTCCATCTCGGCCCGGGCTGGTGGGCTGGCTTGCTGATTCGCCAGTCTCCTGCTTTGAATATATTATCGACTCGGATACCCAGGGCGTAACCCCCGACTAACATTCTGCACGCCGCATTTCCCGAATTGCTCGCCGGTAAATCGGAGGGACCATCGTCACGGAAAGGGCCGGTCTTCCCTACCTCCATCTCTTTCACGCGTAACTGGTTCCGAGCCTTGTCCGCTGGTGGGGGCCTGTCGTACCATTGACAATATGCTGCTCACCATCTCCACCACGTATCGTCCGGCCACGGACCTGGGATACCTGCTGCACAAGAACCCCGGGAGATTCCAGTCGTTCCCGCTTCCCTTCGGGAGGGCTCACGTCTTCTATCCCGTGGCGGACGCAGACCGCTGCACCGCCGCCCTCCTGCTGGATATCGATCCGGTGGGTCTGGTGCGTCCCAAGGCCGGCGCGTCCAATTCGGCGGGTTGGCTTCAACAGTACGTAAACGACCGTCCCTACGTCGCATCGTCCCACCTCAGCGTGGCGATTGCGTCGGTGTTCAACAGCGCCCTGGCCGGCAACTGCAGGGAACGGCCCGAGCTGGCGCAACAGCCAATCCCATTGGAAGCCCAGCTGCCCACCCTGCCGTCCCGGGAGGGACCTGAACTCATTGGCTGGCTGTTCGAGCCGTTGGGCTACGCCGTTGAAATCCAGGAACACCCGCCGGATGCGGGCTTCCCCGAGTGGGGGGTCAGTCCCTGCTTTGGTGTGGGCCTCAAGGGGGTGGTGAGGCTGCGGGACCTGCTGGCCCACCTCTACGTGCTGCTTCCCGTGCTGGATGACGCCAAGCACTACTGGGTGGGCGACGACGAGGTGGACAAGCTGCTGCGGTTCGGCGCGGGCTGGCTGAGCGATCATCCCCAACAGGAGCTGATCTCCACTCGATACCTGAAGCGGCAGCGCAGCCTGGTGCTACAGGCGTTGGACCGGCTGTCGGATGACGGCCAAGTCGCCCCAAACGTCGCCGCCGAGCGGGGGCAACACGATGAGGAGCGTCTCGAAACCCCGCTACGGTTGGGGGAGCAGCGGATGCAGGCGGTGCTGGCCGCCCTGCGGGAGGTGGGCGCGACGCGCGTGCTGGACCTGGGATGCGGAGAAGGCAACCTGTTGCGGGAGCTGCTCAGGGAACCCGCCTTTCGCGCCATCACCGGCGTGGACGTTTCCCACCGCGCCCTGGAAACCGCCCACTCTCGCCTGCGTCTGGACAACCTGCCCGCCGCCCAGCGGGAAAGGATCACGCTGCTCCAGGGGTCCCTCACCTACCAGGATCAACGGCTGGCCGGATTCGACGCCGCGGTGGCCATGGAGGTGATCGAGCACATCGACCCGGACCGGCTGGAAGCGTTCGACGCTGCCGTGTTCGGAGCGGCTCAACCCGGCGCTGTGGTCATCACCACGCCCAACTCCGAGTACAACGCGCTGTTCGAAAACCTGCCGCCCGGCGAGTTCAGGCACCGGGATCACCGCTTCGAGTGGACACGGAAACAATTCCAGGATTGGGCCCAGGCGGTTGCCGGGCGCCGGGGTTACGACGTGCGTTTTCACGGCATCGGCTCCGAACACCCCGAACGCGGCGCGCCGACCCAGATGGGGGTCTTCACGCGATGAAACTGGAAATCCCCGAACTGTGCCTGGTGGCGCTGGTCGGGCCGTCCGGCTCGGGAAAGTCCACCTTTGCCTCCCGTCACTTCAAACCCACTGAAGTGGTGTCCTCCGACGCCTGCCGGGCGATGGTGGCCGACGACCCCAACGACCAGGCTGCTACGCGGGAAGCCTTCGCCCTCCTGAATTACATCGCGTCCACCCGTCTGCGCTCCGGGCGCCTCACCGTCATTGACGCCACCAGCGTGCAGCCCCAGGCTCGCAAACCGCTGGTGGAACTGGCCCGGGAGCATGACTGCCTGCCCGTGGCCATCGTATTGAACATGCCCGAGTCCCTCTGTCTGGCCCGCAACCAAGGACGAGACGATCGGAACTTCGGCTCCCACGTCGTCCGCCAGCAGACGCAACAGTTGCGCCGGTCCATCCGGGGACTGAAACGCGAGGGTTTCCGCTACGTCTACGTGCTCGATACTCCCGAGGATGTGGCGGCGGCCAGCATCCAGCGGGTGCCGTCGTGGACCAATCGCCAGCATGAGACGGGTCCCTTCGACATCATCGGAGACGTGCACGGCTGTTTCGATGAACTGGTCTTGCTGCTGGAGCGATTGGGATACCAGGTCACGCAACCGCCTGCCGAGCGCGGCGCACACGACGGCTTTTCGGTGTTCCACCCCCAGGGACGCAGGGCCGTCTTCGTCGGCGACCTGGTGGACCGTGGACCCGGCGTGGTCAACGTGCTGAAGCTGGTGATGTCGATGGTAACGGATGGCGCGGCGTTGTGCGTCGCCGGCAACCACGAGTCCAAGCTGGTCCGCAAGCTGAAGGGTCGGAACGTCCAGGTCTCCCACGGACTGGCTGAGTCTCTGGAGCAACTGGAACTGGAATCGCCGCAATTCCAACAGCAGGCCACGCAGTTCATGGATGGCCTGATCAGCCATTACGTGCTGGACGGCGGCAACCTGGTGGTGGCCCACGCCGGGATGAAGGAGGAGTACCAGGGGCGGGCCTCCGCGCGGGTCAGGGACTTCTGCCTGTACGGCGAAACCACCGGAGAGACGGACGAATGGGGCCTGCCCGTGCGCGCCGACTGGGCCGCCGGCTATCGCGGCAAGGCCACGGTGGTCTACGGGCACACGCCGGTGGCGGAGCCCGCGTGGTTGAACCGGACCATCAACGTCGATACCGGCTGCGTCTTCGGAGGAAGTCTGACCGCGCTCCGCTATCCCGAAAACGAGCTGGTGTCGGTTCCGGCGGCGCAGGTCTACTACGAGGCGGTGCGCCCCCTGGTTGGCGGCCCTGAGGAAGAACCCAGAGTTGCCGGAACCAATGACCGTCCGTCGAATCTGTTGCACGTCGACGACGTGATGGGAAAACGGGTGGTGTCGACCCGGCTTCGGGGCAACGTCACCGTCAGGGAGGAACAGGCTGCGGCTGCCCTGGAGGTGATGAGCCGGTTCGCCCTGGATCCCCGGTGGCTGGTTTACCTGCCGCCCACCATCTCCCCGTGCGAGACCAGCAAGCTTCCCGGTCTTCTCGAACACCCGGCCGAGGTCTTCGGCTACTACCGCACCAATGGCGTCTCCAGCGTCGTCTGCGAGGAGAAGCACATGGGGTCCCGGGCCGTGGTCGTGGTGGGCCGCAGCGCCGATGTCACCCAACGTCGGTTCGGCATCGCCAGCGAGAGCGCCGGCACGTGCTACACCCGGACGGGGCGGAGGTTCTTTGAAGACCCTGCACTTGAAGCCCAGTTCCTGGAACGGGTCCGGGCGGCCTGCGGCGAATCCGGCCTCTGGGAGGACCTAGAAACCGACTGGGCGCTGCTGGACTGCGAGCTGATGCCCTGGTCGATGAAGGCCCAGGAACTGGTGTTGGAGCAATACGCGCCGGTTGGAGTATCCGCTTACGCCGGGCTGTCGGCGGCGCAAACTCTCCTGCAAGGGGCGTCGGCGCGTGGAGTGGACACCGGCGAGACCCTGGCGTCGGTCGACCAGCGCCTTCATCTGGCCCTACTCTATCGTGAAGCCTACGCCAGGTATTGCTGGCCGGTCACCTCGATTGATGACGTCAAAATCGCGCCCTTCCATCTGCTGGCCAGCGAGGGAAGGGTACATTCCGATAAGGACCACCTCTGGCATCTGGCTATGGCCGAGCGCCTGAGTCAGGCAGATACCGGGCTGTTCCGGGCGACGGGCCACCGGGTGGTGAACCTCGCCTCGCACGAAGAGGAGGAGGACGCCGTTCTCTGGTGGGAGGAATTGACCTCCGCAGGGGGCGAGGGAATGGTGGTGAAACCGGTCGACTTCGTAGCCGCAGGCAGGCGCGGCTTGGTGCAGCCGGCAATGAAATGCCGTGGCGGAGAGTACCTGCGTATCATCTACGGCCCCGAATACACCCTGCCCGCCAACCTGCAACGACTGCGGGGCCGTGGCCTCTCTACCAAACGGTCGCTGGCGCTGCGGGAATTCGCGTTGGGCCTGGAGGGGTTGCAGCGCTTCGTTGACCGTGAGCCGCTGTATCGAGTCCACGAGTGCGCCTTCGGGGTGCTGGCCCTGGAAAGCGAGCCGGTCGACCCGCGCCTGTAAATCGCCCGCGAACGTTCATACCAGGGTTACCGTTAATTGCGCCCGGTCAGTCAGCGCGGCGTTCCAACCCCTTACACGGACCCGCACCGCTAGGTGATCAGCCACCAGGCCACCAGGACGGTGACCGCCAGCAGGAACACCAGCACGGCGACGGCGATACCCAGCCGGGCAACCCAGCGCCTGGCCCCTTGGTGGCCGTCCTGCTCCCGCAGCAACACTTCTTCCAGCTTGCGGTACTCGTCTATGGCGGTGTCCGTCTCCGCCCGGGCCCGGTCCCTCTCCTGTTCCAACCGGTCCGCTTCCTCGGTCAGTTCCCCCACCGTGCGTTCCAGTTTTTCAACCCTGGCTCTGGCTTGCCGCAGCAGTTCCCGGTCGCTGGGGTAACGGGGTCCCGGCAGCTTCACGTAGACCCGCCGGCCCTCCCTCCCCACCTCCACATCACCCTTGCGGATCATCCGGTCCAACGTGGACAGTGAGACCTCCAACTCCCGCGCCGCCTCCCCCTTGTCCACCCAGTGGACGTCGTCTTTGACTTTATCTAACATGTAAATCACCTCGTCAACGGCGATGCGTCAGGCGATTGCACTTCCGCCAAAATCACCCTAATTGTTTTAGCGCGGTTTCTCACACTTGCAAAAATGCAATTATTGATTGGTCAAGGGGAATTGCAGCCCGTTTCGTACCTGAATCCAGAGAACTTTGACACATCGAGCGTTCCGCCGGACCCCTGAAATCAGGCCCGAAGTGACAGTCTGCGCCCCCGGACAACAGAGCGGGCAGAAGATGCCGTGTCAGCATGATTAACGTGTCTCCTCCCGGCGCATCCGGCGGCGCAGTTTGTCCCACTCGTAGGCTCCCAGTTCCCGCAGCGCCAGCGGCGCACGCTCAGCATCCCACAGGGGGCGCCAGGACCGGCCCAGCAGCCCCCTATAGGACAGAAGCTCTCTACTGGACACCAGGATGGGCAGCGTCATGGCGGTCATCCGGGACGCGGTGCTGGCGTAGGTCTCGGCCACCTCCTCGGTGTCCACCACGAACAGCGTGGTCGGGAAGGGCGGCTGGTCATCCCGGGGCGCGTCGGAGCGGTAGTAGCGGATGTAGGGTCGCAGCCGGGCGGCCACTCCCCTGGGGTGGCGGGCGCGCAGTTCGTGCTCGAAGTAGAAGGGCACGTGCAGGGCGTTGACGAGCAGGTGTCCCACCGCGTCGGGAGCTATGGCGTCCTCGCCCCGGTTGAAGGCCCGGTCGGAACGGGCAGTGGGTATGGACCATTGCAGTTCGCTGGCGTCCTCGGCCCGGGCCTCGGCGGCCAGTTCCGACAGGAACCAGGTGATGCCGTCGGCGTGGCCGGTCTGGCGCTGCCAGGTTAGTATCCGGTGTCCCAGGGGCCGGGGCTTTCCGTGATTGTCGGTGGCGTCCTCTGTGCTCCAGGCCGCCATGGTGGTGGAAAGCTGCGCCCGGTCCCGGCGGGTGATGTACCCGATGCCCCGGTCGGACAGGGTGTAGCGCACGTCGCCCCGCCTGCCATGCTGTTCCACCAGGCCCCAGGTCTGCGTCAAGCTGCGGGTCATCTGGCTGACTCTCCCGTCGGAGACGCCCAGCCAGCGGGCCAGGTGTTCCCGGGGTATCATGGGGTGGTCGGTGATCAGGTCCAGGGCGCGCTTCTCAGCAGGGCTGAGGCCGAAGGCTGGGCTGGACCGTACCATCCGCTCCGGGTCGGGCAGGGAGGCCCGCTTGCGCTCCGGCGCCTCCGGTTGAAACCGCCCGCCGGAGTCGGCCTGGGAGACCACCTGCTCCAGGGTGCGGTACATCCTGCCAATCACCCAGTTGGACGAAATCCAGTCTAGGCGTTCCCGTTCTTCAAGGGTCTGCCGGTGCCCCACGGCTACGAAATAGTCCCGGAGGTCCGCGTTGAGGCAGAACTCGTCGGTGAGCCGCTGCTCCCAGGGGCTGGGGACCAGCACCAGCACCACGGAGGGACGGCGATTGTAGCGGTACTCGGCGATGGCCCGCAGCCGATCGTAAAGGGAGCGGCGCCGCAGCGCCAGCCCCTGGCGCACCACGCCGAAGCTGCGGCCGTTGTGCAGGGTGATCACCGCGTCGAACCTGCCCCGGCGCTGGAACTCCACCCAGGTTTCCAGCCCGTCCACGCCGGGGGACAGCGTTGCCGCCAGGCGGTACGCCGAGGCCACCGCGTCAATGCGTCGGATGAGCAATGCCAGCCACTGCCGGGACACCGGGTAGGCTCGCACGAAGTCTGAGGGAGTGTAGTAGTCCAGGACGTCGGCGGCTTCGGCGATGCCGTTCTTCGTGAGGTGGTAGCGGTGGCTGGAGGGAAGATGGGCCGTGCCGTGGCTCACCCGCTGGGCCAGGCAGTCCTTCAGCAGTGGGGCAAGGGCGCGGTGTACCGTCGCCAGCGGCTCGCCCAATACCAAGGCCAGCTCCCCCGCGTCGATGAAGGGCAGCCGGGCCAGGGCGTCCAGGATGCGCTCTCGTGAGAATGCCATATCTTCAGCGTAACAGCCGGAAACCCTCGTCGTCAGTGGGCAAGTGTCAGTAAAGTGGCTATAACCCGGCAGACGCGGACCCTACGACCCTCGCAAGGTCATAAATTCAGAGTGAGACACTACCGCATTTGGGGCAAATTACAGGCTGACACACTGCTCGTCGGTGGCTGCTACGAGCCAATCCCCCATCGCAAATTGCCAGTCGCGAGCAGGAACGGGAAGGCAATCAGGATGAACAGAAGATACAACTCATAAGCGAGTACAAGCCCAGTAATCTGGAACGTCCTGGCAATATAACCTTCCGAGATGGTCAGACCATCGAACGGGCCATCGGTGCCAGGATACAAAAAAATGGCGCTGACCGCTCCGACTTGGAAGGCGATCAGCGTCATCACCATCAGCCACAATAGCGGCAGTACCACTGCCGCCAGCATGATTCGACCCAGCCACAAACTGAACCGTCGCATAGATTACCCTAATCATTGCGCTGAAGTTCGCCGTCACACTCGAAGGTTGTAACAAATGGCCAGACCCCAGTATGCGGCACTTCGTGGCTGCTTACGCATCGGATGTGGATTCCGCAGGGTGAATCGTTCGGGCGACACCGTGGCCAGGTCCCTCTTGCGGGGCAGTCCTCGGCGCAGCCGGCCGATGGCGTTCTCGACGCCACCCTTCTGCCAGGGGGAGCGGATATCGCAGAAGAAGGTCTCCATGCCCAGATCGTGAAGCCGGTAGTGCCGGGCGAACTCGGTGCCGTTGTCGAAGGTAACGGACTTGCGCCACGGGTCAGGGAAGAGGCTCAAGACTTGGGTCATGGCATCCACCACTGCGTCGGCAGCTTTGCCGGGCAGGGGCTGGGTGATGCAGAGACGGGAGCGGCGCTCGTGGAGAGTGAGCACCGCCGGTCCGTAGCGGCGAAAGAGCATCAGGTCCGCCTCCCAGTGTCCCGGAGTACCACGGTCGGCAGCCTCCCCGGGGCGTTCGGCCAAGGGCCGGCGCTTTTGGATGAGGGAGGCGGGACTGCCGCCCTTGCGACCTCGCCAACCGCGTTTGGACTTGGTCCTGGGGAGGTAGTGTCGCCAGGAGTAATCCTTCTTCCTGGCCATCTGGGGGTAGATGAAGCGGTAGATAGTCTCGTGGGAAATGATGCGGCGCCCAGCCTCCAGCGCCAACCGGCCAGCCACCTGCTCCGGAGACCAGCCCTGCTTGAGCCGAAGCAGGAGCTGGTCCCGCAAGTGGGGATCACGTTCCAAGCGGGACCTCTCCCAACGGCGGGCTCTCGCCTGCTGGTTGGCGTAGCTGGGTTGGTAGCCCTGGGTCTTGGAGGCATTGCGTCTCAGTTCTCTAGCAATCTTAGATGGCGCGCGATCCATACTTGCCGCGATTTGGCGGATCGAGTGTCTCGCGGTATGTAATCGGGAAATCTCACACCGCTCTTCAATGGTAAGGTGACCGTACTTCGTTCCCATGGCAACACCTTTATCAGGTGTTGCACTTCGTTTGTGAATTTAGCGAATCCAGAAAGAGGTTACCTCGGGAAACACACCGCAGAGGGCATCGACCGTGCTGGTATGCCCCTGGATGTAGGCCGGCGTACGGAAGTGGTGTGCCGGGTATCCGGTACGGACGCGGACGGCGGCGCCGTCGGGATAGAGGACGGGTTCGGCTGTAGTGTTCATCAAATCAGGCTTGAGTGTCAGAGTTGTTGTTGCAGTATAACGCGCAATTCGGATGGTGTGATAATCGGAATTACGGTTTCCTCACGGAGGGCCAACAGGTCGGGGTCCTTGGTGACCAGATAATCCGCGGTGGCCTGGTAGGCGAGTATGAGGAACATTTGGTCGCTGGGGTCGCGGCAGATTGGCGTTTCCGGCGGTAGGTGGGGTATCTCCACCCTTTCACAGTAATCAAGGTAGGCGGCAGCGACGTTCGATATCTGGTCTTCTTCTATCTCGAACCTGGGGCTGTGCAAGGTTCGGAGTAATTCCGATACAGTCTCGTTGCTGGTGATCGGCACGATGCGCTGCTGCTCCCATGCTTCACGCAGCCATGCGTCGCTGCTACAGGGTCTAGTAATTGGCATCAGCACCGAATTGGTGTCCAATCCCAGCCGTATCATTGGGCATGTCTTTCGGCGCGGGTCTCCGCTATCGCGGCGCGAACATCTTCTTCAGTCAGTTCCAGGGCTTCAAGGTGTCGCAGAGCCGCTTTGACCCGTACCGGGTCGCTCCGGCGCATCCGGTTGGAGTTTCTGAATATGATCATGTCGCCCAAATCGCTGACGTCATTGCTGCGCATGGGCTTGCCAAAGCCGTTCCGGAAAACCTGCCAAGTTTGCCCCGGAGGGTAACTCTCCTGGTGCAGCGCCAAAACAGCGTCAAACACCATGAGGTTCGGTAAGGTGATTTCCTTCCAGGCCGCCGCAGAAAGGAATTGGCGGTTGTGCAGCACGAGACAGTAGCGAGCCCCGTTCAGCTCCTTGATTTTGCTCGCTTTGCTGCCGTGCTTTGCGGCGTTGTGGAGCGCCTTTTGGAGCGTATCGGGGCCATCGGGTATTTGCACCAATGGTCCGGCCAACTCTTCGAGTTGCTCCTTTACGCTCTTGCGCTCTTTGGGGTATCCGATGGACAGGTGCGAACCTTCGGCATCGATGCGCAGCTCAGTGAGTTCGAAGGCCCATTCAGTGCCGTCAATGGTTGCCCGGTAGTCAATGGGGTCATTGGCATCTTCCCGATCCCAGGCGACACTTACGACCATGCCCTGTTGGGTGAGGAAAGCGGCGGCTTTTCCCATCAGCTCGTACTCGGCGCTTTCTTTAGGTGTCATAGCCTCAAACCAGTTGGACCATATGGTTCGCTCCTCCACCACCCGGCTGAGGGCGAGGGCAGCCTCCCGTAAAGTTTGCGCCATGACGCCGGGGGAAGTCACATCGTTCCAGTCGGAGACGGGAGTGAACGAGGCCGCGTGTTCCGGGTAACGGCTTTTGACGAATTCCCCCAAATCCTTCAACAACCGCGGCAAGCCGTAGGTCCGGCCGCTTTTCTGTTGGCGGGTTTCGGCGGCGAGAAACTCATCCCGTGCCTGCTGAAACGCGCCGACTACACTGCCATCCAGCTCTGCACGGGTAGCAGCATCGGCAATCAACTCCGCCGCCCGGTTGATTACGGTTAGGGCGAAGTTGGCGTTGATGCCGGGGGAGGCGTCAGTTATGCGCGGCATGGTGGATTAGCCGGTAGTGGGTGTCCCGAAGTGAGCATGATGCGGAGGCTCGCGGCAAGCCGCTATGACTTCCTGCGGTGGCCAGTGCAGTAGTCCCCCACGCTGGCCTGGCGGCGACAACCTGCGGTAGCGCAAGTCTTAATCATGCTACGATCGCTTGAGCGCCGAGAAGCTGTAGCGCCTCCCCGATTGGACGGCATTACTGGCTCATCAATGGCGGCGCGCAGGCTCTTGGCGATTTGGGCGACGCGATATACATCCTCCGCTGCGTTGGAATTGGCGTTACGCAACGCGGTCCTGAGTTGTTGGAGAAGTTCCCTTACCGTCCGTTGCACTTCGTCACAGCGTTGGCGCACCGTTTGCAATCGCGCTTGGTCCCGGCCAATTTCGGCTTCTTTTACCCTGATTTGCTGGATCTTCTCGGCAGCTTCTTTCTGAACCTGTTTGGCCTTCACCTGCCGGAACACGCCAAAACCGATCATGGCTGGGGCGGCGACGATACCACCCAAAACGGCGGTTCCGCCAGCGATGCCCAGCCCACCAGCGGCCAGAGCTCCGCCACCTAACCAGGCCAGCGTAGCACTGCTGGCAGCGGCTCCACTCAAGCCTCCGATTGCGGCTCCCGTAGAGGCGGTGCCCAAAGCTCCGGCGAGGCCGTAAGCCCCCAGCGCGGTTAGTGCCCCTACGCCGGCGCCGCCGGCAACACTGGCTCCCGTGCCACCGAGAGTTTTGAGAACGTCGCCATAGGCTTGGTCAAGCCTCTCCAAATCCTCAACGCTCACTTCACCGTCGCCGATGATATTGGGGTTGACCAGCTTGGCCTTCCTGATGAAATCAATGGCTTCGCGGACGGCTTGCATACCGGCAGCGCGGGCCTGCCCCACTTCCTGCAACCTCTGCACCGTGCCGGCGTGGTAAGTTTTGTAGCGTTCGTATTTCACTTTGTAGGCGTTGTAGGCTGCCTTATGCTCCGCTTTAGCATTTTTGATTTTGCCTTGCGCGTTTAGAGTCAGGCTGCCGCCAGCCAGCACGGCCCCGGCTCCGATAGCGATGGGTATGATTAATGGTAGGGGCATTTCTAGCCTCTCTTCGCATTCAGTTTCAGATTTCGAAGACGTAATCCGGGTCCTCGAATTGCTTTTTGAATGTCTCGAAATCGTCCAATGGATTGTCCTGGATAACGCCGAGGATGCCGGCCAAGGCGACGTTCAACTGGTGGTTGTCTCGGCTTTGAACGGCGTGATGCAGCAGTTCGAAAAATTCATCCAGAGCGGCGTGGCGTTCGGCAAACCTATGGCTGAAATAAGCGAGGATGGTTTCTTTCTCAGCCGTGAGCCGTGCAATTAAAACTTCGCGGTTGGCGGTGATAGCCCGACGTTTCGTTTCCTCCTCCTGCATTGCACGGAAACACTCGGCGATGCCTGAGATGGTAGGCGGAATAACTTGGGTGCCTATAAAGGCGAAGGCGGGGTTAACCATAGACAGTACCTCTTCCTAGCGTCGAGTTACAGCCCTCGCTCCCGCAGCTCTGCGGCCTTGGCGTCAATCTCCTCTGCCGTAAGAATACCCTTTCAGGAGGTTACGTCAATAGGTGTGTAAACGAAATCAGGCAGCGACCTTCTCTGTCATGTCCTGGACGGCGATGCCGTCCACGTACTGGGTTCCCAGGTAAACGTCGGTCATCAGGTCCGGGCACTTCACCCGCCTGAAGCGTTGCTCGGCCACCATCAGCATCTTCCAGATCACCGCCATGGCCCGATCCACCCGCTTGTAGCGCTTGGCCGCGTCGGTCCGCAGCCGCAGCGCCGCGAAGGGCGACTCCACCGGGTTGGTGGTCTTCAGGTGGCCCCAATGCTCCTTGGGGAAGTCGTAGTAGGCGGTCATGCGCTCCCAATCCCGCTCCAGGGTCTCGGCGGCGTTGTCGTGGCCGTTGCCCCGGCACCACTTGGCGAAGTCATCCCTGAGCCGGTCAGCCCGGGCCTTGGAATCCTCTGAACAAGTTAGGCCGATTATGGCAAAGTAAGGGGAACCGGGCAAGGGCCTACATTGGGATGGTAATTCGATGGAGCAGCCGACTTTTTCCGATCTGGAATACCAGGGCAAGAAGCGCAAGACCCGCCGTGAGTTGTTCCTGTAGCGGGTAGACGGCCTGATCCCCTGGCAGAAGCTGGAAGGCCGCATCCAACCCTTCTATCCCAAGGCCGGACGGGGCCGCCATCCCTACCCGTTGCCGGTGATGCTGCGAGTCCACTGCGTCCAGCTCTTCTACAATCTCAGCGACCCCGGCATGGAGGACCTGCTCTACGAGTCCGATCCGGTCCGGCGGTTCGTGGGGCTGAAGCTCACCGGCCCCCTGCCCGACGAGACCACCATCCTCAACTTCCGCCACCTGTTGGAGAAGCACCACCTGGGGCAGGGTCTCCTGGAGGAAATCAACGCCCACCTGGAAAGCCAGGGGCTGAAACTGCGGGAGGGAACCATCGTGGACGCCACCATCATCGAGGCGCCCTCGTCCACCAAGAACCGTAGCAAGGAGCGGGACCCGGAGATGCATTCGACCAAGAAGGGGAACCAGTGGCATTTTGGGATGAAGGCCCACATCGGAGTGGACTCGGAGACGGGGGTAGTCCACAGCCTGAGCGCGACGGCGGCCAACGTCCACGACATCAGGGAGACGCCCCATCTGCTGCACGGTGGGGAGAGGGTGGTGTGGGGAGACGCGGGGTATCAGGGAGTGCACAAGAGAGAGGAGAACCTGGAATTGGAGGTGGAATGGCGGGTGGCGATGCGGCCAGGGCAGCGGCGGAAGCTGGAGCCGGACAGTGAAGCGGCGGTGTGGGAGAAGGCGAAAGCGTCGGTGAGGGCCAAGGTGGAACATCCCTTCCTGAGACTGAAGCGGGTGTTTGGGTATGACAAGGTGCGCTACCGGGGATTGGCGAAGAACACGGAGCGGCTGGCGCTGATCTTTGGGCTGGGCAACCTGCTTACAGCTGAGGGACGACTGAGGGGATAGTGGGCCCAGCGCCTATCTTGCCGGTGATTCCAGCCAGCGAACGGCCCAATCTCCAGTGCGAAAGGCAGGGAACCTGGGACAATCCGCAAGCCCTGAACCGGGGATTTCGTCCCATTACCGGCCACTCAGACGCAATTCAGGCTATCGCGAACCTTATTCAGAGTATCCCTAAGCGAATATCCCAGCGGCAAGGGCGACTACGGGACTGCAGAAAACCTCGCTCGCGCTTACGACCTCGCCATTAGCGACCGGCTGGAACGAACTCACCGACTGCTTGACGCCAGCCAGGGCCAAGTGTCCCTGCACGGCATTGATGCCTATGACGCAGAGCGCCGCTACCCGTCAGGGCAAGAGGACGTAACAGCGTGGGAAAGCTGCCTGCGAATGGCATACCAGATGCAAACCGGTGAGGACCGGAAAGGTGTGTCCGGCTGCGCGCCGGTGGATCGTCGTGCCGGTGCCCGGCTAGACAGCGTGGAGCGGCTGGCGCTCATCCTGTACGACCACTACAATTCGCGCAACGACTCCCAAAAGGCGGTGGCGTTCAACAACGTGGTAACGGCATGGCCGGAGATTCTACAAGAGATAAACCGACCGGAAACTCCCCATTGGTCGGCGAAGTTCCACTACTTCGGGAGTAACCGTGTCTAGAGAGCCTACCTACCACACTGCTCGACACCGGCTGGAAAACGAGCGCGGGCACTACAACCGTAGCTGCGTACGTGCATTACCAGTCAATGGCTGGGGAGTGTACGCCATCTGGAACGGCACCTACGACTGCCTATACGTTGGCAAGTCGGCAGATGGCGAAAGCGTCAAAACCCGCCTACTGGCCCACCTGTCCACCCAGGAGCGGTACAGGAACCGCTGCCTATATGACGCGTTGTACCTGAACCGCGACCATGTGGAGTTCGCTGTCTGCATTACCGACAGCCCAGAATGGGCCAGCGAGTTGGAAGACCTGCTGATCAAGCACTTCCAGCCAAAGTGCAACATCCTGCTGAAGCGAGCAGGTACGCAACGCTAAACGTTGGATATTTCCTACCTGGGGTAGTGGACAGGAAAACCCAACGGCTACTGACGATAACGGCTAATTCCCAACTTGAGGTGAAACAATGCCAGCATTCACAGACCTGTTTGGGACCGTCATCCCCGCCCAGTTGGATACCCCAGTTCAAGCAACGCTAGTTGCTGGGAATGGGTCCCAATCATTTCCAGCCGTGGTCACCCTGCGCTTCGATGAAAACAGCGGCTACCTCATAGCCGAATACTTTTGCATACACGCCGAAGGCGACGACCCAACGGAATGTGTGGGAATCCTCAACGACGCATTCAACAACAATGAACACGTTCAAATCCAGTTTGACCAGACCAACTCAGCGTCAAACCTCATTGCTACCGTGCTCAGCCACAACTTGTTCGCGGTTTTGCTGTCTGGAGAACATGGCAGAGGCACCCTGTTGATAATCCAAGGCGAGGTCCGAACTGGTTCCGACCGACTCCATGCTGGCAGATTGTGCATACCTGATTTCCCGCTGTTCACCGGCCAAGGTGCTATCACCACGGCTGAAACCACATACTCGCACGCTCCAAGCCGACGTTCATGGCAACGAACGGGGTACGTGGAAACGGAATTCGACGATTGGCGAGTAATCATCGCCCAAAGCACGGAGCCCAGCCCACTGGCATATTCCCATGACGTTCACGTTTCGAAGAAGCAGGGAAGCCAGTTCACGGTGGAGGAGTATAACCACCTTGTCGGCGCATTGTCGCATTTTCTGACTTTCGTAGCAGGCACCACTAGGTTGCCCTACGTTTCCGTCGGGTACGAAAACGGGTGGCCCACATACGGGTGCCCGAGGCTCTTCAAACAGAGTGCCTATGTCACGGACAACTGGTTCAACTCAATGGAAGGGGAGTCAATCACGGCCCTCCTCCCATTGTTCTGGAACAGACATACTTCTCACGGGGAATCGCTAGACCGCCAGATTGAACTTTACGCAGAGAGCAGCATCATAGCCCACACTGGGTTGCACCAGCACGCACTCCCAATCAGTCAGTCCGCACTTGAGCATATCGCCGAGACGGAGATCGGGAAAAGGCCCCACCAAGTTCCTGCTAGCGAGCACATCGAGTGTGCTCTACAAGGCATCGGCATCAGCACCAACCTGTCAGACTTTCCAGCGGTCCTCAGTATCTGGAAGAATCTCAAACAACCAGGCGACGACGATCAAGGCCCTACATTTATCACGAGGCTTCGAAACTCAATCCACCCCCGAAGCGGTACGAACGCCAAAAACCCCCAGCCAAGGGACTTCTACCACGCGTGGCGGCTCAGCCAATACTACGTGGAAACAGCATTGCTCAAACTCTGCGGCTACGCCGGCAAATATAGGAACCGGGTGACGGCTGAGTGGACCACTGAATCAGAGCTGGTGCCTTGGGCACCAAAAAGCGAAAGCTCCAACTCTGCTTAGAACCCCTAACAAAATGGCTTGCGGATCCATAATCAAGGGGCTAATCTCTCGGTAACTCCATTACGTTGCGGTGTGCGGACACAGCAGATGTGGGAGGTGGTGTTCGATGGCGAAACCTTTGGTCAGCGACGAGCTATGGGAGATCGTACAACCGCTGCTGCTTGCCCCCAAACCCCGGCGGTTTCGCAATTCGGGACGCAAACCGCTGGACGACCGCAAGGCCCTGACCGGCATTCTGTTCGTGCTGAAGAGCGGCATCCCCTGGGAGATGTTGCCCCAGGAAATGGGCTGTGGATCTGGGATGAGCTGCTGGCGCCGGCTGCGGGACTGGCAGCAAGCGGGAGTGTGGCAGAAGCTCCACGAAACGCTGTTGTCCAGATTGCACGGGGCGGAAGGTCTGGACTGGTCCCCTGACAGGGGTAGGTATTTTCGCAGCATGGTCATCACCTTCATTTCGGTTGACGGTCCGGACTGTGATTTCCAAACCTGAAAACTCGGTTTTGGGCGCCGGCGCAGCGTTACGCAGAGCGGAGGCTGGGCCGCGCGCTTTGGGGCGTTTTGTGCGTAATTTCGGCCTTTACCTACCCCTGTCAGGGACTGGTCCCGGGCTTGCGTGGACAGCGCATCGGTGCGGGCCGTGGGCGGCGGGGAAAAAGACGGGGCCCAATCCCACGGACCGGGGCAAGCCCGGGAGCAAGCATCACGTGCCCACCGAGGCCCACGGCACCCCCCTGTCGGCCGTCCTGACCGGGGCCAACCGCCACGACGTAACCCAGTTGCTGCCCTTGGTGGACAAGGTGCCGCCGGTGCCGGGGCAACGGGGCCGACCCCGTCGCCGGCCTCAGCGGCTGTACGCCGACCGGGCCTATGACTCGCGGCAGCATCGCCAGGAATTGCGCAGGCGTCACATTGCGCCGTCCCTGGCCCGGCGGGGCGCGGAACATGGTAGCGGGCTGGGGGTGCACCGCTGGGTGGTGGAGCGGACCCTGGGATGGCTGCACCAGTTCCGCCGGCTGCGGGTCCGCTACGAGCGCCGTGCTGACATCCATGAAGCCTTCCTGTCCCTCGGCTGTTCAATCATCTGCTTCCGACGCTTGACCTCTTTCTGTTAGGGGTTCTTAAGGATGCGTTGGCGGCCACCCTCGTTCCATCCACCGCTTGCACCGCCAGGTCCACCAGCTTCATCGCCACCGCCGTTCGCACCGTGCGCCGGAACAGCCCTTTCATGCCCTGCCGGTGCTGCTGGTAGAACCGCCAGAGGGTGTTGTGGTCAGGATGCTGCCACCCGGTCAGCTATAGATAGGGAATCTGGTCGCGACAGGCCGACTCCAGTTTCCGGCACGAGCGAACCCCGGTCATGAACCCGTACAGCCACACGCAGAGCAAGGCCCTGGGATGGTAGGCCGGCGCTCCCAGCGGGCCCCCTTCTATCTCTACGCCAAGCTCCATCCAGCTATCCTGGTCCAAAGCGTCAACGAACTCGGCCACAAACCGGGCCGGATGGTCCAGCGGCAACAGCTCGTCCAGAGATGGCGGCAACAGCCACATTTGCTCCCGGTCCATATCTCGAAGCGGCATCTTCCTGGTTCCTCTCCCAGCGTCGCCACATAGTGTACACCCTGGCAGACCTGCCGACTTTTGAGACAGGCTCAGTAGGGGATGGGCGTCCAGTCCTCTTCGGGTATGGCCTCGATGAGGTCCCGCAGCCGGGCGTGCTGTCGGACGGTGATGGAGAAGCGGACTTTCATCTTGCGGCAGGCGGCGACCACGGTGTGGTTGTAGAAGCCGCTGTCGGCCCGCAGGGTGAGTTGGCCTTTGGCTCCGGCGTAGCGGACCCGGCTCACCGTCTCCCGCAGGAAGTTGGCGGCGCCCCGGGCGGTGTTGGCCCGGCCACTCCTGAGCCGGGCCATCAGCACGTCGCCGGTGCCGGCGGCCACGGCCAGCAGGGGGTGATAGCCGCGCTGACCCTGGTAGTTATGCCGGCGGGCGCCCTCCTTGGCCAGGCCAAAGGTCTCGCAGTTGGTGGAGTCCACGTCGATGGTCAACGGTCCGTCGCCTGGACCGCCACCGGCGGCCCAGGCCCGCGCCAGCAGTTCCCGGCTCACCCGGTCCAGTTGGCGCACGTGGCCCCACCGGAAGCTGCGGCAGGAAGGTGCCCAGGGTGGACGGTGCCTTCACCGTGCAACCCAGCACCGCAGCGGCGCTGCCGGTGCGCAGCCCATCGGCGTCGTCGATGTCCGCCGCAGGCGGACCGCCGGCCAGGGCCGATGCCACCAGGGTCATGATCTTGTCGCCCACGTTGGCCCGGCCCGGGGCGCGGCCCAGGTCCAGGTGCCGGTCCACCAGTTGGGACAGGCCCAGTTGCTGGGCCAGGGTGGCCGGAAGGATCAGCCCGGCATTGTTGACCAAACGGTGGTCGTCGAAGGCAACTTGGATGCGCTGGAGGCGGTTGCGTGGTAGCATCTGTTGGGTGCTCCTCTTTTGGGGCCGGTTTCCTGTTTCAGAAACCATTATCCCAGAAGCAAAGGAGCACCTTCTTACCTGCTCAATCCGCCGCCACACTCAACTCTTCGGTGGATTCGGGCTAACCAAACGGCGCTGTTGATCCAGGATATGCAGAACGAGTTGATCAAGGGCGGCGCGATGCCGGTGCAGCCGTATTCGGGTGAGGAGATCATCGCCAACAGCGTGCGGCTGCTGGAAAAGGCTCGCGCCGTCGGGATGCCGGTGATCTACGTGGTGGTGAACCGCCGGCCCGATCGTCGAGACGCGCCGCGACCGCCCTTCGGAGCGACGGCCAGCGCAGCCGACGCCGGCCCCCGCCTGACAGCCGGAACCCATGAGGCGGAGGTGGGATCGGAGCTTGCGCCGCGCCCTGAGGATCCGGTGGTAATCAAGCACACCACCAGCCGGTTCAATACAACCGACATAGAGGTGTACCTGCGCCGGTTCGGCATCACCACGCTGATCCTGACCGGGTACTCCACGACAGGCGTAGTGGAAGGTTCGCTGCGGGACGCGCGGGACAAGGACTATGACTGCATCGTAGTGCGGGACTGCTGCGCGGCCGGCACGTCAACCGAGCACGACGTGTGCATGGACATCATCTTTCCGCGCACGGCGTGGGTGGCGACGGCGGATGAGGTGATCGGGGCGATAGAGGGGTAGGAGGCACGACAATCTATTCCGGACCCAACTCGGGGTCATAGATTACCGTGATTCGTCGATCTTCAGAAGTGACAATCGCCATATCGGACGGTGGCGGACTGGTAGGTCGGAAGTTTTGCAGATGTGCCAGCAGATCTTGCCCAAAGGCCTGTGCTTGATCGTTCTGTGCTTTGTTCTTGCCTACTTGGTATAAGGTGTACCCAACGCCTGCGACGGTACCACCCACCAGTATTGCAGGTCCAAGCAAACCGAGCCCGACCGCGCCGAACGCGCCTGCTACACCTATCCTCGCCAATGCCCCACCGAGCAAGGTTCGGCCGATGAGCATGGCTACCCCACCTGCCACTACGGCCCCAGCCCCAGAAGCCACAGCCAACTCCCTCCCTGACTTGCGCAACTTCTCGACGTTCGGCAACTCTCCCTTCGTTTCGTATTGAACAATTAATCTTTGTTCGGGGAGCGTCAGCGTTACCGCCTTTTTGGGCAAACCAGCGGTGCTTTGGAAATCTCCGCACCATCTTTTCAGTTCATTTTGGTAGGTACGTGTTAGCGTCATGATTTCACCTCAGAATCATCTGAACAAGTTAGGCCGATTATGGCAAAGTAAGAGGAACCGGGCAAGGGCCTACATTGGGATGGTAATTCGATGGAGCAGCCGACTTTTTCCGATCTGGAATACCAGGGCAAGAAGCGCAAGACCCGAAGGGAGTTGTTCTTGGAGCGGGTGGACGGGCTGATTCCCTGGCAGAAGCTGGAAGGCCGCATCCAACCCTTCTATCCCAAGGCCGGACGGGGCCGCCATCCCTACCCGTTGCCGGTGATGCTGCGCGTCCACTGCGTCCAACTCTTCTACAACCTCAGCGACCCCGGCATGGAGGACCTGCTCTACGAGTCCGATCCGGTCCGGCGGTTCGTGGGGCTGAAGCTCACCGGCCCCCTGCCCGACGAGACCACCATCCTCAACTTCCGCCACCTGTTGGAGAAGCACCACCTGGGGCAGGGTCTCCTGGAGGAAATCAACGCCCACCTGGAAAGCCAGGGGCTGAAACTGCGGGAGGGAACCATCGTGGACGCCACCATCATCGAGGCGCCGTCGTCCACCAAGAACCGGAGCAAGGGGCGGGACCCGGAGATGCATTCGACCAAGAAGGGGAACCAGTGGCATTTCGGGATGAAGGCCCACATCGGAGTGGACTCGGAGACGGGGATAGTCCACAGCATGAGCGCGACGGCGGCCAACGTCCACGACGTCACGGAGACGCCCAATCTGCTGCACGGTGGCGAGAGGGTGGTGTGGGGAGACGCGGGGTATCAGAGGGTTCACAAGCGGGAGGATAACCTGGAACTGTCGGTGGCCTGATCGGGGGTGGAGCATCCCTTCCTGAGACTAAAGTGGTTCTTTGGGTATGAGTCTGTCTCAGAAGTCGTGATGTACACTATAGGGCAACACAGTGATGTGGGGCAACACAGTGAGAGGAGTCGAGAAAGTGCCGCTTCGAGACGTGAACCGCGAGCAAGCCTGGCTGTTGCCGCCGTCTCTTGACGAGTTGTTGCCCCTGGACCATCCGGCCAGATTCGTGGCCGAGTTTGTGGACGCTCTGGACCGGGAGGAGTGGAGGGAACTTGGGGTGGAGATAGAGGGCGACCCGCTGGGAGCGCCGGCTTATCACCCGAGGGCGCTGCTGAGCGTGTGGCTCTATGGCTTCATGACCGGCACCCGCTCCAGCCGTAAGCTGGAGGCGGCCTGCCGGGACCAGATACCCTACTTGTGGCTGACCGGATGGCAACACCCGGACCACAACACCCTGTGGCGGTTCTACAAGGATCATCGCCAGGACATGCGGCAACTGTTCCGGCGTACGGTGCGCACTGCCCTGAGCATGGACCTGGTGGATCTGGCGGTGCAGGCGGTGGACGGTACCAAAGTGGTCGCCAATGCTTCGCCCAATCGAAGCTACGATGCCCAGGGACTGGCCAGGTTGTTGGACCGGTTGGATCAGGCCATCGCAGAACTGGAGGACCTGAATGAAGCGGAGACAGACCGGGCTTCGGTTCATCTCCCCGAGGGATTGGCCGACAAGGTGACCCTGCGCAACCAGGTCCGGAAGGCGATGGAGGAACTGGAGGGGAGGAAGGGCCAAAAGAGCATCAACCTGACGGACCGAGACGCGCGGTTGATGAAAATCAGGCACAGCTTCTTCCCAGCTTACAACGCGCAGGCCATGGCCTCACCGGTAAAGACAGACCAGGAAACGTCCGGCATGCTGCTCACTGCCGTGGACCTGGTGGATGATCCCACAGACAGCGCCAGCCTGGTCCCCATGATACAGGGGGCTGAGGAGATGACCGGGGTCAGGGCGTCGCTGACCCTGGCCGATGCTGGCTATCACTCGGCGGCGGGACTGAAGGAATGCGCTGATCGCGGCCAGCAGGTGGTGATGCCGGAGCCTTCCAGGTCCAGAGCCCTGGACCATCCCTATCACAAGGATCGGTTCGTTTACGACCTGGACAGCGACACTTACAAGTGCCCCCAAGGCCAGGTGCTGAACTTTGTACGCAGTCGACTTTCTGGGGAAAACGACCAGAGAATGTACCAGGCCCCAGTGCGAGTTTGTCAGAGATGTCCCGTCGCCGGAGAGTGCATCACCAACGGTTCTCGCCGGCGAGGCCTGGTGATAGGCCCCTACGACGACGCCCTGCGTCGGCATCGTCACTGGATGGCCACCCGGGAAGCCCGTTCGACGCTGAAGAGAAGAAAGTACCTGATCGAACCCGTCTTCGGAATCATCAAGGAGCAACAGCAGGTGCGAAGATTCCTCTTGCGTGGTGTTGCCAACGTCGCAGCCGAATGGACCCTGCTGGCCACCGCCTTCAACCTGAGAACACTGTGGCGTATCTGGCGGGCCAGGCGACCAGTTTACTCGTAGCCCAAGTGGTGAGCCGTGCTCATTCTGTAGCTTACACCTCGGCCGCCAACCGGTCTCACCACAATCACGCCGCCATATGCTATGCACTTACCTTGGGCACTGAATGCACCCCTATGTCAGGCTGAGGCAACTCTGTTGAAAACCTTCTGAGACGGGCTCGTATGGGAAGGTACGCTACCGTGGATTGGCGAAGAACACCGAGCGGCTGGCCCTGCTCTTCGGGCTGGCAACCTGCTTACGGCGGAGGGGCGACTGAGGGGGTAGTGTGCCCAGCGCCTATCCTGCCGGGCCTTCCGACCAGCGAACAGCCCAACCTCCAGCGCGAAAGGCAGGGAACCTGGATAATCCGCAAGCCCTGAACCGGGGATTTGGTCCCATTACCGGCCACTCAGACGCAATTCAGGCTATCCTGACCCTTGTTCAGAGTATCCTTAGCATGGCGTGCCATTGTGCTAACGATTGCAGGCCGATGCAAAGGGTCAGCTCACTGCCGTGGATCCCGGTCGCCTTCCTGTGCAAGCGGTGGAAGAACCGTAAACGTCATGTCGGTAAGGAGTTCGTCAACGAAAAGGTACCGGCTGCGGTGGCCCAGTGACAGGAATTCCCTCCGGACGTGCCGTGACCGTACCCCAAATCGATCTGTTTCCCTATCGGACAATCCCGGGTGACCCAAGTCGGAGGGTGTTTCCAACCCACTTTATACAGTCTTCAGGGTCTTCGATCCAGCCTGAACGATCAGCTATTCCCAGCATGTCAGCGATTTGATCGAAAAAATCCTCGGGCATCGGTGGAGTAGGATCCGTTTCTAGAAATCGGGACTTGTCCCACATGATGTAGCCGCCGTAGGGTTCATGATGCAGCATCGTGTATGGTTCCATTCCTAGTTCAATGAGGTGGCCTGCGTTTTCTGGATGAACACGCATGATATTTCCGCCGTCAGGGATTTCCCATTCACGCGTTATGTATGCGTAAAATTCGTTGCCGTTATGGATTAACATGGCGTTCATGACCTCAGGTGAACGTGAGAAGTAGTGGTTTGCTTTGACTGCTGGTAGGTTGAAGTCACTCGTGTTGTACACAACAGATGTTTGCCATGCGTCCCAGTCAATTTGGAGCGCGTCTAGGCCTACGAAGCCTGGGGCAGGATTTAGAAACCTTTGTCCTTGTGTTGATTGTCGCTTCTGCGACCAGATGTTGGCTCTCCTGCTTCGGACGGAGTCGCGGATGCTATCGTTGGTTCTGGCATCTGATGAAGAGGCTAGCTCCCCTACGAACATTCTTACCCATGGAGAAGTCAGTTCCGTTTCAGTGTTTGGATGAGGGACTCCCAGTTTGGCCATGTAGAGTACCCACTGGCAGAATTCCATGGCACCTGGAGAAGCGTATGGGCCGGCACCTGCGTTGGCTATGATTTGGATTTCAGCTGGAATGTCTTGTCGGATGCTTTGGATCAGGTGCCAGCACATGCCGTCGATTTCGTCTTCGAGGGCGTGGGGTATTCGTCGATGGGACTGGCCGCCGAGGGTTGCTGCGATCATATTCAGTATCTTTTCTCCCCGGACTGGCGCTTCAGCTGTCGCTCCGACAACAATCCTGAAGTTAGTTCGCGTGAGGGAGTCAAGGTCTATATGCCGCAGCACGTTTGGTAGGACAGAAAGCGGGTCGAGCCGGACGTACTCTAGCGGGTACAGTCGGGTTGGGGTCGGATGAATGGATGATTGGGTATTCACTGGCGGAGTTCCTCCAGTGTCAGACCGCGGCTCTGACAAGCCCTGTGGATATTCCCTCGCCATATCGTCTCTGTCGTTACCTTCGCGGAAGGATTGTGATTGATAGTCGACGATGAGGTTCTGGATGTCGAGTAGGGTGGATGCATTACCCATCCTGTATGTGACCTCGGATTGGTTTTGGAAGACGAGACGCATTTCGCGATTGTGACCGGTGCGCCAGACGGTTCGTATATCTCCGTAGATTGCCGTCACAAAAGTCGGTTGTCCGTGGGCATCTCGTTGGCGGTCGTCGGCGACTATAACGCCTCGCAGCGTCAAAGCCATCACTTTATTCCCGAAATCAAAGGTGGTCAGGTTAAGGATCCTGTCGCTGGTGTCGTCTACGATCCGGCGTATTGCGATGAGGCACCGTTCGTTAGTTGCCTCGTTGCCGATCCTGTACGGCACTCCGGGGACAGGGTTGATGGTCGGTGGATGCTTCATGGGGTCTTCCGTCGGTCGAGCGTCGTTGTCCGTGGGGTAGGTCCTCTGTGCTCTGACAGTGTCACCGTTTCGATGATTAGCCGTTGTCAAGGCCAATGGGTCTTCTTATGTAGTGCTAGTTAGTAGCTAACAGATGACGGGCCTCGCCGTCGTGGACTATTCGAAACGCGGTTTCCCCATCCATGACGAGCAAGTCGGGGTCTCTGGCGATCAGGTAATCTGCCTGCCCGGCAACGGCCAGATCGATGAACATTTGATCGGTAGAGTCTCGGCATTGTGGAGTGCCTTCGACAATTGCTGGCTGGACGAATTCACACATCGGCTCGTAGCGGTCTAGGGTCTTGTTGACGAACAGGCGGGCTTGGTTATCTTTGGCGTACGGGCTGTGCTCAAGAACCTTTTCCCGAAGTTCGGCAATGGTCTCGTTGTTGGCGAGTGGGATTATTCGCCCGGATTGCCATAAATTCACAAGCCAGTGGTCGTCTACGCCTGCTCCGGTGAGTATGGGTAGCGTCGTGCTGGTGTCGATCACCACCCTTGGTGGTTCCTGCGGTGGCGGCTCCGTCATTGTCCCGCCGACAGAGCTTCGAACTGCGCCTCCTCGATCTCAGTCGCCCTCTGGAAATCCCGCCTGGCGTTTTGGAACTCTCCGATTTCGCGTAGCGCGAGACCCCGGTTTAGGTATGGGATAGGTTCTTCTGGAGCTAGTCGTATGGCTTCGTTGAAGTAGCCCAAAGCTGCTTTGGGTTCCTCTAAGTCAAGGAAGAGGATTCCGGCGTTGTTGTGGTGCATCCCATCGTCGGGGTCTCGTGCCAAGGCAGCTTGGAAGTCATAGAATGCTTCGTCGAACCGACTGAGCTCCAAAAGTGCTAAGCCGCGGTTCCCGTAAGCCACGTCGAGTCCTTCATCCAGCGCGATGGCTCTGCCGAAGTGGCCGATTGCCGCCTGTAGTTCGCCTATTTCTAGGAGCACCATTCCGAGGTTGTTGTGGGCTAGTGCGAAATCGTCGTCGATCTCGACAGCATCGAGAAAGTTTCGGAACGCTTTGGTTATGTCATGCTCCAAGTACTTCATGCCTAGGTTGTTTCTGCGGATGGCTAGCGGGTCCGCTTCGACTTGGTACGCCCTCTCCATCAGTTCTACATAACGCGGGGCACGGGCGGCCTTGGCTGTCCTGAGGAGTATGGTCTCCTTCTGAACAGGAGTCAGCGGTTTGTGCAGCAGCTTCCTGATGTCCTCGACTGGGGTCAGTGTGCCACCAAAGATTCGCTGGCTTGATTGTATCTCCTGCGGGATGCTCGCTGCTTTTGGGAGTCTGCGGTAGTTGTATTGATCCCTGACGGCTGTCATGGTTGCGCTCCCGGCATTTTGCTCGGCTCGGCTCGAGGCAGGTCCCAGTAGGGCGATTTGCACTTTGGGCACACCCGCGGCCTTGATCCGTTGTCGTTGCGTGGCACCCACGTGTGGCTACAACGCTCACACTGGAGGCCTTGAACAGTGATGGTTACGGACGCCATATTAGGTCTCCTCGGTTGTCGGCTCTTTTACTTAGCCAGTATATTACCGGCTAGTGCATTGCTAGGCAAGCAAGCCTTACGCTGGGGGAGGGTCGGCAACCTTCCCCCGGGATCGTTTAGGCCGTTCCGGTGCCAAGAGCGGGAAGACACTGCTTAACTTACTCGCCGGTCTCGCTCCAACTGAGCGAGCACAAAATCAGTCGGGCAGTTGGACATTCTTGGTCGAGTTAGGACAGCTCCTAAGTAGCCAAATTTCCTACAAAGAGAGGGATCTTGCTCATTACGTGAAACGGCTACTTGGTTGCGGTTTACGTCGCGAGTTATCACAAATCCGAGTAGCGAAATCGCCTCAGACACTACGCTGAGGTTCCCTGCCCACCATCCGAATGCCTATAGTTTTGTGTTCGGGTATTCTGACCTACAGTCCCATCCACATCTCGAAGATGGTACTGCCTACGGTCAAGACAGGCCCACCAAACTGGACAAAATCAAGAACCTTCACAATCAGGTTCGATTTGACGATTTGAGAACTGGGGCAACGCCAGGTTCAAAAGAGAATGCAGTGGAGATACTGGCCCTACGGAGAGCGCAGATTACCGGCTCTCTTCGCAATAGCTCAAGGCGCACGCCGCTATGAGACCAGCTTCACGTTAGCGAAGTACCGACCTGATTGACTGTTAGTGGGCTTTGCGAAATGCGTCGGTTGCCCAGAGCCATGACTTCGTAACCGGTGTGTTCTCAAACTCAGTACCTGCGACACCTCAGTGGTGCAAGTGTAGACCGTGATGCACACCACTCGGCATTTTATGGTATTATACCGTCATCGTGAGGGATAGAGATGGCACAAAAATTTCGCCCCACCGCTTGAATGAATGTACTCGCCAGGCAGGACAAAGAAGACGATTCTTAACCGTCCGACGCATCTGACGGCATTAACCGCCGATGCGCACCGGAGTATTTCTGCGTGCCGTCTTGACACGAACAAGATGCCGGATTCCCCGCTGCTTTCCCAGGCTGTGGCAATAGCCGTTCTCACCCCAATACCTACCCCTCTCTCAGCCCCCCCCCCCCCGACTCTGCCCCTCTAAATCAACGTCGCACGGTCGGTCTGGACCAGTCTCCAGTCCCTTCGACGCAGCCATCCCTCCAGGCTCTCCCAGCAAGGGATCCTTACAGAGCCCAAGGCCGCTCCCCTTCACTTCTTGCCGCCTGGCCTGGGCAGTCAAGGTGCTCCGACTTGGCAGCCTGGTCCGCAAGGCAGGGATTGCCAGTTGGGTCGGTCGGCTGCTCGGGGCGCGGGTGAGAGGGAGGTGCGTCCCCGTGCTGAGACTGGCGCCCCTGTTGGGCTTTTGTCTTTCTGCGGCTTTGTTGGGTTGTAGCGAACCGTCGTCCGCGGCCACCCTGGTGTCCGCACCAGTGTCTGATACGCCGCCCGGCACGTCAATCCCCGCATCCGAGCTCGAGTCAACCCCTGCCAACACCGCTGGAGTTGCTGCTTCCGGGAACTTCCCCAGGGAGTTGTCAACCCAAGAACTTCTGGAGGCGGCCAGCGCCGCCATGCAGTCGGTGGAGTCCGCGCACCTGGTATACGAAGCGACGACCGAGGTTGGAGACCAGGTTTCCCTGTTCGTAGGCATAGAAGGAGACTACCAGGCTCCCGACCGTTTCCGGTATTCCATGTCAACTGGTTTCGGCCCAGTCTCCGGGTCCCTCAGGTACGAATACACCATGATTGGGACCCGGGCGTTCCTCAAAGACCCGGAAAGCGGAGTGTGGCGACCCGATCCCTCCGCTCAGAACCCGTTTGTGTTTTTCTCCCTTGACGGGGATCCCCCTGAGGGGCTGGCCATCAACTTCGCCCCCGGTGCGTTCGAGGGTTTCACCGTAGCGGAAGGGGAGCTCGACGGAGAATCTGTCTACCACTTGAGGGGTAATCCCTCAGACAAAGCCTATTCAGACTCGCTGGACGCCATCAGGATGGCAGTCTTGGGGCAGACGCCGGAAGGCGCCGCGGAGGGCGGACTGCCGGAAGGCAACGTGGAAATCGAATACTGGATAGGAACAGAGGACTTCCTGGCGCGAAAGGTCAGGGGGCTGTTTGAAGTTTCCGGGCAAGATCCCACGGGCGAGTCCATTGCCGTCAGGTCGGAAGTTATTCTGGTTCTCTCGGATTACGGCAAGCAGGTAGACATCCGGGAGCCCTGAGTCGCTGGAGGCGCTCAGCCTGTAGCAGAGGAGAAGGCAAATGAAAGGCCAAGTCTTGGATTATTCGGTACAGACCAACTCGGGGTTGATCTCCGGGGAAGACGGCACCCGGTATACCTTCATCGGGTCCGAGTGGAGAGAAACGGTCACTCCCAGCCGGGGCATGAAGGTGGATTTCGAGACCCAGGGAACCGACGCTATCTCCGTCTACCGGGCAGCGGGAACCGCCACGGCCGGAGGGTCCATCTCCGAAGCGTTCGGCGGCGAAAAGAACAAACTGGTAGCCGGATTGCTGGGCATTTTCCTCGGCTGGGTAGGGGCCCACAAGTTCTATCTTGGTTTTCGCCGTCCGGCCCGCATACAGGCAGCGATTGGCGGCGGCGGTTTCCTGGCTCTGATAGTCTTTTCGTTCATCCTGTCGCCCATCGCGCTCGCCGCCGGCGGCTACTCCGCCCTGGGGTTCGCAGCGGTTTTGGGGATTCTGGGCACCATAGGCTGGTTGGTCATGGCGGGAGCCGGGGTGATAGGCCTTATTGAAGGCATCATGTACCTGACCAAGTCCGATGATGTCTTCGAACAAATCTACGTTACCGGCGAGAAGCAGTGGTTTTAGCCGGCATTTTCGTCACGGTGAAGCCGGGATGCCGGTCCAAACCGCTACGGACCGGAGCCGCAACAATAGTGAGATTCTAGTCAGCAACGTTCAAATGGTCGGCACCCAAAGCCTGTGGGCTCTCTGGCCAGCGGCTTTCTGAGAGGAGGAGACGTATGCCGAACCACGCGGAGAACGGCGGTGTCAACCCTGTATGCTTCCTCTCCGGCCGGTCCAGACTCGTCGTCTTCCTCGCGTGTGTCCTGGTATCCATGCTGCTGTTGCTGGCCGCTTGTGGCGGCGGCGCGGGAGTGGGCATCGAAGGTGGCGGCTCCAAGGCGAACATCGCCGAAGAAACGTGGGAGTGCTTGGCCAAGAACGCGGAGGACTCGGAGACTTTCGAAGAGATCATGATGAGGATGTTTCCCTCGGCCGGCAGCCTGGGAGAGGCAAAGGAGATGTACGTCTAAGTGAGTTCGGCTGCCCCGATTGAAGAACTGGAGGCGGCCCGCGACGATGCCTGTGGCGCAGACTAGCGGAACCCTCCGGTGCAGTCGAAGGCCGTCATGGAACGGACTTTAGCATAGCGCCCAGCGACGAGGAGAACAGCCAGATGCCTTACATCGCAGAAATCAGCCGGGCCAACCCGGCCTGCTTCCTATTCCTGGTCATTCAGTGCATGGGAATGAAGGAACGGATGGAGATTGGAGGTTGTGAGTATCAGCGCAAGGGGGAAGTGGCGGCGGACGCGGTCAACCGGATCGTGGACACGCTGTCCCAGCGCTGCTCCTCGGGCATGGATGTCCGGGATTACTTCCACGTCGGCATATTGGGTTTTACCTCCGAGGGAGCTTTCTTCAATTCTGACGAACTGATGAACACCTACACCCTCCCCGGCACCACGCCGGAGCGGCCCTTCCTGCCCATCAGCCAGGTGGTGGAGGTGGCGGAAATTCAGGAAAGGAAAGTGAAGGAGGACTACGGCGGCGGGGAGATCGTGGAGGTCACCCGCCGGATGCCGGTCTGGCTGCGGCACTACGACAAGGGAAATTGGGACCCGATGCGCGCAATGTTGCAGTTTGTGACGCCCTCGCTGGCAAATTGGATCGACGGTCACCCCGACTCCTACCCGCCCATCGTCGTCATCATCTGCGACGGCTGGGCCACCGACGGAGACCCGCTGGAGGATGCGCTGACCATGAAGAACTTGCGAACCAAGGACGGCAACGCGCTGCTGTTCATCGTTCACCTCTCGAACAACGATGACTCCCGGCCTACCCTGTTCCCCAGCCGGGAAGACGGATTGCAGTCCCTCGGGGAGGGTCAGGACGATTCCAAGCTGATGTTCCGCATGACGTCGGTGCTGCCGGAGGGCAGCCGGCGTGCGGCGGCGGACCTGGGTTTCGCCGTGGACGAGGAGTCCCGGGGGTTCGTCCTGAACGCCGACGCGGTGTCCCTGGCCCAGTTCCTGGACATCGGAACCCGGGGTCCCTCCAACCTGCACTAACCAGGGCAAGCCCGCTGCTCGGCATCCAACGGGCTACGGTCCGATTCAACGACAAGGAGGTTTCCCGGATGCCCTACTCCGCCGACATCAACCGAGCCAACCCTGGCTGCTTCCTGTTCCTGGTTGACCAATCTGGTTCAATGGCTGGACGAATGGGTGGGCAAAAGGGGCCAAATAAGAGGGAACAGGCTGCGGACGCCGTCAACCGGATTGTTGACACGCTGGTCCAACGCTGCTCTCAGGGTATGGAAATCCGGGATTACTTCCACATTGGCATTTTGGGTTATACGTCCGCAGGGTGGGGTTCCAGTGGTAGCTCGCCGGCAATTACCAGCGCCATCGCCGGCACGACGCCGGACCGGCCGTTCCTGCCCGTCAGCCAGGTGGCGGAGGTAGCGGAAATCCAGGAACGGAAAGTGAAAGAGAACTACGGGGGCGGAGAGGTGGTCGAAATTACCCGACGGATGCCGGTCTGGTTGCAGCCCTACTCCGGCAAGTTAGACCCATTGGGAGGAACCTTGAAGTTAGTGGAGGGTCCATTGTCCGAATGGGTTGATCAACATCAGAACTCCTACCCACCCATCGTAATCATAGTGTGCGACGGATCCTCCACCGACGGAGACCCGGAGCCTATGGCCCAACGCATCAAGGATCTTCGCACCAACGACGGGAACGTGCTGCTCTTCACTGTCCATCTATCCGAGTCAAACGTCAGACCTACCATGTTCCCCAGCAATGACAGAGGCCTGCCATCCAAGTATATGAATGACGGCAAGATGATGTTCCGCATCACGTCGGTGCTGCCGGAGGGCAGCCGGAAGGCGGCGGCGGACCTGGGTTTCGCCGTGGACGAGAAGTCCCGGGGGTTCGTCCTGAACGCCGACGCGGTGTCGCTGGCCCAGTTCCTGGACATCGGAACCCGGGGCCCTTCCAACCTGCACTAGCTGGCACGCGCGCACGGCAAGACTGCCGCCTGGCGTCCAACGGGCGCGAAGACGCGATTCAACGACAAGGAGGTTTCCCAGATGCCCTATTCAGCAGACATAAGCCGCGCCAACCCCGGTTGCTTCCTGTTCCTGGTTGACCGCTCGGGGTCCATGGAGGGAGCCCTGGCGGGCCAGCCGGGACAGCGCAAGATGGACCAGGCAGCGGACGCCATCAACCGGATACTGGACGCGGTGTCGCAGCGCTGCTCCTCGGGCCTGGACATACGGGACTATTTTCACGTGGGCATCCTGGGATACAACACCGACAACGGCGGGCGCCCGGCCATCGCCAGCGCCCTGGCCGGGACCTCCCCGGAGCAGCCCTTCCTGCCCATCAGCCAGGTGGTGGAGACGGCCCAGGTGGTGGAGCGGGCGGTGCGGGAGAGCGACGGCGCCGGCGGGGTGATCGAGGTCACGCGGCGGTTTCCGGTGTGGCTGGAACCCCACGCCGAGTACGGCACGCCGATGTGCGAGGCGTTGAACTACGCGCGGCAGGCCCTGGCGAACTGGGTGGGACAGTACCCTGACTCCTTCCCGCCCATCGTCATCAACGTCTCCGACGGCCGGGCCACCGACGGCGACCCGGAGCCGCTGGCCCGGGGCATCATGGAGCTTCAGACCAACGACGGCAACGCGCTGGTGTTCAACGTCCACCTCTCCGAGATGGCGACCATGCCGATCCAGTTCCCCGATAGCGAGGAGGGGCTGCCCGACGAGTTGGCGGTGCTGCTGTTCCGGATGTCGTCGGTCCTTCCCGAGGGCAGCCGGAACCTGGCGGCCAGCCTGGACCTGACGATGAACGAGAACTCGCGGGGGTTCGTCTTCAACGCCGACATGACCTCGCTGGTGCAGTTCCTGGACATCGGGACCCGGGGCCCCTCCGATGTCGAACTGCACTGATTCCAACCTGCAAGGACTCGGGGTGACGAGAATGACACTGGGCCTACTCAAACGCCTCTGGACGGCCAAGGCGGGCAACCGGCCGGAAGAATACGAAGACGCATCCAACCTGGCCTGTCTGCTGAGCGGGAAGCGGGCCCTGATGGCGGTGTGCGACGGGGCCAGCGAGGCCGCCTTCTCGCGGGAGTGGGCCAACATCCTGGCCGACGCCTACGTCGCCCGGCCTCTGGACCTGGAAGACCTGGATGATGCTGTGCTGGCCGAATGGCTCGCGCCTTGCGAATCGGAATGGAACGAAGCGGTGCCGTGGGAGCGCATCCCGTGGCACGGGGAGGCCAAGACCAGGGCCGGTTCCCTGGCGGCGTTGCTGGGGCTGAACGTCGAGCTGACTCCCAGCGCATCCGGCGGATTCCCTTGGCGGGCCGTCGCCGTGGGGGATTGCTGCCTGTTCGTCGTCCGCGACGGTTCACTGGAGGTGGCCTTCCCGCTGGAGGAGTCCGGGCAGTTCAACATTATGCCGTCCCTGATTTGCAGCAACCCGGACAACAACGAAGACCTGTGGGAGCGGGTCCGCCAGCTTGAGGGGGAGTTCCGCCCGGGGGACCTGGTTCTGCTGGCCTCCGACGCCGTGGCGTCCTGGCTGCTCAGCAGATGGGAGTCGGGGGACCCGCCCTGGGAAACCCTGCTGGCCCTGGAGGAGCCGGAGTGGGAGGGCTGGGTGCAGGGGCAACGCCGGGAGCGGGCCATGCGCAATGACGACTCGACTCTGATTGTCGTCCAGGTGGAAGGGGGAGAGGAAACCGGAAGCGCGGAACAGACCAATGATGGGGAGCGTCAGCGATGCCGTGGCCGGGAATAGCGGAGTTCAGCAACGCGATACAGACGCCGAGGCGCTGCTTTGCCGACCCGGAGCTATCGGGCGGCGAGTTGGCGTTATACGAGCGGGGCGGGCGCGCCGGGATGCCCATCGTCTCGGCGGGGAACTTCGCCGCAGTGTACCGGGTGACCAGCCAGGGGCGCAGCTTCGCGGTGCGGTGCTTCACCCGGGCGGTCAACGACCAGCACCAGCGCTACGGCCACCTGGACGCCTTTCTTCGGGCCACCCTGCCGCCGGCATTCGTGGAGTTCGAGTACTTGGAGCAGGGCATCCTGGTGGCCGGGGACTGGTATCCCATAGTCAAGATGGAGTGGGTCAACGGCGAGCCGATGAACAAGTTCGTGCAGAACAGCCTGGACGCGCCCAACAGCCTCCAGGTGATAGCAGCCCGGTGGCGCGGCTTGGTGAGCGCCCTCCGCTCCCTGAACATCGCCCACAACGACCTGCAGCACGGCAACGTCATGGTGCAGCAGGACCGCTCCCTGCGCCTGGTGGACTACGACGCGATGTACCTGCCCCAGTACGCGGGTCAGACCAGCCCCGAGAACGGGCACCAGCACTTCCAGCATCCGCTGAAGACCTCCCGTAACTACGACGAGAGGGTGGACAACTTCCCGGCGCTGGTGATCTATCTCAGCCTGCTGGCCCTGGCCGCCGACCCGCCCTTGTGGGACCGGTTCTACAACGACGACAACCTGCTGTTCCGGAAGGCCGACTACGGGGACCCGGCGAATTCGCCGTGCTTTCAGGCCCTGAAGAGCAGCCAGGACGAAACGGTGCGCTGGCTGACCGCCTACCTGGAGCAGTGCTGCGGCAGCCAGGTGGAGGCCGTCCCCGGCCTGGAGGACATACTGAGCGCCCAGCCGGCCTCCGGTGCGCCGGCGCCGCCCTCGTCCCCGGCCCAGGCGGCCGCCGCGCCTCCGCCGCCTGCCCCGGCCGCTCCTCCGCCCACGCCGGCGGCACCCTCCGGCATCGGGTACAGGGACCTGCTCATGGGCGGCGGCCAGCCCCAGCCCGCGCCGGATTCGAACCCGGCCCCGGTGCCACCGGTTCCTCCGGCTCCCGCCCCGCCGCCGGTGCCCGTTCCGGCCGCCCCGGCGCCTGCGGCCGCGCCGACCCACGTAACCTGTCCCGGATGCGGGCAAATCAACCCGGCAAATCTGATCTATTGCGGCAATGGCGCGTGCCTGCTGCCCTTGCATTCGGGCAACCGGTTCTGCATCAGGTGCGGCGTACCGACGCCGGTGAACGCCCGGTTCTGCCCCGCCTGTGGCAACGCCGCCTAGGCTTGGAGTTGGATTTCGATGGACTGTCCCAATTGTCGAAACGTGATTCCCGACACCGCCCAGTTCTGCGCCTACTGCGGAGCGACGGTGACTCTGGCGGCCGCCGCTCCTCCGCCTGCGGCCGCCCCGCCGGCCGCGGCTTCCACTGCACCGGGTTCCGGTTCTTCCAGAAAGTGGCTGTTCATCGGCGGCGGCATAGTCGTGGTGGTCGTTGTTGTCGTCATCGCGTTTCTGATGATGGGGCGCGGCGACGGCTCAGACCAGTTCGCGGTCATCCCGCCAACGGCGCCACCCGCGCAGCAGCCCACCATCATCCCGCCAACAGCGCCGCCTGCGCAACAGCCCGGTGCCGCTCCGGCGACAGCGCCGCCCGCGCAGCAGCAGACCACCTCCGGGGCAGCGGCATCCGGGCCTGAAGATGTCATAGCATTCTCAGACCTTGACTGGACCAGCGCACGAGTCCAGACCCGTATCGCCCAGTACATCGTCGAACACGGGTACGGCTACACCACCAGAGCGGCGGACGGAGCCACGGACCGGCTGTTCCAGGGCCTGCGCGAGGGCGAAATTCAAGTGTCTATGGAAATCTGGCTGCCCCTTCAGGAAGTCTCCTGGGGCCAGGCTCAGGCCGCAGGCGAGGTCGAATACATCGGCGTCAGCATGGACAAGGACTGGCAAAGCACCTTCGTCATTCCGGCGTACCTGCAAGAGGAATATCCGGGCCTGGACCACGTGGATGACCTGAAAGACCCCAGGTACCGGGAACTCTTCGCCACTGCCTCCAGCGATGGCAAAGCCCGGCTGTTCGCCTGCGCAGTCGGTTGGGCCTGCGAAAGGATCAACGACTCTCAGATTGACGGCTACTACCTGACAGATCATTTGCAAATCGTCAGGCCCGACTCCGAGCAAGCCCTGTTCGATGGGATCTACCGCGCTTACGCAAAGCGCGAGCCCTGGCTTGGTTATATGTGGGGAACTGCCGACCCGGCCATTCTGCTGGACCTGGTCCGGTTGGAGGAAAAACCCTTCAGCGACGAATGCTGGTTCACCAATAGGGCCTGCGCCTTCGAGGACACCACAATTCTAATCGCCGTACACTCTGGCCTACCCAGCCGCGCGCCGGAGGTATATGACTTTCTGAATAGGTGGAACTTCACCACCGAAGATTACAGGGGAGTTCTCCAGTGGATGGAAGACAACAGCGCCACCGTCGAGCAAGCAGCCCTTAACTGGCTGAAAGAAGAGGGCGGCTCGTGGATGCCCTGGCTGACCGAACAAGCCCGGGCCGGGGTCCAAGCTGCGCTGGCGGAGGGCGCAGACGCCAAAGGCTGGCCCGGCCAATAGCCTGTCCCTTATGTCTAGCGAAAGGGTAGTGGAGAGACGCCGCCAGGATAGCCGACGCCGATCTTGAGACAGGTTTACAGGGGCAGACTCGCCAGGAGGGAAAACGGCGCAGAGAAAACACCACAGGAGGCAAAGCGATGGCTATGCAGAACAAGCGAAGTATGATTGACGCCCGTTGGCAGCACTTGCACCCGGGCTGGGGCAGCGACCACTCCTCGGAGCGCCGGGCGCTGTATGAATTGCTGTCGGACGGCGAGGGGATCGAGGCGTTGGTTTCCTGCGCCTGGGCCCCGGGATCCCTATTCCGGGAAGGCGCCAACCGCATGGAGCGGATGCGGCGGCTCAAGGGGGTGGCCCTCGTCACCGGAGAGCGGCTCATCCTGTTGAAAGGGGGAATGGGGCCCGCCTCGACCACCGAAATGCCCTTGGACACCATAACGGCGGTGGACTACGACGCCGGGGCCGGCGAGATTACCGTCACCGGCCTGAGCCTGAGCAATTGGATGGGCCACAAAGACAGAGAAGGCGTCAACAAGATAGCGGATGTTGGGGACGGCCAGGGGCAGTCTTTCGCCGCCCGGCTCCGGGAAGTCCAGGCCAACCCGCCCACGGTGGCTTTCAGCGCCGCGACTACCCCGGCGGAGCCCGACTTCGCAGGCACGGCTCCGGTATCTGCGTCCTCAAGCTTTGCGGGTATGAGCAAGGCGCAGCGGATCGACGCCCAATGGCGGGAGCGGTCGACAATGTGGGGCCGCAACGAACCCGGCCCGCTGGAGCGCATCATCGGGTCGCTGATGGCCAGTTTTACCGGCGAGAAGACGGACGTCTACCCCGGCGAGCTCCGGTTGCTTCACGAAATCCTGGAGGATGACGAGAACATCGAGTACTGGATGGGAGGCCGGTGGGGCGACGCCAGCGACTTCGACACCATGGCCCGGGCCGCGGGAAGGGCCGTCGCGAGTATGGCCATGGCGGCCTTCGGGGATGGTCCCGGAATGGCAATGCGGCGGCGAGAGCCCAACGTTCACGAAGGCATCGTAGTCGCCACGGACCGCCGTGTCCTCATGCTGAACTCCGGGATGGTCAGCAAGCAGGTAGTGGAAATCCCCTATGCGGGCCTCCAGGTTGCTTACAACGAGGGGATGGTCTTTGCGGGCGTCAAGCTGTCTGGCAGCACCGACGAGGACTACGCCTTCTATTGGGACCACAAGTCGAAGTCCAATATGAGGTCCCGGGCCCGGCCCCTGTACAACGCCATCCGCAGACGCGCCACGGCCGCCCCCGAAGCGGAGGAGGGGTAGCAGCCCGGCAGGCGCAATGACAACTACAAGGGTGCGGGGTGATGATGCCCCTTGGCGGGAGGCCGAATGAAACATAGATTTCCGATTCTGGCGCTTGTCCTATGCCTCTTGCTGACCACTGCGTTCGTAGCGGGGTGTGGTAGTGAGGAGTCGACCGAGCAAGCCACACCCTCGGGTAGTAGCCAAACCACGGAACAGCCTACGCCCGCGACGGAGAGGGCGACCGCGCGGGCCACACCCACTACGGACGGCAGCCAGGCCAATGAGCAACCTACACTTACCAGTGGTAGAAGCCAACCCACCGAGCAGGTCACGCCCGTCGGCAGGAGCGGCTCAGGCACAACTACAGCCTTCGCGGCCATCATCAGCGGGAGAGAGCACGCCTGCGGGTTGCATGAGGACGGCTCGGCAGTGTGCTGGGGCTTTGACGGTAATGGTCAGGCAAGCCCGCCCCAGGGTGAAACCTTCGTGGCCCTCAACAGCGGCGAGAACTTCACCTGCGGGCTGAGGGAGGACGGCACTGGAGTGTGCTGGGGTGATGACGGGTACGGTCAGGCAAGCCCGCCCCAGGGTGAGACCTTCACGGCCCTCAGCGCCGGGTGGCTATACGCCTGCGGGCTCAGGGAAGACGGTTCGGCGGTGTGCTGGGGCTATGACGATGATGGCCGGGCAAGCCCGCCGTAGCGGGGTCCTTTCGCGGCCATCAGCGGCGGCGCAGGCTAGTCTGACAGGAGGACGATAATGAAATATAGCTTTTCGATTCTGGTTCTGGCGTTGTGCATCCTGCTGACTGCTGCGTTCCTGGTGGGGTGTGGTGGCGAGGAGCCGATGGAGCAGGCCACACCCTCGGGTAGTAGCCAAGCCACGGAACAGCCTGCGCACGCAACAGGGAGGACGACCGCTACGGCAAGGGCCGGGGACACTCCCACCGCCGCTCCCGCTACGGACAGGGCGACCGTTACGCCAGCGGCCGGGGACACGCCCGGGGCCACCTCCGTAACGGACAGGGCGTCCGCGACGCAGGTTCCAACCAAGCCCCCGACTCCGGCTCCAACCCCGACTCCAGCTCCAACCGTGCCCCCCACTCCCCCACCGACCCCCGATCCGTCGCCGGCCGTTGCCTGGGAAGGCGCGGCGGCATTGTTGCCCAGCAGGCTGGGTGAGGTCGAGGTTTGGGACTGGGAGGCCGCGATGTCCTCCGGGGCGGTAGATTCCGGCCTTCCTGCGGCCTTGGAGCGTTTCGGTTTCCTGACGGAAGACCCTGCAATCCCAGGCGTCTCATTGGAGGACGTCCGCTCCTTCGCGCTGGCCACTGTGGAGACGGAGCAGGGTCCCTACATGGAGCTCGACGTCCTGGAGGGGGACTTCGACCTAGCCATAGCCCAGGAGTTCCTTGACGACATATTCGCCCAATTCACGGGGTCCGATGACCCCGCGGATTTCCGTGAAAATTATAAGGGCTACGATATCTACGAGGGCCAGGAGTTGACGCTGGCGCTGCTGGACGACAAGGACGCCATCGTCTTCGGGGGCTCACCGGAGGCCGTGAGGCCCCTGGTCGACGCCGTGGCCTCGGGCTCCGGCCTGCTGCTCCATGGCAATGAGTACCGGATCACCAGGTATGCGGACCACACCGGGGTGGACGCCGAGGAGTATATCGGCATGACGCTCAACCGGCTGGGCGGGGGGTTCTACGCCAAAGTTCAGGGTGGTTCCCGTTCATCTTCCTTTGACGGCTGCTGCTGGGTTTCGGGGTACTCGATGTCCGGCAGCGGGGCTGAGGTGGAGGTAACCATTGTCTACCCCTTCTTCGAAGAGAGCCGGGCGGAGAGGCAGGTGGGGGACGTCAGGATCCACATCGAGGGGAACCTGCCTGATGAAGCAGCGCTGGGGGATGTGGAGGCCGACGGCATCTTTGTGGTGGGGACAGCCACAGTGGCGGCCGATGTATGGCGGGACGCGTTCTCCGATCACTGGGGCCCCTAGCGCGCCATCGAGACGGTGGAGTTCGCGTTGCGCTGAGGGCATACGCCAACGGCTGGCCTAGCCATTTCTCGCACAAATTGTCCCTATTTTCAAAGCTCGATTCCTTGTGCAGCGCAGTTCTATCTCATCGTCCGCAAGACCCATTAAGGAGGTTTCTCAATGGCAAGCCTGTTTGATGAACATCGCCAAGGAAGCATCTATTCCCAGGAAACTGCGGACTCCATCTACTCCGGGGCCATGACCCGCCTCTATGGCTGGGTGGCCATGGGGGTGGCCACCACCGGCGCGGTGGGCTGGATCTTCGCCGCCGCCGGGGTCCTGGATGGCCTCGGTTTCATCGGGTTCATCGTCCTGCTCGCCCTGTGGATCGGCTCCCTCTTCGTCCTGCGGTTCGCCGCCAGCCGCGTCCCGCCGGCGGCGCTGGGCGTCCTCTACTTGGCCTTCACCGCCATCGGGGGCGTGCTGACCTCCTCCATCTGGGTGGCGTACACCGGCGGCATCATCGTGGCGGCCTTTCTGCTCACCGCCAGCGTCTTCGGCGCCATGACCGTGATCGGCCTCACCACCAAGCGAGACCTGACCGGGCTGGGGACCCTCTGCATCGTGGGACTGCTCGGCGTGGTCATCCTGGGCGTGGTCAACATATTCATCGGCTCCGGTTTCCTGTCGTGGATGGTCACCCTGGTGGCCCTGCCCATCTTCTTGGGCCTGACGGTCTACGAGACCAAGGAGGTCAAGGAACTGGCCCAGGAAGCGGCGTCGGAGGGGGACACCCGGGCCGCCGGCACCATCGCCATCATCGGCGCGGTGGGTCTGTACCTGAATTTCCTGAACATCTTCCTGATACTGCTGCGAATCCTGCACTTCTTCGGCAGCGACGATTAGCTGCGGGGCGGCGCCCCAGAATCAGCCAGCGAATAACGATTGACACACCCCGAGTATTGCGCAGTTCACTGGCAGGCTCTTGAAGGCCCGACCTCTACCCTTTCTCGACCTCCCAATCCGCCGCCACGCTCGACGATGGAGTGGATACGGGGCCGTCAACTCCGGCCCTCCCCAAATACAGAGGTGCAACGATGCCAAACGCTGTCAACTGGAGCCGGGCGATTGTGGCCGTAGCGGTCCCACTGCTTCTGGCCGCCGTCTTGCTTGGTATCGGTGTGGGATGTTGCGACTGTCCGGACGTTACGGCGGACGCCCGGCAATTGCCCCCGACGCCGGTCCGTGCGGCCACAACCATTGCCACCTCGGCACCTGCTACGCCCATGGCCGCGCAGCAACCCGCTGTGCCGCCCACGGTCGCGGTGGAACCCGGCGCCACCCCTTCACCTCCCGCCGCGGCACCGGAAGGGGACGCCGGCGATGTCGTGGTCTTCGCGGATTTGAACTGGACCAGCGCCCGGGTGCAGAACCGCATCGCGCAGTACATCATCGAACACGGGTACGGGTACCGGACCGGGGCAGCCGGCGGGAGCACCAACGAGCTGTTCGAGAGACTGCGCCATGGGGAGGTGGACGTGACCATGGAAGTCTGGCTGCCCCTACAGGACCGGGACTGGCTGACCGCGGTGGCCGAAGGAGCTGTGAAGTACGTGGGTAGCAGCCTGGGCAGCGATTGGCAGAGCACCTTCGTCATTCCGGCCTACCTACAGGAGGAGTTTCCCGACCTGGATCATGTTGACGACCTGCAAGACCCCCGTTTCCGGCTACTCTTCGCCACCAACGACAGCGGCGGCCGGGCCCGCCTGGTGGGTTGCGTGGCGGGTTGGGCCTGCCAGGAAGTCAACGACGCCCAAATCGCCGGGTACGGCCTGTCCGAGCACGTCCAGACCTTCAGCCCAGACTCCCAGGAAGCGCTGTTTGCCGACCTGTACGGGGCATACGCCAAGCGCAAACCGTGGCTGGGCTACATGTGGGGCACGGCCGACCCTGCCGTCCTGTTGGAACTGACCCCACTGGAGGAACCCGCTTATAACGACCAGTGCTGGTACACCCACAAGGCCTGCGCCTTTGAGCCAACCACCATCATAACCGCGGTGAACTCGGACCTCCCGGGCCGGGCACCGGCCCTGGTCCACCTGCTGGAACAATGGGACTTCGGCCTGGACGACTACCGCAACCTGCTGAGGTGGATGAACGAGAACGATGCCAGCGCGGAACTGGCGGCGCTGCACTGGCTGCGAACGGAGCGTGAAACCTATAGGTCCTGGCTAACTGAAAAGGCTTACGCGGGCGTGGAGGCGGCATTGAGTTCCGGCCTGCCTGCCGATGGCTGGCCCCGGTGATCAATCTCCACGCGCTCACTGCCCGCCGCGGACCGGAACCTGGCAGGGAATCCTCCGAGCATTGAATCCGTACCAAAGCCGCGTTTCCAGGCTGGTAGATCACCAAGTGAGCAAACATCTGAACCGAGGGTGCCAACACGGCAACAGACTACACTTCTGTCCGGTGGTAGTTTCTTCGGTTCGCCGCTGTCCGTTGGCTCATCACGCTTAACCGTGCCTCGCCTCTATTGTTCCTCTTGTGCTTCGGCCACGCCCAATTGGGCTTCCAACTCCCGTATCCGGGCCTCCGCCGCCATCCGGGCGGCTTGCTCCTGCAAACGGGCGTCTCGCTCCGCCTCGGCGCGTTCGCGCTCGGCGTCGGCGCGGGCCTCAGCGGCGTAGCGGCTTTCCCGCTCTGACCGGGCCTCGGCAATGGCCCGCTCCAGTGTGGCGATGGGCTCCCCGGTTGCCGGGTCGTGGAAGGCCAAATCGCCCTCCGCCCAGCGCAGACGCAGGTTCAGCGCCGCGCTGTACCCCTGCAACACCCCGCCGGGCAACTCCTCTATCTCGATGGGTTCGTACTCCCCGTCCACCAGAACGTCCCCGGCCAATCGCTCTTCGGCGTTGCGCCCGTTCTCGTCGAACCGCCAGTATTCCCGGATACCCAACCGCGCGTAGTCAACCCGCTTCTCCACCCGGTCCCTGCGCCCGCTGCCGGGCGAGACTATCTCCAGCACCCAGTCCGGCGCCTTCCCCTGCTCCGAGATCACGTAGGCGTTGCTCCGGTAGTATGCCTCCGGGTGTACTCCGAAGGCCACCAGCAGGTCGGGATAGCGCACCCCCGCCAGGCTGCGAGTGGGCGCCACCGCCAGGTAGTGCTCCCCGGCCACCAGGGTGGTCTCCCGGTTGCCCAGATGCACCGCCAGGGCGTGGGCCGTGCCGGTGATGCTCAGACGGTTGAAGCTGGTCATCTTGTCGTCCGGGTCTTCCGGCGGGTCGGGAAATACGAAGGGCTTCTCAACCGGAGACGCCTTGGCGGGTGTTCTGGACGTGCTCATGTCGCACCTGACGTTCTGCGGCGACGCGGGATAGCCGCCGCTTGCCATTCCTAACGGGAGGCAGTGTTTCATTGATGGGATTTTACACCGCCGGGCTTCTCGGGGCAATTGGAGCAAGGCCGCAGGACGACGCCGGCCGGGTTGGAAGGGCGGTCGAGAAACGTCCCTGGGCGATGTCCGGCGTGTTGGGGCCAACCGACGGGTGGGGCCTCCCCGTGGAGCGGTCCACCCGCCCGCCCCGTTGGCGCTACAGCCCAGGGCAATCCTTGTATCTCGGAAATGGAGGTACGGCAGGGTTGCCTTGCCCGGCAATGACCCTGGGTCCGGTAGTGGCGGGCTGCGGGCGCCGCTACCTGCGCCCTACTTCTTCCATTCCAGGCTGCTTCAGCATGGCGGAGCAGCCCCGTTCGTCCACCAGGTGGTTCACCGACACCCGGCCGTGGCGGTCGTAGCCGGTGGTGTAGGCGAATTCGACCTCGGCGCCCCAGGGCACCCTGCCCCCGACGCGGATGGTGCCGTCTCCGGGCTTGCCGCCGCTGCGTGGCCCGCCGGCGCCCTTGATCACCACGCCGCTCTTCCCGCCCTTCTTCCAGGCCAGGACCTTCAGCTCAACCGGGGCCACCAGTTCCGCCGATGACGGCGCGAACAGGACATCGTGCAGCCGCCGCAGCAGGTCACCCGACGGGGTGCGGTTGCCGTTCATTACCTGGGAGAGCATCCCGGTGCTGATGCCGGCCCGCCGCGCCGTCTCGTTCTGCGACCAGCCGTGGGCGTCCATCCGCTCCCACAGCGCCCGCGGGTTTACGTCGGCAGGCTGGGCGGCCTCGATCTTCACCGGAGCCTCCAGGACTGACTCCATCCGGGCCTGGGCGGACGGGCTTAGATTGCGCTGGCCCCGGCTGACCTGGACGACGTAGCCATAGGTCAGCCCCGTCCGGTCCGCCACCTGCCGCAGGGTCATACCTTGTTCCCTGGCCCGCTCCCGGAGGTAGGTGCTCTCGCCACCGTGGATCACGCCGCCCTGGCGGTGGACGACGCCCTGGGGAGGGACCTCACCCAGGACAGCCTCGATCCTGGAGCGCATGTAGCGGGTGAGGGTCTTCTTGCCCCTGGCGACCTGGGACAAGTGGGAGGGACCGACGCCCATGAGGCCGGCCAGTTCCTTGAGGTTGAGGCCGCGCTCCCTGGCGGCGACGGACAGGTGGGACTCGGCCCGGCCGGTGGCGGCGGTTTCGCCGGTGATCTTGACGGTGCTGGCGTTGTCGTTGCCGATGGCCTGGGCGGTGGGTTCGACTTTGTAGTTGACGGTATTGGTGTTGGCTTTCATGTCGTTTCCTCCAAAACGCAGAAAGCGGGGCCGGCCCCGTACCTTTCGGTTCAGGGCCGACCCCGCTTGGATGCAGGTGTTCGGTGTGATTGGGTTTAGGAACCGCTCCGGCGGCCCCTTGGGGTAATGGCTTCCACCGCCCAGCGCGGAAGCGCCGGCGATGGCGTTGGCGATTACAGTTCGGTCATGGACATTCCTCCGTTGTTGTGGTCATGGTTGAAGGGGTTGCGGTGGCAGTCGTCGCTTCTGTGTGGCAACGAGGATTAGCGCCAGGGTTCCCCAGCCGCCCAAGGGTTCCGACACCGGGTTAGTTGATAGCGTTCGCTTTGCGCCGGGGCCTCAAGAGACGCACGTCTCCCTGGGACAGACGCCGCCCAGGGGGCTTGCGAGGCATGGGAGGGAAGGGGAGAGCGGTTGCGCCGGGCGGTAACGCCGCGAACGGGCGAAGGCAGCGCGCCGGCGGCAACGAAGAGCGCCGCCGGTCCCGACGGGGATTACGGCGGCGAGGGGCGCGGCTACGCCAGGGCGTCGCGGCGGAAATCGGCGCCGGGGCAGACTTGGCGATAGCCGTGGGCGAGGAGGGAGATGGCCACGCGGTGGACGAACGCTACGTCAACGGCGACGGCACAGCAGAGGCACGCTACCGGTCCGGCAACAGCGTCCAGCCGGAGCGTGGGGTGAACGCCCTGGAGTCGCTGCCGCTTTTGAGCGACGGCGCCGGGACGTTAGGACGCAGCCGGGGGCCAAGCCGTTCCAGCCGCAGCGTAAGGGGCGAGCGCGGTGTCGTATGCGCTCGGCGAGTTGGACCGAGGGGTTCGGGTTCAGGCCTTGGATTGCCGGAATGGTTCTGTTTTCACCTCCTGGACGACGTTGGCGATGCTGACCACCGCTTTGCGAAACGGTGCCAGCGCGGTCTGGTGTCCCGCATTGACGTGGACGCCGGAGGAGCAGGGCTCGACTCCGTGATCCGCGTCACGCAGCGGGTGGGCGCTTGTCCTCGTTGAAACCGTCGCGGAGAGAGCAAGGCTCGATCCCAGGCAATCGGTCCGGGTCGGGGACGGACCCGCCAGCTTTCAAGCAGGAAAGGCTGGAAAACCGTAAACTGCATTGATTATCGCCCGCGCGATTGACCCAGGGAACGGATTTTGCAAGCGCCTGGCCCGCACCGCCGGTGATCGCTTGCTCCGCGCTTGCTGGCCGCTCGCCGCTGCCATCTCTAGCGTAAAGCGAGCCATCACGCCGCGCGATCAGCCTCGGCAACAGAGGCGCCGGCCGCGCCGGCCAATGTCATCTCCAACTTCAAGATGAGCCAGAATCGCTAAACTGGACTTGAGCCACCTGGACCCGGTGAGCATAATCCACGGAACAAAGGCAGAGGCGCAGGCAAGACCCGCTGAGGGATGGACCAGTGAGGGGGATATGCCAGGAACGGATGGTACGTAGCCAAGGGAGAGCCTGTGACGTGATATGCTTCCCCTGCCCGTCGGCGATTGCCGTGCGGAGGGAGCGCGCAATGCCCAAATTCCAACCTCTGCCGATGATTATGATGATGCGTAACTCGCGAGCAACGCCAAGCGGCCGCAACGGTTCGTACCTGGCCGCCCGCGTTTCCGCGTTGGGCAGACCACTCGTCTTGGCGGCCACGCTGCTGGCGCTGGCCGTCCTGACGGCGTGTTCTCCGGCGGCCAAGCCAACCCTGACCCCAGCGTCCACAAGCAATGCCAATGCCAACGTCGTCGCCACCCACACAGGGGCGGGACAGACTTCGTCGTCAACGCCACCACCACCGCCAACCGCGACGGCGATTCCAGCGACCTCGGCGCCGTCTCCCGCCATCCCGCCAAGCGCCGCCCAACCGACCGTCGCACCAACGGAGGGCCCTGGTTCGGAAACGCCGGCGCCCACGTCCGCAACGGCGCCTTTGTCGGAGCCGAGCGGCAGTTGCGGCGACCTGTGCACGGAAGAGTTCTGGGAGGCTGGCGCGACGGTCGCATTGGTCCGGGCCGAGTTGGAGCAAGGGGCGGACCCGTTGGCCAGGAACGACGACGGGACGCCGGCGCTGGCTTTTGCGGTGGGCTTCGGCAGCAACCCTGAGATCATCGGATTGCTGCTGGATGCCGGCGCCGACCCCAACGCCGTGGACGACTACTCCGGTGTTCCCATCCTGCACATGGCGGCGATGCTGGCGGTTTACGCTTCTAATCCCGAGGTCCAGAGCGAGGTTCCCGGTGATGCCGGCGACCTGGCCGAGAACGTTCTCCGGAGCATGGAGCTGTTGCTGGAACATGGGGCCGACGCCGGGGCGCGGGACAAGTACGGCCAGAGCGCCCTGTTTCTCTATATGGCGAGCCAAGTCGAGGAATTCCTTAGAGCGGACGGGGCACCCGACCTGGTTGGGCCGGACCCGCGGGTGGTGGAACTGCTGCTGTCGTCCGACGCGGAGGTCACGGTGGAGAGCGAGGCCGACCAGATGCTGTTACGATACGCCATGATGGTTCGATCCGGGCCGGAGGTGATCGGGCTGCTGCTGGACCACGGCGCAGGGGCGGCGGCGATGGCCGCCGGTGGCGACTATCTCGGAACGCCGCTGCACTTGGCCGCGATGTTCAATCCCGACCCCTTGGTGCTCGAGTTGCTGCTGGAGCGGGGAGAGGACGCGGCGGTGCCCGGTCCATTGGGCAGGACGGCCCTGCATCTGGTGGCGCTGATCGGGGAGGCGGAGCCGAAGGCCGTGCGGCTCCTGCTGGAACACGGGGCGGACGTGAACGCCGCGGCTGAAGAGGGAGACACTCCGCTGCACTACGCCGCCAGCCACTCCGGTCCTGATATCGTCAGGGTGTTGCTGGAGCGGGGCGCGGACGTGGGCGCCCGGGACGAGCGGATGAACACGCCGCTGCACGCGGCGGTCACCGACGGCTACCTATCGGGAGCGGGGCGTGGCATCGCCGGCCCGGAGGTGATCGGTCTGCTGCTGGAGGCCGGCGCGGACGCGAACGCCAGGAGTGAAGGCGGCGGCACACCGCTGCATTTGGCCGCGTGGCATCAGGACGCCGACGCTGCCCGGCGGTTGGTGGAAGGAGGAGGGGACGTCAACGCCGCTGACGAGTGGGGCCGAACGCCGCTGCACCGGGCGGCGGAGTTCCGGGAGACCTGGCGCCAGGGTCCTGACGTGGACATGGAGTTCGTCAGGATGCTGGTGGAGCTGGGCGCGGAGGTCTCCGCCAGGGACCGCGACGGCAAGACCGCCTGCGACCTGGCCCGAACCGACGACCCGGACCTCCGGTCCCTGCTGTGCTGATCTCATTGCGGCCTGAGTGATTGCCGGCGCGGCGCATCCAACGCTCCCCGGGTCTGGCCGGAATCGGGTCGGAGGCGTGGTCGAGGGTTCGGTTCACCGCCCCCGAAAACGACGGCGCTCCGGGGGGCAAAAACCCCATGCAGGCGAGGAGAAGCCAGTCCGCAGGGCGACGCAGCCAACCCCACCCTGTCCGCACGATACCCGCCCGTCCTGCCGCTTGCCACGGGTTAGCAGGATGGGAACTCCCCCGTTGGGGACCGCGGTTGCAGTGCGGGACGGGGCCTAAACCCAACTGCTCGCCGGGACCGTCCTGTAGGAGGCTGCTGCCGCAGCAATCCGGTAGGAAATTGCAGCGAATTGTATTTCTACAAGTCTTCTTTTCCTTGTACTACGCCGCAACAGGGCGACCGTCGGGAAACGGACTTTACCCTGAAGCCAGTCCCGACTGTCAATTTACAGGGTCTTTAGGCCAGTGATTTACACGGACATTAGGCCACCCTGGGGCGTGGTCAATGAATGAATATCAGGTTATGGACGGCGGGTCAATCACCTCCTTTGCCCAGGATCTTGGCCACCTTGCCCAGCAGGGTGCGGTGGGGCGACAGGCGCTCCCGGTAGCTCTGGCCCTCGATGACGATCTGGTAGCTGGTGTTGGCCAGGCGGTCCAGGGCGCTGTTGCCGAGGATGGGGTCGTTGAAGAGGCTGAGCCATTCCTCCACGGCCCGGTTGCTGGTGACGACGAAGCTGGAGGCCCGGTGCTTGTCGATGATCAGCTGGTAGAGGTCGGCGGACTGCTGGGCGGAGAAGCGGTGCAGGCCCAGGTCGTCCAGTATGAGCAGGTCCGGGGTGAGGAAGGAGCGGAAGGTCTTGTCGGTGGAGTTATCGGCCCGGGCCTGGTTCATGGCCTTGAAGAAGTCGTCGGCGTGGACGAAGCGGACGGAGTGTCCGGCGCGGACGGCGGCGTGGCCCAGGGCCTGGGCCAGGAAGCTCTTGCCGACGCCGGCGGGACCCACCAGGAGGACGTGTTCGCGCTTGTCCAGGAATTCCAGGGAGAAGGCGGCGTCCAGCAATCGTCGGTCCAGGGTGATGTCGGCAGTCCAGTCGAAGTCCTCCAGGCGGCAGATTTCCTGGAAGCCGGCCCGGTGCAGGCGGGTCTCTGTGCGGCGGTGGTCGCGGCGGTTCACCTCATCGGAGAGGATGATCTCCAGGAAGGAGGCGTAGTCCAGTTGCTCCCTTCTGGCCAGGGCGATGCGTTCGGGCAGGGTGGCGGCCATGGCCCCCAGCTTGAGGGACTTGAGCAGGGGCGTGAGGTCAGTGGTCTTGGACATGGGTGATCACCTCCGGTGGGTGGATTGGAGCATGAGCGGAATGGGCGAATACGGAGCCGGCCCGGGCGAAGCGTCCGGCGGGTGGGGGCAGGGGCAGTTGGGGCGAGGTCTCCTCGTCCAGGGCCTGCACCAGGATGCGCTCCAGGCGGCGGACGTCGATGAGGTCCACGTCCAAGGCCCTCCGGCAGGCGGCGTCCAGGCGCGGGCCGGTGTAGCGCTCGGCCAGGCGCAGCAGCTTGTGCCCCTGGCGGAGCTTGGCCCAGGGCAGGGGGTCGGCCAGGAGGCGCTGGGCGAATTCACCCACCGCCGGCCCCAGCCGGGCCGCCTCCCGCTTGAGCTGGTCCGGCGCCCGGGTGGTGTAGGGGCCGATGCGGGCGGGATAGTCCTTTGGATCGGTGGCCCGTCCGCCCTTGGGCTGGCGCAGGTGGACCTTGATCAGGCGGCCCTTGTAATAGACGTGCACCAGCTTGCTGTCGGCCCGGACCTCGACCTTCTGCCCCGGCGGGCAGAGGTCCGAGGGCACCGAGTAGAGGGCCTGCTGGCACTGGACGTGGTGGTCGGGATGCACCTTGAGGGTGCGCCAGTGGGCGATCTCGTAGGGTTCGCCGTCCCAGGGGAGCAGGGTGTGGCGCTCCTCCTCCTGGAAGACCACCAGCGGCTGGCGGCGGGTGGTGCCGTGGACGCGGGTGCCCGCCACCTCCCGGCACCACCTGGGGGCCTCGGCCCTGACGTGGGCCAGGCTGTCGAAGCTGGCGCCCTTGAAGAAGCGCTCCCTGGCGTAGGGCACGTTCCGCTCCACCTTGGGCTTGTCCTTGGGGTGGCGCACCCGGGCCGGGTCGGCGAAGAAGCCCCGGCGCTGGGCGTACTCCAGGAAGCTCCTAGTCAGCACAGGATTCAGCGAGTCCGGTCCCACCACTGCGGCGGGGAAGTTGTCGATGACCAGGTAGCGGGGCACGCCGCCGAAGAAGGCCCAGGCCGCCTCCAGTCCGGCGATGACTTCGGGCAGCGTCTGCTGGTGCATGGGCCAGAGGAAGCAGTGGCGGGAATGGCACAGCACGATGATCATGGCCCAGACCAGCTTGCGCTTTCCCGTAGCCGGGTCCGGCACCAGGCCCAGGCGCCCGAAGTCCACCTCGGCCACCTCCCCCGGCGGGGTGTCCTCCATGCGCACCGTGGTACTGCCCAGCCTGGTCCAGTTGCGCCTGATGATGAATCGCCGCAGGGACTGGTAGGACACCCGGCAGCCGCGAGCCGCCAGCAACTCGTGAATGCGGGTCAGCTGCAACCGGTCGCCGGTGAGCCACTGGTAGACCTGGTCTCCCCACGGCTCCAGCAGATCGTCCGTGGGCGTAACCACCCGGCGCGGGCCCACTTGCCCAATGGCCGCCAGACGGCTCAACTGCTCCTCGCTGGGAACCGGCCCGTCCCGGGCGACGCCCTCCGTCTCCGCCCTCGCCAGGTACTTGGCCACCGTGTCCCGCGACAGCCCGGTGCTCTCCGCGATCTGCCGGCGGCTCTGTCCCGCCTGCCAGCGGCGGATCAATTCTCCTATTTCCATTCGGGGAACCTCCCGGTACGCCATCGCTGCACCTCCATTCGAAGTGCAGAAATGGTCGTTGGTGTGGCTCCCAGGGTGGCCTAAAGACCCTGTAAATCTGCCGGCCTAAAGACTCTGTAAATTTCTCCGTTTACTGGCCTAATGTTCCTGGTCATTGACACCCGGTCCAGGGCCACCCGCATCCGCCGGGTCAACCGGCCGCTCTCTAGGCTGGCGGTCAGGGTGCGGTGGTCCACGTCCAGGTCCGCCGCCGCCCGGCGCGGCCCCTTGTCCCGCACCAGTTCGTCCAACAGCGCCATCAGCCGCAGGTGGTGCAGGTCCTCGATGCTCTCGCTCCGGTGGATGCCCGGCCTCTCCGTCGTCATGTTCCCGCCTCCGCATACAAAAATGTTCGTTTCAGGTAGGGCGATTGCACGCCGTATCCGATTTCCCCTCGGACAAAAATGCACGTTTCAGGTTGGCGATATGTACCCGGAGCTTGGAACGGGGCCTTACGAAAACCGTTAACAGGAAACGTCCGGTAGGGGGCCGATTTCCCCAGGTTCCAGGTTCAAAACGTCCCGACCTGCATTGCCGCCACCGGACGCGACTCATGTACACCCCAATGACACCACGAGAGGGGCCGCATTCGTAAGGCCCTGCGCGCCCCCGCAGGATGGTGGGGGCGCGCGCGAGGTTATGCGGAGGGAGATGTTCGTTCACACTCTACGGCAGTGGCGGAGCGTCTCCGGCACGCCTTCAACCAACGAGAGGCAGAAGAAGACCAGAAGACCGGTGACCATGCTGAATGCCGTTTTCACCGGAGTGGCCACCGAGCCGGCATCGCCGGCGGCGTCCGGCCCCAGGGTTTGCCCGGCGGGGTTCATGAGCCGGCGGGGAGGGCCAGGGGAAGCGCTGGGCAGAGGAACGCGGCCAGCGACCACACCACGACGCCCTCGGCGCCGGGGCCGCAGAACACGGAGGAACATGACGAAATCGAATCAGGGGAACCGGTACCGGCGAAGGTCGAGCCGAGGGAATCAACCCGCCGGACAACGGCGTGGGCAAGTGGACGCCGAGCCGCCGGAGCAGCAGCATAGACCCGATTACTCGCCCCAGCAGCGGGAGCAGGTCCGGGAGGGTCTGCGCATTCTGGCCCGGCTGATTGCGCGGGCGCACCTGCGGCGGCAGAAAGGGTGCCCACGACCGGAATGACCGGCGGGTGTTAGAAGAGAGCCGCGGCGCCGGGACGCTTTCACCAACCCAGTCCGAAGCCAAGCCCTTCCAGCAACCACTCAACCGCCGTGGGCCGCTTCAGCGTCACCAGCAGGAAGCAAGACGCCCAGCGAGACGGCGTTGAGCGCCAGGTCAAAGGCGACGCCCCCATGCCGTCTATAGCGCAGAACTCAGAATTGAACCACAACCTTCCGGTGAAGCCTCCCGGTGCGGCGATTGCCAACCGCCAGCGCGGTGTGACGTCCCGCATCGACGTGGACGCCGGAGGAGCAAGGCTCGACTCCGTGATCCGCGCCACGCAGCGGGTGGCGTTGGTCTCCGTTGAAACCGACGCGGGGAGAGCGAGGCTCGATCCCAGTCAATCGGTCCGGGTCGGGGACGGACCCTCCAGCTTTCGTTCGGGAAAGGCTGGAAAAACCGTGAACTGCATTGATTATCGCCCGCACTCCCGTCGCAGGGAACGGATTTTGCAAGCGCCTGGTCATCCGCGCCGCCAATCGCTTGCTCCGCGCTTGCTGGCCGCTCGCCGCCGTCATCTCCAACGTAGAATTGAGCCACGACGCTGCGCGGTCGGCCCCGGCCCTGACGGCAGCCATGTCCGCTAATTCCACCATGCCCCCAGGGTGAGCGCCCGGCGCAGCCAGCGCAGGATGAACCGCCGGGCCAAAGCCTTCCTGGTGTTCGCCAGGTCTTCCACAGTCTCCGCCCTGCCCGCCTTTTCGACGAATTCCCTCAGGAGCATCCGCAGCACGAACTCCCGCCACTCCCCGGTGTCGCCCATCCCTTCGTTCTGGGCATCCATCGCGCTTTGCTCCTTCACGTTCAATCTGCTGGCCGGAATGTCCTTTAGGGGGTTGTCCGGTAGGCGGGAATACGGCCCGGTCAACGAACCGCTCGCCCTGATGTGGCTGGGCGTTCACTGCCCAAAAGGGAATTTCGCCGGAACCCGCCCTTTCAGCCAAGCGCTCGCAAGACCGCCCTGAATTCCCTCGATTTCCGCCGGTTTCAAGTTCAAAATACCCTCCGACTTCCCAAAAGGGCATTCCTCCCAATCTCCGTACGCGGGTCTGCCGTCACACCGTGCCCCGGCACGTCCCCCGGCGCAAGAGATGCAATGCAACCGGCGCCATAAACCGACACGAGGCCGCGAAAAGGTTGTTGACACAAGAGCCGTGCCAATTGTGGTGTCCGGGGCGATTCAGCTTTGAAATCACGCCGGCGGCCATCCATCAAGGGGTTTGGATTTCCTTACGGGGTTGCCACTGTGGATGCGGTTCCGCAGCGATTGCACTTTGGCGCGCCGGACACGGGACGAAACGGCCGTTTCAGGTGGAGGTGGTGGCCGTGGAGGTTGCTCCCGGTGTCGTCATGCACGGCGGAACGTGCGGGGAGCCGGGAAAGCGGGGGATGGTTGCTCCCGGTGTCGTCATGCACGGTCATGGAGGAGCGGCCGCCGTCCACCGAAGCCGAGGCGCCGCCTGCGCCGACCGCATTCCTGAATTCGGGCAGCGCCTGCCGCACCCGCCGGGACGCTTGCCGGCAGCCGCGGCAGACCGCCAGGGTCTGGTTCACGCCCAAGACCTCGGTGGCGGGCACTCGGCCCTGTTCCTCCGACACGCTATGCAGCAGGTCTCGTTGAGGGTCGTGGGGCAGGGGCTGCCCCACTCAACCGCAGAGTCGTGGTTTACCTGGAGGGCGAGCCCATCGCGGTCGTTCATGGCTTCACCATGAGTCAGGACTACAATCTCCGCAATGCAATCAATGCAATGAAGTGATTATGGGCCCGCAGTAAAATTCGAGACTCCAACTCCCACCGGAACGCAGGGCAACCCCTTGATTCAAGTAGGAATGACCGCCGGATTGCAGAATGCAATCTCCTTCTACTGATACGTGAGGGGTCATCTAAACATTAGAGTGGGATTATGAGACAATCGGCACCATGAATAGAGCGACTGAGATGCCACCTGCGGATTGGAAGGAAGCCCGCCGGCTGCGGGCCTGGGAGTTGGTCCAGCAGGGCTGGAAGCAAAAGGACGTGGCCGCAGCCCTGGGCGTCACCAAGGGAGCGGTAAGCCAATGGATCAGTCAAGCCCGACAGGGGGGCATCGCGGCCTTGCGCCAGCGCAAGCATCCTGGTGGGCGGCCCAAGCTGAACGATGGTCAACGGGGGCGACTGCCGGAGTTGCTGGCCCGTGGGCCTGGGGCCTATGGGTTCAGTGGGGAAGTCTGGACCCGGGGTCGGGTGGCCCAGGTAATCGAGTGGGAGTTTGGAGTGTCCTATGATCCGTCCCAGGTGGGGCGGATACTGAAAGGGTGCGGCTGGAGCCAGCAAAAGCCGGCGCTGCGGTCCACCCAGCGGGATGAGGAGGCAATTGCAGACTGGCGGGAGCGGCGCTTTGCCGACCTCAAAAAAAGCCCTAGCCGAAGGCCGGACCATCCTGTGGGCCGATGAAGCGGGATTTTACCTGCTGCCCGCGTTGCTGCGCACCTGGGCGCCGGTGGCCCAGACCCCAGTAATCCGGCGCAAGTTGAGCTATGACCATCTCAGCGCCATCAGCGCGATTAGCCTCCAGGGAGACCTCTACCTGGCAGTGCAAGACCACGCCTATAAGGGACCTGATGTCATTGAGTTCCTGAAACAGTTGCTCACTGAGATACCGGGTAAGTTGTTGGTGATTTGGGACGGTGCGCCGATCCACCGCTGCCGAGCGGTCAAGGAGTACCTGGCTCAGGGGGCGGCCCGGCGGCTCCAGTTGGAGCAGTTACCTGGGTATGCTCCCGAGTTGAACCCAGACGAAGGGGTCTGGCGTTACCTGAAACGGGTGGAATTGAAGAACGTGGTCTGCGCCGATCTGGAACAGTTGCGCCGGGAGTTCTGGGCCGCCGCAGAACGGCTGTTGGCCAAGCCTGACATGCTGCGCTCCTGCATCAGGGAAGTAGGTTATGTTTAGTCAATCGCTCACGCATCAGTAATTCCCTTTCAGGGCTGCAACTGTGGAAATCAGGTCCGGGCGATTGCAGTTTGACGTGTCCGGCGCCCGCAGGCATAAACCTCGCCGAATTCAGGGACAGGTTGGTCCAGGCGATGATCGCTGGGACGCCGCCGCCGGAAAACGGGCAGAAAGGCCGCCTCCAGCGGCGGTCGGACGGGAAGGATGTTTCCGGTTCCCAGGACGATTGCAAAGTTCATGCCGAGCCGCTCATGGTGAGCCTGTCGAACCACGATCTGCTCGATCTGGCACCATTCGACAAGCGCAAGATGAGCCGATCCGAATGGATGGCGCTACTTTGCAATCGTCCTGTCCGGTTCCGGGCCATTCTTGCGAGCCTCGCATCCCCACGGATACGATAGGGCGACGACACAGGCGGTCGATTGTCGGGCGGGGGCCCGATGGATGCCGTCGCCTTCGCATACGACGTGGCAGGTGAGGAATTGACAAGGATGGACCGTTGGTTTTGGATGGCGGCGGTGGCCGGTTGCGCGTGCCTGCTGCTGGCCGCCGGGTGCGGCAACAGCGAGGTGTTCGATGACGCGGATAAAGTGATGGTGGGGTTGATCACCAAGACCGACGGGAACCCCTTCTTCGTGGAGATGGAGGAGGCCGCGCGGCAGCGGGCGTATGAGCTGGGCGTGGAACTACGCGCCTACGCCGGGGAACATGACGGCGATTGGGAGAGCCAGGCGCGGGCGATGGCGGAACTGGTGGCGGATGGTGCCCATGGCATCCTGATCACGCCTTCGGACCCGGCGGCCCTGAGCGACGCCGTGCGAGAAGCGCGGGAGGCCGGGGTGTTGGTGATCGCGCTGGACACGCCCTTCCAGCAAGGGGACGTGGTGGACGGGACCTTCGCCACGGACAACTTCAGGGCCGGGGAGTTGATCGGCCGGTGGGCCAAGGCCAGGCTGGAGACGGAGGGCAGGGAGGCCAGGATCGCAACGCTGGACGGCTACCCCACGCCGGTGTCGGTGGACGTGCTGCGCAACCAGGGCTTTCTGAAGGGCTACGGCATCGACGTGAAGGACGCTGGGAAGATGGGCGATGAGGACGACGCCCGCATCGTGGGCCGCGGGGTGACCCTGGGCACGGAGGAAGGAGGACGCCGGGCGATGGAGGAACTCATCGGTCAATACCCGTCCGTCAACCTGGCGTACGCCATCAACGAGCCGGCGGCTACGGGGGCATACGCGACGCTGGCGGAGCTGGGGCTGGCGGAGGACGTGTTGATCGTAACCATCGACGGCGGCTGCGACGGAGTGAGGCGGGTGGCGTCGGGAGAGTTCGGGGCCACGGTGATGCAGTACCCGCTGGAGATGGCGCGGCTGGGAGTGGAGGCGGTGGCGGAGCACGCCAGGACCGGCGATAAGCCGGAGAACACGCCGGGGCTGGACTTTCACGACACCGGCGCGGTCCTGGTGACCGGAGAGCCGGTTGCCGGCGTCCCGTCCATCGGCGTGGCGGAGGGTCTGCGGGAGTGCTGGGGGTAGCGCCCACCGGGCGTTACCTCGTGGCAACAATGGGCCCGCAGCAACTGTGCTCCATCATGTCCCGTCCGGTAGGGGCCGGTCGCCGGCATCCTGGACGCGCCGGGCCGGTGGCGGCTTCGCCAAGGGAAGCGCCGGCTGCGACGTGAGGACAGACGACCCCGGGGCCACTTTTATTTTCAAAACTTCGCCGGAACCGTCCCTTTCACCCAAGCACTCGCGGAGCCGGCCGGGAAGCCCTGATTTTTGGCCCGTTTCAAGTACAGACCGGCCCCGGACTCTTGGAAAGAAAAGTCACGCCAATCTCTGTACGCGGGTATGGCATCGCAGCGGGCCTAATTTTGCCCATTACCCATAGAGGCGGAGGCTGCGACGCGTGGCCGATTGGCGGGCCGCAGAAATGCCGGGAGCGCCCGAAGCAGGACACCCGTGAAGGGCCGGCCCTGCAACGCTTGACGACCGTCGGCGACGGGCTATAGTGGGGTTGGAGGAGACGCCGCCCGGGATGCTGATACTGCACGCCGCACAATGTGAAGGCCGTCTGGTCCTGTGGGGAGAGGATTCCGACGCAACGGGAGACGGGCACGGAGATGGCCGGCACCCGCGTTGCGCCGCCGGCGACCTGCTGCTCGGGGCCATGGGTCTGGACGTGGGCGAGGAGATGGCGAGCGAGGCGGTGGTCTGGCTGCCCAGCAGGGGCGGCGAGCCGCTGCCGTCGAGTCCGCTGGCCGGCGAAGCGCCCCGGTCCCGTGCCAAGCCGCGCATACTGCCCTTTCGGGTGCCCGCGCTCTGGCTGGACGGGGCCGATGCGGGCGAGTTCCTGGAGAGGTGCGGGGACCGCCCGGTATTGCAGCCCGGGGTGGCCCTGGGGCCGGAAATAACCTACTGGCGCCGGGCGCGGCAATTCGGGATGGCGCTGGTGGCGCGGCAGCGATACCTGCCCACGGCGACGGGACACGGAGACGGGATGACGGCGGCGTGGAAGGCGGTATTCGTCGGCGATGACGCCGACAGGCTGGCCGACCTGGCGGGGTTGATGCCGCCGGCGGCTCGGTCGGCGACCGGGGACGCGGCCACTGGTCCGCCGGCCCAGGCGTCCTCGACCGTGCTGAGGGCCTTCCTGGACGGAGTGGTGGACCATCTGGCGCGGAAAGCGTCGGTGCCCCGGCCGGAGGGGAACGGGTTTGATTCAGCCCACGACGCCTGGCTGCACGCCCTGGGCGCCGCCGACGGAACCCTCCGCGTTGGGCCGGACCAGGCGAAGCAGTTGGGCCGGCAGGTGTCGGAGTGGCAGAGGCCCATCGCCGTTGCCGCCAACGCGCCTTACCGTCTCTGCCTGCGGCTGGAGGAGCCGCCGGAGACCGAGGATGGGGACGGGGCGGTCCTGGATCAAGGCGATTGGCACCTGCGGTACCTGTTGCAACCCCACGACGACCGGAGCCTGCTGTTGCCCGCCGAGACGGTGTGGAAGGGTGGGAGCCAGGACGCCGGCAACCCCGATTACAACCCCAGGGAGTTCCTGCTGGCGGCGCTGTCCCAGGCGGCGAACCTGTGCCCGCCCGTCGCCGAGAGCCTAGAGGCCAGGGGTCCATCCGGCAGGATGCTGTCCACCGGGGAGGCGCACCGGTTCCTGAACGCGGAGGCGCCGGCGTTGCAGCAGGCGGGCTTTGGAGTGCTGCTGCCGGCGTGGTGGACCGGGCGGGGGACCAAGGCCAGGCCAACCATCCGGGCCCGGGTGAGGACGCCGGCCATGACGGGAGGCGGAGGAGTCAGCCTGAGCACCATGCTGGACCTGGAGGTGTCGGTGGCGTTGGGAGGGCAGGAGATCACGCCGGCGGAACTGGCCGAGTTGGCGGAGTTGAAAGCGCCGCTGGTGCGGCTGCGGGGTCAGTGGGTGGAGATCAACGCCGATGAGATTCGCGAGGCCGCCGACCACTGGCGCAACCGGAAGCGGGTGAGCCTGCGGGAGGCGGTGCGCATCGGTTTGGGGGCGGAGGAGCGGTCGTCGGAGGACAACGTTCGGCTGGAGGCGGACGATTGGGTCGGCCGGTTGCTGGAGCGGTTGGGCCGGGAGGCGGAGGTCGAGACGCCGGCGGCGCCGCGGCGCTTCCTGGGTTCGCTGCGGCCCTACCAGGAGCGGGGCTACGCGTGGCTGACCTTCCTGCGCCGGTGGGGGCTGGGGGCGTGCCTGGCGGACGACATGGGATTGGGGAAGACGGTGCAGACGCTGGCGGCGCTGGAGTTGGACCGGCAGGAGGGCAACGACCGGCCCAGCCTGCTGGTGTGTCCCACGTCGCTGATGTACAACTGGCAGCGGGAGGCGGGGAAGTTCACGCCGGAGCTGGGGGTGATGCTGCATCATGGACCTGGTCGGAAGCGGGGCGATGAATTCCGCCAGGAGGCGGCGGAGCGACAGGTGGTGGTGACCAGCTACGGCACCATGCTGCGGGACGCCGAAACGTTGCAGGGGGTGCCGTGGCGGGCGGTGATCCTGGACGAGGCCCAGAACGTGAAGAACCCGACGGCCCGGCAGTCGCGGGCAGCGCGGGAGCTGCCGTCCGACTATCGGGTGGCGCTGACCGGGACGCCGGTGGAGAACCACGTGGGGGACCTGTGGTCCATCATGGAGTTCCTGAATCCGGGTCTGCTGGGCATCCAGGCCCAGTTCAAGCGCGACTACTTCGTGCCCATCCAGGCGCACCGGGACGAGGCGGCCGCGAGCCGGCTGAAGCGGGCGGCCGGGCCGTTCATCCTGCGGCGGTTGAAGACGGACCCTGCGGTGATTGACGACCTGCCGGACAAGCGGGAGACCAAGCAGTATTGCGTGCTGACCCGAGAGCAGGCGACGCTGTACCAGGCGGTGCTGCGGGAGGCGGAGACCCGGATGGAGGAAGCGGAGGGGATCAGTCGGCGGGGGATGATCCTGGACACGCTGACCAAGCTGAAGCAGGCGTGCAACCATCCCCGGCAGTTGCTGGGGGACAACTCCGCGGTCGCGGGGCGTTCGGGGAAGCTGGAGCGGCTGGACCAACTGCTGGAGGAGATCGTGGAGAGCGGGGACCGGGCGCTGGTGTTCAGCCAGTTCGCGGAGATGGGCGAGATCATCCGGGGGCACGTGCAGGAGACCTTCGGGATTGAGGCGCCCTTCCTGCACGGCGGGGTGTCGCGGCGGGGGCGGGACGCCATGGTGGAGCGGTTCCAGAACGACCCTGATGGGCCCCGGGTGTTCGTGCTGTCCCTGAAGGCGGGGGGTTCGGGCCTGAACCTGCCCCGGGCGAACCACGTGATCCACTACGACCGGTGGTGGAACCCGGCGGTGGAGAACCAGGCCACGGACCGGGCCTTTCGCATCGGCCAGACCCGGGACGTGCAGGTCCACAAGCTGATCTGCGCCGGCACTTTGGAGGACCACGTCGACGCCATGATCGAGGCCAAGGCGGAGACCGCCCAGCGGGTGGTGGGCGGGAGTTCCGAGCGCTGGCTGACCGAGTTGTCCAACGCCGAACTGCGCGACGTGCTGGCCCTGAGCCGGGAACACTACGGCGACTGACCGATGAAGCGACACCGGAGGAGGCGCGACGCTATGGCTTACCCTGACTACCGGCCCGCCATCCGAGCCCGGGGAGGCATCAAGGCCCAGTCCCGGCGTGGGGACTTCGGTGCCAGCTGGTGGGCCCGGCGGTGGCTGCAAACCCTGGAGGAGTTCCGGATCGGGACGCGGCTCGACCGGGGACGCTCGTACGCCCGGCGAGGGCAGGTGCTGTCCATCGACGTGGAGCCGGGCTTGGTGCTGGCCCTGGTGCAGGGGTCCCGGCCCAAGCCCTACCGCGTCTCCGTCCAGGTGAAGACCATCAGTCTGCCGGACTGGGAGGAGCTCCGGGAGGAGTTCGGACGGCAGCCGGCGATAGCGGCCAGCCTGCTTTCGGGGCGGATGCCCGACGCCGTCGAGGAGTGCTTCAGCGCCCGAGGGCTCTCCATGTTCCCGGAGAGCGAAGCGGACCTGGAAACGGTATGCAGTTGCCCAGACTGGTCCAATCCGTGCAAGCACGTGGCGGCGGTGTATTTGCTGCTGGGCGAGGAGTTCGACCGGGACCCGTTCCTGATCTTCCGGCTGAGGGGAATGGAGCGGGAGGAATTGCTGGGCGGGGATTTGGTCCGGTCCGCCCAGACCCTGGATGGGCCTCCGGCAGCCCCGGAGCCGTTGCCGGCGGACCCGTCCGAGTTCTGGGGCAATCCCGGGCGGCAATTTGACGAGGGAGACGCCTTCGGAGCCATCGCCGTGCCCGACGTTCATGCGGCGCTGCCCCGGCAGTTGGGCCGGTTCCCGTTCTGGCAGGGCGAGGAGGAATTCTCCGCCGCGATGGAGGGGATCTACCGGGCGGCGTCACGGAGCGCCGTGGACGCCTACACCGGTCCAACGGAGGGGGAGGAGAATTCCATTGACGTTGACGTCTGAACGCCGGTCACGGTGCGGCTGGCAGGGCGGCGGGGCGGGCACTGAAGTGTCATCGAATCACGCCCCCATGACTGCGTGCCGCTTGGCGTTTGCTTGCCGGCTTGATGCTGGGAGTTCGCTTCCCTTTCGGGAAGTCCGCCCCGCGATTCTGGAATGGGACCTTGCCCCAAGGTGCTTGCAATCCAGGCGAGTCGGCTCGAATACTTCCATATGTTTTGAGTTCGGGAGGGGCCGGAAAATTCCCGAAAGGGAACTCGTCCCAGCTTCTGTACACGGGTACAACATAGTAATCGGCCCCGGCAGCGGCCCGGAGCGTCGATTTGGCCGTAGAAAGCGATGCTGTCGGTTGCGGTCCAGTACGTGGTCGGCTGCGGCGATGGAGCCATTGACGCGCCAGGTTTGACCCATGATGACGTTACCGAAGGCACACCGGGTCGCATCGGGCCCTGTTGGCGGCTTCTGCAACTGGGTGATCATTTAGAATGGATGGGACGGCGACCCCGGTGCCGACGGGGAGACGTTCCATCGCTCAATCCGCCACGGGAACGGGAGCTGGAGAATGAGGCCAGCGCCGCCGCCCTGTCGCAACCGCGCCATGGATACCTCTCGGCCGCGACCGCCAGGACCGGAACCGACCAATGCTGTGGGGATTTCGAGAATGCTCTGGGTCCATTGTTCCGCTTGCCAACCGGGTGGACTTTTCTATAGGCGTATTGTATGCTGTATCATCAAACATACACATACGGAGGACGTATGCGCATCGGTATCAATGTCCCAGACAAGGCTATCAGGCTGATCAAAAAACTTGACCCAGAGGCCAACATCTCCCTGATCTGCCGCGAAGCGCTAAATTCCTACACCACCGCCCTGGAACGTGCCAGAACGGAGATAACCGATGAAGACATGGACGACATTATCGAACACCTCGAACAATCAGCCCCTTATCCACAAATTGAGCCGGATTGGGCGGACTATGCCTGGCAGGATGCCCAAGACTGGATAAGGACGATAACTCCACATGACTGGCATTATTTCCTCTATGGTTACGACCGCCACAAGGACAACAGTCGGGAGCTATACCTACAGGCCCAGTTCTATGGGATCCGTAGCCGGGGAGAGGTCAAGAACTTCACTGACCGAAGCATGGAAAACGAGGACTGGTTCTGGCGTGAGGCGGTCGTAGGCGGCAATTCGGCCAGACAAATGGCCTTTGAGAAAGCGGAGAGCGATTACATAGGGACATGGCTCGCCTATGTGAACGAAGTTCGGAGGAAGTGCCTGCAACACCGCGCGGAAAAGAACGTGGAGGTATTGGCCGACCGCCAGAATGCATCGCTTTCCCGCCCTGAACCGGAACTGCCATTCCAGCTACAGGACAGACCAGGGACCGAGAGGAAGTAGCCGCCGATTGCGGGGGCAAATGAGAGGAGATCACTGCCAGCTGAGGAGGTGTTGGTCCGGGAGCAGAATGCCCACCGCAGGACCGGGAAGCTGGGCAAAGCGCCGGGCATCGCCGCTGTGTTGTTGGTGTTTCTCTTGACAATCTGTATTACGGTGATGTGGCTGCTGCTCCGGTGAGAATCAGGCTTGATTTTGGTATTGTTGACCGGGGCACAAACCATCACTATAATGCCTCACGTTGCATCATAGTATGACTCACAGAGGGGACCGCCAAATGAACCAGTTGACCGTCAGGGGGTTCGACGACGACCTCAGCGCTATTCTGAACCACCTCGCCAAGCAGGAGGGTATCTCGCTGAATCAGGCTGCCCTGAGGTTGCTCAGAAAAGGAGCAGGCCTGTCGGACGGGAGCCGTGGAAACCCGAATGCGATAGGCGCCGCGCTGGACGACCTGTTCGGCGCATGGAGCCGGGATGAAGCCGAGGGTTTCGATGCGGCTCTTGAGGTTTTCGGCACGGTGGACGAGGCGGCGTGGTCATGAGGATTCTGCTGGATTCCAACGCCTACTCCGCGTTCATGCGGGGCAGCCACGAGGTGAGAGATCTGATAGTGGTAGCCGAGGAGGTGCTGTTCTCCGCCGTCGTGGTAGGCGAGCAGCTGTACGGCTTTCGGCAGGGGGCGCATTTCGAGCGGAACCTGGCGGAATTTCGTTCCTTCCTCGAACGTCCCTACGTGTCCTTCGTTCCCGTGGGCCCGGTGACTGCGGACCGGTACTCGCGGGTAATGACGGCGCTGCGGGCCAAGGGGCGGCCAATTCCGACCAACGACGTCTGGATTGCGGCCCACGCCATGGAAACGGGCGCCGACCTGGTATCCGCCGACAGCCACTTCGAGCACGTTGACGGGATTGCGTGGCTCCGGGTGTCGGGTGGCTGAAACCTGTTACACCGAACGACAAATGGAGTGCCTGGACGTGATCGCCTCCAACGCCGAGGCCCCGGCGGAACACGGCATCCTGGGCGAGGCGTGGACTTTTCCGCCGCCCCGCTCGCGGGACCGGGCGCCGCTGGCCGCATTGTACTGAGTTCCCAAAGTACAACTTTCCTGCGCCGTGGATTTCCTATAGCGGGGCCTCAGCAGCCACGAATGGACAATTTTGCTGCAACTTGCAGCCGCCACCTCCCGTTACGCCCCCGCCACTGCAATATGTTGCAGAGACGACACGTCAGACCGTCGTCGCACATGAGCCACCCGCCACCCGACAGGCACGCCGTTCAGGCACGAATGCCGACAATAACCGCCAGGCCACGGACATCGACGAACCAGCCGTCAGGCCCGGACAGCGTGTCCAATAGGGGTGAGCGGAGCCGTTCCCGTGGTTTCCAATGGTGCTCAAAAGGGAAGTGATTACCCTTCCCTTGTCTGCGTGCAACAGGTCGCAAGGTTGCGAAATGTTGCAGGTATCCGGCGTCAACTACTGTTGCCGGGCGCCCGCGCTTTATCGGTCAATGCGCCGCCGCCGGCGGGCGGAAGGCTGGGTAACTGTTCAGACTTAAGGGTATCTGCGGCTTGTTTGCCCCCCGGCGCGGAGGTGATCAAGCACGAAACTTCGATGACGGGCTGATCGGATCACCTTGGACGTGAACAGTTGCAAGGCTGGTTGCCCGCTGGCAGAGTGTAAGACAATGTGCTATAATGATAGCGCAAGGAGCGCTCATGGCCCCCATCATATCCAGGAACACCGAGACCTTCACTTTTTCGTTGCCCCCGCCGCAGGCGCAGCGGCTGCGCCAGGCGGCGAAGGAGGAGGAGCGCACCGTGAGCGAGCTTCTGCGGGAAGCCATCCGCCTGTACATGGAGGAGCGGGAGTGGCGTGTGAAGGAGCGGATGCAGCGGCGTTCCCGCCAAGTGGACACGGACGAAACGGAGGCAAAATGAAAAAGCGCGAGTTTGTACCCCTCACCCCGGCGGCCCTCTATGCCCGGGTCTCCAGCGACCGCCAGGACGTGGACCTTTCCGTGGCGGCCCAATTGCGAGCCTTGAGAGACTACGCCAAGAACAACGGCTACTCGGTGGCCCGCGAGTACGTGGACGAGGCCGAGAGCGGCAGAATCGCCGATAGGCCCCAGTTCCGGGAGATGATCGACGAGGGCAGCAAGCCCAAGTCCCCCTTCCAGGTGATTCTGGTCTGGAAATTTTCGAGATTCACCCGCAAGCGGGAGCACGCCGTGGCCTTCAAGGCCCAGTTGCGGCGCAAGGGCATCCGCGTGGTGTCCATCACCGAGCAGGCCGAGGACAACGCCACCGGCCGGCTGCTGGAGGGCATCATCGAGAGCGTGGACGAATATTACAGCGAGAATCTAGGGCAAGAGGTGACGCGGGGAATGCGGGAGGCCGCTTCCCGTGGTTTCTTCCTGGGCTCCAAGGCGCCCTTCGGCTACACCCGGGTCAAGGTCAGCGACGGGGTGAAGGAGCGCCCCACCCTGGAGGTGGACCCGGACACCGCTCCGATAGTCAGGGAGATTTTCGAGAGTTCCCGCCGGGGCAACGGGCTGGCGGAAATCTGCAAGGAGATGAACGGCCGGGGCATCACCAACCGGGGAAGGCGCTGGCAGAAGAACGTCATCCACTACCTGCTGACCAACGAGGCGTACACTGGCACCGCCGTCTGGGGAGTCAAGAGCAAGGACGAGAAGGCGGGGGACCCTGTGAGGGTGGAGAACGCCTGGCCCGCCCTGGTGTCCAGGGAGCTGTTCGACGCGGTGCAGCAGGGACTCCACGAACGCGCGCCCGCGGTGCAGCGGCCCGGTCGGGTGGGCAGCCAGTACCTTTTGAGCGGTCTCCTGCGCTGCGGTGTCTGCGGCAAGTCCTACTCCGCCCAGGGCGCCAAGAGCGGACAGTTCGCCTACTACGTCTGCTCCAGCCTGTTCCGGGAAGGGGCCGGAGCCTGCACCGCCCGCTACTTGAACGCCGGCAAGGTGGAGGACCTGGTGATCGAGAAGGTCAGGGAGCGGATTCTCACCGAGGAGATCATCACCGAACTGGTGACCCTGGTGGCCGAGGAGATCGACAATCTGGCCGGGGAGGTCAACGGCAGGCTGACCGCCATCACCGCCGAGCTGGCCGACGTGGAGACCCGGCTGGAGAACCTCTACCAGGCTTTGGAGACCCAGCAGTTGCCCTTGGAAGTCCTGTCGCCCCGCATCCTGTCCCTGAAGAGCCGCCAGGACCAGCTTGTTGCGGCGCGGGAGGAGGCCGAGTTCCAGTTGGAGCAGCGGCGGGCGGAGTTGCCCACCTCGAAGGAGATAAAGGGCTACGTGGCGGACTTCCGCGCACTATTCCAGGATGGGACGTTCCCGGAGCGGAAGGCCCTGATCCGCAACTTCGTGCAGGGCATCGAGATCGTGGAGGACGAGGCGGTTCTGACGTATACCATCCCCATGCCCCAGGACGGGGTAACGTCGGAATCGGCCTCGGTTCTTGATTTCGTCCAGTCCGGCCCACCAGACTTGACCGTAGACAGTACCGGGGAGTGCAAAGCCATCTCCTCGGCGTCCTTTCCACCTATGGGACTATCTTCCGGCATGGGGATGGTGTAGCGCACCAACGCGCCGCCGGGCTGCACCACGATCTCCCTGACGAAGGACTCGATGAAGGCCCGCCGCTCGGTGAGCTCACTCTCCCGCAGATACCCGCTCAGGTCCTGGCAGTAGGCCGTAATGGTGTTCACGTCGTCCAGCACCACCCGCCGCTGGGACAGCATGACCCGGGCGTCCTCCGCCGTTTCCTCCAGCTTCTGCTGTCTTTCCCGGTGTTCTCGGATGCGGGGCATGAAGTCGTCCACCTCCAGGTCGGTGGTCTCCGCCAGGTTGTAGAGCCGGTCCAGCCGGCGCTTCACGTCGGCCAGTTCCGCCTCGGCGGTCTCCAGCCGCTGCCGCTGTTCCCGGGCGATGCCGTCCATCTCCTCGTCAACCAGCCTGACCAACTCCCGGATGTTGGACTCTGTGAGGATGTTGTCGCGGATGCGATCCACCACCATGTCCTCGAACCGGCGGGCGTTCAGCCGGGGACAGTCGCAGGCGCCGCTGCCCCGCTTCATCAGGGACTGGCAGACGTAGTAGGCGAACTGGCCGCTCTTGGAGTCCTGGCCGGACATGGCCCGGCGGCACGCCTTGCACTTGACCAAACCGCTGAGCAGGTAGGAACTGGCCACCCGCCGGGGATGCGCCTGCCTGGGGGCGCGGGAACGCAGTTGCTTGTTCACCTTGCGGAACTGGGTCTTGGTGACAATGGCGGGGAAGGCTTGCTCCACCCGCACCGGCTCGCCCTTGTGCTTCGCCGAAGTGCCCCAGATCAGAGTGCCGGTATAGGTCTCGTTGCGCAGGATGATGTGGACGCCGTTCTTGGACCAGGGCCTTCCGGTGGGGTTGGCGATGCCCTCGTCGTTGAGGGTGCGGGTGATGTCCAGGATGCCGCGTCCGGCCTCGGCCAGGTTGAAGATGCGCTGAACAGTGGGAGCGGTGTCCGGGTCAAGCTCCAGGGTGGGGCGCTTCTTGGCGCCGTCCTGGACCATGAGCTTGCGGTAGCCGTAGGGAACACGGCTGGCGACCCAGAAGCCCCGGGAGGCGGCTTCGCGCATACCCCGGTACACCTCTTCGGCAAGATTCTCGCTATAAAATTCGTCCACGGACTCGATGATGGCCTCCATGAGCTTGCCGGTGGGTGAGTCATCGGCGTGCTCGGTGATGGAGACCACGCGGATGCCCTTCCTGCGGAGCATGGACTTGAAGGCCACGGCGTGCTCGCGCTTGCGGGTGAACCTCGAAAACTTCCAGACGAGAATTTCGCTAAAGGGCGATTCCGGCTTGTTGGCCTCGTCCAGCATCCTGCGGAACTGGGGGCGGTCGGCGATGCGGCCGCTCTCGGCCTCGTCCACGTACTCGCGGGCTACGGAGTAGCTGTTGCGCTCGGCGTAGTCGCGCAGGGCGCGCAATTGGGCAGCCACGGAGAGGTCCACGTCCTGGCGGTCGCTGGAAACCCGGGCGTACAGGGCTGCCGGGGTCAGGTCAATTCCATTACTCATTGATTTCACCTCGATCATCGTCTCCGGGTTCCGCTTGGCGGGAGCGCAGCCTTTCCCGGCGCTGCTCACGGCGCAGTTCCCGGTCATCCATGTACAGGCGGAGAGCCTCACGCACCAGCTCGCTCATGTCGCGGCCCTCCTCTTCCTTCACCCGCCGCACGTCTTCGTACATCTCCGGCGGCAGCGAAAAGGTGATGGTCCTGGAAATGCGGCGAGGTGGCATGGTCTCTCACATCAGTCGGCGTTTATTAGATTGTCTTACTTATATTATCTTCCACCCTCAACCATCTGTCAATGACGCCCGGTACGGGCGGTGTACCCGTTTGAATCGTGCGGGGCGCCCGTCAGGTTTGTATCGATTGGCATATGCCCACGAATATGAGCGAGATCGCCACAATGCCGATTAATGCCCACGCCCACGGGAATGGTCCAAGGCCGGCGGTTTCCTCATGATTGGGCTGGAACCGTCGTCTCGGGGCGATGAAAGGAACGGCTTCGTGCCCAACTATCTCCGCATATCGGTCGGCGTGTTGGTCACGGAGCGACTTCAGACTCGCCTCAAACCGCGCCGCGTCCTCGCGAGTTGCGAAGGGCCGAGACACCCAGAGCAGCGTCGGGGAGCTTCCCGCGGTCGATTTGACCAGTCCGGCTTGGTGCTGCTTCAATCGCCGCCCTACGTGCCATGTGTGACCCACGTAGTCGCCGAAGTCAGTATCGAGGACGTACACGTAGAACTCGCTACGCCCCAAGTGGGCATCGCGTTGCGCTTGCCCCTGCAATCGTTCGGGGTCATGCCAATATCGAGACCGACGTCGTGAACGCATATCAGCCTTTTGAAATCAAGAGCGTGCCCGGCCTTGTTGCGGCGCGGCGAAGGCTGCCCGGAACGCCAAGCAAGAGTTCGCTACTGGAACGAAGCGCAAGGCAGTGAACCACTGCGCCCGCCCCTTGTCATTGGAGCGACCAATCGCGGCCGCCATCATCGCCGCCTGGCAAACCATGCGTTGTAGAAGAGGTAACCACAGCGCCAAGTCAGTCAGCGTCGCGGTTTCGATCCATACAGTGATACCCATGCCGGCAAGCGCGTCCCCTACTATGCCAGAGTAAAGAGCACGTCCTATTCGTGGCACACTGCCTTGCTCCATTCTGCGGCTCTGCCGTGAATCGACCCGCTCCCACCGTCCGCCAAAGATGTAGCCATCGACGTTGGAACGACAGACTCGCGGACCCGGCTCTACAGCCTCGTCGTTCCCCATGCGCTTTCGGAGAGGACCAAAACCGTGAGCGAACGCCATGCGTTACCGTTCACCGGGCATGGCGGATTCCGCTACGCGAGAATGATCATGCGGAGACCACTTTTCCCGAAGGCTCGGTGGAGCGATGCCGAGGGGCGGTTGGCGCCGAGCACGCCGTCGGATACCTGGGTTCCGCAGAGGATGCAGCAACGCATGATGTTCTCCTGATTGGGATTGACCGGGATTATACCGGCCCTAAAGCCCGGCTTCGATCGCCAGCGTCAGCGGAACCGTAAGCAGAGTGATGGCGAAGAACGCCGACGCCATCAAGGAGGCGATCCAACCGGCCACGCTCGCCACGGTAGCCATAGAGCTGGCCTGCCCCAAGCGATTGTGCCAGATACAACAGAGCGCACCGGCGATGGCGAAAAAGATAGCCGCCGACGCAGTGATAACGCCGGGATTCACCACAACGCCGACCGCGAGGTCAATCTGCAAGCCGGCAATTTCTATCCCGTCCAGCAGTTGCACGACTTGGATGCTGCTGCCGACGGCTGCCATCATCAGGGCGGCAATCATGGCCAACACGAGGTTGAAGGCCAGCAGGTCGTAGCGGGGCGGTTGTCGTTCGTTGGAACTCATTCGGAAGTACACCTGATCACCTGAGCTGTTCCGAGTTTACGACTTCGTTCATTCGCTTGCTTCGGCCGGCGTGTGTGTATTTGTCCGAACGATGCCAGACGATGAACGCGAATGCTACGGTCCCTTTCCAATAGGTTTGCCAGGTATCCCTGGATACCTACACCCGGGACCACAGAGGGGGGAGCAGTTGATGACTATGCAGGGCACTGTTGAATTACTGATTCCTCGCTCCATGGCCCTGATGGCGTTCCCACCGTAATCTATTACGCCTGGGCCACCACAAGCCAAGCCGCCAGTATGGTGACCGCCAGGAGCACGACCAGCGCCGCGACGGCGATGCCCAGCCGGACGGCCCAGCGCTTCGTCCGTTGGTGGGCGCCCTGCTCCCGGGCCAGCACTTCCTCCAGCCGCCGGTACTCGCCTATGGCGGCCTGCGTCTCGGCCCTGGCCCGGTCCCGCTCCTGTTCCAACTCGTCCGCTTCCTCGGCCAGTTCCCCCACCTTCCGCCGCAACTCTTCAACCCTGGCCCGTGATTGCCGCAGCAACTCCCGGTCGCTGGGATAGCGAGGCCCAGGCAGCTTCACGTACACCCGCCGGCCCTCCCTCTCTACATCCACCTCGCCCTTGCGGATCATCCGGTCCAGGGTCGATAGCGATACCTCCAGCTCCCGCGCCGCCTCCCCCTTGTCCACCCAGTGGACGTCATCTGACATGTGGTTTGACATATCATTCACCTCGTCACCTGCGATGCGTCAGGCGATTGCACTGTTGCCAAAATCGTCCTCACTGTTTTAGCCTGGTATCTCACAGTTCCCAAAGTACAACTTTTGACCTGTCAACGGATTTGACAACCGGTTTCCTACCTGAAATCCCGGAAACTGACACGTCGCGGCGTTCCGACCCGGTCTCGAAGGAGCCCCGGAAAGGCCGTTTGCGCCCCCGGACGGCGTGGTGGGTAGATAATGCCGTGTCAGCATGACTAACGTGTCTCCACCCGATGCATCCGGCGGCGCAGGCGGTCCCACTCGTAAGCGTCCAATTCCCCCAGCGCCAAGGGCGGACTTTCACCGTCCCATAGGGGACGCCAGGACCGGCCCAGCACCCCTCTATCGGACAGAAGCTCCCTACTGGACACCAGGATCGGCAGCTTCATGGTGATCATGCCGGACGCCGTGATGACGTAGGTCTCGGCCACCTCCTCCGTGTCCACCACGAACAGCGTGGTCGGGAAGGGCGGCTGGTCATCCCGGGGCGCGTCGGAGCGGTAGTAGCGGATGTAGGGGCGCAGGCGGGCGGCCACGCCCCTGGGGTGCCGGGCGCGCAGCTCGTGCTCGAAGTAGAAGGGAACGTGCAGGGCGTTGACGAGCAGGTGTCCCACGGCGTCGGGGGCGATGGCGTCGTCGCCCCGGTTGAAGGCCCGGCCGGTGCGGGCGGTGGGGATGGACCATTGCAGTTCGCTGGCGTCGTCGGCTCTCGCTTCAGCGGCCAACTCGGACAGGAACCAGGTGATGCCGTCGGCGTGGACGGTCTGGCGCTGCCAGGTGTGGATGCGGTGTCCCAGCGGACGGGGCTGTCCGTGGCCGTCGGTACTCGGCTCCGCGCTCCAAGTTGCCATGGCGGTGGACAGTTGCGCCCGGTCTCGGCGGGTGACGTACCCGATGCCCCGGCCGGACAGGGTGTAGCGCACGTCGCTCCGTTTGCCGTGCTGTTCCACCAAGCCCCATGCCTGAATCAGGCTGCGAGTCATCTGGCTGACCCGGCCGTCGGAAACCCCCAGCCAGCGGGCCAGGTGTTCCCGGGGGATCATGGGATGGTCGGTGATCAGGTCCAGGGCGCGCTTCTCCGCAGGGCTGAGGCCGAAGGCCGGGGCTGCCCTGACCATCCGCTCCGGGTCGGGTCGGGAGGCCCGCTTGCGCTCCGGCGCCTCCGGCTGAAACCGTCCGCTATAGTCGGCCTGGGAGACCACCTGCTCCAGGGTGCGGTAGGTTCTGCCCACCACCCAGTTGGACGAATACCAGTGGGGACGGTCCCACACTTCGAGGGTGTCCTTGGACTCCACGGCGACGTAATAGTCCCGGAGGTCCGCGTTGAGGCAGAACTCGTCGGTGAGCCGCTGCTCCCAGGGGCTGGGGACCAGGACCAGCACCTGGGAGGGACGGCGGTTGTGATGGTACTCGGCGATGGCTCGCAGCCGGTCGTAGAGGGAACGGCGCCGCAGTGCCAGCCCTTGGCGCACCACCCCGAAGCTGCGGCCGTTGTGCAGGGTGATCACCGCGTCGAAGCGGCCCCGGCGGTGAAACTCCACCTGGGTTTCCAGCCCGTTTACGCCGGGGGATAGCGTTGCCGCCAGGCGATACACCGCTGCCACGGCGTCCATGCGGCGGATGAGCAAAGTCAGCCACTGCCGGGACACCGGGTAGGCCCGCACGAAGTCCGAGGGCGCGTCGTAGCCCAGGACATCTGCGGCTTCAGCGATGCCCTCCCTCGTGAGGTGGTAACGGTGGCTGGAGGGCAGATGGGCCGTGCCGTGGCTCACCCGCTGGGCCAAGCCGTCTCCCAGCAGTGCGGACAGGGCGCGATGCACCGTCGCCAGCGGCTCGCCCAGGACAAGCGCCAGTTCCCCCGCGTCGATGAAGGGCAGCCGGGCCAGGGCGTCCAAGATGCGCTTTCGTGAGAAGGCCATGCCCCCAGCGTATCAGCCGGTAGCCGCCGCAGTCAGCAAGCAAGTGTCAGTGCTGCTTTACGACAAGACAGCAGTTCCAAGCTTTGGGAGGATAGCCGCAATGATCCCGTTGGCCTGGTTGTCCTATCAGGGTGGACCGCGATACGAGCGTACTATTCGCTCGGAACGGCCAATTCCGGGAGATAGCCGGTTCTCATTGCGGCAAAGAAGTAGATGGTACGGCAGATGGGAAGGGCCCGGCATAGTGCGAATTGCAGGGTGCGGATCATTATGCGTTTGCCGGTTGATGGTGTGAATATGGCGTTTATTAGCCTCTGGCGATGTGGATGTTCCAGTGCTTGATTTTGGGATGGCCGTGGTTACAACACCGCTTGAATTTCTTTCCTGAACCGCAAGGGCATTTTGCGTTACGTCCCACGTCTCGGTACGATGGATGTAGCTTGAGGTCGGTAACCGACTCGAGTAACCATGGCGTATATGGCGACGATAGTTTTTCCGCCAATTCCATGAACTTCTCAGCTCTGTCCAGCATACGTTCTTTGTGGTTGGCCAACAGTAAAGAAGCCGGTCGTTCGACCGTGGAAACTTCAGCCACTTCGAATGCCTTTATGTCCTCAACACAGAGTTCTCCGCCGTATATCTCACCGCTAATGTGACCACATGGCCATCGTACCCCAATCCTGGTCTGGCAGACAGAACAACACGCTCGTTTTATTATGATCCCAGGGCTAATTCCGTATGGCGGGTCAAGCAGCGTGACCCAGTTCTGCGCTATGTTGTGTATCAGGTCCAGTCCAAATTTTCCTCTGGCGTCGTCCAGGTGCCGGCGGATGGTAAGTGTTGTGGTTAGGATGCCCTCTATTCTATCGAAGGCGTCCACCACGTCGCCTGATCGCATGGAACTGTGAGCCGACACGAATTCAGTGTGCACAGATACCAAGCCCTCCAGGCACCAAATGGTCTTGGCTTGGAATTCGTCACCTTGCGTTTTGACTGCACGCTCTTTCCATTCTGCGAGATCTCCCAAATATTGCGACAAATCCGGCAATCGGCGGAACCTCGCGATGTCCACGACCACAGGCTGCAAATGCGGATAGCGTTCCGCGTCCGACGGTTCTATTCGTCCCACAGGTCTTTCGTTTCTTCGACTACTGTGTGCAGGTTCTTGACGTGTCCATCGTACTTGAACTGCTTGTCACCGACAACCATTTCCAAATGTACTATATCCTCCTGTTGCCTTCCCTCATTCAGCAGATAGCGCCGCACGAGGTCCACTACTATTGGCGTCAGCGCCGCCGAGGCAAGGCTGATGACTGGTAGCCATATTTCGGCGTTCAGGCGCGTGAATGTCTCGTCGTCGGCACGAGCCAAGATGCCGGCGGTCGTTTCTTTTTCCGACTCCAAGAAACGCAGGAAACTGGCTGTGCTATCGGCGTAGTATTCCTCCACAGGCAGTCCATCGGCGAATTGGAATCGCTCTGGCATGAGCAGAAGGTCTGCGGAACGCAGTTCCGCCGATTCTTGGGCGTCCTTACTGAACGCGGTGATGAGGGCTTCCACGTTGTAGTCGTTGGGAACTTCGCGGAATCCTGGTAGGTCTTGGATCATGTTCAACTCTCCATCATGGGACAGCACGGCTCTGGGTCGGGTCTTCGCCAACGGGTTGCGCCATGCATTTTCGCTTTGATTTCTTGCGCGACGGATTCTGGTTCACCGATTTCGCGGCGTAGCAAACCTGTTTCCAAATTGCTTTCAGGTTTGGCGTATGCTGTTAACTCGTCGTACTGGGAACTGAGATTACATCGGGACGCTGGATGTTCGGCTATGGCAATCTCAATGGCATGGGCTGCCACGTTAGCCGATCACCCGGCTGTTGGTGGGATTGTAACTGAGGAGTAATTGTAGGGCGCGGATAATAGAGATGCAATTATCCTACTGGTCCGGAGTTGTTTTGGTGCAACCTCGTCGAAGCATCCGGTCATACTCGTGATTTGATCCGATCTAGTCCCAGATGATGTCGTTTTGTTCGAATATGCCCAGCGCGCGGTGGCCAGAGCTGACGCGGGATGAGGAGACGGGGTGTCTTCGGACGATGCCCCATTGGACCTGCTGGACGCCCTGGTGGGGGAACTGGGGTGCCCGCCGCCGAGGTCCTGGGGGTGAATTACCGCACCCTGGCGCTGTGCTGCGACTCCCGTCGGATGCGGCGGGCGCTGGTGGAGTTCCGGGAACGAGGCGGCGCCGGCGGAGGTGAAACGGGGGATGGCGATGGTCTGCCGGACAAAGGCGTGATGGTTCTGCGCCAGCGGACGGCTGATCTGGAGGACGAAAACGCCGAGCTGTGGAAGTTGGCAGGTGATCAGGCGCGCCAGTTGGAGGAGCTGACCGGCAGGCAGGCCGCGCTGGAAGGCGCAAGCCAACCGGACGAAGCTGCCGAAGTTGTCGACGCAGATGATGCTCACGGCCATGACCGGGCCGATGGCGTGGCAGAGGATTGGAGACCGCCCCGGCGCCGCCCCGGAATGCCCAATGCCGGGGTGGTTACCCTGGAGGAACAGCCCGACGAGGAGTTCGCCTTCGGCCCGGCGGCACCCCTGGTGTCCGAGTGGCGGCAGTTGCGTGCTGACGCAGGCAAGGCGTCAGCCGTGTTGACCGGGCGCAGGCCGCCGTGCGCCGGTGGGAGTTGGAGGCGGCAATGATTGGCGAGTACCACCTGACCCTGCCGCCGGACACCTACCCCTTGGACGACGCGCGCCAAGCCGATCACGTCCGCTGGCGGCGGGATGCGCTGGCGGAGGCTCGCCGGGAACTGCGACAGGATAAACGAGCGCGCTTACTGCGGCGGGTGATCACGCTGGGGCTGTGGCGGAAATAACGCCAGTTGCCTCTCTGCCCTGATGCGCGATGTTGAAACCGCTTCGGAGTCCATTACTTGGCTTTTCGGCCTGCACAGTCTCTCACGATCCGTGCGTATGCACTTGACAAGCCGCAAACCCAATGTCAACGTTGTGTTATGATACCAGAGTTCGACGAAAACGGCCTGCTGCCACCGGGTATCCATTGGGTTTCGTGGGAGGAAGTCGCCGACAGATTCGGACGCACAGCGTGGCGGCGCCTGTTGATGGCGGGCTTGAGAACCGCGATGGAGAACTTGAAAGACGCGGGTTGTCGGACCGTCTACGTGGATGGAAGTTTGGTGACGGCCAAGGAAGCCCCCAACGATTTCGACGCTTGCTGGGAGGAGGCGGGGGTTGATCCCATATTCCTTGACCCTGCTCTCTTGACCTTTGACCCCGGCAGGGCGACCCAGAAGGCCAAGTATATGGGCGAATTGTTTCCGGCCTCCGCGATTGCGAACACGGACGGGTTTTCGTTCCTGGAGTTCTTTCAGACTGATAGAGAGACCGGACGGCGGAAGGGCATCATTGCCATCGACTTGGGAGGATTGGAATGATCAAGAACGAACGGCAATACCGGATAACCAAGGCGCAGGCAGCCAGGTTCTCCGATGCCTTGGAGAAGCTTCTGCAAACCCCGAATCCTGAACTACACCCGGTGATTGCCAAGGCTCAGGAGGACGCGATGAGAAGTCAACTGGGGGATTTGGAGAATGAGTTGCGCGAGTATGAATCCCTCAAGTCCGGAGATTTTCCTATGGAATCGCTCAAGACGGTGGCCGAGGTCCCTTCGGTACTCATCAAGGCACGGATCGCCAGGGGTTTGAGCCAGAGGGACTTGGCCGAAAGGGTTGGGCTGAAGGAGCAGCAAATTCAGCGGTACGAGGCCACCGACTACGCCACCGCTAATCTGGCCCGGATCATGGAAGTAGTCAGCGCATTGGGGCCGGCATCAGAGGCGGGAACGCGTTGATCCGATTTGACGGATTTGGGGTTCCAAGGCCGTTGATCCAGAACGTTCAATGGTATTCGCCATGACCATGCAACAGCCCAGGCACAGCGAACCCAGCGTCAACAACCAGCTTGGGGACTTGCTGAGCGAGATGCTGTTCGGCTGCTCGGTACGTTCGGAAAACACCCAACTGGTGGCGGGCCGCCCTGGTCTCCAGTTGGACAACCTGGTCACCGCTCCTGGACGTGCCCCGGTTGTTGTGGAGGCGGAATACGAGGCACTGGGAACCGCCGAAGGCGACGCCGCCGGACGCCTGGGACTTCCTGTGATAGGAGAAACTCACCCCATCGAGGCGGCCATCGCCCTGCGTTACCCGGACGCGGTACGGTTTGCCGACAACCTGCGCACGGCGTTGGCCGATGCCCGTCTTTCCTATGCAGTGTTGTATCAGGACGGCAGCCGCTTTCCTGAATCCGGCTGGCTGCGTGGGTCGGTGCCGGACCTGGCCGACCTCATTCGCCTGGTGTCCGTTCCCCAGAAGGCCGTGGACGCCTCCGCGGACGCCCTCCAGAAAGGCATCGAACGAGCCGCCGACATCCTGGGTGAGATGGCGCAGACCCGGCCCAACATCACGCTGGCAATCGCCAGGCTCCTGGGCATGTCCGACGTTCCGCAGACGCGGCGCATGGCCGGCGCCATCCTGGCCAACGCCCTCGTGTTCCACCAGCGCATTGCCGGGATGCACGACGGCATAAGACCGCTGCGGCTGGTGTGCGGTCCCGATGTTCCCAATCCCCAGAGCGCCACCCTGGACGCCTGGAAAGAAATACTCGACATCAACTACTGGGCCATCTTTGCCATCGCCCACGATATTCTGAACCAGTTACCGGACGCCTATGCCGCCCGCATCCTGGCGGAACTCCGGGAGACGGCCCAGAATTTCGACGCCGCCGGTGTTGACCACGCCCACGATCTGACCGGCCAGATATTCCAGCGGCTCATCGCAGACCGCAAGTACCTGGCCACGTTCTACACCCGCCCGGCGTCGGCGGCGCTGCTGGCCCGGATGGCTATGAGCAGACTGGAGGGCGTGGACTGGAGCGACGCATCCGCTATCGGCAAGTTGCGTGTTGGCGACTTCGCCTGCGGCACGGGGGCGTTGCTGTCGGCAGTGTACGAGCAGGTCGCGGCCCGCCATTCCAACGCCGGAGGCGCCCCGGTTCAGCTACACCGGGCCATGATGGAGGAGGTGCTCTACGGTTGCGACGTAATGCCTTCGGCCATCCACATCACCGGCTCCACTCTGTCGGGTATGCAACCCAGCGTCGGGTTCAATCAGTCCCGCCTATACACCATGGCCTATGGCCGGCAGAGCGACGGCAGCGTCAAAATCGGCTCGTTGGAATTACTCCGGCCTTCGGAGGTGATGACGCTGTTCAACACCAACGACCCGGCGTTGCGCACCGGCAGCGTTGGTGAGGAGACTGCTGCACAGGTCAACGTTGACATCCCCGACGCCGGGTTTGACCTGGTGATCATGAACCCGCCGTTCACCCGCGCCACCAACCACGAGGGTGCCCACGCGGACGTAACCAACCCGGCATTCGCCGCCTTTGACGCAACCGAAGCGGACCAGACCGCGATGGGCGAGCGTATCAATCAACTGGGTAGGGACACCTGCTACCACGGCAACGCGGGCATCGCCTCAGCGTTTGCAGCGCTGGCCCACCGGAAGCTCAAGCCAGGCGGCGTTCTGGCCTTGGTGCTACCCCTGTCCGCTGCCGCCGGTCTATCGTGGCAGGACTTCCGTCAACTGCTGGCGCAGGAATACTCGGATTTGGAAGTCGTCAGCATCGCCGCCAACGGCAACGAAATGTCTTTTTCCTCCGACACCGGCATGGCCGAATGCCTGGTGGTGGCCCGCAAGAACTCTGGTGAAGGACCGAAATCGGTCCCGGCCCGGTTCGCCTCCTTGACCCGGCGACCACAGAGTTTCGCACACGCAGCCGCCCTTGCTGGAAATGTCGCAGGCATCCAGAATCCTCGCGGCATTGACGACGGTCCCTATGGCGGTTCTCCCCTCTCTATAGGCGACGAAACCGTAGGGGAGTTGCTTGCCGGGCCGGTTGATAACGACCATTGGAGCGGGGTACGCCTACTGGACGGCTCGTTGGCTCAAACTGCCCATGCCTTGACGCAATCATGGTTATGGCTGCCCGGCCAACCGAACCCTTTACCGTTGCCCGCCGCGCCCTTGGGTGAGATCGGCAAACTTGGTTTAGTAGACCGCGACATCACCGGCCCGGCGCCCCGAGGTCCTTTCGACAAGGTGGCGCCCAGTCCCACGGCGACCTATCCAGCCCTGTGGAACCACAACGCCAAGCAGGAAACCCGGATCGTTTGCGAGCCGGATTCGCAACTGCGCGTGCGGCAAGGCATGGAAGAGAAAGCAGCGACGGTCTGGACCACCGCCAGCCGCGCACATCTGAACCGGGATTTCCGTTTCAATTCCCAGCCACTTGCTGCCGCATTTACCCCGCACAAGTCTATTGGCGGTAGGGCGTGGCCGAACGTAACTTTTCAAGATGATCGCTTTGACTATGCTTTTGTCATCTGGGGCAATAGTACATTGGGGCTGTTGTCTCATTGGTGGCACTGCAACAAGCAACAACCTGGCCGAGGTGTTGTGACGATTCGCTCCGCCGAAACTCTCCCCGTCTTTGATTTCCGTGAGATTAGCGACGCACAGCTTGTGATTGCGGAGGCTATCTTCGACGAGTTCCGCGAGCTGGAGTTGCAACCTGCTTATCTGGCTGACGCCGACGCCAACCGTGCCCTGCTGGATAGGCGGGTGGTCTGCGACCTGCTGGGCTTTGACGGCGAGGTATATCGGGCTGTACGACGCTTGGCTGCCAAGTGGTGCGCCGAGCCTTCAGTCCACGGTGGCAAGCGACGGCCCGCAAACGCCCGCTATGTGGAGTAGCAAGACTAACCCGGTACCACTGGGGTCTAATGTCGAGCGTAGCGGGGAACCGCGTGGAAGGAGCGCGCTGGGTTCTTGTCTATTCGCATACCACGCCGTCCCCGTCCGCGTCCCGCATGTACTCGTATGCTGGATGGCCTCGACCCACCGGAGCGATGCCATGGGCCCTGGCCTCAGCGCAGGTGATCCGCCCGTTCCTGTTGTCATCATACAGCACGAGCGCGTCCTCCTCACCAGTCGGGGTATGGGTTGCGGTGGCGCGTACTGGCGTGCCCTGCTCCATCATCACCATCTGGGTAGCGGCGCACCCGGCCAGGACTAGATCTATCGCTTCAGCCTCGGCCCGGTCAATGGTGAGGCCGTACTTCACGCGCACTTGGATTACCCGGTCCACATACCAGCACCTGTTCAGGGCCGGCAGCCAATCGGAGGGGTCCTTGTCCACCTTCTGGTGGCGGTTGACGCTGGGAGACGCCAGCGTCAAGTTCAGGAGGTCGGATGCAAACCGGCGTCTGGTTTCGGGGCTTGCGGCGCATAGCCCGCTGTCGTGGGCCTCGGACCGGGCGACGATGTGCTCAATGTCGGTCTCCCCGATGCTCTCGAACCACCTGCCGGTGTAAGGTCCGTATATTCCGCCTAGGTCGGCGACTATTCGCGGTTCGACTGAGGGCGGATATCGGTAGTCGTCCGAGTCGTAGGGTGAGCATCTGTTTTCAGACGCCACGGTAATTCCACGCCACGTCGCGGCGGTGACCTCCGTAGTGGTCGTGGCGGTCATTGCCGTGGAGGTTGATATGGTAGTCGGCCTGGTATCTGGCAACTGCTTGAAGGTTGCCATGGACTCCGGCGAGAGCGTTCCAACTGGCGTCTTGGTCGCCGCGGCCGGCTCTTGGGTTGGGTTTGCGGATTCAGGTGCCACCGCATGAATCGTTGCCGGGGCACCGGAATCTCCCTTTTGGGCCGGCTCAGTGCAAGCTATCAACGCTGTTACGGCCAGAATTGCTATTGCGAATAGGAATCTATGCATGTCGGGTTTTCCCTCGTTTCGTGGTTCCAGTATAATTCCGGGCGGGCGGATGGTCGAACCATTCTTCCGACCGGCCCCCGTGTCCCAGGCAGGGCTGCGGTGCCGTTGATTTCGTTATTATTGTCAATGATTGCCAGCGGAACGATGGGAACGCATCGACCTGCTGGACCGATGTGCCGGGTGGAAATGGCGTACGGACCATGAGCTCCGATTGGTTTGCCGTCGCGGTGGGTATTGCGCCCACCGCATGGAATTGGGCCGCCGCCGGAAGTACATCCAAAGGCTGGGAGGCATCATATGGAAGGTAATCAATCGGACTGGCCGGAAGACGAGTGGTTCAGCTACAGTCTACTGGGACAGGGAGCCGATGAACTTCTCGACGACGAGGATGAGCAGTTCACCAATCCTGAGCGGTTCAAGCCCTTGCACGACTGGGCCCTGGAGATCATGGCGCGCCTCCGGTCGGAGTATGCAGTGGCCCTGGAAGAGGGCATCGGACTGGACGCTGAACTGGAACGCTCGCCACTTAGCCGGCCGACAATGCGGCTGACGCCGTTGGACGAATCGTGTGCGCCGGTCACCATTGCCTTCAACGATTTCCCAGGGCTGGAGGTGCGAGTGGGACGCTGGGTAACCCAGCGGTTTCCAACCTGCGGTTGCGATGAGTGCGACGAGACGCCTGAAGAAGAACTTGAGAGTCTCACGGAACTGTTGGACAGCGTGGTGGCAGGGCGGTTTCGAGAATCCATGCGCCTCCACCCGGATGGCCCCGGTTGGAGCAGCCGGGAGTTCTGGAACGGCGACGGTCGCAGCTCGGGAGGAGCGCTGGTGTCGAGAGAAAAAGCAGCTCAAATCCTGGGAGGCCAGGCAGAGATCGCGGTTGAATGGACGCCCTGGCCGCCCAGGGCGTCAGCCTCTTCCGCTGGGCATCCGGTTCAGAGATGACTGAATTCTGCGACATTTCCTCTGCCAGAGTCAGTACGGAAGAGTTGCCGGACACGATAACCGCTGGTGGCAAGACGCGTCGGGTCTCCCAGTATTTCCGAGATGATGTCAGCATACGCCCTGACCGGCAGATGGTTACAGCCGGACGAATAGAACAGGTGCTGGAGAACTGGCTTTTCCGGTGCGTCACCACATCGGGAGGCAGGGAAGGACAGACATATTGGGGCCAGATCAGCTACAACCGGAAGGACCGCTTGATGAAGGTCGTCGTTTCCCTGGATGACGACACAATCGTCAACGCTTATCTCGACGACAAGGCGACGAGGGACTGGCAGACGCACGGACGCCGGTATTTCGACCGACGTTGTAAAGACGGAAGTTTCGAGGAACGATTATGAGCCTGCAAACAAGGTACAGCCAAGAAGACGACATTCTGTTGATTGCCTCATCCGAGAGGGGCGAGGGCAGTTGCGATGTTGAGGGCCACTATTGGACTACCGTAATCCTGCCCTTCGGTGGCGGCTACAAGCCCGTCGCGTTGGAGATAATGTTCGTGAGTGACCTTATGCCACTGAGGACGAACAAGGGCTATTCAGCGGACACCGATACCCTCGTCATAGGCCGAGGCAAAGGCGCTGCTCTGGTGGAGGAGAACGACGACCTGGCCGCTTACTGGCATCCCGAGGATGGCCCGGACGACCTGAACCTGGTAGCCGTTGCCCTTCGCAATGCGTCGAAGCACTTGGCCCCGGTAATAGCCTGCCTTTCCGCCTAGCTGGTCTTTGGAGGTAAACCATTGCCACGCGAGATGAGGGCCCGGGAAAGACCGGTCAAGTATCCGCTACCGGAACCTTTCGAATCCACCTCTGAGAAAGTGGCCCGCGCCGTTCTGCAATCCAATACGAAGGCGAACTAGCAGTTCGAGGAGGAGGCAGGGCGGACCACCGAGCGCAAGCCGTCCTAAAATCGGGCCCGGGTAGACACGTATATGATTCTCTTTGGTAGGGTACGTATGAGGAGGCTTGTAATCGCGAAGACCATGAAATTCAACACTGACTGACTGGCAGTGTAGTTGATCCATTGAGCCTCATAAGCCCATCCACATCTCAAAGATGGTACTGCCTACCGTCAAGTCAGGCCCACCACGCTGTACCGAATTCATAACACCCCCGTCCAGGGCCACTTCCGCCGTGTCCCCTCCCCCTATGGGACTGTCCTGGGGCGTGGGTATCGTATAGACGATGGTCGCCCTGCCGGGGACCACCTCCACCTCCTTGACGAAGGACCGGACGAAGGCTTTGGTCTCGGTCAGTTCGCTGGTCCTGAGAAACTCGCTCATGTCGGCGGCGAAGGCGGCCACCATATCGGCGCTGTCCAGCAGTTCCCGCCTTTCGGCCAGCACCGCCCTGGCTTCCTGGGCGGCGTCCTCCAACTGCCGCTGCCTTTCCCGGTGCTCCTTGATGCGGTCCGAGGCGTCGGCCATCTCGATGTCGGTGGTTTCCAAGAGTTGCCAGATGCGGGCCAGCCGCCGCTTCACGTCCTCCAGTTCGTGCTCGATGGCCTCCAGTCGATCCCGTTCCTCCCTGGCGACGCCGTCCATCTCCTCGTCCACCAGCTTGACCAGTTCCCGGATGTTGGACTCGGTGAGGATGTTGTCGCGGATGTTGGCGATGATGAGGTCCTCGAAGTTCCTGGCGTTGAGCCTGGGGCAATCGCAGGCGCCGCTGCCCTGCTTGAGCAGGGAGTGGCAGACGTAGTAGGTGTACTTGCCGCCCTTGGCCTCGGCGGCGGTCATGGCCTTGTTGCAGGAGCGGCAACGGGCCAGGCCGCTGAGCAGGTAGGGGCTGGCGGCGCGGCGTGGGTTGGCCTGCTTCGGAGCGCGGGAACCCAGCAACTTCCTGACCTTCTGGAAGTCCTGCTGGGAGACGATGGCGGGGAAGGCGTCCTCCACCCTGACCGGCTCCTGTCCGTCCTTGGCCCGCTGGCCCCAGAGAAGGGTTCCGGTATAGGCTTCGTTGGAGAGCATGTTGTGGATGGTGGTCTTGATCCACTTCCTGCCGTTGGAGTTGGGGACGCCCTCGTCGTTGAGGGTCTTGGTTACGTCGAGGACGCTCTTGCCGCTCAGCACCATCTCGAAGATGCGGCGGGCCACGGCGTCGTGGGGCGGGTCGAGTTCCAGCCTGGGACGCCTCTTGGCGCCGTCCTGGACGTGGACCTTGCGATAGCCGTAGGGGGCGTTGGTGGAGACCCAGAAGCCCCGGGAAGCGGCCTCCCGCATCCCACGCACGACCTCTTGCGCTAAATTTTCGCTGTAATATTCGTCCACCGACTCGATGATGCCCTCCAGCAGCCGGCCGGTGGCGTTGTCCTCGGCCTGCTCGGTGATGGACACCACGCGAATGCCCTTGCGCCGCAACTGGGCCTTGAAGGCCACGGCGTGCTCCCGCTTACGGGTGAACCTGGAAAACTTCCAGACCAAAATCTCGCAGAATGGGGCTTCCGGCTTGGAGCCCTCGTCGATCATCTTCCTGAACTGGGGGCGGTCGGCGATCCTGCCGCTCTCGGCCTCGTCCACGTACTCGCGGGCCACGGAGTAGCCGTTGTTCTTGGCGTAATCCCTCAAGGCCCGAAGCTGGGCGGCCACGGAGAGGTCCACGTCCTGGCGGTCGCTGGAGACCCGGGCGTAGAGGGCCGCCGGAGTCAGGGGTTGGAACTGCTTCTTCATGTTATCCTCCTTTGCCGATAGTCCGCAGAAACAAGGCTAGGCCGCGCTGCTGTCACTGACTCACAAGCACGTCGATGGTGGTTCCCAGGCTGCTGGCAATGCGGGCCAATGCCGCAGCCGACCCAGGTTTCCGGCCTCGCTCGATCTCGGAGAGATAGCTTACGGCCAAGCCCGTCCGCTCCGACAAGTCCTGCAAGGTGACGCCTTGGTGTTTCCGGTAGGCGGCCATGGGCCTTTCTCCGTTGATGATGGCCAGGGCCACTTCATGGGGGATCCGGACGCCGTCGTCGGCGCGAACGGCGGCCAGGGCGTCCTCCAGTTCGCCATTGCGCTCCAACAGGGCGTCGTATTCCTGGCGGGTAATGGTCACGGTCTCTTGGCTAGTCATAGGCTTCTCTCCTGTGTCGAACTCTCAGAACCGACATGGTATGGGTGCCGCGCTCCACGTCGAAAATCACCCGGTGGTCGCCAACCCGCAGCCGGCGATACCGGCTGTTGGCGAGCATGATCACCTGGTTGACCAGTGACTCCGGGTCTGCGGCATACTGCTCAATCCTGGCGATAATGCGCTGCCGGTCCGGAGGGGCGATGCGGCGCATGTCCCTGATGGCTCTTGGCGACCATTGAATTGCCAGTTCCGGTTCCACAAGGCTATTTTCACAAATAGCGAAACACACGTCAAGGAGGGCCGCCCCTGGGACAGCGGGAATAACCGGCTTACTTCAGCAGCCACCAGACGACAAGGCTGAAGACAGCCAGCATCGCCAGCAGGCTGAGCACGGCGATGCCGAGCGCCTTGGCCAGATTGCCGGTCCTTCGGTGGGCGTCCTGCTCCCGGACCAGTACCGTCTCCAGCTGGCGGTACTCGTCTATGGCGGTCTCCGTCTCGGCCCGGGCTTGGTCCCGCTCCTGTTCCAGCCGGTCCGCTTCCTCGGCCAGTTCCCCCACCGTGCGCTCCAATCGTTCAACCCTGGTCCTGGCCTGCCGCAGCAGCTCCCGGTCGCTGGGGTAACGAGGTCCGGGCAGCTTCACGTACACCCGCCGGCCTTCTCTCCCCACCTCCACCTCGCCCTTGCGGATCATCCGGTCCAACGTGGACAGTGAGACTTCCAACTCCCGCGCCGCCTCCCCCTTGTCCACCCAGTGGACCTCATCTTTGACCTTATCTGACATGTAAATCACCTCGTCAATGGCGATGCGTCAGGCGATTGCACTTTTGCCAAAATCACCCTCGTTGTTTTAGCGCCGTTTCTCACACTTGCAAGAATGCAATTTTTGATTGGTCAAGGGGCATTTCAGCCCGTTTCGTACCTGGAACCAGGGGACATTGACACATCGCGGCCTCCCGGCCAACCCCTAAATCGGTCTGCTGGTCACAGTTTGCGCCCCCGGACAACAGAGCGGGCAGAAGATGCCGTATCAGCATGATTGCTGTGTCTCCTGCCGGCGCATACGTCGGCGCAGTTTGTCCCACTCGTAGGCCCCCAGTTCCTTGAGCGCCAGGGGCGGACGTTCACCGTCCCACAGGGGACGCCAGGACCGGCCCAGTATCCCCCTATCGGACAGAAGCTCCCTACTGGACACCAGGATGGGCAGCTTCATGGTGGGCATCCGGGAGGCGGTGCTAGCGTAGGTCTTGGCCACCTCCTCGGTGTCCACCACGAACAGCGTGGTCGGAAACGGCGGCTGGTCATCCCGGGGCGCGTCGGAGCGGTAGTAGCGGATGTAGGGGCGCAGGCGGGCGGCCACTCCCCTGGGGTGGCGGGCGCGCAGCTCGTGCTCGAAGTAGAAGGGCACGTGCAGGGCGTTGACGAGCAGGTGTCCCACGGCGTCGGGGGCGATGGCGTCCTCGCCCCGGTTGAAGGCCCGGTCGGAGCGGGCGGTGGGGATGCACCATCGCAGTTCGCTGGCGTCCTCGGTCATTGCTTCAGCGGCCAGTTCGGACAGGAACCAGGTGATGCCGTCGGCGTGGCCGGTCTGCCGCTGCCAGGTTAGGATGCGGTGTCCCAGGGGACGGGGCTGCCCGTGATTGTCGGCAGCAGGCTCGGTGCTCCAGGCGGCCATGGTGGTGGCAAGCTGCGCCCGGTCGCGGCGGGTGATGTACCTGATGCCCCGGTCGGACAGGGTGTAGCGCACGTCGCTCCGCTTCCCGTGCTGTTCCGTCAGCCCCCAGGTATGCGTCAGACTGCGGGTCATCTGGCTGACTCTCCCGTCTGTAACCCCCAGCCAGCGGGCCAGGTGTTCCCGGGGAATCATGGGATGGTCGGTGATCAGGTCCAGGGCACGCTTCTCCGAGGGGCTGAGGCCGAAGGCCGGGGCAGCCTTGACCATCCGCTCCGGGTCGGGCAGGGAGGCCCGCTTGCGCTCCGGCGCCTCCGGGTGAAACCGTCCTCCGTGGTCAGCTTCGGAGACCACCTGCTCCAGGGTGCGGTATCTCCGGCCCACCACCCAGTTGGACGAAATCCAGTCCAGGCGTTCCCAACCTTCCAGGGTCTCCCGGCTCTCGACGCCCACGAAATAGTCCCGGAGATCCGCGTTGAGGCAGAACTCGTCGGTGAGCCGCTGCTCCCAGGGGCTGGGGACCAGCACTAGCACCATGGAGGGACGGCGGGTGTGGCGGTACTCGGCGATGGCCCGCAGCCGGTCGTAGAGGGAGCGGCGCCGCAGCGCCAGGCCCTGGCGCACCACGCCGAAACTGCGGCCATTGTGGAGCGTGATCACCGCGTCGAACCGGCCCCGGCGCTGGAACTCCACCCGGGTTTCCAGCCCGTCCACGCCCGGGGACAGCGTTGCCGCCAAGCGGTAGATGGACGCAACCGCGTCCATCCGGCTGATGAGCAATGCCAACCATTGTCGGGACATCGGGTAGGCCCGCACGAACTCCCAGGGCGCGTCGTAGCCCAGGGCGTCGGCGGCTTCGGCGATGTCCTCCCTAGTCAGGTAGTAGCGGTGGCTGGAGGGCAGATGGGCCGTGCCTTGGCTGGCTCGCCCGGCCAAGCCGTCTTGCAGGAGGGCAGCCAGGGCGCGGTGCACCGTCGCCAGCGGTTCGCCCAGGACCAGGGCCAACTCCCCCGCGTCGATGAAGGGCAACCGGGCCAGGGCGTCCAGGATGCGCTCTCGTGAAAAGGCCATGCCTCCAGCGTAGCAGCCGGAGGCTGCCGCCGTCATCGGGCTGGTGTCAGTGACGCTGCGACGAGAGAATTGTCGCTTTTTGTCTGTCCGAAATCTGCCCTGCGGTATAGAATGTCGGAGAGGCAGATCCCTTCCTTGGGAGTGATGACAGTGAACGAGCCAACCCGCCCTAAATCGGACGTTGCCCGCCTGGGCGACGAGATCTACCAGCGCGACATCCGGTCAAAGGTTGAGACGCGCCACCACGGAGAGATCGTCTCCATTGACGTGGACAGCGGCGACTACGCCATTGGCGGCTCCGTGGTTGCTGCGGCGGGGGAGCTGCGTGTCCGGCGACCGGAGGCCCGGGTGTGGTCCGTGCGGGTGGGGTATCCTGCGCTGCGGCATTTCGGGGGGCGTCCCCTGCTGAGAGGCCAGTGATCCAGGGCGTGGTGAACGCCGCCTACGAACCCATCGTGAGGCTGGCGTTGGAAGGTCCGTCGGGGCAAAGCCGGGAAATTGATGCTGTCGTCGATACCGGCTTCAACGGCTTCCTGACCCTGCCGCCCAGGATGATTGTCGAGTTGGAGCTTCCATTTCAATCGGAGGGCCAGGCGACCCTGGCCAATGGTAGCGTGGAGTTCTTCGACGTCTATGGCGTCACTGCATCGTGGGACGGGCATCCCAGATTTGTCGATGTGGACGAAGCCGACACCACGCCCCTCCTGGGAATGGCGCTGCTCGACGGCTACAGCCTGTATGTGGAGGTAGCCGCCGGCGGTCCGGTGGTGATACGGGCTGTGGAGTAGGCCCGCTCGCGCCGGTCCCGGTCTCCTGACACCACCAGGCACTCCCCGTCCCAGTACGCCATCCGCCCCACGATTTCCACCGTCTTCACGCTCACCGCGCACACCCGACGTAGCAGGTCTATCACCCGTTCCTTGTGGTCGACGAAACGGTAGGTGTTGAACCGCTCGGCGATGGTGGGGTCCCGGGGCTTGCGTTCCTTGTACTGGTCCAGCACCCATTCCAGGGCCGAGCGGCTGCCCAGTTGGTACTCCCACGCCTCCGGCGGCACTCCCCGCAGCGTGGTCTTGTCGTCCAGGATGATGGTTCTCTTCTCCTTATCGGCCCGCAGGACCGCCCGGCTGGGTTCCGCCTCCAGGTCAACCCGCTCCAGGGGATAGAGCTCCGCCTGCTCGAACCCGATGTGCAGGTCAAGCAACTCCTGCCCCATGTCCCGCCACAGGTGGAAGTCGTGGTAGAAGGGCAGGCGGGGAAACTCCCGCAGCAGGTCCACCCTGTAGTCGTGGCGGTACACCGGGTCGTGGAGCACGGCGTAGGTGTAGGCGAAGATGTCCCCGGCGGTGATGCCGTCAGACCCGGCCAGTTCCTCGAATTGGTCGCCCCACTCCTTTCTGTAGTGGTCGTTGAACTGCCGGACGCTCCACTCGGTGACGTTGCAGACCCGCTCCCCGTCGTCGGTGTAGCGGTAGAAGGGCAGGCACTGATTGTCTCCTACGAAATGCAGGTCAACCAATTTGTCGGATGCCAGGGCGTAGAATGGCTGGTGCCGAGCGGAGAAATTGATCGTCGGGTTACTGTCAGTCCGATGGTGAGGAAAGATTTGAGGCATCTGGTAGCGGCGATGTGTGACAATCGGCGCATAGTAACAGTGCTTCACGACGAAGGGCCGGTACATGGCGCGGGTCAGGTTCATTTCCGAGAAATGGATCGCGTCTCCCTTAACCAGGTGGTCTTCCAGCTCGGCCGTCCATTTGATGGATCTGTTGACCCAATCGCCCAGGGCACTGCTGTCCGGCTGCTCAATCTCGAACCGTTCCCTATCTTCACGGTAAACCCTTGAGAAGTACATTCCTTTCGCCGCCAGAACGTCGATGTCGAAATCGTAAACCCATTCGTCCCGGTTGGTGGCGATACCGAGGGAATACAATCCGAACACCGCCCTTTCATCCTCAACCCGCTTCGCCAACTTGGTTTCCCGGTTCGCCAACGGCAGCAGTTTCTCAAAGTCGCTGTTGGACTGGTTGAGCCAGTTGGCCTTCGTATCGGGAATGACCTCGGCGAACTCCAATCCGCCAATGGTTTTGTCCTTGACGTAGACAACCTTGTCGAAGGCTTTGGCATAATCGTCAACCGCATTGTAAAAGACCCTGAAGCCGTCCAGCCCTTTCCGGCGGACCAGGAAATAGACGGCGATACCGACGCGGATTTTGTCGTCGAAGACGTTCCCGCCCTCCCGCCGTCGGCGTTCCCCGCTGGTGCGCGCGTTGCCTTTCAGCAGAGTTAAGCCCGGATGCGGGCCATGCATAGGCGAGTAACTGGGGGTCTGGGTAGGTGTGTATGCTAGTGGGGAAGCGTGTTGTCCAGATAAAGACCGGGCTGCCCATTGGTGCCTGTTGCCCGTCTTTCAGCATGGTCCGGAAGCCTTGCGGCAGCATCATTGGTGACGTTCCGATGGAGGACGCTCCCGTTCGATAGATTGTTAGAAAGTCGATGGCTCCCGCTGGCGACACGCTTACGCCGAAACAGGGGAGAAAGGGATGAGCACACGCGACAAGGGCAAGGGAGCAGGAAAGAGCCGGGTCCGGGGGGAATTGAATGGGCTGCCGGAGGCGTTGTCCCAGGTCAACCTGAACGCGGCGGGGATCGACGTGGGCGCCAGCAGTCATTTCGTGGCGGTGTCAGAAGGCCGGTCCGAGCAGCCGGTGCGAGAGTTCGAAGCTTACACTTCGGAACTGTACCGTATGGCCGATTGGCTGCTGAAGTGCGGAGTGGAGACGGTGGCGATGGAGTCGACGGGAGTCTACTGGATACCGCTGTTCGGGGTTTTGGAAGAGCGGGGGTTGGAGGTGATGCTGGTGGACCCCCGTCGCCTCAAGAACGTACCCGGCCGCAAGACGGACGTATCAGACTGTCAGTGGCTGCAACAGCTGCACACCTACGGACTGCTGTCGGGAGCGTTTAGACCCGACGCCGAGATACGGCGCCTGCGGAGCTACCTACGTCAGCGGTCGATGCTGGTGGAGTACGCCGCTCACCACATCCAGCACATGCAAAAGGCGTTGACCCAGATGAATGTCAAGCTTCAGCACGTCATCAGCGACATCACCGGGAAGACCGGAATGGACATCATCGAAGCCATCGTGAGAGGGGAACGGGATCCGGGCCAGCTGGCCGGGCTGCGGGACCGGAGAATCAGGGCGGACGAAGAGACGATAGCCAAGTCGCTGCACGGCGACTGGAGGGAGGAGCACATCTTCGAGTTGACCCAGGCGCTGGAACTCTACCGGTTCTACCACGCCAAGATCGATGAGTGCGACCGGCAGATCGAAAAGCAGTTGGAGAGGTTCGAGGACCTCAGCGGCGGAGGCTCCCTCCCTACGAAGCCGGGGAACAGGCGCAGCAAAGGGAACGCGCCTCGCTTCGACCTCCGCACGCACCTATCCGGATGACCGGCGTGGACCTGACCGAGATAGACGGAGTGGACGGGTATACGGCCCTGAAGGTGGTGAGCGAAATCGGGACGGACATGACGAAATGGCCCACGGCCAAGCACTTTGCGTCCTGGTTGGGGCTGAGTCCCAACAACCGGATAACCGGTGGTAAGGTGATCAGCTCGCGGACCAAGCCCAGCGCCAACCGGGCAGCTGCGGCGCTCCGTATGGCGGCCAGCGCACTGCACCGCTCCGACAGTGCCCTGGGTGCGTTCCTCCGCCGAAAGAAGGCGCATCTGGGAGCCCCGAAGGCGATCACGGCGACGGCGCACAGGCTGGCTAGGATCATATACTCGATGCTGAGATACGGTCAGAAGTACGTGGATGCTGGCGTGGAGTACTACGAAAACCAGTATCGTCAAAGAGCCTTGCGCAACGCCAAACGCCGGGCTGCGCAGCTGGGATACGAACTGATTCCCAAACTCAATGATCAGGGCCAACCCTCATCCGACCTTCCCTTGCCGGCCGTCGCCGCCAGGTGAAAATTCAGTTACTCGATAGGTCGATGGCCCACAGTTCGTTGAATTCTTCAGCTACGACTTTACGGAATCCGTCGTCCTGCCGGGCGTCCAGGAACGCGCTGTTGCTGACAAACCCGATGATTCCGTCGTCCGCCAGCCTATCGGACGCCCAGCGGATGAACCGCTTGTACATGTCGTACTGCTTGGTCTTCTGCGCCGTGCTGGCGGCTACGTAGGTCTCGCTGATCCGCCGGTCTATCTCCGGGTACTCCCGGTTCTTGTTGTTGTCGTTTTCGTTCTGCTGGTTGGCGTTGTAAGGCGGGTTGCCGATGATCACGCTGATGGGCTTCTCGTTCTGCTCCTGCACCCGTATCCAGTTCTCTTCCGACAGGCCGCCCAAGTTGAAGGCTCCCTGCCGCTGCACCGCGCCGCCGCTGGCCCCCGCGCCCTGCCAGTCCATGTTGTCCAGCGTGTCCACGAAGCACAGGTTGGGAAACTCCAGGTACTTGCCCGTCCGCTCCCGGTAGGTGTACTCGATGTTCAGGTTGGCGATGTAGTACGGCAGGATCGCCACCTCGTTGGCGTGGACTTCATTCAGATACTTGCGCTCCAGCCGGTCCAGGGGCAGGTGGTTGATCAGGTTGGTGATGAAGGTGCCGGTGCCGGTGGCCGGGTCCAGGATCTGGACATTCTCGTCGGACAGGGTCTTGCCGAAGTGCTTCCGCAGCAGCCAGTCCGTGCCCCGGATGATGAAGTCCACCACCTCGTTGGGGGTATAGACCACGCCCAGGCGGTCGGCGGCGGCCGGATTGTAGGCTTTATAGAAATCCTCGTAGACGGCCTTGAGGAACTGCTGCTTCTCCGCGTAATCGGCGATTTCGTCGTCGGCCCGCCCGATGGCCCCGTAGTAGGCCCGCAGCCGGTCGATGGCCTCCCGCCGCACGTTGCCGGTGAAGAAGGTGCTTTCCAGCTCGTCCAACTGGCCGGCCACGTTGTTTTCCCGGTGGAACTGGTCCTCGTCAAAGACCCGGTGGAAGATGTCCTTGGTGAGGATGTGTTGCAGTAGCATCTCCCGCACGTCGGCCTCGGACACATCGGGGCCGATGCTCCGGCGGCACAGGGCCAGGAACTCCGCTGCCCTGCCCCGGTAGTCGGCGTTGCCCTCCTCGGCCAGGGCTACCGACTGGCGCAGGTTCTCCAGCACCGCCGGCAGGTCGGCCTTGAACTGCGCCTGGGCCTGGCGGAACTCCTCGATGCTGGGCAGTTCGTAGTCCAGGAACCGCCGTATCAGCCGGTGCAGTTCCCCGGGTCGGGACATGTCCACCCTGAGCGCCACGTCGCCGTTCTGCACCAGCACCGCCGTTTCCGAGTCCTCGAAGACAATGTTGTCCCTGGGGTAGCCCCGGTTGAACTTGGCCTGGATCTCCGCGTCCAGGTCGTCGTGGCTGTCCTTGGCCTCCCAGTAGCCCCGGGCCATGCGCAGGGTGTCCTTCACCGTGCCGTCGGGGATGACGTTGCCCGCCGTTTTCAGCTCGGGAATGAGGACCAGCCGTTCCCGGTGCTCGCGGCAGTAGGCGTCCAGGCAGTTCTGGAAGGCCGGTCGTATGTTCAGCTCGTTGTCCGAACCGCCGAACTCGACCAGTTCCCGCCGCCGGGCGTAGTAGTCCGCTATGTGGGGGTATGAAGGCATATTACGGATACCTTACCCAAGCGCGGCTGCCGGCGCAACCGCGGGCAACCGGCCTGGAACTGCGGACCTGCGGCGGGAACACCGACGCGCAAGCCCGTCAGGTTTCCCCTCTTAGCGGACCTCAGGGGTGAAGATTGACCACCGCTCAACGGCCGGCCTGCCTCGACGCCCCGGTCGTCATTCTGGCGGTGGTCACGGCGAACCTCAATAGGCCCAGCGTGGAGTTGCGATGGGTGGCGGCCTGCCCGTTGGGGCATTATACCCGCGCCGGGCCGGGCCTTCGCTCCCCAGATCCCCTTCGTCCGCCCGGCGCGGCTCCGCTTCCACTGGTCTCTCAGGGTGTGGGCCGCCCCTCGGAAAACGGCAGGGGTCCGGAACGCCCAGCGCGCCCCGGACCCCTGGACTGTCGCTGGCCAGCCTCCAGTCCGCCTACTCCACTATGCGCAGAGTGTACTCAGCCCGGAACCCTTCCGAATAGTGGGCGCCGTCGCCGTCCCGCTCCTGCCTGATAAGAAGGGTGATCGTGGCCTCAGCGCCCACCGGGGGCGCCTCGGCCGTCGCCCGGCCATCGCCGGCGGGCCTGCCGATCATCAGCCTCACGAGAGGCAGGAGCCCGGTGCTGGAGTCTGCCGAGAACCGCTCTACGCAATTGTTCCAGTTGCCGTTGTCGATCCTGAAAGTGGTGCTTCCCACCGGTCTGGCAACCGACGGGTTGCTGCTTTCGACGGCCAGCCATATCCCATCCGCCGGCGCGCTTCCCAGCGCGATGCAGAACTGCCGGGTCAGCATCCCTGTCGTCTGACGCTCTCCGTCTTCCGACACGCTCCACGTGATCTCCCCGCCGGGTTCCTGCCACCGGACGTCGCCGGGATCGTTGCTGCACCTGTCCCGGTTCGCGCCGCCGATGCACTCCGCAATCCTCAGGCCCGCTTCGTCGTCGTCTGCCACCGTAACCGCGATTTCCTTGGCAACTCCCTGGAATTCGCCGCCGCTGGCCTCGTGCCGGATGGTGGCGGCGCGCAGGTCGCCCGGGTTGTCAACCCCGTCGCCCTGGACGGTCACCGTGATCACGTAGGGCACGTTCCAGTCGCTGGGCCCGAAGGTCGCCTCGCTGGGTCTCACTCGGACCACGCTCTCATCGTCGCTGCTGATGCTCACCTTGACTTCGCTGGTGGGCCGGCTGGACAGGGATACCTGGTAGGTCGCCGACCGCGGCCCCGCCTCCGACAGGCTCAGACTCGGAACGGCCTCCGACAGCGTTATCTCGGCCACGTCGTTGTCCGATACCGTCACCGCCACCGGGCCCAGGGACACCCCGTCGTAGCCCCCGCCCAGCACCTCGTGCTCGATGGTGGCGTGGCGCGCGCCGGTGACCGCATCGTCGTCCTCTCCCACCACAGTCACCGTCTGGGGAGTCTGCCAGTTCTCCGGGGTAAAGGCCAGTGCCGCCGGCGTCACCCGGACCGCGCCCGGGTCGGCGCCGGTCACGCTCAGGCGCACCGTCATCAGGCCCGTGGGCCGCTTGTTCAGCGACACCGTGTAGGAGCCCGATCCCCCGGCCTCGGATATGGTGAGCGAGTCCGCCGACTTGCTGACCCTGGCGGGAACGTCGCCGTCCAGCACCGTCACCGACACGTCGGGGACCGGCACGCCGCCGTAGCCGCCGCCGCTCAGGGTGTGCCTGATGGTGGCGGGGCGCTGGCCGCCGGGGTTGACCTCCCCGCCGTCGTCCACCGCCGTCACGGTGATGGTCTTGGGGCCCCGGCCGCCGGTGGCGAAGGTATGCCTGGGGGGACTGACCGTTACCGGGCCGTCGGCGGTGAAATTCAGCTCCACAGGGCTCTCGGCCGGGTGGCTCAGCGACACCGTGTAGATGTCCGTTCCGCTCTCCTCCGCCAGGGTCAGGCTGCTCTTGGACACCGCCGCCGACATTTGCTGCGGCCGTTCATCGGGACCGTCGTCGTCGGTCACCGTAATCCGCACCGACGGCACCGGCACGTTATCGTAGCCCCCGCCGCTCAGGGAGTGCCGGATGACGGTGCTGCGCCGGTCGTCGGGGTTGTCGATGTCGTCGTCCACCCCGGTCACCGTGACCCTCTGGGGGATGTCCCAGTTGCCCGGGCCGAAGAGCAGCCGGCTGTCGGAGAGGGCCGACCGCACCGTGGCCACGTCGGTGTCCGCGCTGGCGAAGGTGACGGCGACCGTAGACCGGGGTTGGGCGTCCAGGACCACCGTGTAGTGGCCCGTGCCGCCGTTCTCCGCTACGGTGAGGGATTGCGGCGTCATGGTCGCGCCCCGGTCACCGCCGACCGAGACCATGGACCAGTAGCCGGGGATGCCGCGCTCGTTGACAGCGCGCACCGCGTAGCATTTATCCTCGCCGGCATCCAGATCGGTGTCCAGGTACAGCTCGCCGCTCACCGTGGCCGTGGCCTCCGCGTCAGGGGCTGGCAACTGGCAGGGCGGCGCGAACTCGCGCACCTCGTAGCGGGACACCGGCCAACCGTTCACCCGCTCCACCGGGTTCCAGCTGACGAGGGCGAAGGGCGGATCGGAATACGTCCGCGCGTTCAGGCGCTCCGGCGTCCCCGGCACCGGCCCGCCGGCTCCGGGGCGGGCCGCTATGGCGGCCGTGTTGTTGTAATCGATGTAGTCGTAGTAGGGGGTGCTGTGCCAGCTGTTCCCGCTGGTCGCCTCGCAGGCCGCCTTCCGAGCGGCGGCGTCCGCTCCGATGACCGGCACGTCATTGCCGTCGCCGTCGATGCACTTCTCGTAGTCCTCGACGTTGGCGATGGTGGCCGTGATGTCCGGCGTGTTGGCGCCGGCCGGGGTGATGAGGGTCAGCGTGGGGAAGGCCAGCTTGCCGTCGAAGGGTCGTGGATCAGAGGTCGTCACCGCGCCAATGGTCCACGTCCCATCGCAGAGGCCGGAAGCGCCGCAGTCGCCCTGCTCATAGCTGCCCTCGCTGGCGATGCTCTCCGCGCCCTCCGGTACGCCGCTGAGGGTTACCTCCACCGCCGGGGCCGTGTCCGGGCCGTTGCTGGACGCGTGGATGGTGTAGGCCATCTGTCCTGCCGGCGCCAGCGGGCTGCCCTCACCACCGTTCCTTACCGCCAACTCAGTGATCGGGCCCACGTGGAAAACGTAATCTCCCATGGCCGGATACTCGGTTGCGTCGGTACGGGTCGCCAAGGCGTGGAAGTTAACCACGTAGGTGCCGAGCGTCTCAAACTCCAGAAACATGTCCGTTTGAGAGGCGGTAGTCCTGCTCAAATTGAAGGGGGGGCGTTCGTGCCTGGGGTTGGGATTAAAGAACGTCCCTGCCGAACTGCTGTCGAAGCGGACTTTGACTCTACCTGGGGCTGTCGTGCCACGCAGCCCGCTCACACTTACCGTGCGGACCACGTTGCTCCAGTCGGCGATGTTGGCGTTGAAACCTATCCGGGAGTACCAAACTCTAATGCCATCGCGATTGAAATTGCGGGACTCTTTTCGGCCGGTCTGCCACGACACGGTGGTGCCGTCAGTAACGCTATCATTGTCGGTATCATATTCGCGACCAGAGGGGTCGCGCACATTAATGATGACCGAGTCGGGAGTGAAATATCGATCGTACCTATGTCCCGGCAGTGTGATGTTATTGTCGCCGTCTTCTCTCGCCAGCAGCAACAACTCATCGGCGTCGTTACAGGGATGTTCGGTGACGTCCACGCAGTCGTGAAGCCACCAGAGGATAATCTCTCCAGTGCTCAGCACCCGCTTCGGGTCCTCCATGCACAGAGTTGCCACGTCATTCGTTCGCTTGGTAGCATCCAGTTCGAAAGCAGGCACGACGCGCGTAATCCTCGCCGTCAGACAGCGCTCTGTCAGAGGCACGGCCTCCAACGACGGAAATGCGGAGATGGCTACCGGCACATCTAAATTACGAATGTTTAAATGACTAAGGTTGCTATCAGATTCATACATAGTACCGACATCCCAGGCTCTGGTGCGATCATTGATCTGCCTGACATCGGATGGTAACGGCCCGGGTGCAAATTCCAGCCCCTCTGTCAATTCGTACTGCACGGAAACGTCGTATGCTGTGTTACGGTACCTTGAGCCCGGGCGAGGCAACTCCGGGTGATACGCCCGGGTATAGCTTGATGCCCTGATACGAAACGTTCCCGCATCGTCTGCCACGAATTCAAGAGCCACTCCGGGGTTGGCAGCGGTAAAGCGAAATTCTCTCGCTGTTCCAAGGACGTAATGAGCTTCCGTCTCGTTGTTCTCCGGAGTAGGCGGGTGCTCCGATGGCCTGGAAGAAATTATCTTTGCATAGAGCCGAGCTACGACAACTTGCCCCGTACTGTTGTCCAGGCTTGATCTACCATCAATCCGCAGACTTGCATTGCCGCCATGCGGCATGACCGGAATGGTCCAAACCCCCGTTTGGGGGTCGAGATAGCCGACGTGATCTGGGGTGTTATCAGAACCTTGATAGATTACCGGGAGTGCACTCCAACCCCCCGGAACGGCGAGTTCTGGCGGTTCCACACTCAGCTGAACCCTGACGTCCCGGATCGGGGTTTTAATGGCGCGGCTGTCTACAACCTTTAGATTGATGAGCCATGCGGGATCTAATGCAAAGCCTGGAGCAGTTGACGGATCAGACTCCAAACTGAAATGGAGCGAACCATGGGCGGGCGAGGCAGCCGCCGCCGGAGCCGGCGCCGTGGCCGCCATCATGGCGGCCACGGCTACCAGCCACAGCACGATCAGCGTTTTGGCGACAGACATGGCGGGCCGGCCTTATTCGGCTTCACGCCAGGTAAGCGTGATAACATTTGACCACACGCTGCCCGTGCCCCACGTCATTTTCGCCTTAAAGGACTCGGAACCGGGATGGGAGTGCGGATGGATGTTGGCGTGGGAGTGGCGCCAAATTTGGCCCAGTACCGAAAGGGGGCCGCTCCAGTCGGCTTCGTTTTCACCCTTTGAGTACCACGTCAGTTGTGGAGTTTGGCCGTTGGGTATATCACTCGTGTCCAGCGTCGCGTCGAGCCTGGACTTTTGGCCGACTACGAGATCGACACCTGGTGTGGCGCTCAGCGTCACGCTGGGTTCTTCGTCCTCCAGGGCAATCCGGACCGCCAGGGTGTCGTCGGTGGAGAGGTCGTGGTTGCTCTCGTGGTCGATCCTGTCGGTGACGCTCAGCGTGAGTTGGTAGCTGGGCTTCGTCTCATAGTCCAGGTCTGCTCCGTCGGCGACTTTGATCTGGACGGAGTGCGGATCTGCGATGGCCTCCACCGCGAATTGCTCGTGGCCCTCGCCGGACAGGCTGTAGTAGAAGGTGTCCGCTTCTCCCTCATAGATGGGAATCGGAGCGCCCACCAGCGTGCCGGCCGGGGAGTTCTCGGTCACGGCGCGATTGGCGCCGAAGACCGGCGGCTCATTTTCGAGGAGCTCGTCGCCTACCTGGATGGTGTACGCCTTGACCTCGCTGCTCTCGGTTACTTTGGCGCTGATGGCCTTCCAGTCCCCGCCAGCATCTGCCGGCTTGACGTGGTTGACCCAGCCGATGAGGTGGACCGAGATCTCGTAGGTGCCGGCGTCGGTGAAGATCCATTCGAAACTTTCGAACTGCCCGGGCTCCATATCCAGCGGCTTGGTGTGGACCGCTGCGCTGTTCCAGATTTCTTTACGCGCGGCGTCCCGATCCTCTGGGTCAACGCGGTAGGAGAGCAGGTGCGCTTCAGCTGAGAGCGGGATGCCGCGCTCGCGTTCCAGCTCGAAGGCGTAGCGCAACGGCGTGTCGTTGACGAGGTTGCCGTCGCCGTCCCGCCTGGCCCAGTCCTGGCCGTCCAGACGCCAGGTCGTGAAGCCCAGCGACAGGCCGTTGCTGTGCTCCGTGGCGGTCTCGTCCTCGGTGGTGCCCGGGTCGTCCACCGCGCTTTCGTCCACGTCGGCGGTGCTGGGGTCGTCCGTGCGCAGCCACCAGACCTCGGTGCCGGCCGGCACCGGGAGTTTCTCGTCGTTTGGGCCGAACAAACCCAACGCCTCGCGGAGGCCCTGGTACCGCTCCAGGGACAGCTGGCCGGCGGTCGCCTCGGCTTCAGTGGCGACCACCGCCACCTTGCGCAGGTCCGTGACGTGGATGATCAGTTCATCGATGTCAACCCCGGACTCGCTGTATTTGGTGACCGTAATTTTGTCCTCCCCCTCTTCAGCATCGGGGTCAGGTTCGAGCGTCTGCGACACATAAGGCGGGCAGGTGTTGGTGTGGAGGATGCCGGTATTGGCCGGATCCGTGTCAGTGGATTCTCCGGGGTCTGAGGCGGTCTTCTCCCAGTAGGTGTCGAAGAGGGCGTAGTGGCCCGTGGTCCGCTCGTGCGGTTCAGACATGTCAGCGGCGGCGAGGGTGTCGGGCCCCTCCCCGCAGGGTTGCGGGTTGGTGTACACGTTCAACAGGGCCGGTGTATTGCCCGGGAGTTCGCTCTGGGCTTGGGTCGGCGCGGCGGTCAGTGTAATGGTCACCGCGACGGCGGCGATCAGGGTCAGCGCCAGGACGGCGCCGAAGAGTCTCAGGGGGATTGATGCCTGGGTAAGATTGTGCATGGGTCTCTGATATTCCTCTTTCTCGAAATTTCGGTTGGGTTTGGTTGGTCTTTCCGGGTATCGCGCTCAATGCGCGTGGGGGGTGGTTACACTGGTTCATCTCCGTGCCGGACGGCTGGGTATGGGGGAAGTCCGGCAGCATCAAGCAAGAGATTAGGACCGGCATCGGCGCCTCGGCAGTCAGGGGCTGCCACCGCCACACGCAAAAAAGCGGCCAGACCCGCGACAGTCAATGCTGTCGGGATCCGACCGCCAAAGCGTCGGCCGGCATGATTTGAGGGGCTGGCCTGCCTACAAGCGCGTCTGTCCTCGGGAAACTCGGGGGGGGGGGGGGCTCAGAAGGGTAGGTGTGGGCAAATTCAAGCCCAAAACGCCAGATGCGCCAGGGCCCGGCAAACCCCGGTCCCAACCTCCGGCTGGAATGGTTATGTCTGATCTCAGGTTCATCTCAATTGCGCAGCGTATGCGGCGGTTGCTCAGCTATCGTCATCGCCTGGTTTGCGGTAGCCGGCATCAAGGCATCCGATAATGTGGCGGTGGGTTGCGCCCCAGTGTCAGCACGTCTTGACGGATTCCAGACTGGCAACGCAAAGGCTACGTTTCTTGATACATTATTGATACTGTGTATCGTAGCCGAGATTTTACAACGCCGGCACGGATGCCGTCAACACCGAGGTCTCGCTCAACCTTTGCCAGCCGCTACCCGAGTGTATCCGCCTTGCCTGCAGAAGCCGACGCCCAGAAAACGGGGCCAATGGGGACGTTCCGGCTGCTCGCCAGAGCGGAAACGGCAATCGCCATCTGCGAGAGTCGCTCTGGGCCAGGACCAGTCCCTCCGCGCTGGTTGCCCGGAAGCGCCGGCTGGCTGTAAGGTATGGCCAATGGCATGAGGCGGGCACGGCGATTATCTGCCGTGCCCGCCTTGTCATCAGCCCTGATGCGGTCTATCTTTTTTACAGGATCACATCCCAGCGAAAAGTTCGCAGTTCGGTACGCTTAGGCCCACCAGACTTGACCGTAGACAGTACCGGGGAGTGCAAGGCCATCTCCTCGGCGTCTCTTTCCCCTATGGGACTATCTTCGGGCATCGGTATTGTATAGCGCACCAACGCGCCGCCGGGCTGCACCACGATCTCCCTCACGAAGGACTCGATGAAGGCCCGCCGTTCGGTGAGTTCGCTCTCCCGCAGATACCCGCTCAGGTCTTCGCAGTAAGCGGTAATGGTCTCCACGTCGTCCAGCACGACCCGCCGCTGGGATAACATCACCCGGGCATCCTCCGCCGTTTCCTCCAGCTTCTGTTGACGTTCCCGGTGTTCCCTGATACGGGGCATGAAGTCGTCCACGTCCAGGTCGGTGGTTTCGGCCAGGTTGTAGAGCCGGTCCAGCCGTCGCTTCACGTCGGCCAATTCCGCCTCGGCGGTTTCCAGGCGTTGCCGGTGTTCACGGGCGATGCCGTCCATCTCCTCGTCCACCAGCCTGACCAGTTCGCGGATGTTGGACTCGGTGAGGATGTTGTCCCGTATGCGATCCACCACCATCTCCTCGAAGCGTCGGGCGTTGAGCCGGGGACACTCACAGGCCCCGCTGCCTCGCTTCATCAGGGACTGGCAGACGTAGTAGGCGAACTGGCCGCTCTTGGAGTCCTGGCCGGACATGGCGCGGGAGCACGCCCGGCACTTGACCAACCCGCTGAGCAGGTAGGAACTGGCCACCCTACGGGGATGGGCCTGCCTGGGGGCGCGGGAGCGCAGTTGCTTGTTCACCTTGCGGAACTGGGTCTTGGACACGATGGCGGGGAACGCCTTCTCCACCCGCACCGGCTCACCCTTGTGCTTGGCGGAGGTGCCCCAGGTCAATGTGCCGGTATAGGTCTCGTTGCGCAGGATGATGTGGACGCCGTTCTTGGACCATTGCCTGCCGGTGGGGTTGGCGATGCCCTCGTCGTTCAGGGTGCGGGTGATGTCCAGGATGCCGCGTCCGGCCTCGGCCAGGTTGAAGATGCGCTGGACCACGGGAGCGGTGTCGGGATCGAGTTCCAGGGTGGGGCGCTTCTTGGCGCCGTCCTGGACCATGAGCTTGCGGTAGCCGTAGGGGACGCGGCTGGCGACCCAGAAACCCCGTGATGCGGCTTCGCGCATACCCCGGTACACCTCTTCGGCAAGATTTTCGCTGTAAAATTCGTCCACGGACTCGATGATGGCCTCCATGAGCTTGCCGGTGGGGGAGTCGTCGGCGTGCTCGGTGATGGAGACGACGCGGATGCCCTTGCGCCGGAGCATGGACTTGAAGGCGACGGCGTGCTCCCGCTTGCGGGTGAACCTGGAAAACTTCCAGACCAATATCTCGTTGAAAGGCGATTCCGGCTTGTTGGCCTCGTCCAGCATCTTGCGGAACTGAGGCCGGTCTGCGATGCGGCCGCTCTCGGCCTCGTCCACGTATTCGCGGGCAATGGAGTAGCCGTTACGCTCGGCGTAGTCCCGGAGGGCGCGGAGTTGGGCGGCCACGGAGAGGTCCACGTCCTGGCGGTCGCTGGAAACACGGGCGTAGAGGGCCGCCGGGGTAGAATCGGTATTCTTACTCATCGCTTTGTCCTCCATCTTCCTCTGACTGATTGGCCTGTCGTGATCGCAGCCGTTCCAGGCGCTGCTCACGGCGCAGTTCCCGCTCCTCCATGTAGAGCCGCAGGGCCTGGCGCACCAACTCGCTCATATCGCGGCCTTCCTCGTCCTTCACCCGCTGGACCTCCTCGTACATCTCCGGGGGCAGCGAAAAGGTAATAGTCCGTGATATGCGTCGTGGCGGCATGGTATCCCGCACTTGCGGTTCTTATACTAGGTTGTCTTACTCTCCATCATTCCACCTTCGGCTGGCTGGGTCAAGGCCCGGATGTCACCTCTCGATGATGTATGATTAATCAACTCGGAAGAATTGCGCTCGTAGCTGCCGGTCAAACCGATGGAGAGGACAAATTGGGCATTCGCATACAACCCAGAAATATTGACTTTCCAGACTTGGACAAGTTCGCGCCCGGTTCGCAAGGGCCGAAGTTAGATCCGTTCGCCGGCGACTTGCTGGACCGCAAGGAGAATATCTCAGTATTGACGGGTCTGGTCGGTAACATCGATGGTCCATGCACAATCGCAGTGGACGCCGCTTGGGGTGCCGGGAAAACAACGTTTCTCAAAATGTGGGCGCGCCATCTGCGACAGCGTGGATTCCCTGTAGTGGAATTCAACGCCTGGGAGACCGATTTTACAGACGACCCGTTTGTTTCTCTTTCATCGGAAATTACGGAGGGCTTGGCTGAATGGGATTCGCAGAATATCGCCGATAGGATTAGGGAAACTAAGGAGACTGCCAAGAGCGTTCTACGATGGGTGGCACCCGGGGCGATCCGGCTGGCCAGCGGGTTGATCCCGGTTGTTGGTGCCGAATTCGGGAACGCAGCAAGTTCTCTGGCCGAAAAGGGGCTTACAGATTACCCAAAGGCTACTCGGTCTATAAAGGAATTCAAGCTGGAACTGGAGAAACTATCGATGACACTTTGGGAACACAGCGAAAACAAGCCTCTGGTTGTATTCATTGACGAGTTGGATAGGTGCAGACCCTCATACGCCATTGAATTGTTGGAGACCGGGAAGCATATCTTCTCGGTTGACCGAGTGGTCTTCATTCTGGCGGTGAATCGGTCTGAGTTGGCGAAATCGACCAAAGTTCTTTACGGCGACGAGTTCGATGCTGAAGGCTATCTCAAGCGGTTCTTCGACATCGATTTTGTGTTGCCGGCGCCAGGAAGAGAGCAATTCATCAATGGCATGATTGAAGCCGCTGGCGTGGAAGAGTATCTGTCTCGCACGAATGACCAGTTTTCGTGCAATCTGGCCCAGGAAGCATTGGAAGTAATAAGAGCGTTTTTTGGCAGGGAGGAATCTCCGCTCAGTTTACGCACTGTCGGCCAAAGCATCCATCGATTCGGCTTGGTTCTTTCGTCGCTCAGCAATTACGAAAGGGGATACGTTTGCACCCTGGCGGTCCTTACCGTAATCGAGACTGTCGAACCGTCATTGTACCGTGGGTTTGTCGATGACGAACTAACGGACGAAGAAATTTCCGATGCATTCTTCACAGGAGAACTATACGAGCCGTTGCACTATTCACAAGCCGGAGTATTGGTTGATGCGGTGCTCGCAGCTACCAGAGTCAAGCCCGTAGATTTCTGTGTGGAACGAGACGATCTTCAAACAAGAGCGCCATTATTCTATAGATATAAGCAGAATAAGGCCTCCGGTATGACGGAAGACCCATCGGAGGTTCGAGCGCGGAATCACGCAGGTAACGTGTATCGAATGGTTGAAACATTGTTGGGCGTCAGAGAAATAGGAGGTGTCACGGATCATTTGGGGTTTCAGCAATCAGTTCAGAGATTGGGCTTATTGTCGCTGGCACTATTGGGGTCAATTGAGGTTCGATAGTCTGCAATAAAGGCTCAACCATCGCCCCATCGCCAGAACCGCCGTCGGGGCTTGTGCCGGGCCTGGTCTGCGCTCAATTCAGTACCAAGGTCGGCGTTGCGCCGCCGCTCCTGCTGCAACTGTTCTCGGAGAATTTCCACCAGGTCCTCCAGCCCACGTATCCGTTCCAGGGCCGCGGCCAGCGCCGTGTCGCCGGAGCCATCGTTGTTGTGGTTGTTGGATGGTTCGTCGTCCAGCACCACGTACACCCGGTGCCGCCGGCCGTGGGGCTCGCGTTTGACCCGCACCTCCCCGGCGGCAATGCGCCGGTCCAGCGTGGACAGGGACATCCCCAGTTCACTACAGGCTTCCGCCTTGGTCAACATTCTCAAGTTCATCCTCCTGCCCGCCGTAGTCTCGATTATCGGAACGACGCTTCGCGTCATCACGGGTCAATCCTGACGTGTCATATGCGCCAGCGGCTTTTCCGGTGTCGTGAAAGTGGTCAGGCTTTCTTCCCCGAATGGGGCGATTTCTGCAACAAGCTACAATCGAACGGGCTTTTGGGGTCAGACAAGGTTAAGGAGGGTAAAAACCCCTGTCATCCCTATTGGTTTGTCCTCCCTCTACAGGAAACCCCGGGAGCCGCATCACCGGAAAAGTTGCACCTTGACCAGTCGCTGCAATGGCAGCCTCTCCCAGGGTTCCGGCGCGGGCGGCAGCCACGTGTCAGCCAGGATGCCATGTTGTGTGATGGTCTCCAGGTTGGAGCTGGCGAAGGGGGCGTGATCAATGTAGCTGGCGGCCTCCATGAAGGCGTCCTCGTCGTTGGGAGTCTCGAACACGAACAGCACCAGGGGCAACTCCCCGCCGTGGTCGTGGCGAGCGTAGCCGCTCCGGAAGTAGCGCCGGTAGTTCTCCAGCCTGGCCCTGACTCTCTTGGGCGTGGTGGCCCGGCGCTCGAACTCCAGGAAGCAGTGGCGGTATCCCTCTGGCAGGTCCAGGATGAAGGAGACATCCGGGTGGACCACGTAGTTCTTGTCGTGGTGCCAGTACCCCACGGCGGAGCGGGAGGTGGGCAGCAGGTCCAGGAGGCTGTAGTCGCGGCTGCGGGCGCAATCGGCGGTGAGAGCGGCGGCCAGGGTGGTTAGGGCGGCGTGGTGCTCCGGCTGGGAGGCCATGGCGCGCAGGGCGGTGCCGACATAGACCTGCGGGTTGTTGAGGCTGGGACCGGCGGTCCAGCGGTCCAGGACCTGCCCCACGGCGGCCCGGTCCCGGCGGGCCAGGCACGTGAGCCCATCGTCGGTGAGCACGTGCAGTGTACCCTCGGCGCGAATCAGGCCGTGGTCCGCCAAGGAATAGAGCACCTGGTTGGCTCGGCGCCGGGTTACGCCGCCCATGAGACCGGTGAGTTGGTCAGTGGTGCACAGGGGCCAGGCGGCCAGCAGGTCCAGAACCTGCCTCTCAGCGCGGGTGAGTTTCACCGACAGGGCGTTGTTCACCTGCTCAACCGGGTTGGGCATCAACGCCCGCATCCGGCTGGGATAGAGCTGGTCCGGGTCGGGCGACGGGTTGTCGTCCGAGTCCAGGCCCAGCCTGCGGCGGCGCTCGGCGATGCGCTCCGTCCGCTTTCCCAGCCAGTCCAGGACGAGATCCAGGGAGAGGTCGGGGTTGATGGTCTCGGGCCGGAAGCGGTTGACGCCGCCGCCGCACTGCTGCCACACCGGGGCCTGCGCGTCTCCCGCCAGCAGTTCTCCCTCGGTGGCGACGAAGGCGCTGCGGTGCTCGTCGGGGTTGCCCAGGGTGCGGAAGGCCCGGCGGGTGGCCTGGTCCGAGTGGGTCAATACCAGAGTCGCCGTGGGCAGCTGGCGGACATGGAGCCGCTCCAGGGTGCGCAGGCGGTAGCGCAGGTTGGCCGAGGACAGCATCGGCCCCTGGCGCACGACGCCCACCGAACGGCCTCCCGAAAGCGTGACCAGCAGGTCGTAGGGTCCCTGGCGGTGGTGGTCCACCCGGACCGGCTGCCCCTGGGGGTCGGCGTGGGCGATCATGGCGGCCACGTGGTAGAGGACGGCCACGGCGTCCAGGCGGTCGGTGAGCAGCCGGAACCACTCCCGGGAAACCGGGTACTCGCTGAGGAAGCGTTCCGTGCCGTGCTCCGCGCCGGCGGCGGCCTCGATGCCCCGCTCCGTGGGGAAGTGGCGTTGCTTCGGGTTGGAACCCAGGCTGCCCAGGTGGTGGGAAACCGAGTCCACGAGGCCGAGTCCGGCGAGTTTCGTCAGCCGGCGGCGCAGGGTGGTCTTGGGAATCCTGCCGAAGACGGACAGTTCCTCCACGGTGGCCAGGGGCGTGGCGCACAGCAGCCGCAGGGGGTCCACCAGGGTCTCGGCCAAGGGCCTGGGATTGGCCGCGGCGCGGCGCCGGACCCGGCGTACGGCGGTCATGGCCCACGTCGCCGCCCGTATGACGTCGGGGTCGTCGTCGCCGATGGTCTTGATCACCGCCCGGGGTAGAGAGCGCCCCAGGTGTCCCCGCTCCAGGCAGCGCCAGAGCGTGTGGCGGGAGACGCCGAATCTCTCGGCGGCCTGGGGTTTGCCGTGCCACAAGACGTAGGTGCGCACGTAGTCGCGGATGGCGTCGTCGAGGGTCAGTTCGTCTGCGTTGGCGTGCTCGGTCAGTGCCGGCGATTCCGGCGGTTTGGTTTTCAAGCTGAGCGTCTCCGGAAGTAACGGTCCAATGTTCTATTGTCGCGGACAAACTCGCTGAAAGTAATGCCCGGAGCGTCACTATGTTGCAAGCAGTTTTGTGGTATGGGCCGGCGCGGCGAAATCCGGTCTTCGCCCGCGTCGGAATGGTTCCTCAGCCGGATGGCTGACGGGGAAAGGGCGTAGAATGTTCGGGGCGGAATTGCTCGGCTCAAGTCGGGCACCCTTCGTGAGCCAAGCAAGGAGGGACGGAGAGTTGCAGGCAGCGTGCAAGAAACTACTTGGCGCGTACCTGATGGGCACGGCCGTCTTTGTGGCGGTGTGGTTCGTCGTCAACCCGTTCTTCGACGTAAGCGGCGTCTGGGGCGCGGCCAACTACCTGATGGCGGTGGCGCTGGTCGCCGCCCTGCTGTTCAACGCCCGCCGAATGTTTGAGGACAGGGAGGGCCAACGCAGTGACGGTCCCGGCCTGCGTTCCCTGACGGCCAACCTCTGCCTGTACCTGACCGCCGGGGTGGCGCTGCTGTTCTTCCGCAACTGGTTCCTGGAGATCGCCGGAGCCGGCGACGACAATTCGACGACGGGGTTGGTTTGGATCGTGGTGAACGCCCTGTTCCCGTTGACCGCGGGCGCAACCGGTGCGGCTCTATGGCGCGGGTCTGCTGAGAGATGACGGGGTTTACGGCGCTGGTGAGCCGTACCGGGCACTGTTCGCCAGCGGAGAATCCCCGGATGCAGGCGTGGCCATCGCCGTCGTTGTGGGATACTCACCAAAGCGAACGAACACAAAGAGCGGGTCGCCGATTACTCACACCGCGCGGTGTGAAGCGCTGACTCGTTTCACGGAGGAAATGACGTTGAAAAGCCGCTTGATGCGCCCGGTGAGCGCGCTGCTCCTGACGGCAATGGTTCTTATGTTGATGGGATGCGGCGGCTCGGACCCGGTGGTGATCGCCACCGGGGGCAATTATCACCCCTTCAACTTTACCAACGACCAGGGCGAGGTGGACGGCTTGGAGCGGGAGCTGGGAGACGAGTTGTGCCGGCGGGCGGAGTTGGAGTGCCAGTGGGTTCTGAACGAGTGGGAGACCATGATCCCTCATTTACTGGATGAAGAGTTCGACGTCATCCTCGCCGGCATGAGTATCACCGTCCGGCGGGAGGAAGTAATCGACTTCACCCAGCCCTACTACCCGCCAACGCCGTCGGTGTACCTGGCCCGGGCCGGTGAGGGCGACGCCGCCGTAAAGGGCAGGGTCGGGGCGTCACCAAACACCATATACTCCGACTATTTTACGGAACAGGGGATTGAGTTTGTGGTTCTGGGACAGGAGTTGGGCTCGGTGCACGCGGTGCTGAGCGGCGAGGTGGACGCCGTTATGGTGGACCACGGCTACGCGGTGCAGAAACTGGCAGAGCACGGCGGGTTGCTGGAAATAGTGGGTCCACGGGTGCTGCTGGACCAGGGCTTGAGCGTGGGCGTGCGCCCCGGCAGCCAATTGAAGGACAAGTTCGATGATGGGCTGTCGGCAATGAAGGCCGACGGGACGCTGAACGTCCTCATCGTCAAGTGGCTGGGGGAAGACGCGTCGACCTTCGAGTAGCAGATCGTTTTGGTGGGTACAGCCCGGAAGTGAAGCGCGATGTTTCTAGCCCTGGTAGCACTTCTGCTGTTCGTGTGCGCCCCAGTGTTGGCGACAGCGCTGTGGCTGTCCAAGACACAAGGGAAGGCTCCGGGGAAAACTGCGGCCGCGGCCGCGACATGGGCCCCATTGACTTTGCTCTCACCTGTTTTGCCCTTGTTGTTCGTAATCTTCGCACTGCTCAGCTCCACATAGGGCTTGTTGACCTTCAATCTCTGGCGGCGGGCTTCGGCTGCTCGACCGCTTCTACCATCGCAGCTTCGAGAGGTATACCTATCCCCTCAAGAAACGTGTATACGCCTTCAACTTCCCAATCGCTCAGCACTCCGATGTACAGTCTGTTTATGCCTTCATCCAGGTCGATCATATGGACCCCGTCCTCGTTCCATATTCCCTCTGAGTTCATCAGGTCATACCACTCGGAAAGCTGGGTGATAGTGTAATCGCCCTTGATGACGTTCAACTCTAAGCCGGACTCGGGATCAAGCAATTCTTCAAGGGCTTGTCGGTTCTTTTCCCATGATTCGAGATCGTTCTCATCATGTGCGATGTAGATGTTGAGAACGGTCTGTCGGTGGGAAAGGAATGCCCCACCGAATCCGGGATTTTTCGTGGCGGCGATCATCAGGCGACCGCTCATGTGCTCCCTGGAGAATGACGGGTCCATGTTCCGGTAGATGGACCGATTATACCGCTCGGCAGAGGACGCGTCACGGTCGCCGGACAGCCATTGCGTCCAAGCAAAACCGACCGTGCTTGCCAACAGGATGAGGATACAGATCATCACAATGACATGCTTCGACCTCATTTCTTTTCCTGTGGTATTCAGCCATGACCCGGATTACGCCGCAGCAGGGGGCGGTACGGGTTCCCTCCAACCTAAGCGGAACGGTTCAAACTCCGACGGGCCGGATCGCGGAGGTTCCTATGCCTGAAAACATGATTGTGTTCAACTGCGTCGAAAATAAAGCCGGGCTCGTGCTGAATGTCAACAGGCCCTAATGTCAGTCGGCTCAGACACAGGCCATGGTAACCGTGAACTTTGTCGCCTCCCTGGAGAACTTGGCTCCGAGGGGTTCGGGGTCTTTGTCGTCGGCGTCGACCTTGGGAATGATGTTGATGCTGGTGGAGAACAAGTCCGTCCCTGAGGAACGCAGCGACCGACGGCCGCGTTGGCTTCGGCTATCTCGCCTTGGGCGAGACGGCGTGTCTGCTGGGATCTGGTCAGTGGCTAAGCCTGAATCCGCCGAAGATTTGAAACTGGAATGGGTTGATTGGGCGACTATGCCCCGGGTGGGCGATAGGTGACCGTCCTGCCGCAGGCGTCGTCGATCTCCTCGGGAGTGATCAACTGGACGGTGCTGATGCTGAGAGCGCCGCCCGCTCCGATGGACATGGAGATGGCGGCGGCGGTTGCCACGTCCGGCAGATCGAAGGTCAGGTACAGGTCCGCTCCGCCGAAGGCGTAGTAGAAGGACTCCAGGGATCCGCCTTGCTCCTGGGCCAGGTCCTCGAAAACCCGGCGCCGCGAGGTGCCGCCTTCCTTCAGCAGACCCTGGAAACCCTGGCTGGTGTAATTGGCTTGAAAGAGATACTTGGGCATTTCCGATGCTCCTCACTCCAAATATGTTCTTTTCGGCTGTTGCCGGAAGCTCTTCATCTCTATAGTCAGCGTTGGCTGCACGTCCCCAGTGGGTACACTTGGTCCTACTCGGTCGGCAACAAGCCCGATACCCCGGGCGGCGCATAAACGTACCCGCTCAGGGGGCACCCGCCCGGTTCGACCGGGCGAAAACGTCAATTTCGGAATCGGCCCGGCAATCCTTCGCCGGAGAGTTCAATCCCCGCCGTCCAGCGAATCCGCCATCGCCGACCGCAGCAGGTCAAAGTCAACCGGCTTCACTACGAATCCGGACGAGCCTCGCTCATGGGCGGCAGACATCCGGCCCAGGTCGCCGTAGGCCGAAACCACCAGCGACGGCACGCCCGGCCACGCCTCGCTCAGGCAATCCAACAGCGTCAAGCCGTCCATCTCCGGCATGTTCAGGTCAGTGATGACCAGGCGGACGTCCGGGTGCTCCGCCAACACTTCCATGGCGTGGACGCCGGAACGCGCAAACACGAACTGGTAGCGGCCGCTCCGGATGTCCCGTCGCATCCGCTGTCGAAACATCGCCTCGACGTCGGGTTCATCGTCGACCACTAGGATCTTCAGGGAATCTCGCAACTCGTCCATGAACTGCCTCCCGACGCGGCCAGTATAGCGCGGCGAAACCCGCCTGTCAAACCGCCTGGGACAGGCGCTGAAGGGTCGGCTGACAACGCCGGCCACATCGGCCCTTTTGACTGACTTGCCGGCGGCTTATCCGGGATTTTGATGCCCCTGCCGGGGCTTTGGCGAGACCGTGGCGGCGGTCCGGCGGGGCGTCTCCGAAATCCCTGACGTGTCAAACTGCAATCCCGTCTAGCGGTTTCCCCCAGTGGGCACCCTGAAAGGAGAAATGGAAAGATTGTAGAATACAATCTAATGGCATTTCCTACTTGGAATAGGGCGTTGGGGGCGGCATTTGGGGGTTTCCCGGGCGAGCAATTTACTGCGGCTCTATAATCACATTATTGCAGAGATTGCAGTCCGCGGATTGTAGTTTTGACCCATGGTGAAAGCCTTGAACGACGGTGATGACGCCACCCTGGAGGTGGAGTGCGGCCTCGGGGTGGAGTCGGACGCTCCCCTACCGGACGCTCCCCTATCGGACCTGCTGGACACCCTGGTGGAGGAACGGGGCAGGCTGCCCGCTGCCCAAGTCCTGGAGGTGAACTACCGCACCCTGGCCCTCTCCTGCGACTCCCGGCAGGTCTCCCGTCGGATGGATGCGGCGGGCGTTGATTGAGTTCCGCGACCGTGGCGGTACGGTTCACCGGACGGCGGCGAGGCGGTCCTGCGGGAACGGGTGGCTGAGCTGGAGGACGAAAACTCCGAGATGCGAGATTTGCCGGTGATCAGACGCACCAGTTGGAGGAATTGACCCGGAGACTTGCCGCGTTGGGAGATGGCCGGCAGTCAGGAGATGCTAGCGAAGTTGTCGGCGTTGACGCTGATGCCGGTGATGAGCATGGACTTGATCTGACCGACGGCGTGGATCGGGATCGGAGACCGTCCAGGTGCCGGCCCTGAATGCCCGATGCCGGGGTGGTCACCCTGGAGGAGCAACCCGATGAGGACCACGCCTTCGGCCCGGCGGCGGTGCTGGTTGCCGAGTGGCGCAGGTTGCGCACCGGCGGCGGGCAGAGCGTTTGCCGCGTTGAGCGAACGCAGGTCGCCGTGCGCTGGTGGGAGCTGGAGGCCCGGATGCTGGGCGAATACCGCCTGACCCTGCCGCCGGACTCCTACCCCTTGGTTGACGCACGCCGTGCCGATCACGTGCGTTGGCAGAGGCCAAGAGGGAACTGAGGCGGGCTAAACTTGCGCTTTTGTTGCGGCGGGTGATCACGCTGGAGTTAAAGTCGAATTAAGCGGGCCAGACCTTTCTGTTGGTCGCTCTGGCTTAAGCTGCAGCAAAACCTTCCTGATCGTAGCTTGTGCCGTTCATCCCACCTGGAGGTGCGTACACCATTACTTCCACTGCCGATCAGATTGGGTTCTGAACGTAGACACAACCCTCAGAACAAGCAAACCATTGTTTGCTCGATTTTTGCCGGAAATCGTCGCAGTTGATAAAATAACCTCGAAGCAAAAGGCTGCTGCTAGCGAAAGCAATCAACAAGTACGGGAATTTTCGGGACCGTACAATGACCCGTCCCGTATCGGTTTGAACTAAAGGGTAGCATTCTCGTACAGCCGCCAGCCAGAGAGGAACCGCGCGATGGCGATATTTGAAAAATCGGCGATTACTTACCGCCAAGGGAAACGGAACGTTTACTCCTTCGTCATGGACCTGGAAGAAGTAAAGCGTTACTTGCCACTCCGAACCGCTGAGGACGCCGACCAGATTAAGGACACCAATCGGGCGCTGGTGCCCAGCCACACTCGCCGGATCAAGAACTACTTGGCGGAAACGGAGGAGTGGGTGCTGCCCGCAATTACTCTCGCGGTTTCTGCCCAGAGCGTGGTCTTCACTCCGAATGAAGGCCGGGAAGTTGGAACCATCAAGGTCAGCAATAGCGACGATAATGAGCGCACGCTGTTTCGCATCGTGGACGGACAGCACCGCCGCCACGCAATTGAAGACCTCATGGCCGACTATGAAAAAGGGGACCCCGAGCTGTGGGCCGACATGGGGGGTAGCGGACTTTCCGTGACATTGTACGAGGAATCCGATCCGGCAAAGATACGCCAGATGTTCGCCACCATGGCGCTCTCGAAGGCCATAGACCGCAACACGCAGCAGCAGTTCGACTCCAGCAACCCATTCAACAACGCGGCCTCCTACGCCGTGGAGAACAGTGAGATGTTGTCGCACGGACAGCGAGTGAACACCCAGCGTCAGAATCTCCAGCGAACGTCGGACGAATTTGTCACCCATAACGACCTGAAGGACATCGCCATTGCGTTGACTCTGGGGGTACCAGTGCGTGCGCCCAGCCAGACTCAGATCAAGTACCACCGCACTGCGGAGCAGCAGGAGAAGCTCTACGCGAACATAAAGGTGTTTCTCGACGAGTTTCTGCCCGAGTGTAGCCAGCAGCTTTCGGATCTTATGAATGGCGACATTCCAGCAGCCCATATGTCGGTTGTAAGGACCGACCGCTGGATTCTGGAACCCGCATTCGTGAAGCTGATGGCGGGCTGCTACCAGATTTGGACAGACAGCGACCCTAATACCGACGTGCTCTCCCACCACATCCGAAACCGGATGAATTTTGACCGTAATCTGGCACTTGGAAAGTCAGACGCCGAACTCCTGGAATTGGTGGACAACAACGGTCATCTACCCAAACCTATTCGCAAGACCAGCCCGGTTTGGAAGGACGCCGCCGTTAAGATATGCCACGCAGCTCGAGAACATGCCGGGTAGCCTCCAATCACTTCCTTACGGGTCTGAAAATCATGGCCGTTAGAGTCGTGTCTGACTGAAGGAAACCTCCATAGGTTCATTGTCCCTCCCCGGGCACATCAAAGTGGCAGAGGCGACGGTGGTCTCGGTGGAGTAAGGCGGCGCTCCCCGTTTCCTGGTGCAGCACGGGTACGGACCGGAGGGCAAGAACCCCAGGCAGGAGATGGCGAAGTTGCGCACCGACGGCAAGCGGGGGAGGAAATCCCGATGACCACTGCAAGGGGAAGGCGGAAAGTCTCCGGACCAGGGGACACCGCAACAAACGGGGACACGGTTGCGGACTACCGCGCCGAGCTGTGGCGCATGGCCGACGCTCTGCGGGGTAGCATGGACGCCGCCGAGTACAAGCACGTGGTCCTGGGCTTGATATTCCTGAAGTATATCTCCGATGCTTTCGAGGAAGCCTACGCCAGGCTGGATGCCGAGCGAGGCCAGGGCGCTGACCCGGAGGACCCGGACGAATACCGCGCCCAGAGCATCTTCTGGGTGCCGCCGGAAGCCCGGTGGACTGTGCTGCAAGCCCAGGCTCGCCAGCCCACCATTGGCCGCCTGGTGGACGACGCCATGACCGCCATTGAGCGGGACAACCCGGCGCTCAGGGACGTGTTGCCCAAGGAATACGGCAGGGACGCCCTGGACAAGCAGCGCCTGGGCCAGGTGGTGGACCTGGTCAGCAATATCAAGGTAGGTGGCGCCGAGGCCCAGGCCAACGACGTGCTGGGGCAGGTGTACGAGTACTTCCTGGAGCAGTTCGCGTTGGCCGAAGGACGCAAGGGCGGCGAGTTCTACACGCCCCGTTCGGTGGTGCGGCTGCTGGTGGAAATGATGGAACCGTACCAGGGCCGGGTCTATGACCCCTGCTGCGGTTCCTCGGGGATGTTCGTCCAGTCGGTGGACTTCATCCGCGCCCACGCCACGGGTAACGGCAACGGCGGCCGGGCCCGGAGAGACATCTCCATCTACGGCCAGGAATCCAACCACACCACCTGGCGGTTGGCACGGATGAACCTGGCCATCCGGGGCATCGAGGGACAGATAGCCCAGGGCGACAGCTTCCACAACGACCGGCACCCGGACCTGCGGGCCGACTACATCCTGGCCAACCCGCCCTTCAACGTCTCCGACTGGGGAGGAGAGCGGCTGCGGGAAGACAAACGTTGGGAGTACGGAGCGCCGCCGGTGGGCAACGCCAACTTCGCCTGGGTGCAGCACTTCCTCAACCATCTGGCGCCCCGGGGAGTGGCGGGTTTCGTGCTGGCCAACGGCTCCATGTCTTCCAGCCAGTCGGGGGAGGGGGAAATCCGCAAGGGCATTGTCGAGGCGGGACTGGTGGACTGCATCATCGCCCTGCCGGGGCAGTTGTTCCGCTCCACCCAGATACCGGCCTGCTTATGGTTCCTTCGCAAGGGCCGCGTCTCAGAGGAAACACGCACCGGAGAGACCCTGTTCATCGACGCCCGCAAGCTGGGTTACATGACCGACCGCACCCACCGGAACCTGTCCGCCGAGGACATCGCCCGCATTGCGGATACCTACCATGCCTGGCGGGGCGACACAGAAGACGGCGACTATGCCGACGTACCCGGCTTTTGCAAGAGCGCATCGCCGGAGGAAATCCGCCGGCACGGCCATGTGCTCACGCCGGGCCGCTACGTGGGAACAGAGCCGCAGCCCGACGACGTCGAACCCTTTGAGGAAAAGATGGCGCGCCTGACCGCCCAATGGCGGGAGCAGCAGGCCGATGGCCGGCGGCTGGATGCGGCCATCGAGGAGAACCTGACGCGACTGGGTTTGGTGCGAATCGGGGAGATTCATGGACTTAGAGATGAACATGAGCTGGATTGAGTGGTTGAATGCCAACCATGGGCTCATCTCGGCGGTCGCAACGGTCGTCATTGCAGTGTTTGCCATCATCACAGCATGGCTAACAAAAACCCTGGCGAACGAAAATCGTCTGATGCGAGAGTCAGGCAGCGAGCCCAAGGTCGTTGCGTATCTGGCAACCGACTCTCAACAGCCGCACACCATCAATTTTGTACTGGCGAATGTGGGGCGTGGGCCAGCAAAGAATGTTGAATTCACGATTGAAGGGGATATGAATGACTTTTCGGCTCATGATGTGTCGTCAACATTCACGAATCAATCAGGCGGAAGAGGAACAGACTTGCTTCCTCAAGGTGAGCGTATTCAATCGTTCTTCGGTATTGGACCGTCACTGTTGGCGTCTCCGCCGCTCCGTAGTTTCACTGTGCATATCACCTATGAAGATCTGAGTGGCAAAACAAATGAGAGTAGCCATGAATTGGATGTAGCCCAACTTGATTGGATCAATTGGCTGGAACGTGACCACTAGCAACGGAGAAGATCATGCCGCTCGAACTGGATAGCTTGCGAAACTCCATAAAGGCGCTAACAGACCTGCTGGCGGTGAGCGAGAACGACGCTCGTATGGGGCAGTTGAGCGATGTCGAGCGGAACGGAATCCGCTCAGGGGTCATCCAGAACTTCGAGGTCACTTACGAACTTTGCTGGAAGCTGATGGCTCGGTGGCTGAGCACCTACGTCAACCCTGAAGTTGCAGACGGCGTTACCAGACGTCAGCTGTTTCGCCTTGCCGCCGAAAACCGCCTCATTCCCGACGTGGACCTGTGGATGCAGCACCATGAAGCGAGGAACGCCACCACCCACATTTACGACGAAGAGAGGGCCATGATGGTCTACAGGGCCACGAGGGAGTTTGCACACGACGCGCAACGGTTCCTACTGGCATTGGAAGCTCGCAATGATTGACCTGAACCCGAATCACCTCGCGACGGTTGAGCGCATCCTAGACGGGCATGTGCCGGAATGCGAGGTGCGAGCCTTCGGCTCCCGCGCGACATGGACGGCGAAGGATTACTCGGACCTCGACCTCGCCATTGTCGGAAGTGGACCATTGGACCGGAGGACGCTCGGTCGCCTAAAGGAAGCCTTCGAGGACTCCGAACTGCCCATACGAGTAGACGTGCTCGACTGGCACTCCATATCCGAGAGCTTCCGAGAGGTGATAAAGCGGGACTACGTGATTGTGCAGGACGGAGCGAATGGCCGGCGAGTGGCGTTCACCGTTACTTCGGGCGCGTGGAGCGAAACGCCATTCAGCCAAGCGGTAGAAGTCAATCCGACGGTCCGGCTGAGACGTGGCGCGGTTTATCCCTTTGTAGATATGGCATCCGTGAACCCCGAATCGAGAATCACTCTCTCTGCTGAGGAGCGAGAGTTCAAGGGTAGCGGCTCCAGATTCCAGAGCGGCGACACGCTGATGGCTCGCATTACTCCATGCTTGGAGAACGGGAAAATCGCCCGCTATCAGGCCATCGGAGACAATCTAGAAGCGCACGGCTCAACTGAATTCATAGTCATTCGTGGTCGTTTAGGCGTTACGGATAACGACTTTGCCTATTACCTAACCCAATGGAAGGAAGTCCGCAACTACGCTATCGGCCAAATGACAGGCACTTCGGGACGCCAAAGGGTACCAGTGGATTGTCTGGACCATCTGCAAATCCTCCTTCCACCCATATCGGAGCAGCGAGCCATCGCCCACGTCCTGGGCGCGCTGGACGACAAGATTGAGTTGAACCGGCGGATGAACCAGACGCTGGAACAGATGGCGCGCGCCGTCTTCCAGGATTGGTTCGTGGACTTCGGCCCGGTCCGCGCCAAGCTGGAGGGCCGGGAACCCTACCTGCCGCCGGAACTGTGGGGCCTGTTCCCAGACCGCTTGGTGGACTCGGAGCTGGGCGAGATACCGGAGGGGTGGGAGGTGAAGGCGCTGGGGGAGGTTATTGATGTCGTTGGAGGAACAACGCCAAGTACCAAGAGAGCAGATTATTGGGAAGGCGGAACGCACTGCTGGGCTACCCCCAAAGACCTTTCTGTTTTGCGTTCGCCTGTCATTCTTGACACTGAGCGGAAGGTAACGGATGCTGGATTAGCAAAGATTCCCTCTGGGCTTTTACCGGCAGGCACGTTGTTACTGTCATCTCGGGCTCCCATCGGTTATTTGGCAATGTGTCAGGTGCCGGTGGCGATCAATCAGGGTTTTATCGCGGTTCCGCCCGGGAAGGCCGTCTCCAACCATTTTATGCTGCACTGGAGCCAAGCATTCCACAACGAAATTGTGAACCACGCCAATGGCTCTACTTTCCTTGAAATCAACAAGAGCAACTTCCGGAAAATCGGGTTTGTCATGCCACACGAACCAGTGCTGGCACAATTCGACGCACAAGTTCATTCGCTTCATAAGAGAATCGTGACCAATGAACGCGAATCCCGCGCTCTCGCCGCCCAGCGGGATGCGTTGCTTCCGAGGCTGATTTCGGGGGAGTTGCGGGTGAGGGAGTTACAAGCAACATGAGCCATTCGCCTGATACCTTCCCAGGGTTGAACCTATCAAACATTCCCAACGGAGGGCCGCTCCTCCAGAGGTATGTTATGTGGTTCGAGCGGTACCCACAATGCGCAAGTGCGTCTCTAAGAGGGTGTGTGACAAATGGTTTCAAGCGGGTTGCAGGCGTTTGAGCATCAGGTGGACCATGGCGATTTGAACCCAGGCTTCGCTGCTCTCGGTGCGTTGCTCATAGTCTTTGCTCAACCGGCGACACCGGCTCAACCAGGCCAGGGTTCGCTCTACCACCCATCTTCGTGGCAGCACTTCGAAATGGTGGCTGTCCGGCTTGCGCTTGACCACGGTCAGCAGCCATCCGCCCACCGTCTGGGCCCATTCCACCAGCTGACCTGCGTAGCCAGCGTCGGCCCAGATCAACTGCAACCTGGGGAAACTACCCAGCAACTTGGCCAACACCAACTTGGCGCCGTCCCGGTCCTGGATGTTGGCGGCGTGCACCACCACCGCCAGCAGCAAGCCCATGGTGTCCACCACGATATGCCGCTTGCGTCCGGTTACCTTCTTGCCAGCGTCGTAACCTCTGGGCCCCCTTTTTCCGTGGTCTTCACCGACTGGCTGTCAATGATGGCCGCGCTGGGGGTGGCATCCCGTCCGGCGGCTTCCCGAACCCGCTCCCGCAGGGCTGTTTCTACCCGCTCCCAGGTCCTGTCGTCGCGCCAGTTGCGGAAGTACCACCACACCGTGCCCCAGGGCGGCAGGTCATGGGGCATCATCCGCCAGGCTATGCCACCCCGCAGCACGTACAGGATGCCGTTGACTACCTCCCGCAGGTCCGTGGTCCTGGGCGGGCCTCGCCTGGTGTCCGGCGGCAACAGGGGAGCCAATTCTTTCCACTGGGCATCGGTCAAATCGCTGGGATAAGGTTTTCTGCTCATGCCCCCAGCGTAACCACCATCCCATTCTCATCCCAAGAACAACCCGTGCACTTTTTGGCAATTGCCACACACCCTCTAAGGCAGAGACTGACAAATAGGAAAGGTGCGCAGGGGGCATGGTTTGAGCTTCTTTTGCATGAGACATTGCTGAGACTTGGCTGCGATGTACGTGTCACAGATACCGACAATACGGACAAGACACCCGATTTTCTCGCTGGCCATGGAGATCAAAATTGCCACATTGAAGCCACAACCATTGATCCCGCCGATAGTCCGTCTGCGGTAGACCGCAACCTGGAGGATGCTGTAGCCAAAATCAAGACGTTGGATTCCTCCGACTTTCAGCTTCGATTGATTGTCGAAGGTCGGATTTCCAGAACCCTGAGCAAAAATGAACTGGAAGATAAATTCGGGAAACTGCTCGTCGGAAACGATCCAGACGAAGTAAGGAGGAGAATTCGAGAAATGGGCGACGAATCCGCGCCCTACGCCGAAATCAGGGGGAGGAATTGGTGTCTGAGAGGTGAACTTCAACCAATTTCAGATGCACAGAAAGTCGAAGGCGGGTCCAGGGAGTCGCTGATAGGCCCCATGGGTTCTTACAGCGGTGACGCTTCACGCGAGGTCCGGGAAGGGGTATTGAAGAAGGCCAAGAAGTACGACCGACTGGATGCGCCGCTCATCGTGGCGGTGAATGTGCTGGATATTCGTTTTGACCGGGAGACTGAAAATTCGGCGCTCTTTGGAAAGGAGCAGGTTCGGTATTCCCCTAATCATCCTGAAATCCCTGCCCAGCTAGTCAGGAAGCCTGATGGGGTATTCATTCAAGGGGGACACAAACCACGGTATACACGGTTGGCGGGGGTGATCTTCTTCGATGGTTTTGTACCGCATAACCCACGGGGTTCTGTATGTCTTTACGTTAATCCTTTCGGCTACAACACGGCCTTGCCTCAACCTCTCTATGAGTTACCTCACGCCAAAGGAGTAGACGGACGACTAAACCGGGTTGTAGGCGTAGACGTTGGATTCCTATTGGATGCCAAGTCGCCGTTCAAGAACTCTGGTCAACCATGACCACCCAAACCGAAGCGACGTCGAGCAGGCGGACTTGGAGTGTCGCCAGTAATACCTGCTTGCGGACTAGTCACGGCCTTGTCACTGTTCCAATCCTTCAATTGGCCGTACTTTAACATTTCAATCGGACGCCATGAAACCTTGCAATTGGACGTATTATAGAGTTACAATTGGACGATGCAGACAACATCGCTCTACCCGCGCTACGCCGAAAAGCCTTTGACCGAAGCATTGTCCGATTCTCCCGCCGTACTGGTACACGGACCGCGCCAGTGCGGCAAAACCACCCTGGCTCGGCTGGTCGGCGACTCCTTGGGGTACGACTACATCAGCTTCGATGATGACGTGGCCCGCACCGCCGCCGCCGCGGACCCGGCGGGGTTTGTCGCCGGGCTGCCGGAGCGGTCAATCCTCGATGAGGTACAGCGGGTTCCCTCCCTGTTCACCGCACTGAAACAGGAGATAGACCGTCGCCGAGTTCCCGGACGTTTCCTGCTCACCGGCTCTTCACAGGTTCTCCTATTGCCATCGCTGGCGGACTCCCTGGCTGGGCGGATGGAAGTCCTGCGGCTGCACCCGCTCTCCCAGAACGAAATATATGGAGGCGTGCCCAATTTCCTGGACGACCTGTTTAGGGGAAGGTTTCAGACTGCCAGTACCAACCGCCTTGGTGATGATCTGGCGGAACGCATAGTTGCCGGCGGGTATCCGGCGGCGCTGGAACGTCCCACGGCCCGTCGACGCGCCAATTGGTACCGGAACTTCGTGGAGACGCAACTGCAACGGGACGCGCGGGACATGTCCAGGATCAGCGCCCTGGACGCGCTGCCGCGATTGCTCAGCGCCGCCGCTTCGCAAACGGCCCGCTTGTACAATCTTTCGGACCTGGCGGCTCCTTTCCAGCTCAGCCGTCCGACCATCGGCGGCTACGTAGAACTACTGGAGCGCCTGTTCCTCGTTGAACGGCTCCCGCCGTGGCACAGCAACCGCCTGAACCGCCTGGTCAAGACTCCGAAACTCCACATCGGGGATACCGGCCTGGGATGCGCCTTGTTGGGGACCGGTCCGCCCGCGTTGGCTCAAGACCGTACCTTCTTCGGGCAGTTGCTCGAGACTTTCGTGTTCCAGGAGTTGAAGCGCCAGTCCATCTGCCAGGAGCAGCCTTTGTCGTTTTTCCACTATCGGGACAAAGACCAAGTTGAGGTCGATGTTGTCATTGAGCGAGGAGCTTTGGCAGTGGCTGGCGTCGAGGTGAAAGCCTCAGCGACGGTAACGACTTCTGATTTTAGAGGACTGCACAAGCTGAAGAAAACCACCGGGGATCGTTTTGCCTCCGGTGTGGTGCTCTACGACGGCGAGATAGCATCCAGTTTCGGGGGTGGGATGTTCGCCGTGCCCATACGCTCGCTTTGCGAAGGACGGGCCGTTGGACTGGGGTCCTTCGTCTTGGGAATGGACCGATTGGCTCCCTAACCCGTTAGTCTCTGTGAATAGCCCATGACCACGCTCACCGAATCAACCGTCGAAGCTGCCGCCCTGGAATGGCTTGCCGCTTTGGGCTGGCAGGTGGCCCATGGCGCGGACATCGCGCCGAACACGCCGGGTGCGGAGCGGGCCGACTACGGGCAGGTGGTCCTGGAACGACGGCTGCGGGATGCCCTGGCCCGGCTGAACCCTGACTTCCCCGACTCGGCGGTTGAAGACGCTTTCCGCAAGCTGACCCGGCCCGAAGGGGCCGCCCTGGAGAACCGCAACCGGCAGTTCCACCGGATGCTGGTCAACGGCGTCAACGTGGAGTACCGGGCCGGCGACGGCGGCATCCGGGGCCAACAGGCCCAGGTATTGGACTTCGGCAATCCGGCCAACAACGACTGGCTGGCGGTCAACCAGTTCACGGTCACCGATACGGTGAGCGGGAACCGGAACACCCGCCGCCCCGATGTCGTCCTGTTCCTCAACGGCCTGCCCCTGGGGGTAATCGAACTGAAGAACCCCGCCGACGCGGACGCCACCATCTGGACCGCCTGGCAGCAGTTACAGACCTACCAGGCCGAACTTTCCACCCTGTTCGCAATGAACGAAGTCCTGATGGTCTCCGACGGTCTGGCCTCCCGCATCGGCGCCCTGAGCGCGGGGCAGGAGTGGTTCAAGCCCTGGCGCACCACCACCGGGGAAACGCTGGCGGATTCCAGCCTGACCGAGTTGCAGGTGATGTTGGAAGGTGTTTGCCAACCGGAGCGCTTCCTGGTCCTGCTGCGGGACTTCATCGTGTTTGACGACGACGGCAGCGGCAAGCCGGTCAAGAAGTTGGCCGGCTACCACCAGTTCCACGCCGTCCGCGCCGCCGTGGGCGAGACCCTGCGAGCGGCGGAGTTGCAGCAGGCGGAACGGGCCGTCGCCGAGGAAGGCGGCCGCTACGAGTCGGGAAGAAGGCCAGGCGGCGAACCTGGCGACCGGCGCGTCGGGGTGGTCTGGCACACCCAGGGGTCGGGCAAGAGCCTGACCATGGCCTTCTACGCCGGGGCCATCGTGCGTGAGCCGGCCATGCAGAACCCCACTATCGTAGTGCTCACCGACCGCAACGACCTGGATGACCAGCTCTTCGGGACCTTCTCCCGGTGCCAGGACCTGCTGCGCCAGCCACCGGTGCAGGCCGAGAGCCGGGCCGACCTGCGGCGGAAGTTGTCGGTGGCTTCCGGCGGCGTGGTGTTCACCACCATCCAGAAGTTCTTCCCCGAGGAGCGGGGCGACACCCATCCCACCCTATCGGAACGGCGCAACGTCGTGGTCATCGCCGACGAGGCCCACCGCAGCCAGTACGACTTCATCGACGGCTACGCCAGGCACATGAGGGACGCTCTGCCCAACGCCTCCTTCGTCGGTTTCACCGGCACGCCCATCGAGCTGGAGGACGCCAACACCCGCGCCGTGTTCGGCGACTATATCAGCATCTACGACATCCGGCGTTCCGTGGAGGACGGGGCCACGGTGCCCATCCACTACGAGAGCCGCCTGGCCCTGCTGGAACTGGACGACGCCCAGCGTCCCACCATTGACCCGGATTTCGAGGAAGCCACCGAGGGCGAGGAAGTTGAGCGCAAGGAGCGGTTGAAGACCAAGTGGGCGCAGTTGGAGGCCATAGTCGGCGCTCCCGTCCGGGTAAGGCAGGTAGCCGCAGACATCTTGGACCACTTCGAGGAACGGCTGGAAGCGCTGGACGGAAAGGCCATGGTGGTGTGCATGAGCCGCCGCATCTGCGTTGACCTGTACGAGGAACTGGTCCGGCTGCGCCCTGAGTGGAATGGCGACGACGACGGCGAGGGCGCCATCAAGGTGGTGATGACCGGCTCGGCCTCAGACCCGCCGGAGTGGCAGCGGCACGTGAGGAACAAGGCCCGAAGGGAAGCGCTGGCCAACCGCTTCCGGGACCCCGACGACCCTTTCCGCATCGTGCTGGTGCGGGATATGTGGCTGACCGGCTTCGACGCGCCCAGCCTGCACACCATGTACTTGGACAAGCCCATGCGGGGCCACGGGCTGATGCAGGCGATAGCCCGTGTAAACCGGGTGTTCCGGGACAAGCCCGGCGGGCTGGTGGTGGACTACCTGGGACTGGCCAACGACCTGCGGCGGGCATTGGTGACGTACACCGAGAGCGGAGGAACCGGGCGCGCCGCCATCGACAAGGAAGAGGTGGTGGCCGTCATGTTGGAAAAGCACGAAGTGTGCTGCGCTTTGTTCCACGGCTTCGACTGGTCGCAGTGGACGTCCGGCGCGCCGGCAGAGCGGTTGGGGCTTCTTCCCGCCGCTCAGGAACATATCCTGGGTCAAGAAAACGGCAAGGACCGCTGCATGGCGGCGGTCCGCGAACTCTCCCAGGCCTTCGCCCTGGCTGTGCCCCACGAGGAGACCAACCGCATCCGCGACGACATGGGCTTCTTCCAGACGGTGCGGGCGGCGTTGTCCAAGTCGTCGCCTTCGGATGGGCAATCGGGCGAGGAGATGAACCTCGCGATACGTCAGATAGTTTCCCGGGCCGTGGCTTCGGAAGGGGTCCTGGACATCTTCGCGGCGGCAGGGTTGGACAAGCCGGACATCTCGGTGTTGTCCGATGACTTCCTGGCCGAGGTTCAGGGGATGCCCCAGCGCAACCTGGCGGTGGAGTTGCTGCAAAAGCTGCTCCGGGGTGAAGTGGCAGCCCGCCGGCGCTACAACGTGGTGCAAGCGCGTTCCTTCGCCGAGATGCTAGAACAGACCCTCCGCCGCTACCAGAACCGGGCGATTGAGGCGGCGCAGGTGATAGAGGAGCTGATCCAACTGGCCCGCGAGATGTGGGAAGCCGCCGCCAAGGGCGAAAGGCTTGGATTGACGGACGACGAACTGGCCTTCTACGACGCCCTGGAAACCAACGACAGCGCCGTGGAGGTGCTGGGAGACGAGACCCTCCGCGCCATCGCCCGCGAGTTGGTCGAGACGGTGCGGCGCAACGTGACCATTGACTGGACGCTGCGGGAGAACGTGCGGGCACAATTGCGGGTTCTCGTCCGTCGTATCCTCCGCAAGCACGGGTACCCGCCCGACAAGCAGGAGAAGGCGACGCGGACGGTGCTGGAGCAAGCGGAGGTATTGTCGGAAGGGTGGGCGTTGATTTGCCCTGACCTGGATTGACTCTGTACTTGAACGGCAAACCCTGGCTCGGCAAAACGCTAACCCTATCAGCGCCACCAGCCACGTATCCCCCAAGTCCTGTCCCTCCGCCGGTTGACGAGCAGACACAACTCCACTACCAGCAGGACTTGAATAACAATCAATGCCACGAGGCTTCCGAAGAATTGAGCAGCTGTCAAGTCCAGTTTAGGGAAGAAGTTCTCCCTGAGTACAAACACGAAGGCGATATACGGAGTGGCCCCCACCACCGTTACGCCGATTCCCACGGTGAGGCCGAATGAGGGCGAAATCCATTCCATGAAACGACCGCAAACGACGCCAGCAATAATGGGCAGCAGGGTCGGCCCGCCGAGCGTTGCCAAGACGTAATAGATGACCCAGATGGGGATCTCGAATCCTATAGGTTGAAGTAGCATCATCCTGCTCCTCTACATCAACAGCGGCGTATTTCCCAGCTCTGATGCCGGCGGTGGTTGACGAACAGGCACAGCCCTGCTACCAGCACATTCTGGATGATAGCTTTTGCGAACAGTCCACTGAAGAACAAGCCCAGGATATGATGTTTACGCTGCCATAAGTGGAACTGCCGATTGAAATCCCATTATCCTTCAATTTGAACTGACGGGCTACGACTTTGTGATCTCCGATGATGTCCGAGGACGTTATGAATACTGAGCAAGACATGGGAGACAAGATGGCCATCGATTGCGCATGGTGCGGGGCTGACCAAAGAGAATTTCTGAGACGTGGGGAAAGGTACGAGACCGGACCTAGTGGAGAGATATATGTGACGGGACGGGACCAAGAGAGCCGCCAGTATTTCGACGCCCGTTGCAGTAACTGTGGTTGGTAACCACTGCATATGTCGAATATACCAGCGCCTTGGGTTCGCCAGGAGGATAGGAAGAAACTCTACCTGGATGGCGTGGACCGGGGCAAGGTTTTGGCCTACATCAACATGCTGCACGGGCTGATTGCCGACCAAGACCCGGAATGTGAATGTCGCATATGCCACGGGGTACGGAATATCCCGCCATATCCGGAGGCTGAGCGTCTTTTGCCACCTTCCGAATACCTCTGAACTGGAGGCTATCCGGTCAGTTTTTCATCCTGACCCTCACGTTGAGAGCGACGCAATACCAGCCCCGCATGTGGTAGATGACCCTCAAGTTGTTCCAACCCTTGGAGCCTCTTGAACAAGAAGGAAGAGGACGTGAATGGACCCCGGACTAACTAGGTTCGCTATCGAAAGCATCATTACAGTTGTGGTTGTGTTCTTGGCGCTCCAGGCGGCGCGGTACACAGCTCAACAATCAAGCAATTGGGACGATCTATCCCGCAGGTTTGACCCGGAAGGGAACTACTCGTATGCGTATAGCCAAGCGGTCAAGCATTACTCTTGGCTGGCGGCAAGCATCGTGGGGGCAATGAGGTTGCCGTGGATAATTAAGGCCATAGCGCAGTTGGTTGCTTCTCTGTAATGACCCGACCATGCTGTGGTCTCCGCTGGGCAGCCTATGGCCAAAGATGCTTTAGCACACCTTCATCTTGGCAATTTCGGCGAGTGATGGCAAAATCAGATGGTGTTTGATGAGCGATTATAGTTTCATCCACATCTCGAAGATGGTACTGCCTACCGTCAAGTCAGGCCCACCATCGGATCAAAACAAAATCGGCGGCCTCCGCGCGGAAGCCGCCGATGCGTTTTATCCCGGTACGCTAATCCCCCACGTTAGGCGACCACTTGTAAATGTTGGTCAGCGCCCCGCCCATCAGGATGGCCCGATCAGCGTCCGTCAGTGTGTCCGTGACGCGGAAGGCTTCGACACCCTGCTCGTAGTTCAGCAGGTTGACGGCGCGGGTCCAGTCGGTGCCCCAGAGGCAGCGCTCCAAGCCGAAGGCATCGAAAATCCGGTGCAGGGGTTCCCAAATGTCGGGGTAGGGGAACGGCTCGTGGGCCAGTGTGCCAGCGCCGGAGATCTTGATGGCAACGTTGTCGCACTCCGCCAGGGCCAAGACGTTGGCGAGATCGGCCCAGGGTTCCGGCGGAGCCGGCGGCTCGAACGGTTGCGCCAGCCCGAGGTGATCGACAATCAACTGCGTGTCCGGGTTGCGGCGGGCGAGTTCAAGCATCAAGGGCAGCTTGGTGGCGCACATGATGTTGACCGGAACGCCGGCGCGGCCACCGGCCGCGATGATCTGGTTCACGCCGGGATGGTCGGCCTCGTAGTCCACGTCGCGCAGCATGATGCGTGCGCCGACCACACCAAGCCGTCCGGTCCATTCCGCCATCTCCTCGTCGATTGACGGTGACTCGGGATCGAAAGGCCGAACCAAACCGAACTTGTTGGGATGCTGATCGTAGACCTCCAAGGCGTAACTGGCGTCGTAGCGGTACATGGAGAATGGCGAGATCAGGATGGCGCCGTCGACGCCGACGGCATCCATGGCGGCGACCATATCGTCCCCGGTCGCCTGATCCGGGCCCTGCAGGTAGCCGGCCCAGGGGCGCGCGGGTGTGTTGAGTTCGTAGCAGTGCACCTGACAGTCGATGGTTAGATTGCGGTCCGCCATCGTATCCTCCTTAGCTGTTTCAGGAATTGGGTGAGGCGCCGGGGTTGCGAGTCAGTGGGACTGGGCTTCGTTGCTGAGCATCCAGTTGACGCCAAAACGGTCGGTGCACATGCCGAAGTAGGCGCCCCAGAACACATCCTGGGGATCCATCGCCACGCTTCCGCCGTCGGACAAAGCGCCGAAAAGTCGGTCGGTTTCCTCGCGGTTATCGGTGGAAATGCTGATGGAAAAGTTGTTGCCTGCGTTCGGAGGCGGTCCGAAGGCGGAGCAGGAATCGCTGCCCATGAGCACGCCGCCGCCTACGGGCAGCGAGACGTGCATGATGCGATTTTGCTCGTGCTCGGGCAATGGGGGCATATCGTCCGGGCCCTCAGCGAAGGTCAGCAGGGCGCCGAACTCGCCGCCGAAGACGGAACGGTAAAACTCGAAGGCTTCCCGGCAATTATCGTCGAAGTGGAGGTACGTGTTTAGATTCATGGGTCGCTCCATTTGGCGCTGGGACTTCAGCAGAGCATGGAAGAGGGCTGGTTACTCGTCGTCGGGGTGGGTAGTAATGAAGCGGCCAGCACGGACCGGATCAACATGTGCCGCGCGAACCTCGACGCCCGCCTGCTCTTCCTGGAGACGCACCGTGATGCTGCTGTCAGACTCCGCCCAGCCGCGGTTCATGGCTTGCAGAGCGATCTGCTCGGCCAGCGTGGACATGGGCATCGGCACGTCGTATTCCCGCGCCAGTTCCGTCGCCAGCGAGATGTCCTTGTACGCCAGGTTCAACGCGAAACTCGCCGGCTCAAACTCCCCGCGAAACATCGTCCGCACCAACCCCTCGTGCAACACCCGCATGCGCCCGAGGGAGCCACGACGGATACATTCCCAGAGGGCCTCGGGCTCGACGCCGGCCTTGACGCCCAGGGTCAAACCCTCCGCGATGGCCTGCCGCACGCTGTGTCCGATCATGTTGTGCACCAACTTCGCCACACTGCCCGCGCCAATCTCCCCCGCATAGAACACCTTGTCTCCAAAGGCGTCCAGGATCGGCTTCACCCGATCAAACACCTCCCGGTCTCCTCCCACCATCACCGCCAGGTTCCCCGACGCCGCTCCCGTCTTCCCCCCGCTCACCGGCGCGTCCAAAACGTGACACCCCTTCGCCCGAAACTGCGGCTCGATCTCCCGTATCAGCGTCGGCCGGCTCGACGACAGGTCGATGTACACGCTCCCCGGCCGGATCCCCTCCAGCACTCCCGAAGCCCCCGTGGACACCGCCTCGACCTCGTAGGGACCCGGCAGCGACGTGAAGGTAACGTCACTGGCCTCCGCCACCTCCGCCGGCGTGTTGGCCAGCCGCGCGCCGCCCTCCAGCAGGGGCAGCGCCGCCTCCTCGCGCAGATCGTAGACGATCATCGGGTAGCCGGCCCGCTGAATGTTGGCCGACATCCCGCCGCCCATGTTCCCCAAACCAATGAATCCTACCGTTTCCATAGCGTTCTTTCGCTCCGTCGATCAAGATGACAATGGAAGTATAGCGCACCCCGGAGGTGCTCCCTTCGTGTCGGCTTGGCCGGACTGTATTCTCGAACGAGTATCCATGTTGCCGGGCCGGGAGGCTTGCGATACACTCTGTTTGGTTATGGTGACCGAACCGAACGAAACATGCTGACATCGACGGACTTGACGACAACCGGTGGTGATGGCAACGGCAATGCCGTTGATGCCCACCGGTTCGTTTTGGACTGCATCACCCGCATTGCACACGACTCGGAGTTTCAGGCCTACCTGGTGGGCGGCCCGGTTCGCGACTGTCTGCTGGGGGTTCCCACTACCGACTTTGACTTAACGGTGGTTGGGGACGCGGTGACGGTGGCCAAGAGGCTGGCTGCCGACATCCAGGGGCGTCTGACGGTTCACCAGCGGTTCGGTACTGCTACCGTCACCGCCGGGTCACTCACGATTGACCTGGTCACCGCGCGGCGGGAAACCTACATCTCGCCCGGCGCGCTGCCCGACGTAGAACCGGGCGGGATTGCCGATGATCTGGCGCGGCGGGACTTCACCATCAATGCGATGGCGATGCCGCTGCCGGCCTCTATTGGCAACCTGGTGGATCCTCACCGGGGACGGGCCGACCTGGAGGCGGGCCTGATTCGAGTACTCCACCCGGGAAGTTTTCTTGACGACCCCACCAGGATCCTGCGCGCCGTGCGCTACGCGGCGCGGTTCGGGTTCACTATCGAACCGGAAACGGCGCGCCTCATGGCCGAGGCTCTGGCTGGGCGAGCGCTGTCGACCCTTACGGGTGACCGCTTGCGGCATGAGTTGGAGCGGATTCTGCAAGAGCCCAATCCGGCAGCGCCGTTGCGAGCGGCCGACGACTGTGGCGCTCTCTCGGCCATCCATCCGACCCTGACCGCCGGCCATCTGCCGGAGGTTGAGGAGCCGGTTACGCCGCTGGCGTGGTTGGCGACACTGATCTGGCCCCTGAGCGCGGATGAGGGCGCTGCCCTCAGCGCCAGGGTCAACGCGCCATCGGATTGGGCGCGCTTGATCCGGGACACATTTCGCATACGTGGGATCGCCACGGCGCTGGGCAGCGCATCAAAACCCTCCGAAGTTTGTGCCTTGCTCGACGGCCTGGCGCCGGACGCGCTGCGCGCGGCCATGATCATGGCGGGCGCCCCGGCCGCGAACCAGATCAAAAGTTACCTATCCGATTGGTGGTCGGTGGCTCCCAGACTCAGAGGCCATGACCTGTTGGCGTTGGGTGTTCCCGCCGGGCCCGGAATGGGAGAAGCTCTGCGCGAATTGCGCCGGGCGCATCTGGACGGCGAGACTCACTCCGTCCGGGACGAGCAGGAATTGGCCCGAAAGTGGGCCCAAGCATCAGATAGAATCGCGTGTTAGAGTCCGCCGATGGCGGATTGCAGGGAGGTAGTGCAGTGGCAACCATATTCCAGGTCTCGGGTCCGGTTTACTGTGTGGTATGCAACGACGAACTGAACGGGCCGCACCGGTCGACCTGCCAGATGTGCGGCGGCCCGTTCCATCAGCCGTGGTCGCCGGACAGCGACGCTCCCCGCTGCGGGAGGGCCGCGAGCCATGATGAAACCCTGGCCGTCGTGTTCCTGTGCAAAGACTGCTACCGGAACCGGCGTCCACCGTCCGAATGACGGAACCAGGAGGGAAAGCCAACAATGAAAGCCGTTTACATTGAAGCCCACGGAGACGTAGGCGTGCTGCAGTACGGGGACCGTCCTGACCCGTCTCCCGGTCCGTCAGACATCGTCGTCCGCGTCGGCGCCAGCGCGCTCAACCGCCTGGATATTTTCACCCGAGAGGGCCAGCGCGGACTGGAGCGGGAATTCCCGCCGCCGCTGATCCTGGGCGGCGACACCGCCGGCGAGGTGGTGGGCACCGGCGACGCTGTCAGCACACTGAGCGCCGGCGACCGAGTCGTCGTCAACCCCAGGCTGGCCTGCGGCGTGTGCCAGTGGTGCGGCTCCGGACGCGACGACCTGTGCCGCCGCAGTCGATTCCTGGGCACGGCGATGGACGGCAGCTATGCGGAGTTGGTGGTAGTCCCGGAAGTAAACGCGTACAAGTTGGATGGCGGCGTGTCCTTTGCTGACGCCGCCGCGGTTCCCACGACGTATCTTCCGGTGTGGAACATGGCAGTGCGTCGGGCCGCCCTCCAGCCCTGGGAGACGGCGTTGGTGTTTTCGGCGTCGGCCGGCGTCGGCGCGGCCGCAATCCAGGTCTTCAAGAACGTGGTGGGCGCAACCGTAATCGCCACTACCAGCACGCCTGAGAAAGCGGAACTGGCCCGCAGCCTCGGCGCGGACCACGTGATCAACTACAACGAGGAAGACATCACACAGCGAGTCCGCGAAATCACCGGCGGGGCCGGAGTGGACCTTCTGGTCGACCACGTTGGCGCGGACGTCTGGGCGCACGGATTCCGCGCGCTGCGGCCCGGCGGCAGGTATTGCATCTGCGGCGCGACCAGCGGGCTGCGCGCGGAGCTGCACCTGGGTCTGCTGTTTAGCCGGCAAATCGAAATCTACGGCGGGTACATGGGCTCCCGCGAGGATATGCGCCAGATTGTGGCGAGCCTCAATCGCGGCGTCATCAAGCCGGCCATCCACCGGACCTATCCGCTGGCCAGCGCCGCCGACGCCCATAGCGACATGGAAGCCACCAACTTCTTCGGCAAACTTATCTTGGAGCCGTGATACTGATCCCGATAGTCGTTCCCTGCCATTACCCGCTGGGTTCCCGACCGGCCAGTCGTCCGAACAGGGAGGACACCCAACTCCGCTGCCGGGCCGCTGCCGGTTCCTCTTCAATCGGGTTTCCGATCACCACCACGGTGTGAGCCGCCAGATCGTAAAGCGACCGCCGCCGTTCCCGGTCAACCATCACCAGAGCTACTGATACCAGCTGCACGATGAGCCAGATCGGTGGATAGGCCGCAGGTATTTGGAGAGCGCTGCGCACCGCCTTTTGCCAGGGGCGCATCCGTCTCCCGGTTCGCGCGTCCACGATGTGGGCGCCGGCCGCCATGTGCCCCAGGGAGCGGCCCCAGGTAAAATAGAACACTCCGTACATTCCGCTGGCCATCAAGTTGGGCAAGTAGTACGTATCCACCGCGTCGACGTGAATGTCCAGGCCGGCGTCAAAGCCGAAGGTGTAGCGCACGAAGTGCCACGCGCTCAGATCCGGCCCGCTGAGCAGCAGGAAAACCGCCCGCAATATGAACAGCATGAAGCTGCTGGGGATACCGCCGTAAATCGTGGTGAATCCCCGCTCCCACACGTTCAGTGGGCGCAGCTCCGGGGATTCGGAGGGCAAGTTTATCGCGCTCCTAAAAGCGCCCGCACCGCGTCGACCGCTTCGTCCAGCGGGATCATTTCCGCATCCTCAGAGGTTCGGCCCCGCATTTCGACCACGGACTGGCGGAGATTGCGCGGGCTCACCACCAGCCGGACCGGCAAGCCGATCAGGTCGGCGTCGTTGAACTTCACGCCGGCGGCGGCGTCGGTGCGGTCGTCGAAAAGTACCTCGATGCCAGCGGCCCACAGGCGGTCGTACAGGTCGGTGGCGGCTTCGGCCACAGCATCGTCAGACATGTTCAGGCCGACCAGATGCACGCCATAAGGAGCGATCGGCGGCGGGAACACGATACCGCGCCCATCGTGGTTCTGTTCAATTGCGGCGGCCAGGATCCGGCTGACCCCGATGCCGTAGCAACCCATGGTGATGGGCTGCTGCTCGCCGTCTGAGTCCAGATAGTAAGCTCCCAACGATTCGCTGAAAAAAGTGCCCAGCTTGAAGATGTGGCCGACTTCGACGCCACGAGTGAACTGGAGCGCGGCTCCACACAGCGCACAAAGATGCCCGGGTTCGGTGAGCGCGATGTCGGTGACCAGATCGGCGCCGAAATCCCGCGGGTAGTTGGCGTTGCGGTAGTGCGTGTCGGGCTTGTTGGCGCCGACCACGAAGTTGCCGCCGTTGGTGATGGACTCATCGGCGATGCGTCGGATGTTGCTGATGCCGATGGCAGAGGCTGAGCCAGCGACGATACCGGCGGCGGCGACCTCCTCGTCTTCGGCCAGGCGCAGTTCGTTGCAATGCAGGGCGTTTTTGAGTTTGACCTCGTTGACCTCAAGATCCCCACGGATGGTGACGAACAGCACCTCGCCGTCGGCTGCGTAAAACACTGCCTTCAGGGTTTGGGCTTCTTCAACGCCCAGGAACTCGCACAGGGAAGCGATGGTCTTCATTCCTGGGGTGCTGACCTCTTCAAGAGGAAGCGGGTCAGGAACGGGCTGATCCGGATATGCGCCAGCGGCTTTTTCGGCGTTGGCCGCATACCCGCAGGACGGGCAGGTGATCACCGTGTCCTCGCCGGTGTCGGTGGGGAGCAGGAATTCGTGGGAGTCCTTGCCGCCGATGGCGCCGCTGTCCGCCTCGGCCATCACCACGGGGATGCTGCAACGGCGAAACACGTTGCGGTACGCCTGGGCCATTGCTTGATAGGACACGTCCAGCCCGTCGTCGTCAGCATCGAAGGAATAAGCGTCCTTCATGGTGAACTCCCGGACGCGAACGAGACCGGCGCGGGGACGGGGTTCGTCCCGGAACTTGGTCTGCATCTGGTAAAGGATCACCGGCAGGTCGCGGTAGCTCTGTACGTTGCCCTTCACGATGTTGGTGACCACTTCCTCGTGGGTGGGCGCCAAAGCCAGGGGGCGACCCCGACGGTCTTCCAGCGAGAACATGTTATCGCCAAAAGCGGCAGCGCGGCCCGTCTGATCCCAAAGTTCCATCGGCTGCAGGGCGGGCATACGGAGCTCCTGACTGCCGGCGGCGTCCATTTCCTCGCGAACGATCTGCTCGATCTTCTGCATGGAACGCCACGCCAGGGGCAGGTAGGCGTAGATGCCGGCGGCGACTTGCTGGATGAGGCCGGCCCGCAGCATCAGGCGGTGGCTGGCGGTTTCGGCCTCAGGAGGGTCGTCGCGAAGGGTGCGAGTTACAAGACGGGAAATGCGCATGGTTGGGCAGCTCCTCGGGTGGCTCGAAGAAACGCGAAACGACTGAGCATGTGTTGGACCAGGCTACGATTGGATGCCCATTAAACCGAGCGCCAGCCGGCCTGCCGCAGGCGCGAAATCAATCGCGCGGCTGAACACTTCTCCAAGAGACCAGCTCAATACCGGCCGACCGGCTCGAAAGACGAACCGTCGAGATATCCGCACCTCCAGCCGGCTTTCCGGTTCGTATCCGAGTCGCAAAGCCTCGGCTTCGCATTCCGACGCTCTGGTCTCGTCGCCCAACCGCTGGTACGCCTGACCCATGTAGTACCAAGATTCTCTGTAATACCAAGCTTCGGCATGGTCCGGATCATGTTGGACGGCGTTGCTTAGAGATCGACCATAGCAAGTGATGGCGTTGTTGAATTCTTCAAGATGAAAGTAGGCGTCGCCGATATTATTCCAAAACTCCGGGTCTGTGTCGTCAAGGCGCAAGGCGCGGTTGTAATGAATGACAGCCTCACGATATTTCTCTCGACAAGCCCAAATAACTCCCGAGTTGTGATGGGCTGCGGCTCTCTCCGGGGTTTCCGAATCCAGTTGCACTGCCTGCTCGTAGTCGGCCAGAGCCCTTTCGAAATCTTCAGCGGCGAGATAGGCGTCCCCACGTAGTTGCTGAGCTTCGGCCAACTCCGGGTTGGACAGGTTTCCACACACCGCTTCGGTAAAGTCCGAGATTGCCTGGTCGTTACGCTGGAGGATTAGGAAGACCAGGCCGCGATTGATGTGGGCGACCGCATGAGAAGGATCGAGGAGGATCGCCTGGTCAAAATCGGCGAGGGCGCTATCGAGGTCATCGTGTTCGGCCCGCAAGGCGCCCCGATTAACGTATGGGTATGCCTGATCCGGAGCCAATTCAATGGCCCGGCAGTAATAATCTTCGGCATCGGAAAATTCTTCAAACGCAGCGCTTATGATGCCCGCGTTGTTGTAGTAAGATGCGTTCTCAGGGTCCAGATTGACGGCTAGCCCGACATACTGGAGTGCTAGCTCATAATCGCCGTTTTTTGCGGTGGCCGCTCCTCGGCCATTGCAGGCAGCAGCGAAGTAGGGATCCAGGGCGATCGCCCGGTCATAGTCGGCAATAGCGCCCAGAAAACAGCCCCGCACGAAGTGGGCGTTACCCCGGTTGACGTAGGCGGACGGCTCATCGGGATCAAGATCGATGGCCCGTCCGTAATCCTCCATGGCACCGTCATGGTCAGCCAGATCTACCCTGACTATTCCCCGGTTGTTGTAAGCGGACGGCTCATTCGGGTTGAGGGCAATCGCCCGGGTTAAATCGTCCAAGGCACTCTGATTGCGAACCAACTCCGCCCTCACACTTCCACGATTGACATACGCATTGCCGTGATCCGGGTCGATCGAAATGGCGCAGTTGAGGTCAGCTTCGGCGCCAGTGAGATCGTTCAGCCATCGTTTGCAGATACCCCGGTTGTTGTAGGCAGGTGCATAGCCGGGGCGGAGGTTGATCGCCTGGTCATAATCGGCGATGGCACCTGCGATATCGTCCATGTTTATGTTGGCGTTCCCGCGGTTGTAGTAAGCAGCCGCATAACCGGGGTCACGGGCAATCGCGAGGTTGTGATCTTCAAGCGCACCGCGGACATCACCTCGCTGCCGCTTGGCAACTCCGCGGTTGTCGTAGGCTATCGGACTAGCAGGATCAATCTCTATGGACCGGTCGTAGTCGGCTATGGCGCCTGCGAGGTCCCCGTCGGCGGATCTGGCGTTGCCACGATTGTTGTACGCCAGGGCGTGACCGGGGTCTATTGAGATGGCTAGACCGTAATCTGAAATCGCATCGCGCAATTCGCCGATTGCGAAACGAGCGTTGGCCCTACCGTAGTAGGCATCCGCATCGTCCGAAACAATCGAGATCGTCTTGTCAAAATCGGCGATAGCATCGGCGGGGTTTCCCTGGTCGTCTTGCAACAGTCCTCGGTTGTAATATGCCATCGCATCGCGGGGATTGATCGCGATGGCGCGATCATAATCGGCCATCGCGTCGTCGAAATCTCGGTTGGCCTTGTGTGCGTTGGCTCGATTATTGTAAGCCACGGCGAAATCCGGTTGGAGAGCGATCGCGCGGTCATAGTCGGCAATAGCCCCTTGGTGATCACTTCTGTTGGCTCTGGCCACTCCTCGATTGTTGTAAGTCCCGGCAATTTCGTATCGGTTGAGGCGAGTGAGCGCGGTCGAGGAATCGACCTCGATAGCTCGTTCAAAGTCAATGATCGCCGCGTCGTACTCCGCTGACGCGGCCTTGGCCTTGCCGGCCTGTATCAAGGCTGCGGCCTCCCTGCGAGCGGTCGGGTTGCTCCGGCGGCCGAGGCTACCGCCAGGGCCCTTCCTCACAGTCTTCCGATTTCTGCGTGGTTTCGGCATTTGGCGCACTCCATCATCCCATCGGGTTGACGTTGGACATACCGAGGCGGAACTGGCCCAGGTTGTCGTAGGCGCTGGTGTTGACCATGAAGTGCTGAGCCGCTGCGTTGATGTCGCGCATGCAGCGTTGCAGGACGCGGTCGTTGTAGATGGCGTTGCCGCCGCCGTAGCGGAAGGCTGTGGTAGCAACCCGGCACGCTACGTCGGTGGCGTAGGCGCAGGCTCCACGCAGGCGCAGCTGACGTTCGAGATCCGGCCGTTCTCCGCGCAGGCAGAACTCCCAAGCGTCAGCGATGGCCTCCCGGCACAGGGCGCGGGCAGCGCGTAACTCCTGGTCGCAGCGACCGAGATCGTGCTGCAAAGCGCCGCGCTGGGCGATGGTGGAGGTGAGGTAGCCGCGGCTGTAGGACCCGGCTTGCGCCGCGATTTCATCCAGTGCGCGCCGGGCGACACCCAGGGCGAACGCAGCGTGGTCGGGCGTGACGAAACCCGGACGGCCCAGCCAGAACTGCGGCCCGCCCCGGCGCGGGTCAGTAGTGATCAGGTCGAAGGCCAATTCTTCAGGCACGAAATGGTCTTCGAGTACGAAGTCGCGGCTGCCGGTGCCCTTGAGGCCCATGACTTGCCAGTTGTCCACAAAACGCACCGCAGAGATGGGCGCGGCCATCACCATGTGCTCGGGGCCCGGTCTGTCATCGCGGACTATGCGGAAGCCCGCCAGGAGCCAGGAGGAATGGGCCGAGCCGCTGGCGAAAGGCCACCGACCGCTGACCCGCCAACCACCCTCTACCGGCGTGGCGACCCCGCGCGGGATCAATGCGCCGGAAGCGATGGGCATGGCACGCCCGGCGAACACGCGCTCCACGCCCGCATCGGGAAGGAAAGCTCCCAGGAACGCGGCGCTGGTGCTGTTGATGAACGCGCACCAACCGGCAGACGGGTTAACGTAGGAAAGTTCGTCGCACAGCTCGAGGTAGAGGTGCGGGTCCACGTCCGGGCCACCCAGTTCCCGCGGGACTTTCAACGACAGCAGACCCTCTCGGTACAGCGCCACCACCGACGGCCATGAAAGCGTCTCGCCGGCGTCGTTGTCTTCGGCGTCCGCCTCCAGGATGGGACGTACCCGCGCGATGGTGTCAAGCAAGTGGCGACGCAGCACCTCGCGTTCGGTGGGCAATTTGGGTATGCCTTGGTCCTCCAGGGCGGCAACGTCAAAGGGGGCGATAGCCTCTGCTGTGGCAACGTTGATCATGCGGCAGTCTCTTTGTGCTCCAGTTCGCGGATTTCGTCTTCAGAGAGGCCAAGTTGGTCCCTCAGTATCCGCATGGCGATGCGGCGGTCTTCATCACCGCCGTCCAGGAGTTCAATCGCGGTTTCAAGCCTCAGGCGGGCAAATTCAGGATCACGGTTTGCCCGATCTCTAGCATAATCATCATGCCTGATGAGAGCCATTGTATTCGCTCCTTTATGTGTAGCGCTCACGGAGACGACGGGCACGTGCAATATCCGAGCGCTGCTGCGAAGCCTTGTCTCCACCCGTCAAGAACAATACGACGGAGGCACCTTGCCGGCAAAAATACAGCCTGATGCCCGGACCCCTACCCATTAGGCGACGTTCGAATACCCCTGTTATTCCGGCGACGGGCTTGTAGTCTCCCCAATTACCTTGCGCCATACGGTCAAGCACTCCGAGAATAAGGTTTGTGGCCGTAGGATCCAGCCCGTCCAGCCACTCACTGAATTCTGGAGTTTGCAGGATCTCGTACATCGGCGGTCAGACTTTGACCGGCGTCTTTTCGATCTCCTCCATCAGGGCGGTGAGCATCTCCGCTTCGGGAACGACGCGGATTTTTTCGCCCTTTCGGAAAATAATGGCACGGCCGGCGCCGGCAGCAATGCCCACGTCGGCGTCCTTGGCTTCGCCGGGACCGTTGACCTCGCAGCCCATGACCGCGACCTTGATGTTCTTGTCGGTCTTCTTGAGCAGGTCGTCTACGTCGTTGGCCAGCTTGCGTATGTCCACGTCGGCCCGGCCGCAGCTGGGGCAGGCGACCATGGTCGTCCCCTTGTCCCGCAGGTTCAGCGATTTCAGGATTTCGTACCCCGCAATCACCTCCTCCACGCTGTCATCGCTCAACGACACGCGGATCGTGTCTCCGATGCCTTCGTACAGCAGCACGCCCAACCCCACCGCGGTGCGGATGGAACCCGACTTGGCAGTTCCGGCCTCCGTGATTCCCAAGTGCAACGGGTAGGGCACCATTTCTCCCAGACGACGGTAGGCCTCGACGGTGGTGGGAACATCGAACGCTTTCATGGAAATCTTGATCTGGTCGAAATCCTGCTCTTCCAGAAGGCTTACTTCCCACAGGGCAGTGGCGACCATGTGGTCGACAATGCTGTAGTCACCGGCTTGGGCTTCGCCGGCCTTGGGCAGCCGATTGACCAGGTCCATGTGGCGGGAGAACCCGCGGGTCCGGCCGATGCCGCCCACGGGTGGCAGGCTGCCGAAGTTGACACCGATGCGAATGGGAATGTCGCGCTCTTTGGCCGCGACGACCACCTGTCTCACCTGGTCCTCGTTGCGCAGGTTGCCGGGATTGAGACGCAGGCAGTCGATGCCGCCGGCGGCGCATTCCAGCGCCAGTTGATAGTGAAAATGGATGTCGGCGATTAGGGGTATGCGGATCTGCTTCTTGATCTCCGCCATAGCCTTCGCGGCTTCCATGTCGGGCACAGCGGAGCGGATGATCTCGCAGCCGGCCTCTTCAAGTTCATGGATCTGCCGGACAGTGGCTTTGACGTCACGGGTGTCAGTCTTGGTCATCGACTGCACGGTGATGTCGGCGTCTCCGCCAACCTTCACGCCGCCGACGTATACCGGTTTGGTAACCCTTCGCTGGTTCACAGTCATCTTCGTCACCGCCGTTCGACAAAAGAGGTGTGGCGAACTCAAAAACCCCAACTTGTGGCTGACAATCATACACGATGGCCCGACGCAGATGCCACCGGGCGGCGGCCGCGCGGTGGCACGATGCAACCGTTTCCGGGGTCTTTCCCGGACGCGGGAACGCGAACGGGAAACGAGGTTGATGTATAATGCTGATATCATGTCGATGCCGGCGCAACGGTGGGTTCCGGCGTGAATCGGCGTACTAGCTCGACAGATTCGGGCATCAGGCAGGTGAAAGCGTGCGCGACGTCATTCAGGAAGCGGTAAACCAGTTGGAATCGGGCAATCCCTGCGTGCTGGCCACGGTAGTGCGCACCAAGGGCTCCACGCCGCAAAAGGCCGGCGCGATGCTGCTGGTGCGCGAAGACGGCAGCGCCGTAGGCACCCTCGGCGGTGGCTGCGTGGAAGGAGACATCTGGTTCGCGGCACGGGAGATCCTGCGCAACCAGGGCGGCGCGGAGTTCAAGGACTATTACCTGAACGAAGACATCGCGGCCCGTGACGGCTTGGTCTGCGGCGGCACGATGTACTTCTACCTGGAGCCCTTCTGGGATACCGACGATTTTTCCGACATTGGTTCCGAGCTGCTTGGAGCATACGACGGCGCGGAGCCGGCTGCGCTGGCTACGGTTGTAAGGTCGGAAGGGAACACCGCTCCGCTTGGGGCCAAGCTGCTGCTCCGGTCCGACGGTTCAATCGCCGGTGGTATCGGAACCGCCGAGCTGGATGAAATCGCGCTGGAATCGGCGGGCCGCGTTGCGGCTGTGGGCGCCAACGAGTCGGTGGACATCGACGACAAGACAGAACTGTTCGTGGAAGGGTTCACCACACCGCCAACGCTGGTCATGGTGGGTGGCGGACACGTTGGCAAGGCCACCGCGGACTTGGCCCACCAACTGGGGTACCGGGTGTACATCATCGACGACCGCGAGGATTTCTCGAACCCCGAGCGTTTCCCCTACGCTGAAGAGACCATCGTCACGCCCTACACCAACTGGGCCGACCACCTGGACATCAACGTCAACAGCTTCATCGTGGTGGCGTCCCGGGGGCACTGGTTCGACGACGTGGCGCTGGAGTCGGCGTTGACCACCAAGGCGCGGTACATCGGTTTGCTGGGCAGCCGGCGCAAGACGCTGATGATCTACCAGCGGCTGTTGCAGGAAGGGGTGCCGCGCGAGCGTCTGGCCGAGGTCCGCGCGCCCATCGGCCTGGACATCGGCGCCCTGGAGCCTGAAGAGCTGGCCGTGAGCATCATGTCCGAGATCATCATGGCACGCCGCGGCGGCAAGGGCAGCCCGATGACCATGGACGACTGGTACCTGGAACGTGCCGAGCGGCGTGCCAACCGCGCCATGGGAGCCACCGCGGACTGACCATCGAACCATCCAGTTGTCTCGTAGGCCGGTGATGGTCCGACATGGCTGACACGGCGCTCTCCACGTCCGCGATACTTCTCGCCGCCGGGGTTTCAAGGCGAATGGGCCAGTTGAAAGCACTGCTGGACTGGCAGGGCCGGCCATTGATCATCCACCAGATAGTCGCGCTGCGGGAGGCCGGGGCGGACGAGGTTGTCGTAGTGCTGGGCCACCGGGCCGACGAGTTGCAGGCGCGGGTCGGCGCCAACCGGGACGTGTACAACCTTGGCAAAGTGCGGTGCGTAGTCAACGAGGACTACGCTCAGGGGAAAACTACCTCAATCAAGACGGGCCTCTGGGCGCTTGGACCCTCCGCCAATCCCGACGCGGCGATCTTGATGCTGAACGTGGACCAGCCGCGTTCAGCTAGGATCATCAAGAGAACGTTACACGCCCATCTCGACGGAGACGCAAATCTCATCACCATCCCTACCTGCCGTGGAAAAGGCGGCCATCCCATCGTCGTCAGCCGGAGCCTGTACAGCGAACTCATCGCCATCGACGAGAAAACCCAGGGTATGCGAGCGGTCACGGAACGTCATCGCGACGCCACGCAGCGAGTGGAGCTAGGCGCCGCCGAGTTGCTCTGGGACGTCAATACGCCTGAACAGTACCAGGCCGCGGTGAGAGAGTTGGAAGCCGGGTCAGTAACCTGACGACGACTATCACTTGCTTAGTCGGCGCAGACTGAAACCGGGGCCCGATAAACAGTCGAGGCCCCGGTTGCTGGTTTTCCCTTCGTCCGCCGCCAAGGATGCGACAGGCTGACGGGTTTTGACCCTGTCAGCGGCCACCCAGCATCGTCATGCCACCGCGGTACCGCCGACAGGGCGTTTACAGGGGAAATGCCAGCTATGGTTCAGCTCAATCAGCGTAACCACTTCTAACCTCCTGCGCTGACGATGGTCCGGCCATCGGGTTTTCGGTGGGCGGGAGTTCCCTGTACCCCCAGCACCTTGAATACATACTATATCGCCAGAAGATGCTTGTCAACCCCAAACGCAATATTTGATATCCGATTTTCCTGCCATGAACGCAACCGAAGGTAAATGGTCTAAACTACGCTGACATGGTCGTGTTATCGGAGAAATGGCAGGCATGAGCGCAGTCCTCGGCAACGGAAACCAACCGCAACCACCCGTTCCAACCGTTTACGGAGAGGACGGGGTAACCATCGTCGGGATGATCGGCGTGGTTCGCGAATCGCAGGCCAACCGGGGAGCCACGCTGAGCCTCTTCGGCGGCGGGATCAATCCCGGCGCGGAGGTCCCCTCCGGAGTGGACCCCGATTACATCCTGGACTTTGCCCGCACCCACGAGGAGGCCGGTTTCGACATGGTGCTGACCGGCTATTCCTCGTCAACCCCGGACGGATTCGAAGTGGCGGGTTACGCTGCAGCGCACACCGAGCGCCTGGGGTACCTGATCGCCCACCGTCCCGGCTTCGTCGCCCCCACGCTGGCAGCAAGGAAAGCGGCCACCCTGGACCAGCTGACCAACGGACGCATCGCCCTGCATATCATCACCGGGGGCAACGACATCGAGCAGCGTCAGGATGGCGACTGGCTGGACCACGACGCACGGTATCGACGCACGGACGAATACCTGGAAGTAATGCGTCGCATCTGGAACGAGACTGAGCCCTTTGATCACGATGGCGAGTTCTATCACCTGCAGGCCGCGTACAGTCAGGCACGCTGCCGACAATACCCCCATGTGCCGCTGTTCTTCGGCGGCGCCTCGGAGGCCGCGCTGGACACCGCCAGCCGCCGTGCCGACCTTTTCGCGCTGTGGGGCGAGCCCCGGGCGTCCATCGCCGAACGGATCGCCGACGTGCGCCAGCGGGTAAGCGCAGCCGGCCGAAATCCAGCGGACATGCGGTTCAGCCTGTCGGCGCGGCCCATCCTCGCCGACACCGAGGAAAAGGCGTGGCAAAGAGCAGAGGAGATCCTCGCTCGGGTCCAACAGGCCACAGCCGGACGCATCACGCCCGGCGTCCCCACCCGGCCGCAATCCGAGGGCGCCTGGCGGCTGCTGCGTTTCGCGGCCGAGGGGAACCTGCATGACGAACGGCTTTGGATGCCCATAGCGGCGGCCAGCGGAGCCTCGGGCAGCACCACGTGCTTGGTGGGCACACCGGAGCAGGTGGCGGACGCATTGCTGGCGTATTACGACCTGGGATGCAGCGCGTTTATCATTCGCGGGTTCGACCCGCTGGTGGACGCCGCCGATTACGGAAGGGAGCTGATCCCCCTGGTGAGGGAAGGAGTCGCCCGGCGCCGCAAAGCTGCCGTGTGAGGCCACGTTTGCCCAGTACGGAGCTCCGAAATCGGGCTGTATGATGGCGCGTATCTGATACCATACGCGCTACCGCCGCATGGGGAGGCCACATATGGTCGATTACGCATCCCTTTTCTCCAGCAACTTGCCGAGGTCCGTAGCATCGCCGCCCGGGGCGGGTGACTCCGTCAAGTATATTTTTTCGATCACCAACGCTGTCCCGGAGGTCGTGGACGCCGACGAATACCTGGCCGCCATCCGGACCGGGCTGGAAACCAACGGTGGCGCGTCGCTGGCGGGCTATCCGCCACCGGGCGGTCACGTGGGACTCAGGGAAATGATCGCCGAGCGCCTGGCGGCCAACCGCGGCTATGAAGTTTCCCCGAACGATGTCTTCATTTCCGACGGGGCCGGCGGGGCCATATCCATCGTCCTGGAGTCCTTCATCAATCCGGGTGACGCCGTCCTGGTGGAGGAATTCACTTACATGGGCAGCCTCCGCATGATGATGGAGCGCGGCGCGGAACCGATCCACGTCCCTTGCGATGAGGACGGCATGTTGCCGGACGCTCTGGAAGACGCGCTCGCATCGCTGGACGGCGCGGGACGCCGGGCGAAGTTCGTGTGGACCATCCCGGTGTACCAGAATCCCCTGGGTTTTACTGTGTCCGAGGGACGACGGCGGGCGATCCTGGAAGTTGCCCAAAAGTACGGCGTGCCGGTCATGGAGAATGAATCCTACGCCGATTTCCGCATTGACGGCGACCCATTGCCGCAGGCGATGTCGGGCATCAGCGACCAGGGCGACGTGTTCTACGTTTCGTCGTTCACCAAGCTATTGGGGTGCGGTCTGCGCGTAGGTTTCGGCGTGCTGCCACCAGGGGTGCAGGACGCCCTGCCGCGGGTCAACGCCGAGAATTTGCCCCGACGCAGCGTCAGCCATCTCGCCACCACCATGGTCTACGAGTACATGCGGGCTCACGAGGCCGACCATATTGAAGCCGTGCGGCAGGCTCTCCAGGCGAGGCGCGATGCCATGATCGGCGCATTGGAGAGCAACTTCCCGTCCTTCTGCGAGTGGACCCATCCCCATGGCGGCATGATGATGTTCGTGAAGCTGCCCGAAACCGCCGACACGTGGTCCACCTTGTCCAAGGCCACCGCCCGCGACGTCAAGTACAATCCGGGTGGAATGTTTCGGTCGGATCGTGGACGCAACAACCATCTGCGCCTCACCTACAGCCACAACTCGCCAGAAGAGATTCGCGAGGGAGTGGGGCGCTTGGCCGAACTCTTCCAGGAGGAGGGTTACTTCGAAGGCTGAGCGGGTTCGAGACACTGCCCACAGGCAACCATTTGTCGTACACAGTCGGGGCGGGAGGGAACAGCGATGGTCGTCGCCAGTCCAAGCATCAGCGTGACGGTAGACGGGAATCCCGTCAGCTTGCCGGCAGGCGCCAGCGCGCTTGATGCTGTCAACGCCGCTGGCGTGCCGCTCTCCCAACTGTGTAAAGACGCCGACATGCCGGCCATCGGCGCGTGTCGAACCTGCCTGGTGCAGATCGACGGCGTCCGGGGGTTCCCTGCCTCTTGCTCGACGCCAGCCAGCGACGGAATGGTGATCCGCACAGACACCGCTGACGTCAGGCGAATTCGCTCCGGTGTCATCGAACTGACCCTCGGCATGGTTGGCAACGGTAACGGGCCCGGCGGGCAGACTGAAAGCTACGGCCTGCTTTCGGACGCAGCCAGGCGGCACGGCATATCCACAACACGCTGGGGTTCCCGCCCACGTCAGCCTGCGGACGAATCCAACCCGGTGTTCAACTTGGCCATGGACGCATGCATCTTGTGCGCCCGCTGCGTCAACGCCTGCCAGTCCAGCCACCAGTTCATCGGCGCAATTGACGTGCTGGGCGCCGGCGGATCGGCGCGTATCGCCACCGCCGGTGACAAACCGCTGGGCGAAAGCATCTGCACCACGTGCGGCCAATGCCTCAGCGTATGTCCTACCGGCGCGATCAGCGTCAAAGCGCCTGTGGACACCAAAGCGCCGACGCGCCAGGTCAAGACCACCTGCCCTTACTGTGGCGTGGGCTGTGGCATAAAGCTGGAAGTCAACGACGCAAAGGAAGGCCCCAATGCGGGCCGGATCATCGCCTCGCATGATGACCCTGACAACCTTTCCAGCGTCGGGATGCTGTGCGTGAAGGGGCGCTTCGGCTACACTTTCGTGCAGCACGGCGACCGCATCAAGAGGCCGTTGATACGCGAGGGCGACCGTTTCACCGGCGATTTCCGGGAGGCGACCTGGGATGAGGCATTGGACCTGGTCGCATCGCGCCTCGCCGAATACCGCGGCGAGACCTTCGGCACGCTGTGTTCGGCGAAAGCCACCAACGAGGACGGCTACGTGCAGCAGAAATTCGCCCGTCTGGTCATGGGCAGCAACAACATCGACCACTGCACTCGCCTCTGCCACGCCCCCTCGGTGGAAGCCATGCTGACCGCGCTGGGCAGCGGCGCCACCAGCAACTCGTACACCGACTACGAGACGGCGGGGTGCCTGCTGGTTACCGGCTGCGATCCGACGACCAACCACCCGGTGGCGGCCGCGCGAATGCGTCGCGCCGTAGTGGAACGCGGAGCCGGGCTAATCGTCATCAACCCCCGTCGCATTGATATGTGCGACTACGCCGACCTGTGGTTGCGCCCATATCCGGGCACTGACGTGGCCTTGCTGAACGCCATGGCCCAAGTCATCGTTGCGGAGGGCCTGTCCGATGCAGACTTCGTGACCAACCGCACGGAGGGTTACAACGACTGGCTCGCCATTATTGACGGATACTCGCCGGAACGTGCCGCCGCCGTCACTGGCGTTCCCTCTGCTGACATCCGCGCCGCTGCTCGCCTCTTTGCCCGCCCACCGGAGCCGAAGGGCAGCACCTCCGAGCAGGGATACGGCGGTTCCTGTCTCATCTGGGGCATGGGCATCACTCAGCACACTAACGGCACTCCCAACGTACACAGCCTGCTCAACCTGGCGCTGGTAACCGGGCAGTTAGGACGGCCAGGGTGCGGTGTCTCTCCCTTGCGCGGCCAGAACAACGTGCAGGGGTGCGGCGACGCCGGGTGCTTGCCAAACTCCCTGCCGGGCTATCAGGGTTTGCGCTCGGACACTGTTGCCAAGTTTGACGCCGCCTGGAAAGCTAACGGCTCACTCCCCGGGGTCGCCGGGATGATGGTGACCGACATGGTGGACACCATCAGTGAACCGGGCGGCGTGCAAGCGATGTACATCACCGGAGAAAACCCGCTCCTGAGCGAGCCCGACCTCAACCGGGCAGACGAGTTATTCCGCAAGTTGGACTTCCTGGTGGTGCAGGACATCTTCATGCACGAAACTGCCCTGCTGGCCGATGTAGTCTTGCCCGCCACCACCTTCGCCGAGAAAGATGGGACCTTCACAAATAGCGAACGCCGAGTCCAGCGGGTGCGACAGTCCGTGGCTCCGGTGGGCAACAGCAGGCCGGATTGGGACATCGTGTGCGATCTGGCCCGACGGATGTGCGACCGTCTGGATTTACCTTGGGCAAGCCAGTTCGCTTTTCAGCATCCCGGGGAGATTTTCGACGAGATGGCTGGTTTAACGCCGATTCTGGCGGGCATATCTTACGAGCGTCTCGACACCGAGGGCGGACTTCAGTGGCCGTGCCCGACCCCCGCACATCCCGGCACCAGTTATCTCTATGGCAATAGCTTTCCCCGGGGCAACCGGACCCGGTTCATCGGCTATGATCAGGGGCCAACCGCTGAGGAAACGCCCTCAGAGCAGTTCCCTCTGCTGCTGAACACCGGCAGGGTCTTGTACCACTGGCACGGCGGCACCATCACCCGGAGGGTCGGCAATCTCCTGGCGCGGATGGCGGACCTTGAAGTGTCCGTGAATCCTGCCGACGGCGAACGGTTCGGCCTGCAGGATGGCGCGCCGGTTCGCGTGCGCTCGCGGCGCGGTGAACTGACGGGTGTGGCGCGTTTCACCTACCGGATGCGCGTTGGCGAGATTTTCATTCCCTTCGTGAAGCTGAACGAATCCGCCGCAAACTTCCTGACCAACGCCGTGTACGATCCGGACTCGCGGATCCCGGAGTACAAGGTGTGCGCCGTGCGGGTGGAACCCGCGAAATGATCCCCGATGTCCCGCGAACGGGATTCTACTGGCTGCGCAACCGGGCTCGCTCCCGGCCTTCAATGAAGTGCACGGCTTCGTCAGGGGAAACCCGCCCCACGGGTCCGCTGGCGTACATGGATCCCAGCACCGTGCCCCCGCGACCAAGCAGCAACTCGGTGGGCTGGATGTAGCCGCCGCGGTCGTCGGACCACCAGGAACCTAGCATATCCGCCTGCTCCCGAGTGACGCCGTAGGCCATGGGGAAGGTGACGTCGGACTTGGCGGCCATTTCCTCCACAACTTCCCTAGGTTCCACGCTGGCGCCGATTATCGACAGTCCCATTTCGGCCAGGGAATCCTGCTGCGATTGCCACGCGGCCAACTGCCGCGAGCAGTAGGGTCACCAAACGCCGCGATAGAACAACACGGCAAGGTAACGTGACGACATATCGCTGGGTAGGGTCAGCGTGCCCCCGTCAATCAGATTTAGAGACAATTCGGGCAGACGGTCGCCCTGCTGCAATTTTTCACCCATAGTCATTCCTCGGTATCAGTTTCTGCATCGCTGTCCCCACGATCGGGCCAGAACAGCTCGTACAGACGGTCAGAGAGTTCTTCGCACAACAGAAGCCCAGCAGTCACGTCCCCAGCATCCGCTTCATCTTCATAGAAATTGCTATGCAGTGTCCGGGCGACACCGAACGAATTTCTCAGCCAGTTTGCCGTATCAATTTCACCTGATTCGCTTGCCAGATTTGACAATTCCCTGAGCACGTGCCAAATGGAGCGATGGGCATGGATGATCCCTCCGTGCCGGGCACTGACTGCCTTGATAGTCTCAGCAACCATACCCCAAGCCTTGCTGGAAGCTTGGGGCAAATCACTATCCTTGTTAAGGTGCCGCCAGGCACTGGCCCGGAAGTCGTCGCTGAGTTGCGCGTATTTCGCGGGGGACCTTCCCGCATCCGTCGCCGGTTGTTCCGGATCTCTGGAGGCAGCCAGAGCACGAGCGACGGCAGCGGCGATGTCACTGTCAGAAAAGGTCAGCGGCGTTGACATTGTCAGTCCCCAACGGCTTCCGCGGCGGTCGATTTGAGACGCTCCGGCCACCATGGATCGTCGTATTCGTTGAAGAGACCTTTCATGTGGGGCATGACCTCGTTGGCGAAGAGGTCGGTGTTCTTCCGCACCAGTTCGGGCGGCATGCTGCCGATCTGGAGCAGGACCATGAGGTGTCCGATGCGGAGCATCTCGCAGGCCTCGGTCAGTTTGCGCCGCACCGTCTCGGGGCTGCCGCCGATGACGTGACCCTGCTCGATGTAATCCTTCCAGCTATTCTCCTGAGCGGTGCGCTGCGCTTCTTCGCCCATCTGCGGGCGCAAGGACTTGCGGATGGACTCCAGCGACCGGTAGCCGGGGGATTCGGCGAATGGCGGGTACACGCGGAGCATCTTTTCGTAGAAATACTTCACGTGCTGCTCGTAGTCCTTCTCCGCCTGTTCGTCCGTTTCGGAGACGCACGCCAGTTGCAGGAATCCCAAGCGGTGGGGGTTGTCGTCTACGCCCCGCTCTGCGCAGCGCTCCCAGTAGCCCTTGACGATATTGTGGCCGCGCAGGTAGCCGTAGTAGGACAGGTAGCAGTAGACGTAGTCCCGATCCAGAACCCAGTCCCAGGTCTCAAGGCTGCCGGAGCCGGGGATCCAAACCGGCGGATGTGGCTCCTGCATCGGACGCGGCCAGATGCTGATGTAGCGCAGCTTGTTGTACTTGCCGTTGAAAATCGTGGGCTGGTGCTGGGTCCACGCCTGCATGATGACGTCGTGTGCCTCGGTATGCCGGTCGCGCAACGTGATGGGCACCTGGCCGTAGGAGAACGTCGTATCCATGGCGGTTCCCACCGGGAAGCCGGCGACCAGACGTCCGTTGGAAATTACGTCGAGCATCGCCATCTCTTCGGCCACGCGCACGGGCGGGTTGTACAGGGCCAGGCTGTTCCCCAGCACGATCACGGCGCCATTGTTCGTGGAGTTGGCCAGCACTGACGCGATCAGGTTGGGCGACGGCATGATGCCGTAGGCATTGTTGTGATGCTCGTTGACGCAGATGCCGTCAAAGCCAACCTCGTCCGCGTAACGCAACTGGTCGATGTACTGGGCGTAGTATTCATTGCCTTTGGCTGGATCGAAGTTCTCGTTGGGCAGATCGACCCAGGCCGAATGATGCTGCTGGGCGAAATCGTCGGGCAGGTCTTGATATGGCATGAGATGGAAGAAAGAAACTTTCATGTCGATTAACCTCAGCGGCGAAGCGGCTGCTTTTGTCGGTGCCGGGATTATAGCGTGAAGCGCTCAGATCACTGGGTCAGGATTGCCGGCGGTGGGAACAAGTCAGCTACCTGACAGGAGAAGTGGGGAAGGACCGGTTCGGCGGTAATGGTATCGATGCTGCGGAACACGGTCGCTCGGTCGGGCCAGAACGCGATGATGGTCCGATGTGGCGGCAATGCCAGCCACACCAACTGCACGCCGGCCGCGAGGTATTCTTCGACCTTGTTCCAATCGCCCAACGTTTCGTTGTGGGGTGAAACCACCTCCACCACCATCACGGGCAGTAGATTGCTGATCAACTCCGGGTCGGTAGGGAGATCACCAGCAATCACCGCCAGATCAGGACGGCGAGTGCGCTCTCGATCCGTCCCTACGTCAAACAGGGCTTCGGCGAAAACCCGAATCGGAGAATCCGTATCCGAACGTCGATCCAATGCCCGCCAGATGAGACGCACTACTTCCGCATGAATGAGCCTCCCCGGCGTCATTCCCATCTCCTCACCTTCCCATACGCGCTTTTTGACGATGCGGCCATCGACCAACTCGCACCCCTGAATCACGTCCATGGGCAGGGCGGCGAACTCTTCCCTGGTGTACAACTTTTCGGCGGTTGTCATCAGCGCACCTCAGGCACCGAAGCATCAGCAAAGCGGGGATTATCCGGCCAGCCAGGTTTTGACCGCCGCGATGAAGTCGTCCGGATTGTCCTCAAACACCATGTGACCAGCCCGCTCTATGTTGACCATGCTGCCCTGGGCAAGGGTGTCCACCATGCGGTCGGCGGTCTCCTGAGTGAGCAAGTCGGTTTCAGTCCCGCGCACTATCAGGGTGGGGCAAGTTATGTTTTCCAACGCGGGCCACAGGTCTGTCGCCGGAGCGGCAGTGCCGTTGATGCGCTGCTCCCGGATTTCCGGATCAAACTTCCAACCAAGCTTCCCGTCTGGCAACTGCCGGGTCTGACCCGCCAGGCGTCGGCGCATGACCGACTCCGAAGCGAACCGGTTCCCGCCCTGGACATGGACGAGGGCGTCCTCAAAGTTATCGAAGTGCGGCGGGATGGCACGCAGTTCCTCAGTGATGCGGTTGCCACCGGCAGGCTCAATGCGCGGACCGATGTCAACGATGCACAGGCGCTCCAGCCTCTCCGGATGCGCGCCGGCGAAGGCCATGCTGTTGCGGCCGCCCATGGAATGGCCGAACAGGACGAACTTGTCCAAGCCTATGGCATCCACGAATCCGATCAGGTCGGCCACGAAAGCCTCAGTAGAGTAGTCGCCGCCGGGAGCGTGGTCGGTGTCGCCACGGCCGCGCTGGTCGAGAGCGTAGACGTGGTAATCACTGCACAGCGCCTCCGCCACGTCAGCCCAGACGTTGGCGTGTCCACGCAGGCCGTGCAGCAATACCAGCGGCGGATTGCCCTCGGCGCCCCAATCAAGATAATGCAGGTTGATGCCATTGGCAGTGATGGTACGACTCTTGGGCTGAACTTGCGTGGTCATATCACTCCTCCCGGGGTGTTGCTGTAGCGGTTGCAGGTCGGTGGCGGCAGATCAGGTTTACTTGAGCTGCCAGTTAGGACGACGCTTTTCGGCGAAGGCCCGCGGGCCCTCTTTGCTATCCTGCGTGGTCAGGATGTAGTCGTAGGCCACGTAGGTCTTGGCGCTGATTTCGGCGATGGACATGTCCAGGCTGCTGTAGGCCAGATCCTTGATGGTGCGAACCGCCAGGGGGGCGTTCTGTGCAATGCTCTCAGCCATCTTGATGGCTTCGGGAACGAGTTCGTCGGGAGGCACCACCTTGTTCAGGAAACCCATCTCCCTTACCCGTTCGGCGGGCAGCAGATCTGCGGTCATTACCAACTCCAGCACATTGGAGATGCCGATCATCTTGGTGAGCTCCACCGCGAAGGGCGGCATGAGGCTCCACTTGGTCTCGGTGATGCCCAAGCGCGCATTATCCGCAGCCAGACGGACGTCGCACATCTGGGCAATAGACCAGCCACCCGCGGCGGCAGCGCCGTTGACCGCGGCCACCAGGGGCTTCACGGGCCTCTCCCACATGTGGGGCTTGTTGGGCGACATGCTGTTTTCAGCCCGGGCCTGGACACCCTCGGCGTTGTCGGCGGCGCGTTCTTTCAGGTCGCGGCCGGCGCAGAAGTTGCGGCCGGAGCCGGTAATCACTGCCACCCAGGCTTCGTCGTCTTCGTTGTCGAAGTGGTCGATCACGTCACGCAATTCCCGACGCAATTGACGGTTGATGGCGTTGGAAGACTCGGGTCGGTTGAGCGTGATAATCGCGACGTGGTTGTCGGTCCCGGTCTTTTCGTAGAGCACGGTTTCAGGCATAGCGTCGAGGTCTCCTTGGGTTCGTGGGTATCGAAGTCAAGACGGTGTCAGGCGTAGTGGCCCAGGAACTGACCGCCGATGACGTGAAGGTGTCCGTGGGGTTGGCTCTGCAAACCGTCGTAGCCGAAGTTGGAGAGGATGCGAAAGCCGTTGGGGCAGTACATGCAACCCAGGGTTGCAGCGACATCGCCAAGCCGCGACATTATCCCATTGCTCCACATCTCCAACTGCGACATGTGCTGGCGCGGCATCACCAGCAGCATTACCGGCACCCAAGTCAGCCGATTGACGATGGCGATCAGGTCATTGTCCAGATAGCGAATCCGCGCCGGTTCACGTCCGGCTATAATTTCGCAAAAGACGCAATTGGTGTGTTGAGAGCTCATGTAATCTCAAGGAGCCACGGCGCAAAACGCGGACCCGCGGTAAATCGTTAGGCTGGTCAGGGAGCCGGACGCAACACCAGTTCGGGGCGCCCCGATTACTATACGTACTGCCTCTTTGCAGTGTCAACGACAGCGGCCGGTGCTGACGGCTCGCGAGCCGTAATCTGCTTGTTCGTGTGGTATCATTGCGCGCGTCCTATCCTGCCGAACCCTTCGTTCTAATCTGAGACATGTACCGTCTGGCAATTCTGACCATCAGCAGTTCCGGCGCCCGTGGCGAGCGCGAAGACACCGGCGGACAGGCCATCCGCGACAAGCTGCCCCCGCCTGACTACGAGGAAGTCCGCTACGAAATAGTGGCGGACGACGCCGACACTATCACCGCCAGATTGGCTGACTGGGCCGATTCTGGAGAGGTAGATCTTATAGTCAGCACCGGCGGAACTGGCATGGGACGGCGCGACGTCACCCCCGAAGCCGCAAAGCGTGCAATGGACCGCGAGGTTCCGGGTATGGCCGAAACAATGCGGGCGCAGACCCTCAAGTTCACGCCCATGGCAATGCTGAGCCGGTCGGTCGTCGGTATTCGCGGCCATACGCTGATCATCACTTTGCCCGGTAGCCCGCGTGGCGTGGGTGAATGCCTCGATGTCATCCTGCCCGTTCTGCCCCACGCAATCGAACTTCTGCAACGTGAGTCGGTGCAGGAACACCCCCGCGGATAATCGATCACCAAACCGTTACCAGTTCATCAACCGGAGACCGCCAAGCCATGAGCACAGACGCCAACGCGAACGAAGTCACACCCGTCTATTGGCCCAGGGTGAAAGAACTGCTCGACGTTATCATGGAACGCTGGATCGAAAGGCACGGCCGGCAGCCGTACCCGGGCATTCACGAATACTGGTGGGAAACGCCTGAGGAGTTGGCAGCGTCGGTTCTCAACGGGTATCCCTCGATTGAGCCGGGCGTGCCGGGGGCCGACACGCACTTGGTACGCTCCCTTCGCTTGGGCTGCGGGACCTTCGGCCGGATGCCGTTGCGCGGACCGTTCCTGTCGCGCGCGGAGGCTGCGGAAATCGCCGCGTGGATCGACGCTGGGATGCCCAAAGGCCCCGAGGGATGACGATGGTGGACGTCAGCAAACTCAACTTGCCCAAGGAAGGACCCGTAGCCGAGGCCTTGGAGCAGTTTTCGGTCCACAACATGATGCTGGGCGCCGAGATTTTGCGAGACGCCGCGCATTACGCCTTGGTCAAGGCGGCTCATCAGCGCGGATGGCCCTGCGAAACACGGGAACAAATCTACGACCTGCTGGAGAAACTCGACTGCGGCGAGGGCCTGACATCCGGCTATATGTACGCCGAAGGGTTGCCCGATAAAATCCGTTACCGCTATGCTGAAATTACGCCGGAAGATATTGAAGCCGATTGCTGGGTGGTAGATACTTTCCTCGCCAGCATTGCGGGCAAAGGCGGCAACCTTCCTTTTGACCGAGCCCGGTACGCGGTTTCACCCGAACCAAACTTGGCGGACGTAGTGGCGAAACTGGACTTGCCCACCGAAGGCCCGGCTGCGGAGGCCTTGGAGCAGTTTGCGGTGCACAACATGATGCGCGGCGCCGAGATCCTGCGCGACGCTGCTCACCACGCCGTGGCTAAAGCGGCCAGGCAACGCGGCTGGCCCTGCGAGACCCAGGAGCAAACTTACGCAGCTATTGAGGCCCTGGACAGCGATGAACTGGGTCTGATGTCAGGATACCTGCACGCCGAAGGGATGCCCGACAAGATACGGTACAGCTACGGCGACATTATCCCCGGCGAGTTGGAGATGGATTCCTGGGCTATTTACGGGTTCCTGACGCGCATCAAACAGTTAACGAAGTAAGCCATTGTTCGCCGCCGAGCACGCTCGAATTGCCCGCGCTCTCCTGGCGCGTTCGGAAAGGGAGTTTGCCGACGGAAATACGCTGATCGGATCAGAACTGCTGTGGGGAGCTGCCGGCCACGCCATCTTGGGAATAGCCACCGAGCGAGGCTGGCACAAGAACAGCCATGGCGCAATCAAGGCCGCCGCGAGAATGTTGAGCGGGGAACTGGATAACAATCAGTTGCTTTCGGATTTCGACAGCGCCGAAAAGCTCCACGCAAACTTCTACCACAACAACCTCAACGCCAGGGAAATAACAAGGCGTCGTGAGCAGGCCGAGCGGCTGATTCCCCACCTGCTGGCCATCTTGGGCTGAACGCCCAAAACCATAGGGGCGAATAATCATTCGCCCTCATCACTTGCCCAGGTGCCGTTTCTCCACTTTACCGCTGCGGTGCAGGTCCCCTTCCCTTACCCACTGAACAGCGGTTCCCGCAACTGAACTTCACTCAGAGGGATCCCGCAGTGTTCCAGCAGTATTTTTTGCATTCCAACAGTGGATGATTTGGAGGTGCGCCTATGTTGCGCGCCAAGAAGAAGTTGCCGTTACAAACTGACCTCCATTGCGCAGACCTTAGGTTCGCAGTAATGAAGGGCGATGTACTACCTTGTCTGATAATCTCGATATTGCTCCCCTTAAGGCAACCCTTTTCCCAAAGCCATTCGGCAGTCATAGCAACTACTTGGTACCACGACCTTATTGACTCATGGTTTCCATTTGGGAAGCTGATCCTCCTGGGTGTTTCTACAAAGTCGAAATCGAGCAGAGGAACCCACGGCAATGTATCATGGTTTGGCGTCATATTAACGTTTTTCAGCCAATGTGCAACTTCCAAAAATCCCCCGGCGACGGAACCAGGCGGTTGTTTGGAAATCCTGCGCTCAAGCACCGGAATGTTCTCAAGCAAAGCGGTGCCTGGCATGGCACATCGTGTGCTGTATAAGATGGCTGTATTCCACCTCAACCGATCTGTAGCCGAGGATGTCCCAGCCCAAGGATTCCAGCAACGGATCAACCAGAACCTTGCGAGTAAGGTATTCGTTGCTACTGAGTTTGCGCCCGTGGAGTCGTATGCTGTCCTGTAGCTGCTTGATGGTGCTCTGCATAGCGGTAGCCGTAATGCCCTCCTAAAACCAAGTCCCGCCGGCAGGCTAACCCACCGGCGGGACTCGTTCGCTCGTTGTGGTCGGGTGACCGTTGCGGCTAGAGCAACACGGGTTCCTTTTCCTTCTGGTAAACCTGGATTCGGCCCCGGGTGTGGTCGAGGATCGCGATCTGGCCTGAAGGAGTGACGCGCACGGCGCACGGGTTGGACAAAGCCTTCTCGAAGGCGCCGCCATCGTGCGTGATTGCCATGGTCCGCTGGCGGATCATGTCGGGGTTGGAGTTGAGCTTGCTCTTGCCCCAGTCAGAGATCTGGTGGTCACCCTTGAGCTGGGCGCGGAAGCGTCCGTCGGGAGCCAGGATCTGCACACGGTCGTTCTCGCGGTCACAGACGTAGACGTCGCCGTCGGCATCCACGTGAACGGCATTGGGTCGGTTGAACTGGCCGGGGCCGTCGCCGCTGGTGCCGAAACTGGCCTGCCAATCACCGCCCTGGTTGAACACCTGGATGCGATCGTTCCGCCAGTCCGCCACGTAGATCAGTCCGTCGTTACCCAGGGCAATGCCCCAGGGCATGTTGAGCTGGCCGTTTCCGGTGCCGAACTCGCCGAACTGGCTCTTGAAGGTGCCGTCCAGCCCGTAGCTCTGGACGCGGTGGTTTTTGCTGTCCACCAGCCACATGGTGTCGCCGGAGATGGCGATGCCTGAAGGGCCGTCGAACTGGCCGGGGCCGCTTCCCTGCGCGCCCCAGTGGGACACGTAGTCGCCGTCCTCGGTATAAATGGTGATACGGTTGAGGTACTCGTCCGCAACGTAAAGCTTGCCGTCGCCATCGAGGGCGCAGGAAGTGGGCCAGTACATGTCGCCCGGCGCCTCGCCGAACTGGCTGAACTCGCTCACGTAGTCCTCGTCCAGCGTCGCGATGGTGACGTGCACGCCGTCCGGTCGGTTTTCGTAGGAGCGGTTGAGCACAAAGACTTTGCCTTCGTCGTCGATAGCCATGTCCACCGGGTTGCGGAACCCGGTGCCGTTGAACTCGTTGCGGCCAACGGAGTGGCTATAGGGGAAGGCAATGTCCACAAGGCCAAACAGATGGGTACTCATAGACTTCCCTCTCTTGTCGGTCGTCAGTGGTCAGGATAAGGCGGAGGGTTTGCCATTTGGCGAGGACCCTCCGCCTCGATCGTTCGGTTACCGTTGGCCTACAGGAAGGGGACCTTCTCGAAGACGCCGCGGTTGATGGGGTTGGAATCGAGACCCATCCAGTCTTCCAGGATGGTGGCGTAAACCTGGCGGAAGTCCATGTTGGACCGGAGGTTGCCGCCTTCTTCCTGATCGGCCGGAGCCAGGGACGGGTAGACGCCGTAGATGCCGCCCTTGACCTTTTCGCCGACTGCGAAGGCCACGGAGCCGGCGCCGTGGTCGGTTCCGGAGCCGTTGTCGCCGATGCGGCGGCCGAACTCGGAGAACATGAACGTAATGACGTTGTCACTGGCGTCGTGCTCCCGCAGGTCGGTGATGAAGGTGTCGACGTTGGCAGACACGTCAGTCCACAGGCCGCTATGGAGTTGCGCCTGGTTGGCGTGGGTGTCGAAACCGTTGTAGGGACTGGTGGTGAAGAGCACGCGGGTTCCCAGGTCAGCCAGGTGGGTCTGGGCGATGTTCTTCATGTACTGGCCGACAGTGGTCGCGGAGTACTCCACGTTGGAGGTGTACTTCGGCGGCGCGGTGGCCAGGATATCGGCGCCGATGCGAGCGTAGGTGCCCGTGGAGCGCAGATAGTCGCTGACGAAGCCCTGTCCGACGGTGGGAGCGTAGATCTTGCTGAAGAGGTCGAGAGCCTCGGCGCGCTGGTCATCGCCTTCGATTCCCGTGAGCAGGCCGTAAGTTTCGAGGTTGCCGACGGAAGCGACCGGTACGCCTTCCTTCGCCAGGGCGCGGGGGAGGCCGCGACCGAAGTTGACGCCGGTGATGCCCTGGCCTTCGTTCTTCGGGTCCAACTCGTGGATGACCTGGCCGAGCCAGCCTTCGGTTCCGATGGTGTCCGGCTCACACGTGTGCCAGATGTCCATGCTGCGGAAGTGGCTGTAGGACGGGTTGGCGTAGCCGATGCCCAGGAAGATGGCGAGCTTGCCCTCGTCCCAGTACTTCTTCAACGGCAGCATGGTGGGGTGCATGCCGATCTCACCGTTCAAGTCGATGACCTGTTCGGCGCCCACGCCCAGATTGGGGCGGAAGTCACGGTAGTGGCCGTCGTTGTAAGGGATGACGGTGTTCAGGCCGTCGTTCCCGCCGGACAGCGAGAGCACCACCAGAACGTTGTCTTTGTTGGTAGAGACCATTTGATAGTCCTCCGTTTTGTGTATCAGTTCCTAGCGATGGTGTTTGGCCGGACCGACGACGTTTTGGAAAAGCTGCGGGCCGGCCGAATGCTAGACGATCGCCGCCTACTCGAACTGGAACTCCGAGGTGGAGGCGATTATCTGGAACATCTCGCCGGAGCGGCGTGTGAACTCGGCGCGCTCAGCGTCACTGCCGTGGGTGAGGTCGCCACCGCGGCCGGCGTGGGCGATGAGCTGGTCGCGGGTGTCCTCGGTGAGGTTGAGACAACCCACCAGGTCAGCGCAGGTGTCGACGAACTGTTCGGGGCTGAGGCTGTCGCCCGCAGCCATGAGCTTGGAGATCATGCTCTGGACGCCGGGGAGTTCCGTGCGGCCCAGGTAGTCGGCGGCGAAGTTGATGCGCTCTACCAGGGTGCCGGAGTCGATCCACTCGTGGCCGGTGTGCCAACCCTCGACGGTGGGCGGGTTCATCAGGTCCATGCCCATGTACTTGGGCTCCTGGCTGAGCTCGAACATGCCCGGCTTGATCTCGTCGCGGTGGTCGCCGACCATGCGCAGGGTGCCGGCAACCATCTCGGCCGGGTTCTTGACCTTGGCGTAGCGGGCGTTCTTGAAGGCGTCGGAGTTGAACAGGGTTCGCAGCATCGCGGTGATGTTGTAGCCACTGTCGAAGTACGCTTGCTCCAGATCGCCCAGCAGGGCCTCGTCCTTCGGCGGGGTCTGCCGCCAGCTGGGAACCGGAACCTCGTCGGCGACGAAGTAGTTGTACATGTGGCGGGAGATGAACCGGGCGGTGGCCTGCTGGTCCGCGATGATGTCCAGGATATCGTCACCGTTCCAGTTGCCCGTGCGACCCAGGAACGTCTTCTCCTCGCCGTCATGGTCGGCCGGGTCGAACCGGAATTCCCAAGGGCTGCGGCCATAGGGGAAGGGCGGGTACGGCGGAGCGATGTTCCAGCCGGTGAACGCGCGGGCGGTGGCCTTGACGTCGTCCTCGGAGTAGTTGAACTCCTCGTTCATGCCGACGCCCATGGAGAACAGTTCGAGCAGCTCACGGCCGTAGTTCTCGTTGATGGCCGTCTTGTGGCTCTCACAGTTGTCCAGGTAGTAGACCATGGCGGGGCTGGTGGACAGTTCCATCAGCAGTTCCCGGAAGTTGCCCATGCCCTTGTCCCGGAACATCTGGATCATCCGACCCATCTCTTCGCCGGAGTCGATCTTGGAGTGGCCAGCGCAGAAGATCATGTGCCAGAAAAGGGCCATTTTCTCCTTCAGCTGGTACTCGGTGTTGACCATGCGATACACCCAGTTCTGGATGTTGATCTCGATGGCGCCCGGGTGGTTGTAGGTGGGATGGTAGCGGAGCATGATGTCGTCTTCAACGCCCGAGGTCGAACCGGGGTTCAGAAACTCCTCCACCACAGTGTCATAGCCTCTCGCAGCGGCGGCTTCGATCTCGTCGCGGCTGGCGCTGAAGCCCGCCCGACGGAGAAGGTGCGCCATCAGTGCGATGTCGTTGCTTCCTGCCATTGGTTCCTCCTTTCGTTTACCTTGGGAACAGGGTCCCGACTGGCCGATTCTTTGTACTGCAAATATACCGCAATAATCGTTATTCCCGCAATCGGATTTCGCCGGCGGCGGGCCTCCAGTTGCGGAACGATTATCAGATTAGAATCGTATCGCCGGAAGGATGGGATGTCAATAAGTTCACGCTTGCGCGCAGGGCCCGTTCCACCGGAAAGTCTCTATCGTCGGGCTTGCTCAATTCCGCGTCGCGTCAATCAATGCACCAGTTTAGCCGAGTCGAAAACGCTTGAACACTTCCGCATATTCCACGCCGATGCGAGGCCCGTCCCGGCGCCGCCACTCCCGCAGGTACTGATCGGCCGCTTCTAGACTGACCTGACTGCGGTGCGCCCGCAGCGCCTCCACCGCAGTGTCAATGTGGTCAGATACGTCCACGAAGTGGTCCGGGTGGGTTCGGCCCATCACCCAGACTTCCCGGACCTTGTGCGGCTCCAGTCCTTCGTCAGTGAGCAGGTCGGGGAACGTGAGGGGGTCGCGCGCCGAAGGGTAAACCGCGCCCATGGCCGCGTCGCCGGAGGCGAAGTGGTCCGGGTGATCGATGTATCCGTCGCCGTCGAGGTTGCGCACCGGATTCATGCAGACCAGCACGTCGGGACGATGCCGACGAATCTCCCGGGTGATGGCCTTCCGCAGTTCCAGGTTGGATTGCAGGTAGGCGTCGGGGAAGCCGAGAAACACCACGTCCGCCAGACCGAGGATGCGGCCCGCCTCTTCCTGCTCGGCGCGTCGGGATTTGATGACCTCGTCCAGGGAAATGGTCGGGTCCGAAGTACCCTTGCTTCCGTCCGTGCAGATCACGTACACGACATGCTTGCCCTCGGCGCACCAGCGGGCCACGGTTCCCGCGCAGCCCCATTCGGCATCGTCCGCGTGGGCGACCACCACCATGGCTCGGCTGAAGTCTTCGTTATCGCTGTTGGTCAAAATCGCACCGCCTGCTGTGTCCCTGAAATACCGGGACCGCAATCGAGAGGGCGGCTAAGCGGGTGACGCCGCTTGCCCGGTTGCACCTTGATCTCGAGTTCGGGTCATGATGTGAAGAGTGAAACCCAATCCGGCGCCGATCAGAGCAGCCCCTGCAGCCATCGCGAACGACCACCGGAGCGTACCCGTTGCGTCAGCGATCGGGCCTGATATGGCGGGAGAAATTGTACCCCCAATTCCCGCCCCCATGCCCATCAATCCGAATGCGGCCGGCGCCATGAAAACTGGCACGAAGTCGCCGGCCGCCGCCGCGCAAATCGTGTAGGTCGAGCGCAACGCGAACCCGGCCAGCACGGACGCAATGATGAAGAAGATCAGCTCCGGCGCCATCCAGAAGAGCGCGTGGCAGGCTACCTCGATCAGGAACGTCGCGGCAAAGGCCAGACCTCGTCCGATCCGGTCGGACAACGCGCCGGATCCGATCCCGCTGCCGATGCTGAGGACCCCGATGAGCATGAACAGCGCTCCCACCACTGCCACGTCGATTCCCTGCTCTACTTCCAGGTAGGCGCCGTAGCTGGTGGTGAGGATGCCGTGAACGAATCCGGAGCAGAAGGCCATACCGGTGATCAGCCAAACATAGGGGTTGGTGTAAACCTGCACCGGCCAGCCAGCGGGACCGCTCCGAGCGGTAGCCCGTGCTGGGGTCGCTGCCGTCGATAGGCCGGTCGAAGAGGGAGACGCAGTGAGCGGCGCTTCCCGGATGAAGCTCACGCACGCCAGTCCGATCAGCACGCTGCACGCGGCCAGCGCGTACCAGGTGTACCTCCATGCTTCATCGCCGAACACGCCGGTCAGCGGCGGGACAATGACACCCGTAAAAATTATCGCCAAACTGCCGCCGGACGCGGCAATACCCGCGGCGACCCCACGGTCGGTCGCCCGGAACCAGGGGGCCAGCATCCCCATCATGGGTGTCAGCGCAGCCCCCGAGGACACGCCCACGGCAATCATGGCGGCCAGGGCTATCCAATAGCTGGGCGACCAACCCAACAGGGCCATTGATACCGCCTGCACGAAAATGCTGGATATGACCATCCACCGACCGCCGTAGCGCGAGGCGGCAGCTCCTGACAGCAACCCGGACACCACGCGAGAAATTGACAGCGCGACCACCAGCACGAAGACCGTGGTGTAAGACAGCTCGAAGGTGCTCTTCATCCCCGGGATGGTGAGTGCCTGCACGTACAGAGAAAAGCTGGTGATCAGGTTGACCGCCAGCGACACGGCAAGAATCACAGCCGCATAGGTGCGCACCCATTGGGGGATCAGGGCGGCAGGACTGAAGACCATCAGAGCTGAGACGAGGAGTAGCGACGGCAGGGGAAGACCGGGAATCAGGCGCGAGCATCATATCACGCCACCCGCACCTGACATGCGTCGCCGCGTTGAAAGTACCTGATACAATACCGGTGCGTCGCAGCCCGGAGACGCTGACCATGACCACGGCCCCACCGCAGACCCATACCCTACCGCCGGATGAAGCCGCCCACGGCGCGGCTACGTCGGAGCCCGAGGCCGGCTGCTTCTACATTCCGCTGGTCGAGTTTGGCCAGTCTCTGGACAGCCCCAACCTTGACGAATGGCTCGAAGCGTTTGCGGCACGCAACGAGCACGCAAGCGGTGGCTTCTTTGAGATTACCGCCGAAGGAGAACTGAAAATCGTGCCTCCCACCGGCCTCCCCGGCTCACTGTTCGAAAATGAACTTGCCACCGATACGACCATCTGGGCGCGGACCTACGGCGGCAAGGTTCAGGGCCCTACCGGGCGTTTTATGCTGCCCGACGGCTCCCGTCCCGGTCCTGATGTAAGTTGGATTTCCGACGAACGCTGGAACGCTATGACGCGGTCCGGCGATTTGCCAACCTTTGCCCCCATTGCCCCTGACTTCATCTGCGAAATCGTTTCGCCTTCCAATCGAGGGCCGGAACTGGTGCGCAAGGTGCAGCGGTTCATCTCCAACGGAACCAGGCTGGCCTGGATCATCAACCCCGAACGCCGCCTGGTCACCGTCTACCGTGCCGGGCAGGAACCCGAAACTTTGGTTGATCCGGAAACGCTGGACGGCGAGGACGTGATGCCGGGTTTCGTGTTTGAGGTACGAGCCCGGATCTTTGACAACGCCAACTGAACGGCTTGCAGGATGGGGTGGCGAACCGACAATGGATAGCGGGGAGTCGGAGCGGCCGGAAACGGCGCATGAGGGAGGAAGACCAACCGGCTACGAGCCCGTCGCCTCCCCACCCCCCGTGCCGCCGGAAGCGCTCAAGCCCTGGTACTATCAGGGGTGGTTCTTGGTGCCGACCTTTGTTTGGTGGCCGTGCAGCGCGATCCTGTTCATACGGTCGCCGTGGCACAATGGAGTGGTCAGTGGCGCTTTGTCCTGGGCTTGGATCATTATCGGTGGCGGCTGGATCTTCCTGAGAACACAGCTCAGAATCCAAAACGGCGAGCCGCTGCTGGATCCCACGCTGCTGGCGCTGGCAGCGCCGGGGATAGCGCTCACCGTCATCACGCAGACGCTGTGGCTGACACGTGATCGGCCACATATACGACGGATCCGGGAGGCCGGGGGGTTCGCTGCCTACGAAAACGCCGACAACGACACGCCGGCGCGGTCTACAGTCCAGTCGCCTCCGCCCGAACGGCCACGTCGGAGCAACCGAGGCAGCGTCCGCAGCCGGAGACGCCGGCGTTAGACCCTCACCGGCCAGAAATCAGGAAGCGGCGGCTCCCACCGGCAGGCCGTCCACCAAACCCTGGACCATCTCGACACGCTCATCGGTAGTCGAAAACGCCATGCCCATTGGCGTAATGCCGATATAGTTGGCTTTGCTGGCGTCGATGTCACTCCCCTCGCCCCCGGCAAGGACCGGGCGGTTGCGCGAGATCCAATAGCGGCGATGACCAAATGAGTCCTCCGAGCGTACGGACTCCCCGTAGGCTCGTCCGCCCAGTCGGGTCACCTTCACGCCGGCAATCTTTTCCGCAGGCTCGTTGGGCACGTTCACATTGAGGAAATAGGCCGGCGAAACCTTCGGAGCATCTCCCAGACGGCGCGCCAAGTGCGCGACCACCTGGGCCGCTAGCTGGTATCTCGGAGCCTGAACGGAGCCCACCGAAATGGCGATGGTGGGGTATCCGCGCACCCAACCTTGCGTTGCAGCGCCCACTGTACCGGACACAATCACGTCCCAACCCAGGTTGGAGCCGCGATTGATGCCACTAACGACAAGGTCGGGCTTGGGCGTCACCAGTTGCTCCAGCGCCAGGATGCAGGCGTCGGCGGGCGTGCCCTGCACCGCCCACGCGCTGATGGGGTGCGCCGGAGTCACCGGGGCATCCGATGCCGGGACGTACACGGCGTCGGCGCTTCGCGGAGGCGTGTCGTCGCCGGGTGCGAATTGGGCCAGGTACTGCTCGGCCGGCACCTGGTGCACGAAAAGAGGCGAGTGAAGCGTCATGGATGCGCCGACGCCGGATTGTTCCCGGTCTGGCGCAACCACCGCAACCTCTCCGACCTCGGCCAGGCGACGGGCTGCCGCCCAAAGCCCGGTGGCGTGGATACCGTCGTCATTGGTTAGCAGGATTTTCAAAGGAAAGCCTCGATGCAGAAGGGTAGATACGGGATACGCACAATTGGGCGCAAGACAGAATAACATTGGCCGCCGTAATTACGGCGGCCAATGAACGTTGAGCATGGGTTCGGAAGATTAGTGGTGCGCTAGGCCAATGGCGTGGAGCAGGGCGTGCTTCACCTCCACCGGCGCGACGCCGGCGCGGAAGTCCGCCGACGCGTACACGTCACCGATTATGTCCACCCCCGCTGCGGACAGATCATCGCTGAGGCGCGCGGTGGCGTCCGCTATGCTGGCCATCGTCAGGGTGGTTCCCGACAGTGCCTGCTCCACCGCCGGCGCTTTCACCGGACGCGGGGTCAAACCTCCCACGGCCACGGAAGCGGCGGTACACCGATCCCCGTCCATGGTTACGACGACGGCGCCGCCGACCACGGCGTAGAAGCTGGCTGGGTGCGCCATCTTCGCATACTCGGCGCGCTGATTGGCCGCGAGCACGGGCACGCTCACCGTGGTGATGAGCTCATCTTCGGCCAGTACCGTGGTGAAGGCGTCCTCGACCAGATCAGCGACCCCAATGGTGCGGCTGCCCGAGGGCCCTTGCGCAGATACTGTCGCTCCCAACGCGGTGAGCACCGTGGCCCAGTCCGAGGCCGGGTCGGCGTGAGCCAAGTTGCCCCCGATGGTTCCCCGGTTGCGGACGGCCGGGTCACCGATGCCCCCGGCCGCCTCGGCCAGCAGGCCGTTGGATCGCTGTACGTCGGACGACGCGGCGATCTCGGCGTGGGTGGTCAGCGCGCCAATGTTGATGGTGTCGCCGCTGACCGTGATGCCCCGCAGGTTGGCGATACCGCCAATGTCGATGACCACCTCCGGCCGGGCCAGCCGGAACCGCATCAAAGGGATCAGGCTGTGACCGCCAGCCAGCAATTTCGCTCCCGGATTTTCGGAAAGCAGCTGTACGGCTTCTGCGATGGAACCGGCTTTCCGGTATTCAAAATCTGCTGCAAACATTGCAATCAGTCCTCCTGTGCCGGCGCCGGTTAGTGATTGTGTCCATGACCATGGTCGTGCCCGTGGTCATGGCTGTGGCCGTTACCCGTGTAGCCGCTGGCCTGGATGGCGCGCCACACGCGCTCCGGAGTCAATGGCATGTCGAGGGAGGAAATGCCCAGCGGCTTCAACGCATCCATCACCGCGCTGTAGATGGCGGCGGTGGAGGCGATGGTGCCGGTCTCGCCAATACCCTTCACCCCCAGGGGGTTGTGGGGCGACGGCGTTACGGTGGAATGGACTTCTATGTCCGGCACCAGGTGGGCGCGCGGGATGGCGTAGTCCATCATCGTGCCGGTGAGCAACTGGCCGTTGTCGTCGTAGACTGCGCCTTCCCAAAGCGCCTGGCCGGCTCCCTGCACGACACCGCCGTGCACCTGACCTTCCACCACCATGGGGTTGATTTGCGGGCCGCAGTCGTCGACGGCGACATACCGGTCCAGGGTGATGTGGCCGTTGTCCGGATCCACGCTGACGATTGCCGCGTGGGCTCCAAAGGGATAGCTGAAGTTGGGCGGGTCGTAGTAGGTGCTGGCCTCCAATCCCGGCTCGATGCCGGCGGGAAGGTTCCAGGCCACGTTGGCCTGCAGGGCGACGTCCTGGATGCTCTGGGAGCGGTCGCGGGCGCCGCGCACGAAGAACTGACCGTCCTCGTACTCGATGTCGGCCTCGTCTGCCTCCAGCAGGTGCGCGGCGATGACCCGCGCCTTGTCCCGCAGCTTGCGCATGGTCAGGGCAACCGCGGCGCCACCGACTACCGTAGTCCTGCTGCCGTAGGTTCCCCAGCCCATGGGCGTGGTATCGGTGTCACCGTGAACCACCTCCACGTCGTCGACATCGACGCCGATCTCGTCGGCGACGATTTGAGCGAAGGTGGTTTCCTCACCCTGCCCGTGGGGCGATGTTCCGATGAAGACGTTGACCTTGCCGGTGGCGTAGATGCGCACGGTCGCGCTTTCCCACAGTCCGCCGCCGAAGCCGACGGCGCCGGCCACCTGAGACGGGCCCAGTCCGCAGATCTCGCAGTAACAGGCGATGCCCACTCCACGGAAAGTTCCATGTTCGCGCTCGTGCTCTTGGTCGTGGCGGAACTGGTCGTATCCAATGTGGCCGAGGAGCTGGTCCAGCGCACCGGAATAGTTTCCGCTGTCATAGGTGATGCCGATGGCCACGTCGCGGTTGTTGTCGAAAGGCTCGATCAGGTTGCGGCGGCGCACTTCCACCGAGTCGATTCCCACAGCGTCGCCAACCTTGTCCATCAGGCGCTCCAGCAGGAAGGTGGCCTCCGGACGGCCGGCCCCGCGGTAAGCCTCTACTGGGGTAGAGTTGGTGAACACGCCGTAAACATCGGCTTTGATGTTGGCGATGTCGTAAGGGCCAGAGTACATCAGGCCATGCAGGATGGTCGGGATGCCCGGAGCGGCGGTGGACAGGTAGGCTCCCATGCCGGCGTACACCATGCTGCGGACGCCGGTGACCTTGCCATTGGCGTCGGCCGCCATCTCCACGTACTCCACGTGGTCGCGGCCGTGGGTGGTAGCCACGTAGTTCTCGGTGCGGGTCTCGGTCCACTTCACGGGAACGCCCAGCTGCATGGAGCAGAAAGCCGTGATCATTTCCCAGGGGTAGACCGCAATCTTCGCTCCGAACCCGCCGCCAACCTCGGGCGCGATTACGCGTATCTTGTGCTCCGCGACTCCTGTGACCAGGCAGGTCACGAAACGGGCAATGTGCGGGTTCTGGGTGGTGTTCCAGAGGGTGAGTTCGCCCATGGCGGACGACCAGGACGCGATGGCGGATCGGGTCTCCATCGGCGTGGGAATAAGCTTCTGCTGGTGGATGGTCTCGCTGACTGTCACCGCGGCATCTGCGAACGCGGCGTCGGTGTCGCCACCCGCCGCGACCCAGTGGAACGCCTGGTTGTTGGGCGCGTCCTCGTGCAACTGCGGAGCGCCGTCGGCCAGGGCAGCCTCCGGGTTGATGATGGACGGCAGCGGTTCGTAGCTGACGTCGATCAGTTCCAGCGCGTCCTCGGCCTGGTAACGGTTCTCGGCAACGACCACGGCCACGGCGTCACCCACGTACCGGACTACGTCTGACGCGATGGCGGGATAAGCCACCGCTTTGAGGTCGGAGTCCGGAATGGCCCAGGCACAGGGTATGGGGTTCAGCACTCCTTCGATGTCGGCGCCGGTATAGACCGCGAGAACGCCAGCAGACGCCTTGGCCGCGTCGGTACTGATGTTGGTGATGCGGGCGTGGGCGTGAGGGCTGCGCAGGATGGCCGCGTGGACCATGCCGGCCAGCTTGATGTCGTCGGTATAGGCGGCCTGGCCGGTGATCAGGCGCGGGTCCTCCCGACGCCGGATGCCGGAACCAAAAATACGGGTAGTCATGGCGTCAGCCTCCTTGTCCGGCAGCGGCGGCGGCCAGAGCGGCCCTGACGATATTGTTGTAGCCGGTGCAGCGGCACATGTTCCCTTCCAGACCGGCACGCACTTCCTCGGCCGACGGGTTGGGATTGCGCTCGATGATCTCGGTTACCGTCATGATCATGCCAGCGGTGCAGTAGCCGCACTGGAGCCCGTGATTGTTCCAGAAGGCTTCCTGCACGGCGGTCAGGTTGCCGCCCTGGGCCAGACCCTCAATGGTGGTGACCTCGGCGCCATCGGCCTGCACTGCGAAAGCGGTGCAGGATTTGACGGTGACTCCGTTCATGCGAACCACACAGGCCCCGCATTGGCTCGTGTCGCAACCAATCTTGGTGCCAGTCAGGTTCAGGGTTTCGCGAAGGAAGTGCACCAGGAGGGTGCGTGGTTCCACTTCAGCGGAATGCGAGCGGCCATTCACGGTGACCGTGATTGGTACTTTGTTGGGCAAGATACACCTCCTCTATCAGGAACAACCGCCATGCCGGCAGCGTAAGGGTGAGGTAGTGAGCAGGAACAAACCGGCAACGAACAGCGGCGCCAGTTTGTTCGTGCGGCAGTATAGACGGCGCGCCGGCGGACGGTCAAATTGGGGAGATGCGGCGGATGCGTTGCCGGATCAGGGCAGGCTTTCCAGGATCTGGATAAACTCGACGATCAGCCCTTTAGCCAGGCGCAGCTGCTCCGGGGCGAACTGTCGGTCACCGTAGAAGCCGATGTGAAACTCGGACGCGAGATCGTATTGACCCGCCAGATGCGGGGAAGCTCCATCTTCAATAAGACGATCAACTGTAGTGCGCAACAACCGGTGTGAACCGTGCTCCCATTCACGTCGTTGGGCTATCGACTTGATGCCGTGAGCGGCGGCTCCCCAGAGCAGTACACAGACCAGCTCGATCTCTCCCTGTTCTAATTGGTCATCTACCAGATCCAGAAAATGCCGGCTGCGTTCCCGGTAATAATCCTGGTTTCGGGGCGCGACCGTTAGTCCATGTCTTCCAACGTTTTTAGGAATTCCTTCATTGGCCCCTGGATGCAGTAACGGATCCCAGCTTCGTGCGGCGGCAAATCCCGAGGCAACTTCCGGTCATGAGCGGACGCCATGATGAAGTTGGTGTTCAGGTCAACCGGGCCGCTCTCGTCGTAGATCAGGCGGATGATGGCTTCGCCCATCTCAACAAAGGTGTCGTGGGGCCACCCCCGGCGCGCGGCGGCAGCTTTGAGGCCGTGAGCGGCGGCGTCCCACAGCGCCTGTGATGCGGCTTCCAGGTCGCCCCGTCCCAACTCAACGTCAACCTGAGCCAGCAGACGCCAGCTCTCCTTGCGGTAGCGGGCGACGGCGGCGGTATCGGCGGCAGGCATATCGTCTCATCCTCGGGAAGTTATCTCCGGTCAGACTGACGGACCAGTATAGCAACGGATATTGAAATCAAGGCCGGATGGCAGCAGTGTGCAATGACAGATTCCTGCAACGGCCACGGGAGAAAATCGCTCGCTGTCAAGGAAAGCGAGCGATTTTTTCCCGTTACATTCGACACAATTACCAAATTTTTCAATCAGAATGCAGCACTAAAATCACCCAACGCGATAGTCGCCGACCATCATTGGCGGTTGCTGGTTTGGGAGTCGCCGGTATGATCTTGGGGATCCTGGCAGTAGTGTTCTCTTGGGTTCCCGTTCTCAACTGGATCTTGATACTGGTTAGCTTGCCGTTGTCGATCGTGGGTTTGGTCGTGGGCAAGCAATGAGGCGAGCCGACGGGCATGGCGATCGCTGGCATTGTGCTGAACTGTGTCCCGATATTCCTGACGCCGGGGTCGTCCCGGCTGGGCGGGCAGCGGTTGTCGCACGTCGGCCAGCAACTGGGTGGTCGTCTCGTCGAAGCACACCACCGGCCGGCTGGGATCGTGGGGCTCAGCATACAGGTCCAGCACATACTCCATAGCCGCCACGAACTCCCCGTTCATCTGGGGGATGCACCACTGGCGCTTTTACCAGGGCTTGAGGGTGTTTTTTCAGCCGGAGCCTGACTGTCTCGTGGGAGAGGCTCTCCACCAGGCCCAGATCCACCACTTTGTCGGCCAACAATCGCAGGGGCCAGTGGTCACGGCCCTCCGGGGCGTCGCTGCACGCCAGGGCAATCAGGTGGGCCTCGGCCTTATCGTCCAGTTTGCGGAACCGGTTGGCCTGGACCCGGTCGTGCAACACGCCATCCAGACCTTCCTCGGCGTACCGCCGCTTGATGCGATACACCGTGCCTTCGGACACGTCCAAAGCCGACGCCACTTGTGGAGCCTTCCAGCCAGCATCCACCTGAGCAGGATGCGGGCGCGAGTGGCGATCCGCACCGAGTGTTTGCCAGCACGGACCAGTCGGTTCAGTCCTTACCGTTCCAATTCCGTCAACTGTACTGAGTATCGTTTCCGCGCCATGGCTGCTGCATCTCCTCGCAACCCGAGTTTGCAGCCAGCAAATGGACTTCCCCACCAAGCCCCAAGAACCACTAAACCCGAATCCACCGAGGGGGTGTGGTGAAGCTGATCGGACCGGCGATGGGCGGCGGGGGAGGCAGACCATATGGTCCTGATCCCGATGTTGCGGAGCGGTTGGGGTGTCCGGCAGCTGGATTGATGGTTAGTTGACGGCACCAATGGTCGGTTTTGCCCCGGATATCCAGGTCAGATGGCAGCAGGAGACACGCGGGCATTGACCTGGTGGGGTTTTGCCAGGCGATTGGGCAGTGCCAGGAAGTGTCAGATGCCGATGGCGAGGTCAGGAAGGCGCTGGCAGGGCGCGCAGTCGGGACAGGGCGCTACTGAAATGGTTTTGCCAGGGCCAGCGCTGGGGGAGACGCAGGGTGAGACGGCGGGCCTTGCAGGTGAGCCGTCCGGCCAGGGAGAAGTATCGTCGCCGCAGGGTCTTGGTGGTGGCCACCGGCTCGCCCAGCCCGATGCGGCTGGTCCAGCGGGCCAGGTTGTGAGCCATGACTTGGACCGCCAGCCAGGCGGCGTTGGCGGGGAAACGACCGGAGGGCAGGTGGTTGAGGCCCACGCCGTACTTGAGATCGCGAATGGCGTTCTCGATCTCGGCGTGGCGACGATGATCGGCCTCCAGCGCCACGGTGTCCCCATCTCTATCGGTGATGAAGGCGTGGTAACTGTAGTTGGCAAAGAGCGCCAATTGGGAGCCGGGCGTGGGTTTCACCCGCCGTACGATGAGCCGCACCGGGAGGGCGCCAGGTTTGCTCTTGAAGGGAGTGTATTGGGTTTCGGCCACGTCGGCGGCGGCCTCCAACCAGTAGGGTATGGATGTCCAGGCATCCTCGGGGATGGCCTCGATCAGGTTGCGTAGACTGGGGTTCTGGCGCACGGTGATGGAGTAGCGTACCTTCAGCTTGCGGCAGGCGGCGACGATGGGATGGGTGTAGAAGCCGCTGTCAGCCCGCACGGTGAGGGGTCCGGTGGCACCAGCGTGGCGGACCCGGCTCACCGTCTCCCCCAGGAAGTGGCCGGCGCCCCGCGCCGTGTTGGCTCTACCCTTGCGCAGTCGGGCCATCAGCACATCTCCGGTGTCCGCAGCCACGGCGAACAGCGGGTGATAGCCCCGCTGGCCAGCGTAGTTGTGGCGCTGGGCTCCCTCCTTGCACAAGCCGTAGGTCTCGCAGACGGTGGAATCAAGGTCGATGGTCAACGGATCATCTCCCGGTCCCGCCCCAAGGTCCCAGGCTCGGGCCATCACCTCTCGGCTCACGCGATCCAGCTGCCGTACGTGGCCCCACCGGAAACTGCGCAGAAAGGTTCCCAGCGTGGACGGCGCCTTGACCACGCAACCCAGCACCCGTTCGGTGCTGCCAGCACGCAGCGCGTCAGCGTCGTCGATGCAATCACCACCGGCCAACGCCGACGCCACCAACGTCAGCATCTTATCTCCACCATTGGCTCGACCCGGCGCATCTCCCAGGTCAACGTTCTGGTCCACCAGATCGCCCAGTCCCAGATGGTGAGCCAGGGTAACCGGCAAAATCAGTCCGGCATTGGCCACCAGACGGTGTTCGTCAAAGGCGATTTGGATGCGATCAGGATCGTTGCGTGGTAGCATCCTTTGGGTGCTCCTCCTTCAGGGCTGGTTTTGTCGCTCCAAAACCATTATCCCCGAAGCCGGGAGCACTTTCTAATCACTTCAAGACGCCGACCGCTTCACCTTTTCGGTGGATTGGGGCTAAAACTGATTTGAACCAATACTAGGGCGTAAAACACACAAGATTACACGAGATAAATGCGGATATGACATAGTAATGACATATCTGCATCGATATAATACTAGCAGGCAGGTCTCTTTATGAAAGGACAGATACTCGACTTCTCAGTGCAGTCCAATTCTGGCGTCATCTCAGGTGACGACGGGAATCGCTACTCGTTCACCGGCGACAGTTGGCAAGAACCCAGCGTTCCTCAGCGTGGGATGCGCGTCGATTTCGATCCTATCGGAAGCACTGCGACGGCAATCTACACTGAAGCCAGCATGGTTCCCCAACCTGCCGTCCCATCCCAATCCAAAAGCAAAATCGCTGCTGGGTTGCTGGCAATCTTCCTGGGAGGATTGGGGATTCACAAGTTCTACCTCGGCTATCCCGGCGCCGGCGCTCTGTTCCTGGCGCTATGGCTGGTCGCCTTTATTTCCGCTTGCACCATCATCGGTTTGGTGGTGGCAATCCCCCTTGGATTGATAATCGGGATCATCGCCCTCGTAGAAGGCATCATTTACCTGACGAAATCCGACGAGGACTTCCATGAAACCTACGTAGTCAACAAAAGAATGTTTTTCTGAACTCGACAGTAGCGTTTTTCATCTGGCCGGCGCGCCGACGGTTTGTGGCCCCCGCTGGTGCGCCGGCTATCCACCAAGCACATAGTCGCAAGCCATATTCGGAGGACACCCCGCCATGACCACCAACGGCAACGAAACCCCTAAACCCGCGCCGCCCCAACCCGGCCTGCCCGCCGGCGGCCCGTTCGGCATCCCCACCAAGTGGCTGCTTATCGGCGGCGGTGGCGGCGGAGCTCTGGTCATCGTCATCGTGGTGGTGATCCTGTTCCTGTTCGTTTTCGGCGGCGGCAACCCGCAGCCCACTTCCATTTTGGACCTGGTGCCGGACGACGCTGAGGTCGTCACCAGGATGGATTTGGCACGAATACTGGACAATGACTTGCTGGCTGACGAAATCTTCGACCAAGATGATTGGGAAGAATTGGAAGATGAGGCGGGTATTGATCCTGAAGACATCTCCGAAATGATCGTAGCGGTATGGAGCGGCGGTGAGATTGTGGTCATGGCGGGCAACTTTAACCTGGATTACATCCGGGAGGAGTTGGAGGACGAAGACAGCGAAGAGAACTCCTATCGAGGCTACGAAGTATGGGAAGACCCGGACGGCTCCGCGGGCGCGCTGCTGGACGGCTACATTGTTTTTTCTGACACCACCCGGCCCGTGGAGAACGTGCTGAAGAACCTCTACAACGAGGCCGGATCATTGGAGCGGGCCGACGAAGACAATGATATGAAGCAGCTACTGGACAAGGTCGGCGCCGGGTACGTGGTTTTCGCAACCACCGGCGATGACATTTGCTGGGTGGAGCGCTGCGAGGGATACGGCTGGGCGATGACGGAAGTCGACGAGAGCGACGAGGAAGCCACGGTGGAAATCGCCCTGCTCTTCCGCAATGAACGCGGGGCGGAACGGGCGGCCGATGACTACGACGAGGTGGCCGACTTCCTGGAGCAAGAGGGCTTCGACATCGAAGACACTGAAGGCGACGGCAATTTTGTAATCGGCCAGGCCATCCAGGATCTGGCGGAGGAAGAGAGTTCCGCACCGTCGCGGCCCGTTCGTCCAGTGGCTACCGAAGCACCGGCGGCTGCTCAACTACCCAGCGCAGCACCAACGTCCGCTGCTCCCGTTTCGCGCGAGGACTGGATTGGCGACTGTTACGACTACCATCCGCGCCTGGAGCGGGACGAATGCGGCTGCGTCTTCGACGAACTGGCGCAGCAGGCCCGCCGCAGCGACCTGGGTTCGGTTCCAAACTGGTTTGAGCTCAACGACAGCGAGTATTTCCTGTGGCTCGATCCTTATTACGGGGCGGTCGACTATTGCTCCTGACCATCGGCGGATCAGAGGGAGATTTCGCCTTTTGGGCTGTCAGGTTGGAAGGATCACCCCAATGGGATATGTCAAACGCCCGGCTCTCTGCGAATGGAGGTTTTGATGGTGACTGCGCGGATTAGAGACATTGCCTTCATCATCATGGCGCTATCCGTGGCGGCCTTGTGCCTCGTCCTGATCGTGGCCATCTTCGCTCTGTACCCCAACGTCAACGACGTGCTCGCGAACCTCAGCGATGCCACGGCGACGCTGAACCGAGCGCTGAACGACGTGGAGAGTGCCGCCGAAGCCTTTGTTGAGCTCGCCAACCTGGCCCTGGAGGAAGCGAACTAATGATCAGAGCCTGGTGGCCGGTATTCGTCCTCGCCGTCGTCACGCTGGCTTTGCTGGCGGCCCTCCCCAACTTGCCGGCGTCGGCTCAGGCGCCCAACCTCCCGCCCATGGTGCTGGCAGGAACCGCTTGGCTGGAAGGCGAGCCGGCTCCGGCCGGCGTCGTGATCCAAGCGATGCAGGGCGACACCGAGATCAGCCGGATTGCCGTGCGGGCCAACGGGCGGTTCGGGCCTTTGCAGGTGCGCCAGCCACGGGGCCGCGGCCCGATTCATTTCCTGGTCAACGGCCAGAGGGCTGACGTAGAGATGAACTGGCGGAGCGGATTCCTGCAGGCCGACCTGGAGCTGCGCGCTCCTGCCGCAGGTCAGCCCGCTGCCACGGCTACTCCAACGGCGCGTCCGGCGCCTACTGCCACCGCACGACCCGCTCCCACGGAACGCCCGGCGCCAACCGCGGCGGCCATTCCCGGGCCGCCGGGCGAGCGCGGGCCGGCGGGACCAGCCGGGCCAGCCGGCGCAACCGGGCTGGCCGGGCCTCCCGGACCGCCGGGGCCGGAAGGGCCTCCGGGGGAACGGGGACCGGAAGGGCCGGAAGGCGAGGAAGGGCCGCGGGGTCGGACCGGCGAGACTGCCGGCTCTGACCTCTACACCCTGACTGCGGCCGGCGCCGCCGCTCTGCTGGCTTTGGTCGCCCTGATCCTCGCTATCATAGCGTTGTCGCGCGGGAGACGGGATCGGGCGGCTCCCGCACAAGCCCCTCCCGCGCCGGCCTCGTCCGCAGAGCCTGAAGACGACCCGGACAGACCCGCCGCCTAGCCCGCCGCAATGTTCCCGCCGCACTTTCCCGGCGGGAACTTTTTTGCAGTGCTGCGAATGCGGCGCGAGCGCGGTCAGTGTGCTAAGTTACCCGCGCATCCGCTTCGTCGCCACGGAGCATTCACGCCATGCCGCCACAACACCTTGCTCACGTTTTCCCGATACCACCAACTCCATCGGACACCTGACCATCGGCGGGTGCGATGCAGTTGACTTGGTCGAACAGTACGGCACACCGCTTTACGTTCTGGATGAAACCACCCTCCGCTCGAGGTGTCGGCAGTTTGCGAGCGCGTTCGCGTCGCGCTACCCCAACGCCCAGGCGGTGTATGCCTCCAAGGCGTATATCAACCCCGCGCTGGCGCGCATCTTCGCCGAGGAGGGATGATGATGGCTTCGCCCATCTCAACAAAGGTGTCGTGGGGCCCCCCGGCGCGCGGCGGCAGCCTTGAGGCCGTGAGCGGCGGCGTCCCACAGCGCCTGTGATGCGGCTTCCAGGTCGCCCCGTCCCAACTCAACGTCAACCTGAGCCAGCAGACGCCAGCTCTCCTTGCGGTAGCGGGCGTCGGTATCGGCGGCGGTCACGTGAGCTCTCCTCTCTCCTCCACGGCATGGCGCGGGCATATTGCGCCGCGAGTATAGCAGAGGGGCAGATAAGATCGATTTATGCTCCCATTAACCGAGAGCGGCCGAACGCCTCAATCGAACAACTCACTCACCGCAACGCCCAGTCCTATGGCCAGCGCGCGAATGATCCTCAGCGACGGGTTGCGAATGCCGCGTTCAATGCCGGATAGGTAGGTGGCATGGATGCCACATTCCAACGCCAACCTTTCCTGCCTGTAATTGCGCTGATTGCGTAATTGTCGTATGTACTGGCCAAATGCCCTTTGATAACTTCTCATGATCATGCCCTGACATCCGAGTGCGCCCTTTCCGTGCCAATTGTCCAGGCACGGAAAGGGAAATGTTGCTCATGGTGATGTCAGGAGCAGCTATTCAAAGAAACGCAACCTGGAAATCGGCGCTAAGCTCAGCCAGCGGGCGAATGCGCCAAAACCGGCGCTGCGACGGTGCGATGCAGACGTCAGTCAACGCCGGCCGTATTGGCGGTGTTCAGCGTCTCGTACGCCGCGGTTTTCTCTATCGTATGGAACGTTGGCGTTTGTGTCGCCAGTCATGGCGGTCTCCTTTTTCGTATGGCTCGGTCGGCTGGTCCCAGCGCAACTGCACGCTGGCAACGGGCTTCGCGCCGTGGACGCCGGCTTGCAGACGTACGGCAACCGGCTCAAAGCGGACGCCTCTGCGCGAGACGAACCCTGAAGATCCCCATTGGTAAGTATGCCAACCAAAAGGGGGCTACGATGAGCGTCGAATATGTAGACGCTAATATAGGCTAGCAAAATATAGATTATCAGTCAAACAGACTATTGTCTATGGACAAGCAGCAGGGCATCTGGTTACGGTTTTTGCCATCCATCACCCCTCGGCAGTCAGACCGGAGGGCAATATCGCCAGCGTGGAGAAGGCCGCTGCCAGTGTGCAGCTTGCAAAGGCACCAAGCAGGGCGGTCGAGAAAAGGGAAGGAGGAAAGGAAAATGAGTTGGGTGGACGACAATCTGATCCCGGGAGAAACCGTACTTTATCGGTCGAAGCACAAGTGGACTCTCTTGCTGCACTGGAGATTTATTATCCCAGTTTTCGGGTGGATCGGTCTCCTGCGCAGTATAGTCTCACTGCAGCGCAGCGAGTCGGTAATTACATCGCGCCGGCTGATCCACGTGGACCAAGGCTTGATCGGACGCGAGGTTCTCGAGATCAACCTGTCGTTCGTGGAAGGTATGTCGGTCAAGCAAGGTATTTGGGACCGGATCTCGAACAAAGGGGACATAGCCATCGGAAGCAGCAGCGGCAACCGTGACATGGAGTTCTATAGTGTTCCCAACCCCATGGAGTTTCGGCGCCAGGCGCTGGCCGCCATGGATGTTCGGCAAAGCTGAACGGAGCGGGCGCTCTTCCGAGGGTAACGCTGCCGCCGGCGCCGCCGGTGTGCTAAATTACTTTCAGCCATGCCTTCGGAGATCTCCCATTATGCTGCCGCAGCACCTTGCTCACGTTTTTCCCGATACCGCCAACGCCAACTCCATCGGACACCTGACCATTGGCGGGTGCGATGCAGTTGACTTGGTCGAACAGTACGGCACACCGCTGTACGTTCTGGATGAAACCACCCTCCGCTCGAGGTGTCGGCAGTTTGCGAGCGCGTTCGCGTCGCGTCACCCCAACGCCCAGGCGGTGTATGCCTCCAAGGCGTATATCAACCCCGCGCTGGCGCGCATCTTCGCCGAGGAGGGATTGGGACTGGACGTGGTGTCCGGGGGCGAACTGGCCGTGGCCATGGCCGGCGACGTTTCGCTGGACAAGGTTTACTTCCACGGCAACAACAAGACGCCGGCCGAGCTGGAGGAGGCGGTTGCGGCGGGCATCGGCCGCGTCGTGGTGGACAGCTTCCACGAACTGGACCTGCTGGAGCGCATCTGTGCCAACGCCGGCAAGTCCCAGGACATCCTGGTACGGGTTTCACCAGGAATTGACCCGCATACGCACGCCTACACCACCACCGGCATCATCGATTCCAAGTTCGGCTTCTCGATCCAAACCGGCGACGCTGAGAAGGCGATCCAGCAGGCCATCGCGGCAGCCCATCTCAATCTCAAGGGGTTGCACTTCCACCTGGGATCGCCGATTTTCGAGCTGGAGCCCTACCAGGCGGCCACCGACCTGGTACTGCGCTTCGCGGCCGGGCTGCGCGAACAGGGCCTCAACCTCCAGGAATTCAGTCCGGGAGGGGGGTTCGCCATCGCCTACACCCGGGACGACCAACCGCCGGCCGCCGACGACTACGCGGAAGCAATTGTGAGCACTCTGACCGCAACCTGCGAGGAACTGGGCATGGACCCTCCCGCCCTGGTGATCGAGCCGGGCCGCTCGATCATCGGGCCGGCCGGCGTGGCGCTGTATCGAATAGGCGCCATCAAGGAGATACCTGGGGTCCGCACCTACGTCAGCGTGGACGGTGGCATGGGCGACAACATCCGACCAGCGCTGTATCAAGCATCTTATGAGGTGCTTTCCGCCAACCGCCCGGGAGCTGACCCTGACGCCACCGTCACCATCGCCGGCAAGTACTGCGAATCCGGGGACGTCCTGGCGTCGGACATCCTGCTGCCCACTCCTGCGGCCGGCGACGTAATCGCCATACCCGCCGCCGGCGCCTACTGCCCTTCCATGGCCAGCAACTACAATCTCAATCCGCGCCCTCCCATTGTGCTGGTGAACGATGGCGAAAGTCGGCTGATCCGCCGGCGCGAGTCCTACGCGGACATGATGCTCTGCGATCTGTAGCTGCCACAACCGTCATTCCCGCGAAAGCGGGAATCCAGCTTGTTCGAGGAACTATGCCGAAAATAAGCCAAGACGCCTTGAGGGAAGTGCAGGACGCCCTAGAACGGTATAGGGAGGTAGTTGAGGCGTCCGATATGACGCTTGCAACAAAACGTACCTACTTGCTTCATTCGCACAACTTTGTCCGTTGGCTGGCGGATAATTTCACGCCGGGAATTAACGCTAGACGCTGACAGCTCCGGCCGCCTCGACTATGTGGTCAACCATCGGCCAGGACCACCTGCTGAAGCAGATCGATGCCAGCCTCCGCGCCGGAAGGCTGGCCCACGCCTACCTGCTGTCAGGCCCGCCGCATGTCGGCAAAATGACCCTGGCCCTGGACCTTGCCGCAGCCGTCAATTGCGCGGTCCTCAATGGGCAACAAGCCGGCTCGATGTTCGCGGAACCGGACGACGCGTTGGGACCGTGCGGCCGCTGCGACCCATGCATCCGAATACGCCGCGGGGTGTTTGCCGATCTCAAGATCGTCGCGGTGGGTGGCGATCCGAGGGTATCAACCCGGATCAGCATCGATCAGGTGCGGGAAGCGGAGAACTTTCTCGCCATCACGCCAGTGGAGGGTTCGTGGAAAGTGGTGATCTTCGACGGCGCTGAGACTCTCTCGGCTGGACAGAGCGAACCGGCCAACGCCCTGTTGAAGACGCTGGAGGAACCGCCGGCTCAGGTTCTGGTACTGCTGCTCACCACCAGCGAAGACGCCATACTGCCCACCATCCGATCCCGGTGCCGTACGCTCGCCTTGCGCCCGATGCCGGGCAACGCATTGCACGAGTTCTTAGTGTCCAGGAAAGGCGTCGAAGCAGGCGTGGCCCTCCGCTTGGCGCGACTGTCCCGGGGCTGTCCGGGGTGGGCTATCAACGCTCTTGACGATCCCATGCTGCTGGACGCCCGCCAGGAACGGCTGGCACAAATCGCGGCGATGGGGTCATCACCATTGGACGCCCGATTCAACTACGCAAACACCCTTGCCAGCAGCTTTTCCAACGACCGAGAATCGGTTCGACAAGAGCTGTACCTGTGGGAACGCTGGTGGAGGGACGTCATGCTCATCAAGGAGGGGTTGGTCGAGCACGTCCACAACGATGACCGGCGCGATGAACTGACCGCGCAGGCTGATGCAACGACAACGGCCCACATCGTGGCCTTTCTGGAGAGCGTCCGAGAGACGCTGAGCGCTCTGGACGCCAACGTCAACCCCAGGCTGGCGCTGGAGTACATGATGCTGGCGGCACCGGCGGCAAATTAACGCGTGCGACGGGCGGCTAAATCGCCCCGTATGCTTTGTTTCGCCCCTTGGTCACCGTTCGGAGACGGCCCTGTTTTTCCAGGGTGCGGATGGCCTGCATGACCCTCGGGTCGCCGTGGCGACGGAACTTACCGGTAATCTTGCTCTGAGTTCGCGGGGTCTCGCAGTATTCCAGGACCTCTTCGGCGAGCAAGTCGCCGACCTCGGGTAATGGCTCGATGGGCAGGACCACCGTGTGGCCCGGATTCGCGTCCGCGTCTTCGCCAGTCACGTATTCAAGCCGGTGAGCGTGAGTCGCAAGGAAGGAGCGCACCCGGACCCGCATGGTCCCGCCGGCGCCCGACGAACCGTACCCATGCACGATGTCCAGCGTTTCCGACGACGAGCCTGCCGACAGGGTGCGGTTATAGGCGTCGATCAACTCGACAAGGGATTCGGACCAGGTCCTGCCGTGGAGGTCGATGCTGGCCATGGGTCGTCAGTCGGCTACCGCCATCAGCACCGGCGCGTTTTCGCTGCCGTTTCGTGATTTGGCGGCGGTCTGCCAGGGGATGTACTGCTTCCACTCTTCCAGGATGGTCCGGTTTTCCAGGATGCGGTACGGGTTGGGCTGCGGGGCGGTCGGCAACCGGCGCAGCTTCATGTTCGCCTCTTCCGGGGTGCGGCCGGCCTTGTCCAGGTTGCAACGGCCACAGGCGGCCACGACGTTATCCCAGGTGTGCGGCCCGTGCTGCCGGCGGGGCACCACATGGTCGAGGGTAAGTTGCTGCGAGCGCTTGCCGCAGTACTGGCAGGTGTAGTGGTCCCGCAGGAAAACTTCCTTCTTGGACAGGCGGCGCGGCGCGAAAGGCCGCTTGACCAAGTACACCAGCCGGATTATTGACGGCGCGTCCAAGGAGGCGTTGTAGGTGCGGATGCGTGACGTTTCAGCCCGTTGCTCCAGGAGCTCAGCTTTGCCCTTGGACACCAGCACGATGGCACGACGAACGGTGCACACGTTGACCGGGACGTAGTTGAGGTTCAGCACCAGAACCGGGGCGGTGAGCCGTCCCGGAACCGGGGCTCTTCCCTTGCGTTGATCTTCCTCTGAAGCCGGAGCGACATCCGCGTTGCCGGGCCTGCCGCCCGAACCGTTGGCATTGGGTTGTCGGCCATTGTTCCGGTTCCTGGCCGTACCCTTTTTTCGACCCGTTCGTCCCCGGCTTGCCATCTGCCAACCTCATTGCAGGTAGCGCATTCGCTGCCGCGTCGTGCCGAAACGATAATTCGCTGCTGATATTGCTGCACCTATTATAACGCCGATTGCCATAATCCGACACGGCGGCCATGGCCACTGCGTCGGAACCACTCGTCAACGTGTCATGCGTGGCGGAAAGTCGTCCGGGATCTGGCGCCGGCATCGACCTCGCACAGGATGTTCGCGCGTCCTGTGTTCCATGTGCGTCGGCCGGCTGGGTCGGGCATCTCCGTGTGATAAACTACCCGCCGATTTTAGGCACGAGCGTTCCGACACGTCGCGTGACGCTCCAGGACAGGACTGCGATGGTTCCCCCCGATGCGCTTTTCGGCGTCATTCCAGTATGGGTTGGCGTCTACGTTCTGACCGCGCTGGCGTTCGGCGTGGCCAATTATGTCGTGTATCACCGCGTATTCCGTCTGGTATTGCAGGGCCTCCCGGTGGCCCGATTCGACCGGCCGTTGACCAGGCTGTTGGGGGCCGCCGCTATCGTACTGGGGCAGCGCAAGGTCTTGCAGCGGGTGGGAAGCCTCGACCCTCGCTCGCGGAGCATCGACCTGGCCGGATTGGGACACGCCGCCATCTTTTGGGGATTCCTCTCCTTCAGCCTGTCGTACCTGATTTTCATTTTTGGCGGGTCCATCTGGCACCCGCTGGGTGAGACCATCCTCACCAGGACCGGCGTGCTGGTCTACAGCATCTACCTGGACATCTTCGCCGCGGTCATCCTGGCCGCGCTCATCTGGGCGCTTTTCCGTCGCTGGATCGCCCAGCCGCACCGTCTCAGTTTCGATCTGACCCGCAAGGGCGAGTCCGTGGTGATCGTCGGGTTGACGGCCGGCCTGATGATCGCGACCCTGCTGGTCCATTCCTTTTACGTGGCCGCCGGCGGCGCGGGCCCCGAGGCTGGCGTGTTCATCGGGCGCGCCATCGGCAACTGGCTCAACGCGGCGGGTATGTCGGAAGCGACTGCCGGAGCACTGCAAGCGATCTTCTGGTGGGTGCACCTGCTGATCGTGCTTGGGTTTGGGCTGTACATCCCCTTCTCGAAGCACATCCACATGGTGGCGGCTCCGCTGAACGCTTTCTTCCGCAACCTGGAGCCGCGGGGAACGCTGGCGACCATGGACCTGGAAAACGTCGAGCGGTTCGGCGCGTCCCGAGTGCAGGACTTCACCTGGAAGGAACTGCTGGACGGTTACGCCTGCGCGGTATGCGGCCGGTGTACCGACGCCTGCCCGGCGCATACCACGGGCAAGGTCCTCTCCCCTATGCACATCGTGGAGAACCTCAAGGAGCACATGATCGCAATTGGTCACCAGGGCGCGCGCGACGCCGAGCACGTGGAGCCGATGCCACTGATCGACGGCGCCATCCCCGAGCAAGCGGTTTGGGACTGCGTATCCTGCGGAGCCTGCATGGAAGAATGTCCCGTGGTGGTCGAGCACGTGCCTACCATCATCGACATGCGCCGCAGCCTGGTGCTCGAAGAGTCGCGAATACCCGAGACCGGCATGAACGCCCTGCTGAGCATGGAGCAGCGCGGGCATCCCTGGCGCGGAACGACCTTCGCGCGCACCGATTGGGCAGAGGGTCTTGACGTCCCCACCATGGCCGAAAAACCCGACGCCGAGATTCTTTTCTGGGTTGGCTGCACTGGTGCCCTGGAGCAGCGCAGCCAGGGAATCGCTCGGTCCATGGCCAAGGTGCTGAAGTCGGCGGGCGTGGATTTCGCCATCCTGGGAGACGAAGAGAGCTGCACCGGCGACCCGGCCCGGCGCATGGGCAACGAGTACCTGTTCCAGATCATGGCCCAGCAGAATGTCGAGGTGATGAACGGTTACAACGTGAAAACCGTCGTCACCATCTGCCCGCATTGCTTCAACACCATGAAGAACGAGTACCCGCAATTCGGCGGGGAGTACGAAGTGCTCCATTACAGCCAGTTCGTGGACGGGCTGATACGGGAAGGCAGGATCAAGCCGGTGAAGATGATGGACGTGTCGGTGGCCTACCACGACTCCTGCTACCTGGGCCGCCACAACGGGGTTTACGACGAACCGCGCAACGTCGCCAAAGCCATCCCCGGACTGAAACTGGTGGAGATGGCTCCCCGGTGCCGGGAGCGCGGGTTCTGCTGCGGCGCCGGCGGCGGGCACATGTGGATTGAGGAAAGCCAGGGCGAACGCATCAACCACGCGCGCACCGATCACTTCCTGGAAACCCAGGCCGACACAGTGGGCGTCTCCTGCCCATTCTGTCTCCAGATGATGACCGAGGGCATCCAATCCAAGGGACACGCTGAAAGCAAAGACGCGCGCGACGTGCTGGAAATACTCGCTGACAGCCTGGCCGACGATTAGCCGAGTCGATCAGTGACGTGGCATCATGTTTTTGGAGATATTGGAGCGCCGATTGCTCTTCCAGCCTCAACCGGTATGTGATGCACTCCCGACCGACCTCGGCATGGAGTTCGAAGAAACTTGGCACGAGTCGGAACGCGGCCACCGGTTGCAGTGCTGGTTCATCCCCGGCGACCGTCGCACCGACCTGACCTGGATGTGGTTCGGCGGCGCGGGCGGCAATTTGAGCCTTCGCGTCGGCGAGTTTGCGGCGGTCCGAAAACACACCGGCGCGAACATCTTCGGGTTCGATTACGGCGGGTTTGGCAACAGCCGGGGCAAGGCCACGGTGCGCAACACCGCCGCCGACGCTCGCGCTGCGCTGGCCCACCTGCAACGCACCTACGGAGCGGACCAGACCCACACCCTGTTCATGGGAATATCCATGGGCGCGGCCGTGTCGATCAGGCTGGCGGCGGAGTCCTGGTCGCCGCTGGCCATGGCTTTGGTCGCGCCCTTCGCCTCCCTGCGCGATATGGGCAAGCTGTTCTATCCCACCCTGACCTGGTCGGGACGGCTGGTCGGCAATCGCTACGACTCGGTGGCTCTGGTTGACCGCATCAACTGTCCGTTGCTGATACTGCACGGTGTTGACGACGAGCTTGTGCCGCTATCGCAGGGGCGCAAGCTGTTCGAGGCCGCGAGCGAACCGAAACAGTTGGTCACGGTCGATACGGCCGGCCACATGAACGTGGGCGATTACCCAGAGTTTTGGGAAGGTCTGTGCGGTTGGATGGATAATGTCGCGTTGGCTGGCAAATCTCCCGTCATGACCAGCCAAGAGTGACGGTTGGTCGTACCTATACCCGGCATTGCGCGGCCCGTATCATTGCCCTATCATCCGCTCAAACGGCGTACCCTTGACGCCAAATTGAGGGAGGGAAATCATGGCTCAGAGGCCCGATGTAAAACGAATGGAAATTGAAATCGTTTATTGCTGGGATTGAGGGCACGCCGGACGCGCGGCCTGGATGGCCAGCGAGGCTTTGACCCGCACCGGTGACAACATTTCGACCTTCAAGTTGACCCCCGGAGAACACGGCAAGTTTGACATCCTGATCGACGGCGAGTTGGTGGGCGAACACAAGCACACCCCGGATGCCCACCTGTTCCCTGACTTGCAGGACTTGATGGCCGCCATAAACGACCGGATGTAACGCCGATCGCCAGACGCCGCCCGGGTTATCACTCGCGAGCGATAACCCGGGCGCTTTTTTGTCTCTAAAACCCGCTCATCACCTCGATCTGGTAATCGAGGACCTCCAGGTCGGGGCGAACCTCGACCACGAACTCCACCACGTCGTCGATCAGGGATCTGGTCAAGTCCGCACTGGCGCCCACGCAGGATACGGCCAGGGTCACGCTCTGCCACGCATCGCCGTCGGCTGCGGCGTCCTGGGCGACCGAAACGTTGAACCGCCCGCGTATCCGCTGGATCAAGCTTCGAGCGGCCTGGCGGCGGGTCTTCAGGCTCCGGCTTTCGGGCACTCGGAGACTGATGTGCGCTACTGCTACGTGCATGGATTGAATCGTGCCGGTATTGACGATGGATAAGCGCCGGGATAGATTATGACTGAACGCCGAACGGCATAGGAACAATTTATCGAATGCTTCCGCCATACGTAACTTTAATGAGAATAATTGACGGATTCAAGAAAGGCCACGATAAGAGCGCATGTCATCCCGTTTCAGCGGAACAGGTACCAGCGCCATGACGACCATACCCCCCGGTGAAGTGCCCGAGGTGGTCATTTCCAGGTTGCCTCAGTATGTCCGCATCCTATCGCAACTTCTGGAAAGCGGTGCATCGGTGACCAACTCGCAGCAGTTGGGCGAGCAACTGCAAGTGACGCCGGCCCAGATCCGGAAGGACCTGTCGTACTTTGGCAGATTCGGCAAGCAGGGGCGAGGATACGTGGTCCGAGACTTGTTGCGAGAGCTCAAGCAGATCCTGGGCCTGAACTCCGAATGGAATGTGGCCGTAGTCGGCGTGGGTCGCTTGGGGAACGCGATCCTGAACTACCCCGGTTTCAACCCCGACGGATTCCACTTGGTGGCGGCATTCGACAACAACCACGCCAACGTGGGACGTCAGGTCGGTGGCGTTTCGGTCCAACCTATGGGCGAAATGGCGCAGACGGTGGCCGAACGGGACATCAGCATTGCAATTGTGGCCGTGCCCAGCGCCCATACACAGACCGTGATCGATCAACTGGTGGGATGCGGAGTGCGTGCAATCCTGAACTACGCGCCCATCAACACTCAAGTGCCGGACGGAGTCCGGGTCCGTAACATCGATCCGGTACTGGCTTTGCAGTCTATGACGTACTATCTCACCGAGGACGGGCCGTCTATCAACGGCTCTTCGCCAACACCCTGACCCTACTGCTGGGTTTGCCGCGCCAGCGAACGGTGCGGCGCGGATCGACGCCGGCGCGCCACGGTCACACGCACTTGGGCGCGGCGGAGAGAGGCCACAGCCTGTTCCAGTTCGATGTCAGATTCTCGGCTGGCGATACGCTCCTGGGCTCGCGCCAGCGCTTCTTGTGCCCGCGCCTCGTCGATCTCGTCCACATCTTCGGCGGCGTCGGCGAGCACGATGACCTGGTTGCCCAGCACTTCCAGGTACCCGCCAGACAACGCCAGATAACTCTCGTCGCCACCCGCACGGACCAGCAACTCGCCCGGCTGCAAGACGGTCATCAACGGGGCATGGTTGGGCAGGATGCCCAACTGACCGGCAACGCCCGGTGCGACCAGCGCGTCCACCTCCCCGGTGAACACTTCGCGTTCAGCGGTGATGATTTGCAACTGCATCGGCATCGGGGCGGGCTCCTATAAATCCGTGGCCTGGAAAAATCAGGTTGTGGCCTGCATTTCAGCGGCCTTTTCCACCGCCTCTTCGATGGTCCCGACCATGTAGAAGGCCTGCTCGGGGAGGTCGTCGTGCTGGCCGTCGAGAATTTCGGCGAAGCCGCGCACGGTGTCGCGCAGGGCCACGTACTTGCCCGGCTGGTTGGTGAAGGTCTCGGCTACGAAGAAGGGCTGGGTTAGGAACCGCTGGATCTTGCGGGCCCGGAACACTGTCTGCCGGTCATCGTCGGACAACTCTTCGATGCCCAGAATGGCGATGATGTCCTGCAAGTCACGATACCGTTGGAGCACCTGCTGCACGCCGCGCGCCACGCGATAATGCTCATCGCCGACAACTCGAGGCTCCAGAATTCGAGCGAAGGATGCCAACGGGTCCACAGCCGGATACAGGGCCTGCGCCGCCAGCGCGCGCTCCAGGGAAACCACGGCGTCCAGGTGGCCGAAGGTGGTCACGATGCCGGGGTCGGTGTAGTCGTCGGCCGGTACGTAAATGGCCTGGAAGGAGGTGATGCTGCCGCTCTTGGTGGAGGTGATGCGCTCCTGGAGCGCGCCCATCTCCGTGCTCAGGGTCGGCTGGTATCCTACTGCGGAAGGCATGCGGCCCAGCAGCGCGGACACTTCCATGCCGGCCAGGATGTATCGGTAGATGTTGTCGATGAAGAGGAGCACGTCCTGATTTTGCTCTTCGCGGAAGTATTCCGCCATGGTGAGCCCGGTAAGCCCGATGCGGGCGCGGACCCCCGGGGTCTCGTTCATCTGGCCGAACACCAGCACGGTGCTGCCCAGCACGCCGGAGTCTTCCATTTCGTGCCAGAGGTCGTTGCCTTCACGGGAACGTTCGCCCACTCCGGCGAATACGGACACTCCACTATGGACGGCACCGATGTTCCGGATGAGTTCTTGAATGATGACGGTCTTGCCCACACCGGCCCCGCCATAGGCGCCAACCTTGCCGCCCTTGGGGAACGGCGTGATCAGGTCGAAAACCTTGATTCCGGTTTCGAGAATCTCGACCGTGGGGTTCTGGTCGTCGAAGGCGGGAGGATCGCGGTGGATGGGCCAGAACTGTCCCGCTTCCACTGCGCCCAGGTTGTCCAGCGGCGTGCCGGTGACGTCGAAAAGCCGTCCCAGGGTTTCGGGTCCGACCGGAACCGACACCTTGTTCCCGGTATCGGTCACCTCGCTGCCGCGAGCCAACCCATCTGTGGAACCCAGGGCCAAACAGCGGGCCCAGTGGTTGCCGATGTGCTGCTGAACTTCCAGCACCAAGCGCTCGCCGGAGTTGTCGACCTCGAGAGCGTCGAACAGGTTCGGGAGCTGATCGGCGGGGAATTCAACGTCCACCACCGTGCCGATGACTTGGGCAATTCTACCGGGCATCTTGTCTGTCCTCCGGATATGCTTACAGCTACTATTTCGCCTTTGCTGAACGTTCAGCCGGCGACGGATCGTGGAATGGTTCTCCTTTCGCTTCGGCTTCGGCCTTGCGCCGGAGCCATTCCACCCACTCCCTGTTGTTTTCGGCACGAGCTTCGGCGCGAACCCTGTTTTTGTAAAGCGCTCCCAAAACCATGTTCAATCACTCCGCCGCAGCGAATGACAGCAGCACATGCTGGATGAACCCGTGCTCCAGGCCAATGAAAGCCGCAGTCGGAACATCATACCAAGCAGCTTCCAGGATGGCTATCTGCTTGTAACATTCCACTCCCATCCGGCCCAACGCAGATACGCCGTAGGTGGCCAGGAACGACCGATACAGGTCGGCAGGTACGTCGGCGGGAATGTCATTGAAGGAGAGCATTCAACCGAGTTTGCCGACTGCGGTCCTATCCCTCCAGTGCGACCTGGCCGCCGACCAAGTCCAGCAATTCGTTGGTGATGCTGTCCTGGCGCAGCTTGTTCATAACCAGCGTCAGGTCGGAAGCCAGTTGGTTGGCATTGTCGGTGGCGTTGCGCATGGCGACCATGCGGGCGGACTGTTCGCTGGCGATGCTTTCCAGGATCGCGTGGTACACCTGCATCTCGACGAACTGTGGGAGCAGTGCGCTCAGGACGGTGGCCGGGTCCGGCTCGTAGATGTAGCCGACCCGTTGGGCCGATTCCAGCGCCGCCGGCTCTACGGGGAGTATCCGTTCAATGACCGGCTCCTGCTGGACCGTGGACACGAAACGCATGTAGGCCAAGTGAACCTCGTCAAATTGCCCTTCAGTGTACCCATCGATCACCAGCCGGGAAATCGCGGTCGTGTCCGCCAGCGCGACCCGGTCGCTCAGGTCGGTGAAAACGGCCTGTACTGTGTCGGTGTAGCGCACCAGGAAGTCGCGACCCTTCCGGCCCACGACTATGCTCCGGACCGTTGCGTCGCTTCCCAAGATGAAGCGGGCGACCTGGCGGTTGATGTTGGCGTGCATACCGCCGGCCAACCCGCGGTCCGGGGTTATCACCACCATACCCACGTTGTTCACCGGTCGTGTTTCCAACAACGGATGGACCGTGTCGTCATCGGTGGGCTGCGCGGCCAGGGTTGCGATTACCTCGTGGATCTTCTCCGCGTACGGGCGACCGTCGGTTACGGCCAACTGGGCCCGGCGCATCTTCGACGCCGCGATGAGGGACATCGCGTTGGTGACCTTGCCGGTGTTTTCGACGCTGCGAATGCGTCGGCGAATGTCTCTAACGCTAGGCATGTACTGACCCTGGTGCTGCTGCAATGGAGAAACTAGGTGCAGCGGCTCCTATTGGAAGGTAGGCTTGAAGTCGTTGATTGCAGCGGTGAGTTGCTCACTCAGTTCGTCCGGCAGGTTGCCGGTGTCACGGATCGCCTGGCCGAATTCCGGATGCGTCGCGTTCACATGCCTGAGCATTTGCTCCTCGAAGGCTCCAACTCGCTCCAGCGGCACATCCTCCATAAGACCGGAGTTTACCGCGTAAAGAACGATCACCTCGTCGCCAAGATTCAGGGGCTGGTACTGGCCCTGCTTGAGCGCCTCCGTCGCCAGCTGGCCGCGAGCCAACTGGGCGCGAGTAGCCGCGTCCAGGTCGGCCGTGCCGAACTGGGCAAAGGTGGCCAACTCCCGGTATTGGGCCAGGTCCAGGCGGAGGCGTCCAGCAACTTGGCGCACGGCCCGCGTCTGGGCCGCTCCACCTACGCGGGACACGGACAGACCGACGTTGACCGCGGGACGGATGCCGACGTTGAAAAGCTCAGGCTCGAGGTAGATCTGCCCGTCAGTGATGGAGATCACATTGGTCGGGATGTACGCCGAAACGTCACCGGCCTGGGTCTCAATAATGGGCAGCGCCGTCAACGAGCCGCCGCCAAGTTCGTCGTCAAGCCGGGCAGCGCGTTCCAGCAGGCGGCTGTGCAGGTAGAAAACGTCGCCGGGATAGGCTTCACGCCCGGCGGGGCGACGCAGCAACAGCGACATTTGGCGGTAGGCCCACGCGTGCTTGGTGAGATCGTCGTATACGATCAGCACGTCCTTGCCTTCTTCCATGAACGCCTCGCCCATGGCGCAGCCGGCGTACGGGGCGATGAATTGCAGTGGCGCGGAGTCTGCTGAACCCGCATTGACCACGATGGTGTGGTCCATGGCGCCGTACTCTTCCAGGATGCCCACGACCTGGGAGACCTTGCCCTGCTTCTGCCCGATTGCGACGTAAATGCAGATCAGGTCGGTTTCGCGCTGGTTGATGATGGTGTCGATGGCGATGGCCGACTTCCCGGTGGACCGGTCGCCGATGATCAGTTCACGCTGCCCCCGGCCGATGGGGATCATGGCGTCGATAGCCTTGATGCCGGTCTGCACCGGGGTGTCCACGGATTTTCTGACCACTACGTTGGGCGCGGTGCGCTCCACGGGCATCGTGCGATCCGTGGCTACCGGGCCCTTGCCGTCCAACGGCCGACCCAGCGGATCCACCACGCGACCGATCAGTGCGTCGCCGACCGGCACTTCGATGATCTGTCCCGTGGCCCGGACTCGATCACCCTCTTTCACTGCGTTGGGATCGCCCAGGATGGCGGCGCCGACAATATCCGATTCCAAGTTCAGCGCGAGGCCCAGCACGTCGTTGCCGAAGTCCAGCAACTCGTTGGAGCGGACGCTCTGCAAGCCCTGGATGCTTGCGATACCGTCGCCCACTTGCAGGACGGTGCCAACGTCGACGAGGGAGAGGTCTCCGCCAAACTCCTCGATCTGACGCCTGATGAGAGAAACTATCTCTTGTCCCCTGACTGCCATCGGCGAGTCTCCTCAATGTTGCGTTGGTTAGGCCGCTTGCGCGCGGACCGTCTGGCGGAGCCGTTCCAGGGCGGAACTTGCGCTGCCGTCCAGCAATTGATCGCCAATCTGGATGATCAGCCCGCCCAGGATCGACTCATCCACACTGGCGGTGACCACAACTTCCTTGCCCACCATGCGCCCCACCAGATCCGTGATACGATCCAGTTCGGCTTGCTCCAGTTCCACGGCGGCCGTGACTTCAACCCTTTGACGCCCCAGGCGCTCATCCAGCAGGTGGGTATAAGCTTCCTGGACATCCCGCATGGCGTCCACACCGCCCCGGCTGACCAAGAGCGCCACCAGGTTTCGAACCATGGGGTGGGCTTCAAACAGCACTTCGTCGATGGCTGCGATCTTGCGCTCCAGCGGCACTTCAGCGTGTCGCAGGAACAGCCCGAACTCCTCGTCGCCGAGAACGTCGGCGGCCAAACGGAGTTCCTGGTCCCACGGTTCCAGTTGCCCTTGTTCCTCGGCCAACTCGAAGATGGCCTGGGCGTAGCGCTGACCGGACAGGCGGTTTGCCACGGGTTCTTGTCTCCCTGGTTGCTATGTTGGCGTGGCCACTTTGCGGGCAGCCACGTTCGGATCACGTCTGGGACGGCGAAATGTTTGCAGGTCAGTTGCGGCGCAGCGCCTGTTCGCCCTCGGCCAGCACTTGATCGATCAAGTCCTGATGCGCCTGGCGGTCCACACTCCGACGGATAATCCGTTCGGCGGCGGAAATCGCCAGGTCTCCGAAGGCAGCCCGGACCTCGTTGATAGCGGCGTCTCGCTCCCGAGCGATGTCCGCCTGGGCGCGTTCGGAAAATTCCTCGGCCGCCTGACGGGCGCGTCCCATTTCCTCTTCCCGGAAACGATCGGCAGCCTCGCGTGCCTGATCCAGCAGACGCTGGCCTTCACGCCGAGCCTCGTTCAGCTCCTCTTCGATAGCGGAGCGGGACGTGGCCGCTTCCTCGCGAGCCCGGTCGGCAGCAGCCAGGCTTTCCCGGATGCTCTCAACTCGACTGTCCAGAGCGTTGAGCAGCGGCCGGTACGCCAGCGCTCCCAGCAGGATCAGGAGGACGACGTAGTTGATCAGGTAGCTGATCAGCGACGGAACGTTCAGTCCCAGTTCAACCATGTTGTTACACCACGAAGAGCAGGATCACCGCGACGATGAGCGAGTAAATGCCCAGGGCCTCAGCGAACGCGATGGCGAGGATCATGTTGGTGGTAATGGAGCCGGCGGCGTCCGGGTTGCGGCCGATGGCATTCATCGCGCCCGCGCCGAGGATTCCGATACCGACACCAGGCCCGACAACGCCAAGAGCGATGGCGAGGCCGGCTGCCAGGAACTTTGCGCCTTCCGCAGTCAGCGCCTGGGAACCCACCGCCAGCAAAGTGGTGAACATCGAAAGGTCAAGTGCCATTGTTGTTAATCCTCCGAACCGAAATTGGTCGCGTGATTTTGCCTAGCCCCGGGACGTCAAACCACGGGACATCAGTGCCTTGACGGGGACAAGCGCCCGGCCATCAGTGCTCCTCGTGACTTACGGCCACCGACAGGAACACCAGGGTGAGCCCTGCGAAAATTACCGATTGGATCAGACCCACCAGCAGCTCCAACCCGAAGACAAACTGGGTGGCGATGAAAGGAACCAGGAAGGTGATCATAACCACCAGAATCTCTCCCGCGGTCATGTTCCCGAACAGACGGAAGGTGAACGAGACGATGCGCACCAGCTCCGAAATCAATTCCAGGATGCCCACGAAGACGTTGATGAGGCCCGACGGCCGGCCGCGCAGCAGGTCCCCGAAGGCAAAGAACTTCTTCAGGTAGCCGAACCCGTGAGCGCGGAAACCCCAGTACTCGACGAAAACGAACGACACCAGCGCGATTGCCAATGGGAAGTTCAGGTCAGTCCCGGCTGGACGGATCAAATGCGTAGCCAGCTTGAATTCGCCCCCGACATTCGCCCCGTAGCCGAGGGCCTGGTAGATTGGGACGAGGAAGATCGCCAGCCACGCGTTGAAAAGGACGAAGAAGAAGATCGTGGCGACCACCGGGAAAGCCCGACGCCCCATTTCCTGCCCGAGAATGCCGGACGAGAAGTTCAGAACCAACTCGAACAACATCTCCACCAGCGCCTGGAGCCGGTTGGGAATGACTTTCGGGTTGCGCGCGCCTCCGATGAAGAACGCCAGCATGATGATGCTGGTCAGCCATGCCGACAGCATCGTGTTGGTAACGGCGAACTGCATCAACCGAAGGCCTTTGCCTTTCTCCTTGGTATCGTCGACCCGATATCCGATCTCTTTTTCGCGAACGGACGCCGGGAACACAGGATCAGGGCGCAGGTGGATTCCGGGCTGAGACACGAACGGCCGTTCCAGCCCAAACATGCGAGAACCGACCGCGCCAACGACGAAACCTACGATCAGGAGGACTGCTGACACGACACCCAGCAGCAGGAGTACTCGTTTGGTGGTCACGACGGTTCGTTGCCTCCGCGGTCAGAACACGGTTTTTGGGAACGGCTGGCGGCGCGGTTGGGATTGTTGCTTCCGTAGACCGCGGGAAGGATCATCCGGTAGACCCCATAGAAGGCCACCACGCTGCCGAGAACCGTTCCCACCAACACCAGGAGCGCCACCTGGCCGGTCAACTTGCCCAGCCAGAGCCCTCCAACGATGCCCAGGACGATGCACACAGCAACGAACCAACCCAGACCGGTCAGCCGCAGTGCAGTAGCTACCCACGGCGGCATGTCCGTTTCCAAACGGCAGGCATCGTAGCATCGGCACTCCGAACTGTCAATCGGAGATTTTTGCAGAAATCGTAACCACGCTTACGAAAACGCCCCACCTTCTGGGGTGGGGCGGTATTCGTCGTCGCGCCGCCGGCACACATTTGGAGCCTACTTGCGCTCAAAATCTTCCATGTCCAATTCGTTGATCAGGTCAGTGAAGGCCGACAGTCCTTGAAGCTCTTCTTCGGTGACCTCAGCGGGGGCGGTTTCTCCTCCCGCATCCGGGGCCACCGCGGGTTGGCCGGTTTCCTGGTCCATCGAGATCGCGGCCTTGTCCATCACCTGGTCAGCCACGTAAATCGGGACTTCCGCTCGCACGGCAACCGCCATGGCGTCGCTGGGCCGGGAGTCTATTTCGTGGGTGCGGTCGCCGATCCTGACCACGATCTTGGCGTAAAACGTTTCGTTCTGAAGATCGTTTACCAGGATGTGTTCGAATGACCCGCCCATCGACTTCACCAGGTCAACGAAAAGGTCGTGCGTAAGCGGCCGCGGAACCGACATGCCCTGCATTTTAACTGCGATCGCTTCGGCCTCGGTGGGGCCAATCCAAATCAACAGGAAAAGCTCGGTGGCCAACTCTTTGAGGACCACCACCCGCTGATAGTTCATCTGGCTGATCCGGATGCTGTCGATTACCAGTTCACGCATCTCGCTCCGTCACTCCAATCAACGCTTCCGGGCTGGTGTGGTCGGATCACGCTCAGGCATATTTCCAACCAGCAGGCACGCCGGATTGTACACCCGCGAGAGTCGCCGATGTCAAGCGGAAATCATGCTCTCCGACAGTCTGGCGTGAGTAGCGCCGGCCGATACGGCCGGCGAAGGGGCGGGTGTTTGCCCGCCCCGGCTAGTATTCAATTTGCACTGACAACCTAGCGGAGGGTCCCGTGGTCCGCGGTTTCCCTCTCATCGTTCGGATTGGGCGCGAAATCATGGGGGGAGGGGATGCTGGGACTCACGCTGGCGGCTAAGGTCGAACCCGCGAGCATATCTATGCCCTTGCGAACTGACCCGGTGGCCGTAGTCAGTTCCCGCTCCAGGTCCCGCAGAGTGCGGAGCGCATAGGCATCGGCCTGATTCCGGCGGCTTTCCGCCTCGCGCTCCGCCTCGTCGATCATGCGTCGGGAAGCGGCCTCCGCTTCCCGCAGCATTTCCTCAGCCTTTCGGCCCAGTTCGTGTTCGTTGAGACGGGTCCGAAAATCCTGTTCCAACTGCTGGCGGGCCTGATGGGCCTCGGAGACGGCGGAGGACATTATGTCATCCTTGCGGGACAGCATTTCCTCGGCATGTCGGATCTCCTGAGGGACGGCCATGCGCAGCTGGGCTACGAGCTCGCCGATCTTGCTCTTGTCCACCATCACGTTGTTGCTGAGCGGTACGGACTTGCTCGAGTCCACCAACAATTCGATGCGGTCGATAATGCTGCTGATATCTATGATGACCCCCTTAGCCGGCGGTTCAGATTGCGCGTGAAGGCTACCGCTGCGGCAATTGGTATTTTTCCGCCAAGGCCCGAGCCACGTGGTCAGGGACCATACCGGAGATATCACCGCCCAATTGGGCGACCTCTTTGAGCAGGCTGGAGCTGATGAACATGTGCTCCTGATCGCTCATCAACGACACCATGTCCACTTCAGGCTCCAGACGTCGGTTCATAAAAAACATCTGGGACTCGTACTCGAAGTCCGGCCCACTGCGGAGACCCCGGATGATGGCGGCCGCGCCGGCATTCCGGGCGGTGTTCACCACCAGACCGTTGAACGGACGGACCGTCACGTTGGACATCTCGGCAACCGCTTCCCGCATCAATCCGACGCGCTCTTCGGTGTTGAACAACAGGCTTTTGGAAGGGGTGTCATAGACGGCCACGATCAAGCTGTCGAACAGCCGGGCCGCACGTTGAGCCACGTTAAGATGACCCATGGTCACGGGGTCGAATGTGCCGGGATAAAGAGCGGTTACCATTCGGGGATACTCCAATTCGTTGTCAATTTCAGTTAGTTCATGGCGGCGCGAACGACGTAGAATCCTACCGCATTATCCCCGTAACTGCGTCGATCAATTTCATGCAGACAATGGATATCTACGGGCAGAGTTGCGCGATTGCTGAAACCGACGACTACCGTAGAATTCGGGTTGAGCAGCCCCGATTGGGCCAGTAGTTCCAGGGTTGGGGTAGGTTCTCCCATTCGGTAAGGCGGGTCCAAAACGACAAGGTCATACGACTTTTTGTCATCCGGGTTGGCGGCGGATCTGTTCAACCAGTCCAATACGTCGGCACAAATAACACGACCGGCATCGCTATAACCCGTGAAGTCCAAATTCTCCTGTATCACCCGGCATTGACGACGGTTGCGTTCCACAAAGTCGGCGTGCATTGCGCCGCGACTGAGGGCTTCGATGCCCAGGCTGCCGGTACCGGCGTACAGGTCAAGCACCCGGCCACCATCCACTTTGTTGGGGCGCAGAATGTTGAAAATCGCGGATCTAACTCTCTCGGTGGTAGGTCGCACTCCTGCCACTGCTGCCCCCAACAATGGGAGACCCCTGGAGGAGCCGCCGGAAATTCTCATTGAAGATGATTTTCGTGGTGGCATTGTAAAACCGGTCGGGCAGCGGCTGACGAATGCAGCGGCAACAAATTTCGGGGCTTTTGGCCGTGATACCGCCAACAACACCCAAGTATATGCCGGCTCGCTCGCACCCGTCGGCTTGCCCGGCCGGGGGGCCTGTGCTACCATCGGTCGCGCCAATTCACGCCGCAATTAGTATGAGGCGGGAGCCCGAATCGGGTGCCTGGTCGTCTGCGGTCAAGCCTCGCACCTTTTGAACTCCACCGGCCTCCTGAACGCCATGCTCTCCTCGGACAATCCAACTTCAGGAACTCCGGGCCGGGGGGCCTTCCATCAGGCGCTGTCCGATGCCGCTCCGCTGCACGACGCGGGCACCGTGGTCACCATTGGGGTCTTTGACGGCGTGCATCGTGGACACCGTCACCTGCTGAATCGAATGCTGGAGTTGGCGGAGCCTCCCCTGATCCCCACTGTGATCACTTTCAGCAACCATCCGGCGGAAGTGGTGAATCCTGAACGTACCGTCACCAAGATCATCACCCCTGAAGAAAAGATCCGGCTCCTGCACGACGCCGGAGTCGAAAGCGTTATCTGCGTCGAGTTCACCAACGACATCGCCAACCTCGATGCCAACGAATTTACGCACATGCTGGTCGATTGCCTCCACATGCGCGGCATCGTCACCGGCCCCGACTTCGCCCTGGGGCGGAACCGCAGCGGCAACCTGGACTACTTGCGGCGCCGGGGAGCGGCGCTTGGTTTCTGGGTGGAGACGGTGCCTCCCCTGGAGCTGGAAGGCAGCACGGTGCGCAGCCGTCGGGTCCGTAACGCCCTGGCGGATGGGAACGTCGATGGCGCCGAATTCCTGCTGGGAAGGCCCTACGCTACCGACGGCATCGTTGTGCACGGCGCCAAGATGGGTCGCCAGCTGGGCTTCCCCACCGCCAACATCATTCCTATTGAGAACTTCGTGATCCCGGCCGACGGAGTGTACGCTACCTATGCCACTGTAAACGGCGTGCGACACATGGCGGCCACCAGCATCGGCGTGAGACCCACCTTCGGCCTCAGCCAGCGCCTGATCGAAGCGCACCTGCTGGATTTCTCGGACGACATCTACGACGAAAACCTGAAGCTCGAGTTCGTTTCCCGGCTGCGTGGCCAGGAGACCTTCGATGGCATCGATGCTCTCATCTCCCAGATGAACCGGGACGTGGCAAACGCCCGATTGGTGCTCGAGCAGCACGACCGGCAGGAAAACGCCTGATCCGCCGGTCATCACTGACCAACAGAGGCGAGGTGCGCGTTGACCAGCCAAGTCCAAATCCCCGAAAACCTGTCCACCATCACGCGGCGGGGCGTGAGCCGGATCATCTCCGAGGAAGAGTTCACCGCCATGCTGCGGCGGGGTACACCGCTGCGCCTGAAGATGGGCTTCGACCCCAGCCGGCCGGATATCCACCTCGGCCACGTCGTCGGCCTGCGCAAGCTGCGGCAACTACAGGATCTCGGCCACCAGGTCATCCTGATCGTGGGCGACTGGACCGCGCAAATTGGCGATCCGTCGGGCCGCTCGGCAACGCGCACCATGCTCACCCATGCCGAAGTGCTGGAAAACGCCGAATCATACATGCGCCAATTCTTCAAGGTGGTGGACCGCGACCGCACCCAGGTGGAATGGCAGAGCCAGTGGTTCGGCGAATTCACCCTGGCCAACGTCATCGAGCTCACCAGCCGGTTCACCATCAACCAGTTCCTCCATCGGGAGGACTTCGCCAATCGCTACGCCCAGAACCAGCCCATCGCCATCACCGAGATGCTCTACCCATTGATGCAGGCTTACGACTCCGTAGTCATCGAGTCGGACGTGGAGTTCGGCGGCACGGACCAGATGTTCAACCTGCTAGTCGGCCGGGAACTGCAGGGCATGATGGGGCAGACCCCCCAGCAGTGTTTCATGATGCCCATCCTGGTAGGCACCGACGGCGTGCAGAAGATGAGCAAGAGCCTGGGCAACTACGTGGCGCTGGAAGAGCCGCCGCAGGAAATGTACGGCAAGCTCATGTCGTTGCCTGACGAGTTGATCACGTCGTACTACGAGTATCTGACCGACGTGCCCGACGACGATATTGTCGAGATGACTCACGCCATGGAATCCGAAACTGCCAACCCGATGGATTTCAAGAAAGGTCTGGCCCATCGCATCACGACTACCTTCCACGACAGCGACGCCGCCGACTCCGCCCAGTCCCATTTCGAGCAGGTGGTGCAACGACGGGATCTGCCGGACGACATGCCGGAGGTTGCCGTGAGCGAGGTGCGGGAACAACTGGTCGGCAGAGTCATGGTTCAAACGGGATTGGCCACGAGCAATAGTGAGGCCCGCCGGTTAATCGGCCAGGGTGCCGTGCAGCACATTCTCGCCGATGGTACGAGGCGCACTATCGCCCCGGGCGAGAAAATCGAGCTGAGTCCGGGCGATGTACTCCGGGCCGGACGCCGGCAATTCGTGCGGGTGGTCCCATGACCAAACCCACACGCTCGAGATGCTGTGGCGCACGACATAAACCATGCCGAAGCGTACGCTGGAGACACCGGCCATGACTACCGCCAAAAAACTGATGACCGCTGCCGAACTGCTTGCGTTGCCCGATGACGGTAAACGCTATGAACTGATACGAGGAGTGTTGATTACGATGGCGCCTGCCAGCGCACCTCACGGTTCTGTAACGGACCTCATTGGCCGGCGCATCGGAAACTTCGTTGAGGCAAATAACCTGGGTAAAACCTACGCTACTGAAACTGGGGTTTTCATCGAACATGGCCTCGATACGGTGCGCGCTCCCGATTACGCCTTCATTTCTCATGAGCGATTCGCCGGAGCGTCGCCGTCAAGCGGTTACTCCGAAATAATCCCTGATCTGGTGGTGGAAGTGATTACGGGCGACTATCGGTCATCGGTGGTGGACGCCAAAACGCGGATTTGGCTGGACGCGGGTGTAAGGCTGGTTCTGGTTGCATACATTGGCACTACGGAGATAATCGCGCATCACGACGACGGCACGGTGCGGCGATTTGGCCCCGGGGATACGCTGACTTGCGAGCCGGTGCTGCCCGGTTTCGCCTGCGCCGTAGACGAGATATTCGCCTACTGAAGAGCGCTCACACCGGTAGGATTGGCGGCGCTTCTTCCGGCAGCGCTACGTCACGCAACGAGAGGTGGCTGCCGTCGGTGAACCAGGGGTTGCGCGGATCGCGAGAGGGCAAAAGCACGGTGGCCGTTCCGGGAGCAGTCACCTCGCCGCGCTGGTTCTCAGCCCAGATGTCCACGTCCACCAGCGCGTTGCCCTGGTGGATGTACTTGCGGGCGACACGTCCCTTGCAGAACTGGGTGTCGCCGTAGACGTTGAACCGCCGCGTCTCCACTCGGAGCCGCTTGAGGAAGGCGTCGTCGCCCATCCAGTTGGTCATCAGGGTTCCCAGCCAGGACACCCGCTGCGGGCCGTAGTCATACGCGCCGGGCACGCCCACGGCCTCGGCCACCGAGTCCCGCAGGTGACCGATCCCGGTGTACTCCAAGCCGCCGCCGGACTCCGGGTTCCGGAAGAAATGATTGGGATGGCGCATGGCCTCTCGCAACAGCACGCCGTGGGCGCTGGAACGGCCGGTGCCGACCAGGAACGCGCTCACGTCCTGGAGCGAAAGCGGTCCACGCACAACGGTGGGCAGTTCTTCGCCGATCTCGGTGTCTTCCCAGTAACGGGGCTGGCCGCCTCTCGCGGTTTCGTTGAGCACCTGCTCATCGATTTGTGTCAGTTCTTCCTCGGTGTACTCATGGCGCTTGGGCACGTCCGCGTACTTGCCACGCTCGCGCGAGGCACGTCGCTGGTGACGGGTGCACCACCCAACGACGCGGGCTACCACCTCGTCCCGCTGGTTGGAATAGGTGGTCTCCACGTATTGAATGACCAGTCGCCCGGAGTAGGCACTCTGCTTTTCCTGCACGTCCAGGACGCGCTCGACGCAGTTCACCGCGTCGCCGGGCCGGAGCGCGCGAAAGAACTCCCAGTCGTTCCCCGCGAAGAAACCGTGGACTCCCGGCAGACCCCACCGGGTCCGGCCCGACCAGTGCCGCATGTACGGCGCGCACGGGTGTCCGACAACGCTGCCGTACTTGGAATAGGCGGCATATTCCTGATCACGAAACAGCGGGTTGGCGTCGCCGATCCCGTTGACGAAGTTGAGCATGGTGTCCAGCGTAGCCTGCCGGACGTACTGCTCGGTGCGCATCCTCACGCCGATCATAGCGCGCGCGGCGGCCAGGGCTTCGTCGGAAATGCCGCCCTCCACTTCCGGGAGAGTTTCGACGACCTGTTGCTGGGACTGCTGCTGGGTCATGGAATGTTCCTCGTTGTTGGCGTGGTACCGCGCTAATATACCACCCGTCGCTCTTCCAACTCCGCCAATTCCCCCTCACTCAACCCCAGATAGCCGCACAGCACTTCGCGATTGTGTTCGCCCAGCAACGGGGCATGTCGGCGCACGCGGGACGGCGATTTGCTGAGGTTCCACATCAGGTTGAACACGGGCTCGGCGCCCAGCGCCGGGTGCTCCGTGTCGCTGTACAGGCCCCTAGCCATAAAGTGCGGATGGAAGAGCCGTTCTTCGGCCCCAAGCACCGGAGCCGCGGCCACCCCGTGCGATTGCAGAAGCTCTGTAACCCCGTCCGCGTCGAGTTGGGATGTCCATCCGGACAAGAGCGCGTCCAGTTCGCGGCGGTGGCGCTGGCGGCGGAATTGGCTGGAGAACCGGTCATCAGTAGCCCAGTCCGGCGAGCCCATGGCCCGCACCAGCGACTGCCACTCCACCTCCGACCGAACCGCGACGGACACCCATTTGTCCTCGCCGGCGCACGGGTAGTTGCCGTAGGGGGCCATCGTCGGATCGTAGTTGCCCCGAGGTTGGAGCGACCGCCCGGTCAACGCCTGCTCCATCAACCCCACGCCCTGCGTGACCACCGTTGCCCGCAGCATGGACACGTCGATGTACTGACCCTGGCCGGTGCGGTTCCGGTTAAACAGCGCGGACGCGATGGCGAAGACTGCGTGCAGCGCTCCGCAGATGTCGCCAAAAGCATGCTTCAGCCCCAGCGGACCGCCGCCCTCGTAGCCCATAGTGCTATCCAGACCGGACAGCGACCCGATGGAAGGCGCGTAGGCCCGCAGATCACGGAGCGGCCCCTCCTGCCCGGTGGACGAAATCGAGGCCATGATGACGTCGGGCTTGACGGCGCGCAGGACCTCGTAGCCCAGCCCCAAGCGATCCATGACGCCCGGCGAGAAATTTTCGATCACCACGTCGCAGCGGGAGGCCAACCCCTTGGCCAACTCCACCGCCTCCGGCTCGCCGATGTTCAGAGTGACGCTGAGCTTGCCCCGGTTCACGTTGTGAAACATCGGGTTCTGCTCCGGGTCGGGCTGGTCGCCGACGATGGGGCGACCCATCCGCATGTAGTCCAGGCGCTGCCGCGTCTCGACCTTGATGACCTCGGCGCCCATGTCCGCCAGGATCATGCCCGGGAGCGCGCCGGCCAGCACCCAGCCAAAGTCCAGGACCCGGTAACTGCTCAGCACGCCAGGATTCGTTTGCATCTCATTCTCGCTGGTTATCGTTGGTATCCCCGCTGCGACGGGTTCGGGCCGTCTCTCGGGGCGGGACGATCCATGCTGCCAGCGCCGGCATCACCGATAGCAGCGCCGCCGCCGCGATTTTCGTGTATCCCCCGCCGTAGACCAGGCTCAGCGTCCAGAGCAATCCGAAGCAGATCGCGCCCACGATGATGCCGGCGATGATTATGACCTCGGGGCGGTGGTTCTTTTGGAGCGAGATCTGCCGGGCGATGAGGCAACTGCCCAAGAAGACAACCACGCATGCAATCGCTACCCGGATCAGCATGGTCTATTCACAGTTTCGCGGATAGTCATCCCGACGAATGTCGTCAGATTATCCCGGTCTGGTACAGCTTCACCAGATCCGCGGCGGAGTGGCCAAGCTCGTCGCACAGGATGGCACGGTTGTCCTGTCCCAATGTGGGCGCAGGTTTGGGAGCCGACACTTCGGCATCCGACAGTCGATAGGGCGCACCGGGGTAGGCAACCGGGCCGGTGTCGTCCCGTTCGATGACCACGAAAAGGTCCTCCAATGACGGGTCGGAGCGCACCTCTTCGTAGGTGCGCACGGGGGCCAGCGGAATGCGGTTTTCCAGGGCGATCTCGAGGAGTTCCGCCTTGGTGTAATCGGCCAGCCAGGCTTCCACGTATCCGTCCACTTCATCGGCGTAGAGGTTGTTCATGGCGGTGCGGTTGCGGAACCGCTGCTCCTGCGACCACTCCGGGTTGCCCATGATCTCCAGCAGTCGCCGCCACTGGCGTCCCTCCGGCGAACCGACGAAGATATGCCCATCCTTGCAGCGCAGGATGCAGTTGGGATACGGGAAATCCAGAGCGTGGTGCCCGGTGCGCCGAGTGGCGCGCCACTCGTAGACCGCCATCAGGGCTTCCGGACCGTTGTAGAGCCCGGCCATCGTCTCCGCTTCCGCGATGTCAATGTGCTGGCCCCCATGGATGTCAAGACCCAGTAGCGCCATCACGATGGACGACGCGGCGGCCATGCCGGCGAAGTACCCGACCTCCGGAGTGCCGAAGGTCAACGGTTCCCGTTCTGCTTCGCCCAGCCCCTCGCAAATTCCGCCGGCGGCCGCCAGGTTGATGTCGTAGGCTTTGTAGTCGCGCCACGGGCCGGACAAACCCCACGGACTGATGCTGGCCATGACCAGTTCGGGATTCTCCGCGGCAAGAAGGTCGTAGTCCAACCCCAGCCTCTCCATGTCGGCCGGCGGAACGTTGTGTACCACCACGTCAGACTTTGCGGCCAGTTGACGCAGGATCCCGCGACCCGTAGGGGTCTCCAGGTTGGCGGTGATCCCCGCCTTGTTGGCGTTGAGGTACAGGTAAAGGCCGCTGCGTTCAGGATGTGGAACGTCGTCGGGCCAAGGTCCGTATCGCCGGGCGTCTTCGCCCAGTCCGGGCGGCTCGATCTTGAGCACGTCGGCGCCGGCATCAGCAAGCAGCTTGCCGCAATATGGCGCGGATATCATCGAGCCGATTTCCAACACGCGCAGGCCGGGCAGCAGGGAATAGGTCATGGCTTCATGGAGCACCCGAGCGGGCTGGCCGCAATATTATCACAGGTCAGTTGACACTTCGGTGAGGCGTGAAACCTTTGTGAAGCCGGGCGTTCGATGACTGCCTCTTCGCGGCGGGCGATGGATTGCGCGCGCATACAGACCACCGATGATCCCTATGTTAGACTTGTGGCCACACATATACCCGCGAACCCGAACAGAAGGAGGCCCACGATGCCCAAGAAGCGCGGCACCGGCCTGATGATGGTCTGGTGCGAAGTTCCCGCCGACGTCGAGGAAGAGTTCAACCAGTGGTACAACACCGAGCACCTTCAGGAGCTCTTGTCAGTGCCGGGCGTGCTCAACGCGGCCAGGTACGAGGCGACCAGCAGCGGCCCCAAGCACCTGGCGATGTATGAGCTGGAATCTGCCGACGTCATCAACACCGACGCGTTCAAGAACCGGCCGCCCACGCCCTGGGGTCAACGAGTCGGCCCGCGCGCGGTGGCGACGACGGTCATCAACAACGTTTACCAGATGATCCACCCCGCCGACCTGAGCGACGAGTTGGCCAACGCCGACATGTCCCCCGCCCTGCAAATCGGGCGCATGGACGTGCCGGAGGCCAGCGACGCCGAGTGGAACAACTGGTACTCCACCGTGTACGTCCCCAACTACGAAAAGGTCCCCGGCTGCATCCGCGGGCGCCGTTGGAAGTCGGTGCGCGGCGAGCCGGCTTACGCCACGGTCTACGAGTTTGAGAATCCCGAAGTGTCGTCTACGGCTGCGTGGCTGGAGCAGCGGGAGGCCCATCCGGACAACGGGCGCATGCGCGACGTGATGACCCATGCCGCGGGTTCCCCGGGGATTTGGCGGAAGACTTTCCAACCGTAACGGAACCGAACGGTCAGTAGCGTAAAATGGAGGAGCGGACGCTGGTTCGCTCCTCCATCTCTTGGTGACCCATGACACTCATCCGCCGCTTGAAACTTCCGCCCTGGACCCTGGCCATCCTGCTTGTGGTGTGGCTGGGGTTAGCGCCCTCCGCTTGGGGACAGGACATAGTGGGACAGGACTCCCGGCGCAACGAATCGGTCGCCGGGCCCTACACTGTCGTGGTCGACACCCAGACCCTGCCGTCCCTCCAGTCGGTGCAGTTCTTCATCCGGATCACCGAGACCTCGACGGGTGCGCCCGCGGAAGACCTGACGGTGTCGGTGCTCACGACCTGGAGCGAAAGTGATGAAGCTGGAGAAAACATAGCCCTGAGCCCAAACGTTCCCGGGCTCTATACGGCCACTCTGAAGTTCGACCCTGGCAGATGGGAAACCACCATCCTGATTGAACCGCCGACTGGAGGTTCCCACGGCGCCGACGCGTTCGTATTCGATGTTCCCAAGCCGACCAGTGACTCGGAGGCGGGTTTCGTGTTCATCGGTGTGGCGGTGATTCTCATCGTCGGCGCGGGGTACCTGACCTGGAGGATTCGCCGGAACCAGAAGGCCCGTGCCGTGGCTCGCGGAGACGCGCCGCAATGATCGCTGCTTTCAACCGCCGGTGGGTTCTGTGGGCTCTGGGAGCAGTTGCCGCCGCGGTGGCCGGCGCGGCGATGAGTGTGGGTATTGCATCGGCCCACCAGGGCATCCCGCCCGGGCAGACCCCGGCGACGGCTTGGGGCTTCATCACCAATCCCATTCCGAGCCTGTTCCTGCTGGGCGCGGTTTACCTGTACGTCAATGGGCTCAACAACTGGCCCAATCCAACTCATCGCGTCAACGTTTGGCAGAAGGCGTGCTTCTTCTCGGGAATTTTGGTGCTGTTCGCCGCCCTGCAATCCCCGATCGAGCCCTTGGCCGAGCACTATTTCTCCGTCCACCAAGTGCAACACCTGATGGTTCGCATGGTCGGCCCCTTGCTGATCTTGCTCGGCGCGCCGCTGACGCCCATGCTGCGCGGGATGCCCACCTGGGCCCGCCGGAACATCGTCCGCCGGCTGGTGCGCTCTCCCCTGGCCCGCTGGCTCTACGGCAAGATAACCAATCCGGTGTTCACCACGGTTACATTCCTGGCGCTGCTCTTCATCTGGCAGGCGCCGGGTCCACACGACCTGGCAGTGCACAACGACTGGGTTCACGAGCTGATGCACGGCACCATGCTGACCAGCGGGTTCCTGTTCTGGTGGATCGTCATCGACCCCAAGCCGCACCGCTCGCGGCTGCACTACGGCCTGCGCGTGCTTTACCTGGGGCTGATCGTGCTGCCCAACACGCTGCTGGGAGCCGGGATCACATTCCAGGAAGAGCTGATTTACTCGGCGTACCAGGAACTTCCGCGTCCGTGGGAGGGTTTCTCACACCTATCCGATCAGCGGTTCGGCGGTCTCATTCTGTGGGTGCCGGGTGACATGATGAGCATCCTGGCGGCCGGCATCGTGATGTTCATGTGGTACCAACGCGAGATGGAAGCTAATCCGAACCCGCCCATGCCCCAGCCGGCAGTGGATGCGGATGTTGACGAGGCGGTCGAAACCGACCAGCCAGAGCGCTAAACCGGGCGAGGGTCGTTCAAATTGACCATCCCGGTACGTACTTGTACGATGTGGGCCGTTGTACGACCTATCCCCAAATTGCCCGGTGAACCATGGCCACTAGCAACGAAACTCGACCTGAACCGCGTTTTGACTGGTTTATACCCATTGACGGCGATGGCGCGCGCGCCGGCACAGTCCGGGCGGATCGTCCTCCTACCTTTGACTACTTGCGGCAGGTGGCGGAAACCGCAGAGCAGTGCGGTTTCTACTCGATGCTTATTCCCACCCGTTTCGCCAACGGACTTTTTTCCGAGGACGCTCCGCTGGCCGAGACTTGGACCACGGCCACGGCGTTGGCGGCGGTGACCTCCAAAATCCGCTTCCTGGTGGCCGTGAGGCCCGGGTTCATCGCGCTGGGGTTGTTCGCCCAGATGGCCGCCGCGCTGCACCAGATATCCGGGGGACGCCTGGACATCAACATCGTGCCCGGCGGCATCCAGAATGACTTCGAGCGAGTGGGCGAGGTCAGTGACCACGCGACGCGCTACGAGAGGGCCGAGGAATTCATCCAGGCTTGCCGCGCGCTCTGGCAAGACCCCCAGCCGGTAACATATTCCGGCGATTTCTACCAACTTGCGGATGCCTACTGTGCTCCCGCCCCCGGCCAGGACGGACCGAAATTCTATCTGGGTGGAGCGTCACCACGGGCGTTGGGGCTATCGTCCCGGCAGGCGGACGTACACCTGGGTTGGATCGAGCCACTGGAGGACACCGCTCAGCGCGTCGCCGATTTGAAGCAGCAGTTCGCTGGCGCCGGCCGGCCGCTAACTCTCGGGCTGCGAACCCACCTGGTGATCCGCGATAGTGAAGACCAGGCGTGGGATGCCGCGCGCCGTCTTATCGCCGACGCCTCGCCCGAGGTCAAAGCGCAGCGTCAGGCCGCCATCGTCGGCACCCCAATGGTCGGACAGCAGGCCCAGGCCCGCGAGGCTGAAGACCATCGCCTCGGGCGGCACCTGTGGAATGGTCTGTCCGAGGTCCGGGTCAACTGCGGCAGCGCCCTGGTGGGCACACCCGAACAGGTGGCCGACGAGCTGCTGGACTACTGGCGGTTGGGCATCGACGAGTTCATCCTCAGCGGCTTCCCTCATGTCGAGGAGTGCCAGCGGGCTGCCGAAGACTTGCTGCCGCTGGTGCGTCAGCGCGTGGCGTCCGAAAGCCGGTGAGCGTTGATTCCCTCTAGGCGCAGGCGTACGCGCCGGAACACCACGCCTTGAACCGTAATTTCGCTCTGCTGCTCTGGCTGCTGCCCCGCCGGATCCGTTCCGCGTGGGGCCTTTTGGCCGTTACCGCCTTCGGCGTCCTGGCGGCAGTGACCATCATGGCCCTGGGCGCGATGTATTCGCAGGGACTCGCCGAAGCGGGACTGCGGCACTCCCTGGCGATCGCATCGCCCACCGTGATCAACACCCAGATAGTCGTGCGCAACCGTCCGCTGGGTCCGGCGGATTACACGTCGCTCCGCACCGACATCGAACAGATCATCGACGAAAACACGGACTATCTGCAAAGAGGTCGGGAACGCTACGGCAAGATGCTGCCCACCCTACCTTTCGTCCAGGTGGGCGCTCCGTTCGGAATTTCCGACGTTCCGCTGGGCCGGCCGTTTTTCATCACCGAGTTCGAGCAGCACTCTCGACTGGTCGATGGCCGCTGGCCGTCGCTAACGGTTGGAAGCGAACCGGGAACCTGCGTCAATCTAGTCGACGGTTGTCCTCGCATCGAGGGCGTCCTGGGGCTCGACACTTCCCGCCTCATGGGATGGGGCGTTGGCAAAGAGGCCTGGCTGGTTGTGTTCCCCGGAAACGACGAAGAGCCCGCCGAGTACATCGGCGTCGAAATCGTGGGCATCGCCGAAGCCAACGATCCCCGCGAAGAATACTGGATGGGTTCCGCGGACTATTTCCGGATGGGCGACTGGGAAGGCCGACCCGTGGCGCCCATTTTCGTTCACGAGCAGGCTTTCTTTGACGGCATCGGCGAACCGTTCCCCACCCTGGTGGGCGACTACGGCTGGTTCCTGTACATCAACCCGGACGTCATCACCGCCTCGACGGTGCAGCAAACCCGGGACGACCTCACCGCGTTGGAAACGGACATCAACAGCCGATTCCCCCGGTCGTACGTTTTGACCGGGCTCGAAAACAGCCGGGGCACTGGTTTGCTGGCCACGTACCAACGGGAACTCACGCTGGCGCGAGCCCCGCTGATCCTGTTCATTTCGCTGGTGGTTGTGGTCATCCTCTACTTCCTCGCGCTGGCCGTCGGTCTGCTGGCCGGCGCCCGTTCCGCAGAGTCCTCCATGCTGCGCAGCCGGGGAGCCAGCATCGGGCAGGTCGGAGGGCTGCTCGCGGTGGGCGAAGGACTCATCGTGGTGGTGGCCACCCTGATCGGCCCGTTGCTGGCCTGGGGCATTGGCAGTCTGCTGCTGGTGGAAACCATCGACCCGGCGGCCCGGGCCGGCGCCGGCGAGGCTCCTCTGGACGTTTCGCTGTCCTGGCAAATGTACGCCATGGGAGCGGTTGGCGGCCTGTTGAGCCTGGCGGTTTTGACGGTTGCCGGCGGCAGCCTGGCCCGCCTCGGGATCCTGGATTTCCTGCGCGCCCGGGCCCGCCCGCCGTCCGCGCCGTGGCTGCAGCGGTACTACATCGACATCATCGCGGTAGTCGCCCTGGCCGTCCTGGTTTGGCAGATCCGACAGCGGGGCGGTTTTGTGGAAAGTGAACTCACCGGCCGGGGACCGGCCCTGGACCCATCGCTGCTGTTGGCGCCATCCGCGGCTCTGTTGACCCTCGCCTTCTTGCTGCTCCGGGCTTTGCCTTGGTTGATGACGGGTACCGCGTGGGTTTGCCAGCAAGTGGCCCCGGCCTGGGTGAGCCTTTCGTTACGGAGGATGGCCCGCCATCCGCTTCCCTATGCGTCATTGACCGTGGTCGTGACGCTGGCGGCGGCCTTGGGCGTGTTCGCGGGAACCTTCCAGACTACGCTGGCTCGCAGCGAAGCGGACCAGGCAAACCATAGCGTAGGCGGCGACATCACCCTGGGCGGCACCAGCTTCATCGGCCGCACCGAGCAACAGAGGATCGACCAGTTGAAGTCCATCGACGGGATCGAAGCGGTGTCGCCAATCATCCGGGAACCGGTCGGGTTCATCGACGGACCGTTCCAGCGCGGGACCGTCATGGGAGTTGACCCGCTGACCATCGGGCAGGTTTCATGGTGGCGCGATGACTTCGCAGACGGCGAACCAACGCCCCTTGACACCCTGGTCGCGCCACTGCGAAGGACACTGTCCCCGGAGACTGCCGGAGTTGAGATACCCCAGGACGCCGAGGAGATCGGTGTCTGGATCAGACGTGACGACGCACCTACCGTGGGCGCGTCGGTGCCGTTGCCCAGCTACCGACTGTGGCTGCGCATCGGCAGCGATCGCGGATATTATCGCAATCTTGAGTTGGGGATGCTGAACCAACATCAAACCGGATGGCACCACCTGACCGCGCCAATGCCTGAAGAAAGTGTCACCGCGAGAGCCGACGACCAATGGCGAGTGGTCTCAATCTTCATTTCCGGGGACTCATTCGCTCGGACACCGCCGGGTGGACTCTCCTTTGACGGCGTCACCGTGTACGGGTCCAATCTGCCAGCGGCCGGCGAGGTGATCGAGGGATTTGAAGATATCGGTCCCTGGGTGGCGTTGCCCCAGGCTGGAAACGTTCCCGATCGTACCGAGCGCTCCCCGGACGCGGCTTACACCGGCGACACCGGCCTCTCCATCAAATGGGAGGAGCCTCTGGGAAGGTCTCCCCGGGGCATCGTTATCCCGCCGGCTCCATTGCCGTTGCCGGCCATCACCGGGCCCGGGTTTGTTCCCGACCAGACGGTCAGGATCACCGTGGACGGATACATCGTGCCCGCCCGGGTCACGGGCACCGTTAACCACTTTCCCACTTTGAGCGCCAGGCGCTCGTTGATAGTGGTGTCGGTGTACGAATTGCGGGCCTGGTTGAACCAGGCGCCGGGCGCCCAACCCATTACTCCTGACGAGTGGTGGTTCGACGTGGCCGAAGGCGCCGACCGGGAGCGAGTGGCCGCCGAGATCCTGGACGTCGGATATCGACTGTCCTTCCTGCGGGATCGGGACGACGCCGTCGACCTGGCGACGCGGAATCCCCTGGCCGGCGGAGCCTGGGACGCTCTGACCGGGATCGGACTGGCCGCCCTGGCGCTGGCCGTGGGCCTGGCCCTGTGTGCCCACGCCGCGGTGGCGGTACGCGAGCAGCGGGTAGATATGTCCGTGGGCGCGGCGCTTGGTATTCCCCAGTGGCAGCGGATCGCCGGCCTGGCGCTGGAACGGGTCATCATCGGCATCCTGGGCATCGTGGTCGGCGGACTGGCCGGCTGGGGACTGGCGCGGTGGACCCTGGGAGAACTGGCGGGAAACGCGGCTGGAGGGGCCGTCACCCCGCCTATCATATTCGTGGCGGAAGGCCCCTGGTTGGTCGCTACTTTCCTTTGCCTCGTCGTCGCAGCGATCGCGGCCATCGGCCTCGCCGGCGCAGTGGCCCGCCGTTTGCGCCCGCCCGAAGTGCTGAGAGAGGCGGAGTAGCCACGCATGACCGCCATCCTTAACTTGGGCTACGTGCTGGCGCGACGGCGGCTCATGTCGTCGTTCCGCATGGAATTAACGGTTTTACTGGGAGTCACGCTGGCCGTAGTGCTACTTTCCAGCGCAGTGGTTTTCAACGACCTGCTGGCAGAGACGGCCCTGCGCCGCGCCCTGGCCGACGCCGAATCCAGCGACGTCAATCTCTGGGTGCGGGTGTTCAACGACCTCGACGACCCTCGCACCGCGACGCCGGCCAGCGACCGCTATCTCACCAGCCGGCAGTTCGTCGCGCAACGGGTCCTGCCGCCCTTGGGAGATGCCGTTGGCGCCGTCTCCTTCCAGATAGAAACCGCGACCTTCTACTTCGCGGGGCAGCCCAACCTGGACCTGCCCAACGACGAGCGTCCCCGCGGCCGGATGCAATACATTTCAGGTCTCAGGGATGGGAAGGCTGAACTGGTCCAGGGCCGCTGGCCCGAGGTGGCTGGAGACGGTGGTTACGACGACACCACGGGAGAAACCGACGGTATCGTCGTTGAAATCGTGGTGGATTCCCTGGGGCTGCAATTCCTGGAACTTGAACTGGGCGAGGGGTTCGAAATCCTGCCGGCCACCGGAGGCGATGACCAACCGTCAACCCGCGTCGTAGTGGTGGGCGTCATCGAGCCGGCCGACCTGGAGGACGAGTACTGGTATCGCCGGCACAAACTGCTTGCGTCCCAGGACGACGACTGGACGCTGGTGCCGCTGTTCACCTCGGAACAGGCGTTGCGTCAGCAGATTGGACGCCGTTATCCCGGCATCTATACCAGTTCCGCCTGGTTTGTGCAGATTGACCGGGAAGGAATTCCCGCCAAACGGGTGGACGATTTGCAGCGGGAACTCCAGCGAGTGCGCCGTGACGTGACTAACAATCTTCCCAACGGCAGCACCTCCACCGGGTTGATCCGCATCCTGGAGGACCACGAAGAGCAGTTGTTGCTGGCGCGCATTCCGCTGTTCCTCATGGTGTTCCTGGTCACCGGCATCCTCGCCTACTACCTGACCATCACCGCTGGGATGGTGATTCGCGCCCGCGCCGGCGAGATAGCCATGCTCAAGAGCCGCGGCGCAACCACGGTTCAGATCGGCATCCTCACTCTGGTCGAGGGTCTCCTCCTAGCCGGTCCGGCGCTGGTCGCCGGCGCTCTGCTCTCTCCGTTGCTGGCCAGAGCGTTGGGCGGGCTGGTGTTCGACGCCGAATCGGTAGGCGCTCCCGTCTCCCTGTCCTGGCAGGCATTCGGAATGGGCGCGGCCGGCGCGGCGCTGGCCGTCATCGTGCTTTCGCTCGCGACACTTGCAGCCGCGAGCAAAGGGATCGTGGAGTTCCGCCAATCCGGGGCCAGACCGGCGCGCACCCCGTTCATCCACCGCTATTACCTGGACTTGCTCGCCCTGGTGGTCATCGCGTTCCTCTGGTGGCAGATCTCCAGCCGGGGAACCGTTCTGACCCGGGGCCTGGGCAGTCGTGATTTGGAAATCGATTTCGCCCTGCTGCTGGGCCCGGCGTTGGGCCTGATTGCGCTCGGCTTGCTGGTGATGCGGCTGTTCCCGTTGGCTCTGGGTATATCCGCGCGCATCGTGGGACCGGTTGGGCCCGGCTGGCTGGTGCAGGGTCTGCGCCGTATCGCCCGCGACCCCATTGCACCCGGGAGCCTGGTCGCGCTGCTTATGCTGGCGACCTCCCTGGGGGTGGTTGGCAGCGCGTTTTCGGCCACATTGAACCGCAGCCTGGACGACCGCGTTCGATACGACATTGGCGCGGACATCCGGGTACAACACGACAACGGCCGCATTGCGCGCGCTTTCGCCGGGCTGTCTGACGTGTTGCCCGATTCCGCTGAAGCGATGCGCACCGAAGGCAGCCTGCTGACTGAGGGCTTCGGATCCCAGCGCGTGTCGGTCCTAGCCGTCGACTCTCCGCGCCTTGCAGACGTGGCCTGGTGGCGAGACGATTTCGCGAACGGCAACGGTTTGTCTGACCTGATGGCCCAGATCACGCCGAACTCGGACGCTCCCGAAGGGTTGCGGCTTCCCGACGGCACCACCGCGCTGTCTCTATGGGCAATGACCACTCAGACTGGCCCGTTTCCCCGTGAACCCTTGGTGGGTGTAACCGCCCGACTGCGCGACGGCTCCGGCCGGTATTACGACGTGCCGCTGGGTGACGTGCGCGAAACCCGACAGTGGCAGATGTTGGAGGGCAGTACCGAGCTTCGTCTGGGACGGGGCGGGCGACCCACTAACGACCCTGACGTACCTCGGCTCGACGTGCCCCCGCACACCCTGATCAACCTGCAAATCTCGGGGCGGACCAGCGGTGATCGCCCCGGCGTTCTCTTCGTCGACGGGCTGACGGCGCACACCGACGCTGGGGAAGTGATGGTAGCCGGCTTGAACACCGCTGACGGCTGGAGCGTCATTGAAGACTACGTGCGACCCGGCCTCTACTCCGTGGAAACCAGCCGCAACGTGGCCCGACCCGGCACCACCGGTTCCGCCGTTTTCAGCTGGTCTCCCGGAGGCATCGGCGCGCCGGGTTTGTGGCCGGGTGAAGACGCTCCACCCGTGAAGGCTCTCGTGAGCCCGGGCATCCTAGAAGCCACCGGCGCCGAAGTCGGCGAGCAGATCAGCCTCGGCATGTCCACCTTCGCATTGCCCATCAAGATCGAAGGGGTTGCCGAGTTCTTCCCCACAGTGGACCCCAGAGAGCAACCTTTCGTTGTCACCGACCTCGGCGAATTCGTCGAGTACGCCAACCGGCACAGCCGGCGCATTTTCGGCGGCTCAGGCGAGGTTTGGTTGGACCGTGACATCGCCGCGGGCGACCTGGACCGCGCGCTGGCGGAGAGCCGGGCGGCGGCTTCCAGAATGGAGGAACTGGGTTTGGCCGCCGGCAAGGCCCTGGTCGCGGAGGAGGAAGCAGCCCTGCGCGGCAAGCAGCCGCTGGCCAACGCGGGTTGGGGCGGCCTGCTGGTGATCATGTTCCTGGCCCTGGCGCTCGCCAGCGCGACCGGCATCGCGCTGTACAGTTGGCTGGACACCCGAGAGCGTCAAACCGAGTTCGCCCTGCTGCGGACGCTGGGCAGCACCCGAGGGCAACTCAACGGCGTGGTCTGGTTCAACCTCGCCATCGTCGTGATTGCGGGGGTAGCCGTCGGCACCTGGGCCGGCGCCCAGATCGGAGCCGCGCTGCTGCCGGTCCTGGAAGTCGCCGAGGGCGGCGTCCGCGCCACGCCTCCACTGACCTTCGAAACCGACTGGCGGATGCTGGCGTTGGCGTACGCGGTGCTGGCTACGGTGAGCGTGATCACCGTGATCTGGCTGGCCTTCGTGACCAGCCGGCTGGAGGTCCAGCGGGTGCTGCGCGCCGGAGAGGGCGGCTAGGCAAATTATTCCACCAACCCCAGGCTACGGCACATCTCCAGCATGGCCTTTGCGGTTTCCTCGTGTGCCACGTCGACCATATCGCCAGCATACGTCACGGCGGCAGTGCCGCGACGGCGGCTCTCCTCCATGGCATCCAACAAGCCCTGCCAGAAAGCGATCTCCTCGGCGGTTGGGGTGAAAATCTCGTTCACGATTGGCACGTGGGACGGGTGGATCAGGTGCATCCCGGTGTACCCCAGCGCCTTCAGGTTGTTGGCCCAGTAGCGCAGGCCCTCCAGGTCGCGGATGTCGAACCACCCGCCGCTGATGGGCCATTGGATTCCGGCCGCCCGGCTGTCCATCAAGACCTTGCTGCGCAGGTACAGGGTTTCCGCGCCTTCCAGGGTCCAGCGGTAGCCAACGCTGCGGGCGGTATCCCCGCCCTTGCCGCCGCTGCCCCCCATGTGGCCGACCCGGTCCGACGCCATCGCGATCTCGTAAGCCATGCGGATGCCGGACGCCGTTTCCAGCCCCGGGTCGATGCACACGGTGTTCAGCTCCATGCCCGCCTTGCGCTCAAAGTAGCGCAGCAGCACTTCCGCTTCCACTACGTCGGCCGGGGTCTCCACCTTGGGCAGCAGGATGCCGTAAAGCCCGGGCCGAGTGACCGCTTCCAGATCGAACCCGGTCAGCCCGGTTTCCAGACGGTTCACTCTCACGAACAGGGTCTGGCCTCGTTCTGCTAATTCGTCGATCATTTTGGCGACCAGCGGACGCGCGGCATCTTTGTCGTACTCCGGCACCGAGTCCTCCAGGTCGAGGATCAGCGCGTCCGGACCGTACTGGGGCGCCTTGCGCATCCAGTCTTCCTTGTTGCCGGGCACGAACATGACGGAGCGCAGGGGCTTGGTGGTGATGCGGGGCATTGGGCAACTTCCTCCTGAATCTGATCAAGCGGCCCTAATCGTACCATCGCTGGCTCGATTGTTATGATGCCAAGGTAGGCTGATACAATCAAACCAAGAGGGCAATCCAAATGACCACAGTCAATACAATCGAAGATCTGATCCGAATCCTGGACGAGCGCCCGGAGTGGAACGAGGCGCTCCGCGCCAGGATGCTGTCGCGGGAGCTGCTGGAACTACCCCAGGCGTTCGCCGAGTTTGCGGAAAGCACTGAGCGGCGGCTGACCGCTCTGGAGACCTCAATGGCTGATTTGCAGGCGACGCTGGCCGAGTTCGTGGCCAACACGGATCGCCGGCTCTTGGCGCTGGAAACAGGGCAAACCCGTCTTGATTCTCGCTTGGCGCCTATCGCCGCGTCTCACGCTCGTGAAGGAGCACTGAGAATAGTGGCCCGAGTCGTCAGGGTTGTCGGCTGTCGGGATTACCGGGTTCTGGACCTTGGCGACGTGCTGAACATGATTGATGATGCTGACACCGACGACATACCTGCGAACGAACTGACCAGCTTTGAAAACGCGGACATCATCATCGAGGCAACCCGCCGCGATACTGACGAAACCCATTACATCGCCGTGGAGGCATCGTACACGGGCAACTGGCGAGACGTTGATCGCGCTACCCGCAACGCCGGCTATCTGACCCGATTCACCGGACAGCCAGCCCACGCGGTGGTAGCCGCTCAACGCATCAGACCTGGGATAGAGCGGCTGGTAGAACGCGGCGAAGTGTACTGGGCGCAGATATTGCAGAAGGAGCTGGAGACGGAGTAGGCGAAACGCTCCGCCGGTAAACACTCGATTGCCGCGGCTAAATCACTCCGTCTCTTCGTAGCCGCTCCAACTCCGGTGATTCCACCCCGCAGAGCTCGCTCAGCACCTCCGCGTTGTGCATGCCCAGGGACGGCGCGCCGGGCACATCGGGCAGCGGCTCCCCGTCGAACAGCACCGGGAAACCGGCGACAACCTCGTCAACCTCTCCGCCGAACGCTGCATTCCGCATCGGTCTCAACGCGCCGCGATCCCGAAAATGGCGGTCGGCCAGGATTTCCGGCACCGTGCGCACCGGGGCGCAGGGCACGTCGCCGGCTGACAGGCATTCCAGCGCCTCGGTTCGGCTCATAGCGCCGATGCGGGCCTGGACTTCGGCGCGGGCTCCCGCGGCGTTCTCTGACCTCACCTGGTAACGCGCGAACCTTGCGTCCTCGATTAGCTCCGGCATACCGATGGCGTTGCACAGCCGACGCCACTGGTCGTCGCTGGCGGCGGTGATGATGATGGCGCCGTCGCTGGCCTGGTACTGTCCGGTCGGGCCGCTGCGGCTGTTGTTGCCCGTGCGCAGCGGGATACCCGCCGCCATATCCTCTTCCAGGTTTTCCATCAGCATCAGCGACGCCAGGGTGTCCATCATCGACACGTCCAGGTAACAACCCTTGCCGGTCTTGTCCTTCTCCCGCAGCGCCGACAGGATGGCGGTGGAGGCGAACATCGGCGTCACCAGATCGCCAATGTAAAACCCCACCCGCGTTGGCGGTCCGTCCGGTTCGCCGTTGATGTCCATCAACCCGCTCATGCCCTGGATCTGGGGGTCGTGCGCCGGCTGGTGGGCGTAAGGGCCGGTCTGTCCGTAACCTGAGATGCTGGCGTAGATCACCCTCGGGTTCACGGCGGCCACGTCCTGATAGCCGAGACCCAGCCGGGTCATGGATCCAGGCGCCAGGTTCTCCAGCACCACGTCGGATTGCCTGGCCATCTCCAGGAACAATTCCCGTCCGCGCGGGTTTTTCAGGTCCAGCGTAACGCTCTTGACACCCTGGCTCCGCTTCAGGAAACGTGTCGCAATATGCTTTTCGGTGCGCTGCTCCGAGTGGATGCCATCCGGCCCGGCGAACGGACCGTTTCCCCGCACTGGATCACCCCGGCCGGGAATCTCGATCTTGATCACCTCCGCCCCCAACCGCGCCAGAGTCATGCTCAGAAACGGCCCGGCGAGGAACACGGTAACGGCCAAAACGCGCAAGTCTGAAAGTGGTCGCATTCTTCCTATCCGCCTATTCTAAGATGGCAGTGCACATTGTCTCGCCAAACGCGACGGAAGTGTACCACGGAGGTGTCAATGACCAGGAACATTAGGCCAGTAAACGGAGAAATTTACAGAGTCTTTAGGCCGGCAGATTTACAGGGTCTTTAGGCCACCCTGGGAGCCACACCAACGACCATTTCTGCACTTCGAATGGAGGTGCAGCGATGGCGTACCGGGAGGTTCCCCGAATGGAAATAGGAGAATTGATCCGCCGCTGGCAGGCGGGACAGAGCCGCCGGCAGATCGCGGAGAGCACCGGGCTGTCGCGGGACACGGTGGCCAAGTACCTGGCGAGGGCGGAGACGGAGGGCGTCGCCCGGGACGGGCCGGTTCCCAGCGAGGAGCAGTTGAGCCGTCTGGCGGCCATTGGGCAAGTGGGCCCGCGCCGGGTGGTTACGCCCACGGACGATCTGCTGGAGCCGTGGGGAGACCAGGTCTACCAGTGGCTCACCGGCGACCGGTTGCAGCTGACCCGCATTCACGAGTTGCTGGCGGCTCGCGGCTGCCGGGTGTCCTACCAGTCCCTGCGGCGATTCATCATCAGGCGCAACTGGACCAGGCTGGGCAGTACCACGGTGCGCATGGAGGACACCCCGCCGGGGGAGGTGGCCGAGGTGGACTTCGGGCGCCTGGGCCTGGTGCCGGACCCGGCTACGGGAAAGCGCAAGCTGGTCTGGGCCATGATCATCGTGCTGTGCCATTCCCGCCACTGCTTCCTCTGGCCCATGCACCAGCAGACGCTGCCCGAAGTCATCGCCGGACTGGAGGCGGCCTGGGCCTTCTTCGGCGGCGTGCCCCGCTACCTGGTCATCGACAACTTCCCCGCCGCAGTGGTGGGACCGGACTCGCTGAATCCTGTGCTGACTAGGAGCTTCCTGGAGTACGCCCAGCGCCGGGGCTTCTTCGCCGACCCGGCCCGGGTGCGCCACCCCAAGGACAAGCCCAAGGTGGAGCGGAACGTGCCCTACGCCAGGGAGCGCTTCTTCAAGGGCGCCAGCTTCGACAGCCTGGCCCACGTCAGGGCCGAGGCCCCCAGGTGGTGCCGGGAGGTGGCGGGCACCCGCGTCCACGGCACCACCCGCCGCCAGCCGCTGGTGGTCTTCCAGGAGGAGGAGCGCCACACCCTGCTCCCCTGGGACGGCGAACCCTACGAGATCGCCCACTGGCGCACCCTCAAGGTGCATCCCGACCACCACGTCCAGTGCCAGCAGGCCCTCTACTCGGTGCCCTCGGACCTCTGCCCGCCGGGGCAGAAGGTCGAGGTCCGGGCCGACAGCAAGCTGGTGCACGTCTATTACAAGGGCCGCCTGATCAAGGTCCACCTGCGCCAGCCCAAGGGCGGACGGGCCACCGATCCAAAGGACTATCCCGCCCGCATCGGCCCCTACACCACCCGGGCGCCGGACCAGCTCAAGCGGGAGGCGGCCCGGCTGGGGCCGGCGGTGGGTGAATTCGCCCAGCGCCTCCTGGCCGACCCCCTGCCCTGGGCCAAGCTCCGCCAGGGGCACAAGCTGCTGCGCCTGGCCGAGCGCTACACCGGCCCGCGCCTGGACGCCGCCTGCCGGAGGGCCTTGGACGTGGACCTCATCGACGTCCGCCGCCTGGAGCGCATCCTGGTGCAGGCCCTGGACGAGGAGACCTCGCCCCAACTGCCCCTGCCCCCACCCGCCGGACGCTTCGCCCGGGCCGGCTCCGTATTCGCCCATTCCGCTCATGCTCCAATCCACCCACCGGAGGTGATCACCCATGTCCAAGACCACTGACCTCACGCCCCTGCTCAAGTCCCTCAAGCTGGGGGCCATGGCCGCCACCCTGCCCGAACGCATCGCCCTGGCCAGAAGGGAGCAACTGGACTACGCCTCCTTCCTGGAGATCATCCTCTCCGATGAGGTGAACCGCCGCGACCACCGCCGCACAGAGACCCGCCTGCACCGGGCCGGCTTCCAGGAAATCTGCCGCCTGGAGGACTTCGACTGGACTGCCGACATCACCCTGGACCGACGATTGCTGGACGCCGCCTTCTCCCTGGAATTCCTGGACAAGCGCGAACACGTCCTCCTGGTGGGTCCCGCCGGCGTCGGCAAGAGCTTCCTGGCCCAGGCCCTGGGCCACGCCGCCGTCCGCGCCGGACACTCCGTCCGCTTCGTCCACGCCGACGACTTCTTCAAGGCCATGAACCAGGCCCGGGCCGATAACTCCACCGACAAGACCTTCCGCTCCTTCCTCACCCCGGACCTGCTCATACTGGACGACCTGGGCCTGCACCGCTTCTCCGCCCAGCAGTCCGCCGACCTCTACCAGCTGATCATCGACAAGCACCGGGCCTCCAGCTTCGTCGTCACCAGCAACCGGGCCGTGGAGGAATGGCTCAGCCTCTTCAACGACCCCATCCTCGGCAACAGCGCCCTGGACCGCCTGGCCAACACCAGCTACCAGATCGTCATCGAGGGCCAGAGCTACCGGGAGCGCCTGTCGCCCCACCGCACCCTGCTGGGCAAGGTGGCCAAGATCCTGGGCAAAGGAGGTGATTGACCCGCCGTCCATAACCTGATATTCATTCATTGACCACGCCCCAGGGTGGCCTAATGTCCGTGTAAATCACTGGCCTAAAGACCCTGTAAATTGACAGGAGGCCCATCCACACAGCCCGCACACTCGTAGGTGAGGCAATATGCAACACCGGGATAAGGACGAAAATACCGAACATGACGACTGCACAAACCATCACAGTCAATGACATCCATTCCCAGTTGAACGAAACCAGGGTCGGTGGCGTCATTGCACCCAAGTCGATCGCCGAGGCTCAGCGCGCCGTGGCCTGCATCCGCGACACCGGAAGCAGCCTGAGCATTGGAGCCGGTCGCCATGCCATGGGCGGCCAGCAATTTCTGTCCGGTGGGACACTGCTGGACACCAGGCATCTGAACCGCATCGTAGGTCTGGACACCGCGCGAGGCATAGTGACCGTCGAGGCGGGAAGCATGTGGTCAGATTTGGTGCCCGCCCTCCGCGACATGCAATCGGACCCCGGTCGGCGATGGAGCGTGATACAGAAACAAACCGGTGCCGATCGCCTCAGCATCGGCGGAGCTTTGGCCGCCAATGGCCATGGTCGCGGGCTGACCTACCGACCCATTGTTCAGGATGTCGAAGCATTCGAAATGATCGACACTGATGGCAGCCTGATCCGGTGCGACCGCGAGCAGAATCGGGAGCTTTTCAGCCTGGCCATCGGCGGGTACGGCCTGTTCGGTGTGATATCAACCGCAGACCTGCGCCTCATGCCGGCTCACTGCGTCCGCCGGGTCGTGGAAGTTACCACCGTCGACAAGCTCGGGGACCTTTTCAAGCAGCGCATCGCCGACGGGTTCACCTACGGCGATTTCCAGTACCGTACTGATGAAAGTTCGCCCGGTTTCCTCCGGGACGGGGTCCTGTCCTGCTATCAGCCGGTGAGTGACGCTGAGGCCAGAGCCGCCGCATCGCCACAATACTTGCTCAACGAAACCGCCTGGCGGCAACTGTTGTACTGGTCCCACACCGACAAGGCCCGCGCCTTTGACGAATACGCCGGGTTTTACCGGAGCACCGACGGCCAGATCTACGACAGCGACACCTTCCAGTTGAGCCAGTACATCGACCACTATCATCAGGAACTCGACGAGCGGCTCAACTGCACGGTCCCGGGTTCCGAAACTATCACCGAACTGTACGTGCCACTACCCCAATTGCCTAGGTTCATGGCCGTCGCGGCCACGGAGATGCGACGGCAGCAAGCCAACGTGATCTACGGCACCGTACGCCTCATCGAGCGCGACGACGAAACGATGCTCAACTGGGCCCGACAACCATACGCCTGCATCGTCGTGAACCTGCATGTCGATCACGATCCGTCCGGTATCCAGCGTGTCGCCAATGCTCTGAGGAGCCTCATCGACCTGGCCATCGACCGGGACGGCAGCTATTTCCTCACCTACAACAAATTCGCCACGACCGACCAGCTGACGAAGTGCTACCCTCAGTTTCCGGAGTTCATCTCCAGCAAGAAACGGTATGATCCGCACAACGTGTTTTCGAGCGACTGGTTCCGGGCGTATGCCAGTGAGATGTGATGCGGCTGTCCTCGCGCCACGAGGTCCTGACGGTCGGCGCGGTGTCGGTGCTTTCGTTCATGTTCCTGCTGAGGGTCTTGGGGCAGGTGATACAACGGTGGCTTCCCGTGGAGTTCCTGCCGCCCTTTGATGCCTGGCAAGGCAGCGCCCTACCTTATCCCGTGCTGCTGCATAGCCAAGTTGTCATTCTGGGGCTGCTAGCCGCCGCAATCCGAGGCATGGTTCGACAGCGGCGGGTGTTGAGCGCGAGGGTCAGCCGTTGCATGATGGCCATCGGATTCGTGTACTTCGCTGGCATGGCATTGCGGTTGATACTCGGTATAACAGTCTTTGACGACAACCGCTGGTTCACGGCCTGGATTTCTACAGCGCTACATCTTGATCTGGCTGCAATCGTGATGCTCTGGGGTTGGGACCAACTCCGCCGGTCTCGTACCATACCGGCCTGAAGCCCGATGCGTTACCCCTGGGCAAACATCGCCCTGATTGCGCTGGTCATCGCCGAGCTGCTGACCGGATACCTGGGCCTCACCCACTCGAATCCCGCATGGATCGGCGCGATGCACCTGCACCGCATCTTCGGGTTTGCCATCCTCGCCCTTTTCGCGTGGAAGTCGCGCAACATCCTGGGCTCGCTGCGTACCCGGAGCAACTGGCGTCGCTCCCTGAACTCAATGCTGTGGTCAGTCGTACTGCTGGCGGGCCTGCTGATTGTACTCGGTCTGGGACTTGCATGGAGCCATCTCGGCCCTTACCACTGGATGGGGTTCTCCGGCACGACCATCCACATGAACCTGGCATGGATGCTGATACCCCTGTTGCTGTGGCATTCCTTCCGGCACCGCATCAGCCTGCGGACCCGCTACCTCGTCGACCGTCGCCACGTTCTCCGGGTGGTGGGGCTGGCCATGGCCGGGTTTTTGGCGTGGCGGACTGCCGAGTTGGCGGGGGTGTTGGCAAACGGTGCAGGAGCACAACGCCGATTCACCGGCTCGTACCCTGAAAACGGTCCGGAATTTCCCGTGACCATGTGGCTGAATGACAAGGTGCCCTCCGTAGACGTCTCGACATGGCACCTGAGCGTCGAAGGCCACGTGGAATCGCCGTACCATATCGGACTGGAAGAGTTCCAAACCTGGCGCGAAAGCCTCACTGCGACTCTGGACTGCACCGGGGGCTGGCACACCACCCGCCAGTGGGAGGGGGTTCACGTATCAGAACTGCTGGCCCGCGCGAGGCCCAAGCCAGGGGCCGGCAGCATCACCATCCGATCACGCACCGGATACTTCCGAAGGTATTCCCTGGCGGAAGCCGAACGCGCGCTCCTCGCCAGCCGGGTTGACGGTCAGACGCTATCCGCCGGGCACGGCTTTCCCGCGCGCATGGTAGAACCCCACAAGCGCGGTTACGATTGGGTCAAGTGGGTTGACTCCATCACCGTCAACCAAACGGGCAAGCTCTGGCAGCCGCCGCTGCCGCTGTCCTGAATAAACTGCTCCACGTCAGGGAGAAACGTCCGTCGCAGGCGATTGCTGCGAGCCGCCGTTCTCCAGGCGCTGTATGCGCTCCTGGAGGTCTCGGATGATCGGTTCCAGATCAGCACGCATCTCGGGACGGAATCTATCAGAACTCCAGGGTTGGGGCTATCGCGGGGCCTGTGCTAAAATCGGCCAGCAATTACACCCAGCAGCGAGGCGACCTTATGACCAATATCGTGCTCTCAAACACCAACTATAATGTCGTCGGCACGCGGCCGGTTCGCCACGACGGCGCCGACAAGGTGACGGGGCGGGCCAAATACGGCGCGGATTTCGAGATGAGCGGCATGCTCTTCGGAAAAGTGCTGCGGAGCCCCCACGCCCACGCCCGCATCAAGTCCATCGACACCTCGGCCGCCGAAGCGCTGCCCGGCGTGCGCAGCGTGGTAACCGGCGCCGACTTGCCCATCGCCGGCAAGGAGAACCCGCCAATGTCGGCGCGCGCGGCCAGCAACAACATCCTGGCTGGCGACAAAGCCCTGTTCCGCGGCCATCCCATTGCGGCCGTCGCCGCCGACTCCGCTCACGTCGCCGAGGAGGCCGCCAACCTTATCAAGGTGGAGTACGAGGTCCTGAAGGCGAGCACCAACGTGCTGGACGCCATGAAGGACGACGCTGATCTGCTCCACGAGGACATGACAACGACTGAGTTCGGCGAGGAAACCGACAAGCACAGCAACGTCTCCAATCGGTTCGTGTACGAACAGGGAGACGTGGAATCTGCATTCAGCGAGGCAGACTTCGTAATCGAGCGGGAATTCAACACGCGCACCGTGCACCAGGGATACATCGAGCCGCAGAACGCCTCCGCATTCTGGAATGCGGACGGATACCTGACGGTGTGGACCAGCACCCAGGGCGCCTTCGTTGCCCGCGATGCCATGGCGGGCGTGCTCGATTTGCCCGTCTCCCAAATCAAAGTCGTGCCGATGGAGATCGGCGGTGGGTTTGGCGGCAAGATCCCGCTGTACCTGGAACCCGTAGCCGCATTGCTTTCGAAAAAGACCGGCCGCCCCGTCAAGATGCAGATGAGCCGCACCGAGACCTTCGAGGCCACCGGACCCACTGCCGGCGCGCATGTCAAGATCAAGATGGGCGCGAACCGAGACGGCACGCTGGTTGCCGCGGACGCGGTCCTGATCTATGAGGCCGGTGCGTTCCCCGGGTCTTCTCCCGTGACCGCCGGCGCCCAATGCGTCTTTGCGCCCTATGCCCTGGAGAACCAGCGGGTCGAGGGCTACGACGTGGTCACCAACAAGCCTCGCTCCTTCGCCTACCGCGCCCCCGGCGCGCCCATCTCCGCCTTCGGCGGCGAGCAGGTGGTGGACGAACTGGCTGCCAAGTGCGGCATGGACCCGCTGGAGTTCCGCCTGAAGAACGCCAGCAAGGAAGGCAATCGCCGGGTCGACGGCCCGCAATTCCGCGTGATCGGCAACGTCGAAACCCTCGAAGCGGCCAAGGACACCGACCATTACAAGTCTGACATCTCCGGACCTAACCGCGGCCGCGGGGTGGCCAGTGGCTACTGGATGAACATCGGACTGGCCTCCAGCGCCAGCATCAGCGTCAACGCCGACGGAACCATTGGCCTGGTGGAAGGCTCCACCGACATCGGCGGCTCCCGGGCGTCCATCGCCATGCAGGCGGCCGAGGTCCTGGGCATCCCAGCCGAAGACGTGCGCCCCAGCGTCGGCGACACCGACGCCGTTGGCTACACCTTCCTCACCGGCGGCAGCCGCACCACCTTCGCCACCGGCTGGGCTGCCTACGAGTGCGCCGAGGAAATCAAGCGCAAGATGATCGACCGCGCCGGCCAGATCTGGGAGAAGGATCCCTCGGAAATCGACTTGGCAGACGGCATCTTCAAGCACAACTCCGACGAGGACTTGCAGATGTCCTTCAAGGAACTGTCCTCCCAGTTGGCGCGTACCGGCGGCCCGATTTCCGCCCAGGTCAGCGTCAGCCCCGGCGGTGAAGGCGGAGCCTTCGGCACCCACCTGGTGGACGTTGAGGTTGACCCCGATACTGGCAAGGTGGAGGTGCTGCGCTACACCGTGGTGCAGGACGCGGGCAAGGCCATCCACCCCAGCTACGTGGAAGGGCAGATGCAGGGCGGCGCCGTCCAGGGCATCGGCTGGGCGCTCAACGAAGAGTACTTTATGAACGACTCCGGCGACATGGTGAACTCCAGCTTCCTGGACTACCGGATGCCCACCAGCCTGGACCTGCCCATGATCGACACGGTTATTGTGGAAAAGGCCAACCCGGGCCATCCCTATGGGGTGCGCGGCGTGGGCGAAGTGCCCATCGTTCCCCCGATGGCAGCCATCGCCAACGCCATCCACGACGCCATCGGCGTCCGCATGGATAACCTGCCCATGTCGCCCGGCGCCATCCTGGAACAACTCTGGGAACAGAACGGCGGCTAACTTCAGAGGACACGGCCAGTTCAGTCACCCGGCGGCGGTTGTCAATCGCCGCCGGTATTCGTAACCGACATCGACAAGTGCAAAAGGAGGCCACGTAATGGCACGCGTACCCTTCGCCACCCGAGAAACCATGGACGCCGCTGGACAGGCGGTTTGGGACGAGATCGAGACCTCTCGCGGCGGCGTACAGCGCAACTACGCCGCGATCCTGAACAACCCGCAGGCGGCCAGCAACTTCGCTCACCTCGGCGGATACGTTCGCTTCCAGACGCCGCTGGATCCCCGGGTCAAGGCCGTGGCCGTGCTGACCGCCGCTCGGGAAGCCTGCGGCCACTACGTCTGGACGGTCAACCAACCGGCCGCTCGCAACGCCGGATTGACCGACGCCGAGATTTCAGCCATCCACGAGTACCGCGCTCCAAACGGTCTGTCCGGCGACGACGCGGCGATATCCGGTTTCGTGATCGAACTGCTGCGCCAGCACCGCGTTTCAGACGCCACCTTCGCCGCGGTTCAGGGCATCATCGGCGACGCCGGCATCGTCGACCTGCTGGTGGTCGTGTCCTACTACCACGGCCTCGCCCACGCGCTGCAAGCCCTTGCCGTGGAGTTGCCGGAAGGGACGGCGGACGCGCTGACCTACTAACAGGTTTGCTCCGCCTCGTACTCGCGGAAGCAGTTGACGATTACCTCGTTCATCGCCGGGAATTGGTTCTCGGCGAAGTTTTTGAGCCATTTCCGTAGACTCGGTGCACGCGGAGCATTTTCGTCATCCCAACTGCTAAAGTCAGAAGCATCTAGGATGTGTTCTTGCTGGTGGATTGTCAGAAACCCATCAGAAAACGCCCGATTCGCGCTGTTGAACAAATGCGGGTTCTGCCTGGCGGCCTCGAATATTTTCTCTCGGACAACTTGGTTAGAACCCGGAGCAACCGCCAGGTAGAAATGAGTATTGTCGTGTGTACAGTACAACTGGCACAGCAACAACGATTGCGATGACCAGCCAGTCCCTGAATTCATCGCCTGGAATTGGTCCCATTCGGTTGGTCGAAATCGGAACCACCACGCATCTTCATCTTTGATTTGCCACCGCCCCTGCTGGGCGACCGTCTCTGCCACGATTTTCCTCATATCGTCTCTGTAGTTCGGTTTGTACTGGTAAATCAGTTCAATTGCCGCTCTATGTTTCAGGTATAACGCTCTGGCCAATTTAGCGACCTCATTGAATTCGGGCACGATGTTGCTCCTTAGTGTGGCCATGTACTGCCGCATGAACGTGTGTGCTTCCACACTGATCGTAGCACCCCTGTCCTGGAGGGTCTGCGACACCAATTCACGGACAGTGGCATATCTTTCTGGGGTCCAGTATTTGCGTTCTTTGAGTACTCGTGATGGCATGCCGGTGGGGGAAAGGAAAACGTAGTGCTTGGTGAACGCTGGGAAATGCCTTTTCAGCGTTTCTCTGTACCAAGTGAGTTGGCTTTTGCCGTCTGCTCCTATTCCTTCATCAGCCCATATTTTATTTTCAATCGCACATACGAATTTGGCTTCGCGGTTCAAGATAAGCAGGTCGACGTACTCCCATTCGCGGCGCACCTCCGAACTATCCCAATTGATGGCATGAATCCGCGCCGGAGTGATGGAAGGCAATCCTAGTCTCGCCGCCTCTCGGCAGGTGCAGGACAAAAACGCTTTGAGGAAGTATGCCCCCAAACCGTGATTCTGGCGGGGATCCAGCAACCACGCAAGGAAATTTGAGTGGGCCAATTCGGAATCCTGTACTCCCAGCACCCTGAAAAGGTCTAATTCGTTCGACTGTTTCTGGTGCAATTGTAGTAATTGCATCAAATCAGGCGAGTCGGAAAAATTCCGAAGAGCTTGCATTGTCTCATCGTTTTGGCAAGCGAGCAGGCTCTCCAGTCGCACCAAGTCGGATGCCACACTTTGCAAGCCCACAATCTGCCCGCTGGTTCCAACGTGATTCGTTTGCATGACGGTTGCCAACCTGCAAAAATAATGGCGGCAACGCCGCGATATACGCTGCCGTCGCTGGCCGGTGCCAGAACTGTACCATATCGTAACGGACCGTGATGAGGGAAACCCCATGGCTGCCATCGCCAGCGACACCACCGACCGGGTCGCCGCCATCATCGGCGACACCCTCAACGGCTGGTTCCAGCCCCATCTTCGCTTTGACCCCATCGTCGTCCGTCAGCGCTATGACGACTGGTACGACGAGGATTACCTCGAGGCGTGGATTGTGTGGGAGGGGGACCATGATTACATGGACTACTCTCGCATCAATGGACTGCCCATCGACATTGAGCCCGAGCTGGATGAGCTGGGCGTCGAGCTGAGCGTCCATCAGCACTACGTCGCCAAGTGGGAATGGGATCTCAACAAAGAACGGATATTAAAATGAATCCGTCGGAGCTCATCGTACTGGCCCGCGCGCTGGTCAACGGTGTCATCACCGGCTATCCGCACTCACCCACCCAGACCGAACTGCGCCGCGCCGTTAGCTGTGCTTACTACGCCATGTTTCACACGCTGGCAGCCAGCAACGCCAATACACTGGTGGGAACGTCTCCAGCCGACCAACGACGCTGGGCCTGGCAGCAAACCTACCGCGCCGCCGACCATCGCCCAACCCGTAACAAACTCAGCCGCGCCAGCCTGGGCAACAGATTCCCCGGAGCAATTCGCAGATTCGGCTCAGTCTTTGCCGATATTCAACGCACGCGCCACTCCGCTGATTACGATCCCCATAGCGAGTTCTCGGCCACAGACGTGAACGGTCTCATCAATAGAATTGAAACTGCTATTGCAAACTTCAACCAAACCTCTGACGACATCCGCCGCGACCTCGCCATCCACATCCTCACCACCATCCGCAGCGACTGACACCCCAACCCCGTCCCTCACCCACGGAGGCCCAAAATGCCCGCCAATTTCGCATACCTCGTCCAAATGGACATCCCCGCCCAGCATGAAGCCGACTTCAATCGTGTGTATGACACGGAACACGCCAAGTACATCTGCAATGCGCCGGGCGTGCACTCGTGCATCCGATACTCGCTGGAATCAACCAGCGCGGACAAATTCGCCAAGTACGCTGCGCTGTACGATGTCGACGATCCCGGGGTTCCCAGCTCCGAGGGTTGGCAGCGCGAGAGCGAGAAGGGCGATTGGGCAACCAAGATCCGCCCCCACGCCACCAATCGCACCCATACCATGCTGAACCGCATTGCCGACGCCGGCGACGAAACCGCCCGTGCGCCTTACATCTTCGTAGTCCGCACCGACATCCCCGCCGACGCCGAGGATGAGTTCAACCGCCTGTACGACACCGTCCACCTCCCGGGTCTGTGCGGAGTCGACGGTGTCCTGGGAGCGCGCCGGTACCGCGTGGAGACCACCAACGCGGAAGGCTTCCCGAAGTACGTCGCCGTTTACCAGATCGAAAGCCCATCGGTGCTCGAGTCGGACGGCTGGAAAGCCGCGGCTCAGGACGAATGGGCCGCCAAGGTCAGCCCCAAGTGCATCGGCCTGAACCGTGCCGTGATGCGCCTGGTGGCGCGACATCCCGCAGCCTGATCGGGTGGCGACTGAGGTCACTATCCACACCGACGGCGCCTGCCTCGGCAACCCGGGGCCGGGCGGTTACGGCGTGATCCTGGACCACCGCGGACGCCGCAAGGAGCTGTCGGGCGGCTACTCGCTGACGACCAACAACCGCATGGAACTGTTGGCGGCCATCGTCGGTCTGGAGGCGTTGACCCGACCGTGCGATGTCACGTTGTACTCGGACTCCCGGTACGTAGTTGACGCCGTCAGCAAGGGCTGGGCGGCCAAATGGCGCAGCAACGGCTGGATGCGCAACAAGCGCGAAGCCGCGGTCAACCCTGACCTTTGGGAACGCCTGCTGGACTTGCTGGAACGGCACCCTACCGACTTCCGGTGGGTCCGTGGGCACAGCGGCAACGCGGACAACGAACGCTGCGATGCGTTGGCCACCGCCGCAGCGCGGCTCAACGACCTTCCGAAAGACCCAGGCTACCCACCGGCGGACCGCCGAAAATTGCTCCAGTAACGCCTGAATCGGGCAAAGAAGGAGCGGCCGGTCCAAAAGGAGGAGTCGCTGGAGGAGCGGCTCACTACCGGTCGCTGGCGTACCATTTTATCCGTACAGCCGCCCGGTTGCAACGGGCTGCATAATTTCGCTACAATCCGTTAATTGCAACCCATTTCTGGAACAAAAGGGGAACCACCATGGCCGTATCCGCCAGCACCATCCGCAACGTCGCTTTGCTTTCTCACAGCGGCGCGGGCAAGACCACCCTCGCCGAGACCATGCTGTTCAACGCCAAGGTGATCAACCGCATCGGCAGAGTGGAAGACGGCAACACCGTTTCCGACTACGAACCGGAGGAAACCCGGCGGTCTGCCAGCGTCCAGACCAGCCTGCTGCGGATCAGCGACGGTGACAACAAGATCAACATGCTGGACACGCCCGGCTATGACGAGTTCCTCGGCGAGGCCGTCGCCGCGATACGGGTGGTCGAGTCCGCGGTGATACTGGTGGCGGCTCCTACGGGCGTTGACGTTGGCACCGAGCGGGCGTGGGCCATGGCCCAGGATCGAGGTCTCCCGGTCGCGTTCGTGCTGAACAAGATGGACCGCGAGAACGCCAGCTTCGAGCGTAACGTCCAGGAGTTGCAGGACATCTTTGGCAGTCGCTGCGTCCCGTTCCAATTGCCCGTCGGCGAGGCGCAGGACTTTACCGGGCTGGTCAGCGTGATCGACCCGCCGGCCGACGTGCCGGCCGGCGTCATCGGCGATTTCGACGCGGCCCGCGAGCGCCTCATCGAAGCGGTAGCCGAGTCAGACGATGCCCTGGCTGACAAATACCTGGAAGGCGAGGAGATCACCGCCGCCGAGGTAACCGCCGGCGCGCGTGAAGCCATCCGCAACGGCGACCTGATCCCCATCCTCGTTACTTCTGCGACACAGAATATCGGACTGGACGAACTGGCCCAGGTGATCCGCGACTTCCTGCCGTCACCGGCCGACACTCCGCAAACCTCCGGTGATGACGACGTCAACGCCGACAGCACCGGCCCGGTCGTGGCGCTGGTCTTTAAGACCACCTCCGACCCGTTCGTCGGCAAGCTGTCCATGTTCCGCGTGTTCCGCGGAACCATGAAGTCCAACGGTGAAACCTACAACGTCAACCACAACCAGTCCGAGCGCCTGGGCCAACTCTATCTCCCCCAGGGCAACAGCCAGGACAACGTGTCGGAGGTCGTGGCCGGCGATATCGGGGCCATCGGGAAGCTCGGCGCCACCTTGACGGGCGACACCCTCTGCGCCAGCGACAACCGGATCACGCTTCCCGGTATTGAGTTCCCCAAGGGATTCTATTCCCTCGCGGTGGTTCCGGCGACGCAGGCCGACCTAGACAAGATGTCAACCTCCCTGGCCCGGATCGTCGAGGACGATCCCAGCCTGCAGTTCACGCGCAACCCCGAGACCAGCGAAAGCCTTCTCACGGGCATGGGCGAGATACAGATCGAAGTCGCTTTGGACCGCATCAAGCGGAAGTTCGGCGCCAACCTGAACGTCAAACTCCCGGTCGTGCCCTACCGCGAAACCATCACCCAGATCACCAACTCCGAGTATCGCCACAAGAAGCAGACCGGCGGCAGCGGCCAGTACGGCCACGTCCTGCTCCGGTTGGAACCCAAGACCCGCGACGAGGGCTTCGAGTTCGGGAACGAGGTCGTGGGCGGACGGGTTCCGCGCGAACTGATCCCGGCCGTGGAGAAGGGCGTGGTCAACACCCTGAAGGAAGGCGTGCTGGCCGGCTTCCCCGTCGTTGACCTCAAGGCCGTGATCTACGACGGCAGCACCCATCCGGTCGACGGCAAGCCCATTGCCTTTGAGATCGCCGGCAGCCAGGCTCTGCGCCAGGGGATGACCAAGGCATCGCCCGTCCTACTGGAGCCCATCGTCAGGCTGTACACCACTGTCCCTGAAACCTACACTGGTGACATCATCAGCGACATCAACAGCAAGCGCGGCCGCATCCTCGGGATGATCCCGGAGAACCGCTACACCGTCATCGAGGCTGAGGTGCCCCAATCCGAGGTGCAACGCTACTCCCAGGACCTGCGCTCCATGACCGGCGGCCGCGGTTCCTACCGGTTCGAGTTCGACCACTACGAACAGGTGCCGCAGAACATCGAGCAGCGTGTCATCGACACCGCCAAGCAGGCCAAGGAGGGTGCGACGGCGTAGGCGGCGCAATCAAACGAATGCAAAGGCAGGGGCGGGTAAAGAACCCGCCCCTCGATTTTAGGACGTCTTCGTAGTGACTGCGCGGGACGCTAAAACCCCCACGTCGGCTGGTACTCTCCGAACACGTCGCGGAAGACGCCCATCATCTCGCCCAGCGTGGCTTCCGCCTTGACGGCTTCGATCAGCGGGTACATCAGGTTGCCGTCACTGCCGGAGCGACGGGCCGCAGACCTCAGGTCCCGCAGGCGGGAGGCTACCTCACGGTCATCACGCCGCCGCTTAACCTCGTCCAGGTGGGCGATGTGGCGCTGCTCGCCGGCCTCGTCAACGCGCAGGATCGGTATCGACAGGCTCTCGCCAGCATCCACGTAATCGTTGACACCCACCGTGATCCGCTCCAGGCGATCTTCTTCCTGCTGGTAGATGTAGGCGGCGTCGGCAATCTCACGCTGGAAGTAGCCCGATTCCAGCGCCGGTATGACCCCGCCCTGACGGTCGATCTGCTCGAAGTACTCGTAGGCGCGGGCCTCCACCTGGTTGGTCAGAGCTTCCACGAAATAGCTGCCGCCCAGGGGATCCACTGTGTCGGTGACGCCCGTTTCGTGGGCGATGATCTGCTGGGTGCGCAGGGCCTGGAGGGCGGCATCGGCGGATGGCAAGGCCCATGCCTCGTCCTTGCTGTTGGTGTGCAGCGACTGGCATCCCCCCAGCACCGCGGCCAGGGCCTGTAGCGAGACGCGCACCACGTTGTTCTCCGGCTGTTGCGCGGTCAGCGACGCCCCGGATGTCTGGGCGTGGAAACGCATCCAGCCGGAGCGTTCGCTTTCGGTGCCGAAGGTCTCTTTCATCTCGCGGGCCCAGATTCGCCGCGCCGACCGGAACTTCGCGATCTCCTCAAAGAAATCGTTGTGCACGTTGAAGAAGAAACTCAGGCGCGGCGCGAAGTCATCCACGGCCATGCCCCGCTCCACGCAATGGCGCACGTATTCAAACCCGTCGGCCAAGGTGAAGGCGAGTTCCTGTACCGCGTTGCTGCCCGCCTCGCGGATGTGGTATCCGCTGATGCTGATGGGGTTGAAACGCGGCATCCGGTCGGTGGCGAACTCAACGGTGTCAACCACCAGCCGCATTGAAGGATGGGGCGGGAAGATGTACTCGTTTTGAGCGATGTACTCTTTCAGGATGTCGTTCTGGATCGTGCCGCCCAGCGACTCGATGGCCGCGCCCTGCCGCTCAGCGGCCGCGATGTACATTGCCCAGATAATTGCCGCCGGGCTGTTGATGGTCATGGATGTCGTGACCTGGTCCAGCGGAATGCCGTCGAAGACCGTTTGCATGTCTTCCAGGCAGGACACGGCCACACCGCACTTGCCGAATTCCCCTCGCGCCCGCTCGTCGTCGTGGTCGTAGCCGTACAGCGTCGGCATGTCGAAAGCGACGCTCAGGCCGGTCTCACCCTGGTTCAACAGAAACCGGAAACGCTCGTTGGTTTCAGCGGGCTGCCCGAATCCGGCGAACATACGCATCGTCCACAGCCGGGAGCGATAGCCGGAAGGGTGCACTCCCCGCAAATACGGATATTCGCCCGGCAAACCAATGTCCGCCAGGTATTCGGTTTCGGCCATATCCGTCGGGCCATACACCGGCTCCACCGGCAGCTGACTGAGGGTCTTGTAAGCGCCTTTGCGCTTTGGGGCGGCGTCGGCGCGTTGCCGCCAGGCGTCCGTCCGTTGGCGGATGGCGTCGTCATCGTTCGATATAACCACTGGGAACTCCTGCGTCGTCGGGACCGCTCCGGATTGCATAAGCATCCTGGGCGGCGTACACCTGAAAACCGTGTGAGCGGCGAATAACAAACTGTGCCGGGTAGTATATCGCACCCGCATATTCCGGCTGCGAAAACCGAAGACATGGCGCCCGGCGTTTGCGGACCACCGTTCACGACCGGGCGCCGCGTCAGCCCGCGATTTCGATGATGACCTGTCCTGCACTGCGAAAAAGTGTGCTACGGTAGATGGGCCATGAACCGCAGTATTCCCATTGCGCCGGCCATCGCGCGCCGAGAGTATAGCCACTTGCTCCGCAGCCTGGCTTTCACGATTTTCGCACTGGCATTGTGCGCCGCAACGCTCGGGTGCAACCAAACGCCCGACGAAACTCAAGCCGGCGACTACGGCGCCACCGTCGAAGCGCTCCTGCCCACCGCCGATCCCACGGCTGCCCCAACTCCTACACCTCTGCCGACTTCCGCTCCACCCACCGACACTCCGGCGCCAACGTACACTCCGCGACCGCAGCCCACCTACACGCCCTGGCCCACGCCGACCAAGGCCACCATCGCGAACCGCCAGCCCGCGATACCGTTCAACGCCGAAATGCTCGACGGGTCGGAGTTTTCCCTGCCGGACGCCTACGGTTCGCCCACGCTTCTGGCATTCTGGGCTCCCTGGTGACCACACTGTGGACGGGAGTTGCCCGTCGTAGCCTCTCTCTACCGGGACAAACTCGACGCCGCCGGCATCGACGTCATCGGTGTTTCGCAGTTCAACACTACGGAGGCGGCAACCATCGAGTTCGTGGAGCGCAACCAGCTCACCTTCCCGAACGTGTTTGACGGACAGGCCCAACTGGCGGGAGCTTACGGTATCCAGGGAGTTCCCAGCTACGTGTTTATTGACAAGCAGGGCCGCATCGCCCACGTCAGCGCCGGAGCACGCGGGGTCGACTTGATCGAGTCCTGGTTGGACCAATTGGCAACGGAGTGAGTTGCGCCGGGTTCGCTGACCGCAGACCCTTGCGCTTACGTGTCGCAGACCGTACAATTGTTCGCAATCAGAACATGAGGTCGAACAATGGGCATTTACTCTGCAACACGAGACGATACAGGCTTTGAAATTCCGGCCGACGCCGCCCGCATGATCGCACGGTGGGAACGATTGGGGCGTCCCGCCATCGAGCTGGAGCCCGGCGTCATCGTCAGCAACCTGGAACGATGGCTGTACAATAACCCGCCGGCTTCGGGATCTACGCTGGGTCGGATCCGGGAATTCCTGTACGTGGACACTTTCGGCATCACCGCCAAGGCAGCCTGAATTCGCCGTGACCCTGCGCCTCTACCACGACCTGGCCCACCTTTGGCCGATCATCAGCCCGCCCGAGGAATACACGGTGGAGGCGGCGGAGTGGCGGGATCTGATTTGGTCGGAATTCGGGTGGACGGGAAATCAGCCGGCGTGGGATCCGCGAGCCCGGTTGCTGGACTTGGGATGCGGCGGCGGGCATCTGCTGTCGCATTTCACGCGCCATTTCACCACTGAAGCCGTGGACATCTCCCCTGAGATGCTGGAAATCTCCAAGAGCCTCAACCCGTACACCATCCACCACCTCGGCGACATGCGCGCCATCCGGCTGGACCGAACTTTCGATGTGGTCACCATTCACGACGCCGTGAACTACATGGTGACCGAAGAAGACCTGAGAGCGGCCATCCAAACAGCGCAGGCGCATCTGGATCCTGGCGGGCTGGTTTTGCTGGCTCCCGATTGCCTCCGGGATACGTTCGGCGGCTCAAGGGTTGTGGAATGGACGCGCGAAACCGATGACAGCAACGTAACGTTCATTGAATACGTCGCTCAGCCGTCTCCCGAAGCCACCACGGTGGAGTCCGTGTTCGTGTTCATCATCAACCGCGACGGTGAGATCCAGGTGGAGGTTGACCGACATACCAGCGGTCTGTTTCCCAAAACGCTGTGGCTGGAAGCGTTGAGCGACGCCGGGCTGGAGGCGGAATACGTGCAAACCAACGCCTACGAGGGCGGTTTCGGCGGCAACCTGTTCGTGGGACGCAAGCCCGTCTAAAAGATCTCAGGCCTGCTTCCTCGGTATAGGGCCGGGCTGCAGTTGCGGGTTATAATTCCCGCAGTTTCCAGGAGGCAGCCAACATGACCCAAGCGAACGCTACCACAGCTGAGCGCCTTTGGACGTACGACGCCGTGCGCGTTGGTCAGGCGGGCGGCGAAACGCGAGTGACACTATCGGCGGAAGACATCGCCGAATACGCCGCCTGCGCCCAGAATCCCGACCCGCGATACTCAATGCCGGATCCTGGCGACGATTCCGGTCCACTGCTCGCCATGCCGACCATGGCGTTGACCTACGCGCCTTTGTTGCGTGACGAAATCGCTGAGACCAACGGTTTCATAGCCCAGGAACGCTCACAGACCAACCGCCGCCAAACTCCCTTTGCCAAATGCGAGATGCGCTGGTATCGGCCGGTGCGTTCGGGCGAAACTCTCACGGGCACGCGCCGGGTGTACCAGAAATACGAACGGCGCGGCAGCAAGTTCGTGACCTTCCGGGTCTCAGCGTTCGACGAAGCCGGGGCGGTGGTCGCCAGTTACGACTACACCTGCATCTTCGAATACTCCGCGGGGCAACGATCGGTACCCGAGGCATCGACCGGGTCCGCTCCCGCCGCCGACGTGTCCGCAGTCCCGGACCCGGCCCAATTCCTGACCTGGGAGAACGCCCTGGCCGGAACGGCGCTGCCGCGCACCCTGTCGGTCGGCGAGACCACCGAGAACATTCTGCGCAAGAACGCCCAACGACTTGCCGGCCGTCCCAGCGAAAGCAACATCCACACCGACGAAGAGTTTGCCCGGCAGAACATATTCGGCGGCGCGGTCAACGCCGGCCCGGCCACCATGTCCTACGTCGACCGCTTCATCAGCCTGAACGTCCCACCGGAGGCCCTGTACAACGGCGGCAACCTGGTCATGCGCGCCATTACTCCGTTCCGCGCCGGCGACGTGGTAACCTTCTCCGGGGAGGTGACCGGCACTGGCGGCAATCTTTACGGGCAGCGCAAGGTCCAGTGCCGCATCCGGGGCGTAAACCAGCGCGACGAACTCGTGTGTCTGTCCGACGCCACCCTGAGTTTCGGATAAGGCCATGACAGCATTTGACGACAGCAACACCCTGGAAACCCGAGTCCGAGCCGTCCTGGACGACCTGGCCATCGCCGATTGGGAGTGGATTTCCATCGACCCCCAGTACGGGGACACGGCGGACTTTTGCGCCCAGTACGGGTACGATCTGCCCCATTCCGCCAATACCATCATCGTCGCCAGCAAGCGCGGCGCGGCCGCCTATTCGGCGTGTATCGTCCGAGCCTGCGACCGGCTCGACGTCAACCGGAGAGTCCGCCGGCTCATGGGCGTGTCCCGCGCTTCCTTTGCCTCTCCCGAAGAGACTCGCGACCTCACCGGCATGATGATCGGCGGCGTTACGGCGATGGCTCTGCCCGATGACTTGCCCATCTACGCGGACCAGCGCCTGCTGGAGATGGACTACATCATCCTCGGCGCCGGAAGCCGTTCGGCCAAGGTCAAGATGCCGCCCCAGGAACTCTCCAAACTCCCCGGGCTTGAGTTCATCGACGGCTTGTCGCAGCCAGACAGCTGAACGCCGGCACCCGCCAGCCGGACTCGCTATAATGGCGTCCAATCGCCGCATCGACCTGCCTCGTCAACGTCGCGGGCAGGGACGGAGGTACCATGCCCATCATCCAACGCCCCTACGTGCCGCCCGAGGACAAGCCTCCCCAGGAAGACAGCTACATCAACCCCGGTGAAGTCCCGGCGTTGGCCGTGAACACCGTCCCAGCGCCGGCGCCGGCTGCCGCCGAGGCTCCCAGCCCCCTGGATCCGATTACTTTTTACAGCGACTCCTTCCACATCTTCAGCAGCCTGTACTCTGCCGTGCTGTTTTTTGGCGAACAGGTTGAGGAGCGCGAGCCCATCCTCAGGGCCCGGATCAAGGTCAGTCCGCAGATGATGAAAGCCATCGCGGTGTTGTCGGCCAAGCACGTCCGCGAATACGAAGAAGCCGTTGGGCCGATCACACTGCCCGAACAGGTGTATGCCGCCTGGGAGATCGACACCGACGGCCACAGCCACTGACCTCGCGGGGCCTCGCATGACCACAGTCGAACCAACTGACGACGCAGCGGAACCCCGCTACGGGTTGCGTGACCCGGCAGATGACGGCGGCGAAGGCCGGCCGGTGGCGGAGGACATTTCCCTGCCGGTCAGCGTCTTGCCGAACTACAATACCGCGCTTCCGGAAGAGTGGGGTTGGAGCAGAACGTCCACGAGCCAACCCAACGCCGCCACGTTCCACATCAATCATAGCGACGTGACCCGGGTGTTCGCTGACGTCCTGACTTCCGACGACAGCCCTCCCGAAGCGCCCTTCGTAGTCTCGAAGGACATCCCGGTGGTGATCATCGACAGCCTGGACCAGTATTGGGCGGGCGAATCGCGCGCCGCCCTCCCGCTGCACGGCCTGCGGGTCCCGGTCTCGGCGGACACCGTGGCGGAGGCCAAGCGCAAACTGGCCGCGGACCTGGCTGCCCAGGTGCGCCTGCTTCTGCTCCTGTCCCGCGGCGGAACCACGCTCGCGCCGGAACTCGCGGCCAACTTCCTCATGCTCACCGAGGTGATGACCCCGCGCGAACAATAGGATCGTATGACGTTTAAAGTTGCAGGGGCCGGCGCTGCGCCGACCCCTGTTTCGTTTGTCTGGGTTGAAGAAGACTACTGCTCGTTTGCCTCCTGCAACGCTGCCAATACTGCTGTGGGCGACAGCGGCAGGCTGTTCACCCGCACACCGGTGGCATGGTACACCGCGTTGTGCAGCGCGGCCAGCGGCGGGATGATCGGAGCCTCGCCAACACCGCGCAGCCCGTAAGGGTGCCGCGGGTTGGGGACTTCAATAACCACCGTGTCGATCATGGGCATATCGAGAGCGGTGGGCATGCGGTAGTCCAGGAAGGTTGAGTTGAGCATGGTCCCATCGTCGGCGTAGGTGTAGTCCTCGGATAACGCCCAGCCTATGCCCTGCATCGTCCCTCCCTGCATCTGGCCCTCGACATAGCTCGGGTGGACCGAAGTGCCGGAGTCGATGAACGCGGTGCAGCGCAGGATGTCAACCTTGCCGGTTTCGGGGTCAACCTCAACGTCAATGATATTGCCGGCGAATATGGGCCCCACCCCCGTGGAGGTGGCTGAGGCCGACGCCGTGAGCGGGCCGCCGGTGCGCATCATGCGACTGGCAGCTTCGGCTATGCTCATGCTCTCCTCGGTGGTGGTGCAGGTGAAGACGCCGTCGGCGAACTCAACCTGGTCGGGCTCCACCTCCCAGACCATGGCGCAGCGCTGAGCCATCTGATCGCGCAGGTCTTCGGCGGCGGCGATGGCGGCGAGGCCGGTGTCGAAGGCGATGCGGCTTCCACCGGTGGAGGCAGTCCAGCCGACGGTGTCGGTGTCCACCACCGTGGGGGCGATCTGGTCAACGTCGATGCCCAAAGTTTCGGCGACCTGCATGGCCACGGCGGTACGCGTGCCCCCGATGTCAACGGAGCCGGTGATGAGGTTAAGCGTTCCGTTGGCGTTGACGTTGATGGTGGCCGATGACGCCTGGCCGGCCTGCCAGCGGAATCCCACCGCGATGCCGCGCCCGCGATTGGAGCCTTCCAACGGCGTCCGGTTGTGGTCGCTGTTGATCATGGCCTGTTCCAATTCACGGCAACCGAACACCCGGTGGGGCACCCCGTTGGGCATGCGGTCGCCCTCCTGAACGGCGTTCTGCAGGCGGAGCTCTATCGGATCCTTGCCCAGGATCTCCGCCAGTTCGTCAACCACGGCTTCCACGGCGAACGCCACCTGCGGTTGGCCGGGAGCGCGGTAGGCCTGCACCTTCTGCTTGTTGCAGACCACATCGTAGCCATCTACGAGCATGTGATCCATCTTGTAGGGACCGAAGCCGGTCAACGCGCCGCCGCCCACGGGAGACCCTGGATACGCGCCGGCTTCATAGACCATGTAGAGTTGGCCGGCGACCATCGTGCCGTCGTTTTTGACGCCCATCTTGCAGCGCATGAAGGTGGCGGAAGCCGGGCCGCTGCCGATAAAAACGTCGGTGCGGTCCATGGCGACCTTGACCGGCTTACCCGTCTTCCTGGACAGTACCGCAGCCACCGGATCAGTGTAAGTGATGCCCTTAGCGCCGAATCCGCCGCCGATTTCCATGGGAACAACTTTAACCTGGGACTCGGCGACGCCGATGATGGCGGCAGTCTGGGCGCGGATGTTGAAAAGGCCCTGGGTGCTGGTGTAAATCGTGACGCGGCCGTCGGCAGACCACATGGCGGTGGACACGTGCGGCTCGATATAGCCCTGGTGCACGGTCTGGGTGTCAAATTCCCGTTCGATGACGATGTCTGCCTGGGCAAAGCCCTCCTCGACGTCGCCAACCTTGTGCTGGATGTGTCCGGCAACGTTGCTCTTGACGCCGGTGTCGTCGCCACGAGCGAACCGCTCCAGGCGGAAGTAGGTGGTCATGTCCTCGTGGAGCAGCGGCGCGCCTTCAGCCATCGCGTCGCGCCAGGTCAGCACCGTGGGCAGAACCTCGTAGTCGACGTCCACCAGTTTCAGGGCCTCCATGGCGATATGGGGGTTGATGGCGCAGATTGCGGCGACAGCGTGGCCGACGTACAGCACTTTGTCCTTGGCCAGCAGATTCTCGGCGATCATTCGGGCATTGCCCTGCACTTCGGCAAAGTCGATCATGCGGTTCTCAATGATGGGAAAATCGGCCGCCGTGGCAACGGCGACAACGCCGGGCAATGCCTCAGCCTTGCTCGTGTCGATGCTGCGGATGCGAGCGTGGCTGTGCGGGCTGCGCAGGATCCGGGCGTGCAGCATTCCCGGCAGGTTGATATCCGCGCCATAACGCGCGGCGCCGGTTACCTTGTCCACGCCGTCGTGTCGAACCGGCCGGGTGCCGATGACACGGTACTGCTGTTCGGGTTGTGCGGTGGTGGTCATAGTTGAGTTCCTCCTCGAAGTTACTTAGTCATTTCCGTCTTTGAGCCGGGTCCTGTTGTCCTGAGAAACGGTTGGGAGGTCTGCGCCGTTACCGGCCAAGAACCGCCATTGCTCTGTTGAACAACGTCTGATGATACCCCTGGAAGTTCTCCCGAGTGAGCGGGATGTATTCATGGGGCTCCGCCGGATTGCCTTCCAATATTTCTCCGTTGGGCCGGATGGTATGCCCGGCAGACCACATGAATCGCGCCAGCGGGCGACGGGTGTCCGGCATTCTGAGAGTTTCTATCACCTCCCAAGTGTTGCTGTACCCCCCGGTGGGCATCCCTATGAAGGTTGCAAGGTCGTTATCAACGAACATCGCCATGAACTGGTCCAAATGTGAACCGCCCCACACACCGGCATTGATGATGGCCACTTTACCGCTGAAGTGCACCGGAGCGGGTTGCAACATGCCATCGGAGTCCTTGGGCAGGTGGGCGAGTTTGAAGGGAACGGGAGGAGTGTATTCGTCGCCGCGGCGAATCGCTTCCATCGCATCGGTTCGCGCCCAATCGATCAACCAGCTACCGCTCAGGTTGAGACCGAAAATGTCCGGCGCATTGGCGTTCGGCTCTCGAGCAGCGAAATGTTCGACAAGCCACACTCCGAGGTCGCTCAGACGGACATTGCCGAAGGTCACGCGGAACGGCCGGTCAACCAACCGCTGTATCACGTAAGCGCCGCCCGCACCACCACCGCTCCGGGTTACATCGATTATGATGTCGTATTCGAGTATCTGCTCCCGCTCCGCATATTCCATAAGCGCCGGGATGTCGCGAATCAGTGAGTTTGGTCTGAAGCGAAACCACTGCAGCAAAACTATCTGTCGGTCCCGGTCGAGCCAGACGTTGAAGTACTCCGTCTGCATCACCTCCTGGAATCCAGGATACTGAGATCTATGGCCATAGCTGCCGCACGTCTCTGTATAAGGCAGCGAGACATGGTAACGCCCACCGGTGGAGCGCTGCAGGGTGAGATTCAGTCGTTCCGAATACAAACTTTGCGGAACGCTTACTCCATGACCTTTTTTAGGCAGCTCATCCGCCATCCGCCAATACAATCCATGGAGAGTGGAGTGCCGGATCCAGTTTGTGAACTCCCTTATGTATTCCTCCATAGACAGACCATTGACCGCGACGATAGCGTCCCCAACTTGGGGAGAGGTTAGCTGTGATCTCAGTCTTGCGACAAAAAAAGTCGGGTCTCGGTCGTCCGATAGGTCGGGAAGAACGTAAATTGGCGCGGCCTCACAGGTTGTTTCTCCCTGCGGCAGAATCCCTCCGTCAGTCTCTCGTACATGCAGATGCCTATCGCGGCGGGCGTTGCTGAGCTTCACCAGTGCCCAGTAGAGTTCTTCATCGGTTTTGGACGCGACGAACTCGGCACGGAGCGCCCTCATATCATCCAGGGCAGAAAACCCTATATTGCTTTCCTTGATCGGCGAAAAGGCTTCGCGGCGTTCGGTCTTGCTGATGATGTCATCGAAAAACGTCGTCAGTCGTCCATCTTCGGGAACGGGCGAAATCGGAAGGGGCGTGGCTGGCTGCCATTGCGACCAGGTTCCCCACACCGCGCCGTAATCTCTTACCCAGTTCCACCGCATCCCGGTCACGATGAAACTGTATTCGGTGCCTCCCTCCAGGCCAGTGATCACTCCCTCTGTCCCAGCAAACGGCGCCATTCGCGCCTGGCCGACGTTCAGCGCCACCAGATCCGAGGTCTTCAGGTATACCACGAAATGGACTTGGGCATCCGGGGCGGCAGTCCAGGTCAACCGCACGGTCCCATCATCCTGTCCGGCAGTGCTGGCCACCAGATTGGTCACTTGCCCTACGGATGTCGGCTCAGTGATCGGTAGCGCGGCACCCATGTCCGCGGTGGCGTCTCGGGGCGTGGCCGTCCGCCAGTTAGACCAGGTTCCCCATACCGCGCCGTAATCTCTTACCCAGTTCCACCGCATCCCGGTCACGATGAAACTGTATTCGGTGCCTCCCTCCAGGCCAGTGATCACTCCCTCCGTCCCAGCAAACGGCGCCATTCGCGCCTGGCCGACGTTCAGCGCCACCAGATCCGAAGTCTTCAGGTATACCACGAAATGGACTTGGGCATCCGGGGCGGCAGTCCAGGTCAACCGCACGGTCCCGTCATCCTGTCCGGCAGTGCTGGCCACCAGATTAGTGGCTCGTCCTACGGATGTCGGCTCGATGGCGGACGACTGGGCGGTTCCCCCGAATCCGACAAATGTCGCCGCCAAAGCGCAGAACAGCGCAAACAGGCAGACAAGTCGGAACCACCGCTGGTTCAAATCGCGCCACATGGAGCAACCCTATCTGACGAATTTAGGCAGAAAATACTCGCGCGTCGGGTCATGGGGCATACCGGGCATGTCCGCTGGCACCACCCCGTCGCTCTCCAGGGCGGAGCGAACGATGCCCTTGTTGAACGGGCTGATGTCGTCGTCCGCCATGAAGTCCTGGACCGGCATCCAGAGGCACTCCTCGATTTCCTTCTCGCCCATCTTGATCTGCTCGGTCAGCGCTTTCAGGCGGCAAACGAAGTAGATGTCGGACTTGCCGTAGCGATATCCGTGCCAGTGTCGGAAGCAGGCCAATGCCTGGAACTCGGCTTCGATTCCGGTCTCTTCGAAGACCTCGCGGACAATGGAGTCGACGATGTTCTCCCCTGGCTCCAGCGCGCCGCCGGGGAGCTTGTAGAAAGGCGGACGGTTGTCGATACGGTAGCGTTCGCAAACCACCAGCAATTCATCCTTTCCGTTCACCACGACCCCGCCGGCTCCCACGTAGTGGGTCGCGTACGGCGGAATAAACGAGCCCGGTATCAGGGTCAGGGTCGCCGTAATCCCGTCGTCGTCGGCATGGTGGTAGCCGAATCCGCGCTGCACGGCGATGGGAACGTGCGACGCCAGACCGATGGGAATATCCACCCAGGCGACCTCATACCCCGCGTCACGCCACTCGGCTATGGAGGAGTCCAATCGTGCAGCGAATTCGGCGGGATCAACCGGCAGTTCGGCGGTGTTGACAACCACTCCGCGGAACGGATTGGGGGTAGCGACCAGGGGCGAAACCATGCGACGACTCCGTATGAATCAGGTCATATCGGGCAACGGCGGCAGTATAGCACAGGGCCGGATGGGTCCATGGGCTCGGCCCTCGAAACGATCGCGACGGGCATTCAATCCATCGAAATTCGCCCTATCCGCCGTCGATATATTGTATTGACACCCGCGATGACTAGCCATAGAATGCCCCGGAGAAAGCGAAGAAACTCGTCGGACAAATGAGAAATCAGTTCGTTTTCTAATTCAACAGGCCGTATACTTATCGAAATCCGCATAATCTGGATCACAATGGAACGTTCCTCGCAAAGACAACAATGCGAAAAGCCGCCTAACGGCAGACTTGCCGGGCGGTTGGCTCCAACGAGAGGAGAGCAGCCATGGCCTTTCGATATATCGCATCCCCCATTCCGATCCTAGGGGCATTGCTCGCGCTGGTTATGTTGGCGGCGGTGGCGTGCGGTGGTGCTGAGGCTCCGGCGCCGGCTGATTCTGGAGCAAGCCAGACTGGCGCCTCCAACGCCACCGGAACTCAACCTCAACAGGCAGCCACGTCGGCGCCGGCCGCCCAGTCCGCGCCGGCCGCTCAATCCGAGCAAGCCACGTCGGCGCCGGCCGCCCAGTCGGAACGTGCCACCCCACCCGTTCAACAGGTGGGACGGCAACAGGCCCAATCGGCCGACGCCACGCCCACACCTGTAGCGGCCGCGTTGCCCACCGAGGTGGTGGACGACCCGATAACGTTGGAAAACCTGATGACCGTATACCCTGACGTGGTATACGGCGGGATTTTGCGGCGGGGCGGATACTACGACCCGGCGCATTTCGACCTGCTGCAAGTGTCCAGCGTTACTAATTCCTTCAAGCAGATGATGCTGTACAACAACATTCTGCGCTACAACCCCATCGACGCCGGCAAAACTATCATCCCGGACCTGGCTACCAGTTGGGAAGTTTCGGAGGACGGAAAAACCTGGACCTTCCCCATACGCGAAGAGGTCAACTTCCATGACGGTACGATCTTAACTGCCGACGACGTAGCCGCCTCCTGGTCCCGAGTTATCGATCCCCCGGCAGGCGTGGTGAGCGCTCGGCAGGGTCTTTACAGCCCCTTCGGACCCACCATTGAAGTAATTGACCCGCTGACAGTGGCGTTCAATTTCGAGACGCCGCCACCGCTGAAATACGGGCTCAATGCGTTCGCTCTGGAATGGCACGGAGTTTTTCCCAAATCGTTCCTGGAAGAGCACGGTTACGACCTGAAAGTTGCCGGGCAAAACGCCCCCAGCACCGGCGCATTCCGATATCTGGAACATCAGCAGGGCGAGGTTTGGAAGAACGAAAAATTCCCCGACTATTGGAACGAAGGACTTCCTTTCCTGGACGAAGTCTGGACCTATCCGTTGGAGAACAGCACCAATCGCTCGGCGGCCTTGTTGGCCGGTAACGTCGATTACGCACAGACTATCGACCCGGCTGCCTACGACCGCATGCAGGACGATCCCAAGTTCGTGGTCGAGCCCTTCTCGTCTTATTCTTACGGCGGGATCTGGTTCAACACCGACCGGGAACCCTGGGACGACGTCAGAGTGCGCAGAGCCATGTGGCTGGCGTTCGACCGACTGTCGGCCCACGAAGTGGTGAGCGAATGGCTGTATGGTTACCCTGGCGGCATGGGATGGACCCTACCCGAGCAAGCGTACCAGCTGCCGCAGGCCGAGATTGACGATCGGCTGGTATTCAATCGGGATGCTGCCATCGAAGAAGCCAAGCGGCTCATGGTTGAAGCGGGTTACGCAGACGGCATCAAAAACGTTGACCTACTGCAACGGCAGCCGGACAGCCCCTGGTATTCAGCCATCGCACAAATGGCCGAGTTGCAATACCGTAGCATCCTGGGCATTGAATCCACCATTCGTCCGGTTCCTTCAGCGGTGTGGTTTGAAGAGTTGGCTAACCGCAACTTCGACATCACGGTGGGTGCCATCGCCTCCCCGTTCATTGACCCGTCGGCGTACATGAACAGCTTCTACCGATGCGGCGGCGGAGAGAACCACTCGAACTACTGCAACGAGGAGTTCGACGCCATCATGGCGCAAGTGGACACGGAACCCGACTTGCAGAAGCGCTACGATCTGGTGCAACAGGCAGCTGCAATCCTGGATAACGACCCGCCGGTGGTGGAGTGGTGGTACAACCGCACCCTCGCCGGTTGGCTGGAGTGCGTCCGTGGCATTGAGGGCAAGCACGGCGCTCTGGTTCACAACCTGGACCGAATGGACACCGTGTGGATGGAAGCAGGCTGCGGCCAGTAACCGACCTCTTTACCAGACCGAGATTGACAATGGCGGGCGACGCAACGCCGCCCGCCTCACATCCCAACCCACCCAATCGCGTTGACTCCACTGGATGTTCTGATGCAAAAATACATTCTCCGTCGAGTGCTGTTGGCGATTCCGGCCATTATCGGGCTTACCATCATCATCTTCCTGGTGATGCGTATCCTGCCGGGTGACGTGCTTACCGTGATGTTCGGGGAAGAGGGCACGTTGCAACTCAGCGAAGAGGACCGGCAGCGCATTATCGCCAGCCTGGGCTTGGACAAGCCGATTTACCTGCAATACGTGGACTGGCTCAAGGACATCGTGACCCTGAAGCTGGGACAGTCGTTCTGGCGTTCTGATACAGTGATGGACTTGATCATAAACCGCGGTCCCATCACCCTGGAGATCGCTATCATTTCCGTGATCCTGTCATGGGTCATTGGTTTGCCCGTAGGGATACTGGCGGCAATGAAGAGAAACACCCCATTCGATTATGCCGGGCGTTTCTTCTCCATTCTGTTCCTGGCGATTCCGAATTTCTGGCTGGGCACGCTCATCGTGTTAACACTGGTGCTGACGCTGGAATGGAAAGCTCCTTTGGGAGTAATCAACATTTGGGAGGACCCGTGGGCTAACCTGCAAATCATTTGGGGACCGGCCCTGGTGCTGGGCATAGGACAGGCCGCGTACGTCTGCCGAATGGCGCGCTCGGCGCTCCTGGAGACGATTCACGAGGACTACATCCGCACCGCACGAGCCAAAGGCCTGGCAGAACGATTGGTAATCCTGAGACATGCGCTCCGGAACGCCATCATGCCGGTTATCACCCTATCCGGCGTGTTGCTGGGGTTCCTGATCGGCGGGTCGGTGGCGGTGGAGCAAGCCTTCGGAGTGCCTGGACTGGGGCGCACCCTGGTAGCCGCGTTCTTCGAGCGCGACTACATCGTCATTCAAAACCTGGTGTTGATCTACGGCCTCGTGTTCGTTCTCACCAATCTGCTGGTTGACATTTCTTACGCTTGGATCGACCCACGCATCCGCTACAGCTAACCTCGAAACAGGGACAGACTTGTCTGGAGTATTCTCGTGGCACAGGCAACCGCTACCGACGTCATCGTACAGGATGCGCAGCGTCGCACCAGAAACTGGCTATGGGTGATAGCAAACTTTAGCCAGCGCAATCCCGTGGGAGCCATCAGTGGGCTGGCCATTATCGTCATCGTGTTCGTCGCCGTCTTCGCGCCCTACGTCGCAACCCACCACCCCACGGAGTACGCCGACTTCCGAGCGTTGCGCGAGGCGCCCGGGCCAGCCCACTGGATGGGCACTGATGACATCGGTCGGGATTTGTTCAGCCGGGTGGTGTACGGGGCGCGGATCTCATTGTTCGTCGCCCTCGTGGCGGTGCTGGTGGGCGATTTGATCGGCGCTGCTTGGGGCATCGCATCCGGGTACATCGGTGGCCGCCTCGACATCTACAGCCAGCGCTTCCTGGAACTGATGATGTCCTTCCCCACGCTGATCCTGGCGATGATACTGGTGTTGGCAATGGGCGCCGGGGTATGGACTGTGATCGTTGCGATTAGCATCACCCGCATTCCCTTGTCAGTCCGCGTGATCCGGTCGGTTACTTTGAGCGTCAAGGAAAACGCGTACGTGGATGCGGCACAGGCCATCGGAGCGTCCAGCGGGCGGGTAATGGTCCGACACATCGCACCGCAGTGCGTAGCGCCTTGGCTGGTGCTGGCCACCGCCCACCTGGGTTCGGTGATAATCCTGGAGGCCTCGCTGGGGTTCCTGGGAGTGGGCGTACCGATGCCCACGGCCACCTGGGGCAATATGCTGGGAGGACCCGTCGCGGCAGGCTTGATCCCCCGCTGGTGGATGGTAGTGTTCCCTGGCCTGGCGATCACCGTGACCGTGCTGGCCTTCAACCTGTTCGGCGATTCCATCCGGGACGCCCTGGACCCGAAACTGCGAGGACGGACATAGCTCTCAAGCGTACCCCAGGGCGCCGTAGCGCGTTGCGACGGCCCAGCCTATACGGTGAAACCGCCATCGGCAGACGGTGGCGGTTTCGTGATGTCAGGATCTGGCTTGCTGTATCCATAGTCGCCCTGGCGTTACTTGCGCTGTGGGCGGTGCGGGCGTACCAGCTCATGCCTCTGCTATTCCCGCCGGCAGCCGCTACCTCCGCAGCGAACATGTCCCAAGCGCCGGGCGACTGGCCATCCGGTCGCCGCGGCACCAGCGGCGTCGCATCTACGGAGGAGCCCAACCCGGTTCCGCCTTTCATGACCGGGTGGGAGGTCGATCTACCGGGCGTGGCTCTGGGCACCCCGGCGGTCGTCAACGACCTGATCTTTGTTTCCACCGACGGCGGTGAAATCGTGGCGCTGGAGGCGAACAGCGGCGATACCAAGTGGAAACGCGACATTGGCTCGCCCTCGGACAGCGCGCCGGCCGTGGCCGGCGATCTCGTGTACGTGGGCACCAGGGATCACCGGGTGCTCGCATTGGACAGGGTAACGGGTCAGCCAGTTTGGGAGCACGATGTCGGGAACATAGTGCTGGGTTCGCCCATTGTGGCTGACGGCAGCCTGTACATCGGGTCAACCAACGGTGAACTGACCGCTCTGGACGCTGCCACCGGAGCTCCTAGATGGTCAGCAGAGGCCAACGGCTGGGTAGTCTCGCACCCCGTCACGGACGGTTCGGTAGTCGCGGCCGCCTCGCTGGGCGAACGGTTCGTCACGGCTGATCCCGAAACCGGACGCCGACGGTTGGTGTTCTACTCGGGAACGCCAGTAGCCGGCGGGCCGGTCATTGCCGACGGGCGGGCATTCTTCGTCACCAATCGGGGAGGAGTTTGGGCGGTGGACCCGTCGGCGATCAGCCGGCCCTTCAGCCGCTTCGCCTACGTCGCCAAGTTCAACTTCTTCGCGTGGCGCCTGCGCTCCGATCCGCCCCTGCAAACGGGGGCCCTCTGGGCCGCCTCGGCGGGCGGAAAGGTAAAATACAGCCCATCCTACGCTAACGGTAACCTGTTCGTGGTCACCGAATCGGGCAAGGCGACTGCGCTCGCAGCCGCCGATGGATCGACACAATGGCAAACCCAACTGGACGGCGAAGTCGTCGGCGATCCGGTTATCGCCGGCGACACGTTGCTGCTCGGCACTGCCAGTGGTGCGCTCCACGGCCTGAGTATCGACACTGGCTCGCTGGAGTGGACGCACGAGATCGGGGATTACCCCATCTCTACCGCGCCATCGGTGTCAGGGCGAACTCTGTTCCTCCCTACCACGGACGGAAAACTTACCGCGCTAGAAGGACAATAGCAACTACGGTTGGGCGCGCACTCATCGGCTGCAGCGCAGTTGACGCTCGATTCCGCCGTGCCTATACTCGCGGCAAATCCCAAATGCCCGTGAGTACACCCTCTGAGATGACGCAAGCAACGCCGCACCAACGTGACCTGGCCGGTGAATCCTGGGATCCGGGCCAGTACCTGAAATTCGCCGACCACCGGCTGCGCCCCGCCCTGGACCTGATGGGGCGCATCCCGTTGGAACGCCCGCAGGTCGTCTACGACCTGGGTTGCGGCAGCGGCAACGTCACCCGCCTGCTCGCTGACCGCTGGCCCCAGGCTGATGTCATAGGCATGGACAATTCGCCAGACATGCTCGCCCAGGCTGCGGCTTCCGGCGACGGCGCCGAGCCGACCCGAGTCTGTTGGGAAGAGGGGGACCTCGCCGGCTGGCGTCCCTCCGAAACGCCGTCGGTCTTCTTCTCCAACGCCGTGATCCAGTGGGTGCCCGACCACCACGAGCTGGTGCCGCGCCTTTGGAGCATGTTGCCGTCCGGTGGCTGCCTGGCGATCCAGGCGCCGCTCTCTTGGGACATGCGCTCACATCAGATCATGCGCGAAACCCTCGCAAACGGCGGTGCGGACGGTGCGCCGTTGGGCTCTGAGGACTTGCGCTCCGCCGTGGGCAACCGGTGGGTCCAGGATCCTGATTTCTACTACGACCTCCTGGCTCCCGATGCCGAGCACCTGGACGTTTGGACCACGGAATACCAGCACGTGCTCACCGGCGACGACGCCGTCCTGGAATGGGTTACCGGCACCGGTCTCCGGCCCATCCTCAACGGCCTGGATGACGGCGACCGCGAAACCTATCTGGAAGAATATCGGCAGCGGTTGAACGTGGAATACCCGAAGCGGTCGGACGGGTTCACCCTGTATCCGTTCCGGCGACTGTTCTTCGTCGCCGTGCGACGTTAACGTCCGCGCGTCGTTGATCCAACTGATCCCGATCGTCGAGCGGCGCGGCTGTTTCCCAATCATATCGACAATCACGCATCAGGAGGTGCAGACATGACGGTCTTGGTCTTGGGAGCTTCCGGTTTCATCGGGCCCCGCGTGGTCCGCAAGTTGGTCGAACGCGGCGAGGACGTGTACGCCACCGACATCAACCCGCTGCCTGACATTCCCGGCGTGGATGCCGGCGACGTGCGCAGCTCGCGGGTGGACATCACCGATTTCGAGCAGGTCACCCGCGCCATCGTCGATTCGCAACCCGACCGCATCATCAATCTGGCCTACCTGCTGGGCGGCGGCGAGGGCAATCCGCACCACCAGATGCGCCTGAACATCCTCGGCATGGACAACTGCTTCGAGGCGGGCCGGCTGCTGGGCGTCAACCGCATCGTCTACGCCAGCTCCGTGGCCGTCAGCGGGCAGCAGTCCAACTTTGGTGAACGTGAGATCAACGAGGACGAGGCGACCTACGGCGACAGCCAGTACGCGACGCACAAGATTTTCAACGAGTTCCAGGCCAAGATGTTCAACGAGAACTACGGCATGTCCATCACCGGCATACGGCCGGCCAACGTCACCGGGCCGGACAAGGTGCGCGGCTCCGTGGACCACGTGCGCTGCGTTACCCTGCCGTCCCGCGGCGAGCCCGTGAGCTTCCCGTACCGCGAGATGATGCGCCTGCCCATCCACGTGGAGGACATCGCTGAGGCCTTCGTGCGAGTCTCCCTGGTCGACCGCAGCGAGCACGCAGTCTACAACTCCGGAGGCACGGCCATCAGCCTCGGTGATCTGGCGGAAATGGTGCGCGGCTACCTGCCCGACGCCCAGATCTCCTTCGACAACGAGGGCGGCCGCGAACACTCCGGCAACTACCTGGTGGACAACAGCCGCCTGCTCACCGAGTTCGAACTCTCCTACCCACCCCTACAGCAGCGGGTCCTGGAGATCATCAACGCCGTTCGTGAGGACGAGGGTTTGCCGCTGGTGAGCTAGCCACCACATGAACTGGGCCACTAGCGAAATCGTGGCCGTGCTCACGTTCCTGTTACCGGGATTCGTGGGTGCGGCCGTTTTCTATTCGTTGACATCGCATCCCAAACCCGGAGAGTTCGACCGAGTGGTGCAGGCGCTGGTATTCACCACGGTCGCACAGGCGATCACGTGGCTGGCTACAGCGCTATTCGGAGTCTGGACGGACTACGAATGGTCGGCAGGCTTGGAGTTGACGGTGGCCATGTTGAGCGCAATAGCAGTGGCGCTGCTCGCAGTTTATGCGTCCAACCACGATATAATTCACGGCGCACTGCGACGCATCGGTGTCACGGGCGAAACCTCGTACCCGTCGGAAATGTACTCGGCATTCGCAGAACATCCCGACTGCTACGTTGTGCTACACTTGAAAGGACAGCGCCGCCTGTACGGTTGGGTAGAAGAATGGCCAAGCCGTCCTCCGGAAGGATACTTCAGGATCAGCGAGGCGGTGTGGTTGGACGAACAACGGCGCATACCGGTGTCCGGAGCCGTCGCGCTGCTATTGCCTGCGAACGATGTTGAGATGATCGAATTCATGGAGTCGGGAGAGCGGGCGGAATAGATTACACGGAAGATTGACCTATGGTAAGAGCAGCAAATTTGGCTCCAAGTCGTCGGGGTAAGGGCCTCAAGGGTTTGTCAAACAAACCTCTCAACGTTAAACGGCCACCACCACCACCACCACCACCACCCAAAAAGTAGCGACGTTGCCCAATAGGCGCCGGGGTACCCTGCTAGGAACCCCGACGTTTTCTTGTGTGCCAGTACCGTAAGTCACTCCGCTTGCCGCCGCCGGCCGCGCCCCATATAATGCGGCCAACATTCCCACCCCCCAGCGATACGGCGAAGTGCCCTAGCCCGGCGACGATTTATCGCTTCTGAGCACCAGCCCTTCGCGACGTATCCGCCGGACGCGGACCAGGAGGAGGCTCCCCAATGGCATTACCCGACCGCTTGAAGTTTGGCATTTTTATGGGCCCGTTCCACCGCGCCGGCGAGAATCCCACCCTGGCGCTGGAACGGGACATGGAACTGGTGCAGTGGCTGGATTACCTGGGCTTCGACGAAGCCTGGATCGGCGAGCATCACAGCGCGGGATGGGAGATTATCTCCTCGCCGGAGATCTTCATCGGGGTTGCCGCCGACCGCACCAAGCACATCAAGTTGGGCACCGGCGTCGTCAGCCTCCCGTACCACCACCCGTTCATGGTGGCCAACTGGATGACCCAGCTGGACCACATGACACGCGGCCGCGTGATGCTTGGCGTTGGTCCCGGCGCGTTGCCCGGAGACGCCTACATGATGGGCATCGATCCCACCAAGCAGCGCCTGCGCATGGACGAAGCCCTCGGCGTCATCATGCGGCTGTTCACCGAGAAAGAACCCATCACGCACAAGAGCGACTGGTTCGAACTCAACGAGGCCATGCTCCAGCTTCGGCCCTACCAGACCCCCCACATGCCGATCTCGGTGGCGTCGGTGCAGACGCCGTCCGGCGTCGCCCTGGCCGGCAAGCACGGCGCGTCGGTGCTGACCATCACCACGCCACGCGACCCGAAGGCGCCCCAAGGGCTCGAGCTGAGCGAACTGTGGGACATCTGCGAGGAATCGGCCGCGGAGCACGATCAAACGGTCGATCGCTTCGAGTGGCGCATGGTTCTACCGGTGCACTTGGCCGACACGCGCAAAGAGGCGTTTGAGCAGGCGCGCGTCGGCGCCGGCCACTACCAGCGGGAATACTTCGAGCACACCATGGGCCGGCCGCAGGTCGTGGACGGGCCGCCAGACAAGATCATCGATGTCATGGCCGAGCGCGGCGCGTGGATCATCGGCACGCCGGACGACTGCATTGAAGGCATCAAGCGGCTGGAGGAGCGCAGCGGCGGTTTCGGCGCGTTCATGGTGCAAACGGTGGACTGGGCGGCGCGGGAGCACATGCTCCATAGCTACGAGCTCATGGCTCGCCACGTGATGCCCCACTTCCAGGGCAGCGCGCAGGCCACCATCGCGTCCAACACGTGGGCGTACGAGCGCCACGAGACGCTGCAGGCCGGGCGAGGCCGAGCCCTGGAGCGGGCGCGGGAAGACTACACCAACCGAAACGCCTAGAACCCACCAGCCAAAAACGGGGCCGCCGGAACGCACCTGACCAGATGCTCCGGCGGCCCCGTGCGTAACAGAACAATCATAGTGGAGGCACGACATGCCACTGCATCCGCAAGCGCAAGAGGTAATCGACGCAACCCGAGCCTTGGGTTTGCCGCCAGCCAACACCGTTAGTCCGGCGGAAGCTCGGGCCAATGCGGCCAAGCGTCCCCGAGCGCCCGGCCCCGAGGTGGGCAAAGTCCAGGATCGTAGCGTCCCGGGACCGGCGGGCGACGTGCCGGTGCGCATCTATACGCCCGAGGGCGACGGACCGTTCCCAATCCTGGCGTGGTATCACGGCGGCGGCTGGGTCGTGGGCAACCTGGACTCGGCCGACGGCACGGCACGCCATTTGTGCGCCGGCTCCCGCTGCGTCGTGGTGTCAGTGGACTACCGTCTGTCCCCGGAAGCCAAGTTCCCCGATCCTTTTGACGACTGCTACTACGCGACCATCTGGGCCAGCGACCACGCTGCCGAGATTGGAGGCGTGCCCGGCGTGGTTGCCGTGGGCGGCGACAGCGCCGGCGGCAACCTGGCGGCGGCGGTGAGCATCAAGGCCGCCGAGACCGGCGATTTCCGCGTCAGCCAGCAGCTACTGGTCTATCCGGTCACCGACGTCAAGTTCGACACCGGATCGTATATCGACAACGGGACCGGATACAACCTGGACCGGGAGGTAATGATCTGGTATTGGGACCAGTACCTCGCTGACCCCTCCCAGGCTGCCGATCCGCTGGCTGCTCCATTGCAGTTGTCCGCCGATTTCGACGCCATCGACGAACTGGCGCCCGCGCTGATCATTACCGCGGAATACGACCCCCTATGCGACGAAGGCGAGGCCTACGGACGCCTGCTCAACGAGCTGGGTGTGCCGGCGGAAAGCAACCGCTACGATGGAATGATCCACGGCTTCTTCAGCATGGCGAGCGTCATGGACACCGCGCGCGCGGCCATGGGCGATGCCTGCCGGTTCCTGCGCGGCGCGGTGGACGACATGACCGAGGAGTACCACCGCCGCCACGAGGGCGACCCGGCGGCCATGCGCAAGCTGCTCGATCCCCAAGCCGCCCACGTCCTGGAGCTGTTCGACTCCATGGGCATCAAGCCCTTCCAGGAAATGGAGGTGAACGAGTGCCGCGAGATCATGAACAATCGTCCCCGTCCAGAAGGCCCGGAAGTGGGCAAGGTCGAGGACCGGATCATCCGCAACGAGCACGGCAAGGAACCCGGCGACGTGCCGGTTCGCATCTACACGCCCGCCACGCAAGGTCCGTGGGGCACGCTGGTCTGGTATCACGGCGGAGGCTGGGTGATCGGCAACATCGAAACCGCTGACGCCACCGCCCGCGAACTGTGCGTGGGCGGCAACTGCGTCGTGATCTCAGTAGACTATCGCCTTGCCCCCGAGCACAAGTTCCCCACGCCCTTCGAGGACTGTCTCACGGCGACTATGTGGGCCATGCACAATGCCGACGCCCTGGGCAGCCGCGCCGACCTAATCGCGGTGGGCGGCGACAGCGCCGGCGGCAACCTCGCCGCGGCAGTCTGCTTGGCGCAGGACGATTTCCCGCAACCCTTGGCGTTCCAGTTGCTGGTCTATCCGGCTACCGATTACGCCTACGATACGCGCTCCTACAACGTCAACGGACAGGGTATGTTCCTTGAAACCGCAAGCATGCGCTGGTTCTGGGACCACTACATCGACAACTCCGACCTGTCCGGTTACAACATCTTCGCGTCGCCCGGAAGGGCGCGGCTGTCGGCAGACCTGCCGCCCGCCCTGGTGATTACGGCGGAGTTTGATCCGCTCCGCGACGAGGGCGAGGCCTTCGCCAGCGCCCTGGAAGACGCCGGCGTCGAAACCACCCTCATCCGGTACGACGGGGTCATCCACGGCTTCTTCGGCCTCCCCCACGTCATCGACAAGGGTCGCCAGGCCGTCGACGCCGCCAGCGCCCAACTTGCCCAGGCGTTCGGCTCCGCGCTGAGGGAACCCGAGGCTCTCGCCGCCGCCGACAACTAACCCGCGACACCATCACAGGAGTCACTACCATGGCTGAAACCATCCAGGAACAGTACATCCGCATGAACCCGCGTTCGCGGGAACTCCAACCGAACTACCAGGCCCGGTTCCCCTCTGGCAGTCCGGGCCACGACGGCTACACCTCCGACCCGTTCCCCGTGGTCATCGCCCGTGGCAGCGGTCCCCGCAAATGGGACATCGACGGCAATGAGTACGTCGACTACGGCATGGGTTCGGCATCGCTCCTGTTGGGCCACGCGCACCCCGAGGTGGTCGCCGCGCTTTCCGGCGTCCTGGCTGACGGCGCGCACTTTGGCGCTCCCACCGAGTCGATGCTGGAATGGGGCGAGCGGGTCTGCACCCTGATGCCCTGCGTCGACAAGGTCCGTTTTGTCGGATCCGGCGCGGAAGCCACCATGCTGGCCATGCGCGTGGCTCGCGCCTACACTGGCAAGGAAAAGATCATCCGCTGGGAGTCCCATTACCACGGCTGGCACGATTATGTAATGCCGGGCAACCTGCCGCCCTTCGACGTGCCGGCATCCATCGGCATTCCCCAGGGCACCATCGACTCCATTGTTGTGCTGCCCACGGACCTTGCTGCGCTGGAGAACGTGCTGAACAGCGACGACAATATCGCCGGCGTCATCACCGAGGCTTCCGGCGCGTCCTACGGTACGGTGCCCCTGCCCGACGGTTTCCTCGATGGCGTCCGGCGCCTAACCCGGGAACACGGGGTCGTTATGATCCTGGACGAAGTCATCACCGGCTTCCGCTGGGCCCCTGGCGGAGCGCAAGAGCGGCTGGGTGTCGACCCCGACCTGTGCACCATGGCCAAGATTATCACCGGCGGCCTGCCCGGCGGCGCGGTCGGCGGTCGCGACGAGGTCATGTCGGTCATGCACCAGACGGGAGACAGCCACCACGACCGCTACGAACGCGTCCTCCACGGCGGCACCTTCAACGCCAACCCCTACGCTGCCGCGTCGGGCAACGCCGCCCTGCGCCTGGTCGCCACCGGCGAGTACAACGCCCAGGCCGACCTCATGGCCGAGCGGCTCCGGGTCGGATTGCGCCAAGTCGTGGACCGGAGGGAGGTCAACGCCACCGTCTACGGCGAGGCGTCCACATTCCACCTGTTCTTCGGCGAGCGCAGCATCGCCGGCCTGGACGCATCCCGCCTCAAGGACCAGCCCGTCGGCATCCAGCGCGCGCTGCGTCAGGCTCTCCAGGTGCGCGGCGTGGACCTCATGTCTCGCACCAGCGGCGTCCTGTCCGGCACCCATACCGAAGCCGACATCGACTTCACCATCGAGGCGTTCGACGGCGCCATCGCCGCCATGATGGAAGAAGGGTTGGTGCAACACTGAGTGCGTAAGCCACAAACACAAATTCAATCGGGAAAGGGGAGCCGCTGCAATGCGGCTCCCTTGACTTGCTTATCAGCCCTCTCGTTCCAATTCAATAAGCCTTTGCAAACCAGTCCGGCCAATGCCGGTTTGCTTCACACTGAGAATGCCTCCCAACATCGTATCAGGCAGAGGTGTTGACTTGTCCGGTATGACCGTGAACCTTGGTCGTCGTTCTCCCTGAAATTCTTTGTAGAACAAAATCGCCGTGGTAACCACGGCGATTTCGGATCCATCCGTCGAGTTCGAGGAGGCGCATGAGATAACGTCCTGAGATATTCATACAACCGCGAAGCCGGCTTGTTGAGAGAGTTTGACCGGTTGAATAACCACCTGGTTGTCGTCAAGATATTCTCGGACGTCGGCTAAACTTTCCACCCCGTTCAACTGCAACTCTAAGGCCTCTCGCAGCTCGATCCGCGTCTGTTCCAAGTCGTCCGCGAATGCAGCCGTCCCCAATTCGTCGCAAACTCCAACCCATTGCCCGGAATCCTGGCAATAGTTCAAAGTCAGGTTGATTATGTAATCGGGCGCGCCCGACTTATCCCGGTGAATGACTTGAACCGTTTCCGCCGTCAGCATCTTGTCAGACATTATGCTGCCTCCAGTTAGTTGCGTGGCTACATTCTACAGCAGTCAGCCCAGTTCTACTGTATCCCCCACCCGCACCGTCCCCGGCTTCTCCACGATGCCATACACGCCGAAGTAACCCGCCAGCGCGTTGGGCCGGTAGCTGAGGATCGATCTCACGACCTCCGTGTCGGTTTCGCCGGTTACCGGGTCCTGATCGACGATGGCGCACCGCGGGTCCGGTGCCAGGACGCGCACCACGGAGTCGCCGATGGAAATCGTGCGATTCATCCAGCCGTCTTCCTCGTGTGCCTCGCACCCGTCCAGGAGCAGCGTCGGCCGGAACCGGTCAGTGGCCAGGCATTCGTCATCCGTAAGCCCCATCCGGCCCGACAAGTGTTCCACTGACGCCCGCGAAAGCACCGAAACCGGGAACTCATCGAAAACTTGGCAGGGCAGCTCGGACATCATCAGCAACGCCGGCTGGCCGCAGAACTCGCTGATGGCCGGCATCCAGTCACCCATCAAAGGACGCGCTCTGACCCGCCGGCCCCAGATGATCGTCCATACTGGATTGTCCAGCTCCGGCTGCCCTTCCAGGGTTCGCCCGTCGGGGAAGGTGATCTTAAGGTGCCCCGTATCCGCGTCCCACGACGTGACCAGCTGTGCCAGCTTGCCCACCTGGCGCCGGCTGAGCAGCCTGCCCTGGCTGTTGACCAGGTAGAAGCGGCGGTCGTCGACGATGCCGCCCAAGTCCAGCCTGGCTTCCGTCAGCGATACCAGGGCCATCGACTTGACCGGGGCGATATTGATCTCGGCAACGGTAATCACGGGCGTCACTCCAGGGATAGAAACTCGTCGACCATGTTTCGCGCGTCGGTGCGGTCGTAGATCTGGTAGAGCAGCGCGGCGTTGCGGGCCGCGTCACCGCCGAAGTAACGCTCGTACAGCGTCTGCCGCCCGCCGAACGCGCTGCACGACACGTCCCATGCCAGCCGGAACAGGCGGATGCGCTCCTCGGCGGTGGCCGTATCGGTGTCCAGATAACGGTGGATGTCCTCGGCCAGCGGGCCGTTCAGGTCGGCCTCGGCCGGCAGGGCCATCAGGCTGCTGGAACCCAGCAGGTGCAGGATCTCCGCCATGCGCGGATACATGGTGATCATCTGCTTGCGCGCCACCAGCAACGGCCGGTAGTCCGGACAGAATATCCCCCACTGGTCGATGGAAGCCTGAGCTTCGGACGCCACCAGCAGCGCCTTGGTGATCTCCAGGTTCTCGATCAGCTCGGCGACCAGGTGCTGGGTTTGCGGCAGGTCACTTGACCCCAGCGTATCCACCATCATGGATGCCAGTCCCAGCATGAACTCGCACTTGACCACGTTCTTGGTGACCACCTGGTGGCCGGTGTGCGCGTTGCGGTTGGTGCGCTCTCCCCACTGGTTGCACAGCGTCACGTCGTTGTACAGGAATACCCGCTCCCAGGGCACCAGCACGTCATCAAAGAAAACGATGGCGTCCATCTCCTCAAACCGGCTGCCGGCCGGGTGATCGAAGTGCGACCGGCCCAGGTCCACGGTATCGCGGCATTGGAATTTCAGGCCCGGAGTCTCACAGGGTATGGCGAAGCCAAAAGCAAACTTGCCTTCCTCGCCGGCCGGCACCCTTCGCGTGCGGGCCGGGTACACCGCAATCTCGTCCGAAAGCGGCCCCAGCGTCGCCAGCACTCTCGCGCCGCGAACGACGATGCCGGCGTCCGTCTCCCTGACCACCGACAGCGCCACCTCGGTGCGATCATCAAACGGCGTCTGACCCACGGAACGGCTGCGCTGCAGGTTGACCAGCGTATGGGTCATCACGATATCGTTTTCGCGGATGTGCTCGTAGTAGTTGAGGATGTTCTGCTTGAACTCAGGACGGTTCCGGCCGCAATAGTCCGCCGCAGCCGCCATGGACATCACCGCAACGTTCAGAAAGTCGGGAGTGCGTCCCATCATGCCGTACGATGCCAGGGCCCAGTTGGACATCATCTTCCGGCGTTTGGCCAGATCGTCCGCAGTGCGCGGCATGATGAAGGACAACCCGACCGGATCGCCGGTGGAGGGCGATTCGTAGACCATTTCATCGCGCAGAGCGGGATCGTGCTGCATGTCCAGCAGCCCGGCCACGGTTCGCAGTCCGCCGGCGAAAGCGGGATGGGCCGTCACGTCCTTCACTCGCTGCCCGCTGATATACACTTCAGCGGCGCGTTCTCGAATTCCGTCGATGTATTGGGCTCCGGTGCGCGCCGGCATCACATGCCTCCGTTTTGCCTGTGTTGCTAGTGCGGCAAGGGTATGGTATACGAGCGAAAACCGCAATTGGGAGACGCATCGTGCCCACTATCCAGCGTGGAGACGCTCAACTGCACTATTATCTGGACGACTTCACCGACCCCTGGCGGTCGGCTCCCGAAGCTATCGTGCTGCAGCACGGTTTCTCCCGCAACGGCCAGTTCTGGTACAACTGGCCGCCGCTGCTCAGCCGCGAATACCGGGTGATCCGACCGGACATGCGGGGCATGGGCCGGTCGACCATCGACCCGTCTCGCTACGAGCCCACCCTGGACACTCTCATGGGCGACCTGCTGGCAATTCTCGACGACGCCGGCGTAGATCGAGCCGTGTACGTTGGCGAGTCCTTTGGCGGCATAATGGGCATGCAGTTCGCCCACGACCACCCGGACCGCTGCCGAGCGTTGGTGCTGTGCAACTCACCGTGCCGCCTGACCCGCCGTGAGAACCAGACCCCGGGCGGAAGCTGGCTGGCGACCATGGAGCAGGGCGGCATCGGAGCGTGGAGCGCGGCAACCATCAACTTCCGCCTCGACATGCGCCACGCTGCGGAAGGACTCAAGGACTGGTACATCGCCGAGATGGACAAGACGCCGGCGGACATCGGCCAAGCCCTCCACACCTACCTGGACAGCCTGGACTTCGGGCCGCACCTGAAGAACATCAAAGTACCCACGATCCTGCTCACCGGCGACGAATCGCTTACCACCAGCATGGAGCAGCAGGAGTTCATGGCCGCCGAAATCCCCAACAGCCGCCTGGACGTGTGGCCCGGCCTTGGCCACGGCGTCAACGTCATCTATCCCGAGTGGTGCGTCCAGCGGATGCGCAATTTCCTCGGCGAGCGCGAAGCCTGATGACTCCAGTCGTACGGATAACGTGCGCTTGCCAATCGCCGATGATATGCTGAACCTATCAAGGCAGCGGTACAACGTTTGCTATGAATTTCGTCGACAATTCAGCGATTACCGCCGTAATCCTAGCCGGAGGACAGAGCCGGCGCCTGGGACGAGACAAGGCGGTTGAGCCCTTCGCCGGTGAACCGCTTATCCGCCGCGTCATCCGGCGGGCATCGGAGGCAGTAGCAACCTCCCATGTCGTTGTCGTCGTCGCAGACGAGGCTCGCGCCGCCGCGCTGCCCCTGGACGACCACCACCTCACCGCGGTCGACGTGTTTCCGGATTGCGGTTCTCTGGGCGGCATATACACCGGCCTAGACGCCGCGCCCACCGAATGGTCGTTGGTCACCGCCTGCGATATGCCCTTCCTATCCCTGCCTCTGCTGGCGCACATGGCGGGTCTGCGCGACGGCGCCGACGCAGTGGTGCCGATAGTGGACGGCCGGCCGGAACCCACCCACGCGCTGTACGCTCGGCGATGCCTGCCGGCCATCGAGAAGCGTCTTCGGTCTGGGCAGCTGAAGATCTCCGGCTTCTTCGACGACGTTTCCGTCCGCTACGTCCCGGAAAACGACGTCAAGCGCTTCGACCCTGACCTGCTCAGCTTCTTCAACATCAACCGGCCTGAAGACCTGTCCCGAGCCATGGAATTGGCGCGATGAACTCCGTTGCCACAGCCGGGGATGCCGTGGTCGTCACGGTCGAGCTGTTCGGCATGGCGCGCGTGAGCGCCGGTGCCAGCAGTATCTCTCTCGAGGTGGGATCTCAATCTCCGGTGGCCGCGCTGCTGGACGCTCTCGGGCATGCGTGCCCGGAGCTGGTGGGCAACGCGTTGCGCGTATCCGATGACGGGACCATCACCATCGCCGACGGGTATGCGCTGAACCGAAATGGCCTGGTTTTTCTGCCGCCGGAATTAGACACGCCCCCGGATTGGATAGCGGGCGACTCACTGCTCCTTTTGTCCAATCAGGCCGGCGGATAACGCCATGTCTGCGCTTTATGGCTACCGTGGATACGCCACGGTGGTTGATCTGACCACCGGGGAATATCGCCGTGACGCTATCCCTCCGTCTGTGCTCCGGTCAACCATCGGGGGCATCGGATTGGGTACCTGGTTGCTGCATCGCTACGGCGGCCCCCCGGTCGATTACGACGGTGAACATCTTGCCCCCGCCGCCAGGATGCGACTTCTCGACACCGCGTTGGAGCCCGACACCCCGCTGATCTTCGTAACCAGTCCCCTCGTCGGCACACGGCTTACCACCTCCAGCAAGTTTGCGGTGATGACTCGCTCGCCGTTGACCGGCTTCATCGCCGATGGGCTGTCCTCGAGCCACTTGGCCGTCGAGCTGAAACGAGCCTGCGGCGACGCACTGGTGATTACCGGCAGGTCAGACCGTCCCGCTTTGCTCTACATTGATACGGACGGTGTTCCCCGCGCCAGACCGGCCGACCATCTGATGGGCCTTTCCACAATGGACACCGAGTCGGCGGTCAAACGGGAGCTGGATGACGACAAGCGCCGTCCTGTCCGCGTCGCCTGCATCGGCCCGGCCGGGGAGAACCTGGTCCGCTTCGCCAGCATCGCCAACGACGGTGGTCGACAGGCCGGACGCTGCGGCCCCGGGGCTGTCATGGGCAGCAAGAACCTCAAGGCAATCGCGGTTCGTGGCGATCCCGGTGCGGATCCTTTCGTCGCCAGTCCCGACGCCTTGCGGGAGTACGCCCGAGATCTCAGCCGCCGCAGCCTGGGCGCCGCCACCGCCAAGTATCGCGAGCTCGGAACCATCGCCAACGTTTCGGTCTTCAATCGCCTGGGCACTTTGCCCACGCGCAACTTCCAGCAGTCCACCTTCGAGGATGCGGAAGCGGTAAGCGGCGAGGCCCTGCACCAGACTCGCGCCACACGCTCGGCTCACTGCGCCAACTGCACCATCGGCTGCGAAAAGATCGTCTCGGTGGGCAAGAAAGAAAAAGGAGCAAAGCCGGGCATCGAGATGAGTGCCCGGCTGGAGTACGAAAGCCTCTTCGCCCTGGGTCCGCTGATAGGCGTCGGCGATCCCGACGCAGTGATCCGCGCAGTGCGACGCTGCGACGAACTGGGGCTGGACACCATTTCCGCTGGCGGGGTCATCGCTTGGGCCATGGAAACCGCAGAGCGGGGGTTGTTGCCATCCCTGCACCTTGGCAAATCAAACGGCGTCGCCGATTCCGCACCGAACTTCGGCGACGGAGCCGCCGTGGTTGACCTCCTGGACGATATCGCCAATCGCCGTGGCCCTTTGGGTAACCTGCTCGCTGACGGTAGCCGCCTGGCATCCCAGCGTGTGGGTTGCGGGTCGGAGGCGTGGGCCATGCAGGTAAAGGGCCTGGAGATGCCGGGGTACGAGCCTCGCAGCCTGAAAACCCTGGCACTGGGGCTGGCTACGACCCCACGGGGCGCGTGCCACAACCGCACTTCGGCCTACGACGCTGACTTCTCGCCGGAGGTGGACCGCCTTAAGGTGGACGACCGGCGTGGCAAAATCGCCGCCGACAGCGAGGACTTCGCCGCGGCCCTGGACTCGCTCATCTGGTGCAAGTTCCTTCGCCGCGCTTTCGGCGATTTCTGGGAGGAATCGGCCGCCGTGTACCGCATGGTCACCGGCTGGGATGACTTCGACGTCGACGAGCTGCGCCGCGCCGCCGCCCGTATCGCCGACCTCAAGAAAGCCTACAACCAACGGTGGGGTTGGCGAAGCTCCGACGACACCCTCCCGGGACGCACCCTGACCGAACCGCTGCCGGACGGTGTCGCCGCTGGCGTCGGCCTCACCCGGGACGAGTTGGACGGGATGATCGCCAACTACTATCGCGCCCGGGGCTGGAGCGAGAACGGCCGCGTCGACACGGCCGCTATCGGCCTATAGCGGCTGCTTGGCGGGCACGCCGATGCGACGGGGATACTTCCCCGGAGTTCGGCGCACCTTCTCCACGGTGATAAGCCAACGGTCCGGCGGCAGCGGCGGCGACAGGTCCGCCATGGAAAGAATGCCGGTGACCTTGCCGCCCAGTTCGGACAGCGCGTTGGCCGCCGCCTCCGTCTCCTCCAGCCCGTCCTTTCCCTTCCAGGCCACCAGCGTACCGTGCCCCTTGCACAACGGCAAGGCATACTCCACCAGCACCGACATCGAGGCCACGCCGCGGGCCAGCGCCACGTCGAACTGCCCCCGGTAGCCTTCCGTGCGCGCCAATTCCTCGACCCGCAGGGTAACCACGTCCACATCGCCCAGATCCAGACGATCAACGAGCGCATCGAGAAACGCCGTCTTCTTGGCCACCGATTCCACCAGCGTCAAGCGGATGCCGGGAAAGACTATCTTCAGCGGCACCCCTGGAAACCCGGCACCAGCTCCCAAGTCAATCACCCGCAACCCGTCCCGCCAGTCGTTGACCGCCATTACAGCAGTAAGGGAGTCGAAGAAATGCCGTACCTGGACCGCCTCGGGATCGATGATAGCGGTGAGGTTTGCCCGCTGATTCCCCTCGGCCAGCATCCGCTGGTACTCAGCGAACCGCGCCATCTGCTCGTCGGACAACCTCAACCCCAGGCGTGACGCCTGTTCGATGAGGATCTCCATACCCAACTCGGCGGCGCTCGTCATGGCGTCAAAAACCGGGCAAACACCTCACGACCGGCAAAGCGACCTTGGTCTCCCAGCTCCTCCTCAATTCTCAGCAGCCGGTTGTACTTGGCCAGCCTCTCAGACCGCGTGATCGACCCGATCTTGATCTGGCCGGCCCCGGTGGCAACAGCCAGGTCAGCAATCGTCGTGTCCTCAGTCTCGCCGGAGCGCGCCGAAATTACCGGCAGATATCCCCGCTCCTGGGCCAACCGCACCGTGTCCAGCGTCTCGGTCAAGGTACCGATCTGGTTGGGCTTCACCAGCACCGCATTGGCGATTCCGTCGTCCGCTCCCCGAGCCAGTCGCTCCGGGTTCGTAGTGAACAGATCGTCGCCGATCAGCTGGGTTGAACCGCCCAGCTTTTTGGTCAGATAGTCCCAGCCGTCCCAGTCGTCCTCTGACAGGCCATCTTCGATCGACACAATCGGATATGTCCGGGACCACTGTTCGAGCAGATCAACCAGTTCGACCGTCGAAAACATCCTCCCCTCGGCGTGCAGCGCATAGTTCCCATCGGTAGCGACGAATTCGGTCGCCGCCACGTCCAGCCCGATGGCCACGTCGCCGTCTCGGGCACACCGGTAACCCGCCAACCGCGTGGCGTCGTAGATCAAGCCCAGGGCGTCTTCATGACAGGGCAGCGGTGGACCGTATCCACCCTCATCCGCGACACCGTATGCGTAGGGTCCCATTTGGGACAGCAAGCGACCCACCGCCCGGTACACCGCCACCACCATCCGCAGCGCTTCGCTGAAATTCTCCGCGCCGATGGGGATTGCCAGGAAGTCCTGCATATCCAGGCCCGCCGCAGCGTGTCGGCCCCCGCTGATAATGTTGACCATGGGCATCGGAACCACACACGCCCCCGAGCCGCCCAGGAATCGGTAGAGCGGCTGCCCCGCGGCGTTGGCGGCGGCATGGGCGGCGGCCAGGGACACACCCAGGACGGCGTTGGCCCCAAGGTTGACCTTGTTCGCGGTGCCGTCCAGTTCTCGAAGCCGGGCATCCAAAGCCGACTGGTCGGCGGCGTTGGACTTGCCACAAATCTCGGGACCGATCACGTCGTTCACGGCTGCAACCGCCCGGAGCACGCCCAGCCCTTCATAGCGGGTGGGGTCGCCGTCCCGGATCTCCACCGCTTCATGCCGCCCGGTAGAAGCCCCCGACGGGACAATGGTGCGACCAAAAGCGCCGCCGCGGAGCGTTACGTCAACCTCCACCGTCGGATTCCCGCGAGAGTCCAGGACTTCGCGCCCGCGCACCGATGAAATCACCGTGGAATCAGCCATGTGAAACTCATCCTTCCGGTCTGATAACTAAGCGGGGCAATCTCACTGTTCTGATCCGCGATTGCCCCGTCTTAGTTGCCACTGTCAGATGCGGGTTAACCGTGGCCTTCCGACACGATGTCGTTGAACGTCACCCGCAGCATGGGCGCGTCGGTCTCGTTCTTCCACTGGTGATGCTCGCCCGGCGGCACCAGCACCGCGTCGCCGGCGGTTACCGTGTACTCCGTGCCCGATACCACCAAAGTACCTGTGCCCTCCAGAATGAACACGGTGTGGTCCCATTCGTGGTTGTGTCCGCCGGTCTCGGGATGGCTCACCGCGCCGGGCTGCATCGCGCCGTTGTACAGCATCAGGTAGTTGGGACACCCGTCCCGTCCGCCCAGCATGGTGTGCCCGGTCTCGTCGTTCAGATCAGCGTGGTTGCGAATCACCGGAGGCGTTCCCGCACCCGTTTCGGACCCCCCAGGGCGGGCATTGCCGCTGGCCGCCGAGAGCGGGTTGATCTCGATCCGGCGGATGTTGCCATCGCCGCCATCATTGCGGGTGACGTGGTCCACCATGGGCGGAATGAACATAGCATCGCCGGCCTTCACCGGGTATTCCTTGCCATCGGCCACCAGCGTGCCGCTGCCCTCGATTATGTAGACCTCGTGCTCCCATTCGTGAATATGGTGGGAACTGGTCCCACCCGGCTCGATGACGGAATACGCCAGCGTCACCAGGGACGGGTTGTCGTCCGCGCTGATGAGACGCGCCGGCGTGCCGGTGGGAAAGTCTTTGATGTTGCGAATCAGGGGTTCCATGATCGCCCTCCTTCGACGGGGCATGGCTTGGTGCTATCGCGAGCCGCAACGGGGCGGCCTGTCGTTGGCTAGGTGATTTCCGGCTGCACGCCCTCTGGGAGCTCGACCTCGAAGGCGGAAAGGATCTGTCCGACCAGCAGGTAGTGACCCATCAGCGCCGTGATCTCCACCGTCTTCTGCATCCCGAAGTGGCCCGACACCTCGCCGAAGGTCTCGTCGCTCACCTTATGATTGCGGAATAATTCCTGCACGTACTTCACCAGCGAGGCCTCGATACCGCTCATGCCCTCGGGAGCCTTGCCCGTGGCGATAGCGTTGACCACGTCCTCAGACACCCCGGCCTGGCGCGCCAGCCGGGCGTGGGCTGAGAACTCGTACTGCTGACGGATCTCCCGGGCCGTGGCGCAGATGACGATCTCTTTTTGGGCCTCGGATATGTCCAAATCGAACCGCACGTAGGCGCCGGTGTGCGCCACGCGCGCCGCCAGGTCGGGGCTGTTCAGCAGCACGCCGTAGGGGCCGCGCACGCTGCCGCGACTGCTGGCGATAGAATCAAAAAATTCCTGGTGCTCGGGGGCGAGCTGGTCTCGGGTCACGTCATTCAATCGTGCCATCGGGGAATGCTCCTTGTTCTTGATTTGCCGAAACTTTCACCGGCAATATACCGCCGCGCGCCACCCGCGTTCAAGGGACGCCTTCGAGGGAATCAGTCGCCGAGCGTAGCGCTCAGTCGGGAAATTCCAGGTCCAGAGAAATGTCCAGGGAATCGATGGAATGGGTAAGTCCGCCGATGCTGATGAGGTCCACTCCGGTCTCCGCCACCTCGCGCACCGTGGCCAGCGTGATGCCGCCCGATGCCTCGATGGACGCCCGGCCCGCGATCATGCCCACCGCCTCGCGCATCATGTCCACGGGCATGTTGTCCAGCATGATGATGTGCGCGCCCGCGTCCACGGCCTCTCGCACCTGCTCCAGCGACTCCACCTCAACTTCCACCCGGATGGTGTGTGACGCCCGGGAAATGGCATGTCGCACTACGGCTCCGAGCGGTTCTTCCAGGGACGCCCGCGCAGCCAGGTGGTTGTCCTTGATCAGTATGCCGTCCGCCAGGTTGATGCGATGGTTGTATCCTCCGCCCATGCGCACGCTGTACTTGTCCAGGTAACGGTGGCCCGGCGCAGTCTTGCGGGTGTCCACGATCCGTGCAACCGTACCCTCCACCGCACGCACGTACCGGTTGGTGGCGGTCGCGATGCCGCTCATTCGCTGCATGAAGTTCAGGGCCGTTCGCTCTGCCCGCAAGATCGCAGCTGCCGATCCCACCACGCTGGCAATATCCGTACCAGGTTCAAGTTTGGCCCCATCGTCCAGCAGCAATTCGACATCAAGGTCGGGATCGATGCGTCTGAACACGGCCTCCGCCACCGGACCGCCGGACAGCACGCCATCGGCCTTGGCCCGCAGCATGCCGTTTCCCGTCACGCCGTCGGGAATCAGCGTTTGGGTGGTCGGATCGTTGAACGCCTGGTCTTCGGTAAGTGCGGCGTCTATCAGGTTGAGAACTTCAGGCGGAAGTTGCTGACTCATATGCGTGCGCCTCGCGTATACGAAAATCGCAGGATGGCAAGAGTGTGCCACGTCAATGGCCATCCGGCAAATCCGTGTCTCTATCAACCGTGCAAACATCCTGCGTGCAAACATCCTGACGGAGAACGGAGATGTCTGCTGTGATATACTTGCGCCGATCCACGAACTGATAATTGTTGACTTATGACATCACTTTTCACCACGTTGCAGGGCGCCGATTTACGCCAGGCCATGCTCGGTGCGATAGCCTACATGGAATTGTACCGGGACGCCGCCAACGCCCTCAACGTTTTCCCCGTCCCGGATGGCGACACCGGCACCAATATGTTGCTCACTCTGCGCGCTGGCGTCGACCAAATGAACAAGGACGCCGACGCCGAAACCGCCGGTGAAGTGGCCGAATCCGTCGCCGCAGGCACCTTCTGGGGAGCCCGCGGCAACAGTGGTGTTATCCTGTCGCAACTCCTGCGCGGTTTCGCCGACGGCGTCGCCGGCGCCGTTGAGATCGACTCCTCCGACGCCGTGGCCGCTTTCCGCTCCGCAACGGACTCCGCCTATCACGCCGTCAGCCAGCCCCGCGAGGGCACGATGCTCTCGGTGATCCGTGGCGCGTCGGACGCCGCCGTTCAGGCCAACGATGCCGGCGAGCGCGACGTGATCGCCCTGTGGCAGATCGCCTACGACGGCGCCATCGAAGCCCTAGCCCTGACTCCGGAACAGCTTCCGGTGCTGAAGGAAGCCGGCGTAGTCGACTCCGGTGGCCTGGGCGTGGTGGCGATCATCGGCGGCGCGCTCCAGCACCTGCTGGGCGAGACCGGGCCGGCCGTCGACCTGGGCTTGCGCAGCGTGGGCGGCGTGATCAACCCGCAGCAGACGGCGTCCGTCGCTATCGACTCCGATTTCCTGGACGCCCACGAGGCCGAGGAATTCGGTTATTGCACGCAATTCGTTATTCACGGCCAGGATCTCAATGTTGACGACCTGCGCAACGGATTCGCCCAAATCACCGATTCCACGGTGGTCGTCGGCGGAGGACAGGCCGCGCGGATCCACGTGCACACCGCGGATCCCGGTTCCGCGTTGACCTACGCCATCAGCTTCGGCGAGCTGGATGAGCTCAAGATTGACAACATGAGCCTCCAGAACCGCGACTGGGCGGCGGGACATCGCGAACGTGCCCGACCCGCAGAGATCCGCCCTGGTATCTCGGTGATCGCGGTTGCCTCCGGCAAAGGCCTCGCCGATCTGTTTTTGGACGCGGGCTGCGCCGCCATCATCCCCGGCGGGCAGACGCTGAATCCCAGCGCCAGCGAGATTATCGACGCCGCCTTGTCCGCCGGCACCACGGACGTGATCGTTCTCCCCAACAATCACAACGTCATTCTCACCGCCAATCAGGCGGCCGAAGCCGACACCGGGGAAGTCACCTTGCACGTTCTGGGCACCCGCACCATGCCCCAGGGTACCGGGGCCCTGCTGGGGTTCAATCCCGAAGTGTCCATTGAGAACAATCTGGAGAACATGGAATCGGCTCGCGCCGGCATGGAAACCCTCGAAATAACCCAGGCGGTTCGCGACTCGGTGGTGGATGGCCAGGAGGTCCGGGAAGGCGAGTACATGGCGATCCTGGACGGCAAACTGGCTGCATTGGCCGATGATCCGGATGCCGCCGTGCGCGAGGGACTGCGGCGCTCGGCCGCCGACGAAGACAGTGTAATCACCCTGTATTGGGGGGAAGGCGCTTCAGCCGAATCGGTCGCCGCCTTGCAGGAAGAATTGGAGGAATCCTACGACGGAGCAGAGGTGGACGTCTACGAGGGCGGCCAACCCCACTACCCGTACCTGGTGTCCGTCGAATAACTTTTGCCAGCCGCTATCCTGAGAAGGAGCGTCCCGCATGGCCATAAAAATCATCACGGACAGTACCTGTGACATTGCCCGGGAGACTGTAGACCAATTCGGCATATCTGTTGTACCTGCTTATGTCCTCTTCGGCGAGGAGTCATTCCGGCAGGGCGTCGACATCAATCCGACACAGTTCTACGCCCGCCTTCAATCCTCAGCCCAGTTGCCGAGTACCTCCCAACCGACGCCTGGAGATTTCACCGCCGCAATGGAACCCCTGATCTCGGCGGGCGATCAAGTCGTGTGCTTCACCGTTGCCAGGCAACTCAGCGGAACCTACAACTCGGCGGCACAGGCTGCCTCCCAGTTTGACGACGGCGCCGTGACCGTGATCGACTCCGGAACCGCGTCCGCCGGTCACATGCTCCAGGTCATCGCCGCCGCCGAAGACGCCGCTTCTGACGACGCGACTCTGGACTCGGTAGTCTCCGCGGCGCAAATCCGCGCCGGTCGAGGCTACGGGTTCGCCATGGTAGACACGCTGGAGTATCTGCAAAAGGGCGGCCGCATCGGCAAAGCCCAGGCGTTCATGGGTTCATTGCTCAAGGTGAAGCCCATCCTTAAGGTGGCCGACGGCGAGGTCCTGCCCGTCGACCGCCCCCGCAACCTCCGACGCGGGTTACAGCGTTTGGAAGAACTGGTGCGCGAACAGGGCCCGGCCTCCAAACTCGCCGTCGCCTACACCACCGACGCCGCGCCGGCGGAAGAAATACGCAACCGCTTGTCCGACTTGGTGGACCCTGAAAATACCTACACCCTGCGGGTCGGTTCCGCTATCGGGACCCACATCGGCCCTGGCGCGGTGGCGGTGTCCACCCTCCCTTGACGTCGGTCCGCCGCTCCGAGCACGAACAGGCTCCGCATGGAGTCGAGCGAATGGACACGCAACGCCGCGAGGCCGTTCCCGTTTGGCGCGACGCCTTTGCGAAAATTCTTGCCCTCGAGGAGCACAAGGGTTTCGCCGACAACGCCGTAAGTGGCGGTATTCGCCGTTTCATCGAGCGCTGGGAGCCCGAGCTTCGGGCGTTCCTGGATGACCATCCCGACCGCGTTGCGACGCTGATATCGGCCTCGTACCGCGAACTTCCGCAGGAACGGCGCCGCCAATGGGTTTTGGCCTGGCGCAGCGCCCTGGCCGGAGAGTCCGAGACTCCTGCTCCGGGGGCTGACAGTCCGCCGCCGACCAAACCAGTAGAACCGGCGGAGATCGACCTGGCACCGGCAACTCCTCTCTTCGACATCGGCGATGCCTTCCGGCACGTGCCCGTGCGCCGGCGGTCGCACGCAGCGCCCAAACTGGCCGCCAACCAGGGCGACCCAGACCAGCCAGTTTCCGCAATCAGGCGCATGGATGCCCGAACTGTGCAACGGCTGGAGGCCCTGGGCGCCAGCACGGTTCGGGACCTGCTCTACATGTTGCCGCGCCGGTACGATGACCGAGCCGACGTCACCAGCATCGTCGACCTATACGCCGGCGGAACCTTCACCCTGGAGGGCAAGTTGCTCGACATACGTTCCGCCAACATCGGCCAGCGCCGGCTGCAATTGGTCGAAGGGACACTGCGAGACGACACCGGCAGCATCGACCTCCAGTGGTTCGGACAGGGGTTTCTAGCGCGCAGCCTTCGAGCCGGCAGCAACATGGTCGTGCATGGCAAAGCGGAACTTAATCGTGGCCGTCTGACGGTTCAATCGCCTGAGTATGACGTAGTCACGGAATCCGCGCCGCCCCTGAACGCCGGGCGCGTGACCCCGGTGTATCGCCTCACCCAGGGCATGACCGCCCGCAACCTGCGGAGCCTGACCTGGCGCGCCCTGGAACAATTCCTGGGCGGCGTTGAGGAAACCGTACCCGAACATACACTGGCACGCACCCGGTTGATCGGTATTCAACAGGCCATTTGCGACGCCCACTATCCGCCGGACCTGGCCAGCGCCGACCGGGCACGCCGGCGCCTGGCCTTCGACGAAATCCTGTCCTTTCAGATGGCCATCCTGGGTCGGCGCCGCCATCGCGAGCGCGACGCCACCGGGATTCCGGTGCAGTACAGCGGCCCGGCGGTGGACGGGTTCTTGTCCGAGTTACCCTTCACCCCCACCAGGGCGCAGGTGCGCTGCATCGGCGAAATCCTGGCGGACATGGCCCGGGGCACCCCGCCTATGAGCCGCTTGTTGCAGGGCGAAGTCGGCAGCGGTAAAACTTTGGTCGCGTTGACCGCGATCATGGCGGCGGCCTCAGACCATCGCCAATCGGCGTTGATGGCGCCCACCGAGGTGTTGGCCGAGCAGCATTTCGCCACCGTCGGCCGGCTCCTCTCGACCTTCGAGCAACCCTTGCAACAACCCAACGTCCTCTCCGCATACTTGCCCAGCCTGCGTCGCCCTTTCACCGCTGGCCTACTGACCGGCAGCACCCGCGCTGCGCCGCGGCGGGAGGTTCTCCGCCTGGCCGCCGAGGGTCACCTCGACCTGCTGGTCGGAACCCACGCCCTGATCCAGGACGGCGTCGAACTTCCAAACCTGTCCCTTGCCATCACCGACGAGCAGCACCGCTTTGGGGTCGCCCAGCGCACCGCCCTCCGGGGAGCCGGCCCAGAACAACCCCACGCTCTGATGATGTCCGCAACACCGATACCGCGGACCCTGCAGCTTACGCTTTACGGCGACCTGGACGTATCGACCATCGATGAGCTGCCTCCGGGTCGGCAGGACATCCTCACCCGGCTGGTGCCTGAAGACAAGCGCGCCGCCGCCTACGGTTTCGTCCGCCAGCAGGTGGAGGCCGGCCGCCAGGCATTCGTCATCTGTCCGTTGGTAGAGGAGTCGGAAAACCTCGACGTGCGGGCCGCCACCGAGGAGCACAAACGCCTGTCCAACGAGGTGTTCCCAGACCTCAAGGTGGGACTGCTCCACGGCCGCCTGTCGTCCCGTGACAAAGACAAGGTGATGCGCCAGTTCCGGGACGGTGAGCTGGACGTTCTGGTCGCCACCGCCGTGGTCGAGGTCGGCATCGACGTGCCCAACGCCACGGTGATGATGATCGACGGCGCCGACCGTTTTGGCCTGGCCCAGCTGCACCAATTTCGCGGACGGGTCGGGCGCGGCGAACACCGCAGCTACTGTCTGCTCATGTCCGAGTCGGAGTCGGAACGGGCACGGGAACGGTTGTCAGCCCTGGAAAACAACCGGGACGGGTTCAAACTGGCCGAGATCGACCTGCAGATGCGCCACGAAGGCGACATCTTCGGCACCACCCAGAGCGGCGACCAAACCATGCTCCGTATCGCCAACGTGTTCGACCAGGACCTGATGGCGCTGGCCCGCCAGGAGGCCACAGCAATCCTCGACGCTGACCCGAACTTGACCGACCCGAAGCACGCCGGCATAGTTGCCGAACGGGACCGGTTCCTGGCCCGGGTTCAGGACAACATCAGTGATTGATCCGAGTCGCGGATTGCTCGCAAGACCAGGGCGAAACCCCCATCACGCCTCGGATGCAACGTCGCGGAAGCGATATCCGACGTTCCAGATCGTTTCCACGAACAGGTGATCCGGATCCTCCAGCTTGGACCGCAGCCGCCGGATGTGCACGTCCACCGTGCGCGTGCCGCCCAAGTAGTCGTAACCCCACACCTGGTTCAGCAGCGCCTCCCGCGTGTAGACCCGGCCCGGGTTCGACGCCAGCAGCGTGAGCAGCTGGAATTCCTTGTAGGTCAGCTGGATGCGTCGGCCGGCCATCGTCACCTCGTAGCTTTGCAAATCGATGGTCAACTCCCCTACCCGGATCTGCTGCTCACCTCCTTGTCCGTCACGCCGGTACACAATCTGGCCGACGCGGGCCACCAGTTCGGCAGGAGCCAGGGGAGCCACAATAAAATCGTCGGGATTGATCGCCGGATCGTACTGCCCGATGGCGGTCTCATCCATGACCAGCAGGGTCGGCAGAGACAGCTGGCTGACCCGCTCGATCACCGATTGCGCGCCGATGCCGACCGCTGCCAGGTCCAGCAGCACTACGTCCAGCTTGTCGGTGTGTGCCACATCTTCGAGTTCCAGCACGTCGCTGCCCGCCCGGCACGACAGGCCGGCGCGGTCGATCTGAGTCGTCAGGGATGTCATTGCATCGCCCGGCCGGGTGAGCAAAAACACGTTGTACAAACCGGATTCCTGCCTGATGGACTGATCTGCAGGCGACCCCGAGACTAAATTGACGCTGGCCGGTCACCTGTCTATCATTGCGCCTGTTCATCACTGCGATGAACGGCGCAATTCTAGCATAAGACCCGGCCTACCCAATCTTCCGTCCCCATGGAGACCAACCATGACCACCGCGACGATGCTCCCCACGCAACCCGCCGAACTGCGCCGGATAATCCGAGCCGGAGAGTACGGCGGCGTCACCTCCGGCCTGGCCAATGGACACGTGCAGGCGAACCTTGCAGTGCTGCCCCGGGATCTAGCGTTCGATTTCCTGCTCTTCTGCCAGCGCAACCCCCAGCCGTGCCCCTTGCTGGAAGTCATCGAAGCCGGCTCCGTGGAGCCATCGTTCACCGCTCCGGGCGCGGACATCAGCACCGACGTGCCCGCCTACCGCATCTACGAGAACGGGGAGATGGTCGCCGAGTTGGCATCGGTCGCCGACGTGTGGCGCGACGATCTGGTATCGTTCCTCCTTGGTTGCAGTTTCTCCTTTGAAGCCGCCATGGCCGATTCCGGCATACCCCTGCGACACCAGGAAGCCGGCAGCAACGTGCCGATGTATATCACGAATATTGCCACCAGGCCGGCCGGCATGTTCTCCGGCCCGATGGTGGTGAGTATGCGACCCATCCCGCAGGAGCAGATCGTGCGGGCCGTGCAGGTGACCTCCCGGTTCCCGGACACCCACGGCGCTCCGGTGCACATCGGCGATCCCAACGCCATCGGCATCCGCGATATCGACGCCCCCGAGTTCGGCGACGCCGTCGAGATCCGGCCGGGCGAGACGCCGGTCTTCTGGGCCTGCGGCGTCACTCCGCAGGCCGTCGCACTCAATTGCAAGCCGCCGCTGATGATCACCCACGCTCCCGGCAAGATGTTCATCACGGACCGACGCGACTCCGACTACGCAGTAATCTGACCGGGGGGCACCATGACGCGCACCATCGAAGACATAATCCTCGACCACGACCGGCGCGGCATCAATGCGCTGCGCCCCCACGTGCCAGCGGATTTTTGCACCCAGGCCGCCCGTTACGCGCTGGTCCATTCGGGCCCAGTGATCATCGCCACCGGCTTCTACATCCTGATGAGCGACGCGCCGGAAACCGACGGGCCGCCGGGCGCTTTCGCCATCGGCAACGCTTTGCAGGAATTAGGCAACCGGGTGATGTACGCGGCGGATGAGCCGATGGCCTACATGATGGCATCTTGGCGGGCCAAGCATCGGGACCCTTCCCCGGTCATCCGGTTCCCCATCATTGATGATCCTCGAATCAACGAGCATTTCGTGCAGGGAACCATCACCGAGCGTGACCCAGCACTGCTCATCTCCATCGAGCGGTGTTCCCGGGACGCTGACGGCATCTATCGCAATATGCGGGGGCGAGACATAACGCCTCAAACCGCTCGCATAGACCGGCTGTTCGAGTGTGGGCTGCCGTCCATCGGCATCGGCGACGGCGGCAACGAGATCGGCATGGGCAATCTGGCCGAGGTGGTTGCCCAGGCAGACCAACTGCCTGACCACCCCGCAGTGGTGGGCTGCGACCGGCTCATCATATCGAGCACGTCAAACTGGGGCGGCTACGGGTTGGTCGCGGCGCTGTCGCTGGAGGTTGGCCGCAACCTGCTCCCCGACGTGGACACCGACGCCGACTGCATCCGGTTCCTGGTCGACTCCGGCGCCGTCAGCGGGGTCAGCGGCGAGCACGACTACCTGGTGGATGAATTCACGCTGGAAGAAAACGCCGCCGTCCTGACAGAACTGCACGATTACGTGAACAGCCACTTGACCGCATGAGGAGGAGGCCGTAATTGCTCTCCGGAAAATGCGAAAAGCTGGTTGCTGGAACAATCGCAGGGCTAGAGGTCGTGATCATGATGGGAATTTTATCTTGCGGTCCTGGCGCTCCAGATCCAATGCCAACCGATACACCCGTACTGACCGCGACACCAATGCCAACCGATACACCCCAACCAGTCCGCGAAGAACCCAGATACAATTTCAAGAACTGTACTGAACTGCGTGTCCTGTTTCCTGATGGCGTGCCTAAGGACCACCCAGCGTACAAGTCAAAAATGGATAGAGACAAAGACGGCTGGGCATGTGAGCGCAGCTAGTTCGGAGATCGCGTTATGGGCGACTGTCGATACTGCAGCCGGAAAGCCGGCTTTCTGCGTCGCAGTCACAAGGATTGCGACGACGCGCACAAGGCGGGCCGCCAGCGGATGGTTGCCTTGGTGGCCGAGGCGGCGGGTGAATCCAATTTCAGCGAGGCCGCGCTCTTGAGTGATCTCGAAACCATTGCCGCTGGTTCGTACATCGATGGGGATGGTATCCGCGCCGCCATCGCAGAGGGCTGGCACCAGGCGGTCAGAGAAGGTTTGGCCGATGGAATCCTGACTCAGGATGAGGAGACCCGGCTGCGGGATTTCCGGGACCAGTTCGCCCTCAATGATCAATGGGACAAAACTAGTCAAGACGCCGGCGAGCAATTGGACCGGGCATCCCGGGACCGTCTGATGCTGGACGCCCGCCTGGCCGCGCTGGCAACCGTCAACGGCGATGAGCACCGGGATGATCTGGCCTCTGCGCTGCAAGAATCGGAATTGTCGTCAGTAGAGCAGCAGTTGCTTTTGGCGCAGGCGTGGGAAGCCGCCGTCGAAGGTACGCTGGAAGACGGCGTCCTTTCTCTGGATGAAGAAAACGCCCTGGTCCGTTACCTGCGTCATTTCAATCTGACCCAAAGCCTGGTAGACACCAACGGGGCCTATCAAAACATGATCAAGTCCGCCGTGATCCGGGAAGCGGCGGAGGGCATCATACCCGAACGGCTGTCCTTAAACACCCGGCCACCGTTCAACTTGATGAAATCGGAGCAACTGGTCTGGCTGATTGATGGCGTCGGCTATTACGAGGTCAAGACCCGCCGAGAACGGCGCGGCACGTCCCACGGAGTCAGCATACGGGTGGCCAAGGGCCTGTACTACAGCCCGCGCACCTTTCGCAGCCGTGCCGTAGAGTGGGAGGAAACCGTCCACGAGGATACCGGGTTGCTAGGCGTGACCAGCAAGCACCTGTACTTCCACGGCCCGCGCAAGCGGTTCCGCATCCGCTATGACCGCATCGTGTCCTTCGAGCCCTATGCGGACGGCATCGGCGTGATGCGCGACGCTCAGACCGCCAAACCCCAGGAGTTCCGCACCGGCGACGGCTGGTTCATCTACAACCTCGTCACCAACCTGGCCCAGCACTGGTAGACCTACGCGCCAGCTACCGCCATCATCTTTTCTTCGGTGACGATGATCTTCTTCAGTTCCAGCATCTCGTCCCGCAGGTGCGCCGCTTTCTCAAACTCCAGAGACCGGGCGGCCTCTTTCATCTGGAACTCCAGGTCTTTAATGACCCGGTACATGTCGTCCCGAGACATCTCCTCCCGCGCCACTTGGTAAGAAGCCTTGGTTTCGGCGACCCCCCGCAGGCCCTCGGTGATGTCCCGCACGGCCTTGTGGATCGACTGCGGCTCGATGCCGTGGCGCTCGTTGTGCGCGCCCTGGATGGCCCGGCGGCGGTAGGTCTCGTCAATCGCGTTCTGCATGGAGTCGGTGACCCGGTCCGCGTACATGATCACGTGCCCGGAAGCGTGGCGCGCCGCCCTACCCACAGTCTGGATCAGCGACGTGGTGGAGCGCAGGTATCCTTCCTTGTCGGCGTCCAGGATCGCCACCAGGCTGACCTCGGGCAGGTCCAGACCCTCCCTCAGCAGGTTGATGCCCACCACCACGTCATAGATCCCCAGCCGCAAGTCTCGCAGTATCTCCACGCGATTCAGGGTCTCGATGTCAGAATGCAGATAGTGGTTGCGGATCCCCGCCTCCGACAGGTAATCGGCCAGTTCTTCCGCCATGCGCTTGGTTAGCGTGGTCACCAGAACTCTCTCCTGCTGTTCCACGCGCATTCGGATTTCATGCAGCAGGTCGTCGATCTGTCCGTCGGTGGGTTTGACTTGAATAGTCGGATCCAACAACCCGGTGGGCCGGATAACCTGCTCGATGATGGTGCTGGTTCGCTCCAGTTCCAGGGGGCCAGGCGTAGCCGACACGTACACCACCTGGTTGATGTGATCTTCGAACTCCTTGAAGTGCAGGGGCCGGTTGTCCAGCGCCGACGGTAGCCGGAACCCATACTCCACAAGCGTGGTCTTCCTAGATATGTCCCCGTTGTACATCCCTCGCACCTGGGGCAGCGTCATGTGCGACTCGTCCACGAACATCAGGTAGTCGTCGGGGAAGTAGTCCAGCAGCGTCCAGGGCGGGCTGCCGGCCGGGCGTCGGGAAAGATGCCGCGCGTAGTTCTCCACGCCGGCGCAGAACCCGGTTTCGTCCAGCATCTCCATGTCATAACGGGTGCGCTGCTCCAGTCGCTGCGCTTCCAGCAGCTTTCCCTGCTGCCGTAGCCAATCCACCCGTTCCTTCATCTCGGCGTCGATGTCGATGAGGGCCGCGTCCAGCTTCTCGCGACTGGTCACGAAGTGCTTCGCCGGGTAGATGGAAAATTCACTGCGTTCGTTGAGAACTTCGCCCGTCAGCGTGTCCAGTGTCAGGATGCGCTCTACCTCGTCACCGAAGAACTGGATTCGGACTGCGAATTCCTCGTAGGCCGGCACGATTTCCAGGGTGTCGCCCCGCACCGTGAAACGGCCGCGCGCCAGGTCGGTATCGTTGCGCTCGTACTGCATGTCGATCAGCTGGCGCAGCAGCGCCCGCCGGTTGTACTCCTCGCCCACTTCCACCCGGGCCACCATCTCGAAGTAGTCCGACGGGTCACCCAGGCCATAGATGCACGACACCGACGCCACGATCAGCGTGTCCCGGCGCGTCAGCAGCGATGTGGTGGACGCCAGCCGCAGCTTGTCCAGCTCCTCGTTGACGCTGCTGTCCTTTTCGATATAGGTGTCGCTGCGCGGGATGTACGCTTCCGGCTGGTAGTAATCGTAATAGGAGACGAAGTACTCCACGGCGTTGTTCGGGAAGAACTCCTTGAACTCCGTGGCCAGCTGGGCCGCCAGCGTCTTGTTGTGCGCGATCACGATGGTGGGCCGCTGCACCTCCTGCACGATGTTCGCCATGGTGAAGGTCTTGCCGCTGCCGGTGACGCCCAGCAGGGTCTGGTAGCCGAGACCCTCGCGCACTCCCTCGGAAAGGCGATGCACGGCCTGCTCCTGGTCGCCCATCATGCCGAAATCCGCTACCAGCTGAAAGTCAGGCATGGTTCCTCCGATCCGTCATTCCGTACTGCCGGCGCTGGGAGTAATTCGTCCACCCAAGCGCATCACCGAAATTATAAGGCATTGCGCTACCCACCACCGATAGCCATGAGCGCCTGCCGCACCTTGTCCTCAAGAGCCGCGTCCGAGGGAAGATCGAGGCGAGCCACTGCCTGCCGGGCGTCGGCCAGCGTCATACCCAGGGCAGTCAGCGCCTCCACTGCCTCGGCGTCGCTGCCAGCGGCGGCGGCTAGCACGGGCGAGCCGGCATCCGCGTCCGGCAGTTTGCCCCGCAACTCCAGCACCACCCGCTGAGCGGTACGCCGACCCACCCCCTGGGCACGGGCCAGCGCGGCAACGTCCTCCGATGCTACCGCCTGCCGGAAACCGTCCTCGCCCAGCTCAGACAGGATCGCCATCGCCGAACGCGGGCCAATGCCCGAAACTCCCGTCAGCGCGCCGAAAAGCTCCACCGACCCCGCCTCCGCAAACCCATATAGCACCGGTTGTTCGTTCTGGATGCGCAGGATGGTATGCAGCCGGACCTGCTCACCCACGCTGCCCAAACCGGCAATGGATGATGCGGGCACCGACACCTGCAAAGTGACGCCGCCGACCTGCACGTTGACCCAGTCCGGCCCTACGGCCTCCAGCGCGCCCCGCACGCCGACCAACACTGCCTACAGTTCCTTCCCGGGGGTGATTTCGCGGGCGCGCAAGTCGTCGGCCTGCATCCGCTGAAGGTGGCACAGACCCACCGCCAGCGCGTCGGCGGCGTCCGATTCCGGTTGGTGGTCCAAACCTAACCGTGAAGCGGCGATCTGCTGCACCTGTTCCTTGCTGGCCCGGCCGTAGTCGGTTACCGCCATCTTCACGTCAGCCGGAGAGTACCGATGCACCGGGATCCCCTGGCTGGCCGCGCCGATGAGCACTACTGCCTGCGCCTGCCCGATGGCAAGCGCGGACTTCGCGAACGCGCGCTCGCCGCGGCCTACGAATGGGTCCTCAACCGCGATGGCGTCTGGCTGGAACACGTGGATCATGTTCAGGATGTGGGTATGCAGTTGGTACAGGCGCTGCTCGATGGGCATATCGCGGCGCATCGGCACCACGCCGTAATCATCCGCTTCCGGAGCCGGCTCGGCGTCGAGGACGGCATAACCCATCCGCATAGTCCCGGGGTCGATGGCCAGGATGCGCATCAGGCGGCAGACCCGTAGCGTTCGAGAACCTCGGCCGGGAAGTCGGCGTTGGTGTAGGCTTTTTGCACGTCGGCCAGCTCTTCCAGGCTGTCCAGCAACCTCAAGGTCTGCTCGGCGGCCCGGTCCTCCAACGGCACCACCGTCTTGGGCACCATCGACACGTCCGCCGACGAAGGTTGGGCCCCCTCGCCCTCGAGGGCAGTCTTTACCGACAGCAGGTTCTCCGGTGTGGTGTACACCTCCAAGATACCATCCTCGAAATTGACGTCCTCGGCCTCGGCGTCGATGGCAGTCATGATCAGCTCTTCGGCCACCGCCTCATCGTCGATCTCCAGAGTGATCAGCCCACGGCTGTCGAAGTTCCAGGCGACGCAGCCCGCTTCACCCAGGTTGCCCCCGCCCTTGTTGAACGCGGACCTCACTTCCGATGCGGTCCGGTTTCGGTTGGTGGTCAATGCCTTGACCAGGATTGCCCCACCGCTGGGCCCGTACCCTTCATAGGTGACCTCCGCCAGGTCCTCCATCGCCTCCCCGCCTTCGCCGGTAGCCCGCCTGATGGCGCGGGTGATGCTGTCCTGCGGCATGTTGTTGGACCTGGCCTGATCCACTGCGATGCGCAGCCGGAAGTTCATATCCGGGTCCCCGCCGCCGCCCTCCTTAACCGCCAGGCTGATGTTGCGCGCCAGCTTGGTAAACAGCGCGCCTCGTTTGGCGTCAGCAGCACCCTTGGCGCGTTTGATTGTCGACCACTTGGAATGTCCGGACATTTGACACCTCCTTGACGTACCCCGTCCCATCTCGCTTCTACGGAGATTGGTGTCCAGGCGGATGCTTGCTGGCATCCTGATCTTCTTATAATGCGTGGTCGTTGAATTTTAGCATCACGGCGTTAAACGGGTCAAAAAGACACCTTAGCAGGTTCATGACAACTTCAGAACGATCCACTCGGCAGGCCGACGCCATGGGCACCGCGCCCATGTGGCGATTGCTGCTGCAGATGGCCTTCCCGCCCATGTTCGCCATCATTGTGATGGCGCTGTACAGCATCGTGGACCGCGCTTTCATCGGCAACGTGGTGGGTGTCAACGCGTTGAGCGGCTTGTCTGCTGCATTCCCGGTCCAAATTGCGGCGGTCGCCATCGGGTTGTTGCCCGGATTGGGTGGGATGTCAGTAGTCTCCCGCGCGCTGGGCGCTCGTGACCCGCGCCGAGCGTCGCGGGCCATCGGTTCGTCTCTGGCGATCCTCGTCCCAATCTACCTCGCTGTCACAATCGCCGGATTGACTCACCTGGACCAGATGGCGATCTGGATGGGCGCGTCGGAGCACACGGTCGAGTTCGCCCGCCAGTACCTGGTCATCATCCTGCCCGGCAGCCTGTTCACCATGATTGCCATAGCGGTCAACAACCTGATGATGGCCGAGGGCCGGCCCGGCACAGCGACCGTCGTCTTGGCCGGCGGCGCTGTCCTGAACGTTGTTTTGGATGCGCTGTTCATCCTGGCGCTGGGATGGGGCGTAACCGGCGCCGCGGCCGCCACCGTGACCGCCCAGGGCGGGGCCGTTCTTTTTGCCGTTTGGTTCTACCTGTCCGGGCACAGCGCTTTGCGGATCAGCGTGGATGCGTTGATCCCCCGATGGGAGTTGATCCGGGAGATTACGGCGCTGGGCATTCCGATCTTCATTATCGAGAGCGCGAGGTCCATCGTCGTTGTGGTCATCAACAACATCCTGAGCCAGTACCCGGGCGGTGACGCCTACATCGCGCTATTCGGCGTCATCAACGCGGTGCTGGAGTTCGCCCTGGCCCCCTTTATTGGCGCCGCGATGGCCTACCTGCCGTTGGCGGCCTACAACTACGGCGCGGGATACTACGACCGAGTGCGCCAGGCAATCTGGCAGAGTTGCCTTGGCGCCACGGTGGGCGGCGCGATCATGGTAGCCGTCCTCATACCGGCGGCGGGCTACATCGTCACCCTCTTCTCAACCCGCGAGGCGTTGCCCGCCGAGTCGGGGGACGCGCTCCGCATCGCTCTGCTCGCCCTGCCCATCGTCGGCATCGAGTTCGTCAGTTCCATCGCCTTCCAGGCCCTGGGCATGGCGTGGCCTTCCGTGGTGCTGACCATAACCCAACGCGTCGTGCTGCTGTTGGCCTGGGTTTTCGGCCTGTCTCACGTCTTCGGCACCTGGGGCGTCTGGTGGTCCTTCCCAGCAACGGACCTGGGAGCGATGCTCCTCGGCCTGGGAGCCCTCATCCTGGTGTGGAAGCGCGTGGACGACTGGGGCCGGCATGCCGCCCGCCGCCGCTTTTGACATCCCACAGTCGCGGCAGTAGCATTACGCTGGATTGTTGATACCAATGTGCTCTACCCCGGCTCAGGAGGCCCTGCCATGGCGATGAATTCTTCCGGCGTTTCTCACATCGCCGTTTGCGTCCGCGATCTGGACGAATCTCTCAAGTTTTATCGTGACATCCTGGGAATGACCGTGACCGTCGACCGGGTCCAGGATACTTCCACCGGCGGCCTGCCCCACGTTTACGCCCACAACCGGTCCACCCGCCGCCAGGCCATCCTGTCCTACGGCGACGGAGCCGTTCCCACCCTGGTAATGACCAGCCACCCGGGCGATGACTCTGACGGGTCTGCCATCAAGCTCGACCAGGTGGGCATCAGCCACATCTCGTTCACCGTGTCCGACGTCAAGGCCCTGGCCGACGAGTTGATCGCCGCCGGAGTGGAACTGGCCGGCCCGATGGACGGCTTCACCAACGCCGACGGCGAGGTCTCCAGCATATTCGTTTACGACCCCGACGGCATCCTGGTGCAGTTCGACAGCGGCGGAGGCTGATTGACACCCCGCCCAATCGCATTGCATACCCGCCGGCGCGCGAACCGGCCGCGACCGAACAGGAGTACCATCATGCCCATGAACGCCTCGGGCGTGTCTCATATCGCCATCTGCGTGCGGGACCTCGACGTCTCATTGCAGTTCTATTGCGACGTGCTGGGGATGTCCATCGTCAGCGACGTCATCCAGGACACCACCACGGGCGGGCTGCCTCACGTCTACGCCCACAGCCGGGCCACCCGCCGCCAGGTGCGCCTCGCCTATAGCAACGGCGCCAAGCCAACCCTGACCATGACCTCGCATCCTGGCGAGGATCCCGACGGAACGCCCATCAAGTTGGACCAGGTCGGCATCAGCCACATCTCGTTCAGCGTCCCTGACCCCAGGGCCCTTGCGGAAAACCTGGTCGCCCAGGGTGTTCCACTAGCCGCTCCCATGGACGTGTGGACCAACGCCGAGGGCCGGGTCAGCAGCTTCTACGTCTACGACCCGGACGGCATCCTGGTTCAGTTCGACGCCGGCTGATCGTGGCATAATGGTGCGCAACTGTCCGCATCCATTCGGACGCGGATATATGAACCCGGAGGACGACCCGCTATGACCGACGATGCGCCGCAGATTACCCCGTTCCTGTGGATGGACGGCTGTGCCCGCGAGGCCGCGGAGTTTTATGTCTCAGTCTTCAGGGACTCGCACATAGTCGACGACACCGCCTTGCCCGAAGGCCCAGGAGCCGGTAGTCACGTGGTGTCTCTGGAGATCAAGGGCCAGCGCTTCACCACCTTCGACGGGATCCCTGCCTACGAATTCACGCCCGCCGTTTCGTTCGTGGTGAATTGCGATTCCCAGGAAGAGATCGACGACTATTGGGACCGGCTGGCCGAGGACGGTTCGCCGATACAGTGTGGCTGGATCCAGGACAAGTTCGGCGTCCATTGGCAGATCGTTCCCGCCGATATGGCAGAGCTGATGCAGGCGGGCCCGCGGGCCACCGCCGTGCTCAACGAGCTCATCAGCATGGTGAAGATCGATGTGGACCGGCTACGACAGGCATACGCCGGAAATTAGGGGGGTGATCATGTCCCACCACTATGACGAACACGACCATGAAAAACTCCTCCGCTGGCAGGACGATCTCGCCGCCGCGCCCATCGAGCCGGAGGGTTTCCCGGCCATGGCCCTGTTCCTGGTCAAGCCAAATGCCACCGGTGCCCACGACATATTCCGCCGGTACCGAACCGAATTTGAAAAACGGGACGCCAGCTTCGCCCACCTCGTTGTCTTCGGCATGCACGGCGTATCGGCGACAGTGCGCGGCCTGCTGGCCCAGGCCGGGCTTTCCGAGGATGACCTGCCAGTGATGATGCTGGCTCCCGCTGCGGATCCCGGCACCGTAACCGCGGTACGCCTACCGCCCGGAGAGAGCATTGAGGGCGCGGACGACCCCAACGGCGGCGGCACCTGCGACTACCTCGCCGCCTGGCAGGATGTCTTGGACCGCATCAGCATCACCAAGTCTGGCCGACCCCTCCGGCTGATGGGCGTCCAGGGCCAGAAGCTAACCGGCGTGGACCTGCGGGAACTCGCCGGTGCCACGGTCGAAGCCGCCGCAACTGCCTGATCCACGCACGCAAACCCCAACAGAAACACCGTAGGGGCGAATCATGATTCGCCCCTACATGATCGTCATTCCGGCGAAAGCCGGAATCCAGGCTTATTTTCCGTCCGCCAGGTTCATCGCCAGTTGGGCCAATGTGCGAGTCGGAACGCCGGTCGCTCCTTTGACCAGATGCCCCTTGTTGCTGGACGCAGTGGACGTGCCGGCTATGTCCAGATGGACCCAGTCCGCGTCTTCTGCGAATTCCCGCAGCAGCATCGCCGCGGTGATGGAACCGGCCTGTCGTCCTCCCGAGTTCTTCATGTCCGCCACGTCGGAGCGGATTAATTCTCGGTAATCTTCGAGCATCGGCAGTTCCCAGAAGCGTTCCCCGCTGCGCTCCCCGGCGGCGTCGATATCTTTGGCCAGCTTGCCGGAGTTGCCCATCATCCCGGTGCAGGCTTTGCCCAGCGTGACGACGATGGCCCCGGTCAGCGTCGCCACGTCCACCAGGCGGGTGATCCCCAGGCTGCGGGCGTAGCAAAGCGCGTCTGCCAGCACAAGGCGACCCTCGGCGTCCGTGTTGATGACTTCGATGGTCTTGCCGTTCATCGCGGTCACCACGTCGCCCGGACGCTGCGCCCTCCCGCCGGGCATGTTCTCGGTAGCAGCGATCAACCCGGTCACGTTGATCCGCGGCTTGAGAGACCCGATAGCCTTCATCGCGGCAATCACTGACGCGCCGCCGGCCATATCGCCCTTCATCGCCTCCATGTTGGCCGCCGGCTTCAATGAGATGCCGCCGGTGTCGAAGGTGATGCCCTTGCCCACCAACCCCAGATTGTTCTGCGGGTGGTCAGGGTCGCCCCGGTAGGTCATGACGATCAGCTGGGGCGGCTCCTCGCTCCCCTGGGCCACACCCAGGAAAGCGCCCATGCCGTGCTCCCGCATCCGGTCCCGGTCCATCACGTCGAGGTCCAGCCCAACCGTCTCCGCAACTTCCCGGGCCGCCTCCGCCATCTTCGTCGGTGTCATCACGTTGGCCGGATGGTTCACCAGGTCCCGCGCCAGCATCGTCGACTCCGCCAGCACCGTACCCACGGATACGCCGGCTTCCAGATCGGTCACGGTGCCCGCATCCCGTTCCACTATCGTGACGGATTTGATCCCTTCCTCCGGGCCATCAGCATCGGTATCACTGCCGGCGCCGTTCCCGTTACTGCGGTAGGTGTCAAACTTGTACAGGCCCAGCAGGGTGCCCTCCGCTATCGCCTGTGCCGACTCAACGGCGTTCAACCCGCCGATGCCGGCGCCGTGGGCGATGGTCGCGTACTCGCCGACGCCCTTGCGACGCAGGAACCGGGCCACGTCGCCGCTGACGCGACGCACCACACCCGTATCAAAATCCAGCGACTTGCCGAGCCCGGCCACCACCACCCGCCTGGCCGGGATGCGTTCCATGGTGTGTATCAGCGTCAATTCGCCCAGCTTGCCCCTGATCTCGCTGTCGGCAATCAGCTGCGAGATCGCCCCGCCTAGCGCGCGATCCACCGCGCCCGTGCCGCCGCCCGGCTGCGTTACGCCCTGAAACAGGTTGACGACCAACGCCGGCGTTTCATAGTTCGTCGCGTCGCCGGCGGCGACGTTAATCGTCGTTGGCATTGTTCACCTCCCGTGAGGCTGCTTGGTCGTGTCATTCGCTGGCCGGATTATGCCGCTTCGCCGGGTGACACACAACCGACGCTCGCCTTCGGCGCGAAGACGCTCGCGTTGACGAGAGGTTGGCCGTCGCTTACAGTCAAAATGCGCAACGATATACTGGCTAATCCCTCGAACCAGGCGGCAATGCAGCATCAGCATTGCCAAGTCTCCAGGAGACCCGTCCATCATGTCCCTTGCGCAAGCCAATCGCCACACCGACCTCAGCCGTCGCCTGTTGGAGCAGGCCAATTACGAACTGCATACCATGGGCGACCGGGTGCAGGCTTCGGACAAGGCTTCCGGCGCCGTGGCCCAGGCCGTAAAAGCAATCGCCGAGGACCGGAATTGGCGGCACCGCTCGCACAACTTGCGCCGGGATATTGTTGGTTTGCTGGCCGATGAGTTCCAGCAACCGCAAATGCTGTATTTGCAAGCCATCGCCGACCAGTTGCACGACAACTACTATGAGGACTGGTTAGGCGAGGCACTGGTAACGAATCTGGTTGCCGAGGTTAATTCGCTGATACCCCTCCTGTGGGAAGCGCGGGAACGGGGAGCAAACCAGGATTTTATCCCCACTCCCTTGCAGCAGAGGACCATCGACCGCCTCCTCATCCCGGAAGAAGAAGCTCTTGCCGACGAAAGCATAGACTTGCCCCCGCCCATACCACCCTTCAGGCCCCCGGCGAGCTAAACGGCTTTCAGGGTAGGCCAGATCGAACGAAAGCACTGGGAGACGACAATGATTGCAAGGATACCTCTCATCCTGGAGCCGCAGCCCGAAGGCGGGTACACCGTCACCTCCCCGCTGCTCCCGGAGCTGATTACCGAGGGCGACACCATCGCGGAGTGCCTGGCCAACGCGGAGGACGCCTTTGCGGTGGTATTGGAGATCTATGAGGACGAGGAGCGTCCGCTACCCGACGGCATTCGCGTGGACGATCCCGAAGGCACGCTGTCCGTCGAGGCTGTCGTCGCGGTTCCGGCTCCATGAGATACCGGGAAGCCGCCCGCAAGCTGTCGCGGCTGGGGTGCCACGAAGTTCCGACACGCAGCGGCGGTTCTCATAGGAGATGGTTCAATCCTGAAACACGAAGGAACGCCCCGGTGCCGGATTGGGGAAGGCGCGATCTGAAGATTGGGATGATGCTAGCACGCTCGGTCATCCTGTTCTTGCTGGCCGTGGGACTGACTTTGACGTGGCTGGCCTGCCAACCTGAGCCACAGCCTCCGGCGCCGGCGACTGTCCCCCCGCCCGCTACTGCCACGCCGTTATCCACCTTCACGCCCACGCCGGCTCCCGCCGCAACGCTGGTACCCACGCCTACTCCGGCGCAGACGCCAACTAGGACACCAGCTTCCACCCCACCGCCGCCGCAGACGGCTACACCCATTCCTACCCCTACGCCTAACCCAAGCCCGCTGGCCGGGTTGTCGAACGGCCTGACACTGGAGGAATCCGACCCGGCTGCGGCCGACACAATCAAGGGATTGGCCTGGGTAACCGACGGGTTGACATCGCCTGAGATGGAACATGTTGAGCTGCTTATCGACTTTGCCCTGGCCCATTCGGACCTGTTCAGCGTCCTGGTCGGCAAGCCTTGGGTTGACGACGGCATCCACTACCCCGATTCCGATGCAATTTCCACACTTGCGGATATTGCCATCCTCTCGCCCACGGGCGCTGTAGCAGTGATGCGGTCCGGGCTGCTGGATCACGAAAATACCAGTCGAATAAACAATCTCAGAAACTTGCGTGCCATAGCGCAAGCCGACGTTGAGCAGTTCGATTCCATCATGGAAATACCGTGGCTGCAAGATGGAGTTCAGAACCGGGATCTGCGTATTATCAGTGAGCTGTCAGTCACTGCGAGCGGACAGCCCGCTTCCCTGGCCAGCATCATTAACCTCCCCCTCGTGACAGCGGGAGGTTCCGAGACAGTGCGGATCATCAGCGCCCTGCGCCGGCTCGCCGCCAACGATGGCGAGCTTTTCTCCCGGGTGATGCAGAACGATACCTTCAGGTCGGCCCTGTCCCTTAATGCTGTCGCCGTTGCTGACAACATCAACGCCATCGCCACTTTCGCCGACGCGCAGCGGGAAACGTTTGAGCACGTCTGGAACCTCCCCTGGGTAGCGGATGGTCTGGAACCAGACGAACTATCATTCCTGTTCCGGCGCATGACTCTCGCCGAACTGGTTCCCGGAAGGGCCGCTGAAATCGCGCGGATGTTTAACATGGATGCCCCGGACGCCGACGACATGGCCCTGGCAACCGCACTGGAACGGGCCGCCCAAGCCGACCCGGCCCTAGTTGATACGGTTCTGGCCAGGCGCTGGACAGCTGACGGCATAGAACCCGATGAACTGTCCGTACTTACGGAGTTGGTGTCTTTCGCCGAACTGGCTCCGGACTTTGGAGCAAAGGTAGCGTCCCTGCCTTTCCTTGACACTGTGGAACCCGATGACGTTTCCTATCTGGCGGAGTTGGAACAAATGGCCCGAACCAATTCGGCAGAGTTCCGAACCCAGATGAACGACCCGGAAGTAGAGCGAACCACCGAAAGGGACGTGGCTAAGATTGAAGAACGGCTCCGCTGGCTTCGACACGACCAGCAAAGGGGAAGGTCCAGCACTACCCCGGAGCAGATTCAGGATCTGGCCTTCCGGGAAACCGACGACGCCGTTGACGTTCGCGCCATAGCTGCCATGCGCCGTCTGGCCCGGGGGGGCGAGCTAGCGGCCATCCTCGAACGTGAGGTTTTGCAGGACGGGATCACCGACGCCGAGGCTAAAATCCTGACCACTTTGGCGTGCGTGAGCAAATACAACCCTGAGCTCATTGACACGCTGCTGGATCCGGAGCAGGTACTGGTTGAGGACCGCCTGATTTCGACGCCGCTGTCCGGCGCGATTTTGCTCACCATCATCAGGACCAGCCCCGGGCTGGAAGAGACTATGGACCTGCTGGAACATGCGGTGAGGACGGTTGAGGATTTCATGGGGATTCCCTTACCCACCAACTACGTCGCATATCTGTTTGAGGAGGCGACCGGCGGCACCCGCGGGCGACATTGCGGCGGTACCAGCATCATTTCCCGTCCTTATGTCGATAAACCCGGACATCATAGGTCGGCCCAGCACATAGCCCACGAAGTAGCGCACTATTATTGGATACAGGGTGACGATTGGATTGATGAAGGCGGAGCGGATTTCATGGCGATTCTCTCGGAGAACATCCGCGTTGGCAGCTCTATAGAGCCGAACCGGGATTCCTGTGAAGAATTTGCGAACATCCAGGAACTGGTGCGCTACGAGGAAAGGGAACAGCCGGAGGATACGCATACCTGCAACTATCGACTGGGCCAGCGTTTCTTTCTCGATATGTACGACACACTGGGAGAAGATGCGTTCTGGCATGGGGTTCGCAACTGGTATCAGGGCGAAGTGGAAGGAATAAATGGCATCAGAGCCGCCTTCCAGAAAAACGCTACCATCAGCGTTGCAAAGGAGGTCGATACCGTCATCGACCGCTGGTACTATTCGTCTGCGGCTGCCCCGTAAAGCTCTGGACGGCGTATACGAGCACGGTAGTTTCGGCTACAGGATTGCGCTGCCTGCGGAATGGAAAGTCGAACGGGAGGGCACCGAGACGCTGCTGTCCGGGCCGGGTATGCAGGTTTCCGTCAGGTACACCCGCCTGTCGGACGACGCCGACCACGACGCGGAGCTCCAACGGCTTGCCGAGCAGGACCGCAACGAATGGGAGCGCTGGACGCAAGGTTGGGACGCGTCGCAGGTGATATCGTTTCGACGAGAGTCGGCGGATGCCTGGTGGATCCGCTACTACGGGGACGAGTCGCCGGCGTACTGCTCCATAGACAGGATTCGCCGGGTGTTGATTGCCTCCTACGACGGCAAGAGCTACGGCGTGGTCATACATGGGCAAGTATGCGGCGCCGGACATCAGATCAGGCTCCGAGAGGTGACAAAGGTAGTGCGCAGTTTCAATCCCGGCTGACGGACATAAATATCGTCTTCCGCCTCAAGCACCAGTCTGAGAAGTTCATGGCACAGCGTCAGGAAGCCCGCGCTGGCCGGGGCCAGTAGTCAGACGCAGGGTCTTCTCCAGAACCTGCTCTACGTCTTCCGGACCCGTGACCAGCAAATGCGGACGCGGCACGGGTTGGTCGGCGACGGCCATGCGTGAGTACACGTCCCAGGTGGCGTCGCTCTGAGAAGCCTCTCCGACGCCCTCAGTCCGGTCCGTCAGCCGACGGCGCACCAGTTCCGAGGGCGCGGTGAACCGGATTATCAGCGGTTCAACACCAACCTCACTTGCCGAGGCATACAGCGGACGGCGCACGTTCTCGTTGAGATTGGTGGCGTCGAACACGACCGAAAAACCGTCCCGCAGGTAGCCCCGGGTCAGCACGTGCATCGCGGAAAACACCCGGCGGTGCTCCCTGCGGCTGTAACTCGGCGTGTCGACCAGCAGCTTGCGGGTACGGTCGCTGTTGAGCCAGACGAACGGCGCGCGGCGGGACAGTTCCCGGGCGAAATGGGACTTTCCGGTTCCGGGCAACCCGCAGAGGATCACCAGGCTTGGCGACGCGCCGGTGGTTTTGGGCAACTCTTCGGCGTACGCTGATCGCAGCCGCTCCAAGTCCGCCGGTCGGAGCCCTCCCGCCGTCCAGAAATTGCGCTGCGACCGAGACGTTGATCCGGACACCAGCGCTCTCCTTAGTGTCTTATCGCGGGAAGCCTATGCTAATAACGCCCGCAGGGCATATTGGACCACCACCAGCACGATCATCACCACCAACGGGCTGAAATCGATCATTCCGGTCTGCGGCAGCATGCGTCGGATCGGCCCCAGCACCGGCTCGGTCAACGAAAACACCACGTCATACAGGCGAACCAAGATGTCCGGCACCGCGTTGCCTTGCGTAGACATGAACTGCACCACAAAGCCCAGGATGATGCGGGCCAGCAGCAGCAGGTAGCACAGCGTGATGAATAGGGTGATTAGCTCAAGCATGGCGGATTGCCGGGTAAACGCGGGAGCCTAGTTCTGGCCCAGGCGCACGGATTTCAGGTACGCGGCGTTGACCGCGTCGACCAATGCCGCTGGCACGCCGGCGCGTTCGAGGGCCTGCAAGCCCTCCGCCGTGGTGCCACCCGGCGAGGTGACCATGTCCTTGAGTTCGCCGGGGTGCCGGCCGGTTTCGGAAACCAACTGCACGCTTCCCTTGACGGTCTGCAACGCCAGCCGTCGAGACACGTCGCGCGGCAATCCAACGTACACGCCGGCGTCGATCAGGGCCTCAACAATGAGGAACACGTAGGCCGGGCCGCTGGCGCTGAGCGCCGTCGCCATGTCCAGGTATTTCTCGTCATCAACGTAAATCGCATCGCCGATGGTGGAGAGCATGGCGTCGGTGGCTTCCCGATGCGCCTCGCTCACGGAGGACGCGCAGGTCCACATCGTCATGCCTTCGCCGATCTGTGCCGGCGTGTTGGGCATGACGCGGATGATGCCGTCGTGTTTCATTCCATTGGCCAGCGAAGTCATCGTGGCGCCAGCCACGATGGACATGAGCGACTTCCCCGCGCCGAACGAACCGCCGATGTCGGCGTACACCTTCAGGAGATCCTGCGGTTTCACCGCCAGCGCGATCAGTTCGGACGCATCGACCACGGCGCCGTTTTCGCCCGAGACCGCGACCCCGTACCTCTCGGCCAGGTAATCCCGTCGCGCCGGCACCGGTTCCCCAACCATCACGTCGCCGGCGTCGGCAACGCCGGCATTCAGCATCCCACCCAAGATGGCCTCAGCCATCGTTCCGCCGCCGATGAAGCCGATGTTCATTGCACTAGTCCCATGAATCAGTGATTCCATCGCCCCGGGCGAAGGCCACCGCCATACGGATCGATTCCACCATGGAAGTGTGGTCCGCCAGGTTCTTGCCGGCGATGTCGAACGCCGTTCCGTGGTCAACTGACGTCCGAATGAACGGCAGCCCCAGGTTGGCGGTGATGCTCTCTTCGAAGCCGTACACCTTGACCGGGATGTGCCCCTGGTCGTGGTACATGCACAGGGTCACGTCGTACCGGTCCTGGATCGCCTGGTGGAAGATGATATCTGCTGGCACCGGCCCGATGGCGTTGATTCCTTCGCTCTGCGCCTGCTGCACCGCCGGCGCGATCTCTTCCGCTTCCTCGTTCCCCAGCAATCCCCCGTCACTGCCGTGCGGGTTCAACGCCGCCACGCCAATCCGGGGGTTCGCAAATCCCCACTTGCGGAAGTTATCGTCGGTGAGCCGCAGGTAGTCGACGATCCGGTCCTTCTTCACGTAGTCGCAGGCCACCCGCAGTGACCGGTGCGTCGTCAGGTGCACCACCCGCAGGTTCTTGGCCATCAGCATGGTGGCGACGGTTTTCGCTCCGGAAAGCTCCTGGAGCAACTCCATGTGCCCGATGGCTTCGTATCCGGCCAGCGCGGCGGCTTCCTTGTTCAACGGAGCGGTCGCCAGGCCGTCAACCACCCCGGCCATCGCCAGCTGCCCGGCCTTGCTGACCCATTCCATGGCCGCCTTGCCACACGGCACGCTCAACTGTCCCACGGTGATGTCCTCAGGATTCAGGTTCCCGATGTCCACCACGTCCACCACAGCAGGATTGTCGCCAGCCGATGTGGGGTCGTCGGTGTGGTTGATTCCCATCGGAAGTCCGGTCAGCCGGGCCGCTTCTTCCATGGCATGGACGTTGCCCACCACCACGGGGCGGCACGCCGCGTACACCCGGGGGTCGGCCAGCGCCTTGACCACCACCTCCGGGCCGATGCCGCAGGGGTCACCCATGGTGATCGCTATAGCCGGTCGCATCGTTTCGTTTTCCGTCCCAGATACCATCTCACGCCTCATCCGTCAGTGCAATTTACGCCCGGCCGATTGGCGGCAAATTATAGCACGTGGAAACTTGGGGGCATCCGGCGCGGCAACGACTGTCTTGCCGCCATCAGGCATTCGATTTAAACTCTGCCAGCATAACGCTACAGCAAAAACGATTTGGAGCAGGCAATGGCAACGGGCAAAACATTCCGCCAGAACAGGGAGAAGTTGATCGAAGCGGTGCTGTACCTTGGCGATCTGTCAATCGACGATCCCGACTTCGACATGGCCAAATTGGCCAAATTGCTCTACTACGCTGATTGCGAGTCATACCTGCACTATGGCGAGCCGGTCACAGGTACCACCTACCTGCACTTCCCCCACGGGCCGTACCCCGAAAACTGGTATCAGGTTCGTCAACAGATGGAGCACAATGGCGATGCTGAAATACTGGGCGACGATGTCCGTAATGGCTGCCCGAGGTATCGTGTGCTACCGTTGCGCCAAGCTGACATGGAGCGCTTGAGTCCAACAGATCGTGAATCTTTGGAAGGGCAAGTGCGTCGATTTAAAGGCTACAACGCGTCGGGCATCGAACAATACTCGCACCAGGAGCTGGGTTGGCTATCCACCGAGGACGGACAACCCATCCCATACGAACTCGCTGGTGTATATTCCACTCAACTGAGTCTGCGCGAGATCAAAAGGGAACGCTTGCCTAACGAAAGGAACTGACGTCGAGCAGCCGGACTTCGCTGTCATCTTCAACTATTTCGTAGCGAATTCGCAACCTCCCTACAGGTTCACGGACCGACCTCAGAAAGTAGATCGCGCGAATATTGTTCGCCCAACCGACCATCGCCGGCGGTTTCCAGGGAGAGTTCGCCAAAACCTCTTTGATTGTGGCCAATGTCGTTGGATCTGCCATCGGGTTGATCCATCTTTCTCTTATTCCCAATCTCCAGTCGTTTTCAAAATCGTTCGTTTCAACAACCGTATACGGTCCATGCTGGCTCGGCGATGGCATGCTCGCATTCCATATGTTGGGCGACCCGCGAATCAAAATTATCGAGGGGGGCGGACCATGTCCGCCCCTAACATCCTACTCGCACTTATTCCACCCGCACGAATAGCAGGTCAGGCAGCCCTCCTGGTTGACTACGCCGCCATTGCACTCGGGGCATCGCTGGGAGAAGCCCGTCGGATAGGCTGGCGTCGGCGAATGTCCATTGGTCCCGTTCTCGGTGGACCCACCGGCCAGGCTCAATTGCACGCCGGCCGGCGCGCTGTTCAGGCCATCGTTGCCGTTGACAATGTTGTCCAGCACCAGGGCCACCGCGTCGGGGCCGGATCCCACCAGCACACCGTCGTCCCACGCCGGGCAGCACGTTATCCCGCGCAATTGCCGGGTAACCTCGCTGGGATCAATGCCCCCACGCAGCGCCAGAGATACCAGCCGTGAAACCGCCTCCAGCAGCGCGGCGTCGCATCCGCCGGCCTTGCCCATGGCGCCGAACACCTCGAAGGGCAATCCGTCGTCGTCCATGTTCACGGTGACGTACATATTGCCGTGCCCGGTCCGCACCCTTTCGGTGATGCCGCGGATCTGCCGCGGCCGGCGGCGCGGGACCCGGTGGCCGAGCCCGATGATCTTGACGGCATCCGGGTCGTCGGCATCAGCCGGACTGTCGGCTTCCGACTCCTGCGCGCCGTTGCCCGTGCTCAAGACTTGCTCCGATTTGCTGCCGTCGCGGTAAACGGTGATCCCTTTGCACCCCAGGGTGTAGGCGGACCGGTAGGCCTCCGCCACGTCTTCCACTGTCGCTTCACTGGGGAAGTTGATGGTCTTGGACACCGCGTTGTCCGTGTACTCCTGGAAAGCCGCCTGCATCCGCACGTGCCACCGGGGATCAATGTCGTGCGAGACTCGGAACACGTCCTTGACCCATGCCGGCACGTCCAGGTCCTCCAGGGAGCCGACGCTGGCCAGGTGCTCCATGAGTTCCGGGGTGTAAAACCCTTCGTGCCGCGCCACAGCTTCCAGGAAAGCATTGCCCTCCACCAGCCGCGTGTTGTCCATCACGTTCCGCACGTAGGACAGGGCGAACAGCGGCTCAATTCCGCTGGATGCCCCGGCGATGATACTGATCGTTCCTGTGGGAGCGATGGTCACCGGAGCCGAGTTCCGCATCGGCAACGAACCCGAACCGTCGTTGTATGCGCTATTTTCCCACTCTGGGAACGGGCCCCGGGATTCTGCCAGCACGCATGATGCGCGGTAGGTCTCCTCCTGGATGAACTTCATCACCTCGCGGGCCAGTTCCAGGGCCTCCACGCTGTCGTAACGCACGCCCATCTGGATCAGCAGGTCCGACCATCCCATGACGCCCAGGCCGATGCGGCGCGTCCGGCGGCTCATGTCCGCGATTTCCTGGATCGGATAGTCGTTCATGTCGATCACGCAGTCCAGCATATGCACCGCCGTCGTGATCACCTCGCTCATCCGAGCCCAGTCGACTTCAACGTCGTCCGCCGTGTAGCGAACCATGCGCGTCAGGTTCAGCGAACCCAGGTTGCACGACTCGTAGGGCAGCAACGGCTGCTCACCGCACGGGTTGGTCGACTCGATGTCCCCCAGTTGCGGGTTGGGGTTGTCACGGTTGATTCGGTCCAGGAACACGATGCCGGGGTCGCCGGTGCGCCACGCCAGTTCCGTCATTTGCTGGAACACTTCCCCGGCGTTCAGCTGCCCCACAACCTGCCCGGTGCGCGGATTTATGAGATCGTAATCCTCTCCCTTTTCCGCCTTGACCATGAAATCTTCCGTGACCGCCACCGAGATGTTGAAGTTGCTCAGGTGGGTTCCGTCCTCTTTGGACCTGATGAACCGGAGCACGTCGGGGTGCGTCACGTGCAGGATGCCCATGTTGGCGCCCCGGCGGGTGCCGCCCTGCTTGACCACGTCGGTTGCCGCATCGAAGGCGTTGATGAAGCTCACCGGGCCCGACGCCACGCCCCCGGTGGACCCGACGACGTCGCCCTCCGGGCGCAGGCGCGAGAAGGCAAAGCCGGTGCCGCCGCCGCTCTTGTGGATCAGCGCCGTTTCCTTCACCTTAGTGAAAATGGAATCGAGCGAATCCTCCACCGGCAGCACGAAGCACGCCGACAGTTGCTGCAATTCGCGCCCGGCATTCATCAAAGTTGGTGAGTTGGGCAGGAACTCCAGCCGGCGCATCACCCGGTAGAACCGCTCCTCCACCGCGGCGCGCTCCTCTTCGGACGCGCCATATTCCATTTCGGACAGGGACAGGTTGTGCGCCACCCGGCGAAACATTCCTTCCGGGTCCTCCAGCACGTTGCCTTCCCGGTCCTTGGAAAGATACCGGCGTTGCAGCACGACTCTGGCGTTATCGGTCAGGGTCCCGTTGCGATCGTTGTACTCGCCGGCTATGCCGGCTTCGACCATTGCGTCGCGTATGCGTCGCCTCACCGAATCAGCCCTGCCCGACAGTTCAATTCCCGTAGCCGTTGCCACAGCAAGTACCTCCCTCAAATTCAAATACATAGATCAAATTTATGACTGACAGATAAAGCACGACGATTCGCATAGAGTTGCCGCGCACCGCTGTAGTCTAAACCATCAACCCTCTCACGCGCCGGGCCCTATCGGCCCGATAAGGCGGGACGCCGGCGCGCCAACGCCCCGCCTCAGCGATCAGATTGTCAGGACCTCGCTCTTCCTGCTCACATCCTTGAGTCGTGCGGACAGGTCCAGATCGAACCGCATTCCTTTGTAGAAGTACAGCACCGGCGTCTCTAGCTCCGGCCGCAGGTCTAATCCGACCAGCGCAGCCGTTGCGTCCTGCACGCGATGCCACATTCCTTCCTCGCCCGGGGTTCCCCTGGTGACCAGGCGCACCACTCCGGAAGTCATGCTGATTCCCAACCGGGTCAGCGTGTCCGCTATCAAGTCTGCGAAATCCCGCAGGGCTCCGTATGCGTACTGGTGTCCCGCGGTCACGCGCAACGCCAGTCCCGTGGGCGTGTTCCGACAGTTGGTCACCGGAAACGCGGATCGCAACCGTTGGGTAATCTCGGCCTCGGCTCCTTCAGGGCACGGGCCGCAGTGGATATCTACGTTGTAATGCACCGAATGTTGCATTTCTTCAGGCTCCCAAGCGACAGGCTCATGCTGGAGTTGAGTAGTCGGCATCCGACGGGGCGGAGCAACGCCCGCCGCCTTCAGCCGTCCTGAACGGTGGACGCTTTTACGCGATGAGGTCATCATCCTCCCGCTGCGCCGGCAATGCCGCCCAGCAACTCACCAGGCACGCCCGGGCCTCTCGGTCCAGGTCATCCTGAAGCTCGGCAAAGGGGTTTGGAATCCACGAGTCGCCATTGTCCACGTCGGTGGTCGCCCAGTCCGACGGGACCCACATCTTCCGCAGCATCTCCTCCATGTCGTGGACCCGGTTGTTGTGGGTCAACAGCCTTGTGAAGGCGGAGTATTGAACGCTGCTGTTCATGATGGTGTTGAACACCTCCCTTTGGGTTTGGTTTGGCGAGCAGGTGGCAATTGCCCTTTTGGTTTGACCGGGACGCCCGGCGATGGTGGCGATGCCGGAGCGTCTTTGAGTCCATTGGATTAATACGCATTGACGCAAATCACAGATCATATCCTCATCAATGCAAGGCCGGGACCGTGGTTCGCCTATTGGCCGCCGCGCCGGGTGGCGCGGCGAGCCCGGGTCCTGCGGGTGGTTACCGCGGCCAGGCTTACCAGCGGTTCCGGGTCTCCCTGTCGCAGGGAGCGGGCTTGTTCTTCGAAGTCGTTCGCTCCCTGGAAGTCGTAGTAAACCGACGCGTACCGCATGTACGCAACTTCATCCAGCGTCCGCAGCCGCTCCAGGACCATCAGTCCCAGATCACGCGACTTGACCACACCGCTGCCCAGGCGCTGGAGTTCCGTTTCAATGTCGTCCGCCAAGTGGTCAATATCCCGCCGGGGGATCGGCCTGCGGGTACACGCCATGTCTATTCCCGACACCAGCTTGGCCCGGCTGAATTCCTGGCGGCGCCCGTCGCGCTTTTCCACTTGCAGCGCTGGCAATCTGACCTGTTCGTGGGTGGTAAACCGACGCCCGCAGGACAGGCACTCCCGCCGCCTCCGGATGCCGTTTTCAGCATCCCGTGAGTCGGTCACCTTGCTTTGCACCGTTTCACAGTAAGGGCATTTCATGGGATTGGCCCCTTTTGGTCACTTTTTCAGACAGTTTTTGAAATCGGAATATATTGTGTTCTTGAACCTACAAACCACAATTTGTAGTAGTCAGGATTATACCGACCCTGATTCCGGTTCGCACGGTGAAAGGCGTCGGAATTTCAGCTGGATTTTCGAGATTTTCGGCCTGTCAAACGTGGCGGCACAAAAATTGGCCCCCTCTCCCAGAAGAAGAGGGGGCCGCAGAGGTCAGCGAGGAACGGTCTAGCGATAAAATCCCCGGCGATTCTGGCGGTTCTGCAAGAACGTCGGGAGTTCGTAATCCCTTCTTTCCGGGACGTCCATCTCGTTCAGCAACTTGGCGATGTCATCTTCCGGGGTCTCTATCGCCGCCGGGAAATCCGCCGCCACCATCGTCATCTTGACTTCATCGTCCAGCCGGGCATCCCGGTTGGTTCCGAAGATGATGTTAGCGTTGGGATCGGCCAACTCCTCGACCACTGACGCCGCTTCCTGGACTTCCAGCAACGACAGGTTGTTGCCGCCGGTAAGGACGAACAGGATCCGCCGCGACCCTTCCAGGGAAATGTCTAGCAGTGGGCTCGTGGTGCATTGTCGGGCCGCTTCCCTGGCCCTTCCTTCACCCCGGCCCCGGCCGATAGACAACCAGGCCTGTCCGGCCCCGGTGAGAATCGTCTTTACGTCGGCGAAGTCCACGTTGATCTCACCCGGAACAGTGACCACCTCGGCGATGGCGCTGATGCCCTGATGCAGCACTGAGTCCGCCAGCTTGAGCGCGTCTTCCCACGAGTAGGAATCAGACTGTTCCTCGTTCAGCGCCAGCAGGCGGTCGTTGGGAATGACGATCATGGTATCGACATGGTCCTGCAGCCGCTCCAGGCCGTCCTCGGCATTCTTGCGCCGCATCTGCGCCTCAAACCCGAAGGGCCGGCTCACCACCGCGATGGTGAGAGCTCCCGATTCTTTCGCGATCTGCGCCACCACCGGAGCGGCTCCGGTGCCGGTGCCACCGCCCATGCCCACCGCCAGGAACACCATGTCCGCGCCACTCACTGCCTGCTCGATTTCGGCGCGCGATTCCGTTGCCGCCTGGCGACCCAGCTCCGGCTGCGCGCCGGCGCCCAGTCCGCGCGTCAGGTTGCGGCCCAGAGCGATCCGATAGTGAACGTCGCACCGGGCAAGATGCTGGGCGTCAGTGTTCAGCGCGTAGTATTCGACAACGGGCAGCTTCTCCTTATACATGCGGCTCACCGCGTTGGAGCCGCCGCCGCCCACGCCAAGCACTTTTATCAGAGGAACCCCCCGTCCAATTTCGGGGATCAGGCCGTCGGTGTCATCAAAATGCTCGGCTGGCTCCCACGATGCGGAGTTATCGGGAAATATCATCGTCCTTTCGCCTCCTGTTATTGTTGGTGAATCTGGGTTTGGTCGATTGTCAAACTGCTCCGGCGCGCTCGCCGTTCGGCGTGTGACCGGCAATGGTTGATCTATTCGTCCTCGAATTCAGGCTCGGCCGCGGCTCGCCGCGATCCGGAGCGCGCGAACGGCCGCCGGAACAGTGATGCTGGAGACCAATTCCGCTCGCCAGACCCACGCGGCCGTTCCTGATCCGGCCGGTTGCGATGTTTCACTGCCCACTGCAGGGCGCCCAACACGGCAGAAAATTCCGGCTGTCGCAGCGATTCCGGCAATCCTGCGTACCAGAGCGGTATCCCCACGCGCACTTCGGTTCTCAAGCCGCGCGCGGCCATTTCCATCAGGCCGGGCATGCGGGAAACCCCGCCTGTAAACACGATCCCTCCCGGCGGCATTGAGCCGATCTCCGCCCGGTGGAGCTCCTCGCTGACCAGCTTGAGCATCTGCAACGAGCGCAAATAGAGCGGCTCGCACAACTCGCGTCGCAATATCATTCGTTTCGGCTGCACCTGGGTTCCCGGGATCAGCACCTCTTCGTTCGCTGGAATCGCGTCCGGCAGCGCGTGGCCGAACTGGACCTTCAGGTCCTCAGCCATTTGATACGGGATCCGCATCGCTACGGCCATGTCACGCGTGAGCTGGTTGCCGCCCATGGGAACCACAGAAGAGAAGATCGGCGTGCCCTGGCGATAAATCGCCGTCTTGATCGTGCCGGCTCCGATGTCCACCACCACAACGCCCATCTCCCGCTCGTCGGCGGTAAGCACCCCCTCGGCCGACGCCAACGGGTGGGCTATCATCCCATCTACCTTGGCCCTGCACGACTGCAACGCGCGCACCGTGTTGCCCAGCGGCACCGACATGCCGCGCACAATGTGGGCCTCCAACTGTAATTCGTTAGTGTCCAGCCCGGTCGGGTTGCGCACCCCGGTCATCCCGTCCAGCCGGTATCGCATGGGGATCATGTGCAATGTCTGCTCGCTGCGGCTGTCCAGTTGCTGTTCCAGGCTACCGGAGGTGCTGCTCATCAGAGAACGCAGCCGCTGCTCGGTGATCGTCACCACCTCTTCACCGCTTCCCAACATCTCCGTCGAGTTGACGCTGACCAGGTGATCACCGTTCACCACCACGTGAAACCTGTCCACAGGATTGCGTCCCACGTAGCGCAGGCACTCAGCCATGCTCTCTTGCAGGCTGTTCTTGACCTCGCCGAAGTCGTCGATGACGCCCTGCTGCACTCCATTGGACGGGGCCACGCCGGTGCCCAGGGGCTTCAACTCCCCTTCCGGCCCGAGCCGCGCAACGATCGAAATGATTTTACTGGTGCCGATGTCAACGGCGGCGTATATCGATTCCTGTGGCATTTTGGCGTTACCTCGGACGAATGTGATTATGTAATAGAGGCTATGATCGTTTGCGGGCGGCGGATCAGATGCGTTCCACCGCTCTGAGGCGCGCGCTTCTGCTGCGCGGGTTGTTGTCTGTCTCCGCAGCAGATGGGCGCACCACGCGCCGCCGAACGAACCGCACCGAGGGTTCGTGGTCACACGCGCACATGGGCAACTCCGGCGGACAGATGCATCGCGCCGCTTCCCGGTCCATCCAGGCCTTGACCAGACGGTCTTCCAGGCTGTGGTAGCTGATTACCACCAACCGGCCGCCCGATTTCAGCGTTCCCGGCACGGCGTCCAGGCCAGCTTGCAGGTGCACCAGTTCCTCGTTCACTGCGATCCGCAGCGCCTGGAACGTTCTCGTGGCCGGGTGCCGGCTTCCCCGGCGTCCACCCAGCGCGCGGGCCACAACGGTAGCCAGGCGACCCGTCGTGGTTAAAGGTCGAGCCTCAACGATAGCCCGCGCAACGGCGCGGCTGCGGCGTTCTTCGCCGTACCGGTATATGACGTCGGCCAACTCGCGTTCGTCGGCGTGGTTCAGCAAGTCGGCGGCGGTGGATCCTAACGTGTCGTATCGCATGTCCAGGGGTTCGTCCCGCTGGAACGAAAAGCCGTATCCCGCGGCGTCGACCTGTCGGGAGGAAAACCCCAAGTCAAGTAGCACGCCGTCGACTCGTTCGATGCCGGCCTGTCGCGCCAGGTCGCTCATGTTGGCGTAGTTGCCGTGCACGATCCGCGCGCGACCCCCGTAGCCGGTCAGCCGGCGCCGAGCCGCATCCACGGAACGAGGGTCGCGATCTATCCCCAACACAACCCCGCTGGGTCCCGATGCGTCAAGGATCGCCTCCGAATGTCCACCCTCTCCCACCGTGCCGTCGAGATAGATCCCCTTGGAGTCTACTGACAGCCACTCAACGGTCTCTGCAACCAATACCGGAGTGTGATGAACCGGCGGGTCCCCGTCCGTGCATGTGGAGAAGGCCAATGTTGACCATCCACGCATCAGCGCGTCAAGCGAAATGGCAGGAAGCGCCTGCTTGTGCATTACCGCCGGTGTCATCACTCACCCACTATGAATCCGCTATCCGTAGAGGCGTGCCTAGCCCACGCTCGGTGTGCCCGCCCTAACGTGACTGGGAATTTAACAAATGGGCTTGTGCCGGTGCCTGCTTTCTGAAATGCGAAATTAATCGAATTTTTTCAAAAAGTGCAAATTTTTCCGGGTATCACGGCAAATGACCACCCCCTGAGAACCCCCATAGCTGAGTGGTCAGTATCTTGCCCATGTGAGGTTGAGATCTCACTCCAGTCACTCGCTAACGATTCTCCGCCCAACCCAAACTGGCTTTGTTGCGCTGTGATACGATTCGATGCTGAGGCACGTCGTCGCGACCCGCTATGAGTAAAGCCCCATCATTCCTATCCCACGTCCGGGGAGTAGAACTGTTCCCAGAGGAACATGCGGCCGCGTTCCTCGACGCGGAACAAGGCCTCACGCCCGAACCCACGCCCTCCGGCCGTCTGCTGGTGGCGACGAACCGCCGGATCATCGCGGTAACAGAGGAAGGATCCACCCGGGTTGTGCAGATGTTCGCCGCCGACACCTTGACCGCGGTCAGCGTGCGCAACGACGCCCGGCGCGGCCTCTCCTGGAAGCAGTGGGCAACCCTGTTGGCCGGCGGCGTTGTTGCTTATTTCCTGCTGGCCTATTGGCTGGTCGACCGCCTTCCCGACGTGGTCATACCGGTCATCAACCTGCACGCCATGGCGGCCGTGCTGATGGTCCTCATCATGCTGCTGGGCTGGATCATCTGGCGCAGCCTGACCGACTCCGGCGGCAGCATGATCCGCATCGACGGATACAACTGGAACGTCGAGACACCTTGCACCGCCGGCACCGCTGACCTCATGGCCTTCGCCGGCATTGTCCTCCGGTCACGGTCGCCATGCATTCCAGGTCCGGAAAAACCAACGGTCCGCGAGGTCAGCGCGGCGGAGTCCTGAAGCGGGGGTCTTGAGCTACGCCGGCACGCCAAAAGGCAGCGACGGGTCCACGTCCAGCGCCAGGTCTGCGACCTCACCCCGTTGCATCTGGTAGAACGCTCCGGCCGCGATCATCGCCCCGTTGTCGGTACACAGCACCGGCGCCGGTATGATCGCCGGCACCGGCGACTCCGCCAGCACCCTTAGCCTGAGGCGAGCGTTTGCCGTCACCCCCCCTCCCAACACCAGTCCCCGGGCCTTGTACCGATCGGCCATTGCCAGCAGCTTGGCGATCATCACATCCACCAGCGACTCCTGAAACTGATGCGCCAGGTTTGCCACCAGTCGGTCAACGTCGGCGTTCGCCTCCTCAGGCTGCGGATACAGACCCACATCCTGCGCCCGGTGCAGCAAGGCCGTTTTCACGCCGCTGAAACTGAAGTCGAACGTGTCGCGCATCCACGCCCGCGGCAGCGGCGTCGCTGCCGGCGCGAAGGGCTCGCCATCCTCGAAGAAGTCCGCCAGCGACTCAGCGGCTTTTTGGATTTCCGGGCCTCCGGGGAACCCCAGTCCCAGGACCCGCGCCGCCTTGTCGAAAGCCTCTCCAGCCGCGTCGTCTCGCGTCCGCCCGACCAGGCGATAGTCGCCGTGCCCTTCCATCAGGATCAGGTCCGTATGGCCACCCGAAGCCACCAGGCACGCCAGCGGAAATCCCGGTTCCTCCGCCGGTGATGCATCGCCGGGAACCAGCCAGGCCGCATATACGTGACCCTCGAGGTGATTGACTCCCAGCAACGGAACGTCCAGTGTCAGCGCCAGGGATTTCGCGGTGTTGACCCCGCTGATCAGCGCGCCGGCCAAGCCGGGCCCATGGGTGACCGCCACCGCATCGATGTCTTCCAGCGTTACGCCGGCATCGGCCAGCGCCCGGCGCAGGGTCGGTTCCATGTCGCGGATGTGCTGCCGCGAGGCCAGTTCGGGCACAACCCCACCGTGTGCGGCATGCAGCGCCGCCTGGGAGGCAATGGCGTTGGCGCGCAAACCCCGACCATCTTCCACAATCCCAACCGCAGTTTCGTCGCAAGACGTTTCTATGCCCAGAATCAACATGGCTCGTCCGTTTCCAAATGAATGCGCCACGGTATTATATCAACTGGTAAATCGGCGACGGTCGGCTTTGCGCGGGATTTCAGGCGATGCTATCCTTCCTAATGATAATCAAAATCAGGCGAGACCCGTGCGCTGGACGAATACTACTTCGGGATCGCCAGGAGGAATAGCATCCAGATGATGGACATCGCGCCCGACGGTTTATCGATTGGCTCCGTCTTGTTGCAGGTGGGGGAAACCTCCGGCGGATTATCCATGCCCTGGAGCTTGCAGCTATCGTTGCTGGCGCTCAGTTTCCTGGGAGTAATGTTCTTCACCAGCGCCGAGGCGGCATTAGTCGCGGTCAACAAGATCCGGATCCAGTACCTGGCCGGCCAGGGCAACGCCGCCGCCCGCGCGGTAAACCATGTTCTGTCGCAACACGAAAAGTTCTTCGCCACCATTCTCCTGAGCCAGAACGCCTTCACCATCTTCGCCACGGCTCTGGGCACCGCCCTGGCTGCCGACCTGATCCAGGACGCCGGCTCAGCAGCGTTGCTGACCACCCTGATCCTCACGGTGACGATCTCCATCTTCGGTGAGATCACGCCCAAAACTCTGGCGGCAACCTACTCGGAGCGTTGGTCCCTGGCGGCGGCCTATCCCGTTCGCTGGATGATGCTGCTGAGCACTCCGTTCATCTACCTCTTCACCGTGGTCCCGCGCCTCATCTACAAGGCCCTGGGCACTTCATCCGACGGTTGGCAAACCACGTTCACCGAAGGCGAACTGCGGATGATGATCGACCTGTCCAGTCAGCAGGGAGCGGTGGAATCCGACGAAGCCGAGCGTCTCCATCGGGTGTTCAACTTCCGCGACCGCCGGCTCAGCGAAATCATGACGCCGCGCACAGAGATCATCTGGATAGAAAAAGACACTACCCTCGACGAATTCCTGGCCCTTTACGCCGAGCACAGCCACACCCGGTTCCCCGTTTTCGAGGGCAGCCAGGAGACCGTTCTGGGCGTATTGTCCAACAAAGAAGTGCTCATCGCTCAGGGTCGCGGTGAAATCGGTCCCCAGGACTCGGTCACCGAAACCATGCGCCCCGTCGATTTCGTCCCCGAAACCGTCACCGTGTCAGACGCCTTTGACGCCATGCAGGAAAAGCGGCTTTCCATGATGCTGGTGACCAACGAATACGGCGGGATCGCGGGCCTGGTCACGATGAAGCAACTCGTCAGCGTCATCGTCGGCACTGTCGTCGACGACGACCCGCCAGCCCTGACCGCCGACAGCCACATCGCTCAGCTGCCCGACGGCGCTTACCTCCTGGGCGGCGGCATGACCATCATCGAGATCAACGACCGCCTCCATTCTGCGGGGATCGAGGTTCCCGAGGGTGACTATCAGACCATCGCTGGCCTCGTGCTGCACGAACTGGGCGAAATTCCCGGAGAAAACGACACGGTCAAGACCGGCAACCTGGAAATCACCGTCACCGATATGGCAGGAGTCCGCGTGAACCAGGTGCGCCTGAGGGTGGTCTACCCCCCGGCCGAGGACTAACCGAATGAAGCTGCACCTGGTCCGCCACGGCGAGACCGACATCAACGCGTCGGGTCGCCTGCAGGGCACCACCAACTCGACCCTCACGCCCCGGGGAAGGGCCCAGGCCCGTGAATTGGCGGTGGCCAGTCTCACGTGGAATCCGGTGGCCGTGTACTCCAGCCCGCTGCACCGGGCCCGGGGCGTCGCCGGCGCCATCGCCGACCTGTCCGGTCTACCCGTGACCGATGAACCCCGCATCATCGAGATGGACATGGGAGATCTGGAAGGCGTGACCGTCCAGGAGATGCGCGACGGCTGGCCCGATCTGTACCAGGGCTGGCGACGCGACGCGAGCAGCGTCACCATGCCCGGCGGTGAATCCCTGGGCGACGTTCAACTTCGCGCCATGGCGGCTATCGAGGAACTGGACGAACGTCACGACGCCGAAGACACGATCATCGCTGTCACCCACAACTTCACCATTCGCTGCATCGTCGCCGCCGTCATCGACCTTCCCCTCGCCAACATCAATCACATGGACCTGTCCCTGGGGAGCCGCACCACCATCACCTCCGGGCGGCGCGGGCGACGCCTGGCTACCTTCAACGCCGTTGACCACCTCACCCCCGCCAACCGCACGTCGTATTAGGGAGCCTGGCGCAATGGGTCGCAACAAACGGCGGAACGATCGTGGATTCTGGCCGGCGATGCGGATGTACACTACGGCATTGACAAGTGCGCGGCGGGCCGGGCTGGGGCCGGCGGACGTGGTGGTCGCCGGCGTATCCGGCGGCCCCGACTCATGCGCTCTGATGCGAGTGCTCAGGATAGCCGCCAAGGACACACGCTTCAGCTTCAAGGTGCAGCCCGCCCACCTAATGCACGACTTCCGCGGGCAGGAAACCCGTGACGACGCCGATTTCGTCCGGCGCATGTGGCCGGACTGCGTCATCGAAGAAGTCGACGTGGCCGCGTATCAACGCGAGAACGGAGTCAGCTCCTTCGAACAGGCCGCCCGGGACGTCAGGTACGAGTTTCTGGCCCGGGTCGCCCGGCAGGTGGGCGCCCGGTTGGTCGCCGTGGGCCACACCGCCGACGACCTGGCCGAAACCGTGCTGCTCCACGTGGCGCGCGGCAGCGGCCTGCACGGTCTGCGCGGCATGAGCGAACTGGACCCGTGGCCGTACCCGACCTCCCTGACTGACCATCGCTCACTCGATGCAGATTTGCAGGTCTGGCGGCCGCTCATTGAGCTCACCAGGCGCCACACCATTTCGTACTGTAGAAACCACGGGATCGATTACCGGGACGACAGCACCAACTACATGCGCGACTTCGCACGCAATCGTGTCCGCCTCGACATCATGCCCACCTTGAAAGAGCAGTTGAACCCGCGGATCGCCGACGCTTTGGGCCGGATTTCCCGCACCGCGGCGGCGCAGGTCGATTACATGGAGGAGCAGGCGGACCTCCTTTGGCCCCAAGTGGTCCCAGGATACGCGCTTGATTCCGGCGCCCTGCGTCTGGACCGGAATGGCCTCGCGGAAACACACCCGGCCCTCCGGCACATTATCCTGCGCCGCGCTTGGGTTGCCGTAACCGGACAGGAACACCGCCTCACCGAGCGGCACCTGACGGCCATGTCCAATGCCGCCTCTGACCTCGGTTCGGGTAAGGTCATCCAACTACCCCGCGGTTTCCGGTTCGTCGCAGACGCCCGGTGGGCCACCCTCAGCGGTCCCGGTCAGGGCGACGACTGCCCGTACCCCGAGCCTGTCCGCGAGTTCCGGCTCACCCTTCCCTGGGGACCCATCGCCGTCGCTGTCACCCGGCGCGACGGTTGGGAAGTGTCGGCCGAGTCCGTGCGAGTTGGTCCCGCAACCTCCCTGGACACGGGAAACCCGCTGACCGTCTACCTCTCCTCCGGGGCGCTTGCAGAAGGCGCGACGGTACGCACCTGGCAACCCGGCGACCGTATGCAACCGCTGGGTATGACCGGCAACCGCAAGCTTCAGGACATTTTCACTGATGCCCGGATCCCCCGGCATTGGCGCGAGCGGATGCCGCTGGTGGTCACGCCTCGCGGCATCGCGTGGATCGTCGGGAGCCGTATCGCCGATTGGGCCGCCGTGCGCCCGGAAGCGGGGGAGGTTGCCGCCACTTTCATCCGGTTCGATCCTCAACCCACCGGCGCCGATACCTCCTGATGCGCATCGGCAAACCGACGCCGGCCTCGAGTTTGACAAGGAGACCACGGCTGCCGAGTGTGAGCCCGTGTCGCGCGGCGCATGATCTCTCTGGATTCGATCCCACATTCCGGGGTTCGACGAAATTGCTATTGTGTAAAATAGAGATGTAACTGGAACGGACTTAGGGCGTGCAAAAGCCGACTGAATTCGCCTCGCACCGCCATCAGCTTTTTCGGCAACTAAAGGAGAGGTTTAGGTGCCGGTCCGCAATCTGACCAACTTCCTAGTGCACCTCTTCAGCGACGGGGACGAGCTGGAGGAGATGTACTTGTCTGCAATGCATGACCATTGCCTGTACTGCCACGAATCGATCAGCGATTCCAAGGCCTACCTCGATTACCGGGTTTGCCCGTTCTGCCGTTTCCACTACACACTGTCGGCCCGTGAACGGATCGAGCTGCTGGCGGATCGTCGCACCTTTCGCGAGCACAACCGCTACGTGCGCTCCGTCGCGCCTTTGGCATTCTCGAACCGCACCACTTATGACGACCAGATCACCCAGAGCCAGGACCGCACCGGCCTGACTGAGGCCGCAGTCACCGGAACCTGCAAAATCGACGGCCGGAACGTGATGCTTGTCGTCCTGGACTACGGCTTCATGGGCGGCAGCATGAGTAGCGTGGTTGGCGAAAAGGTCGCCCTGGCTTTCGAACACGCCGCCCGTCGGGACCTTCCCGTCGTCGCGCTGGTTACCGGCGGTGGAACCCGGACCCAGGAAGGTGTCCTGTCGCTGATGCAGATGGCCAAGACCGTCACCGCCGCGAACAAACTCCGGGAAGCGTCGATGCCGTTTATCGCCGTGCTGGCCAATCCTTCCACGGGGCAGGCCTATGGCAGTTTCGCAAATCTCGCTGACGTCATCATCGCCGAACCCGGCTCGGTAGTGGGGCTCTCTCCCATCCGCACCATGATCGAGGCGACGGAGCGACAGGTCCCGCCGGACGTACACACAGCCGAGTATCATCTTCGCCGGGGCCTTCTGGACAACGTGGTTGACCGCGAGCAACTGCAATCGCGGGTCAGCCAATTGCTTGCCCTGCTGGCAGAGCCGGAAGCGATCCGCCTGGGCCGCCGCGCCGTCTCCCGCCTGCAGGCTCCAGCCGCCGAAGACACTGAGACCTGGGAATCAGTGGAGGCCGCCACGCATGACGAGCGGCCCGATGCCCTCTACTACATGCGCCACATCCTCGACGATTTCTTCGAGATTTGCGGCGACCGGGTCAGCAGCGACGACCGGACCGTGGTAGGCGGCATCGGCCTGCTGCGCGGACATCCCGTTGCCGTCATCGGACAGCAGCGGATCCACTCCCACGATACTGACCGCAGCCGGTATCACGTCCACCCGGACGGGCTGCGCAAAGCGCAACGCATCATCAGCTTGGCCGCCAGGTTTAACCTGCCCCTGGTCACCTTAATTGATTCCCAGGGCGCTGATCCCCGGCTTGAATCCGAGGAGCACGGTGTGGGCAACGCTATCGCCCGCAGCCTGTCAATGATGATCGAGGCAGAAACCCCGGTCGTTTCCGTGATCATCGGCGAGGCCGGCAACGAGGCAGCCCTGGCGTTGAGCCTTTCCGACCGCATCCTGATGCAGCAGTACGCGATCTACTCGCCGATTTCGCTGCACCACGCGGTGGGTGGCCCTCGGCGCGAACGTTACCTCACTCGCGAGGCCGCCGAGGCGCTCATGCTCACCGCTCGAGACTGCCAGGAACTTGGCATTATCGACCAGGTCGTGCCCGAACCCGCCGGCGGCGCCCACCTCGACCCGCGCCAGGCTGTGGAAGGGCTGGAATATTCCATCTACAAGCATCTGGCCGAGGCCAGCCGCGTTTCCACCGGCAAGCTCGTCAAGCAACGGTACCGGAAGTTCCGCCAGATGGGCGAACTCAACCCCTTCGCTCAGGAAGCCATCCAACAGGAGGTTGCGGCGCTCCTCAGGATGCATGCCATCGACGGTCCGCCGCCGAATGAATTGCCCGGGTCGCCTTTCGTACCCTTTCCGGCGCTGGAAGAGGGAATGGAACGGCGCGCATCGTAGGGTTGGGCAGTGGTCATGCGCCCGCAATGGCTGGCAATTCTGGCGCAGTCTTGTGGATGTCGAAGGTTATCCGGTTGACCTTGGGTTCCGGGACCGGGTCCCCGAATTCATCGGCTACTTCAAGCCAGAGTTCCATCGCCTCCGTAATGCTCTTAAGCGCGTCTTCATAAGAGTCGCCATGGGCCATGCAACCCGGAAGTTCCGGCGCATAAGCGATGTACAGGTCGTCTTCGTCGCTCCAGAATATGGCGATTTCATACTTGCGCATCAGCCGCCGTCCTCGGATTCGTGCAACCCGTACTGTAGGATGATCTCTCGCACTTGCCGCACTTGATAAGCTTCGGCCTGGCTCCCGTAGCGTTGCAGATTTATTCTTCTGGGCACGTCAGCCCTTCGAAAGACATGGTGGCTGCCGCGTACACGCTCGTCGAAGCCCATGTGCCGGAGCAGGACCAGCAAGTCGTTGAATCGGATATTCGCATCCGACCGGCCCGAGAGGATCCTTTGCAGCAGTCGCGAGCGCGGCCGCAACTCAATCTCTTACCAAGCCCGGGGCGACTTCAGGCTTCCCGGCCGAAGGCTTTCAGGCTGCGGCGCAGTTCGTCGGCCACGGAGGCGTACTCACCGCTGACCGTATCGTCCACCAGTACCGTCGGCCTGCTGGTGTCCCGGTAGGACGAATTGAGGGACATGCTGCCCAGGAACGGCGCGTCGATATCCTCGGCCAGCTGGCGGCCCGCGCCTTCGCCAAAGATATCGCCCGCGTAGTTCTCGACGATCCCCACCACGTTCAGGTTCAGCTTGCGGATCATGTTGATGCACCGCTTGGCGTCGATGATCGCCAGATCCTGCGGCGTGCTCACCACCACGAACCCGTCCATGGGCAGCGTCTGCATCACGGTCAACGGGGAGTCGGACGTTCCCGGCGGCAGGTCCACGATCAGGTAATCCAATTCTCCCCAATCCGTCGCCTGGAGAAACTGGTTGATGGCGTTGTGGATCATCGGGCCGCGCCAGATGATCGCCTCGTCCTCGTTCTCCTGGAAGAACGCCATGGAGACCACCTTGACGCCGTGCCCTTCCGCCGGGCTGATCTGCCCGTCGCGATAGTCGGGCTTGTCGGTGATGCCCATGACCCGGGTCACGTTGGGGCAGTCGATGTCCACGTCCAGCAGCCCCACTCGCTCGCCTTGCTTGGCCAGGATCGTCGCCAGGTTGCAGGCCACCGTGGTCTTGCCCACGCCGCCCTTGCCGCTGTACACGCCTATTTTCGTCCGCACGGAGGCCAGGCGATCCGTGATTTGACGTTTTTGCGCCCATTGCCTCCGGATCTGCTCCAGACGGGCGTTCTGCTGGGCGTTGGGCTGCTGTGGCGTTGCCATCGTAGGGTTGTTCTCCGTATCCGGGCGATCCTGGGCGTGCCAAAGGGGTTAGATGCCCAGCATGTTGCGGGCTTCCTCGCTGATCAGATCAGGAGACCACGGCGGATCGAAAGTCAACTCGATGTTGACCTCTTCAACCCCTTCCACGTCCTGCACCGCCCACTCGGCCTGTTGGGCGATGTGCGGGCCCATGCCACAACCGGGGAACGTCAGCGTCATCTGCACGAACACGTCGTTGGCGTCGCTGACCTGCACGTCGTAGATCAAGCCCAGGTCCACCACGTTCACCGGTATTTCCGGGTCGTACACCGTGCGGAGCGCTTCGTAAACTTCATCGCGATTCACGGTTGCCGGCATGGCTATTCTCCTTCCAGGTGGGTATCTCCCCGCCATTATAGCCCAAATCGGTTCCCGATGCGCTCCGGGCCCATTGGCTGACGCATCTCCCGGTGTATGATGCGCGACAACACGGAACACTGCCACCGGACGTCAGCCCGGGTACCACGCCGGCCCGAATGGAGCGGACACATGGTTGATTTGTTATTTGCTAACGGCACGGTGATCGACGGCACCGGATCTCCCGGCTATCGGGCCAGCGTTGCCATCACCGGCGACACCATCCAGGTCATAACCGGCGAGACGTCGGCGGTGGATGCCGGCCGCACCATCGACGCCAGCGGCCACGTGATCTGCCCCGGCTTCATCGATATACACTCCCACTCCGACCTGAAGCTGCTCACTGACCCCGACCACCAGCCCAAGATCCGCCAGGGTGTAACCACCGAGGCCCTGGGCATGGACGGCTTGTCCTATGCGCCCACGACCCCCCGTGCTTTGGAGCAGCTGCTGGTATACCTGGCAGCGGTCAACGGCTCGCCGCCTGATGTCCGGTGGAGCAGCGTGGCAGACTTCCTCGCGCTCTTCGACGGGAACTCCACCTGCAACGTCGTCCACATGGTCCCTCACGCCGCAATCCGCGTCGCCGCCATGGGTTGGTCGTCTCGCCTGCCCACCGACTCAGAACTGAACACCATGCGCGATCTCACCCGGCAAGGGATGCGGGACGGCGCGTTCGGCTTCACCACGGGACTCACCTACGCGCCCGGCGCCTACAGCGACACTAGCGAACTCGCCGCCATCGCCACCGTGGTTGCAGAAGAGGGCGGTTTTTACTGCACCCACGCCCGCTACACCCTGGGAGACCGCCTTCTTGATCCCTTCCGCGAGGCGCTGGAAATCGGGCGGCGTTCCGGTGCGCCCGTGCACATCTCCCATTACCACAGCCCGGTGGCCGGCCTGGGGCAGCAGATGACCGCCCTGGTCGACGACGCCCACAACCGCGGCCAGGACGTCACCTTCGACCAATACCCCTACCCGGCAGCCAGCACTATCCTCCACTCGTTGCTGCCGTACTGGGTCCACGCCGGCGGCCCTCAGGCGCTGATGACCCGGCTCGCCGACCCCAACGTGCGCGACCTGATGGTTCGCGCAGTGGAACCCCAGTGGGGAGGCCAGACGCTAGACAATTACATCTTCGCCCACATTGCCTCGGACAAGAACAAGGAATGGGAGGGCCGGTCCCTGGAAGAACTGGCCACGCATTGGGGCGGGCGGATGGTCGACGCCGTCTGCGACTTGCTGCTGGAGGAAGACCTCCAGGTCGCCTTCGTCGCACGCACCGGCAACCTAGAAAACATCCGGGAAATCGCGTCCCACCCGGCCCAAATGATCGGCACTGACGCCATCCTCACCGGCGGCCGCCCCAATCCTCGCACCTATGGGACCTATCCCTACGTGCTGGCCCAGTTCGTTCGCGGCGAGGGCCTGTTCTCCCTGGAAGAGGCTATCCGCAAGATGACCGGCGCGCCCGCCAAACGCCTGGGCCTGTCCGACCGCGGCGTCATCCGCGACGGCGCCAAGGCTGACCTCGTCCTGTTCGACCCGTCCGGCGTCGACACCCCGGCCACCTTCGACGACCCGCTGCAATTCCCCGTCGGCATCGACTACGTTGCCGTCAATGGTTCCCTAGTCATCGACAACGGCCAGCACACCGGGGCGCGGCCGGGGCGGGCGCTGCGGAGCCGCTAAAACCCCAGCCTGCGGTCAGGGCGCAAGGGGGACGATACTGACCAAGCCGTTGGGAACGATGTCCACAGTCAGCCGGCTGTTCCACAGCAGGGCCATGCCGATGAGCGGGTCGCTGTCCATGCTGTAAACGGGGACAATGCGCTCTCCGCCGTGCCACACGACGCGCCCGACATGGACATCGTAACTACTGACGGTGCCGTTTGCTAACACCGCGGGCTGGTTCGTGATAAAAGGCAAGCGAAGTTGAGCGATCACGCCAGGCCGGAGAGTGAGGAATCCGGTGAACCCGGTATCTACGGTGGCGTCAAACGGTATGGCAGGCTGCGGTTCTGAGGGATTGGCGACGGTGATGCTGACAACCGGCTTGCCGGTGAGCGGCGGGTGGTCAAGGGCGATTACATTGCCATAGATCATCGTTCACGCAAAAGGGGCGGATTAGCCAATTCGGTGGACGTAGGGGTAGCCCACCCGCTCGGACCAGCCGACAGCGTTGGGGAACCGCTCCATGAAGCGTATCATCGCCGCGCATTCGTCGGCGTCAATTTCATACCCGCCCGTCTCAATGTCGATGAAAATGACTTTGCCTTTGTCAGACGGTGACAGGTTAGGCAGGATGCGCTCCTGGTAAATGCCCCGCCCAATGACGCTGATGTCGCCCGGCGGTCGTATTGCTGCCATGAGGATTGCCCCCGAACCTGTTGATTCATTATCAGCGTAGCGATTGGGAATCGCTGCGTCAACTGAAGTGATTTAGCTTCAGCGGGTCAATACCGGGAGCGTATCCGGCGTGATGGGGAGCGACTCGAAATGGCTGTTCCTTTGGAGACTGAACATCACCAAACAGATGCTCTGGCACTTTGGGCTCTGGCGGCGCCGCGCGCTGGGCCAGCTGTTGCTCGAGATGCTCCAATTTACGTTGCTGAACCAGCTCCCAAACCTCGTCCGTAAACGCCAGCCAAGCGATCATATACGCTTGGTGAGCAACATCGAAGTGTTGCCTATTCTTGAGAAACCAACTCCTGAAACCGGGGTGCTTCTTCTCCATCTCGTCCCCCCGGCGACTTAATTCGTCCCATCTGGTATAGAAATCCGGGACTCCGTCTATGTCCGGCGGAAAAATGATTTCCCACTGGGGAATGTGCGGTGATTTGTAGAAATGAAGATCTTCACGTAAGTTCTGCCATTGATCCCAGCCGGCGGCTTGCACCCAAGCAGCTGCGTCTTCCTTGGCCAGCCGTTCCCAGTCAACTTCTACCGCAGCTCGGAATTCCGCTTCCTGATCCCCGATTTTTTTCACTGCTGAACTGATGCCGTCCTCGTTCATACTGGCTTTCATCTGCTCGTATTTCTCCGCTTTGGCCGTGAGAGCATCCCGGCAAACCTGCGAGATGTTCAGCTCCGGCTTCAGCGGCTCCAGCCGCTTCATCAAGTCGTTTGGTACGTTGATCCCAATTCTCATCTTGGCCTCCAGCAGATAATTATATGTCGTATGTCTATAGCAAGCATACGGCATACGCATAGCTCCGTCAACACATTGCAGCCCCGGTTGCCCCATCCCGTCCCATCCGGCATAATTGCCCACTAATTCCCGAAACACCCCGGCCGGGCCATGACCCGGCCGTTTTCGAGGCATGCCATGGACTTCGAACCAACCTATACTGCCGAGCAGGAAGCCTTCCGCACCGAGGTGCAGGACTGGCTCCGCGACAATATCCCCGCCGGCATCCAGCATCCCGCCGACTCCATTGACCTGACCTTCGAGCAGTACCAGCTCCGCCGCGAGTTGGGCCGGCGGTTGGGCGACAAGGGTTGGCTCTGGCCCACCGCTCCCCAGGAGTACGGCGGCGGCGGTCTGACCGTCGACCACTCCGTAGTGCTGGAAGAGGAGATCGACAACTACAACCTGTCGCTGCCTCCGTATTACGACTCGGGTGGACGCCTTGGCGGCAACTCCATCCTCGTCTGGGGCTCCGAGGAGCAGAAGCAGGAATTCCTGCCCAAGATCTTCAAGGGCGAAATCCGCACCTGGCAGCTGCTCACGGAGCCCGAAGCCGGCTCCGACCTGGCCAACGCCAAGACGGCGGCCCGCCGTGACGGCGACGATTATGTCATCAACGGCCAGAAGGTATACGTCGGCAGCGCGCACGGTTCCGACTACATGTGGACCATCACCTGCACCGATCCAGAGGGCGACCGGCACCATAACCTGAGCTGGTTCATGGTGCCGTCCAATCTGCCGGGCATCAGCGTTTTCCCGATGGACTTGCTGTCCTCCGCTGGCGAGTCTGGCGCCGGTTCCGGCGTCAAGAACATCGTCTACTTCGACAACGTTCGCGTCCCCGCCCGCAACCTGATCGGCGGCGAAAACGAGGGCTGGAAGGTTGCCACCACCCACCTGGAGCTGGAGCACGGCACTGGCGGGAAGATTGGCCGAAACTGGATCGTCGACCGCATCTTCGACTACTGCAAGACCAACAACCGTCGCGGCGAGGCCCTGAGCAAGGACTCCGATGTCCGCGAGCGCCTGGTCGACATCTACATTGACGCTGAAATCGGTCGCCTGTTCCAGCTGCGCAACTATTGGATGCGCCACAGCGGCGCCCATATCACCTACGAAGGGCCCCAAGCATCCTACTTCCGCAAGCAGTCCGGCCTCCGTATCGCCACCGGTATCCTCGACATCCTGGGCCCTGCCGCCTTGACCAAGGACGAGCAGTGGGGCGCCGGTGAGGGCCACATCGAGTCCCACCAGCGGGCAGCGATCATCGCCCTCCACCCCGGCGGCACCACCGATATCCAGAAGGTCATCATGGCCCGTCGCATCGGAATCGGACGCCAGCAGCGCGAACGCGCCGGCGCCCTCGCCTGATCTGAGATTCGTAGAGAGTTCGTTTTACGCGGCAACGTCAGGGACGTTGCCGCCATTCAGGAGTAATCGACCCCATGGACCTGGCCCTCAGCGAAGAACAGGAAATGCTCAAGGCGGCGGTACGCCGTTTTGTGGACACCGAGTATCCCAAGGAAACCCTGCTGGAGTTGTCTGCCACTGGGCAGAGCGCGCCGTCCGAGCCCTGGCAAAAACTTGCCGGCACCGGTTGGCTGGGGATCATAATTCCCACCGAATTCGGTGGCGAAGGCGGCTCATATACCGATGCCGGGGTGTTGTTTGAGGAGCTGGGCCGAGGCCCCGTCCCCGGGCCACACCTGAGCTCGGCCGCGCTGGGCGCGCTCACCATCCTGGAGGCCGGCACCACCGACCAGAAGCGCTCCCTGTTGCCTGACCTCGCCTCCGGGCGGCGCACGGTGGCCCTGGCAATCACCGAGGCCGATTACCAGTGGGACGAATCCGACGTGCAGACCCTGGCCACGGCCAGCGGCGACGGGTACCGCATCTCCGGCACCAAGGTTTACGTGTATGATGCCGCATCCGCCACCGATCTCATCTGCGCGGTGCGCACCGAGAACCGGCAGCACGTCGGCCTCGTGATCATCCCCGCCGACGCGCCGGGCGTGTCGATCCGACGCTTGGAGGGCTTCGCCTGGAACTTGGCGGAAGTCCGTCTGGACGGGGTGCAGATCGCGCCTTCCGCGATCCTCGGCGCCACCTTCGGCGGCGGCTGGGATGCCCTGGAACGCGCCGTAAGCGCTTCCATCCCCCTGCTCTGCGCCTTCCAGGTGGGAGGTTCTCAGCAGGTCTACGAGATGTCCGTGGACTACAGCCGCACGCGCATCCAGTTCGGCACGCCCATCGGCCGTTTCCAGCGCGTGCAGGACCACATCATCAACCTCGTCAACGAGCTGGACGCCGCCCGCTGGACCACCTACGAAGCGCTATGGAAGCTGGACTCCGAAAGAGATGCTTCCGACAGCATTCATCTTGCCAAGGCCGTGAGCAGCGCCGCTTACTACAACGCCTGCAACCACGCCCATGAAGTTCATGCCGGCGTGGGCAGCACCACCGAGTACGGCCTTACGCTGCACACCACGGCCTCGCGCACACTCTACCAGTTCCTCGGCGACCCGAAGTTTCATCGGCGACGCTTGGCGGACGCCCTGGGCCTGTAGAATTCGCTACCCGCCCATGCCTTCCAGGGCCTTGCGAACCTCGGTTTGCAAGGCCTCAAAAACGTCGCCCACGCTGCCGCGCCCGTCCACGGTAACAAACTGGTGCTCCTTGGCCAGCTCGCGAAACTCGTCGATCAGCGCCGACTGGTACTGGATGAAGTTTTCGTAGAGGTCGGGCCCGCGCAGGAAGTCCTCGCCCGACTCCCAGTGGTCCAGTTGCCGTACGGACAGAACCCGCGGCACCAGGTGCTCGACGTCCACGTCCAGATACAGAACGATATCCGGCACTACCGCGAATTCAAAAACGTCGTTCAGCCAGCGGGGAGACACTCCGCGCACCCTGGCCCTGGCAATAATGGAAAAGATGTAGCGATCAACCAGCGCCACCATGCCGGAACGCAGGGCCGGCACGATGTTCTTTTCCAACCGGTCCCAGAAATCGGTGGCGTAGAACAGGTTGAGCGTCAGCGGGTCCAGGGTATTGCCGCGCATGGCCCGGTCGATACCGCTGGCGGCCAACTCCGACCGCCGGAAACCCGTGACCAGGACTGCGTACCCTTCCGCTTCCAGCCACTCCCTGAGCATCGCTATCTGGGTTGATCGTCCTACACCGTCCGTGCCTTCTACCACCACCAAGCGGCCCGGGGTGGGTTCGTTACCAGCTCCGGGCGGCGTGTGACCGTAGAACCTGACGTTGTCCATCGTGGTCGCTCCTTGGCGTCGCTTGGATCAGGCCGTTAGCACCGGTGGAATCCCGCCGGTAAACTTACGCTCTAGCCGTCGGACTTGGCAGCAGCCAGCGCTTCCTGCTCGGTCATTCGGCGTCGCACCGGGGTTGTGATGTACCGGCCGGTCAGGCCGTGTCGTCCCAGCGCCTCCGGGACGCTCTGCCCCCGGATATCCATCGCGCCTTCGAGCAGCGGTTCGACATACCGCCTCACTTGCTGCTGCTGCACCGCGATAGGCTGCGTGGCATCGATGGTCATCAGCCCGAATTCTTCGGTCAGCGCGTCGTATTCCTCGAGCAGCCGACCCTGGAAGATGCGGAAAGATTCCTCCCGGTCATTGGAGAACCCCATGTCCTGGCCCGACTCGTAATAGCCCAATTCTTCCCGTCCCACCGTGATGCGATGGATGGAAACGTCCAGCGGCACCTTGAAGTAAAGCGCCAACGAAGGTTGCACCGCGAACGAATAGACCCGCCTCAACCATTCGCGGTTCACTCCCCGGGCTGCGTCGCGGGCAAAGGCGGTGAACACGTACCTGTCGGCCAGCACGGTGGCGCCCGCCCTAAGTGCAGGAATGATTTGAGCGTGCACCCGGTTGGCGAAGTCTGCCGCGTGGATCAGGCTGAACGACATCGGGGTCAGCAGTTCCTCGACCTTTCCGCGCTTGGTGGTCCGCCGTACTATGGGCGACGAGTTCCAATCCGTGGACACAGTCACCAGGTTCTGGCTGTTGAGCCACTTGCCGAGCAGGTCAATCTGAGTGCTTTTGCCAGATCCGTCGATGCCTTCAACGATTATTAGTTTGCCGGGAAACTTCCCATCGTCCGGGTGGAATCCGTAGCGTTCGCCCATCTTGTACGCGTGTTCTTTCTGCAAAACCGTCATAGTGCACCCCTCTCTATTCGGATGTCTTCCTCAAACGCTTTACTCCACCTTGCCGGCAGACCCGAAGCCGCCACTGCTGACCAAAACGGAGTCACGATACGCCAGGTTCCCTTCTCCTGATTTATTGTAACCGCGTTCGCCTCAGTTCCCTGGGGCAATCTGCCGTCCAATTCGTCCGCCACAATGAGAATCGCCGCCGCCTGGTCGATCAACTGCAAATCTGCCGGAGACACCAACCTGTTTTGCCGGAACCGACGCGGCATGGGGCCAAACTCCGCCGCCAGCAGCGTGGTCGCAATCTGCGCTGATTCCGCGTGGGTAAATCCGGGGAGGTCGGTTCGCACTATTATACTCGCAGTCCTGTTGAGGCGATTGTAATAGTCCACCGCGTTTCCGATATCCAGGAGCCGCGCCGCGCATCGCAGCGAATTGGCTAATTGTCGGTTGCCTCCGTTCCACACCGCGTCCGCGATGCGTCCGGCCAACTCCGCTCGCCTCTCTCCTCGCTGACCAAAACGATCTGCGAACCTTCCCACCAGATCCGCCAGCGATTCCGACCTCACCGATTCCAAAGGAGGCAGTTGTACGCTTTCGCACATCGACGGCGGTTCCGGATGGCGCGCCAGTCCTTCGCGCAGTCCCTGGCCGGAAACCAGCAAACGGTCCGTTCCCAGGTGCTGCATCAACGCGTGTGCAACTACGCCGCCACCGATTATGGAGTGACTTCGCTCCGGATTCATCCCCGGAATGCTGGCCCTATCGATCCGGGACATCGAAGCCAATTGTTCAATCTGCTCCACCAGGGCAGAAGCGCGGATCTCGTACCCATGCAGCTTGATGATCGGGTAAGGTTCTCGTGCCCGGTCCAACCGGGACAGCAAACGCACCGAACCTCCCGAACCGACCAGGGTCGCGTCCTCGGGAAGCGGCTCAACTCCAGCGTTGTTGAGAACCGTCCGCACGTGCTCGTAAGCTGCCTGCATTGATGCTGCGGCCGGACGATCCCCCAGCTCGAACTGGTTGGCGATCCGCAGACTGCCCAACGGCAACGACACGCGGGACACCAGCTCCCGGTCGCGAAACTGCACCAACTCGGTGCTGCCGCCACCGATATCCGCCAGCAATCCGTCGTTTGTTCGCAAACCGTGGATCGCGCCCACGAAGCAGTAGGCCGCTTCATCGGAACCGTCGATGATCCGCAGCGGTACCCCAAACCGTTGACGGGCCGCGACCGTTATCCTTTCGGCGTTGCCCGACTCGCGCAGCGCGGCGGTGGCCACGGCGTGGATCGTTTCGATCCCGTATGCCCGCGCCACCAGGGCGAAGTCTTCCAGCGCGTCCAGCGTGCTCGCCACACCTGTTTCGTCCAGGTAGCCGTCGCTGCCGACATGGCTCATCAGGTTGAGCGTTACTCTCTGCTGGGCAACGATCTCAATCCCTCCGCCCCGGTTGACCTGCATCACCACCGCCCGCGCCGAGCCGGACCCGATATCTATCACCGCGGTATGCCTAGGAAACCCACCGGCTTCCTCATACCCTCCAGCATGGCTGAGGAGCGTGTCGGGCGACGTGCCGGTTCGTGCGGCGGCCAGCATCGGATCGGTGGTCTGGATGGTCGTCATTGATACGTCAAGCCCGGTGGCAGAATCTAGCCGGGCCGATGCTATAATCCGGCCCGCACGTCCGTTTCACGGGTCCCGCAGGAGAGTTGCTATGCCCAGGCTGGAAGGCAAAATCGCCATCGTTACCGGAGCCGCCCGCGGTATGGGCGAAGTCGAAGCCCGCCTCTTCGCCGAAGAGGGAGCCACCGTTGTCGTCTGCGACGTTACCGACGACACCGGCCAGCGAGTGGCCGACGACATCGTATCCGGCGGCGGCAGCGCCGAGTTCGCCCATCTCAATGTGACCGACGAGGACAACTGGCGCCAGGTCATCGCCGACGCGGTGGGCCGCTACGGCAGGCTGGACATCCTGGTGAACAACGCCGGCATCTCCGGCTACGACGAAGAGGACAACCTGGGCACCACCACTTGGGACCGCCTGCTGAACATCAACGCCAAGGGCGTCTTCCTCGGCATGAAGCACGCCATCGCCGCCATGGAACAGGGAGAAGGCGGCAGCATCGTCAACATTTCGTCCATTTCCGGCATCGTCGGCCAGGACTTCATCCACATGGGCTACAACGCTTCCAAGGGCGCCGTCCGCCTGATGACCAAATCGGCGGCGGTGCGTTGGGCCGAAGCCGGCATCCGCGTCAATTCGGTCCATCCCGGCCTGATGCCGCCCATGGCCGGCGGTTCCGCCAACTCGGAAACCCGCAACGCGATGCTCGCCAACATCCCCATGAAGCGTGTCGGCGACCGGGAAGAGGTGGCCTACGCCGTCCTGTTCCTCGCCAGCGACGAGGCCTCCTACATCACCGGCGCCGAACTGGTCGTCGATGGCGGTTTCACCGCCCAGTAGAGAGCGGTAGCCCCAGCGGGAAACCGTTAGTCTGCGCTCATATCCGTCATTCCAGCGACAGCCGGGATCCACAATTCCTGACCGGAAGGGTTTGCTGGATTCCCGCTTGCGCGGGAATGACGAGGTTTCAGGCGAAAAAATAAAGCCCGTATCCCAAAAGGCTACGGGCCGGTGGTCAGAGCGCGATCCCATAGCCTATTGACCCGCCGGCATCTGCGCAATTTCGGTTTCCAACCTCTCAATATCCGCCTCGTCCAGGTTGAAATACTTGGCCTGCGGATGGTGGAGCACCACGGCTGAGACCGACCCTTCCGGGTCCATCATGTAGCCGTCGGTCAGCTCGACGCCGATATTCGCCGTCACGTCCAGCAGGGCGAACAGCTTCTCCTGGTCTTCCAGCCGGGGACAAGCCGGGTATCCGAACGAGTACCGCTTGCCCCGGTAGTTGGCCCGGAACAGGTCGCGCAGCTCGTCCTCGCCACTCACCTTCAAGCCCGACGGTTCACCGATGTTCCACATGGTTCGGATCCGCTTGTGCAGCAACTCCGCGAAGCCTTCCGCCGATTCGATTGCCAGCGCTTGCAGCGTGTGGGAGTCCAAGTACCGCCCGTCGTTCTTCCACCGTTCGGACAGTTCCCGGATTCCCGGGCCAACCGTGGTCGCGAACATCGCCAGGTAATCGACGGGGCCATCGCCAACCGGCCGCGCGTAGTCGGCCAGGCAAAGCCCCTCGCGTTCCTGCTGACGGCCAAAATAGAAACGCTCCAGCTCAGTGGTCCCGTCCGATTCGTAAACGATCAGCCACTGGCCTTCAGACCGGCACGGGAAGAACTTGAACACCGCCCGGGCGCCGATGTCCGCGCGGGACAGCATCACGTCCTCGACCTTCTGCACCTGCCGGCGCAATTCAACGGCTTTCGGTTCGTCCTCCCGCAGCGCCTCCCAGAAACGCCCCCGGTATCCCAAATGGCGCACGTAGAGCATCTGCGGGTTGATGTACCCGAAGATCTCGTCCAGATCGTAGTCGTCCAGCACGTGCAGCCGCAGGTCCGGCGGCCGGGGAGAAGTTTCCAGCGGAGCCACGCCGGATGCAGTGCCGGCATTACCCACGTGCGGCCACTTCCTCTTGGATCTCGGCGCTTTCGGTCTCCAACCGCGCGATCAGCCGCTCGCGCTCGTCGGCGTCCTGGATCACGTTGGCCAACGCCAGCCCGCTCATGGCGTCCGGCGAGTATGCGACGAGCCCGTCGTACTCCGGAGCGATGCGCAGCCGGGTGAACCGGTTGGACAGGGCCGCGCCCCCAACCAGCACCGGCGCCGCGATGCCGGCCGAGCGGAAGTCCTGCACCGTTTCGACCATCATCTGGGCCGACTTCACCAGCAGTCCCGACAACCCGATTATGTCCGGCTGGTGCTCCCGATATCCAGCGATCAGCTCCTGGGCCGCGACCTTGATCCCCAGGTTGATTACGCTGTAACCGTTGTTGGACAGGATGATCTCCACCAGGTTCTTGCCGATGTCGTGCACATCGCCCTTGACGGTTGCCAACAGGACCCGTCCCCGCGACGCGGCATCGGTGCGCTCCATGTGTGGTTCCAGGTGGGCCACCGCGAATTTCATGGCCTCGGCGCTCTGCAACACCTCGGCGACGATCAGCTGGTTGGCGTTGAACTGCCGGCCGACTTCGTCCATCCCTGCCATCAATGGCCCATTGATGATCGCCAGCGGCTCCCGTTCCTGCAACGCCAGGTCCAGGTCCTCGGCCAGTCCTTCCTTGCTCCCCTCGATGATACACTGCGCCAGTCGGTCGTCCAGCGGCAATGCCAACCGTTCCTCCGCGGTGGCTCTCGGAGCCCGGTCGCGGAAGTGCGCGGCAAAGGCGGCCACCGGATCCTCGCCACGGTTCCAGATCAGGTCCTCGGACAGCTTGCGCTCTTCCTCGGGGATGCTGGCGTAACGTTGCATCATCTCCGAGTTGACGATGGCCATGTCCAGGCCTGCCTGCGTGCAGTGGTACAGGAAAACCGAGTTGAACACCTCGCGGCCAGCAGCCGGCAGCCCAAAGGACACGTTGGAGATACCCAGCACCGTCTTGGTCTGGGGCAACGCCTCCTTGATCATCCGCACGCCTTCGATGGTCTCTGCCGCCGAACCCACGTAGTTTTCGTCGCCCGTTCCGGCAGGGAACACCAGCGGATCAAAGATGATGTCTTCTGCGGGCACTCCATACTTCTCGGTCAGCAGCTTGTGAGAACGGCGGGCGATTTCCAGCTTCCGCTCTCGCGTAATCGCCTGCGCCTGGTTGGGATCATCATCGATGCATCCCACCACCAGCGCCGCGCCGTAGCGGCGGGCCAACGGCACCACCCGCTGGAAACGCTCCTCGCCATCCTCCAGGTTGATGGAGTTGATGATGGACTTGCCCTGCAGTCGTTTCAGCGACTCCTCGATCACCGCCGCGTCCGTCGAGTCGATCATGATCGGGGCCTTGACCCGCCGGTTGAGCTGGTCCAGGAACTTGATCACGTCCGACGTCTCATCCCGGTCCGGGTCCTGCAGGCACACGTCCAGCACGTGGGCGCCGTTGCGCACCTGCCGGCGGCCAATCTCGGCGGCTTCCTCGAACCGTTCACCCGCTATCAGCCGCTTGAACCGGCGGCTGCCCAGCACGTTGGTCCGTTCTCCGACGACTGTCGGCCGCGTGTCTTCGTTAACCACCACAGCCTCGATGCCCGACACCCGGGTCTCCGGCGCCGGTTCAGTAACACGGGGCTTCTTTTCTGCCATCGCTTCGACCAACTGCCGGATGTGGTCCGGGCCGGTGCCGCAGCACCCGCCGGTTACATTGAGCCAGCCGTTGGACGCGAACCGCTCCAGGGTTGTCGCCAGCATCTCCGGCGTTTCGTTGTAGTTGCCGTCCTCGTCGGGCAGACCCGCGTTAGGCACGCAGGCAATCCCGAACCGCGATAGATCATGCAACGTCCGGATGTGGTCAGTCATGAACTCCGGCCCGGTGGCGCAATTGAATCCTACCCAGAGCAGGTCCCGGTGCGACAACGAGGTGTAGAACGCCTCCGCGTCCTGGCCGGCCAGCAGCGTGCCCATGGGTTCAATGGTCCCTTGCACCGCCATGGGAACGTCCGCGTTCAGTTCGGCGCGGGCGCGGTCAATTCCCTCCAGCCCTGCCTTGATGTTGATGGTGTCCTGGCCCGTTTCCAGCACCAACACGTCGGCACCACCTTCAATGAGGCCGGCAGCCTGCTGGTGATAATCGGCCGCCAACTCGTCAAAGGTCAGGCCACCCGTGACCGATATCGTTCGCGTGGTCGGACCCATGGCACCGTACACGAAACGGGGCTTGTCGGGGTCGCCAGTCGTTGCCTCGTCCGCCGCCCGCCGGGCGATAGTCGCGGCCTCGCGGTTGATCCGGCGCGCCTCGTGAGCCAGATCATACTCGCCCAGCACCAGCGCGGTTGCACCGAAGGTGTTGGTCTGTATGATATCCGCGCCGGCATCCAGGTAGCCCCGGTGGATGTCTTCGATCACGTCCGGGCGCGTTATGTTCAGGTACTCGTTACACCCCTCGTACTCCTCGCCCCCAAAATCCTCGGGGCCCAAGCCCCGCGCCTGGATTTGGGTCCCCATAGCGCCGTCCGTGATCAAGATGCGCTGGCCAAGCAACGATTTCAGCTCGTTGATGCGTTCTGAAGATTCCATAATTTCAGTGCCATTTGTTCCGTAAATCACAATCAAGGCTACCCGCATTCGGCGGGGGTGTCAAACGGGAACGTTCTTAAATCACCCCTGCACTCGTTTGCGAATCAGCCCAAAGGAGGGCTCCCATGACCGATCCGGAGATCATTTTGCAAGCCCCGGAAGTCGCCCGCTATATCGCCGCGGCCTCGGTGAGCTATCCGCAAGCAACCTGTCCGACCGCGCCCGCGGTGCTCTCCTCGGCATTGCCGTAGACAACCTGTTGGGCTTGCCGGTAGAGGGCGACCGCCACTACTGGATCGCGGGTCATACCCTGATGGACTCACCGAGATCGACCCCCGCGAAGCCAACCGGCCCATGGATGACGACCTGGCCCAGGCCGTCGATCTGGGTGAATCTCTACTGGCTATGAGTTGCGGCTATCCAAGCGGCGCGGATGCGTAAAGGGCCTGCTCGATTTCTTTCGTCAACTCAATAGGAATGAAATACTTGCCCGGGAAAAGGTAATCCTCTTCCGATTCGTCAATGACCCGGATCCATCCGACTTTGTCTGCCGACTCATCGGGCAACGCTCGGTAGATTTTGCGAACCTCCAACGAGGCTTTATAACCGCCGTTTTCGATACAAACGACGTATCGGGATTTCATGCCTTCTCCTTCAGGCGTTGCGTCTCAATCTTGCTGGTTTCAATCGACAGGTTCACGCCGAGGCTCTCTTAACCGAAATACAGCGCCAACTCGTCCCGGTTCCGATCCAGCCAGGCCACGTTCAGCGCGATGCGCTCCAAGGCTTGGCGGATCGTCCGTTCGGCGGCTGGCGTGGGGTGGGCCTCGAAGAACGCTTCTACGTCGTTTCGCTGTTCGTTGGTGGTGAACGCGTTGGTGATGGCAACCAGGCGCATGAGGCCGAAACCGCCGCCGCCGTAGCGCCGGTCGAACTCGTCCCACTGTTCCTTCAGGAATTCCCAGGCCAGGCTCCGGCCCCGGTTGTTGGCCGCCACCGCGGACACCACGAATATGGTGTCCTGCAACCGCACGTCGTCGGTGAGCGACCGGTCCAGGGTCTCCCGCAGCAGATCCTCCTGCTGGAACCGCGCCATGGAAATCAGGAACCGGATCTTCTCCTCGTGCAACTCGGCGGCGCGCTCCAGATCCCACATGCGGTCGTAGACCGCGCGATCGCCAGACTGCGCCACCAGGCTGAACACCACGCCGCGCAGGTCAGGCCGCACGTTGCCGGAATCGGTCTGGTAAGCCTCAAACAGTTCCTGCGCCTGAGCGATGGTGTCAGGATCGCCGTATACGCCGGCCTGGCTCAGCACCGTGGAGCGCGTCAGCGAATCCAGGTGGCCTTCGCCCGGCCGCGCCTCCCATCCTGACCGTTGCGCCGCCGGACCGAACAATCGTCGCCCGAAGGCATGGTAGGCGTCCAGGTACGGCTCGTCGGCGATCAAGCTTTCGATCTCCCGCAAGTTGGTGGCCAGGTCGCTCCACACCGATGCGTCCGTCTCGTCCTGGTAAGACTCGGCCAGGGCCAGGAAGCGGGTGACCGGCAGCAGACCGGCGCGGGACAGTGCAAACGCGTCGTTCTGGATACCCAGGCGGTCGGTCGCCGGCAGCGTCCGGTCAGCCACCAGTGAGGCCAGCCGTTCCCGGTCCGTGTCCGTGTAGTTCACCCGGTAGAAGCCGGTCTGATCGGGATTGACCTTGAACCAATCAGGCTGCGTGGGCGCGGCAACATCCACCGTGCCCGTGGCACCGCTGACCAGGTGCGCGGTTACCTGAGCCCCATCGGCTGCGACGGTCAAGGGCACGGGCCAAACCTGCTCCTCGTCGTCGCCGGTGTCCTCTCCCAGGACCGAGTCGAAGACGAACCGCTCCTGCCTAACCTCCAGCGACAGCCCGCTTTCGGTGTTGGTCGCGGCCACATCCAGCACCGGATACCCGGTCTGGCCGGTCCAGCTGCTCATGATGGAGTTCACCGGCTGCCCTGAGGATTCCTCCAGCGCCGTCCAGAGATCGGTAGTGCGCGCGTTCTGGTAGGAGTGGCGTGTCAGGTACGTATTCAACCCGATCCGAAACACGCTGGGCGTCAGGAAATGCTCCAGCATACGCAGCACCGACCCGCCCTTGCTGTAGCTGATGGCGTCGAACAGCTGGCTCACCTCCGCCGGATTGGCGACTTCCTGCTCAATTGGGTGCGAGTTCTTCAGGCCGTCCAGGCTGAACGCCCGATTGGTGTCCATGTTGACGAACTGCGTCCACATGGACCACTCCGGGAACAGCCAGTCCACTGCCTTGGTGCCCACCCACGTGGCGAAACTCTCGTTCAGCCACAGGTCGTCCCACCACTCCATGGTCACCAGGTCACCGAACCACATGTGCGCCATCTCGTGGGCGACCACCTCGGCTACCCGCTGTCGCGTGCCCGACGAAGAGTTCTCCGGGTCCACCAGCAACGCCGTCTCCCGGTAGGTCACGCAGCCCCAGTTCTCCATTGCGCCGGCGGCAAAGTCCGGGATCGCCAGGTGGTCCAGCTTGGGCAGCGGGTACGGGATGCCGAAATAGTCGTTGAAGAAGGACAACAGCTTAACCGATGTGTCCAAAGCGAACTGCCCCTGCTCCTCCTTGCCCCGGGTCATCCACACCCCGACAATCGTCCCGTCGGCCGCCTCTTTCTCGATGTGCGTCAGGTCGCCGATTACGAACGCCAGCAGGTAGGTGGACATCACCGGCGTCTTGTCATACAGCAGTGTCTTCAAGCCATTTTCGCCCCGGGTTTCCTGGATGATCGGCGTGTTGGAAACGGCCTCCATCTCCTCCGGCACGATCAGCGTCACCTGGAAGGTCGCTTTGGCCGCCGGTTCATCCCAACAGGGCAGGGCCCGCCGCGCATCTGTTGCCTCAAACTGGGTGGTTGCCAGATAGGCGGTCTCGCCTTCGGGGTTCACGTACTGGCTGCGGTAGAAGCCCCGCAGCTTGTCGTTGAGTTCTCCGGTGAAAGACATCCGCAGGTGCTGGTTTCCCATCAGGCCGTCAGCCGGCGTCCCGGGGATGCTGATCGTCGCGGTTTCGGCGTCGGCATCGTAGGCGATGTTGCTGGCTGCCTGTTCCTGTTCGCCGTTTGCATCCGTCCAGCTGACGGTCGCCGAATGTATCTCGATCTCCGCGCAGTTGAGCATGATTTCGGAGGTGCCGGGTTCCATGCTCACCGTAACGTCAACCTCTCCGTCGAAGGTGAAGTCGTCGAAATTCGGTGTCAGCGTCAGGTCATAATGGACGGGACGAACGTTGTCGGGCAATACAACAGCTTCGGCGGATGGCATCGGATTTCCTCCGTGGTTTGAGTTCAAAATGGGACGCGCCAAGTTTATCACAGGGTAACCGACCGCTTGTACGACTGCCCGAATTGCGAAATAATGGGCGATCGAATGGCTGATCATCTAGCGCAAGTTTCCTGAACATATAAATACTGTCTCCTCGGCACGCTTCGAGATCCCTTAATCCCTCTCTCGGAGACAACCAATATGCTTGTCGAACATTTGCCGTTTCTCGGAATCACAGAATTGTTCAGTGTCGCCGGAAGTGCCATCGAACTCCGACAATCATTGTTGGCCCTCGGCGCGCTGATCATTACCGCCAAATTGTTCGAAGGTGTCTTCCGCCGCCTGCGCCTGAACGCTATCGTCGCTTATGCCGCTGCCGGCATCATCCTGGGCCCGGTCATGGATTTGACCGGAGTTTGGTCCGTTGACTCCACGCTGCACATTGAACTCTTGCTGACCTTGGGGATCTTCATATTTTTCTTCCTCATCGGACTGGACGAAGTCGACATATCCAGTTTCATGGCGAGCCTGAGAGGGCACTATTTCCTCGCTGCTGTCCTGTCCGTGATCCTCTCGATGGGCATCTCCATGCTGGTGACCACCGACCTGGTTTTCGATTTCGGCCTTCGACTCGCCTTCACCGAAGCCTTGGCGCTGGCCGGCATCCTCTCCATGACCAGCCTCGGCATCGTGGCCAAGGTGCTGGTCGACGACGGTCGACTCAAAGAACCCGTGGGAATGCAGATCTTCACCGTCGTGGTCATTTCGGAGCTGATCGTCCTCTTGATAATCGGATTCAGCATCGGCGAACACGTCCATGAGGTGTCACCCGTCGGTATCCTGATCCTGCTGGGCAAGGTCGCCGGTTTCGCCGTGGTGTCATGGATCCTGTCGTCACGGGTCCTCCCGCCCGTGGTCGCGCTGTTGCAGCGGGTTATACAGGTGCCGCAACTCTCTCTGGGCCTCCTCCTGGGGTTCCTGTTCCTCATCGTCTGGGGGGCCGAGGTCATGGGACTCCATGGGTCACTGGGCGCACTGCTGTTCGGCGCCTCCCTTTCTGGTCTGCCGTACCAGGTCCGGCGGGAAATCACACCGGGCTTGCGCAGCGTGGCTGAGGGGCTGTTTGTGCCCCTGTTCTTCGCGTCCGCTGGCCTGCAGTTCAGCTTCTCCTTCATCACTCTGCCGGTCTGGACCATGGTCGCCCTAGCGCTGATTCCATTGTTCGGTAACTTCGTTGGCGCGTTCATCGGCGCCTACGTTTCCCGACTGACGGTCCCCTACGCCGTGGCATCGGGACTGATGGGCAAGGGCGTCGCCGAGATCGCCTTGCTATTGGTCCTTTGGCATTCGGGCGTCATCAACGAGGTGGTGTTCTCCTTCCTGGTGCTCGTGATGTTCGGCTACATTCTCCTGATGCCACCCGTCATCAGTTTCGCAGTCAGTCGCGCCAGCCGTCGGTCAGATCTTCCCGAATCGCTCACCGACATCCCCCACGGCATCGTCCATTTCGCCCTCGACAACATCACCGTCAACGACATCCTGGATCGCAGCCGTCGCCATCCGGACCCATCCGTGTCGGTGCGCGATTTCACGGATCGTTGGACGATGCCGAACCAACACGATTACGTCGTGGTTGAGAAAGGCGCTCTGGTGGGCGTGGTCTCATTGTCCAACTTCAGATATCTGCCGAAATCCACATGGTCCCAAACGTCACTCAAGGACATCGTGCGTCGCAAGACCCCGGTGGCCTGGCCCGAGGAACACGTTGAAGACGTTCTCCAGCGGATGACCGAGACGTCCCTTTCCACGATCCCGGTGGTGGATCGTGATAGCGAAAAATTCATTGGTGCCGTTACCCGAGAGGATATCGTGGAACTGATGATGACCGAGTTTCGGGGTGAGCACTGAGGTCCTGCGCATCTCGATGCTATAATCTTGGGCTGTATCGTGACCGCTGCCGGCCCGCCTTCAATCTGCGCCGGCCCGAGGAGGAACTGAATTGGCCGCCCGCACTATGTTCGAAAAAATCTGGGACGCCCACGTGGTTCACGAAGAGCCGGGGCAACCATCCCTCATCTACATTGACCTGCACCTGGTGCATGAAGTCACCTCGCCGCAGGCCTTCGACGGCCTCCGCATGGCTGGCCGCAAGGTCCGGCGACCGGACCTCACCGTGGCCACCGCAGACCACAACACGCCTACCTGGGAACTCACCCGACCTATCGAAGACCAGATCTCCAAGGCGCAGCTGGACGCATTGGACCGTAACGCGGCCGAGTTCGAGCTGCCCTTCTATTACGACCGATTCAGCGAGAACCAGGGCATCGTCCACGTCATCGGTCCCGACCTAGGCTACACCCTCCCCGGCAAGACCGTCGTGTGCGGCGACAGCCACACTTCGACCCACGGCGCCCTGGGTTGCTTCGCCGTGGGCATCGGCACCTCGGAGGTCGAGCACGTCCTCGCCACCCAAACCCTGCGCCAGTTCAAACCTCGCACCATGGAGGTCCGTGTCGACGGCCAACTGCCCAACGGCGTCGCCGCCAAGGACGTGATCCTGGGCATCATAGGCCACATGGGCGTCAACGGCGGCACCGGCCACGTCATCGAATACACGGGCGAGGCCATCCGCGGCCTGTCCATGGACGGCCGCATGACCGTGTGCAACATGAGCATCGAGGGCGGCGCCCGCGCCGGCATGATCGCCCCCGACGACACCACCTTCGACTACGTCCGCACCCGCCCCTACGCCCCCAAAGGCGCGGAACTCGAAGCCAGGATCGAGGAATGGCGCAGCCTGGCCACCGACTCTGGCGCCGCCTACGACCGCACCGTCGTCATCAACGCCAGCGATCTCGCCCCCTTCGTCACCTGGGGCACCAAGCCGGATATGGTGGTTCCCGTAACCGACCGGGTGCCGGATCCTGCCTCCTTCGAGACCACCGCCGAGCGTGAAGCCGCCGAGCGCGCCCTGGAGTACATGGGCCTGGAGCCCAACCAGCGCATCGAGGACATCCGCATCGACCGCGTGTTCCTCGGCGCCTGCACCAACGCCCGCATCGACGACCTGCGCGCCGCCGCCAACGTCATTCGCGGCCGCCAGGTAAGCTCCGACGTTTACGCCATGGTGGTCCCCGGTTCCGCCCGCGTCAAAGCCGAGGCCGAAGCCGAGGGCCTGGACCAGGTGTTCAAGGACGCCGGCTTCGACTGGCGCGTCGCCGGCTGCTCCATGTGCCTGGGCATGAACCCCGACATCCTGGACCCGGGCCAGCGCTGCGCCTCCACCTCCAACCGCAACTTCGAGGGACGCCAGGGCAAGGGCGGACGCACGCACCTGGTGAGTCCCGAGATGGCCGCTGCCGCCGCCATCGCCGGCCACTTCGTCGACGTCCGCGATTTCTAGGCAACGTCAGCTCATCCCCTCTCCCTTGACGGGAGAGGGTGATTTCCCGAACAGAGGTAGATCAAATGGAACCCTTCGTACAACTGGAAGGTGTCGTCGCCCCTCTTGACGCCGTCAACGTCGACACTGACATGATCATCCCCGCCGTGTACCTGAAGAGCATCGAGCGCACGGGCTTTGGACCGAACCTTTTCGACCGTTATCGCTACAACGAGGATGGGTCCGAAAACCCCGATTTCATTCTAAATCAAGGCCCCTATCGCAGTTCAAAGATCCTGGTGTCCGGCCCGAATTTCGGATGCGGCTCCTCCCGCGAGCACGCCCCTTGGGCGTTGGAGGACTTCGGCATCCGGTGCATCATCGCCCCCAGCTTCGCCGACATCTTCTTCAACAACTGCTTCAAGAACGGCCTGCTGCCCCTCATACTGCCCGAGGCCGACGTCCGCCGCATCATGGACAAGGCCACGGCAGACCCGGGGTTCCAGATCACCGTCGACCTTGAAGCGAAGCAGGTTCGCGATGCCGACGAAGAAATCGTCATCGACTTCGAGGTGGACGACTTCCGCCGCTATTGCCTGCTGAACGGGCTGGACGACATCGGCCTCACCCTCCAGCACGAGGACGCCATCGCCGCCTTCGAGGCGCGCCAGGGCTGACCTTTTCAAAACGCGCAAATCAATGGCGCCCCGGGGTTGTTCCCAGGGCGCTGATTCGTGCTGCTAGTTATCGCTTTTCGCGGTGTTCTCAATGTTTTTGTACAATTCGATTATCGCAACCACGATAATGCCGGCAAAGATGCTGTAACCGACGTTCTTGAAGAAATCAACCCAAACCACATTGCCATCGTAATTTATCAATCCGGTCGCGAACAGGACAGATAGGGCTGCTATACTGATGACGAATCCAAACGATACGGTAAGGCCGATTAATCTAACCACTCTTCTCATTGTGTACTCCTTCTAACTAAGCCTCAGGAAAAGTACCGAAATCCCGCCGCCGATACCGCCGCCGGCCATCAAACTCGCCCCGACCGTCTCGGTGACCGCCGATGAATTCAGCCAAGCGGGGCCACCGAAAATGACTAGCATGATCAGGACGAAACCGACGCTGAGGGCGGCAACCGACAGCATAAAGAAGGCCTTACAGGCGCGAAGAACATTTTCCCAACGCATGAAACGATGCCCCCTGTTTCAAGTAGCGCCAAGCGACGCCAAAACTATTGTAGCATTGAGTGAGTTGATGACCGTCAGTAGCCATGCCGCGCTCCGTTACTTCCCAATCCCAAACCACTCCCGCACCCGCTCGGCGTAATCGGTCTCGTATCGCTGCATCCGGCCCTGGCGCACCTGCTCGTCCAAGGATGGGCGACGCACTCCGCGCGGCGACAGCGGCGCGTATCCGATGATCTGCGCGCCTTCCAGCGCGGCAATATCATCCTCCGTTCTGCCCAGCAGTCCGGCCAGGATGTGGCGGTTGTGCTGGCCCATAATCGGGGCTGGCCTGGGCGGGACTGACGGTGTGTCGGACAGCTTCCACGGGCGGCCGGCGTAGGGCAGCGGTGGCATCCCTGTTGCCTCGTGGTGCTCCACTACCTCGTAGAACCGCCGCTCTTTCAGGTGTTCGTTGAACAGCAGGTCTTCACTGTCCACCACCGCGCCGGCCGCGACGCCCTCGGCTTGCAGCCGCGCCATCAGCTCGTGGTTGTCGTGGCCCCGGGTCTCGAAGCCGAGCATCTTGTCAAGCTCGGCACGATACCGGATCCTGCTCAGCGCATCCGCGTACCGCGCGTCCGCTGCCCAATCCGGCCGGCCTATCACCCGGCACAGAGCCGACCACGCCTCATCGCTGTCCACGGCGATGGCGATCCATCGGTCGTCACCGGCGCACGGGTAGCAGCCGTGCGGAGACATCGCCGGGTCCTCGTTCCCGATTCGCTCCGGGATCCGGCCGTTCGCCGTCCAGTCCAAGAGAGCCTCTGGAATCGTCGCCGAGCAAGTCTGCGTTTGCGATACGTCTATGAATTGCCCCTGCCCGGTATTGAGGCGGTGCATCAGCGCCAGCATCACGGCCGCCACGGTATGCTCGCCAGCCGTGTAGTCCGTGAAAGGTATCTCCGACATCACCGGTCCGTCGCCGCGATACCCGGTGATGTAAGCTAAACCTGCCGCGCCTTCCGTCGCCGGCCCGGTCGCGCCGAAATTGGCCCAAGGCCCGTCGAACCCGTATCCGGTGGACGACACCATGATTATGTCAGGCCGGATCTTTCGGAGATCCTCGTACTCCAGCCCGAAATTCTTTATGACCCTGGGGGTGAAGTTCTCGGCGAATACGTCAGTGACGGCGATCAGGTCGCGCAGCACGGCCCGACCCTCGTCCCGGCTCAGGTCCAGCGTCAGTCCCAACTTGTTGCGGTTCTGCTCGTAGAAGTTGGCGCCCCGGTTCCAGAACTCTCCGTCCACGTCGTTGTGGTACAGCGAATCGGTGCGGTAGCTTTCCAGTCGCTGCACCGACTCCAGTCGTATCACCTGCGCACCCATGTCGGCCATCCACTTCATCGCCGACGGTATTGCGATGAGTTGGCCCATCTCCACGATACGGACCCCTTCCAGCGGACCGGCCATGTCAGATCACCTCCGAAGCCCGCAGCCAGGCCAGTTCCTGCGCGCTGTACCCCATGTTTCCCAGCACTTCGCCGTTGTGCTCGCCCAACCGGGGCGCAGCCTCCCGAACCTCCCAAGGCGAACCGGACATCAGGAACGGAGCGCCCGGGAACGTGATCTCGCCCAGGTCAGGATGTTCCAGCGGCACGTAATAGCCCCGGGCCTGAATCTGCGGATTGTCCACCGTTTCTTCGGGCGAGTCGATGACACCATATATGAAACGCTTCTGGTGGGCCGCGTAGAAGATCTCCTGCTTTTGCTTGGTAGCGAAGATCTGGTCCAGGATATCGCCCAGCGCCTCCGCGTTCTCCAGCCGAGCCGAGGCGTTGTCGAAGCGCTCGTCATCCAGTTCCGGCGCTTCCAGGAAGTCCACCAAGACCTTCCAGTCCAGGGTCGCGCCCATGCCGGGATTGGGCAGCACGTAACCGTCTGACACCGCACGAAGCCGCGTCAAGTCACCCGTGTGGTTGGGCTGCCTCCGTCTCACCGCTCCGGTGTAGGTGTAGTTATTGGTCACATCCCGCAAGGCCGACGCGATGCTCTCCTGTATCGACACATCCACCCGTTGCCCTTGGCCGGTGAGACGCTGGTGGTACAGCGCCATCAGCGTGGCCGACGCCAAGTTGGTTCCGGCCTTGAACTGGGCCTGATGCAGCGCGTGTTTGAGCGGCTCCCGGTCGTACGCGCCGAAGATGTACATCAGCCCTCCCAGCGCGTATTCGACGATTTCGGTAGCCCGGTAATCGCGCCAGGGTCCGGTTTGCCCGAAGTTCGAAACCGACGCCACTACCAGATTTGGGTTGTGCTTCCGCAACGTGTCCGCATCCATACCCAGGGACGGCATCACCCGCGGTGAGAAGTTCTCCACCAGCGCGTCAGCATCCGCCAGCAGGTCCATCAAGATCGACCGTCCGGTCTCGGACTTCAGATTCAGCGTAATGCTGCGCTTGTTGGTGTTCAGGTAAAGAAACGGCAGGCTTTTCTCGGCGTCCGGCTCGTCGTGGTAGAACGGCGGCAGTCGCCGCCCAGGGTCGCCGCCGGGCCGCTCGATCTTCAGTACGTCGGCCCCGAAATCGGCCAACAGCTTCGTGGCGTAGGGGCCGGCGATATGGTGCGTCAGATCAACTACCTTGACGCCGGCCAGGGCTCCGCTGCTCAAAATCAGTCCCCCCAACGAGTTCGGCAGCCATTCTAGCCCCATACACAACGGCGCACAATCACCGCTGCCGTCGCGACGCGACGCCGGCCGACAACGCCGTGAACCGCCGGCGCTGGGAACGCCGATGTTATACTCTGCGCAGCCCGTGACAACCCAAGGCGGATCGTATCCGCCGGTCAACATCCAACGAGGTAACAACGTGCAAACTATCGATGCCATTGCCGAAATTCTCAAGCGGGAGGGTGTCCAATACCTGTCCTGCTTCCCCACCACACCCGTGATCGAAGCCTGCGCTGCCGCTGGGATCCGACCCATCATCTGTCGCCAGGAGCGCGTCGGTGTCGGCATCGCCGACGGCTACAGCCGCATCACCAACGGCCGACCCCCCGGCGTCTTCGCCATGCAGTACGGCCCCGGCGCCGAAAACGCCTACTCCGGCGTGGCAACTTCGTTCTCGGACTCGGTGCCGATCCTCCTGCTGCCCCTCGGCCATCCCCGCGAGCGGCAGGAAGTCTTCCCCATGTTCGACTCCATAGAAAGCTTCGCCAGCGTCACCAAGCACCTCGAACGGTTGAACCTGTCCGGCAGCACCAGCCAGGTCATGCGTCGCGCGGTCAACGCGCTGTACACCGGACGACCCGGCCCGTCCATGGTCGAAATACCCGCCGACGTGGCCCTGGAGGAGGTGTCGGAGGAAGCCTTCTACTGGGGCGGCAATGTCCGCCGCTCCGCGTCCCAGGCCGACCCAGATGACGTGGAAGCGGCCGCTCGCGCCCTGTGCTCCGCCACCTACCCGGTGATCCACGCCGGCCAGGGCGTGATGTACGCCGAGGCCACCGATGAGCTGGTCGAGCTCGCCGAGCTCCTGTCCATCCCGGTGATGAGCACCTTGCTGGGCAAGAGCGGGTTCCCCGAGCAGCACCCCCTCGCCCTGGGCAGCGGCTCCGGCGTGATGTCGGGCACGGTGTACCATTTCGTCCGTCGCTCCGACGTCATCTTCGGCGTCGGCTCCAGCTTTACCAAGCACGGTATGTCCATGAACCTGCCCGCCGGCAAAACGCTGATCCAGAACACCAACGACCCTCGCGACCTGAACAAGGACTACGACGTCCAGTTCCCGCTCATCGGCGATGCCAAGCTCGCACTGCGCCAGATGATCGAGGCTTGCCGCGAGATCGTCGGCGACAGCCGCCGCAACAACGCCGAGGTCACCGGCGAGATCGCGTCTGTGCGCGATGCGTGGCTCGCCGAGTGGGAGCACAAAACCACCGACTCCGGTCCGCTGGTTAACCCCTACCGAGTTATCACCGATTTCCAGAAAGCCGTGCCCGCCAGCGAGGCCATCATCACCCACGACTCCGGCAGCCCGCGGGACCAGATCACGCCGTTCTACCGGTCCGGCGGCCCGCGCACCTACCTCGGCTGGGGAAAATCCCACGGTCTCGGCACCGGCCTGGGCCTGGTGATCGGAGCCAAGTTGGCCGACCCGGACAAGATGTGCGTCAACTTCATGGGCGACGCCGCCTTCGGCATGGTGGGCTTGGATTTCGAGACCGCCGTGCGCAGCAACGTGCCCATCACCACCGTTGTGCTCAACAACTCCACCATGGCCGTGGAAACCAACGCGATGCAGCGCTCCCACGAGCTCTACAGCACCCGGGACCTGGGTGGCAACTACGCCGACATGGGCCGGGCGATGGGTGGCTACGCCGAGCGTGTCACCGATCCCAACGAGATCATCCCGGCGTTCCAGCGTGCTCGCCAGCAAAACGAAAACGGAAACGCGGTTCTCCTCGAATTCATCACCAACGCGGAGATCAACTATTCCCACCGACGCGCCTTCTGATCCATCGCAGTCCCGCCAGGGGCGGCCCTTCGCGGGTCGCCCCTGGCCTTATTCAGGCCCCAAGTCTATGCAGCGCGCCGAGCAGAATCACTCCTCGTCCGTGGAGCAACACCTTCGGAGCGCCGAAGCGTATCTGGTCGACGGAGACCACCGGAGCGCCCTGACGGACCTCGATCTCGCTTTTCTGGCAGCGCCCGACGATTCCACAGTTCGCCTGCTCCGAGGCCGGACCTTGTCTATGCTGGGTCGGGACGGCGCTGCCCTGGCAGAGTTGGATGCTGCCATCGCGCTCGACTCCGCGATGGCCGACGCCTGGGTCGAGCGGGCCGCCATTTACCTGGGCCACTCGGATTGGTCGACCGCTGAGTCCAACTGCTCTCGAGCGCTGGAGCTCGATGCTAGTCTCGCTCGCGCGTCTCGCATACGAGGTATCTCCCGCTACAGGCTAGGTTCCCTGGCCGATGCCGCGGAAGATTTGCGCCGGGCACTGGACCGTGAACCAAACGATCCATCCGCCCGCTACTGGCGCGGCTTGGCCCTGCGCGACGCTGGCGACAACTGGGCCGCCGTCGCCGAGTTCGATGCCGCCATCCGTCTCAACTACCACTACACTGAGGCCTACGTCGCTCGCGGCAAGGCTCACGCCAATCTGGGCGACATGGCAGCCGCGCGCTCGGACTGGGCCATCGCCGCCCAGATGCTGCATCACTCACACTGAACCCGCCGGAGGAATCATCATGGCCGACCTGCACTCGAAGTACCTGTTCATCGCCAGCATGGACATTGACCCCGACCGCGAAGCGCTGTTCAACGAGGTGTACAACACCGAGCACTGCCCGCTGCTCAATGAAACTCCCGGTGTCGTGGGCGTCACCCGCTACGAGACCCACCGCCTCCTCATGGCCATGGGCGGACAGGTTCAGGAAATCGAGATCCCCGGCACGCCCAAGCACCACGCGGTGTACCAGATCGAGAGCCCCGAAGTGCTCACCAGCCCGGAGTGGGCCGAGGCCGTCGACGCGGGACGCTGGCCGGAGCACGTGCGCCCCTACACCAAGAACCGCCGCCACGTCCTGATGAAGCTCACCTACCCGGAATCCTAGACGCACCCGCACGCAAAACGGGGAGGGTTGTGAACCCTCCCCACTTTTTCGCATCGCGGCGCCGGCGATGTGGTTTAGTTCGCCCCGCGCATCCTCGGGTCCAGCACGTCCCGCAGCGCGTCTCCCAGCAGGTTCACCGCGAACACCGTGATGGCGATGGCCAGGCCGGGGAACACGCCCAGCCACGGCGCCACGTCCAGCGAGTTTTGCGCCACGCCGTTCAGCATCCCGCCCCACGACGGCACGTCCGGCGGGATGCCCACACCCAGAAAGCTCAGCGATGCTTCCACCACGATCGCCCATCCCAATGAGATGCTGGCCAGGACGATGAACGTGGCCGCGCAGTTGGGCGCCATGTGCCGCAGGATGATCCGCCAGTCGCCGGCTCCAACCGCCCGCGCCGCCAGCACGTAATCAACTTCTTTGATGCTCAGCGCCTGCGACCGGATGGTCCGCGCAGCCCCGGGTATGAATACCGCGCTCAGCGCGATTACCACGTTGGTCACCGACGCCCCCAGGATCGCCATGATCGCCAAGGCCAGGATCAACGCCGGGAACGACATCATCGCGTCCATGATCCGCTGGACCACCAAGTCGGTGATGCCGCCGAAGTAGCCGCTCACGATGCCGATGAAAGCGCCGATGGTCACCCCGAAAAACACGCTGAGCAGGCCCACGACCAGAGAAATCCGCGTGCCGTAAACCAGTCGGCTGTACACGTCGCGGCCGATCTGGTCACCTCCCAGCCACGTGTCCGCGTTGGGGGGATTGAACCGGTAGGCCGCGTTGGTTTCCCTGGGGTCGTCCGACGCCACGATCGGGGCGAAAATAGCTATGACCACCAGCAGGATCACGACCACCGCGCCAAAAGCGCCCAGCGGTTTGCGTTGCGCGAAATTAACGATGTTTTCCCAGACGGTCCGCTTGGGCCGCATCCCGGCGCCGGCCGGTTCGGTCGGGGCGAGAACTCCGGTTGTTTGCTGGGCCATTTCCCTCTCCCTTCCGGGGGTTTGCGATCTCGTTGGCGGAACGGTGTCCGGCTACTCGTAGCGGATGCGCGGGTCCAGCCAGGCGTAGAGCAGGTCGACGACCAGGTTCAGCGCCAGCACCATGAAAGCAATCACCATCACGATGCTCTGGATCATCGTGTAGTCCCGGTGCAGGATGCTGTCCACCAGCAGGCGACCCATCCCCGGCACCAGGAAGATTGTCTCGATGACCACGGTGCCGGCAATCAGCCGTCCCACCTGCCACCCGGAAATGGTCAGGATCGGAAGGAACGCGTTCTTCAGCGCGTGCCGGATGATGACCGCCCCCTCGCGCAGGCCCTTGGATCGCGCCGTCCGGATGTAGTCCTCGCGGAACACCTCCAGCATCGACGAGCGGGTCACGCGGGCGACCAGCGCCATGTTGTAGAACCCCAGCGCAACCGCGGGGAAGAACATCTGCTGCAGGTTCGTCCAGGGGTCGTGCCACAGGTTGGCATACCCCAGGGGCGGTAACCAGTCAAACCACGTCACCAGGAAATAAACAACCAGTATGCCGATCCAGAAGGTCGGCATTGCCACCCCGGCAATGGCAATGATCCGCGAGGCGTAGTCCGCGATCGTGTCCTGCCGAACCGCCGAAAGCACGCCCAACGGAATCGCCACCACGAACGCTAACAACAGCGCCAAGGTCGACAGCTCCAGTGTTATTGGGAGCTTGGCGGCCAGATCCTCGGATATTGGCGTATCGAAATACATCGACGTTCCGAAATCGCCGCGCACCATCCCCCAGATCCAATTCAGGTACTGGATAGCCAGCGGACGATCTGTGCCCAGCTTGGCGCGCAGGTCTGCCAACTGCTTCTCGGAGAATTGGCCGTCTCCCTCGAATCCCATCAGCAGGAGCTCAGCCGGGTCTCCGGGCACCAGCCGCATCAGGGCGAACACCATCAGCGTAACCAGAAGGAGCGTCGGTATGAACAGCATGAATCGCTTTATGACGTAGGTGTTCATTGCGGCTCCTCAGTTGTCCTTGGTGCTGCGAGGCGGCTGGTGCATGTTTTCAATTAGCGCTTGGTGGGAACGTCAGGGCCGGCAGGTTTCAGCACTCCGGGTCACACCAGATGCGGTCGTGCTTGAGTTGCGTCCAAAGACTGGCTGGCATATGGAAGTTCTGGATTTTCTTGTTCACAACCTGGTCCCGGAAGCTCCAGTAGTACACGAGCAGGGGACCCGGGTCTTCCGTCAGGATGTAGTCTTCCATCTCACGCAGGATTTCGGCCCGCTTGGTGCGGTCCAGTTCCTGGCTCTGCGCAGCGAACCAGTCTTTGAATTCCTGAGGAGCTTCCCAGCCGGACCACTGGATCCAGAGACCGCCGGGCATGAAGATCTTCCCGATGATTGGATCGGGCTCACCCACCAACAGCGCCGTGCCCTGCGCAGCAATCTGGTAGTCCTGCTCCTTGTATCGCGTTATCCCGGTCGCGCTGTCGATGGGCTGCACGGTGGCCTCCCAACCGAGATAACGGCGATATTGGTCGGCGAGCAACTGGGCCAGGTCGACGTATTCCACCGCCGTCCGGGCCATGATGTTCACCTCGAACCCCTCGGGCACGCCGGCTTCAGCCAGCAGGCGCTGGGCTTCCTCGATGTCCCCAGGATGCTTCCCTCCATCGGGTCCCACGCGGAACCCGGGCATTTGGCTCGCCACTTCTTCGGTGCGGCCGAACCAGGTTTCCGGCGGGAACGGGGTTCCCATGGGCGCTATGCCGCCGCCGAAGATCTCCCGGAACTCCGTCCGGTCCACCGCCAGGTGCATCGCACGCCTGACCCTGACGTCGTTGAACGGTTCAATGGTCGTGTTTATCAACGTCCCCAGCAGGCTGGTATTCGGGATCAGATAGACATCCACCGTGTCGGCTTCGGACTCTTGCAACTCCAGGATCTCAGTGTTGCTCAGATTGGTCACCGGCCACGTCGCCATCAAGACCTGGCCAGTGCGGTAGGAACCAATGGCCGTGCCCTTATCGGCGATGTAGTAGTGGATGCTCCCGTCAGTGTAGGGCAGGCCCTCTTTCCAATAGTTCTCGTTGCGCTCCAGCTCAATGGAGACGTCTTTCGCCAGTTTCGTCGGCTTGAATGGCCCCGACCCCATGCCGTTTTCCCATTTGGAGGTGTCGACGCCGGATTCGCCCCATGCCTTGGACATCATTTTGAAGGCGTCGGTGGCAATCATCGAGACGAAATCAGGAGCCGGATTGTTGGTCACAATCTCCGCCGTGTGTTCGTCGATGACGCGCGCGTTACCAGGGGAATAGTAAGGCGCTATTATGAGCGTCTGCGGCCGGTTCGCCTCCGTGTCCACCAGGCTGTCCATGCTGTATACGACATCCTCGGCGGTAACCGGGGTGCCGTCATGCCACATCGCGTTCTCATGGAGATGGAACACGAAGGTAACGCCGTCCGGCTGCAATTCCCAACTCTCCGCCAAGTCACCCACGATGTCGTACGGGTCGTCCGTTTCCGAATCGTATTCGAGCAACCCGTTGTAGATGCCAGAAATGTTCTTTACCTGGTTGGTGAACTCGTGGGGGTGGAAGATCAGGTTCGGGAAGGCGTAGTCCTGCATTGCAACTATGCCGCCGTATTTCCCCTGGTCTGCAGTCTGGGGCGATCCACTGGCCTGGGCCGGTACTGCGGTCGGCGCCGGCGAGTCGCCCGACGTGCTTGCGGCCGGTTGTGCCGGTACGGGACTGTCGCTTGCTGGCGCAGTGGTTTCAGTGGGGGCCGTAGCCCCGCAGGCCACCAGTGCAGTAAGAGCGATGATCATCGCCATCGCGACGAGTATCCGGCCGGTGAGACGATTCAATGCACGGTTCAGCATACCTACCCCCTGTAGCAACGAATGTCGTTTTTGTGCTCGGCTTTCGGACTTCAATGGGCGCAAGCCTAACAATGAGCGGAATCGGTGTCAATACACGCTTTTGCACATTTAACCCTGTGAAAATAATCACGATGGTACGTATTTCGTAACTAAGTCTGTGAACCAGTTCACAAAAGAAAACGCCGGTGGGAAACCGGCGTTTTCCGACCCAAGCCCCGTTGCAACCACCGCAAGCCGAAACGAGCGTGCGGACAGTGTCAACCTCGACCCAGTTCCGCCTCGATCCGGTTGGCCCGCGGTTTCAGCACCGCGTAAAGGGCATCGGTAACTGGCGTCGCTACACCAAGCTCCTTGCCCATCCGAATCACCGTGCCGGTCAGTCCTTCCAGCTCAACCGGCCGGCCCTCTGCGAAGTCTTTCGCCAGCGACGCCATGCCGGTTGCCGGGAAGTTGTCCAGCGCGTTCATCGACCACTCCAGCGAGTCTGGCTCCAGGGGAGCGCCAGACGCTTCGCCCACCGCCAGCGCTTCGGCGATGGCCGACTCGATGGCCGCCCTGGTTTCGGGCACGGTCCTCAGCTCGCCATAGGCGCAGCCGCTGGCCGCGCAGACGCCAGCCGACCCCGACAAATACGCGAATTTCTTCCACAGCATCCCGGTCATGTTTTCCAACAGGTCGACCCGCCAGCCGGCGTCCTTGAACACCCGGTACAGCCGCTCACCACGCTCGGTAATCCCGGTGGTCCTCTCGCCAAAGGATGCCGCGCCGGGCCCGCCCTGCGTTACCACGCCGGGTTCACTGATTCGCCCTTCCAGATACGCCGAGCCGATCATCACCCGCTCAGCGCCGTACACCTCCACCAACCGCTCGCCGTTGTCGATGCCGTTCTGCAACGTCAGCACGATCGTGTCCGGCCCCACCATCGGGCCGATGGCCCGTATCGCGTCATCGTTGTCGTACATCTTTACCGCGAACAGCACCAGCTCCTGCGGACCCACTGAGGACGGGTCATCAGTCGCGTTGCCGGGAACCGTGAAGATGCCGTCGTTGCCGCTTTCCACCCGCAGACCGTCGCGCCGGATCGCCTCCAGATGCAGGCCACGGGCGATGAAGGTCACGTTGTGACCCGCCCGCGCCAACAGGCCGCCAAAGTATCCTCCCACGCCGCCGGCGCCCATCACCGCTATATCCATGCCGTTTCCCTCCGGTGTCTGGCCGTTTTGTTTCGCATTTACGAGATCGGTTGACCGAATTCCGCTCGCAGATCCCGTTTCAGCACCTTTCCCATCACGTTGCGCGGCAGTTCGTCCACGAACACCACCGACCGCGGTCGCTTGAACCCGGCGAGCCGGTCCCGGCAGAAATCCATCAGTTCCTGCTCCGTGACCGCCTGGTCGGACGCCACTACCACTGCCTTGACTTCTTCGCCCCAATCCAGGTCGGGCACGCCGATGACCGCCGCCTCGGCGACTCCGGGATGATCAGCCAGGATCGTCTCCACTTCTTCGGGCGATATCATCTCCCCGCCGCGTTTGATGAAGTCGCGCGCCCGCCCGGCCAGGTAGATGTAACCGTCCTCGTCCTGCCACGCCAGGTCGCCGGTGTAGAGCCAACCGCCCTTCAGCGTGTCCCGCGTGGCATCCTCCTGACCCCAGTAGCCAGTCATCATTCGGGGTCCGCGCGCCACAATCTCGCCGACTTCGCCTTCGTCAACCGGATCGCCGTCTTCCGTGACGATCATCACCTCCACGTCGTCCAGGGGCTTCCCAATGGACGTGAGACGGCGCAGCTTCGTTTCCATCTCCTCATCCGTCCCGGTCAGGTCGTGGTCATCGGGCGGCAGCATCGTGATGGTGGAAGCAGTCTCGGTCTGGCCGAAGGCGTTGATGAACCGGGTGCCCGGAAACTTGTCCAGGGCTTGTCGGATCACCGGCAACGGCATCGGCGCGGCCCCGTAAGTGATCACACTGAGCGACGACAAGTCGAAGCTCTCGAATCCAGGATGATCCATCACCATCTTCAGCATGGTCGGCACCAGCATCGCGCGATCGGCCCGATGTTCTGCCACCAAACTCATCCAACCTTGGGCGTCGAATTGGGGCATCACCACCAGCGTCCGGCCTCCGAACACCGCGGCCAGGGCCGCCTGGAGGCCCGCCACGTGGTACATCGGCACGGTGAGCAGGTTGGTTTCCTCCACGTCCGGGTCGGCCGGCTCGACGTTGGTGAGCAGGAACGTTGCGAAACTGTCGTGGGTCAGTTGCGCTCCCTTGGGCACGCTGGTGGTCCCCGAGGTGAACATGATCACCGTCGTGGCGTCCTCGTCATCCTCCGGGAAGCGGAGTTGATCCGGGTCAGCGTTGGCCAGCAGGTCGTCGTAGGCGTAGCCGCCGTTGGTCGCCGGCGCGTCCAGCATCACGATGCGGTCCGCGGGCAGCGAGCCGTCCGTCGGAACCAGCGACAGGTAACGTTCGCCCAGGAACAGCAAATCGGGCCGCGCGATGCCCAGCATAATCGCCAGTTCGTCCTCCTTGGCGCGGAAGTTGATGGGCACGTAGATGGCGTCCAACTGAGCGGCGGCAAAGTAGATTTCGATCAGGTGATGGCAGTTGGTCTGCATCGCGGCGACCCGGTCGCCCGGGCTTATACCCAGATCGGACATCGCGTTGGCCAGTCGGTTGACCCGCTCCTGCAGCATCTCGAAACTGATGTGATCACCGTCATAGACGATGGCCGTTCGCTCCGGAACTATCGCCGACGCGATCATGAGAAATTCGGTCGTGTTCATCCTTTCTCCAGACGGAAATTTACTCTCTTTTACTCCGCAACGGCGGCGGCCAATCGTTGTTCCAAAGCCAGCCCGGCGTCGAGCGGCATTTCGCTTCCCGAACCCCACGCCGAGTTCAACGCCGCGGCGAAACCTGACGGCAGCTCAGACAGTTCCCGCGCAGTTTGCCACGCTGTCGCCTCCAACTCGTCGGGCTCCACAACCCGGCTGACTATCCCATAGGCCATCGCCTCCGCTGCTCCGAAGCGCCGCCCGGTGTACAACAGGTCTAGAGCCACGGACGGACCCACGTTGGCCGGCAGCGTCTGGCTTCCCCCGGCGGCCGGGATCATTCCCAGTTGCACCTCGGGCATGGCGAACACCGTATCCGACGCGGCGATGCGCAGGTCGCCCAGCAGCAGGATTTCCACCCCGGAGCCGATGCAATAACCGTGCGCGGCGACCACTATCGGTTTGTCCAGGTTGATCAGCTGACCCCAGACGTCCCGCTGCCATCGCGCATTCCGCGCGATCACCTGCGACGGCGCGGTCCCGAACTCACTCAGATCCGCGCCAGCGCAGAAAGCCCGGCCTTTCCCGGTGATCAGCAGCGCGCGGATTTCTTCGTCCTCGGTCACCAGGTGCAGCGCCTCGGCGAACTCGTCCCGCATGGCCACCGAGTAGGCGTTCAGTCGGTCCGGGCGGTTCAGCGCCAGGTGGGCGACGCTGCCCTCCTTCTCAAACTCTATGGTGCGAAATGCTTCGCTCATCGGTTCAAGCCGTCAGTCCAGCGGGATCGCTCGCCGCATCATCTCATCGAGATCGACCAGGGTGCTTTGCGCTCCGATCTCCGACAGCACGTTGGCGTCACTCACCGAAAATGTCAGCAGGTCGTGCTCTTCGGCCACCCGTTCCACAGCTGGACGGCGAATGTGCCAGTCGTGGTGGTGATTGGCAACTTCAATCCCGTGAACCCCTTCTTCGATCACGATGTTCGGCGTGTAGTACCCCGGGTGGCAGTAGGTGCGAAACAGGCGGCCGCCGGGAAGGTACAGCTCGGTGCAGTGGTATTCGTCGAAAGGACTGATCGCCGGACGCACGTCGATTTCATGGCCGGGGATGATGATCACCTCGTTGGGGAAATGCTGCTCCACCACCCGGTGCAGGGCCATTCCCCAGTCCCGCCGCCAGTGATCCGTAACCGCGATGCCATCCAGACCGGCTTCCTTGATCCGCGCGATCACGGTTTCCGCGATTTCCGGCGTCGGCTCCTGGAACCCGAACATTTCGCCCACGTGCGTGTGTATGTCCAATCGTACGGTCATGTCCTCACGGTCTCTCAGCGTCCGGTGAAATGTGGCGTCCGCTTTTCGGCAAAGGATCGCAGACCCTCAGCCCGGTCGGCGGTGCTTTGCAGGATGATGCTCAGGTCAGCCTCCAGCCGCAGCCCCTGGGCCAACGACAGGTCTCCGGCGGCGGTCACCGCTTCCTTCGCGTATCGCGCCGCAATGGGCGCGGCAGCCATGATTTGCTCGACCATTGCAGCGGCAGTTTCCCCCAGCGCATCGCGCGCCGCCACCCGGTTCACCATCCCAAAATCATGCGCTTCCGCCGCCGACAGCGTCCGCCCGGTCAGCAGCATGTCACGCGCCAGCGCCGGTCCGACCAGGTGGGGCAGTCGTTGCGTCATACCGTCAAAGGGGAACCCATCCCGTGTGGGATTTCCGGCTCCTAGGCGCGCGCCGTCCACCGCTATCCGCAGATCGGCGGCCAAGGCGATCTCCAATCCGTGGGCGATGGCATCGCCGTTCAGGATCGCCAGAACCGGCATGGGCAGCCCGGCCACTGCGCTTGCAACCCCCATTCTTTTGAACCATGCCATGCGTTCCGGCAGGTCCGCCTCCAGCAAATCGTCGGGGAACTTCTCGCGACCGGTGGCAAAAGTGTCGCTACTGCCGGTAATCGTCACGACGCGCAGATCATCGTCGAGGCTCAGCTCGCGGCAGCAGCCGATCAGTTCCTCGGCCACCGTTTCGCCGATGGTTACACCGGAGTCGGCGCGCGGCAAAGTGAGCGTCGCCTGGAACTTGGTCCTCTCGCACGTGATGGTCTGGTAGCGCATTGGTTCAGCGGGAATCCTGGTTAATCGCGGCGAACTGCGTTGCTTTATCGGGCCGGCGGAATGGGCTAAAATGGCGACCGCTCGCGGAACCCGACTATGGCATCCAGCAAATTATACGACAGCGCTCAGGCGGCCGTTGCGGATATACCGGACGGCGCGACCGTACTACTCGGCGGCGTTGCCGGCGTCAACGCTCCCGCCGGGTTGCTGAACGCGCTGGCGGACCGGACCGTGCGGGATCTCACCTGCGTCTGCGACTCAACCTACTACGGGGCCGAGGCCCTGCACCGCCTGGCGGTTGCCGGCTGCATTTCCAAGATTATTTCGCCGGCGCCATTTGGATCGGGGAAGAAGGATGTGATCCAGGACCTGTGGCGCTCTGGCGATCTGACCGTCGAAGTGGTTCCATGGGGAACGCTGGCGGAACGCATGCGCTCGGCCGGCGCTGGCATCGGTGGCGTTTTCCTCCCGGTGGGCGTCGGCACCCGCTTCGTCGAGGGGAAGGAGACACGGGTGGTCAATGGGGTCGAGTGCGTGTTTGAGCCTCCCCTGCGCGGCGATTTCGCGTTGATCCGGGCCTCTCGCGCCGATAGCGTGGGCAACTTGGTGTACGCCGGCGCCCAGCGCGGATGGAACTCCGCCGTCGTATCCGCGGCCCGTGTCGCCATTGCCGAGGTCGATGAGATCGTCGAACCGGGTAGCATCGACCCGGAACTGGTGATCACGCCCGGCATCTTTGTCAACCGTATCGTCCGGGCAATCTCGGCGCCCATCGGATAGTTCACCATGGCGATTGACAGACTGGGCACCCAAAGCGTGGCACGACGGGCCGCCGCCGAAATCGTTCCGGGCTCGGTGGTCGCCGTCAGCGGCGCCTGGTCGGTCGCGGCGGCCGATCTTGTCCCCGAGGAAAAGGGCGTGTGGTTGATGCGGGCCGGCGGGATGCTCGCCGACCTGCCCATCAACGCGGCGGACGCTGGCGCCTTGCTGCGCACGGGCTATGTGGATCTGTCAATCCTGACCGCTGCGCAGGTCGACTCCAATGGAAGTTTCGCCGGTTACCACGCCGCGGATTACCCGGGGCCACAGGGGCACGCCGGCCTCGTGGACCTGGTCGGCGCTCGCCGCGTCGTCACGATCCTTGCTCACACCGGCGAGGATGGGACGCCCAACGTCGTACCCGCATTGTCCTTGCCGCCCGACGGCGTGCGATGCGTAGATGCCATCATCACCGATGCCGCAGTCTTCCGAGTCGCTGATGACGGGTTAATTCTCACGGAAGTTGCCCCCAGATGGTCGGCGGAGGACGTGCGGGCAATTACGGGGGCAACCATAACCGTTGCGCCGAACCTGCGCGAGATGGATTTCACACCCCCGTCCAGTAAACCGCCCAGCAAGGTCTACGGCGACGGCCCTTCCGCCATCGCGGACCTGCCCGATGGCGCCACGGTTTTCATCGACGGCTTCGGCGGACCCGGCGGCATGGCTCACTACCTCCTCGTCTCCTTGCGCGATCGCGGCAGCCGCAACCTGACCATCGTCAGCAACACCGCCGGCATCGCCCGCGTGGTCAGTTTCGGAACCCCACCGGGCCATACCGCCATCGACCACAGCGTGCTGGTGGAGAACGGCCAGGTCGCCAAGGCCATCGCTTCGTTCCCCGTCTCTCCGTCTCCGACCCGCCCATCGGAATTCGAGCTGGCCTACCGCCGGGGCGAGTGTGAGTTGGAGCTGGTCCCGCAGGGCACCCTGGCCGAACGGCTGCGCGCCGGCGGCGCCGGCATCGAGGCTTTCTACACGCCGACCGGCGCCGGCACGCTCATTGCCGAGGGCAAGGAGAGCCGAGTCATCGACGGACGCGAGTACATCCTGGAACACGCCCTCCGCGCGGACTTTGCCCTGATCCGCGCCCACAAAGCCGACACCCGCGGCAACCTGGTTTATCGTGGAACATCACGCAACTTCAACGCGGTGATGGCCCCGGCCGCGAGGACTACGGTGGTCGAGGTCGACGAAATTGTCCAACCCGGCGAACTGGATCCCGAGGAGGTGGTGACGCCCGGGGTATTCGTGCAGCGCATCGTGCGCCGGCCCGACGGTTTCACCGGCTACGAATGACGGAGACCCGCCATGACGGAAGAAAAGGAACGCCTTGACCGCGCCATCATCGCCATGCGAGTGGCGAAAGAGTTGCCCGCAGGTTCATGTGTCAACCTCGGTATCGGGATACCAACGCTGGTCTCCATGTTCGTGGACGACGAGAGCGTGGTCTTTTACCACAGCGAGAGCGGCGTCCTGAACTGCGGTCCCCTGGCCGACGAGGGGAGCGAAGACATCGACTTGATCAACGCCGGCGGCCAGTTCCTCCAGCCTGTCCCCGGCATGGCCTATTTCTCCTCCGTCGACGCCTTCGCCATGATTCGCGGCGGCCACGTCGACGTAACCGTCCTCGGAGCTCACCAGGTTTCCGCCACCGGGGACTTGGCCAACTGGATGCTGCCGGAGCGCGGTGTCGGCAATATCGGCGGCGCCATGGACCTGGCCGCCGGCGCCGACAAGGTCATCGTCGCCATGGAGCACAACGACCGCAGCGGCAACCCCAAGGTGGTCCAGGAGTGTGACTTTCCCCTCACCGGGCGCGGCTGCGTATCCCTCGTCGTGACCGACGTGGCCGTGTTGGAACCCACCGCCGACGGCATGGTCCTGCGCGAAGCCGCCCCCGGTTGGACGCCGGAAGACGTGCAGCAAGTAACCGGCGCCCGCCTCCTCATCCCGGCGGAGGTAGCCGATTACGAGGTGTAATCAGCCTGGCAAAGGAAAAGTGATCCAAGTGGGGATATTCACAACAACGGTACGCATTGGCAACCCCAATGTCGGCGACCAGACCGAGGTAGAGGCGCTGGTTGACACAGGCGCGGCCGATTCCATGTTTCCAACCTCATTGTTGGAGCGTTTGCATTTACATCCCCATTCCCAGGTCGATTACGTCCTGGCGGACGGCAGTAAAGTGACCTACGGGCGTGGTCGGGCCGTCATCGCCATCGGCGAGCGTGAAGACATCTGCCCGGTGGCCTTCGGCCCTGAGGGTGACGACAACTGCCTTATCGGCGCAACTACCTTGCAGATTTTGATGTTCGCAGTGGATCCGACCAACGAAACTCTCCTTGCGACGAGACGTTCGCGACTTGGCTTCGGCGGCAAGCTGTGACCGGCCTCCTGCAATTGTGTTCCCAGCGGTTTGGTTTGACTTGCCCAGCCGGTAGTGCTACATTCGACGCACAACTGAACGCCTCACGCGATTCTGGCGGGAGCTTGGGTAAACCAGGCTGAGAGGGCGGCCAACTTCGTCGCCGACCGTCTGTACCTGACCCGGGTAATGCCGGCGGAGGAACAGCAGGTAGCTTTGACATTTGGCCGCCGGGTACCCGCCTGGCGGTTTCGCATTTCAGGCAATTGCCGGCCACGGAGTTCCGTTTCCGGCAACACACAGGAGAGTGATAGCGATGGCCGACGAACTGGTAATTGGTGGCGTGTCGTTTTCTTCCCGGCTGATCGTCGGTACCGGCCGGCATCGCAGCATGCAGGAAATGATCGATTCCCTCGAAGCTTCCGGCACCCAGATGGTCACCGTGGCCATTCGCCGCCTGGACCTGGACAACCCGGAGCAGAACATCCTCGAGCACATCAACCTGGACAAGTACCGGATTCTTCCCAACACTGCCGGCTGCCGCACCGTTGAAGAGGCCCTCTTCGTAGCGCGTCTCGGCCGCGAGGTCGCCCAAACCGATTTCGTCAAGCTCGAGGTCATTCCCGACGCCAAGTACCTGTTCCCCGACCCCAACGGCACCCTCGAAGCTGCCCGTCAGCTCGTCGACGAAGGCTTCAAGGTGCTGCCTTACATCCACGCCGACCCGGTGCTCGCCAAGAACCTTGAAGAAGCGGGGTGCGTCACCGTCATGCCTCTTGGCTCCGCCATCGGTTCCGGCCAGGGCATCCATACCGTCGAAGAGGTCCGCATCATCCTCGAGAACGCCACGGTCCCGGTCGTCGTGGACGCCGGCCTGGCGGTCCCGTCCGACGCATCAAAGGCGCTGGAAATGGGCGCCTCCGCCGTGCTGGTCAACACCGCCATCGCCCAGGCTGAGAACCCGGCCATGATGGCCGACGCTTTCCGCAAGGGCGTGGAAGCCGGACGGCAGGCCTACCTCGCCGGCCGCATTCCGGTGCGCACCGAGGCCATCGCCAGCAGCCCGCCCACCGACGTACCGGAGCCCGTAGCGGCTGCGTGAGCGACGCACTATGGACGTTGCCCTGCCAAATCCCGCTCTTTGCCTGGTAACGGATCGGCGCGTCTGTCCACCGGACGAGTTGCCCGGCAGGGTATCGGCCGCGATAGCCGGCGGAGTGGATATCGTCCAACTCCGTGACAAGGACGAAGCCGGCGGCGCGCTGCTAGAGCAGGCCAACGCTCTGCTCGAGATCACAAGCGGGTCTGCAATTATCCTCATCAACGAGCGCGCCGACGTGGCGGCTGCCTGCGGCGCCGACGGGGTTCAACTGGGTGAAGCGGCCATGCCCACCGCAGCCGTGCGCCCAATCCTTCCGGACGGGTCGATCATTGGTCGATCAGTTCACTCGGTGGAAGGCGCAACCCATGCCCAGGGGTCCGGAGCGGATTTCCTGCTGGTCGGCACCATGTTCGCCACCCGGTCCCATCCGGGCGAAGAGCCGTCCGGTCCCGGTCTGCTGGATCGCATCCGTGCCGCAGGTGTCGATGCCACGCTGCTGGCTATCGGCGGTATCACCGCCGACAACGTAGCGCAGGTCATGCAAGCCGGCGCGGACGGCGCAGCGGTTATCACCGCCATCCTCGCCAGCCCGGACCCCGAAAGGGCGGCCTCTGAAATCAAATCAGCCATGCACGACGCGGTCGGCAGTGGGGACGGCAACCTCAGTCCCGGCAGCCGCTACACTACGAGCCGGAGGTGAGCGCCGGTATGATCACCCTTCAAGTCAACGGCAAGCCTCGCGAAATCGACGAAGGACTCAACCTTCAGTCCTATCTGGCTACCATCGACGTCAACATGCGGTTCATCGCCGTCGGCTACAACGGCCAGGTGATTCGCAAAGAGGACTTCGAAAAGGTTCACCTGAACCCGGGCGACGCGCTGGAGATAGTGCGTCCGGTCGGCGGAGGCTGATCCTATGGCCACCGATTCAGGCAGCGCCGACGTCGCCTTGGATCAACTCCTGGAAGGCGTCGCGGACGCCCATCCGGACCGCGTGGACGGGTGGCTACGCGACGAGCCCGGCCAGTGGGGCTTTTTCGCCGGCCAGGCCGTGTTGGCCGTCCGCAACCTGATCGACCGCAGCCTCGAAGAGCCGGAGCGACGTTACGTCTGGCACCGAATGTGGCTGGTCCTCCAGAAGCGACGCGCCGATCTCGAAACCTGGCACACCTGATCCTGTCCAATCGACCGCGATCCAGTTCCGGCTAATCCGCAACCATTAAGCAGGCTTGATCGTTGCCTCAGCCGCTCAGGCAACGGTATCGGCAAGCCAATCCTTAGTCTTCATCTTGGCAGCATTCGTTGATGTACGCCGGCGGGTGAAGAGTTTGCTCCGCCACCCATTCCACCGTTTCAGCCAGCCACTCCTCCAGAGTTTTGCCTTCCGACCGGGCGGCGGCATCGGCCGTCCGGTGCACTTTAGAGGAAACTTTGAAAGAAATCTCGCCTGAGTAGGGTTTGTCTGGTTCCCGGCCACGCTCCCGGCAAAACTCCAGGTAGTCGTCAACGGAAATTTTAAACTCCCGGCGCAGCTCATCCACGGAGACGCCCTGGAAAGTTACCACGTCTCGGGTGTCCACTACCTCCCCGTGGAAGATTTCAATACTGTCATCAAAAATTACCGCTGCGCGGTAGCCCTTGTATTCCATCATGGCGTAACTCCAGCTCTGGTTAGAAACCGACGTACGGACGTTACCGCCCCTTTACCTGTCTCATTCCCCGGATGTGGTCTGGGGAAAGTGGTGCCTACGTTGTTCAACTCTACACGTACCCTCGAACCTGCCCCTTCTTCAAGGTAAGCGCCGCAGGCCAGCAGCAGCGACTCAACATCATCCCAGCGGATATTCGCCCGGGTAGGTTGGGCAAATATCGCCGCCAGCGTTGCCCGATGCCGGCGGCGCAATGATACCGTCACTACTGAAGGAAGAACCCGCCCCTGGCATGGTTTGCTGAAGGGACGGGTTGGGTTGCTTTGTTACCCCACCACGGCGATCGACTCGATCTCCACCACGTAAGCCGGGTTCGCCAACTCGCTTACCACAAGCAGCGTGCTCGTCGGCGGGTTGCTGGGGAAAAGCTCGTTCCGAACCGCACGCACCGCCGCGCCGTGCTCGATGCCGGTAACGTAGGTGGTCGTCTTGACGATATCCGCCAGCGACCCGCCGGCAGCCTTGACCGCCACCTCGATGTTCCGCCAGATCTGCCGCGTCTGCGCCTCCGTGTCACCCGCACCGACCACGTTGCCGTTCTCATCCTGGGCGACCATGCCGGCGATGTAGACGGTGTTGCCCGCCTTCACCACTGCCGTGAAACCCGACGCCGAGGGGTCCGCGATTCCACTGGGGTTCATGTACTCGCTGTTGGCCATAAGTATGCCTCCGTAGGTTTGTTCGCTGGGATTATACCGTTGCCGCGGCAACGCTGGCATCGGCTTGCCCTTCAGTCGCCCGGGGTGGCAGCCGCGGCGCCTTGGCCAGGAGGATGAGCATACCGGCCCCGGCATACATCGCCATCAACACGATGAATACCACGCTGTAACTATGCGTGAACGTCAGCAGGTAACTGCCGAACACCGGGGCCGCGCCCAACGCCCCGGTTTGCAGCGGTCCCAGTGAGCCCAGTATCGCCCCGAAGGACCCGCGCCCGAAATACTGCGCCAACAGCATGTGCTCCAGAGTTCCCACGGTGTTGGAGAAAAACCCCCACAACACGGCAAACAGGTAGGCGGTCCACACCGAGTGCACGCCGGTGGCCAGGAACACGCCGGAAAGCACCGCCCCGGAAATGGTCGCCACCATGCACGGTCGGGGACCGAACCTGTCCGCCATGAACCCCCAGACCAAGGTGGTCATGGCCAGAACGGCGCCCAGGGCGCCCACGCCCACAGCCTGGGGATTCGTCAAGCCCGGACCCGACTCGCTGACGAGAAAAGGCACCAGGATGTAACCCAATCCCGCCGACGCTATGATGGCCAGCACCGCAGTGCCGGCAATGCACCAGTACGCGCGGGTTTTCATTGCCTCTCTAGCGGTCCAACTGAACTCCGGCGCCCCCGCCGACGGACGCCGGCCCGCCCGCCTTCCGCCGGCAGACTGGGCTGCCGGATCAGATCCAGGGGCTGGCCGGTCTCCGTCCGGAAGCATGCCGATCTCTTCCGGTGTCCGGCGCATGATGAGGAATACCGGCACGGTCAGCACCAGCATGAACAACCCGACGTATCCGTAGGAGGCCCGCCAACTGTGCGTGGCCGCAATCAATGAAATGATTTGAATGTTGATCGCGCCGCCTACGGGACGCGCCATGCCGTTGATAGCCAGCGTGACCCCCCGCCGGCGGCGAAAGAAGTTGACCGTCGCCGCCCGAGGGACAATTCCGATCAGGAAAGGATTGCTCACCGTCCTGGCGACGATGTAGGCCGCGAAGAACGGCCACGGAGTGTTGGTGTTCACCGCCGAAATCGCCAGCAGCGCGCACCCGACCACCACCAGCCCCACCGTGGTCAGTACCCGGGGACCGTATCGGTCCGCCAACGCGCCGGCGAATGGCGCCAATATTCCCGAAAGCCAGGTGCCGGCGGTCACCGCGATGGACAGCGTCCCGATGTCCCACCCGGTGTCGTCCGCAATGTACACTTGGATGGCCCCCATCACCACCTGGGACACGCTGGCCCCGGTGGCGGAGGAAAGACAGGCCATGCCCAGCACCAGCCATCCGTAGAAGAAGGGCGTCGGCGGGTGCCAGGCCAGCAGGCGGCGCGAAAACGATCTGTTCAGTGACGGCCTCGGATGGAGCGACTCAGAGGACGCCAGCAGCGCCCAAGTCTATGCAGAATACAATCACAGGGGTAATATTACTCCCATCCGGGGTATGGGTACAACGACGCGACAAAAATTTGACCGGGGCGGTTGCAATAACCGCCCCGGTCCGCTTTCCCTGGATGGGTTCGCCGGAGACTAGAAGTCCATCGGCGGGGCCGCCGGCATCGCCGGCGTGGGCTCAGGGATCTCGGTGATCATGGACTCGGTGGTGAGCACCATGGCCGCCACGGAGGCTGCATTTTGCAGCGCGGAGCGGGTCACCTTGACCGGATCGATGATGCCGCGCTCGAGCATCGGGCCGAACTCGCTGACCTCGGCGTCGTAGCCGTAGTCATCGGACTGGTCCTTGACGTCGTGCAGCACCACGGCGCCTTCGCCGCCGGCGTTCTCGACGATGATCTTCAGCGGCTGCTCCAGCGAGTGCCGGATGATGTTGAGGCCAACCACCTCGTCGCCGGTCAGGCCGCCGACGCCTTCCAGGGCGCGCTGGGCGCGAACCAGGGCGACTCCGCCGCCCGGGACGATGCCCTCTTCCACCGCCGAACGGGTGGCGGACAGCGCGTCCTCGACACGGGCCTTGCGCTCCTTGAGCTCGATCTCGGTGGCGGCGCCAACCTTGATCACGGCCACGCCGCCGGACAGCTTGGCCATCCGCTCCTGCAGCTTCTCGCGGTCGTACTCGGAGGTCGTGTCTTCGATCTGGGCCTTGATCTGGTTGATGCGGGCCTGGATGCCGTCCTCGGAACCATGACCCTCAACGATGGTGGTGTCGTCCTTGGTGGACGCGACGCGGCGGGCGCGGCCGAAGTCGTCGATGGTGGCGGAGTCCAGCCGGCGGCCGGTCTCTTCGCTGATGACGGTGCCGCCGGTCAGGATGGCGATGTCTTCCAGCATGGCCTTGCGGCGGTCGCCGAAGCCGGGGGCCTTGACGGCCAGCACGTTCATGATGCCGCGCAGCTTGTTGACCACCAGCGTGGCCAGGGCCTCGCCGTCGACGTCCTCAGCGACTATGACGGCATTCTTCTGTCCCACCTGGAGCAGCTTCTCCAAGGCCGGGACCAGGTCGGCAACGGCGGAGATCTTCTTATCGGTGATGATGACGAAGGGATCTTCGATGGCCGATTCCATGCGGTCGCTGTTGGTGATGAAGTAAGGCGAGATGTAACCGCGGTCGACCTGCATGCCTTCCACGTACTCGATCTCGTCCGTCAGGCCGCGGGACTCTTCCACGGTGATGACCCCGTCCTTGCCGACCTTTTCCATCGCCTCGGCAATGGTCTCGCCGATGGCGTCCTCGTGGGCGGACAGGGAGGCAACCTGGCCGATGCGCTCGCGGGTCTCCACGGGCTGGGACATCGACTGGAGCTCGGTCACGATCTGGCCAACCGCGCGCTCGATGCCGCGCTTGATGGCCATGGGGTTCGCGCCGGCAGTAACGTTCTTGAAGCCTTCGTTGATGATGGCTTGGGACAGCACGATACTGGTGGTGGTGCCGTCGCCGGCGGCGTCGTTGGTCTTGGTGGCGGCTTCCTTGAGCAGCTGGGCGCCCATGTTCTCGAAGGCGTCGGGAAGCTCGATTTCCTTGGCGATGGTCACGCCGTCGGAGCAGACCTGCGGCGGGCCGAACTTCTTGTCCAGCACGACGTTGCGGCCCCGAGGGCCCAGGGTAATCTTGACCGAGTCAGCCAGGGTGTCGATGCCGGATCGCAGCGACTTGCGGGCCTCTTCGGAGTACGCCATCTTCTTTGCGGGCATTGCGTTTCTCCTCGGTTGGGTGTGTTTGGATCTCAGGTAGTTGGTGTTAGCCGATCTTGGCGAGCACGTCCGACTCGCGCATGATCAGGTACTCTTCGTCGCCGTCTTCGTACTCCGTGCCGGCGTACTTCGAGTAGATGACCTTGTCGCCCACGGAAAGTTCCATGGGGATACGGCTGCCATCGTCAGAGGCCCGGCCGGGCCCAACGGCGACGACTTCGCCTTCCTGCGGCTTCTCCTTGGCGGTGTCCGGCAAAAGGATGCCGCCGCGGGTCTGGGCTTCCTGTTCCGTCGGCTTGATGACGATGCGCTCACCGAGTGGTGTGAAAGTGGCCACTGAATGCCTCCTTGCGTTGTGTTGTTGGCCTGGTTGATCCGCGACCCCTGATGGGAAGCGGCTACTTCTTGCGTGCGTAGTCCGTGGTGTAAAAACCGGATCCCTTGTAGATCACCGGCACCGGGTGGAACACACGTCGGGCGAGGCCGGAACATTCGGGGCATTCCCCTTCCGACGACGCGCCGAAACTTTGTCTCTGATCGTACTCGTGGTCACACGCAGTACACCGGTATACGTACCTTGGCATTTGTACCTCCTTGCATCGGCCGGTACGTTCGGCCGGCTAGGCTTGCCATCTATTCTCACCCGCCTCCGAACGTTTTCCAATGGCCTTAATGTTAAAATTGCGTTGAAAATCGCTGCACACTGCAAACGTTCGGTCGTGCCATGGTCACCCGCTATTTCAATTGGAACCCTGTTGGGCGAACCGACGACAACGCCGTCGAGCTTCAGCCAGAACTGGAGGGCATCCTGCGCAACGCCGTGCGCGCCCTGGGTGGCAGCGCCGCGGTGGTCGCCACCTGGGACGACGCGGTGCGCCGCTTCGTGGTCACCGGCGCCTATGGCCTGGACGGCCCCCAGATCGCGCGCATCCGGCCTTTGCTCAACGAGGCCATCCCCGACCTCGCCCTCAGCCGTGAGCAGTTCGCGCTCCTTTCCGCGCTGTTTCCCCAATCCGCTCTGCCCATCTCCACCACCGGCGAAATGCAGAACCCGGTCATGGCCGTCCCGCTGTACACCAACGACGAAACCGTGGGATTGATCTTCGTGCTCCGTTCCTCCGAGGCGGCCAACTTCTCCCAACTCGACCCACCGGTCCTGGCCGCGTTCGCCGAGCAGGCGGCCATCGCCGTTCAGTCGGCTCGCCTCGCCCACCTGCTCACCCAGGAGAAGCAGCGGGTTGAATCGATCCTGGAGGGCAGCGCCGACGGCATCTACACTGTGGACGCCGATCGCCGCATCGTCAGCGTTAATCCCGCCATGGAACGCATGCTGGGGCGGCCGGGTGAGGAACTGTTGGGCCTGCCTTGCGCCGTAGCCCTCAACTGGCGGGACCGCGAGGGACGGCCCATCTGCCCCGGCCGTTGCCCCATGCTCCATGCTCACCAGGCCGCCGCCGGTTTGGAAGGCAACGTCACTGAACTTGCCGCCGCCGCCCGTTCCTCCACGGGTCAGCGGACCGAGGTCGCCCTCGTCTATTCGGTGGTGCGCTCTCCCGAAATGGCTCCGCTCAACGCGGTGGTCAACGTCCGGGACATGACCCGCGTGCGCGAGACCGAGGAGATGCGGTCAACCTTTCTGTCCATGCTGGAACACCAGCTGCAAACCCCGCTGGCCATCATCAAGGGCTACACCAACACCCTGTCCCGGCCCGACGCCCAATGGGACGGCGACACCCTGCGCCGCAGTTTCGAAGCCATCGAGGAAGAGACCGACCGCATGAGCCTGCTGATGGACCGCCTGCTCCTGGCGTCCCGGCTGGAGGCTGGCGCTCTGCCCTTGAGCCTAGAGCAGGTCAATATGGCCGGCATGTCCGAGAAGGTCATCGAACGTCTCCAACCGACCTCGAAAATGCACTCGCTGTCAGTGTCCTTCCCGGGAGATCTGCCACCGATAACCGGCGACCCCGGCCTGCTGGAGCAGGTGCTGGTCAACCTCGTGGACAACGCCGTGAAATACTCGCCGGATGGCGGCCCCGTGGTCGTTTCCGGGGAGCATGACAACCATGGCGCCGTGCGGGTAACCGTCCGCGATGCCGGCATGGGTGTACCGCGCTGGGAAACCCGCCGCATCTTCGAGCGTTTCCACCGCTCCCAGAGCCTGGCCTCCACCCACCCTCGGGGCATGGGACTGGGCCTGTACATCTGCGACGCCATAATGAAGGCCCACCACGGCGATATCTCAGTGCAGAGCGAGCCCGGCGCCGGCTCCGCCTTCACCATCACACTGCCCAACGGCATCGGCGCCTCTTCATGACCACCTCCGACCGGCGAACCATAATGGTGGTAGACGACGAGCCTCACATCGTCCGCTTCACCGCCATGAACCTGGAGGTCGAAGGCTACAACGTCGTCACCGCCGAAAACGGAGCCCAGGCCCTCGAAACCCTGGATGACGGTCATCCCGTGGATCTCGTCGTCCTCGACGTGATGATGCCCGAGATGGACGGGTTCGAGACCCTGCGTCGCATCCGGTCTGAGTCATCGGTCCCGGTAATCTTCGTCACCGTCCGCGGCGACGAAGCCGACCGCGTGGCCGGTCTGGACCTTGGCGCTGACGACTACATCACCAAGCCCTTCAGCCCCCGGGAACTGGCCTCGCGGATTCGCGCCCTGTTCCGCCGCGCGGATTTGTCAGCCCTGAAAGCCGCCGAACCGCCTCGCCTGCAAGAAGTCGTCGTCGATGACTGGCTGACCATCGACTTTGACCAGAGCATGGTCGTGGCCGGCGGTGCGGGAATGCATCTCCGTCCCACGGAATACCGCCTGCTCTACCAGTTGGTCAGCAACCCCGGCCAGTTGCTCACCCACGACACTCTTCTGGAACGAGTCTGGGGCCCGGAGTATCGCGGCGAGCACCAGTACGTGCGCACCTACGTCACCTACTTGCGGCAAAAGCTGGAACGCGACCCGCGCAACCCGGCGTACATCCTAAGCGAACGCGGCCTCGGCTACCGCTTTCGCGATCTCGACCGCTAATCAAGTCTGGTCCCACCGTGCAAGCGCTCCATGGGCCATGCATTCCGATCCGAATGCGCTAGCCAGAGTTCCGCGCCATAGCTATTTCCCGGGCCGTCTCTTGCGGAGCCACATCGGTCAACGTGATGCTGTCGACCCACTTCACGCTGGCGTAGCACGCTTGCCCGACGCTCACCAGGCGGCACGGGCCTCCGTATTCCGCGGCCAAATCGGCGCCGTTCAACCGCGTCGCCAGCAGGACACCCGAAGGATCGTCCAGCGCGACACCAACGCTAAAATCCATCGCCGCGATGGCGGCGAACCGTGCGGATGGGAGCGGCTTCACGGTGTCCAGCAAGACAGCCAGCGGAACCCCTTCCCACTCCTGTCCCGGCGCAGTCCAACCGTCCACGCACCGGAAATCGTCCACGATGGTTTGGCGCGTCAACTCCAGCAACTCCGCGGCGCTGAACACCGTTGGCCGCTCTACAAGCCCGTTCACCCGCAGGCCCGGCCAGACCTCCGGCCGGCCGTGATGGTTGTCGAAAACGGGCAGAGCGTCATATACAGCGCCATGTTCCGGTTGCGTCATTTTTACACCTCCCTGCTAGACCGGTGTGCCCCGGGTCATCGTCACGGCGACGACCACCACCAAGATGGTCAGCAGCACGTTGATGCGGGCGATCCAAACCACAGACCGGCGCAGCAAGGGCAGGTAACCGGGCGGCTCCTCTCCCGCCTGCATCGCCTCGATGAGCCGGTTGGTGTACGGCCCGATGACGAAATCGTGCATCGCGCTCAGCCAGATCACCACCGCCACCAGGGCCACCTTCACCTGCAACGTCGCCACGAAGTGCCCGCCCAAGCTGAAGAAATCCCCAAACCCGACGCCGTACCGGGTGGGCAGGATGTACAGGCCAGTGGCCACCAGCAAGACGATGCACACCCACGAGATCACCCGGAACCGCCGCGCCATGCTTCCCAGCATGTCGGGCGGCAATATCGGCGGGTTTCCCGGAGCCGGCGCGTAGCGCCGCATCACCGGAATCAGCACCAATGCCAGGAACAGGCTGCCGCCGATCCATACAATCGCCGACGCCAGATGAATGAAAACTGCTGCCTGGTACATATCTCTCATTCGACTGGGGCGGGAAGAAACCGCACCCTGAAATCCCTCTGGATACCAGCATACACCCAACCAATCAAGGTTGAACGCCGGCCGTTCGGCGGTTATCCTGTGCCCGAACCCGACCACCACGAGGTGAGCCCGGGGCCACAGACTGCGGGCTTACCGGAGATGAAGCAATGCGATTGGAAGGCAAGGTTGCCATCGTCAGCGGCGGCGCGCATGGCATGGGCGCCGTGGAATCCCGACTCTTCGCTCGCGAAGGCGCGAAAGTAGTCATCGCCGATATCCGCGATGACGACGGACGCCAGGTGGAGGCGGAGATCAACGAGACCGGCGGCGAGAGCGTCTTCATCCACACCGACGTCACCAGCGAAGATGCGTGGGCCAACGTCGTCTCCCAGGCCGTGTCCCGTTTCGGCCGGCTGGACATCCTCGTCAATAACGCCGGCATCAGCAGCCGCGCCGTGGCCGACGACGACAGCCTGGAAGCCTGGTCCCGCATCATGGACATCAACTCCACCGGCGTCTTTCTGGGGACCAAGCACGCTATCGCGCAGATGCGGCAAAACGGCGGCGGGTCCATCGTCAACATCTCGTCCATTGCCGGCCTGGTGGGAATGCTCAGCGGACACCCTGCTTACAACGCTTCCAAGGGCTCGGTCCGCATTTTCACCAAGGCCATGGCGGTCCGCTACGGAACCGAAAACATCAGGGTCAACTCCGTCCATCCCGGGTACATGCCGCCCATGATGGGCAACATCTCCACCGAAGACGTGCGTGACGGCCGCCGTTCCATGATCGAAGAACAGGTGCCGATGGGCCGTGAGGGCCGGCAGGAAGAGGTCGCTAACGCTGTGCTGTTCCTGGCCAGCGACGACGCCTCCTACATCACCGGCGCCGAGCTGGTGGTCGACGGTGGCTTCACTGCCCGCTGATTCGTTGGCGCTCTTGCGCCTTGGAGAACGGGAGCGGCTGAGCCGTCGCCAGAACTACCGACCTCGCCAGCAGCGCAAAACCATCAGATCGATCGGTAACACAGGGAGGGAACAGTTTTGCCGATTACCGATGTCACCATCATCCGTCGTTGCGCCGGCTGTTCTGGTGAATTTGGCACCATGACGGTCAAGAAAGACAACATGCGCCTTATGACCAACGACCTGACCTGGTGCGAGGACTGCGGGAAAGAAACCCGTGAAGTCCGGGACATCGCCCAGCGCGAACAAGCGGTCTTGGCAGAACAAGCCAGCTACCCCGGCAACCCTCCGGTCGAGGACGTCACCGCCGCCGAGTTTCGCCGCCGCCGCTCGGCCGGCATCGGCGCCTGACTCCGGCCGGCGAGGGAACAGTTTATGTATGCGGCAGATGCTATCCTCGAACTGCAAAGGCTGGGCGCGTCGGAATTGGCCGATGCCGTCGGCGAGAACTTTGATCTCGCCACCGGCGCCCTCCTGATCGCCTCCACCGACGACCCCAACGTCGACATCGACGGCTGCCTCGCCAACCTCGACCGCATGGCCGAAGCTGCGCGGACCCGCATGCCGTCGCAAGCCGGCCCTCTGGAGGAGCTCAACGCTATTACCGACCTGCTCTTCGGCGTCATCGGCTTCGCCGGCAACCGCGACGACTACTACGATCCCAACAATTCCTACCTGCACCAGGTCTTGGGGCGTCGTCTCGGCATCCCCATTACGCTGTCGCTGTTGTGCATCGAGGTTGGACGGCGCGCTGGGGTCCCGGTGCTGGGCATCGGTATGCCCGGTCACTTTCTGGTCCGCCACCGCGACGAGGAAAACTATTTTGTCGATGCCTTCAACGGCGGCGTGCTCATGAACCGCGCCGAGTGCGGCGCCGTGTTACGCGAGGCGGCTGGCGATGACGCCCGCCTCGAAGAGCATCACCTGAACCCGGTGACCCCGCGGGAAATCCTGGCTCGCGTCCTGCGCAACGTCAAGGCCATCTACTGGGACCGCGAGGAGTTCGACCGGTGCATCACCACCATCGGCGCGTTGATGGCGGTCCTGCCTGACCGGCCCGAGGAACAGCGCGACCGTGGCGTGGTTCACCTCAAGGCCGGCAATCATCAACAATCTGCCGACGACTTCGCTGCGTATATAGAAGCAGCACCCCATGCCGACGATATCGAGACCGTCAGGAATGCCCTGTCCAGATTGCGGGGTACGCTGTCCTGAGCAACCATAACCCAACCCAAATTTATGGAGCGTGATAATGCTTCGATACTTGCTGGTCGGAATCGGAATACTGATTGTCATCCCCGTGGCGTGGCTGGCCTGGTGGCTTCTCAGCCCGCTGTTCATCACCATGGAAGTGCACGAGGAGTTTCCATTGGCCCACCAGGCCGCAGTTCCCGCCAACATGACCATGGCTGAAGTCGAGGGCGTCATGGCCGCTGCGGCGAACCTGGAGCGTCCGGTTGACGAGGCCATGCCCGACTCCCCGAGCGCTGCCGGTTCCCCGGCTCAACCGCAGGCCGGCCTCACCGGCCGGTTCCGCGACGCAGACTCCTTCCACAAGGGCTCCGGCACAGCCACGGTTTACGACCTCGGCTCAGCAGGAGGACAGGTGCTCAGGCTGGAGGACTTCCGCGTCACCAACGGGCCGGACCTGCGCGTCCTGCTGGCCAATTCCCCCAATCCGGAGAGCCATTCCGATCTGGATGATGCCGGCTACGTGGAGTTGGGAAAGTTGAAGGGCAACGTCGGCTCGCAAAACTATGACATACCATCCAGCGTATCGCTGGCCGATGTCCAGAGCGTGGTCATATACTGCAACCCGTTCCGAGTGGTATTCAGCGTCGCCACGCTGGAGGCTTCGTCGGGATAATTGAATTGGGGGCCGAATTATGGCCTACCTGCCGATAGAAGAATACGGAATCGTCGGCAACATGCGGACCTGTGCCCTCATCGGGGTCAACGGGTCCGTGGACTGGTTCTGCTGCCCCGACTTCGATTCCCCCAGCGTTTTCGGCGCAATCCTCGACGACAGGAAGGGCGGCTACTTCAAGATCGCCCCGCTGCTTGACAGCCCGCCGGTGCAGAAGCAGGTCTACTGGCCGGACACCAACGTGCTGATCACCCGGTTCCTCGCCGAAAACGGCGTGGCCGAAGTCATTGACTTCATGCCGGTGTCGTCCCCGGAACGGCCCCATCACCATACCGAATTGATCCGCCGCGTCAACTGCGTCCGCGGTGTCGTCCCCTTCTTCCTGGAGTGCTATCCCGCGTTCAACTACGCCCGGGACTCCCACCGGGCCGAGCTCAACGAAAATGGGGCAGCGTTCATCTCCAACGACCTGGGCTTGCAGCTATCCACAGATATCCTGCTCGAACAGCACGAAGGCGGCGTCATCGGGGCGTTCGTGCTCAACGAAGGGCAATCCTCTACCTTCTCCATCGGCGTAATGGGCGACGACACCGTCGACTATCATCCTCCATCGGAGCGAGAAAGCACCGCCCTGTTCGAGGAAACCGTCGCCTACTGGCGCAACTGGCTCTCTCAGTGCACCTACAAGGGACGGTGGCGGGAGATGGTCGAACGGTCCGCCCTCGTCCTCAAGCTGCTCACCTACGAACCCACCGGGGCCATCGTCGCCGCGCCCACCTGCAGCCTCCCGGAGGAGCTCGGAGGCGTGCGCAACTGGGACTACCGCTACACCTGGATCCGCGACGCTGCCTTCACCCTGTACGCCTTGCTGCGCATCGGCTTCACCAATGAAGCCAGCCGTTTCATGCACTGGCTGGAGGCGCAGATCGATCCCTTCGACGGCGACTGGAGCAACATCCAGATTCTCTACGGCATCGACGGCCGCCGCAGCCTGGACGAGGTGACTCTCGATCACCTGGACGGCTATCGCGGTTCCAAGCCCGTGCGCATCGGCAACGGCGCCTACGATCAGCTCCAGTTGGACATCTACGGCGAGCTCATGGACTCCGTCTACCTGTTCAACCGGTATGGGGAACCCATCTCCTTCGACTTCTGGACCAAGCTTCGCCAGATGACCAACTGGGTCTGCGATAACTGGCGCCTGGCCGACGAGGGCATTTGGGAGACCCGTGGCGGACGGCAGCAGTTCGTGTATTCCAAGCTCATGTGCTGGGTCATGATCGACCGCGCGCTGAAGCTGTCCGAGCTGCGGTCCTTTCCATCCGAGCGCCTGCGCTGGATATCCACGCGCGATGAAATCTACGAGGAAATTCAGAGCCGCGGCTGGAACCAGGAACGCCAAGCTTTTGTCCAGCACTACGGCAGCGAATCGCTGGATGCATCCAACCTGCTCATGCCGCTGGTCTTTTTCATGTCTCCCACCGACCCTCGCATGTTGAGCACCATCGACGCCATCAACCGCAGCCCACAACAGGGCGGACTGGTGTCCGACAGCCTCGTCTATCGCTACAACCACGAGCAGTTCGCCGACGGGCTGACCGGGCACGAAGGCACGTTCAACATGTGCACCTTCTGGCTCGTCGAAGCCCTGACCCGCGCCGGCTGGGGAGACCCCCGGCGTCTCGACCAGGCCCGGCTCATGTTCGAGAAGATGCTGGGGTACGCCAATCACCTGGGCCTGTACGCCGAGGAGACCGGTCCCAGCGGTGAGGGCCTCGGCAATTTCCCCCAGGCTTTCACCCATCTCGCCCTCATCAGCTCCGCGTTCAACCTTGATCGCGCGCTGGCCGGCATCCGGTAATCAATAAGGAGAAGCCCACCATGCCCATAGAACAGGTGTCGCCTGGATTGGAAAAGATCATCGGCCTGGACCAGGAGGTCGAATGGCTCGCCAGCGGTTTCGGCGGCGACGGTTCCGCCCTCGGAGTCCCCTGGTGGCCCGCTGAAGGGCCGGTCTGGATCCAGGAGGCCGGCTATCTGCTCTTCAGCGACATCGGCGGCAACCGCCGCATGCGCTACAACGACGCCGACGGCCTGTCCGAATTCCAGTCCGGCACCAACGAGGCCAACGGCCTCACTCGCGACCCGCAGGGCCGCCTCCTGGCCTGCGAGCACGACGCCCGCCGCGTCACCCGCCAGGAGGCTGACGACAGCATCACTGTCGTCGCCGACAACTACCAGGGCAAGCGGCTCAACCGCCCCAACGACCTCGTGGTCAAGTCCGACGGCGCTATCTATTTCACGGATCCCTACCGTGACACCTATCCCGGCATGGAGCTGGGCTTCGCCGGCGTGTATCGCGTGTCCCCGGACCTCAGCGACATCACGCTGCTGATCGACGACTACGTCGGCCCCAACGGCCTCTGCTTCTCGCCCGGCGAGAGCATCCTCTACGTCAACGACTCCCGCGTCGGCTTGATCAAAGCATGGGACGTGCGACCCGACGGCGGCATCGAAAACGGCCGCCTGCTCTGCGTCCTCGCCGATGAGAGGCCCGGCGTACCCGACGGCATGAAGTGCGACCTCGAGGGCAACATCTACGTGACCGGACCCGGCGGCGTCTGGATCCTCGCTCCCGATGGCCGTCATCTCGGCACCGTCGCCCTGGGTGACGGAAAGCGCGCCACCAACGTCGGCTTTGGCGGCGGCGACTGGAAGACCCTCTACATCACCACCTTCGAGGAACTTTGCCGCGTTCGCGTCAACATCGCCGGGGTGCCGGTTCCCAGGGTTATCTGAACAATTTCCCAAGCGAACAGGGGCGAAATTTATTCGCCCCTGTCCATTCGATCTGTGCCCCCTCTCGCGGGCGACATTCTATCTGCCCGTGCGAATGTAGTCCGCTACCTTCTCGCCTATCATAATCGTTGTCGCGTTGGTATTCGCCCGGATGCAGTCCGGCATGATGGACGCGTCGGCCACCCGGATGTTCTCCAACCCGTGGACCCTCCCCTGTTGGTCCACCACCGCCATCCCGTCGCTGGCCGGCCCCATCTTGCACGTCCCCGAGACGTGGTGGGACGTGCCCGAGTTCCGCATCAGCCAGTCGTCCAGCGCGGCGTCGGACGCCACGTCGGCGTCAACGGGATTGACCCGCTCCAACAGTATCTCTCGGTAGGAGGGATGCTCCCCGATCTCAATGCAGGTGCGAATGGCCTTCCGCATCCGCTCCAGGTCAAAGGGTTCCTCGTAGTAGTTGTAGTCCAGGAACGGATACTCCAACGGATCGTTGGACTTGAGCCTCAGCTCGCCCTTGCCCAGGGCCAGTTGCAGGCTCGCGCTGATCCCGATGTAGTTTTCGTCGTCGTCGATGACCACCTGCGCCGGCCGGTGTTCCGAGGTCATCAGCAGCGGCGAAATCTGCATGTCGTTGCGCAGATATGAGTCTTCCACCGTGTACCGCAGGCCCACCTGGATCGCCGCCGCCTGCACGTCCGGGCGGTCGCCGGCGGCGCGGAACAGCACGCACGCCGAGGGGTGGTCCCGCAGATTCTGGCCCACTCCGGGCAGTTCGTGCACCACCGGGATGCCCACCTCGCGCAGGTGGTCCGCCGGCCCAACGCCCGACAGAAGCAGCAGTTGCGGCGACGCGATGGCTCCGCTGCTCACCACGATCTGCCCGCCTTCCACGACGAACCGTTCGCCGCCGCTCTCCACCTCAACTCCCACCGCTCTCTTGCCGTCGAACACGACCCGGCAGGCCTGCACGTTCGCCCGTAGCGTGAAATTCAGCCGGTGCCGCGCCAGGTTCAGGTAGGCCAGCGCCGTGCTGATCCTGACCCCGTCCAGAGTGTTTCGGGCCCGGGGCGACACGCCGGTCGATTCCGGGTGGTTCTGGTCCGGGTCATCGTTGAAACCCAGCGACAGCGCCGCATCCTTGAAGGCCACCGAGTGCGGCAGCCACTCATCCGGGCGATACCGACGCACCGGAATCGGGCCGTCGGTGCCGTGCCAGTCGTCCTGAAAATCATGGTCGTTTTCCATCTGTCGGAAAAACGGCAGCACGCTGGTGTACCCCCATTCGTCGTTGCCCCATTCCGCCCAGCGGTCGTAGTCCTCCGGTATGCCCCGATACAGGACTTGCCCGTTGATGGCCGAGGAACCGCCCGTGGCCTTTCCTCTTGGGATCACCAGGTCGGTCTGTTGCGCCGTCACCCGGGCGTTGTAGGCCCAACTGTGCGGCCCATAGGCCGAAAAGAACACGTTGTTGCCCAGCTTCAGATCATCCGGCAGGTGGTTGAAGTCGGGGTAGTCCGGCCCCGCCTCCAGCAGCAGCACGCTCTTGTCCGGGTCTTCAGAGAGGCGGGTCGCGATGGTGGATCCGGCCGAGCCGGCGCCAACCACAATATAGTCGTATCGCATCGGAACCTCCTGTAGCTGGTCCTTTATTCCTCGGATCGTCATTCCGGCGCAATACTAGCCGACTCCGATGGCACGGGCAAGAAATCGCTGACACAATCCCGTCGTTCCGGCACTTACCCTGTGCTAAAATCCCCTGCCATGAACGCCACCAGAACCGATGCACTGGGCTATTGGGTAGCCCTAACCCGCGTCCCTCGCCTGGGTTCGGCCCGTTTCCGCCTCCTCGAGTCCTTCTTCCAGGGCGACCTGCCGGCGGCATGGGAGGCTCCGGCGCGCGAACTGAGGGCCGCCGGAGTGGGCCGGGCAGTAGCGCAATCCATCGTCAGCGCCCGGGAAACGTCCTCACCCGATCAGGAATTATCCCGGCTGCGCGACGCCGGGGTCGCAGCGATCAATTGGCACGACCCCGCCTATCCGCAGCGACTGAAGGAAACCGACGATGCGCCGCCCGTTCTCTACTTGCGGGGGACGCTGCCCGCCGTCGACGCGCCATCCATCGCCGTCGTAGGCACGCGGCGCCCGACCGACTACGGCTGTCGGGTTACCGCCGATCTGTGCTCGTCCCTGGCAGCCCACGGGGTAGCGGTGGTCAGCGGCCTCGCCCTGGGCATCGACGCCTGCGCCCACAAATCCACCGTGGACGCTGGAGGCGTGACTGTTGCCGTGTTGGGCAACGGCCTGGACACCGTCTACCCACGAGAAAATCTGCGCCTGGCCGAACGCATCGTCGCCGACGGCGGGGCCATCATCAGCGAATTCCCCATCGGTATTCGGCCCGAAGCGTCGAATTTCCCCAGGCGCAACCGCATCATCAGCGGCATGACCCTGGGCACGCTGGTCACCGAGGCTGGCGAGACCAGCGGCACCCGGTGGACCGTTTACCACGCTCTGGAGCAGAATCGTGAGATTTTCTGCGTCCCCGGCAGCGTATACTCGGAGTCCAGCCGACTTACCAACCGCCTCATCCGTGAGGGCGCCAAGCTGGTCTGCAACGTGAATGATATCCTGGTAGAAATCGGACTGGAAACCTCGGAACGTCAGATCCCCCTGGACCTGTCCGATGCTCGTGCATCATCCAAAGCGTCCACGACCAACGCGTTCACGAAATCCGGCTCGAATGGTAGTGCAGAAACGACGCGAAGCCGTTACCATGATTCGATAGAATATCAGTCGGGAGCGCCGGAAACCCCCGACCCGGATGAGGCTGAACTACTAAGGCACATCGCCGGGGATCCCGTGCACATCGACGACCTGGTAACCCTCAGCGGCCGGCCCATCGCGGAAATCAGCGGCCGGCTTACCATGCTCGAACTCAAGGGTCTGGTCAGACAAGTTGGGACCATGCATTACCAAGTGGTCGCCTGAACTGGAGACGAACTCTTTTTATGCCGCCCAAAACAGGAACTTCGGCCAAAACCACTCGGACCACCAAGAGCCGCAACAGCAGCCAGTCGCGGCGGTCCGGCTCCCGCGCCGCCGCGAAGTCCGGTTCCCAGGCTTCCGCCGCTAGCCGCGCCGCGCGCGTGCCCTCGTCAAAGGGCAAGCGCCTCGTCGTTGTGGAATCGCCGGCCAAGGCGCGAACCGTCGGCCAAATTCTGGGCAACAAGTACCTGGTCACCGCATCCATGGGCCACGTGCGCGACCTGCCCAAGTCCACCCTCGGCGTGGACACCGAGCAGGACTTTAATCCCAAGTATCTCACCATGAAGGACAAGCGCGACCTGGTCAAGGAGCTCAAGGAAGCCGGCGCCAAGGCTTCGGACATTTTCCTCGCCACCGACCCCGACCGAGAGGGCGAGGCCATCTCCTGGCACCTCCAGGCCGCCGCCGGCTGGGACAAGTTCGAAAAGCCGCCCAAGCGCGTGGTGTTCCACGAGATCACCAAACAGGCAGTTGAGGAGGCGTTCGAGCACCCCCGCGAAATCGACATGCAACTGGTCAACGCCCAGCAGGCCCGCCGCATTTTGGACCGCTTGGTGGGATACGAGATCAGCCCGCTGCTGTGGCTCAAGGTCAAGCTGGGCCTCTCGGCGGGTCGGGTCCAGTCCGCCGCCCTGCGCATGATCGTCGACCGCGAGCGGGAGATTACCGCTTTCGTGCCGCAGGAATGGTGGTCGCTGGAGGCAGAACTCCACAAGGACACCGACCCCAACATCCCTTCCAACCTGTTCACCGCGACGCTGCATTCGCGGAAGGGCTCCCGCAAGCTGAGTATCAGCGACGAGGCCACGGCGCGCGGCCTGGAAGCCGAATTGCAGGGCGCCGCTTACTCGGTCGATAAGGTCGAAAAGAAGCCGCGCCGCCAGCGTCCCGCTCCGCCCTTCATCACCAGCACCCTGCAGCAGGAAGCCGGACGCAAGCTCCGCTTCACTGCTCAGCGCACCATGGCCCTGGCCCAGCAACTCTACGAGGGCCTGAACGTGGGCAGCGAGGGTTCTGTTGGCCTCATCACCTACATGCGGACCGACAGCGTCAACGTCGCCGATACCGCCGTGCGCGAAACCCGCGATTACGTCCGCCAACGCTTCGGCAAGGAGTACACGCCCGACAAACCGCGCGCTTACCGCACTCGCAGCAAGAACGCCCAAGAAGCCCACGAGGCGATACGTCCCACGTCGGTAGGACGCACGCCCCAAGCCATGGCCGCCTATCTGGATCGCGATCAATTGCGCCTTTACACCCTGATCTGGGAGCGCATGGTCGCCAGCCAGATGGCCGACGCCATGCTGGAAGCGACCACCGTAGATATCGACGCCCGCTGCGTGTCGCCCTCGGATAGCGTGTTCCGCTTCCGCGCCACGGGCTCCGTGCTCAAGTTCCCCGGCTTCCGTGCTGTTTACCTCGAGGGTCGCGACGATGCCGGCGACGGCAGCGAAAATGCCCTGCCCGAGCTGGCCGCCGGCGACGGTCTCATAAATCAGAAGCTCGAAGCTAGCCAGCACTTTACCCAGCCACCTCCCCGGTTCACGGAGGCCACGCTGATCCGCGAAATGGAGGAAAAGGGCATCGGCCGTCCCAGCACCTACGCGCCGACCATCGCCACCCTGGTCGAAAGGGAATACGTCCAGCGCGAGCAGCGCCGGCTGTCCCCCACCGAGTTGGGCTGCACGGTTACTGACCTGCTCACGGAACGTTTCGCCGACGTGATGGCGCCGGAGTTCACCGCCAAGATGGAGGAGGACCTGGACAGCGTTGCCCAGGGCGAACAGGATTGGGTGCCGATGCTCCGCGACTTTTACGGGCCTTTTCACCAGGCGGTTAACCTCGCCGAGCAGGCATTTACCCCCTCATGCGAAAAGTGCGGTCAACCCATGACCATGATGATGGGTCGTTTCGGCAGGTTCCTGGCTTGCAGCGGCTATCCCGCGTGCCAGAACACGCGCAACATGCGGGACAACGGCGAACGCCCCGCCGACGAACCCACCGACGAGATCTGCGAGAAATGCGAGCGTCCCATGGTCATCAAGACGGGACGATACGGCCGTTTCCTGGCCTGCACCGGGTACAACGCCGATGACAACCCCTGCGACAACCGCCGCAACATAGTGACCAAGAGCGACGTGCCCTGCCCCAAGTGCGGCGGAGACCTGGTGCAGCGCCGCGCCCGCAAATCCGGCCGCCCCTTCTGGGGATGCGCTAACTACCCGGAATGCGAATTCCTGGTGAACACCGAGCCGCTGCCGGCTCCGTGCCCCGACTGCGGCGGCATGCTGGTTGCCGCCGCCCGCGGCCGCGCCCGCTGCAACGATTGCAAGTGGAAAGGCGACCCGCCCGCAGCGGATGCCGCCGACGCGAGCACCACCGCGACCCCGGAGTTGGTTGGCGTTGGCGACTAGCCCGGCAGACATCGCGGCCACGCCGCGTGAGACCAAGAGCTGCGCTCCGGCCACCACCGACCTCCTGGAGCGTTACTCGCTCTACCTGACCGGGCAGCGTTCGCTGTCCGATAACACGCGCCGCATCTACCTCGACGACCTGCACACCTTTTTGGGCTATTGCCGGCGCGACGGCCACAGCCTCCGCGACATGGATCGCCAGATGCTCCGCGGGTACGTGGCATTCCTGGCCACCACCGGCAGATCCGACGGCCCGCGACCTGCTGGGTACGCTCGTGTCAGCATCGTCCGCAAACTCACCGCCCTTCGGACTTTCTACAACTTCCTGGTGCAGGAGGGCTGGTTCAAGTCCACGCCCGTCCCGTCGGCCCGTTCCTTCCCGGTCAAGGTGGAAAAGCCGCTGCCCAGTTTTCTCGGCCGGCAAGAAGCCACCCGCCTGCTTGCCGCGCCCGACGACGACACTCCGGCCGGCCTCAGGGACCGCGCGATCCTTGAGGTGCTGTACGCCTGCGGCGTTCGCTTGGCCGAACTGCAGGGCATGAACCTGGGAGACATCTACGGTGACCGCCGCGAGATCCTCGTCCGCGGCAAGGGCGACAAGGAACGCTGGACCCTGTACGGCGCGCCGGCTCAGGATGCGCTGGACCGTTACCTGGAGGACGGACGGCCCCATTTCGCCGCCTCCAGCGCGCACAGCGACCCCCTGTTCGTCAATCGCTACGGCGGCCGATTGTCCCGCCGCAGCATTGAGAAGATCGTCCGGAATTACGCCGCCCGGGCCGGTCTCAAGGAGGGCATCCACACCCATACCCTGCGCCACAGCTTCGCCAGCCACATGCTCGAGGGCGACGCCGACCTCCGCGTAATCCAGGAGCTCCTCGGCCACAGCAGCGTGTCCACCACCCAGGTCTACACCCACATCACCAAGCAGGAAGCCCGCCGCGCCTACATGGACTTCCACCCTCTCGCCTCAGCCTCGGAAACCGATCCCGACGGCGACGAACCGGCACCCGAAGAATGACCACCATCCTCGTTCTGCACGGCCCCAACCTCAACGCCCTGGGACGCCGCGATCGACACCATTACGGCGTCCTGACTCTGGAAGAGATCAACCGACGGATCAACGAGCGGGCCGACGCGCTGGGCGTTTCCGTCGAGAATTTCCAATCCAACCACGAGGGCGCTCTGATCGACAAGCTACAGGAACGCGCCGGCTCCATCGATGGCGTCGTGATCAACGCCGGAGCTTTGACCCACTACGGCTTGTCGCTCAAAGACGCCCTCACCGACGCCGGCGTCCCCGTGGTAGAGGTGCACCTCAGCAACATCCATGCCCGCGAGGAATGGCGGCGCCATTCGGTGTTGGCCGACACGGCGCGCGGCCAAATTGCCGGGCTCGGTTGGAGAGGCTATACTGCTGCCCTGGAAGCGTTGGCCGGCATTATTGCCGACGAGTCTGGCTAACGCCCGTCATCTGCGGTCGGAGGACCGTCCGGGGGATTTCTGATATGAGCATCAACTTTGGCGACCTCAACAAGGGCATGGTAATCGAGCTGGAAAACCAGCCGTGGCAGGTGATGGACTACGAGCGCCACAAGATGCAGCAGCGCGCCCCCGTCACCCGCATCAAGATGCGCAACCTGATCAGCGGCACCGTCATCGAGCGCACTTTCCAGCGCTATGACACTGCCTTCAGCATCGCCGAGGTCGACAACCGCGAGACCCAATACCTGTACACCGACGGGTCAGGCTACTACTTCATGGACCAGGAGACCTTCGATCAGCACGAGCTCACAGCGGACCAGTTGGGGGACGCCCTGGGCTACCTGACCGAAAGCATGATGGTCGAGTTGGTGTTCTACAAGGGCAATCCCATCAACGTGAACCTCCCCATTCACGTCGAACTGGAAGTGGTCGACACGCCGCCCGCCTTCAAGGGCGACACCGCCCAGGGCGGCAACAAGCCGGCCACCCTGGAGACCGGCCTGCGCATCACCGTACCGATGTTCATCACCCCGGGCACGCGCGTCAAGGTCGACACCCGCAACGGGACCTACTCCGAACGGGTATCGTAGATCAGGATATCTTGCGCGCCGCCGTCGGTGTCGCCCCATGCTGTCGCCGGTAGTTCACTCGGTCAGCCAGGTGGCCGTCTATCTCAAGGACAAGCTTGAGTCGGACGGCCTGCTCTCGCGCCTGACCGTCCAGGGCGAGATCGCCAACCTGCGTACTGTCGCGTCCGGCCACTCCTACTTCACCCTGCGCGAGGACGGCAGCAGCATCCGCTGCGTCATGTTCCGCGGTCGCTCGGGCCAGGAATACCTGGAAGACGGTCAGGAGATCCTGGCCGGGGGCAATTTCACCTTCTACCCGCCCTCCGGGGAAGCCAACCTACAGGTCGCAGCCGTGCTGCCCGTGGGCGCCGGCGCCCTTGCCCTGGAGTTGGCTCGCCTCCGCCAGCAGTTGCACGCCGAGGGCCTTTTCGACCCTACGCGCAAGCGACCCATTCCGCTGTTCTCCAGGGTGATTGGCGTGGTTACCTCGCCCAGCGGCGCGGTCTGGCAGGACATCCAGAACGTGGTCATGCGACGTTACCCACTGGCGGAGTTGCGCCTGGCTCCCACCTCAGTCCAAGGCGACTCCGCCTCTGGACAAATCGCTGATGCAGTGCGGTTGCTCAACGAAGAGGGTCTTGCCGACGTGATTATCGTCGCGCGCGGCGGCGGGTCCCTGGAAGACCTGTGGTGCTTCAACTCCGAGGAGGTCGCCCGCGCCATCTTCGCCAGCGGCATTCCCATTGTCTCCGGCGTCGGCCACGAGACCGACACCACCATCGCCGATGACGTCGCCGACAGCCGCGCTCCCACTCCGTCGGCCGCCGCCGAGTTGGTCACGCCGGACCGCAACCAGCTTATGGCCAGCATCTTCGGCGCACGCCAGCAGATGACATCGGTGATGGCCGGTCACGTCGACCGTCTTCGGTCATCGGTGCTCTTCCAGCAGCAGCGCCTGCAACGGCGTGCGCCCGACGTTGCATCCATGCGACGGCGCGTCGACGAGTACGCAGAACGCGCTACCGCCTCCATCCGCCATCGTCACAGCCTCGTCGGTCGAGATGTCGCCACCTTGACGGGCAAACTAGGGGCGCTGAATCCCGCTGACACTTTGCGTCGCGGTTACGCCGTCGTCCGCCTGTCCAACGACGGCGTCGTGCTCACCTCTCCGGATCAGGCGCAGTCCGGAGCTCTCCTCGACATCTCCCTAGCCGGCGGGTCGCTGGCCGCGACGGCGGGCCACCTTTCCCCATCGCCAGACCATGATGGCGTTTCCTCGGATACCCAGATCAGCCCGGTCGCCGGCAACGGCGTCGCCGCCCCAACTCCGCGCAAGCGCGGCGGCCGGCGTTCCCTCACATCTCCGCCGGCAATGAAGCCGCTCCTCTAGCGGCGGCCTGGACTCATGACGGATACCACGGAACCCGGCGAAGCCTGGCAAGCACAACTTGCGGCGATGCCATTCGAGGAGGCTTACCGCCGCCTCGAGGACACTGTCTCCCGCCTCGAACAGGGCGAACTGTCTTTAACTGATGCGGAACGCCTCTACCGTGAAGGGATGGAACTTGCCGGCCGGTGCCAGGAACTTCTCAATGAAACCGAACTCCGCATCACCCAAATTGGGGACGGCCGCCCCCCCGCAGGTTCGTCCGCCCCGGGTTCACCCATCAGCGATGATGACTGGGAGCCGCCGCCGCCACTGGAACCGGACGACCCTTCCCTGTTTGATGATGACGATCCGCCTTTCTGATTCTCTGCACCGTATCGGCTCGGCGCGATGCTGCGCATAGGATGGTTTTCCACTGGCCGGGGCGAAGGCTCGCGCGGCCTGCTTCGTTTCATCCACGACGCCATCAATCAGGGTCGTTTGGACGCCCAGATCGAGTTCGTGTTCAGCAACCGCGAACCCGGCGAGGCCGACGGATCTGACGAATTCTTCAACCTCGTTCGCTCCTACGATCTTCCGCTGGCAACCCTGTCGTCCGGACGCTACCGGCGGGAACACGGCGGCGGCCCCATGTCGCGCCACCGCCTCGGGTTTGACCAAGAGGCTATCCGACTCCTGGAACCCTATCAGCCGGACGTTTGCGCTCTAGCGGGCTACATGCTCATCTGCAGCGGCGAAATGTGCCAGCGCTATCCCCTTCTCAACCTCCACGGCGCCCTGCCCGACGGACCCACCGGCACCTGGCAGTCGGTAATCTGGCAGCTCATCGAATCTCGATCCCAGCAAACCGGAGCCATGATCCACCTGGCCACGGAAGAGGTGGACCGGGGCCCGGTGCTATCCCACTGCGTCGTCCCGATAACCGGCGATGGTTTTGATCGAGATTGGGAGGCGATTCGCGGGCGCGATGCAGCGGATGTCCGCGCCGCTGAGGGTGAGGACTTTCCACTGTTCCGGCGCATCCGCGAGGCCGGCTACCGCCGCGAACCCTACTTAATCCTGGAAACCCTTCGCGCCGTTGCTGACGGAAGGCTGCGGGTCAAGCCGGAAACCGCGTTCGACGCGTCGGGGCAACCCCTGGAACTTCGGCATCCGGCCGGCCTGCCGCTCACCGAGCACATCGAGGCCGCGCTGGCCGCCGGATAAAACGCTACGCCGACTTCCTCTCCCGGTTGGATCGGGACCGGGCCAGTGCGGTCTTCAGCGTCAGGTGGCGTCCGCCGCCGCGCCGGTACAGCCGGGGAGAAGCGTCCCCGGTGATAGCGTCGCCGTGGACGACGCAGCGGCCGATGTCCCGCAGCGACGGCAACTCGTACATCACTTCCATCAGCGCTTCCTCGACGATGTGCCGTAGGATCCGCGCTCCGGTCTGATAGGTCAATGCCCGCTCGGCAGCCGCCTCCAGGGCGTCATCAGTAAATTCCAGCTTGACATTGTCCAAGTGGAATAGTCTCTGGTACTGCTTTACTATCGCGTTTCTCGGCTCCACCAGCACCCGGATCAGGTCGTCACGATCCAAGGGCTGCAACGCCGCCACCACCGGAAGCCGTCCCACCAATTCCGGTATGAACCCAAATTGCAGCAGATCCTCGGGCGTCACCAGGTCCAGCATTGCAACGGAGTTCGCTTTCTTTTCGCTTCGATCCTGATTCTGGGCCAGAAAACCCATCGCCGCGCCCGACGACACCCGCTTGGAGATTATCTCCTGCAATCCGTCGAAAGCGCCGCCGCAGATGAACAGGATGTTCCTGGTGTTGATCTGCAGCATCTCCTGATGCGGGTGCTTGCGACCACCCTGTGGGGGCACGTTGGCGATGCAGCCCTCGATGATCTTGAGCAGTTCCTGCTGAACCCCTTCGCCGGCGACGTCCCGGGTGATCGAGCGGTTTACGCCTTCTTTGCGCGCGATCTTGTCCAGCTCATCGATGTATATGATGCCCTGCTCGGCTCGCGGAATATCCCAATCCGCAGCTTGGATCAGCCGCAGCAGGATGTTCTCTACGTCTTCGCCAACGTAGCCCGACTCCGTCAGCGAAGTCGCGTCGCATATCGCGAAGGGCACGTCCAGCGACCGCGCCAGCGTTTCCGCCAGCAGGGTTTTCCCGGAACCGGTGGGACCGATGAGCAGGATATTGGACTTCTGCACTTCGACGTCCGGGTCCGTGGCCTCGCTGCGAATGCGCTTGAAGTGGTTGTAAACGGCCACCGCCAGCGTCTTCTTGGCTTTCTCCTGCCCGATCACGTAGGCATCGAGGCTGGAGTAGATCTCCCTCGGTACCAAGGTGCGGTCTCCCGGACCGCGTTTGGTTGGAGGATTGTCTGTCAGTTCGACCCGGTCGTCAGCCCGGGCCTGACCACCATTATCGTTGCGACGTTTCTTGCCTCCGCGCTCGGCCACGTAGTTGGCCAATTCACGGATGCAATCGAAGCAGATGCCGCCCCGGGTCTGACCCGGCGGCCGAACCAGGCGTCCTTGTGGAAACAGGCTGCCGCAGAACGCGCAACGGTGAGCGTTGCGATTGGAACTGCGGCTTCCGGTAGTCATTGGTGCGTCCTCGGTCGGATGGATGGATCGGTGTCCGACCGTTACGCGGCTTCCGCGGCCTGCTCTTCCGTCTGTATCCCCAGTATTTCGTCTACCAGCCCGTACTCAACCGCTTCTTCCGCCGTCAGGAAGAAATCTCTATCGGTGTCGTCGGCAATCTTTTCGATGCTCTGCCCGGTGGCTTCGGACAGGATTTTAGTGAGCCGTTCCTTCAGCCGAACGATCTCTTTGGCCTGGATCTCGATATCCGCGGCCTGGCCCTGGAAGCTTCCTACGTTGGGCTGGTGCATGTGCACGGTGGAGTTAGCCAGGCAATAGCGCTTGCCCTTCTGCCCGTTCGCCAGCAGCACCGTCGCCATGCTCGCCGCCGTGCCCACGCATATGGTCGAAACCGGCGAGTTGATCAGGCGCATCGTGTCCAAGATGGCCAGCCCCGACGCAATATATCCGCCCGGCGAGTTGATGTACAGGCTGATGTCCCGGTCGTTGTCCTCTCGTTCGAGGTACAACAACTGGGCAATTATCACGTTGGCCACCTGGTCCGTGATTGGCGTCCCGAGGTAGATGATCCGCTCCCTCAGGAGCAGCGAGTAAATGTCAAATGCCCGCTCACCTCGTGGGCTGGTCTCGATGACCATCGGCACGATATTGGTGGGTTGCAGCAATGGAGAATCTTCAAAGGGAACAACCATTACGGTCTCCTGATGTTCAACGCTGGGGTTTGCCGGATGGGTTGCGCTCGCGTCTAGGCGATGGCCCGGTTGAAAGCGTCGGGCAGCTTGTCCAGCACGTGGTCAACGATGCCGTATTCGACTGCGGTTTCGGCGTCCATCCAATAGTCGCGATCGGAGTCGCGCGAAATCTTGTCGAATGGCTGGTCGCAGTTCTCCGACAGGATGGTGTTCAGGCGTTCACGCAGCCGCAGGATTTCCTGGGCCGTGATCTCAATGTCCGACGCCGAGCCCTGGATCCCTCCCATCACCTGGTGGATCAGCACCGTCGAATTCCGCGTGCAGAAGCGCTTGCCCTTGGTCCCTCCAGAAAGCAGCACCGCGCCCATGCTGGCGGCCTTGCCCAGGCAGATCGTCGCCACGTCCGGCTTGATCAGCTGCATGGTGTCATAGATAGCCATGCCATCCAGCACCGAACCGCCCGGCGAGTTGATGTACAGGCTGATGTCCTCGTCCGGGTTCTCCCAGCTCAGGTACAGCAGTTGCGAAACGATCGCGTTGGAAATGTCATCATCCACCGGCGTGCCCAGATAAATGATCCGCGCCTGCAGCAGCAGCGAATAAGGGTTGAAGGCCCGCTCGCCTTCGGTGGTCGGCCGGATAATACCGGGGATCACGTTGGACGGCGTGATTGTGCCCGACGCATTTGAACTTCGTGGCATCTCTAGGTTCTCCTGGAATAGTGGGCGGCCGAACGTCATTCCCGTTCCCCCGCCTGATCGCCTGCGGTGGGCTCGCCATCGCTTGTATCGGTGGTTTCACTGGTATCGGTGGCATCCGCTTCGCCGGCCGCGGCGCTTTCGTCGCCCGCCGCGCTGGCTTCCTCGTCGTTATCCTCGTCCAGCTTGCCCTGCGCGATGTCTGTTAGCCGCTCCATGACCCGCCGGCTATGCAGGGTTGACCGGATGTTGTCCCGCGTCGATTCCGACCCGAGGAACTCCCGCAGCGAGTCGAGGTTCGACTCGTCCTGCTCCTCGTCACCGGAGGACAGATCCAGCAAGCGGTCGGTTTCCGATTGAATGTCCTCGTCAGAAACCTCGATCTCCTCGACCTCGGCAAGCTTCCGCATCACCAGAGCGCTGACCAAGCGGCGTTCCGCGTTGGGGCGCATCTCATCGAGAAATTCGTCCGGGGACTTGCCCATGAACCGCAGATACGTCGCCAGGTCCAGTCCCTGCTGTCGCAGCATCCGCTCCCGGTCCGCCTGCATCGCCTCCAGCTCCCGCTCGAACAGCAGGGGGGATGCGTTGACCACCGCCACTTCGCACAGCGCTTCGAGGCTCTTCTGCTCCAGCTCGTTGCGTGCGGCATTTTCCGCCTGGCCCGTCAGCGAGTCCCGGATGCTGGTGCGCAGCGCTTCCAAGTCATCGAACCCTTCGCCAACAGACTTGGCGAACTCGTCGTCCAACTCCGGCACGGACTTTTCCTTGACCGATAGCACCGACACTTGGAACTGGATATCCTTGCCCGCATACTGTTCGCGCGGATAATCTTCCGGCACGGTGACCGTGAACTCGCTTTCGTCGTCCTCAGACAGGCCCACCAAGTTGGGAGCGAAACCCGGGAAAGGCAGTACGTTCTCCTCATTGGGGATGTACTCAACATCCTCGTCTTCCACCACCGTTTCCTCGTCCATGGTTCCCAGGACATTCAGGTTCAGGCGGTCGCCGTACTCGGCAGCCCTCTCCACCGGCTCCCACACCGCCTGCTCGTCGCGAACCCGATCCAGGACCCCGTCAACCTCCTCGTCCGTCACCTCTACGGGGTCGGACTCGACGCGAATATCGCGGTAGTCCCGCAAGTCCACCGTTGGTTCCAACGGCACTGTGGCGGTGAAGGACACCGGCTCGAGCTCGGTTACCTCGATGCTGGGCTCCCCGAACGCCGAAACTTCCTCATCCTGTAGAACCTTGTCCAGCGTCTCGGGCACCATGAACTCCAACGCTTCCTGCAGCAGCGCAGTCCGGCCCATCATGCTTTCCACGATGTGCCGCGGCGCCCGTCCCCGCCGGAAGCCTGGGATATTAAGCCGCGAAACCACCCGCCGATACGAGCGATCGATGAAAGGATTCTCATCCTCCGTGGCCAATTCCACCGTCAGCGTGACCTCAATTGGTGATGAGTTGTCCCTCGTGACCTTCACCGCCGATACGCTCCTCTGCCTATTGGATTGTGCATGAAACGGCGGGCAGGGTGGTCGATACCGGCCTGCCCGCGAAGTTAGCCGAGTATAGCATAACCGCCCGATCAGCGAAAAGCGGGGCCGCCCACGCCGCGCCGTTTTCGGCCTTGCAACATCATCCCTCGACGGCGACACATCCGCACCTAACACCGCGTGGAGTACATCGAACTCTTCGTTCTCGGCCTCACCGAAGCCTACCTGGAACACAAGGTCGTGCTCGTCAACGCCATGGGCACGGGCGCCGGCGACGACAAGCCGGTGTTCCTCTGGGTGCCCGATATGATAAAAGCCTATCTGGGAGAAGAGGCCATCCTGGAACGAGCCCGGAGCTACGACTTGCGGTCAGCCGAAAACCGCCAATACGTCCTGCAAAATCTGGACAGTCTGGTGCTCAAGACGCGCCAGGGATACACAGGACTGGGTGTCTTCATCATGCCCGATCTGGACAAGGGCTACCGCAGCCGCCTGTCCCAACAGTTGATCGAGCAGCCCCAGGTCTTCATCGCCCAGGAGACGCTGGACTTCTCCCGACATCTTGTCTTCGACGAGACCAGTGGCGAATTCGAGGAGCGCCACGTCGACCTGCGCGTGTTCGCAGTGCAGAACGGCCGGGGAGAGGTCACCGTCTTTCCCGACGGGCTCACCCGTGTATCCGAAGCGAACAGCCGGGTTACCAACAACTCGTCAGGAGGATCATGCAAAGCGAGCTGGGTGGTCCGATAACAGTCGAGACGATCCCGGTGCACTATGCCTACGTGGCTCGCTATTCCTACACTGACACCGTGGTGCAAAACGAAAATTTTCTTCGGCTGTCGCCCTTCGCCGACGACCACCAGACGCCGGGCCCCGGCAGCGTGGCCACCTTCCCGCAGGGTCGCCAGATCCAATATCCGGACCGATTGGGAAACACTGTACACCGCGTCAGAGTGACCACGCCGCACCAGGAACTCATCATCGCCGCCACCGGACAAGTCTGCTTGAACCATCGTACCGTAGATGCGCCCGATGTTGCTTTGGCCGACGCTGAATACGGCCTGGAGGCCCAGGGATTTCTGTCCTCCTCGCGCTTGGCCGATCCGGCAAGCGTCTTCGACGCCACCCGGGAAGCCAGTGCTGGAGCGGACACGTTGATTGCATCCGTCAAAAACATCGTGCAGTGGATCTACGCCAACGTCCGCTATGAGCGAGGTCACACCTCGGTCAACACCACCGCAGCCGACGTCCTCGTCTCCATGCGCGGCGTCTGCCAGGACCAGGCCCACCTCTGCCTGGCCATGCTCCGCGCTCTGGGCATCCCGGCGCGGTACGTCAGTGGCCTGCTCACGCGCCAGCCCGGCGAGACCCACGCCTGGGTTGACTTCCTTCACCCACTCCTAGGCTGGTTGCCCGCCGACCCCACCCGCGGCGTTGTGACTAATATCGGCACCGACTACCTCAAATTCGGCGTCGGACGGGACTACTCGGAAGTCCCACCCGTTTCCGGTTCCTTCATTTCCCGCGGCGACGGACATCTGGATTTCACCACTGCCGAAGTGTTCTTCGGCCGGGACTCCGTTTCCGTGAACGACGCCCTGAACCTGCTGCAATCCAGCGACGCAGCTTCGTGACCCTGCTGCCGCCCCAACCCAAGCACTCAGAGGAGATGCCCTAACACGGTAGAACCCAGGTCAATCGCCTATCGCCCCGACCGGTGGCTCGCCGACTCCAGGGTGTACAACCTGATCTGGATGGGCCGGTGGCTGGAGCGCGCCGACAACACCGCCCGTGTCATCAACACCTTCGCCCGCATGGCCGTGGAGAACGGCAGTGACGTGGTGGCCCTCCAGCAATCCCTCAGCAGCGCCGCCGCCATCCGCGGAATACCAACCGAAAGATCCGAGCCGCGCCCTGGAACTGCTCCTAAAGCGGCACGAGGCATCGTCCGTCCACCACAGCCTGGCCACGGCTCGCGGCAATGCCACCCACGTCAGCACCGCGGAACTCATCCGCGCCCTGTCCGAGGAGGAAGTCTACCGCCGCTTCGTCCAGCAGCAGCAACAGCAATAGGCGCGGAGAAATCTTGCCGGATCAGACCATATCAGAGACGCACCCGCTCAGAGACGCACCCGCGTGGTGGGTTCCAACACCTCTCGAACCGGATCCGCCTTAAACATCAACATCTGTAACGTCGTGGCTCCAATCACGCTGTTCTCGTCGTCCTCCGGACCGAAGAGAGCCAGGCAAATCTCTTCACGCCCGTCAATGCCAATCAGGACACGCCCGTTCCAATACGATACTTCTGTCCCGTCGGCCAAGATGCCATCGAACTGCGAGCGTCTGGGTATGTGCAAAGCGTCCAGCAGCGACGCCGGAAACATGGAGTGGGAAGCGCCGGTATCAACCAGCGCATCCACTTCAAACGTGTCGCCGCCGTCGGGATTGCCGACGCGCACCGTTGTTGAAAATGTGCCCATTCGTGTTTGCTCCCCAGATGGGATACCGCAATTCTAAGCAATGATTGACACAGTGTTCAAAACCTTGGACCCCAATTCCCGGTCCCCTTCAACTACGACCCTCGCTTCCACATCTGTCTTGTTAATGCCCTTGGTAAAAACTTTCCAAGCGTCAATCTCATCGATTGTAACGTGAGCCGCAGGCACGATGGGCTCGTCTTCATGCAGAGCCCATCCACCGTCGCCGCGCACCACCAGCCAAACTCCGCCTGAAGCGCCGGAAATCGCAACCCGGACCGCTGTGCCTACCGGAGCCGACAAGTCGGAATATGCCCGTGGCATCCCATGTACAAAGGTTGCCAGAACCGGCGCGAACCAGTGCGGATCGGTCAGCAAGGGTCGGCCAACCGCCTCTCGGATCTGCTGTTGGTGGTGCCAGTACTCCGTATATTCGCGAGCGATGTGCAGCCAGGCCGGCGCTGGCTGTGGACTTGCCCAGCCCACTATCGGGCCAACTTCGTGCGGGTCGAGGGACTGCAAAGACTGGTTCGCGAGATAGCCCGTGGACTTCAGCAAGTCGATCATGAGGCGTGGGCTCATCCGTCCCATAGTCCGGACCCACTCCTCGTTCAGCTCATTGAGCGCTATCACAAGGTCGTCCCACTCATCGGCGACGATCCATGATCTCTGATAGCCATCCCTGCCGATAGACAGTTGGCTGACGTGGCCACCCAGAATATGCGCTGCGAGATCGTGCACAGACCATCCCGGACACGCAGTAGGCGCATCCCATTCCTCCGGTTCCAAGGTTTCCAAAACCTCTACGAGGTGTTCCAGAAGCCCCGGCAGCAAGCTGGCCGGCAGTACAGGTTTGGGCGAGCGCATCTTCTACACTCTGCTGGCGTGTCGGGCCGATGGACCGGCCTGGCAAGCGGCTGGAATTTGACAGGGGCAGATTTAAAACCTGCCCCTGTCAGTATCGGTACGGATTAACCGAGTCGTGCCTGCCTACTTGAAGTGCGGTATCACGTCCTCGGAAAGGCACTTCAGCGTGTCCATCACCACCTCGCGGGGAACTGACGACGTCCAGTTGCACTCGAACATGATCTCGTCGGTGGTGAACTGCTCGCGGAACATGTGGATCTTATCCACCACCTCTTCCGGCGTGCCGAAGAGGTTGACCTCCTGGGTAGACTCCGGGCCGGCGCTGCCCGCGTCCGTGCTCCCAATGGCCAAGCGCCCGGCGTAGTAGATGCGGGCCAGGTTCATCAGGTCATCGACCCGACGGTCGGCCTTCTCTTGCGTGTCGGCCACCAACGTGGGCACGCGCACTACCGTGCTGGGTTCACCCTCGTGCCCGGCATCGTACCAAGCCTTGCGGTAAGCCTTGACGTCCTCGCGCAGGATGGCGGAGCCGCGCAGGTTGTGGGGCGAGTTTCCCGCGCCGATGGCGATGTGATAGCCATGCTCACCCATGGGAACGAAGCTCTCCTGGCTGTCCACCGGGAGCAGCATGGGCATCGGTTTCTGCACGGGCTTGGGTATGCTCATGTAGTCTTCGTAGAATGCCGGATATTTGAAGTACTTGCCCTCAAACCCGGAGAACTTGTCCTCGTCCCAAAGCTGCTTCAGGAGCTCCAGGTACTCGTAGAAGTACTCCCGGCGTTCGTCCGAACCGCGTGTGCGCGCCCCTGGCCCGTAGATGAACCGGCCCTCGCTGACCTGGTCCACTATGGCTACCTGCTCGGCGACCTGGAAGGGGTCTTCCAGCTGGAGATTGTCGAACGCGTACCGCTCGTGGGGCAGCGCCCGCTCCGAAACGGTCTCCCCCGGCAGGCGCAGGGTCGGGCGGTGGATGGAGGTGCCGATCCGGATGTTCTCGGTGTGGTTGGCGATGACGGCGGAAAGCATCAGCGACTGCGGATCCATGCTTCCCTGGGTCGAGAAATGGCCGCCCCCGAACCAGACATAGTCCCATCCGGCGGCTTCGATGTGGTCGATTTCCTTGAAGTTCTGCTTGTAAGCTGCCGCCTCGAGGAGTTTCCCGCCCTGATACTCGGGGTCCCAGGGCACCTTGTCGCCCTCGTAAACGGCGTTCCAGGTGGTGAAAAGTCCAAAATCCATTTTGGCAGTCATGCGAGCCCTCCTCTAAAGCCGGGCGATAACGATCATCATGTGCGCCAATTTAGCACTGGCGATAATCACCGTCAACGCGCGCAGTTGCGCGCTCCGCACGATCCCGCCTTTCTGCCGGCATCTGTGGCATACTCACCTCCCGGGAGGACGACAATAATGGTTGCCAAACCGACAACGGAACCCCCCGCCATATTCGAACAGAATATGTGGGTCGACGGAGATGCCGCCCCGTCGCCGATTCATCTCGATTTCCGCCCGGTACTGAAAATCCTGGGCGACGCTGGCATCGATGGCCTCAAACTCGACAAGTGGCTTCTGGATCTGAACGAAGCCAATCGCGATTTGGTTGGCAAACTCGAGCTGACTTCGGAAGGAGCGTTGCTGATATCCCCTATGCAAAGCAAAAAAGGGTCAGGGGAAGAGACGGAGTTCATCGTCGATTTGGGTACATGGGCTCGGATATACGGGGGCCAAGCCCACTGCGCCAGATTGGGCGTACACCTTCCCGGCGGTGACCGCTACGCTCCCGACGCGGCGTGGTTGTCGCCCGAACAACTGGCGTCATACACCCCATCCGAGGAAACTTGGCTGCTGGATTTCTGCCCCTATTTCGTGGTCGAGATCATGTCCCGCAACGACAGCATGGCCAGCGCCCGCCGCAAGATGCAGGATTACATCGACTACGGCGCAACCTTGGGGTGGCTCATCGACCCCTTCCGACGTAGAGTCCACATCTACCGTCCCGGAGTAGACGTCCTGGTACTGGACGACCCCGAGACGGTGAGCGGAGAACCCAACTTGCCCGGCTTTGTCTTCGACGTCCGCTCCCGAATTTTCGATGCCGCATAGGCTGCGCGGTTTAATCCTCACTCGCCCCAGCGAAAGGAGCATAGGTCAATGAAAGTGGCAGTGATGGGCGCCGGGAGCATCGGCGGCTACTTCGGCGGTATGCTCGCCCGCGCCGGACACGACGTGACACTCGTCGCCCGCGGTGATCATCTGGACGCCATCCTCCGCAATGGCCTCATCATGCAGACCCAGGCCGGCGAGTTCGCCGTCCCCTGTTCCGCCACCGACCGGCCCGCCCAGGTCGGCCCCGTCGATCTCGCCTTGCTCACCACCAAGACCTATCACAATGCCGTGGCCGTTCCGCAAATGGCGCCCATGATCGGCCACGATACGGCAATCCTCTGCCTCCAAAACGGCATCGATTCCTACTTGCCGCTGGTGGATACCTTTCCGGATGCCGCGGTATTGCCAGGAGCGGCCTACATCGAGGCCGGGCGCTCCGGCCCCGGTGTCGTCACCCAGGCCGGCGATATCGTTCGCATCGTCACCGGCAGCATCCGCGGTAGCGACCCGTCCCATTTGGCAAAGGCAGAGCAGATCGGCGCCGCCTTCCGTGATGCCGGCGTACCCGCGGAGGCGTCGGACGACATCGCAGTCACGTTGTGGACCAAGTTCCTCTTCATCACTACAATGGCCGGAACCACCTCACTGGCCCGCGAATATCTGCGCGACCTCCTCCCTCGACCCGAATGGCACAAAATTGTCGTGGGCTGCATGACCGAAATTGAACGGGCCGGCCGCGCCTGCGGGGTAGACCTGTCCCCAACCATCGTCGCCGACACCCTGGACTACATGGAGTCCGCCAAGGGAGCCATGAGCGCCTCCATGCACGCCGACTTGCTGGCCGGCCGCCCCATGGAGTTGGAAGCCCTCAACGGCGCCGTTGTCCGCGCCGGCGAGTCCGCCGGTGTCCCCACACCCATCAACGACGTGATCTACGCCGCCCTTAAGCCCTACGCGCCGGGAGCAGCCTAACTCCGGCGCCACTGAGCCCTTCCCGCTGATCCTGACCGGAATCGGCACAGTCGCAAACGAAACGAGCCGCAGATCTGCGGCTCGTAGTCGATAACTGCGGATTCGGGGTCGTTTATTCCCTGGTCTCCATGGGCATCCCCTGGTCGTGCACCTCGAGAACGCACTCAGGGCACCGTTGCCAAGTCTCGTGGCCGGTGGCCGGCCAGATGTCCTCGCCCTTGGCCCCGCACAGGAAGAAGGGTTCCACCTCTTCAATGCCCAGGCTCTCCAGGTAGTGGACCACGCCCTCTTTCCGGGGATTGTCGTACCACCACGGCGTCAGCGAGCGAGCCATCTCGTGGATGCCTTCCTTGAAATCGTCGGTGTACTCCTCAACGTTGTCCGGTATGTCCACCATCCACCGGTTGCCGGTCGGGCCGCCTTCCCTGGTGGCCTGGAGCTTGCCGTCGCGGACGTCCTTGCGGATGACATCCTGCGAAACGTTCAAAATCCGCGAAGCTTCCTGGATAGAGACCCGGGGCATCGTGCACCTCCAATTTCGACAACCTTCAGTCGGCAATGTTTACTTCTACCACCAACCCCGCGCAGCGGCAAGTCGGCATCCGTCCTGCCCGAGTCACCGCGCCGCTGCCATGGTCCTCGGGTCCTCCAGAGTGTCCGCCAAAGAACCACCCGGCGGAACCATGGGGAAGACGTTGGTCTCTCGCTCGACGACGAACTCGATGAGGAACGGGCCGTCGTAGTCCTTAGCCTGCTGTAGCGCCGTGGCCACGTCCTCCTGATGCTCCACCCGCAGCGCCGGGATGCCGTAGGCGTTGGCCAACTTGACGTAGTCGGGCCCCGGCATTGGCACCTCTTTCAGGTGGCCTTCGAAGAACATCTCCTGCCATTGTCGCACCATCCCCAGGTAACCGTTGTTGAACAGCGCGATCTTGATGGGCAGCTTTTCCTCAACCGCCGTAATCAGTTCCTGCAGCGTCATCTGAAACCCTCCGTCGCCCGCAACCGACCACACCGTGGATTCGGGCCGGGCCAACTGCGCCCCGAGAGCAGCGGGAACCTCGAAACCCATCGCTCCCAGTCCGCCGGAAGTTACGAAGGAGTTTGGCTGATTCAGGAACAGGTACTGCGCCGCCCACATCTGATGCTGGCCGACACCCGTGACCACAACCGCATCGTCGTCCTCTTGCAGCATTTCGTTCATCTCGGTGAGCACCTGCTGCGGCATCAGCGCGTCGCTCTGCGGGATCGTCAGCGAAGGGTGCTGGGCCTTCAGTTGGGCAATCGTGGCCATCCACTCCGGCCGGTCCACCCTCTGCACCAGCGGGGCCAGGGCTTTCAGTATCGGCCGGGCATCGCCGACCAGCGGCACTTCCGCCGGCACAATCCGGCCCACCTGCGTGGGTTCGATATCCAGGTGCACGATCCTGGCATGGGGAGCAAACCCCGACACCCGGCCGGTCACCCGGTCATCGAAACGCATCCCCAGGCCAATCAGCACGTCGGCCCGGTCAACCACCATGTTGCACCAGTACATCCCGTGCATCCCCAGCATTCCCAGGCTCTGCGGGTGGTTCCGGGGAAAACTGCTCAATCCCAGCAGGGTATTGATCACGGGGACACCGGAGCCCTCCGCCAGCGCCAGCAGTTCGTCGAACGCTCTGGAGTTGACGATGCCATGCCCCGCGATGATCACCGGCCGTTTCGCCTGGTTGATGAGCTCCGCCGCCTTGCGCACGTTCTCCAGCGTCTCGTCCGACAGCTGCGTCTCCGGCACCCATGGCGCCTCCGGGTATTCAAACTCCGCTTCTTCCAACTGCACGTCCCGGGGCACGTCGATCAGCACCGGGCCCGGCCGTCCTTCCTGGGCCACCCGGAACGCGTCCCGAATCGTCCGCGCCAGGTCATTGGCCGACATCACCAGGTACGTCCGCTTGGTGCACACCGAAGCGATGCTGCAGATGTCGCACTCCTGGAACGCCTCGGTGCCCATGGCCGCCCGCGCCACCTGACCGGTGATCGCAACCAGTGGCACGCTGTCCGCCTTGGCGCCCATTATCCCGGTCACCAGGTTGGTCGCGCCCGGACCCGAGGTCGCCACGCAGACGCCGGGCTTTCCCGTCATCCGGGCGTAGCCGTCCGCCGCGTGGGCCGCCGATTGTTCGTGCCGCACCAACACGTGCCGCAACTGCGGGTATGACCACAGCGCGTCGTAGAACGGCAGGATCGCCCCGCCGGGGTGGCCAAACAGGGCGTCGACCCCTTCCCTCAGCAGGCTCTCGCAGATGATTTCCGAACCTTTCAGTTTCACGGCTTTTCTCCGTACAACGTCGTTCCGTCTGCCAGACCCTGCCGCCAGCACGCGCAGATCGATGTTTGCCGGGGCACAAAAAAAAGCCCGTCCCATAGGGACGGACGATTGCCCGCGGTACCACCCTATTTGCCCTCCGCCCCCGTCAAACGGAAACTTCGGACCTCTCTGGCAGGACACCATCATGTCCCGTCGCTTCTAACGGGCAACGAACCCGGCCTGAGCTTACTCACCGCCGTATTCAGGAGGCGGATTTCAGCCGGCAGCTCCGGAGGGATTTTGGGCGGGACGATTGTGCCTGCTTTCACCGGACCAGGCTCGCTGCGACGCTCGTCGTCCGCTTACTCGTCTCCATCTCAGCTTTTCGTCAAAAATGCTATCACGCGCCTGTTACCCGGTCAATTACTCAATTTCCCGGTTCTCGTCAATTGTGGAGCCTGCATCACTCAACCAACGGCCTCAGCCGCCTAAAGACCACCGACCTCCACCAGCGCCGCTTCCAACTCCGCCAGGGTCGCGAATCCCTCAAACCTCTGCCGCACGATTCCGTCTCCGTCCAGCACGAACACCCAGGACTCGTTGGTCCAGCCGGGTATCTGTGTGAATCCCCACTCGTCTGCGGCCGAGACCAACTCCGCCCGGCTCAAGTCCCCCTGTATTTCGTCGGGGTTGTCGTACAGTTCCACATGGATGTAATTGGCAGCGTCCGGATGTTCCACCCTCAGTTCAGACACGGTGTCCACCTGTGGGCCGCAGGTCGGACTGGTGCAAAAAGCCGGAGTGGCAAACACCACCACCGACGGCTTGCCCGACGCAACGGCCTCCGCAACGGACATGCGGTAGAGTTCGTCGTCCGGTTCGTACGAGGTGGTCAAGTCGGTGATGTCAGTAGCGTCATCCAGTGTCTTGGTCTCACTCGCCGGCGCGGCTTCTCCAATCGAGGGTATTAGCGAGTCCGCTCGCACCGAAACATTGATCACTGCCTTTCCCGAAACCTCACCGCCCATCGGCATCACCATGAGCCGATAGTCCCCTGGCGTCGCAAATTCCACTGGCGCCGCGTATGACCCCCGCACCCCGTAAGGCCAGGCGTTGTAAGGCGCGGTGACCTCCATCGGCGGGGCGGATCCGTCCGCGGGTACCACCAGTATGTGCACTTGCGGCGCCTTTACCAGCGCTTTCTGGGTGTTCAGCAGGAACGCCACCCTTTGCGTCCCGACCTCCAGCACCTTGGTCGCCAGGTGCGACTGGATCTCGCCGTCGTCGGGCGCAACCGTCGGTACCTGGATAGCCGGCGGCGCAGCGGTTTCTACCGTCGCCGGCCCCGGCGCGGAGCCCCCGCAGGCGACCAGCGCCACCACCGTTAAGGCAGACGCAATTACCAGCAGGACCGCGCGCATCACGGACCCTCCGCGTACACGCCGAAGGTGAAGGCAAACAGGCCGAAGTCGTCCGAGTTCGAGCGCATGGTCAGGATCGACTGCGGCAGGTACTGCGGGTTATCCACGATGCCATACATCCTCGGCTCGTCGACCAGGATGTACGAGTAACCGTTTTCATCCCACCGGATGTCCGCCCCCGCGTTCTCCTCGGTCAGCATCGCTCCGTCCACCGTAACAACCACTTCGTATGGCTCGCCAGAGTCCGAGGTCAGCACGGCGTTCACGCTCTTGGACGCGTAGTTCAACGCCAAATAGTCCTCTAACTCCTCGGTCACCCGCCCGTGCCGGATGCGCTCCGGCTCCACCGACCAGATACCCTGAAAGTACAGCAGGTGCGGATGCAGGTCCTGAGGCACTTGAACGTCGATTATGCCACTTCCGTCGTCGAGAATTGACTGGAAGTAGTCCTCGTACTGGGCCACGTAGGGGTGACGACCCGCTCGGGCCACGCCCACGTTCCGCTGCCAGCCAGCATACAGCTCGGGCGTCACCGGGGCGCTCCCGCTGATCCGCGCCGACTGGAATGCGGCGTCGCGCACCTGGTCTTCCGGCAGGTTCAGCGGGTCATCCGACAGGTCGGCGCCGGCTTCCACCAGCGCGTTGCGGATCCTCTGCTCAGTCTCGCCGTAGGCTCCCTCCCCAAAGTGAGAGTAGATCATCTCGCCGTGGCTATTGAACAGGTATTTGGCCGGCCAGTAGCGATTCTCGAAGTTCCGCCATGTCACTCGGTCGTTGTCCTGCGCCACCGGCCACCCGATGTCGTGTGTCATGAGCGCCTCGGAGACGTTTTCGTAATCCTTCTCGAACTCAAACTCCGGCGTGTGGATGCCCAGGATCACCAATCCGTCATCCTCGTATTGAGACCACCATTCCCGCAGGAACGGCAGCGTGCGGATGCAATTGACACAGGTGTAGGTCCAGAAGTCGACCAGCACAACGTTTCCCTCGCCCACGAGTTCCTGGATGGTCAGCTCCATGTCCGAGTTCAGCCAGGCGTCAATGCCCTCCACGTTGGGAATGTCCGGGGCAATCGGCCTGGCTTTCCCTTCCTCCGCCGGCACCGACGTCGGCGCTTGAGTCGCCGGCAGTTCGCCCGTAGGCAGCGCTACGGCCGGCGTCGCCTCGACAGACTCTATAGACGCGGAGGTTGGCTCGGCCGCAGGCTCGGAGTCTCCCGACACCAGCGCAACCGCAGGCGCCGCCGTCGAGCTCACCGATGTCGAGCTCACCGATTCTGTGGACTGTTCCGCCGGCGCCGCGCTCTGAGCGCATGCGGCTACCGACAACGCGAAAAGCGCCGCCAGCAGTATTCCACTGCCGACTTTCAGGGTTGAACGAGCCATCAAATCTCTCAACTTTGTGTGTCGTGCCTGGGGTGAGTATAACCAAGTGATGCTTAAGATGGGGAACCGATGTTGTGTTACTATACGGCGGTCAGAACCCGGCGGATTGAAACCGCCGTCAGGAGGAATTTTTCATGGCAACGATGATCGATGGCGAGTCCTATCTGGGCCGCGTGATGGTTCGCCCGCTGAGCAAGTCCGGTGACGTGACGATGTATCTCTGGCCGCTACGCTGCCTCAAGGCCAAGTTCGGCGGCCCCACCTTTGGCGTGGACGTTCAGGGCGTTGAAATCATCCGCTTCGACCCCCACGGAGCCCGCGGCCACTGGCACAAGGGCGGCTACGACAAGCTCGGCGCCGGCGGATCCCACGTTGACTACCCCGAGGAAATGCGGGACGCGGACGCTCAGATGGACTACTCTCTGGACCAGTTCCGCCAGCAGACCGCGACCTACCTGTCCGAGGCCGGATATCCGGAGGCCGCAGCCAATCTGGATTCGGAAATGGTCAACGCCGCCGCCGAAGCCATCAAGGCACATCTGGCCGCCGAGGGCGATCTCATCCCCGACGCCATCTCCAAGGACCTCATCGCCGCCTGATCTGCATCGCGTCGACGGTCCCCAGATACAAGGGGGGGCGGGTAGTGCACCCGCCCCTTTTGACTTTCGTTCCGCGGCCCGCCCTACGGCGTGATCCTCGTCCCCAGCGGCCTTCCGTTCACGCAGTTCATCACCGCTCCCGGTTCCCGCCCGTCCACGATGTGCGCTATCGGCACCGCCGAGTCCGCCAGCGCATCCAGGCACGCCGCCAGTTTGGGCAACATCCCGCCCCGGGCCACGCCGGACGCGCGCAGTTGTTCCGCCCCCCGCGCGTCCAGACGCGGAATGACCCGGCCCCCGTTGTCCATCACCCCGGCCACGTCGGTCAGGAAAATGATCCGTTCCGCGCGCAGCGCATGCGCCAGCGCCCCCGCCGCCGTGTCTCCGTTCACGTTCAACGGCTTACCCGCGTGCTCGCTGTCCTTGCTCACGTCCACCGCTATGGGCGACACCATTGGGATGAACCCCGCCGACACAATCGCCCGCACCGGCTCGGGATCCACCGCCGCGATTTCGCCCACGTAACCCAGGTCCGGGTTGGCCACGTGGGCCTGCAGGAGGTTTCCGTCCATGCCGCTGATCCCAATGGTGGGCGCCCCCAGTTGCTGCATCTGCGCGGTGAGTTCCTTGTTCACCAGCCCGCCCAGTACCGCGACCACGATTTCCAGCGACGGCCCATCGGTAACCCGCAACCCATTGACGAAGTTGGGCGCCAGGTTCTGCCGCTGCATCCACTCGCTGATGACGTTGCCGCCGCCGTGCACAATCACCACCGGCTTGCCCGAAGCGTGCAGCGCCACCAGGTCCTGCAACGAGGTGTCATTGCCCCCCAGCGTGCTGCCGCCAATCTTCACTACGATGGGCGGTTCTGCGAACTGTTCTGACACGTCGGCGTTCCTCACCTTGCGGCTTGGGATGATGCGATCAGTGCCGGCGCCGGCCGCTACTCAGCCAACGACGCAGTTTCCGATTAGGTAGTGTACGCGCTGTTGATGATGACGTACTGCTCGGTGAGGTCGCAGCCGTAGGCCGTCGCCTCCCCGTCCGCCAGATTCAGGCTCACTCGGAAGTCCACCTGCTCGCCGGACATCAGCGCCACAACGGCGTCCCGGTGGAAGGGCACCGGCGTTCCCGCCTCCATGATGCAAACCCCGTTGACGAACAGGTCAACCTTCTCCTCCACCGCCTCGGCGCCGCTGCGGCCCAGCGCCATCATCAGCCGGCCCCAGTTCGGGTCTGCACCGTACACCGCGGACTTCACCAGCGGGCTTTCCGCGATGGTCAGTGCGGCCTTCCGGGCGTCGCCGACGTCCCTCGCGCCGTCGACCTGAACCGTGAGCAGGCGAGTGGCGCCCTCGCCGTCCCGGGCCAGCATCCGCGTCAGGTTGGCGCACACCTGGTGCAGCGCATTGGTGAACGCCTCGGCGTCGGGTGAGCGGTCGTCAATGACCGGGTTCCCTGCCTGACCGTTGGCGAAGGCCAGGAAGGTGTCGTTGGTGCTGCTGTCACCGTCGACCGTCAGCATGTTGTAGGTCTCGTCGGCAACTGCCTTGACCGTCATTTGCAGAAACCCGGGATCCACCGCCGCGTCCGTGGCCGCGAACGAGAGCATCGTAGCCATGTTCGGGTTGATCATCCCCGAGCCCTTGGCAACACCGCCGATAGTGATGGTCCGCCCCGTGGACGCGGTGAAGGACACCGCCGTTTCCTTGGGATGGGTGTCCGTGGTCATCATCGCCCGCGCCAACTCTGGCCCGCCGGCGTCATCCAGGGAGATCTCCGTCACCCCGGACCGGATCAGCGACATGGGCAGCTCGACCCCGATGACGCCGGTGCTGCACACCAGCACGTCCTCGGCGGCGAGCCCCAGCTTGTCGGCGGCCAGCCGGGTCATCTCCTCAGCGTCCTTGTAGCCCTGCGCCCCGACGCACGTGTTTGCTATTCCCGCGTTCACGATCAGCGCCCGGGCCTGACCACGAGCCACCCGCTCCCGGTCCAGGTCCACTGTTGCCGACCGGATGGCCGAGGTGGTGAACACCCCGCCAATCGAGCATGGGCTGTCCGAAACCAGCATGGCCAGGTCCAACTTGTCCTCGCCTCGTGTCTTGAGGCCGATGAAAACGCCGCCGGCGGAAAACCCCCGCGGCGACGTGATGGTACCGTTCGGAATGGCGGTGATATCTGCGCTGGCGGGCATCGTAAAGTGCTCCTGCGGGCCGACAACATGTGGCATTTTTGCCGCATAAATATACCATACGTATCGGTCGCGCCGCGCTTGCCAACGTCCCGTTTGACTCTCCCCATACCCCGCCCGATAATGCCAGCATCCCGCACGAACGCCGCGTGATGGCGCGAGGCGAACCCCGCCCATGACCCTGTCCAGCCAGCCTCCGTATCTGCCGTTGCCCGCCGGCGAAATCGGCCTCCTCACCGATCTCTACGAGCTGACCATGGCGCAGTCCTATTTCGCCGAGGGCATCTCCGGTGAGGCCACGTTCAGCTTGTACGTGCGCGAGTATCCGCCCGACCGTGGCTACCTGGTCGCGGCCGGCGTCGACGACGCCCTGGACTGCCTGGAAGCGCTGACCTTCGACAGCGACAGCGTTGACTACCTCCGGAGCGCCGGCATCTTCACCGCGGACTTCCTCGATCACCTTCGCGGCTTCCGCTTCACGGGCAGCGTGCGAGCCATGCCTGAGGGCAGCCTGTTCTTTCCCCACGAGCCGGTGCTGGAGGTCACGGGCCCGATAATCGCCGCTCAGCTGGCCGAAACTCTGGTCATGAACCAGGTCCAGTACCAGACCCTGCTGGCCACCAAGTCCGCCCGCTGCGTTCAGGCCGCCCGGGGCCGGCCCATCGCCGATTTCGCCGCCCGCCGCACCCACGGAACCGAGGCCAGCCTCAAGATGGCCCGTGCGTCCTACGTCGCCGGCTTCGGCGCGACCAGCAATGTTCTTGCCGCTCGCCGCTATGGCATCCCGCCCACCGGCACCATGGCCCACTCCTATATCACCAGCTTCGAGGACGAGATCGACGCCTTCCGCGCCTATTCCCGCACCTTCCCCGACCGCAGCATCCTTCTGCTGGACACCTACGACACCCTAAGCGGCGCCCACGCCGCCGTTACCGTCGCCCAAGAGATGGAGCGCGACGGCCAGCGGCTCACCGGCGTCCGTCTCGACTCCGGCGACTTCGATTCCCTCAGCCGCCAGGTCCGGCGGATCCTCGACGACGCCGGTCTCGAATACGTCCGCATCGTCGCCAGCGGCGGCCTCGACGAGTATGCAATTGAGCGCCTCGTTGCGGACAGCGCGCCCATCGACATGTTCGGCGTGGGCACTCGCGTCGGCGTCTCGGCCGACGCTCCTTCGTGCGACATGGTCTACAAGATGGTCAGCTACAACGGTCGGCCGGTGATGAAGCTCAGCGAGGGCAAGGAGTCGCTGCCCGCCGCCAAGCAGGTCTTTCGCCAGTACGGCTCGGACGGCATGATGGCGAGCGATGTCATCGGCCTGTCTACCGAAACCCCATCATCTGGAGAACCGCTGTTGGTTTTGGCGATGCAGGACGGCCATCACGTCATCCCACCCAATGAAATCAGCGACGCCCGCCAGCGCGTCGCTGATGGCCTCTCCCGGTTGCCCCAAGAGCATCGTAACCTCCGCCAGCCGGATCACTTCCCGGTATCGATCAGTGAGAATCTCCAGAGCCTGGAGTCCCAGATCCGCGGCCGGCTGAGCGCCGCCTTAACTTCATAGTCCGCCAAGGAGCCAAATACAATGAAAATCGCGGTCTGCGTCAAGTTCGTTCCCGTAGTCTCCCGCATCGAGTTCGACTACGAGAACAAGGTGATCCAACGCGAGGGTGTCCCGTCCGAGATCAACCCCTTCGACCTCCTCGGCATCAACATGGCCATCGACCTCAAGGCCGGCTCTGAGGACTCCGTCATCGCCTTGTCCATGGGGCCGCCCAACGCCGCTGAGGGCCTGACCCAGTGCTACGCATTGGGAGCCGATCGGGGCATCCTTCTCTCCGACCGCGCCCTGGCCGGCAGCGATACCCTGGCCACGGCTCAGGCGTTGGCTCTGGCGCTACAGCGCGAGTCCCCAGACCTCATCGTGTGCGGACGCAACAGCAGCGACGCCGAGACCGGCCAGGTCGGACCCGAGGTCGCCGAATTGATGGGCCTGCCCCACATCAGCAACGTCCGCAAGCTGGACGTGGACCGGTCCGAAAATCGCATCGTCGCCGAACGCGCTACTGATGAGGGATACCAGGTAATCGAGTGTCCGCTGCCCGCCGTGGTCTGCGTCACCGAGGGCGCCGGCCAGGAACGCTATCCCGGCCGCGACGAGATGACCGAGGCGCAGGAGCGCAGCATTGAGCAGATCACGTGCGCCGACCTCACTGACGATCTCTCCCTGTTCGGCCTCGACGGATCTCCCACCTGGGTCGAGGATATCCGTCTCGTCGAACCCGACCGCCTCGCCGTCGTCATCCGCGATGAGACCCCGGAGGAAGCTGCCCGCCAGGTCGCCGACAAGCTCCGTGACCGGCTGTCCGTCCTGTCCGGGGCCGCGGATTCCGCCCCCGGAGACACCGCGCTGGCCCGGCACGCTGGCGGCGACCGCAGCATCTGGGTTGTCGCCGAGTTGGCCGCCGACGGCGTGCGCCAGGTCACCCTGGAAATGCTCGGCAAGGCCCGTGCTCTCACTCCCATCACCCAGAGCGAGGTGGTTGCCGTCGTCATCCAGGACGGGGAACCTGCATCGGGTGTCACCACTCAGTTGGCAGAGGCGGGCGCGGACCGCATTCTCACCCTGGACACCACCCACCTCGGTGTGCTCTGTGGCCGGGGCGTTTCCCGCGCCCTCTCCGACGCCATCGGCGACAATCCGCCCTACGCCATCCTGTTCGCCGCCACCGCCGATGGACGCGACCTCGCCGCCCGCATCGCCGCCCGTCGCCGGCTCGGCCTCACCGGCGATGCTATCGACCTCGAAATTAACGACGCCGGCCAACTGGTCCAGCTCAAGCCGGCTTTGGGCGGCAACGTCGTCGCCCCCATCCTGTCGAAGACTCTCCCCAACCTGGTCACTCTTCGCCCCGGCGTCCTGTCTCCTGCCGAACCCGAGCCGGGAGCCATTGCCGCAATCGAAGCCATCCCGGCCTCACCCACCGACGATGTCGACGTAACCCTGGTCAGCGAGCACGTCTCCGAAGAGCACGGGGCGCTGGAACTCACCTCGGCAGAGGTCGTGGTCGGCCTCGGCATGGGCATCGGCGAAGAAAACGTCGCCGCCGCCCAGCAGCTGGCCTCCAGCATCGGCGCGTCCATCTGCACCACGCGCAACGTCGTGCATTCCGGCTGGCTGCCCCACCACATCCAGGTCGGCATCAGCGGGCGAACCATTGCCCCGCAGGTCTACTTGGCCGTCGGCATCCGCGGCGCGTTCAACCACACCGTGGGCATCCAGAAGGCCGGCGTGATCCTCGCCATTAACCGCAACCATCGGGCAGCGATCTTCCGCGCCGCCGACTACGGCATCGTCGGCGACTGGAACGAATACCTACCGCCGCTGGTTGACGCGATCCGCCCCGTCCTCGCCGAACACGGCCTGGCATAGGACGCGCCGCAGCAAGCGTTCCACATCCGCTTCAATCTGATGGATTGGAGCGGCATTACAAATCCTGAATGTCCGGGCGTCCCTTGTACCACGAAACTGCTCACCGTCGCCCGCCGCCCTCTCCCCGCATGGCGTAAAATCAACCGCCATGCGCGCCCAATCCGACACCAACGCGCCTGCGATGTCCGGTCGGATCACCTGGCGCACCCTCCTGCTGGCATCCGCCGCCGCCTTGGGCATGGTCCTGGCGTCCCTGGACTTCGCCGTCAACGTCGGCCTGCCGGCCATGCGCGACGCCTTCGAGACCGACCTAGCCTCCGTCCAGTGGGTGATCGTCGTTTTCATTGCCACCCGCGCCGGCCTCGCCCTGGGCGCTGGCGCCTTCGCCGACCGCTTCGGCCTCCGGATGGTCTACCTGTTCGGCACGACTACTTACCTCGTGTCCATGGTCTGCCTGTCTCTGTCGCCCACCCTACAGGTGCTGGTAGGTTTCCGCGTCCTCCAAGCCCTGGGCACCGGATGCCTCTACAGCACCGCCCCGGCCATCGCCGCCTCGGTCTTCCCCGAGCATCGCCGCGGACTCTCCATGGGATTCACGTCGGCCAGCCTCGCGCTCGGGATGGTCACATCTACCCTGGGCGCCGGTCCCCTGATCCAACTGTTCGACTGGCCGGCCGTGTTCGCCGGCCGCCTGCCCCTGGCCGGCCTCGCCCTCGTCATCGGCCTCTTCTCCATACCCCGGACGTTGGGGAACCAACCTACCGACGTGGCCAAACCCCGGTTCGACCTGCCTGGTTCCGCCCTCGTCCTCTCGCTGCTACTGTGTCTCATGATCGGCCTACGCCTGGGCCAGGCTATCGGCTGGACGTCTATTCCCGTGCTCGCCCTTCTCGCCGCATCCCCACCCATCCTCGTCGCCCTGATCCGAGTCGAGCGTTCCGCCGCGTCTCCGGTGCTGCCCGGCGCGCTGGTCCGTCTGCCCGGCTTCCAGACCGCCGTCGGCGCCATGTTCCTGGGCCACTTCTCCCAGTTCGTTATCTGGTTCATCTTCCCGTTCTACATCACCGACGCGCTCGGCCGCAGCCCGGTCACCCTCGGCATCATGCTGGCCGTTATGTCGATTTCCAACATCGTCTCCTCGCCCGTCGGCGGCTGGCTCTGCGACAGGTGGGGAGTGCGACCCGTCGGCTTCTTCGGCCTGCTGATGTCCGCCGTGGGCCTCTTCGCCATGTCCATGCTCGACGCCCATTCCGCCGTTTGGCACGTCGCCGTCGGCATCGCGGTAGTGGGTCTCGGCGTGGGCTGGTACCAGTCCGCCGCTTACGCCTTGATGCTCGGCACTGTACCATCGGAGCGTTACGGCACCGCATCGGGCGCGATGTCCCTGGCCCAGGCGTCGGGCACCGTGCTCTGCGTCGCCATGGTCGGCGCTGTCTTTTCCGCCCTCAGCGACCTCTACGCCGCGAGCCACCCCGCGGACACGGCATTTCTCCTGGCTTACCGCGACGTCTTCCGCATCGGCGCGACAACCGCCGCCGCCGCCGCTATCGCCTTCGGCGTACGCGCCCGCCAGCCCAGGATAGCTTCTTGATCGTGAAGGTTAGAGACAAAACGAGCCGGCTCCGCTGCGGGAGCCGACTGCTGGTCTACCAAAGCCTATTTGAACGCGCCGCTGAAACCGCTACGCTCCATCCTCCGGCAGCATCAGGTAATGCGGTTCGCCGAACAACGCCTGTGTCCGCAGCGCGTCCGCGTCCGCCGGGCCGACCGTGGCGTACGGGTCGATGCTCCCCCAGGGCGTAGAACGCGACGCGAACCGGAAGTGCTCTGTTCGGCCGTCGCGGAACGTGACGTCCCAGACGATGTCCTGTCCCTCGTAATGCGGCTGCACCTCCGCCCCCAGCGGCACGAAGTCCGCGTAGCCGCGAACGTGTATGGCGTTTTCGGGGCAGAGCTTCACGCAGGCGTAGCACTCGGAGCACATGTCAGGCTCCTGGTTGCTGCCCTTGTTCACCACGCCGTCCAACACCATCAAATCGTTGGGACAGATGTACACACACTGGGGTCCGCCATGCACGCCGGCGCAGGCGTTGCAAGCGGACGGATCGACATACGTAGGCACTGATCACTCCTCAAAATGGGCGGCGACCACCGCCCGGCGGCAAAAAATCTGCCGCGCATTGTAGCATCATTCTCTTGCACTGGTGGCATGCGGCGTGTGACCCAAACACGCTCTGCGGGTATGGACGGCACCCGCTGTCATTTGCCACCCCTGCCCATCCTTGCCCCTCACCCGCCCCGCCGCTACAATCGCCCCACGCCATGAATTGGCGCAGTGGAGGCTCATTGACCACCGCAGCTCCCGTAGCGCCCCAAGCCCCCGGCATCAAGAACAACCGCGCGTTCGTCCTCGGCAGCCTCTCGGTGGGACACGGCCTGTCCCACATGTTCGACCAGGGGTTCCCCCTGCTGATCACCGAGATCGCCGCCGCCATGGGGTTGGGCACCGTCCGCACCGCCGCCCTCTTCGCCGTACGCCAGGGCGGCTCCAGCGCCACCAGCCTCGGTGGCGGCCCCTTCATCGACCACCTGAAGTCCTATTGGGGCATTATTCTGACGGCCTGCATGTTGGGCCACGCCATCACCTTTGCGGCTATCGGCGGTTCTCCTACTTTTTCGCTGCTGGTGATCGTCGTTTTCTTCCTGTCCATACCCGGCTCACTGTGGCACTTGCCCTCTGCGGCGGCCATATCCCAGCGCTTCCCTGACCGGCGCGGCTTTGCCATCTCCATGCACGGGTTCGGGTCCAATCTCGGCAACGTCAGCGGACCCGTCATTGCCGGAGCCCTGCTGGGCGCGAGTTTCATCATCTGGCGGCACGTCTTCTTCATATACGCCGGACTCGCCCTGTTCATGGCCGTCTTCGTGTGGTGGTCCCTCCGCGGTCTCGGACGCGAGGAGGACGGGATCCGCACCCGGAGCCTGCGCGACCAATTCATCAGCGCCGCCGCCTTGCTCAAAAACCCCGTGGTCATGGCCCTGATCTTTGCGGCCCTCCTGCGGGGCATCGGCCTGAACGCCCTCTTCAACTGGACCCCCTTCTATCTCCGCGAGACTCTGGAGATGAGCACCCTCCAAGCTGGTGTCTACTACGCCCTGCTTACTGGCATGGGCATCGTCTCCGCGCCGGTCCTGGGCTGGATGTCCGACAAGTTTGGACGCAAGGCGGTCCTGGCCCCCGGTTTCGTCGCCGCGGCCCTGCTTTCTCTGGTGGTGGTCAGCGTCGGCTCCAGCCTGCTGCTGATCCCCGTCATGGCCGGCCTCGGCCTGTTCAGTTTCGCACTCCACCAGATCATCCAGGCGTCAGTCCTCGACTATGTCGGGCAGGGCACCGAGGCCACTGCCATTGGGTTGCTGTTCGGGATCAACGGCGTCATCGGCATCGGATCGCCCTTCCTCGCTTCATTCATCATCGAGTACTGGGGCAGCTATGGCACCGTCTACTACTACGCCGGCATCCTGACCCTCATCACCGCCGTCATCATCCTAGTGATCCCCCTGCGCAACCCCAGCGCCCCAGAGCCGGCCCGCTCCTAGCCCGGATCATCCGGCATTTCAATTGCCGCTCCATCCGCCCCGTGCTACCATGAATCCCGTCATGGATCAGCAGCACATCCGCAACTTCTGCATCATCGCCCACATCGACCACGGCAAGTCCACCCTGGCCGACCGCCTCCTCGAAATCACCGGAACCGTCCGCCCTCAGGACATGAAGGCGCAGTTCCTCGACCAGATGGAGTTAGAGCGGGAGCGCGGCATCACCATCAAGGGCAAAGCGGTGCACATGACCCACCGCACCCCTGATGGCGTCGAATACCAACTCAACCTCATCGACACCCCCGGCCACGTCGACTTTTCCTACGAGGTTTCCCGTGCCCTGGCGGCCTGCGAAGGCGCGCTTCTGGTCGTCGACGCCACCCAGGGCGTCGAGGCCCAGACCATCGCGAACACCATGCTCGCCCTCGAGTACGACCTTGAGATGATCCCCGTCATCAACAAGGTCGACCTGCCCTCCGCCGAGCCGGACCGCGTCGCCGCTGAGATGGAGCAGATCTTCGGTTTCCGCCGTGACGAGGTGATGTTCGTCTCCGCCAAAGACGGCTTCGGGTGCCGCGAGCTCCTGGATGCCATCGTCGAACGCGTCCCCGCACCGAAAGGCGTGGACGACGCTCCCTTCCGCGCCCTCGTGTTCGACTCCACCTACAACACTTACAAGGGAATCATCGCCTACGTCCGCGTGGAAGACGGTCGCATTGGCCAGAACGACCGCCTCCGCGTTATGTCCTCGGGCCGCTCCGTAGAGATCATGGAAGTCGGCGTCTTCGCTCCCGAGCCGACACCCACCGGGTCCCTTCAGGCGGGCCAGGTCGGCTACGTCGCCACCGGCTTCAAGGATGTGCAGGAGTGCGCCGTGGGCGACACCCTCACCAACAACGCCGAGCCCGCGGATGATCCACTACCCGGCTATGTCGAGCTGAAATCCATGGTCTTTGCCGGCCTCTACCCGGCCGACGGTGAGGACTACACCCGCCTGCGCGCCGCCCTGGAAAAACTCAAGCTCAATGACGCATCCCTGACCATCGAGCCGGAAAACAGCGGCGCCCTCGGCTTCGGCTTCCGTTGCGGCTTCCTCGGCCTCGTTCACCTGGAGATCGTCCAGGAACGCCTGGAACGCGAATACGACCTCGATCTGATCGTCACCGCGCCCAGCGTGGCCTACGAGGTGCTCCTCACCAACGGCGAAGTAGTCCGTGTCGACAACCCGTCCCTGCTCCCGCCGCCCAACTCGATCTCCGAAGTCCGCGAACCCATCCTGGGCGTCACCATCGTCGCCCCCAGCCGCGCCGTCGGCGCGATCATGGAGCTGATGCACGCCCGACGCTCCGAGTTCCGCCGCATGGAATACATGCAGGGCAGCAGATCAAGCAACGGCGACACGGCTACCGGAGACGCCGAAGGCCAGAACCGCGTGGTCATGGAGTACACCATGCCCCTGGGCGAGATGCTGGCTGACTTCTACAACCAGCTCAAGTCCCGCACTCAGGGCTATGCCTCCCTCGACTACACCTTCGAGGGTTACCGCGCCGCGCCGCTGGTCCGCATCGACATCCTGGTCAACCAGACCCCGGTCGAAGCCCTCAGCATGATCAGCCACCGCGACAACGCCGTCGCCCAGGGCCGCGGCATCGTCGAAAAGCTGCGCGCCACCATCCCCCGCCAGATGTTCGAGGTGCCCATCCAGGCCGCCATCGGCAGCCGCATCGTCGCCCGCGAGACCGTCCGCGCCATGCGCAAGGACGTGCTCTCGAAGTGTTACGGCGGCGACATCACCCGGAAGCGCAAGCTCCTCGAAAAGCAGAAGGAAGGCAAGAAGCGCATGAAGCGCGTCGGCCGCGTCGAGGTTCCCCAGGAAGCCTTCCTCAGCCTCCTCAAGATCGGCGAGGATAGCTAAATAGCGATGCGGATTAGCCGCACTGAAGGATACTCACATGCCTCCCCCTTCGCACGGCTCGGATTGTGTACCAAGATGCTGGTGGACAAGTTGCACATACTGCCAACAGCGCATCTACGTCTTCACGTGCAACCACGGATCCGGCGTAGCATTTGACATTCAGGGTTGGCCATGGCCTGAACACGAGTGCGGAAATCCCTCAACTGGAGGTAGTCCGCTGAATGTTCCTCAAGTAATCCGGCGCACTAACGCTGATGGCGGCAAAGTTGTTGAAATCGAAGAATGGGGTATAAGCGTCATACAGCCGGGCAATCTCGGTGCGAACGACTTTTTCATCACTCCCAAGCGTTCGCAAGGGCAGCATTTACCCAAGCTCGATCCTGTCGTTGCCATTCCGCCCGGAGAGGACGATAGTCGGCAGGTCACAGGCACAATTCGCGAAGTCCACGTCAAGGTCGACCACATGAAAGCCTTTGGATATGACGACGATGGCCCGATGGCAGTGGCGATGGCGCAGGCCATCTTGGGGCAGCGTTGGGTCAGAGAATTTGGTCGAATCACTGTGCATACTCCCCGTATCGACGGAAGTCAGATGGAAAGCTATACCGCATGTATTCCAGCGTCGAGGGTCAAAGATCTTCGGATAAAGCGGGGTATGATGGTTTCCGCCCTAATAACTAGTGTCGACGTCAGTGACCGCTACCGGGATTGGTACTGCGATGATTTGCAAACAACGCATTGACGTGGCCCATCGATCGATCGCTAAACGAACTAGCCCGAATGGGTCAATCTTCGATTCTCCCGAGGTGTCAACTGATTGAGGGGGCGTTTTTTGCGCCCCCTCAACTTGTCGATCCCGATATTTAGCTCACCGTCACAAAATGTGGTACAGCAACCGGTGGTCCCGCAGCACGTCCTGGGCGAAGTCATTCTCGACTTCTCGCCATACTGAGTGGATGTGGTTCGCCTCGTTCTGCACGTTGTCGAACTCCACGATGAACTGCCCGCCGTGGATCCGGTAGTAGTGGTCCCGGCTGCGGTCCAGCCCGCCGGCCCACACCAGCCGGTAGTCGTCCAGTCCCGTTTCGCGGATCGCCGAAAGCCGCTGCTCCGCCACCGGCGCCGGAACGCCGTTCACGTACTCCCCGATCAGGGCCATCAGGATTTCCCGCTGCGTGCCGTTCATCTCGTGGCCGGCCAGGCCCTCTTCATCATGGATGGCCTGCTTGCTGCTGTTGTATCCCAGGATGTCCCAAGGCGCCTTGTCGTGGATCACCGCCTTGCCCCGCTGCCCAGCGTCCAGGGAACCAATCAGCTCTAAGGCCAGGTCCTCCCTCCGACCCAAAATCCGCAGCCCTTCCTTGGGACCCTTCCGCACTTCCGCGGGGTTCGCGCCCAGGAAGAACGGGGTCACCGCGATGACCTGATCGCCCCACACGCTGTAGTGCACCGACAGATGGTGCCCTTCGACCCGCCAGCCCCACGGGTCATGCCGGCCCGGGTCGCCAAATACCGTCCAGTAATACAGTTCCGGATCCCGCGGCCAGGTTACCTGCCCCCACTCCGCTTCCAGCGGCCCCAGCACCAGCTCGTGCTCGATGATAGACCGCGCCTGGTGGTTGGACTCCTCGGTGAGGCCCGTCGCCAGCAATTCCAGCGCATAGTTCCGCTGCTGCTCAGTCATGTCACGCAGCGGCAGCCCGTGGCGATTCAGCGGCGGGTAGTACCAGAACAGCCGCTCCCCGTCCATGTAGTGATACGTCGCCTTGTTCCGCTGGTCACTGTCCAAGCTCGCCACCCAGCGCCGGGCGGCGTCGACCATCGCGGCGGTGACGCGGAGATGCGGATGCGTATATCGGCCAGTTGTCATCTTGGATGACCTCCTGCTGAGTCCTGTCGTTCAACTTTCCGGCAGTGTAGAAAAGCCCATCGCAGAGTGTCAAGGCAGACCAAACTCCGCCGCATGTGACAGTCCCGGCGCGCCAAGTCTATAATAATGCCCGCATAACTCTTCCTCGCACGAGAATAATTGGTGCCCCATGCCTGCTTTCACCGAACTCCTCCGCACTGCCAGCGAGGCCACTCAAAGCCTGCTCTGCGTGGGCCTGGACCCCGATCCCGCCCGCCAGCCCATCGCTGACGTGGCCGACTTCAACTGCGCCATCGTATCAGCTACCGCCGATCTGGTCTGCGCCTACAAGCCCAACCTGGCCTTCTACGAGGCATTGGGTCTGCCCGGCTGGAAGACACTGGAGCAAACCATCAAGCACATCCGTGACGCGGCGCCCCACTGCATCATCATCGGCGACTGCAAGCGTGGCGACATCGACTCCAGCGCCGCTGCCTACACCACTGCCATGTTCGAGGTTTGGGGCTTCGACGCCGCCACCGTCAATCCCTGGGGTGGCATGGATACCGTCGAACCCTGGCTGACCAGGCCGGAGAAAGGCGCGTTCATCTGGTGTCGCGGCTCCAATCGCGGCGCGGCCGACATCCAGGACCTCGCGGTCAGCGGTGTGGGCAACCTCAACCAACCGCTGTATCTCCGTCTGGCCCGCCGGTCCCAGCAGCGCGCCGCCCAGGGCAACCTCGGCCTGGTCGTCGGCGCCACTGCTCCGCAGCAGTTGGCCGATGTCCGCGGCATCTGTCCTGATCTGCCCATCCTCATCCCCGGCATCGGAGCCCAGGGTGGCGACCTGGCCGACTCGGTCCGGTGTGGAGTGGACGCCGACGGTCGATTGGCCATCATCAATGCGTCCCGTTCCATAATCTACGCCTCCTCCGGCGCCGACTATGCCGCAGCCGCCCGCCGCGCAGCGTCCCTCCTCCGGAACGAGATCAACGCCACCATCGACGATATGGGGTTGGGATGGACGTGATGGCTGACGTCGCCGATATCAAGCCCGGCGACATCGTTCGCCTGAAAAAGCCCCACCCCTGTGGCGGCTACCAGTGGCTCGTTAATCGCGTTGGCGGCGATATCGGCCTCCGCTGCCAGACCTGCGGCCACTACGTCATGACCCCGCGCTTCCGCATCCTGAAGCGCATCCGGGAGATCACGCGCCCGGCTCCAAGAATTGAAGAGCAGCGCGGCAGTTGAACCCCGGCTCCATGCGGTCCGCTCTGGGACGTCGCGGCCGCTACCACAGCGTAGCCCTCCTCTGCGCCGTAGTCGCGCTCAACAGCTTTGGCATGGGCGCCATCTCGCCCGTGCTGCCCCTGTTCCTGGAACGCGAATACGGCGTATCCGCCACCGAAGTGGGCATCGCCGTCGGCTTCTTCTTTGGCCTGGGCCGCCTGGTCACCAGTGTCCCCGCCGGGTATCTCGCCCAGCGATACGGACGCCGTCCGGTGCTCGCTCTGGGATCGACCATCAACCTGGTCGGCGCGGCCCTGGTCTCCGTATCATTCAGTTACGCCTGGCTCACCGGATGGCGCTTCGTGTCCGGTTTCGGCGGCAGCATCTTCCTCACCGTGGCCACCATCTACCTCCGCGACGAGGCCACGCCCGAAACCCGCGGCCGCCTGCTCAGCCTCCAGGAACTCAGCATCCTCGCCGGGCAAACCCTGGGCCCCCTGCTTGGCGGTTACCTTGCCAGCCTTTTCGGCCTGCGGTTCCCGCTTTATATCCAGGCAATCCTGATGGCCGCCTCCCTGCTGGTAATCGTCGTTGCCCTGCCCGAGTCCCGCTGGCGCGAACAGCTCGCCGCCGACGGCGCCACCCGTCGCCCCACGGCGCCCGTGTCCTCAAACCCGCCAAGGGATACCGCCGGCGATCCGACTGACCCATCCCGTCGCGGGGCGATATGGCGGCTAATATTCAACCCGGCCTTCATCCTGGTGGGCATTTTCGCGTTGATGATCGTAGCCAATCGCCAGGGCGCTCGCATGAGCGTCATGCCCCTCTTCGGGCGCCAGAAGGGGTTCGGCCCGGAAGACCTGGGCCTGTGGCTCAGCGTCACCCACTTTCCCCAGTTCTTCACCACCCTGGTGTCTGGCTATCTCTCCGACCGGTTTGGACGCAAAACTCCCATTCTCCCCTCAGTCATCCTGATGACCCTGGGAATCGCCGCATTCATCTGGGCGGGCAGCTTGTGGCAGCTCCTGGTGTCCGGCGTGCTGCTGGGTATGGGTGAGGGCCTCGGCAGCCCCGCCGGCACTGTATTCTTCGCCGACATCGCTCCGCCGGGTCTGGAGGGAGTCACCATCGGCCTGCTCCGCACCTTCGGCGGCGTGGGCACCGTTATGGGCGCGCTGGTTCTAGGCGCCATCGCCGATGTCAGCAGCTTCTCCTGGTCACTGTGGATCGACGCTGCGGTTTTCGCCGCGTCCGGGATTGGCCTCCTGATCTTCGTCCGCGAGACCTACCGCCGCCGGCCGAGCTGAGCCACCGCCTCGTTTCGTCATTCCGGCCCTCTTCTTCGTCATTCCGGCCCTGAGCCGGAATCCAGACCGATCGCCGGGTGTTCCACCCTCACCCTCACCAGCAGCAAGCCTCCGATGATGAACAACAGCGCGCTCGCTCCCAGCAGCGCCGTGTAGCCAAAACCCGGCCCGAACCATACCGATACCAGGTCGGGCAGCGGCCCGATCGCCTTGGCCCCCGCGGCTCCGATCAACGTTCCCAGGTTCACCACGCCCATGTGCTGCGCCTCCCGGCCTGGGGTCCCCAGGTCGTTGGCCAGCGCCCAGTGAGTGGTCAGGATGATGCCAACCGCGCCTCCGATCACGCTGGCCACAACCACCGCCAAGAGGTACGTGCTTACCCACATCATTGCGATCGTCCCAATCAACGCGGCCACCGTTCCCACTGCTAAGACCGGTTTGCGCCCGATCCGGTCCGACAGCCAGCCGGACGGGTAGGTGGTCAGCACCAGCATCCCGCCGATACCGATGATCGCAACCCCCAGCGCCTGCGCCGGATTGTCCACCTGCACCTTGTCGCGCAGGAAAAACAGCCCGTAGGTCGTGAAGATCACCACCGCCGCCAGGAACGCCACCCGCGACGCTACAAACCACGGCAGGTCCGGATGCAGCCGCGCCATGCTGGTGGATTCAGGAAACGCCATCGCCGCCCGGTGGAACGCCGCCGTCGTCGCGCCGCCGGCATCGCGCATCCGCCGGTAGATAGTCGTGGAGCTGATGGCCGCCGTCGCCAGTATCGTCACGGCAAACATCCCCAGCGTGACCCACAGCCACCAGGCGTTGTCGGGCCGCGAGTAGTGCCCCACCAACAGCGCCGCCACGCACAGGATGCTGGCTCCGCCCAGCGCCTCCAGCAGCGTCTTGATCGACGCCGCAACGCCCGTGCGGTTCGTGGGCACCAGCTCACGAATGCTCGCCAGATACGGCGAATACGCGATCCCCGAGTTGATCTGAATGAATAGCCACACCACCAGCAGGGTGCCGTAGGTCAGCGGCGTGGCCAGCGCGATCAGGGCCACCGGGATGCACACGCAAGCCCACAGCATGTAGGGAAGCCGCCTCCCCAGCCGCGAACGCGTCCGGTCGCTGGCCCATCCCACCGGCACCTGAACCAAGGCCGCAGCCAGCATCCCGGCCAGCCCCAGCATCCCCAGCAGCGTGTTCTTTGCCGCCTCCGGCGCAACGTCCAGCACCAGGATGGGCAGCACCGCCGTGTCCATGGCCAGCACGAACCCGGCCAGCCCGAAACTATAGGCGTTCAGCCGCGCCAGCGACCACTTTCCCCAGGTATGCGTGCCCGTAGTCGACTCGGGCAAAGTCCTGTAACCGTAGACGTTCATGGTGCCCTTATGAGCCCTGCCGCCCGCTCAGTCTCAATGAATCTTCCGCAGACCAAATCATCATTCCGCAGATCGAATCGTCATTCCGGCCTTGAGCCGGCATCCGCGAACCTTCCTCAATCTCAACGCTGGTTATGTCAACTTCCAGGCCACCTCATTGACGGAAATTATGAGTTGCGGTTACGGCAGTGTCCCGAGGTCCGAACCTTCGGGAGTCTTGATATTCGTTATCCCCTACATACGCTATATGCTACAATGCCGCCGCCGGGGTATCAAACCCGGCTTTCCGTTGGAGGCGTCCAAAACTCCCTCTCCCCCGGCCGGAGAGGGTAGAGGCGAGGGGGGTTCCTTGCGTATTTGCACTTTGCTGCCCAGCGGCACCGAAATCCTGTTCGCCCTGGGGTTGCAGGATCAGATCATCGGCGTCACCGATCTCTGCGACTATCCGCCGCAGGCCGCCGATATCCGCGTCGTCTGCCGCAGCCGCATAGACCCGTCGGTCATGTCCAGCGAAGAAGTCGAGGCGGAGATGCACCGCATCCTGTCCAGCGGCGAAAGCCCCTACGACCTTGACGTCGAATGGCTGCAGACCGCCGCTCCCGACCTCGTGATCACCCAGGACCTGTGCTACTTCTGCGAGATCGACGCCGGCACCGTCCAGCGCGCCGTGGAACCCATCCCAGCGCCGCCAACCGTCCTCAACCTGAACCCCCGCACGCTGGACGAGATCCTCGACAGTTTCCTCAAAGTGGGCGATGCCTGCGCCGTTCCGGACCGCGCCAGACAATTGGTGACTGGGTTGAAAGAGCGCATCCACGTGGTGGCCGGCAAAGTCGACCAAGCGGCGTTCCGGCCGGCCGTCTTCTCCATAGAGGGGGTCAACCCCCTCGTCATCGGCGGACACTGGGTCACCGACCTGCTGATCCGCGCCGGCGGCCGCCTGCCCGAGCGTTTCGCTCCCGGTTGCCCGGCCGAGCGCATTGCCTGGGAAGACGTCGTTGCCGCACAGCCGGACAAGCTCTACATTGACCTGTGCTCCTCCGATCTCGCCCGCAGCGTCCGAGAAATCCCCTGGCTCGCCGCCCAGCCCGGCTGGTGCGACCTGCCCGCAGTCCGCTCCGGTGAGGTCTACCTTATCGACCACAGCACCCTGAGCCGCCCCGGTCCTCGCGTCGTCGACGGGCTGGAATTGCTGGCTCAGCTCACGCACTCTGACCTTTTCGCCGGCCATATCCCACCCGACACCGTTCTGAAACTGGACCCGTGCGCCGATCAATCCAATCCATACCTCATCGCCCAAGCCTTCAAACCCTGGCCCGCCAATGCCCCTGTCTCCAATCCGCCGGCAGCCTTGGCGAATCGATAACGCGCAGCTCCACCGTCTGGCATTAGTGATATTGGGCGGGTATAATCATCGCCAACCTAACCGGGGGTACACGCGCAGTGGTTAGTCAAGACGAGTTTCGGCAGGCCATGTCAAAGTTTGCGACTGGGGTCACGGTTATCACCACGCTCGACCCTTCTGGCAATCCCCACGCCATGACCGCCAACGCATTCACTTCGGTTTGCCTGGATCCGCCGACTCTTCTCGTATGCGTGGCCCACAACACCATCACCTACGGCTACGTCGAAGAACAGAAGCGCATCGGCGTCAACGTGCTGCGCGAGGAGCAGGAAGAACTCGGCCGCTACTTCGCCCGCCGGCCGGAACAGCGGGAAGGCAACCCGGACTATTCCTACACCATGGGCGAGCACAATGTGCCCGAGCTCAACGGCTCCATGGTCTTCTTCAATTGCGACATCGTCGGCTCCCATGTCTACGGCGACCACACCATCTACGTCGGCGAAGTCCGCGAGATGCGCCGGGGCCAGGACGACGCCAACCCATTGATGTTCTACGACAGCCACTGGTACCATCCCGCCCACGAATAACCTGCCCGGCCGCGGTTCGGTCTTATCGCAGAAACCATGAGGGCAGGTGCCGAGCCTGCCCTCAAACGTAGTCGCAACCATAGGGCACCGACTCGGAAGCTCCGCTATGACCACATCCGCAAACCGGGCCACTAGCACCGACGCCCTGCACTTCGGCGCCAGCATGGCCTTGCCCGCCAGCCGCACCGCAGAGCAGGCCCGCCTCATGGAGGACCTCGGTTTCGAGTACATGGGGGCCGGCGAGCACTTCATGCGCGGTCGCCCGCCGGGCCCGACCCACGCCGCGCTCCCCCTGCTCGCCGTGGCCGCCGGCGCCACCCAGCGGATGCGCCTCGTCACCTCCGTCACCCTGGCTCCCTTCTACCACCCGCTCATGCTGGCCCGCATGACGGCCACCCTGGACATCGCCTCCGGCGGACGGCTCACCCTGGGCGTAGGAGTCGGCGGCGAGTTTCCCATGGAGTACGAGAACGCCGGCCTGGACATTCGTCGCCGCGGTCGTCGCACTGACGAGTGCCTCGACGCCCTGCGCCGCCTCTGGACCGAGGACTCCGTTACCTTCCCGGGCCGGCACTACACTCTGGACGAAGCCGCCATCAACCCCAAGCCAGAACAGCAGCCTCATCCTCCCATCTGGGTCGCCGGCCGCCGTGACGCCGCCATGCGCCGCGCCGTCCGGTACGGCAACGGCTGGCTGCCCTATTTCTACAGCCCCGAACGCTATCGCGAGAGCGTCGCCAAAATCGCCGCCTTTGCCGACGAGGAAAACCGCGACATCACCGGCTTCCAGTGGGCCTTTTTCCCGTACATCACCCTGGCGCCCACTGAGGAACAAGCCGCCCGGACCGCCGCCGAAGCCCTGGGCAACCAGTACCTCTACGGCGGCGAGTTCATCAACATCGTCCGTCGCTACTGCCTGTTGGGCACTCCCAGGATGTGCATCGAACGGCTGGAAGAATACATCGAAGCCGGCGCTCGCTACATAATTTTCAGCATCGCGGCCCCCCGCGAGGATCGGCGACGCCATCTCGAGGTCATCGCCAAGGACATCATTCCCCACTTCCGGGGCCGCTGACTTCACGCGAACCGTGGGACGAACCGGCAATGTTGGCGTCTATGCCGATGTTGTATAATGCCCCCTAACCTTTAGATGAAACTCGCAGCAACAACCGCTCCTGTCCAACGGCATCGGAGTACGTGAGCTAAAATGAGCGTTATAGAACTGCTCGATACTAAGTTCGACGGGACCCCCGCCACCCAGTCGCCCGTTTCCATTCAGCTTCAGGGCGACCGCACTCGGCGGGTCATGATGGTCCAACCGGCGTCGGCGGGTGGCAATTTCGAATACATCGCCATCCCTCGCCAGGGAATGTTGTTCCTCTCGGGGGCCCTCGCCCAGTGGGAGGGGCCCTACGTCTATGAACGGGATATCTGGTTCGAAGATCGTCTGGGTCGCATGGACCCCGACAAGGACCTCGACGGCATCCACATCCTCATGATCACGTCTCTCATCAATGAGACGCCTCGCGCCTACGAAATCGCCCGCCAGGCCCGTGAATTCCACCCCGAACTCGTTATCCTCGGTGGCGGGCCCCAGATGAGCCCGTTGCCCGAAGAGGCCATCGCTCGCGGCGGCTTCGACGCCATCGTGAACCGCGAAGGCGAGGACATCATCGGCCAACTCTGCGACATCCTGCTCACCTGGCGCGACGACCGCAAGTACCAGTACCTGGAGCGCGTCGCCGGCATCTCCTTCATGCGTGACGGCCATGTGATCCAGACCCGGCGCAAGGGCCTGGTCGCCCCCGACTTCGTGCCTCTGCCCGACTTCCGATCTATCCGCGGCCTATCCCCCATGAACCCCATGGCCGGCGGCGTCCTGGAGACCGTGCGCGGCTGCACCGAAAACTGCTCCTACTGCCAGGTCATCCAGCAGTTCCTCGGTTACCGCCTCATCGACCGCGAAACCGAGTTCCGCCGTATCGAGCAGCTGGAAGAACTCGCAGCCGACGGCTTGATTCATACCGGCCGCAACGGGAAGTTCAACGTCTTCATCTCCGACGACCTGCATACTCCCCCGCTGCGCGCAGTCAAGTTCCGCAACGAGCGCTTGGAACGCCTCAAGGGCTGGGCCGGCCGCACCGACTCCATGAACATGATCTGCCAGGCTCGCGCCGAGATCGGTCAGGACGACGAATTGGCCGACGCGCTGATGAACGCCAACGTCAAGATGCTCTACCTCGGCGTCGAGTCCAACAACGCCGAGAGCCTCGCCGCCGTTCGCAAGCGTCAGGAACCAGGCCAGATGCAGAAGGACCTAGTCCACCTCAACGAGAAAGGTTTTTCCGTCGTCGCCATGACCATCATCGGTTTGCCCTACGACACCGAAGAATCCATCATGACGCTGGCCGACTGGGTGACCCAGCACAGCCGGTACCAGACCGCCAACCTCCTTACCCCGCTTCCCGCAACCTCCAACTGGAGCCTCAAGCCCTTGAACGCCCAGGGCGAGCCGTTGCAAGAGGGTGAGATGCGGCCCTACGAGCTCTACACCGGCCGCCAGTTCGTCCACGAAGACGACCGCTGGACCATGGCGGAGAGCCGCGAGTTGTTCGACAAGTACAGCTCCAAGCTCACCTCCATCGACGCCCTCTACGGCCGGATCTTCCGCATCCTCGGGAACTACCGCCTCCGCCAGGCCCGCAGCGTGCAGGACCTGTCCGAGACCACCGAGACCATGCGCAACTGGTCCCACCAGGTCGAGCAGGCCGGCAAGGAGCTCGGCGAGAATCTCAACCAGCGCGTCACCGAGCTGGCCGATACCCTGCGCTCCGTCAGTCAGCCCCTGTCCAACATGGGCTCCGACTTCATGGAAAACCTCCGGGTCAGGATCAACGAAACCTCGGAAGCCCTGCGGGTTTACGCCGAACGGGCCGATAGCGGCAGCAAGGACGTTGCCACCGGCATCTCCGCCCGGGTCAGCGAGGTCACCGAGATGCTCAACGGCGTCCTCGATACCGCAACCCATCGGCGCAATCCCAACCAGGCGAGATAGCATGACAACCGGCGGCGGCTCCGGCCGGAGGGTGGTGGTAACAGGCGTGGGTATGGTCAGCCCGCTCGGCCTGAACGTCGACGATACCTGGTGCGCCGTCGCCGCCGGCCAGTCCGGCATCGACTACATCACCGGCTTCGACGCCGAGGCATTCGATACCCGTTTTGCCGCCGAGGTCAAGGGGTTCGATCCCGAAAATTACCTTGAGCGCAAGGACGCCCGGCGAATGGACCGGTTCGCCCAGTTCGCCGCCGTCGCTGCCCAGGAAGCCTGCGCCCAGGCCGAGCTCAACCCGCGCGACATGGACCGCTACAGCGTCCACGTCGTTGTCGGCAGCGGTATCGGCGGCATAACCACCCTCACCGAGCAGCACCGGGTCCTGCTGGACCGCGGCCCGCGCCGCGTCACTCCCTTCCTCATCCCCATGATGCTCGCTGACATGGGTTCCGCCCAGGTTTCCATGGTCACCGGAGCCATGGGGGCCAACTACTGCATCACCTCCTCTTGCAGCAGTGGGGCAGATGCCATCGGCGCCGGCTGGGACCTCATCCGTCACGGCAAGGCCGAAGTCGTCCTCGCCGGCGGTGCCGAGGCGCCCGTCGCCCCCCTTTCCGTCGCCGGCTTCAACGCCTTACGCGCCCTGTCCCGCCAGAACGACAACCCCCAGCGAGCCAGCCAGCCCTTCAACCGGAACCGTGATGGTTTCGTCCTGGCTGAAGGGTCAGCCATCATGGTGCTGGAGAGCGCTGAACACGCTGCCGCCCGAGGAGCCGAACCCATAGCCGAGTTGCGGGGCTACGCGGCCACCAGCGACAGCCACCATCTCACCGAGCCCAACCCCACCGGCCAGAGCGCCGCTACGGCCGTCACCGAGGCCCTCGCCGCCGCAGGCCTGCGGCCTGCCGACGTCGACTACCTCAACGCCCACGGTACCTCCACGCCCCTGAACGACTGGCACGAAACCAAGGCCCTCAAGCTGGCTTTGGGCGACGCGGCTTACCGCATCCCCATCAGCAGCACCAAGAGCATGACCGGTCACCTCCTCGGCGCGGGCGGCGCCCTGGAAGCCGCCTTGTGCATCCGGGTCCTTGCCGAGGGCCTGATGCCGCCCACCATCAACCTCGACGACCCGGACGACGAGTGCGACCTCGACTACGTGCCCAACACCGCCCGGGGCGGCGACATCAACGTGGCGCTCAGCAACTCCTTCGGGTTCGGCGGTCACAATTCCGTGATCGTGCTGACCCGACCCGGTCTGTGACCTCCACTCGGCATACTCCCCCTTCCCGGCGCTGGCTGCTCCCGCCTCGGCCCGACGGACACCGTCTTCCTTCTCACCTTTCCGCCCCCGCCGTTCAGTTGCTGCTGTCGCGCGGCATCGGTGATGAGGCAGCGCTGAGCCGGTTTCTTGATCCGCCCAACGTCCCCCATGCGCCGGATTGCCTCCCCGGTGTCGACGCTGCGTTGCCCCGGCTCGCCGCCGCCATCCGCTCCCATGAGACGGTCGCGGTCTTTGGCGACTTCGACGTCGACGGCATCACCGGCACCGCGATCCTCTGCGAAACTCTAAAGCGTCTCGGTGTCCGCGTTATCCCCTACCTGCCTGATCCGGTGGCCGAAGGCCACGGCATGACCCCACTGGCCGTGGACCGCCTAGTTTCCCGGGGCGCTTCCCTGATCGTCACCGTCGACTCCGGCGTCAGCAACTCAGCAGAAGTGTCCCTGGCGAACCAAAAGGGAACGGACGTTGTCATCACCGATCACCATGTCCCGCCGCCTCAACTGCCCGAGGCGGTGGCCATCGTCAATCCCCGCATGACCGGCAACCGGTATCCCTTCCCCGAGTTGTGCGGCGCCGGAATCGCCTACAAGCTCGCCGCTGCATTGTTGGAGCACATGGGCGAACCAGATGATCCGTCGCTCCTGGAACTCGCCGCTCTGGGCACCGTCGCCGATCTCGTCCCATTACGCGACGAGAACCGCCACATCGTCCAACGGGGTTTGGAAGTCCTGCCCTTCACCACCCGCCCCGGACTGCGCGCTCTGCTCCGACGGATCAACCTCGCCAATCGCCCCATCCGCGCCGAGCACGTTTCATTCCAGATCGCTCCCCGCCTCAACTCCTCCGGCCGCATGGCGCATCCCGAAACCTCGCTGAACCTGCTCTTGACTGACGACGAACGCGAGGGCGAGCGCCTCACTACCCAACTGGAACAATACAATGCCCGCCGCCGCGACCTGACCACCCGATCCTTTGACATTGCCGTGGAGCAGGTTTTCGCATCCTCACCTCTGCCGGCGATCATCATCACCTACGACGACGCGTACACTCCCGGCATCAACGGTTTGGTTGCCGGACGCCTCACCGAACTGTTCAACCGGCCTTCCGTTGCCCTCGCCCGTGCCGACGCCGATCACCTGGTCGCCAGCGCTCGCAGCGCGGGCGATTTCAGCCTGATCGACGCCATCTCTCAATGCGACGATCTGCTAGTCAAGTACGGCGGGCACCAAGCCGCCGCTGGTTTCACCGTCCGCAACGAACACTACGCCGAAGTTGCCAGTCGCCTCACCGGCATCGCCAACGCGCAGATGGGCCTGTTCGGACCCGAACCGTCCCTGGAAATCCACGCGGAGGGCGCTCTGGACGAACTCCTCAGCCCCGCCATGGTCGATCTCTGCGCTCGCCTGGAGCCATTCGGCAAGGACAATCCGACGCCCCGCTATCTGACCCGAGGCGTCAGGGTGACCAGCGTCGGTTACGTCGGATCCAACGGGCAGCACCTGAAACTGCGGGTAAGCAGCGGCGGCCGCTCTATCGACGCCCTGTGGTGGAATTATCCCGGCGAATGGGGCGGATACGAGGCCGCTGACATCGTTTTCCAGTTGGCTGAGGACAGCTATCGCGGCGAGCGCCGGCCGTACCTCCGCCTCGACGACATCCGCCCGGCAGTATAATTTGCGGCAGCAGGCACAAGGAGCGGTTCCAATGACACAGCCCAAAGCGAAGCCGCGCACGAAGTTGACCAACGCCGATTACGTGGCGATGACCCCTCCAGAGAACTCCGGCCCTCGCTACCAACTCATCAACGGAGCACTCATTGAAATGTCCAGCGCCAGCTACTCGCATCAGCCCTTCCTCGTGCAGCTGATCATGCAGTTGGCAACGCAAGTTCAGTCGTTGGGCATCGGCGAGATTCTTCCCGCGCCTTTTGACGTGCATTTAGACGAGTTCAACACCTATCAACCGGATCTGCTGTTTGTGTCCAACGAGAGGCGAAATATCCTGGACCAACCTGCCGCCACCGGAGCTCCCGACGTAGTTGTCGAAATCCTCTCGGACTCTACTCGCCGCCGCGACCTAAACGAAAAGTTGCCCGTCTACGCTGCCAACGGCGTCCGCGAGGTCTGGATTGTCGACCTCGACGCCGCTACGGTAACCGTCCATTCCGGGGATGGCTCCACTTTCGCCCAGATCCGAACCTTCGCCTCCTCGGACACCCTAACCTCCAACGCCATGCCAGGCGTCGCAGTTGACCTCGCTCACGTCTTCTCACGAGCCCAGCCCGTTCGCTGACCTTCCGCGGCCAGCCGTCCTGGCTAATCCTCTTCCGTGTCCACCTGAGGTCGAGCCGCCCGCTGGCCTGCGCGCGCCGGCCGAACCAACCGCGCCCGGTAGATCAACAGCGGCACCGTCACCACCATGACCGCCAGCGCCACCAGCTGCGCCTCGTTGAACCCGAAGATGTACGTGTTCTGTTCCTGCCGCACGAACGAAATGAAGAACCGCCCCGCCGAGTATCCCGCAAAGAACAGCGCGAACAGCATTCCCCTCGGCCGCACTCGATCCTTCAACCACCACAGCACACCCGCCCATACCAGGCAGAAGATCAGCTCGTAAGCCACCGCCGGATGTGACGCCGGCCGCCCGTATCCCAGACTGTCCGGGTCGGTGTACACCCACGCCCACGGCAGGTCGGAAAAACTGGACCAGTGCTCGCCGTTAATCACGTCGCCGATTCGCCCGATCGCCAACGCTATCAGCAATGCCGGCGCGGCCACGTCGGCCAGGTGCGACACCGACGGCATCTGCGCCATCGGTCGGTGCATTCCCGTCCAGCGCAGTCCCGGGCTATCGAAGAAACTGGTCAGCCACCGGGCGTTTCGCAGCGTGATATAGGTCGCTCCTCCCGCAAACCCGCCCAGGTACGCTCCGAAAATCGCGATTCCGCCGTTCCAGAAGTAGACGATCCGGGCCGGATTGTACTGGTACACGTCGTCCCAGAAATCAATGACGTGCAATATCCGCGCCCCGATGATTCCGCCGATGATGCACCATGTCGCCACCGACAGGATTGCGTCGCCGTCCAGTCCCTCTTTGCGTCCCCACCGCCAAGTCAGGTACACCGCAACCGCGACCGCGACGAAGGTAAAAAAGCCGTGCCAGGAAAGTATGAACCCGGCGGTCCGAATGATGTCCGGATCAAAGGGTATGCTGATTACCGCAAGAATATCCATTGGCGATTGGTATCTCCCTGATCGTTTTCAGGCTCAGTCCATCGGGCATTACCCGTGGCAGTGCTCTGGGCGAATCGTCCGCACAAGGTACGCCGTCGCGCCGGTGCCCTGCAAGGATTCGGCCACCCGGATACGTTCACTTTCCGAAGACGGCATGACGAACATCGCAGGCCCGGCTCCAGACAATCGGGGCGGATGCCGCGTCACGTCCGCAACCGTATCCCATACGTGTGCCAAGCCTGGAAAGATTTCTCGCGCCGCCCTTTCAAAGGCGTTGCAACAGTCAGCCGATGTCAGGTCCCGCACTGCCAGATCGCCCGAAATCGCCTGCGTCCTGGCGCCATCCGAAAAATCCTCCAGACTCAGCGCCCGGTACATCGTAGGCGTCTTGGCTTCCATGCTCTCCGCCGGAACCACCAGCAACATCTCCAACGCGGTCAGTTGCGGCAGCGGAGTAATCTCATCTCCCCTCCCTGTTCCCAGCGCCGTCCCCCCGGTCAGCAGAAACGGCACGTCGGAACCCAACCTGGCAGCTACCATAGCCAAATCCTCGCCCGAGAGATCAAGTCTCCACAACCGGTTCAGTCCCACCAGCGTCGCCGCCGCGTCCGCCGAGCCACCCCCCAATCCCGAGGCCACGGGAATGCGCTTCTCGATGCGTATGTGCGCCCGTGGTACGATCCCGGCGCGCTCGGCCAATGCCGCTCCCGCCTTCCACGCCAGGTTCCTCTCACCCGACAACTCGGCCTCATCACACTCCACCGAAAGCTCGTCGGCTTGGTTAATTACCAGCGTGTCCTCCAGATCCACCGTCTGCAGGATCGTAGCCACGTCGTGATATCCGTCGTCGCGCCTGCGGAGAACCTCAAGCGACAGGTTCACCTTGGCATACGCCTTGAGTGTCATCCGCTCGGACGCCATGAAAAGCCCACTGGACACTAGCCCGTCCGCGATCTCGGTACGTTCGCCGGCCATTTCGCGTCCAACGCCGCCCATTCGCCAATCCCCAGCGTCGCCGGCCGCCTCTGCGGATCAATCCCAGCGTCGTGGAGCGAAGTTGCAACCGCGTCCGCCGGCGCCCCCGTACCCTGCACCAGCGAGTTGCGCAACTGCTTCCGCGGCGCGGCGAACCCAGCCCGAACCAGCGCGAAGAATTCCTCCCTATCCGTCACTTCCACAGCCGGTTTCGCACGTACCGCCAACTTCAAAACCGTCGAGGACACCTTGGGCGGCGGCCGAAAGCACCGCGCCGGCACCTGCGCCACCACCGACGGTTCCGCGTAAAACTGCGTCGCCACCGACAGCAGCGAGAATTCTCCAGGCTTGGCGTTCATCGCGTCCGCCACCTCTCGCTGCACCATCACCACCATCAGCGTCGGCGACCGCACCGTCTCCAAGAACCGCCTCACGATCGGCGCGGCCGCATAGTACGGCAGGTTCGCCACCACCTTGTACGGCGTTGCCGGGCCCACCAGTTCGTCAGGATCAATCTCCCGTCCGTCCCCCCGTACGACCCTCAGGTTCGAGGGCAAACCCAGCCTCTCCGGCAATTCCTCGCACAACCGCGGGTCCAATTCCACCGCCACGACCCTGCCCGCCTGCTCCACCAATCGCCGTGTCAGCACACCCGTCCCCGGCCCGATCTCAACCACCGTATCCGACCCGCCCGGCTCTGCAGCCGCAACGATTCGGTTGGCAATCCTGGCGTCCGCCAGGAAGTGCTGCCCCAGCGCCTTGCGCCGACGGCGCACCGGAGTTGAAGCTACAACGGTTTTGGGCATGTCGTGCCTGATTTCAAACGTCCCGGCATATCCGCCAGGCAGAGAATCAAAAAAGTGGCCGAGCACCTCCCTTTGACTACAGCCTGGGGGCGTATCGTCGGGATTGGCTCAGGCCAGGCACTCCCACGGCACCCGCGGGACATCGCTTACCGTTGCTGCCGTCAAGCCCTGGCGGAGTTCACGAGCCTGCGCCGCGTGGGACCCGGCCGTCAACACCATTCCCTGGGAAATTGGCCCTTGCGCCTCGCCTGGGGAAGGAATTCCACCCCGCTGTGGCGGATTGCGGGTTCAGGGCACCGCCAGCTCCCCATGTAGCACGACCACTGCAAACATGGTATGCCCACCCCCAAACCCTGTCAATCCGCCCTGATGCATCGGTATCTCACTGGTTGGTGCCACCGAAGTTAGACGCCACCAACCGCTCCACGTCGTGGATGGTCAATTCGAACGGAGCCCCGGAACCGGGAACCGGCTTGAGCCCCATGTCTTTCAGAGCGTTGCGGTAATACCGGTCAGTCTGGAATGAGAACCTGCCCTGATCGTCAACCAACGCCACCCCCAACCCGTCGGGCGTCTCCCAAACTCGGGTCTCCGCATCGTTCGGGTGGCGCGATCTGGAGTGCCGCAGGTTCAGGAACAATCCGTAGATTTCACCTTGGGGCAGAGGCTCCACCGCCCGCGGTATGAACTGCCGCAGCTCGGTTTCGGGGTCGACCTTGGTATATCCGGCGTTCCACCCTACGTAAACCTCTTCGCCAGGCTCGAAATCGCCCTTCAAAGACTCCACCACCTGGAATCGCCGAAACACATCCTTGTGCGACTGGACAACGTTGTCCGGAAAGCGGGCTGGAAATTCGTAGCCCGCTTCGTCAATATAACGTGCCAGTACGATTTGCTCAGAGTACTCGACCAGGTTTTCGGCCGTCACATGCACGAACCAGTCCTTGTGCGTGCCGCCGAGTCCCACCGCCCCGGGGCTGATCGCCATCGCAATTACGAACGCCAACGCGGCCAGCACGCAAAACGCGATCACCGTCGCGACGATCGTAAGTACCCGGAGTTCACTCATCGCCCGTCGTTTCAGCCAAGGTCACCAAAGGGACTCCGACCGTGGTGGATCTGCCCATTTTGCCCTTCGCACACGACAAAGAAAAATGCCGGACGGTCTCCCGCCCGGCACCATGGTTCTTGGGTATTCGACCGACCCAAGCCGCTACGCGCTCGGCGGGGGAGCCGGCGCCGGGTTGTACAGCTCGACCCCAATGGTCGCCGGGAATACGCCCGCCAGTTCGTCCACCGTCCACCTCGTATCCTTGCGGATCGTCTTCACCGGCTCCGGCTCATTGAGCAAGGTCACCAGCCCGCCCGTCACGTGGAAAACGTGGCCGTTCACGTGCTGCGCCTCGTCCGACGCCAGCCACGTTACCATGGGGGCAACGTCCTCCGGTTCGCCGCGCAGACCGCCGCCGGCCGCGATGCCCCGCGCCGATCGCAGCGCCCGCGCTTCATCCGGCACGCTGGTGGTCATCCGGGTGCTCGCCGATGGCGAAATCGCGTTCGCCGTTACGCCGTAGCGTCCCAGGTCCCGGGCGCACACCCGCGTGAACCCGGCGATGCCGTCCTTGGCCGCCCCGTAGTTCGCCTGCCCGCTGTTGCCGTACAGGCCGGATGTGCTGCTGAACGTGATGATCCGACCCGACCGCTGCTGCCGGAACAGGATGCTCGCGTGCTTCACCACCGTGAACGTCCCCTTCAGGTGCACCGCGATCACGTCGTCCCACTCCTCCTCGGTCATGTTGAAGACCATGCGGTCCCGCAGTATCCCCGCCACCGTCACCACGATGTCGAGCTTGCCGAAGTTGTCCACCGCAGTTTGGACGATCTTCTCGCCGCCGTCCATGGTGGCCACCGATTCCGTGCAGGCCACGGCCGTGCCGCCCGCTTCGCCAATCTCGTTGACCACTTGCTGCGCCACGGACACGTCGGCTCCGCTGCCGTCGACGTTCACGCCCAAGTCGCAGACCACGACCTTCGCGCCTTCTGCTGCCATCAGCTTGGCGACACCGCGCCCGATGCCGCGCCCGGCACCGGTTACGATTGCTACCTTGTCTTCCAGTAGGGGCATTGTTCTATCCTTATACGATATGCGGTTTCAGAATCGGAAGTTACCCTATCTTGGCGATTTCAGGGATTACAGCCATCTACAGAGGAGGTCAACCAATCCTGAAAAATCCTTTCAAATCCGGCAAATCCTGATTCTGACAATTTCTCAAAGTCTACGGGTTTCAGGCGTTACCGCTGCTGCGCCGGCGCCGGATTGGGAATGCCGGCCGTCAGATAGCCGCGGGCTTGGGCGGAAAGGTCATCCATCTCCCAGTGTCCTGCTTCCGTCCAGATGGCCTTTTCCGGCCGCGGCTGCGACATCAGCGACACCGTGTTCCCGTACACCAGGAACGTCTGCCCGTTGACGTTGGCCGCGTAGTCCGAGCATAGGTAGGCTACGAAGGGAGCGATCCCGTCCGGATCCAGGTTCTGCACGTCGTCCCCGCCGTCGCCTTCACCCGAGAGCGACGCGACACCGCCCCGGGCCCGAATCTCCGCCGCCGATTCGGGTATCGCTCCGATCATCCGCGTCGTCGCCCGTGGCGCGATCGAATTCGCGGTCACTCCGTAGCGGCCCATATCCTTGGCCACCACCTTGGTGAACCCGGCGATCCCGCTCTTGGCCGCGCCGTAGTTGGCCTGGCCGCTGTTGCCCACCAGCCCGGACTGGCTGCTGAAGGTGATCACGCGACCCGAACGCTGCTGCCGGAACAGGATGCAGGCGTGCTTGACCACCGTGAAGGTGCCCTTCAGGTGCACCGCAATCACGTCGTCCCATTCCTGCTCCGTCATGTTGAAGACCATGCGGTCCCGCAGGATGCCAGCGCAGCAGACCACGATGTCCAGCCGCCCGAAGTTGTCGATGGCCGTCTGCACGATCCGCTCGCCACCATCCATGGTCGCCACCGATTCGGTGCACGCCACGGCGGTCCCGCCGGCGTCCCGGATTTCGCCAACCACCACCTCGGCAATCGATTGGTCAAACCCGGTGCCGTCAACGTTGACCCCCGGATCAACCACCACCACCTTGGCGCGTTCCTCCGCCATCAGCTTGGCAATCCCCCGGCCCACGCCGCGGCCCGAGCCGGTGACGATCGCTACCTTTCCTTCCAGATTGTTGGGCATGGTCCAATTATCCTTTGAATGAATTGGTTTCTCCGGCGGCCGCTATCCGCAGCTCGCCTCCACTACTCGTTGCGGCTCGGCAGCGCGACCGTCGCCGTACCCGGCGTGGTTTGCTGCCCCTGCGGGTTTTCCAGCCAGATGGTGCAGTCCACCAGGTTCTGTTGGCCTTCCTGGTACACCCGGGTGACGTGCCCTTTCGCGGTGATAGGTTCGCCGGGGAAATCCATTCCCCGGTACTGGCAGGTCAGCCGCCGCAGGGTAGCGCCCGGCCCCGCCCAGCCCGTCACATAGGACCCGAGCATTGCGTTCTTCAGCGCGCCGTGGATGATTATCCCCGGCAGCCCGATGCTCTCCGCGTAGGGCTTGTCGTAATGGATCTCGTAAAAGTCGCCCGATGCTCCGGCGTACTGGACCAGTTGCCGCGTCGTCGGCTCGCGGACCTCCACCGGCAGTTCCATGCCTTCGCTCACGTCTTCAAAGTAAATCTGCTGACCCATCCTGCTACTCCCAACTGGAACCGTCATTCCCATCCACTCTCACCGTCATTCCGGCGAAAGCCGGAATCCAGTGCACGAAATCATCAGTGCCGTATGGACGTGCTCGTCTGAGTCGCCACAATTGCGCCGGTCTGGTTCCGGTACGTGACCTTGATTGTCGTAATGAGCATCTGCCCGATGCTCCCCGTCCGCTCGCGGATATCCTCCACGCGGCCCACCGCGGTGATCACGTCACCCGGCCGCACGTGCTCAAGGTACTCCCAGTCGCTGCCCCCGTCCAGAAGTCGCGTGAACGGAATCTCGAATGGCAACTCCGGTCGAACCGCCCGCATCGCCCGCAGGAACGTAGGTGGAGCGACGATGCCTCCGGTTTCCGGCGTGCCGTCGGTGTAAGCCGGGTTCTCGTCTCCGATTGCTTCGGCAAATCGGGCTATGTGTCCCTTCTCGACATCGGTAGTGGTGGGCGCGCTTTCAACCCCGATGGCCTGCTCTCGCATTTCGTCGGTGAGGGTGAAGGAAACGGTGGACAACGAAACCCTCCTGTCCCTTGAACGGGAAAGGTAATCTGTCGGTTCGCGCAGTGCGAATTTTGACCGTGAAATTATGGTACGCACTACCACTAGTGTCAAGGAATACGGAGCCGTTTCGCAGGGCTATCGCATATGAGCCTTTAATCACCGTCATTCTCGCGAAAGCGGGAATCCAGTGGCCTAAATCGTCGGTTTCGTTGCGGAAATGAAGCCTTTGCCAGTGTCTGGACTCCGGCGAAAGCCGGAGTGACGGGGTTGGAATTTCATATGCGATAGCCCTGAGCCGTTCCGTCCATTGACCAAACCGTTCGCGTGTGGCAAAATTCCCCATTGATGATAATGATTATAGTTTTTTGCGGTGCATAACTTCTTCATGCTGCGAGGCGCACCCGAGGACGGAGGTGGCCCGTTATGTGGACCGGCGATGATTTACAACGCTTGGTAAGCCGGGAATTGAGCGACTATCGGCTCGTCGTGGTGTCCAATCGACAGCCGTACGTGTTTACGATGGAGGACGGTATCCCCCGGGGCGTGATGCCCCCGGGCGGTTTAACCGCGGCCATCGATCCGCTGATGCGTGCCTGTGGCGGCACTTGGATCGCCCAGAGCGACGGCGCAGATGATCGAGCCGCCATGGACGAGACCGGCCGTATCCACGTCCCTACCGACGATCCCGCTTACTCCATGCGGCTGCTCAACTTGAGCGACGAGGAAAACCAGGGTTTCTACTACGGCTTCTCCAACGAGGGCCTGTGGCCCCTGTGCCACATTGCCTATACCGAGCCCGTCTTCGACGCGCAGCACTACGGCTTTTATCAGTCTGTCAACCGCCGTTTCGCGGATCTCGTCCTCGACGAAATCAATGATGAGCCGGCCATCGTCCTCATCCAGGACTACCACCTGGCCCTCCTCCCGAGATACATCCGTGAGGTCAATCCCGATGCCATCATCGGGCAGTTCTGGCACATTCCCTGGCCTAATCCCGACATTCTGCGGATTTGCCCGTGGCAGGACGAAATCCTCGACGGCATGCTGGGCAACGACCTCCTCGGTTTCCATCTTTCCGGGGACTGCCAGAACTTTCTCAACTGCGTCGACGCCAACCTGGACGCCCACGTCGATTCCGAGTACGGACTGGTCGACTACCGGGACGACACTACCCTGGTGCGTCCATTCCCCATCAGCATCGATTTCGACGGCCTGGACGCTGAGGCTCGTTCCGACGAAGTTGAAGCCGAAATGGAGCGCCTTTCCCGGGAACTGGGATTGAACCGCGGACGCATCCTGGGCCTCGGCATCGACCGGCAGGACTATACCAAGGGCATCCCCCATCGCCTCCGCGCCGTTGAGCGCCTGTTTGAAAAATGGCCCCAGTACCGCGGTCGCTTGGTATTCCTCCAGGCCGGCGCCACCAGCCGTACCAACATCAACTCGTATATGCAGTTGACCATTGACATCGAGGCCACCGTCAACCGAATCAACGAGCGTTTCGGACACGACGGCTGGCAACCGGTCCTTTATTGGCCCACCTCGTTGCCGTCGTCGACCTTCTCCGCTCTTCGCCGCCTAGCCAGCTTCTGCGCCGAAAGCAGCCTCCACGACGGGATGAACCTGGTCGCCAAGGAGTACGTTGCTTCCCGTGTCGACGAGGACGGCGTGCTGATCCTCAGCGGTTTCGCCGGCGCCGCCCAGGAACTTACCGGATCCCTCATCATCAACCCCTACGCAACCGAGCAGTTCGCCGAAGCCATCCATCAGGCCCTCACCATGAGCGTCGCCGAGCGTCGCATCCGGATGCGCCAAATGCGGAACACCGTCCGCGAAAACAACATCTACAAATGGGCCGGCCGCATCATGATGCACCTCATGCAGGCCAGCACCCCTGACCACGCCCGCCTCACCGTCGCCTCTACCGCATAGCGCTCATCCCCCATGCTCGACCTCAACCTCGACGAGATCAAATCCCTTGTCGCCGGGCGGGAGTCCATCCTGCTCCTCCTTGATTTCGACGGCACCTTATCCGAAATCGCTCCCCGGCCTGAGCAGGCCACCCTGTGCCCCGGCAATCAGTTGCTCCTTTGCCAACTCGCCGACCGTTCCGAGTTTGTGGTCGGTGTGATCAGCGGTCGGTCCCTACAGGATGTCGAGGCGCGGGTGAACGTTCCGGGCCTGGTGTACGCCGGTAACCATGGTCTGGAGATTCGCGGCCTCGGATTGGACTACCACCACCCTGACGCTGACGCTGCGTCTCGAACCATCAGCCAGGCGTCCCATGATCTGGAACTCCGTTTGGCGGGTGTCCCCGGCGCGTTCGTCGAGAACAAGACCTACACCCTCACCACGCATTTCCGGCAAACTCCGCCTTACTATCACGACCTGGTGGTGTCCACATTCAATGACATTGCCCACCCGTTGATCGAGTCCGGCTCTTGCCATGTAACCGAAGCCAAGATGGCGTTGGAACTCCGCCCGTCCATTGACTGGAACAAGGGCCGTGCCCTTACGCTGATCCGGTCCCGATTGTCCCCTGAGTCTTTCCCCATCTACATGGGCGACGACGCCACCGACGAGGATGCTTTCGGCGCGGTCAGCTCCGCTGGAGGCGTGGGGGTATACGTTGGCCCGCCCGGAGTCAGTACGTGCGCGACGTGGCGACTGTCCTCTCCCGGGGACGTCTCTGCCGCGCTGGTCGAACTGGTCACGTTGTAGACGTCAAACTCTGCTCCGCTGCCCGGCTGCCTCGTGTCGTGTCCGGACAGCGGCACGTGTTTCCTCCGCGTCGCGCCTGACTTGTTGTGCTATCATTGCCCTGCGCAGCATCGGGTCGCCCGGCGAAACTGAAAGCCCTGCCTGCGCCCCCTTGCAGATGATAGAGGCCATCTTTTTCGATTTTTACAACACCCTGGTGCGGTTCTGGCCGCCGCTGCCGCAGATCCAGCATGCCGCCTGTCAGAACCTGGGTATCCGCGTACCCGCTGAGCGGTTGGCCCGCGGCTACGCTATCGCCGACCTCTACTTCAACGAGGAAAACCATCGCTGGCCCCTGGGCGAGCGCGACCCCGCTGCCCGCGACGAGTTCTTCGCCCGCTACGAGCAGATCATCCTCGAAGAGTCCGGGGTCGCCGTGTCCCTCCGCATGGCCAAGCAAATCTGGGACATGGCCATCTCGGTGCCCAAGGAATTCGTGGAGTTCGAGGAGACCCGCCCCGTGCTGGAAGAATTGCGCGAGCGCGGCTACCGCTTGGCCGTCCTGACCAACCTCCGCCGCGACATGGAAGAACTTACCCGGAGCCTCGGTATCCGCCAGTACCTCGAATTCTGCATTACCAGCCGCGAAACCGGGGAAAAGCCGGCCACTCTTATCTTCGAAGCCGCCCTCCAACGCATGGATTTGCGCCCGGAACAGGCCATGCACGTCGGCGACCAGCCCCGCTCCGATGTCCAGGGCGCCCGTGACGCTGGCCTCCTGCCGGTCCTGATCGATCGCGGCGGTTTCCACGCCGACGTCACCGATTGTGACCATATCGATAGCCTGGAAGGACTGTATTCGCTGCTGGACCGATTGGTGTCCTGCTAGTCAATAGCCTCCGCGCGCCGCACGGCGTCGCTCCGTGACCGCCCCCCTCCCAGAGGTGATGCCATGACCACCCAGCCGCCGGCCCACAGCCATCCCGACGACTCCAATCCCGTCCACGTGATTGTTTGGTACGACTATATTTGACCCTGGTGCTATGTCGGCCTGGAGCGCGTCGACAAACTTTCTGAAGAGTACGACATCACCGTCGAGGGCCGCGCCTACCTCCTGCGTCCCGACACCCCCCAGGAGGGCCGCGTACGCGAGTCTCGCCCCGGCGAAAGCGAGGACGAGTTGGCCGATCCCCTTCGCAGCTACGCCCGGGAAGCCAACCTCGTGATGCGGCCGCCCAAGCACACGCCCAACAGCCTCTACTCCCTGCAGGCCACGGAATACGCCCAGGAGCAGGGCAAGTTCCTCGAGTACCACCACGCCGCCTACGAAGCGTACTGGGATCATGGCGCTGATCTGGGAGACCCGTCGGTCCTCGCTGATATCGGTTCAGATGTCGGCCTCGACGGCGCCGAATTGCGCCAGCGCGTCGAATCAGGCCATTACGCCCAGAAAGTGGTCGACCAGTACCATGAAGCTCTGGGCTACGGCATCCGCGGCATTCCTACCTTCGTGTTTGACAACCTGCTGTTCAGCGGCGCACAGCCCTACGAAGTCTTCCAGCGCGTGATGGACAAGGCTTTGGAGAATCGTGCCGCCGCCGAGGAATAGGGTCCGGTTGCCATGACCACTCCTGTAGCGTCTCCGACGGCGGCGGCCATTCCTTCCCGCCGCCGCTTCACCGTGGCCGAGTACTACGCCATGGCCGACGCCGGCATCCTGTCGGAAAACGACCGCGTTGAGCTGTTGGACGGAGACATTGTCGTAATGCCCCCAATCGGAGACTGGCACGCCGGCGGCGTCAAACTCTTCGCTAATACGTTCCCGTCGGCCTTGCAGGGTCGCGCTATGATCGCCGTTCAAGACCCAGTGCGATTAGACGAATACAGCGAACCTCAACCCGACTTGATGCTCCTGCTGTGGCGTGATGACTTCTACCGCAGCGGACACCCTCGCCCGGCCGATGTCCTGCTCCTGATTGAGGTAGCCGATACCTCAGTGGGATATGACCGAAACTCCAAGCTGCCCGAGTACGCTCGCGCCGGCATCCCCGAGGTCTGGATTGTCAACCGCTCCGCCCGGCGCATTGAAAGCTACTCCGAACCATCCGGCGACACCTACTCCACTGTTCGACACTTCAGTCCCGGCGAGAGCATCGCTCCCCAAGCCTTCTCCGACATCATCTTGGAAGTCGACCACATAATCGGAGAGTAAAGCCGCCGTTGGCCCACATTGCCCGTCCACTGTCGCCTGTGCTAGACTTGCGCCGTTCAAATCGGATTTGTAACGGATTTCACAAATGGACGATGCTACCCTCCAGCTGATTGATCGGGCAGTCAACGATCAACCGCAAAGCACGGTCACCGTCCTTTCGTCCCTGCTGGCCGTGGAAGACGCCATCGGTTATATCCCCACCGAGGCTGTCGAAGCCGTCGCTGCGCGCATGGACGCTACCGTCAATGATGTTTGGGCGGTAGCCACCTTCTACCCTAACTTCCGATTTGATCCGCCCACTGATCTCCGTGTCGAGGTCTGCTGGGGTCCCTCCTGCCATGTCATGGGCGCAACCGCCGTGATTGCCGCAGCGCAGGAGGCCCTGGGGCTGTCCGACGAGGGCGACACCGACGACGGCAAAGCCACCCTGCGCTACAACACCTGCCTGGGCGCCTGCGCCCATGCTCCCGTGATGGCCATCAACCACCACTTGGCTGGCCGCATTACGCCCGATAGCGCCCGCACGAGAATCGCCTCAGCCCTGGCGTCTGCCCCTGCGCACTGATCCGTGACTGGCCTGTGACCGCACCAACGGAAGCCCCCTTTGCCGCCATCCTGGCCGAGGCTCGCCGCCGCTGGGAAGACCTGACTGCCGGCGACCGCCCGTGGATCCGCGTCGGCACTGGATTAGCAGGGGAAGCTGCCGGAGGGTTCGAAGTCGTTACCGCGGTGAAAGCCGCCCTGGAACAGCAGCAAACCCCGGCAAACGTGTCGGAGGTTGGGACCCTCGGTCTGTGTTTTGCCGAACCGTTGCTTGACGTTCAGACGCCCAGCGGCCCCCGCGTATTCTATGGACAGGTGACGCCCGATCTTGCCGAGCGCATCGTCCGCGAGCATGTGGCCGGCGGCGACCCGTTGGCGGAGCACGCTATTGGATACCTCGGTGATACATCCCGGGCGCCTGCGGGCATCACCAATCTCCAGGACCATCCGATGATGGCCTTGCAGCAGCGCATCGCCCTGCGCAACGCCGGCCATATCGACCCCTCCGACCTGTACCAGTACATCGCCAACGGTGGTTATGCGGCCCTGAACAAGGCCCTCACCGAGATGTCTCCCGCAGATGCCCTGGGCGAGGTCCGAACCTCCGGCCTTCGCGGTCGAGGCGGCGCGGCATTCCCCGCCGGCGTCAAGTGGGGCTTCCTGGCCGGCAACCCCGATCCCAACAAGTACATCCTGTGCAACTGCGAGGAAGGCGACCCGGGCGCTTTCAATGATCGGGGCATCCTCGAAAGCGATCCGGCCACCGTGGTCGAAGGCATCACCATCGCCGGCTACGCTTGCAACGCCAATCGCGGCTACATCTTCATCCGTCACGGTCACAGCCAGCCCATTGACCGCACTCGGGCCGTCATCCAGCAGGCCTACGATCTTGGACTCCTCGGTCAGAACATCCTGGGAACCGATTTCTCTTTCGACGTCGAGGTCGCCTTGACTGGAGACTCCTACGTTTCCGGCGAGGAAACCGCGTTGATGGAAGCCATCGAAGGCAAGCGGTCCATGCCTCGCTATCGCCCTCCTTTCCCGGCCCAGGTGGGAGTTTTCGGCAAACCCTCGAACATCAACAACGTCAAAACCCTCGCCTACGTGCCGGAGATCGTAGCGCGCGGCGGCGAGTGGTTTGCCGGTATCGGAACCCAGCCCGACCCCGACAATCGGATCAACGGGAGCAGTGGCACAGCAATCCTTTGCCTGTCCGGCGATATCACCTACACCGGTCTGATCGAAGTTCCGCTGGGCATGACTTTGCGCCAGGTGCTCTTCGATATGGCCGGCGGGGTGCCCAACGGCAAGTCGATGAAACTGCTCCAAACCGGCGGCCCGTTGGGTGGCGTGCTCTCCGCCAGCGATGCCAATCTGGACCTTGTCCTGGACTTCGATGTCTTCCGGGCGGCCGGCGCGATCCTGGGCTCCGGCGGCATCATCGTCGCCGACGAGGATACCTGCGTGGTTGACCTGACCCGCAACCTCATCGCCTTTTGCCAGTACGAATCCTGCGGAAAGTGCTTCCCCTGTCGCATGGGGATGAGCCATCTGCTCGAAGTTCTCGAGCGCATCAGCAACCTGGAAGGAACCGACGAAGACCTCGCGCTGATGCGTAACATCGGGGAAAACATGCAGGCCGGTTCGTTGTGCGGACATGGACAGCTCGGGTTCAATCCGGTGTCCTCCGCGCTCCGCTATTTCGGGCACGAATTCGATGCTCACATTCGCGAAAGGCGGCACACTGGCGATTGCCCTGACCAGGTGTTCTCGCCCCGCCTCACCAGGCGCTGATCGGCGGCTCGGTCCCGCCAGCGCTCCAAGTTTGACTAGGAAACGCCATGCCTGACGATATCACTATCTCCATCGACGGTGTGGAAATTAAGACCCAACCGGGTAAGATGGTGCTCGAAGCTGCCATTGACGCCGGCGTCTATGTCCCATATCTCTGCTACCACTCGGGCATGAAGCCCTATGCGGCCTGCCGTATGTGCGTGGTGGTCGCGGAGAACGAACGGGGCCGCGTGCCAGGTTTTCCGGCCGCTTGCACCCTGGCAGCCACCGACGGGATGACCGTGTGGAGCGAGACCCCGGACGTTATCGAGCTTCGCCGCTCCGTTATGCAAATGCTCATCGCCGAGCACCCAAACGGCTGCCTCACTTGTCATCGAGTAGACATCTGCGGGCCGTCCGATGTCTGCCTCCGCCACGTGTCGGTCAATGACCGTTGCATTACCTGTCCCAAGAACGAACGTTGCGAGTTCAAGGACACCGTGCGGTATCTGGGCATGGAGCTCGAATCCCCCATGACCTACGTGTACCGCGACATCCCGTTGGAAGTCAGCGATCCCTTCTATGATCGCGACTACAACCTTTGCATCACCTGCGGCCGCTGCGTCCGGGCCTGCGAGGAAATGCGCGGCGACAACGCCATCTGCTTCACTGAGCGCTCCGGCAAAGCGTTGGTGGGCACATCTTTCGGGACATCCTTGCTGGAGTCAGGTTGCGAGTTCTGCGGCGCCTGCATCGACGTGTGTCCTGTCGGGGCTTTGACCGAGCGCGAGGGCAAATGGGAAAAGGCTGCCCGCGTGGAACGCACCATCTGCACCCACTGTCCGGTCGGCTGCCAGATGAACCTCGAGATCAACGACCAGGGCCGGGTCATTCGCGCTATACCGGAGCTCAACTCTCCGGCCAACCGCGGCCAGGCGTGCTACAAAGGCAAGTTCGGCCTCGGGCACTTGACCAGCGGTCAGCGCCTGCGCCGGCCCATGATCCGCCGCAACGGGCGACTTGAAAACGCCACGTGGGATGAGGCTTTGGACCTTGTTGCCGAGCGGCTGCGCGCCCACCAGGCGGGTGAAGGGTTCGGTTTGATCACCGCTCCCGATAGCACCAACGAGGAACTGTACCTGGCTCAGAAATTTGCCCGCATCGGAATGAACACCAACAACATCGATCATTCCGGCAACACGCAGCCTGCGCTCACCGGCGCCTTGGAAGACGTTCTCGGTTATCCCGGCGCTACCAATTCTATCTGGGACCTTGAGAAAGCTGGCTGCATCCTGGTTTTCAACACCAACCTGACCGAAAGTCACAACGTGGTGGGCGTGCCGATCAAGCGCGCCGCCGGCAACGGCACCCCTCTCATCGTAATCGACACTCGGGAAGTGGAGCTCACGCGCTACGCCGATTTGTGGCTCCGCCCAGTCCCGGGGACCGAGTTGCTCTTCCTTGGTGCGATTCTGAAGCAAGTTCTCCAGGAAGACCTCATCGACGCCGAATGGCTGGCTGAACACGCGGATAGCTACGACACGCTCGTTTACGAGCTGGAACGGTTGAGCGACGAAGCCATCGCCGCAACCGGGGTTCCCCTCGATGACATCGCCCGCGCCGCCAGGATGTTTGGTGAAGCAGATACCGGCGCCATAGTTTATGGACTGGACAATTTATCTGCCGGCATCAGCCGTGAATGCGTGGTTGCTTTGGCGGACCTGGCGTTGCTCACCCGCAACGTTGACCGGCCCGCCGGCGGAATATTCCCAATGCGGCAGGGGGCAAACGGACAAGGGGCAATCGACGTTGGGTGCCTGCCCGACCGTCTCCCGGGAGGCGCACCCACCTTCGACGACACACATCGTGCTCACGTAGAGGAAACCTGGGGAGCGCGGCTGCCAGCGTCCACCGGCATGAGCGCCGCATCCATGCTCGAGGCTGCGGGCGGCGCCATCACGTCAATGCTGCTCGTTGGTGACAGCCCGAACTATTCGAACGGTCTCCTTGTCAGCGACATGGCCGTATTCGAACAGCTGGAGTTTCTGGCAGTAGTCGACACTTTCCTTTCGCCGGTCGCCCAGGTCGCCGATGTTGTCTTGCCCCGGGCGACTTTTGGGGAAAAGGACGGCACGTTCACGAACCTGGAACGGCGTGTCCAGCGCGTGAGACCCGCGATTGCCGTGCGAAACAACGACGCCATGCCGGAAGGGTGGATTTTCGCCCAGTTGGCCGATCGACTGGACATTGCCGGCTTGAACTACGACGAACCCTCCCGGGTCATGGACGAAATAGCGTCCGTTGCTCCGAACTACCGGGGGATCAGCTATCAGCGATTGGCCCAGGAAACGGCGCTGATAATGCAGACGGGAATGGAATCTCCCCGGCCCACCCAGCTGCTGTACACGACCCGCGAAGAACGCGGAATACAATGGCCCTGCCCCGCACCTGACAGTTCCTCGTCTCCGGTGCTGTACGCCAACGGCTTCCCAAACGGACGTGCCGAACCGGGCGCTCCCCGGTTCCGTGCGGCTCCGGTACACACATCAGCCGATCTTCCCGCCATCCTCGCCCCCGGTCGCGTCCTCCTCCAGAGCGAGCGGGAAATCACGGTCGAACCGGGCGAACTGAATCGCATCGTGCGTGACGAACACGTGCACGTCAATCCGGCTGACGCCGCCTCTTGGGGCATCTCCGATGATGCGCCCGTGGCCGTCGTAACGGCCGGAAACCGCACCGTCGGAATTGCCCGCCTTGACTCTACTGTTCCTTCAGGTGTCGTTTCGATCACCACTTTGTTTGGACAGTTGGCCTCGGAATTGCAGGCATCGGAGGACATCAATCCCATGGCCCGCGTGCCCGGGCTGCATCTCGAAGCATGTCGCGTCGAATTGGCAAGCTGATGTCGCCACCCATGCCGGCGCGACTCTTCGCACGGAATAAACTTAAACGGTTGAGCGTTTGCTTGCGATAACTCCGATTGCGTCGCGCGTCGAGCAAACTTCGATTAAATCTACCAACTGGAGCCAGAATGACCACGTCGCCATCCACCACCGTGATCCGTGACCGCACCATCAATCTGCCCCGTGCCAGGTTGGTGGAACGTGTTGATTACACGGATGATCTCATGGTCATCAAGATGGAGCCACAGGGTTTCGATTTCAAATTCAAACCTGGGCAATACTGCACCCTGGGCTTGGATGGCATCGAGCGGGCGTATTCCATCGTCTCCGCTCCCCATGAACCTTTCCTGGAAATCTTTGTCGAGCTGGTTCCTGAGGGCGAACTCACGCCGCGTATGTGGCGCATGGAAATTGGCGATACCATGTCGATCCGCCCTCGGCCCAAGGGCATCTTTTTGATGGATCCTTCGGCCACCCAGCACCTGATGCTGGGCACCGTCACCGGTGTGGCGCCGTTCGTCAGCATAGTCCGGGATCACCTGCATTACGGCCGCGACGGACACCACTTCTACGTGGTCGAAGGGGCTTCTTACCGCGACGAGTTCATCTACGATGTCGAGCTGGCGCGGTTGGCTGCCGCGCATCCCGAAGCCGTGACCTTCGTCCCCGCGATCAGTCGGCCTACCGAAGAGCGCAACGCCGGGTGGGAAGGCGCCACCGGTCGTCTCAATAACATCGTCGCCGACCAAATCGAGAAGCTCGCCCTGGACCGTTCCCAGACTCTGATTTACGCCTGCGGACATCCTGGGATGATTGAAGCCAGCAGGGAGATCGTAACCGCCGACGGGTGGCGCTGGACCGAAGAGAGGTTCTGGAAGGAGTAGCCCAGCGCCATCAGATCACGGGTCCTGTCGGGATGAACGTCGTTTCATCCCGTTCTCATTTGCCCAATGCGCCCTCACGGAGTGACCAAGATGTCCACCATAGCCGAGTACGTATCCAATTACTCCGCCAATCTGCACTTTGGCGACATCCCGTCGGATACCGTTCATCTCCTCAAGCGAATGATCATTGACACCGTGGGATGCGCCATCGGCGGTTACACCTCGGAACCCAGCAAAATCGCGCGAGACCTGGCGGCAGAGGTTACCGGGCACCGCCGGCCGGTAACCATCATCGGCAGCGGGCTGACCAGCAGCCCCGAGCTTGCCACCTTCGCCAACGGCGTGATGATTCGCTACCTGGACTTCAACGATGGCTACACTACGCAGGAATCCGGGCATCCCAGCGACAGCATCGCCGCCACTCTAGCCGGCGCCGAAATGGTTCGCGCCGGCGGTCGTCGCCTGATCACCGCCACCGCGGTCGCGTATGAGGCTTTCTGCCGTTTCGGTGACGCCGGCAACATACGTGCCCTCGGCTTTGATCACGTCACCAACGGCGCCATCGCCAGCTCCGCTGGCGCGGCCCGCGCCATGGGATTGTCCGCGGCGCAAACAGAGCAGGCATTAAACCTCGGGATAACGCCCAACCTGGCCTTGGGCCAAACACGGGTCGGCGAACTCTCCCACTGGAAGGGTTGCGCCTATGCCAACGCCAGCCGCAACGCAGTGTTCGCCGCTCTACTGGCCCAGCGTGGACTGACCGGCCCGGCGCCGGTGTTCGAGGGAGAACTGGGGTTCTTCTCGGCGGTAACCAAAGAACCGTACCAACTGGAACCTTTCGGCGGTGACCAGGGTCAACCGTTCAAAGTCCACGAGTGCAACATCAAGCAGTTCGCTCTGGGCCTTTATTCGCAAACCGTTGTTGAAGCAGCGCTGGACGCTCGCCGCCAGGTGCCCGGCTTCAACGTTGCCGACGTTGAGGACGTGCACATCCGCACCCTTCAGAAAGCCATCGACATCATGGCCGGCGACGATGAGAAGTACCACCCCAAGACCCGCGAGTCAGCCGACCACAGCATGCCCTACGCTACGGCAATCGCGTTGACCCACAATACTCTCAACGAAAGCCATTTCTCGGACGAGCACATCAACGACCCCGGCATCGCCGCCCTGATCAGCCGCACGCGAATCGAGGCGTCAGAAGAAGCCAACCGGCGCGTGCCCGAGGCCATGCTGTGCAATTTCGACCTGCGGATGAAAGACGGAGAGACTTACAGCTCAGAGGTTGCCCATTTCCGCGGGCACCATCTCAATCCCATGACCGACGCCGAGGTTGAATCTAAATTCCGCGGTCTGTGCGAAGGGCTGCTGTCGCCTGAACAGACCGAGGAACTGCTGGCCCGGTTGTGGCGTCTCGAGGACGAAACCAGTATCGGCGACTTGCTGCGCCTTACCCGGATCTGAAAAGGGACAAACGCAAGGGGCTGTCGTTGGACAGCCCCTTCAAATTGCGGGCTATGCGCGTGGGCTTATGCACCTATCCGCGTGCCGTCCGGGTAGGTGTAGCCGCTGCGGTCGCTGTATCCGCCCGAGGCCGGGAATATCTGACGGTACAGGCCCCGCGCTCGCTGCTTCACGACGCCGTTGGCGGCCTCTTTCGTCGGCGTCGGCTTGGCGTTCTGGTCCTTGTAAAACTGGGACTGCAAGGGGCTGTCGTTTTCCATTTCCCAGATGCACAAGTATCGCAACACCCCGTTCGCCTGGTCGTCTTCCGGGTCCAGCATGAACCGCCGGGCGCTGACGTAGCCGGGGATGGACATGCGCTCCGGCAGGTGTTCCTCGTTGTACCACTTGTTGAACACGTCGTCGTCGGCCTCGTCGACCTCCATCATAACGACTAGCACCGTCGTTCCCACTTCCTGGTTTGCCCTCAAGCCGTTGCTGCTGCTCATGGTATCTCCTCTATCCGCTGGAACCGGTCGGATCCGAAATTCAAATCTGGGATCCTGCTAAAGTTTTCGATAAATTTGCACGCGATGCCGATAACAGTCGGCGACGAACACCAACCCGTCCTCGCTCAGCGTGACCGCCGTGGGTCGGTAGAAACGGCGCTTCAGCTCAATGTTCTGCGTCGCCTTGTTGAGCTTCTCCTCGATGTCAGGGTTGGCGTCGAGAAACGTGCGCGCCCACTTGGACGTTCCAGAGTGACCGATCAGTGTGTCGATTACTCGTCCGTCGGCGTCCAGCACCTGCACTCTATCGTTCCACCAATCGCACACGTAGATGCGTCCTCCGTCCACGGCCAGTCCGTTGGGTCGCGCGAACCCGTCGCCTCCGTTTTTACCGTCAAATTCGGCCACAAACCGCCCATCGGCCTCAAATTTCTGGATGCGGTCATTGCGCCAGTCGGAAACGTAGACTGCTCCATCGGAGTCCACCGCAACACCCCAAGGCATGTTGAACTGACCGGGCTCGACGCCATAGGTTCCCCAAGCGGCCAGCGGGTTACCGTCCATCGTGAAGCGTTGAACACGATGGTTCAAGGAGTCAGCGACCACCAGCGTCCCGTCCGGAGCAAATGCCATGCCCGACGGCCGGTTCATCTGGCCAAAGCCACTGCCGAATTCACCCCAATGGCCCAGGAAATCGCCTTGCGGCGTGAACCTGGAGATCCGATGGGTGTTTTCGTCGGCTAAGTACAGGTTGCCGTCCGGGCCGAAAGCGATGGCCGTCACCCAGATGAACTGTCCCGGCGCCTCACCCCAGCCGCAGAACTCGCCGACGTAATCGCCTTCAATGGTGCACCTGGTCACCCGCACCGCCTCGGGCTGGTTCGGATTGGCGCGACTGGCCACGTGCAGCAACCCGTCGGGTCCCTGCGCCAGCGAAACGGGTCCGCTGAATCCCGGCCCGCCGGCGGACAGCAGGCCAATCACGTCGTGGTACCGGTACAAACCGGCAACGGATACTGGATGTTCGACAACTGTGGTCATTCCATTTCCTAACTGAGCTCGATGGTCACCGCCGGCAATCCGCATTCCAACTTGCCAATGGTTTCCAGGCACCGGTCGTTAGCCGGCGGCATCACCGGACCCGATAGGGCGTCCCGGCGCAGCCGCTCCAACGGCGAGGACTTGAGCAGCCCACCACCGCCGGCTAACCGCATGGCTGCGTCGGTGACCCATGCGCCTGCCTCGGCGCAATATTGCTTGGCTCGATTAACCGCCAGCACGGCTCCGGTCGGGTCCTCATCCCGGTTCGTTAATGCTGCGTCCACCAACAGGAGTCGTCCGGACTGGATGAACAGACTCATCTGCCCAACCGTTTGCTGGGTTGCCGGGTGGTCAATAATCAAGCCCCCGCCGGCGGTCCAGGTTCGAGCGGTGACGTGCTCCCGAATGTAGTTGTACGCTGCTTCCGCTATTCCCAGGTAAACAGCGGCGTATCCCAGCGAAAAACTGCCCCAGTCGGCGCTGAGCAATCGACCGGGTGGCCCGAACACCGCATCGTGGGGCGCCACGGTGTCAAAGTTGACCGTGTGGCTGGCAGTGGCCCGCATGCCCACAGCATCCCATTCCCCGGTGACCCGAACCCCGCTCATATCGCTCCGTATCATCGCCGACAGGATATTGTCGCCACCGCCACCGCTTCCTTCCACCACGCCTGACACGAAGAAATAGTCAGCGGCGTCGGCCAGGGAGCAAAAATGCTTGATGCCGGAAACACGGTATCCGCCGTCATCCTGGGGCGTGAAGGTGGTGGACAGTACAAACCGCTCTCTGGCGGACACCCCGGGCTCGCTGGTTATGGACGCGAACAACTTGCCCGATTCCACGGCTTCGGCAAAATACCGACGCCGCTGTTCCGGAGTGCCCAACCCGGCGACAAATGAGCCGAGCACATTGGTGTGCATCGTCAGCGTCAACGCCGTTGAAGGGCAGCCGCGAGCCACCGCCAGGATGCACATCGCGAAGGTCAGTGGGTCAACGCCGCTGCCGCCGTATGCGGTGGGCACTCGCAGCGTGAGCAATCCGGCTTCCTTCAGGTCAGCATAGTTTTCGATTGGGAACTCCGCCGCGGCATCGTAGTGGGCCGCGCGAGGTGCAAAACGTTCGCGCGCCAATTCATCAGCCACGCCTACCAGAGCCAATTGGGCCTCAGACATGCAACGCCTGGCTGCGTTTGGTACTGGTTCTGACCTGATATTCAAGGGAGCCTGTTCCGCGTTCAGTGCCATTTTGGAGCGGACAAATCGCCTGGTGTATGAACTTCACTCGCTCCGGCGTGGCAGCTGGCGTTTCGGGAAAGGTGACTACCCGAACTGATACTCGCGCGTTGACCCAATCATTCGCAGGGCGTTCAGGATAACGGCTTCGACGCCGGCGCCTTCATTTAGCGCAGCTTCAGCCTGGGCCACCAAAGCGTTCCGGTTGTCTTCCCGGAGCATGACGTTACCCAGCAGGTCCAGGCACCCGTCTACGATTTCCGTCGCATCCGGTTGGCGATCAACGAGTGTCTGCACGATGGCTCTTACGCCCGCATGATTGGCATCGCCCAAGTTGTCGGCCACGTAGTTGATGCGCTCAACCATGCTGCCGCTGTCGATCCATTCCTTCCCGGTGTGCCAGCCCTCGACGGAGGGCGGATTGAGCAGGTCCTGGTTCATGTAGCGGCACTCCAGGGCCGTGTCCATGAAACCGACCCTGGGGAATTTGAAATCCCCAACGAGGTGCAACGTGCCGACCACCACTTCGGCGGGGCTTTTGACCCTGGCGAACCGCGCGCTTTCCGACTTGAAGAACTCGGAGGTGAACATCATGCGCAGCATGGATCGAATGTCGTAACCGGAGCGGAAATATTCCGCCTCCAGCGCCGCGATGGCATCGGGGTCGGGAGGCGGCGTGTTCTGCCACGCCGGCACCTGCACGTCGTCCGCTACGAAGAAGTTGTAGAGGTGCCGGCTGATGAATCTCGCCGTCGAGGGCTGGCGGCAGATGATTTCAATGATGTCGTCGCCGCCAAAGTTGCCCGTTTCCCCCAAGAATGTCTTCGTCCCGGCGTCGTGATCTTCCGGATCGTAACGGAACAACCACGGGGTCTTTCCGTACGGGATGCTCGCGACGTTGTCGTCGTTAATCGTCCACCCGGTGAAAGCTCGGGCGGCTTCCTGGACGTCGTCTTCCGTGTAGTTGGGTTCGCCGTCCATCCCCACGCCCATGGAGAACAACTCCAGCAACTCCCGGCCCCAGTTCTCGTTGATCGCGTCCTTGTGGTTGAAATTGTTGTCCAGCCAGAAAATCATCGCCGGGTCGCGGGCCAACCGGCGCAACAACTCCTGAAAATTGCCCAAGCCGCACTGCCGAAACATGTCGATCTGGTTGAGCATCGTTTTCTCGTGCAGCACCTTGGCCAAACCCGTGGCGAACACGCCGTGCCAGAACAGCGCGATCTTCTCCTGGAGCGGGCGCGCGCCGGCGTTGCAGTTCATCCGGTAAACCGTTTCAGTCAACGCCCCCTCGATGTTGCGACTTTCCTTCCAGTCGATGTAGTACCGCTCGATGATGTCTTCATCCAACTCGGGCTGGCGCTCCGGATGGAGCAGCCACCCGACCGTTGCCTCGTAGCCCCACGCGCAATAGGTGTCGAGTTCGGCCGGCGTGGCGCCGAATCCGGCCCGGCGCAGCAGGTGAGCCATGAGGGCGCGCTGGGAATCCACGTGCATTTTTCACCCGGAAGATCCGACATCTAACGTATGCTCGCTTCCCGTCCATTCCAGTCCGGATAAGCACCCGTTAGGTCTGAATTTGGAGGATCGACGGTCATCATATCATAGCGGTCGGGGCCAACTGTTCGCCCGTCCCTGGTCGTGAAACGTTGTCTGCGCTGTTCAGTTTCAGTCATATTGACAACAATTCCAGGCGGGCGCACCATGTTCCGGCTTGGCTGTGCTGCGGCGTGTCCCTCCCACCTGCCATCGCGTTTACGAAACTTCCATCCGCAACTAAGCGAGAGCCCGATCATTCCGTCGCTGAAACTTCCGCGTCTGCATACTCTGGACGCCTGGCTGGCTTACCGGGATTTCCGGTTGCTGTGGCTGGCAAATTTTTGTGGCTTCACGGCCCAATGGCTGCAACTCCTGAGCATCGGGTGGCTGGTCAAGGATCTATCGGTCGGCTCCGGGATTGGCGGTCTGCTGGTGCTGTCGGTCAGCGCGATCAACACGCTGCCGGGTCTGCTGGTAAATCCGATCACCGGGGTGCTGGGCGACCGCCTGGACCGTCGCAAGCTGGCAATCACCATGCAGGCCGCCAGCGGCGTGCTGGCATTGGGCTTTGCTTTCCTGGTAGCTGCCGATCAAGTGCGCGCCTGGCACGCCTACGCATACGTTCTGATCTCCGGTTCCTTCCTGGCCATAACCCAACCCATGCAGCAAGTGCTGATTTCCAATACGGTCCCTCGTGAATCCTTGGTCAACGCCTACGCCATCAATACTCTCACCGTGACCGGAACTCGCGTCTTCGGTCCCTTCGTCGGCGGAATCCTCATATTTACGTTGGGGTATTTCTGGAACTTCGCGCTGGAGGCGGCCCTGTACCTGGGCGTGGTGCTGATGCTGCTGCCCATGCGGACGCCATACACTGGGACTGAATCGTCCGAGGGGCAGCGTCGCTTCACACCATTCGGAGACATCAAGGACGGTCTGCTCCACCTGTGGCGGAACCAGCGGGAGGTGCTGGAGATCGCGGTGCTGTCGGTGGTTCCAAACACGATCTTACATCCGGTCTGGTTCCTGCTGCCGCTATTCACAGTGGAGGTGCTGCAGGCCCAGGCAAACACGGGCGGTTACCTGCTGGCAGTTACCGGTTGGGGAGGGTTGATCTCCACGCTGACCATCGCCACCTGGGGGATTCCCTTCCGGCGCGGTTACGTCCTGTTCGGCGCAGCGGCGCTGTCGTCGCTGACCACCATCCTGTTCGCTTTCTCTGTGTGGCACTGGGCGGCCTACTCCGCCCTGGGCGCGATGTCGTTCTTCCAGGCCTACTTCCGCACCACCCAGGGAACACTGGTTTTGACCATCGTCCCCGACCGGTTTCGCGCGCGCACAATGGCCCTATTGGCATATGAGCGGTCCTTCCTGATCGGAGTGAGCGTGTTGGTGGGCATCTTCGCGGACTTCACCTCGGCATCGATGGCAATCCTGGCCTTGGGAACCCTGGGCCTGTCGGTGACGCTGGGATGTTTCGCCACGCTGCGGCGCGTGCGGGCGCTGCGGTAAGGGGAGCGCGATTTGCGAACCGCGCGGCTGCCACGACTGCACACGCTGGACGCGTGGTTGGCCTACCGGGATTTCCGTTATCTTTGGTTCGGCAACTTCTTTGCCAACAACGCGCAATGGCTGCAGTTGCTGAGCGTAGGTTGGCTGGTGCGGGAGTTATCCGAAGGGTCAAACGTCGCCGGACTGTTGGTGGTTACCGTAGGCGGCATCAATACGCTGCCCGGCCTGGTGGTTGGCCCCTGGGGCGGCGTGCTGAGCGACCGGTTCGACCGGCGCAAGCTGGTGATGGCGCTGCAAACGGCGATGGCGGCACTGGCATTTTCCTTCGCGCTGCTGATCCTCACGGGTAGAGTGCAGGTGTGGCACGCCTACGCCTACGTGATCCTGGCGGGTTGCTGTCATTCCGCGGTGCAACCGATGCGACAGGCCTTGATCGCCGGAACCGTGCCTCGGGACCTGCTGGGGAACGCGCTGGCCACGAACGTGCTCACGATTACCGGGACGCGCATCTTCGGCCCGTTCGTCGGGGGCATCCTGATCTTCACGCTGGGGTTCTTCTGGAACTTCACCATCGAGGCCGTCCTGTACCTGGCCAACGTGACGATGATCCTCAGAGTGCGCACGCCCTTCGATACTCCGGGCAATGCTCGCCAACGAGGCTCCGCGATGTCCAACATGATCGAGGGGTTGCGCTACGTCTGGAGCGGCGAGCGGGCGTTTTTCCAGCTGATGATGGTGTCGATGATCCCGAACATCATCCTGCACCCGGCCTGGTTTCTGTTCCCCCTGTACACCACTGAAGTGTTGCAGCGCGACGCGGACGTAGGCGGCTATCTGTTAGCAATCACGGGGGTCGGTGGCCTGCTGGCGGCGTTGTTTATCGCGTCGTTCGGGTTCGTTTTTCCGAAAGGCAAAGTGGTGATGGGCGCGGCGGTGGGAAGCTCGGTGACGCTGCTGGTGTTCGCGTTTGCGAAATGGATGGCGCTGGCGTTTGTGTTCATCGCGGCCATGGCCTTCAGCCAGTCGGTATTCCGCACCGCCCGGGGGACGCTGATCCAAACGCTGACCCCGGACAGCTTGCGGGGGCGGATGACGAGCCTGCAGAGCTTCGACCGGGGATTCTTGGTGGTGGCCAGCCTGGGCGTTGGGATATTGTCGGATCTCACGTCCTCCGCGACGGCCCTGGCGATAATCGCGGCCATCGGTCTGGGGGCATCGGCGGTGTGCTGGGTCCTATTGAGGAGGGTACGCGTTCTGGCGTAGTTTCGGCGCGCATGGTTCCGGATGCGTCCTGAAGTTCTGGAAAAAGGAGTATCATGGATAGCCCAGACTTCGGTGAGCCGCACCCGAGGTTGTCCTCTATTTGATCCAGCGCATCACATCGAGCCCGTCCTACAAATGGTGGGCTTTCTGGACCATCGCCACCGGCACGTTCTTCTCGGTGGTTGACCATGGCAGCGTGCTGGTCGCGCTGCCCGGTATCGAATCCCATTTCGATGCTTCGCTGGAATCGGTCCAGTGGGTGGTGGTCGCCTACGCCTTGGTGATCAGCGTGCTGCTGCTGCCCATGGGACGGCTGGGCGACGTCGTCGGTCGGAGAAGAGTCTACCTGACGGGTACGGCGATTTTCGTCCTGGCGTCGCTGGGAGCTGCGCTTTCCACCAGCCTTGAGATGCTGATTGTCATGCGCGTGCTCAAGGGCATTGGCGCCGGCATGGTGCAGGGCTGCGGGATGGGCATGATGATTGCCGCGTTCCCCGACTCGGAACGCGGCAAGGCGCTGGGCACGCACCTCAGCGTGGTAGGTATGGGCGCGATCGCCGGGCCAGCCATGGGCGGGTTCCTGGTGGCGTGGCTGGGTTGGCAATGGGTGTTCCTGGTGAACGTGCCGGCAGGCGGACTGGTGCTCATTCTCGCGTGGTTGCTGCTGGAGCGTGGTCCGGGCGCGGGTCAGTACCGACAGGGGCAGGGGGCGTCGTCATTCGACTGGACCGGCGCCGCCGTCTCGGGAGTGATCCTCCTCGTGCTGTTGTTGGTGGTGGGCAACGGAAACGCGCTGGGTTGGCGGTCCACGCCAGTGATCGTTGGCGGTGTTGCCGTAGTGATCTTCGCGGCCGCATTCGTCTGGTGGGAGTTGCGAGTCCGCGCTCCAATGTTGGACCTGCGGCTGTTCACCAACCAGATATTCGGGCTGGGAGTGGCGGCCGCGTGGCTCTCTTTCTTCGGATCGTCAGCAGCGCGCTTCATGATGCCCTTCTATCTGCAACGTGTGTTGCAGTACTCGCCGGAGCAGGTCGGATTGATGATGATCCCGCCCGCCGTGTGCATGGTGTTGATCGGGCCGTTCAGCGGCCGGGTGGCCGATCGCTTTGGATGGCGGGTTCCGACGGTGTGTGGCATGGCGTTGACCGCGGCCGGGGCCTTCGTGCTGGCGTTTGCGCTTCAGGAGCGATCCCCGGTTTGGCTGGTCATCGCCACCATGATGATGCAGAGTACCGGCAATGGGATATTCAACTCACCCAACAGCAGCAGCATTCTCAGCGTGGTGGACCGCAGCCGTTACGGGGTCGTTTCCGCGCTGACCCAACTGGTGAGGAACTCGGCGAATGTGGTAAGCGTTGCCGTTTCTACCACCGTCGTGGTTTCCACCATGGCTACGTATGGTGTGGAGCCCAAGCTGGAGGCGGTGAACCCAGAAGTGGCTACCGCCTTTGTCGCCGGGCTGCGGTGGGCGTTCCTGATGCTGGGCGCGGCGCTGGCCACGGGCGCGGCGATCTCACTCTACAGAGCAGTGAGCAACTGGGCCGCGCTTCGCAAACCCCCGGTCGCTCCGGATCCCCAGCCGAGGCCCGCCGGGAACGACTAACTGACGCCGATTACCCGTTGGAGAAGCGGGGCATCACCTCCCGCGCAAACAGCTCCATCGACCGCAGTTGCTTCTTCTGGTCCAAGCCACCGAAGGCGAAATTGCAGCCAAAGTACCGTACCCCGGCGTCATGGAGGGCCTGTATCTTCACGGCGCACTGGTCCGGAGTGCCAATGAAAGCCCGGTGCTCGGCGAGATACTCGTAGGACGGCGGAAATTCGGTGCGGCGTTTACGGTAGTTGTCGATGCTTTCGTAAACTTCGCTTCCGACCGAAAATTCGCGCCTCCAGGTGTTGATGTCGAGAGTCCAGTTCAGGGCTTCACGGGCATCTCGGTGGGCCTGCTCTTCGGTTTCGGCCACATAGAAGTAGCGGAATAACGGGACGTCGGATGGCGATGCAGCGTGTCCGCTAGCCTGCGCCTGCTCCAAAAAGCGCCAGAGCAGATCCACAGCGTCGTCGGTGTTCAGGACGACGCCGATAATGAGCCGGCGTCCGGTGGTGGCGACGAACTCCAAAGACTCTAGGCTGCGCGTCGCGGCCACATAGACCGGCGGATGAGGTCGTTGCAGCGGGGTAGGCACGAGGTTGAGTTTCTGCGTCGAATAGTAGCTACCCTCGAACGTGCAGTCGGGAGTAGTCCACAGGGTTTCCACCATCTCGATGGTCTCCCGATAGCGGGCCTGGCTCTCGGCGTGGTCAACGCCAAAGTTGCCATACTCCGTGCCCGACGCGCCTCTGCCGAAACCGACGTCCAGGCGCCCGTCGCTGAGTACGTCCAATGTAGCCGTGTCTTCCGCCAGTCGGACGGGGTGGTGCAGTGGCGGTATCAGGACCGCGGTTCCCAACCGGATCTTGCTGGTCCGCGCCGCGATGTTGCTGGCGACGATCAGCGAAGATGCGCCCAGTCCATATCGCGTGAAATGATGCTCAGCCAACCAGATCGCCTTGAAACCCAGTTCTTCGCCGATCACGGCCTGTTCCAATAAATCCGAAAAGAGAGATTTGGGCGTATGCCCTTCAGGCCAGGGAATGTGGGAAAACAAGGCGAAATCCATGTCGCGCTCCTCGAATCAAAACTTCCGGCAGTGTACAGACGAGCAGATGCGCGGGCAACGCCGCCGGTCGATTGCCAACCGTCGCGCACACTCATGTCTGGTATGATTCTATGCCGGCATCAAGTGTTGATCGTCCGACCCCGGAAGCGGAGGGCGCGTGATTTCACCTGCTCGTTCGCGGAGCGATTTTGACTTTCCTGACTTCGTTAGCTCTCCGGCGCAAGCCGGTAACCATTATGGCAATGGTTCTGCTGCTGGCGGCCGGAGTATTTTCGTACAGTCAGATCCAGCAGGAACTCTTCCCCGAAATCAGTTTCTCGATCATCTACGTCGTCACGTCCTACCAGCAGGGAGATCCGAACACCGTCGCCACCGACGTGACCACGAAAGTGGAAGACGCGATCTCCGGATTGCCAGACCTAGAAAAGACCACATCGATTTCCACGCCCGGGATGTCGTTGGTGACGGCGAACTTTGCACCCGGCGCCGATGTGGAATCGGCGGAGGAAGAAATCCGCAGCCGCGTGAGCGGGCTTCAGCTGCGCGAAGAGGCAGGAGACCCGTTTGTCCTGCGGTTGACCTCCGATATATTCCCCATCATGTGGCTGAGCGTCAGCGGGGAACGGGACATTCCCGCCCTGCAGCGCATCGTGGATGACGAAATCCTCCCGCGTTTGGAAGCGGTGGACGGCGTGTACGACGTGAACGTGGAGGGTGGAGTCGAAGAGCGTGTTTCGGTGATAGTTGATCCGTCTCGCAGCGAAGAACACGGGCTCGCCATCCAGGACGTTGTTAACGCCGTTTCCGGGAATTCCGTTGACCTCAACGCAGGTTCCCTGGATAACGGTAACCGCTCCTTCGGCGTGCGGACTTACCGCGGTTACGGCGATCTTGATTCCATCCGCGACCTGCCAGTCGATTATCGCCGCGCCACGTTCAGCGCAGTTGGAGCGCCGCCAACGGAAGATGGCGGCACTCCGATCATGCTGTCCGATGTCGCAACGGTTCAAGTGGACACTCCGAGAGCCGCCACGGTGTCGCGCACAAATGGCCATCCCAGCATCTCACTTCAAGTGCTGCAGCTGCCGGACGGAAACACGATTGACGTGACCAGGGAGTTGCTGGGCATCATCCAGAACCTGGAGCTTCCGGCGGACGTGCGGGTTGATGTCCTCTACAACGATGGCCCCGAGCTTGAAGAGCAGCTCACCAGCGTGGTCGGTCAGGGTGGTTTGGGCTTCGTAATTGCGGTGATCGCTATCTTCCTTTTCCTGCTCCAGCTGCGGCCGACGGTAATCAGGGGAATATTGCAAACCCTCCGACCAACGGTCATCATCGCGATTTCCATCCCGCTGAGCGTCATGATCACCATACTGGTCATGGCCGTCATGGATTGGACGCTCAATTTCATGAGCCTGGCCGGCTTGGCGATTGCCGTGGGGCGAATCGTCGATGACAGCATCGTGGTCTTGGAAAACATCTATCGCCATGTTCAGGCCGGCGCCACTCGTTACCCGATGCAGGGGGCGGAGTTCACCGCCTATCGCCTGACTCCGCTGGGTGATGACCCCGGGTTGACCGCAGCCATCCGCGGCACACGCGAAGTCGGTCCCGCTATTCTCGCTTCCACCTTGACCACCGTCGCGGTGTTCCTGCCCTTGGGATTTATCCCTGGTATCGTGGGCGAGTTTTTCCTTCCGTTCGCGCAAACCGTGTGCGTTTCGCTGCTTGCGTCTACATTTATCGCGCTGACTGCCGTTCCTGTGCTGGCCTCATTGTTGCTGCGGCCCGGCGATATGGCTGACGAGGACGATTCCGTCTCGCAGGATACGTGGCTGCAACGCATTTACACCCCCATACTGACCTGGGCGCTCAACCATCCGCTGCTTACCGTCCTGGGCTGTATCGCCGCGGTCGGAGCCACGCTGCCGCTGATTATCGTGCTGCCGATCACTCTGTTTTCGTCAGGCGAAGCGGAAGCGATGCGAATAGACATCACCATGCCCGAAAACACCGGGGCGACGGCCATCCACCGGGAGGTGCGGGAAGTGGAAACGATCCTGGACCGCCACGTGGATGCCGGTTACATCGCGTCCTATCAGGCTACCTTGGGTTCAACGAGCCAGGACTTTGGGCCCGGGCTGGGCGAGACTGGCTTCGACGTAGCCGGTTTCTTTATTGCCCTGTCGGGAACCGTTCCGGCGGATTTTGATGAACAGTTGCGGGCGGAACTACCGCAGAAGGATGACGTTGAAGTTCAGTTGTTCGTTGACGAAGCGGGTCCGCCACAGGCCGGCATCGAAATAGCGGTCACCGGCAGCGACTTCAGTCGCGTGCGTCGTGTGTCCCAGGATCTGGTGGATCGGATCCGACCGATAGACGGCGTCGTCAACCTGAAGACAAACTTGAGCGACGAAAGCGAAGAGTTAACATTCGAGGTCGATGCCTCCGAGGCGAGACGCTACGGACTCACCGCCGCGGCGGTCGCGGCGCAGGTTCGAACCTGGGTCTACGGAGTTGACGCCGCCAACGTCAGCCTGCTCGGGGAAACGTACGACGTGGTGGTGCGCGGGCCTGAGGAACGAGTTGACGAGCTTGCGGAGCTGCAGAACCTGTCCATTGGCGGGCCCCTGGGCACGACCACGCTGGGTTCAATTGCAGACGCCAGCACTACTGTGGGTCCATCACTCATCACCCATTACGACGGTGATCGTTCCGTTACGATCACGGGCGAATTTTTGGGCAACGATCCGCAAGCGATCAGCTCGCGCATCGATAGAATCATTGAAAACACAGACCTGCCCGCCGGGGTCGAGATCCTCCAGGGAGGTTTCGCCAGCGATATCCAGGAGCAGTTCAACAACGTCTACTTGGCCATGATGATCGGACTCGCGCTGGTGTATCTGGTGATGGTGGCGACCCTGGGCTCGCTCCGCGATCCTTTCATTGTGGTCCTGAGCATGCCTTTGGCGGTGGTCGGAGCGCTGATCGCTTTGACGGTGACGGGGCGGGCATTGAGTCTTCCCTCTTTGATGGGGTTCCTTTTCCTCATCGGTATCGTGGTCACCAATGCGATAGTCCTCATTACCTTCGTTGCCCAACTGCGGTCGCAAGGCCTCAGCGCGTTGGACGCCATGATTCTTTCAGGCCGCACACGATTGCGCCCAATCTTGATGACCGCTTTTACAACCATACTCGCCCTGTTGCCCCTGGCGTTCAGCGATACCAGCGGACTGGTCGGCGCGGAATTGGCCACGGTGGTCATCGGCGGACTGATCAGCTCGACTTTCCTCACGCTGGTCGCAGTGCCGGTGACCTACATGCTGTTGCATGACGCGATACCTGGAGCCTGGTCGTCCGCGGTCCGGCGGCTGACCCGTCGACCGGCTGCCCAGGTGGATGGGTAGTAGGCGGCGTTTCATTCAGAAACCGCGCCGTCCCATGGAGGTGCTCCCTTGCGTTTGATGAGAAATTGCTGCCGGTCAGTATCCCACCGATGGATAATCCCCTCTTGGTTGATGCTCGGAGTATTCGCGCTGATCCTCTCCGCGTGTGGGCAGTCTTCCGATGAAACCACCCAGCCGCCGCGGAACGCTGCGTCGCGACCGTCCGCCTCTGCGGAGGCCCGAGGATTCGATGTGCCCAGCCAGTTGATCTTTGGGAAGAGCGTGGATCTCGCGTTCGAAATTTCCGGTGAGGTGGGAGAAATAAACGTTGCCGTCGGCGACATGGTGTCTGCCGGAGACGTACTGGCAACTGTGGATTCCGAAACCATCAGAGATTTGCGGTACGCCGAGTCGCAAAGCCTCTACCAAATCGACAAGCTCCAGGATGATCTGGACCGGGTGTTGGGCTTGGAGTCGTCTGATCCGTTGGTTCGGGCCCAGGCAGAGGGAGGCTTGGCCAAGGCGGAATTGAGATTGCAGATGGCGCAGGACAATCTGGAGGATTACCTCCTCCAGTACGACGTCGATCTGGGCGCCGCGCGAAAAACGGTTGCAGACGCCAAGTTTGCGCTGGACCAGGCAGAAGATGCCGTGTCGGATTTTGCCGACATGCACGGGGAAAGCTTTGTCGCTGCGGTGGCGCGACGCTCGGAAGCTCGATCCAGATTGAACAATGCTCAGGACGCGGTCACCGATTTTCTTCCACTGCACAACGAAGCGGTCGCCGCGCTCGAATCTCTGATAGCCAAGACCGAAAATGATCTCGACCAGGCGCGGGATGCACTGAGGGACTTCGACGTGGATCATGCCCAGAGGCTGGCATTGGCCCGTGTGCGATTGGCGGCGGCCGAATCCACCCTGGAACAGGCGGAGGAAGAATTCGATGCGTTCCATGTAATGGTGATTGAAGGGCGCTTTAACAGCTTGGAAGACGGCCGAAACTTTGACGTAGTGAAGTTTGAAGCCTTGCAGGCCACAGTGGACTCCGCCAGGAGGGAGATTGAGTTTCGGGAGACCGAGTTGGCCGATTTGGAGGAAGGGCCTAAAGAATTCGACCGTGATGGGGCGGAGGCCGCGGTAGCCAGGCTCGAGTTAGAGTTGGAGAGATTGAACCGGGAGCTGCGGGACGAATTGGTCGGCCCGGACCAAACCGAATTGGACCGCCTCGAAGCCAACGTCCTGGTTGCCCGCGAAACGCTGGATCGAGCCGACCGAGACCTGTCCGAGCTGGAGCAGGGTATCGACCAATTGAAACTAGCAAGCCTGGAAGCCGGCGTAGAAAGCGCCCATATCGCCCTTGGCGCCGCGGAGTCAAGACTGGACCGGCTTGAAGAAGGGATAGACGAAGCCGTGCTAGCGGATATGAACCAACAAATCGTGACGGCCCGAGAGGCCAGAGACGAACTCGCTGCCGGGCCGGATGCTGCTGCTGTTGCACTGACCCAGGCCAATCTGGCCAACGCTAAATCCGACTACGACGAAATCGTGGAAGACCTGGAACACTCGTACTTGCGTGCGCCGTTCTCGGGAATGGTGCGCCTGGTGACGGTGAAAGAGGACGACGTCATCACTGTGGATGCCCGCGTCATCCAACTGGTCGACCCAACTAACATCTCCATCCGAGGCTTGGTGGAAGCCAACAACGTGGAGCGCATCGAGGTCGGCACGCCCGGGTCGGTGACGGTGGCAGCCTTGCCCGACGTTGAATTGGAAGCGCAAGTGCGGGAAATTTCGCCGCATGCCAAGACCGAGCGGGGCGTAATCAGTTTTCCGGTGGAGTTTGCCGTCGTCGTCCCTTCCGGGGTTACAATCCCCGCTAATCCGGGCTTGGTCACCACTACGGTGCGCCCGTGAGTTGACGGGCGCTCTGCTTGACATCGTGCTTGATTGACGCATATTCTTTCGCGTACCAAATTCCCAACTGTCTGATCGGTTTCCCGGCTTAAGCCCCAGGAAATGCGCATCGTTTGAGGAGACATATGGTTAAGCAGGGTGTGGTGCCTGACGATCTGACGAGGCCATTCTTCGAAGCCGCCAACGAAGGGCGACTTGTAGTCCAGTCCTGCAAGGGATCTGACCGTTTGTACTTTCCGCCCCGGCCCGCCTCGGAATTGGGCTGTTCGCCCGACGATGTGGAATGGAGGGAAGTGAGCGGCCGAGGGAAAATCTACAACTACTGCGTGGTGTATGACTGCCCGGTGGCGTCCCTGAAAGAGGACCTCCCCTTCAACTTGGCAGTTATCATGCTGGACGAGGATCCCGGCTTGTTGATGTATTCACATCTGCCGGGAACCGCGCCGGATGAAGTTCCGGTGGGCGCCAGCGTGCGAGTGATATTTGAAGCCACGGCTAACGGCCAAAAAGTCCCGGAATGGGAAATTGTGTCCTGACGCCCCCGAAACCGTTCCACCAAAAACCTGGCGGCCTGACCTTTGCGTCAGGATTCCCGCGGCGTTCTCAAGGAGTTTGTTATGACCACCCAGATGGCTCCCGAATCTATGTATCGTTCCACCGAAGGCTTGGGAATTTGGGAACACCGGGGCAAGGTAGCCGCCGTGGGCATTGGACACTCCCCCACCGCCCGTCGTTGGGACGGCCGGGCGGAAACATCGGTGGGTGCGCTGAGCATTGGCGCCCTGCGGACGGCGATCGCAGACGCCGGAGTGCCGCCGGACCAGGTAGATGGCCTGGTCCTGGTTCCGGTTACGACCACCGGGGCGCACTGGCCCGAGGACCAACCCGTGCCCATGGACGTGGTCAACGCGTTCAACCAGACTGACAATCTCCTGGACGGCGTGGGCCAATTGAGCGCCGAGTGGATCCTGAAAAACATGCCCGAACTGACGAACGTCAAGTTCACCATGTATGCGCCCGGCTGCATGTCCGCCGCAATCGTGGTTGCTGCGCAGGCCGTGGGCGATGGCTTGGCCACCAACTGCCTGGTTCTAAAAGGTTGGCACAACCTTGAAGGCCGATACAACCATGGTGGCATCAGCGCCGCCAACGAGGTACCGGGTAGTTTCGCCATAAGCCCGGGCCGCACGCTTTGGGGCGCCCCTGGTTGCTACGGAACAGCGCTGCAATTTGCGCAGTATTGCACCAAGTACGGCAAGCACCACGACATGATGGCGCCTTTCATGCAGAACTCCCGGCGCAACGGCCTCCTGTTCCCCGAAGGCTACTGGGCCCAGCATCGCCCGGAGCAGTTGACGCCAGAGGACTACCTGTCCTCGCGGTGGATCGCCAAGCCGGCAAACCTCTTCGACAACGACATACCGATCATGGTCGCCGCAGCATATTTGTTCACCACTGCGGACCGTGCCCAGGATATGGCGCAGAAGCCGGTTTACATCCTTAACCATGCCTCCAGCCGCGGTGTGGCGCGCAGCATAACGCCGACGCTGGAAGAAGTGGAAATAGAGACCGCCACTACCGGACGCAAGATCTACGAAGGGGCTGGCATCACTGCGGACGACCTGTCGTTTGAGAATATGTACGATGGGTTCGCCCAATTCCACCAGTTCCACATCGAGGGTCTGCGCTATCGCGGGATGCAGCCCGGCGACGCCTTGGACTTTTACCAGACCGATATCAGCATCGAGGGGCCGAACCCCATTCTGGCCAGCGGGGGTAATATCGGCAGTGGCCGCAGCCGGTTCTGGATGCATACCGATTGCATGCAGCAGATCCAGGGCAGAGCCGGCGCGCGGGCGTTGACCGGGGTGAAGCCGGAAGTCGCCGTTTCAGGCGGACCCATGCCTTTTGGCGGTAATTTCACGGTTTGGAGCGCGACGCCGGACTAGCCTGCACTGCACACCGGGGCAACATCGTCGCTTTGGGCGACCTCACGGGGTCGCCCAATTTTCGGGTTTGAGCGTCAGACGAATCACAACAGGAGACCCATGGCTATTCTCATCAGTTTTGACATCGACGGCACTCTGGAAGTGGGAGACCCACCGGGACCACTGACCATGGATATGGTGAAAATCGTCCAAGATAAGGGTTTCCTCATCGGCAGTTGCTCCGACCGACCACCCAGCAGCCAGCGGTCCATGTGGGAGGAGCACGAGATCACCGTGGATTTCACCGTTGCCAAGCACCTTTTGTCTGAGGTCAAGTCTGGCTTCGACGCTGACGCCTACTACCATATCGGTGACCGAGAGGACCTGGACCGGCAAAACGCACTGCGGAACGGGTTTGAATTCCTGTGGCCCGACGAGGCGGCGGCCCAGCCGTGGTTCCTGCCTGATGGCTGATGCAAGAATCAGTCCAGCAAAACTGGGAAGCGAAGGCACGCATCCGACCTTAACGCAGGTGCCTCAACATAGACGTTCGCTGTGACAGATACAGAAGGTGAAATGCAGCGACGACGGCCTCGCGTCTTCTATGGCTGGTGGGTCGTCGTCGTTTCCTCGTTGTTGGGCATGTTCGGGAACGGATCGATATCCCAGGGGTTCCCGAGATTTTTTGTACCCATCAGAACTGAGTTGGGCCTGACCTCCGCGCAGATGTCGTTGGTGTTCAGCCTCGCGCGGGCGGAAGGCAGCGCCGGCGGCCCGCTGGTAGGTTGGGCCGTTGACCGATATGGCGCGAGGCCGATGATCCTGGCCGGCGGCTTGATGACCGGCATTGGGACAATTTTGCTGTCGCGGGCTGACAGCTACTGGGAACTTATCGTCCTGTTCTCCGGCATCATTTCGCTGGGAAAAAGCGGTGGGTTTGGCCAGACGCTAATGGCAGCGGTCAACCAATGGTTCATCCGACGCCGCTCGGTGGCGATGTCGACCCTGATGACGGCGTTTGCGGGGGGCGGGGCGTTCGTGGTTCTGCTGCTGAATTTCGGAATTCAGCAGATTGGATGGAGGGACACGCTATTCTGGGTCGGGATTTTCATCGTGGCGATGACGTTGCCGGCGGCGTTTTTCATACGCAGTCGTCCCGAGGACATGGGCCTGTTGCCCGACGGAGATGCACCGGAGGATGCGGGTACCGGAACCGGTTCCGGTGGGCGCGGGCACAGGGGTTCAAGCGACGTCAGTTTTTCGTTCCGCCAGGCGATCCAAACCCGCACCTACTGGTTCATCATGGTGGGGGCAATCCTGCGCGTATCCGTTACTAACGGGATGCTGGTCCACGTGTTTCCGATCATGACTTTGCGAGGAATTTCCGCGAACGAAGCGGCCGTTTGGGTCGCGGCCATGTTCTTCCTGGGAATACCCCTGCGGTTCATCATGGGAGTCACCTCAGATAAGTTCCGCGGCAACGTGCTCCTGGCCATCGGCATGGTGATCGGCGCCATCGGCATGGGCGGCCTTTGGATCGGGCCGGGTATAGTCGGCCTGCTCCTCTTCGTGGTCGGAATCGCCATCGTTGAGGGGATCACGTCGGTGAATTGGCTGATGTTATCCGACTACTACGGCCGCGCCCGGTTTGCAACGCTGATGGGGTTCATGAGCCTTTTCATGAACGTGGGAATGTTCATTTCTCCATACGCATCGGGGTTGGTCTTCGACCGGACGGGCAGCTACTACTGGGTGCTCGCGGTGTTCACGCCGTTGTACCTGGTTAGCGCCGTGGCCTTTCTGTTCGCCACACGGCCCAACCCGCCGGCCAGCACACGCAGAAGATGGATCGGCACGGAAGCCCGAACTCCGGTACCGTCCCCCTCGGGCGGCGACGGGAATTGACCACAGACGTAATCCAGGCGCTTCTTTAGCAAATCGCCAGCGACCCAGCAGCGAGGAAATCTTATGGATCCGCAACCCGTTACTCTCCATGGCAAACATGTTCGCCTGGAACCCATCGGACCGCAGCACGTTGAAGACCTGTTCCGGGTGGGAACCGACGAATCGATTTGGCGGTTTTCCGCCAGGCCCGCCTTTACAAGCCTGGACGACGTCAAGCAATGGGTGGAGTGGTGTATGGCACGGAACGATGCGGAGGGACGTGTCCAGTTCGCCGTCGTCCACCAGGCGGAGGGTAGAGCGGTGGGCTCGACGGGTTACCTGGATGTCGATCGGCCCAACCGGGCTCTGGAGATCGGCATGACGTGGTACGGCACAGCGTACCAGCGAACGGCGGTCAACACGGAATGCAAGTTCCTGCTGTTGAGCCACGCTTTTGAGAAGTTGGGGGCGTTGAGGGTATGCCTGAAAGCCGACCACCGCAACACGCGGTCGCTGCGGGCGATTGAACGTATCGGCGCTACGCGGGAAGGCGTGCTGCGCAACCACCGCATCGCCAGGGACGGGGTGAATCGGCATTCGATGTATTACGGGATCATCGACAGTGATTGGCCAAGAGTGAGAAACCGGCTGCAGGCGATCCTGGACAGGTAGCAATCATCTTTAGCGCGAGGCGTTGGGTTGCGGTATGATGGCGCGCGTTCCCGGATGATTGGCTGCCCGGACTGGCTTGCGGCATTTGCCGGCGCCGGCACGAGGCAAGCAACCGCTGAAAAAGCCGCTGATCGTGCTATAATCTGCGCCGCAGGAGGTGCCCATGCGAGCTATTGATTACGTTGCCCCTACTTCCCTCAGCGATGCCGTTTCCGTGATGGCGCAGCACGGTGACCGCGCGCGCGCCCTGGCCGGCGGCACTGACATCATCGTGCAACTGCGCGGCGGACGTCGTGAGCTTGACGCCCTGGTGGATACCAAGAAGATCCCCGAGCTGAACGCGCTCAACCTCAGTGATAGCGGCCTGCAAATCGGCGCTGCCGTTCCCTGCTACCAGCTCTATCAAAACCAGGCCATCGCCGCCGCTTATCCAGGCCTAATCGATGCCGCCAGCCTCATCGGCAGCATCCAGATCCAGGGCCGCGCCACTTTCGGCGGAAACCTGTGCAACGCCGCTCCGTCCGGCGACACCATACCGCCCGTCATCACCCAGGGCGGTGAGGCACACATTAACGGCCCCAACGGCTGGCGCACGGTCCCCACCGAGGATTTCTGCACCGGTCCCGGCCGAAACGTGCTGGAGCCCGGCGAGTTGCTGGTGGCCATACAGATACCGGCTCCGGCCGCCAACTCCGGCAGCGCTTACCTGCGGTTCATCCCCCGCAACGAAATGGACATCGCCGTGGCCGGCGTGTCCTCTACGGTGGCGCTTGACGCCTCCGGGCAGACCATCCAGTCCGCCCGCATCGCTCTGGCATCTGTGGGTCCCACGCCGATCCTCGCCACCGCCGCCGGCGACAGCCTGGCCGGCAAAGCCGTGTCCGACGAGGCCATCGAAGAGGCCGGCCGCCTCGCCAGCGAAGCCGCTACACCAATTACCGACATGCGCGGCACCATCCGCCAGCGTCACCACTTGGTCGCCGTGCTCACCCGCCGCACTTTGAACATCGCCATCCGGCGCGCCCGAGGGGAGGAGTAACAATGCCCGGACTTGTCCACGTAACCACCACCATCAACGGCAACCAGACCGACTTCCTCTGCGAGCCTCGCCAGAGCCTCCTCGAGTGCCTGCGCGATGTCGTGGGAATGACCGGCTCCAAGGAGGGTTGCAACGACGGCAACTGCGGAGCCTGCACGGTCAACCTGGACGGCCGCATCGTTTGCTCTTGCTTGGTTCTGGGCGTCGAGGCTCAGGGAGCCGAGGTCAACACCATCGAGGGCGTGGCTTCCGCCGAGGGCCTGCATCCCATACAGCAGTCTTTCCTGGAAAACGCCGCCCTGCAGTGCGGGATCTGCACCCCCGGTTTCATCGTCGCCGCCAAGGCGCTGCTGGACGCTGAGCCTGATGCGGACGAAGCGCGCATTCGCCACTGGTTGGCCGGAAATCTGTGCCGCTGCACCGGCTACGACAAGATCGTGCGCGCGGTGTTGGACGCCGGAGAACGAATGCGAGCGTAGGCTCCCGTTCGTTGCTTGAAGCAACGATCCGGCAGACGATTCGACGTATCCATGGGTAGGGGCGAATGACCATTCGCCCCTATATTTTTAGGGAGGTGAACCCAAATGACCACGGCAAACCAAGTGCTGTCCGAAGTGGAGTACGACGTAGTAGGGAAGCGCCCAGTGCGTCCAGATGGCGTCGACAAGGTCACGGGGCGGGCGCAGTACGGCGCAGATCTCGACCTGACCGGCTTGTTGCATGCCCGCGTCCTGCGCAGCCCGCACGCCCACGCGCGCATTAAGTCCATCGACACGTCCGCGGCGGAAGCCCTGGGCGGAGTGCGCGCGGTGGTGACCGCCGCCGATTTGCCCTTTGCAACACTCAGCAAGGAGGATCTGGGCAACGACTACAATCGGTTCAAGTTCCTCAGCGACAACTTCCTCGCCAGTGACAAAGCGCTGTACCGAGGACACGCCGTTGCCGCCGTCGCTGCTGACAATGCCCACGTCGCCGAGGCGGCCCTGGCCCTGATCGACGTTGACTACGAAGTGCTGGAGCCGGTGATCGACGTGCGCGCGGCGATGCTGGACGGCGCTCCCCTGCTGCATGACGATCTGATCCATACCTCGGCCATGGGCGAGATCTCGGACCAGCCGAGCAACGTTGCTTCTTACATGAAATTCGAGAAGGGCGACACCGCCGCAGGGTTCGCCAGTTCTGACGTCGTAGTCGAGCGCGAGTTCACCACGGCCTCGGTGCACCAGGGATACATCGAACCGCACAACGCGACGGCCCACTGGCGCGCCGATGGCCAGATCAACATCTGGTGCAGCACCCAGGGAGCCTTCGTAGTCCGAGCCAACACCGCCGATGTACTGAGGGTCGACGTATCCGACGTGCGGGTCACCCCCATGGAGATCGGCGGAGGGTTCGGCGGCAAAGTGTCGTTCTACCTGGAGCCGGTGGCCGCGTTGCTGTCGCGCAAGGCCGGCGCTCCGGTCAAGGTGTTGATGAGCCGCACCGAGGTATTCGAGGGCAGCGGACCGGCTCCCGGGAGCTGGATGCGGGTCAAGATGGGCGCCAACTCGGCGGGTAAGATCACGGCGGCAGAGATCGAGCTTGCCTTCGAAGCCGGCGCCTATCCCGGTTCGCCGGTGATGCAGGGCGCCACCTGTGCTTTCGCCTGCTACGAACTGGAAAACGGCACCGTCGAAGGTTACGACGTAATGGTAAACAAACCCAAGACGGCGGCGTACCGGGCGCCGGGCTCACCGCAGGCCGCGTTCGGGGTGGAACAGGTCGTAGACGAGCTCTGCCAAAAGCTGGGCGTGGATCCCGTAGAGTTCCGGCTGAACAACGCCGTCACCGAGGGCTCACGGAAAGTTGAGGGCCCCGTGTTCCAAAAGATTGGTCTGGTGGAATGCCTTGAGGCAGCCCGCAACCATCAGCACTACCGGACACCGCTGGAAGGGCCAAATCGCGGCCGTGGCATCGCCGCGGGTTTCTGGATGAACCGCGGCTTCCATTCCAGCGTCAACATGACGGTCAACCCCGATGGCACCGTGAACCTGATCGAGGGTTCGGTGGATATCGGCGGTTCGAGGGCATCAATCGCTCAGCAGGCCGCCGAAACGCTGGGGATAGCGTACGACGACATCAAGCCGCAGGTGGTCGACACGGACTCGATTGGATTTACCATGGTCACCGGCGGCAGCCGCACCACCTTTGCCACCGGTTGGGCAGCCATCCTGGCAGCGGAAGACGTCAAGCAGCAAATGGTCGAGCGGGCGGCCTCCATTTGGGATGTGCCGGCGGAGGATGTCGAATACGACGGCGGCGTGATCCGGCACAAGTCGGAGGAACTGAGTTTCACCTTCAAGGACCTGGCGCGTCAGCTCTACACCACCGGCGGCGGCATCACCGGTACCGCAAGCCTGGATCCTACCGGCGAGGGCAATTCCTTCGGCGTCCACCTGGTGGACGTTGAGGTTGACACGGAAACGGGAAAGACCGAAATCCTGCGCTACACCGCCATCCAGGACGCCGGCAAAGCCGTGCATCCCAGCTACGTGGAAGGACAGATCCAGGGAGGAGCAGTCCAGGGCATCGGCTGGGCGCTGAACGAGGAGTACTACTTCAGCGACAACGGCCAGATGATGAACTCCAGCTTCCTGGACTACCGCATGCCGACGTCGCTGGACCTGCCGATGATCGATACGGTCATCGTGGAAGTGGCCAATCCCGGCCATCCCTACGGAGTTCGCGGCGTGGGCGAGGTTCCCATCGTGCCGCCGCTGGCGGCCATCGCCAACGCGGTGGGCCATGCCACGGACCAGCGGTTGACCAGCCTGCCAATCACGCCGGGCAGCGTGCTGGAGGCGAGCCTGTAGACGGCGAACCCCGTTCAGAGCGGAGCCACAAACTTGAGGGGGCGATTGCAATCGCCCCCTTCTTGATTTCTAAGTAAGGCACCGTTGGGACGGCGCATCGCTAATTGAACTGCGGGATCACATCCGCAGCGATCATCTGCATCAGCTCCCGCAGCCGCCCCACGTCACCCGTGTTGAGCGCAAGCACGATGTGCTGCACGCCGGCCTCCTGGAAAGCAGCGATGCCAGCGGTCATCCCGGCCGGATCGTCCCCGGGCAGGCGCGAACGATCAGCGACCCGTTCGCTGGAAGGGCCGCCGTGGGCTTCCACTTCCACACGGGCCGACATCACCAGCTCGTCAGGGTTGCGGCCGGCGGACTCGGCCAATTCCCGGACCCGTTGGCGTCCGATGGCAAACTCCTCGGCGCTTACGCCGGAGGGGTGCCACCCGTTGCCCCGACGCGCGGCGCGGCGCAACGCTCCGGGGCTGCCGCCTCCGACCCACAGCGGCACGTGAGGCGACCCAGCCTCGGACTGTACCGGCTTGGGTGAAAACTTGAGGTCTTCAAACTCCCAGCGATCGCTGCTGTACCGAGGGTCTTCGTTGGACCACAACTCCCGCATGATGTCCATGGACTCGTTGGTCAGCGACCCGCGCTGGCTCATCGGTATGCCCAGGGCGTCGAATTCCGGGGTCATGGCTCCCACACCCACGCCCAGGATGACGCGCCCGCCGGACATCTGGTCCAGGGTGGCGGCGTATTTCGCCAGCTCCACCGGGTTGTGATAGGGCAATACCAGCACCGAGGTTCCCAATTTCACCCGCGAGGTCAAAGCCGATATGTGGGACAGCGTCGCCATGGGATGGTAGTAAGGCTTGTCGTCGAGCCTTTCGCGGATGTAGCCGTTGTTGAAAAGGTGGTCCATGACCCAGACGGAATCGAACCCCAACTCTTCGGCCAGCGGGCCAAAATTGACGACCGCCTGCGGATCCTCGACGCCCCAATTGTTGGGTATGGTCACACCAAATTCCATGATCGAACTCCTGTGCCGGCGTAAATCGCAGGCAAGTCAAGGCAGGGGCAATTGCCCAAACGCCCACCCGGAGAATGTCAGCCGCGGTTTACGGCGCTCAATGGCGACGGCGACGCAACCGCGAGTTATTGCCCGCGCTTGGGCAGGAACGGGTTCAGTTTTTCGGCCAAAGAAGCGAGGTTACGGGTCTGGACCCACACGGTTCCGCTGCCACGGAACTTCATAACCAGACCCTCACCGCCAGCGATGAGGGAGCGGACACCGCCCACTTTGCCGATGGAATACTCCACGTCGTCGCTGAAGGCGACCAGATGGCCGGTATCCACCACCAACTCCTGCCCGGGATGAACCGCAACCTGCTTGATGGCGCCATAGGAATTGTAATACACGGTGCCCTTGCCCTGTTGGGCGTAGGCCCGGATGAAGAACAGACTTTCCCCGCTGAAGAACCCGCGAAACCCCTGGAATTGGCTGTCAATCTGCACGTTCCCGGTGCTGGCGAGGAAAGAACTGGACTGTAGGAACAGGTTGCTGCCCGGTTCGAGGTCGAACGAGCCGATATCGCCGGGAGCGGGCGGAGCCAGGCTGACCCAGCCACCAGTGGAATCGGCGGTGAACGTGTTGACGAAGAATGACTCTCCGCCCATCATCCGGCGAATGCCGCCAAACAGACCTCCCGAACCGCCCATGCCCGTGGTCATGGCGACCCCCTGTTGTGCAACCATCGCGCCGGGCTCTGCCTTGATGGACTCGCCCGCCGTCAGGTCGATGGTGAGCAGGGAATAACTGGGATCGAATTCTACGGTAGCCTGCATTGCTGTTCACACCTGCCCGTGGGGTCACCCGGTCTTGATGGCCTGCAAAAGGCGGGCGCAGTCAATGGCGCCGACCGCGCAGTCGGCGCCAAGGTTGCCGACCTTGCCTCCGGAGCGGTTGATGGCTTGCTCCATGTTTTCAGTGGTCAACACACCGAACATGGTGGGTATGCCGGTCTCGCGGCCCACCGCGGCGATGCCGGATGCCGCCTGATTGCAAACCATGTCGTAGTGGCTGGTCTCGCCACGTATGACCGCGCCCAGGCAGATCACCGCGTCGTATCGCCCGGATTGGGCAAGGGTCTTGGCGATCACGGGCAGTTCAAAAGAGCCCGGGACCCAAGAGGTCGTGATGTCGCCGTCGCGCACGCCGTATTGTGCCAGCGTCGAAACGGCGCCTTCCATCAGGTTCTTGGTGATCACGTAGTTGAACCGGGCGGCGACCACCGCGATGCGAAGACCGGTCCCGTCCAACCCGGCGTTCAATTCCTGCGGCAAGCTCTCATCTCCTCTGATCGGGAGCTAGGCGCCCGGGCCTAGGGCCGGATACCCGCGGGGAAAGTGTACTACGTTGCCGCAGACAGTGTCACCAGATTCCAGCGACGTGAACCGGGCCTTGGCAGTCAACACAGTAGAGCCTGGTGCAAGTCGGATATCGACCGGACTTCTTCACCGAGGATCATCCTGGCAAGGCGACGAGCCACGGATTTCTGTGCGTCGGTGGTGATGTACTCGGCTGGCGATTTGCCGTCAATGCGAGCCAACAAGAGCACACCCATTTGGCGGATCGTCTCGTGCTGGATTTGTATCGGATGGTTGGCGAAGATAGGGGCGCCGGAGCAATAGGCAGACCAGAAAGCGGTTCCGGCTGCGTTGTATTCGGAGGCAAGGTCGGCTCGGTGGATCGCCTTCAGAGTGAGATGATTCAGCATGAAAGCCAGATCGAAAACCGGGTTGCCCAGGTGAACCACCTCGAAATCCAGCAGGAAGGCGCTCGGTCCCCCGTCGGTTGGTGAGACCATTACGTTTTTTGGGCTGTAGTCGCCGTGAACGAGACAGAGTCGACGGCCGAGCATGGATTGGGCTTCAGCTTCGATGTCGTCGGACAAGTCGGAATGCGCCTGCGCGGTGGCGCGGTGATAGGGGTCGACCCGCAGTTGGACGAAGCAGCTTTGATCGGCAAATTCCCGCAGATTGGACGGTACGGCATCGTCGGGCATGGCGGAATGTTGGTGCATGACCGCCAACAGACGTCCAACCTGCGCTGCCACCTGGATGTCCACCCGTCCGGAGAGGAGATCGTCCTTCCACGTCCGGGCTTTTTCCGGGGCGGCGGTCATCACGAACAGGAAGTTGTCAGGATCTTCGTGAACCACCGACGGCAGGGTCAACGGTGGCAACACCCCCTCCAGATACCGCAATGCCGCCGCCTCCCGGTGAATACGCGCCTGGTCCGCCAGCCATTCCTGCTCGACGCGCAAACGCGGTAAGGACTGCTTGGTGACAACGCTATCCGATGGATCGGGAAAATCCACGCGGACGACAATGTTAGACACGCCGCCGCCGAGCTCATAGGCGACTGCGGCGCCGGCCTGTTCGGGAGAAATCAGGCCCCCTTTGAGCAAATACTGGACGGCGTTAGAATCCGAAAGAGCGAACACCATCAGCGCTTTCCCGACGGCCGCGGGAAGCCACCAGCGGCCAACTGCCTGCTCGCCCAACTAAACCCGAGCGGCAACCTGCGTGGTGAAATCCTCCAAGTGTCCCAAAGTCTCTTCCAGGTTCCCGTCGGCGCTCAGGCGAGCGATGTCGAGGACCAGGTAGCTGACGCCCATCTCCTCATATAGTCGAATGTCACCCGCGATCTGCTCGCCGCTGCCGGTAAACCGGGTGCGGTCCGGGCTGGTATCGGTTCCGTTGATGCGATAGTCGTGGGAGCGATAGATGATCTGGATTTCGGCGGGGTCGCGTCCGGCACGTTCGGCGGTGCGATGCAGGCGGCCGATGCTGTTCTCCAACGCTTCAGGCGTTCCCACGGGGAAAGCCGGATTGTTGCCGATGGGATACCAGCCGTCGCACAACGTTGCGGCCCGGCGGATGGCCGGTCGGCTCTCGCCGCCGACCCAGAAGGGCGGATGGGGTTTCTGCACCGGCTTGGGCAGGAACCAGATGTCGGAGAAGCTCACGTATTGGCCCTCGAAGGTTGGATCGTCGGATGTCCACAGTTCCTTGAAGGCCCGGATGTATTCGTCGGTAACGGCGCCACGCTCGTCGAAGGGTTCGCAGCCGACGGCTTCGAACTCCTCGCGGCACCAACCGACGCCGACGCCGACGATGAGTCGGCCCCCGGATAGCACATCCAGGGTCGCCAGGGCCTTGGCGGCCACCAGCGGGTTGCGGTGGGGCACGATGAGCACTGAAGTCGCCAGGCGAATGGTGCTGGTGCATCCCGCCATATATGCCAATGCGGTGATTTGCTCCATGGCCTGACCCGAAGCGGATCCGGGAAACTCCCCGGTCTCTGTGTACGGGTAGTCGGAGTCGATATTCCTGGGCACCAGGATATGGTCGCCCAGCGCGATGGAATCGAAGCCCAGCGCCTCGGCGCGCTGGGCGATAGTCGCCAGGCTATCGGGAGTGGACAGGGGCCCCCGGCCGGGGAGCGTTATGCCGTACTGCATTGGAGGACACCTCGATGTGTTGTGCGGGCGCGGATCAGTGGAACAATATGCCGCCGTTGACGTTGTACGACTGCCCGGTGATCAGGCTGGAATCGGGACCGGCCAGGAATGCGACCAGGTTAGCCACGTCCTCCGGTTCGGCGATGCGGCCCAAGGGCGTCCGGTCGGCGGAGGCGGCCACGACCTGGGCGCGGAATTCCTCCTGCGTCAGCCCTCTCTGGGCGGCCTGATCGCGCTCCCAGTAACTCATGCGGTCGGTGTTGATGGGACCCGGGCAGACCGCGTTGACAGTGATGCCGTGGGGAGCGAGGTCCATCGCGGAGGCCTGGGTCAAACCGATAACGGCGAACTTGCTCGCCGAGTAGGCGGCGCCGTCGGCGCTGGCCTGCTTGCCGGCGTTGCTGGCGATGTTGACCACCCGACCGCCGTTGCCCAGACGGACCATTTCCCGCCCGGCGTACTTGGTGCATAAAAAGACCGCAGTGGTATTGATGGCGAGGAAATGCTGCCACACGTCCTCGTCCAACTCGGTGACCGGGACCTTATCCCGACCAATGATGGCGCGGGCGTTGTTGACAAGGATGTCGAGACGGCCGTAGTGGTTTACGGTCTCCGCGACCAGACCTTCGATCTCGTCGGAGTTGGACAGGTCGGCGTAGACGGGCAGGGCCTGGCCGCCCATGCTGCGGATCTCGTCGGCCACGCTGTCGATGGACTGCCACTCGGCGCGGACTTCGCCGGGCGGGAGATCTTCGACGGCTCGGCGAACGTCGGTAATGGCTACCTGGGCGCCCTGGGAGGCTAATTTGTGGGCCGTGGCGCGTCCGACGCCACGCATTCCGCCGGCGCCGGTGATCAAAGCGACTTTACCTTCCAGGCTCATGGTCATTCCCTCCCCGCGCTGAACGGTTCCCGGGCGAACACCCGCCGAACCATGGGCTCGAAAAATTCCAGGGACAAAGATTCGTACTCGGGATCGAACGACGACTGATCCCAACGGTGGCAGAAGTCCACCGCGTCCTGGTACCAGGGGTGGTCAATATAACGATCCCGGGCGTTGCGGTCGCCGCCCACGTGATGCGCGTAGTAATAGCTCTGGAACAGGCCGTGTTGCCGAACCACCCAATACGTGCGCTCCGAGACGTAGGGCCTGAGGACGGCCGCCGCCATTTCACTATGGTTGTGGGGCGCCAGCAGGTCGCCAATGTCGTGCAGGAGAGCGGCTACGACCATTTCCTCATCGGCTCCGTCACGGTAGGCCCGGGAGGCGGATTGCAAGGAATGTTCGAGACGGTCCACCTTATAGCCGGCCAGGGAACCGGCGAGGCGGCGCAACTGATCCAGCACACGGTCAGCGGTGCCGGACGCAAAATGCGCCTCCAGACGCTCGAGGAGTTCGTAGTCTTCACGGGTTCCGGCGGCCATGCTCGTGAATGAGACCGTGGGCGTGATCGCCTGAGATGCGTCGCTCATGGGCGTTCTCCCATCGTGTAGTATGTTGCGGAATTGTACCATCGCTGAGATGAAGTTCGGAGTTGCGAGGAGAATGGCACATGGCACCCGAAGGACGACTGCAAGGGCGAGTGGCGCTCATCACGGGCGGGGGCCGCGGCATTGGACGGGCAATCGCCCGGGCCTACGCGGCTGAGGGAGCCAGGCTCGGCTTGGCAGCCCGCACCAACGCGGAACTACAGGCGACTGCCGAAGAGATCCGCGCCGAGTTCGGCAGCGAGGTTACCACTGTCGTGACGGACGTCAGGTATCGGGAACAGGTGGAGAATGCCGTGTCGCACACGGTGTACAACTTGGGACCCATTGACGTGATGGTGAACAACGCGGGGAACACCGGCGAGATCGGCCCGCTGTGGAAGCTGGACCCGGAGCGATGGGCCAACGTCATCTCGGTGCACGTGTTGGGCACCTACTACGGTTGCCGGGCGGTGATCCCCGGGATGCTGGAACGAGGCGGAGGAAGGATCGTCAACATGTCCGGTGTGGGAGGGCCTAACGACACATCCTACGACGCGGCGAAAACCGCCATCGTCAACATCACGGAGAACCTGAGCGTAGAGCTGGCAGGCACCGGGATCACGGTGAACGCGATCAGCCCCGGTTCCATTCACACGCGAATGTGGGAAGAGGTGCGGGATATGGCCTTGGCTGCAGGGGACATGGAAATGTACGAAAAGGGCGTACAGGTCACGTCGGGAGGGGGCGCCTCGATTGAGCGGGCGGCGCAGTTGGCAGTCCTGCTGGGCAGCGACGACTGCGGGGAGCTTTCGGGGCGGCTTATCCGCGCCGCACTGGATGCGTTTGAGGACATTCCAAGTCGGGTGGACGAGATCATGGCGTCGGATGCGCTGCTGCTGAGGCGGGTGGACCTGGGCGGTTAGTCAACAGTTTCCGGAGACAGTGACGCTCGGGCGTGTGGATGCACGGGAGGCCTGGCGAGGAGCAGAGCAAGAGCGGTGATCGCGCCCAGAACCGCGTAAATGATGAACGCGATGCCGTAGCCACCGGCGAATTGGTAGACCAACCCCGATGCTACGGCGCCAATGGCCTGGCCCAGGGAAGTGAAGGGCTCGGTTGCACCGCGGATGGTTCCCAGAGACTGACGCCCAAAAAAGTTCGCGTAAGCTACAGCGGGCACTACCAGGATACCGGCGACGGCAACTCCAAACAAACCAGCGGCAAAAAAAGCCAGCGCCACGGTATCCGCAACGACGAACAGGGCGCAGGCAATTGCCATCACCAGCGCGACCATGGCGTAGGTGTAGGAAACCCGCACCTTCTCGACCATGCGTCCCCACAGGAGGCTGCCAAACGCGGTTCCAGCGGCGTTCACGACGATGCTGAGCTGAGAGAGGGAGAGGTCAATGCCGCGGGAGTGAAGCAGGTCGGCCTGATACACATTGGTTCCCGACTGCAACAGGAAGAGAAAGCCCGTTCCTATGGCCAGGACCCACAGGGCTGGCGTGCGCAGGGCCTGTCGCGTGGTCCACTCTAGCGAGGATTCGGTATCGGCGGGGGAAGCCGAGGCATCAATCTCGGTGGTTGTGTTCGGGTCATCTCCGTCTGGGAGGAGGCCGACGTCCTCCGGGCGTTGCGCAATCAGCATGGCGGCGGGCGCCAACGCGATGGCGTACACCATCAAGCCGAGAACGATCCAAGCGACCTGCCACCCGTAGGCAACGCTCACCCAGGTGGCTACCAATGGGAAGGCCACCATGCCCCCCGAGTGGGACAGGAACAGCAAGCCCGTGGCGCGGCCGCGCTGACGCACAAACCAGCGACCCACGACGGTGGCCGCGCCCACGTTGAGCGGGCTGCTGAACATGATGCGGCCAACGGCAAGGGCCGAATAGAAGATGGCGACATGGACGGACAGCCACGCCATCGCCATAGTGCTGAGACCGATGATGATTAGCGAAGAAACCAGCACGGCGCGCGCGCCATACCGATCAATTGCCCAACCCACAGGCGGAGACGCTCCGGTTGCCAACAGGCCCCCGACAGCGGCAGCTCCCCCTATTAGCGCCCGGCTCCATCCGGTTTCATCAGCGATCAACGGCACGAAGACGGCAAAGGTCAGGCTGCCGGCCGCGTTGCGGACGAACATGCTGCTGCCGGCCGTGCCCAGCACGATCCATCCGTAGTAGAAGGGTACGCGCCGGGAGATGTAGGCGATCAGGGCGTGCACGTGACAGAAGACCTAATCGGATATTTGCCTGAGCGCGTCGACGGTGTCATCGCGAAACCGCGTCCAAGATGGCAACTGCTCCAGTGGTCCGCCAACGCGCAGGGTCTCAAGAAGCTGGTCACGCATATTCGGCAGTCTTTTCGCTAACGCTCTTCGCCTTCTACCTTGCACTTCGGCGGCGGCTATTATGGCCGCCCTCAGCGCTGATTTTGGGTCGGCTATGCGTTCCGCTTCAGTGGGCGATGGCAAGTCCAGTCGTGCGCGCCCGTTTGGGTTGCCGGAAGCGTTCCGGATAGCAGCCTCATCCAAAAGTAGCCAGCTTTCCATCATGCGGACGGGTACTATGCCTACCCAGGAACCACCGTATCCTGCTCTCTGAACCGCCTCAGTGATTTCGCGGTATCTGGCGTCTGCAACGGCACTATCGGCGTCGCGGTGTATGAACAAGACCTCATACTGTGGCGCCATAGCGAGGCCGCTGCGTATTTTGTCCACCAATCGACGTCCCTCGGTGGAGACATTGAAACCCAGCCGAGGGTAGCCACAACTTTCGAATAACCGCTGTATGTGAAACGCAAGCGGGGCATCGGAACTGCCTTCGCACACCAAGAGAAACCTCGTCACCATATCGATTCCCAGAACTCCCTTGGGAAAGCGATTTGCGCCGTTTTCGGAGGCATCAGGTAAGACTGCAACGAAAGAAGGTTCATTCCATCGCGTTCATTGGAACAGCGCCAAGTCCCGTGGTAGGGCTGACACTGCAAAAGATGCTCCACAAGTTCGCCTGAGTTGGAGCGGGCCATACGTGGTTTCGCCAGTACCAGGTCTGCTTTGTTCTGCAGTTGCACGAAGTAGGGTGAGTGGGTTGCGACTATCACCTGGCGCATTGGGTTTTGAGTGTCGACAGGTTCATCCGGGTTGACCGCGAGGTCATCCAATAAGCGATGCATCGCTTCCATCTTGGCTGGATGGATGCCATTCTCCGGCTCTTCCATGCAAATCACTGCACTTTCATCAACCACTTCGGTCAACGCCGCCAATGCCAGGAAGCGGAGTGTGCCGTCGGAAATAGAGTTTGCACGGAGTTTGATTCCCGATTGTTCTTCCACCTGTAACGACAGCAGTTGCCGCACGTCATCCTTGACTACTTTGACCATGTTGACGGGAACGAGTTCCGACAAAATAATGGATACCATCTGGAGAACGACATCCGGGCGCTCCCCGTTTTCCGCCTCAACGTTCATCAGGTGTTGCAGAGTCGCCGGAATGTGCGCTCCGTTGGCGGCAATGCCGGGCGGCTGCGTGTAACGATCGGGGCGACGCATGGCGGCCGGGTCGAGGGCCAGGACGCGCCAGCTCTGCATCTCCCGGCGCGCCGCCAGGATTGTCGGAGTGGCCGAAGTGTTTTCGGTGCCGATGATAGTGCGCGTTGCCCCTCGCGCCGGAGATGGCCGCCCTCGCCCATGTGAGCCGCCGTCCTGGTGCACCACGATGGCAGCCTGTTCGGTTTCCGGGTCGATCTGCGTGGATATGAACCCGCTACGGGCATGGCGGTTGTTGTACACCACACTATCGCGGAACTTGCTCTTGCTGTGAGGGAATTTCAGATGCCGGGCCGCGTTGCCGGCAGTGATGGGCCGCAGCACTTCCCGTTCCAGCGCCAACCCACCCAGCAGACCGCCCGTTGGAGAGGGCGGTTCGTAGCGGAAGGAGACTTCGTAGCGCAGGAAGGATGAAGACGCTTTCGCTTCCCGACCGAAATCATCGCGCGCGATATCGCTGACTATCATCTCCGCGGCGAACTCCATCCGGCCTGTCCTTTCGCCGCAACCGTAAAAAAGTAAGTCAGCGATATCGCCGGTTTCCTCGCCGGCATTGCGGATTTGAAGCGCCGCATCGTTGATGGTGTGCTCGGTGAGCAAAGAGAGGAATCGGATGGCGTCGAAGATGTTGGATTTGCCCACCCCATTCGGGCCGGCGATGCAAGTATACGGCCCGAACTCCAGCGAGAAATCCACAAGGTTTTTGAATCCGTTGACTTCCAGCCTGGTCAGCATGATCGCCTCCGTCAACGATGGGGCCGGCTAATAGTGCGATTTTAGCACGGGCTTTCGTTAGGGTTGCTGGGCCATCTCGCAGGCGAACCACAGGGCGAGGCTGCCGGTGCGGTCGTCGTAGCCGTTGACGGCGGTGCGGTTCAGGTAGGCGCGGGCGTCGGGCATGACGCCGGTGCTGATGCAGCCATCGACCACGCCGCCCTCTTCGTCGATGCGCTCGGACACGGCGCGCCAACAGTTCCGCAGACCGGCGGCGTACCCGGCGGAGTCGTCGGAGGGCAGCCAACCGAGGCGGAGACCCCGGGCCAGGGCGTACCCAACCATGGACGTCGAGGTGAGTTCTCCCCACGCGCCGGGCAGATCGACCAACTCGCCGAAAGTGCCCCAGGGCTGCTGGACGCGCAGCAGGGCGTCCAGGTGGCGGCGATGGCGCTGCAGGAGGGTATCCCGGGCGGGATGGTCACCAAGCAGATAGGTCAGAGCTTCGGCGTAACCGAGGGCAGCGAACCCGTTGCCGCGGCTCCAGTAGTAAGGCGTGGACCGGGCATGATGGAACAGGCCATTGCCCTGCTGGACGTCTCCGCCATCGAGGAGGAAGTTTGCCAACAGGTCGGCGTACTTGGTGTCACCGGAGATTCGGTAGGCTCGGCCGAGCATAGCGCCAGTCATGAACATATCCTCGACACGGAAGTCGGGATCGCATGGGGCCGGGGCTTCGCCGGGGCCGCGAGCCGCAAAGCGGTCGGCGGCGTAGAAAAAGAGGCGGCGGTACTTTTCGTCGCCGGTGTAATCGAACATGCGCGCCGCCCAGACTACGCCGGCGAGAGCCGCACCGCCGGCGTCGGCGAGACAGGCCGGCGGGTCATCGGTGATATGGTCGACCATCGCGGCGATGTCTGCGGTTGGGTTGGGCAAAGTGTCGTCCAGGGCGGCAAGGCGGAGACGTCCGCTGATGCCGACGCCCTGGGTGTAATTGACTGGGTCGAGAGCGTGACCGTAACGGTCGGCCAAGATGCGAGCGATTTCGATAGGGGAGCGGTGACGGCGGGCATCGAGAGCGAGGCGGCCTTGGGACGCAGGAACGTCGGAGTCCTTGCTCGTCACCCCCCAGAGAGACCGCAGAGCATCGGAAAGGCCGGTCCAATGGGTAGTGAGGCGCAGAGCCGGAATGACACCGGGGCTGTCGTCGGATGGGCGTCCCAGAGCGGATACCAGCGAGTTATCATCGCGGGCCGAGCCAGCGCCGAGGCTTGCGGCGACCGGATTGGCCACGGCAGCCGCGTTAGCTTCCCAACGTTGTTGCTCGTCAGAGTCGTCGGACAGTGCCACTTCCACGAGCAAATCCGGGGCCTGGTAGCAGATCCACCGCCACAAGTAGCGGCTTTCGGGGCCAGACTCGTCAGAGTAGAAACCTCCATCCGGTGGGAATCCCTGAGTTAAGTCAGTCGGATCTCCAGCGGTGGGTTCCCAATCGCCACCGGCGAGGGCATCGGGGTTGCTGGCCGCGAGGGCACTGAGGGCGACTCCGGATGCGCCGGCGGCAGCCGACCGAGCGAACTGATCGAGAGCGACCAGGATGCGCGGCGTGTCCATGGTCTCGCCGCGCAGGCCAGCGACCAGCAGGACGGTTGGTCGGTGGTCGTCTTCGGAGGACGGCAGGCTTCGGGTGTCCACCAGGGCCAGCATCGGGCGCAGCAATGGCGTGAGTCCGATGGGAACAGTCTGCCAACGGTCCGGGCTCCGCTTGCGGACCAGGTTGACCAGGGCGGCATTGATGTCGGTGGGGTGCATCGTGCTCATGTTTGCTCTCAGTGGTCAGGAATGTGGGCAGGCAACATTATAGCGGTCGCGGATTTGCAGGCCGCTTTTTGACACCGGGTTCGGGCGGCGATAAATTGGCGGAACGCGGCCTGCGGAGCACAGCAACACTCAGACGGAGACTTATTGCTCATGCCTCGGTTCGACGACTATACCGGCGAGCACCTGATACCGCCTTACCGAATCCTGGATTTGACGGACCGGCGGGCGGCGTTCTGCGGCCGGTTGCTGGCAGATTACGGCGCCGACGTGGTCAAGGTGGAGCCCCCCTCTGGGGATGTTTCGCGGGGGCTGGGGCCGTATCCCGGCGATGTACCCGATGCGGAGCAAAGCCTGGATTACCTGTTCTACAACACCAACAAGCGGTCGATCACACTGGACTTGGAGACCGAGGCAGGGCGAGCTATATTCCGGCGTTTGGCCGCGGACGCGGACGTGATCATAGAGAGTTTCGACCGGCGGTACCTGCCCGACCGGGGGATCGGATACGACGACCTCCGCGCCGGCAACCCGGGGTTGGTGATGGCTTCGGTGACGCCGTTCGGTTCCAGCGGCGAGTGGGCGGATTACACAGGCGACGACCTGGTGGTGATGGCGGCGAGCGGATACATGCAGATCACCGGGGAACCGGACGAACCACCGGTGCGGCAGGGGAACGAACACAGCCATTACCCGGGAGCGCAGTACGCCGCAGTGGGAATACTGGCGGCACTGTACTATCGCGATTTCGCTGACGGCGGCGTGGGTCAGCATATCGACGTGTCCTCTCAGGAGGCGCTGATCACGTACTATACGGACGCGCACCCGGCGCTGCTGTGGCGGAAGCTGGGGCAGAACGTGACGCGGGTGGGCACCAACTCGACGCTGGTCATTCCGCTGGGGGCATATCCGTGCAAGGACGGCTGGATCGCCGCCGGGGTGATCACACCTCGGGAGTGGGACGCGCTGGCAGAGTGGATCCACGAGGTGACAGGCAACGACGAGGTACTCAACGAGGCGTACCGGGGAGGAAACCAGGACCGGGCAGAGCACATCGACATCATCACCGCGCTGTTCCTGGAATTCGCGGAGAACTTCACGGTGCAGGAGCTGTTTCACGAGGGGCAGCGGCGGAACCTGGTTTTCCTGCCGGTGAACGAGGTGGCGGATCTGCTGGCGGACCCGCAGCTGGCGGAGTCGGGGTTCTGGTATGACATCGAGCACGTGGAAGGGTCAATCGGGGCGATCAAGTACCCGCTGGGGATATTTCACAGTGATGAGGTGTCGGCGCGGAACCGGCCGGCACCGGCGTTGGGAGCCGACAACGTGGCGGTTTACCAGGGTGAGTTGGGGTTAACTGCGGATGATTTGGCGACGTTGCAGGCGGATGGGGTGATCTAGTCGCTGCGCAACACCGGAGGATACCGAAATGGTTACAGTCAAACCGGAGCCGACGTCAACCGCTCCCCCAGACGGCCCGGAACCGGCGGCTGATTGGCCGCTGATACGCGAGTTGCGTCTCAACCTATCTGCCCTGGGTGTTGACCACCTGGCTCCGGACTTTGGAGAGCGGCTCTGTCAGTTTGCCACGGACAACCCGCCCTGGCAGTTTGAGTATTCCGCAGCAGGGGAATTGATAATAATGCCGCCACCGGGTTCCGACAGCAGCAGGGAAGAGGCCGTAGCCAGCGGTGAACTGTACGTTTGGCAACGTACCAACGGAGGTATGAGCTACGGTCCAACTGTGGGCTTCCAGTTGCCCAGCGGGGCGCAGCGCATTCCCGATGCTGCCTGGATTACACAGGAACGGTATGACAACCTCAGTCCTGCCGAGCACCGGGGAACCATCAACGGCGCTCCGGATTTCGTTATTGAAGTCCGTTCTCGCAGCGACCATCTCCCGCCATTTTTGGCCAAGATGCAGGAATGGATGGACGGAGGCGCAACGCTCGGTTGGGGGATCGACTCGCGACAGCGTCGGGCTTATATCTACCGGGCCGGGATGGCCGAGCCTGAAATCCTGGAGGACCCCGAGAGCCTTTCGGGCGAGGACTTGCTGCCGGGTTTCATTTTCGAAGTGCGACGGCTGATTTTCGACCGCATCAGTCAGGAGGCACCAAGATGACCAGCCCAACCACCGACACGCGCTCCGCCCTGGCCGGCATTCGGGTGGTCGAGTTCGGCCCGTACGTAGCCCTGCCGCTGACGGGTAGGATCCTGGGCTCTCTCGGGGCAGAGGTAATCAAGGTCGAGACGAATAAGGTTCTGGACGAGATGTCTTTCATTCCGGCATGGTCCCGAGGGGCGGGCCAGCCGGAATACCAACGGGGCAAGCGACGGATCACGCTGGACGTTCGAACTGAGGCGGGGCGCGACCTGATGTTGGAGATGGTCCGGATCAGCGACGTGTTCATGACCAACTTCAGGCGCAACGTGCTGGATCGCTGGGGGATTGACTTCCCGGAAATCAGGAAGCAGCGGCCGGACGCCATCATCATGTGGCAGACCGGGCTGGGAGGACACGGGCCGTACTACACCTACAAGTCCTTCGGGATCCTGGTGCAGCACCTTTCCGGGGTGTCGTTGATGACCGGGCTGCCGGAGGAGCCGCCGGGGGTGGTTAACACTTCGTACTCTGACTACCACACCGGGGTGTTCCAGCCGGCGGGGATTATCGCGGCGTTGATGCGCCGCAATCTGACCGGCAAAACGGCAACGCTGGAGTCGTCGATCTTCAAGTCGGGAGTGGCGACCGGAGGGCCGGCGCTGCTGGACTACCAGGTGAACGGACGTGGACCGCAGCGGCGGGGCAACCGGGACGAGTGGGCCGTGCCGCATAACGTATATCCGTGCGCGGGAGAGGACCGGTACATTGCCATCGCGGTTTCGGACGACGAACAGTGGGGACGGCTCCGCAAGGCGATGGGCGATCCGGAGTGGTCGACGGCAGCCGACTACGAAACGCGGTTGGGTCGCCGGCGCAACGAAGACGCGCTGGACGCCAGGATCGCGGAATGGACACAGCAGCACGAGTCGCTGGCGCTGATGGAGAAGCTGCAGGCGGCGGGAGTGCCAGCTGGGATGGTGTCACAGGGGCAGGACCTGAACGAAAACGCGCACCTGAAATCGCGGGAGTTTTACCGGGACACACAGTATTGGGAAGCGGAACGGGGGATCAAGGCCACGGAGTGGACGGAGGGAGAAAGCGTCTCGTGGTCGATCCCGGCCAAGATGTCGGAAACGCCGATTCCGTTCGGCAAGTACAGCAATATCGGCGAGGACAATGCTTACGTGTTCGGGGAACTACTGGGGATGACGAACGGCGAGATTGAACGGCTCGAGGAAGTAGGAGTGATTTACTGACGTTGGGCGAAGGTGATTGAGGCGGGAGCGAGTTTTACATCGATGCACAGGATGGACAGGATTTGGTTGGCGGACCGTTACTCGTCGCGGATGCGGTTGTACATGGCGAGTGGAGTGGCGGCGAGGAGGCCGGCATCGACGGGCAGAACGACACCAGAGACCCAGCGGGCCTCATCGCTGGCAAGGAACAGGGCCGCGTAGGCGATGTCCCAAGCGGTTCCCTCGACCCCAAGAGGGCCGGCCTTGCGACGGTTTTCGCGGGTCTCATCGGCCATAGCGCCGGCGACCATGGGAGTGTAAATGTGGCCTGGGGCGATGACGTTGACGCGGATGTTGTCGCGGCCAAGGTGGACCGCCATGGTCTCAGACATGCCGATGACCCCTGACTTAGAGGCGGAATAGGGAATGCTGGCCAAGCCACTGCCGGCTCGGACGCCGGCGATGGACGACATGTTGATAATGCTGCCGCCACCGGCGTCGATCATCTTGGGAGCGGCGTACTTGGTGGTGAGCATCATGCTCTTGAGGTTGACGTCGAGGACGTTGTCCCACACGGATTCCTCGACGTCGGTGGGCGTCCCGGGGCCGGTGATGCCGACGTTGTTGAAGAGGACGTGCAGCGCGCCGTAGCGATCCACGGCTGCTTCCACGATGGCTTCGCAGTCTGACGCGGAGGTAACGTCGGCGGCTATTACTGAGGCTTCGCCACCCTCTTCGTGGATGATAGCCAGGGTTTCTTCAGCGGCCTGGAGGTTGCGGTCGACGAGCAGGACGCGAGCGCCCTCGCGGGCGAAGAGGATAGACGCGGCCTTGCCGGTGCCAACGCCGGGGCCACTGGAACCAGCGCCGGTAACAATAGCGACTTTATCCTGTAGGCGGGGACGACCGGATGGTAGGAGCGTCATGGGTTCCTCCTGGATGTTGACAGACGGGGACTGTTCGACCTTGAACAGGACGGATCAAGATACGGCTACGGCATCCGGGGATAGGAGCCAGTCCTGGGCCTGCTTGGCGGTGTCGGAGAGCCACTGGCTCATGGCAGCCTCGCGACCCGGCTGGATTTCGACCCCCAAGCCGTCGGCCAGACGGTTCATGAAATTGAACACGCAGGTGATAGCGACGGTGGACAGAACCTGGTTGTCGGTGAGGCCGACGGCGCGCAGGTCGTCGATATCGGACTCCCGCATCAGGGATGGGGTCAGGGTGAGCTTGACCGCGTAGTCGAGGATGGCGCGGGTCTGGGGGTCAAGGTCTGCCTGGGTGTAGTCGTGAATGATGTGGCTGGAGTACTCGGGGTCGCCGCTATGATGACGGAGGAACCCTCCGTGGGCGACGGCTCAATAGCGGCAGCGGTTGACAAGGGAGACAACCGTGGCGATTGCCTCTTCCTGGGTACGGCTGAGCGCGGATGAGCCGAAGGTGGCCGTGTGGTTGAGGTTCTGCACCGCTGCCATCAGGTCGGGGTTAATGGACATGCAGCTAATCACTGATGGAACGCCGACGTCGGTTTCGCGGATCCAGGACATGAATACCTCCTTAGGCAGATGCAATGGAGGAGCGGCGGTGGTCAGCCACGGGCCCGTTCATGAGTCACGATGGCCATTCTATGCTCAGCCGTACCCAGTAACAGGTCACCGTGATGCGCCTCCACTTCGAACCGGAGCTTGTTGCCAGATACATCGGTGAGGATCGAACGGGCGGTCACGATGGAACCAGCATCGGCAGCCGCGAGGTGCCTGACGTTGACCTCATAGCCGACGACGGTCTGGTCCGGGTGGAGCAGATGCAGGACCGCGTGATAGGAAGCCTGCTCCATGAGCATGACCATGGCCGGGGTGCTGAACTTGGGCGTGTGGGGAGCGAGATGTTCGACGGCGACGGTCAATTGAGTTTCGCCTGCCAGACCGGGCCTAATGGCCGGGTCTATAGGCAGGCGAGACGGTTGCGATGCGCCGGGAGTCGCCATGACGGCGGCCCGGAAACGCGGATGGTTAAGCGGCGACGGGCTGACCGGTCAGGATGGACTCCACCTCGTCGGCGATCTCGGCGGCGCGAGCCTTGACCTCGTCATCGGTGAGGCTGGACAGGGGATGCTGGGCGACGACGTAGCGGTAGTCGGGCACGCCCATCATGCGGGTCATGGCCTGGGCGGTGTTCAGGAAGACGTGGGTGATGATGGCCGCGGTGGGGACGCCGCGCTTCTCGAAGTCGATGCCGTCGTGCACACTGCACGAACTGCAGGACCCTCAATCCCCGACCCCGGTGATGAGGTAGTCGACCTCACCGAGGATGGAATCAATGGTGTCCTGCTTGGCGGGGAGGCTGGCGTGGCCCTTATTGTAGTACTTGATCTCGGCGAAGCCGTGGCGCTCGTTGAGGATGTTGCCGAGTTCAAAGAGAAGACTGCCAGCGTTGGCCTTGGCGTTTTCCATGAGACCGAGACGCTTGCCGGCGAGGCCGCTGGAGCGGTCGTTCATGTGGAATTCGGATTGCGGCAACTCGGTGCCCTTGGGATTCACGAGCCTGAGGCGGCTCGATTCGGCGGTTGTCATGTGTAACCTCCGTGGGTTCGGGCGTGTGGATAGGACGAACTATGTGGGCGGATTGTACCGTCAAACGGCGGTTTTACGTAACCCCTGGAAACGGAGGAGTTGGTCGAGCCAGGCGCGGTCGGCGTCGGACAGGGGCGGAGCGGGGTCCTGGTCGTAGTCAATGTCCCGGTCGTAGGAACCCAGGACGTACACCTCGTCGATGATGGGTTTGAGGTCGATTGCTATGCCTTCGGAGCCTTCCGCCAGGGGCATGACGAAGACGGGTATGGGTGTCTGGATGCTGCAAGGGTACAAGTCGGCAAGGCCATCAGTGGCGTGGGTATTCGTCACCAGGATGCGATAGTGGCTGGGCGGCACATCGCCAATCACTGGCATGGGCTGGCCGGCACGGAGCAAGTCAATCTCGACCAGATGCGACGTGCTGTGGAACACTTGATTGCGCTTAGCTTTGTAGGCTTGACGGCCGGGGTTGGTCTTGTTGCTGGGAGAGAGCAGTTCGATGACCGCGACTACTTCGCGGTTGCTGACGCGAATTACCTCAAGGTACCGTTGCCGCTGCTCATCCTGATAGGGTATGCGCACCGGGATTGCGTCCTCGCTGCGAGGGGCCACCGCCACCGAGGTTGCCGCTCCGGCGCCGTCGTCCAGGATCATAACGTCGGGCAACCGAGCTTGGAGGCGGATTTCGTCGTCGGTCTCCGCCGAAACGTACATCCTCTCCTCAACGCGCACCATATACTCGGGCCGGAGTTGACGCGCCAGGGTATTGCCCAGTTCGACAATAACGCGAGTGTGCACTCCGTGCCAAAGCTCAGGGCCCTCCAGGTACGGGTTCATCCCCGGAAAGGGGCTTTGGGGCAGTTGGGTGGTCATGCTATTAGGCTGAGATTTTGCGGGTGCGGATGCGGTAGCCGGTGGTGTCGATGATGGCGCTGTAGCGGCCGCCGGTGCCGCCGCCGTGCATGATGAGAATGTCGTCCGGGTCGTTGGCGCAGCGCATGATGAGTTCCTCGTCGCCGGGGCGCTCGGGCCCCTGCTTGGAGCCGAGGCGCACCAGTTCCGCGCGGGAGCGCCCGCTGTTTTCGATAAGGAAATCCTGGATGTCGCGCCGCGTCCAGCCGTCGCCCTGTAGAGTAAGGGCGTGCTCGGGTCCGATGACGATGACCCACTGGGCGGGATAGCGATGGGCCAGGGCGGCAGAGCGGAGGGCGTCGCAGATGGAGAGGAGGATGGCCCGGCCGGTGTGGGCGTAGCTGTTGGGGACGCTAACCGGGTTGTAGGCGACGGCGACAGTAACCACGCTGTCGGAGGCGTCGAAGCCGCGACTGACGTGCAGCGGCTCCCAGGGGGAGGTCTCCTCGTTTTCGGCGATGCAGAGGGTGAACTTGGCCGGGGTGCCCAGGGTGCCGCGGTCGAGTTGGCCGGGCCAGGCGTCGAAGCCGTTCATGAAGCAGAGACGAACCGCGCGGCCGATGCTGGCGTTGGCGCGGAAGCCGGGCCCGAAGAGGCCGTCGCGACTGTTGATGCCCAACTCATCGCGAATCGGGCCGTTGAGGACCATGAGGATCGTGGGCGAACTGGTGGAAGAAGCCGCCATGTTGACGAAGTTGCGCTCTTCCTCGAGGGTGCGCAGGGCGGTGACGAGGACCGGGAAGTACGCGGCCTCGCAGCCGGCCATTACGGCGTTGGCGGCGGCGTTCTCGGAGGTGATGACGCGGCTGCGCATGTCAAGGTTTATCAACTCCTCCTCGCCGGTGAGCCCAGCCGCGGAAAGCATCTCGCGGACCTTGTAATCGGCCGGCGGGACGACGGGGAGGCCGTCGGTCCAACCGAGGCGGAAGCACTCCTCGATGGCCTCGATGGTGTCGGCGGTTTCGACGTGTCGTTCTGCGCTGCTGGTCATGTGGGGTCTCCTAGGTTGTGCTGTTCTGGGTGAGGGGTTCGAGGATGTTGAGGAGGATTTCCATTTGATCCAGACCTATGCCGATGTCTTCTGGATCGAGAAACCGTTTCCTGGTATAGAAATACCCGTGCAGTTCGTTGGCCTCTGCTCGTAGCTGGCGCAGCCTTTCGTCTCCGGAAGCCGCACGAGCACGGTTGATTACGTCGGCGAACTCTTCGTGGCGCCGGTATTGCCAACCCTGTGCCTCGGCGACGGCCTTCGCCATCCAGGCGGCGGCACCCCAGCCTTTTTCGGAGGCTTGATGCAGGTCGTCATCGGCCAGGTACTGGCGGCTTTTCAGCAAGAATTCGCGGGCTTGCTGGCGGTAGTCGGCGATGGCGGCGGTCGGGCCGTCAAATGGTTCTATGGGAGAGGATTGGCTCATTGCTCGGTCTCTTGGGTCTTGAGGTGGCCAGTGACGATCAGGCCGTCGGTGACGCTGTAGCCGTGGCCGGGATGGATGTCGGTGGTTTCCGTGTGCGTGTACGCGGTGCGACCGCTGATGATGGGCGTGACCGCGATGACCTCGTAGCCCTCGGCGTGGAGATCGTTGCAACAGCGTTCGAGAAACTCGGCCATCTGCTGGAGGCGGGTGTGTTCCTCGCCGGTTACGCTGACCTTGCCGACATTCCCTCCGTGCGTGGACAGGGTAGTGTCGGCGTACACGTAGCGAGTGATGTACGCGGGTTTGTCCGGGGTGGGATGAGCCGATCGGAACAAACCTTGCCTCCCCGCACGCTGGCCCGTTCGAGACGGATCAATTGCCGCTCATGTTGCCGAAGCGCAGCTGCACGCCGGATTTTTCTTCCTGGAGCTTGGCTACTGCGTCGGAGTCCTCCGGGCCCCAGCCACGGAAGAGGGCTTCAACGTGGCGCTGGTCGACGAGGTTGGAAAGTTCCATAGGGATACCGTACTCGCGGCCCAAGTCGGTGGCGAGGCGCACATCCTTGGCGGCCAGGGCGGTGGCGAAGCCGGGCTCGAAGTTATCGGCGAAGAGATAGCGCGGGAACTTTTCGACCAGCCTGCGGTTGCCTCCGCTGCTGTTGGCGATGACGTCGGCCAGGGTTTCGAGGGAGACGCCGGCCTTGACGCCGAGGGTCAGTGCCTCGGACATGAGGACGCCGATGCCCATGGAGAGCAGGTTGTTGCAGATCTTGGTGACCATGCCGTTGCCGATTTCGCCGCAGTAGACAACGTGCGTGCCGATGGCGTCGAGCATGGGTTTGACGGAGTTGTAGGTCTCCTCGTCGCCGCCGACCATGACGGCAAGGGTGCCGGCGGCCGCGCCGTACACACCGCCGCTGACGGGAGCATCGAGCACGGTCACGCCACGAGCGGCGCACTCGTCGTGGATGTGGCGAATGACCGTCGGCGAGTTGGTGGACAGATCGACGTAGACGTCGCCGGAGTTGGCGGCGGTCATGATGCCGTTTTCGCCCATCACGACGGCTTCAACGTCCCTCGGCACGGGGAGGGAGGTGAACACGGCGTCGTTGCCGGAGACGCACCCAGCGGGTGTGTCGGACCACTCGGCGCCCATTTCCAGCAGGTTGATCGCCGATTCGCGGCGCAGGTCGTGGACGGTGAGCTGATGCCCGGCCTTGATCATGTTGGCGGCCATGGGGTTGCCCATGTTGCCGACCCCGATAAACCCAGCTTTCATAGGTGTTCGCTCCTGAAACGCGCCGATGCTCGAACGGCGGCAAGTGGCCGGATTATAACACCGGGCATCGGACCCATGGACGGACAACCGTATTCTCGGGACCGCACGCGAGGCTATAATGGGGGCGTCGCACGCAAGGTAAGGAGCCTGGTTATGGCCACGAAAGCTGACCTGGATTCATTTGTCACGGAAGTTACATGTCCGAGCGACTTCGACAGTTTTTGGGCGGAAGTGCGGTCCGAACTCGACGGGTTGCCGTTGGAACCGGCCTGCGAGCCGGACCCGTTCTGCAGCACGGAGACGGCGAAGGTGTACCAGGTTCGGTACCGGAGTCTCGGTGGGCTGGAGATATTCGCGTGGTATGCCTTGCCCGCGGTGGGGGATGGTCCGTTTCCGGCGATACTGCACCTGCCCGGCTATAAATCGGAGCCGGCGTTGCGGCGGGACTGGGGCGCGAAAGGCGTTGCGGTGTTGTCGGTGGCCGTACGGGGCAAACTGCCCAGCAGTGGCGAGTTCAATCCCGGGTATCCCGGACTGCTCACCAGCGGGGTTGAGGATCGGGATACATACGGCTACAAGGGCGTGATTTCAGATTGCATGCGCGGGGTGGACTTCCTGCTGTCGCGGCCGGAGATTGACGCCAAGCGGATCTACTGCTGCGGCAGCAGCCAGGGCGGTGGCCTGACGCTGATCACGTCGGCGTTGCGGCCGGAGATCAGGGCGGGAGTCGCCGGATACCCGTTCCTGTGCTGCTTCCCCGAGTCGATGCGGATGCTGCGCAGCTACCCCTACGACGAGCTTTCGTGCTACCAGCGGGCGCACCCGGAGCGAGCGGTGAAGATGCTGGACACGCTGCGGTATTTTGACGCGGTCAACTTTGCGCCCCGGATAAGATGTCCCATGGTGGTGGGAATAGCGATGGAGGACGAGGTTTGCCCGCCGGAAACCAGCTATGCGGCGTACCGGCTGCTGGGCGGCGAGCGGGAGTTGTGGCTGTTCCCGGAGTCTGGGCACGGCAACGCCCACGAGTATCCGGCGAGGGAACGGGCGTGGTTGGAGGAGCGCATTGGCGTGGGCGCTGCCCAGGCGGCGGCATCATGACCTCCGCTCAGCAGCACACCGACGCATTTTGGGAACAGATCGAGGCGCAACTGGCCGAAACCGATCCCGAGATCCAGATCGAGCGGGATGCGTTCTACTCTCAACCGGAATGGGACGTCTTCCGGATGCGCTACACGGGTACCGGCGGGGACCGATTGTTCGCCTGGCTTTCGATTCCCAAAGAGGGCGGACCGTTTCCGGCGCTGATCCGGATGCCGGACTACGCTAGCGTGCACGACATAATCTACACGCCGCTGCGGCATCGAGCCGTGGTGATGAACGCAACGCACCGGGGTCAGAGGAACAGCGACGCTCAAGTGCGGGCCAGCTATCCGGGCCTGCTCACCGACGGCATCGAAAACGCGGACACGTACACGCTCTTTGGAGCGTACGCCGATGCGCTGCGCGCGGTGGATGTGCTAGGTTTGCAGGGAACCGCCGAGTTGTCCCGCACGATCGCGCTGACCGGCGCGGGGCTTGGGGCCAGCCTGGCGTTGGCGGCGGCGGCGCGGCGGCCGGCAGTTTCGGCGGTGGCAGCGGACACACCGATGGCGTTGGGTCATCCCACGGCACTGGAGCCCGGCCTGGGTTACCCGCTGGCGGAATTGGGTGATTACCTGCGGGCAAATTCAGATAGCCTCAGCACGGTCCAGGATCTGTTGTCGGTTGTAAATCCGGTGACCACCGCGGCACAGGTGGGATGCCCAGTGCTGATGAGCGCGGGCCGATTTGACCGGAGCATGTGCCCGCTGACGTTTGCAGAGGAGTTGGCGGCGGCGCTGCCAGATTGCGATTTCAGGGTCTACGACGGGGCCACTGAGGGGGGTGGGCACGTTCACGGACAAGTGCGCGGGGCATGGCTGGCGGCGCGTTTGGGCCTCGAAATTTCTTGACCCTCCGCGAATGCGCTGCCTATAATTTTTGCGTCCCCTTTGTATTCGGTTTGTGTGGTGTCAGTTCTCATGGCAAACGCGCTTTCCATAGAAACCATCGACCAACTGACCTGCGACGCGCTCGAAGAGCTCAACGGCATCGGCGAGAGCGACGGGGTGGAACAGTGGCGGGTAGGCTACCTGGGACGCCGGGGGAAGCTCACCGGGTTGCTGCGGTCGCTGTCGGGCCTGGAACCGGACCTCCGGCGTGAGGTAGGTTCGCGGGCCAACCAGGCCAAGAACACGCTGGAAGAAGCGCTGGCCCGGCGCACGCGGGAACTAGCGCAAGCGACGCTGGCAGCACAGGACGCGCTGGACGTCACCCTGCCGGGAAGACCGGTGGTCACCGGTCGGCTGCACCCGACGACGCAAATCGTGCGGGAGATATGCGCAGCTTTCATGGCCATGGGGTTCAGCGTGGTTGAGGGGCCAGAGGTTGAGCTGGACCACTACAACTTCGAGATGCTCAACATTCCGGCGGGGCACCCGGCCCGGGATATGTGGAACTCGCTGTGGATCGATTATGTCAATGAAGAGGAGCAGCAACCAATGTTGCTGCGGACCCACACCTCGCCGATGCAGGCACGGGTGATGGAGGCGCAAGACCCGCCGGTGCGGGTGGTGGTGCCGGGCAAGTGCTATCGGTACGAGGCCACCGACGCCACCCACGAATGGCACTTCTACCAGATCGAGGGGTTGGCCGTGGCCGAGGGGATCACCTTTGCAGACCTCAAGGGGACACTGTACGAATTCGCGCGGCGGGTGTTCGGCGAGGACCGCCAGATCCGGTTCCGGTGCGACTACTTCCCGTTCGTCGAGCCGGGGGTGGACATGTCCATCTCCAACTTCGTGGATCCGGAGACGGGGCGACGGCCGATCAATCGGGACGAGGACTGGATCGAGATCATGGGGGCAGGAATGGTTCATCCGCGGGTGCTGGAGGGCGTTGGGTACGACCCGCAGCGCTACACGGGGTTCGCCTTCGGCATGGGACCGGAGCGGATCGGGATGCTGAAGTACGGGATTGACGATATCCGGCATTTCTACCGAAACGACGTGAGGTTTTTGCGTCAGTTCTAGAGCACCCGATCGGGACGACTGAACCAGCCTCGCATGATCATCGAGGAGTACACCGATGCGAATGGACGCAACCTGTTCCGCCGCAGTTTCGACCGACTTGACGACCGCAGCCAGGCACGGGTGATCGCCGGTATAGCGAGGATCGAACAGGGGAACTTAGGGAATACGAGAATCCTGGGAGGCGGCCTTCGGGAGCGGCGGTTTCTGGGCCGCGGTGCCGGTCCCAGGTTGTACTACTCCCAAATGGGTGACGATTCGGTGATATTGTTGGTGGTAGGAATCAAGAGTTCCGCGAGAGAGCAGCAGGCGGATATAGATGTGGCACGCGAGTACCTCCGCGAATGGGCAACGAGAACGGGGTGACGGTAATGGCCGGATGGATTGATACAGCCCGAGCAGCAGTCACGCGTAGTGAAGTTGTGCGCGACGAGTTGCGTGAAGAGGCGAAGACCATGCTCGCCAACGGCGAACGCGCCGCTGCCAAGCGTATTTTCGAGGACATTCTAGAGGAACCCGTGCCGGACATCGATATCCCGACCGATGCGCCTGTCGAATCGATATCGTCTGGAACATAGAGGGATCGACAGTCCCAAATTCGGAATCGTTAGCGCCTTCGGACAACAACATGCTCATACCCTTCTCCTGGCTTTCGCAATACGTTGACATTGCGCTGGAGCCCGATGAGTTAGCGCACCGGCTGACCATGGGAGGCATCGAGGTGGGCGACGTGTTCACCCGGGGCAGTTGGGAGGGCTGCGTGGTTGGTTACGTGCGGGCAACCAGGCCGCATCCCAACGCGGACACGCTAACGCTTTGCGAGGTTGATCCGGGCGATGGTCCGGCGGTCGAGGTAGTTTGCGGCGCTCCCAACGTCGCGGCCGGCCAGAAGATCTGCTTCGCTCGTCCCGGCGTCACGCTGATGAACATGCACAACGGGCGGCGGGAAGAGCTCAAACCGGCGACGATACGGGGTGTCGTTTCAGAAGGCATGATCTGCTCGGAAGCAGAGCTGGAAATCAGCGACGAGCACGAAGGGATCATCGTTCTGCCGGACGACGCGGTGGTCGGCACGCCCCTGGACGAAGCGTTGGGCGACACGTTCCTCGAACTGGAGCTGACGCCGAATCGTGGCGACTGCCTGTCCATCCTGGGTGTGGCGCGGGAGATCGGCGCAATCACCGGGCAGCCCGTCCGTGTTCCGGAGGTTGGATACGCGGAGGCGGACGTTCCGGTAGAGACGCTGGCGCGGGTAACCATAGAAGATCCAGATCTTTGCTCGCGCTACACGGCTTCGGTGATCATGGGGATCAGCATCGGGCCGTCACCGCAATGGATGCAGGAGCGGCTGAACCGCGCGGGGTTGCGTCCGATAAACAACGTGGTGGACGTGACCAACTACGTTATGCTGGAGTTCAACCAGCCGCTGCACGCTTTCGACCTGGACACGGTTACGGACCACCACGTGGTGGTGCGGCGGGCGGCCGAGGGTGAGGAGTTCACGACCCTGGACGGGGTGAGCCGCAAACTGTCCACCGACAACCTGCTGATCGCGGACCCGGCACAGGCGATTGGCATCGGCGGTGTCATGGGTGGGGCCAACAGCGAGATCACGGCGGGCACGACCAACATGCTGCTGGAATCGGCGACGTTTCATCCGCTGAACAACCGGCGCACGTCGACGGACCTGAACCTGCGAACCGAGGCGAGTCTGCGTTTTGAGAAGGGACTGCGCCCGGAGTTGGCGCCCATCGCGCTGCGCCGAGCGACGCAACTGATCCTAGAGACCGCCGGCGGGCAGGCGGCGTCCGGCATCATTGACGTGTTTCCCGGAGGCGACGCCGAGGTTTCCGCGGTTCCGCTCACGGTGGCGCGGCTGCGGCAGGTGCTTGGAATGGATCTGGACATCGCCCGCGCAGAGACCGTGCTGGCCAGCCTGGGCATCACGACACGGCGCACCGACCCGGACAGCCTTGAGGCCGACCCGCCCTACTGGCGCAGCGACATCGCCATTGAAGAGGATCTAATCGAGGAGGTCATCCGGATCATCGGGTACGACGAAGTGCCCACCACCATGCTGTCTTCGCCAATTCCGTACCATCGCCCTAACGGGATGACGGCGCTGAAAGACGGCTTACGAGACGCGTTGGCAGCGGCGGGGATGCAGGAAACCATCAGTTACCCGCTGGTCAGCGCCGAGGACCTGGACCGGCTCAGCACCGCCGGCGAGTCGGACGGCGCGCCCGTGTTGCTCAGGGTGGCAAACCCGATGTCCACCGAGCAGGACATCATGCGCCCGACCCTGGCCGCCAGCATCCTGAACACTCTGGCCTACAACCGGGGCCACAACGATGGCGGTTTCCGCCTGTTCGAGCTGGGAAGGGCGTTCATCCCGCAAGCTGCGGGACTGCCCGTCGAACGGGAAGTGGCAGCAGCGGTGATGTCCGGGCCGCGATACGACGCCAACTGGCTCAGCTCGGGCGAACCGCTGGACTTCTTTGACCTGTCGGGAACGTTGTCGGCGGCAATGGACCGCGTGGGCATCGCCACGTCGCTGGCATCGCATGACGACCCGATGTTCCACCCGGGACGGTGCGCGCGGGTTGCGGCCGGCGTGGCGGACGTTGGCGTGATCGGGGAGCTGCATCCCGACATTCGCGAGGCGTTCGACCTGGGGACCGATCCGGTGGTGTATTTCGAGGTGCGTCTGGACGACCTGCTGGAGGCGGGACCGGACCGCGGTCGGTTCCAGTCGCTGTCGCGCTTCCCGGCGGCGAACCGAGACCTGGCGCTGGTGGTGCCGGCGGACGTGCCGGCGGCCAGGGTCCAATCTCTGATCGAGAGGGTGCGGCTGGTGGAACGAGCGGAGCTGTTCGACGTGTACGCCGGGGAAAACCTGCCGTCGGGCACGCGTTCGCTGGCGTTTCGCATCCGGTTCCGAGCCGCGGATCGGACACTGACTGCGGAGGACGTGAACCGAGCAGTGAACGGCCTGACGCGCGCGCTGGAGCGGGAAGCGGGGGCGACAGTTCGGGCGTAGGGCACGGTAACTCGGGCGAAACCGATCTGCCCCGGCGCTGGATTCCTGCTTTCGCAGGAATGACGTTTTCAGGTGCCGATGTCCAATTCCATTGGCCGGTTACGCAAACGGGTGTTGTCTGAACCGGCGGGCGAGTGTGGTACGATTGTTTGTTGCTTGCCGTCCTTCACACCACCACGGACGCGATTGCCATGACTACACACGCCCATTCGCGAGAACTGCACGCCCATGACGCCCACGGCGATGGGGATCACGAAAGCATCCATGATCATGGCCACGCCGACCACGTCCACCGAGAGCATGGCCATCACGGTCACGGCGGACGCCATCGGGGCCACGACAACGGCCATGGTCATGAGGACATGCTGGAAGTGGAGCAGGCTTTCGAGCGCATCATCGCCCACTTCAGCCCGCTGGACGCGGTTGAGCTGCCCGTCCTGGAGTGCCTGGGACTGGCGCTGGCGGAAGACGTCACCTCCCCGCTCAACCTGCCGCCGCTGGCGAATTCGGCCATGGACGGCTACGCGGTGCTGCACGATGACATCGTAGCAGCGGACGATCACGCGCCGCAACTGTCGGTGATCTCCGCGGTCGCCGCCGGGCAGGTGTCGGACCAGACCGTCACCAAGGGCACGGCGATCCGGATCATGACCGGCGCTCCGGTCCCCGACGGCGCGGACACCGTGGTTCCCTTTGAGGAAACCGACGAGATGGACCGCCGGCGCGCCGGCACACCGTTGGATGAGATTGAAATCCGCAAGTCCCTGCCGCTGGGCAGCAATGTCAGACCCGCCGGCGAGGATGTGCGGGCCGGCGAACTGGTGCTGCCGGCGGGCACCGTGATCCGACCCGCCGAAGCCGGAGTGCTGGCCTCGCTGGGACTCGCTACCGCACGGGTGATCCGGCGGCCGGTGGTTGCGGTGCTGTCGACGGGCGACGAGCTGACCACGGTAGGCGACGAATTGGCGCCGGGCCACATCTACGACAGCAACAGCAGCAGCGTGGCTGCCGCGGTGCGGACGGCGGGCGGCGAGGCGAAGACGGTCGGCATCGCGCGGGACAACCTGGACGACCTGCACCGTTGCATTGACGCAGCGTCGGACGCGGACCTGCTGGTAACCTCGGCCGGCGTGTCCAAGGGTGACTACGACATGGTGAAGGACGTGCTGGAGCAGCGGGGCGACATGAACTTCTGGTCGGTGCGGATGCGGCCGGCGAAGCCACTGGCCTTCGGCCTGATCCGGCGGGAAGGACGGGAGCCGCTGCCGCTGCTGGGGTTGCCAGGGAACCCGGTCAGCGCACTGCTGGCGTTCGAAATGTTTGGCCGGGCGGCGGTGCGCCGGATGCTGGGACGGGACCTGCTGGCACGCCCGGAGGTCGAAGGAGTCCTCACCGGGCCGATTTTCAACAGCGACGGGCGCCGGGTATACGCGCGGGTAGAGGTGGAGCGGCGGGACGGCACCTGGTACGCCACACCGACCGGGCCCCAGGGATCAAACATCCTGACGTCGCTGTCCAAGGCCAACGGACTGGCGATCTGCCCGGCGGACCTGCCGCGCAAGAACGCCGGGCAAGCCGTAAAGATCATAATGCTGGACTGGAATGAAGAGGTTAACGCATGACGACCACCGTCACCGGAAATAGCAGATCGGCGGGACGTGAATACCGGTTCAGCCTGGAACGGCTGGAGGAGTTGAACCGGTCTCCGATACCGTTGCTCTTGGCTCGGCTCAACACCACTTGCCCATCGTTTGGCAAGACGCCGGCCGAAATCGCGGATCCGTCCGATCTGGTCAAAGAGATCAGGACGCATTGCGCCGAAGACACCGAGTTCATACTGTCGGCAATGCCCCTGCAGGAGATAGTGTTCCGCACCCTGCTGCTGCGGGGAGAGGACCCGATGCCCCTGACGGAGTTGCATGCGGAATTGACCGAAAAGTGGTCAACGCCAATTCGACCAATCACGCTGACGGTGAACGGATTGGCCCGGGTGCTGGAAAGCGACGTTTTCTACGGATTTGCGGGGGTCCCCGTCGAAGAACCGGAGCCCGAAGAAGCATCTGGAGCCGCCCGCATGCTGGCAGCTCCAGGCTCGGAGGAAGACGAGCAGTTGAACCGGATCTTCGAGGCGCTGGCCGGAGACGACGAGGACGAAGACGAAGACCTCTTCGGTGAAGACGACATCGACGATGATGACGAAGACCTGTACGAAGACGACGAGGACGACGAGCTGGACTGAACCGGCCTGGCTCGACGCAACGGTCAGAGCGGGGAGATGACGCAACGAACGGTGAGGTGAGGGCCGCGACGAGCTGAACCGCCTCTCAAATCGTTGACTGCCCGGTGGCCCGCCGCTAAAATAGTGCAATGATGAGCGGTTGGGGCTGTTCCAGTCCCAGCCTTCTACGTTACGCACCACCAAGGAGGTGACGCCATAGCCAGGCAGTACAGGGTCAACGAACAGATACGCGTCCCACGGGTACGAGTTATTGGAGAAGATGGCGAGCAGCTTGGCGTGATGACGGTGTCCGACGCTCTCTCCAGGGCGCGGATGAATGACCTTGACCTGGTGGAAGTGGCGCCCAACGCCGATCCGCCGGTCGCGCGGCTGCTGGACTACGGAAAGCTCCGGTACCTCTCGTCCAAGAAGGAGCGCGAGACCCGCAAGTCCCAGAAGAGCAACGAGCTGAAGGAAGTGCGGTTCCGCCCCAACATCGGCACCCACGACTTCGACGCCAAGTTGCGCAAGGTGCGCCAGTTCATCGGCAACGGCGACAAGGTCAAACTGACGGTGCGGTTCCGCGGGCGCGAGGCAGTACACCAGCAAAATGGTCTTTCGCTTTTGAAGCGGGTAGCAGAGGAGATGAAAGACGACATTCGGTTGGAACAGCAACCTTCAATGGAAGGGCGGGCCATGTCGATGGTCCTGATTCCCAACCCGACGGTTGCCGCTCGCAACGAACGCAAGGAAGCAGTAGCTACGGAATAATCGCACATGCCCAAACTGAAAACCCACAAAGGGGCCAAGGCCCGCATCCACGTGACGGGCTCCGGCAAACTACTCCGCCGCAAGCGGATGAGCAGCCACCTCCGGCGCAAGAAGCCGAAGAAAGTCACTCGGAAATTCGCGCAGAAGATCGGATTCACGGACGCCGACGTGAAGCGTCTGAGCCGGCTCGTGCCCTACGACGTTTAGTCTGGAGAGACCACAACCGTGCCAAGAGTCAAGAGGGGCGTCACCAAGCGCGCCCGCCACAAGAAAATCATCAAAGCCGCCAAGGGCTACCAGGCGTCCTCCGGGCGCAACTACAAGTGGGCCAAAGAAGCGGTGATGCACGCTTGGAGCCACGCCTACCGACATCGGCGTCAGCGCAAGGGCGATTTCCGACGCCTGTGGATCATTCGCATCGGCGCGGCTACCCGGCAGCACGGAATGACCTACAGCCAGTTCATGCACGGCCTGAACGTCGCCGGCATCGAGATCGACCGCAAGATGCTGGCGGATATGGCAGTGCGGGATCCGGACGCTTTTGAGCGGCTGATTGAGATCGCCAAGGGAGCGACGGCGGCAACCGTATAGCCCCATTTCGTCGACTCGGGCAACGATGCAGGGGCGGATAATCATCCGCCCTTATTGATTCGGTGCCTCGTTCCACGTGATCAAGGCAAGGTCCGTCCCGGCGCAGTCGCGCAGCACCAAGTCGCGGCGCAGGTGGTTGCGGCCTCCGGCGGGTTCGCCGGTGCCGTCGGCAACGCCGATGCACAACTTCGGACTCGAGGCGTCCCGCTCCACGAGCAGATGCACCCGCCCATCGTCCAGCCATTCGAACCGCCGGAAAACGGACTCGTCATCACACGGACTCAGCATAATGGACGCGCCGGATTCCGGTTCGGTTACTGCCAAGCAGACGTCGTAATTGACCAGCACAATGCCGCCTGCCGGCGGTTCATCCAATATGGCAAAGGCCTGATCATCCGCAGCGCTGGTTTTACAACTGTGGGCTTGCAGGTCAGCGTCCAGCCGAATGCCGGAGCCGAACCCGCGCACATCGATGCAATAGCCGAGCGGATCGTCCAAGTCGTCTTTAAGCCGGATCAAGAAACGGTCCGCGGCCGTCGTCTGGGGTTCAATCCCCGCGGACTGTTGCACGGGCGTCAATGTAGGCTCAGGTCGCGGCGGCGTATTCGTAGCCGACGGTGGAGTTGTAGCGATCTCTACCTTGGGGACGGGTTGGACTGTCTCGGTGGGAGGTGGTCGAGCAGCGGAGGTGGCGATTCCACTGGACTGCGGCACTGCTGCATGTGTCGTGGGAGTGCCAGCCTGGGTTGGTACGGGAATCGGCGGATCGGCAGCGCAGGCGATCATCACCGGTGCCGTGGCGGCGAGCAACCCCGCCAACAGAGCCATCGCACGCGCCATCACTCGTGGAAGCGTTGCAGCAACTGGTAAAGGGCCTCCGCTCCGAACTGCAACGCGGAGACCGGCACGCGCTCGTTGGCGGCGTGGATGGTCTTGAGGAAGTCAAAATCAGCGGGCAGGTTCATGGGCATCCAACCGTAGGTCTGGATACCCAGCGCGGCGAAATGGCGACCGTCGGTACTGGCGGGCATGAGCATGGGCACGGAGACGCCCTCGGGATCCCGCTCCCGAATGATGTCGGACAGAGTGTCGAAGAGACCCATGTTGAGTGCCCAGGGCTTCGGCTCAAAGCGGATGGCGTGGAGCTCGATGTCGGGGCCGGCGATGTGCTGCAACTCGCCTAGCAGGTCCTCGGTGTCGTAGCCGGGGAGCATCCGGCAATCGAGGGTAACCGTCACCTCGCTGGGGATGACGTTGGTTTTTTCGCCGCCGGCGATGACGGTGGCATTGGCGGTGTGCCGGAACAGGGGCTCCAGCTCACGGCCGGCCGTTCCCATGCGTCGCAACATACGGCCGGTGAACGCGGGGTTGAGCAGCAGTTTCAGAAAGGCGCAGTCCGGCATCGGCAGGCTGCCGCTCATAGCCTCGATCATCATCCGCGTGACCGGATGGACGTGGAACGGCAGCGGTGCGCTGTCGAGGTTGACGAGAAACTTCGCCATGCGAGTGGGCGCGGTGTCGCGGTGCACCAGCGAACCGTGTCCTCCGGGTCCGCGAGCGACGGCCTGGACTTGGCAGCCCTGCTTCTCGGCAACCTGAACCATGTAGAACTTGCGGCCCCGGTAAGTCTTGCTGAAGCCGCCGAACTCGCCGACGGCGTAGCGGACGCCGTCGAACATTTCGGGATGGTTTTGCGCCAGCCAGGCGGCGCCGGTGTTGCCGCCGGCCTCTTCGTCGCTGACCAATGCCAGGATGACGTCGCCGGGGAGGCTCGCACCTTCCTGGTGGACGCGGATGAAGGCGTCCATCATCATGGCGACGCCGCCCTTCATGTCCAGCGCGCCGCGGCCCCAGACGTAGTCGTCCTGGAGGCGGCCCTCGAAGGGCGGGACGTCCCAGGGCTGGGAGACGGTGGGAACCACGTCGATGTGGCCGTAAAGCAGCAGCGGCGGGGCGTCGCCGCGACCAGGCAGGCGGCTGACCACGTTGAGGCGATCAGGATCGTCGCCGATGAGGTCGGCGGCGATGCCGGCGTCGGCGAGGACGTTCCGGCAGTAGGCTGCGCAGTCGCTCTCGTTGCCGGGCGGGTTGGTGGTGTCGAAGCGGATTAGCTTCTGGAGGAGCTGGGCTACCGGCGGTCTGACTCCGGTTGAATGCGATGGGGATACCATGGGTTCTCTATCCCCGCAGAGGGCAGGGGCCTAGCGGTTCTCCTCGTCGTCGCCGAGATCTGCGCCGAGGCCCTGGAGGAATTCTTCGATGCTGGAGGGCAGCGGCGTGGTGGGCTCGGCATCCTCGTCAGCGCCGTACTCGTTGTCGTACATCTCCTCGATGCGGGCGAGCGTGTCGCCGCTGGGGATCTGCCCGTCATTGGGAGTGAGCTCGTCGTACTGCTTCTGACCGCGTTCGGTCTGGGCGATATAGTCGGGGAGGTTGTACATGCGGCAGAGCAGGTCCATCATGCGGGCCGCGCCCTGGTGATCGTCGTCCAGATTGAGGTATTGAGGCAGGTGGACAACGAAGGCACGGGTCTCGACTCCCGTCTCAGCGGCGGTTTGGCTGATGGTGTAGGTGATGGTGGTGGGGCCTTCGTAGCTGCTGGCACGGGCGTTGGCGATGCGGTAGTCACGCTCCACGTTCTCCCCAGTGCCCAAGCCCGAAACCACCAGCGGGCGGGTGTGCGGCACCATGTCGTACATGCCCCCGATGAGGGCGTACTGCTTCACACCGAAGTGGTTGATGATCTCCAGAAGCGCGTCGGAGTAGTCTTCGCCGTAGAGGTGGGGCTCGAGGAAATGGGCGGTCAGCAGGTGTTGACCATCTTCCGGGTTGGCGTAGCGGATGATGGTGTTGGGAACCGTGACCTCCCGGCGGCCATTGACGAGGTAGGAGCGCGGGCGGTAGCGGGTGAAATCGTAGTAACGGCCCGGACGATACAGGCGACCGAGTTCCTGGCTGCGGAGGTGGCGTTCAATCCTGCCCAGGGACAGGCTGCCCACGTTTCCCACATCGATCCACGGCCGGAGCACAGCCAGCAGGTGGGGCTCATGCAACTCGGGGATGGGTTCAACTATGTCAAATTCGCCGATGCGCATAACGTGTCCTTTTAGCGGTAGCCGCTAGCACTCGCCCATCTGCACGAGTTGGCCCTCGCGCCAGGCGGTCATGCCTCCCTTGACGGTGGCGAAAGTGTCGAGTCGGAGAGCGCCATCGACGTTGTGGCCGGCCATATCGTGCCAAACGAACCGACCCTGGCGCTTGTCCCAGACCGCGGCGTCGCCTTCCAAGCCGACGGCCAGGGAGCCGATGCTGTCCTGCAACCCGAGAATCTCGGCGGGCCGGCTGGTGCTGGCGGCGACGGCGTCGGACAGCGGCATGCCCAGGGCGTGGAACTTGCTGACCAGATCGTTCATCAGGTAGACGATGCGACCCGGCGGCGCGATGTGGACGTCGGTGCTGATGGTATCGGGGATGACGCCCTGATCCATGGCCGCCTTGACCACCTCGACGTCGCAGTGGACGCCGGCATGGGCCACGTCCATGACGACCCCTCGGTCGACGGCGGCGCGGACTTCAGGTCGAACCTTGCCTGCCTTGTCAAGGATGTTGTCGGGCAGTCCGTTGAAGGCGTGGGTGGAGATGTCGCCGCGGCCGAGGTGTTCCAGCACATCGGGCAGGGGAATGGGCGTGCCGCTGACGTGCACCATCAGATGGACTCCGGCCTCGGTGGCGGCTTCTCGGGCCCGGGCCATGGCCTCGTGGGCGTTCCACCGGGCCACGGCGTCATGGTGCATGCGGACTTTGACTCCGAAGACGAAGCCGGAATTTTCCTTGATGGCCCGCACTGTACGGTCGACGTCGATGATGCGCATGTCGTGGAGACCACCGCCCAAAACGCCGTTGGCGGCCAAGCCAACGGCTCCGATGTGCAGGAAGGCGAGCAGGCGGGTGCGGTGCGCCGGAAACACGTAGTCGCGCATCGCTCCGTAGTTGAGAAAACCGGCCGAGCCGGCGTCGACGCCAGTGGTTACACCGCTGCCGAGGCAGGTCTGATCGGCGTGGACGGCGGTGCCGCTGCCGCCATGGTAGAAATGGCCGTGCAAGTCGATGAGGCCGGGAGTGATTAATTTGCCGCTGGCGTCAATGGCCTGGGTTGCGGCGGCGGGGTCGATGTGGTCGGCAACCGCAGCGACCTTGCCGTCCTTGAATGCTATGTCACGGCGTTCGTCGTCGATTCCCTGGGCCGGGTCGAGCAGGTTGCCGCCCGACAGCACCAGGTCATAAGTGGCGCTGGTCATCGGATAGGTTCCCTCCCAATCAACGCCGGACTCGAAGCCCAGTCAGAACAGCGTACAGTGACGCTTTCAGCGTCGCGAAACGGAAAACCGAGACACGAACTAGTCTTCGTCCCAGTAGTAGTCTTCGGTAGTGAGATTTTCCTGCCACCAGCGGCGCAAACGCGGCAGCACCAACTCCTTGGGCTTGCGAAAATCGGCTTCGACGAAGTCCAGCGAGTCCGAGAGGGGTTTGGCCTCCCACTTTTCGATGGCCTCAAGAATGAACCGGCGCACCATTTCCGGGGAGCGGGACTCGAGGCGGCCCAACTGGTAGGCCAGGGTGACCGCCATCTGCATCTGGCAGATCACCGCGTGAGCGTCTTCCTCGCGCAGGTTTTCGGGCATGGCGCCGGACTGGTCGATAAAGTCGTCCAGAACTTGGCCGATGATGAGCGGAGGATCATTTTCTTCGTGTTCCGGAAGAAACTCCACCAACCGATCAGCCAGGTCAGCCACGCCCTCTTCCGGCAGGGCATAGTCGGCCCAGCGATCGTCGCCGGGGTCCGAGTTGGGAGTAAACTGCTCATCGCTCATGGCGTCGTCCTGCGTCCGAAACTATGGATGCAATTGTATCACGGGGTTATTGGGGCGATAATTTCAGGACGATGGATATGCTGCTCCCCAATATCGTTGTAAGCGTGCAGATCAACCTGCCGGAAGGATGCGGTGACGTTAGCGATGACGGCTGGTTGGAGGCAGCGGTTCGGCACGGTCTGGCCGGATCGCTTTCGGCGGATACCCACGGGCAAGTCAGCCTGCTGCTGACCAACGACGAAACGGTGCGGCAACTGAATCGGGAGTACCGAGGAGTGGACCGGACGACCGACGTGCTGTCGTTTTCGTTCGAGCACTGGGGGCACTGGGAAGGGGATGACGATGGGCCTTGGTCGGATCACGACGCGCCTCCCGGTTGGCCGCTGCCCGAGGAAGAGCCGCCGCCCCTGGGGGAGATAATCGTCTCGGTGCCGCAGGCCGCGCGACAGGCGGAGGAGCAGGGCGTTCCACTGCGCCGGGAGTTGGCGCTGCTCGTCGTTCACGGGGCGCTGCACCTGCTGGGCCACGACCATTATGACGACGACGAACGGGAGACGATGCAGGCGCTGGAACGGACGGCGCTGGGGGAGATTTTCGGGCTCAACCAATGATCCCTGCGTTCCAGGACAGAAATGATATCAGCGCCTTGGCGGTGAAGAGAACCTGCATGGCCAGCACTCCCCATACGGCGGCGGCAGCGTCGTCGAGCATGATGCCCCATCCGCCATGCAGCCGTTCCAGGCGACGACACGGCCAGGGTTTGAGCGTGTCAAAAGCCCGGAACACGATAAACGCCGCCGCGACCCACCCGACAATCCAAAACAGGGTCGCGGGATGCTGCCACCCAATCCACGGCAGAGTCGCTGTGGGCAGTGCCGTCAGCCACATGCCTACAAACTCATCCCAAACGGCAGTCCCCGGGTCGGGATTATCATCGGTTGACATGCGCCCGGTTGCCCATACACCGATGCTGAATCCAAGCGCGGCCATCAGCAACACCGTCAACCACCGGATGAGAAAGTCCGCGTCCGCAGGCAGCAGCAGCATTACGCCGCAGTAAATAACCGCGGCGGCGGCGGAGCCCGCCGTTCCGGGAGCCAGTGGGGAGAAGCCGCTGCCAAAACCGCTGCCGATGAACCACGCCAAGCGGTCAGGCCATGACATGGCCCGCCAGTCAGGCGTAACCCAGCCGGTCCAGATCTTGTTCATTCAGTCCCAGGAAGTGGCCGATTTCGTGCAGCAGCGTGGTGCGCACCTCCCGGACAACGTCGTCGTGAGTGTCGCAGATGTCCAGGATGGGCAGCCGGTAGATGTAGATGCGGTCGGGCATCATGGGATCGGCCGCGTAACGATCAACCAGGGGAACGCCGACGTAGAGGCCGAGCAGATTGTCGCCGTGGTCGTGGTCGGAGAAGTCCTCGGCATCGACCGCTTCAGGACCCGGAAAATCCTCGACCAGGATGTCGACGTTCTCCAGGGAAGCGCGGAAGTTTTCGGGCAACTCCCAGTAAGCCTGCTGCACCAGGCCCTCAAATTCGTCAGAGCTCATGTAATCAGGGAGAGTCAACGGCGGACACTCGAGCGCGGATTTGCTTGAGGATGTCAACGTTGGGTTTGTCGGGGCCGCGGTTGTCCTTGTCGTAGCCCGGAACCTCCAGGAAGAAGGGCACGTCGGCGAAGGCGGAGTGGGACATGATATTGGCAAAGCCCTCCTCTCCGATCAGGCCCTCGCCGATGTTGTCGTGGCGGTCCACCCCAGAGCCGCAGGGTCGCTTGGAATCGTTGGCATGCACGGCACTCAGCCGGTCGAGGCCGATGTCCCGGTCGAACTCATCGATCATGCCGGCGACGCCCTCGGGGTTGGTGAGATCGTACCCGGCGGCGAAGGCGTGCTGAGTGTCCAGACAGATGCCGAGCCGGGGACTGTCCACCGCGCGCATGACCTCGCCCAGCTCGCTGAACTTGGCGCCGATGTGCTGACCCATGCCGGCCATGTTCTCCAGGCAAAGCAGCGGACCCTCGGGTGTGTGATCCAGCACCCGGTGAATACTGTCCACGACCTGCTGGAAGACGCCCTCGTATCCGGAGCCGCCGTGGCTGCCGGGATGGAAGATGACGCCGCCGGCGCCGATCTGGTCGGCCAGGTGCATGTACTGGACCAGCGAATTCACGGACTTGTCGACGTTTTCCGGGTTGGAGTTGCCCAGGTTGATCAGGTAAATGGCATGGAGAAAGGGCGGCGCCAACCCGGCCTCGGCGTTCTTTTCGCGGAAGGCGTCCGCTTGGGCGTCGGTGAGAGCTTTGAAACGCCAGGAACGGGTGGAGGAGCCAAAAATCTGTACGGCTTCAGCGCCGATGTCGACGGCGCGGTCCACGGCGTTGCCAATGCCGCCGGCGGCGGAAACATGAGCGCCAATAATCATCGCGATTGCCTCGATAATATCCCGCCGGGTCTTCGGCAGGACGGGAGTTGGCACAGTATCGCAGAAACGGGGCTTGCTTTACCATGAACGCCATGACGCATTCATCCGTTCCGCAGACCATGAACGCGCTGTCACTGGTGGCAGCGGGCAATCCGCCCACGCTGGCGATAATGGTATGCGATGTTCCGACGCCGCGGCCCGGCGAAGTGCTGCTGCGGGTGGATGCCTGCGGATTCTGCCACCACGACTACCTGGTGATGACGGGAACGCTGCGGCGGGGCGTCGCGCCGGGCGTCATCCTGGGGCACGAAATAGCCGGTACGGTTGTTTCATTGGGAGCAGGCGCCACCGTTTTTCAAGAAGCGGACCGGGTGGTGAGCCTGCTGACCGCAGCTTGTGGCAATTGCGCACGGTGCCTGGCCGGTCGGGAACATCGATGCGAGCACGGGGCCGGGATCGGACATGGCAGGGATGGGGGATTTGCAGAGTACGTGGCCCTTCCAGAGACGGCGTTGGTGGGATTACCAGACCGGCTGTCAGCTGAGCGAGCTGCGCTGCTGGCGTGTCCCGCCGGGGTCGCTCTATCGGGCATCCAAGTTGCGCAGGTCTCGGAGGGGGAAACGGTGGTGGTAACGGGAGCCGGCGGCGGGCTGGGCAGCCATGCGGTGCAACTGGCGGCGGCCCGGGGCGCGCAGGTGATCGCGGTGACATCGTCACCGGGCAAGACGGCCGGGCTGGAACAACTGGGAGCGTCAGTAGTGGTTGAGGTCGGAGATGGGCTGGATCTGGCGGAGATTGTGCTGGCATTCACGGAGGACGCGGGCGCGGACGTGGTGATCGATACGGTGGGGCCTCCGCTGTGGCCCGATAGCCTGCGGTGCCTGGGGCAGTTTGGGCGCATCGCGCTGCTCGGGGACGTGACCGGGGAGCCAACGGCCGTGCGCCTGGCCGAGGTGATATTCCGAGACCTGCGGCTGACCGGGGTATCCGGAGTATCGCGGCTGACGCTGGAGCGGTGCGTAGAGATGGCGGAGGTGGGTGAACTGGAGCCGGTCGTATCGGATGTGCTGCCCCTCACTGAGCAGGGAGTGGCCGAAGCGGTGCGGATGGTGCGCGAGTGGGAACCGTTCGGGCGGGTGGTGTTGAATCCGAGAAGGTAGTCAAGCTATTCGCGGAACCGCTCTGGCGTCTCTCCAGCCAATGCGGCCAGGAACTCCTCTCGGTTACCCCCGACCTACGAACGGCACGAGCCAATGTACCTTCGGGAATTTCGCCCCCGGTGCCGATGAATAATCATCGTCAAGTTCAGCCGGCGGTGACGGAGCTTGTGATGTCGCCCCCGGTTATTTACGCGGACAAATCCCATCCGGAAGTATGCTGAAAACACGTCCGCCGTTTTGAGATTGCGAAAATAACTCGGCACAGCCCTTTAGCTCGTTGTGCCGGGAACCAGGTGGGCCGAGGTTGGCCAAGACGCCAGTTCCTCGTCAGTCATTGCCTTGGGTTCCACCAAGTGGGTCTCAATGGCAATGACTACACCTTCTTCTTGAACTTCGCGCAACGTGGCCGCTTTCTGGCGCTGTGTCGCGGCCGCATCCAGCGGCTGGTCATCCTCAAGGCAGAGGTCAATCGCGTCGGCGGCCATAGCCAAGGCTTCATCTCGGGTCTCGCCGTCGGTGACGCAACCCGCCACCGATGGGCAGTCGGCTACCCAATAGCCGTTGGGCATACCGTCGTCCGGGGGATAACGGAGTAGTATGACTTCGTACTTCATAGCCTCTGCTCCTCACAGCCTGCCCCATTGTAGCCTAAGCGGTTGCCTCCCGGCGGCCCAGGCTGAAGACGCGGCCGAACTCGCGGCGTTCCCAGATCACCAGGAACTGGGCCGCGATGAAGATGGAGCTGTAGGTTCCAACCACAACGCCGATGGCCACCACCAGCAGCAGTTCGCGGATTGATTCGCCGCCGATTAGCAGCATGGCCAACAGCACCATCAACGTGGTGAAGCTGGTGTTCACGGACCGGCCCACGCTCTCAATGATGCTGAGGTTCACCGTATCCTCAAGCCTGCGGTCGGGCACCCGGATAGTGTTCTCACGGATGCGGTCGAAAACCACGATGGTGTCATTGACCGAGTATCCGGCCACGGTGAGGATGCCGACAATGAACATGGCATTGACTTCCATGCCCAGAACGCGGCCGAGGATGGAGAAGACGCCGAGCACGATCACGGTATCGTGGATAAGGGTGACGATCGCAGCCACCCCATAGCGGTAGGCCCGGGGAACCCGGCGGAAGGCGTACCAGATGTAGATCAGTATGAAGACGGACGCGACCAACAGGGCCAGGAAGGTGTTGCGCACGGTCTCCTGAGCGACGATCGGGGACACGGTGTCGACGCCGGAGGCATCGATGAGACCAACCTGCGCTTCCAAGGCGTCCTCGATGCGTTGGCGTTCCGATACCGTGTTGCCGGACGCCTCTTCCAGCACCCGGGTACGGATCAGGACGGAGTTTTCGCCGACGGACTGGACCAAAGCCTGGGGATGGCCGACGGTCGACAGCACGCTACGAACCGCGTCGGGGTTCGCGGGCTCCACAAACGCCACGGTGAGCACGGAACCGCTGGAGAAGTCGATGCCGGGCTGCAGGCCAGAGCCCCCGGACATCCAGCCCGGCGGGGCAATCATGGACAGCAGGCCGGGTATGATCACCAGGGCCGAGATGACGAAGTACCAGCCGCGCTTGCCGACGATATTGAACATTCGTTATTGGCCCCCCTGGGCCGATTGAGGACGCTGCCCGGTGGACCGGGGTTGGATCTTTTCGGGGGTGAACAGGTTGGCGGCGCGGCCCAGACCCGTGGCCTGCAGGGCCTGGAGCAGGTTGCGGCTGACCAGGACCGCAGTGAACATGCTGACGAGCACGCCCACCAGCAGAGTCAGGGCGAAGCCGTTGACCAAACCACCGCCCAGGCGGTTGCCAAACCAGAGGAGAACAACGCAGGTGATAAGCGTGCTGACGTTGCCGTCCCTGATGGCGGGCCAGGCGCGGTTGAACCCCACGTCCATTGCCGAACCCAGGGACCGGCCCAGACGGATCTCCTCCTTGATGCGCTCGAAGATCAAGATGTTGGCGTCGACAGCGAGACCGATGGAGAGGATGAACCCGCCGATGTGAGGGAGGGTGAGGGTGATGGGCACCAGCTTGAAGATCGCCAGGGTAACGATGGCATAGCAGACCAGGGCAACGGCCGCGACCACGCCGGCAGCGCGGTAATAGGCGATGATGAATAGCAACACCAGGCCAAGGCCGACCAGCCCGGCCTTGAGGCTGAGTTCCAGGGATTCCTTGCCCAGTATCGAATCGACGCCGGATTCCTGGATTAGGTTCAAGGGCACGGGGAGACGACCGGATTTGAGCTGGATGGCCAGCCTGCGGGCGCTTTCTCGGTTAAAGTTGCCGGAGATCTGGCTGCGGCCGTCGCGAATGTGAACTTGGGCTACGGGGGCGATGAGCTCGCGGTCGTCGAGGATCACGGCGATGACCTCGTCGGTCTGAGGGTTGCTCTGGATGTTGATCTCGCCGGTCATCTGTCCAAACAGCTCGGCGCCGCGATCATCGAACTGGATATTGACCACCCACGCGCCGGTGGCCTGCTCGGTGCCGACGTAGGCATCCACGAGGTCATCGCCGGTGAGGCCGACGCTGCTGTCGGTGAACGGGGCGATACAGCGGCCTTCGGCGGCGGCGATGGGCGCTCCGCACTTGCGACGGAGGAACTCCAGCTGGGCAGTTTCGCCGATCACCGCTTTGGCATCGTCGATGCTGCCGGTTACCTGATAGTTGACGATTGCGCCCACTTCGGATTCCAGGATGGTCCGAAGGGCCTGGCGTTCGGATGAGTCCAGAGTGGCGTCGGTAGTAACGCGGAACCGATTGGATCCCCGGCTCTCAACGTCGCTGCCGTAACCCTGATCGAATATTACGCTCCCCAGCTTCTCCACGTCGGCGTTGTCGACAAACTGCACGGACACGACGGAACCGCTGGCGCCGGGGAGCTGGACAATGATGCGGTCATCGCCAAAGCGCTGGACGATAGGCTCCTCGGTTCCGTAGAGGTTGACGCGGTTGCTGATGATGTCAAGCACGCCTTCCATTTGATCGTTGGTGGGCGGCGGCGTGTCGTCGGTGATGAAGTCGACTGGTTCGGCAATGGCATCGGTCAGAGCCTGGCGCACCGCGTCGCGACGTTCGGGGCCGAGGAACTCGCCGGAGATCCGGAACGTCAGGCCATCATCGGACTGGCTCACGTCACCCTGGTAGTCCACGGTGGCGAGGGCTTCCTCCACGGCGGGTGTGTCCGCCGCCGCCTCGCCGGGGAACGTTACCGTCATCACGGTTCCCGTGTCAGCCTGATAAACGAGGTGCGCGCCGCCTTGCAAGTCCAAGCCCAACTTGAGACCCAATGGGCCAGTTGAGGCTCGATCGATACGGGGGACGCCGGGTATCCCGATATGGATCTCGGGGAAAGCGAGCGAGACGGCCGAAACCGCCAACACCGCCAGAATGAAAATCGTCAGCAAAACGGTGCGTCGTCGCATGTTATCTATTACAGACCTCTATGCTGGTATTGGCCGGCGCATCCCGGGGCCGGCGGGGCTCGACCCGGTTATACGGCCGCTATTGTCGCGAGACAGTGAACGCGCACATCGAGCGAATCAAGAAGACAAACGGATTTATGTACGTTGATCCCACGGGGGCGACGGCCACAGAGTATTGTTAATGGTCACCCGGTTCGGCCAACCTGACGGCCAGTTCCATGGCGTCCTCCCGGCTGGAGATTTCGCCGACCGCTTCGGCCTCGCGCAGGCGCGCCAATAGGGACCCGATACGGGGCCCGGGAGGGAGATTGAGAGCGTCCATCAGGTCGTGGCCATTGATCAGGGGTGGGTTGCCGTTACGATTTCCGGGTTGTTCGGCCCCGGATTCGAGAACGGCGGCAATCATTCTAGCATAGTTGGCCCAGCGTTCCGGGGACAGGTCGGGGCCGCGAGCAGCCAGCACGTCGGCCATGGCGAGATACAGCGTATCCACCGCCGCATCTCCGACATCGCGGTAGAACCTGAATATCGCCCGGGGAGAGGGCATGGCGGACCCGTCGCGGAGTTGGCTGGGCCGCAGGTGGTGCAGCACCATGTCGGCAACCAGATCCGTGATCCGATTCGACACGCGCAGCAATGTCAGCCGATGCTGCACAATGTCTGCTCCCTCCTCGCTGTGGCCGAGAAAGCGGACGCGGCCTTCAGCGTCGGCGGCACGGGTCTGGGGCTTGGCGATGTCGTGCAGCAGGGCAGCGAGCTTGAGTACGGTGCGGCGAGTGTGACCGTCGCCGATGACCTCGGCGAAATAGGCATCCTCCTTCGCGGTCCAGGGCGCCATTGTGTAGATGGCGTTATTGCGGTGGCCGGCGGTGACCTCTTCCGCATATTCGACGCAGTGCAGCAGGTGGCCCCAGACGTCCCAATAGTGATGTGACCGGGGTTGCTCACAGCGTTTCGTGGCCTCCAACTCGGGTATGACGCGGCAGAGGAGGTCGAGACGGTCCAGGACCTCAAGCTGGGGGCGGGCACCCGTTACGGACAGGATGGTCATGAACTCATCGCGGACGCGCTCGGGGGACACGCGGTGCAGCAGGTGAGCGTCGCGGCGGATCAGGCGGGCGGTGTCCGGCTCCATGCGGAGGCCCACCTGCTGGGCGAGGCGGACACCGCGGAGCATCCGTCCGGGATCGGCGGCGAACACGCCTTCACCGCCGGCGCGCAGGACACGACGGGCCAGATCCGCCTTACCGTTCAAAGGGTCGATGATGGCGTCGAATCGCTCGTCGGTGTCCCAGCAGCCGATAGGAACCGCCATAGCATCGACGGTGAAATCCCGGGAATGGAGGTCGTCTTCGATAGTTCCGGAGTAACCGGAGATGTCAATCAGGAAGGGACGAGCGTTTTCAGCGATGCCGGGGAGCGCGACGCGAACAATGTTCCACTCGGGCAGGGGCACCGCGGTTGCGCCGAGATGGCCGGCGACAGCCTGACCCACCGGGAGGGCAACTCCAGAAACGGCGATGTCGATGTCCTGGATTTCGCGGCCGAGCAGAGCGTCACGAACAGCGCCGCCCACCAGCCAGGCCGGCGTGTTGATCTGGGCGTCGAAAAACCCGGCCAGCCGGGTGATCAGGCTGGCGGAGTCCATGCTAGTCGGCGACCGTGGCGTCGTCGGTCTGGCGGGTGGCAGGACGGCCGTTGCTGGGGTCGAACTGGGGAGGATTGGACCGGGGCTCGATGTTGCGACTGTTCATGCGCTGGGCGGCAGCCTCCAGTTCAGCGGCATCAGGCGCGCCGGTGGGTTGGTATTCCACGTCGCCGTCCTCGTTGACGTGGATGCGGAAAAACTGGTCGTGGGCGATAAGGTGGTCGAGGTAGAGGATGCCGTTGAGGTGATCGGTCTCGTGCTCGATGGCCTGGGCGAGCATGCACTCGGCGCGGAGGCGCTGCTGCTTGCCGGTGAGGTCCTGGTAACGCACGCGGATGCGCTCGGAGCGGCTGACCATGCCGCGATAGCCGGGCAGGCTGAGACAACCTTCCTCAACATCGCGGAGACCTTCCCGGCGCATGATCTCGGGGTTAACCAGCACCAGGGCCTCTTCCCAATCCTCCATTTTCACCACGAACATGCGCTGCAGCACGCCGACCTGGTTGGCGGCGAGACCAACGCCGTGGTGGGCGTTCATGGTCTCCGCCATGTCGGCGGCGAGCTGGGCCAGTTTGGCGTCAAATTGCGTAACCTTGCGGGCACGCTGACGCAGGATGGGATCGGGAAAAACGCGCATCTGGAGCACGGCCACGGTAGCACCCCTGGGTATGGCGACACTGTCGCCGTTGACATTGCGAAATTCGTAAACTTGCCGGGAATTATATTCTTGCGGTTTCAGCAGTGTAAAGCCGGGCGAGTGATGATGGGGCCGATCTATTCAGTGCCATAATCCATCCCATCCTGCATGGATGAACAGGATTTGCAAGATGGATCGGCATTTTGCCAGCAGGCCCAACTCCCGCTTGAGCAGTGGCTAGAGGTTCACGATCTCGCCGTCGGGGGACACGTCCATGTCGACGGCCCGAGGCCGGGTGGGAAGGCCGGGCAGCGTTTCGATGCGGCCGGCCAGGGTGTAGAGGAAGCCGGCTCCGACCGACGCGCGGATGTCAGACACCGGGAAGGCATAACCGGACGGGCTGCCCTTGAGCGTGGGGTCGTGGGAGATGGACAGGTGGGTCTTGGCCATGCAGATGGGCAGCTTGTCCCAACCCTGAGATGCAAAGAAACGAGCGCGACGGCGGGCCTCCGCGGTCCAGGTGACGCTCTCGGCGCCGTAGACCCGACGGGCCAGGGCCAGCACCTTGTCCTCGATAGATGCGTCGAGGTCATAGGCGTAGTCTATGCTGTCGGGGCTCGCTGCCGGGTCGTTGGCGGCGCAGGCCACGGCTTCGGCCAGGGCAATCCCCCCCTCGCCGCCATCGGTGAAGCCGGAGTACTCGGCGGTGGCGTAAGCTCCGGCTTGTTCTGCGATTTCAGCGGCGGCCTGCAACTCCTCGGCGCTGTCGCCCTCGAAGCGGTTGAGGGCCACCACCACCGGCAACCCAAAGCCGCGCACGATGTTGATGTGGTGCACCATGTTGGCCGCGCCGGCCTTCATGGCATCAAGGTCGGGCTGGGACAGGTTCCGGCGCAGGGCGCCGCCGTGCCACCGCATGGCGCGGACGGAGGACACCAGGACGGCGGCCGCAATGGGCAGGCCGCTGTTCCGGGTCTTGATGTGCATGAACTTTTCGAAGCCGAGATCGGAGGCGAAACCGGCCTCAGTGATAATGATATCTGCATAACCCAGGGCCAGACGGTCAGCGATGATTGAACTGCACCCGTGAGCGATGTTGCCGAAGGGGCCGGAATGGACGATGGCGGGCATGCCTTCTATGGTCTGCACCAGGTTGGGCATGACGGTGTGGCGCATGACGGCCATGAGGGGTCCGGTGAGTTCCAAGTCGCCCACCGACACCGGGTCGCCAGCACGATTGGTTCCCACGACCATGCGGGAGAGACGGGCACGCAAGTCCTCCAGGTCCGTGGCCAGAGCTAGGATGGCCATGATCTCGGAGGCGGTGATGAAATCGAACCGGCTCTCGCGCAGGGGGCTGTTGGCGTTGCCGCCCAGACCAGAGGTTATCTGCCGGAGCGCGCGGTCGGAGGCGTCGGTGACGCGGGACCAGGTGATGCCTTCGGGGGCCATATCACAGGCCTGGTTGCGGTAAACGGCATTCTCGACGAGTGCAGCGAGCAGGTTGTGGGTGGAGCCGACGGCGTGGGCGTCGCCGGTGAAATGGATGTTGATCTCGTCCTCGGGAACGACGCGGGCCTTGCCGCCGCCGGTTCCGCCGCCCTTGATGCCAAAGATCGGGCCCAGAGCCGGCTCGCGAAGATTGACCACGGCCTGGTGTCCCAGCCGGCCTAGGCCGTCGGTCAATCCTATCGAAGTCGTGGTCTTGCCCTCGCCGGCCGGTGTCGGGGTGATGCCGGTAACGACCACCAGCTTGCCGCGCTGGTCGTTCTCGCGGATGGCGTCGAGGCTCACCTTGGCCTTGGTGTTGCCGTAGGGGATCAGGTGGTGCTGGTCGATGCCCAGGCGTTCGGCTACAACGTTGATGGGGTCCATCTTGATGCGCTCCAGTAAATTGCCGGCGGTCGCCGGACTTCGTTTCCGATCATGCCGCCGGTTCGGGTCCCAATACCAGGTTACGCATGGTGACCAATCCGACCGGGTTGCGGTCAGGGTCCACGACGACGGCATGAGATAACTGGAACCGTGTCAGCAAGCGTACCGCATACCGCGCCAGCATGTCCGCGGGCAGGGTCATGGCGGGCTTGTTCATAATTTCGTAAACGTTCACCCGTTCCGGCGAGCGGTTGGGGCCAATGACTTCCCGGGCGATGTCGGAGAGGAGAGCCAGCCCGGCCTCGTCGGTTTCGTCGCGCCGATTGACTACCAGGGCGTCCACGCCATGCTGCTTCATCAACGACATGGCTTCAGCGACGGTGGCCAGCCCATCGATGCTGGGAAACTCGACCGCCATGATGTCGCCGACCCGGGTCGGCCGCTGGGCGCTCACAGGTCGGATTCCAATTCTTGGCGTATGGTGGGCAATTGGCTGACCAACCCGACGGTGTCCTCGATATCCAGTTGAAAGGCGATGCCGGCGCCGTGCTGGGTCTCGAACCGTCCGGCGTCCCGAATGCGCTCCAGGATGTCACGGGCGCGGGTTTCCACCACCAGAAACAGGGCGAGGTCGCGCTTGGACTCCAGCGTAAGCCCCAGGAAGGTCTTTTCGGGGCGCACCCCTTCGCCGCGCGCGCCGGGGATGATGGTTGCCCCGGTGGCGCCGCCGGAGCGGGCAGCGTCGACCACGGCCTGCATGTTGTCATCATTGACCAAGGCGACTATCAACTTCATTCTCATGGTCGGTCCCCCTGGAATTCGCGGCGACGCCCCGACGCCTCCATAGAGATGCCACCATAGCATAACCCAACACGGTCATTATGGGAAAAACGCTGGCGAACGCGATCAGGCCAAAACCGTCGATTAGAGGGCTGCGCCCCGGAATGCTGCTGGCCAAACCGAGGCCGAGGGCAGCGACCACTGGCACCGTGACGGTGGAGGTGGTAACGCCGCCGCTATCGTAGGCCAAGGGTATGATGGATCGAGCGGAGCGCAGGGTTTGCACTATGACGACGACGTAGGCGGCGATGATGTACCAGGGCAGCGGAGTACCCGTGACGATGCGAAAGCAGCCCAACGACACGCCGATTGCCACACCCACGGCCACGGCAATCCGCAAGCCCCACGCGCGAACCGTGCCTCCGGAAACTTCCTCGGCTTTGATTGCCACGGCCATGAGCGACGGTTCGGCCACGGTGGTGGCAAAGCCGATGGCGGCGCCGAAAGCGTACACCAGCAGGTAGTCGCTCCAGTCCACCCCGATGTCCGCAGTTGGAACGCCAATGGCATCGGAGGACGTGAGTTGGCGCGCCATGGTCTCGCCGATAGGGAAAAGCGCCTCTTCCAGCCCCACCAGAAAGAGCGCCAACCCCAACAGGACGCACGCCAACCCGGCAGCCATGCGGCGAGGGTTGGGCAGGCGACGACGCAGCACAACCACCTGAAACAGCACCAGGACTACGACGATCGGCGCCACGTCGAATACGGTTGACCAAACTGTTGCGCCCAGCGTGTTCAGAAATGCAGCCATTGGATCACCATGCCGTAGGCCAGCACACAGATCATGGGGGTCAGGCTGGCCAGGGCAATCAGTCCGAAACCGTCGACCATGGGGTTGCGGCCCCGTATCGATGCCGCCAGCCCCACGCCCAACGCGGTGACGAGAGGCACGGTAATGGTGCTGGTGGTAACTCCGCCGGAGTCGTAGGCCACGCCGATGATCTCGTCCGGCGCCACGGTGGTCAGCACGGTCACCAGCACATAACCGCCGATAATCAGGAAGTGAATGGGCCAGCCCTTCAGGATACGGAAAACACCGAGGACGATGGCCGCTCCCACTGAGCCGGCCACCACCAGGCGCAGTTCCAGGGCGTAGGCGCTGCGGGCCCGATCACTGTCGGCGATTGCGCCGGCTTCTGCCGCCACCTCCGCGGCTTCGGCTATGATGGCAATCAGCGCCGGCTCCGCTACGGTGGTGGCGAAGCCCAGGCAAAAGGCGAAGGCCAGCAGGGCAGTGAGGCTGCCCCGGTTCGCGAAGCCCTCGGCCAGAGCTTCGCCCAAGGGGAACAGGCCGCTTTCCAAGCCTCGGATGAACAGGGTCAAGCCGACGTACACACAAAGCAGCCCGGCCACCACGTTCCCGAGATCGGGAAACGGCTGCCGCAGCACCACTATCTGGAAGAAGGCAATGACGATGACGATAGGCGCCAGGTCACGCAGCGGGCCGATGCTCCGCAACGTGGCCGTAAGCAGGAGCCGAGCGGCATAGTTCATGCCCGGCGTCAGGTTTACCGGACGATGTCGAAACTGCAACGGCGCTCCGCTGAGCGGTTTCCAGCACCGGCCATCTCAGATCCAGACGGTTTCATACTCAGCTGACAACGGCGCCATGCTGTCGAGGTCCCAGTCGAACACCAGGACAGCCGATTCTTCGCCGCAGAACGCCTGGAGCACGCGCTCACCGTTCACAGCCACGACGCTAACCGCTTCATTGAAATCGAGGTCGTCGGCCTCCCATCCGGAGCGGTTGCACACCATAATGGGCAGCCCGGTGTCCAGGGTCCGCTGTTCCCACTCTCCCAGGGGGCCGCAGTCGCCGGGGCCCCAGGAGGCTGGAGACACGAGGATCTCGGCGCCGCGGTCCTTGAGGATGCCGGCAACATCGTTGCGGTAGGCGTCGGCGCAGATCATCACGCCCACGGCGGTACCGTCGCAATCGATTGGGACGATGTCGGCGCCGGCCGACGACCAAGCCTCCGGGCCGCGCAAGGCCTTGACCTTGCGGTGGCGTCCGATGATCGAGCCGTCGGGACCGATGACGAACACGGTGTTGTACATCAAATCGCCTTCCGGGTCCCGCTCGGGGTGAGAGAGGAACACGGTGACGCCGTGCTCGCGGACCCGGCCGCAGAAGGTTTGCATCCATTCATCAGGTTGGGGCAGTATCCAGTCGGTGCCGATCTGCTCGGCGAACTTGTAGCCGGTGACGAACAATTCGGGAGTGATCACCCATTGGGCGCCCATCTCGACAGCGCGGGCCAAGCCCTTCTCGGCCAACTCGCGATTATGGGCAACATCGGCCAGTTCCGGGGACAAGTGAAGCATGGCAACACGCAGCGGTTTCATCGGTCACCTCTCCATGCTTGGGTAGTTTGAGCCGGGCGCAGCGTCTTGACGGGTCGGACCGCTACTGCTGGAAGAGGATCCGCCCGCAGGTGCTGCACGGGACTTGTTTCGACTTGTCCCGCAGTTGGCGAAGGACGTTGCTGGTGAGGGTCATGCGGCAGGCCAGACAGACTCGGCCGTTGTCCACCAGCGCGACGGCGGTACCGGCCTTGTTGCGGCGCAGCCGTTCGTAGCGCTGCAGGTCAGCCTGTGGAAGGGTAACGGCCATATCCTGTCGTTCGACCGTTGCGGTTTCGCGGTCGCCCTCCAACTCAGTCAGCCTACTGCTGAGGGTCTCGGTGAGACTCTGCCACTCGACCTCGGCGGCCTCCATCTGGTCGCGGGCGGCGACGGCGGCCTCCGCGTGGGTACGTTGCTCCTCTTCCAATTCCAGCAGCAATTCGTCCAGCTGGTCGATCTGGTATTTCGATGAGTCGACCTCCCGCTGGATGGCAGACAGGTCGCGGCGGGAGGCATTACCGCCGTACAGGCGGGATTCCAGACCGGTAAGCCGCTCGCGTATCCGCTCTCTTTCTTCGCGCCGGGATTGCATATTCGCGCCAACGGCGACAGCTCGGGCGGAATGGTGATCGGCTTCGCTGGTCAGATCAGGGCGGTTGACGCCGGCGGCCAAGCGCTTTTCGATGCGACTGCGCTCGGCGTCGATACCGTCGATGCGGTGGTCCAATTCTTGCAGCTGATATAACTGCTGCGGCGTGGTAGTCATAGCGCGGCCACGAACTCCATAAATGCGGATATCACGCCGCCAGTCTAGCAGGGTTGACGGGCGAATTGTAGTAACGGTTATGGCAATCGCTGACTGCGTTTGAGGCGGCAGGATCAAGGAAAGCCCCGCCTGGCAGTCACGCCGGCGGGGCTTGCGCGTGAAAAACGGCCGGGGTCAGCCGGCCGGCTTGAAGTAAGGAATGGTTATCTGCGGAGTGGCGGTCTGGAAGGTCACCTCCACAGCCATGCCGATGTGCACGTCGCGGGGGTTGCAGTCCACGATGTTGGTGAACATGCGGACGCCTTCCTCCAGCTCCACGAGGGCGAGGACGTAAGGGACCATCTCTGCAAAACCGGGGGTGCGGTTCTGGTAGGTCACGGTATAGGTCCAGACTGTGCCCCGGCCGCTGGACTGGACCCAGCGGACGCTATCGCCCCAGCAGTCGGCGCAGATGCCGCGAGGGTACCATTGGTACTCGTCGCAGTCCTCGCAGTACTGGATTACCAGTTGGCCGCGCCGGCAGGAGTCCCAGAAAGCTTTGGTCTCGCCGGCGACGGTGGGTAGGGGTTTGTTCCAGGAAGTTGTCATGGTGGTTCCTTGTGAGGATTATGGATTCCCGCTTACACGGGAATGACGAGTAGAAGGCCGGAATGACGGATAGCAATGGGAATAATGGTTCAGTCGCGGGCCAGGATGACGGTGCCGCCGCTGTGGCGGGAACCAAGAGCGCCGCCGGTGCCGTGGGCCAAGGCGATCTGGCAGTTGGGAACCTGGCGGCCGGTGCCGTCGAACTGGTGCCGAAGCTGACGGGTGGCTTCGAGGAGCAGGAACAAGCCGCGCATCCCCGGGTGGTTGGAGGAGAGGCCACCGCCGTCGGTGTTGATGGGCAATGCTCCGCCTACCTTGAGACGGCCCCCGCTGACGAATTCTCCGCCCTCGCCCTTCTTGCAGAAACCCAGATCCTCCAGGGTCTCTACCACCGTGATGGTGAAGGAGTCGTAGACCATGGCCATGTCGATGTCGTCGTGGGTGACGCCGGCCATCTCGAAGGCCCGCGGGGAACTCTGGTGGGCGGCAATGTAGATGAGGTCACGCTTGCCGGCCCCCTGGTGGGCAATGGCCTCGCCAGTTCCCAGAACCCAGACCGGGGTATGACGGCAGTTGCGGGCGACCTCGGGGGATGCCACCACAACGGCGCCGCCGCCGTCGGTGATGACGCAGCAGTCCATGAGGTGGAGCGGATCGGAAATCACGCGGGAGCCGACCACGTCCTCGACGGTGATTTCGTCGCGGAAGAGGGCCTCGGGGTTCATGGAAGCGTGGTGCCGCATGGCAACGGATACCTCGGCCAGTTGCTCGGACGTGGTGCCGTAGAGGTGCATGTGGCGGCGGGCAATCATGGCGTACAGCCCGACGGTGGTCATGCCGTAGAGCTCCTCGAAGCTGTCCGGAGACGGCTCCAGGATGGGATGTCCGAAACGGCCGACGCCGCCGGTACCGACGGACACGCCGCCGGAGCGGGCGAGGCTGCTGTAGGTGATGACGGCTACGTTGATGCGGCCAGCCGCGATGGCGGCAAGGGCGTGGGAGAGGTGGAATTCAAAGGACCCGCCGCCGACGGTGGTGTTGTCGACGTAGCTGGGGTACAGGTTTAGGTAGTCGGCCAGGTTCATGCCGCTGTTGCGGGCGCTGCTGGAGGCGGTGAACAGGCCGTCGACGTCGTCCTTGGTCAGGCCGGCATCGTTCAGGGCATTGATGACGCTTTCGCCCTGGATCTGGAGTTCGCTCTTGTCGGGAGCGTAGCGGGTGACGTGCTCGTGGATGCCCACGATGGCGGCGGCGCGCCTGAGGTCAACCATGGGGGAGATACCTCCGTAGGGGGGATGGGGTAGGTTTGGGTATTATGCCATAAGGGGAGAATTGCACCAGCCGCGACACGGGCATGGCAAGCTGCGCTACTCAGCTTGCTCACGAGCCGGGGCTCGGGCGACGGTATCGGTCGCTATGTCCACTTCAACAACCGCGCGGCGAAGAACCTCGTTAATGAGGGCCTTCCAATCCCCGCCTTTGTTGCGGAAGTACGTAACGACATCCTGGTCAAGGCTGAGCTCTACGTCGACACGGTTCCGGTCATTGACTTTGGCCGCCAAATAAGCGTTGACCAAGTCGGGGTCAACTTCGATAGCCGGACGGGCGTGGGCGAATTCTGCTTCGGTGGGCACCCAACAATCGGGATCAGTTGCGATGATAACGTTGACGGCAACATCCTCCCCATACTTGGCCGCGACTTCGGAGAAGGTCTTGCCGGAGATTTCATCATAAGGGGGCAATGCGGCGAATTCTTCGGGAGTAAGGCCGCTGGGTTGGTAACCTTCAGCCATATTTGCTCACCTCTTGTTGGCTTGCGGGACGGAAGCTGATTATGCGCCTGATTTCACCCATCTCACCACGCCGAGTGTACACGACGACGTGCAGGCGAGGAAAAAAATAGCCATACGCTACCCAGCGGGACTCTCCATATCGGTTGCTCGGAACGATGATAGCAGTATCCCATTCAAACAGCGTTTCTATATCGGCGAAATCCAGTCCGCGATTGTCCAACGTTTCGCGGCGTTTGTCTTCGTCCCACTCGTATCGGATATTCATTGTACCTTCGCTGGCTCGTCAATCAAAACAGGGGCGAATAGTGATTCGCCCCTGCGGATGCGCTGATTTGCGGCCGGGTTAGCCGGGGACCTCGTCGTAGTGGTGGAAGGTGCCGATGACGTTCCCCTCGTACATCGCCTGGACCTCGTCCTCGGTGTAGTCGAGGATGCCGGTCAGCACGTCTTCGTTGTGCTCGCCGACCTGGGGCGTGGTACCGACCACGGCGGGGGTGCGGCTGAAGTGCCAGAAGTCACCGGATACGGCGATGGTGCCGGCCAGGAAGTCGTCGACCTCGACCATGGCGCGACGCTCCCACGGGTGGGGATCGGCGGCGGCCTGGGCGATGGTGTTGACCGGCGCCGCCACCACGTCGTGGTGGGTGAAGTGGGCGATGGCTTCCTGCATGGTCATGTTGGCCATCAGGTCGCGCATGGCCTGGTTGACCAACTCGCCGTTCCTGCCGCGCTCGTGTCGGGTGGTGAACCGCGGGTCCTCCAGCCACTCGGGCTTGCCCAGGGCGTTGCAGACGCGGTGCCAGTGGTGCTGGTCGCCGGCGGAGATGAGCACCCAACCGTCGGCGCAGGGATAGGTGCCGGACGGGGGCGCCGCGGACTCGCCGCGGCGGGGCTCGATGCCGGCGCCGTGGTAGGCGGTGATGGGGATCTCAGTGTAGCTGTAGCCGGTGTCGGCGAGGCAGGCGTCGATGGTCTGGCCGACGCCGGAACTCTCGCGCTCGTGCAGCGCGGCCAGGGTGCCAATGGCAGCGTGGAGAGCGGTGGTGCGGTCGATGATGGGGACGCCGGCGCGGATCGGCGGCATGCCCTCTTCGCCGGTGACCATGGCGATGCCGGACATGGTCTGCCCGATGGGGTCATAGCCGATCTGCTCACGGTAGGGGCCGAACTGACCGTAAGCGGACACGTTGACCATGATGATGCGCGGGTTCAGTTCGTATAGAACGTCGTAGCCGAAGCCCATCACGTCGATGGTGCCGGGACGGAAGTTTTGAAGCAGCACGTCGGAGACCTTCACCAGCTTGCGAAGGACTTCCTTGCCCTGTTCCTTGCGGAGGTCGATGCTGAGGCTCTTCTTTCCGCTGTTGTACTGCACCCAGTAGGCGGACTGCTTGCGCACCCACGGCGCGTGGTAGCGCGTCTCCTCGCCGCCCAGGCGTTCCACCTTGATGACTTCGGCGCCCAAACGGGCCAATACCTGGGCACAGCGTGGGCCAGCCTGGTGCCGACCGAGGTCGATGACGCGTATTCCGTCCAGAGGGCCTTTAGCTTCTGGCATGACAGATTCTCCTCAATCGAATGCGTAAATCGGGATCACGAATGAAGTTGCGCCATTCTACGCCGGGAGACTCCATTGGGCAAGCGAACTCACGGCCAGCGACGCCGGCGCAAGGCCGTTTCAGCACGGGGCGACAGAACGATTTGCCATGAGGATTAGGGGTCAGCGCATTCCGGCAATCGACTAGACCGACGCTTGGGCGACCCCGGTTCGTGCATGTAACAAATTTGTAACATTCTCACAATTCGTTCACTAATCAGGGGATGGTTTTCACTTGGTTTTCACACTCGTTTGCTAGTCTGTACTCACAGATGCGGACGGGGCCACTCGGGATTGCGGACATCAAATAGAGACCACCTTCCCGACCGGCCGCAGAAAGTTTTTGCTGAGGAGTAAACCGCATAATGATCGCGATCAAAAACAGAACTAGCAGGCTCACCTGGAGGGATTTGGCGCCGGTCTCAGTGGCGGGCGCGTTGCCCGCGGCCATCCTGGGGCCGGCGCTGGAGATTACTTCGCCGCGATAACTGCGCCGCGGCGCGCCGTTAAGGGAGGAAACATCGTCGCATGGCGATGACAGCGGTCCCAATCGGGCCGAACCATCAAACTCAACGGGCGGCTCTGGAGGCGCCATAACCAGCCGGAACCAGGGTCTTCCATTTCAGCAACCAAGGGCGTGTATAAGCGCCTCGACATCAACGCCAGCCATTGGCTCCGAAGCACATAGCGAAGGGGCCGGGATAACGAAACAAAATGCATAGGCGCGCCGCAACCGGGGCCAGCGAACAATGCAGTTCGCTGGCCCCATAGCTTGGCCAACCCACCGCGGACAGTTCGGGTGGGGCTACGGCAGGCTCGGCGGCGTGCGGCTTGGGACCACCGCGAACCGCTCGGTCCGAACGAGGTGACGGGGAGGTGCGCGGCTATTCGGCTAGCGATGCCGGGCGCGGGGGTGTTCCATCTGTGACGCGGCCTCCAGCGTCATACCAGCAAATCGCTCCGGACGGTAAGGGCCAAGGACGGCGTCGGCCCGGGCCCCGTCGCAGATCTCCAAGGCGGCGAGCTGGCTCAGGGCGGGCGCCAGGGTGACCCCGCTGTGGGTGAGTGCAACGTAAAGGTTGGGAGCCTCCGGAGCGAACCCCATGACCGGATAGCCGTCCAGGGGCATGGGCCGCCAGCCGACAGGCACGGGAACGGCGGCAGCGCCGGCCAGTCCCGGCAGGTGCTGGCAAGCCCGGGCCAGGAGGTCGTCGGCATGGGCCTGGCTGTCGTCCTCGGCCAGGCTTTCCTGGTCGCCCTCGCCGATCATGAGGCGTCCGTCGGGACACTGCCGGAGGTGGATTTCGCGGCGGCCGTCTTCCAGGGGCGGGGCATAGACCACGGGCACGTTTTGCAACAGCGACGGCATGGGACTGGTGCGCATGACTACGCCCGGGCTCTCGGCCTGGGGCACGTTCACGCCGGCCATGGCTGCCACGGCAGTGGTAGCCGTTCCGGCGGCGACGACCACGACGTCCGCGTCAATGTCGCCAGTAGTAGTTTGAACGGTACCGACACGGTCGCGCGAGTCCTTGCGAAATCCGGTTACCTCGGCGTCGGTGACGATGGAAGCCTCGAATTCGCGTAGCCGGTTGAGGCAGGCGTCGACGACCATTTGCGGCTCTACCTGACCTTCGTTCTCACTGTACTCGGCGGCGACCACCGCGCCGATGCGCAGTGCCGGTTCAAGTGCTTGCAGCTCCTCGCGGGAGACGAGGCGGGACGGGTATCCCCACGACTGGAGTTGGTGGACCCGGGCCCTCAGCGCCTGGGCGGCCTCAGCGTCGTTTTCCCAGGACACTTTGCCACCCCATCTGAGGCCGACGTTTTCGCCCAAGGCGTCGGCGAAACGGGGCCACATCTCAAGCGAGCGGCGGTTCAGGTTGTGGTAGCCGACGGGTTCCTTCGCGCCGGCGTTGATCCAGGCGAAGCTGTGGCTGGAGGCCCCGCTGCCGGGCTCGGCGCGATCGACGATAGTAACGCGAGCGCCCCGGGAGGCGATGCGCCAGGCGATGGACGCGCCGACGATGCCGGCGCCGATAACGAGGACGTGGCGGGGCACATTATTGTTAACGGTCATCGAGGTCATCATCCCAATCCAGGCCGGAGACGCCCAGCATGGACGCCAGTTCGTCCAGGTCCACGTCATCAACATCGTCCAAGTCCACGCCGAGATGATGCGCGGTGAGGGAGTTGATGACCATTGCGGCGGCGGCGGCCTCTTCCGTTTCCATCCGGCCGGCGATGACCTTGCGCAGGACCGAGCGCATGGTGACGGAGCGGAACATCTCGGCGCCGACGATCAGGCCGGCTTCGGAGTTGTCATCGGACAACAGGGTGTTCAACGCCATGAGCGCCATGGCCGCCTCCTCGTCTTCATCTTCCGCCAGGTCGAGCAGATAGTCGGCGATGCGTTCCGCCGCGTCGCTCATTTCACCGGTATCCTCCGGCTCGGCGGTGGCGCAGGCGAAGTACAGCATTAACAGTTCCGCCGCAGTGACGTCGCCCCGGTTCAGGGCTTCATCAACGACTTCCATGCTCAGGGGCGGGATGCCTTCGAAGTCCGGCGATTCAAAAAGTCGGTCCATATAATTGTCCCCACAGGGTCACGTCGCGCCCGGCAAAGCGCAGTTCATTTCCAGAGCTGTGGATGCTACCCCCGCCGGCCGCCGCGGCGGGGGCCACGGTTGCGAGAGCGTTCCAGGAGGGCGCGGGCCGGCTCGCCGCGCACGGCTTCGATGTCGTCCTGATACTTGAGCATGATGCCGAGGGTGTCGTCGATGACCTCGGGTTCCAGCTCGCGCATGTTCAACGCCATCAGCGCGGAGGTCCAGTCCAGGGTCTCGGAGACGCCGGGAATCTTGTAAAGCTCGGTTTCGCGCAGTTCCTGGATGAACCCGGTCACCTGCTGGGCAAGTTGGCGGGGGGCGTCCGGCAGCCGGGCAGTTACGATCTGGAGCTCCTTCTGGTAATCCGGGTAGTCGACCCAGTAGTACAGGCAACGGCGCTTCAGGGCGTCATGGACTTCGCGGGTCCGGTTGGAGGTGATGACGACCACTGGCGGGAAAGCGGCGTGAAAAGTGCCCAGCTCGGGTATGGTGATCTGGTAGTCCGCCAGGAGCTCCAGGAGGAACCCTTCAAACTCCTCGTCAGAGCGGTCGAGCTCGTCGATGAGGAGCACCGGGGCACGATCCCGGCCTTCGTCTATGGCCTCCAGCAGGGGCCGTTTGATGAGGAACTGCGGGTCGAACAGATCTACGTCCGGCGCGTCACCGTTGCCCGCGTCGCGCCGGGCTTCCATCAGGCGGATTTCCAGCAGTTGACGGGTGTGGTTCCACTCGTACACCGCATGGTTGATGTCCAGGCCCTCGTAGCACTGCAATCGGATCAGATCGGTGCCGAGTCCGGTAGCCAGAGCGCGGGCGATCTCGGTTTTTCCAACGCCGGCCTCGCCTTCGAGGAACAGCGGTCGGCGCAATTTCAGCGCCAGGAAAATGGCGATGGCCAACCCCCGGTCGGTTATGTAAGCCTGGTCGCGCAGAAGACCCTGGACGTCTTCGACTGAGGCAGGGGCGGTTGATTCGTACTCGGCGTGCGGGGCAGTCAAGAGCGGCTCCGTAGGCATGAATTGTTGGCCGGATCATTGTAGCCGATTTGGAGGAGCAGAAACGCCGTCCAACCAGCCGGGGATGAATGCGTGAACATGAGCCCGCAGCGCCTCCCAGTGATCACCGAGGCCGGCGCGCTCACTGTCGGTCAATCGGTCGTAAGTGCGACCGAACTCGGGGAAGTACCACAGGGGGAAAACCCAGAAGCCGTTGCCATCAGTATCGCCGCCCCGGTCGGCAAGGCTATCCACGATGCGGCCGGTGGCGCCGGTGACTTCCCAGGAGGCGAGGGTCTTGCCTCCGTCGGCGATGGCCAGGGCTTCGACGAAGGCGGCGCGGCGGTCAGCGCCGGCGAATGGCCGCATCAGGTCCAGGAGGCGGCGCTGGCGTTCGGCGTCATCGGCCGCCGGGCCGGCGAAGCGGTGGGTGTGCCGGCTCTCCCAATTCGCGCCCAAGACGGGAACCACGAGGCCGCCGTCGCTGGCGATGGCAGGCATCCCAGCGACGCGCGACCACTCCTCTGCCTTGGCGCGCGCGATGGCCTCGTGGGTTTCTCCGCTCTCGTCGGGATCGGCACGCACATCGACATCCGCTGGTGAGACAGCGCAAACCGGCATGTCCTCCAGGAGCCAGGCGAGCATACGCTGCTTATCGCGGTTGCCCGTGGCCAAGAGTATTTGAGGAACGGACACCTGAAAACCGCCCAAAAGAGCCCGGGATCAGGAACCCCGCACGCTGACGCTGATGGGCAGCCGGGCCACTTCCGTCCCGTCTATTGCAACGTGGAATGCGTGGGGTCCGCCCTGATTGAAAGTGACCCCGTTGACCTCGGCGATGATCCGGGCGGTGGCGTCCACCACGCCGTCGCGCACGGGGAGCGTGATGTCCCGCTCGATGGGCGGGACGGCATCCCGGGCGTCCGGCGTCAGCAGGCGGATCACCATGCGCTTGTCGCCAGCTTCCATGACTGAATAGCGCATGACGCAGACCACCACGAACCGGGGGTGGGTCATGGGCAGAGAGCCGCCGGACACGCCGTCGATGCCGACGCCCAAAGCGTGCAGCTTGCCCCGATCCTCAAGGGCAGAGTCGCACAGGAAGGCCAGATCCGTGGTCATACGCAACTGGATTCCGGCTTTCGCCGGAATGACGATATTTGCCAGAGCACCCTAGTTGCCATCGCCGCCGGCGCTGCCGAAAGCTACGCCAGTGGCAGCGGCGGCCGGCGGAACTATCGCGGGCGCCGCATTCGTGGACGGCGTGCGCGCCTCAGGCGGCAACTGATCCTCCCAATCCGGGATCAGCTGTCGTTTGGTGGTTTCCAGAGTCATGATGATGACAACGCCGAAACCGCTGAAAGCCATGGACAGGATGAAGGCCGGAATGTAGCCGATGAACTGGATGATGACACCGGCGACCAGCGTGGAGATGAAGTGCCCCATCATCGCGCCGGAGATCTGGAAGCCATACACCGTAGCCACCGGCCCCGTGCCGAAGTACTGCCGGTTGACCACCGGGTACGCCGACATCTCACCGCCGAAGCCCAAGCCGAACACGCAGGCGAAGAGGTAGAAGGCCCAAACGTCGCCGGCGAACAGGAGGATGGCCACGGAACCGGCCTGGATGCCCAGCGCGGCGGACATGATGAGCTTGCCGCCGATCCGCTCGGTGATGATAGGGACCAGGAAGCGGCCGGCGATGCTGAATACGTTGATGAGGGTCAGGATGACCGCGGCGGTGGTGAACTCGATACCGCGGTTGACCGCGAAGTCAACGACGAAAATGAGGACGATGCCGTGTCCGGCGCAACCCATGCCGTGAATCACCGGCAGGTTCCAGAAAGCGCGGGTGTGCTTCATCTGGCGCTGGAACACCTTGAGTCGCAGCTTGGATGCTTCGGCGCTGAACCTGACCGGGGGCGGGTCTGTGGCAGCGGCGCCGTAAGCCAAAAGTCCCTTTTCGGACGGCTGATTTCGGAAAAACGGCATCAGGCCCAGGGTGAGGCCGCCGCCGACCAGCCCGATAATCACGAAGGTTTCGGTCCAGCCGAAGTTGACCAGCAACAGCGAGTAGACCGGAGCCAGTGCCGCCGCTCCAACGCCGCCGGCGGCCCACATCAGGCCGATGCCCAGTCCGAGACGTCGCTTGAACCAGGGGTTGACCGCGGCCATCAGCGGCACCATGGCAATCGACGAGGTGAGCGCCAGCATCACGCTGTAAACGATGAAGAATTGCCACACCTGGGTGATGAACCCGATCAGGATCATGCTCACGCCGAACAGGACGCCACCGGCCATCAGCAGCTTTCTCGCTCCCAGGATGTCGCCGAACCGCCCGCTGAAGGGAGAGGTGAGCGAACCCACCAGGTAGTAGCCGGCCAGCGCGAACCCGATGATCGCCGGAGACCATCCGAAGCGGCCTCCTTCCTCCAAAGGCATACGGAGTTCGGGCACCATGATGCCGGCCGACATCGAAATGGACTGACCGAAGATCTGAACGATCGACAGGATGGCTATGATCACCCATGCGTAGTGAAAGCCGCCGGAAGATCGGCGGACTCCATTAAGTGTGGCCATTTACGAAGGGACTCCTGTGCCGAGGGATTGGCAGCTACTCAATGCAGGGGGCACGCGCCGAGCAAAGCCTTGCCCCACCAGGTATCGGAGGCGGGGGTTGCGGAAGCCAGACGAGGGACGTTGTCGGAGTCGACGGCGCCCGGAACCGAACCGGACTGATAGGAGGATCCGGCAAATCCGGCGGCGGCGCTGTTGGCGAGGCTGGAGAGGTCGGCGTCGCCGGAGGCGGCGACCGCCCACGCGCCGAAAAAGATGATCAGCATGATGGTCACCACCATCGCGCCGACGGTGGTCAACACGGCGAAGTTGCGCCTGGCGTAGCCGACCATAGGCGGGTATTGTACTCCTGCCGTCGCCGCCGCGCCAATTCTCAGTAGGGCATGGATGGGCAGAATGAACTCTTTTCTGAACTGTTGCGGGCTTGCCCATGCTTGACGCCGGCTGCGGCGGCTAAATTGACGCCAATGTTGCTCACCCTTGCCCTGCCTGTGAAGAGCGGGGGAAGTGGTGAGCGGTATTTTTTGTGATTGCGTCTCGTCAGAAGCAGGATTTACCGGATTTGACGGATGGACAGGATTGGTATGATACGCATCGCCAATGTTTCCAATCCTGTTATCCTCTAAATCCTGAGAATCCTGCTTCTGACGATTGCCGGCAAATCCTACTGCTGCTTCCGACGGGAGACCGGTATGCTTGACGACCAATTAACTTACCGCGTCATCGGCTGCGCCATGAAAGTGCACAACACCCTGGGCAGCGGGTTTCAGGAGGTGATTTATCAACGAGCCCTCGCCATTGAGATGTCTCGCGCCCGGATAGATTTCGGCAGGGAGGTTGAAGAACCCATATACTACGCGGGAATAGAGATAGGTAGCCGGCGGGCGGACTTTATCGTGGACAACCGCGTGGTGGTTGAGTTGAAAGCATTGGATGCTCTTGAAGACGTTCACCTGGTGCAGGCGAAAAACTACTTGGTGGCTTTTGGCTTTGGCGTGGGCCTGCTGATAAATTTCGGCGGTCAGCGGCTGGAATACAAAAGAATCTTCAACGACCGTAGAACCGCCGGCGATGATTCGTCAGAAGCAGGATGTTCAGGATTCTAAGGATTACCAGGATTGGAGGCGTTTGCCATCAGGAACATATGCATCCTGAAAATCCGTTCAATCCGGCAAATCCTGCTTCTGACGTTATAGCGCCACCACCGTCTCCGTATCCCCAGCGGCCAGCGCGCTCATGTAGGCCAGGATCAGTTCTTTGGTCAGGTAGCGACCGTGGTCTCGCTCGTCGTTGCGGCGGGTGATGGGGAAGGAGTCCATGACGTAGGCAGCGTCATCCCGGTCCAGGCCGTAGAGGATGAAGTAGAGGGCGTCCAAGCGGGCGCGCAGGTGGCGGCGCTGCTCCACGTCCCAGCCGAAGGGTTCACCCTCATAGCCCTGGGCCAGGGCGAAGGGTTCCAGATCCCATGCGGTGTAGCAAAGCCGCAGGACGTGATCGCGCACCAGGTCGGCGGCGGCGGTGTCGCCGATGGGCCGGTCGTAGGCGGCGCGGGTGATGACGGGGAGCTGCTGGAGGACGAACCAGTTCATGTTGGTGCCTTGCAGTTTGCGTCTGGCAACAAAGTCCAAGGCGAAACTGCTGAAATTTGCTGCCCATAGCGGAGCAGAATCGATGAAGGCGTCAATAATTCTTTGCGACAACAATCCGTCATCGGATTGCTCTACATTTGGGATCAGTATTGGAAGACCATTTCCGTACCCACCCCATGGTGCGACAGTACCTATCAACGTCCGTTGATTAGTTTCCTTGGTAACGAGCCTGAATCCAATGGCATAAGCAGGGTTGCCTGGGAATTTTTGTGCGACAAAGTCAGCCCTGACCCAGTATTGAAGTCCTGGATAAAACTGAGGGTCATTATGCTGTTCAACCGTGACCGGTACGCTGATGTACGGCCTATGTAAATTATCGAGATTAATGCCCACCGAATTATAGCGATGGTCAAAGTGATGGATTGTTCGTCCCTGATACAGCGGCAGCATCTCTTCATCGCCCTTCCGCCAACGGTTGAGCGCAACTGGATACCAACCATCTGCCTCCAGTTGCTCCCGGGTCCAGAAGTGCCCGCTGTCGTTCGTCATGTGCGCCAAAGTGACATGACGAACGACAGCGGATTCGAGTTTTTTGTTTTCGGCGTCAAAGACGGGGTGGCTGCGGTAGATGTCCAGCACGATGTCGGCATCCCGCCTGGTGAGAAAGATGGGCGCGGTGCCGGTGTTGGGGTTGACCAGATCAAAGTCCGACGGTTGCAAGGTGATGAGCCGTTCCGGTTCGGTGCCTCCCGGCGGGTCGTGCAGCAGGAAACCGGCCGGCAGCTCATCGGTAGTCCGTGCTTGGCCTCCAATAACGAGGGTGCAGAACTTGAAACGACTGTCCACGTCAGGGAAAAACTCTCCCGCGTCCGTACCACGCCGGTTTTCAAAGTCGTACAGGGCCAGCACCCGCTTGGCTCCGGTCATATTGCTGAAAAACCTGGCGGCGTACCGGTCGGCGTAGATGCCGGACGGAGTGAGCAAAGCCACCACGCCGTCGGGTCGGATCAAGTCCAACGCGCGCTCCAGCACAAGGCCATAGAGGTTGGTATCGCCACCACCCAGCAGCGTGTAGTAGCCGCAAGCCCGTGCGTAATAGAGCATCGTGTCAGCAGCGTTGAGGGCTTCCGAATAGTCCGCATAAAGAGGGTCGCCATCAACCATCAACTGGCCGATCATTTCCCGACGTCGGGATGCTGGAGCGGCATAAGCGATAGCCGGCCGGCGGGTTTCGGGGGCGAACCACTCGACTTCCTGAAGTTTCACTCGCTCCCAGGGCGGGTTGCCGATGATGGCGTCAAAGCCGCCGCGCCGGGGTTGCCAGCCGTCGAACACGCCGGGGAAGTCCAGCTCCCAATGGAGCATCCGCCGCTGGGCCGCCAGTTCGTCGATGCTGCGCCACAGGGTTATGAATTGGGCGAACGCCGCGAAGTCAAAACCGTCCACCTGCCGGTCGGCGTCGGTTACGGCGTCGGGGCCGTATTGCAGCAGGCGCAGCTGGATCTCGTAGTTTTGGAACAGAAGCCAGGCCACGGCGTCGGCGTGGTCGTCGCCGATCTGCCGGCGCAGTTGGGCGGGCCGGCGCAGGGCCAGGGGCCGGCTGCTGTTGCCGGCGGCGAGCCAGCGCAGGCCGACGAAGAAGTTGAGCGTCCGGCGGATTGGAGCGGTGGTCTGTTCCATCGCCCGGAAGAGCTCTTCCGACTCCTTGACCTCGGCGATGTCGGCGTCGTCAATCTGCTCGATGGCGTGGATGCCCTGGGCGGCGGCGGTCATGCCGGCGAAAACGTAATTGGCGAATGCGCCGCCGGCGGTCTGGATGTCCTCCGCCGTTTGCGTCAGCCATCCGCCAACCAGCGAATCGCCGCAACGCAGGTGGTGATCCAGAAAAGTGAGGGGCGCGCCCACGGTGAAGCTGTGCAGCCACAGGGACATCTTGGCCAGTTCCACGGCCAGCGGGTTGAGGTCCACGCCGTAGATGCAGCGCTTCAGCGCCATGCGGCGGATGATGGCGCGGTCGGTCAGGGAATCGGCGTTCAGCTCCCAGCCTTTGGTGGCGGCCAGTTGCCGGATCTCCCGCCGGACCTGCGCGGTGCGGGTTTCCAGCGGGGATACGTAGGGGTCGCTAGCGGGCAGCCAGGTGGCAACCTCAGCGCCCAGGCCGGCCAGCCGGTCAATCTCACCGGTGAGATAGTTCAGGGCATCCACCAGGAAGTGACCGCTGCCCATGGCCGGGTCCAGCGTTTTGAGTTGTAGGACGGACTCGGCCGGGTCGGCCGCCATCAGTTCCCGGCGGCGGGCCTCGCAATCCCGCGTGTCCGACGTCAGCGACACCGCCAGCTGGCGAAACCGCTCCTCGCGTTCCGCAACCAATGGCCCCAGGGTCTGTTCCACGATGAGCCGCACCAGTTCGGGCGGAGTGTAGTAGCTGCCGGAGTCCTTGCGAGCGTAGGGCTGGAGCTGGGCCGAAACCTGACCGTCCCATATCACCGGGCGACGCTCCAACAGGCGTTCGTACAGCGTACCTAACTGCTCCACGGCCAGGTCGCGGAAGTTGACCAGTACCCTTTCTGCGGAGCCGCTGACCGCCGCTGCGCCCAGGCTGTTGATGATGCTGGTCAAGCGGGCGTCGGACAACTGCACCCGGGTCAGCAGTTCCGGGCGGTGGCGATTGAACAGGCCACCGTTGTACGCGGGCAGCGGTATGTCGGCCTGGCCGTCGTCGATCCACTCAAAGAGTTCCTGCAATTGCAGCCAATAGACGGGAACGCGGGAGGTGAAAGGCTCGTTGGCGGCCGATCGGTCCAGCATCGTCCGGCGCAGGGTACGCAGACTGACCTGGTCGTAACGCTCGTTGCCGACGGGCAACAGACGCCGGTCTTCGGCGTACATCAGGAACAGCAGGCGATACAGCAGGGTCAGGGACGCTTCCTGTATCGCATCGGGGTCTGCGTCCGGAGCGGCCTGGTAGAACGCCTCGATGAGCTGCGGATAAACTACCTCGAACACGGCATCCGTGAGCGTGTTCACCACCGTCTGAACGTAGTCGGCGGCCCCGGCCAGGGCCCGGTCCAGGAAGCAAAAACCGTCGTCGCCCACGCGAAAAGCGTCCCGGTGGAAGAACAGCAGGAAGAGGCGACGCTGCTCCCTGCCGGCGTCGCTGACGCACTCGCTGAGTTTGAGTTCGAACCAGGCGTCCTGGGTTTGGTGGAACTTCCCGTCCGGCCCGGTTCCGGTGGCCCGGTACAGCCGCCAGGTTTCGCCATTGGTCAGGATGCCCCACTTGACGCGGCCCGACGTGGACTGCCAGAACTGCCGCAGGTAATCCTGTATCTGTGCGCTGGGGCTGAGCGCGCCAGCACGCTGGTCAAGATCGGTTCCCAGGCTTTTGCTTCGGCGGGCGCCAGCGGATATCGGGAAATGTCGCCCCCGCCGGTGAAGGCGGCCCGGTCGTCATCATCCGCGAACAGCATGTAGTCAGGGGTTCGCCCGCTGACGGGAATGGGCTGCTGGGGCAGGTAACTCCACCCCAGCGCGTTCAGCGCCGGGCGGATCAGCGCGTCCTCAATCTGCGCCTCGTTGGACGCTTGATACGCCCTGGTGAAAGCGCTATACGGAGCTCTTAAGTCCTGGCCGAAATGAGAAAGGATTGAGGGGCTTATCTGCTGGTACTCTTCCGTCTCCCGCAGGCCGGCTTCCAGGTAGGACTGGCTGAACAGGGTGTTTGGCATTGCCGTATCCTGTCAACAGCGCCGGGGATTCGCGGAGCTATTCGGCGAGGCTCTGCTGGAAGACCTGGTCCCAGGCCAGGGCCCACGGCGGGCGGAGGTAGCCCAAGGCGCGCACGTCGTCGTACCAGACCGACAACGGGGAGTAGCGGGTGTACGCGCTGCCGCCGGACAGCTTGCAGAGGCGTCCCAGGCAGTCCTCGGCGAGACGGGCCACGCTTTCCTTGGCGAGGAGCAGTTCGCGGCGGCCGGTGTTGGTTTCCAGGCAGCGTATGGCGCCCTCCCAAGCCTGGCCGATGAGCCACGCTTCCTGCTCGGCGTGGGCCCATTCGACCTGCTGAAACGCGCGCAGGCCGGGGTCGGACGCCATGCCGTTCTTGATGCGCGGGCGGACGTGGTCCATAGCCGCGTCGACCACGCCGACGATCACCGAGGTGAATGCGGCCGCGCCCAAACCCCCGTTGGCTCCCATCAGCTCGGCCTGGTGGTTGGGCCAGGCCACGCGGGTGGCCGGGAAGTCGGAGAATTGGAAGGCGTGGCTGTTGGTGGACTTCATGCCGTGGCCGCGCCATTCAGCGGTCAGTTTCAGGCCGGTTGAGCCGTCCCACGGATGATCGCGGACCTCCATGAAGAACAGGTCGGGCACGGTTTCGCCGGCGGCCAGGGCCCGGGTGGTCATGAACGATGTCAGACCGGAACCGCTGCCGAAGTGCTTTTGACCGGAGATGCGATAGCCGAAATCGCTTTCGCCATCGGGCTCGCAAACGCTGGCGGTGCGCGAGGTGTCGCCGCCGGAGCCGGGCTCGCTGACGATGGTACCCCACCAGCAACCGCTGTGGACGCTGTCGAAGACCGCGTTGCGCTGCTTGATCCAGCCGGCGGTGAAGGGCTCCGGGACGGTGGGCAGTCGCCAGGAGGCCAGCACCAGGTGGTGCATGGCGCTGGCCAAAGTGATTGAAGGGTCGCCCACCGCCAGCTTGCGCAGCATAGAGCAGATGGGCCGGGCGGACTGCTCGATGGTCTCCCAAGTGCCTCCGAGATCCGTGGGCACCGCCATGAGCGGCACGCCGATCTCGGCCAAACGGGCATAGTCTGCGGGATCCGCCTTGGTGCGCTGCTGGCGGTCGGCTCGTTCCTCGGCCCACTCCGCGGCCACGGTGGGTGCCTGTTCCAGGATGGAGGCGATGGTCGTCATGCTGTTACTCTCCGTGGCCCGTCAGTTCGCCGTAGCGGTCGAACACGAGCCTCTTCACTTCAAACACAAAACCGGGTAACACGTCCTCACCGGACAGGGTTTCGGGGTCTTCCAGGACCTCAACCTCGCGGCCGGCGCGATAGACGTACACGCGGCGGCCGTAGGGGTCGATGTACCAGCCCAGGCGGGCGCCGCCGTCCATCCATTCCTGCATTTTGGCCAAACCGGCGTTGACGCTGTCGGTGCGGGAGCGGACTTCTACGACGAAATCGGGAGCGCCGGGTATGGTGCTCCGGTACTCCTCGGAGCGCAGGGCGTCGAACCTTTCCTGGGTGATCCACGCGGCATCCGGCATGTAGATTGCGCCGCTGGGCAACTGGTACAGCACAGTCTGCGATGACGCGTAGCCGCCGTTTTCGAGACTCCACGAATACAGGGGAACATTGGTCGCGTTCTCTCCGATGTTGCCATCCCAACCCGTTGGCGGCATAACGATCAGTTCTCCATCTGCTGAAAATTCGAGGCGGTACAACTCGTTGTCGCAAGCCATGCGGAAGAACCGCTCGGCGAAATCCGGCGCGCGCGGGTCGATGCCCAGCGCCGACAGATTGAGGCGCAGGGGAGCCGACAGCGGCAATCCCGTCCCGGATGCCGCGTCGGTTCGGCGAACAGGTTTGGCGGTAGTGGTCACGCCGTCTACTCGACCGTTATGTCGTACCCGACGATGGCGCTGAAGTTCTTCCGCATGTTGTTGTAGCGCGGCTCGTGGGACTGGACGTTGCCTACGCTGTCGGTGGCGCGGGACATGACCGTGTACTGCCCCGGCGCGGCGTCCCAGACCCAGGACCACCGGCGCCACATCCAGCGCTCCGCCGGTTCCTCCAGGCGGGCGGGCTGCCAGGACTTGCCGCCGTCGACGCTGACGTCAACCTGGGTGATGGCGCCGCCGCCGCTCCAGGCGTAGCCGCGCACGACGTGCTGCCCGGCGGGCAGGGTGGAGGTATCGTCGTTGGGCTGGGACACCAGCGACTTAACCCCGATGGTGGTGATCAGTTCCTTGTTGGGGTCGTCCGGCGAATCGCCGTAGTAGTAGAAGTTATAGTGGTACCAGCAGTCCGGCTCGTGGTCCAGAACCTCCAGGCGGCGCAGCCACTTGACTGACCAGTTGCCCGACCAGCCGGGCACGAGCAGGCGGATGGGCGCTCCGTGCAGGTGTTCCAGCACCTGGCCGTTCTGCGCGTAGGCGAGGATGGTGTCGGGATGCAGCGCCTTCTGGAGAGGAAGGCCCTTGTCGTAGAAGAAAGGCTCGGTTCCCTCGTCGGCAGTGGCGGGAACGCCCTCGTCCCAACCCTCGGCGCGGATGTGGGTGGCGCGACCGGTAAGGCCGGCTTCGTTGAGGATGGCCGCCAGGGGCACGCCGGTCCATTCGCTGCCGGACAGGATCATGCGCTCCTGGGTGCGCGACGGGCGAGGACCTTCACCCTTGAAGTACTCGAAGTAGGTGGCGTCGCTGCCGGAGCACTCCATCACGGTGCGAACCGAACGGGAGGGGAAACGGCGAACGTCGTCGTAGTTCAGGCGCAGGGGCTTTTTGACCTCGCCATCGACGGAGAGAGACCAGTCTCGGACTGCCACCGTGTCGGGCACCCCAAAATGCTGGACGACGTAGTGCAGTTCGGTGGGCGTGATGAGGCCCTCCAGGTCCATGACCGGGGTGCGGACGCGCTCGGTCTTGCCGTCGGGGCGGAGCAGGGTAACGGGTTCGACCTTCTTGTGAGGCCAACCGTACCAGGAGTCGGTGTTGTCGCCAGCGTCCGAAGACTGGGCGTCGTCCATTTGCAAAAAGTCGGGTCGGGCGGCATCGCCGGCCTGATTTTCCGGGGCATTCTGCTGGGTAGTCATTTGGTGTGCGTCTCCATGATTGGATAGCCGGGCCCATGCCGGCGATGTGCCAGTTTCCCATGCCGGCGGCACGGCGACAAGTGGCAGACGGGCTCGCGCGAGGATTTGACACCGGAGGCGGCCACATGAACAATCGCGAGCAGCCGCACTCCACAGGAACGCCAGGAGGTTCCAGTGACCACACTGCACATCATCGTCGAGATTACGGAGCAGGTCCCCACGGGGCGAACGGAGTGGCGTGTGGACTGCGCCGAGTGCGACTGGTACGACATATTCGACGACCGGCGACGCGCCGAAGATGCCGCGACCACCCACGTAGGTCGAACGCACGAGTCGGAACCGACGTACAACCGGATTGTGCAGACGTTGCGGATAGAACCGAACCCAGAAGAAAGCGACCTGGTCGACACATCGGGCTAACCAGGCCGCTGATTGTTGCCCTTACCCAGGGTCAGCCGGTAATCGGTTCCGGTGACCGGGAACCCGGCGACTAGCTGGAGGCGTATTTCTCGCCCAGCGCGGTCTCCCAGCGCAGGTAGTTCTGCATGTCGGCGTAGGTGCGGTCCGGGCCGCTGAAGACGACGTCAGATGGGGTGCGCATCACCCCGGCCAAGCCTTCCTCGACAGGCAGGCGGGCCGCTTGCCAAGAAGTGATTCCGCCGGCCAGGGCGCGAGCGTTGGAATAGCCGATCTGGCGAAGCGTCGTTGCCGCCAGCAGGGACTGCCGTCCGTCGACGCAGGTCACCACGATGCTGGCGTCATTGGACCCAACGTGGTCGGTGATCTGCCATTCCAACCATCCGCGCGGGACCCAGCGGGACCCGGGGACGTGAGCGCGGGCGAATTCCTGGCTGGTGTCGACGAAGATGACCACGTCGGGCGGGTTTTGGTCGAGGGCCCGGGCTGAAATGGTGGGCACTGCGCGACGAGCCTCCACCAACAGTTCCGACTCGGTCTCGCCGGAGATAGAGCCGTCGTTCAAGGCGGCGATGCTCATGCCCGACTCCAAGGGACGATGGTCAGCGACCCAGGCTCCGGTGCCGCCGTCGACAGCATAGACCTCTGCATGTCCCAATTGCCGGTACCAGGAAGCGGTCAGGGTGGCCCGCGCCTTGCCATCGCAGCAGAACACTATCGGAGCGTTCTTCACGACGGCCACGTCATCGCTGCGCTGGACGCACTGACCGCCGGGGAACCAGCGGAACCCGGGGATGCGGCCGCGGTCATATTCCTCGGAAGTGCGAACGTCGATGAAATAAACGCTTTCGGTAACGCTGCGGTCGGCCATGGCGTCGAGACCGGCGATGTCCAGGAAGCGCACGCCGTCTTCGGCGGCGCACCTATCGGCGTAGGCTTCCGCCGCGGCGCGTCCCTCCTCGGACACGTTGGGGAGGAGGTCTCTATCTGCGCCGGACTCCAACTCGTAGCCGGCCAACACCCAGCCGGAGGTGCCGTTTTTGAGGCCGACTACTTCACGGTCCAAGCCCATGCGTTGCAGAACCCGGGTCCCGATGATGCTGCGAGTACGCCCCGCGCAGTTCACCACCACGGTGGTATCCGGATCGAGATCTGCCGTGATGTCAGTGATCCTAAGCGCCAGTTCGCCACCGGGCAGGCTGCGGCCGCCGGGTATGCAGAAGCGACGGTATTCCTCGGGGGTTCGCGTGTCCAGGATCACCATTTTTTCGCCGCGGTCCATGCGGGCGCGCAGTTCGATGGCATCGATTTCCGGCACGTGGTGGACGACTTCGACCTTTTCGCCGAAATCCTTGCTGGGGACGTTGACGCCCCATTCGGTTGGGTAGTCCAAACTCACCCAGCGATTGATGCCGCCGTCCAGCCAGCCAACGTTGGAAAAGCCCATGGCTTCGACGGTTGCCACCGCCTGGGATACCCGGTGCCCATCATCGTCACAGAGCACTATCAGCGTGCCCGCGTGAGGTACGGCGTCGTGGAGGTCGAACTCCAACCTGCGGCGGGGCATCAGGCTGCTTCCCGGGATGTGGCTGGAGTTGTACTCGCCCGGCTCACGTACGTCGATCAGTGCAAAGGGAGTAGTGTCGTTGAACAGCTCGTTGAGCTGCTCGGGAGCAAACGATTTAGCCATCAGCGCATCTCCGTCGGCAGGGCCGATTAGTTCCAATCAAAAGCGATTCGCGGCCGGTCGCGCGAAGGATGGCATCGATCATATCGACGATATGGACAGGCGACCGACTGAACGTCCAGCTATGAGTTTGAAGATTTCGCAGTTATCGACCCTCATGTCCGACGGGAGTCGAGGCAGAGACCGGTATTTAGCACATCTGACGAGAGAGAAGGTTCTCTCGTTACATCAATCCGATGGGAGTATGTTATCGGACCGATGGGAGTATGTTATCGGATTAAGTATACACGCGGGAGCAGCAATGCGCTCCCGTCCGGCACGCGGGATCAGCAGTTATCGTACTTTTCCGTCATCATCTGCCTTACGGCGCCGGTTTCCAGGTTGTAGCGGACACGCTCCAGGCCACGCAGATCCTGCCCGTAGACGTGGATCTCGACGGTGGGCCGATCCGTGAAGTTGTCCATCTGGTGGATTTCGTCCACCTCTGGGATCAGCAGGCTTATTTCGCCCGGCTTGACCACGGCGGAACGGTCGCGTTCCAGCTGGGCCCAGTCTTCGCGCTGGCGGTCGTCGACGCGCCGGAATCGGGTTTCGGTGAGGGCGTTGTCCATCACTCCGATCATGCCCCAGGTCCGGTGGTCATGCGGAGCGGCGTGATCGCCGGGGCCCCACACGACTGCCGTTACCAGGAGGCCGCTTTCGGGGCTATGGTGGAGCAGCCACGAACCGTGATTGGAGCGGCTCCCCGAGCCAACGGGCAGCCGGAATCGTTCCAGGATGGCGTCGGGGTTGGCGATGAGACGTGACAGGCAGGCTGAGCCCTTGTCGAAAATCCGCTCATCGGTTGGCTGGGAACCGAGAAGATCCTCCATATCATGAACGAAGTCTTCCAAAGCGTAACGGACAGCGGCCATTTAACGTTCCCTCCGGGGTTCAAGTGACGTCAGTTTAACGGTGTCAGCCTAGCAGTGGCAACCTAATGGCCTCCGCGTGGCCCGGAGTGCGCGATGCGGCTCGCAAACTCAATTGAGGTTCGAGCAGGTGCAGCCGTTCGCGCTGCTATACTACCGCGACCGAATTGCGTGAGCCCATTGTTGACGGAGGATAACCGTATGGCAGAGCCCATCAAGATTTCGATGCGCGTCCCCGGCACGTCGCCAATGCCGGAACTGCTGCGCATGATCCGACAGATAGAGGAGGCGGGCTTTGACGGAGCGGGGATCCTGGACAGCCAGATGATATGCCGGGATACCTTCGTGACCATGGGCATGGCCGCCAACGCCACCAGCAAGCTGCGGCTGTTCCCGGCGGTGACCAACCCCTTCGGACGCATACCTTCGGTGCTGGCGGGAGCGGCGCAGACGGTTGCGGAACTTGCTCCAGGCAGGACCAAGTTCATCATCGGAACCGGGTACACCTCGGCCAGCACCATCGGACGCCGACCGGCCACCCTGCGGCAAATGCGCCGCTGCATCATGGAAGTGAAGGCGCTGCTGGCCGGGGAGTCGGTGGAATACGACGGCATGACCAATCGCCTCGACTTCGCGGGCAGCGACGGCGGGCACGGGGTTCCCGTCCTGATGGCGGCGTCGGGTCCGCGCTCGCTGGAACTGGCCGGCGAGGTGGCCGACGGCGCGCTGGTGCTGGTGGGGTACACGCCGGGCATTGTCGGGAAAGCAATGGAGCACCTGGAAGCCGGAGCGAAACGCGGCGGCCGAACCCTGGACGACCTGGACGTGATGTTCGCGGTGCGCACGTGCGTTGCGGATTCCACCGAAGAGGCCCGTCGCCTGGCGCGCCCGGTGGCAGTACACTGGGGGCTGTTGTGGGGCGGCCCCAACTGGCTGCCTTACTCCGGGCTGGACATCCCGGACTACGAGGTTCCGCAGGCGGTGCGTGACGTTTATCCCGACCTGGGACACGCTCCCAACTGGGAAGAAGCCATCGAGTTGACCCAGTTCGTGGACGACGAGGTGAACAGTCAGCTGTGCAACGCCATGGGACTTGTAGGCACACCGGAGTACTGCACCGCGCGGATACAGGAGATGGCGCAACATGGGGTCAATCAGCTGTACCTGATGCCGTGCCTCACCTTTGCCCCGCCGGAAGCGGAAGTGCAGGCTTTTGGGAACCACGTGATACCGGCGCTGGCGGCGGCGTGAACCCCGCAGGCCGCTGTCGTGAGACCGCGATTGGGTTGTGCCGGTGTGCGGCAATTTGCTAGTCTGCTGACCAGAGGGCAGTCCGAACGATTCGGGCCGCCGAACAAGGGCCAGGCAAACGAGCAGACCAGAGGCGCGCGTGACCACGGCAGACCGGTTCCAGAATTACAGCATCGACGGAGACGTCTTTGACGAGATGTTTCACGCCGACGGTCGGACGAGGGACGACTGGAAGGGGTTGCGGCAAACGCTCATCGACCTCTCCGCCGAAGAGTTGACCGCCATCCAGGAAAGGGTGACCCGGTCGTTCTCCAACGAGGGGATCACCTTCACCGTGTATGGGGACGATGAGGCCGACGAGCGCATCATCCCCATCGACTGTGTGCCGCGGCTGCTGCCTGAAGCGGAATGGCGTGAACTGGAATCCGGCCTGACCCAGCGTCTCAAGGCGCTGAACCTGTTTTTGCAGGACGTGTACGGTGAGTCGCGGGTGACCCGAGACGGCGTGATCCCGGAGGACATGGTGCTGGGCTGCCCGCAATACCGGCTGGAGATGCGGGGTTTCACCCCGCCGCAGGGCACCTGGGTGGCCATCTGCGGCACCGACATAGTGCGCACCAACGACGGCTTCCGTGTCCTGGAGGACAACCTGCGAGTGCCCTCGGGCGTGTCCTACATGATCGCCAACCGGAAAGCGGTGAAGGCGAGCCTGCGCCGGCTGTATCGCGCTTCCCGGGTGCTGGAGGTGGAGAACTACGGCCGGCTGCTGCTGGACACCCTGCGGGAACTGGCGCCCGGAGGACAAACCAACCCGACCATCGCCCTGCTGACGCCGGGGGTCTACAACTCCGCCTTCTACGAGCACATGTTCCTGGCCGGAGAACTGGGGGCGGAGCTGGTCGAGGGCCGCGACCTGGTGGTCGATGACGGTTTCGTCTGCATGAGGACGACGACGGGACTGCAGAGGGTGGACGTGATCTACCGACGGGTCGATGACGATTTCATTGACCCTACGGTCTTCCGGCCCGATTCAGTCCTGGGCGTTCCGGGTCTGATGGATGCTTACCTGCGGGGCAACGTGGCGCTGGCCAACGCTCCGGGAACGGGCGTTGCCGACGACAAGAGCGTCTACGCGTACGTACCCGATCTGATCCGGTATTACCTGGGCGAAGAACCGCTGCTGCAAAACGTGGAAACCTACCTCTGCCGCCGGCCGCAGGAACTGGAGTACACGCTGGACAACCTGGACAAGCTGGTGGTGAAAAGGGTCGGCGAGTCCGGCGGATACGGGATGCTGGTGGGTCCCCACGCCACACCTCAAGAGCGGGCGGAATACGCGGAGCAGGTGCGCGCCAACCCGGCGGATTTCATCGCCCAGCCCACGCTGGCGCTGTCGCGGTCCCCGTGCCTGATTGACGGCATATTCGAGCCTCGACACGTCGACCTGCGGCCGTTCATCCTGCACGGGGAGATCACGCGGATAGTCCCGGGAGCGTTCTGCCGCGTCGCGCTGAGACGAGGCAGCCTGGTGGTCAATTCCAGCCAGGGGGGCGGCGGCAAGGACGTCTGGGTCCTGGAGGAGTAGCCGGATTGCTGTCTCGAAGCGCGCAGGGCCTTTACTGGATGGGCCGCTACCTGGAGCGGGCGGACCACCTTACCCGGATGCTGCAGTTGCAGGCGGAAGCTCTGGTGGACCGGCCGACCGGCGAAATTTACTCGGGCTGGCGCCGCATCTATCGCAGCCTTGACCGCGAACCGCCGGCGGGAGGGCTGGAACTGGCGCCGTCGAATGAGAGGGCCACGCCGCAGTTCCACCGAGCGGATGGCCCGTCGGGGCAGGTCCAGACGCAACAGCGGATCAGCGACAACTACACCCTGGCGGATTCGTTCACGCTTGCGGACGACCTCACGTTCGAACGCGCCAATCCAAGTTCGGTGTGGAGCTGCTTTGCCTTGGGACGAGAAAACGCGCGACAGATGCGTCATTGCATCAGCGCCGAGATGTGGCGGTCGTTGAACCTGACTTACCTGAAGCTCCAGCGGATCAGGATGCTGGATATATGGCTGGGCTCACCGGAGGGTTTCTACACGGAAACGGTCGAGGACATCGAAACGTTCGTGGGAGTGGCGGCGGCCACCATGTACCGCGACGAAGGTTGGCACTTCATGCAGTTGGGGAGGTTCCTCGAAAGGTCCCAACTGGCGTGCGGCCTCCTGCTGGCACAGCTGGAGGAAGACGAACAACCCTCCGAGCATACGGAGTCTGACTGGACCACGCTGCTTCGCATCTTTCACGCCCAGGAAGCGTACATGCGCGCTTACAGCGTGGGAATACGGCCGGACCAGGTGCTCAACCTGTTGGTCACCGACCCGCTCCTTCCCAACTCAATGCGCCGTGCCCTGGACACCGTGTCCGCTGAACTGGAGGCTATCGGCACGGGTCCAGACCGTGGATCCACCGAGGCGGCAATCCGAATGTCGGGCCGGCTGCGTTCGCTGGTGCTGTACGAGTGGCCGGACTCCGAGGACCGGCCAAGGTTGCTGATCCAGACTGCAGACCTGAGCCGGCAACTGCATGGCCTCGTCAGTGCGGTGTACTTCGACTACTGACCCCGGATTTGGCATCGCTCGGTAACCGACGCCCAAGGCATCAGAGTACGTCCCGCCGACAGAGGCAAAGAGTAGTCGGGCCGGGTTTCCGGGGTTTTGGCGCAGCGTCCGTACTGACACTCAAGGCGCCGAATGCTATAATCGCCGTTGCGTTTTCACCAATTCAGGAGATTCGAACTTGCGTCATTACGAACTGGTAACAATTCTGAGCCCGATGCTCAACCAGGACGAAGCATCGGCCAAATGGGACGAGATCAAGTCGTTCATCGCTAACCGGGACGGCGAAATCACCTCCGAACAGATCTGGGGCACCCGCCGGTTGGCATATCCGATCCGCAAGGGAAACTACAATTTCCTGGAAGGATCGTACCATTTGAGCACCTTCACGGTGGACAACTCCTTCAACCGGGAGCTGGAAAATTACCTGCGGCTGGACGAGCAGGTGCTGCGTTCGCTGATCGTAAACTGCGACGGCCCGTTGCCCGACAAGCCGCCCCCGGGACCGCTGACTGCTCCATCACGGTACATCCCGCCCGGACGAGGCCGACGCCAGGACGGCGGCGGACCGATACCCGAAGGACAGGGTGGTTTCGGCGATCGCCGACAGGGTGGGCCTCCCCCCGCTGGGGCTCCCGGCGCACCGACGGCTCCTCCGGCAGAAGGAGCGCCGGCTTCCGGTGGTCCAGCCCCCGCGCCGGCATCTGCCGACTCTGCTCCCGCTCCCGCTCCGGCACTGGAGAACAGCGCCGAGGCAGCGTCGCCTCCCGAACCGCCCGCTGCTCCTGAACCCAACATCAGCACCGAGCCGGCACCGGAGCCGCCCGCCGAAACCGATAGGCCCACAGAGGCGTAAGTTGTCGTGAACAAGATCATCATCATTGGCAACCTTGGTCGAGATCCGGAGATGCGATACTCGACATCCGGCAACCCAATGACGTCGTTCAGCATCGCCAGCAACCACCGCTACACAACTGCGGCCGGAGAGCGGCGCGAGGAAACCGAATGGTTCAACTGCACCGCTTTCGGGCGGCTTGCGGATACCTGCAACCAATACCTCAGCCGTGGTCAACAGGTCTACGTCGAAGGCCGGCTTCGTTCCCGGCAATACGACCGTCGAGACGGAACGCCAGGATTTTCGTTGGACGTGACTGTGACAGACATGCAAATGCTGGGCCGCCGGGACGACATGGACGACGGCGGGTACGGCGGACAGCGCGGTGGCTACGGCGGACAATCTGAACGCACTTACGGCGATCGAGGCGACGGCGGCGGGTATGGCGAGCAGCGCGGCGGCTACGATGACCGGCGCGGAGCCAGCGGCGGCGGCGATCCGATGGACGTAGACGATCTGCCCTTCTAAGACTGCACCAACCGAACTCCCACACCGGAGGAATCTTCAGCGATGACTACTCCACAATCCGCACCTGCAACTCCGCCCCCCAGCGCGGCCCCATCTGCGCCGGCTGGTGGACCTCCTGGCGCTGGCGGACCGCCAGCCGGCGGACCGGGTGGCGGTCCTCCGGGGGGACGGCCAGGCGGCCCTCCCGGTGGACCGGGCGGACGGCCGGGTGGACCGGGCGGGCGCCCCCCGGGAAGGGGCGGGCCACGCGGCGGCGGCCGCGGCGGGCGACGGTACGGACCGCGTCGCAGAGTGTGCGCCTTCACGGTTGAGGGCGTCACGCCCGACTACAAGGACGTGGACCGCCTGCGACGGTACATATCCGAGCAGGGAAAAATCGAACCCACGCGCAAGACCGGCACTTCGGCGAAGAACCAGCGGCTTTTGGCCCAGGCAATCAAGCGGGCCCGCTACCTCGCCCTGCTGCCCTACGCACCCGAACACAGCATCAACGTCGGCATGCGTTCGGGTCGCTGATCGGCCCACCCTCAGATGCTGAACCTTTCGCTGCCCTGGAAACGCAGCGCCGAAGAGGCAGAGGAGGCTCCGCAACAGCCGGCCCGGCGTCGTCCGTCGAGAAGCGCGGCCGGCCGCAGTCGTCGGCTGGGCGCGACCAGCGCCGATGCCGTGCAGGCAGCGCGCAGCCGCCGCCGGTTGGAATCCCGCCGGCAACGGATCGCGATTATAGTCGGAGCTGTCCTGATCCTGGTGATCGTTGGCGTGGTGTTGGCCGGCGTGTACCAGCAGTTCATACTGCCTCCGCGCGTGATGGCCGGCGAAGTGCGGGGCGTTCGCTTCACCATGGGCGACCTGGTAGAACGGATCCGCGTGCTGCAGGGCATCAACCGATACCAGGGAGGACAGGTCGATTTCAGCCGGATCCCATTCCAGCTGCTGACCGACCTGCTGCACGCCGAGATACTGCGCCAGGCGGCGCCCGGCCTCGGCATCAACGTCACCGACGCGCAGATTGACGAGGCGATCCGCAACCAATTCCGCCCTGAGCCGGAACCGGGTCAGGAAGCCGGTGACGCTCAATTGGAGGCGCAGCTGGATGCCGAGTTCGACAACATTTACAAGAACTTCCTGACCCAGGTGAACCTCACCGACGACGCCTACCGCCGGATCATGGAGGAGCGGCTGCACCAGAGCACACTGTTCGGCATCATGTTGGGTTCCCTGCCGGAGGAGGCGCCACAGGTTGAACTACAGGCCATCGCGCTGAGTCTGAACTCGTCCGCTTCACCGGAGGCGGTCCGCGAGCGCCTGGTGCTGGGCCAGGACTTTGGGTCGGTATCCAGGGAGATTACGGGGTCGGACGGCTACATCGGGTGGGTACCCAAAGGAGCGTTTCCGGAGTTCGACAGCTACCTGTTCGGCGAGACCGAAGTTGCCGAGGACGGCACCGAAACGCGCAAACCCGCCACGCTGGAACCCGGTGAGATATCGACGCCCATCTACGAAGATGAAACGATCTTCATCATCCAGGCCATCGGCAGTCCGGAAACGCGCCAAGTCGAATCCCAGATGCTCTTCCAGATGGCCAGCGCGCGCGTCGAGGAATGGAAAGACGACCAGTTGGCGCGGGGGTCTGAGGAAGGCTGGGTGAAGATCAACTTCGACAGCCATCGTTACGCGTGGGTCACCGACCAGGTGCGTCTGACCGCGCCGAGGGTCACCCCGCCGCCCCAGCAGCAAGGCCCATAAAAATCTCAGGGCGCTCCCCAAAGTCCGAACACTGAACTGAGTTAGAGCAAAGCGTCAAGCGAACCCGACCGCAGCATTACCAGATGCCCGCCGCAACCGAACCAATCAACATCGGCCTGATGGGTCTTGGGACCGTCGGGGGCGGTGTCGCTGCGGCTCTGGCGGGCAACGCCGACGAGATCCGACGCAAGACCGGGCGTACGGTGCGGCTGCGGCGTGCCCTGGTGCGCGACGCAACCAAGACCCGGGAACCATCACCACCGCCGGGAGTGCTGACCACCAATCCGGAGGATATCCTCGCCGACCCTGACATCCACCTGGTAGTCGAAGTGATGGGCGGCGACACTCCGGCCGGCGACTACCTGGAACGGGCCCTGGCCGGCGGCAAGCACGTGGTCACCGCCAACAAGGAGGTGATGGCCAGACGCGGCGCATCGCTCCTGGCCCTGGCGCAGGCCCAAAGCGTCAATCTGCTGTTTGAGGCATCCGCCGGCGGTGGAATCCCCATCGTCGGCTGCTTGATGTCGCAGTTGCTGGCCAACGACATCCGCTCGATCCGTTCCATCATCAACGGGACCACCAACTACATCCTGACCCGGATGGCGCGCAGCCAGACCCCATTTGCCGAGGCACTGGCCGAAGCCCAGAGCCGGGGGTACGCCGAGGCCGATCCCACCAACGACGTCGAAGGCATTGACGCCGCGTACAAGCTATCCGTCCTGGGGAGCCTGGCTTTTCACCAATCGATACCCCACGGGGCGATCCATACCGAGGGCATCAGCCGCCTGGGCCCGGAAGATTTTCGCTACGCCGCCGAACTGGGCTACGCCATAAAATCCCTGGCGATCGCTGAGGCCCAGCCGAACGGAACCATCCAGGCCCGCGTACATCCCGCCCTGGTCCCCGAAGACCACCTGCTGGCCAAAGTTGACGGCGTGTATAATGCCGTGGAGGTGACCGGCGACCTGTGTGGTCAGATTATCCTGCACGGTCAGGGTGCCGGGCGTGACGCAACTACCAGCGCGGTGATGGGCGATATCCTGAACGTGGTCAGGTTCATCGACAGCGGCGGAGCGCCGGCGCTGCTGCCGGTCTCCAATGGGCGCAGCCAAGCATCGGACGACACCATCCTGCCTATTGCCGAGCTGTCCAGCGCGTACTACCTGCGACTGACGTGCGCCGACCAGGCCGGCGTGCTGGCGCAGATAGCGCGGCTCCTGGGTGACGGCAACATCTCCATCGCCACCGTGATCCAGAAGGATACCGACCCGGGCAGCGGCACCGCCCAACTGGTCATCACCACTTATCCTTCCCGGGAGGCCGACGTGCAAACTGCGCTGACAGCGGTGGCGCAACTGGGCGTGGTGGTGAGCGTCGACAATCTGATCCGCATCGAACAGTAAACGACCCCCAACAGAAACCCGACGCATCGACCCCAACAACCAGGCGCAACCGTGGCACTACCCTGCCAGACCCGGTAGAAATGGGCGTAGGCGTATTACAACAGTACCGGGACCTGCTGCCGGTCAACGAAGAGACACCCATCTTCTCGATGGGTGAGGGCGACACGCCGCTGGTGCGGTCGCGGCAACTTGGGCCGGAGCTCGGTTGCCCCAACCTGTACTTCAAACTGGAGGGTTGCAACCCGACGGGATCGTTCAAGGACCGGGGCATGGTGGTAGCCATGGCCAAAGCGCTGGAAGAGCGCAGCGTCGGCGTGATGTGCGCCTCCACGGGCAACACCAGCGCGTCGGCCGCAGCCTACGCCGCCTACTGCAACCTGGCCGCGTGGGTTCTGATCCCCAAGGGCGAAGTGGCGTTGGGCAAGCTGGCGCAAGCCATGGCGTACGGAGCAAGGATCCTGCTGGTGGACGGCAACTTCGACGCGGCTCTGGCGCTGGTTCGGGAATTTACGAAGACTAACCCGATCACGCTGGTGAACTCGGTAAACCAGCACCGCATCGAGGGCCAGAAGACCGCTGCATTCGAGATATCGGACGTGCTGGAAGACGCGCCGGACTACCTGTTCATTCCGGTGGGCAACGCGGGCAACATCACGGCATATTGGCGCGGTTTCGTCGAATACCACCAGTTGGGGCGAAACGACGTTCTGCCCAGGATGATGGGTTTCCAGGCGGAGGGCGCGGCGCCCATCGTGCGCGGCGAGCCGGTGCCGTTTCCGCAGACCATCGCGTCGGCGATACGCATCGGCAATCCGGCGAGCTGGAAATTCGCCGAGCGCGCGCGGGACCAGTCCGGTGGCGTCATCGACGCGGTGAGCGACGACGAGATTCTCGAGGCGTACCGCCTGCTGGCATCGCGCGAGGGGATATTCGGCGAGCCTGCTTCAGCCGCATCCGTGGCCGGGCTGCTCAAGATGAGCCGCAATGGTTTGGACCTGACCGGGAAACGAGTAGTGTGCATCATCACCGGCAGCGGCCTGAAGGACCCAGACATGGCGGTAAGCAGCGCCCAAGCCGACACGGTGGAAGTGAAGCCCAACCTGGAGGCCATCGAGAACGCCATAATGGAGACGCTGCCCGCCAGATGACCGTTGCCGGACCCAAAATGAACCTGGCGGCCGTTGAGGTCGCGGTGGGCGCCATCCTCAAGTACATTGACGAGGACAGCGGACGCGAGGGCCTGTGGCGAACGCCGGAGCGCGTGGCGGAAATGTACGCGGAGTTGTTCTCCGGGGTGGGAACGGATCCGGCAGCAGAGATTGACGCGATTTTTTCCGAAGACGTGACCCACGACCCGGTGCTGGTGGCAGACCTGCCCTTCTACTCGATGTGCGAACACCACTTGCTGCCCTTTTTCGGGCGAGCCAGCCTGGTCTACATACCCGACCGGCACATCGCCGGGATCAGCAAGATTGGCCGGGCGCTGGAGACCACGGCGCGGCGCTTGCAGGTGCAGGAGCGTCTCACCGCGCAACTGGCCGACGCCGTCATGTCGCGGGTGCAGCCGCTGGCAGTGGCGTGTCGCGTGGAAGCGGAGCATTTGTGCATGTCCATGCGGGGAATCCAAAAACCGGGCCATCGCGTGGTGACGACCGCGATACGGCGCGGGCAAGGGAACGTAAGCAATGGCGCCGCGCCGTCATATTCCGCGAGCGAATTGCTGAACCTGATGGACGGCCGAATGTAGGCGGCGCACTTTCCATGACTACCGCCCAATCAGCAACCCCGATCACCTCCTTTGAGGAAGTCCGTCAGCAATGGCAGGATCTGCTGGGTCGGTCGGTGGTCAACAACCTGTACATCACGCCCACCTGGCAGGAGCTGTGGTGGAGCGCCTTCCAAAACGGCCGCTCTCTGGCCGGGTTTTACCTGACGGATGCGGCGGGGCAACTGACGGCCCTGGCATCGCTGTCGCGCTGCGGCGACAATTTTTCCTTCGTCGGCAACAGCGACACCTTCGACTACAACGACTTCGTCATCGCCCGCGGCGCGGAGCCGGCGTTCTTCCCGGCCCTGTTGGACGAGATCGACTCCGGCGGCGGCCGGCAACTGGACCTTTACTCAGTGGGTGAAGACTCTCCAACGTTGGCGATGCTACCCGACCTGGCGCGGGAACGCGGGTATGCGGTCGACATTGCCGAGGAAGACGTCGCGCCGCGCATCGACCTGCCGGCCACCTGGGATGACTATCTGGCCGGGTTGAGCAAAAAGGACCGGCACGAACTGCGCCGAAAGCTGCGCCGGCTGGAAGGCCATGAGAACTGGCGCTGGTTCTGCGTCTCGGATCCCGGCGAGGCCAGCGCCAGGACAGACACCTTCCTGGAGCTGATGCGGAGCAGCGACCCGGCAAAGGCCGAGTTCCTCACCGCTGACCGGGAAGATTTCTTCCGTAAGCTCATTGCCACCACAGCAGCCCAGGGAGTTCTGCGGCTCTTCTTCATGGAGATGGACGACAAACCCGTGGCCGCCTCGCTTTGCCTGGATTACGACGGCGTGAGGATGCTGTACAACAGCGGACACGACACGGAGTATCGCTACTACAGTGTCGGTCTGTTGCTGCACGCGCTATGCCTGCGCGACGCGCTGGAACGCGGCTATCGATACTTTGACTTTCTGCGAGGGAACGAACCCTACAAATACCGCCTTGGCGGTCGGGACCATCATCTTTACCGCATCACGCTCCAGCGCACCGATGCGCTCGGCGGGGGCAGCGGCTAACGACACGGAACAGAAACACTTTACCGCTAAAATTCGAACCATCCTGATTGCGCCTTTCAAGTCTGTGCGTGTCGACCGCCGCAGGAGCGTCTTGCCTTGATATCCGACTGTACATCCCGGGTCGCTCTGATCTCCTACCACACCTGTCCGCTGGCCGCGCCGGGACAAGGGAAGGCGGGCGGGATGAACGTGCACGTGCGCGAACTTGCCAAGGCAATGGCGAACCGGGGCGTGACGGTTGACGTTTTCACGCGGGAGCATGATTACCAATGCGACGGAGGCGAAGCGGAGAGCGACGGGGTTAACTACGTTCACGTACCGGCCGGACCTCACGATTCGCCGCTGCGGGATTTGTCCAACTACCTGGATGAATTTGTGGCCGGGGTGGGGGAATACCAGCAGCGCAACAACCGTCGATACCTGGCAATACATTCGCATTACTGGTTGAGTGGCTGGGCCGGCTCGCGCTTGGCGGCTGCCACCGGCACGCCCCAGGTCGTGACCTTTCACACCCTGTCGCGCATCAAGTTGCAGTCACGTTCCGGCGAGCAAGAGCCGGCGGTGCGCCAGGAAACGGAAGAGCGGATCATCGCAGAAGCAGATTGCGTCGTGGCGTTCAGCCCGCACGAACGGGACGCAATGGTGCGGCTTTACGGCGCCGACAGAAACCGGGTATCGCTGATACCGTGCGGTGTCGATTTGAGCCGTTTTCGGCCCATGGGACGGACGGAAGCCCGCCGCGAACTGGGCCTGAACGGGCACAAGGTAATGCTGTACGTGGGCCGAATCGAGCCTCTGAAGGGCGCCGACCTGCTGCTTCACGCCGCAGCGTCGCTGGAGTCAGAAGAGGGCGTCCAGGTCCTGGTGGTCGGCTCCGACGCCGACGGGAGTGGAGAGCTGGAGCGACTGCACCAGCTTTCAGACGAACTGCAGCTGGGAAACACGGTGGAATTCGTGGGCCGGGTGCCCCAGGAACGGCTGGCGCTTTATTACTCCGCCGCGGACGTGTGCGTCGTCCCGTCGTTCTACGAGAGTTTCGGCCTGGCCGCGCTGGAGAGCATGGCCTGCGGGACTCCGGTAGTGGCCACCCGCGTCGGCGGTCTCTCCACAATCGTCCAGCACGGCCGGACCGGCTACCTGAAATCCTGGCGTTGTCCCGAAGCTTTCGCGCAGTCACTGGAAATGATCATGGCCAACGAGGACCTGCGGGACAGCATGGGTCGTGCCGCTCGGAACCGGGCGGAAACCCTGAGCTGGGACCAGGTGGCGGGTCGTCTGCTGGCGCTTTACGGACGCCTTGGGTCGGCCGGAAACGATCCGGGAACGGTCCGCTGATGGAGCCACGTCGCAGTCGACTGGCGCCGAACGAATTCGGATTCCCTAATTACCCCGGGTACGGGGAAGGGAAACCGCGACGCCGCAGACCGTTCGGGTCGGCGATACGGCATCTGGAAGGCCGCATGGTCGCCGGCCTGCTGGTGTTCCTGCCGGTTTTGGTGACCTACTTCGTTTTCAAGTTTTTCTACGACGTGTTGGCTTCGCTGCTGGAGCCGTTCGTACGCGGGCTGAACATTCCCAAGACGGGTGGGTTCGACTGGACCGACCTGGTGGGGGTAGCCGCAGTGCTGGTGGTGATCTACATCGTCGGACTGCTCATCAGTTGGGCAGTGGCAAAGTTTTTGATCAACCAGATTCACGATCTGATCGGGCGGATTCCGGTAGTCGGCGCGGTGTACAACACGACGCGGGTGGGGATCGACTTTCTGTCGGACACCCAGCAGCAGGAATACCGGGGCGTGGTGCTTATGGAGTTCCCGCGCCTCGGAGTGTTGTCCATTGGGCTGATCACGTCGAACCTGGGCAAGCTGGACGGCGTGGAGGATTATTTGTCCATTTACGTGCCCACTACTCCCGTGCCATCGTCCGGCTACCTGGTAGTGGCCGCATCCAGCAAGGTAACGCCCACCGACATCACAGTGGACGAAGCCATGCGCATCATCATCTCGGGCGGGATACTGGCCGGCGAAATCATCACGGACCGGGTTTCACTGAACGGCGCCAAGCATCCAACTCCCGACCTGCACTGGCTGTGGGGTTGCGAAAAAGACGCAGAGCCGGTACCGGACGCGCTCCCGCCTCGCGTGCAAGAATCGGCTCCGGTGGTCACGGGCATCCAGGATTAACGAGCTGACGGCGACCGCCCGGGCCACGGCCGTTCGCAAGATTTCCCGGGCACGCACTGGGCGAAAGAACTTCAACGGGAGGATCACATTCCATGGACTACACACCTGAACGCGCCCTGGTGGTCATTCCACATCCCGATGACGCTGAGGTGTGGGCCGGCGGCACCATAGCCCGCTGGGTGCGCGGGGGTTCTGAAGTCCATTACGTCCTCTGCACCGATGGCAGCAAGGGCACGGATGATCCCGAGGTTGATCCCACGGAATTGGCCGCCGCCCGCGGTCGGGAGCAACTGGCCGCCGCGGACATCCTGGGCGTGAAGAACGTGGTGATGCTGGGCCGGACGGACGGCGAACTGGAAGATACGTCAGATTTCCGGAGGGATTTGGTCCGGCAGATACGCATGGTCAAGCCCGATGTCGTGCTGACGACCGAGCCCTACCGGCGCAACATGCAGTGGCACCGGGACCACCGGATCGCCGGTCAGGTGACACTGGACGCGGTGTTCCCGTACGCTCGGGACCACCTGCACTTCGGGGAACTGTTCGCCAACGAAGGGATCGAGCCGCACAAAACCGCAGCGGTCATGTTCTGGGGATCGGAAAACCCCAACACCTTCGTGGACATTGCCGCCGATTTCGACGCCAAGATGGATGCGGTGATGGCTCACCGCACCCAGGCTCGCGAGCGCTCCCGGGAACAACTGGAAGGATTCGTGCGAGCACGGGCGAAAGAGGCTGCCGAAGCCGGCAACGAATATCCCGACGAGGATTTCAGCGGCCTGACGCTGGCCGAGGCGTTCCGCAGGGTGACCTTCCGGACCTAGCCGACAACCCAGGAGGCCGGACCGGCTAGACTGGCGCGCGCCGCGTGTGCCAGTCGGTGGCTTCCTGGTACGCGTAGGCGGCCCGCAGTATGGTTCCCTCGGCGAAGGGGCCGCCTCCCAGTTGCACCCCGATGGGCAGTCCGTCCTCGGTGAACCCGCCGGGGATCGACACCGCGGGCATTCCGGCCAATGGATAGCAACCCGTGTAGGATCGGCGGAAGAAGAACCGCTGACGCACGTCATCCGCTGACTCGAAGGGCGCAGTCAGGGCATCGTGGCGGGGCGCCGGATACGGAGCGGTGGGAGAAACCAACACGTCCACCTGCTGGAAGGCATTCTCGAACTGCTGCCGGAGCAGCACGCGGGCCTTCATGGCCCGGTTCTGCACCTTGGACGGCACCAGGGAGGCGCTCTGCAAGCGAGTACGCGATGCCCGGTCCAGCAGTTCGGGGGAGCGTCGCATCAGCCCGTCGCGGGCGCCGGCCCCCTCGGTATCGGCGATGCCGACGAAAATCGCGCCGGCGATCTCGGTAAGCGTCAGGGAAACGTCGATCACTTCGGCGCCCAGGCCGGCCAGGGTGTCCAGCACAGCATCAGTGGCATGCCGCACGTCGTCGTGCATGTCGGGCGAGTTGCACAACTCCGTCATCCGGCCGATGCGCATTCCCCGGATATCGCCGTCGAGCATCCCTCGATAGTCGGGCACCGGGCGGCGGCTCGTCGTGGGATCTCTGGGGTCGTATCCGGCCACGGCGCCCAGGACCGATGCGCAGTCCTCAACGGTTTTGGTCATGGGGGAGGCGGCGTCCATGAACCAGCACATGGGCGTGATGCCATGCCGGCTGATGCGGGTGAAGGTGGGGCGCAGGCCCACGGCGTTGCAGTAGGACGCCGGCCCGCGTCCGCTGCCGCCGGTGTCCTCGCCAACAGACGCAGCGCAGAGATGGGCCGCCAGCGCCGCGCCGGACCCGCTGCTGGACTCGCCGGGGGTATGGCCGTGACGCCACGGGTTGTGAGGTGTGCCGTAAGGTGGATCCGCGGTGCCGCCCATGGCCAGCTCGCTGAGGTTGAGCTTGCCCAGCAGGATGGCGCCGGCTGACTTGAGGCGAGTGACCACCGTCGCGTCCTCGGACGGCACGTTGTCCGCGTAGGCGCGGGAGCCGTTACTGGTGAGAATGCCCGCGGTGTTGAACTGGTCCTTGATGGCCATGGGCACACCAAAGAGAGCGCCACCGACGGCGGATTCGTCGCCGCGACGGAGGGCGTCATCCACGTCCGCGGCGGCTCCCAGGGCCTCCTCGCGGCACACGGTGATGTAGGACTTGATGTCGCTGTCGATGGCGTCGATGCGACGCAGGTAGGCGTTGACCGCGTCGGTGGCGGTGAAATCGCCGTTGCGGATGGCGGCTGAGGTTGCTTCGGCGGAGAGAAAGACGATTTCGTCGGCGGCATGTCGAGAGGTCATGGCGAAACTCCGGCAGGGTATGAGCACTCATGGGCGTACGATGCTAATTCCCGGTTCAATCGTCTTCCGGATCCGGGAAAATACTCACGGGCTCAATACCTTCCAGATCAAGGTCGCGCAGACGGTCGAGCTCCTGCATCAGGCTGGCGAAACGGTTGGCCACCTCTGGCAGATCGGCGTCGTCGATGGGTATGCCTACCAGTTCGGCGAGCATCTGGACACGTTCTTCGAGCGAATCATCGTTGGACATTGCAATCCTGCTCCCGTCGGCCGGTTGTTGCCGCTCATGGGGTGGGTTAGAGGTTCTCCAGAATCTCGATGAACTCAGCCACTTCGCGCTGGCCGTCACGAATTTGATCCTGATGTGGCGGGCCGCTGTAAAAGCGGGTATGAAACCAGTTGGCGCTCCTGTAGTAGTTGAGCAAACGCGGTGTAGCCCCTTCGTCATCAATCAGACGAAGCACGGTCTCTTCCAACATAGCATGGGAGCCATGACGCCAACCCTTCCTCTCCGCCACCGCCTTGATGGCATGGGCGGCGGCGCCCCAAATCTTGTTGCCAGCCCCTTCCATCTCGCCGTTGGTCACTTCGACATCTACCAGCGCCAGAAAGTGCCAACTTCGTTCATGGCGGTACGTGATGGCGTTCGTTTCATGAGAGAAATCTGCGGCGGTCATTGCTTTGCTCCAGCGGTTTCAGTTCTACGTACTTGGCGAGATTCAGGCCGTTGCAACCGAGCTCAGAGCCAACGTTGGAACCAGCCGAGCATTCGCTCCAGGTATTCCTGGCGCAGAGCAACGTGCCCCGTGCGGAGAAACCCGTGGCCGCAGCCGGGGAACCGCACCATCTCCACCTCTTTGTCCAGCCGCTTCATCACCTGGAAATACTGCTCGCTCTGGCCGATGGGGCATCGGGCGTCAGACTCGCCGTGGAGCAACAGCACGGGGGTCTCTACCTGCGGCGCGAACCTGATGGGCGACCGCTGGAGCAGCCGAAACGCGAGGGTATCCACGCCATCCGCCAACTCGCTAGCCAATGGACGGCTGATGGGCATCCCGCCGGCAAGCCGGATGGCCCACTGGGTTTCCCCGAAACTCGTCGCAATGTCCGAGGTGCCGTACATGGTCCACAGGTCAATGCAGGGGGCGCCCGCCACCGCCGCGCGGAAGCGGTCAGTGTGGCCGATCATCCAGGTGGTCATGTATCCGCCATAGCTATACCCGTGGACGCCCAGCCGGTCGGCGTCCACGTAGTCGCGCTCGCACACCAGGTCCACAGCAGCCATGAGGTCACGGTAGTCGTCGCCGCCCCAGTCACCTAGAACGGCGTTAACGAACTCCTCGCCGTAGGTGGACGATCCGCGGGGGTTCACCGCCAGGGTCAGGTAACCGGCTCCGGCCAATACCTGGTGCCACGGCACGAATGAATCGTAAAAGGCTCCGTTGGGGCCGCCGTGAATCTCCAGCACCAGAGGGTAGCGCTGGGTGGGATCAAAGTTGGGCGGATGGTACAGGCGACATTCGATGTCCCAGTCCTCCCGCTCGACAAGGAGCTTCTCCATGGGAGCGGGAACGTGTTGGGACAGCCAAGCGTCGTTATGGGTGGTGATCCGGCGCCGGTTAGTTTCGCAAGGCTGCGATAGACGGTCGATGACGTAGGCGTCCGACGGACTTGCCGGATGCGAGCCGGCAACTACCACCCGATTCGCTGCCGCGTCCATAGCCACGCCGGACAGCAGCTCGCCTCCTCCGGTGATCGCGGCGGGCGCAGAACCCCCTTCTGGCTTTACCGCCATTTCGTAAAGCCTGGTTTCCCCCCACGAGTCGCCCAGGAATACGATGCGCCCATCGTCCTCGTCGCCCGGCAGCCACCGCAGATCGAGGGGCGGATAGATGCCCGGGTACCCAAGGCAGGGACGCAGGCTGTCGTCGGTCAGTTGCTGAGGTGGGCGGCCCGGCTCAAGAATGTACAGATACGCTTGCCATAGCACCGCCAGACCGTCGTCGATCCCGCCGGCGGCGAGGAGCCGGCACCCTTCGGGCGACCAGGACACCGCGGCGACATCCGTAAGGCCCTGGGACCACAGTTCCGGTTCCGCAGACTCTTCGTTCTGCGGGAGCCCATCGGCGACGTCCATCACGTAGACCTCGTTGTTGGCGGTGACGTCCCGGTCGCCGGAACGCCCGGATATGAAGGCAATGCGCCCGCCATCCGGGGACCACGCCGGGGCCATGTCGTCCCAATCGCCGGAAGTCAGTTGGCCGGATTCGCCGGAGGCTGCATCCACGAGGAAAAGGTGGAAATGGTTGTCGCCGCGCCAACCGATGGCGTCATGCCGGTAGCGGATGCGGTGCACCTCTTTGGCGGCGGGCAGGTCCGGCTTCTTGGGCCGGTCCGTGGAATCGACGTCGGAAACGACTGCGAGGCGCGAAGAATCGGGCGACCAGGCGAACTCCCTGACGCCGCCGTCCAGTTCGGTGAGTTGGGCGGCTTCACCGCCGGCGGCCGGCATCAGCCAAACCTGACGGGTCGAATCGCCGTCCTTGGCGCCCGTGCGCAGAAAGGCCAGCGTCGCGCCGTCGGGAGAGAAACGAGGGTGACCATCGTTGTCGCCCTGGGTGAACGGGCGAGGCGTCCTGTCCGTCGTTGGGCTGTCGAGCACCACCTGGTAGATGCGCGCCCGTGGCTCGGAGGTCTCTTCGTCGATCCACGAGAGCACGTAGGCGCATCGGCTACCGTCGGACGAAACCGTGGGATCGCCCACGGTTTTCAGGCACCGAAAGAGGTCTGGACCTATGGGTTCGGTCATCAAAGCAATCCGTGATTTGTCGGCGGGTACATGGTAAAAGGGGCAATGCGTCAGCAGGTATTTTATCCTATCAACGACGATGATACGGCACGGAACAATCGGCGGAACTCAACGGGCGGGCCGATCTCGCCGTTATCGCGTCAGATCCTGGCATCCGAAGGGTTAAACGCACGGAAGCAGTGCGCCCGTTATGCTAGAATTGCTTCGCCAGTTCAGTCATCGGAGTATGGAGGGTTACCGTGCCCGAACGCATCTTGATAGGTGTCGCGTGGCCCTATGCCAACGGCCCGCTGCACATGGGACACGTTGCCGGCTGCTACCTGGCCGCCGATATTTTCGCCCGCTATCACCGCATGAAGGGCAACGACGTGCTGATGGTATCCGGCTCCGACGCCCACGGCACTCCCATAACCATCCGCGCTGACCAGGAAGGCTTGGAACCGCAGGAAGTGCTGGAACGCTACCACGCTCAGTTTCTGGACACGTGGGAACGCCTGGGCATCTCCTTCGACCTTTTCACATCAACGCACACCGAGAACCACCAGGCGGTGGTGCAGGACTTCTTCCTGCGCCTGAAGGAACAGGGTTACATCTATCCCGACACGATGCTGCTGGCGCATTGTTCGGGGTGCGACCGCTTCCTGCCCGACCGGTACGTGGAGGGCACCTGCCCCCACTGCGCTAACCAGAGGGCCCGCGGCGACCAGTGCGACGCCTGCGGCCACACCCTGGATCCCATCGAACTGGTGAACCCGGCTTGCAGCATCTGCGGGAATACGCCCCAGTTTCGCGACTCGGAGCATTTCTTTCTGAAACTGTCCGCCTTCCAGGAGCCGCTGCTGGACTGGATCAACCAGCAGCACCACTGGCGACCCAACGTAGCTAACGGCACGCGGAGTTTCCTACAGGGTGGCCTGAAAGACCGGGCGATCACCCGCGACCTGACCTGGGGCGTCCCTCTGCCGCTGGATGGTTACGAGGAAAAGCGGATTTACGTGTGGTTCGAGGCGGTGATCGGCTACCTGTCGGCGGCCGTCGAATGGGCCTCGAGCAACGGGCAGGCGGACGACTGGCAGAACTACTGGAAGGACGAGAATACGAGGACGTACTACTTCATCGGCAAGGACAACATTCCCTTCCACAGCATCATCTGGCCGGCCATGCTCATGGGGTATGGCGGCCTGAACCTGCCCTATGACGTTCCCGCCAACGAGTTCCTGAGCCTGGAAGGCCTCAAGTTTTCCACGAGCCAAAACTGGGCAGTATGGGTGCCGGACTACCTGGACCGGTACGACCCCGATCCGCTGCGTTACCTGTTGTCGATCAACATGCCGGAGAGCGGGGACACCGACTTCACCTGGAGCGAGTTCGTTCGCCGCAACAACGACGAGCTGGTGGCCACCTACGGCAACCTGGTGAATCGGGTGCTGCGGTTCACCTACCGCAACTTCGACGGCCAGGTGCCGGTTGATGCGTCCGCTCCCGATGACATGGAACACAGGCTACTGCAAACGGCCCGCGAGACCATGACGGCGGTGGACGACAGCCTGGCCCATACCCGCTTCCGCGCCGGCGTCAGCCAAGCCTTCGGACTGGCGCAGGAGTGCAACCGGTATCTGGACGCCAGGGCTCCCTGGCAGGCCATCAAGGAAGACCGGGCCCACGCCGCCCGCTCGCTGGGCACCACCATCCAGGTGCTCAACTGCCTCAAGGTAATGCTGGCCCCGTATCTGCCGTTCACCAGCCAGAAGCTGCACGGGTTCCTCGGGTTTGACGGAGAAGTGTCTGACGAGCCGTGGGACTTCGACGCGCTGGTCGGCGCCATCAAGCCCGGCGGCGTGCTGCGAAACCCGTCGAATCTGTACACCAAGCTGGACGACGCCGTGGCGGAGCAGGAAGCCAGCCAGCTGGGCGTCTCCGCCTGATCCTCCGGTTCCTGAGCGATCCACCGTGCAGCCCGGGCTGGACCTGCAAACCGTATCGATCTACGCTCCGGTGGTCGATCAGCTGGCCCAGGTCGAAGAGCAGCTCTACAAGCTGTGCCAGACCGATATCGCGGACCTGGACCCGCTGCTGGATTACGCCCTGCGTTCGGGCGGCAAGAGGGTTCGCCCGGCGTTGACCCTGCTGTCGGCGGAGTTTCACGAGCACGAGCGGAAGCTGTCCCTCATCATGGCCGCGGCGGTTGAACTGCTCCACCTGGCGACCCTGATCCACGACGACACGGTGGACAATGCCGGCCTGCGGCGGGGCAAGCCCACCATCAACAAGATGTACGGTAATCACGTCGCGGTGCTTCTCGGCGACTACCTGTTCGCCACTTCCGCCACCTTCGTCTGCGACACCGGGGTGGTTCGCGTCATCCGCCGGTTCTCCGAAACCATCATGGAGCTCGCCAGCGGACAGCTCATCGAGTTCTTCACCACCTTTGACCCTTCGAAGGCCCGCCGGCTGTACGACGAGCGCATCTATCGCAAGACGGCGTCGCTGTTCTGCACCTCCGCCGAAACCGGGTCCATCCTCAGCGGCGCGCCGGAGAACCACGTGCAGGCGCTGCGGAGGTACGGGTACAACGTGGGCATGGCCTTCCAGATCGTGGACGACCTGCTGGACATCCAGGGGGATGCCAGCGAAATCGGCAAACCCGTGGGCAATGACCTGATGCAGGGGGTAGTGACGCTGCCGACGATCATGTTGATGGAACGGTACCCCGACGATCACCCGATAGACAGGCTGTTCGCATCCATAACCAGCGGCGGCTCGGACGTGGACCACCTGCTGCAGAAATCGCTGGACATGATTGACGGATCGAACATCGTGCCCGACTGTTTCGCGGTGATTCGCGACTACTGCTCCGAGGCGGCGGCGGCGCTGGACGATCTGCCGGACTGCGCTCCGCGACGCTCACTGCTGGAGATGGTGGACTACATCCGGGAACGGTCGCGTTAGGGCCACGTTCGGGACGGGCAGTCCGCGCCTCGGCCAACGCCGCATCGCATAGCGGTGGCACCAGCAGCCAGAAACCCGACAGGATTCCGCTGCGGTAGCACGCCTGATCCCGTATAGTTGCAGTGGGCGCCCAGCCGCGGGCGCCGCTTCAATCCCGGCGCGCTGATGGAGCTGGACCATGACATCGACTGCAAACCCTGAACCGAATCTGCAACCGTTGCCGCTGGAAGGGCTCCGGGTGCTGGACGCCACGCACATCGTGGCCGGGCCGTTCTGCTCTATGATCCTGGCGGATATGGGCGCGGAGGTAATCAAGATCGAAAGGCCGGGCACCGGAGACCAGGCGCGAAGGAACGAGCCATTCGTGGAGGGTCCGGACGGCTCGCAGATCAGCGCACGCTACCTTGGGGTGAACCGCAACAAGAAAAGCGTGTCCCTGGACCTGAGAGACCCGGTCGGCAAACGCGCTTTTGAAAACATGCTCAAGGTATCCGACGTGCTGCTGGACAACTGGGGCCCGGGAGCAATGGGACGCCTTGGTTTCAGCTACGAGCGGCTCAGCGAGATCAACCCCGGGCTGGTGTACGCGAGCATCTCAGGATATGGGGACAGCGACGGACTGCGCGGGCCCTACTCCAACTGGCCGGCGAACAACCCCTGCGTCCAGGGCATGGGCGGCTGGATGGTCACCACCGGCACGCCTGAGAGCGGGCCTCAGATGGTGGGCGACAACATGGGCGATTCGGTGCCGGCGGTATGGGCCGCGCTGGGCGTGATGCTGGCGCTGGAGTCACGGCGCAAGACCGGCAAAGGGCAGCACGTGGACATGTCGATGTACGACTGCATGGCGGCTCACACCACCAGCAGTATGCCGCTGTTCCAATGCACCGGTCAGGTGACCACAACGGCCCGCGAGAATATGTTCTCCGCTCAGCTCACCTTGCGCGCGGCCGATGGGTACGTGGTGTTGGCCGGAGCCGGCAACGCCGACGACAAGTGGCGAGCAATGTGGAACCTCGTCGGGCGGCCGGAACTGGCGGATGATCCGCGCTATCTCGGCCGGGGAGTGACCGGGCCTTTCTTCACTAGCCACATTGTTCCAGCGATTGAAGAATGGTCCCAGAACATCCCGAAACGGGAACTGAACCAGCAACTCCTGGATTGCGGGTTTTCCATGGGCATTGTGCAGGACGCGGCGGATTTGGACAGTTGCCCGCACTTGGAGGCCCGGAACATGTTCGTGGACAGCGGCGACACCTACGGCCGGCCTTTCCGCACGGTCAACACGCCGGTGCAACTCACCGGTTGCGTTGATACGCCGGCAAACCCGCCGCCGACGCTGGGTCAGCACAACCGGGACGTGCTTTGCGGCATCGGGGGGTTGACGCAGGACGAGGTGGCCCAACTGGAAGCCGAGGGCAAGGCCTGACAGATGATTGAGATGTTCGAATCGCGCAGGTTTCGGAAGCCGGGTGATAGAATGAACCTCGCACACGCTTTTCCGTTTGCTCGGCCAATGCACAAGGAGCGCTGACCACGCCATGCCCACCTTCCAAGCCCCCCGGGGTACCGCCGACCGCCTGCCCGCAGAGCAAAAATACTGGCGCTACATCGAGTCCCACGCTACCGACGTGGCCCGCCGGTTCGGCTACGGCAGGATCGACAGCCCAATGTTCGAGGACGCGGGGCTCTTCGTTCGCGGCGTTGGCGAGGGAACGGACATCGTCGAAAAGGAGATGTACGTCTTTGAGGACCGGGGTGGCGACCACTTGACCCTGCGCGCGGAGGGTACGGCGCCGGTGTGCCGCGCCTACTTGGAACACGGCATGCACAACCAGGCGCAGCCGGTGCGGATGTACTACCTGTGCCCGGTGTTCCGCTACGAGCGGCCGCAGGCCGGCCGGTTCCGGCAGCACCACCAGTTCGGTGTGGAAGCCATCGGCGACGGCGACCCGTCGGTGGACGCGGAGGTAATCGAGCTGGCCTGGACTTTCATGCACGACATCGGCCTCTCCGACATCACCCTCCTGACCAACAGCATCGGCGACGCGCAGTGCCGCCCGGAGTACATCGCAGCCCTGAAGTCTTACTACCAGGGCCAGACCGCGAACCTTTGCCCGGACTGCCGGCAGCGACTGGAGCGCAACCCGTTGCGGCTCTTGGATTGCAAGGTGGAGACGTGCCGCGCCTTAGGCGAGGAAGCGCCCAAGTCGGTGGAATGCCTCTGCGGCGAGTGCCAAACCCACTGGGACCGGGTGCGTTCCTACCTGGACGCGGCGGGGATACCCAGCCGGGTGGACCACCGGCTAGTTCGGGGTCTGGACTACTACACCCGCACCGTGTTCGAAATCCAGCCAGCCGTGGAGGGAGCACAGTCCACCATCCTCGGCGGCGGGCGTTACGACGGTCTGATCGAGCAGCTGGGCGGAAGACCCACACCCGGGATCGGTTTCGGGAGTGGGATCGAACGGCTGGCGCTCAACCTGCGTCGGGACGATATCCCCGTTCCCGATGAACCGTCCCCGCGCTACCTGATCGCGACAATCGGCGAGGACGCACGCGTCGAGGGCGTTCGACTGGCCAGCCGGATGCGCAACGCCGGGGTCGGAGCGATTCTAGCCAACGGAGGGCGGGCGCTGCGGGGCCAGATGCGGCAGGCCAACGCCCTGGGCGTAGCCGCCGCGTTGATCATCGGCGAAGACGAGGTGCGAGACGGAACCGTAGTGGTCCGGGACTTGCAGACCTCAAGTCAGGAAGCGGTTCCTGTCGAGCAGTTCCTCCGGCGGGCCAATGGGGAATAGCCCACAGGCTTGCGGGCGCAGGGGGCCGGCAGCAGTGCCGGCCTTTTGCATTGCGGCTTGCCGGACAAATCGGAACAAACATCCGAAAATCCGACATCCGGGTCGTTGACATAGAACAGGCGTTTGTTAGAACATGTGCTCAACACAAATGCGCTGCCAACAGCGCGGCAGGAGCTGAAATGAGCACCGACATCCGCAACAGCGTTATCAACGCCACCCACGCCGTAGCCACCTCACGCATCCCGGCCGGCGGACGCCGGATATCCTACCGGGGTTACCTGATCCACGGTGAGGTCCCGTCGATTTGCTACGTGATCTACGGCCGCAACGAGTTCGGTCAGCTGACCGAACTGGGCGCTACCCGCAGCTTTCCTGATGCGATGCTCTGGGTCGACAAGCACGTGGCCAACATGCAAGGTATGATCCCCGCCGGGATGCAGAACGCCGGCACGCTGCAAGCGGCCGCCTGAGCCGCGTTTACCACCATGGAGCAACCGGAGAGGACCGTCGCCTTTCGCCGGGTGGTGGACCTGACGCATCCGATCAAGCCCGGCATTCCCCTCTGGCCCGGAGACCCGCCGGTGCAGTTCGAGACGACGGCCAGCATCCCGGCTGAAGGTTATTTCCTGCGGCGGTTCAGCATGGGGGAACACAGCGGCACCCACATCTCGACGCCATCAGCGCTTTTTGATCAGGGCCCCGGGCCGGACAACATCCGACCCGAGGCCCTGATCGCGCCGACCGTGGTGATCGATTCACGCGACAGCGCCAATATGGATCCGGACTACGTGCTTACGGTGGACGAATTCACAGAGTGGGAGCGGAAGCACGGTAAAATCGCGGCGGGGTCGATTGTCTTGCTGCTGACCGGGTGGGGGCGCCATTGGGACGAGCCGGAACGGTTCATCAACCTGGGCGCCGACGGCCTGATGCATACGCCGGGGTTCAGCAGCGAGGCGGTGACGTTTCTGCTGGAAAAACGGGCAGCGGCGGGCATCGGCATCGACACCCACGGTGTCGACGCTGGAAGAGACCTGGGCATTGAGGCCAGCCGAGCGGTGCTGGGCAGAGGCGCCCTGGTGTTGGAATGCCTGAACAACCTCGATCAATTGCCGGCCACCGGGGCGACGCTGGTTGTTGGGCGCTTGCCGCTGATGGGCGGCAGCGGGAGCCCTGCCTGCGTGCTGGCGTTGGTACCCTGACCGTCACGAAAAACCGCCTGTGGTTCCGGGCATCTTTCTGCGGAAGCCGCGGCCACAGGCGGATCCCGGTTTCACCGGTACGTGACGGTTACAGGGCTCCCGCTCCTGCCGAAGCGCACTGCTCGTCTTCCTCGCTGGTGCCGCCGCCGACACCACAGGCGCCGACCACCGCGCCGTCCTGCACGATGGGAACCGCGCCCTGGCCGAAAATCATTTCCGAACCGGAGCGCTCCCGGATGCCAGCCGGCGTGGGGGCCGTGGCCCGGTCCTGCATCTCACCGCTGGGTCGCCCGAAGGCCGCCGACGCTACGGCTTTGCCCTGGCAGCCGTAGGCCGACGCCCAGATAGCTCCGTCCATGCGCTGCAGGCCGATAAGTCGGCCACCGGAGTCGACCACCGCCACGCTGATCTTGATGTTCAATTCGTTCGCCTGGGCGATGGCCGCCGCCATAATCCGGTTGCTGTCCGCGAGTGTCAATGCCATATTTTGCCTCCTGTGTGCAATCGGCCTGAGGCCGGTAATCAGTGCAACATGATAGATGTCCGTCCAGTGCCGGGCAACAAGGTTTCGCGCCATTGCGACCGGCAATTCGAACGCCGGATGCTATACTATACGCGCCATACGGAACGAAACGCTTGCGCCCGCCGTGCTGACCCGCCGCATCATACCCTGCCTGGACGTTGACGCCGGCCGCGTCGTTAAGGGCACCAGTTTCGTGAACCTGCGCGACGCTGGCGACCCGGCGGAACTGGCGGCGCGATACGACGAGGAAGGCGCGGACGAACTGGTCTTCCTGGACATCACCGCCAGCAGCGATTCCCGGAACACCATGGTGGACGTTGTCCGGAACGTGTCGGAGCAGGTGTTCATACCGCTGACCGTGGGCGGCGGCATCCGTTCGATTGAAGACGTGCGCCGCATGCTGAACGCCGGAGCGGACAAGGTCTCGGTCAACACGGCGGCGATCAACACTCCTGAGCTGGTTTCCGAAGGGGCGGCGCAATTCGGCAGCCAATGCATCGTCACCGCCATCGACGCCCGCCGGATCGTGCCGGGGGAAGATTTTCCGGTTCCGCAAGATCCTTCTTTGGGAGTGGAAGTCGATTCCGGGTGGCAGGTCTTTACCCACGGCGGACGAAATCCCACCGGCCTGGATGCCGTGAAATGGGCGCAGCGGACGGTTGCGCTGGGCTCCGGCGAAATCCTGCTAACCAGCATGGACGAGGACGGCCAACAGGGCGGTTACGATCTGCCGCTGACCCGAGCCATATCCCGGGCGGTTCCGGTTCCGGTGATCGCCAGCGGGGGCGCCGGCACGCTGGAGCACCTGCACGACGCTTTCACCAACGGCGAGGCCGACGCGGTGCTGGCGGCCAGCATCTTCCACTTCGGCACCTACTCAATCGCGCAGGCCAAGGAGTACCTGGCCGCCTGCGGCGTCCCCATGAGAATCTGATCCCGACCAACACGCTGGGCAAGGAACCTGATGAGCGCTATCACCACCGTAATCTTCGATATGTTCAACACGATAGCGCAGGATGGAACCGAGCTGTGGCGCGAGACTTTCGCGGCCATCATTGAGGAACAGCGGCTGGACACCACCCCGGAAGAACTGCGGCACGCCTGGGATTACGGCGCCGGCAATTTCCGGGACCGGCGGACCGCGCCGGGAGCGGCGTTCGAGTCATACCTCGACGGCTGGGCGCACGCTTTTGCCGCGGCGTTCGAAGAGTTGAACCTGAAAGGCGATGCCCGGGCAGCCTCGCAGAAATCGATCGATGACCTGGGGACCCGTCCCTTGTATCCAGAGGCGGTCGAGGCGTTGTCAACCCTGAGCCAGACCCACCGGCTGGCGGTGATATCCAATGCAGACGACGACTACCTGAATCCCGTGGTGGCACGCATACCGGTGAGCATGGGAGCGATCATTTCATCTGAAGCCCTGCGGTGCTACAAGCCCAACCGGCGTCTGTTCGACGCGGCGGTGAGCCGGCTTGGGGTGTTGCCATCGGAGTGCGCCTACGTGGGCGACCGCCAGTTTGAGGATGTGATGGGCTCGCGAACCGTGGGCATGACCGCCATCTGGATCAACCGCGCCGGACACCCGGCGGACCCGGATCTGCCCACGCCGGACGCGGAGATCCGCGACCTGCTGGAATTGCCCGACGTCCTGGCCAGGCTGGGATAGCCGCTGGACTCACGGAGGATACGATGAGCGAAGTGAAACTGGACGATAGAGGTTTGGTACCTGCCATCGCGCAGGACATCAACACCGGCCAGGTGCTGATGCTGGGGTACATGAACCCCGGCTCGCTCAAGCGGACGGTGGAAGGCACTCAGGTCTGGTTTTACAGCCGCAGCCAGGAAGACCTGTGGCACAAGGGCGAGGTGTCCGGGAACTACCTCAACCTTCGAGAATGGTACGTCGATTGCGACGGCGACACCATCCTGCTCAAGGTGGAGCCCGACGGCCCGGCCTGCCACACCGGGGAAATCTCGTGCTTTTACACTAAGATGGACGACCTGCCCGACGACTACATGAGCTCCGACGGCGGCCCACGCATCTTGGACGAGCTGTTCGCCGTAATCAAGGACCGGCAGCGGGAGATGCCCGAGGGCAGCTACACCGCCAAACTGCTCGCGGAAGGTACCAGTCGAGTGGGCCAGAAGGTGATCGAAGAAGCCGGCGAGGCCGCCCTGGCAGCGGCCACCGGGGAGACGAACAATCTCCCTGCGGAAATCGCGGACCTGCTGTACCACACGTTGACGCTGATGGCGTCCGCCGGCGTGTCGCCCAACGCGGTGTGGGAGGAGCTTCGATCCCGACGGGGCTAGGACGCCGGGCCGTTGACGGTCAGGCCGGGGATCGGCTCTCCGGCGGCGTAGCGACGCCACTCGCCGGAATGGTAGACGGTGATGTTGCCGGCGCCCAAGGCGACAGCGCCGTCGGCATCCAGGAGCACCCCGGAACCGCCGTCAATGCCCAGGACGGTGAGCCCAAAGGTCGCGGAGCCGGATAGCTGCTCAGTGACAGCGTTGGGGTCGCTGCGCTCATGGTGGGGCAGGACCATCACGTTGGGCACAATGTCCAAGGCCGGGGAAACGGGCGAGCCTGACGAGGGGCGTCGCATCACCGAGCCCAGAACCATGGCTCCGGCGCTGGAGCCGGCCCAGATCACGCCGGCTTCGCACGCGTCGTTGACCGCCGAGAGCAGCGGCGACCCGGCGAGCACGGAATGCAGGTGATCGGGACTGCCCCCGGTGAAGTAGATCACGTGGGCGCCTTCCAGTTGCGCGACGATGCGCGGGTTTTCGGCGTTTTCGCGGCGCACCACGTCCAGTCCGTACGCGGACGCCCCCAGGCCGGTGAAGTGACGCATGCCGTTGCTGGCGGCGAGGCCGGGGTTCTCAAAGGCGGCGGCCGTTGGTACGATGGCGACGCGGGGGTTCGCCTCTCCGGTAGTCTCAAGCACGTGACGATCCATGCCGGCGCAGGACGCCCGGAACTCGTCGCCACCGACCAGCAGAATCCGCTTAGCCACCGTTTTGCGCCTCCGCCTTTAGACCAATTCACGCCAGGAGAACCGGCGATGTTCGAGTTTATACATCACGTCCGAATCCTTGTCCACGACGCCGACGCTATGGCCGCGTATATTGAGGAGAACTTCGGCATCACGCCGTTGAAGATCGAGGTGTTTCCGGCGCGGGGCATGAAGAACGCCGTTTACAAGGTGGGCCAGACCAACGTTGAGTTCACCGAGCCGTTGGATCCAGGTTCAACCATGGGTGAATACCTGAAAACCTTCGGACCCGGTCCGTATCACCTGGCGTTCGGGGTGACGGACATCGCTGACAAGGCTGCGACGCTGGCGGGCAAAGGCAACGAGATGCGTGGGGAGAACGGCATGTCCCGCAGTGCGGAGGGATACATGACTGCCAACATTGCCGCTGCCAGCGCGTTAGGCTACCCATTCCAGATCGCAGAGGGTTAGCCGCTGACCCGTAGAGTTCCGCGAAGGTATTTCGGGGGTTGGGACCGAGCCTGAGTTACAGTCGCCGGGACGCGAAATACGCTCGGATGCTACCATGTAAAGCCCTGCCCAATCTTTTCCCAGTTGGATGAACATCATGCTCGTGAAAGACACCGTTGCCGCAATCGTCGCCTCCGCCCTGGAGCAGGCCAACCGCGACGGGGTGATCAGCGTAGACACCGCGGCGGACATCGAAATCGAACGGCCGAATAATCCAGAGCACGGGGATTTCGCCACCAACCTTCCCCTGCGATTGGCGCGGGCGGCGCGGGCCAATCCGATGCAACTGGCGCAATTGATTGCGGAGCGGATCCAGCCGGGTGCGGAAATATCCAGCGTCGAGCCGGCCCCGCCGGGGTTTATCAACTTCAAACTCAGCGACCAATGGCTGCAACAGCAGGTTGAGACCGTAATCGTCGCCGGAGACGGTTTCGGCTCGGCGGAAGCGGGAGCCGGTCGGAAAGTGATGGTCGAATTCGTGAGCGTCAACCCGACGGGTCCGGTCCACGTCGGGCACACCCGGGGAGCGGTGCTGGGCAGCGCGTTGGCGAACACCATGCAGGCCGCCGGATATGAAGTCACCCGCGAGTACTACATCAACGATGCCGGTTCCCAGATGGAGGCGTTTTATCGCTCGGTCTGGACCCGTTACCAGCAGGCCCTGGGCCGGGAAGCCCGGATGCCGGAGAACGGCTACCAGGGCGACTACATCGCCGACATCGCCGCCGAGATTATCGATACAGAGGGATCGGGCCTGCTGGAACTTGCAGAGCCCACAGCCATCCGCCAGATCGGCGACATCGCCCGGGAGAAGATGGTCGCGCTGATCCGCGACGACCTGGACGCCATCGGCGTGAATTTCGACAACTGGTTCAGCGAACGCTGGCTGTTTCAGAATGAAGAGACCCCCACCAGCGACTACGACCGGGCCATGGCCTTGCTGCGGGCTGGCGGTCATCTCGCCGAGCGGAGCGGTGCTCTCTGGTTCAATTCCGCGGCCCTCGGGGACGAAAGGGACAACGTGGTGGTGCGCTCATCGGGCGAACCTACGTATTTTGCCTCGGACATCGCCTATCACTACAACAAGTTCAGCGGGCGCGGGTTCGAACGGGTGATCGACATCTGGGGCGCGGACCACCAGGGCCACGTACCCCGGATGAAGGCGGCGGTTTCCGCCCTGGGAGTGGAACCGGAAAATCTCACCGTGCTGATCTCCCAGATGGTGACGCTCAAGCGCGGAGACGAAACGGTACGCGCCTCGAAGCGGACCGGCGACTTCGTCACGCTGCGGGAGCTGGTGGACGAGGTGGGCATGGATGCCTGCCGGTACTTCTTCCTGGCGCGTGCGGCGTCCACCCAGATGGAATTCGACCTGGAGCTGGCCACCCGGGAGTCATCGGAGAACCCGGTGTACTACGTGCAGTACGCTCACGCGCGCAACGCCAGCATCCTCAGCCTGGCGGCCGACCGCGAAATCGACTTCTCCGCCGGGGACGTGTCGCTGCTGACCCACCCCAATGAGCTGGCGCTGATACGCACGATGCTGAGGCTGTCCGAGCTTATCGTCCAGGTGGCGGAAAACCTGGAACCGCACCACCTGCCCCACTACGCGATGGAACTGGCAACCGCATTCCACCATTTCTACGAAAACTGCCGGGTCATCTCCGCCAACCCGGAGGACAACGAGCTGACGCTGGCGCGACTGAAACTGGTTGCCGCCGCGCAGGTGGTGTTCCGGCGGACGCTGACGCTCATGGGAATGTCCGCGCCAGAGCGCATGGAGCGGTAGCGAGTGTAACTGCTCACTGCCCTCCACCGCCAGCAACCTGAATCTTGGAGTTTCATCATTATGCTGTTGGACACCCTGCGGATGCAGCGACGGCTGCGCGAAGTCGGTTTTCCTGACGAGCAGGCCGACGTCATCACTGAAGAGATTGCCAACCTCGTGACCGGTGAGTTGGCGACCAAAGCGGATCTGCGAGAGCTCAGAACCGAAATGCACGACGAGTTTGCCGAGGTCAGAGGCGAAATCGCCGAGGTCAGAGGCGAAATCGCTGTGGTCAGAGGGGAGGTCGCTGTGGTCAGAGGGGAAGTTGCCAAGGTGGCGAGCGCAGTCGCCGACTTGAAAACCAGTATGGCGGATTTCAAGACCGGCATCGTCAAATGGCTGGTGGGCCTGGTGGCAGCGATGCTGCTGGGCGTAGGCGGCATGGTGGCAGCGATGGTGGTAACGCTGTTGCGGGTAGCGGGCTGAAAATTGCCCGATTCAACGCCCGGCTAAACTTGCCCTGTACTGCCGTCAGGTGTATATTGCAGGGCCTATGCTATCTGATTTCATAATCGCATTCGGGTTCGCAGCGGAAGCCACGCGCCCTTGCGATTCTCGTAGTACGGCTCGCACCCTTACGGCCATGATGCCGGCAAGCCCCGTCCGAGGTGACGGTCGCTAATGGGCATACTCTGGCGCATCATCGGCATGGCCGGCGACTACCCAACCCGGCTTTCGCTTGCCTACATCACTGCCCTGGTGTCCATTGGGTTCTCCCTGGCCCTGCCGTGGCTGTTCGGCAGCGCTATTGACCTGATGGTGGGCCAGGACCAGGTAAGCAAGGAGTTCTTCAGAAAGGACTTCACGTTGGCCGCTCTGGTCATGTTCGGCCTCGGTATTCTGGGAGTCAGCCTGGGACGCGGCTTCTGCGACTTCGGGCGCACGTACACGACAGAATCGCTGTCCCAGAAGGTCGCTTTTGACTGTAGGAACCTCCTGTACGACAAGCTCCAGAACGTGAGCTTCGCTTTCCACGACAAGGAACACACGGGCGACCTGATGTCCCGGGCTACGGCCGACGTGGAGGCCATGCGGCGCTTTGTGAACATGGGGATGATCCGTTCGCTGGACGTGGTGGTGCGTATCCTGGCGATCCCGATCATCCTGTTCGTGGTGAACTGGCAGTTGGCGCTGCTGAGCATGATCTTCGTGCCGGCCATCGTCCTGCGCTCTTCGTTCGTGATGCGCGCGCTCCGGCGCAAGTGGCTCCACGTGCAGGAGGTTATGGGCCAGTCGGTAACGGTATTGCAGGAAAACCTGGCCGGGATGCACGTGGTCAAGGCGTTCGCGTCCGAAGACTACGAGCGTTCCAAGTACAACCGGAAGGCCGAGGAGTTGCGCGTCGAGTACTACGATGCCGAGCGGATGCAGGGCACCAACAGCGCGTGGATGACGCTGTATTTCACCTTCGCGCTGGGCGTGATCCTCTGGATCGGAGGCTGGCTGGTGGTGCGCGGAGACCTCACGCCCGGTCAGCTCGCCATGTTCTTCCTCTACCTCAACCAGCTGACCTTCCCGATCCGGGCTTCCGCCCAAATCATCAACACCTTCTCCAGGGCGATCTCCTCCGGGCAGCGTTTGTTCAACGTGCTGGACACGGTGTCCCCGGTTTCGGAGAGGCAGAACGCCCAGGATATGGGCCGCGCCACCGGTCACGTGCGCTTTGACGATGTCGCCTTCGCCTATGAAGACCGCGCGCCGGCACTGCGCAAGGTGGACCTGGACGCGAAGCCGGGCCAGGTTACGGCCATCCTGGGCGCCCCGGGCAGCGGAAAGACCACCGTGGTGAGTTTGCTGCCCCGCTTTTACGACGTGACGTCGGGCAAAATCACCATTGATGACATGGACATCCGGGATTTCACGTTGCAATCCCTGCGCCACAACGTGGGCATCGTTCACCAGGACGTGTACCTGTTCAGCGCCAATATCCGCGACAACATCGCCTACGGCGTGGTGGGGGCCACCCAGGAGGACGTTGAACGCGCGGCCAAGGTCGCCCAACTGCACGACCAGATCATGGCCTTGCCCGGCGGATACGACACCTGGGTCGGAGAGCGCGGGACCACGCTGTCTGGCGGACAACGACAGAGGCTGTCCATTGCTCGGACGATACTGATCGACCCGCCGGTGTTGATCCTGGACGACTCCACGTCCAGCGTCGACGTTGAGACGGAACGTCAGATTCACCGCGCCATGACCGAGGTGATGAAAGGCCGTACCACCTTTGTGATCGCCCATCGCCTCAGCACGGTGCGCGAAGCGGACCAGATCCTGGTGCTGGACAAGGGCGTTATTGCAGAGCGAGGCTCCCACGAAGAATTGGTGCGCAAAGGCGGCATATACCAGAGCATCTACGAGCTTCAGCTGCGCCCCCAGGAGGAAGTGTTGCTGGAGGCAGCGGTGCCGGCCTACGGGAGGGCTGCCCTATGATGCGCGGCGGCGGTGGCATGGGCGGCGGCATGATGCGGGGGATGCGCGGCACCTCCGCAGACAGCATGTTCGCTCCCACCAACGACAACCTGACCGACGAGGACGTGGTCGGGCGCGTGTACGACAACCGGGTCGTAACGCGGTTCATGACCTACATCAAGCCCTACCGCAAGTTCGCGCTCATCGCGCTGGTGTCGCTGCTGACCTACGCGGCGGTGAACGCCGCGATACCGCTGCTTATCAAGTACGGCATCGACTGGGCCATTGCCGAAGGCAGCGTGAATCGCGTCCATGTGATTGGCGCAGCCTTCATGGTCATCACGGTGATCCACTTCCTGTCCAACCGGCTCCAGTTCATTTTTATATCGCTAACCGGGCAGCACATCCTATACGACCTGCGCTCCGGGATGTTCAGCCACCTGCAGAACCAGTCCAACGCCTTCTACCACCGGACCCCCATCGGCCGCATCATGTCCCGCATGCAGTCGGATATCCTGCAGTTGCAGGAGACGTTCGAGCTGCTGGCACTGGCGCTGGCCGAACTGGTGACCGTGGGCGCGATCATCATCCTGATGCTGGTGATCAACTGGCAGTTGGCGCTGGTGTGCATGCTGGTGGTGCCGATACTGACGTTGATCATGATGTACTGGCAGCGCTTCGCGCGCCATTCCTTCATGCGCATCCGTCGGGCCATCGCCATGGTCAACGGCGAGTACAACCAGAACATCACAGGCGTGCGGGTGGTGCAGAGCCTGAATCGCCAGGACGAGAACCTGGCGCATTTCCGGACGCTGAACCAGGAATACCTGGACGCCAACCTGGAAGCGGCGCGGTATTCGGGAATGCTGCAACCGCTGGTGGAGTTGCTCATCGGCCTGGGCATCGGTATCGGCGTGGTGCTGTTCGGCGGCTTCCTGCTGCAAAGGGACGCGCTGGAGGTGGGCACGTTGGCCGCGTTCGCCCTCTGGATCCAGCGGTTCTTCGAGCCGATCCGCCAGCTGACAATGCAGTACAGCCAGTTGCAGCGAGCGATGGCGGCCGGCGTCCGGATCTTCGAGGTGCTGGACTTGGATCCGGACATCATGGACAAGCCTGACGCCGCGCAGTTGCCTGAGGTCAAAGGCGAAATTCGCTACAACGAGGTTACCTTCCATTACGTGGAGGGCACCGACGTACTCAAGAACGTCAACTTGCACATCAAGGCCGGCGAAAACGTGGCCTTGGTGGGATCCACGGGCGCCGGCAAGAGCACGATGGTCAACCTGCTCCACCGGTCTGCGGACGTGACGGGGGGCTCAATAACCGTAGATGGATACGACCTTCGCGACGTCACCCGCACATCGCTGGTGCACCAGATGAGCATGGTGCTGCAGGAGCCGTACCTGTTTTCCGGCACGGTTAGCGAGAACATCCGTTATCAGAACGAAGGCGCGACCGAAGAAGAGATGATCGCCGCCTCCAAAGCCGTGGGAGCCCATGACTTCATCATGGAAATGGACGGCGGCTACGAATCGGAACTGGCCGAGCGGGGAGTCAACCTCAGCATCGGGCAGCGGCAGCTGATCAGCTTCGCCCGGGCTATCGTGGGCAATCCCCGCATCCTGGTGCTGGACGAGGCCACGGCCAACATCGACACGCACACCGAGCTGCTGATCCAGCAGGCCTTGAACCGCATTCTGCGGGACCGGACCTCGATCGTCATCGCGCACCGCCTTTCGACCATCCGCAACGCCGACAAGATAGTGGTGCTGGACCGAGGCCGTGTCGCCGAGGTTGGCTCCCACGACGAGTTGCTTGAAGCCGGCGGCGTCTACGCTCAGCTCTATGCCATCAACTACGGGCTGTCCGGACCTGCGGTCGACGTTGCGCCGGTCGGCGGTGAGGTGATCGGCGCGGACGGACTGTCTCCGGCGGCCGCCGACTGAGCGCATCGAAGGAATCCGATGCGAGCGGCCGACATGGCCGCTCTTTTTTATGTCGTGCGGCGCCTAGCCCTCAGCCAAGAAATCCAAGATCACCGAGGCCAGCTCCTCGGGCTTGTGGTACCCGATATCGTGGATGGTGTCCGGGATCCAGTGGACACGTCCGTTGGGCAAGGCTTTTTCGGCGGCAGCGACCATAACCTCACGCTGCCGCGAAAATTGGGAATTAGCGCGGTCGGCGCGCGGCCCGGCGGCGATGACCAGCGCCGGGATGGTGATACCGGGGAGCACCTTTGATGGCGGCTCGTTCCACATGGTTTCCAAGACCTGGGCGTGATTTTGCGGGCGCAGGTTGTCATACATCTGACCATCGGGGCCTTCGTGAACCATGGTGAGGGCGATTTCCGCGAGGTCGTCACCCCAGCAGAACGAGAGGTTGTCGGCCAGACGAGCTAGATATTCCTCGCGAGTCCCGACCACCAGACGCGGGGCCAGGCGCTGGCGAAAGGCCTCCCAGGTGGGTTCCGGGAGCAGGCCGCCGTCCTGGAAGCCGCCGTCGATCATCACCACCTGCGACACCCGATCCGGGAAGCGCATGGCGAAATTGCTGGCCACGTGCCCACCCCACGAGTGACCCAGCACCGGCGCCCGGGCAATGCCGAAACGGTCCATCAGCCGGACCGCATCCTCCGCCAGGGTCTGCCAGTCGTAACCGGCCGGCGCCTGGGTGGTTGCGCCGTGGCCACGCTGGTCGGGGGCGATGACACGGTACCGGCCGGACAGGAAAGGCGCGACCCGGCGGTACCAATGGCCGGAAGACGCCAGCCCATGCAAGGCGAGCAGCGGGTCACCGTCGCCATTCCAATCGAGGTAATGCACATCCAGATCCCCGATGGCGGCGTTGCCTGATTGCGGCGCGGATTCATTGATGTACATTTCAGAGTCTGGCATGACCGTCCATAGGCTCCCAAGGTTTGGCCCAGATTATACGCTGGACGCGCCGTTACCGTTCCGCCATCTCTGAGAGTGAAAAATCGGGTGTGCTAAAATCGCCTCATAGTGTCCAAACGCCAGGCGAGGGAGTTGCCATGACCGACCGTTACCACCTCGGCGACTATTCTCAACTGGTGGCCCATGCTGCGGCCAAACTGGATTCCGACCGCGTTCCGGCTCGGCTACAGGCCCACGATCATACACTGTGGAGCGAAGATCCTACCGAGATATCGGACCGTCTGGCGTGGCTCACGCTGCCCTCAGATATGCAGTCCGAACTCCCCGGGCTCTACGAGTTCGCCGACACGGTCCGTTCGGCCGGGTACGGACACGTCGCGCTTTTGGGCATGGGAGGCAGCAGCCTGGGGCCGGAGGTGATTCGCCAGGTTATCGGCTGCACGCTGGCGGATGGCGTCCACCCGAGGATGCTGACCCTGGACAACACCGTGCCGGATTGGGTGGCGGCAACAACTGAGCAGATAGACCCAAAGCGCACCCTGTTCGCCGTATCTTCCAAGTCGGGAACTACGACCGAACCGCTGACTTTCTACGCCTACTTCCGTGGCCTGGTGGAAGACGCCGTGGGCATCGAGGCCGCCGGCGACAATTTCATCGCCGTCACTGATCCTGAAACGCCCCTGGCCAGGCGGGCTGACACGGAAAATTTCCGCCGGGCGTTTCTGAACAACCCGGACATCGGTGGCCGTTATTCCGTGCTGTCCTACTTCGGGCTGGTTCCGGCCGCGCTGACTGGGATCGATCTGAACCGCCTGCTGGCATCGGCGGAGCGGATGCAGGCCCTTTGCCTGCGCAACGGATTGGCTCCCGAGAACCCGGGCGGATGGCTGGGAGCCGTAATCGGGACCATGGTCCAGCACGGGCGGGACAAACTCACGCTGATCTCCACGGACAGCATGGCGCCCTTTGGGCTGTGGGTCGAGCAACTGCTGGCGGAAAGCACCGGCAAGGATCGCACCGGCGTGATTCCCGTAGCGGCGGAACCGCTGCCGGACCGCATCCACGATTGCTACGGGAACGACCGTTTCTTCGTGCAATTGCGGCTGGCCGATGACGATAACACCGGGCCCGATGCGCTGGTGGAACGGTTGCAGGACGCCGGGCATCCGGTGGCGGTGCTGGAATTGGCGGACGTGTACGACCTGGGGGCCGAGTTCTACCGCTGGGAGTACGCCACCGCCATCGCCGGCCACGTGCTGGGTATCCACCCCTTCGACCAGCCCGACGTGCAGGGCGCCAAGGACCGCACCGTCAGCGTGCTGGAGCAGTGGCAGCGGGACGGGAAGTTGCCACCAAAGCGGTCGGATGATGAAGCCGATCTGATCAGCCTGCTGGAAGACAGCCAACCAGGCGACTATCTGGCGATTATGGCGTACCTGCCGGACACGACGGCGATACGCGAAACCATGCGCGAATTGCGACATCGGGTCATGGCGAAATACCGGATCGCGACCACCGTGGGCTACGGCCCGCGCTTCCTGCATTCGACGGGCCAACTGCACAAGGGAGGCCCGGCTTCCGGCATATTCCTGCAACTCACCCAGGACCATCAGACGGACATACCGATACCGGGCTGGGACCTCAGCTTTGGCGTGCTGGCCGACGCGCAGGCCCTAGGGGATCTGCAAGCCCTGGACGATCTCGGCCGCCGCACCGTGTCGGTTCATCTGGGGAGCGACGCCGCAGGCGGCATAAAGAGCATCATCGATGCGCTGTAACCAGGACGGGGCACACACAATTGCATCGCTGCAGATGCTCGCATAGATTGAGCAAACAGCCTGGCCGGAGTCAGTATCTCGACGACTCAGCAGAGGCATAAGGAGAAGAGAAATCTTGGAACTCGGGATGATTGGCCTGGGGCGCATGGGCTCCAACATGACGCAGCGATTGCTGCTGGCGGGGCATGAACTCGTCGTTTACGACCAGAACGCGGACGCCGTGACCACCAGCGGAGCCGGCGGAGCAGTGGCGGCAGCTTCAGTTGCGGACCTAGTTGGCAAGTTGAGCGCGCCTCGGGCGGTGTGGATTATGCTCCCTGCCGGCGCGGTGACCGACGCGGTGATCGACGAACTGGCGGGCCTGTTGGAATCGGGCGACGCAGTGATCGACGGCGGCAACGCCAACTACAAGGACACTCTGCGACGGGGAGAGAAGCTCGGATCGCGGAGCATTCACCTGCTGGACGCCGGAACCAGCGGCGGCATCTGGGGATTGACCGAAGGCTACTCGCTGATGGTGGGCGGCGACCCGGCCACCTTCAACCGATTGGAGCCGATCTTCCAGGCGCTGGCGCCTGCGGAGGACAAGGGCTACTCCCACGTCGGTCCTACGGGGGCCGGACACTTCACCAAGATGGTGCACAACGGCGTCGAATACGCGCTGATGCAGGCTTACGCCGAAGGTTTTGAGCTGCTACAGGCGAAACAAGGGGATTTCGACCTGGACCTGACCGCCATCGCAAAGACCTGGCAGCACGGCAGCGTCGTGCGCTCCTGGCTGCTGGACCTGGCGGTGCGCGCGCTGGAAGAGGACCCCGGCCTGGACAGCCTGGCCGCCTACGTGGACGACTCCGGCGAAGGTCGGTGGACGGTCAACGAGTCTGTAGAGTTGGCGGTGCCCACGCCGGCAATCACCGCCGCGCTGTACCAACGGTTCCGCTCGCGGCAGGATGAGCCCTTCGGCGCGCGCCTGCTGGCCGCCTTGCGCAACCAGTTCGGCGGCCACGCCGTCCGTGAGGTAGGCTCACAATGATGACGGCCGGGCCCAACTTGTTGCGCGATGACGATGACGGAGGCGAGGCAACCGCCATCGTGATAATGGGAGCCAGCGGCAACCTGACGCGCACCAAGCTGGCCCCGGCCCTGTTCAGCCTGTATCGCAAGGGGCGTTTGCCCGAACACCTGCACATCGTGGGCGTCGCGCGGGACGTCATGGAAGACCAGGAGTTCCGCGACGGACTGCGCGGCTCGATTCCCGGTGCCGATGGCGATGAATGGGATGAGTTCGCCACCAGGCTCACCTACGCCACGGCCGATGTCACTGGCGCCGAAGCGCTCAAAGCCCTGTACGAGCGCCTCGACGAATTTGACGCGGGCGAAAACGGCAAGCTCAATTGCCTCTACTATCTGGCGTTGGCGCCGGGCCTCTACGAGCCGACGGTCACCGCGCTGTCCCAGGCTGGGATGACCGACGAGATGAATGGGTGGCGGCGCATTGTGATCGAAAAGCCGTTCGGCTCTGATCTGATCACAGCGCAGAAGCTGAACCATCACGTGCACAGCGTATTCCGCGAGGAGCAGGTCTACCGCATCGACCACTACCTGGGCAAGGAGACGGTGCAGAACTTGATGGTGTTCCGGTTCGCCAACTCCATCTTTGAACCGATCTGGAACCGCAACTACATTGACCAGGTGCAGATCACGGTGGCCGAGGACGTGCTCGTGGGCGAGCGGGGCGAGTACTACGACCGGTCCGGCGTCCTGAAGGACATGTTCCAAAACCACCTGCTGCAGCTGCTGGCGCTGATCACCATGGACCCGCCCTATGCTTTTGCCGCCGACGCGCTGCGCAACGAGAAGGTCAAGGCCCTGAGCGCGGTGCGCCGGATGTCGCTGCGGGACGTGCGGGAAAACGTGGTCATCGGCCAGTATGACGGCTACCACTACGAGCCCGGGGTGTCGCCCGGCTCGCACACCCCGACCTACGCCGCCCTGCGCCTGTACGTGGACAACTGGCGCTGGCACGGTGTCCCCTTCTACCTCCGGTCGGGCAAGGGACTGTCGCGCAAAACCACCGAGATGATCGTCCAGTTCCGTTCGCCGCCGCACATGCTGTTCCCGGTGCCGGACAACGTGGACATACCCGGCAACACGCTGTCGATCTGCGTCCAGCCCAACGAGGGGATGCGCCTGGAGTTCCAGTCCAAGGTGCCGGACGCCGAACTGGAGATGAAGCCGGTATCGCTGGAGTTCCACTACCACGACGGCTTCGCCGGGGTGGAGCTTCCGGACGCCTACGAACGACTGCTGCTGGACGCCCTGGAGGGCGACGCCTCGCTGTTCACCCGCAGTGACGAGATCGAGCTGGCCTGGAGCATCATCGACCCCATCGTCCACGGTCTGGATCTACCGGGCGCGCCGGCCCCGTTCCGCTACCTGCCGGGCATGGACGGCCCACCCAACGGGGAGGAGTTGCTACGCACCGACAATCGTCGCTGGCTGCCCGGCTGCGTCGAGGTGGGGTACGGTATCTGATAGCAGCGATGACGGCTGGGTAAAATCACGCGGGGACGACCGATGGCCGCCCCCGCGATTTTTGGGTCGCCGTCCTGCGACTAACCGTTGTTAAATATGTCGTTGGCGATGTCCATGGCCCCGCGGGCGAAGGGGATGCCCGCGTAAAGGGTCATGTGACCGAACACCTCGATGATCTGGTCCTGGGTGAAACCAATGTTGAGGGCGCCGCGGATGTGGCTCCGCAGCGGACCCTCGCGTCCTAGGGCGGCTAGGCAGGTCATGGTGCAAAGGCAGCGGCTGGGCAGGTCCAGGCCGGGGCGGGTCCAGGTCGCGCCCCAGTAGTATTCGCCGGTGACGCGGCCCAGTTCGCGCTCGGCGTCGGTGGGAGGCGCGGGCCGTGCGCCGCCACCCGTGCCCATGTAGTTGCGGCGGTATTCATCGCCGCGCTGGAACAGGCTGTCCGGGTCTTCGTTGGAATCGTGGATGCGGGCCGGCGTGAAGTCGATGCCGCGCTCCTCAAAGACCTCCTTGCACCGGGTCAGGGCCTGGATGCCGGCGGGGGCGCCGCCGTACCAGGTATCGTGGATGATCAGCTCCACCACCTGCTCCGGCGTGAGGCCGATGTTCAAAGCGTTGCCCAGATGCCGCTTGAGCTGCACCTCGCGGTTCAGGACAATCAGGCAGGAGAGAGTAATCATCTCGCGCTGCACGGGGGTCAGGGCCGGCCGTTTCCAGATGGTGCCGAACAGGGCCTCACCCAGTATCCGTTCCAGGTCGGGCGCGATGTCCCACGCGCCGGGGGAAGAACCGCCGGTGATCTGCCCGCCGCCGAACATGCGCCGGGTTTCCTGCCCGCGTTCGTAGCGGTCATCAAGTTCAGTCATTTTGTGCCTCCAGTGGAGTATAGCCTCGGGGTCGCGGGCAGTGTAGCAGACGGCGGTGCAACCGGCGCAGAGGGCGCGTTGCGGTTCGAGCCATGCCGCTGCTAAAGTGAGCCGATAGCCCACTTGTTTCGAAAGGAACCCGATCATGGAAACCATCATGCCGCGAGAGCCGGTCGTGCCCCAGCGCCCGTCAGAGACCCAAGAGGAAATGAAACTGGGACTACAAGACTACTCAGCACGTTCGAAACTCTTGATCGATAACCATAAAGAGTTTCTGGCCCTGTACCCTGACCAGTGGGTTGCCTTTGGCGACAACTGGAAAATCGTAGCGGCCGAAACCCATGAGGACGTTCTGCAAAAGCTGAAAGAAGCGGGAGGATATTCGCCTCATTCGGTGGTGCGACGCTTGGAGACCAATCCGCGCCGGCGCATCCCGACCGTATGGCGGAAACGAACGGGATGATTGCCGGCCGGTTCACCGACAACGGGTTGCCAATCATCGAATGCACTGTCTTCCTGCCACGGTTCGGCTTGAGTGGACAGGTTACCTTACTGGTTGACACCGGCTCGGACACCACCATCCTGCATCCTGAAGCGGCCGCAGACTTGGGTTGCCCTTTCGACCTGCTGGACAACCCCGCCGAGTTCATCAGTGCTGGTGGCGTTTTGCTCTATTACACGGAGCCAGCCGTGCTGTCTTTCAATCATGTCGATGGCGGCATGGCAGAGTTCGAAATCGACGTATCCGTTGCCAAGCCCGATCCGGTCACCGACAGCCTTGCCTCTTTGCTGCGCCGGGACCTGCTCAACCAAGTTCGCATGGAGTACGATTTCCCGCGCGGCAGCCTGGCGTTGCACCAAGAATGAACGCGGTGCGGTGAATTTGGCGAGTATCCTCTGCATTCAGATTGGATCTCCCAGGTTGATGATGTCCGCCTCCATAGCGACGGAAGCGAGGTATTCGGCGGGCACGGCTTCCAGCGTGGGATGCTGGAGCAGCGCGTCGATACACTCTTGGCTAGCCCCAATGTACGTTGAATCCAAGTCGATGTCGGTGGCGACGAACCAGGCGCGGTCGGCCGGCCACCAGATATTGGGCGGTTCGGACCGGAAATTGGTGTAGAACCCGGATATGTCCCTCAATTCGCCTGTGTAGAGCAGATAGTTGCGGCCACAGCCTCGGATCCGCTGCGCCTTCCTGATGTCACTGGGCGTGGGTAGCGGCCTACCGCTTCCGTCCGAGGTGAGCAGGGTAGTGCCGCCAGAGTACTGACCGTAACCCTCCCACACGCCGAAATAGCACTGCTCCGGGGTGTCCGTGAATTGGAACAGGAGGGCCGCCAGCTTCCGTGGAAGACCTTCGTCCAGTCTGCCGTGTTCCGGGTCTCGGCCCCAGGGCGCCGGGCCGGTGCCGCGGCCGTCGACTGGACGACTTATTCCTTCGAACGACATGAGCGGATGGTAAACGCGGCCGGACCAATCGGACACGGTGGACCACCGCAAGGGCTCGCCCGCGGCGGTGTGCGCCGGGTTCAGGACGCGAGCGTAGGCTGCGTAGCCCTCGGGAACCAGCCTACTCATGGATTCGGGCGGACCAGTCAGCCTTTTCTCGATCCAACGTCCAACAGTAACGTCGGTCAGGAAGGTCAAGCCGGGCGGATGGACGCTATATTTGGGAACATCCTGCCTCCATCCGTCACTGGCGGACAACTTCCTGAAGAACCGAGACAACAGATTAAACATGGCTTCCGTTCCTCAACGTACATGCTATCATCCGACCATGATAGACCTACTGATTTCCAACGGACAGGTGATTGACGGATCGGGCAGCCCCGGATTCCGCGCGGCGGTGGCGGTCTCGGGCGACATGGTGACGATCCACCGGGGCGACGACGCGGATCTGCGCGAAAACGCCGCGCGCGTGATCGACGCCGCCGGGCATGTGGTTTGCCCGGGGTTCGTCGACCTGCATTCCCACGCCGGCCTGACGATACTCGGCGAACCGCACCACGATCCCAAAGTGCGGCAGGGCGTGACCACCGAGCTGGTGGGCATCGACGGCATCTCCCACGCGCCGTTCAAGACGCAGGAGGAACTGCACCGTTACATCTGGCTGGACGCAGGGCTCAATGGGTACCCGCCCCTGCCGGCCGACTGGCTGACGGTTGCCGACCTGCTGGGCAAGTACGACAACACCGTCGCCATCAACATGGCCTACATCCTGGGCAACTCGCCAGTGCGCATCTGGAGCGTGGGGTGGGAACAGCGTGACGCCACCGACGGTGAGATCGCCGACATGCAGTCGGTGGTGCGCGAGGCCATGGAAGAAGGTGCGTGGGGATTGTCCACGGGCCTGGACTACCCGCCCGGAGCTTACGCGGATACCGACGAACTGGTCGCTTTGTCCGAAACGGCGGCGGCGTTGGGTGGCATCTACCACACCCACACGCGGGCCAGCCTGCTCAGCCGAGGTTACCTGGCGCCGTGGCACGAGGCGGTGGAGATCGGCCGCCGCAGTGGGATTCCGGTACACCTTACGCACTACCGGCAGTCGGTGTCGGGGGTGGGCAGTCACCTGGGTCACCTGGGCTTGGTGGAAGACGCCCGGGCCGAGGGCATCGACTGCACTTTCGACTGCTACACCTATCCCTACTCCGGGACGACGCCAACCATCGGGTTGCCGCACTGGGCCAAGGACGGGGGGCCGGAGCGGCTCATCGCGGCGCTGCAGGACGCAGACGACCGGGCACGGATGAAGCGCGAAATCACGCCGAGCCGTCTGGAGAACAACTGGCTCACCAACTTCACCAGGCCCGAGAACCAGATCTACGACGGGCGTCTCATCACCGACATCGCGGAGATGCGTGGCCAGGATCCGGCCGACTCGCTGTTCGACCTGCTCCTCGACGAGAACCTGGGTATCAGCACCGTCGGGCTGGGCACCAACGCACAGACACTGTACGCCTTCGTGTCCCACCCCTACGGGATGATCGCGTCGGACGCCATCCTGTTCGGCGAGTACCCCAACCCCCGCACCTACGGGTGCTTCCCCATCGTCCTCGCCGAGTTCGTGCGGGCAGAGCAGCACCTGCGATTGCCCGAGGCCATCCGCAAGATGACGTCGTTCCCGGCACAACGGTTGGGCATCCCGGACCGCGGCCTGCTGCGGGATGGGTTCAAGGCGGACATCGTGGTGTTCAACCCCGACACAGTGAAAGCCCTGGCCACCAAGGAGAACCCCAAGCAGTACCCGGTGGGCATCGAATACGTAATTGTCAACGGGCAGGTGGTGATCCAGCAGGGCGAGAACACTGGGGCGCTGCCCGGGCGAGCGCTGCGGCGGGGCCGGACGGCGACCTGACGCGCATCGATGTCGGACTCCGTTTCGCCTGACTACCGATTTTGTCCCCGGTGCGCTGAGCCTCTGGACACGAAGGTTCGCGGCGGGTTGCCCCGGCCATCCTGCGCATCGTGCGGGTTCGTGCATTTTCGCAATCCCGCGGTCGGCGTCGCTGTCGTGGTGCTGGACGATGAGGGCAGGGTGCTGTTGGGGCGGCGGTCCGCCGGCGGCAACGTAGGTGAGTGGTGCATACCCTGTGGTTATGTCGAGTGGGGCGAGGACATACGAGATGCGGCCCGCCGTGAGTTTCAGGAAGAGACCGGGCTGGAAGTCCGGATCGGCGAGGTGTGCGCAGTGCATTCCAACTTTCACAACGCGGCCTCGCTGACCGTGGGGGTGTGGTTTTACGGCAAGGTCGTGGGCGGCCAAGCGCAGGCGTCCGACGACCTTGATCGCGTGGGATGGTTCGCGCCCAAAGACCCTCCGGAGGCAATGGCTTTCCCCACAGACTTGATGGTACTGGCGTCCCTGACCCGCAAGGGCATGGCAGCCGAATGACCAAGCGCGCAGTCGTCATACAGCACCACCCAGTCGAAACGCTGGGGAGTAACTTCGCCGGCATCCTGCGTAACGCCGGGTTTGAGTTCACCATTGCACCCGTGTACGAGGGGGCGCCGGAATTTGCCGAGTTCACGGCTCCAGATGTATCCGATGTCGATCTGGTGGTTGCACTGGGCGGGCCCATGTCCGCCAACGACAATTTCCCGGCGTTGATACAGGAGATGGCGTATCTGCGCGCGGCGGCTACCGGGGACGTGGGCAACCGGGAACCGACACCCGTCGTTGGGATCTGCCTGGGCGCACAGTTGCTGTCCCGCGCGTTGGGCGGAGCCGTTGCGCCCACCGGCGGATACCAGTTCGGGCTGCGCAAGATCGACGTTACCGAAGCCGGCCGCACCGATCCAGCCTTTGGCGAGATCAACATTCCGCTGGTTCCCACGCTGCACGGGGAGCAATTCACGGTCCCAACTGGCGCGACTCTTCTGGCTGAGGGCACCATGCTGCGACGGGACGGGAGATACGTTCGCTTCCCAATGGCGTTCCGCTACGGCCTTTCCTACGGCTTCCAGTTTGAGCCACAGCTGACTCTGGATGAACTGCTGGTTTGGAACCGGGAATTGGCTGGCGACTACAAACTCATGGGTGAGCGCTTCGATCCCGAGGAAGAGGCGGCGCGAAACCTGCGGGAGTTCACTGCCTTCGCGCCGCATCACGAGGCGCAGATGGGGCGTATGCTAAAGGCGCTGCTGACGCAGGCCAGGCAGTCGTAGACAACGGCGACGCTCTTACCTGCCGCGTCAAAAGGGCGGTTCGCCGCTCAATGAATGTAACCTCGCGTTGGAGCCGGCCATGACTACTCCTACGGTCGTATACCCGCCCAACCCGGTGGTGGACCGCGCCCGGATGCCTCCCGGCCCGCCCGAGCGGCCCATTGTCGGCCAGTCCTTCCGCTATATGACCAACGTCCTCGGGCTCATGCGGGAGTCGGCCGGCTACGGCGACCTGGTGACAATGTCCACCAAACCGATCGTGGCGTACCTGGTCAATCATCCTGACCTGATCGAGGAAAGCTTCGTCACCAACCACCGGTCCGTGGGGCGCGGCTGGACCACCGCGGCCTGGCAGGACCTGTTGGGCCTGGGCTTGGTCACCTCCGACGACCCGCTGCACCTGCGCCAGCGCCGCCTGATGCAGCCCCAGTTCAACCATCGTCGCATTGCCGGCTACGCGGAGGTGATGACCGAGTTTGCCCGGCGTCATGAAACCCGGTGGCAGGACGGCGCTCGCGTCGACATGGCCCGCGAGATGGGCGAGCTCACCCTGCATATCGTGGTGAGAACGCTGATGGGCCTCGACCTGCCCGACACCGTGCGGCGCATCGGCGCGGCCTTCGAGATCGGCAACGAGTACCTCACCCGGCGGGGCAACCTGCCCCTGCCCCTGCGCCGGCTGGCAAACCGACTGCCCCTGCCGTTCACGGTGCGCTTCCGGCGCGGAAGGGCGTTCCTGGACGAGACCGTCTACGGCCTCATTGCCCAGCGTCGCGAGTCCGGTCTGGATGGCGACGACCTGCTCTCTCTGCTGCTCAACGTCCGGGACGAGGAGGCCGCCAACCCCGAGGACGCGGTGATGACGGACGTCCAGCTCCGCGACGAGGTCATCACGCTATTCGCCGCCGGCCACGAGACCACCGCGGTTGCGCTGACGTGGGCCTGGTACCTGCTGGCGACTCACCCCGATATCCAGGCACGCTTCCACGCCGAGCTGGACGATGTGCTCGGCCGGCGCGATCCGACCCTGGAGGATCTCTCCAACCTGGCCTTCACCGAGCAGGTCCTGACCGAGTCGATGCGCCTGTACCCGCCTATCTGGTCCACCGGCCGCATGGTTTTCCGTGACTTCACCCTGGGCGGCTGGGAGATTCCGGCCGGCGCCGTGCTGTCCGCGCCGCAACTGATCGTCCACCGTGACCCACGCTGGTTCGAGGACCCGCTGGAGTTCCGGCCCAACCGCTGGACGCCCGAATTCCGCGCCGGTCTGCACCGGTTCGCGTATTACCCCTTCGGCGGCGGGCCGCGCCTGTGCATCGGGGAGGGCTTCGCCTGGATGGAAGCCATGCTGGCGCTGGCTACCATCGGACAGCGCTGGACGATGCGCCACGATCCACGGCACGAGGTCAGGCTTAAGCCGCTGATATCCCTGCGCCCGAAAGGTGGCATGCCTCTTACCCTCGAACGGCGCAACTGAATTCACTGATTTTGACGTTCCCTCGCTGCAAAATACGAGGCCAGGTCCGTTGCCGGACCTGGCCTTCGCGCGCCAGGGGCCTCAATGCCACCGGCCCTGTATCTCGTCCCTGTCAGTCGGTGCGACTATCGGATCGCCGCTACGCCACCGACAGGGACCTGACACGGGAAATGCCACTGGTGGTGCCTCGTGATCAGAGAAACCACTTTCTACCTCCTGTGATGACGACGGTTGTCCGTCGGGCTATAGTGGGCGGGGTTTCCGACTCCAACCCCGGCACCTTGAATACAGATTATATGATTTGACGATACTTGTCAACCATTACCCGTTCGAGTTTTCAAAATTCACGCAAACACGTCAACATCTCACGTCTCGTTGCCGGCTTGCCCTTTGCTATAACGAACCTGTCACCGGGAACGGCAGCCTCTCGCCCGTTGTATTGCACAACTCGCTGCCGCCCGGCTGTATCTAATATCACTGGCTCGACATTCGGAGCCCATTAGGTAGAGGTAGGAAGCAACCATGCCAGATGAACGCGCACACGAATTGGCTCAGCGCCTGCGCAAGGCCGAAGAGGCCGCCAGCTATATGGAACGCCTGGAGACGCTGGCATCCGAGGCGCCCACTCTGCGGGAGCAGGTCAGCCTGCTGCAGCGCATCGAAGAGCGGGAGAACTACCGCAAGGAGGCCCTCGAAAACGCCCGCACCGCCCTCTCGCTGGCCGCAGAATCCCAACGGGAGTTGCCCGAACTGATTGCCAGCGCGGCCAACCTGGTCAACCAGATGGCTCGCGCTCTTCGAGAAGTAGACACCTTCCGCCGTGAAGCAACCGCCGCCCTCAGCGTAGTTGACCGCATGGACTACGAGGATGAGCTGGACCGCGCCACGGAGGAGCACGAAGAGGACGCTGACGCGCCCATCCAGCGCGACGCCCAGTCCATCCGAATGTTGGTCGCTTCCCGTCACGGCAGCACGCGCGTCCGCCGCATGATCGACGATCTGTCGCCAGGGTTCGAGGTCTTCGCCGGGTGCAACCTGGACGCCGACCCCATGCGCGGCGAGCTGACCACCCTCATCATGGCCAAGCTCGCCGCCGAAGCCGAGGCCAGCCGCGGGCCGTCGCCGGCGGCGCGCCGGCCGGCTCCGCCGCCTCAAATGTCGGAGCCGGCGGTTCCGGTGGCGCAGGAGGGCAGAGACCTGGCCGTAGGCTAACCTGCTGTCCAGCCGATGAAATGCCTGGGGCGACCGTTGGTCGCCCCGTTTTCGTGTATCAACTGTCCCGGTTTCGGGTACTATACGCCCCACGTCTTCACGCCTTGAGCAGACCATACCGAGGAGATGAACACCATGGCTGATAAGCAAATTCTGTGCGCCATCGGCGTCGACCTGGACGCTGTTGGCGGCTGGCTGGGATCCTACGGCGGCGAGGACTCGCCCGACGACATCTCCCGGGGCCTGTTCGCCGGCGAGGTGGGCACGCCCCGCCTGCTGAAGCTATTCGAACGGCTGGAGATCAAGACCAGCTGGTTCATCCCCGGCCACTCCATCGAGACCTTCCCCAGCGAGTGTCGGATGATCGTGGAGCAGGGTCACGAGGTGGGCATGCACGGGTACTCCCACGAGAACCCCATCTCCATGTCTCCGGAGCAGGAGGAGGCGGTGCTGCTGCGCTGCATCGACTTGATCACTGAACTCTCGGGGCAACGGCCCCGGGGCTACGTCGCGCCGTGGTGGGAGTTCAGCCACGTCACCAATGAGCTCCTGCTGAAGCATGGCATCAAGTACGACCACAGCCTGATGCACAAGGACTTCGAATGCTACTACGTGCGCGTCGGCGACAAGTGGACCAAGATCGACTACGCCATGCCGGCCGACTACTGGATGCACGCCCTGGAGCGGGGCGAGGAAACCGACCTGGTGGAGATTCCCGCCAACTGGTACCTGGATGACCTGCCCCCGATGATGTTCATCAAGAAGTCGCCCAACAGCCACGGCTTCGTCAACCCCCGCGACATCGAGCAGATGTGGACGGACCAGTTCGACTGGGTGTACCGGGAGTACGACGACGCGGTCTTCCCCATCACCATCCACCCCGACGTCAGCGGGCGCCCCCAGGTGCTGCTGATGCTGGAGCGCATCATCGAATACATCCGCACCCACGACGGAGTCCGGTTCGTTACCTTCGAGGAAATCGCCGACGACTTCCTGGCACGGCACCCGCGCAAGCAGTCGTAAGTCATGGAAACCCAAGCCTCTTCGTAGCTCGCAGGAGACTGATATGCGCAGCATCGACATTCACGCTCACCTGACGCCGCAGTGCTTCTGGCGCGCCACGGAAAACGGCGGCGACTGGCACACCCTCCGGCGCGAAACCAACGCCCTGAGACGGCCGGTTTTGGTGTCGGGAGCCGCGCGGGGCCAGCTTCCGCCCAAGGCCAGCTGGACGCCGGAGCAGCGCCTGGCCGACATGGACTCCCTGGGCGTGGACGTGCATGTGGTGTCACCCTTCGGCGGGTTCTACAACTACGACATGGACACCGGCGTGACCGTTGCCACCTCCCGGGAATGCAACGACGAGATCAGCCAGATGATGCAGGCGTGGCCCGACCGGTTCTCCGGCTTGGCGACCCTGCCCATGCAGGATGTGCCTGCCGCCATCGCGGAGCTGGAGCGGGTCATGGTGAACCTGGAGTTCAAGGGCGCAATGATCGACGACAAGATCAACGGCAAGTTGCTGGACGAGCCGGAGTTCATGCCCTTCTGGAAGGCTGCCGAGCAGTTGGGCGCAGTCATCCTGTTTCACCAGTCGGGCGACACCATCGTCGACGCGCGCATCAAGCGCTACCACCTGCCCAACTCGGTGGGGAACCTGGCCGACCGCACGCTGACCTTCGCGTCCCTGGTGATGGGCGGGGTGATGGACGCCTGCCCCGACCTGCGCATCTGCCTGTCCCACGGCGGCGGCTACGCCTGCTACGGCGCGGGCCGGATGGACCGGGGCTGGGAGCGCATCCCCGCATCGGACCGGCTGGCCGCGCTACCGCCCAGTCGGTACCTGAGCCGGTTCTACTACGACTGCATCGTCTACACCGAGGAGTCGCTGCGGTTCCTGATCGACTCGGTGGGCATCGACCGGGTGGTGTTCGGAACCGACTGGCCCTACGACATGGCCCAGGACTGGCCCGTTTCGTGGATCCTGGCCATGGACAGCCTGACCAAGGACGAAAAGGACGCCATCCTGTGGAAGAACCTCGAGACCTTGCTGGGGATATGACGCTTGGGCCTCCCGATCTGCCACTGCGAGGAAAGCGTGGCAATCTCGTAAACGCGGACCGGAGGCCACATCCGAAGGTAGGATGATCATGTTTCAGATTTATTGGGACTGTGATTCCTGGTGTGCTGTGGCGCTCATTTATTTGCTCACATACGCTTTCGTATGGCTGCCGGGGCTGTTGTCATTGATGACAGGCGTTCTCTGCGGCTTCTTCATGCCGAGAAATGAAAGGCGAGTTAGTTTCAAAGTGGGCTTGTTCACGGGGGTAGTCATAGTCGTTCTTCTTATTGTCTGGACGGCCTGGGTGGTGACTTACGAAAGCGAAAATACTGGCGGATCTTATCTATGGATCTATAGCGTTTATTTGGCGTTTCACATCCTGAGCATCCTGGCTCCCATAGTCACCTGCTATTACATCCACAGTCGCCGGAACGAGTGGTGGGACTTAAATCCGCCAAGTCTGCCATAGCAGAGAACTCACGCCTCTGGGCAATCGCGCTTCCCGGGGAACGACAGCAAGCAGGTTCCAGTATTGAACCGCAATTAATTCAAGACCGGTGTTCCGGAGGATTACCCGTGCGACACATCGACGTTCACACCCACCTAGCTCCGCAGATACTGTGGCAAGCCTTCGCCAACGGCGACGACTGGCACGGGATGCGGCACGAGGTTCAAGGCGACGCGGAGTTCATCGTGGGCAACGGCAAGCGGATCCTCATCAACTCGCCCAAGGTCCGGTACACGCCGGAAGAGCGGCTGGCGGACATGGACGCCGAAGGAACGGACGTGCAGGTGGTGTCCATCCACACCCCGCTGTTCCCGTATCACTGGGAGACTGTGGAGGCCATCAAGGCGTCCCAGGAAGTCAACGACGAGATCGCGGGCATGACCCAAAAGTGGCCCGACCGCTTCGCCGGCTTGGCGACGCTGCCCGCGCAGGATGTCGACGCATCCATCGCCGAGCTGGAGAGAGCCGTGAAAGTCCTGGGCCTCAAGGGCGCCGAGCTGGACATGGTGGTCAACGGCCAGAACTGGGACGAGCCGCACTTCCTGCCTCTGTTCAAGGCCGCCGAGGAACTGGATGCCCTGCTTTTCTTCCACCCGCAGCCCCAGGACAACATCATGGCGCTGGAGCGTACCCTACGCTACGGCATTCCCAACAGCGTCGGAGTCGTCCTGGAGGATGCCCTGCTGGTGGCGACGCTGATCTTCAGCGGCGTCCTGGACGAATGCCCCAACCTGCGGGTGTGCATCGCCCACGGCGGCGGCGGGGCCTGCTTCGGCATGGGCCGGCTGGACCACGGGTGGCAGGTGCGCTCCGAGGCGCGGGTGAACATCCTCAAGCCGCCCAGCGCCTACCAGAAGCAGATCTACTACGATTTCCTGACCAGCAGCGAGGCCGGCCTGCGTTTCCTCATCGACAGCGTCGGGATCGACCGCGTCGTGATCGGCAGCGACTGGCCCTTCGTGGGCTGGGACCCCTCACCCGGCGGGTGGCTGGAGAGCCTGACCAGCCTGTCACTGGAGGAGAAGGAAAAGATCTCCTGGAGGAACCTTGAGGCCCTGCTGGGTATCTGACGCGAAAGAACCTCAGCCCACGGGCAGCTCCCGGCCCGTATCGGACGCCTCCTTGACACGGTCGAGGAAGCGGTGGAGGCCCACGGCGGTATCGAACGTGGGCAGGTGACTGGTCTCGCCCGTCCGGATCGCCTCGGCGAACAGCGCGTACAGCTGCCCCACGTTGTACGGGTCTCCCTGGGGGAAGTCGTCCGGCACGTACATGAAGCGCCGGGGAATTTCCAGGTCTGCCAGCGCGTGGCTCCCTTGCGCCCCCTGGATCCGCAGCATCTCGCCCCGTTGCGACGAGACGCTGCCGGTGACGATCAGCGTACCCTCGCGGCCGTAGATCTCCATGCGGTACCCGCTGCCGGCCCAGGGCACGGCTCCGACGTGCACCGCTGCCGCCGCGCCGCGTTCCAACTCGCCGGATACCCGCACGTTGTCCGGCGACAACACGTCCACATACTGTTGGGTGTCAACCTCATACCACTGCCGCACCTGGTTGGTCACCATGCAGGCCACGCGCTTGAAGTCGCCGGCTACGAAGCGCAGGGCGTCGATGACGTGGCCGGTGGCAATGGTCAGGGTGTTTGCGCCCATGGCCGGATCGCGCTGCCAGGTGCCACCGGACTGGCGGTTCACGGGCCCATCCCGGAACGTGGTTACGGTGCAGGTCATCACCTCGCCGACGTAGCCGCTGTCGATCAGGTCCTTGACGTACATCAGGGCGGGGCTGACGCGAGACTGCAAACCAACCGCCGTCTGCACGCCCTTGGCCCGGGCCAGTTCCGTCAGCTCTTCGGCCTCGGCGGTGGTGCGACCCAGGGGCCATTCGGTGAGCACGTGCTTGCCGGCTTCGATGGCTGCCCGGGTTGGATCGTAGTGGGACGGGACCCGCACCACCACGGCCACGGCGTCGATATCTGGAGAGGCCGCCATTTCGTTGAAGTCGTGGAAGGCCAGTTTCGCGCCAAAGGCCTGTCGCGCCTCTTCCGCGCTCTCGGGTCGGGTGGTGCACACGGCGGTGAACTCCACATCGGGACTGGCCAGCAGAGCGGGAAAGTGCGACTGGCCCGACCAGGTTGAGTTGACGTTGGCTCCCACGAAGCCGAGGCGGATCTTGTCTGTCATTATGCGGGCTCCTGCATTGTGATGGGCGGATGGATCTCCGTGCGGCTGGCCTACTCCAGGGAGTCGGGGTTGATGGGCGTGGGCATAGCCTGCACTGCCGGCAGGACCTTTTCGGCGAACAGACGCAGGCTTTTCTCGGCCTTCTCCCGAGGCATCCCGCCGTAGAACATGTGGATCACCACCTTCTCCAGGCTGATGGTCCATTGCAGCGCCCGGATCTTTTCGATGATCTCGTCCGGCGTGCCGATGGGCTGGGTGGCGCGGCGGGCGTTGAAGCTGGCGTCGGCGGTGCCCACGTCGGCCTGCTGGCGCGTCAGGTATTCCTCGTAGCCGCGGATGCCCTCGTAGCCCGGGTTGTTCCACTCGAAGTAGTGGTGCTGCGCCGCCATGAGCTGGTTGTGGAAGTAGACCCACCCCTCCTCGGCTTCCTCGGTGGATTCGGCGCAGTACATCCACAGCAGCGTGGTGGGCTGGTCCGGCGGCAGGCTCAGCTCCTTGCGGATCCGGTTGAAGCGGCGCACCTTGGCAACCATCTCGTCGACGTCGTCGCCGGCGACGAACATCTGGCCCAGGCCGTTTTCGGCGGCCATCCGCGCCGACGCCTCGGTGGTGAACGCCACCTTGATGTCGCGGGTCAGTTCGCCCTTGTGCCGCGCCTGGGGCCGGATAGTGGTCGGCGGGATGTCGTAGACCTCGCCCTGGAACTCGAAGCGCTCCGCGCCGTCGGCCGCCTTGATGGCGTTGATCACGTCGTAGAAGTACTTGTGGGACTCGCCGATGGGGTAGCCCAGCGAGGCGTACTCGTGGGGAGCGATCCCGCGGCCGATGCCCAGGTGGAGGCGGCGTCCCTTCAGCAGAATATCCAGCATGGAGAGCTCGGAAGCCAGCCGCACCGGGTTCCACCACGGGGCGACGACCACCGCCGTGCCGACGTCGACTCGGCTGGTGCGGCCCGCCCAGTAGGCCAGGTATTGCAGAGGGTTGGGCTGCATGGAGTAGGCGGAACCGTAATGCTCCGTCGCCCAGATGGAGTCGAACCCCAGCGGCTCGACTAACTCTCCCATATAGAGGGTGTCATCCATGTTGCTGGCGTCGGTTCGCGCCGGCGGCCGGTCGTAGTCCTCGGCCAACAGGCGGGGCCAATCGCCCTGGTTGTAGCCGGTGACCATCACTCCACAGTGCATTTGGTTTGTTCCTCCGTAAGGTTCGCCTTTTCGTGCCAGGCGCGATGCGTCGTACGACAGGGCGATTTGCGGTGCCAGTATAACCGTTCGCGCCGGCCGGCACTGGGCGATGGATTTGCGCCCGCCCGGCGCAGCGGGAGTTTACCGCTGCATGAAACCTTCCAGGCGGCGCTTCACGTCCGGCCACTCGCTGTCGATGACGCTGTAGAACACCGAATGGCGGTCGGCGCCGTCCCAGGCGATGCGGTGGTTGCGCCAGGTGCCCTCTTCCACCGCGCCCAGCCGTAGGATCGCGCGCCGTGACCGCTCGTTGCGGCTGTCCGTTTTGAGGCAGACCCGTCGCGCGGAATGGTCCTCGAAGGCATGGCGCATCAGCAGGTACTTGCACTCGGTGTTGACGCCGGTGCGCTGCCAGGCCGTCCCGTACCAGGTCCAGCCGATCTCCAGCGCGCGGTTGGGCCGGTCGATGTCCAGGTACGACGTCGAACCGATGGCCCGGCCCGTTGCCAGATCGACCACCGCGAAAGCGACCCGACCGCCGCCGCCCATATCGGCCAGGCACTGCCGGACCCATGCCTCGGCGTCGTCAAGGCCGGTAAAGCCGGGCCGCGGCAGATACCGCCAGATCGCATCATCCGCCCCCGCATCGTACAGGTCTTGCGTGTGCTCCAATCCCAGGGGTTCCAGGCGCACCAGATTGCCGGTCAGGGTGACCGGCTGCGGGTCCAGTTTCTTGGTGAGTTTGGTCGTCATGATCTCTCCAGGTTTTCTCCAATTGGGCATCTGAGTATATCGCGGCGCAGGACCGTGCCTGTGGCATTATCCGGTTGTCAGGCTTGTTGACCATACCCGTCTCGGGGGAGCACACTCTGGCTCCGTCTTCCCATCATTGATAGTCATGGAAAACTTCGTCATCCGACACGCGGTGATCGATGACGCGGCCGGCATCGCCCGGGTGCGCGCCGAAAGCTGGCGCGCAGCATACCGCGGGATTGTGCCGGATGCGTACCTGGACGCAATTGATGTCGGCGAGTGGGCGGAACGTCAGCGGCGCAACATGGAGCGACAGCCCCAAGACCTTATCTCGTTGGTTGCGGAAACTGAGGGGCTGATCGTAGGTTGGGCGGCAAGCGGCCCCAATCGCGACACCGATTATGATTACGCCGGTGAACTCTACACAATATACCTGCTGCCCGAGTACCAGCGTAGAGGAATCGGGACTGCACTGACCATGGCAACGGCGAGGTGGCTGTGCAGCCACGGCATGAACTCGATGCTCCTGTGGGTACTGGAGGACAATCACCCGGCGCGACGCTTCTACGAGGCGTTGGGTGGCCGGCTCTGCGGAACGAGCCAGACCCAGATCGCCGGCCCGTGGTTGCCCGAAGTGGCCTACGGCTGGACGGATTTGTCGGCCTTGATGGGAGGAGGAGCGGAAGCCGCACCATCGGCGTAGAGGGGTATGCTATTCCGTACGCTGGAAGGGACAGGTCGCGAACGATGCGAATAGATGTTGGTGAATGGCAGATCCGGAGCTACCGCCGTGAGGACGCTGAGGCGCTGTCCCGCTACGCCAACAACCGGAACGTGTCGATAAATCTGCGCGACGCCTTTCCGTACCCGTACACCCTGGCCCACGCTGAGACCTGGATCGACCTGGTGGCGCAGCAGGCCACGGAAACCGACTTCGCCATCGCCTCGGAGTCGGAGTTGATCGGAGGAATCGGACTCCAGACCCAGCGGGACGTGCATCGTCGTTCGGGCGAGATCGGCTACTGGCTGGGGGAACCCTTCTGGGGGCGCGGCATCGCCACCGCCGCGCTGCGGGCGTTCACCGAGTACGCCTTCGAGCAGTTCGACCTGGTGCGCGTGTACGGCTACGTCTACGAGTGGAACCCCGCTTCGGCCCGGGTGCTGGAGAAGGTGGGGTACCAGTGCGAGGGTCGCCTGAAAAAGAGCGTCACCAAGGACGGCCAGGTCATCGACCAGTTTGTCTACGCCATTACGCGGTGAGCGGGAGCGTCAGTCGGAGCAATGTTCATGATGCGCAACCCGCTTTGCGCCGGAGGAACGTCAGAATCAGGATTTACGGGATTTCATGATTGGACAGGATTGGGATATCTGTGCCACACAACGGTTCCAATCCTGATAATCCGTAAATCTTGAAATCCTGATTCTGACAATTCAAGAGACTGGGTACGCGCGGGAGCAACAACTACGCCGTCGGCGGGTTGTCCCGGTACCAGTCCACGATCTCCGAGCCGGTGGCGGCCCACACCCCTCCGCGGCGCATCATGCGGCCCAGCGCCCGGTCCAGGTAGCCGATGCGGAAGGGCTGGCCGATGAGCCAGGGATGAAGGTTCAGCGCCATCACCCGGCCGTTCTGCTGGCCGTCCTCGTACAGGGTCTCGAAGCTCTCCTCCAGGAGCTGCTGGTACCGGCCGACGACCACCCGGCGTTCCCACATGGCGGATATGTCGTCCAGCTCCCACATGATGGGCAGGGTGAACATCTCGCCGTGGGGGCTGTGCAGCGGGTAGGGTTGCTCGTCGTTGACCCAGTCGCAGACGTAGCGCAGGCCAGCCTCGGACAGCAGCTGCGGAGTGCGGTTGGACTCGCCGTATTCCGGTCCCAGCCAGCCGGCGGGCGCGCTGCCGGTGGCGCGGGTGAGGGCAGCCACCGATTGGCTGATGTACTCCCGCTCGGCATCCTCGGACATGTTGCTGGAGATCATCTGCGACAGGGACACGCCGTGGCCGATGATCTCGGCGCCGGCTTCCTGGCAATGGCGCACCAGGTAGGGGTAGTTCTCGGCGGTCATGGCGTCCATGGCAACGGTGGCCGGGATGCCGTGCTTCCGCAGGGTGTCCAGCACGCGGAAGATGCCCACGCGGTGTCCGTATTCCCGGTGCGATAGCCGGGCGTAATCCGGGAACCCACGGGCACCCAAACCGCCGGAGAAGGGCGTGGTGAAGCTATCGGCTGGCGGGTCCCATTCCGGGTGTTCGAGGTTGACGATGACGCACAGGGCGACCCGTGCGTTATCCGGCCAGCGCAGGACCCCCCGCGTGTTGAGGGGCGACCAGTCGTAGTGGGGGTGGTCCATCCCGAAGCGCCGTTCTGCGGGCATGACTTTATCTCCTCTTTGGTGGGGAAGTCATTGCGAGGAGCGCAGCGACGTGGCAATCCCGTTGGTGCAGCAACGGTTCTGGTCGCAACGAGATTGCCGCGCTGCGCTCGCAATGACATAGGACTTAGGCAGTTGGGACTGTCATTCCTGCGAAAGCAGGAATCCATTGATCGGACGGGTGAACACCTCGCCGAAGCGTGTTTTGTGGGTGTTCTGGATTCCCGCTTTCGCGGGAATGACGAGTGGGGCGTGGTCTGACGAGCGGGGAGGGGTCAGCCGTTCAACTGTGCCGCGTGAGCCACGGCCTCGTCGTAGTAGTTGGCGATGTAGTACTCGGCGATGTCGTCGGCCGTGGTCTGCCAGACGCCGTCGTGGGACATGATGTAGCTCAACACGTCGTCCAGGTACCGGGCGCGGTGAGGCTGGCCGATGAGGTAGGGATGCAGAGCGATGCACATGACCCGTCCGCTCTGGGCGCCTTCCTGGTAGAGCTGGTCGAACTGGGCCTTGCAGATCTCGGCGAAGTAGTCGCCCTCGTAGTGCTGCCGGAACAGAGGCGCGTCGTTGAGTTCAATGGAATACGGGACCGACACGAGCTTGCCGCTGTTAACCCGGATGGGCACGGGCTGGTCGTCGTGCATCCAGTCAGTGTGGTAGATGAGGCCAGCCTCGGCCATCAGGTCGGGGGTGCGCTCGGTTCCGGAGATGGCCGGCCCCAGCATGCCCTTGAGCTGCTTGCCGGTGTGCCGCTTCAGGGTATCGATGGTGTCCCGGTAGAACTCCCGCTCCTGCTCCTCGGTGTAGTTGTTCAGGTAGCGGGTGTTGTAGATGCCGTGGCTCATGAAGTCCCAGTTGCGCTGCACCATGGCCTCGCCGATTTCAGGGAAATGCTCGAGCACGGCCATGTTCAGAGACACGCAGCAGCGGATGCCGTACCGGTCCAGCACTTCCGCCATGCGCCAGAAACCCACCCGGTTGCCGTAGTCCCGGTAGGAGTACTGCTGCACATCGGGATAGGGCATACGCGGCCAGGGGTCGCGGTTCCCGTCGAATTCCGGCTCGTACTCGTAGTGCTCCACGTTGGGCGCTATCCACAACGCGACCCGGGCGTCGTTGGGCCACTTGATGACGGGACGATCGATAATGGGGCTGTAATCTACGCGGTTCGGCGGCAAAGGCATGGCTGACACCTCTCCTGGTGGTGGGCTTTTGCAAAACCCATGCGAACGATGCTATGGAACGCATGATTGTAAACAGCGCGGTTGGGTCGCGTCAACGAGCCGATTAGGGTTGACGTGTACTGACTGTCGAGAATCGTCAGAATCAGGATTTACGGGATGTTAGGATTGGACAGGATTGGGTTTCCATCATGGAACGATTCCAATCCCTATAATTCGTAAATCTTGAAAATCCTGATTCTGACGATTTACGAGAGTGGGTACGCATCCAACCATGCCGGAGTAGAGCCTTGCGCGTCCGCGATTGCTCATAGTGTTTTGCGCCGCTGGCGCCGCGGATGGCGTTACTCGTGAAAACGCCGTACCATGGCGCGGAGACAACGAACTGCGAGGGGGGCATGATGGCGCAGGTCTTTGATGGGATCACCGTCCTGGATTTCAGCAGCGGACGGGCCGGCAGCGTGACCACCATGGTGCTGTCCGACTTCGGCGCGGAGGTCATCAAGGTCGAACCCCCGGGCGGCGAGAAATTCCGGGACGCGCCAGGCTCCATCCAGTGGAACCGGGGCAAGAAGAGTGTCGTCATCAACCTGAAGACGCCGGAAGGGCAGGATCACGCCCGTGAACTGGCACGGCTGGCCGACGTGGTGGTAGAGAACTTCCGGCCGGGTGTCGCCCAGCGGCTGGGCATCGACTACGACACCTTGAGTGACGGCCATCCCGGGCTAGTCCACGCCACGCTGACCGGATTCGGACCCGACGGGCCATACGCCAACTACAAGGGTTACGACGGGGTGGTGGCAGCCAAGAGCGGACGGATGATGATGTTCGCCGAGCAGAACCCCCGCGAAGGCCCCAACTACGTGGTGGTGCAGGGGGTCTGCCACTCCGCCGCGACGGCGCTCATCCGTGGCATCACGTGCGCTCTGTACGTGCGGGAAAAGACGGGCATCGGCCAGCATGTGGAGACCAGTATGCTGAAGGCCGTCACGACCTACGACCATGTGTCCTGGGTGTACGGCCAGATGATCGAGAACCTGCCCGATACCTACCCGCCGGACCCCAGGGTTGGCATCGGCCGGCCCAACCCCACGGGCTACCTGCCCGCGCGCACCAGGGACGGCCAATGGATCCAGCTGGGCAATGTGGTGGAGCGGCTGTTCCGGTCCATGATGCACTGGCTGGACATGGACTTCATCTACGAGGACCCGCGATTCGAGCGCGCCCCCCTCCTGGATCAGGACGCCGTGGCGGCGCTGGAACGCATCATGCTGGAGAAGGTGCAGGAGAAGACCCTTCAAGAGTGGATGGACATATTCCTGGGCGAGGCCGGCAACGTCGCCGCCGAGCCCTACCTGACCTCCGAGCAGGCCCTGGACCACCCGCAGATCGTGCACAACGGCAACGTCCAGGACGTGCACGCGGAAGGCGTGGGCGACACGCGCCAACTCGGCCCGATGGTGAGCATGAGCGGTACGCCGGGCCGAACGCAGGGGCCGGCTCCGGCGTTGGGGCAGCACACGGACGAAGTGCTGGCGCGGTTGGGAAGCGGCGTTGCGGATCGCTCCAACGGATCAACGGCGCTGATGCCGAAATATGCGCTGGACGGGATAACCCTGCTGGATTTGGGCACTGTGATCAACGGGCCGCTAGGATGCGCACTGGTGGCTGAACTGGGCGCGCGGGTGATCCGCATCGAGGCGCCGGGCGGCGACTGGGGCCGGCAGGGCATGCCCATGTCGGTGCACCGCACCATGGGAGGTTCGGAATGCATCTGCCTGGACCTCAAGACCGCTGAGGGCCAGGAGATCATGGGCAAGCTGGCGGCAAGAGCCGACCTGCTGCTCCATAGCATGCGGCCGGGCGCGCCCGAACGGACGGGCATCGGCTACGAGCAGCTTGCGGAGATCAACCCCAACCTGGTGTACCTCTATGCCGGCGGCTACGGCTCCACCGGGCCCTACTCGCATCGGCCGTCCATGGCGCCCATCGCCGGCGCTGTCTCCGGGGGCGGCGTGGCCCAGATGGGCCGTGACGCTTTCCCGCCGCCGGATCAGGCCATGTCCATCGATGAAATCGCGGCCGTCTCCCGGAAGCTCAAACGCGCCAACGACGGAACCGCCGACCACAATACGGGCATGGTCAACGCCGTTGGCCTGGTGCTGGGCCTCTATGCCCGCGAGCGCACCGGCGAGGCGCAGTACGTCGAGTCCACGATGATTGCCGCCAACGCCTACGCCAACATCGACGATTTCTATTGCCACGAGGGCAAGCCGGCACGCCCGCTGCCGGATGGAGATGGTTACGGCCTGCACGCTCTGTACCGGCTGTACCGGGCAAAGACGGGGTGGGTGTTCCTGGCCTGTCCGTTCGAGGGCGAGTGGGAAGCATTGTGCCGAACCATCGACCGGCCGGATTTGCTCGCCGACCCTCGTTTCGCCACTGCGGAGGCGCGCGCGGAGCACGACGATGCGCTGGCCGACGAGTTGGCTGGTGTCTTCGCCGGCGAAGAGCCAATGCACTGGGAGCAACTGCTCACCGCCGCCGACGTGATGTGCGTCAAGGCCGAGGACCGGGGGATGTATTTCTTCTTCAACGAGGATCCGCACGTGCGGGAGAACGGCATGCTCACCCGGGTGGAAGCGCCGCGCTACGGCGAATTCTGGCGGTATTCTCCGGTGGTCGATTTCTCGGATACCCCCGGCAAGGATGGACCGGGCCCGCTGAAAGGTCAGCAGACCCGCCCCATCCTCCGCGAGCTGGGGTACACCGACGAGCAGATCCACGACCTGCAACAGCGCAAGGTTGTGTTCTGGGAGGAGGAATAGCCCGCAATGCCGCCGAACATCATCCCCGCCGACACCAACGGCATACGCGACAGGGCCGCCATCGTCGGCATTGGCGAGACGGAGTTCTCGTGGGACTCGGGCCGCAGCGAGTTGCAACTGGCCTCGGAGGCGATCAAGGCCGCGTGCGACGACGCTGGCATCGCGCCGCAGGATATCGACGGCCTGATCCGCTACGACATGGAGTCGAACCACGAGACACTGCTGACGCAGTCGTTGGGCATCAAGAACCTGCGGCACTGGGAATCGATCTCCTACGGCGGCGGCGCGGGCAATGCGACGGTGGGACACGCGGCGGCGGCCATAGCGGCGGGGTATGCCAACTACGTGGTTTGCTTTCGCGCCGCCAACCTGCGCTCCGGCGTGCGCCTGGGTCGAGCCCGGGGGCCGGAGAGCATACCCGGCGGGGCGGACAGCTTCGCCGTGCCCTGGGGAAGCATGGCGCCGGCCCACCGTTTCGGCATGTTCGTGCAGCGCTACATGCACCAGTATGGAGCCACCAGCCGCCACTTCGGCTGGGTCGCGGTGACCTTGCGGGAGCATGCGTCCCGAAACCCCCGCGCGCTGCGCCGGGAGTCCATCAGCATCGACGATCACCAGAACTCCCGCATGGTGGTGGACCCGCTGCACGTCCTGGACTTCTGCCAGGAGAACGACGGAGCGGCCGCCGTGGTGCTCACGACGCCCGAGCGCGCCCGGGAACTGCGCCATTCCGACACCCTGACCCTGGTGGAGGCGGCGGCCCAGGGGGCGGGTCCCCGCAACGACGGCATCGTTTACCGTCCCGACCTGGCCGTGGCGGAATCGGAGCACACCGCCCGCGACCTGTGGGCGCGGGCCCGGCTGAGCGCGGCGGACATGGACGCCATGATGTTCTACGACCACTTCACCCCGTTCTGCCTGATCAACCTGGAAACCTACAGGTTCGTGCCTCCGGGCGAGGCCAAGGACTTTGTCGATGGCGGCGCCAACATCCGGTTCGACGGGATGCTGCCCGTCAACACGCACGGAGGCAACCACTCCGAGGCCTATATCCATGGCCTGACCCACGTGCAGGAGGCCGTGCGTCTGATCCGGGGCGACTCCACGGCGCAGCCGCCGCACAAGACCATCAACCGTGTCCTGTCCTGCAGCAGCGTCGCCCAGCTCAGCGGGGCCGTAATTATTCGCCGGGGATAGCGAGGAACTGCAATGACCCAGCAAACGGAGCCGGTCGCCAAGTCGCCGGCGATGACCAAGCCCCTGGAGGGTGTGCCGCTGCCCGACCTGGAACGCGTGCCGGACTACGAACGGGGCTTCTGGGAGGGAACGCGGGCCGGCGAACTGCGGATCCAGCGGTGCGCGAATTGCGGGCGGTTCCGGCACCTGCCCACGCCCATGTGTCCCGAATGCTCGTCGCTGCAATACGACTGGACCCGGGTGAGCGGGCGCGGGTTCGTCTACTCCTTCGTGATCGTGCGCCACCCGGTGCATCCGGCGATCCGGGAGAAAGAGCAGACGCCCTACAACATCTGCATGATCGAGCTGGAGGAACAGGAGGGTCTCCGCATCTGCAGCAACGTCCTGCAGGTCGTGCCCGAGGACATGGCCATCGACATGCCGGTGCAGGCGACCTTCGTGCCGGCCGCGGATAATCCCGACGTGGTGCTGCCGGTGTTCCTGCCCGCTTCGGAGCAATAGGCTACCGGCTTGGGCGGCACGGAATCACGATAACCGTTTCCAAGGAGAGTTAGCGTTATGGCCAACGCCTTCGGCAAGATAATCGCCAACGTGGAGCGGCTGCACCGACTGATGGACGAGGAGGGCGTTGCCGCCATCGTTGCCCGTTCGGGCAAGAACTTCACCTACCTGGCCGGTTTCGCCTACCCGGGCACGCTGGCACGACACCTGGAGTTTCCCGACTCGCCCCGGGAGGTGCTGCTGGTGTGGCCGCGCACGGGCGAGCCGGTGATGGTGCTGAACTCCTACGCCGCCCCGCTGGCCCGCCGGGACTCGTGGCTGGAAAACATCGAGGTGGTGGATGACTACGCCGAGTCACCTTACGAGCGAGCCGCCGCAGTGCTGCGGAACCTGGGACTGGCCGAAGAGACCATCGGATTCGAGAAGAGCTACGTCAGCGCCAACCGCTGGGAGGAGATCGGCCGGCTGCTGCCCCGGGCGCGCATCGTGGACAGCACCGAGCTGATGGATCGGGTGCGCTGGATCAAGACGCCCGAGGAGGTGGCGGCGCTGGAGGCCGGCGCCAGGATGCTGGACGAGGCCTACCTGGAGGTGCTGCCCACCGTGCGTCCCGGCGACACCGAAAGGCTGGTGCACAGCCGCATCGTCGAGAGCTGCCTGCGCCGGGGCGCCAACTGGGTCCACGGCATCCTGAACTCCAGCCGCAACACCGTGGGCTACGGCGGCGAGAGCGACCTGGCCTTCGAGACCGGCGATATCATCCGCAACGACTACGTGGCCTACCTCAACGGCTATCCGGGCCACCAGTCGCGCACCGTCTGCGTGGGCGCGCCCTCAGATGAGCAGAAGGCGACCTACCGGGTCGTGCTGGACATCTACCGGGGCACCATCGACCGGTGCGTCCCCGGCGCACGGACGGCGGACATCTACCACTTCGCCAACGACGCCTTCCACGAGGCCGGCTTCGAGGGCAACGTGGCCCTGGCCGGCCACGGCGTCGGCGCGTGGTGGCACCAGCAGGAGCCGTACATGGTGCCGTCCAGCGAGCGGGTCCTGGAGGAAGGCATGGTGGTGGCGCTGGAGCCGCACATCGGCCCCTGTTGGCACCTACAAGACATGGTGCTGGTAACCGAAGGCGCGCCCCGCCTGCTGTCGCCCCTGATGGGGACGGACGAGATGCTGGTGGCGGGGTAGGGGTGCTTGGGTTACGATGTGCCAGTACGTCAAGTTCGCAACAGGATGTGGAAAGATGTCTGACGCGGGTGTCAACGAGCAAAAAACTTCTGAGTGGGTTCCGTCTTCTGCATCGACGGTCGCACATATGATCAGGCAGCATGAGGAATTAGGCGCCTGGTTGAGGGAACAGTCGGCGGAGTTGCTGGAAAGTCACCCGGATAAATGGGTCGGTACCGGGACTGACCAGGTCCTAGTATTTGGGGACAGATTGGAAGAGGTGGTCGAGCGGGTCGAATCCGGTGGCGGAGACAAAGGGGTCATCGTGGTGAGGTTCTTGAGTTCCCGGCCGAGGGTCATCCTATTGTGATCACTGGGTGGTTCGATTATGGTCACCCGTACCTCACCGGTGTGATCCAGATTGTTGAATACGATATCGAAGGATCGATCGATTTCATGGTTGATACCGGCGCGACTTTCACCTGCATCCATCCCAAAGACGGGACTATCTTGGGTTTGCCTTACGACCGTTTGGTCGCAAAGGTGTGTGTCAACACTGGTGGCGGGACAGTGGAAAGGTGGACAGTGTCCGCGGTAGTGTCGTTCCGGGACGATGATCATTTGCCAGTGTACCGGTACGAAATTCCAGTCTTGGTCGCGCCAAGCGGTGAGGTCAGCAACGACTTGCCATCGGTGCTTGGACAAGACGTTCTCGGACATTGGACGATGGTCCATGACAGGCCGAGCGGCAAGTTGGAGTTCGAAGTGCATTCGGCGGACAGCACGGATGTTGACGACGATTGACGTGTTGGCGACCTGTTTGCGTTTCCTTTCTTCTCTTCCCGCCCAGACGAACAAGTGAGCCGGATTACCCGCTCCTTCACCCCTCCACCTCCGCCAGGAAGCCCAGCACGCGCTTGACGTACTTTTCCGGCTCCTCGCTGTGGGGGCGGACCTCGGCCCAGCGGCAGTTGGGGACCAGGCGGTGGACGGCCTCGGCCAGCCCGCGGGGATGCACGTCGTTGTTGCCCGGCATGACCATGGCGGGGACGGACACGCTCTTCAGCGCCTTTTCGGTCATGCCCAGGGTCAGGTAGAGGCCGTCGAACAGAGCGTAGATGGTGTCGCGCATCACCTGGATGAAGTCCTCGGTGTCCATGGACTCCAGCGATTTCCGGTAGTCGGCGTCGGTCTGGGCCAGCTCGGGACTGAAGGGCGAGAAGCGGTCGTCGGGGTCGAAGGCGTCGACGATCTCCGCGATGCTGCGGTTCTCGGCCCAGTCCATGCTCTTGAACAGCTTGGCCGCCAGGTAGGCGTCGCAGATGACGCCTCCGGCGATGTTGGACGGGAAGATGGCGCGCACTCGCTCCGGGCGACGGACAGCGCAGCCCAGGGAGATGGCCGCCCCGAAGGAGCCGCCTCCGAGATACGCCTGCTCGATCCCCAGGGTGTCCATCAGGCCGAACACGTCGTCGCACACCATGTCCCACGTCTGCACCACCATGGGGCTGCGGGACTGGCCGCCAAAGCGACGGTCATACATCACCACCCGGTGTTCCTGGGACAGCGCCTCGATCACCGGCTGGTAGCTGCTGGCGACGCCCTGCAGTCCGCCCGGCGAAAGGATGATGGGCGGTCCGCTGCCTATCTCTTCGTAATACAGCTCGGCGCCGTTAACTTTCGCGGTAGCCATCGTTCCACCTCCGGCAGGTTTGCACGTATCGGTACAGATTGTGTCGCGGATGTTGATCTTTACCGAAGTATAGACGCGGGCGACAGCACCGGCAACGCGCGGCAACCCATGCCCTCATGCGTACCCAGTTTCACACCAACCGTCATTGCGAGCGAAGCGTGGCAATCTCGTGATCGCAACGGCGTCTCTTTCAGCAACGAGATCGCCGCGTCGCTGCGCTCCTCGCGATGACGAACTGGGTGGGCGCGAGAACCCATGCCTGCTTGTCCCAACGGCGGCGGTCTGATACAAGTGTCAATCCATGACCTCCACACACAAACTGGAGACAAGCAATGAACAATCGTGAGGAACTCCGGCGCAAGGGCGACGAGATACGGGAGCGACTGCAACATGGGACGTATCCCGTGCGGGAACGGCCTCGGGCGACGGCCAGCATCCCCGGTCTGAGGAACTTTACCGGCGAGTCCATCTTCGGCGCAGTGTGGTCCCGGCCCGGCCTGGACATTCGCTACCGGATGCTGGCGACGCTGTCCGTTCTGACCTCGCTACAGCGCCTTTCACAGTTTCAGACCTACGTTCACAGCGCGCTGAACCTGGGATTGGGCCCGGAAGAAATCCAGGAGGTGCCCATCCATTGCTCCCTCTACGCCGGGTTCCCCTCCGCGGTCAACTCCCTAGAACTGGTGCATGAGGCCTTCCGGCAAAGGGGCATCGAGGCGCCGCAGACGGAGGTGCCTGAGGTCAGCCTGGAGGAGATGGAGGCGCGAGGGCGCGAGCTCCGGGAGCAGCTTTTCGGCACTGAGGGACAGGGAGGCTACAACAGCGCGTTGATGGACCTGGCGCCGGACCTGCGGGTGCTCACCTACCAGTACGGGTTCGGGGAAATCTTCTTCCGCCCGGGTCTGGACCTGAAATCCAGGGTGGTGTGCACGACGGCCGCGCTGACAGCGCTGCGGGCCGACGGCCAGTTGCGCAACTTTCTCCGCGCCGGCCCTCGGGTGGGTTTCTCCAACGAAGAAATCGTGGAGGTGCTGATCCAGACCGGCGGATACGCGGGCTATCCGGCGGCGTTGAACGCCATATCCATAGCGGCCGAGGTCTGGGGCTGAGCTAACCGTAGCCCCGTCGCCGTCGATCCGTGCGACAATTGAAAGTGTCTCATTACCGCTGGAGGGTTCACCATGGCCGCTGTTGATTACTCAGTGCTGGACAACCCCGAGACTTCGGCCCGTTCTTTCCACCCGTTGCGGGGATGGACGGAGACGCCTCCCGAAGCAGTGGACTACGGGGTGACGATGGCCGACGGGACCACGCTGTCGTGCCGTTTTTTCGCGGTGGGGCGTGAGAACCCCACCGTGCTGTTTTTCTACGGCGGCGGCGAGAACGTCGCCCGTTACGACGAGATCGCGCCCCACTATAACGGGATCGGCGCGAATTTTTTTGTCGCCGACTACCGGGCATTCGGCGCATCCAGCGGGTCGCCGAGTTTCAACGCCATGCTGTCCGACGCGCACGAGGTGCTGGACTGGCTGCAGGACACGATGCGGGCGCTGCGGTTCACGGGCCCGCTGTACGTCATGGGGCGCTCCATGGGACGCCACTCCGCCGGGGAACTGGCGATCACCGCCGGGGACCGGATCAACGGAGTCATTATCGAGAGCGGGCGACCCAACCTGGGACGCATTGCCCAAGGGCTGGCGCCCGAGGTGACCCAAGCTCTGGAGGACGACTACCAGGCCAAATTCTTTGCCATAGACATCCCCACGCTGGTGATCCACGGGCAGTGGGACGAATCGGCGCCCCTGGCCGACGCGGTGGATATGTTCAACAAGCTGGAGACGGCCCACAAGCACTTGGAGATCATTCCCGGAGCGGGACACAACGACCTGATGTACGTGGGTTTCCAGCAGTACTTCAACGCCATCAGAGGCTTCATGGCGCGATACGCAAAGCCGAGCGCAGCGATTCCACCCACAGGCCACACTGCCGAGTAGGAAAGCGTGCGAAATATCGTGCAACGTTCATATCGGGTCCAGGGTTTGGGCAATCCAAACCCGGGCCGAACCGGCTTAGCCTACGCCGCTTCTGCCGCCAGCGGAACTCGCCGCTCCGGCCTTCGCGCCAGCGCCATCAGGATCATCCCCGAGGCCTGGGCCGCCGCCGAGAAAAGGATCAGAATGGTGTAGCTGCCGGTCAGGTCATAGACCACGGGTCCGATGATCTGGCCCGCGCCCAGCCCACCGGCCTCGAAGGGGCGCATGGCGCCGGCGATGGCGCCGTAGGAGTTGCGGCCGAAGTAGTCTGCCAGCACCATGTACATCAGCACCTCCAGCGCGCTGTGGAACAACCCCCAGAACACCCCGTAGGCGTACGCCGCCGCCAGCGAATTCACCTGGAACAGCCATAGGGTTGCCAGCGCCGACACGCCCATGGCCGCGACGATGCACCAGCGCGGGGTGAACCTGCCCGCAACCTGTCCCCAGACCAGGCTGCTCAACGCCAGGAAGGTGCTGATGCTGAGCACGCCCGTTGCCTGCGGCGTGGATAATCCCGCGAACTCGTGCAGGTAGGGAACCAGGCTGAACCCCAGGCCGGAACTGCCGCTCACGTTGAGAAAAGCGACCGCCGACACCATCCAGAAGGCCCTGGTGCGCATGGCCTCGCGTGATGTCCAGCTCACCTCTTCCCCGGGGCGAGTCGTCGACCCGCGCCCGCTCCGCTCTGACGCGGCGCTGCCGGATTGCGCAGTCGCTGGGGTCGCCCGGGCGCCGTCCGGCAGCATCCCGATGTCCTCCGGCCGCCGGCGCATGATGACAATCATGGGGAGGGCCACGAACAGGCTCAGGTATCCCATCAGCCGAAAGGCCATCCTCCAGTCGGCCACGAGCGTGATCAGGGAAAACGCCTGGACGATCAGCGCGCCGCTGATGGGACGATAGATGCCGGTCAGGGACAACGCGATGTTGCGGCGCCGGTTGAAGAAGTTGACCGCCATGGTCCGCGGCACCACGCCGATGAGGAAGGGCTGGCTCACGGCCCGCCCGATGATGGCCGCGATCATGAACTGCCAGGAACTGGTCACTTCGGCGATCGCCAGCATGGACAGGCCCAGGACAACCGCGCCGATGGGCATCAGCCACCGGGGGCCGTACCGGTCCGCAAGGCGTCCGGCAAAGGGCGCGAAGACCCCCGACAGACCCACCCCGCAGCTGGCGGCCAAGCCGATTTGCGTTCGGGCCCAACCGGTGTCGTCGATGATGTAGGTCTGCACCCCTCCCAGGACGACGCCGGCTGGCACCGTGGCCACGAACGCCCCGGCGCCCGACAGCCCAAGCACCAGCCAGCCGTAGTAGAAAGGGGTGTTGGGACGCCAGTCGAGGAGAGCCGAGAGAGAGGAAGCCATGGATCGACACTTGTATCAGACCGCCGCCATCTATACAAGCAGATGCTTTGCTCCGTCAGGCCCTGAGCATCAAAAAGGGTCAACGAAAAAGGCCGGCGCTATTGGGGTCAGTTTAAGACCTCCAACATCCGACGGCCCTTGACGGTTTCAAAGCCAATGTGTGTGGGAGTATGGCTATTCCAGTTGCCGCAGCCTGGGATCCAGGGCATCCCGCAGCCAGTCGCCGAACAGGTTCAGGGACAGCACCGTCATGAATATCGCCAGCCCCGGCAGCGTCGAAATCCACCACGCGATCGCGATCCGGTCCCTTCCTTCGGATAGCATGGAGCCCCAGGCCGGCGTCGGAGGCGGCACGCCGGCTCCGAGGAAGCTCAGGGCGGCCTCCAGCAGGATGACCACACCCACCAACAGGGTTGCCACCACAATCACACTGTTGGCTATTCCCGGCAGGATGTGGACGATCATGATGCGAATTGTCCCGGCCCCGGCGACGCGGGCCAACGCGACGTAGTCCGCGGTCTTGACGCGCAGCACCTCTCCCCGCGTCACTCGAGTGAAGAGTGGCCAGATAGCTATCGCCATGATCACGATGATCAGCTGGAAGGACGGTCCGAGGGCCACAACCAATACCAGGGCGACCAGGATCAGGGGGAGCGCAAGTATGATGTCCACCATGCGCATTACCACCTCGTCTACCCACCCGCCGTGCCATCCGGCGGTCAGGCCGAGCACCGTGCCCATGGTGCCGCCTACCGCCAGCGTCAAGCCGGCCATCACCAGAGAAACGCGCGCGCCATAAATGATCCGGGTAAACAGATCACGCCCCAGGTGGTCGGTGCCCAGGATATAAAGCGTATCGATGCCTTCCCGGACAACCACGTCCAATTTATCACCGATAACCGCGTTGGGGTCTATCTGCTTGGCATTGTATTCGGTGATCTGTGTTTTCTGTTTTTCGATGTCGCTGGGGCTGATTACCGCCACCACCTCTTTAGTCACTATCACGGGCGGAACCGGCTCGTACGCCCAGAACCCGGGTTGCAGACGGTGGTTCGGATCACCTACTTCAGGGTCGTAAGGGGTTATCCAGTCGGCGGTTATTCCGGCCACCACCACCAATGTCAGGATAAACACCGGAATGATCAGCACCGGTCGACGCCAGCGCGACATGGCCTTGAGAGCCCGCACGACGACGGGTTGGGTGGTGGAAAGCGTTGTAGCCTGGGCCATTTGATTTCTCCGGGCCTTCTCTGGAAACGTGGATCCTCGGCGCGGCGGGAGACGTTTCCCACGCCGATGATCCCTATCTCCTACAGGTATCGGATTCTGGGGTCGATGTAAGCGTAGAGAATGTCAACCAGCAGTGCGATGAATACATACCCCAACGTGAACATGATGGTCAGCCCTTGGATCAGCGGGTAGTCCGAAGACCAGAGGGCCTGCACCGCCAATTGGCCCATTCCGGGCCACGCGAACACCAGCTCGGTGGTGATGGAACCCGTGAGGATCGCGGGCATCGATACGCCCGCCAGGGTCAATGGCGGTATCAGGGCATTCCGAAATGCGTGCTTCCAGATGATCGCCCGGCCGGGCAACCCTTTAGCCCGGGCCAGTTTGATGTATTCCGTGTCCAGCGTGTCCAGCATGGCCGAGCGCATCAACCGCAGGCTTCCCGCCAGGAACCCGCCCCAGGCCAGGGTGATGGTTGGAAGTACGAAGCTGTTCCAGTCCTGCCTCCCGGAAGGAGGCACCCACCCCAGGTACACGGCGAAGAAGAAAATGAACATGATGCCGAGCCAGAAGGACGGCGCCGCCTGTCCGATCAAGGCCACCGCCCTTCCGATTTGGTCCAGAACGCTGCCCCGCAGGACTGCCGACATCACGCCGAGGGGTATCCCGACCAGGAGCGCCAGCAGAAAGGCAGCGCCGCCAAGCTGGAGCGTGGCCGGGATCTTTTCCGCGACTACCTCCAGCACGGGTCGACGCTGGCTGATTGACTCGCCGAAATCACCGCGCAACACTCCACCCATGAAAATTGCGTACTGGTGGTAGAGGGGCTTGTCCAGCCCCAGCTCCTCCCCCAGCAACTCCCATTGCTCCTGGGTGGCATGGTCGTCCAGGAGCAGTGACCTTGGGTCGCCGCCCACCCGCGCCATGACGAAGATGATCATCGACACCGCGAGGAGCGTGATTATCATCAGGAAAAATCGGCGTACCAAAAACCGCTGCATGTCAACGTCCCAGCATCAGATGTTCAGATACGTTCAATCCGGTCTCATCGCCTGAAAGTGGCGATTTCTCTCACTGCGCCGAACAGCAAGGTTCCCGCGTTGGCTGCCGCGGCTGCGCCCAACGCCGCGTAGGAGAAGGCGTTGACGGGCGGATCGGAGCAGCACTTGATTTCTCGGTTCAACGCGAATTCGTACCCCATCCAGGACCCGATAATCCCGCCCCCGAGACCCACAAATCCAATCAGCAATAGCACCGGCAATGAATTGCCGTCCAGACGCAACCACGTCAGCGACCCGCCCAGTCCGGCTCCCAATGCTGCGCCGGACAGGAACATTACATCCCGAAGCAGCTTGGATGAGGTGTCGGTGAAGAAATAGTACAGGCCCCAGGCGACCCACACACCAATATAGCTGAGCACGAGGGCTATGAGAAATCCAAGCCCTGCGCGCCCAGCGATTGTGAAGATGCTTGCCGCCAAGCTGACTTTCGGCCGGAGCCGAAGCTATCCGGATGTTCTCTGATTACCCCTTTTCCTACTGGGTGAGGTTGGGAGCGTACTCGAACCCGGTCAGGTCCCGCGTTTCGGCGTAGTTCAGGTGCTCGTTCCAGGGGGTCGTGTCCCCGTTCACGGCAAAGACCTGGTTCTGCGCGTAGAGACCGACCGACAGGGCGTTGTCGTACACGAACTTCGCCGCCTCAACCATGATCTCGTACCGCGCCGCGTCGTCAACGGTGCCCTGGGCTTCGTTCATGTAATCCGAAAGGATGGGGTGGTCCATGCCGAAGTTCCAGGCGCTCTCGTGGTTGAAAGCGGTGGACCAGCGGTCCAGGGGATCAACCGCCACGTGGGTGTGCTGGTACGCCTGGTTGTAGGTGCGGGTCACGATGCCCGGGCGGAAGGTCTTGTAGGGCAGGTTCTGCTGGTTGGCCTTGACGCCGATCTGGTCCCACATCTGGGCGATGGCAGAAGTCACCTCGAGGTAGTTCGATCCTCCCAGGGGAGTGAGGGTGATCTCAAACCCGTCGGGATAACCCGCCTCGGCCAGCAACTGCTTGGCTTTCTCCGGATTGAACTCCCACTGGCGGTACTCTGCCGGCAGCTTGTCCAGGTGGAACGCCCACGCCGGCAGGGAGTCCGGGATGGCCTCGCTGCTCAGCAGCGTGTCCGAGATCAACTGGCGGTCGATGGCGATGGACAGGGCCGTGCGCACCTTGGCGGCGTTCTGCCATTCCTCGGATGCCGGATCCGGGTTGCCGGAAATCCAGGGCAGAGAGGGATCGAAGCCGGGAACTCTCTCTTGGTGTACCGGCGTGCGCGAGCCGTCAGGATTCACTCCCACGTAGTAGTTGCCGTAGAAAGCCATGCTCACGCCGCTGCCGCCGGCTATCCTGACGAAGTCGGTGCCTGGGTGGTCCGCCACCGCGGCGATGGAGTCCAGATTCATTTCCATCGCCGTGAGGCTGTCGGTGAGGAAGTTGGCAACGCGGGTGGACTCCTCGGGGATGTGCAGCCACCTCAGCTCGGCAAACTCAGGGGTCTTGCGCCAGTGGTCTTCTACCGCCACCCACTGGGTGAACTGGTCGCTCTGGTGCTCATCGAACTCCCAGGGGCTGGTGCCGGCAATGTTCCGGCTCGCCTCATCCACACCCACCTCTTCGAGTTGCTTCTGGCTGATGATGTTGACGTGGGGACGGGCCAGCAGACCCAGGGTGTCGTACTGCGGCGTTCCGGTGTTCACCTCGATGGTGTACTTGTCGATGGCCTTGGCCCGGCCTTCGTCGATGATGCCGGTGACTTCCGTGCCTTCCTTGACGTCGCCGCCAAGTCCCCAGATCCGGCGGATATGGGTGTTGAACGCCACCCGGGAGCTCTCGCCGCCACTGATCATCAGGCTCCAGAGGACGCCTTCAGCATCCAGCTCGCCGTAGCCCTTATGGAACTGGGCCCCTTCCGCCAACTTGAACGTCCAGGTGACGCCGTCATCGGCAACGTTCCACTCCCGGATCAGCCAGGGAACAATCTCCTTGTCCTCGTTCATGTAAAGGAGAGTCTCGGCGGTGGTGTAGCCGTTGTGGTGATATCCGGCACCTTCCGTGACCGTCGGGAAAACGTGGAACGGGGCGACGAGAGGCAGTCCGAAGGTCAGCCTTCCCCTTGGTCCCATTACCTCCGAGGATTCGGGCATGGCCGTCGCTTCCGGCATGGCGGTCGCCGCGACCGCTGCCCCTCCTGAACTTCCCGAACCTGAACTCGCCGCGGGAGTGCTTTCCGCCATGGCCGCGGCGGGCGCCGCAGTAGCGGCTGGGGCCGCCGGCGCAGCAGCGGGCGATTCCTGCGCCGTTCCGCAGGCTACCGCGACTATCAGGGCGAGAGCCAACGGAGCGAACGCCAATAGTCGGGGCGATGGGAGCCATTTGTGCCTCATATAAAAACCTCCGAGTTTCGAAAATAGGGCAGTTCACTGTGCTGCGTCGCAGTTCGTCGCGTGTTAATCATTGCCGGTGCTGTCGCGCACCTGTCGGCACTGATCAGAAAACTCCCTACAGGGATGTTCCCACGCAGCGTGTGGGCTGCCCTAAAAAGGCCACCGTAAAATAGACTGCCATCGGCTGCGAGTCAATAGGCAATGCCCATTGGACATTGCTCATTCAAAGGCTTGGAAAAGTACGAATATGGAGGCGTAGAGATGGTTGGGGATTACAGATTTACGCGGTTGCCTGAAGAGTTTGCAATTGACATAACTTGCGCATTCAGCCGCTCGCGGCAATTCTCGCCTTCCTCGCTGGCAGTCAACCGCTCCGCGCCACCTGTGCCGTGTCATATAATTAATGCAGCGAAGCATATTCGCAGGAGGTGGAAACCATGGACCTACTGAATACGATGGTCAGTCGCGGTCACGAGCAGGTGACAATGTACAGCGACCCCGATTCCGGCTTGCGTGGCATCATTGCCATCCACGACACTACCCTGGGGCCTTCCTGCGGCGGGACCCGGATGTGGCCCTACGCCACCGAGCAGGAAGCTCTCGCCGATGCCCTGAACCTCTCACGAGCGATGACCTACAAGTCTGCGGCGGCTGGCCTGCACCTGGGCGGCGGCAAGGGCGTCATCATCGGCGATCCGCGCACCGATAAAACGGAGTCCTTGCTGCGAGCCTGGGGCCGGTTCGTGGACACGATGGGCGGCCGCTACCTCACCACCACCGATGTTGGCACCACGGGAAGGGACCTGGAGGCCGTGCGCCAGGAAACGGAGCACGTGGTGGGCCTTGACGTTACCCTGGGCGGCAGCGGCGACACGTCCGTAATGACCGGCCTGGGAATCTACATGGGCATGAAAGCCTGCGCCGCCGATGTCTGGGGCACGGACGACCTGCGCGGGCGCACCGTCGCTATGCAGGGGTTCGGGAAGGTGGCGACGCACACGGCGGGTCATCTGCTGGAAGACGACGTTCGCATCATCGCCACTGACGTCAACGAGATGGCCCTTGATCGAGCGCGGCAGATGGGCGTCAAGGTCGTCGGACCCGACGAAATTTACGATACCGAATGTGACATCTTTGCTCCCTGCGCGCTGGGAGGAGTCATCAACTCGAAGACCATTGACCGCCTGCGCTGCCAAATCATAGCCGGAGGCGCGAACAACCAGCTGATGACGGCCGAGGACGGCGAGGAGTTGCATCGGCGCGGGATCATCTACGCGCCGGACTTTCTGATCAATGCCGGCGGCATCATCAACGCAGCGGCAGAAATCGGCCAGCCGTACAACCCAGACCGCTCCCGCCAGCAAACCGAGCGGATCTACGAGCAGATGTCGGCAGTGCTGACCACGTCCCGCAAGCAGGAGATTTCGACTGCGAAAGCGGCGGACATCCTGGCGGAGTCCCGTCTGGACTCGGTGCGGCGCATGCGGCGGATCTGGCGCGGCTGATCCGGGGGTAGCGCCGCATCGCGTCGTTGGGGGCGGATAATCATCCGCCCCCTATGTTATGGCCGGACGGACCGCCACTACATCGCGGTTGGACTGACTTATCGGGATCTCCGTGATCGCAACTCGGGCGGCAGGACTGCGCCCTGGTATATCTCTTCCAGGAACTCATACACGTCCGGATAGATTTCCTTGACCGTGCTCCGGTCAGCGCCCCGGCCAATTTCGTCCGTGACTTCAAAATAGGCTGTGCTGAACACGGCGAAAAATTCTCGCTCATTAGCCATCATGTGCGTACCCGGGAAAATGTTGGCCTGCTTCGCCGAAGCGTAAAACTCGTTCCATCGTTCATGGTCGTTCTGGGTGAAGCACAGGTTTTGGATCCCGTGGGCAAATTCGTGCACCGTTATCAGGCTGTCGAAGGGAAATCTTCCATAGGGGTGCTCATCAACATCCAAGCGGAGCAGCGACTCCTCGGATGTTGATGATACAGGCTGTCCCTTCACGCCGCCGAGCCCTCGTAACTGGAAAGATTCGTAAGTCCTGCCAGTGAAATCACTGCGCCCTTTCAGATGAGCGTATTCAGGGAGAGTGGTCACGTACTCGTCCCTTGGAATAATTGCCAGACCCCCGCCAACGTCCGCCATGCAATCAGCGATATCTTCCCTTCCGGATAACATGGGTCTGATTATGTCTGCCGCCACGTCAAACGCAGCGGGATCAACTTTGCCCGTCGCTTTGATGGTGACGTCTTTGACGGAAAGAAATTACGTGTAGTAGGTGGCCGGCTGGGTGATGATGCGGAAGCTTTCCAGTATTCGCATCCTTTCCGGTCCGTACTGCGGCACGTCGCGCTCACACATCCAAACCCGCGCCCGGAACCCTTGGGGATCGCCAGGAAGCAGGTCGGAAACCATCACGATTTCGGCAACGTCCACGACACAGTATTCCGGGCTTTGCTGTACGCGGTACGTTATGAGATAAGCGTCCTGTCCGTCGATTTGAGATTCTTGAAATGAGGCAATCTCGAACAGCGAGCGTGTAACCCACCAGTCCCTTTCTAGTCCATCGCGAACGCTTTCGGCGAAGTGCTTGAGGGTACTGCCTTTTCTCAGCGATCTCGATGCAATGTGCACCCGAATCCAGGGATTGACGCGGTTGTATCTCTCCGGTCGCTCGTCACTGCTGATGGTGTAACCATATTCCGATTCTCGAACGACAACAGCGGACTCCAACGCGGCAACTGGGGTAGAGAGCCGAGTGGGAGTAGGCGTCGGCAGTGGGGTGGCGGTAGGCGTTGGCCGGGGCGTAGCGGTGGGTGTCGGCCGCGGAGTGGGCGTAGCCGTGGGCGGCGGCGTGGGGGTAGGTGTTGGCGGCAGCGTGGCAGTAGGCGTTGGTCTGGCAGTCGGGGTGGGCGTTGGGGTTGGCGCAGCGATGGGTGTCGGCAACGGTATGGCCGTGGGGCTCGGAATAGCGGACGGGGCCGGCGCCAACGTTGGCGCAGCGGTGGGTGTCGGCAACAGTGTGACCGTGGGCTCTAGTGGCTGCGCAGGTTCCGGGGATGTGCAGGCGACGATGCTGAGTGAGATCGTCAAGGCAATCACAATCAATAACCGGATCGTCTTTTCGCTCCTTGCACGCATGGGGAATGGGAGTTAGTTCTACGCCTTAACTGGGGCTATTATGCACCACCGTATCCGGACGGTAGACTGCCCAGGAGAACCAGAGTTGTCCGATGCGGCCGGGCACTGGGGTCAAATTCGCGCCTTCCAACGAGCCGCTGATTGCGCGTCCGAATATGTCCCACTCGCTCCCAGTCTGTTGGTCGATGATGCGGCCTTCAGCATCGGGCGCGAAGGACAACGTGTTGCCATCGGGACCGCGGGGCGAAAATACCCCGGCCGTGCCGACATCCCGGCCGCGTGAGATCGTGCCCGCGTCCAGCGAGGACGCGGTGCCAGGCGTCCAGAAAACCACGATGTCCTCACCGGCGATGGAGGTGGACACCACCCGTTCCTCTGCCAGCGTGGTGAACGACACGGCCCAGGCGTCGCCTCCGCGCTCGACGGCGACTACCCGCTCCACCGCCGGCAGCCTGGGATCTTCATCGCCGTCGAACAGGAACGGCTGGCTCCCCGGTCGGTCGTAGCCGGCGTAGGGATTGCTGCCGTAGGGCCGCCCCGAATCGGGCCGGGACAGCACCTTTCCGTCCGGATGCGCAGCCTTGAAATCGGCCCACGATGTGATGGACAGATAAAGCTGCTCCAGCTTTGCGCCGGCGTAATGACCGATGACGCCCTCTCCGCCGAATTCCTGCCACCACGACTCCGTTTGGCGGTCGTACATCAACAGGTTGCTGTCGCGCAGCGCGCCCGTGGTACCGAAGTCGAGTATGGTTCCGTCTACCGTCCGCCTGAACACGAAGGCGGTATTGCAGAGGGGTCAAAATGTTATGACCACCGGCTCCCCACCGACGGTGTCGTTCACCAACTCGTGCCAGACCATCACCTGCACCGGATACGCTCGCACGTCGCCGTCGATGTCAACAACCTGCACTGGCTCAAGGTCGTCGAGCCAGAGGTCAGCGTCGGCAATCGACTCGAACTGCGGATCGTCGATTGATGGGATGCCGTCCTTGGGCGGGCCGCCGGTCATGATCTCGTCGAATGAGATCGTGGTTCGCGTGAAATCGGTATCCCACTCCGCTCGCAACAGGCGCTGGTAGCGGGTGCGAGCTTCTTCGGCCTGTGCGTCAGGAACGGTTTGCACGACGGTCTCACGCGAAACGGGCAGCGCGGTGACGGCAGGGAGAGCGGTGGCTACATGCTCCAGGGTGGCAGTTGGCAACGGCGTGGCGGCATCCGTCAGCGCTGCGGTTGGCAAGTCCGCCGCGGCCTGCAACGTAGGGGCAATCGCGTCAGTTGGCGCCAGTGGCGCAGCCCAAGGCTCGTTGCCAGGAGCTTCCTCGGTGGGAGCGCAAGAGAAGACGAGCAGCGCCAGCAAAATTACGCCGGCCAACGCGAGAGGCTGGCCGGCGCGCTCATTTGCCCCTAGCGCAGGAATCAGGATGGTCAAGGTTAGCGTCCGCGCAGTCGCGGGTCCAGAACGTCGCGCAGGGCGTCGCCCAGCAGGTTGAAACCCATCACGACAGCGAAAATCGCTACACCCGGGAAGATGCCGACCCAAGGGGCGGTCAGCACGTGCTCCTGGGCGGCTCTGGTGAGCATCCCGCCCCAACTGGGCTGGTCCGGAGGCGCTCCGACACCCAAGAAGGACAGAGAGGCTTCGATGATGATTGCGAAGCCCAAGTAATAGGTGGCAAGCACCAGGTAAATCGCGAAACAGTTGGGGACGATATGCCGGAAAACGACACGCCAAGGGGGGGCGCCGATGGCCTGGGCAGCAGTAACGTAGTCGAGCTCCTTTATCGACAGCACTTGGGATCTCACGGTGCGAATCACTGGAGCGATCATTCCGATGACAATGGCAAGGATGACGTTGTTCAAGGACGAACCGAGCACCGCCACAATAGCCAGCGCGATTATCAGTCCCGGCAGCGCCATGAGCGCGTCCACGACGCGCTGGGACGACATATCGATGATGCCGCCGGCATAAGCCAGAGCGACTCCGATAATGAAGCTGGAGGTGATTCCTATGAGAACGCTGCCCAAGCCAACATACAAGCTGATGCGTGCGCCGTAGATCAGCCGGCTGAGAACGTCGCGGCCTACGTGGTCCGTGCCGAGCAGGAATTGGGAGTTGGGCGGTATGTAAACTGTGGAACCGCCTTGGCGACTGTCCGGAAGTTCGCGAGCGCCGTAGGGAGCAAGCACCGGCGCCACTACCGCCACGATCACCAACGCGAGAACCAGGAGGCCGCCGATGGCACCCAAGGGCTTGCGACGCGTAAAGCGGACCACCTCTCGAACGGCGTTCGCGGCCGGTTGCGTCATCCCCGCTCGCGGCGGAGTGATTACATCAGCGCGCTGATTGGTTTGATTCGCCATGAGTACGAATACTCCTCACGGAACGGTGACCAGCAAATACACGGCCGCTCCGATACGCACGCGGCCTAAGAGTACCTGATCCTGGGATCCAGGATTCCGTACAGGATGTCGATGACAAGGTTCAACAACAGCACTACTGCGGCGGCGAGCAGGACCACGCCCTGCACCACGACAAAGTCGCGGTGGATGATGGCGTCGATAAGATACCGCCCGACACCGGGTATCACGAAGATCGATTCGATGATGATGGTGCCGCCCAGCAGCCGTCCAAATTGGTAGCCGGAAACCGTGATCACCGGCAGCAGGGCGTTCTTCAGCGCGTGGCGACCCACAACCATCCATTCGTTCAGGCCCTTGGACCGGGCGGTTCGCATGTAGTCTTCCCGCATCACCTCCAGCATGGCGGATCGGGCCACCCTGGCCGTGAATGCCATGTCATGGAAAGCGAGAACCAGCGCCGGGAAGATCAACTGTTGCAGGTTGGTAAACGGATCGCCCCACAATGTGGCATAACCCAGGGGAGGCAGCCATCCGGCGAAATAGGTCAATCCATAGATCACCAGGATCCCCAGCCAGAAGGTAGGCAGAGCAATGCCGATCAACGCCAAGAGCCGGCTGACGTGGTCCAGGAATGAATCTTGCTTGACCGCAGACAGCACGCCTAAAGGCACGGCGGCGATGAACGCCAGCACAATGGCCAGCACCGCCAGTTCAAGAGTTATGAAAAACCGGTCTTTGAGGTCATCCAGGACGGGGGTGCCATACCAGACCGAATCGCCGAAATCGCCCTGAAGGATTTTCCAAAGCCAATCGCCATATTGGATGTACACCGGGCGGTCCAGACCCAGTTCCTGCTGAACGCGCTTGATGTCTTCTTCGGTGACCTTGCCGCCGTCGCCCTCCTCGCCCGTCAGGATCATCATGGCGGCGTCGCCTGGCACAATCCAGAAGAGGCCAAACACCAGGATGGTGGCAAGCAAGATAGTGGGTATGAAAAGCAGGCCCCTGCGGGCTATGTATGCGTACACCTTGCACCCTCAGTTTGTGAGGTCAACCGGCTGCACAAAAGTTTTGAGCGATGCGCCCTTTTTGTTCGAGACACACCGCTCTTTGGAAGTTACGGCTGATAACCGGACTCGGCGGGTTGCTCACGGTCCGGGTCGAACCAGACGTGGTCCCATTTGTGGATTTGCTGGACGGTGGGCGGCAGGTGGAAGTTCCGGATGCGGTAGTCCAACGCTCCGCCGGCTCCTCCCCAGAAGTACACCACCAAGTGGCTCTTGCCCGTGTGCAGGATGTCGGCGATTTCTTCCAGGTGGCCCTGCCGGACACGCTGGTCAATGGCCCGGTTCTGCAGGTCGATCAACTCGTCAACCCGGTCATCCTGCCAGTTCTGCGGATTGCGCAGAACATCCTGCAGGTAGAACTGGTTGAGGATGTCCGCCGGGTCGGTCAGGATGATGCCCGTGCCGACGGTAGAAATGTCGTGCGTCCCGTCCCGCATCACGGCGTACATAGTGGCGAGGTCGTTGGGCACGATTTCGATATCGAGGCCAATATCCCGACGCAATTGCTCGCCGGCGACTTCCGCGGCCGGCAGGGTGGGGATAGCGTTGCGGGTGTTCATCTTCACCGACAGCCCGTCAGGGTAACCGGCTTCGGCCAGCAACCGCTTGGCTTCCGCAATCGCAGCGGTGCGGTCTTCAGCGAACGCCGGGTTGTTGGCCCGCAGGTCGTCCAGTTGCTCGACCACTCCCGGCGAGAAGAAGGTGCCCGGTTGACCGAAGCCCCTGACGGCGCGCTCGATGCCCAGGTCCCGGTCCAGGCCCAGATAGAAGGCCTGGCGGACTCGTTCGTCGTCGAACGGTGGCTTGGCATTGTTGAGGAAGAACGCTTCGAAACCGGCGCTGGGAAGTATCAGGGCGCGTACCTGGCCGCCGGTCTCGTCCTCTAGTACCGCCATAGCTTCGGGACGGTTTACGCCGGTGAATGGGTTGAAGGTTCCCAGGACCTGGCCGGCTTGCAGCGCGGCGATGCGGCGAGCGGTGTCCGGGATCAGGTGCACGATGATGCCGTCGAAGAACGGGCGGCCTTCCTTGAAGTACGTCTCGTTGCGCGCGAAGGTGTAGCTCACGTCCTTCTGCCATCCGTCCAGCAGCCAGGGGCCGGAGCCGATCAGGTTTTCCGGCTGGTTGGCTTCTTCCTGCGTCAAATCCTCTGCGATGTGTTTCGGGTACATCTTCATGTAGTCAGACGCGAGGTTCGGCATGAAGGTGGGCGCCTGATACTTCAGAGGCACGCGCACGGTCTTGTCGTCGATCACCTCGGCGGTTTGATGCTCATAAAACGCGCGAAGGAAACCGGTGCGCGCTCGCTGGGCTCCCGGCAGGGTGATGCGGTCCAGGCTGAAGACCACGTCCTCAGCAGTTACCGGCATTCCGTCCGACCAGGTGGCGTCTTTCAGGTGGAAGACGAACTCGGTGCCGTCGTCGCTCACTTCCCACGTGGAGGCCAAGTCGCCGATGATTTCGCTGGGCATGACGGGATTGTACTCGACCAGCTGATTGAATCGGGGGCTGGAAGGCATCAGGGTGGTGTTGAGGGAACCACCGTAATGCACGTCCCAGAAGCCGGGGTTGCTGTTGCCAACCATCGGGAAGGTGCCGCGATAATGCTTGGTTTCTCCTTCCTGCCACCAGTTCGGGCGTTCGTCGACGGGTACCGGCGTCGGGACCGGAACGGGCGTCGGCGTCGCGTCGAGAACCCGCGTCGGCATGGGCGTGTAGGTCGGGGTCGGGGCCGCCGGGGCGGCGCTGCCGGCGGCTGCCGGTTGGGATTGTTCTGCCTGGCTCGGCGCAGCGCTGGGTTCGGGCGCAGTGGTTCCGCCGCAGGCCAACCCAACTATCAACAAGGCTGCACAGCTCACAAGCAACAACCATTGGGGTCTTCCGATTCGTCGGAATTTCATTGGCGAACCCTCCCGATAGACACAAATTGAACGCGGACGTTGGGACGACCGTAAACCGTCCTAATGATGCTGGCCAGATTAGCCAGTGTGCGGGATGCTACTCACAAGGTTGACGCTTGTCAAATGGTTATGGGCAATATCGTGGTGGCATGAACATCCGCGAATTGCGCTGTTTCATTGTCACGCCCGATGATGACCGTTGTATTTACGCGCAACCAAAAACCGCCCCGACGCATGACCAGCGTCGGGGCGGCAGTCTTTCGGGGCACCGCATGTGGCGGGTTGTATATGTGCGCCTACCGTCCTCGCAGCCTCGGGTCGAGCACGTCGCGCAGGGCGTCGCCCAGGACGTTGAAAGCCAGCACGGCGATGAATATGAAGATGCCGGGGAAGACCAGCAACCAGATGCCTGTTTCCGGCGCTTCCCGGCTGGCTACGGTCAGGATCCCGCCCCAGCTGGGCTCGTCCGGCGGCGCGCCGACGCCCAGGAAGCTGAGCGACGCCTCGATTATGATGGCGAACCCAAGATAGTAGGTCGCCATGATGATGTAGATGGCGAAGCAGTTGGGCATGATGTGCCGGAAAACGATGCGGTTCGGTCTGGCGCCGATGGCTCTTGCGGCGGTCACGTAGTCCATTTCTTTCAGCGTCAGCACTTGGGAGCGGACGGTGCGGATCACGGGAGCGAGCATCCCGATGACGATGGCCAGGATGACGTTGTTCAGAGAGGAGCCGAGGACGGCCATGATCGCCAGGGCGAGGATCAGGCCCGGGATCGACATCAGGGCGTCCACCACCCGCTGGAACGCCAGGTCAACGAAGCCGCCCGCGTAGGTGCTGGTGATGCCCAGCACAAACCCGGCGGTGATCCCGATCAGGACGCTGCCAATGCCGACGTACAAGGATATCCAGGTTCCGTACAGTACGCGCGCCAGAATGTCCCGTCCGATCACATCCGTCCCCATCGGATACTCGCGGCTGGGCCCAAGGAAGATGTCACCGACGGAGGCATAAGGATCCGGTACGGGCAGGATCGCCAACCGGGAGGCAATGGCGACCAGTATGAAAATGAGGGCGATGGCGCCGCCGACCGCGCCCAGCGGTTTCCGGCGAGCGAGCCCAACGGTGGACCGGTACGCAGCCGGGATACCCAACAACGCATTGCGAACTGGGGAGCCGCCCTCTGCGGCGATGTCGCGAGTTGCCATGATCTGCTCCGTTGATTTTCGGTACGCTACTGGTAGCGGATTCTCGGGTCGAGTATCCCGTAGACGAGGTCAATGACCAGGTTCAGGAACATGACCACCGCCGCCACCAGCACCACCACCGCCTGGATCACCACGAAATCACGATGGAGGATTGCATCGATCAGCATGTTTCCGATGCCGGGGACCAGGAAGATCACCTCGACGATGACGACGCCGCCCAGCAACCTGCCGAACTGGTAGCCCGACACCGTGATGATCGGCAACAGGGCGTTTTTCAGGGCGTGTCTCCCGATAACGGCCATCTCGGCCAGGCCCTTGGCCCGAGCCGTGCGAACGTAGTCGTCCCGCATTGTTTCCAGCATGGAAGACCGGGTGACCCGGGCGGTGAACGCAAGATCATGGAATGCGATGGCCAGCGCCGGGAACACCATCTGCTGCAGGTTCGTCAGCGGCTCTTCCCACAGGTTGGCGTAGTCCAGCGGCGGCAGCCAGTCGAATACGTAGGCCAGCACGTACGTTACGATGATCGCGATGAGGAAGGTGGGCATGGCGATGCCCAGCAGCGCCACCAGCCGGCTGATGTAGTCGACCTTGGTGTCCTGTCTCACCGCGGAAATGATCCCGAGGGGCACCGCGATGATGAAGGCCAATCCCATGCCCATCACCGCTAGTTGCACGGTGGTGACGAACCGTCCTCCCAGCTCGTCAATCACCGGCGTTTGGTACCACAGTGACTCCCCCAGGTCGCCGCGAACCATGTCCCACAGCCAGTCGCCATACTGGATGTGGACGGGCCGGTCCAGCCCCAGCTTGGCGCGCAGTCGTTCGACGTCCTCCAGGCTGACCCGCCCGCCCTCATTCGGGTCGTTTCCCGTGAGGATGAGCATGGCCGTGTCGCCAGGCACGATCCACATCAACAGGAAGATGATGATGGTCACGATGAGGATGGTGGGTATGAAGAGGAGCAGCCTCCTCACGATATAGGTGGTCATCATGCCTCCCGGGATCGGACCTGGCGATTGTCAAATTCCTCCGTGGGCAACCGTAGCCGCGCCTGGCCTACGGCTGGTAGCCCGTTCCGATGGGTGGCTTCTCGGCGTCCTCGTCCCACCACATGTGATCCAGTTTGTGGATCATCTGGATGGTCCTGGGGACGTGGTAGTTGCGAATGCGGTAGTCCAGCGTCCCGCCAGCGTGCATCCAACCGGTGGGCAGGTAGTGAGGAACCTCAGCGCGCAGCAGTTCGACCATCTGGGCAAAGAGTTCCTTGCGCTTTTCGGGGTCAAGCTCCTTGGCCTGCGCGGCCTTGAGGGCTTCGAACTCGGTGGTGGTCCAGTTGCCCGAGTTGCGCATGGTGTCGATGCCGTACCACTGGTTCAGGATGTCGGACGGGTCCGGGAGGATGATGCCGCTGCCGCACCCGACGATCACTCCGTAGTCGTTGCTGCGCCACTTGGCGTACAGGGTCGCCACGTCGCTGGATTCGATGGTCATGTCCAGGTTGAGCTCGCGCTTCCAGATGTCACTCACCAGCTGAGCCGAGGTGGCGGTGCAGCCGGTCAGGATGGAGGTGATGGTCCCGCTGAACCCGTCGGGGTACCCGGCTTCGGCCAGCAACCGGCGGGCCTCGTCCAGGTCGGCCTGCGCTTTGGTGCCGTCAGCGTCACGGCGGTAGCCGGGCAGCTCGTACAGCGCCTCAACGCTTTCGTTGGGAGCGAACCCGACGTGGAAGTGCGTGCCAACGGTCCCGTTGCCGCGCAGGATCTTCTGGACGATTTCCTCCTGGTCGATGACCATCCAGAGCGCAGTTCGGACCCTGGGGTCGTCGTAGGGTTCGACCAGCCAGTTGAAGTTGAGCCCCGCGCGCTGCACGTTCTGCATGAACAGGGCGCGCATGCGTCCGTCGGTGTCCTCCTCCAGTTGCTCGACGAATTCCGTATAGGTTGACAGCACCGGGTAGTAGGTTCCGTCGGCCTGGCCAACCTTAAGGGTGGCGATGGAGCGTGCCACGTCCTGGATCAGGAAGACCTTGAACCCGTCGAAGTAAGGGCGCGGAGCCTTGAAGTAGTCGTCGTTCCTGACGTACTCATAGGACTCCTGCTTCTGCCAGCTGCCGGTCTTGTAGACGAACGGACCCGAGCCCAGCATGTTCTCGGGGCAGCAGTTGGCGTCTTCCTGGGTCAACTGGCCGACGACGTGCTCCGGGTACATCTTCATGTAGTCAGAGGCGAGGTTGACCATGAAGGTGGCCGCCGGGAACTTGATGGGCATCCGCACCGTCCGGTCGTCTATCACTTCCGCGGTCTTATGCTCGTAGAAGTTGCGGAGGCTGTTGGTGCGGCCCCGGAAGGCGTCGGGGAGAGTGATGCGGTCCAGGCTGAAGACGATGTCGCTGGCCTTCACCGGCTGCCCGTCGGACCAGTTCGCTTCGGCAAGGTAGAAGGTATACACCGTGCCATCTTCGCTGACGTCCCAACTTTCCGCCAGGTCACCGATGATCTCTTCAGGATTCACCGGGTTGTATTCCACCAACTGGTTGAACCTGACGCCGGAAGGCGTGAGCGTGGTGGTCAGGCTCGCCCCGTAGTGAACGTCCCAGAAGCCGGGGTTGTTGCGAGCCACCCACTTCATGGTCCGCCCGTGCTTCCCACGAGTCACCCAGTCGGTTTCGGGGGCCTGGACCTCCACCGGCTGGACCGTGGGTGTGGGTTCGGCCGCGGCGGCCGGGGCGGAGCTGCCGGAAGACGCTGCCGGCTGGGCCGGCGCTGCGGCAGCGGTGGGTTGGGCTGCCTGGGAGGAACCGCCGGAAGGCGCGGCGGTGGGCGCAGCTTGTGCGCCTGCGGCTGCGCTGGCGGGAGCCGACGATGTGTCGGATGCCGGAGCGGGCGCGGTTGCCGCTCCACCGCAGGCAATCACGAATGTCAGCGTGAGCGAGATAGCGATCAGGATCAGGGCAGTCGGGGTCGTTTTGCGGCGTCGTTTCATGATGCGAACCTCCGTTTGCGCTGCTTCAGGCAGCCGGCCAGGTGAACAACCCGATCATCACCAGTCATGACGTATAGGGATATGTGCTCATGTTCTCCAGAGTGGCAACCGGATATCGGCGTCTAAATTGATGCTGGCAAGACTAATACGCTGTTTACCAGCCTGTAAAGACGATTTTCGTTATGTTGCTAACGCAATAATATCATGTGAGTCAATGGAACGTATTATCACACCGCGGGATCCAAGTGTGCGTCGACGCGGGACATTACGGCGTTCCGGTCGCCAAAATGAGGAGAGGCGCCCAGCCGTGGGGCGCCTCTCCTGGAGGTCATGCAGACTGGATGGGTCAGTTCGTATTGGCCCCCAATGCGACCAGCGTCCCGCCGTCAGCCGCTGTGGGGACGATAACCAGGCCTCCCGCCGCGATGGGCGACGCCGTGATTGGACCGTCCAGCTGCGTTTGCCAATCTGTCGACCCGTCGGCGACCGACAGAGCGGTTACGCGCCCGTGTTCGTCGCCCACCAATGCGACGGCTCCCGCAATAGTGGCGGGGGCTGTGATGTCCGCTCCAACGTCGATCTCCCAAAGAACCTCGCCATCGACGGAGTTCAGCGCGGTGACCGGGCCGATGGCGTCCGCCACGACCAGAGTCGTTCCCGACAGCGCCGGCTGATAGGGCTGGTCTTCCACGCTCCACGACGACCAGACCAAACCCTGCTGCACCGGACCCTGCTTGGTGAAACCCCATACCCACAGCAGCGTTTTGAAGTACAAGATCTGTCGCTCCAACGGGTATCGGTGTCCCTGATAGTCAATGCCCCAAATCCGCCCGTTGAAACTGCTGAAATGGAGCAGGTCCTCGGTGGCGATGGGCCCGCCGCGCACCCAGCGGGACCGGCCGGCGTCGTAGATCATGCGCCTCTTCCCACTGTTGGCATCTATAACGTGGATGTAGGCGTCGTTGGCGGTGGCGATCACTTTTCCGTCGATCACGACCGGCGGCGCGATCACCCAGTCCCTGAGGCGATACTCCCATAGTTTCTCGCCGTTGGCGGCGTCCAGGGCGAGTAGACGGTTCTTGTCGCTCTCAGCTACGTACAGCCGGCCGTCCGCAATGGTGGGCGACGGTAGGGACGCGGTCCGCAGTCGGCGTGACCAAACGACTTCGCCGGTGTCCGCCTCCAGAGCGGACACCAAGCCGGGTCGAAATACGACGAAAACCAGCCCGTCCACCACCGCCGGCGTAACGCCGGCTGTCAGTCGGGACTCATACTGCCAGACGACTTCGCCGGTTTCCCGGTTCAGCGCCGTCACGTTTCCGGATTCGTCGGTCAGGTACATTCGGTCGCCGATTACTGCCGGCGGCGCAACGATTGGGGAACCGGCGACGTAGCTCCATGCGGGCTCCGGAGCCGTTCCGGTTGGAACGGTCAGAACACTGCCGGAGGCCAGATTGGTTACGCCGTGGCCGGCCTGCGGCCAGTCGCCAGTTGCGGTAACTGCGGTGGTATCCCCGATGCGAGTCGAGGGAGCCGGCGGGTCCGGGGGCAGACCAGTATATGCCCAGAGGACCCACATGCCCAAGCCCACCAGCGGCAACACTACGACGGCCAGACGGAGCAGACGGCTGCGAAGGAATTCCAGCCTGATCCGGCGTGACCGTTCCCTGGCGTCGACCTCGGCGACCGCCTCCAACCCCGAATACGCTCCGCACCTCGCGCACCTTGCGCTGGCGGGAGGAACATCGGCCGCTTCAGGAGCCGGACTGAGGTGTCCGCAGAACCGGCAGAAGAGGACGTTGTCCTGTGTTTCGTTCACGACGGCGGCGATGGCAGGTTGGTTCGAGACGCTCGGCCCGGCTAACGCCGGTCGGCGCGCGGCGCCCTAAAACGCCGGGCGTTGCAGCACCGCCGGGTCGATGCGGCGGCGCACGCGCCGGCCATCGTCGGGCGTGCCCAGCAACTGCCCGTTGTCCACCATCACCTTGCCGCGAAGAATAACCGTGGTCGGCCACCCGAAGATTTCCCAACCCTCCCACGGACTGTAGTCGCGCAGGTGCAGGTCGTCCATGGTGAGCCGCTTGTGGATGGTGGGGTCGATGATTGCAAAGTCGGCGTCGCTGCCGGGGGCGATGACGCCCTTCTGCGGGTACATCCCCAGCAGGCGGGCGGCGTTGGTGGCGGTGATGTTGGCGAACTGGGTCAGGGACATTCCCCGCCGGACGACGGCTTCAGTGTAGTTGACGCCCATGCGGATCTCGATGCCGATGTTGCCTCCGCGCATGTCCTGGACGTTGAGGCCGGCCGTCTTGTCCAGGTAGGTGGTGAAGCTGCTGTCGGTGGCGGTGAAGGTCAGGTTGTTGCCCAGCAGGCCAGTCCACAGGTCACTGCCATCTTCCGGATACTTTAGCGACGGATAGGTGTGGTACTTCATGCCGTCGGGTTCGCGGTACTGGAAGGCGTTGAAGGACAGGGCCAGGGTCAGCACCTCGCCATATACTGCCTGCCCCCGGCTGCGCGCGGCGGCTACGGCGTTCACGCCGTCGCTGCCGGTGACGTGGACGAAGTACATGCCGGCGCCGTTCTGCTCCGCGATCCGTATCACGTCTCGGAACGCCACATCCTCCACTTCTTTCGAGTGGATGAGATGGGCGTTGTACCAGTCCCACATGCCGCGCTGCTGCGCCAGCAGGTAGTTGTACATGACGATCTCATCGTCCTCTGCGTGGACGGCCAGGACGCCGTCGTGACGCGCCAGTTGCGCGGTAAGGTCGGTGAGGCGTCCGTTGTCGATCCGTCCGGTGGGCGTGAGGCTGAGCGGCGGGTCCGACGGCGGACGGATGTTGGTGGTGAAGATCTTCACGCTGGGAAAATCGTTGTTGATCAACTCGCCCACCCGCGCGATGCTGTCGGCGGTATTGCTGGTCCGATAGATGACGTGGGAAGACCAGTCGGCGTAGGTGTTGCCCTCCCACACCGACAGGAAATCGAGGATTCCGCCGACCAGTTCGCCCTCGTTGGGAGCCGGGGCGAAGTCCACCACGGTGGTCGTGCCGCCCCAGATGGCGCCCAGGGAGTGCTCCAGGGGGCCGGCGTTGGGCACGCCCGCCACCTGCTGGTGCACACCGGGTTGCACGTTAGCGGCCGCATGGATGTGTGGCTCGATGCCACCGGGGCAAACGATCCGACCCGTGGCATCGATGGTCTGGATTGCCTCGTCAACCAGGGTGCCCGGTGCGCCAATGGCGACGATCCGTCCATCCTGTACCCCGATGTCAACGGAGGCCGCCTCGGTGGGCATCACCACGGTTCCACCGGTAATCAGCAAGTCAAACATGGCACGCCTCCCTCCTTAGCGCGTGTGCCGGTTCACTGCTTCGTCGGTGATACACGTCACCCGTCGCGGGCGTCGGCAGAATGGCGGGCGATCTGGGTTACACGGGCGAAGCGGCGATCAGTCGATCGCCATGCGGATAGTACCACATGGCCGATCCCTGCCGGGCGGCGAGTCAGCCCAGCGCCTGCGCCAGGTCGGCAATCAGGTCGTCAGCGTTCTCCAGCCCCACCGACACCCGCAGCAGGTCGTCAGGGGTCTGGGTATCCGGGCCTTCGATGGACGCCCGGTGCTCGATGAGGCTCTGCGTCCCGCCTAGGCTCGTGGCGCGCACGAACAGCCGGACCCGGGCCGCCACATCCATGGCGGCGTCACGCCCGCCGGCAACCTGGAACGACAGCATCCCGCCGAAGTCGGACATCTGCCGCGCGGCAATATCGTTCCCCGGGTGCTCCGGCAGTCCGGGATAGTGGACTGCGGAGACGCGCGGATGGTCCTGGAGATAGCGGGCCAACCGGCCGGCGTTGGCCGAATGATAAGGCATCCGCGCCGGCAGCGTTCGGATGCCCCGCAGCGCGAGCCAGCAGTCGAATGGCGAAGGAACCGCGCCGCACAGGTTCTGGATCAGCCGCACCCGCTGGAAGATGTCGGAATCCTCGCGAGTGACCACGGCGCCGCCGGTCACGTCCTCGTGTCCGCTCAGGTACTTGGTGGTTGAATGCACCACCAGGTCCGCGCCCAGCTCGAAGGGCCGTTGCAGCATCGGGCTGGCCCAAGTGTTGTCGCAGGCGCACCGCGCGCCGGCGGAATGCGCGATTTCGGCCATCCTGGCGATGTCGGTGATCTTGAGCAGCGGATTGGACGGCGTTTCGACCCACACCAGGCGGGTGTCGGGCCGAACAGCTTGGCGGACTGAATCCGCGTCGGTCATGTCGACGAAGCTGGTTTGCAGACCCCAGGGAGCGAAAACCTCCCGGAGCATCCGGGACGTACCGTGGTAACAATCATCGGGCGCGATCACGTGGTCGCCGGGCGCTAGCGCCTGGAACACCGCCGCTGTCGCCGCCGACCCGGACGCGAAGGCCGCCGACATCGCATTGCCCCCTTCCCCACCCTCCAGCAGCGCGAGGCACTGCTCCAGGCCGCGCCGGTTGGGGTTGTCGGAGCGGGAGTAGACAAACCCGCGTGAATATTCGCCGTCCACGTCCCGTTCGAAGGTCGTCGAGAGGTAGATGGGGGGCGCGACAGCGCCGGTTGCCGGGTCAATCAGGTGGGCCGCCTGGGCGGCGATGGTCTCGAAGTTCATGGAGTTGACACCCAGGAATTGGGGCTATTCTGTTTCGGAAACCGAACCGTCGGGATTGATGTTTATGTTGATGATGGGGCCCACGACCTGGTTAAAGAGACGGACAGCATCAGAGTCAGGTCCTCCGGTCCGCTCGATCCAGGTGAGCACGACGTTTTCGATAGCAGACCGGCGCATGCGGTTCAGCACCGCGTCGGAAAACGGCGCGTACCGCACCCGCTTGCCGATGCTGTGACCCACGGCCTCCGGCTCGCTGGCAAGCAGCACCAGATAGCGGTTCACGTAGGCGTGGCGCGCGCCTTCCTCCAGGACGATGTTCTGCAGATCGCGGGGCATCTGGTTCCATATTTCCGTATTGACGGCGAGCCAGCTGTGGGGAATATTGAAAAACGGTCCCATGATGTAGTCGGTAACCTCGTTCAATTGCTGTCTGTCCCCACACCATGCGCAGAATATCGCGCCGTCCACCGAGCCATCTTTCAAGGCCCCGCGTGGGTCCCGATACCGGAGGGACTGAGCATCAGATCCCATGCCGGTGAGCATGCTGCGGAGATCCGCGCTGTCGGCACCAACTCTAAACCCAAGCCAGGCGTCCGGGTCGTGGTGAACGTCCCGCCGAGAAAACAGGTAATGGTGGTCGGTCACCATGTACGCGACCTGCACTCCACCGTTTGCCGCGGTCAAGTCGGCCATCGCCGGCTGCACGGCGTCTACGACAGAAAGATTGGAAGCCTGATCGTTATACAGCCCCCAGAGGTTGGCGATGTCCACGACGGGATGGGCGACTCTGACGTGGGACGGGTGAATTTGCGCGGCCTGCAACGTCCCGTCCTTCAAGAGGCGCAGCGCGTCGGCGTGGGCGACGCCAAGTTCGGAGAACGTCGTGACCTCGAACTGCACCTGGCCCTCCGTCCGCCGTCGGACGCGCTCGACGAACCCGATGTCCGTATACGGGGCGTAAGCGCCTGAAGCCAGGGCGCAGTCATCCGAGCTTCGGTCGATACATGCCATCTGTATTTTGAAATTGTGGCCGCTGGATACCAATGGCGTCAGGTTGAAATTGACCTGGTCACCCCTCGCGCATGGTGAACCGGTGGGGCTGCCTCCGCCGTGTTGAGCCGGCACGGAGGTGGCGGTTGGACCGTCGCACGGGGTTATTGCGAAAGCCAACGTGGAGTCGGGCCCGAAGACTGTATTCACCTCAATGTCGCCGATGCCGGCGTCGGGGTCTGCGGTGGGATTTGGATACCATTCCGGCGACGCTTTGGCCCAATTGCTCCACTTGGACCATTCGTACTGACCATTTCCGCGGTCGATGCCGGCGATGACCGTGAACCAATGATCCTCCCAATGCTCCAGGCCGTCTACAATTGCTTGGTTCCGCTCGGAGAGCGTCCATGTGCCACCGGTGTTGTCCCACTTCGCTGACCAGACCCAGTGAACGGTGGCGTTCTGGGCCGGCTGCCACCACAATTGCACTTGGCCGGTGTGGCCGGTCGGCCCGGCTCCCAAGCCGGTGGGGTTGCCCAGCGGTACCAGCGTCGGCGTGGGCACCGCTGGAGGCGTCACCGGAGGCGGCGGACCCTGTTGTGGGCCCGATCCGGCCGGCGATGCCCACGCCGTTACCACCGCCACCGCCAATACCGCTATGGCGGCCGCCATCACGGCCAGCAAACCGACGCGGCTGCTGATGGGGGTGTTCATCGCGCGTTACCTTGCTGTCCGGTCGTAGCCGGGGCTGGAAGGCTCACCACCGCCGCAGGGGGTTAAATCCCCGTCTTGATGAACTCCGATACCCGCTCGCTGATCATGATGGTGGTGGCGTTGGTGTTGGCGCGGATCACGTCGGGCATTACCGAGGCGTCGGCAACGCGCAAGCCCGCGATACCGTGGACCTGGCCGTGCTGGCTCACCACCGCCATGGGGTCGCTGGACGGGCCCATCTTGCAGGTGCCGGCGATGTGGTGCTGAGTGTAGGCGTTGCGCAGGATCCAGTTGTCCAGGGCATCGTCGCTGACCAGATCAGCGTCCACCGGGTTCAGCCGCTCCACGATGAACTCCTTGAACGGAGACTCCCCGGCGATTTCCAGCGCCTTGCGGATAGCCTGGCGCATGCGCTGCCGGTCATAGGGGTCGCTGAACAACTGGTAGTCCAGGTCGGGCTGGACCGCCGGGTCAGTGGATTGGAGCGACAGACGGCCGAACCCTACCGCGTTCTGCAGGCCCACGCTCAGGCCGAAGTGGAAGCCGGAGCCATCGTAGCTGATGCTTGACGGGCGGTGTTCGCTGGTCATCAGCGTGGGTGTGATCTGGAAGTCGGCCTTGGTCGGCGAGTCGTCGGCGCTCCAGCGCAGGCCAACCTGGATGTTGGGCGCGAAGGTGTCCGGTTCCTCACCCTCGCCGCGGAACAGAATGTAGGCCGCAGGATGGTCGCGGAAGTTCATCCCGACGCCGGGCAGTTCGTGGTTCACCGGGATACCCATCTCCCGCAGGTGATCGGCGGGGCCGATGCCGGACAGCAGCAGCATCTGCGCCGACCCGATGGTGCCGCTGCACAGCACGATCTCCTTGCCCTCGACGGTGAAGATATCGCCGCCGCTTTCGACCTCGACGCCCACGGCTCGATTGCCGTCAAGCACCACGCGGCGGGCGTGGATGTTGCCCCGCACGGTCAGGTTGAGCCGATGGCGGGCCGTGCTGAGGAAGGTCAGCGAGGTGCTCATGCGCACGCCGTCGATGTTGTTCATGGGTCGGGGCGACACGGCGGTATAGCAGTCGGGGGCGTTTTGGTCGGGATGCTCGGGAATGCCCAGGCGGACGCAGGCATCGTAAAAGGCCGTGTTGAAGGGCAGCCAGTCCTGCCGTTTGGGACGGCGCACCGGCAGCGGCCCTTCAGAGCCGTGGAAGTCGTCGCCGCTGTAGTCCCAGTCGTTCTCCATCTTGCGGAAGAAGGGCAGGCAGTCGGTGAACTTCCACTCGTCGTTGCCCCATTCGGCCCACAGGTCGTAGTCCTCGGGGATACCGCGGAAAACGACCTGGCCGTTGATGGACGATGAGCCGCCCATGGCCTTGCCGCGCGGGATGATCATCGGCTCGTCCTGCAACGGAGTGGCCCGCCCGCGCAGGTCCCAGCTGTGCGGCCCGTAGGCGGAAAGCCAGGTGTTGTTGCCCTGTTTCAGGTCCTCGGGCAGGTGCTCGAAGTCGGGATAGTCGGGGCCGGCCTCCAGAAGGATAACGGACTTGTCGGTCATCTCGGAGAGGCGGGTGGCCATCACACAGCCGGCGGATCCGCCGCCGACCACGATGTAGTCGTACTGCATTGTCAGCTTTCTCCTTGAAGCGATGTCGAGCGGTTGCTGCTGGGCGGCAATCACCGGAGCCAGATGCACGGACGCCTGTCGAAGGGCAACAGCCACTAGGCTCAAATCGTCGGGGTCATCTTTTTCCGGGAGCCAGTACGCGGTCAAATCGCCATTCTCTTCAACCAGCGTGGCAGAACTTTTGCCATTACCGATCACAAGGGTATCGGTTTTGGAACAGTAACCGCCGTTTGTTTCCAATGGCATAAGGTCGCTCACAAACATGACCTCTAGTGCCACAGGTCTGATTCCGTTGCCAGGCGGCAGGACAATCCTGGTCCAATGATGGCTTTCCACATCGTAACTGCCCTCACCCACTTCGGTTGTGTACAGCATAACGATGTCGTCTTCCGGGCTGTAGTGGGTACGCAGGCTCATTTTCGCACCTCGAAACTCCCTTCTTTGCAGCGCCGGTCAAAAAGCCGTCGAGTGTTGTTGATCCAGTCTTTCGTGGCTTTGTCGTCCAAGTAGGCGTTGACCAGACTTTCGCCATCGAGGGATACCACGACTTTCATTAGCCGTTCGATCCCTCCGTATTCAACCCTTCCCCAATACGTGCGTCCATCTCTGTTCCCGGATGTGGTGATGCACCAGAACAGCCAGTTCTCCAACACCTGCCGGATTTTCCCAACTGTGACCATCCTGCGGTCCGGGCGGTTAGCGGGTATGTTCCGCAGATAAGGAGTGACTGTCCACGTTTTGCCGCCGACGGTTATCGTACTTGGCAATTGTCCTGGATCGGAAGACCCGAAGGAAGGGCAATCGTTCCGCGCGTCGTGACCCTGCTTGCTCAGACTGTCAGCGTCGCAACAGTGGCTCATTGTCCAAATTCTCTGCGCGAGAGGAGCGCGGCGGGCCACTCAGCCATCGTCGATTATCTACCTTGCGGTGAGATATCTACCTTGCGGTGAGAATTCCACTGCCGGCAACCTGTAGTTCACTGAGTGTACACCATCGCGTCTGAGTTCTGCTTACTTCGGTGGGGCGGTTGGTATAATCGCGCCACCCTCGCCGGATACGACCGTTTATTTTTGAAGGGGCAAAGCTATGACGACGACCAAACCGCAACTGCTGACCGCTGACGACTTGCTGCGACTGCACAGCGAGGGAGTGAAGGGCGAGTTGATAATGGGGGTGCTGCACAAGAAGGTGTCAAACGGATTGGAACACAGCCAAATCGCAATAAATTGGGGGATTTTGTTGGGTTCTTTTGTGAAACCGCGCCGGTTGGGCCGGGTATTCGGCTCCGATACCGGCGTGCAGCTGGAACATAACCCGGACACGGTGCGTGAGCCGGACGTGGGTTTCATATCCGCCGAGCGGATGCCCCTGGACGTGCGTGAGCGACGGTACGCTCTGGTGGTTCCCGACCTGGTGGTTGAGATAGTGTCCCCCAACGACCGGCCGGTTCCGGTGTTCGACAAGGCGCAGATGTGGCTGCGCCACGGCGCGCGCGTGGTCTGGATAACCGATCCGGAGGCGCGGACGATTACGGCGCTGCCCCAGTCCGGCCCGACGCGGACGTTCACCGAGGCTGACACGCTGGACGGCGGCGACGTGCTGCCGGGATTCACCTGCCCGGTGCGAGACATTTTGGAGGTGTAAGCGACCCGGCCGATAGACCCGGAGCCCATGCCGAATCCTACTCTGCGTTCGATTGGCGCACGGCCTTCGTGATCCCGCGAATCATTCCCCGGAACACGGCCGCGTGCGCCGGCCAGAGCGCATACCAGTAGACCAACCCACCCAGCCCCACCGGGTCGAACTCCGCGGTTTGGTGTATCACCGATCCTCTGCCATCGTCCGCCGGAGTAAGCTCGAATTGCAGCCACGCCCGGCCCGGCAGCTTCATTTCCGAGTAGAGGCGGACGAGGCGGCCCGGTTCGTAGCGTTCAACGCGCCACCAGTCCACGGCATCGCCCACGGCCATTTCCGAGGGGTCACGCCGGCCCCGCCGGACGCCAACGCCCCCAACCAGCAGATCAATGAAACCACGAACGCGCCACAACCAGTTACCGAAATACCAGCCGGTGTCGCCGCCGATGCGCCGGATTGGTGCGAAGGCATCCTCCGGCGAGTTGGACACGCGTGCGCAGCGCTTGTCCACCAGGCGTGTGCCGAAACGGACGCCTCCCCAGGTCTGTGCTTTGCCCGAGGAAGACAGCGCGTCGGACCAGCGGGTTTCGGCGACCTCCTGGTCTTCGTTGCGCATCGCCGCCGCGATGGCGTCCCTGATGCCCGTAGGCCGAATCGGGAAAGTCTCGGACGCGGACGGATCAGCCACCACGCTGGCATTGCGCAGGCTGTCGATGAGCTTGCGGCCGACGCGGGCGTATAGAGGCGTTACCAAACCCAACCACAGGCTCGACAAGCGCGGAGTGAGCACCGGCACCGGCAGCATTACGCGGCGCAACCCCCGCAGCCGGGCATATTCCCGCATCAATTCGCCGTAAGACACCACGTCCGCGCCGCCGATCTCGAATACGCGGTGACCATCCACGGGTAGGGTTATGGCACGGCAAAGGTATTCCAAAAGGTCGTTGATGGCGATGGGCTGCGCGGCCACCGACACCCATCGCGGCGTAATCATGACCGGCAGCCTTTCGACAAGAGCGCGCACCATCTCGAAGGAAACACTGCCCGATCCGATGACGATGGACGCGCGAAACTCGATGACCTGCGCTCCCGACTCCCGCAGAATATCGCCAACCTGCCGCCGGCTGCTCAGGTGGTCCGAAAGGTTCGTCCCGTCCGCGCCGAGGCCGCCAAGATAGATGATACGGCGTATCCCGGCCGAGCGAGCGGCGTCCGCGAAGTTCTGGGCGCACCGCCGTTCCTCCTCGGCGAAATCTCCCGAGGAACCCATGGAGTGCACCAGGTAAAATGCCACGTCCTGGCCCTGCATGGCGTCGACCAGAGACGTGCGATCAAGCAGATCGCCGCGGACCACCTCGGTGGTTTCAGAGAGTCGGCTGAGCAGGTTCTTCGGACGCCGCGCCACGCACCGGATACGGTAGCCGTCCTGTTGGAGCGCCCGCAACAGCCTCCCACCGACGTAACCGGTGGCGCCGGTGAGGCAGATGCGGGGACGGTCCTCCCTGGCCGCAGTGTCTGCCATGACACGCGCCCTCGCCGTTTCTGATGTCGCGGAGGTGACGCGCGGTTAGAACCCCACCATCCACCGGGCGAAGCGCTCCAGGAGCCCTTCCTCGCCGATGGCGACCAGGCTGTTCGCAGCGGTGTCCACGTCAATGCGCCCGTATGCCAGCAGCAGGTAGGTGTTGGCGTTGCAGGCGACCACCATGTCGATGTCGTCCGGGCTGGGGTGCAGACCCGGGCCGACCTGCACCGCACCGGGTTGTACCACCACGTCGATGGGTGAGGCATCAGACAGCGCGAAGTGGTAGCGGATTTCGCCGGAGGGCGGGTCGTCGCCCGGGTTGTAGGCCGAGCGGAGCCACCGTTCGGACATGCCCAGGAGCACGGGAATCGCATCCGGGTGCAGAGCAGCCTGCGGGTTGAAGGCGCTGCGAATATCCCAGTCGTGCACCGCCAACTCCTGGATGCGCTGGCTGACGTATTCGCGGGCCGTCATGGTGCCGCGACGGGGGTGCCAGCAAGGGTAATGCCAGTCGTCGCCGGAGAAGCTGTCCAGCAACCTGTGCAGCTCCCGGTAGTTGCGCTCGAAAGTGGGCAGCAGATCGTCGCCCAGCGAGATGGAGTAGGCAATGTCGGCGTCGGCGTTCTCGGCAGACATTACCATGTTGTCCGTGGGCGCGACGAAGCCGGCAGGCGGCGCCGAGTCGCCCTCGCGTCCGCGCGTCATGCTGGTTATCTGTCGTTCCGCCCGGTTGGTCAGGTGGCCGGCCACGTCGCGCACGGTCCAGGCGTCGCACGCCGAGTGGCGCCGCAGGTCGTTGGGTGAAAGTCCATTCAGGAACTCGTTCAGTCCTCGGGCCAGCGTCCCGATGACCGCTACCTCCTGCCGTATCACCGCTTCATCATAGGAAGTCATCTTATCCCGCACCTGTCATCACCCTATCGGGTTCTTCTGATGGATGGTGTATCTACAACCCGCCGAACCAACGGCCGAGGTTTCTTAATGATACGTGGGCGATGGTATCGGCGGTTTGAGATACCCCCACGCGACCGGCCCGCTTGGCCGTGTTCCAGTCCACCCGGTTGTAGAGGCACAGAAGGTAGGTGTTGGCGTCGGCCCGGATGGTAAGTTCGGGTTGGTTCTCCGGGGAGCATTCGGAGACCGTATAAGCGTCGCCGGTCACCACCACGTCGTGCTGGAGCGTTGCCCCTTCGCCGCCGCCGCCGATTTCAAACCTATAGACGGCTGGCGTGGTCAGCGGAGCGGTGGGCCGGAAGCAGAGCTGGTACCACATCTCGGACGCGGGTAGCAGCGCAACGATCCCATCGGCGTCCAGGTCACCTTCGCCGGTGTTTCCGGCCCGCATATCCCAGTCATGGATCACCAATTCCTGGATTCTCAGATCCACGTAGCTTTCAGCGGTGATGGTTCCCCGCCGCCGGTGCCAGCAGCCGATGGACCAGTCGGACCAGCCTTGCAGCATCATGTCCAGGTCTTCGTAGTTTTGATGGAAAACGTCCAACAGGTCGTCGCCCCAATCGTGGCGCGTCTGCACGTTGCTGGTGGCGTTGGAGGCCTGCACCTGATCCGGGGTCGGCAGGATGCTCTCGCCTTCCGGCGGGCCGCCCTGGCCGGCCAGTCCCCGCTGCATGGCTTCCTGCTGCCGGACGGCGCCGCCGGCGAGGTGAGCGGCCACGGTTCCCACGTCCCACTCGGAGCAGGCGGACTGCGCGTTGAGCTCTTCGTCGGAACTGGCGGACAGGCGGCCGTGGATGTCTCCGGCCAGCCGTTTGATCAGGGCAATTTTCGTAGCTACATCCATGGGCATGGTGGTTCGCCTCCACGCGTTAAATGGGGTTGGATCTTCGGCGGCATAAGTGTATCACGGCGACCCATTCCCGACGCCACAAGGCAGATTTTGCAGGATTCGGCGCATACAAAAGAGAGCGGGCTCGCATCTATAGCGGACCCGCGCAAACCTTCAGGTTGCTTGAGACGTTCAGTTGGGGAACCACGCCACCGAGGAGATCTCGCTGAACTCGCGGTCAAACTTGCTCCACGACGCTCCGGCGTCCGCCGACTGATACAGGTAGCCGTACCGGCTTCCGGCCAGCAGGAAGTCGGGATTCTGCGCCTGGGAGTTCACCACCCACATCGCCGTATTCGGTTCCACGGGCAGGTCAAGGCTGTTCCAGGTCGCTCCGGCGTCGGTGGAGCGCATGACCACGCCGGTGGACCCGGGGGTGGTGTCGCCGAACGTGGTGAAGATCGTCTGCGGGTCGTCGGCCTTCACCTTGATGCCGCGCGGGTATCCCAGGGGGAAGTTCTGCCGCACGTCCAGGTTCCGCCACGACCCGCCGTCGTCGTCGCTCAGGAACACGTCGTCGTTCACCATCACCACCACCCGGTGAGGCGGGCCGGCCGTCACGGTGACGTTGTGAATGTCCATGTTGGGGATTTCCTGGTGCGGCACGGTCTCCCAGGTGTCGCCTCCGTCGGAGCTGTGGCGCAGCCCGTCCACCTCGATGCCCACCCAAATGCTGTTGCCGTTGGTCGGGTCGATGGCGATGCCGGTAACCCGCGGCACGCCGACGGCCGGGCATTCGGCTGCCACTTCGCAGGGACGGTGTTCCCAGGTGGCCCCGCCATCCCGGGTGCGGTAGATTTGGCATGGGTTCGGGGTGCCGGTGCCGGCGAAACCGACCTGAGGATTGGAGGGGTCAAAGGCGATAGCCCAGACCGCAGTGCCGTCCATGGGTGTGCTGACCGCGCGCCAGGTGTCGCCGTTGTCGTCGCTGCGGATGATGCCCTTGTCGCATCCGGCCAGCACGCTGCTTTCCGTGCCCGGGACCGGTGTCAGGCAGCGCACCACCGCGTCCGAGTGAATGCCCTGCGTGATGCCCACGCGCCGCCAGGACTCGCCGCTGTCGGTGCTGCGCATGACGCCTTGTCCAGCGGTTCCTACCAAGATAGTGATTCCATCTGCCATGATGATGCCTCCTGCTCGTCGAGAATCCGTTTCCTTCACGGTTGAAGGACTAGTGGATACAGTCTATTTGGAGACATGATAACGCCGGCGACCAGCGCTGGCTATGCCGGCCTCGCCGTTCCTTCGGAAAGCAACTGGCGGACGGTCTCCATGTCAGCCAGGACCCGCTCCGGGTCAGTGAGGCGCAAGTGCGGTTCAATGATCGGTTGCCAACCCGGCTCCATCCAGTGATACACGTCAAGCCAGGTTCTGGCCCCATTGGCCGGGTCCGGCGCGGGTCGTCGCCGGCGCAAGCGCGCAAAGATGACTTCCTGCGGAGGATCCAGGTGCGCTCGAACCGGAGTTATTGCACGGTCCCCGGCGATGCTCTCCAGGGGACGGCGTATCCACTCCCGGAGGCCGGATGAATCAAAAACCACCACTTGGCCCCCGTCCAGCAGTTCCTCGGCGCGTCGGTTCAATGCGCCAAAAAGACGCCGGTTTTCGGGCCCGTCGTACCTGGGACTCCCCTCGATGATGGCGCGACGATGGATGTCGCTGTCCAGGACCACCGCGCCACACCGTTCCGCGACCAACTTGGCAAAATATGACTTGCCGCTGCCGGGCAGACCGTAGAGAATCACCAAGCCCGGCAACCCCGGCTCGTGGGTTGGCAGTGACCGAGACCTGATGATCTCCAGGTCTCGGTCAATGTTTCCCATTGATTGCTTTCTGGAAGCACAGGCGCGTCAGTCGTCGCCGTTACCCGACGGGGCGGGGGCGGGGGACGCGCTGGGCGCTGCTGGCGCCGGCGAGGGAGCCGCCGGAGCGGTATCAGTACGGTACTCAGGAGGCAGCTGGTCTTCCCAGTCGGGCAACTGGTGGTTGTGGGTGTTGGGCAAGCACAGGATGGCAATGACACCGCCCAGGCTCATGACAAAGGACAGCAGGATGGTCCAGCAGTAGGGGTTGTCGAGAATCACCGGGAAACCCAGTTCGGTGACGCCGATGAACAGTCCGCTGCCCAACAGCGCTCCGCTGGCCATGCCTGCGCCCGCGCCCATCATCTGGAAGCCGTAGGCGCTGCCGATGGGAGCCCTGCCGTAGTACTGGCGGTTGATGATCGGGAAGGCGGACATCTCGCCGCCGAAGCCGATGCCAAACAATATGGCGAAGACATAGAACATCCACAGTTGATCTGCGAACAACAGGATCAAGACGGGCGCGAACTGGAGGGTGAAGCAGGCGGCCATCACCCACTTGCTTCCGAGCAGATCGGCCGCGATGGGAGCGCCGAACCGGGTTATCGTACTGGTCAAATGCATGGTGCCGGCGATGGTGATGCCGATGGCGGAGGCGCTTACCAGCGCTTTGTCCACGCCCTGATAACCTTCTTCCGGGCGCAGCAGGTCCACCACCATCACCTGAAGGAACATGATGATGATGGCGTGGCCGGCGCATCCCCAATAATGGATGCCAACCAGGTTCCAGAAGGTCGGAGTCTTGCGCGCCTGGCGCAGGAATACCCGGGCACGCTCTTTAGCGCCCCGTCCCGTGGTGGGAGCCGCGCGGATCGGCTCGTTGGGGTCGGCGCCCAGCTGGCGCATTCCCACGTCTTCCGGCGAGTTGTGGAACAGCCGGGTGAGCCCCAAAAGGACTGCGCCGCCCACGATGCCGGGGATCCAGAATGCCATGCGGATCCCGATGCTGTCGGCGCTGAAGACCGGGAGGGAGTCCGCCCATGCCTTACCCTGCCCCAACGAGAAGAATGCTACCAATCCCACCATGATGGCCGGCACAATCACCGGGCCGACACCCTGGGAAGACTGGAGCAACCCCATGCCCAATCCCAAGTGGCGACGGAACCAGGAGGTAACCGACACCGTGAGAGGCACCTGGAATATTCCCATGGAGGCGCTGAGCATCACGCCGAAGAACAAATAGAGATGCCAGAGCTCGGTCATGAACCCGGCCAGGATCATGCTGACGATGTACAGAGAAGCGCCCACCGTGAGCGTGAACCGGGCCCCGTATCGGTCGCCAAGCCATCCGGAGGGCGGGCCGAACATCCCCGACACCACCCATTGCAGAGAGAATGCAAACAGGATGAGTCCCTCGCTCCACCCGAACACCTCGGCGATGATGGGAACCAGCGCCGGGAACGACATGCGGAACGATGACGATACGAGCCGCATCAGCGCTGTGATGAAGACGATCATCCAGGCGTAATGGATGCGGTAGCCGAACAGCGCAAACTGGTCGGGGCGGAGGTTGATCGCGGCCATAACTTCCCCCTGTTCGGCGGAGTATGCTCCCGCGCCTGATATTGTGTCAAGGAAATTATTGAGGAACGACTGTATTGTGCCACCCGACCAACTGAGGATACGGCGTTGACGCGATGTCGTCTCGTACGGGAGTCAGCGCGGACGAGCCGGCGCGGGTCCCAGGTGGCTGCCCGCGTCCACCAGGATCGTCTCCCCGGTCACGTGCTCCGCACCCTCAAGGAGCCAGACCACCGGCTCCGACACGGTTTCGGGAGTGCCGGCCGAGCCCAGCGGAGCGGACGCGGCGTAGCGGTCGATGAACCCCTGGTAGTTCTCCTCGCCCAGGCCCTCGCGCCACCAGCGGGTCTGCATCACGCCGGGGCACACCGCGTTGACCCGTATCTCTGGAGCCAGGGCACGGGCCAGTGAGTAGGTCATGACGTTGAGCGCGGCCTTGGACGCCGCGTAGGCGATGGAACTGCCGGATCCGCTGAAACCCGACCCCGACGAGACGTTGACGATGGCGCCTTTGCCCTGCTCCTGCATGGCCGGCGTCACTGCGCGCGCCATCTGGAACGCTCCAACCACGTTCACCGACAGCACGCGCTGAAAGTCCTCGGAGGTCAGACCCTCCAGGTCGTAGTGCGGAACAATCACCGAAGTGGCGGCGTTGTTCACCAGCCCGTCGATCCTGCCCCATTGTTCAAGCGCCACCGTCGCCATGCGACGGCAGTCGCTGTCCACGGACACGTCGGCCTGACACAGAATTGCCCCGCCGCCGAGGCTGCGGCATGTCTCTGCGGTGGCCTGCGCCTCGACCTCGCTCCTGGTGTAGTTGATGACCACGTTGCCGCCCTTGGCCGCGAGGCGCTGGGCAACGGCCGCGCCCAGGCCGACAGCCGAACCCGTAACGATGAATACGCCGTCCTTGATTTCCATCTGATTGACCCCCAATTTCATGCCCGTGCAGTCTGCGGCGATTATAGCGAACGGCCCGCGCTCGTATTGACCCTTCCCACGGTCTGGTTACAATCGTCGCACCATCGAGTGACAGGAGGCGAAACCATGCGGCTGGAAAACAAGGTGGCCATCATCAGCGGCGGAGCCCGGGGGATGGGCGCGCAGGAAGCCCGGCTGTTCGCCAGCGAGGGCGCAAGGGTGATCATCGGTGACGTGCTGGACGATGTCGGGCATCAAACTGAAGCCGAGATCAACGAGACCGGCGCGGAATGCCTCTTCGTTCACCTCGACGTCACCAGCGAGGAGGACTGGCGCAACGCGGTGGCGGCCGCCGTGTCGCGCTTCGGCAAGGTAGACATCCTGGTCAACAACGCCGGCATCTCCACCCGGGGCGGCATCGAAGACATGACCGCAGAGCAGTGGGAACGCACCATGGATATCAACGTCAAGGGCGTGTTCCTGGGCACCCGCGAGGTGATACCCGCCATGCGCGAGGCCGGCGGCGGCTCCATCATTAATATATCCTCCGGAGCCGGAATCGCGCCGGCTCCGGGCACTTCTGGAGCCTATGCCGCCAGCAAGGGCGCCGTGCGCCTGTTCACCAAATCCACCGCCATCCAGTACGCCAGGGAGGGCATCCGGTGCAACTCGGTGCACCCCGGGCCGGTGCAGACGCCCATGCTGGGCGACACGCCGGCGGACGAGGAACGGATCGCCGCTCAGGTGGGCCGTGTGCCCTTGGGTCGCGTGGGCCAGCCCATGGAGATCGCCTACGGAGTCCTGTACCTGGCCAGCGATGAGTCCTCGTTCGTAACCGGCTCCGAGGTGGTGATCGACGGAGGGCGGACTGCCCAGTAGAGGATCGGTCGCCGCGGCATCCAATCTCACACGTACCCACCCAGTGCGTGGCGGGAATTGTCAGAATCAGGATTTTCCAGATTTGGGGATTATCAGGATTGGAAGTGTTTTGTGCCGGAGACGCCCAATCCTGTCAAATCATAAAATCCCGCAAATCCTGATTCTGACGATTTACGAAACTGGATACGCAAGAGTCGGGGCGAGGGCAGCGATTGAACATAAAACCGCCCCGGCAAAACAGCCGGGACGGTCGCAAGGTCGGTAGACAGTCGGTGCTGGATCTATACGCCGGCGGCCACCGGTGCATGGGCCTTGAGGAACGCACGCGTCTGCTCGATCGTTAGCGCTTTGAGGTCCGGATCTTCCTTCCAGGGCCAGGCCGTCGTCTGGGCCCGGGGAGCCAGCGCGACCATGTCCAGGGCGGCCTGAAGCGAGTGAGACGGGGTGTCGTCGGGCATGACCAGAAGCGGGGTCTGGCAGTTGCGGGCGAAGTCCCGGTCCACGCTGTAGAAGAAGTCCGGTTGGACCCGGTAAAGGTTATGTAAATACTGTTGGATGGTATCCATTGAGATGTCCGGCCGGCCGGCGGTCAACTCGGGAGCCCAGACGTCGATCCCCGAGTCGTACATGGCATCCGGCGTCGCGTCGGCGTGGCCCACCGGCTGGCAGAGGACTGCCGCCCGCACGCGGTTGGGCGCCTTCTTGATCAGCGTCATGGCGAACGGGCCGCCGATGCAGAACCCGATGAAGAGGAACTCGTCGATCCCCAGGTGGTCCATCAGGCCCAACTGGTCGTCGGCGAACGCGCCCCACGGGTCTTCTACCTGGACCGGCCCGGTGGACTGGCCACCCTGGGCGTTGCGCTGGTCCATGGTGATGCAGCGGAAGTCCTTGCTGAACTCGTCAAACGCGTTGATGACCTGCCTCGGCCAGCCGCTCATGATGGAGTTCAAGCCGCCGCCCGGTGTGCACAGCAGGGGGAAACCGGAACCCTGTTCCTCGTAATGGATGGTGACATCGCCTCTGGTGTAGAACGGCATTTGAGTTTCTCCTTGATGTCGTGTTTGGGGGCCTCCGGGCGATTGTAACTTGGGCAATGGGGTTGTCAAGGCAATCCGTCCTCGTGGCCGTATCTGAGCGCGGAGCGCCGGAGGCCGGTGCGATCACGGGGAAGGTACCCGGTCGTCAGCGATCAATCCTATGTGGATGAAACGCTGCTTTGCGGGTAGAATGGCCGACACGCGAATTCGTTCGGTAGAAATCAAAGCCCTCCAGCACCTCCCCCAGTGTGCGGGCAGTAGCGGCTGGTCCAAGCCGACACGATCCCCCCGAGAGCACGTGACGATCGCTGCCCGTATGCCAAGTTCTGTAATGGCGCTGTCTGAAAAGTAATTGTTGGAGACAAGGAATGCCCAAGATAATCCCGGTACCCGATGAACTCAGCAAGCCCTTCTGGGATGCGGTCAACGAACAACGCCTCGTCCTCCAGGTCTGTACTGGCTGCGATAAGCTCCAGTACCCTCCCGGGACTGACTGCCGGGTATGCGACTCCGCCGACGGGCTGGAGTGGAAAGAGGTGGAGGGCAAGGGCCACATCGCCGCTTACATTGTCATCGAGGACGGCCGCCTGAACCGGCGGATGCCCGACCAGCCCTATAATCTTGCCCTCGTGACGCTGGACCAGGATCCCACCGTGAACTTCTACTCCAACCTTCCGGGCGTTCCGCCTTACGAGGTGCCGGTGGGCGCGGCGGTGGAGGTAACCTTCGAGGAAGTGGCGCCCGGCCAGTTGATACACGAGTGGCTGGTGGTGGAATAGCCACTGTTGAAAACAACACGTCGTTCCTGCGAAAGCAGGAACCCAGAAAAGCCCTATCAATAGGAACGTTGGCTTTGTTTTGTACTCTCTGGATTCCCGCATTCGCGGGAATGACGGAAAATGTCAACGAGCCTTAGCGGACGAGCGAAGAGGACGGACTATGACCAGCAGCAATGATTTCCAGTGGCGCCGAGACCGGGACGGCCTGGGCGTGTGGGAACACCGCGGCAAGGTGGCCATCGCCGGCTACGGCCATTCGCCGGTGGACCGGCGGTGGGACGAGGTGAACCTCGATACCTCCCTGGGCGCTTACACGATCCTGGCCTGCGAAAAAGCCATGGAGCAGGCCGGAGTCACCATCGACCAGGTGGACGGCATCGTCTGCTGTGACAGCCACATCGCCGGCGGCAGCGGCGGGTCCGCCTCCAATTGGGCGCCCCGGCCCTACTTCGATCCGCCCTACGACTCAGAGTATGGACTGACTCTGATCAACGCCCAGTGGCTCATCGACACCATGGGCTTCAAGAACGTCAAATTTGCTCCTACCGGAGTGCCGACCATCGGCGAGATGGTGGGCATGGCCTCCCAGGCCGTGGGCGATGGGGTCTGCTCCACCTGCCTGGTCATCTATCCCACCGGCAACCTGGAAGGCCGCTACCGGCGGGGCGGCGAGAATGCCGACGACTACGCCCGGGGAGCGCGCCAGTGGACGGTGCCCTGGGGCAACCACGGCGGCAACGATTTTATCAACATCTTTCCCCATCGCCAGTACTTGCAGAAGTACGGCGGCGTCCATGAGGACCTGGTCCACTTTGTGAGAAACCAGCACAAGAACGGGATGCTCACGCCCTGGGGATACAACGCCACCCACAACATCCAACCCATATCGGTGGAAGACTACATCGGTTCCCGGCCAATTTTGAATCCGCTGCGCATCTGGGACTGCGACCGCCCGGTCAACGCCTCGGCGGCCTACCTGTTCACCACCGCCGAGCGGGCGCAGGACATGAAATCCCAGCCCGTGTACGTGCTCAACCATTCCCAGCACAACTTCCGGTTCCGCACGACCCAACCTGACCTGGACGAAGTGGAAATGTGGACCGACCGGCAGGCCGCGCGCATGTACGAGGGCGCCGGCCTGGGTCCCGCCGACGTGGACATCTTCAACCCCTACGACGGCTACTCCATCATGACCCAGTTCTTCCTGGAGGGTTTCCAGTGGCACGGGGTCAAGCGGGGCGAAGCCATTTCCTTCTACGCCGGCGACATCAGCGTCAAGGGCCCCCACCCCTTCAGTTCCAGCGGCGGCAACCTGGGCAACGGCCGCACCCGCACCGCCATGTACACGGACAGCATCGAGCAACTTCGCGGCACCGCCGGCGACCGCCAGGTGACCGTGCGAGCCGAGACCGCCCTGTGCGCCTTCACCACCCCCAGCAGCGGCGGCTGGCTGATGCTGGGCAAGTACCCCTCGTGATGATCCGCGAACGACGTGAAGATTCCAGCGTCGTCCCGACGGCACCCACTCCAACGTATTGATCGACCCGGACAAATATGTCCGGGTCGATTTCTTTGCTCTGCCGGTTCGCAGGGCGGCGCTGGGAACTATCCTGCCGCAACCCAATCGGCCACGCGCTCGCCAACCATGACGACGGTGGGATGGATGCCGCCGGAGCGGGGCACCCGGGGCATCACCGACGCGTCGACGACCCACAGGCCCTCAACGCCGCGCACGCGGCAATACTGGTCGGTAACCGCCATGTCGTCGCCGTCCGGCCCCATGCGGCAGGTGCCGGAGACGTGGCGCGCCGTGCCGACGGTTTGACGCGCCCACAGGTCCAGCGCATCGTCGTCATTCAGGATTTCGTCGGTCGGGTTGATGCGGAAGTCGCACACGTCGCTGAACGCCTCGGACTCCAGCATCCGCGCGCCCTTGCGAAGGCCCTCCCGAATACGGCGGGCGTCGTTGGGATGCCGCAGGTACTGGTAGTTGAACTCGGGCTGCACGTCGGGATCAGACGATTGCAACCGCACGAAGCCGGAACCATCGGGCAGTCCCAGGGTGCAGGAAATGCGCGCCGCCCGATCCGCCGGCACGTCCCCGGTGTTGTACCGCGTGCGAACGCCGGCGACCTTCTCCTCCCGCTCGTCCACCACCGTGCTGACGCGCAGCACCATGTCGTTGGTGTAACCCAAGCCCTCGGAGGAGTAGTGCAGGCCGAAGTGCGGCGCGTCAAGGTCGCCCACCAGAGTCTTACCGTCCTTCACCTTATAGGTGATATGAACGCTCAGGTGATTCCACAGTCCCTGGCCTACCCCCGGGCTGTCGTGGACCACGGGAATGCCGAACTGCTGCAAGTGCTCCCGGGGCCCGACGCCGGACAGCATCAGCAGCTGCGGTGACCGGATCGCACCGCTGCTCAGCACGACGCGGTCGGCCTCCACCGTGAAGATCTCGCCGCCGCTCTCGGCTTCCACACCGACGGCCTTGGTGCCTTCGAACAGAACCCGGCGCACGTAGACGTTGCCCCGCACCGTGAGGTTGAGCCGGTGCCGCATGGGGTTCAGGTGCGTCATCGCCGCGCTCATGCGGATGCCGCCCAAGTTGTTGGTCGGCGACACGCCCACGCCGGTGGGGTTTGGCCCGTTGGTGTCTTCCACCGCGGGGAAGCCTTCCGCGAGGCAGGCGTCGTAGAACGCCTTCTGGATGTCCGCCCAGGTGCCACTTACCCGGCGGCGCACCGGCATCGGCCCATCCGAGCCGTGGTAGTCGTCCTGGATGTCCATGTCGTTTTCCATCTTGCGATAGAAGGGCAGGACCTTGTCGTAGGACCACTCGTCGTTGCCCCGGGCGGCCCAGTCGTCGAAGTCTTCCGGGAAACCGCGCTGCATCGCCTGGCCGTTGATGGACGAGCCGCCGCCGATGACCTTGCCCTGGGCGACGTGGATCTCGCCCTGCTCCTCGGTTATGGTGCCGCGCAGCGCCCAATTGTGGATCGAATCCTGGGCCTCGGCGTACCTGGTGCCGCCGAACTTCACGTCGTCCGGCAGAGTGGCCACGTCGGGATAGTCGTTGCCGGCCTCCAGCAGCAGCACCGAGGTGTTGCTGTCTTCGGCCAGCCGGCTCGCCAGCGTCGAGCCCGCCGCGCCGCCGCCAACCACGATAACGTCGTACTTCATGCGTCCTCCCGGGGCTATCATTTCCCCATGTTGAATTGATAGTTTAGACTGGAATTATATCGGAAAACCGCGCCGGCCAATGTCGACAGTCGCCGAGCATCCATCCGGGGAGCATCATGTCAGATCAGACGCCAGACCAAAACCTCCACCTCCCCAGCCTGGTCATCAAGAACTTCCGCGGCATCGACGAGCTGACCATCCCGCGTCTAGGCCGCGTCACGCTGCTGACCGGGAAGAACGGCGTGGGCAAGACGACGGTGTTGGACGCGGTGCGGGTGTGGGCGAACCGCGCGGACCTGTTTGTGCTCGATGCAGTTCTGCGAGAACGAGGTGACGCTAACGTGGAGGAATTTGAACCAGAAAATCCGCGCAGCATCCCCGATCGTGTTGCATTGTTCACCGACCGTCATGATAGCGGCGAGGTAATGATCGCTTCTCGAGAAACTGAAGGCGGTGACGAACTAAGGATTAAGCGCACACCCGCACATGACCTAGACGCGATTTCACCTGCGTTGCAAGCGGCAGCTTATGCTTCAGAACCCGTCGAGCTGCAAAGGAAATACGGTAGCACGGCGTTTCGAAGACTCAATCGATACTCGTCCGCAGTAACGGACGATGACGCAGTACGGCTCCCATGTTGCACATTTGGACCGGATGGTCCATCTGACGAAATGATCGAGCTCTATTGGAGCGAATTAGCTCTCACTGCGCACGAAGACCGGGCGCTGCAGGCGTTGAATTTACTGGTCGACGGCACTATAGAGCGCGTTGCAGCGGTCCCTACAACTGATGACCATGGACGATTGAGGCGACGGCGTTTCATGGCGAAAGTCAGGGGAAAGGAATTCCGTATGCCTCTCCGCGGTCTAGGCACTGGCGCTCTTCGTGCCTTTGCCTTAGCCCTCACGCTCGTCAAGAGCAGCGACGGATTCCTCCTCATTGACGAGGCCGAAAACGGCATCCACCACTCCATCCAGGCCAAGTTCTGGAACATGGTGCTGAGAACTGCGGAGCGCAACAACGTGCAGGTCATCGCCACCACTCACAGCTGGGACTGCGTGGTCGGCTTCGCTCAGGCAGCCAATGAGTTGGATGACGTGGAAGGGGTGCTGTACCGGATCCAGCGGAACGGCGAGCGATTGCGGGCGGTTGAGTATCCGGAAGAGACCCTTCTAGCAGCCGCCAAACACGGGATTGAGGTGAGATGACCTATATGGCTCGCATCGAATCAGACGGAATGGAACCTCGATTACTGCTGGTCGAAGGACGAAACGACAAGCATGTGGTTTGGCAGATTTGCAATCGGACCCCGGATCTTCCTGATTTTTTCATATCAGACCGCGGCGATATCAACGTCGTGAGGGAGTCTATTGGCCCGGAGGTTTTGGCGCCGGGCCGGCAGGCATTAGGAATATTGGTTGATACGGATGATTATCCTCAATCACGCTGGGACGAGATAGCTCACCAGCTACGCATACACGGCGTTCAACCTCCGGCTGTGCCTGACCCTGCTGGTACCATTATTTCAGGCACCGAACCGCGGGTAGGTATCTGGCTGATGCCTGACAACGTTCTATCCGGCGAGATCGAAGAATTTGTCGCGAGTATGATCCCGGAACACGATCCGGTTTGGCCAATGTCCCACGACTATATCGACGGATTGCCCCGATACGAAGGGAAATTCGCTGACGGCAAAACCCTGCGTGCCAAAATCCACGCGTGGCTAGCAACTCGTGAGGATCCAAGATTGATGGGCCAAGCTATCGGCACCCACGACTTGAACATTGATGGCCCCCTCTGCCAGCGGTTCCTCGCTTGGCTCAACCGTCTCTTCACCTGATCGACGGGGTCTCGGTGGCGGTGTGTTATCATCCCGCCATTGCCAGTTCTTCTCCCGCCGGCACGTCCGGAGGTCGCCCATGCTCTACCAGCGCTACCGCTATTCCCAGTGGGATGGCACCCAGCAGATTTTCGATGTCGACGCCAGTGAGGTGATGGACGCCCTTTCGGATGACCTGCTGCAACATGGCGATCTGGCGCGGGCCCTGCGCGACTTGTTCCGCAACGGCATGCAGAACCGCGACGGTTCCCAGATGCCCAACCTCCGTCAGCTCATGGAGCAGTTGAAGCAGCAACGCCGTCAGCAGTTGCAGCAGAGCAACCTGGACTCGGTGGTCGACGATCTCAAGGAGCGGATGGACGAAATCCTCCGCACCGAGCGGGAAGGCATCCAGCGCCGGCTCGACGAAACCGCTGATATGCCGGAACCGGCGGACATGGAAGGCAAGGAGCAGCAGCGCGCCCTGAATCGGATGCTGCAAGATCGCGCCCAACGCAACCTCGATAAGCTGGACGACCTGCCCGACAGCCTGGGCGGGCAGATCCAGGAGTTGATGGACTACGACTTCATGGACCCGGACGCCCAGCAGATGTTCCAGGAACTGCTGGACATGCTCAAGGGCCAGATGGCCCAGAACATATCCCAGCAGATGCAGGACCAGATGCAGAACATGACGCCGGAGCAAATGGAAGCCATGCGTCAAATGATGCAGGACCTCAACCAGATGCTCCGCGACCGCATGGAGGGCCGCGACCCCAACTTCGAAGGTTTCATGCAGAAATGGGGCGCCATGTTCGGCGACGACCCGCCGCAGAGCCTCGACGAGCTCATGGAGCGCATCCAGCAGCAGATGGCCCAGATGCAGTCGCTGATGGACAGCCTGTCCCCCGACATGCGCCGCGAGCTGGAAGACGCCATGCAGTCGGCCATGGACCCGCGCCTCATGGACGAAATGTCCGAGTTCGCCAGCCTGATGCAGTCGCTGATGCCGCCGGATGAACTGGCCCGCCAATATCCGTTCCTGGGCGACGACAGCATGACGCTCGAGCAGGCCATGGAAGCCATGCGCCAGATGCAGGACATGGACCGGCTGGAGCAGTCCCTCCAACAGGCCATGCGCACCGGCAATTTGGACGACGTTGACCCCGAACAGCTGGCCGAACTTCTGGGTGAAGAGGCCCGCCGCGCGTGGGAAGAGCTTGACCGGCTACGCCAACTGTTGAAAGACGCCGGCTACATCACCGACGACGACCAGCTCAACCTGACTGCCCGGGGTATCCGGCGCATCGGCCAGAAAGCCATGCGCGAGGTGTTCCAGCAGCTCAAGAAGGACCGCATCGGCAACCACGACCTGGATACCCGCGGCGCCGGCGGCGACCTTCTCGGCGACACCAAGACTTACGAATTCGGCGACCCGCTGCAGTTGGACCTGCAAACCACGGTGAAAAACGCCATCGTCCGCGGTGGGCCTCAGGTGCCCGTCAAGCTCCGGCCGGACGACTTCGAGATCTACCGCAACGAGCACATGACCCGCGCCGCCACCATTGTTCTATTGGACCAGAGCCGTTCCATGGGCCTGTTCAACAACTGGGCAGCGGCGAAAAAGGTCACCCTCGCGCTGTTCGCCCTCATCCGCCAGCAGTATCCCCGGGACACCCTCCACGTCGTCGGGTTCTCGGACTACGCCCGCGAGCTGGAGGAAGAGGACCTGGCGGGCCTCACGTGGAACAACTGGGTGTCCGGCACCAACCTGCACCACGCCCTCATGCTGTCCCGCAAGCTCCTCTCCCGCGAAAAAGGAGGCACCCGGCAGATCCTGGTCATCACCGACGGCGAGCCCACCGCTCACCTGGAAGGAGAGCAGGCTTACTTCTCCTATCCGCCCAGCTACCGCACCGAGCTGGAAACCCTGAAAGAAGTGCGACGCTGCACTCAGGAAGGCATCGTGATCAACACGTTCATGCTGGAGAACAGCTACCAGTTGGTCAACTTCGTGGACCGGATGACGCGCATCAACCGGGGCCGAGCCTTCTACAGCAGCAGCGAAAACCTGGGCGAATACGTCCTCGTGGACTACATCAACAACCGGCGGAAGAGGGTTTCCGGCTGATCACGCCGGTCTCGCACGGGCCGCATCGGTTGCGACCGCGGAACTTCGTTTGGTAAAATGAATGCCCACCAACGCAGACGCGAAGGTGGCCCCGTGGGGCTGTAGCTCATTTGGGAGAGCGCTTCAATGGCATTGAAGAGGTAGCGGGTTCGATTCCCGCCAGCTCCACCACGCTGTACCGAATTCATAACACCCCCGCTGAGGGCCACTTCCGCCTTGTCCGCTCCCCCTATGGGACTGTCCGACGGGGTAGGTATGGTGTAGACGATGGTCGCCTTTCCGGGGGCCACCTCCACCTCCTTGACGAAGGACCGGACGAAGGCTTTGGTCTCGGTGAGTTCGCTGGTCCGGAGAAACTCGCTCATGTCGGCGGCGAAGGCGGCCACCATATCGGCGCTGTCCAGCAGTTCCCGCCGCTCGGCCAGCACGGCCCGGGCATCCTCGGCGGCGGCCTCCAGTTGTTCCCGCCGGTGGCGGTGTTCCAGGATGCGTTCCGAGGCGTCGGCCATGTCCAGGTCGGTGCTCTCCACGAAGTGCCAGATGCGGTCCAGCTTCCGCTTGACCTCCTCCAGCTCGGCCTCAATGGTCTCCAATCGCTCCCGCTCCTCTTTGGCGACGCCGTCCATCTCCTCGTCCACCAGCTTGACCAGTTCCCGGATGTTGGACTCGGTGAGGATGTTGTCGCGGATGTTCTCGATGATAACGGTCTCGAAGTTGCGGGCATTCAGCCTGGGTGTCTGGCAGGCGTCCTTGCCCTGCTTGAGGAGGGAGTGGCAGACGTAGTAGGTGTATTTGCCGCCCTTGGCCTCGGCGGCGGTCATGGCCTTGCGGCAGGCTTGGCAGCGGGCCAGGCCGCTGAGCAGGTAGGGGCTGGCGGCGCGGCGGGGGTTGGTCTGTTTCGGGGCGCGGGAGCCCAGCAGTTTTCTGACCTGCATGAACTCCTCTCCGGTTACGATGGCGGGGAAGGCGTCCTCCACTCTTACCGGCTCCTGCCCGTCCCGGCTCTTCTGGCCCCAGACCAAAGTGCCGGTATAAGCCTCGTTGTTGAGCATGTTGTGGATGGTGGTCTTGATCCACCTCTTGCCGTTGGAGTTGGGGATGCCCTCGGCGTTGAGGGTCTTGGTTACGTCGAGGATGCTCTTGCCGCTCAGGACCATCTCGAAGACGCGGCGGGCCACGGCGTCCTTGGGCGGGTCCAGTTCCAGGCGTGGGCGTTTCTTGGCCCCGTCCTGGACGTGGACCTTGCGATAGCCGTAGGGGGCGTTGGTGGAGACCCAGAAACCACGAGAGGCGGCCTCGCGCATTCCCCGCACGACCTCCTGCCCTAAATTCTCGCTGTAATATTCGTCCACCGACTCGATGATGCCCTCCAGCAGCCTGCCGGTGGCGTTGTCCTCGGCCTGCTCGGTGATGGACACCACGCGGATGCCCTTGCGCCGCAACTGGGCCTTGAACGCCACGGCGTGCTCCCGCTTGCGGGTGAACCTCGAAAACTTCCATACAAGAATCTCACGGAATGGGGCTTCCGGCTTGGAGCCCTCGTCGATCATCTTGCGGAACTGGGGGCGGTCGGCGATCCTGCCGCTCTCGGCCTCGTCCACGTACTCGCGGGCTATGGAATAGCCGTTGTTCTTGGCGTAGTCGCGCAATGCCCGGAGCTGGGCGGCCACGGAGAGGTCCACGTCCTGGCGGTCGCTGGAGACCCGGGCGTATAGGGCCACTGGCGCCAGGTCGGTATTCTTACTCATCGCTGTGTCCTCCTTGATCATCGTCTCGCTGATTCTGCCGGGAGCGCAGTCGTTCCAAGCGCTGCTCGCGGCGCAGTTCCCGGTCTTCCATGTACAGGCGGAGGGCCTCGCGCACGAGTTCACTCATATCGCGTCCCTCTTCCTCCTTGACCCGCTGCACCTCGGCGAACATCTCCGGGGGCAGCGAAAAGGTGATGGTCCTGGAAATCCTGCGTGGGGGCATGGTCTCTGCCTGGCTTGCTGTGGTATTGTCTTGTCTTACTATTATTATCCTTCATCCTAACACCGCCGTCAACTGCGCCCGGTTAGTCGGTTTGGCGTTCCAGCCTTTGCATGGACCCACAGGCCCTACGTGATCAGCCACCACGCGACCAGGACGGTGAGCGCCAGCAAGACCACCAGCACGGCGACGGCGATGCCCAGCCTGGCGGTCCAGCGTATGGCCCCTTGGTGGCCGTTCTGCTCCCGGACCAACACTTCTTCCAGTTTGCGGTACTCGTCTATGGCGGTGTCCGTCTCGGCCCGGGCCCGGTCTCTCTCCTGCTCCAACCGGTCCGCTTCCTCGGTCAGTTCCCCGACCGTCCGCTCCAGCCGTTCCACTCTGGCCCTGGACTGGCGCAGCAGCTCCCGGTCGCTGGGGTAACGGGGTCCGGGCAGCTTCACGTAGACCCGCCGGCCTTCTCTCCCCACCTCCACCTCGCCCTTGCGGATCATCCGGTCCAGGGTCGATAGCGATACCTCCAACTCCCGCGCCGCCTCCCCCTTGTCCACCCAGTGGACGTCGTCTTTGACGTTATCTGACATGTAAATCACCTCGTAAACGGCGACGCGTCAGGCGATTGCACTTTTGCCAAAATCACCCTCGTTGTTTTAGCGCCGTTTCTCACACTTGCAAGAATGCAATTTTTGAATGGTCAAGGGGCATTGCAGCCCGTTTCGTACCTGAAACCAGGGGACAATGATACGTCGAGGCCTCCGGGACAATCCCTGAAATTGCCCCCGGAGGACAGTTTGCGCCCCCGGACAACAGAGCGGGTGGAAGATGCCGTATCAGCATGTTTGCTGTGTCTCCTGCCGGCGCATCCGGCGGCGCAGTCTGTCCCACTCGTACACCCCCAGTTCCCGCAGCGCCAGGGGCGGATGTTCACCGTCCCACAGGGGACGCCAGGACCGGCCCAGTATCCCCCTATAGGACAGAAGCTCCCTACTGGACACCAGGATGGGCAGCTTCATCGCCGGCATCCGGGACGCGGTGCTGGCGTAGGTCTCGGCCACCTCCTCGGTGTCCACCACGAACAGCGTGGTCGGGAATGGCGGCTGGTCATCCCGGGGCGCGTCGGAGCGGTAGTAGCGGATGTAGGGGCGCAGGCGGGCGGCCACTCCCCTGGGGTGGCGGGCGCGCAGCTCGTGCTCGAGGTAGAAGGGCACGTGCAGGGCGTTGACGAGCAGGTGTCCCACGGCGTCTGGGGCGATGGCGTCCTCGCCCCGGTTGAAGGCCCGGTCGGAGCGGGCGGTGGGGATGGACCATCGCAGTTCGCTGGCGTCCTCGGTCATCGCTTCGGCGGCCAGTTCGGACAGGAACCAGGTGATACCGTCGGCGTGGCCGGTCTGGCGCTGCCAGGTTAGGATGCGGTGTCCCAGGGGACGGGGCCGTCCGTGATTGTCGGCGGCGTCCTCGGTGCTCCAGGCGTTCATGGTGGTGGACAGTTGCGCCCGGTCCCGGCGGGTGACGTACCTGATGCCCCGGTCGGACAGCGTGTAACGCACGTCGCCCCGCCTGCCGCGCTGTTCCACCAATTTCCAATCATTCGCCAGGCTGCGGGTCATCTGGCTGACTCTCCCGTCGGACACGCCCAGCCAGCGGGCCAGGTGCTCCCGGGGGATCATGGGATGGTCGGTGATCAGGTCCAGGGCGCGCTTCTCCGCAGGGCTGATGCCGAAGTCCGGGGCTGCCCTGACCATGCGCTCCGGGTCAGGCAGCGACGCCCGCTTACGCTCCGGCGCCTCCGGATGAAACCGGCTGCCGGGTTCGGCCTGGGAGACCACCTGCTCCAGGGTGCGGTACATCCTGCCAATCACCCAGTTGGACGAAATCCAGGTCAGGCGGTCCCACTCTTCCAGGGTCTCCCGGCGCTCGACGCCCACGAAATAGTCACGGAGGTCGGCGTTGAGGCAGAACTCGTCGGTCAGCCGCTGCTCCCAGGGGCTGGGAACCAGCACCAGCACCACGGAGGGACGGCGGTTGTAGCGGTACTCCGCGATGGCCCGCAGCCGGTCGTAGAGGGAGCGGCGCCGCAGCGCCAATCCCTGGCGCACCACCCCGAAGCTGCTGCCATTGTGCAGGGTGATCACCGCGTCGAACCGGCCCCGGCGCTGGAACTCCACCTGGGTTTCCAGCCCGTCCACGCCCGGGGACTGTGTGGCCGCCAAACGGTAGATGGAAGCCACGGCGTCCATGCGGCGGGTGAGCAGTGCCAGCCACTGCCGGGACACGGGATAGGCCCGCACGAAGTCAGAGGGCGCGTCGAAGTCCAGGGCATTGGCAGCTTCGGCAATGCCCTTCCTCGTGAGGTGGTACCTATGGCTGGACGGCAGGTGACTCGTGCCGTGGCTCACCCGCTGGGCCAGGCCGTCTCTCAGCAGAGCGGACAGGGCGCGATGCACCGTCGCCGGCGGCTCGCCCAGGACCAGGGCCAACTCCCCCGCGTCGATGAAGGGCAGCCGCGCCAGGGCGTCCAGGATGCGCTCTCGTGAAAAGGCCATGTCTCCAGCGTAGCAGCCGGAGGCTGCCGCCGTCATCGGGCTGGTGTCAGTGACGCTGCGACGGGAGAATTGTCGCTTTTTGTCTGTCCGAAATCTGCCCGGCGGTATAGGGTATAGAATGTCGGAGAGGCAGATCCCTTCCTTGGGAGTGATGACAGTGAACGAGCCAACCCGCCCTAAATCGGACGTTGCCCGCCTGGGCGACGAGATCTACCAGCGCGACATCCGGTCAAAGGTTGAGACGCGCCACCACGGAGAGATCGTCTCCATTGACGTGGACAGCGGCGACTACGCCATTGGCGGCTCCGTGGTTGCTGCGGTGGGGGAGCTGCGCGTCCGGCGACCGGAGGCCCGGGTGTGGTCCGTGCGGGTGGGGTATCCTGCGCTGCGGCATTTCGGGGGGCGTCCCCTGCTGAGAGGCCAGTGATCCAGGGCGTGGTGAACGCCGCCTACGAACCCATCGTGAGGCTGGCGTTGGAAGGTCCGTCGGGGCAAAGCCGGGAAATTGATGCTGTCGTCGATACCGGCTTCAACGGCTTCCTGACCCTGCCGCCCAGGATGATTGTCGAGTTGGAGCTTCCATTTCAATCGGAGGGCCAGGCGACCCTGGCCAATGGTAGCGTGGAGTTCTTCGACGTCTATGGCGTCACTGCATCGTGGGACGGGCATCCCAGATTTGTCGATGTGGACGAAGCCGACACCACGCCCCTCCTGGGAATGGCGCTGCTCGACGGCTACAGCCTGTACGTGGAGGTAGCCGCCGGCGGCCCGGTGGTGATACTGGCTGTGGAGTAGACTCGCTCGCGCCGGTCCCGGTCCCCGGACACCACCAGGTACTCCCCGTCCCAGTACGCCATCCGCCCCACGATTTCCACCGTCTTCACGCTGACCGCGCACACCCGACGCAGCAGGTCTATCACCCGTTCCTTGTGGTCTGCGAAGCGGTAGGTGTTGAACCTCTCGGCGATGGTGGGGTCCCGGGGCTTGCGTTCCCTGTACTGGTCCAGAACCCATTCCAGGGCCGAGCGGCTGCCCAGTTGGTACTCCCACGCCTCCAGCGGCACTCCCCACAGCGTGGTCTTGTCGTCCAGCACGATGGCGCCCTTCTCTCTATCGGCCCGCAGGATAACCCGCCTGGGTTCACCCTCCAGGTCAACCCGTTCCAGGGGATAAGGTTCCGCCTGCTCGAACCCGATGTGCAGGTCAAGCAGTTCCCTTCCCATGTCCCGCCAGAGGTGGAAATCGTGGTAGACGGGCAGGCGGGGAAACTCCCGCAGCAGGTCCACCCGGTAGTCGTGGCGGTACACCGGGTCGTGGAGCGCGGCGTAGGTGTAGGCGAAGATGTCCTTGGCGGTTATGCCCTCGCGCCCAGCCAGTTCGTCGAAAGCATCGCCCCACTCCTGCCGGTAGTGGTCGTTGAATTGCCGAATGCCCCACTGGGTGACGTTGCAGACCCGCTCCCCGTCGTCGGTGTAGCGGTAGAGGGGCAGGCATTGGGTGTCGCCGGTGAAGTGCAGGTCAAAAACCCTATCTGCCGCCAGTACGTAGAAGCCTTTGCCGTTGACGCAGAAACATATTACCCGGTTTTCATCGTCACTGCCGTTGGGAAAGACCTCCGGCAGTTGATACTGCATTTCATTCAGGTTCTGGCTGAAGTAGAGTTGCTTTCCCACGAAGGGACGGAACAGCGTTCGGCGAACCATTGCTCGGTCAAACACGTTGGGCAAATCCAGGCGCAATTGTCGCTTGAGGTCTCGCGTCCATTTGATCTTGGTGCCGAGAATGCCGTCGTCAACGTCCTTGCCGCCGTGTTCGGCCCGGCTCTCCTCGTATTCATTGATGAACGCACGAACCTTGCTGCCAAGATGGGCATGGTCGAAGTCATAGACCCATTCGTCACGGTTGGTAACGACGCCCATTGAATACAGCCCGAACACCGCCCCTTCATCCTCAACCCGCTTCGCCAGCTTGGTCTCGCGGTTCGCCAACGGCAGCAGTTTCTCAAAGTCGCTGTTGGACTGGTTGAGCCAGTCGTTGCGCTTGTCCGGCGTGATGGTCTCAAACTCAATGCCGTCCAAGCCGGCGCTCCCCAGATAGGCGAGTTTGTCCTTAGCCAGTTCCGCGTCTTCCCGCCGGGCGTAGTGAATGCCGCACTGTCCCAACTTGGCTTTCTCCCTCACGAAGAAGCCGATGGCAACGCCGGTCTGGATACCGAAAACGTTGTGGCTGGTGCCTGAGATTTTCGGGTTGCGCCGCACGTCTGAGCCGAGGTCCAGTACGTAAATGTCGGTGAACTCTTCGGCTGCCAACTTGCGGAAACCATCGTCCTGCCGGGTGTCCAGGTAGGCCCGGTTCGTTACAAACCCGATTATCCCGTCGTCGTCCAGCCTATCGGATGCCCACCGAATGAACCGCTTGTACATATCGTACTGCTTGGTCTTCTGCGCCGTGCTGGCGGCTACGTAGGTCTCGCTGATCCGCCGGTCTATCTCGGGGTACTCCCGGTTCCTATTGTTGTCGTTTTCGTTCTGCTGGTTGGCGTTGTACGGCGGGTTGCCGATGATCACGCTGATGGGCTTCTCGTTCTGCTCCTGCACCCGTATCCAGTTCTCCTCCGACAACGCCCCCAGGTTGAAGGCCCCCTGCCGCTGCACCGCGCCGCCACTGGCCCCCGCGCCCTGCCAGTCCATGTTGTCCAGGGTGTCCACGAAGCACAGGTTGGGAAACTCCAGGTATTCCCCCGTTCGCTCCCGGTAGGTGTACTCGATGTTCAGGTTGGCGATGTAGTAGGGCAGGATCGCCACCTCGTTGGCGTGAATCTCGTTGCGGTACTTGCGCTCCAGCCGCTCCAGGGGCAGGTGGTTGATCAGGTTGGTGACGAAGGTGCCCGTCCCCGTGGCCGGGTCCAGGATCTGCACGTTGTCGTCGGCCAGGGTCTTGCCGAAGTGCCTTTGCAGCAGCCAGTCCGTCCCCCGGATGATGAAGTCCACCACCTCGTTGGGGGTATAGACCACGCCCAGGCGGTCGGCGGCGGCGGGATTGTAGGCTTTATAAAAGTCCTCGTAGATGGCCTTGAGGAACTGCTGCTTTTCCGCGTAATCGGCGATTTCGTCGGCGGCCCGGCCTATGGCGCCGTAGTAGGCCCGCAGCCGGTCAATGGCCTCCCGCCGCACGTTGCCGGTGAAGAAGGCGCTCTCCAGGTCGTCCAACCGGCTGGCAACGTTGTTTTCCCGGTGGAACTGGTCCTCGTCAAAAACGCGGTGGAAGATGTCCTTGGTGAGGACGTGCTGGAGCAGCATCTCCCGCACGTCGGCCTCCGACACGTCGGGGCCGATGCTCCGGTGGCACAGGGCCAGGAACTCCGCTGCATTGGTCCGGTAGTCGGCGTTCCCCTCCTCGGCTGCCGCCACCGACTGTCGCAGGTTTTCCAGCACCGCCGGCAGGTCGGCCTTGAACTGCGCCTGGGCCTGGCGGAACTCCTCGATGCTGGGCAGTTCGTAGTCCAGGAAGCGCCGTATCAGCCGGTGCAGTTCGCCGGGGCGGGACATATCCACCCGCAGGGCCACGTCGCCGTTCTGCACCAGCACCGCCGTTTCCGAGTCCTCGAACACGATGTTGTCTTTGGGGTAGCCCCGGTTGAACTTGGCCCGAATCTCCGCGTCCAGGTCGTCGTGGCTGTCCTTGGCCTCCCAGTAGCCCCGGGCCATGCGCAGGGTGTCCTTCACCGTGCCGTCGGGGATGACGTTGCCCGCCGTCTTCAGCTCGGGAATCAGCACCAGCCGTTCCCGATGCTCCCGGCAGTAGGCGTCCAGGCAGTTCTGGAAGGCCGGGCGGATGTTCAGCTCGTTGTCCGAGCCGCCGAACTCCACCAGTTCCTGGCGCCTGGCGTAGTAGTCCGCTATGTGGGGGTAGTCGGGCATCTCACGGATACCTTACTCAAGAGCGCTTGCCGGCGCAACTGCGGGCAACCGGCCTGGAACTGCGGACCTGCGGCGGAACCCCTTCCCGCAAGCCCGTCAGGTTTCCCCTCTTAGCGGACCTCAGGGGTGAAGATTGACCACCGCTCAACGGCCGGCCTGCCTCGACGCCCCGGTCGTCATTCTGGCGGCGGTCACGGCGAACCTCAATAGGCCCAGCGTGGAGTTGCGATGGGTGGCGGCCTGCCCGTTGGGGCATTATACCCGCGCCGGGCCGGGCCTTCGCTCCCCAGATCCCCTTCGTCCGCCCGGCGCGGCTCCGCTTCCACTGGTCTCTCAGGGTGTGGGCCGCCCCTCGGAAAACGGCAGGGGTCCGGAACGCCCAGCGCGCCCCGGACCCCTGGACTGTCGCTGGCCAGCCTCCAGTCCGCCTACTCCACTATGCGCAGAGTGTACTCAGCCCGGAACCCTTCCGAATAGTGGGCGCCGTCGCCGTCCCGCTCCTGCCTGATAAGAAGGGTGATCGTGGCCTCAGCGCCCACCGGGGGCGCCTCGGCCGTCGCCCGGCCATCGCCGGCGGGCCTGCCGATCATCAGCCTCACGAGAGGCAGGAGCCCGGTGCTGGAGTCTGCCGAGAACCGCTCTACGCAATTGTTCCAGTTGCCGTTGTCGATCCTGAAAGTGGTGCTTCCCACCGGTCTGGCAACCGACGGGTTGCTGCTTTCGACGGCCAGCCATATCCCATCCGCCGGCGCGCTTCCCAGCGCGATGCAGAACTGCCGGGTCAGCATCCCTGTCGTCTGACGCTCTCCGTCTTCCGACACGCTCCACGTGATCTCCCCGCCGGGTTCCTGCCACCGGACGTCGCCGGGATCGTTGCTGCACCTGTCCCGGTTCGCGCCGCCGATGCACTCCGCAATCCTCAGGCCCGCTTCGTCGTCGTCTGCCACCGTAACCGCGATTTCCTTGGCAACTCCCTGGAATTCGCCGCCGCTGGCCTCGTGCCGGATGGTGGCGGCGCGCAGGTCGCCCGGGTTGTCAACCCCGTCGCCCTGGACGGTCACCGTGATCACGTAGGGCACGTTCCAGTCGCTGGGCCCGAAGGTCGCCTCGCTGGGTCTCACTCGGACCACGCTCTCATCGTCGCTGCTGATGCTCACCTTGACTTCGCTGGTGGGCCGGCTGGACAGGGATACCTGGTAGGTCGCCGACCGCGGCCCCGCCTCCGACAGGCTCAGACTCGGAACGGCCTCCGACAGCGTTATCTCGGCCACGTCGTTGTCCGATACCGTCACCGCCACCGGGCCCAGGGACACCCCGTCGTAGCCCCCGCCCAGCACCTCGTGCTCGATGGTGGCGTGGCGCGCGCCGGTGACCGCATCGTCGTCCTCTCCCACCACAGTCACCGTCTGGGGAGTCTGCCAGTTCTCCGGGGTAAAGGCCAGTGCCGCCGGCGTCACCCGGACCGCGCCCGGGTCGGCGCCGGTCACGCTCAGGCGCACCGTCATCAGGCCCGTGGGCCGCTTGTTCAGCGACACCGTGTAGGAGCCCGATCCCCCGGCCTCGGATATGGTGAGCGAGTCCGCCGACTTGCTGACCCTGGCGGGAACGTCGCCGTCCAGCACCGTCACCGACACGTCGGGGACCGGCACGCCGCCGTAGCCGCCGCCGCTCAGGGTGTGCCTGATGGTGGCGGGGCGCTGGCCGCCGGGGTTGACCTCCCCGCCGTCGTCCACCGCCGTCACGGTGATGGTCTTGGGGCCCCGGCCGCCGGTGGCGAAGGTATGCCTGGGGGGACTGACCGTTACCGGGCCGTCGGCGGTGAAATTCAGCTCCACAGGGCTCTCGGCCGGGTGGCTCAGCGACACCGTGTAGATGTCCGTTCCGCTCTCCTCCGCCAGGGTCAGGCTGCTCTTGGACACCGCCGCCGACATTTGCTGCGGCCGTTCATCGGGACCGTCGTCGTCGGTCACCGTAATCCGCACCGACGGCACCGGCACGTTATCGTAGCCCCCGCCGCTCAGGGAGTGCCGGATGACGGTGCTGCGCCGGTCGTCGGGGTTGTCGATGTCGTCGTCCACCCCGGTCACCGTGACCCTCTGGGGGATGTCCCAGTTGCCCGGGCCGAAGAGCAGCCGGCTGTCGGAGAGGGCCGACCGCACCGTGGCCACGTCGGTGTCCGCGCTGGCGAAGGTGACGGCGACCGTAGACCGGGGTTGGGCGTCCAGGACCACCGTGTAGTGGCCCGTGCCGCCGTTCTCCGCTACGGTGAGGGATTGCGGCGTCATGGTCGCGCCCCGGTCACCGCCGACCGAGACCATGGACCAGTAGCCGGGGATGCCGCGCTCGTTGACAGCGCGCACCGCGTAGCATTTATCCTCGCCGGCATCCAGATCGGTGTCCAGGTACAGCTCGCCGCTCACCGTGGCCGTGGCCTCCGCGTCAGGGGCTGGCAACTGGCAGGGCGGCGCGAACTCGCGCACCTCGTAGCGGGACACCGGCCAACCGTTCACCCGCTCCACCGGGTTCCAGCTGACGAGGGCGAAGGGCGGATCGGAATACGTCCGCGCGTTCAGGCGCTCCGGCGTCCCCGGCACCGGCCCGCCGGCTCCGGGGCGGGCCGCTATGGCGGCCGTGTTGTTGTAATCGATGTAGTCGTAGTAGGGGGTGCTGTGCCAGCTGTTCCCGCTGGTCGCCTCGCAGGCCGCCTTCCGAGCGGCGGCGTCCGCTCCGATGACCGGCACGTCATTGCCGTCGCCGTCGATGCACTTCTCGTAGTCCTCGACGTTGGCGATGGTGGCCGTGATGTCCGGCGTGTTGGCGCCGGCCGGGGTGATGAGGGTCAGCGTGGGGAAGGCCAGCTTGCCGTCGAAGGGTCGTGGATCAGAGGTCGTCACCGCGCCAATGGTCCACGTCCCATCGCAGAGGCCGGAAGCGCCGCAGTCGCCCTGCTCATAGCTGCCCTCGCTGGCGATGCTCTCCGCGCCCTCCGGTACGCCGCTGAGGGTTACCTCCACCGCCGGGGCCGTGTCCGGGCCGTTGCTGGACGCGTGGATGGTGTAGGCCATCTGTCCTGCCGGCGCCAGCGGGCTGCCCTCACCACCGTTCCTTACCGCCAACTCAGTGATCGGGCCCACGTGGAAAACGTAATCTCCCATGGCCGGATACTCGGTTGCGTCGGTACGGGTCGCCAAGGCGTGGAAGTTAACCACGTAGGTGCCGAGCGTCTCAAACTCCAGAAACATGTCCGTTTGAGAGGCGGTAGTCCTGCTCAAATTGAAGGGGGGGCGTTCGTGCCTGGGGTTGGGATTAAAGAACGTCCCTGCCGAACTGCTGTCGAAGCGGACTTTGACTCTACCTGGGGCTGTCGTGCCACGCAGCCCGCTCACACTTACCGTGCGGACCACGTTGCTCCAGTCGGCGATGTTGGCGTTGAAACCTATCCGGGAGTACCAAACTCTAATGCCATCGCGATTGAAATTGCGGGACTCTTTTCGGCCGGTCTGCCACGACACGGTGGTGCCGTCAGTAACGCTATCATTGTCGGTATCATATTCGCGACCAGAGGGGTCGCGCACATTAATGATGACCGAGTCGGGAGTGAAATATCGATCGTACCTATGTCCCGGCAGTGTGATGTTATTGTCGCCGTCTTCTCTCGCCAGCAGCAACAACTCATCGGCGTCGTTACAGGGATGTTCGGTGACGTCCACGCAGTCGTGAAGCCACCAGAGGATAATCTCTCCAGTGCTCAGCACCCGCTTCGGGTCCTCCATGCACAGAGTTGCCACGTCATTCGTTCGCTTGGTAGCATCCAGTTCGAAAGCAGGCACGACGCGCGTAATCCTCGCCGTCAGACAGCGCTCTGTCAGAGGCACGGCCTCCAACGACGGAAATGCGGAGATGGCTACCGGCACATCTAAATTACGAATGTTTAAATGACTAAGGTTGCTATCAGATTCATACATAGTACCGACATCCCAGGCTCTGGTGCGATCATTGATCTGCCTGACATCGGATGGTAACGGCCCGGGTGCAAATTCCAGCCCCTCTGTCAATTCGTACTGCACGGAAACGTCGTATGCTGTGTTACGGTACCTTGAGCCCGGGCGAGGCAACTCCGGGTGATACGCCCGGGTATAGCTTGATGCCCTGATACGAAACGTTCCCGCATCGTCTGCCACGAATTCAAGAGCCACTCCGGGGTTGGCAGCGGTAAAGCGAAATTCTCTCGCTGTTCCAAGGACGTAATGAGCTTCCGTCTCGTTGTTCTCCGGAGTAGGCGGGTGCTCCGATGGCCTGGAAGAAATTATCTTTGCATAGAGCCGAGCTACGACAACTTGCCCCGTACTGTTGTCCAGGCTTGATCTACCATCAATCCGCAGACTTGCATTGCCGCCATGCGGCATGACCGGAATGGTCCAAACCCCCGTTTGGGGGTCGAGATAGCCGACGTGATCTGGGGTGTTATCAGAACCTTGATAGATTACCGGGAGTGCACTCCAACCCCCCGGAACGGCGAGTTCTGGCGGTTCCACACTCAGCTGAACCCTGACGTCCCGGATCGGGGTTTTAATGGCGCGGCTGTCTACAACCTTTAGATTGATGAGCCATGCGGGATCTAATGCAAAGCCTGGAGCAGTTGACGGATCAGACTCCAAACTGAAATGGAGCGAACCATGGGCGGGCGAGGCAGCCGCCGCCGGAGCCGGCGCCGTGGCCGCCATCATGGCGGCCACGGCTACCAGCCACAGCACGATCAGCGTTTTGGCGACAGACATGGCGGGCCGGCCTTATTCGGCTTCACGCCAGGTAAGCGTGATAACATTTGACCACACGCTGCCCGTGCCCCACGTCATTTTCGCCTTAAAGGACTCGGAACCGGGATGGGAGTGCGGATGGATGTTGGCGTGGGAGTGGCGCCAAATTTGGCCCAGTACCGAAAGGGGGCCGCTCCAGTCGGCTTCGTTTTCACCCTTTGAGTACCACGTCAGTTGTGGAGTTTGGCCGTTGGGTATATCACTCGTGTCCAGCGTCGCGTCGAGCCTGGACTTTTGGCCGACTACGAGATCGACACCTGGTGTGGCGCTCAGCGTCACGCTGGGTTCTTCGTCCTCCAGGGCAATCCGGACCGCCAGGGTGTCGTCGGTGGAGAGGTCGTGGTTGCTCTCGTGGTCGATCCTGTCGGTGACGCTCAGCGTGAGTTGGTAGCTGGGCTTCGTCTCATAGTCCAGGTCTGCTCCGTCGGCGACTTTGATCTGGACGGAGTGCGGATCTGCGATGGCCTCCACCGCGAATTGCTCGTGGCCCTCGCCGGACAGGCTGTAGTAGAAGGTGTCCGCTTCTCCCTCATAGATGGGAATCGGAGCGCCCACCAGCGTGCCGGCCGGGGAGTTCTCGGTCACGGCGCGATTGGCGCCGAAGACCGGCGGCTCATTTTCGAGGAGCTCGTCGCCTACCTGGATGGTGTACGCCTTGACCTCGCTGCTCTCGGTTACTTTGGCGCTGATGGCCTTCCAGTCCCCGCCAGCATCTGCCGGCTTGACGTGGTTGACCCAGCCGATGAGGTGGACCGAGATCTCGTAGGTGCCGGCGTCGGTGAAGATCCATTCGAAACTTTCGAACTGCCCGGGCTCCATATCCAGCGGCTTGGTGTGGACCGCTGCGCTGTTCCAGATTTCTTTACGCGCGGCGTCCCGATCCTCTGGGTCAACGCGGTAGGAGAGCAGGTGCGCTTCAGCTGAGAGCGGGATGCCGCGCTCGCGTTCCAGCTCGAAGGCGTAGCGCAACGGCGTGTCGTTGACGAGGTTGCCGTCGCCGTCCCGCCTGGCCCAGTCCTGGCCGTCCAGACGCCAGGTCGTGAAGCCCAGCGACAGGCCGTTGCTGTGCTCCGTGGCGGTCTCGTCCTCGGTGGTGCCCGGGTCGTCCACCGCGCTTTCGTCCACGTCGGCGGTGCTGGGGTCGTCCGTGCGCAGCCACCAGACCTCGGTGCCGGCCGGCACCGGGAGTTTCTCGTCGTTTGGGCCGAACAAACCCAACGCCTCGCGGAGGCCCTGGTACCGCTCCAGGGACAGCTGGCCGGCGGTCGCCTCGGCTTCAGTGGCGACCACCGCCACCTTGCGCAGGTCCGTGACGTGGATGATCAGTTCATCGATGTCAACCCCGGACTCGCTGTATTTGGTGACCGTAATTTTGTCCTCCCCCTCTTCAGCATCGGGGTCAGGTTCGAGCGTCTGCGACACATAAGGCGGGCAGGTGTTGGTGTGGAGGATGCCGGTATTGGCCGGATCCGTGTCAGTGGATTCTCCGGGGTCTGAGGCGGTCTTCTCCCAGTAGGTGTCGAAGAGGGCGTAGTGGCCCGTGGTCCGCTCGTGCGGTTCAGACATGTCAGCGGCGGCGAGGGTGTCGGGCCCCTCCCCGCAGGGTTGCGGGTTGGTGTACACGTTCAACAGGGCCGGTGTATTGCCCGGGAGTTCGCTCTGGGCTTGGGTCGGCGCGGCGGTCAGTGTAATGGTCACCGCGACGGCGGCGATCAGGGTCAGCGCCAGGACGGCGCCGAAGAGTCTCAGGGGGATTGATGCCTGGGTAAGATTGTGCATGGGTCTCTGATATTCCTCTTTCTCGAAATTTCGGTTGGGTTTGGTTGGTCTTTCCGGGTATCGCGCTCAATGCGCGTGGGGGGTGGTTACACTGGTTCATCTCCGTGCCGGACGGCTGGGTATGGGGGAAGTCCGGCAGCATCAAGCAAGAGATTAGGACCGGCATCGGCGCCTCGGCAGTCAGGGGCTGCCACCGCCACACGCAAAAAAGCGGCCAGACCCGCGACAGTCAATGCTGTCGGGATCCGACCGCCAAAGCGTCGGCCGGCATGATTTGAGGGGCTGGCCTGCCTACAAGCGCGTCTGTCCTCGGGAAACTCGGGGGGGGGGGGGCTGACAGGGGTAGGTAAATGCCGAATTTACGCACAAAACCCCCGAAAGCGCGCTGCCCAGCCGCGGCTCCTCGCGACGGTGTGATGGCGCTCAAAGCCGAGTTTCCAGGTTTGTGAACCACCGACTGCATCATCATCTGGTGAGGAGATAATCAACATCATGCAAAAATACCTACCCCTTTCAGGGGGGGCTCAGAAGGGTAGGTGTGGGCAAATTCAAGCCCAAAACGCCAGATGCGCCAGGGCCCGGCAAACCCCGGTCCCAACCTCCGGCTGGAATGGTTATGTCTGATCTCAGGTTCATCTCAATTGCGCAGCGTATGCGGCGGTTGCTCAGCTATCGTCATCGCCTGGTTTGCGGTAGCCGGCATCAAGGCATCCGATAATGTGGCGGTGGGTTGCGCCCCAGTGTCAGCACGTCTTGACGGATTCCAGACTGGCAACGCAAAGGCTACGTTTCTTGATACATTATTGATACTGTGTATCGTAACCAATATTTTACAACGCCGGCACGGATGCCGTCAACACCGAGGTCTCGCTCAACCTTTGCCAGCCGCTACCCGAGTGTATCCGCCTTGCCTGCAGAAGCCGACGCCCAGAAAACGGGGCCAATGGGGACGTTCCGGCTGCTCGCCAGAGCGGAAACGGCAATCGCCATCTGCGAGAGTCGCTCTGGGCCAGGACCAGTCCCTCCGCGCTGGTTGCCCGGAAGCGCCGGCTGGCTGTAAGGTATGGCCAATGGCATGAGGCGGGCACGGCGATTATCTGCCCCCAAATCCACCACCTAATGGGAGAAAAATGGTTTTGGGGCTCCTTGATTGGGCCGGTTGGGGCATCGGCTGACGGCTGACAGGTTGGCAGTGGGTTGGCGTGGCAGGAGTAGGCGCTGGAAGGGGATTTTGGGGCGTTGGCCGGCGACGCCAGGGCGAGGTCTATGCCAACCGGTCCTGGAGAAGGGCGCAGTGTCCCTACGGCGGGAGTCCCCGTCGCTTGAATGCCCGTCGGTAGTGGCGCAGACCGTCCCAGGTCAGGGTGGGCCGTGGGCCAGCGCCGCTATTCTCCGGTGCGCTCCCGCCAGCAGCGGGAAGGATGGATGGCCCCGGGCCAGCCGGATCAGCAGCTTCCTGGCGTGGCAGACCACCCGTCCGGCCAGATTGATCAGAGCAAAGCGCACCGCCTTGAGCCGCTTGTTCACCCACTGACCGCCCAGGGCCAACTGCTTGACCGCCGAGTTCAGGTTGAACGCCAGCGCCGCTATCGCCCACCAGGCCGCGTTGGCCCCGAACTGTCCCGACGGCAGCCTCCCGCCAGCCAAGTCCTCCTTCAGCACACCATGCACCTCCTCGCCCTTCCCGCATCTCTCCCGGTACCACCGCACCACCTCATCTCCCGGTAGCTCCCGGTTAGTCACTATCCCCCGGATCTTGTACCAGCCCCGGTTCGGCATCTCCATCGCCGGAACCGACAACTCCAGGTCATCCTCCATGCCCGGCAGCGGCGGCCGCCTCAGCGGCTCCCGGACCGCTATGAAACGGTAGTCGGGATCATTCTTGGAATAAGCCAATCTATCGGGCACGAAGTCCACCTCGGCCCACTCCTGTTCCGTCTCCACCGCCAACTCCCCCACCATCCGGGGCAACCGGCGCCACTGGCTCTCCTCCACTTCGGCTGCCGCACGCTTGAACCCCTCCGTGACGTCCGCCCCCACCGCGAATTCGATCACTCCGAACCGCTCATCCCTCCCCTCGGCGCAGTACCGCAACAACTCAACTTGGTACCCCGCCGTGTCCGACCGCAGCATCACCTTCACCACGCCCTCCGGCAGATGGGCCAGCGACTCCCGCAACACCCGCAGTTGCTCGAACCCCGCTGGCACGTTGCCGTCCCGGAACTCCGAATGGACCACCAGGTTCGCCTCGGCCCAGTAGGTGACCATCGGCTGGTAGGCCTTGTAGCCCTGGTAGCAGTACAGCGCCTCCTGCTTGTAGGTCTCGATCAGCGTCGCGTCCATGTCCAGCGTCGCCTGCTCCTGCTCCAGGTGGTCCCGGACGAAGCTCATCATCTCGGCGTTGACCTTCCCCAGCCCGCGCAGCGCGCCGTTGGGCGCGGGTATGTACGCCGTATGGGGCTGCCTGGCCTCCTCCTGAACCGGGTCGTGGAACCGGCCCAGGTACCGGAACACCGCCGACGGAGACGGGACGCTGCGGCGCCGCCCGCCCCGCCACCGGCTGCCCTCCTCCCGGCGCTCACAAGCCCGCTGCCGGTGCGTCTCCACCCGGCCCAACATCCGGCCCAGACCCTCGTCCCCTTCCAGCACCCGGAGGTCGTCCACTCCTTCTCCACCGGCCAGATTCAGCAGCACCAGCGCGGTGACCATCTGCCGGTCCGTCCATCCCTGTCCGCCCTCCTTGACCTTCACGTAGCGCCGGATCGACTCGCCCAGCCCCATCGCATCGGCCATTTCCAGATAGACCGCCAACCCCGACAGCCCCGTCATGCCCCCAGCGCGATGCTCCGTCCCATACTGGAATGGCAGGACTCCCTGTTGCATAATGACTGCACCTCGTTGGTGATGGTTGTGTTTGTCCCGTAACCATCATAGCCAGCTTTGCCGCTGGCTCCAACGAGGTCTTTTCCTCCCATTAGGTGGTGGATTTGGGCTGCCGTGCCCGCCTTGTCATCAGCCCTGATGCGGTCTATCTTTTTTACAGGATCACATCCCAGCGAAAAGTTCGCAGTTCGGTACGCTTAGGCCCACCAAGCTGGACAAAATCAAGAACCTTTCACATCAGGTTCACCCTGGGCTTATAGGCGCCCTTGGCAGTATCCATAGTGAGGCCGCGATTGGCTTGACGATGGAAAGGTCGTCGTGGCAGTCGCAAAGGGTCCGTAGCTCCAATCAGGGCATCGCAACCGGGCGAGGCCGCTCCGGCAATCCGTCGGGGCGGCCTTTTGCCGGTCACGCCGTCAAGGAAGGACATTGCCGTTCCCTCGGCAGCGGTATAGGGGGCGCTGGATCACCGCATCTCTAAACGGCGTCGGTGTCATGGTGCAGAGCAAGGGGCCGGGGCGGCCCCCTCCGCCGGACTGCTGCCCCGGCGCAGCCCCAAGCTGGTCCTCCACTATGGTCATGGTTCCCACGGCGTCGGGCAACTGCTTCCCTCTACCATAGGCGGCCTGGGCGAATGTGAGGTTCCCCGGTCAGGCTGAGCGGCGGATTCTTGCCCACAGCCGGAGCGTCCCGCCGGCGCATACCGCCGCCAGCGTGGCCGCGATCAGTATCGTCTTGACCAGGGTGAACGCCGCCGCCAGCCAGGCCAGCGGAGACGGCGCCCCGTCGTGGCTCAGGGCCAGCGCAGCCACCGTGACGTTCTCCAGCACGTCCGCAAAGGCGAGGGCCAAAGGCAGCAGGTACAGCGGCGCCCCGCCGCGAAAGAGCCGGAACAGCAGGACCGCGAACAGCAGGCCGTAGCAGGCCGGAAACACCATGTCGATGGTCAGCGCGGTGGTGGCGTAGACGGCCCTGGCGCCGGCGTCGAGGCCGTCCAGGGCGTCGAACAGGGCCACCGCCTCCCCTGGCGTGTACCAGCCCCGGCCGTCGAGCAGGTCCAGCCCTCCCAGCCTCGCCTGGCGCCAGGCCAGGCCCGCCACGCAGCCGGCGACGCCCGCCAACGCCGCCGCCGCCACCCGCCGGTTGGCGCATCGCTCCACCGTCCCGCCAACCGACAATGCCATCATCTCCTCCCGACCGGCCGTGCCGCCATTCCCAGCGAGTTTCGCTTCTCCGCCGCCTTCCGCCGGCGCTGGGCCCGGAGCAACCTGCCCGCGACCACGCCCGCGACGGACTGCACGTTCTCAGTCTATCACGTCGGCGCGGCCACCGGGGGCGCGCCGCTCCGGGTCTCGAGGCCGGCCATCGCCGCCGCCCGGGACGGCGGCTGCCCGCCTTCCCCGGTCCGGCTTGCCCGCCGCCTTTCCCGTGCCGCCGCGGCGAGGCTGAACGCTGGCTCATGCGCAATGCAATGCCGGGTCATCCATTCAAAATGCCACAGCCCCCGAAAGGAGGCTGTGGCGGGTTTCCGTCGGGGATGGACGGGGTGGGATCAGCGAGTGGTGAGCCGGCCCTCCGCCCAGCTTGCTTGCAAGGGAAGATGGGCGTCCCCGACCAGGTTGCTAAGTTCGACGTAGATCCGGTCGTTGTGCTCGAAGTAGGCGTCCGGGCTGATGTGCACGTCGAGCACCTTCGAGACTTCCCCGGCGGCGAAGGTGATGGTGCCGCTGGTCCCGCCGTCGTCGTCCTGGAAGTCTTCGCCGGGCCAGAGCCACTGGCTGAAGGTTCCCAGCTCGTAGTCCACGGTGACCGTTCCCGCCGCGGCCTGGCTCAGAACGACCGGGAACTCCAGCTTTCCTCCCGCCCGAGCCTTGTCCTGGGCGTCGCTGATGGTGAGACGCGGCCCGGACGGCTCGTCGTCGTCCGTGACGACCACGGAGGCCGAGCCAGAACCGACAATCTCGTAATTGCTGTTCGCGTTCACGGTGACCGTGATCGACCCGTCGGGTTCATCCTCGTGGTCGGGCACCGGCGAGATGCGGAGCTCAGCGCTTCTCCTAACTGGAACAATCACCTCCCGGACGCCGTTCGGGACCCCGAAGTCGCCCGTTGTGGTTACTGTCAGGGATACCGTCACGTCTTGGTACGAGGCGGGGTTGATGTAGATCCCGAAGGTCGCCGTGCCGTTTTCAGGGACGCCGTTGCGGCCACGTTCGTAATCCGCCGCTCTAATTGAGACCTTGGGTAGGTCGTCGTCGATGATGTTGACGCTGGCCTTGCTGGGGGAGCCTACCCGGTAGCCGTTGCTGGCCTTGATGGAGAAGGACATGGAATAGTCGGCTTCGTCGTAGTTGTTGTCGTCGCTGGGCTGGGTGAACGTGGTGGTCGCTCCGGTGATCGTCTCCTTCCGGTCGATGTTGATAAGTCCGGGGACTTCACTCTTCAACGTGACCATCAGCGTCTGGCCGTCCGCCAGCGGCGGCGTCGCGGTGATCGTGAAGGTGGCGTCCTCGCCTTCGTTGATGTCCGGGCCGCCGGCGATGGTGATGGTCGGGTTGTTGACGGGCGTCGCCTCGTCGTCGTTCACCGTGACGCTGGCCTCGGCCGGATCCCCCACCCGGTAGCCGTAGCCGGCCTTGACCGTCGCGGTGACCGCGCCGTCCGGCTCGTCCAGGTTGTCGTCGGTGGTGGCAACGGTGAAGTCGTGGGAGCTGACCAGCGGGACGCTGACGGTTCGAGCGCCCTTGCTCACGCCGAACTCTCCGGTGGCGCCGATGGCCACGGACACCGACAGCCAGTTGTTGGACGGGGCCGGGTTTGCCGTGAGCGTGAAGGTCGCGTCTCCGCCTTCCGTCACGGCGCCGCCGCCCGTGATGGTGATCACGGGGCCATCGTTGTCGGCCACGTCCACGCTGCCCGAGGACGGATTGCCCACGCCGTAGCCGCTGCCCGGCTGGACCGTCGCGGTGATGGTTCCCCCCTGCGATTGGACGTTGTCGTCGGTCGTGCCGACGCTGAGGGTCGCGGAGCCGCCGGTTGGGACGGTGACGGTTTTAACGCCGTCGTTCACGCCGGAAAGCCCCGAGGCCACAACGTCCACCGTCACCGGCAATGACTGGTACGGGGCCGGGCTGGCGGTGACGGTGAAGGTCGCCGCCTGGCCTTCCTCGACGTCGGCGCCGCCGGAGACCCGGACCTTGGGAGTGTCGTCGTCGGTCACGTGGATCGTGGCGGCGGCCGGGGCGCCGACGGTGTAGCCGTCGCCGGCCTGGACCGTCGCGGTAACGGTGCCGTTCGGCTCGTTGACGTGGTCGGCGATCAGGGGCACCTTGAATGTCGCGCTGCCGTCGCCCGTGGTGGGAAGGGTGACGGTGTAAATGCCGGTCTTCACGCCGAAGTCGCCGGTGGCCGTCACGTTCACGTTGACCGTAACTCCCTGATATGGCGTCGAGCTCGGGGTGAGCGTGAACCACACTTTACCCCAAGCTTCGCTGGTGTAGAGGTCGGACCATCGGCTGATGCTGACCTGGGGAATGGCGTAGTCGTCGTCCGACACCACCACCGTGCTCCAGCCGGCCGACCGGGACACCCGGTACCCGGCGTTGTTTCCGGGCGCGGTCAGCTGGGCCGTGATTATGCCGCGCGGCTCCTTGGCGGAATCATCCACCGTGCCAACCCGCAGCGTGGCCGTCGTATATCCGGCGGGTATGGTGACCGTCTTCGGCCCGGTGTCGGCGACCGTCGCCACGTTCCCGCTGGCCGGCCACTCGCCCACGGTGACGGCAATCGTCAGATCGGAAGTGGAGGTCTGCGACGCCGTGATGATGAACACCGCGTCGTTTCCTTCGTTCACGTCGTCCTGGGACTCGACGCTGACCTCGGGCAGCCACGTCTGCGCGCCGGAGCGCTCCGCGGGCAGAGCGAACAGCGCCGCCACCACCAGCGCCGCCACCAGCAGCGGCAGGTAGCAGGGCCTGCGTGATCTTTTCAGCAAGTCAATCATCATTGTTGCCATCCTATATTGCTCCGGCCTCTATTGCTCCGGTCCGCATTCTTGCACCGCTAACCATTATTCCAGTTTCCGGCCAGCGACGCAAATGCCGCTGGCCGGAACGCTCCGTCTGCCGACGACTGCCAGCGCCGCACCGGGGACGTTGGACCGCCGCGTCCCCAGATTGCGTTCTGCGCTGGCAGTCCGGCCCGGCCGGGCTAGTCGTCGTCCACGATGGTCATGGTTCCCACCGCGTCGGGCGAGACGAGGCTCCCGGGCAGGAACGCCTCCACCGCGAAGTACTCGTCCGGCTCCTCATCCTCGTCCTGCTCCAGCCACACCTCCCCCGTCAGCTCCGTCACCCCCGGCTTGAACACCAGCTCTCCCTCCGTCGTCTGGTAGTCGGACCGGTGCGCCCGGTCGTCCAGCAGGTGGTAGGCCGGCGCGGTGTACCACCGCACCCGGATCTCCTCGGCGGACGCCGCCGACAGCACCACCCGGAACTCCAGCACGTCGCCCTCCACCGCCGAGGCGTCCTCCACGGCGACGCTGATCTCCACCTCCGGCGCGGCGTCGTCGTCGTCGGACACGGCCACCGTGGCCGCCCCCTGGGTCGAGGACACCGTGTAGCCGCTGCCGGCGTTCACTGTCGCCGTCACCGAACCGTCGGCCTCGTCGGCGGCGTCGTCGGTGGTGCCCACGGTGAGGGTGGCGCTGCCCGTGGTGGGGATCGTCACCGTGCGCTGGCCCGTGGTGGCGCCGTAGTCGCCGCTCTGGGACACCGTCACGCTCACCGCCAGGTTGGCCGCCGGGGCCGGGCTGGCCGTCACCGTGAAGACGGCGTCGCCGCCCTCGGTCACCCCGCCGCCCGCGCTGACGCTCACCACCGGCGTGGGAGCGTCGTCGTTGTCGGCCACGGCCACCGTGGCCGCGCCCTGGGACGAGGACACGGTGTAGCCGCTGCCGGCGTTCACCGTGGCCGTGACCGACCCGTCGGCCTCGTCGGCGGCGTCGTCGGTGGTGCCCACGGTGAGGGTGGCGCTGCCCGTGGTGGGGACGGTCACCGTGCGCTGGCCCGTGGCCGCGCCGTAGTCGCCGCTCTGGGACACCGTGACGCTCACCGCCAGGTCGGACGAAGGCGCCGGGCTGGCGGTCACCGTGAAGACGGCGTCGCCGCCCTCGGTGATCCCGCTGCCGCCGGTAATGCTCACCACCGGCGTGGGGGCGTCGTCGTTGTCGGCCACGGCCACCGTGGCCGCGCCCTGGGTCGAGGACACGGTGTAGCCGCTGCCGGCGTTCACCGTGGCCGTCACCGACCCGTCGGCCTCGTCGGCGTTATCGTCGGTGGTGCCCACGGTGAGGGTGGCGCTGCCCGTGGTGGGGACGGTCACCGTGCGCTGGCCCGTGGTGGCGCCGTAGTCGCCGCTCTGGGATACCGTCACGCTGACGTCCAGGTTGGCCGAAGGCGCCGGGCTGGCGGTCACCGTGAAGGTGGCGTCGCCGCCCTCGGTGATCCCGCTGCCCGCGCTGACGCTCACCACCGGCGTGGGGGCGTCGTCGTCGTCGGCCACGGCCACCGTGGCCGCGCCCTGGGTCGAGGACACGGTGTAGCCGCTGCCGGCGTTCACCGTGGCCGTCACCGACCCGTCGGTCTCGTCGGCGCTATCGTCCGTGGTGCCCACGGTGAGGGTGACGCTGCCCGTGGTGGGGACGGTCACCGTGCGCTGGCCCGTGGCCGCGCCGTAGTCGCCGCTCTGGGACACCGTGACGCTCACGTCCAGGTTGGCCGAAGGCGCCGGGCTGGCGGTCACCGTGAAGACGGCGGAGCCGCCCTCGGTCACCCCGCTGCCGGCGGAAATGCTCACCTCAGGCGTGGGCGGAGGCGGCGGCGTCTGCGCTGACGCCGCCTCCAGCGCCGTCAGCTCCGTCACCACCTCGTCCCACACCGGGCTGCTGTGCCGGTCCGCCATGTCCTGGGCCTGGGCCGCCGTCATCGGGCCGCCGGTGACGCCGGTGCCGTCGTGCTCGCCGAAGGCCAGCAGCACCCGGTTCCAGCGGTTCACGTGGGCCGTCCCGTGCTGCGTCTGCGACGCCAGCTCCCTGACCCTGGCGACCACGTCCGGGTCCACCGTGTAGCCCGTCTGCTCCTCGACGACCGGGGCGTCGTTGTCGGCGACGTCGGCCGTCTCCGTGGACGGCGCGCCCACCGTGTAGCCGCTGCCCGTGTTGACGGTCAGCGTGACCGAGCCGTCGGCCTCGTCCACCTCGTCGTCGGTGGTGGCGATGGTCACCGTGGCGCTGCCCGACGTTGGGATGGTGACGCTGGCGGGCAGCGTCCCGTACCCGAAGTCGCCGGTGGTGGCGACGGTCACGCTCACCGCCAGGTCCGCCGCCGGGGCCGGGCTGGCCGTCACCGTGAAGGTGACCGACTCGCCCTCGGTCACCCCGCTGCCAGCGCTGACGCTCACCACCGGCGTGGGGGCGGCGTCGTCGTCCAGCAGCGGCAACGTGACGCGGGAAGGGTCGCCCAGCGTGTAGCCCTCGCCGACCACAATTTGCGCCACCAGCGTGCCGTCGGACAGCGCGTCGTCGTCGGAGTAGGCGATGATGGTCTGCGATGCGGACGACTCGAAGGCCTTGATGACCAGCATGAGGAACTGTTCACGCGCGACGCGGTCCGCACCCTCGCCCATCTCCTCGGTAACGCTCACGATGACCGGCGTGTCGACCGGCGGGACCGGGCTGGCGCTGACCGTGAAGGTCACGTCGCCGCCCTCGGGCGCCGACAGCGCGTTGCTGGAGAGCGTCATCGTGGAGCCGTCGTTGAGCGTCCCCAGCGCCGAGAACGCGCGGCGGATCTCCGGCGGCGCAGTGGACGGCGGCGTGAACTGGTTGCAGTCCACCTTGACGCTGAACTTGTTCGACGGCCAGCCGGACGGCGACTGCAACTGCACGCAGAACGTCACCCCCTCCCCCGGCACCTCGTCGTTGCGCAGGGTCACCGGCGTGATCGTGATCCGGTAGACCGGGTCGCCGGGGTTCGAGCGGTCGCGGTACGTGGTCTTCAGGCCGGTGTTGACGATGCCCGCCCTGTACGGCTGCTGGTTGACCACGCCGTCGTGCCCGATGACCCGGTCAACACGCCGCGAGTAGATGTACGTGGGCGGCGTATCCGTCAGGCTGTTGTCGGCCTCGACCTTGACGCGCCACTCCGAGAAGTGCTCCTCGGCGTCGTAGAGGTCGTTGCGCGGTTTACCGGGGCTGACCAGCGGCGGGCCGGTCGGCAGGTCCCACCACCAGTGGATGTTGAAGTAGTACTCGCACTCGCCGCCCGTCGTGTAGCTGTCGCACCTGTAGCCGACGGCGTCGCCCGCGTTCGCCAGCAGCGTGCCCGTGTAGGCCGTGTCGACCGTCAGGTCGGCGGGCTGCGGCGACTTGGTGTCCACCACCTTGACCCGCACGTCGTGCCATGTGGAGAGGTTCCAATCGATCCCGCGGCCGAGCCGGTCGCGGCCGGCGAACTTGTCGCCGGGCAGTTCCAGCTCGTGCTGGATGATGTACGCGTTGTGATCCTCATGGTCGGCGCAGTGGACGTTGACGCTGATCGTATGCCACTGATCCCAGTTGCTGGAGTCGAAGTCCAGCGAGATGTAGGTGTTGACGGGCGGCCCGCCGGAGACCGCGTAGGTCGTGTCCTCGCCGGGCGGCCGCACGGTGATGCCGTTGCGGTAGAAGTTGGAGGCCCATATCTCCCGTTTCCAGATCTCGTTCCAGTGGTCGCTGTCGACCGGCCCCGTGGCGAGGCTGCCCTGCCGGTAGACGACGTACTTGGGGTTGTAGACGTAGAGCTCGGCCTGGCCGACGGGGTCGGCGTAGAGACGCACCCGGTAGGTGACCAGGTCCGTGGGGTGGGTGACGCCGCCCAGCTCGGAGACGTCGTTGGGCGCGGTATTACAGGCGGAGGGCTCGTCCACCACGATCATCCGCTGCCGTCCCTGCCAGCGGAGTAGTCCCCGCTGCAGCGGTTCCTCCACATCGGCCTGCACGATCTCCAGGCGCGGCCGCTTGTCGATGCGGAAGACCGGCGAGATGCCCAGGATTGAGTGGCTCTCAACCCTCGTGGTGGAAGCGCCCACCCAGGGGTTCCGGGCTTCTCCTTCTTCGAAGGACTGGCCGCGGACGACGTGTCCGCTGCTGCCCATGCTGCTCAACGCATGTTTCGTCCCGTCCGGTTGGGTGCCGCTCCAGTGCCAGTCGACGCGGGTGTCGCCGTCGACGACCGAGACGCTGGCCGCCGTCCTGCGGTCATGTTCGGACCAGTTCTCCCACGAGCTGCTGAAGAACCCCGCCGTGTCCCTGGCCACGCGCGGGCCGTTGAGCCAGTAGATCGCCGTGTCGCGGCCCGGGTCGATGTGGTCTCGGGCGTTGACCGTGGGCGTCGATCCCACCACCTTGAACGCGTCGGAATAGGGAATAATCGCCGGGTGCGAGCCGCCGGTGTGGCTGCCCGCGATGGAGTCCTGGACGTGGGCGTCGTAGTCGGCAATGTTGGCGGTGGTGGCGTCGCGCCAGGTGTTGGTCAGGAACAGCAACCGGAACTCGCCGCCGATCCTGCGCAGCTCCTCGGGCACCAGCGGCCAGTCGGCGGGCACGGTGTAGGTGCCGTCGCCGTTCGCCTCGGGCGCCGGAGGCGGGCTCTCGTCATCGATGATCGTCACCCGCAGCCAGTCGCGCTCGCCCACCTCGTAGCCGTCGAGGCCGCCGGTGAGCTTCAGGTAGAGATGCTCGTAGTCCTCATGGTTGGCGTCGTCCTTGATTTCGACGCCGCCGGTGGTGTCCCGGTTGACCTCGACGGTCACGTTTTCCGTGCCGGCCGATATGGGCACGTCGATGTAGTCGGTGGTCACGGCGGACCCGTAGTCGTAGTCGCTGCTCTCGGTCGCGCTCCAGCGGCCCTGATGCGGCTCCTGGGTCCGGAGCCGCACCATGATGTCCTGGTAGGGTGCTGGACGCGCGTACAGCACCGCCTCATAGGAATCGGTCGAGCCTTCCACCACTGCGAGGGTGGTCCCGCCGAAGGAGACCTGCGGCGTGTCATCGTCCTTCACGAGCACGGTGACCGGGTTGAACGCTTCCTCGATGATGTAGCTGGAGCCCGGGAGGATCTCGAACGTGATCTTGCCGTCGGCTTCGTTGGTGTCGTCGTCACTGATGGGGATGTGGATGTCCACAACATTGACGGTCGGGTTGACCGTTGTGGTCGTGGTTCGGATCTCTGAGGCGACGACGAAGTCGCCTTCCTGGGTGACTCGGTACCTGATGGTGAGCGGGTTGGGGAACGAGCCGCCGCGTATGTTGGGGATCGCCCGCACACGGAAGTCCGCGTGCGCATCTTCACCTTCGGTATAGGTGGCGGGTCCGTCAGCGCTGGAGCCGATGGCGTACAGGGAGACGAGCGCCGTATTATTGGGGTCATAGTCGCCTCCCCTGCTGTCGTTGTCCACCACGGTGATCACGGCAGACTGGTCATCCAAATCCACCCGATAATGAGGCATCAACTCGATCGTCAGCGTGACCCAGCGTTCGGCTGTGTGGACATCGTCGTCCAAGATCGGGACATCCACAAAAAACCCTGAATTGCCTGCCGTGACCGTGTACTCCTTGTCAAGACCAGCACTCGTCGTTTCATCAGCGCGCGCCTCATCAATGGCGTTGCCCGACTGAGACAAGTGATAAACCAAGGTGAGGTCGCTGGTGAGGCTGCCGCCGCCGCCGTCCCTCACGAGGACAATGAAACTCGCCACAGCGCCTGGGCCCTCATCGACCGTGGTGCGCACATAGTGAAGCACCGACACAACCGGCTGATTGCTCTGCGCGTCAGCCGGTTCCGCCGGCAGCGCTAACAGGGCCGTCGCCAGCAGCGCCAGGACGAGGGGCATCGCTCCAGCGCGCCTCATGACGGCGCCTCTCCACGAGATCGGGGAGGTGAATCTCCGCAGCGCGTTGGCCATGTCGTCGAACCTCCTCTTCGCCCGACTTATGCCACGACGCCGTGCGGGCGCTGGATCACTGTATTTCAAAGCCCAAGTACGTAGCTGCCGCAAACATCCAACCTAGACTGTCCGCCAATCTGGGCGGAGGTGTCAAGGCAATCAACCGTTCCTGTTGTTGTTCAATCGATTCCGTCCGTGGGGAAGAACAAGGGGGCCGGCAGCATCGCCGCCAGCCCCCCTTGCCCTGTTCTGCGCTGGCAGTCCGGCCCGGCCGGGCTAGTCGTCGTCCACGATGGTCATGGTTCCCACCGCGTCGGGCACGACGAAGTTCCCGGGCAGGAACGCCTCCACCGCGAAGTACTCGTCCGGCTCGTCATCCTCGTCCTGCTCCAGCCACACCTCCCCCGTCAACTCCGTCACTCCCGGCGCAAACACCAGCTCTCCCTCCGTCGTCTGGTAGTCGGACCGGTGCGCCCGGTCGTCCAGCAGGTGGTAGGCCGGCGCGGTGTACCACCGCACCCGGATCTCCTCGGTGGACGCCGCCGACAGCACCACCCGGAACTCCAGCACGTCGCCCTCCACCGCCGAGGCGTCCTCCACGGTGACGCTGATCTCCACCTCCGGCGCGGCGTCGTCGTTGTCGGACACGGCCACCGTGGCCGCGCCCTGGGACGAGGACACGGTGTAGCCGTTGCCCGCGTTCACCGTGGCCGTGACCGAGCCGTCGGCCTCGTCGTCGTCGTCGTCGGTGGTGCCCACGGTGAGGGTGACGCTGCCCGTGGTGGGGACGGTCACCGTGCGCTGGCCCGTGGTGGCCCCGTAGTCGCCGCTCTGGGACACCGTCACGCTGACGTCCAGGTTGGCCGAAGGCGCCGGGCTGGCGGTCACCGTGAAGGTGGCGTCGCCGCCCTCGGTGATCCCGCCGCCCGCGCTGACGCTCACCACCGGCGTGGGGGCGTCGTCGTCGTCGGCCACGGCCACCGTGGCCGCGCCCTGGGTCGAGGACACGGTGTAGCCGCTGCCGGCGTTCACCGTGGCGGTGACCGACCCGTCGGTCTCGTCGGCGTCGTCGTCCGTGGTGCCGACGGTGAGGGTGACGCTGCCCGTGGTGGGGATGGTCACCGTGCGCTGGCCCGTGGTCGCGCCGTAGTCGCCGCTCTGGGACACCGTCACGCTCACGTCCAGGTTGGACGCCGGGGCGGGGTTTGCGCTGACGGTGAAGACGGCGTCGCCGCCCTCGGTCACCCCGCTGCCCGCGCTGACGCTCACCACCGGCGTGGGGGCGTCGTCGTTGTCCGACACGGCCACCGTGGCCGCGCCCTGGGTCGAGGATACCGTGTAGCCGCCGCCGGCGTTCACCGTGGCCGTCACCGAGCCGTCGGTCTCGTCGGCGTCGTCGTCGGTGGTGCCCACGGTGAGGGTGGCGCTGCCCGTGGTGGGAACGGTCACCGTGCGCTTCCCCGTGGTGGCGCCGTAGTCGCCGCTCTGGGATACCGTCACGCTCACCGCCAGGCTGGACGCCGGGGCCGGGCTGGCCGTCACCGTGAAGACGGCGTCGCCGCCCTCGGTCACCCCGCTGCCCGCGCTGACGCTCACCACCGGCGTGGGGGCGTCGTCGTTGTCGGACACGCCGACCGTGGCCGCGCCCTGGGACGAGGACACGGTGTAGCCGCTGCCGGCGTTCACGGTCAGCGTGACCGAGCCGTCGGTCTCGTCCGTGCTGTCGTCGGTGGTGGCGATGGTGAGGGTGACGCTGCCCGTGGTGGGGACGGTCACCGTGCGCTGGCCCGTGGCCGCGCCGTAGTCGCCGCTCTGGGACACCGTGACGCTCACGTCCAGGTTGGACGAAGGCGCCGGGCTGGCGGTCACCGTGAAGACGGCGTCGCCGCCCTCGGTCACCCCGCTGCCGGCGGAAATGCTCACCTCGGGCGGCGGCGGCGTCTGCGCTGACGCCGCCTCCAGGGCCGTCAGCTCGGTCACCACCTCGTCCCACACCGGGCTGCTGTGCCGGTCCGCCATGTCCTGGGCCTGGGCCGCCGTCATCGGGCCGCCCGTGACGCCGGCGCCGTCGTGCTCGCCGAAGGCCAGCAGCACCCGGTTCCAGCGGTTCACGTGGGCCGTCCCGTGCTGGGTCTGCGACGCCAGCTCCCTGACCCTGGCGACCACGTCCGGGTCCACCGTGTAGCCCGTCTGCTCCTCGACGACCGGATCGTCGTTGTCGGCGACGTCGGCCGTGGCCGCGCCCTGGGTCGAGGACACCGTGTAGCCGCTGCCGGCGTTCACCGTGGCGGTGACCGACCCGTCGGTCTCGTCCGTGCTGTCGTCGGTGGTGCCGACGGTGAGGGCGACGCTGCCCGAGGTGGGGACGGTCACCGTGCGCTGGCCCGTGGTGGCGCCGTAGTCGCCGCTCTGGGACACCGTGACGCTCACCGCCAGGTTGGCGGCGGGGGCGGGGGTTGCGCTGACGGTGAAGGTGACGTCCCCGCCCTCGGTGATGCCGCTGCCAGCGGTGACGCTCACCACCGGCGTGGCGGCGTCGTCGTCGGACACGGCCACCGTGGCCGCCCCCTGGGACGAGGACACCGTGTAGCCGCTGCCCGCGTTCACCGTGGCCGTGACCGACCCGTCGGTCTCGTCCGTGCTGTCGTCGGTGGTGCCGACGGTGAGGGTGGCGCTGCCCGTGGTGGGGACGGTCACCGTCCGCTGGCCCGTGGCGGCGCCGTAGTCGCCGCTCTGGGACACCGTGACGCTCACGTCCAGGTTGGCCGTAGGCGCCGGGCTGGCGGTCACCGTGAAGGCGGCGTCGCCGCCCTCGGTGATGCCGCTGCCCGCGGTGACGCTCACCTCGGGCGTGGGCGGCGGCGGCGGCGTCTGCGCCGCGGCCGCTTCCAGGGCGGTCAGCTCGACGACCACCAGGTCCCAGACGGGGCTGCTGTGATTGTCGGCCATGTCCTGGGCCTCGGCCGCCGTCATCGGGCCGCCGGTGACGCCGGTCCCGTCGTGCTCGCCGAAGGCCAGCAGCACCCGGTTCCAGCGGTTCACGTGGGCCGCGCCGTGCTGGGTCTGCGACGCCAGCTCCTTGACCCTGGCGATCGTTCCCTGGTTGACCGTGTAGCCGCCGTCGTCGTCGGACACGACCACGACGGCCGTCCCCTGGGACGAGGACACCCGGTAGTCGAGGTTGGCGCTGGCGTCGACGGTGACCGTGACCGATCCGTCGGGCTCGTCCACCTCGTCGTTGGTGGTGGCCACCGTCAGCGCGGCGTAGCCCGCCGTCGGGATGGTCACCGTCCGATGTCCCAGGGATATCCCGGAGTCGTCGCTCTGCGACACCGTGACGCTCACGTCCAGGTCCGCCGCCGGGGCCGGGTTGGCGCTGACCGTGAAGGTCGCGTCCCCGCCCTCGGTCACGTCGCCGTCGGCGGTCACGCTGATCACCGGCACGGACGTGTTGGGCGCGGGCGTCTCGAAGTCCACCGTGAAGGTCTTCGGCGTCGCGCCGGCGGCCAGGGTCCGCACGGTGATCTGGTCCAGCTGGTTCGTCCCGTGAAGGACGGAGACCACGTAGTGCGACTGCGGCTTGAGGCCGGTGAGCTGGTGCTCGGTCGCGGTGGTCGTGACTTCCGTCAGGACCGGGACGCCCGTGAAGCTCTCGTGCCAGACGACCAGGTAGGACGCGCCGTCCCCCTGCGGCTTCCAGGCGACGGTCGCCGTGGTGTCGGAGACGCGCTTGAGCTGCACCGGCGGCGGCGGCGGCAGGTCGTTGTTGGCGATATAGACCGAGGCGTAGCTCCTGAACCTGTTCAGCCGGTAGCCCTCGCCGAACCGCACCGTCGCGCCGAGCATCCCGTTGGAGCCCCAACCGGTGTCGTCGACGGTGGGGATGGTGAACGAGACGCTGCCGCCGGTGGGCACGTTGACCGTGCGCTCCCCCAGGTGCTGGGCGGCGACCACGGAGCCGGGGCCGGCCACGCCCACCCTGACGTCCAGCGGCGCGTCGGGCGCGGGGTTCACGGTGACCGTGTAGACCGCGTCCTCGCCCTCGGTGATCGTCCCGCCGGCGGCGCTGATCGACACCTCGGGCACCCGCTCCACGATGACCGACGCGGGCTCCGCCTCCACCGGCGAGCCCGCCGCAAGCGTGGTGAAGCGGATCACCGGGCTGGCGGTGCTCAGCTGGGTCGCGCCGTGGTCCTGGTAGTAGACCACCGCCCGGTACTCGGTGTCCGGCTCCAGGTGGCGGATGTTCCAGGCCGGGTCGTTGGGCTCGGCCCCGAACCAGGCCTCGTCGGCCGGGACGCCGGGGAAGGGCGAGGTGGTGGACCAGTAGCGCACCTCGTAGCCCTCGGCCCCGACCACCTGCGGCCAGCTCAGGTCGATGCCCGTGTCGGACAGGTTGGCGTAGCTCAGGTCGCCCACGCGCTCCACCACCGGGTCGGGCAGGTCGCCCAGCAGCCGCTGGCAGCCCACGCAGGAGCCCAGCGTGCGGTGGAAGCTGAAGCTGTCGGTGCGCACCGTCTTCGGCGGCGTCTCCGTGGAGATCTGGTTGTCGCTGCGCTCGTACAGCTTGTAGCCCTCGACCTGGAAGGTCACGTTGCCGACCACGTTGGCGCCGACGTGGATGTCGACCTGGACCGGCGTGCGGCTGACCGTGACCGAGCCGGCGCTGACGGCAGAGTCAGTTCTGAAGGTGTGCAGGTGCGAGGCGGCGGGGCTGGTGAACCAGACCCGGTGGGACCGGAAGTACTCCGACGTGCCGCTGCGCAGCAGCGGCTTGGCGAAGTCGGCGTTGATGGAGAAGCGCTTGTCCTGGTCCGCCGGCGGGTCGTTCTTCGTCCGCACCCAGAAGTAGTGCGCCTTGCGCCCCGTGTTCAGCGAGGCCGGGAAGGCCAGATTGAGCCCGCCGTCCTCGATGGAGGTCCAGGTGGTCCCGTCGTCGATGGAGAACTCCAGGGTCTGCTCCCACTGGTCGTCGTCCCTGATGATGAGCGGCACGCGCACCTCGGGGTAGTCGAAGCCTTCCACCTGGTACAGCACGCCATTTTCATAGAAGTTGTGGCCGACGGCGTGGGGCCGGTGGATCAGGAACGTCCCGTGGTCGAAGGCGTCGCTGTCCTGGCCGGCGGCGAGGCTCACCGGGCGCCACTTGTTGGCGTCGCTCTCGTAGACGGACTGCGACGAGAAGGGGCAGCCGTCGTGCCGGTCCAGCAGCGGGCCGGCGGTGCTCCCGTAGCCGAAATGTATCCCATCCCGGCCAAGCCCTTCGACGATGGGGTCGCCCAGGTTGTAGGGGCTGCGGCTCCCGGTGTGGCACATCAGCCGGTCCCGGTCCGGTTTGCCCGGCCCGATGTAGCCGCCGTGGTGGCTGAGCGGCTCACCCACCTGGCTGGCGACGTAGAAGTGCCGGCGCTGCTGGGGGTCCACCGCCTGCCACTGGTAGGTCACCGCCGGGCCGCCCTCGGTCAGCGTGATGGTGGGCGGCGGGTCGTGCCTGGTGTAGTTGGCGATCACCCAGCTGGTGTCGCAGTCGTTGCCCGAGACCGTGCCCGCGCAGGTGCGGAACTGCACGAAGGCGTCGGCGGCCCCCAGGTTCAGGCCGATCTTGAGCGCCTCGGAGTGGGCGCTCCAGGAGACGGCGGGGTTGGGGTAGAGCGACCAGGAACTGTGGCCGTCGCCGATGCTCCAGCCCTCGGGCAGGCGCAGGCCCTGCCGGCGCTCGGAGTTCGACGCGGTGGCGCGAAGGGTGTACCTGCTGTTGGGCTGCACGGACGCGTCGTATACGTACACCCAGTAGGTGGTGTTCGGCTCCAGCCGCAGCCCCGAACCGTCGGCGCCCTGGTAGGTGAAGGTGAAGGTCTGGTCGCTGCTGCCCACCGGCATGGAGGGGCGCGCCAGGTCGGCCAGGACGTCGGCGGCGTTGCTGCCCGGCGAGCCGCCGGAGCCGGCCCAGATCTGTACCCTCAGATCGCGGGCGGCGTCGGAGTCGCCGATCTCGGCAAACTCGACGTCGACGCTGTTCAGGCGGTAGTGGCCGCCGTTCTTGCCCGTCGTGAACGACTGCGCGCGGTCACGTACGGTACTGGCAGTCGTCACGGTCAACGCCGCGCCGTCCGCCTGGCCCAGGTTGCTCATCACCGCCGGCTCGCCGGGCGGCGCGTTCACCGGCGTGGGCTCCACCCGGAACAGGGGCGAGATGCCGTAGAACGCGTGGTCCTGGGTGCTGGCGACGGTGTTGTAGCTGATGGGGCCGGTGTCCGCGTCGGTGGTCGAGAACCGTCCCCGCCGGGCGTTGCTGGCGCCCAGAGGGTTCGCCTCCTTCGCACCGTCGGTGCGGGTGCCGGTCCACGGCCAGTCGTTCGAGGTGCTCCTCTCGCCGCTCTCGAAGCGCCGGTCCGCCATCGCCCAGTTCTCCCAGGTGTCGGACCAGAAGCCGGCGTTGTTCGCCGCGACCCGCTCGCCGTTCAGCCACCAGACCTCCGCGTCCGTGTGCCCGGCGTCGTTGGGGTTGGTCCGGGTGTGGTCCCGGGCGTCCACCGCGGCGGTGGAGCCCACCACCCGGAAGTGGTCGGCGTAGCGCCGGACGGCGGCGTGACCGTCGCGGGCCGCCTCCCGCACGTGGGCGTCGTAGACGCCGATGTCGGCGGCGGTGGCGTCGCGGTGGTCTTCGGTCATGAACAGCAGCCGGAACGTCTCGCCCGCGCCCAGATCGAGCGGCTTCAGCGGCCAGTCCAGGGGCACGGTGTAGGAGCCGTCCGCGTGGGGCAGCAGCCGGCCGTTGATGCTGATAAACGCGGAAGCGGTATCCGTGCTCCAGGAGGCCGAGGTGTTCCACATCCGCCATAGGTAGTTGTCGGCGATGCTGAAGCCAGCCGCGCCGGCGGTGTCCTCGGCGTCCGAGTCGGTGAAGAGGATCCTGTTGTCGCTGGTCGGGACTGCGGTGAGGTCCAGCACCACCCAGTAGGTGGTGTCCGGCTCCAGTGGCAGGGGCGCATGCGTGAATCCGTAGGTCCGCCTCGTGTTCGACGTTGTGAAGTCGGGGTTCGTCAGTGTGCCGACGACCGCGCCCGGCTCTCCGCCGGAGTCGCTGTTGATGGTGACCGTCAGCTTGGAGGCCAGCGCGCCGTCGCGGACCGCGTTGAAAAGGAAGTCGACGGCGGTCAGGATGTACCCCGTGGGGTTGCTGCCGGTCGTGAACGCCTGCGCGTAGTCCGCATGAGCCGCAACAGAGCTGTCTCCTTGGCCCAGGTTGCTGACCAGCGGCGGGTCGTCGTCCCGCACCCGGACCGTCGCCGTCCCCAGCGACGTGGCCAGGTCGTAGTCCGACCCGTCCACCAGCGTCACCGTCACCGAGCCGTGGGCTTCGTCCACGTCGTCGCCGGTGGTGGGGATCTCCAGCGTCGCCGACCCGGTGGCCGGGATGGTGACGCTGGTGGGCAGCGCGCCGTACCCGAAGTCGCCGGTCGTGGTCACCGTGACGCTCACCGGCAGGTCTGCCGTGGGCGCCGGGACCGCCCTCAGCGTGAAGCTGGCGCTGACGCCCTCGGTGACGGCGCCGTCGCCAAGGATGCTCACCCGCGGCGGCTCCGGCTTGCTGACGCCGTCGAGGCTGATCTTCAGTGACGATACGTTGGGGGTCCACGCGCCCGTCGAGGAAGCCGTTCTCGTCCCGGCGCCGTCGGCGATGCTCCAGCCGGCCAGGCCCCCGCCGTCCTCGGCGTCCGAACCCGTCAGGCGTACCCTCGAAGAACCCTGGCCAGCGTCCATGTCGATCACGAGGAAGTAGGTGGCGCTCCCCTCAAGGTCGATGCCCGCCGCGCTGGTGAAGGTCAGCGTCTGGTCCGAGGTGGAGGCGGGAAAGCTGGCGGGGTTGGTCAGGGTCCCCAGCGAGCTTCCCGGAGACCCGCCGGAGGCGGCGTGGATGCTGGCGGTCAGGGCCGAGGAACTGAAGGCGCTGTCGATGGTGGAGAACTCCACGTCGACGCTGTGCAGGGTGTAGCCGAAGCTGCTGCCGCCGGTGGTGAACGCCTGGTGGAAGTCATTGCCCAGGAACGAGGTGCCCCCGTCCGCCTGGCCGGTGTTGGCGACGAAGGTCTCCGTCTCGACGGTCTCGACGGCCGTGCCGTGGATGGTGATCTTGCGGGACTGGCTGAAGGAGGTCCAGGCGCCCGAGGTGTTCCAGGTCCGGAAGTGGCCATCGTCGGCGATGGTGAAGCCGTCCGCGCCGCCGGCGTCCTCGGCGTCCGACGCGGTGTTCCGGATGGTGTTGGCGCCGGGCAACAGGACCAGGGTGACGTCCAGCACCGCCCAGTACGTGGTGTTCGCCGCGAGCGCCACGCCCGAGTGCGTGAAGCTGTTCGTGCCGGCGGCGATCGTGCCGGGCTTGGTCAGGGTGGCGACCACCGCGCCCGGCGCTCCGCCGCTGTCGCTTCTGATCTCGGCAGCCAGCTTCCCCGCCAGCGCGCCGTCGTTGATTTGCGGAAACGAGAAGTCGACGCCCGTCAGGGTGTACCCGCCGGCGTTGGCGCCCGTCGTGAACGCCTGGGCGTGGTCGTGCTGGACGAAATTGCCGGTGCCGCCGTTCGCCTGCCCGAAGTTGCTCACCAGGAAAGGCTTGCTGACGCCGCCGAGGCTGATCTTCAGTGATTGCTGGACTGGGGAAAGCCATGCAGTTGTACTCGATGTGCGGCCCAATGAGTCGTCGGCGATGCTCCAACCGGCCAGGTGTCCGCTGTCCTCGCTGTCCGAACCCGTGACGCGTAGAGCCGTACCAACGGTAGTGGTGTTCATGTCGAGCACGAGGAAGTACTTGGTGTTCGCCGCAAGGTCGATGCCCGTGCTCGTGAAGGTCAGCGTCTGGTCCGAACTGGAGACGGGAAAGCTGGCGGGGTTGGTCAGGGTCCCGAGGGAGCTGCCCGGAGACCCGCCGGAGTCGGTGTAGATGCTGGCGGTGAGGTACGAAGAGCTGAAGGCGCTGGCGATAGCGGAAAACTCCACTTCGACGCTGCGCAGGCTGTAGCCCGCGGCGCCGGTCGTGAACGCCTGAGCGTAATCATTTTCCAGACCTCCGGTGCCTCCGTCCGCCTGGCCGGTGTTGGCGACGAAGGTCTGCGCCGCCTGCTGCGCGCCGGCCGGCTGCGCCGGCGTCAGCGCGAACAGCGCCGCCGCCATCATTACGGCCAGGAGCAGCAGGGGCAGCGCCCACAGGGCGCGCCGCCGGGTCAGCACGACGCCCCCGGAAGTCGGGGGGGGGGGGGGCTGAAAGGGGTAGGTATGAAGCGTTGCCTGCTTTCCCCAGGGTCTTCAGGGTCTTCGCCATGAGCTCGGCCACCATCGCTAATCACCTTCTCGCCGCCAGGGGCTGCGTCCCGTAAAGGTTGCCCAAGGTTGCCCAAAACTGGGACCTCGCCCGGCGTCGTCCATTGTTTTCTTGAAATTGTCTTCTTGAAGCAGCAATGCTCTTCAAGCAGCAATAACGATTATCCGCGAATTCGCCGCCCGCCGCAAGACGGCCGCCCGGCAGGTTCGGGCATTTTCGCCAGCCTGCCGGCGCCTGGCCGGCGCTGGTATAATCCCCCCCAACCAGCCAGCCCATCGCCCACCGGGACCCCAACGCCAGGCCCGCCCAACGCCAGATCAGCCGAGGTTCGCCGTGACCACCGCCAACACCAGCGCCAGCAGCAAGACACCCAGGGCCCCGAAAGTCCGGCAACGCTTCCGGCTGCCCGACATACCCGACCGCGAGCCTGATGAAGTGACTCAATACGACCAACTTTTCAAGGATGGCCGCTCTCGCGACCTGGCCTTCCACTTGGGAAATCCCGAGACCACCCTGGTGGAGGCCGACCGCTGGATCGCGCCGGACGCCGCTTTCGACAAGCGCCGGGCGCGGTACCCCGACCTGCTGGTGGCCTTCGGCGCGGACCCGGCGGCCTACCGGGCCAGCAACGGGTACGTAGTAGAGGAGCAGGGGAAACCGCCGGACTTCGTGTTGGAGGTGGCGTCGGAGAGCACCGGGGAGCATGACGTGGGAGACAAGCGGGACTACTACGAGTCCCTGGGCATCCTGGAGTACTGGCGCTTCGACGAGACGGGGGAGCATCACGGGACGAAGCTGGCCGGGGACCGGCTGGTGGAGGGCCGGTACGAGCCGATAGGTATAGAGGAACTGCCCGGCGGGGCGTTGCAGGGGTACAGCCGGGCGCTGAACCTGAACCTGCGGTGGGAGGAAGGGCGGCTGGTGTTCCGCGACCCCGCCACGGGGGATCCCATCGCCACTCTGGAGAGCGAGCGCCGGGGCCGCGTGCAGGCCGAGGCTCGCGCCGAAACCGAACGAGAATTGCGTGTCCAGGCCGAGGCCCGTGCTGATGCTTCTGATAGCCGTGCCAACTCTGCCGAGGCGCGCGCCGACACCGCCGAGGCCCGCAACCGGGAGTTGGAAGAGGAACTGCGCCGGTTGCGAGAAGGTTGAGGAGGGTTCACCATGACCATTGCCAATGGAGCGGATTTGCGGGAGACCTATCGTCCTCCGGCGCCCCGGGCGGCGCAGAAGGTGCTGGACCGGCTGGACGAGCACTGCCGGAACTTCATTGCCCTGTCGCCCTTCTGCGTGCTGAGCACCAGCAACGCCGATGGCCAGCCCGGCGCCTCGCCCCGGGGCGACCCGCCGGGATTCGTGCGGGTGCTGGACGAGAGGACGCTGCTGCTGCCCGACCGGCCCGGCAACAACCAGGTGGACTCCTTGCAGAACGTGGTGGAGAATCCCCGGGTGGGCCTGTTGTTCTTCGTGCCGGGGATGAACGAGACGCTGCGGGTGAAGGGGAAGGCGGAGATCGTTACCGGCCAGGGGCTGCTGGAACCCCTGGCCGTGGGCGGGCGGGCCCCGCTGTCGGGGTTGAAGGTGACGGTGGAGGAGGCCTTCCTGCACTGCGGGAGGGCGCTGCTGCGGGGCCGTCTCTGGGACCCGTCGGCGCGGATAGAGCGGTCGTGCTATCCCAGCTACGGGCAGGTGCTGGCCGACCAGATTGCCGGGGCTGACGCTGGGCGGATTGACGCCGAGGAGGAAGAGGCCAACCGGGAGCGGCTCTACTGAAGGGCCGTTCCCTGATCGAATGAGGTAATCCGAAACGGCCGCCTCAGCTTGGGCCGTAATGGCAGATTGGCGGGATGCCCCGAACGATCAGCGCAGCGGCTCCTGCCAGGAGCGAGAGGCGGGGTAGAACTACCCCCTGAATGTCATACGCATGGTACAGGTGATGGAATGACCTTGATGAAGCTCGTAAGGGTTGCTGCCCTAATTGTGGTTGTTCTGTCCTTGGGCGGGTTGGCCTGCACCCAGGAAAAGCCCAATGGCGAAGCGGCCCCGGCCGTCGCTGGACCCTCCACAGCCACTCCTGCGGCAAGTCCACCCACGACCGCTATCGAAATGCCGCCCACGGCCGCCGCCCGGGTCCCACCAACGGACGCCGGAGCGGCAGCGCCGACGACGGCTGCAACCGCGACGAAGGAAATGGAGACCACCGCTACGGCAGAAACCGGACGGGAGCCGCGTGCGAGCGGCACGGGAGATTCGCTGGTGGTGCTGGCTTCGGACTCGGCGTCGTCGCCTTCGTGGGTGAGGCAGGGGAGCAGCGGGGGATTTCACCTGTCCCCGTTGCCCCAGACCACGGCCCGGGCGGGCAGCCTCACCGTTTCCGCCATAGGGCAGGTGACCGTGGCCCCGGACGAAGCATACGTGGTGGTGATTCCGGAGAGGGACTATGGAATCTCCGGGCCCGAGCAGTTGACGGCGGAAGACCGCCAGGACATCCTCTCCAACCTGGCCGCCATCGGAATAGGCGAGGATGAGGTGGAGTTTGATCCGGTGTACCGGTACGAACCGCCCAATATTTCGGTGGAAGTTGATGTTGATGAGTACGCCGATGTCGGAGAGGCCGTGGTGGACGCGATAGAGAAGGTGGTGAGGAGGTCCGAGACCTTCGGCGTTAGGTTCGGCCTGTCCGGTGAGAGCTGCGACTTGGCCGTATCCCTGGCCCGCCGAGAGGCGGCGCCGGCGGCGGAGAAGGCCGCCGTGGACCTGGCCGACGCCCTGGAGTTGGCCCTGGGGGAAGTGGTGGGGGCGTTGGAATACCCGTTGCAGAATGTGCCCTACGGGTTGCCCGGCACGGACGCCGTGTCCTGTAGCGGTCAGAGCAGTCACTCCTACGGTCCCCTGCTGCCCTTTGACTCGGAACCGGAGGTGGAGGTCTCGGTAGGCCTGCAGGTGTCCTACCGGATCCCTTAGGGATTCTTGGAGTGGCGTTGGCCCGCTTGAGCAATCAACGCTAGGACATGTCGTGCTGGGTCTCCGGGACTGGTATGGTGCTGCGGCAACCGGCCGACTGGCAACCGTAGGCCGGGCCAGCGTAACCTTCGAGGCAGCCCACGAACTTCCCGATGGAAGCGAGGCGTACAGCGCTGCGGCTACCCCTGCCGGAAAGGGTGGAATAAGAACCACTCATTGCCACCCTTACGCCCGGCGCTTAAGCGAACGGCAGTGGCAGGTCAGTGGCAATCGCAGGATTAGGCTGGATCGTGCGGTTCAGGCCCACACGCTGCTGGCTGGAGTCCGTCTTGGCAGGTTCCGTTAGGAGATACCCTTGTCTACTCTCCGGCCTGGATGATGACGCGCCCGGCGTCCCGAACCTCGACGCTCAGGTCGTGCCCGTCCAGGAGCAGCATACCCACCAGTGGGGTGCTGCCGGTCGCATCGGCCTCAATGTCTCGCGGTTGGCTGTCCCACAGCACAATCACGCTGTAGACGTCGAATTCCACCTCGGCGTCGTTGGCCAAGTAGGCGTGCCCATTGCCCCGAAAGTCCAATCCCAATTCCGCCGTCAATGCTGGCGGCAAGGTCAAGTACCCGCTGTAGCCGGTGTCTATTACGGCTTCGACCTCCCTGACCTGCCCATCCGGTCCTCGCAGAGGCAAAGTCACCACCGCTTCAAGGGCAGCATTCACCACGCCTTCGATCACCCGATCCTCCGCAGGGACCCGGCCCCGAAGCTGCGCAGCGCCCGGTATCCCACCCGGACCAGCCAGACATCCCAGACCTCGGGCTGCTGAGCCCGGAGGCGGTCCGTTGCGACAATTACGTTCTCGCCAATGGCCCAGCCTCCGCTATCCACGTCAATGGCGACGATCTCTCCGTGGTGGTCTGTTTCGACCCTCGACCGGATGTTACGTTCGTATATCTCGTCGCCAAGGCGGTGCGTTTCCTCCCTGGGTCGGGTTGGCGCGTTCACTGTCATCACCCCCGTGCTGGCCTGCTTCCGTGGCTGTCATTCTACATTGCCGGGCGCCTCTCGGACAACGGAATCGCCACTCCCCAGCAGGGTCTTTTCATTTTCTGAAAGGAGCCTTAAAGTTGCGGTGAAGACGTGAGGAGGTGGGGAAGATGAGGTTGAGAGAAGCCTTGGATGGAGTTCCGGACCACCGGAGCCGGCAAGGCCAGCGCCATCCATTGGGAGCGGTATTGAGTCTGTCGGTTTGCGCCATGCTATGTGGCGCCCGCAGCCTTTACGCCATTGCGCAATGGGGCCGGGATTAGGGAACCGCCGCTGGACAGGAACTGGGTTTCCCGCTGGGGAGAACGCCCTGCGTAGCCACGCTGCACCGGGTGTTCAAGGGTCTGGAGGTGGAAGCCTTTGAAGGGGTGCTGCGGGAATGGGTGCGAGATAGTGGGGTGGACCTGGGCTCCGTGGTGTCAATAGATGGGAAGACGTTGCGGGGGATACATGGTGAGGAACTGCCTGGGGTGCACCTGGTATCAGCCTACGCCACTGAGGGCGGGGCGGTGCTGAGCCAGGCAGCCACGGTGGGCAAGGGTCAGGAATTGGCAGCGGCCCAAGAGGTGTTGGGGCAGATTCCCCTGGAAGGGAGGATAGTGGTGGCGGACGCTCTGCTGACCCAACGGGAGGTGTGCCAGCAGATTGTAGCCGGCGGCGGGGATTACCTGTTGCCGGTGAAGGAAAATCAGCCTGCATTGCGCCAGGACCTGGTGGAAGTATTTTCCCCCACTGGAAGCTGAGCCACCGGGAACGAAGACACCCTTCAGGACGCCGCGGCCCGCGTGGATCAAACTCTCTTCCCCGGTTCCAACCTGGAGACCATCACACAGCGGGGCATCCTGCTGACACGTGGCTGCCGCCGGCGCCGGAAGCCTGGGAAAGGCCGTCATTGGGGCGACTGGTCAAGGTGCAACCTTTCCGGTAGAGCGGTTTCCGGGGTTTCCTGTAAGGGAGCCACAAACAAATGTGAATGCAGCGGATTTCCTCCTTCTCAGCCTTGTCTGACCCCAAAAGCCCGCTGGATTGCATTTCGTTGCAGAAATTGGGCCTTTCCGGAGAGAGACACCGGCCCTGCGGCGGAGGGCGGAAAAGCCGCTGGCACGTATGACACGCCGGAATTGGCCTGTAAATGAAACGCGATGACATGATGAGAAGCGGGGACGTGAGATTGTTGACCAAGGCGGAAGCCCGCCGGGGCGGGTCAATGCTCATGAACATTGGCACATGTTCTCCGAGGGTCCGCCACCCTGATCACGCGCCTATTGCTGACACTTGTCGGCTGACCGCCGTGCCTCCCGTCTGCTACGCTCGCTGCATGAGCGTCTCCGAGCGGGAACTGCTGCACCACCTGAGCCGGCTGCCCTTCGCGGACACGGCGGAACTGGCGATGATCACGGGGGAGGCCCACGTTGCCATCCACCGGGGGCTGGCCGGCATGCTGGTCGACGGCATCGTGGAGCGCGTCAGCCACGGGACGTCCCACCTGACTTGACGCGATTGCCCTGGCAGGCCACTGTGGGGCAATGCCAGCACATATTGAGAATGCGGGGTTAACGCGAGCCTTCCACCCGCACGGTCACGATGTCCAGGCCGTGGTATTTGCGGTGGCGCACCGAAGAGGCGTAGTGCCGCAGCAGGCGGAAGGATATTTCGGTTTCCTCCGGGACTTCGGATTGCCGGTTCATATAGGCCAGCCGATCTTCCAGATTCTCGTCCGTCAGCGCCGCCAGGAATTCCATCTCCACTACCCCGGCGGACGGGCGCGCCAGGACGGCCAGGCGCCGGGGGCCGTCGCCCTCGAGTTCCTGCAACAGGCTGGAAAGCACTTCCTCGCCCACGAAGCGAAGCCGGTCGGCGGATGCCTCGTCCCATCCGGCCCGGGCCGCGGCGCGTCGGAGGAACTCGTCTATCCGGGGCAGAGCCGACATAGCCAGTTCCGTCTCCAAGCGTAGCCGCCGGGCGCTGCTCAGTTCCAGGAACGAAGTCATCAAGATGGCGGCCAGGGTCCCGCTGGCCAATCCGTTGCCCAGCAGAGTGCCCCACACTCCGCCCACCAGTTCCGAGAAGAGGTCCTGGCTCTCCAAGCCTATTCCAACTGAGAGGGACACCGATACCACCAGCGCCTTCCGGTAATCAATCCCGTCCTGGAAGACCGTCCGCATACCCTCCACCAGAATCAGCCCCATGATCATCATCAGGAACATCCCTATGACCGGATTGGGAACGGCCAGCAGGAAAGCGGCCACCTTGGGCAGAAAGGCCAGGGCAATCAGGATAGCTCCCATGGCGTAGCCGGCGTTGCGGGCAGCGACCCCAGTGAAACTGACGATGGACACGGTGGCGCCTTCATAGGCTCCCGCGGGCGGCGTACCGGCGATTCCGCTCAATAGACTGCCCGCGCCGTTGGCGTTGATGGCGCCCTGAACCCGGCGGAAATCGGTGGCCCGCTCCCCGCGCCATGAGACCTGTTGCAGGGCGATGCCGCCGCCGATGGTCTTGAGGGCGCTGATCAGGGACACCACTAGGAACATGGGCAGAAGCGCCCAGAACTCCGCGCCGGGCGTCAGCTCTATCCCCGGCCAGCCGCCCGGCGGAACCCCAATCCAGGGCGCGTCAATGACACCCTGAAGGTCGTACATTCCCAGGCCGCCGGCCACCACGCAGCCTGCCGCGATTCCAACCAGGGGCGACCACAGCCGCAGTCTCCCGGTGGCCCGCAGTCCCAGGGCCGCGGTGACCGCCAGCGTCGCGCCGGCCGCCGCCACGCCCCCGGCTGCCGGGGCCCCCTCGGGGACGTCGGCAACACTCTCGAAGGCGATGGGTATGGTTATGGCCCCCACCAGGATCAACACGGTGCCGGAAACCGTGGGCGTGACAATCCGGCGCAGCAGGGGGAGCCAAGACGCCAGCAGGAACTGGAACAGCGAGGAAACGATAACCAGGGCGGATAGCAGGGATGGCCCGCCATAGGTCAGAGCTGTCCGGCAGACCGCGATGTAGACCGGCGTCGTGCCGGTGAAGAACAGGTGGCCGGAGCCGAACCTCCCGATGACGCCCGACTGCGCGGCGGTAACCCCCCCGTTGATTATCAGCGCGGTGAAAATGGCCCAACTCAGGTACCGCTCGCCATGCGTGTCTCCCAACAGACTGACCGACACCAGCAGCGGAGTCTGCACCAGGATGAACATGGCCCCCTGAAGCCCCACGGCCAGGGACACCAGCGGGGGACAAGGCTCATCCGGCTCGTAGACGATGTTTTCTCGGGAGGCCAAAGGGTACCCCCTACTCCACGTTCGGCGGCGGCGTTGCCAGGGTGATCGCGGGAATCCGGTGCGTTATCATAGGGCCAAGCGATCATAACGCCGGTATGACAGCAGTCGTACGGGATATTCCAGCGGACACAAGCGCAAAATGGTCTGCGCTCAATCTGAGCCGTGGGCGCCTGACGTACTCCATGTGATCCACGAAGCCGGCGATCACCCTGGAATGCGCCACTGCTGCTTCTGCCACGGCTTGAGAGCGTTTCTTCCGTCGCAACCCGAACCGGACTCCTCCATGCGCGGTCCAAACGACGCTTCACGGCAACACAAACCGGCACCGACATACCATCCTAAGCCGGGATCCTGGTCCGTCGCCAAAGTCAGGTTTGACCGATTGCTAGCGCTCCACCTCTACAACCATTTCTATCTCCACCGGCATATCTCCGGGCAGGGTGGACATGCCCGCTGCGGAACGGGCGTGGCGGCCCCGCTCCCCGTACAGGCTGATCAGCAGGTCTGACGCGCCGTTGGCGACCCTAGGGATGTCGCGGAAGCCGGGGGCGGCGTTGATCATGCACAGTAGCTTGACCACCCGCTTCAGCTTATCCAGGTCTCCTATCTCCTCTTTCAGGTTGGTCAGCAGGTGCAGCATCGCCAGGCGCGCGCAGTCGCATCCCTGATCTATGGTCAGGTCTGACCCCAGCTTCCCCACGTGGAGCGGGGCGCCGTCGGGCAGATCAGGGCCTGTGCCCGACAGACTCACCAGGCTGCCGGTGCGCACGGCGGGGATGTAGTTGCCCCGCTGGGTGCGCCGGGGCGGTGGGAGTTCATAGCCCAACTCCTTCAACCTGTTCTCCACTTCTGGCATGAGAAATACTCCTTCATTGGCATTGACCATCTGTCTCGGGCACTATGATACTATGCAGCCTCACCCCGAATCCACCGAAGAGATGAAGGTGGCGGTAACCGGCTCGGCGATGTCGATGGGTTGATGAGTCCCTGCACCAATCGGTCCCTGACCAGCCTGGCCCGGTGGAGCTCCCCGGTGGAGTCAAATCGCCAGTACTCGGGTATCCCCAGACTCCCGCAGAACTCCCGCTTCTCCCCCGCGTCGACGTGGCCGGTGCCCTTCGACGCTATCTCCAGGACCCGGTCCGGCGGTTTCCCCTGTTGGGAGACAACGTACCGGTTGGTCTCCTGGTACAGCATAGGGTCCACGCCGAAGGCCACCAGCAGGTCGGGATACTCCATCCCGACGCCGAGCCGGTCGGTGAGGTACTTCTCAACGGACACGATGGTGGTTTCTGGGTTGCCCAGGAACTGCTTCATGTGGTGGTGCAGGCCGATCTCGCTGAGGTGCTCGGGGGATGTCATGTCGTCGGGCTCGCGTTCGGGGAGGTCCGGCAGGCGGAAGCGGCCCGGGCATGGGATGTCCTAGCGGTGGCGTCGGAGGTGGTCATTTCGCACCTGACCGTCGTTGGCGATGGCCGATGGCTCACTTGCGGAACGGGACTTACACCTCGGTATTGTTCACCAGGGTGCAATCCTCGGCCCGCTCACAAAAACGTGAAGGCGGATCAATATGAGGCCCCCGCCGGTCCGGGTCGCCATCACTGACAACTGCCCACTGACGACAGCCGTTTTCGCGTGTTACGCTAACTCCATGGTCTTTTGACGCGCCCCAATCTTGGACGCCCCTGATGCGGCTGCCCTTCATCGGCAACGGTGAACTGGCCCTCCCTGTGAGCACGCCAGTGGGCACGACGCGCCGGGAGTTCACCGATCAGCTCAAAGGCAGTCGGCCCCCACCACAAGACCCGCTCGAATTTCATGCCTTGGAGGGCATCATGTGCCAGCGATTTCTCCTGGACAATGGAATGTTAGTCCCCAACCTCAGGAGGAATCACCTTGGCGAAAAGTCAGCCGGCAACGCCGGCAACGGCCAAACACTCAGCGACGGAAAGCCGGGAGGCTCTCGAAGACGCCATCCGCGAATACGTGCAGGCCCACCAGCGCAGGCACGGGCAGAAGCAGACCGCCGAGAGCCTGGGGATGTCCCGCCACACCCTGTGGCGCTACCTGGAACGGGGCCACGGCGGACGCGCCGTGCCCGCCGCCGTCCTGGACACCGTGGGCCAGAGCACGCAGGCAATCGAGGCGGCCACGCTGGAGCTCATCATCGACCTGGAGGGGCTGCGTCCCGACCCGGCCCTGCGCTACCTGCGCCGGGGCCTGGAGGACGCGCTGCTGCTGCTGTGCGCCGCGCCCCTGGCCACCGTGGATGAACTCTCCCGCTTCGGACGGCTTCCCGCGTCCACCCTCCGCGAACGGCTGGACAAGCTGGTCAAGCGCGGCCTGGTGGACACCGTGTCCCACCACCTGGGCGCGCTGGGGTCCCGCCCCCAGCGCCGGTACTTTCCCACGGATAAAGGTGTCACGGCCGCCGGCGCCGCCACCCGGGGCCGCCGGCACATGCTGACGGCCTACCCGCTGTCCCGGCAGTGGTTCCGGCTGCTGGCGGAGCGGCTGGACGCCGTGGCCGTGCTCTACCGCGTGGCCGCCATGATCGCCGACGCCGACCCGAGACAGGAGGAGGTGCGGGTGGACCACCACCGCCGCGGCCCCTACGACCTGCTGGTCACGCTGTCCGGGGGTCTCACCATCGGTATCATCCGCCAGGGACCGATGCTGCCCACGTCCAACCTGCGCTACCGGCTACGCAGCATCGAGCATCTGCGCAGCAACCAGAGGCCCTTTCTCACCTTGGTAGTTACCCAGGCCGACCAGGCCACCCGCCGGGCGATTCGCGCGCTGGGCGACCCGTCGGAGCGCCGCCGGACCTTCGTCGCCACGGAGGGGGAACTGCTGGCCGGAGACCACACGGGAGTGGTCTGGCAGCAGTGCGGCTATGGCCTGGGCTTGAACCCTCCGGTGGAAATCTCCCCCGAAACCAGCCTGGCGGCCATCCTGCCCTGGGCTGACGGCCTTCTGGAATCGGCCCACGGGTCCCGGCGCGACGACCCCAGGCCTGACGCCGACAACCTCTACTCCACCAACGTCCGGGCCGCCATGCCGGAGCCTGCTCAGCAGCTGGCGTCGGCCCTGGCAATCCAACTGTCCCGGGCTGAGAAGGACGTACTGGACCTACTGGCCGCCTGGCCCCTGTGCAGCCGGGAGCAGCTTGCCGGGCTGATGGGCGGCGTGACCCTCCGCCGGGTCAACCAGATTCTCCGTTCCTTCCGTGAACGTGACCTGGTGCAGGAGGACGATTCCCGGCTCATGCTCACCGACCGGGGGCTGACCTGCCTGGCCCGACGGGACCGGGCCGCCGTGGGCCTCACCCTGGACCGCTGGACTGCCCAGCCCGCTATTTCCGACCCCAAGGTCTATGCCGGCACCGCCCTGCGCGCCCTGGCCTCCCAGCCACACCACCACAGCGGTGTAACCGACTTCGCCGCATCCCTGACCGCCGAGGTGTCCCGTTCCGATGACCACGACCTGTTCGACCTGCTGCCCACCCACCGCTCCAGCATCGGCTACCGCTGCAATCGCACCAACTACGCGATCCATCCCGACGCATCGTTCACCCTGGAATATAAAGGCAAATGGGATCCCTTCCTGCTGGAGTTCGAGCGAAGGGCCACCACGCCCAAGCGCATCCCCCAGCGCCTGGCGTCCTATCGCCGCTACTTCGCCTCGGGCTGGGCGGAGCGGGACCACGGAGGCCGCACGCCCGGGGTGCTGTTCGTGTTCGAGACTGCCGAGAACGAGACCGCCTTCTTGGACGTGGCCGACGGCATGGAGGGTCTTGACGTCATCACCGCCAACGCGGAGGCCCTGGGCGAACACGGCATCCTGGGCGAGGCGTGGATACTGCCGCCGCCGCACTCCCTGGACCGGGCGCCGCTGGCCGGATTGTACTGATGTGTCAATTTACAGGGTCTTTAGGCCAGTGATTTACACGGACATTAGGCCACCCTGGGGCGTGGTCAATGAATGAATATCAGGTTATGGACGGCGGGTCAATCACCTCCTTTGCCCAGGATCTTGGCCACCTTGCCCAGCAGGGTGCGGTGGGGCGACAGGCGCTCCCGGTAGCTCTGGCCCTCGATGACGATCTGGTAGCTGGTGTTGGCCAGGCGGTCCAGGGCGCTGTTGCCGAGGATGGGGTCGTTGAAGAGGCTGAGCCATTCCTCCACGGCCCGGTTGCTGGTGACGACGAAGCTGGAGGCCCGGTGCTTGTCGATGATCAGCTGGTAGAGGTCGGCGGACTGCTGGGCGGAGAAGCGGTGCAGGCCCAGGTCGTCCAGTATGAGCAGGTCCGGGGTGAGGAAGGAGCGGAAGGTCTTGTCGGTGGAGTTATCGGCCCGGGCCTGGTTCATGGCCTTGAAGAAGTCGTCGGCGTGGACGAAGCGGACGGAGTGTCCGGCGCGGACGGCGGCGTGGCCCAGGGCCTGGGCCAGGAAGCTCTTGCCGACGCCGGCGGGACCCACCAGGAGGACGTGTTCGCGCTTGTCCAGGAATTCCAGGGAGAAGGCGGCGTCCAGCAATCGTCGGTCCAGGGTGATGTCGGCAGTCCAGTCGAAGTCCTCCAGGCGGCAGATTTCCTGGAAGCCGGCCCGGTGCAGGCGGGTCTCTGTGCGGCGGTGGTCGCGGCGGTTCACCTCATCGGAGAGGATGATCTCCAGGAAGGAGGCGTAGTCCAGTTGCTCCCTTCTGGCCAGGGCGATGCGTTCGGGCAGGGTGGCGGCCATGGCCCCCAGCTTGAGGGACTTGAGCAGGGGCGTGAGGTCAGTGGTCTTGGACATGGGTGATCACCTCCGGTGGGTGGATTGGAGCATGAGCGGAATGGGCGAATACGGAGCCGGCCCGGGCGAAGCGTCCGGCGGGTGGGGGCAGGGGCAGTTGGGGCGAGGTCTCCTCGTCCAGGGCCTGCACCAGGATGCGCTCCAGGCGGCGGACGTCGATGAGGTCCACGTCCAAGGCCCTCCGGCAGGCGGCGTCCAGGCGCGGGCCGGTGTAGCGCTCGGCCAGGCGCAGCAGCTTGTGCCCCTGGCGGAGCTTGGCCCAGGGCAGGGGGTCGGCCAGGAGGCGCTGGGCGAATTCACCCACCGCCGGCCCCAGCCGGGCCGCCTCCCGCTTGAGCTGGTCCGGCGCCCGGGTGGTGTAGGGGCCGATGCGGGCGGGATAGTCCTTTGGATCGGTGGCCCGTCCGCCCTTGGGCTGGCGCAGGTGGACCTTGATCAGGCGGCCCTTGTAATAGACGTGCACCAGCTTGCTGTCGGCCCGGACCTCGACCTTCTGCCCCGGCGGGCAGAGGTCCGAGGGCACCGAGTAGAGGGCCTGCTGGCACTGGACGTGGTGGTCGGGATGCACCTTGAGGGTGCGCCAGTGGGCGATCTCGTAGGGTTCGCCGTCCCAGGGGAGCAGGGTGTGGCGCTCCTCCTCCTGGAAGACCACCAGCGGCTGGCGGCGGGTGGTGCCGTGGACGCGGGTGCCCGCCACCTCCCGGCACCACCTGGGGGCCTCGGCCCTGACGTGGGCCAGGCTGTCGAAGCTGGCGCCCTTGAAGAAGCGCTCCCTGGCGTAGGGCACGTTCCGCTCCACCTTGGGCTTGTCCTTGGGGTGGCGCACCCGGGCCGGGTCGGCGAAGAAGCCCCGGCGCTGGGCGTACTCCAGGAAGCTCCTAGTCAGCACAGGATTCAGCGAGTCCGGTCCCACCACTGCGGCGGGGAAGTTGTCGATGACCAGGTAGCGGGGCACGCCGCCGAAGAAGGCCCAGGCCGCCTCCAGTCCGGCGATGACTTCGGGCAGCGTCTGCTGGTGCATGGGCCAGAGGAAGCAGTGGCGGGAATGGCACAGCACGATGATCATGGCCCAGACCAGCTTGCGCTTTCCCGTAGCCGGGTCCGGCACCAGGCCCAGGCGCCCGAAGTCCACCTCGGCCACCTCCCCCGGCGGGGTGTCCTCCATGCGCACCGTGGTACTGCCCAGCCTGGTCCAGTTGCGCCTGATGATGAATCGCCGCAGGGACTGGTAGGACACCCGGCAGCCGCGAGCCGCCAGCAACTCGTGAATGCGGGTCAGCTGCAACCGGTCGCCGGTGAGCCACTGGTAGACCTGGTCTCCCCACGGCTCCAGCAGATCGTCCGTGGGCGTAACCACCCGGCGCGGGCCCACTTGCCCAATGGCCGCCAGACGGCTCAACTGCTCCTCGCTGGGAACCGGCCCGTCCCGGGCGACGCCCTCCGTCTCCGCCCTCGCCAGGTACTTGGCCACCGTGTCCCGCGACAGCCCGGTGCTCTCCGCGATCTGCCGGCGGCTCTGTCCCGCCTGCCAGCGGCGGATCAATTCTCCTATTTCCATTCGGGGAACCTCCCGGTACGCCATCGCTGCACCTCCATTCGAAGTGCAGAAATGGTCGTTGGTGTGGCTCCCAGGGTGGCCTAAAGACCCTGTAAATCTGCCGGCCTAAAGACTCTGTAAATTTCTCCGTTTACTGGCCTAATGTTCCTGGTCATTGACACTGATGCCCAAAGTACAACTTTCCTGCGCCGGACCTTTCCAATAGGGGGCCTTCACCAGCCCCGAATGGACAATTTTGCCGCAACTTGCCGCAACCCTGTCCCGTTACGTCCCCGCCACTGCAATATGTTGCAGAGTCGACACGTCAGACTCTCAGCGCAAAGACGCCAAAGGCCATCCGACAGGTACGCCATTCAGGTACGAATGCGACAACGACCGCTAGGCCACGGACATCGACGAACCAGCCGTCAGGCCCGGACAGCGTGTCCAATAGGGGTGAGCGGAGCCGTTCCCGTGGTTTCCAATGGTGCTCAAAAGGGAAGTGATTACCCTTTCCTTGTCTGCGTGCAACAGGTCGCAAGGTTGCGAAATGTTGCAGGTGTCGGACCCGGAAGGCGGCAACGCCTGACGCCGCCGCCGGCGGGCCGAAGGCCGGTTGCCCGCTGTTAGAGTGTAAGACAATGTGGTATAATGGACAGCGCAAGGAGCGCTCATGGCCCCCATAATATCCAGGAACACCGAGACCGTCACGTTTTCGTTGCCCCCGGAGCAGGCCCAGCGTCTGGGGGAGGCGGCGAGGGAGGAGGAGCGCACCGTGAGCGAGCTTCTGCGGGAAGCCATCCGCATGTACATGGAGGAGCGGGAGCGGCGCGTGAAGAAACGGATGCAGCGGCGTTCCCGCCAAGTGGACACGGACGAAACGGAGGCAAAATGAAAAAGCGCGAGTTTGTACCCCTGGCCCCGGCGGCCCTCTATGCCCGGGTGTCCAGCGACCGCCAGGACGTGGACCTCTCCGTGGCCGCCCAGCTACGGGCGCTGAGAGACTACGCCAGGAACAACGGCTACTCCGTGGCCCGCGAGTACGTGGACGAGGCCGAGAGCGGCAGGATCGCCGACCGGCCCCAGTTCCGCCGGATGATCGACGAGGGCAGCAGGCCAAAGGCACCTTTCCAGGTGATTCTTGTCTGGAAATTCAGCAGGTTCACCCGAAAGCGGGAGCACGCCGTGGCCTTCAAGGCCCAGTTGCGGCGCAAGGGCATCCGGGTGGTCTCCATCACCGAGCAGGCCGAGGACAACGCCACCGGCCGGCTCCTTGAGGGCATCATCGAGTCGGTGGACGAATATTACAGCGAGAATCTGATACCGGAGGCGCAATCGACTCCAAATCGTCCGTTGGTATCGCCAGCGTGAACGTGAGGTTGTTTTCGCGGTTGATGGTCACCTCGTCCAGCAGCAGCCGCAGCACCTCCCGCCGCTTCTCTTGAGGCAAATCGTCCAACTCATTGCCCATCAACTCCGCCCACTGCAACACCCGCTCCGCCAGTTCCACCTGCCCCGCCTGAGCCGACTCCCTGGCCCGGCAGTCGTCCAGCTTCCGGCGGGCGCTCTCCAACCTCTCCGTGATGAACCTCCTCTGGTGGTCCAACTGGGCCTCGGTGATCTTCCCCGACACGTAGAGCCGGATGGCCCGGTCCTCCTCCAGCTGAACCTTCTCCAGCTCTTTCTCCGCATTGCGGATTTCTTCACTCAGTCCATCCTCCTCCTCCTTCTCTCCCAACGACTCTAGGCCGGCCACGATCAGGGCGGGGTTGGCCAGCACGTTCTTGACCTCCGTCCACACCAACTCCTCCAGCCGCTCCGCCCGGATCATGGTGTGCTCCCGGCAGCCGGTCTGGAAGTGCTGCACGCCGTAGCACTTGTAGTATCGGCGGGGAACTTCCAGGTCGTACTTGTACACCTTGTCCCCGTGCTTCACCGTCCGTTTCCTGGTGGCCATGCAGCCCATCAGCATCCCGCACTCGGTGCAGCGCACCAGGTGTTGCAACAGGTAGAATATCTTGGTGTTGCGTCCCGAGTAGGTCTTGCGCTTGGTCCGCATCTCCTGGCACCTATCCCAGGTCTCCGCGTCGATGATGGGCGGGAAGGGAACGGCGATCCAGTTCTCGGGGTCCTGGTCGTAGACCTTGACGCCGTCCTCGGTGGAGACGTAGCGGGCGCGTCCGTACCACCAGGTGCCCTTGTAGGTCTCGTTGGTGAGGATGCGGTGAATCTGTCCGTCCCACCACCGCTTGCCCGCCCGGCCCAGGGGCGCGTCCTCGGCGGTCAGCCGGTGGCGAATGACCGTGGCTCCCAATCCCTCTTCAACGCACCATTGGTAAATGCGGCGTACCACCTCGGCCTCCTCCTCCACGATCTCCGGCCGGCCGTCCTCGCCGACGCGGTAGCCGTAGGGGACGTTGCTGACCGGAATGCGCCCCGCCTTGGCGGCGCCCCGCTTGCCCATGGATGCCCGTTCGCGGAAGCTGTCCAGTTCCAGCTTGCCGATGGCGGCCATCAGGCCGAAGGTCTTCATGTCGATGGAGTCCATCACCGCCTCCAGCTTGATATGGCTGGCTTCGATGACCTCCATCAGGGCGGCGGCGGGGTACATCCCCCGGCTGAGCCGGTCGGACTTCCAGCAGACGATGACGTCGAAGCGGCCCCGTTTGGCGTCGTTGAGCATCTTCTGGAACTGGCTGCGCTTTTTGGACCAGCCCTGGCCCACCTCCTGGTAGCGGGCGACGATGGTCAGGCCCCGCTGTTCGCAGTAGGCTTCCATCTCGCTGATCTGTTCGGCTATGGAGGTCTTGTCCTCTCCGTCCTGGCTCTTGTCGGAGACCCGGGCGTAGATGGCGGCCCGGTTGCCCTCGGACTTCTGCTTCTTCACTTTGGTTCCCGGCATGGTCGCCTCCTGTTGGTTCGCATCGGCTGAAAATGGAACAGACCCGCCCCTGCCGGGAGCGGGTCCGCAAGTAGTACAATGCCGCCGCGTCACCTGTTCCCGCAGGTGGGGCCACGGCCCGGGGTGTTCCACCACCGCCGGGCCAACCTCTAGGGCTGATGATACTCCTGCGGCGGACCGGCGTCAAAGGCCAGCGGGATTGGGAAATTGGAAACTCGCTCTTGATGCTCGCGTTCCTTAAGCGTTCCCGGTTTGCGAGCAGGCGGGCCGTGCGGCGGCCGCTGGGGCTCAGGGTGTTCAGCGGGTCTATGCCTGGTCGAAATCCCGCCTGGAGATTCCCAGGTCCCTGCGGATCTCGTGCAGGGTGCCGGTTGCCAGGTCCCGGTTGCCGTGCCTGGGGATGATGGTCTGACGGCCGTTTGCCGGGTTGCGCCATACTTCATGGGAACCTTGCCCTTGCCGCATAAAGACGCACTCCAGCCGCTCCAGTTTCCGGCGCAGTTCACGGTAGGTCATGCGGTTACCGTGAAGATCCCCTTGGTCCTCTTGCTCCGAGTCGTAGCGGGCGGTAAGGGTTCCGCTCTTTCCTTCTGGAGTTGGAGGAGGATTCTGGCGTTTCCCCACAGTGCCTCAAGGGTTTCCTCGGGGGTGTCACCCCAGGCCCGGCAGCCTTGCAGGGCCGGAATTTCGGCCCGATACATCCAACCGTGGCTCTCCTCGGGTTCGTGAAGAATGAATTCAAACTGATAGAGTTCCATCTCTTCCCTCCAACTCTCCGTAGGACGCCGCTGGGTTCATGTGTCTCTCGTTTCTCCCACATTGTCCTCTCCCTGACGATGATAAATCAACCCAATGGTCCGGTCTCCGCAGCGTTGACGGGCAGGGTCTGTTAGACCGGTCACTCCGCTCCCCGGTCCTCGTCATCGGCTGACTGACCGCCGGCAAGACGGTCCTGTTTCTCCTCAACCTGGTCCCGTTGGGCGAAGTGGGCGGCCAGGATGGTGAACAGGCGGCGCAGGCGGTCCTGGGCGTCGGGGGCGGGCTTGAACTCCACGCCCACGAAGCGCAGTTCCGATTCTCCACCGGCTGTCTTGCTCTTTCCGCTGTATTTCTTGGCGTCGCTCATAGCTTGCAATAGGGTCTGGCGCTTGGGTTGCCGGCGCGGTCGAGGGAGGCGGGCGCCGGCCTGGGTTGGGTCAGGATTTAGGCTTCGCCTTCCTCCTGCTCCTGGTCATCCCGCTCCTCGTCCTCCGTGTCCTGGTCCTCGTCGCCGGTTACGTCCGGTTCAGGGAACAGGCCCAGGAGGATGTCGATGCCGCCGGGAATCCCGCTGGCGAAGTGGAACAGGGAGAGGATGGAACCCCCTCGGGGCTCCGCGCCCTTGCCCCAGAGGCGGACCCGCTTGCGGTCCACCCCCAGGGCCACGGCCAGGCCGCTCCAGCTGAGGCCGCTGGCCTCCTTGACGCGGTTCAGCCGTCCCGGGAAGTACCGGAGCAGCCGGTCGACGTCCTGGGGCAGGTCGGGGTCGTCGTCCCGGTCCTCGGGCCGGAGCCCGTCGAACTCCGGGTCGTCGTTAGGGTTGGTCATCGGTCACCTCCAGTGTGAAAAGCTGGTTGAAGTCGCTGACGCCGAGGGCCTTCAGCATCCGTTTCTGGATGCGTCCCGAAGGCGCCCGACCTCCGTTGACCAGCAGGGAGACGTGGGCGGAACTGACTCCCATTTCCCTGGCGAGCCAGTTCTGGGAGCGGTCCAGCTGGGCCAGCCGCTCCCAGAGGGCCGCCGCGTCGAGCCGGACCACGGTCCGCCCCCCACGCCCCCGGGCGCCTCTCGGCCGGCTCCTATGTTGCAAGGGCGTGGCGGTTCCCCTCCTATCGGGAAAAGAACGGGGTCCTTCCAGTTGCCCTGCCCCGCGTTCCTTTACGTGGCCCTCCGCCGGCGCGGACAACAGGCTGACCGGCTCCCACCGGCCCGGCGTCCGCCAGGCCGAGCCCAGCGGTCCCCGGGACTGTACGGCGGCCCTATCCGAGACCCACAGGGGCAGGCTGACGCCGGCGCGGTCCATCAGTTCCTCCGCCAGCCGCAGGAAGTGGCCGGCAGCCAGGTCGTCGTCGAAGACCACCAGGACGGCGGGCGGGACGCCGTGGTCATCGGCAGGCCTCTGGGTGGAGTAGTAGCGCAGGTAGGGAGCCAGGCGGTCTGCCATGGTCCCGGGCCGCACGGCGCGGCGCTCCCACTCCAGGAAGAAGGCCCATGGTTCGGAGTAGTCCGGGCCCCGCCGCAGCAGGCCGAAGGCGTCGGGATGCACCGAGCGCGGGCCGTCCCGGTGCCGGAAGTGGCGGGAGGCCCGGTGGGGCGGGGCCAGTTGCAGGACCTCCCAGTCCAGGCAGCGGGCCTGCGCCGCCAGGCTGGCGACGAAGCCGTGGACGGCGGCGGTGTGATCCAGGTTGCGCAGCAACTGCCGGCTCCTGCCGCCGGAGACGTTGCGCCAATGGAGGGGCCTGCCTTCGTCCACGGGAGCGACGCTGGACCCCTTCCAGGCGGCGGCCACCGATGCCCGGTCGCGGCGGGCCAGCGCCGCCAGCCCCGGGTCGGTGAGCGCCATCCGCCCTCCGGCCTCCGGCGGCCTGGCCAGCAGGCCGTCAGTTTCGAGGGCGACGATGACCTGGGAGGCGCGGGGTTCCGACACGCCCAGCAGGGCGGCCAGCTCCCGGCGCGACAGCCAGGGCCAGTCGGCGGCCAGGTCCAGGGCCCGCTTTTCGGCGGGCGCCAGCAGCGGGGTGAAGGCGCTGTGGTAGTTGTCGCCGGGCAGGGCGAGGCGCGACGGCGGCGTCTCCTCGAACAGCGCGCCTCCGGCGGGCAACCTCCCCAGGGCATGGCGCAAGCCCAGGAAGGCGTTGGCAGCCGGCGGTCGCCAGATTCGGCGGTCCGGGCCGGCCAGGGCCACGTCTTCTTCCAGGGCCAGCAGGACGTTGAGCGGAGTTTGGGCCAGCAGGCGCCCGGCGTGCCGGAGGCGAGTCTCGTCGGGAACGATCACCAGGACCAGGCCGGGCCGGGGGCCGTCGGCCAGCCGCCGGAGCCGCTTGCCGAAGCCGGTACGGCCGGCGGTCCGTCCCAGGCGAAGTACGCCCAGGGTGCGGCCATCGGGCAGGGTGACGGCGGCGTCCAGCGGGGCAGCCCGGTACCAGCGGAAGCGGACGGGAAATGCCGGCTCGGACACCGCCGAGGCCAGGCGGTATATGACCGCCGCGCCGTCCAGCCGCTCCAGCAGCAGGCGCAGCCAGGAATGGGAGACCGGACGAGTTCTCAGCAGACGGTCCATGGAATCGCCGGTGGCCTCGGCCAGACAACGCAGTCCGTCGGCGGTGAGATGGTAGCGGCGGGTGCGGGGGATGACGGGAGTGGCGTGGGGCACCGAGGCGACGAGTCCCCGTTGCTCCAGCCTGGCCGCGTTCCGGTACACGGTACCCTTGGACCAGCCGGTTACGGCGGCCAGTTCCAGCCGGTCCAGGAAGGGCATCTCCGCCATTGCGCCCAGCAGTTCCCTTTCACATGAGGAGGCGCGGCTCACCTTGAACCTCCCTCGCCAGCGGCGTCCTTGCGACGGCTGATGGGATTGCGCGGCTCCCGGGCCGGGGATGGGGGATTTCCGTGGTGCGGCTCGCGCCCGGTGTGCCCGTCGTCGTTGGCCCCCTCGTTTTGCCCCTCCGCCAGCAGGCGGCGGTACTCGCCGACCTTCTCCTCTCCCATCATCTCGGCGGCGGTCAGACCCGCCAATCCGCCCACGGCGCGGGTGTAGGCGGCGCTGGCGGCCCGGATGCGCTCCGCCGCCGCCGGGTTGCCGTCGTCGGGCCTCCGCACCATCATGGAGAAGGCGGGCAGCCGTTCCGTGCCCACGGTGGCCCGCACGTAGCAGTGGTGCACGTCCAGGGACACGACGTCGTCCTCGGACACCCGGTCCTTGCCCAACTCCCACACCAGTTGCCGGGCGTCGCTGCCCGACACCTGGAACACCGCCAGGCAGCCCACGTTGGCCAGGATCGTGTCCCGCATGGTCAGCGAGAGATCGTTCAGCTTGGCGAGGCTCTGGGTGGCCAGAATGAAGCTGGCCCCGAACTTGCCCAGTTCGCTGAGCATGGACTCGTAATCGACGCCGGGCATGGACTGCATCTCGTCCACCACCACCAATGCCCCACGCCTTTCCTCCGGCGCCACGCCGCCCTGCTCCCGGATCACCGCGTCCACCAGGTTGAGGAGCGATGCGCCCACCAGGGCGGCCACGTCCCTTCCCACCACCCCCTGGGCGGTGGACACCAGCAGCACGCCGCCCTCGCGGATGGTCTGCCGCAGGTCGATGGTGGAGCGGGGCTGGCCCAGGACGGCCCGGGCCCGTTTCGACGAGGCGTAGTAGGAGAGGCGGGTCTGCACCGGGGCCAGGGCCTCGGCCCGGTACTGGCGGTGCCAGTTGCCGAAGTCCCGGCCCCACCACTCCAGGATGTAGGGATCGGATACCCTGGCCAGGACGGAGGCGCGGAAGACTTCGTCGGAGAGGAGTTTCAGCCCGTCCAGGATGGTGTGCTGCTGGTCGTCGGCGGTGGACGGGTGGGCGTTGGCCTCGTGGAGGCTCTTCACCGTGTGCTCCAGGATGGACTGCATCCTCGGCCCCCACTGCTCCCACAGTCCCTTGGCCACCCTGACCACCGAGTCGGCGGTGCGGTCCCTATCGGCGAAGACGCGGGTGTCCAGCAGGTTGATGCCGGGGGCGCGTGTCTCGTTGGCCAGGTCGATGAGCTTCACCCGGTCGATGAGGGACTCGGGGACCTGCTCCAGGATGGCGGCCACCAGGTCGGCGTGAGGGTCCACGACGATGATGGCGTCGTGGTCGCGGCCCGCCGCCTTCTCCTCCAGCTTGTGGGCGACCACGTGGCCCATCAGGGTGGACTTGCCCATGCGGGTGCGGGCCACGTAGAGGTGGTGGCGGCGCAGCAGGTCCTCGGGGAAGCGGATGGGCCGGTTCTCGCCGGTGGTGGCGTGGCCCACCAGCGCCCCTTCGCCGACCCTGCGGGCCGAGGGCAGCAGGGCCCGGGAGCCGGAGCGTTCCACCAGGGGCGTCTCGTCCCGCTCGCCGGGCGGGTGCCACAGGGCGGCAACCTCCCGCACCCCCAGGACGCTGCGCTCGCCGAAGAGCCCCGGCCCCGACGGGTGCAGGCCGACGGACGGGGAGGTCGCCTCCCGCAGGTCGCCCACCTTGAACCCCGCCCCGGCGGGGTGGTCGAAGTGATGGTAGGCGGCCACCACCGGGGTGAGGAGTTCGCCGATGCGGGGCAGCCTTTCCCCCTCGGGGATGACGGCGGTGAGCTGCAACTCGGCGTCGAAGGCGACGCGGGAGACCTTCTCCCGGATCAGCAACGGATCGTAGACCCGCCTTCGGCCCTGCCGCCAGCGCCACCAGCCCCAGCCGGCCAAAGCCAGGCCGGCGGCGGCGCCCGCGCCCAGCAGGACTGCCTTGAGATACTCGCCGTCCTGTACCCACAGGTAGCCCCGCAGGGATGCCAGGGCAACCGCGCCCAGCACCGCCATGGTCACGCCGTCCAGCTTCAGGGGGCCGGTCTGGTAGGTGTAGGAGGGCTCCCGGTTGTCCGGGACGGCCCGCCGGTGGGCTCTTGCCTGGTGCCGCTGGGACCAGTCGGGGCCCAGGGAGCGCAGCAGCAGCCGGGCCACCACCCTTTCGCCCCGGTTCAGGTTGGACAGGGCGCCGATGACCGCCAGCAGGGGGTCGGAGCCCGGGTCCAGCAGGTCGTCGTCCCGGAAGGTGCGGAGCGGCACGTACTCCGGCCCCTCCGCCCGCAGGGAAATGGTTCCGGCCCGCTCGCCGTCGCCAAGTATCATGGGGTCGGCGTCGGCGGGCAGCTGGCGGACGCGGGCCTGGGGGTAGTGGGCGGATAGCTGCTGGCGGACCACCCTATCGTCCTGGCAGCGGACCAGCAGGTTCACGCCGTCCACGTCGGCGGCCAGCTCCATGGAGAAGGGTTCGGGGACGGCGATGGACTGGAGCAGGTTCTCCACGCCCAGCAGGGTGCGCTCGCCGGTGCGCGGCGGCGTGACCGCCAGCAGGACCGGCGGCTTCTCGCCCTCCCCCTTACCCAGCAGTATCTTTCTTGCCTTGCTATTCATAATCGTTTCCTCGCTATCGGATTTGCCTCGGGGTTCAGTGTTCGCGGTTCAGTGCCTAGGGCCGGGCCGCCACTCGATGACCTCGGTTTCCTCGGGGGTGGCCTCGATGCGCACGGGAAAGCGTTGCCCCCGCGCCAGCAGCAACCCGTCGCCCCGGGGACAGGACAGCAGCCAGCGTTGCAGCTCCTCGGGCAGGTCGAAGGCTTCGCCCACGGTGGAGACGGCGGCGGCGTCCTGCTGGAGCAAGAGCTTGAAGGCGGCGTTCTGGAGCAGGGCCCTGCCGCTGTGCCCGGTGATGGCGCGGGAGGAGTCCTCGGAGAGGAGGTCCTGCACGTCCTGGGTGATGAACTGCAACCCCAGCCGGTGCTTGCGGGCGCGCTTGGCCATGCTCACCATGAAGGCCGCGCCCTCGGGGTGCTGCATGATGCTCCACACCTCGTCCACCACCAGCAGGCGGGGCCGGGGGTCCTGGGCGGCGGCGGCCCACACCGTCTCGGTGCAGACCATCGCCGCCGCCGGTCTGAGTTCGGGTTCCAGCAGGTGCAGGTCGAATACGGTGACCAGGGCCTCCCGGGCCAGCAGGTCGTCGCCCTCGTCGGAGAGCAGGTCCCGCAGGCTGCCGGTGGCGAAGGGGCGCAGCAGGTGGGCAATTTCCGGCGTCTCCCCCTGCAGATAGGCGTAGAAGTCCCGGAAGCCGGTGCGCTCCCGCCTTTCCGAGTAGTAGCCGGCCAGGGCGTGGTCCAGGCTGGAACGGCGCTCGGCGCTGAGGCGTTCCCCCACCATCACCTCGATCAGCCGCCTGAGGCTGCCGATGCGCTGGAGCAGTTCTTCCGAATCGCCCCGGTCGATGACGAAGGGGTTCATGCCCTGTCCCGGGACGCCGGGGGAAAGCACCCTGCCGCCGGCGGCTCGCGCCATGTCGGTGTACTCGCCCTCCGGGTCGATGACGTAGGCCCGCACCCCCCGGCACAGCCCCCGCAGCACCCCCAGCTTGGTGGCAAAGGACTTTCCGGAACCTGACCGCGCTAATACCGCCGTGTTGGCGTTCAGATGGGTGCCGTCGAAGGGGTCGTAGACGATGGGGGCGCAGGCCCGCAGGTCGATGCCGTACAGGGTGCCGCTCCTGGTGTCCAGGTCCGGCGGCGAGAAGGGGAACAGCCGCGCCAGAGACGATGTGTCGAGAGTCCGCCACACCGCCACGGCGTTCAGGCCCAGGGGCAGGGTGGACAGCAACCCCTCCCGTTGCCGGAAGGCCAGGTTGTCCAGTTTGCCCAGGGTGGCGGCGAAGTGGGCCCGGGCTTTCTGGGTCAGGTCCTTCAGGGTGTCCTGGTCATTGGCGTGGAGGGTGACGGAGAGGGAGGCGTGGAACAACCGCTCCCGGCCCCGCTGCACCTCGTCCCGCAGCCGGCTCACGTCCTCCAGGGCTATCTCCGCCTCGGGCGACATGGAGCGGCCCCGCTTGAAGGAAAGGGATTGCGCTGATTCAAACCTGACCTTCTGCCACTCCAGGGTGCGGGCCGCCTGCTCCGTGGGGATGGCGCCCAGGTGCACCGACAGGTCCATGGGCGCTCCGGCGGCCATCAGGCCTTGCAGGAAGCCGGGGGCGAGACTGCGGGGCCACTTGCCCAGGTGCAATGAGCGGGTCATATGGTCGCCGATGCGGATGTCGCGGCGGTTGACCTCGACTTCCAACTCGGCGTCTTCGTCCCGTTCCTGGGGCGAGCCGCCCAGGGCGCACGCCAGCAGCAGGAGCTTGAGGGTTTCGCCGTTCAGCGGGAACACGCCCAGACCGGCCCTTGCCAGCAGGCCGCGCAGTTCGTCGGCGCGGGAGTGATCGCACACGGCGTAGAACCGCCGGTCCAGGATGCCCTCGCGGTTTTCCAGGGTGGTCAGCAGGCGGCCCAGGCTGTCGGCGGCGTCCTTCGTCTGCTGGGGCAGGTCCTGGGGCTGGGCCGCCATCAGGTTGCTGCGCAGGGTGGAAAGCACCGGCGGGTGCTGGCGCACCAGCAGTTGCACCGGGAAGTCCAGGGCATTCAGGGAACCGGCGAAGGCGCCCAGCTTGGGCTCGTCCAGCTCCAGCCCCATCACCTCCAGCACCGCCAGCTTCACCCCGTCCAGCCGCACCACCCCATCCTCCTCCAGGTGGGACAGCATGAAGAACAGGGACAGCGGCGGCGGCGCCTTGGGTTCCATGGAGTCTGCGCCAACTTTTTCTGCGTCCGCCGGCTGGCCGTTCTCCGGCGCGGCGGACCTGTCTCCTCTGCCGGGGAACGGCAGCCTCTTGATCTTGGGAAATGTAGATTTCATAGCTTGCAACTTTTTCTCCTCGCTTACAGGCTGGGGATGACGCCGCCGCTGACGGCCAGGGCGATGGCCTTGGCCAGCAGCGCCACCACCAGGCCCAGCAACGCCATGAACACCGCGTTCCTGGCTCTCCCCCGGTTCTCCCCCTCCGCTCCCTCGGCCATCAGCACGAATCCCGCCCAGACCACGGCGAACAGGCACAGGCCCGCCCCGGCGTAGGCCATGCCGGTGAGTACGGCGTCGAAGGCGTCGGCCATCGCCTTCATCTCGTCGTCGGGGGCGGCGGCCACCGACGCCAGGGCCGCCGTCGCCGCCAGCAGCAGGGCGGTCAGTTTCCGGACCATAGCCAGCTCCACCAACTGGAACCGCCCACCGGCGTCTGCTCCGCCTTCGGCGGCTCGGGCCTGGGCGGCGGCACGTACAGGGGTTGATAGGGGGCGTCGGCCCCGAGGTTCACCGCCTGGACCGCGCCGGATAAGGGGGCCGGCGCCAGGGAAATGCTCTCCGTCCGGGTGCGTGTGACGTCGGCCCTCTGGTTCTCCACGGCCCGCACGTGCTCCGGGTGACGGACGTAGATGCGCACCGTCTTGACGGTCCGGCTCTCGCCGCAGGTGCAGGTCACCCGCCGGGTGTACACGTCGGTGCGGGCCGGGTGGTGGACGGTCTGCAACATGGGCGGCCGGGGGACGTTCAAGGTCGCCGTCAACTCCGCCGTGATCTCCAGTTCGTTGACCGCCCGGCTGTTGGCCACGGGCAGGGCGAAGGCGGTCTCGCCGTCCGGGACGAAGGTGGCCGTGGTCGAGTGGCCGCCCCACCCCACGCTGACCGTGCCCGTAATGCCGGTTACGGTGGCGTCCAGCATTGCCGGCACCGACCGGCTGAAGTGTCCGCCGTACACCGGCAGGTCCTCCTCGTGCCGGGTCTCGCTGAGGCACTCCGAGGCGATGACGCCGCTGATGCGCCCCGGCGTCCACTCCAGGGAGGTGACCGCCAGGTCGCACAGCTCCCCGTCAACGATTGGCAAGGGATACGGGATTTGATGGCTCTTCAGCGACGCCGCGCCGGAGAATCCCAATGCGTCCTGCCAGGAGAAGGTGAAGGAGGGCGAGGGGCCGTCCAGGGTCAGGTTGTAGCTGGCGCTCTGCCCCGCCGCCAGGCCGGTGTTGAAGCCCATCTTCAGGGTCCTGCCGGTCCTGCCGCCGAAGACCCGTCCCTTCAGGTCCAGGTCGTGGGCGGCCCGCAGGGTGACTGCGGCGGTGTCGCCGGAGACGGCCAGCCGCTCCACGTAGACGCGGCGGCCCGGCGCCGGGTCGGGCGGCTCGAAGTAGATTTCGCCCAGCCGCCAGGCGTCGCCGTAGGGGTTGTCGTCGGGGTCGTCGGCCAGGGCGCTGCCGGGCATCGCCACGACGGCCAGCGCCAGCAGTCCGGCCGCCGCCAGGAACCGGCCCCAGCGTTTCCCTCTGCCGGTCTCCGTCCGCGTCGTGTTGGACCCGTTGCCGGACTTCCGGCGGCGCCGTCCCAGCCAGCGGTGGGGCCGGAAGATGCGGCGGCTCTTGCGCCGCCGCCGGTTCTCCCGGAACTTCTCCAACCTGTCCGTTGCCTTTCTCAACAACAGCCGCAGCGGGTCCGGCTTGGCCTCGGATTGGGGTGGTGGCTCGCTGATTGTTAATTCCGACGAAAGTCCTGCGTATCGTCTGGCTCCCAGCTTGAACTTCAGCAGGTCGGCGGCCACCAGGGGCAGTCCTCGGCCGCCCACCTTCCCCACGATCAGGGCGATGCCGGTAACGCCCAGCAGGATGGCGGCGCCCAGCTTCAGCCCGCTTGGGCCGAAGGGGAAGTAGCGGTAGACGCCGTAGGCCACGGCGCAGGTCGCCACCACCGCCACCACCTGGGGGAAGGTGAACCACAGCAAGGCCTTGTCCTCGGCCTGCACGTGGGTCGGCACTTCGTGCTCTCTCATGCTGTCCCTCCTACTTGCCGGGCTTGTCGGGCTCGGGCAGTTTCTTGATGTCCACGCCCGGATCCGCCACGGCGTTGATCACCAGCTCCACCACTCCGTAGGCCACCAGGGCCAGCACCACGCCGGCCAAGGCGGTCATCATGGCCGTCTTGCCCCGCTCCATCTGGTTGGGCGCGCCGGAGGCGGTCAGGTAGAGGTAGGCCCCGTAGATGAAGTAGCCCACCCCTACCACGCCCACCAGCCCCAGTAGGATGCCCACCAGGTTGGAAATCGTTTGCGTCAGGTCTGACATTCTTGTTCTCCTTTTCCATTTCTAGTTGGCTGTGTTTCCATTCGTCGGCGCATTGGCGCCTTGCTACCGGCGCATCGGCGCACCTCCCGGTTGTGTGCTAGTTTCTTGGCGACGCGAACGTTCATCCGCGCCGGTGGTCGTCGTTCCTGTTGTGATTGCTACGGCCCCTGGCTGCGGGGCGTGGGACCGCCCTGGCCGGCCGGGGTGGAGTTCTGGGCCGCCGAGTTCACCGCGTTGGCCCCGGTGTTGGCGGCGGTGGTTGTCGCGGCGGCGGCAGCGGCCGCCGCTCCCGCCGGTCCGCCCGCCGCGCCCCCGGCCAGCAGGCCGATGGCTCTTGCCGAGCGCACCATCTGGCCGGGCAGCGACATGCCGAAGTACAGGGTGTGCAGCCAGGCGTCGAAGGTGCCGTGCTGCCCCAGCATGGACGGCACCCGCCCGGCCAGATACATGAAGGCGATGGCCATCAGCAGCTTCCACACCAGGTCCTGGGCCGGCTCGAACTCGCCGATCAGGGCGAACTCCCCCAGGAAGGCGAACCCCATGGCCAGCGCTATCAACTGCACCGCCTGCTGGAACACCGTCACCAGGAACATCCTGAGCCAGTGGCGGCCCCAACCGGCGGTGTGGGGCAGGATCCACAACCCCAGCGCAATCGGCGCCAGGGCCAGCAGGATGTCGATCAGGGCCAACCGCAGGATCATCTGCACCAGCAGGTAGAGGACGAAGAGGCCGAAGACCAGGTAGAGCAGGGCGATGAACACCGCCAGGCCCGGGGCGGCCGTCTCCGCCGCCGCCAAGAGCGCGAACAGGGGCGCCCGCAGCAGGTCGCCTGGAGTGACGCTGAGGGAGGCGGCGACGAACTGCGATACCGCGTGGGCCACGTCGATGACCAGGGCGCACCACCACAGGGACGACGCGGCGGCGGTCAGGCCCAGCACCAGCCGGGGCACCATCTCCCGCCAGCTCGATTGATGCCTTCCGAGATGCTCCTGGACGATGAAGCTCAGCCCCATCCAGCCCAGGATCGCCGCCAACGCCGCCGAGGTGACGGCCCAGACGGTCATCCAGGCCAGCCTCACCACGGGATGCAGGTAGGTGAGTTCCGGGGGCGTGCCGGTGAGGATGTCGCTCATGCCGCTACCCCTCGCACTCGGCGATCTGGGTCTGGGTGATTCCCTCCACCACGCCACACAACGTCCCGTGGACGCCCTGGATCACCCAGCGGGCGGCGGCCCGGGCCCAGCGGTCCGGGTCCAGGGCGCCCAGAACCTTGTCCCACAGACCCCTCGGCTGGTGGACGGGTATCAACGCGTGAAAGACGTGGTGGTCGCCGCCGCCCTGGCGGGGGACGGCCAGCACCAGCAGGAAGGCTTGCTCCGGGTGGAGGTCGGGGTGTTCGGCGAGGGCCGGGTACTCGAAGGTGTACTCCCAGCCCTCGGCCAGCTTTTTCTCCCCGCCCTGCACCCGGTAGGTGTTGGTGAGCCAGTCCCCGGTGTCCGGGTGGCGGATGGAGTAGTGGAGGACGCTGAGTTGGCGGCTGAAGACAGGCCGGGCCACGAAGTCGCCGTCCTTCTTGCGCTCCACCATCTGCCGGTCCCGGTTGACCAGTTGCAGGTCGTCGCCGTTCTGCGGCGGTGCCTGGGCCAGGGCCGCGCCGCTGGCGGGAAGGGCGACGACGGCGGCTGACAGCAGCGCCGCCGCCGCCATCATCGCCCGCCGGACGAGCCTGGGTCTGCTTGCCTGGGTCAATTCGTTCACCTCCCTGGTGTCGGGGTCGCCGGTCTCTTCGCCGGCGCCGCCAGAGAGTGTGAACAATCAAAGCCCGCCGCATAACCTCGCCCACGCCCCCACCTTCCTGTGGGGGCGCGCAGGGCCTTACATCAGCGGCCCCTCTCGTGGTGTCATTGGGGTGTACAGGAGTCGCGTCCGGCGGCGGAAATGCAAGTCAGCTCGTTTTGAACCTGGAACCTGGGGAAATCGGCCCCCTATCGGACTTTTCGTGTTAACGGTTTTCGTAAGGACCCGTTCCAACGGGCCGTTGCATACTCCCTGGGTGAAACTTGCACTTCTGCAAGCGTCGAAGCCGCCCGCCGGTTGCATTGGCCCCGTTGGAAAGTTGCACTTTTACAAGTCGGCATCGGCGAGGAGGAAAACATGAGCGACCGGGAACCGATCTTCGAAGAAAGCCGCAGCGTGGAGGACCTGCAGCACCTGCAACTGACGGTCCTCATGACCGAGATGGTCCGGAGCAGGGGCGTGATGCGGGTTGCCAAAGACCTGGGCGTGAACTACCGCACGCTTTCGGCGGCTTTGGAGACCGGGCGGTTGTCCCGCAGGATGCGGGGCGCGCTGGAGAAGGCCCTCCTGGAAGGCGCCGGGTCGCCGGCCAAGGAACAACTGGAACGCAACGACCTGTTGACCGGGCGGCTGGAGAGAGTGGAGGAACTGGCCGAGGCGTCCACCAGGGGCCTGGCGACCGTCCACGGGGAGGTTGAGGAGCTCAGGAATGAACACGGCCAGGCATTGCGAAGCATCGAGGGAAAGCTGGCGCAAGGGGACGGCGTGAAGGGGACTCCGGAGTCAACGTCTTTCGTCAGTCCGGCCCAGCCGCCTTCCCCGCCGCGTCCGCCACGTCCGCCGCGCCGCGAGTTCCCCGAACTGGCCACCCTGGAACCCGCCGCTGACGACGAGCAGGTCTTCGGCGACGCCTGGCCCCTGATCCGGGAGTGGCGGGAACTGCGGGAAAGCCATCCCGACCGGGGGAAGGGCCTGGGCTGGCTGCGCGACGAGGAATGGCTCATGACCGTGGAACTGGCGCTTTTGGATGACCACGGCCTGACCCTGCCCCCGCAGGACTATCCCCTCACGGGCCTGAACCGCAACAACCAGACCAACTGGCGAAGGACCACCCTGGCGGAAACCCGCCGGGCCTTGAGGCGCCGGGAACGGCTGCGGTGGCCGCTCCGGGCGCTGGCGCTGGCACTACGGCTGTTGCACAGGTAGATAGCTGCCCTGAAAGGGCCGGTTCCAGTCCGGTTAACACTTGCCCGGTGGGGCGCGCACGGCCTACCCAGGGGCGTCCGGAAGGCCGACAATAGCTGCGTTGTCAGGCTTTTCCAGCGTTTCCCGCCGTAGAAACCTGGGGCTTCTCCCTCAAGCCGGGGCTGGACGCAAGTCGCTCACGAGGGAATGCGCTGCCGCTGCGGATTTGACGTAGCTCTCTGCAAGCAGCGCGGGCCGGTGGTTGGAGTGCTCAATCCCTTCTTCCCCGGTCCGGTCCAACGGGTTGGAGTGTCAAGCCCTTCTCCCGTTGGGCAGTCCGGCGGCTGGAGTGTTCAAGTCCTTCTTCCGCCGGACGCCGTTCAGCGATCGGGAGCTGATCCCTCCCGGTTGCTGGGCGCCCGTCCGCTGGCCGGAGTTGATCGCTCCTGCCAACGGACGGAGGGTGCGGTGCGATTGATCCCGCTCCGTTCCCAACCCAGGCTGTGGCGTCTGCGGGTACCGCTCGCAGCGCCCCAGCCGGAAATCTAACCCAGCCGGGGCAGAGTTGTCCTGGCCAACTTCAACACCCACATCGTCAAGGAGGTGGCATACCGAAACATCACGGCATCCCGGATTTTCCTAATCACACGGTTTCACTGGCGGAGCGGCTGACGCCCTTCGCCTGAATCTCACACTGCCGCCGGAGCGACCGAACGGCTCCGGCGCGCTCTGCAACGCTGCGGCGTAGCTGCCCAACCACGGCAGCCACCGCCGCTGCCACTTGTCCCGGCCGGTCACTCCCCGGCGACGTGCCGGGCGCTCGTTGCTGCCACGCGGCTTCCCCCGGGCGGCTCGCCAATGACGCGACAGCCGGCCGGCCCGTGCGCGCCCTCCATCCCCCAACTACCCGTTTCCGCCATTCGAATCCCTGGCCGGACTGCGCCTCTCGCGGGGCGTCAGCACGGCGAAGAGCCGGGCTTCGTCAGACCCTGGGGAGCATTGCGTCCACGCCGCGCCGTGCGCCAGCGGCATTCGGCATGACCTGATTCAGGGAGGTCTCGGCAACCCCAAGCCCGTCGCCCTCCCCGTGGGGGACGGCGGCCCGCCTCGGCGGGCGGCGGCTCACTTAGCCGCCGCTGACAAACCAACCCACGACAAATTCAAGTTTGCACACGAGCGGGGCCGCCCCTTTCCGACGGGAAAGGGGCGGCCCCGCTCGCTGCGTTTCGGAGGAACGAACATGATCGCCAACAGCGCCAGTATCACCATCGATGCCAACGCCGATATCCACTACAACGCCAACGTTAAGGACAATCCCAAGACACAAGGGCAGATTCTCGACTCCGGCGCCAACGACGCCAGCGCCGTCGCCGCCCGGGCCGAGTCCCACCTGACCGTCGCCGCCAGGGAGCGCGGCCTCAACATCAAGGAACTGGCCGCCCTGATGGGTGTCGGTCCCTCCCACCTGTCCCAGGTCGCCAGGGGCAAGAAGGCCCTAACACCCTACATGCGCGGCAAGATCCAGGCCGTCTTGGGCGAGGTGCCTCCCCAGGGCGTCGTCCACCGGCAGGGTGGCGTGGTCCGCGGCGGTGAAAGCACCTACCTACGTGAGCGAGCCCGGGAACGTGGGATGACGCTGCGACAGGTGGCGGACCGTACGGGACTGACCTACGGCTACGTGGTGCAGGTCAGCCGGGGGCAGCGCAATCTCAGCCCAGCAGCCCAGGCCCGGATGGAGTCGGTCCTGGACGCTCCGGTGAAGATCGAGGCCGCTCAGTGCCCCGCCATTGACCCCAACGCCCTGTGGGAACGGATGGACGCCCACGGGTGGAGCCAGAACGAGACGGCCCGCCGGGCGGGCATCAGCAATGGGATGCTCTCCCAGGTCATGAACGGCAAGCGCACTCCCTCGGGGGACGTGCTCCGGCGGCTGCACCAGGTATTGTTCGCGCCCTCGCCGGCGGAACTGGTGGCCCCGGTGGAGCTGAAGGTCATGGCGTGGAAGAAGGACGGGCGCAACGGCGTGGTGATCAAGGGCGCCGGAGGGCCACGGAGTAACGGCAAGCCCGGCGACGGGACCATCCGGGTCGGCGGCCGGGTTCCCTGGGGCGCCGAGGTCGAATTCGCCTACACCACCGGCTACGACAGCCACGGGCGGGTCTCCGTGAACCATGTCGTGGACGAGCGGGGCTGCTCCGCCATGCTCAAGCAGCCCCAAGGGGGCTCCGATTAGCTGACCCTGGGCGCGACCCACCTGGCGCGCCAACACACAAGAGGGAAAGCCGCCGCTGAGTCGACGGCGGCTTTCCCCTTTTCTTCCCGGGTTTGGACTCTCCAGTCCCAACTTGGGCGTGTTTACGAAATAAACTATTGGCCAATCCTGCCTCTGTTCAGCTTGAGCCAGCCATAGAGCCACATGCCTGCTACCGGAATGCAACAACCGAGGAAAACCGCAACCGTGGAACCAACGACGGCGGCTCCCAGTTCTTGTCCCGTGGGGTTCCATTTGACCGCCATCATAACTCCCAACATCCCGGCCCACATGTTCACCATTCCCATCAGCAGGCCCACGCCAGCACCCACCAAGATATGCACTCTGGGCAACAACCAGGCCGCGAAAGAGCAGACCAGCAGGGTGAGCATAATCGGCCAAACCCCGAACAACAGCAAGTCCATCAATACCTCCTCATCACGCACAGGAGCCATGACCCAGATACCCTTGCCTGCCAATTGTGGCCGGTTCCGTCAGGAGCGGAGTTTGTGGGCGTCCTGCCAAATTGGGGTAACCGTGGGATAGCGTAAAAATGCCCTCTTCAACTCACTTGAAGCCGGCTATGGACGGGCGCAACTTCCCGCTGCCGGCTCAGCGTATCTCCGCCTCCTCCATGGCCCGGCGTCGTTCCCGGAGGGCCCATGAATCGCCAGGACGGAGCCGGATAATTTCGTCGTAGTCCGCGATGGCCTTCCCCGGCTGGCCCATCTCCCGGTATAGGGTCGCCCGATTGCGCCGCGAATCAACGTCCTCCGGGTTCAGGGCCACCGCCCTCCCGAAGTCCTCCACCGCCGGATGACGCGCCCCCATCTCCGCGTAGGCGTATCCCCGGGCGTGGTACGCCGCCGGATCGTCCGGCGACAGCTCCACCAGCCGGTCGCAGTCCCGGATGGCCTCCCGGTAATCTCCCAACTCCGCGTGGGCAAAGCCCCGGGCCAGAAATGCCCCCACGTTGTCCGGGTCCAACTCGATGATGGCGTCGAAGTCCTCGATGGCCTCCTCGTACCGGCCCAGCCGCATCAGGGACGTGCCCCGGCTGTACAGTACCCGCAGGTCGCCGGAGTCCAGGGCGATCACGCGCGTGTAGTCCTCGATGGCCAGTTCGTACTCCTCCAGGCTGGCGCGGTTCAGGCCCCTGGCCGCCAAAGTCTCCGCGCTGTCCGGTTCCAGCTCCAGGGAGCGGTTCAATGGCTCCATTGCCTCGTCGTAACGTCCCAGGCTGCCCAGGGCCACTCCCTTGCCCCGCAGCGCCCCGACGTTGCCCGGGTTCAGGTCGAGCGCGGCGTCAAAGTCGATGAGCGCTTCCTGGAACCTCTCCAGGTTCAGCTTGCTGATGCCCCGGGCGTAGCGGGCCAGCCCGTAGTTCTCCTCCAACTCCAGGGCCGCGTCAAAATCCAGGATGGCCCGCTCTGTCTCTCCCAGGTCGCGGTAGGCCATCCCCCGGAAGTAGTGGGCCTCCGGCAGGTCCGGCTCCAACTCGATGGCCCGGCTCATGTCCTCCACAGATTGGAGATGGTTGCCGAGCTCGCCGTAGGTCAGTCCCCGATTGTAGTAGGCGGCGGCGTCATCCGGGTCCAGCAGGATGGCCACGTCAAAGTCGCTCACCGCCCCGCCCAGGTTGCCCAGCTCGGCGTAACACGCGCCACGGCAGTAGTGGGCCACCGCGTCGCCGGGCGCCAGCCGGATGGCGGCGTCGTAGTCCTCGATGGCGGCCCGGTAGTCCTCCAGTTCGGAGTGGGCGTGGGCCCGGTTCAGGTAGGCGCTGACGTCTCCCGGGTCCAATTCCATGACCCGGCCGTTGTCCTCCACCGCCCTGCGGAAGTCCCCCAACTCGCCGTACAGCCAGCCCCGGGCGGAGAAGGCCCTGGCGTCCTCCGGGTTCTCCTCGATGTCCCTGGTCAGGCGCGCGACCATCCGCAGCATTTCCTCCCGGCCCACCCCCTCCATCATCCGGCGGAATTCGCCGGGCTCCAGTTCCTCGTGTTCATCGGACACGTTGTTGCTCCTTTCCTCCAGCCACTCCTCGGGAACCGGCTGCCTCCCGTGGACGGCTGGGTCTTGCACGCTACCCTAAAGGCATTAGCGCTGAATGTACGTCAAAGATGGTGATTCCCTTGCTGAAACGCAATGCCCGGCTGTCAGCAAACTGTCTGCCGCCACCCCGCTGATTTGAACTTGGGCAAAGCCGCCGGCAGGCAACCTGTTTCACTGTTCGGCGCCTACGGGGTTTCCCCTACCCGTGGCCTTGCTGTCCGGCCCGGGCCGGAACGCGGGGCAGCCACCTGTGAACCCCTTTTAGTGTTCCAGCCCTGCCCGGTTCAGTCCCGGATCAGCCGGCCCAGGACCAGGTCGTCGGCCAATTGGCAAAGGGCCAGCATGTTTTCCGCGTTGGGCCTGGCCTGCCCCTCCTTCCAGCGCCGCACGGTTTCGGGATGGGCGCCCAGGCGCCGGCTGAGTTCGGCCCAGGACAGCCCAGACTCTTTCTTGAATCGCTTCAGACGCTCCGGGAAGTCTTTGGGAAAGGCGGAGACCCTTCTCTTGAAGCTGATCCGTCGTGTCGGCATCGGGCGTCCCTCCCTTGAAAACAACTTGGTTGCTCTACGGTGTCGTGATTGCCAAAAGCCAGGCAGCTTCAGGGGCTTTTGGCCCTCAACTGAAGCTCCAACTCCGGCGGCGCTCCGCTGGGCATTGCCTTCTTTTGAATGTAGATGTTCCCCACCGGTGCGTCATCTTCCGATGCGTCGTAGCGGTAGGTGTTCTTGGTCTCCCGTGTCAGCTTGAGGACCACGGTAACGAGTGAAGCTTCCTGCATGTTTGGCGCTCCCTCAAAGCGTTGGATTTTGGGCGGCTGTTTGAAGACCATTATCGCAGAATCACCGATGCGAAAAAATACGCGGCCAGACATCCAGAGGCTGGGCAATAGGTCTGCGTGTCAATAATCAGGCGTAGACCACCTGCCGCCACAAAAATTCCCTGGTGGTCGCAGCAAGTTGGCAAGGGTTTAGCCGGCAGGCTGTTTATGCTATTGTTGTGTTCGATAAGCGGTCATTGGCTTGATCAAGAAGCCAAGTTGTCGGGGGTCGTAAATAGGAGGAGATTTTGTTGATGCACTGACAAGGGTATATCGGCCAGTTTTGAGTAAGGTCATGATGAACTATCTCCAGTCCCGGTTCGGGTTGGGGCCAGGGTTCGGGCAGCAGCCAGACCTTGGTCCAGAGCCTGCCCCTGAGCATCAATCGCCGGAGGCAGTTGACGCCTTTGCGGAATACGCTGACGGTACGCGCCGGACGGGTCCAAGGGTCCCGATGATTGGGAGCCAGGGCCTTGGGCGGCGCACGAAGATTGCCTGGGGCGATGCCACGATCATTAGCGTCCTCGACCCGGGTGCCGTAGGCCAGTGCCAGCAGGGTGGCCACCGAGAGCACCAGCCAGTGGCGGGAGATGCGCGTTGGGTCGGTGCGCTGGGTCTTGTCCCACTTCCAGCCGAGGCTCTTGAGGGCCTTGAAGCCCAGCTCGATCCAGAAGCGCAGGGCGTACCAACTCACCCCGACCTCCTCCGGAGGCAGGTCGGTGAGGATGATCCAGGGTTCCTCCTGCTCGACGTACCAGACCACCAGCAGGGTGCAACGGCGCTGGGCGGCGGGAGGACCGAAGGCGGTGCCCCGGCCGATCCAGGCGGTGTCGGGGCGGGAAACAAAGGCGCGGGCGGGCAAGCGCTTGCCGCCGTCGGCGCAGAAGGTGATGTTCTTCCTATAGCGCATACAGGGGTACCAGCCCTGGGTGCATATCTGCTGCCACAGCTTGGGACTGGAGATGCCCCGGTCGCAGAGCACGATGACGGTCATTTCGGGTGGAATCGCCGGGGCCAGTTCCTTGAGCAGTTCCACCGTGGGGTCCATCCAGGAGCCTTTCTGAGTGGCGGGGTGGATATGCCAGGCCACGGGTATGGCGCAACTGCGGTACACCACGCTGATGACGATGGCGGTGGTCTGGTCGCCCTTGAGCGTGGGGTCGATGGCCAGGGCCAGGCGGTCGGAGTGCCACCAGGCCAGGACCCATTTGAGCAGTGGCGCGAAGCAGAGAGTAACGTCCAGTTGAGTCTGGCAGGGGCTGGTCCGGTCGCTGCCGTCGTAGAGCCACTCCCGGAGATACTGGCGCAGGTTGTTCCACTTGCGCCAGGGAGAGAGGGCGGAGGCCACGGCGTTCTGGCAGGCGCTGCCGGCCAGGATGGCCCCGCAAACCCACAGCGCCAAGCCGGTCAATTGTGGCTGAGATAGGTGAGGTAAATGCGTTTCAATAGCTTGCTGAATCTGATAGGTTTCTCGGGGAAGGCGCATCGAGGGTCTCCGGTATCTGGGGGTGTGATGACACCAGAATGCCGGATGCCCGTGCGCCTTTCCAAGTTACGCGCCAGGCCAATTTCGGCCCATACCTACCCCTCTAAGCCCCCCCCCCCCCCGACTCTGGGGGGTTAAACGCCGGGGCAAGAGGCCGAGGCTCACGGTATCCCTGCGCGCCGCGGCGAAAACGATCCCCGGCCGCAACTGCCCCAGAGCCAAGCTGTCCCGCTCCGCGTTTCCCAGGCGCTCGACCCCGACACCGATAAATTCCTGGCCGGTCTCCCATCGCAACGTGGACGTCGCGGTGTTGGTCCGGCACTCCTGTTAAGGAATGTTTTGCCCTGGTTCCGTCAAAATACGCTGCTCCGCTTACCGGGTCGGGCCGGCCCGTTCGCCGCGCCCGGCGGTATCCCGCGCCGGCCCGGCCGGTCGGCTCTGGCCGGTCGGTGCGCGCTCTGGCTGAGCCTGGCCTTGCTCCTCTGCTTGGCGGGGGCGCTCCTGGGCGCCTTGCTCGCCAGCGACGTCTCGGCCCAGCAGGGCCCAGACCGTGTCCCATTGACGGTATCCCCGACCACCGCCACGATTATCGAAGGCGGACCGGCCCAGGTCATCACCTTCACTATACCGGCAAATTCCGGAACCCGGACGCGCACCTTTGAAGCCGGTTTTCTTAACTCGAACCCTACTACCCCTTCCGACCCCGACAGCGCGGAACGGGGAGAAGACTACGTGGCGTATTTGGGGACGGACAGTTCCAACCCCATAAACGTCCAGCGGAGTACTAGTATAGAGATTGGCGGCGGTTCGGAAGAGGCTCGCACCGTAACGATGTCCATAGAGGCAGTCTGGGATGGTATCGCAGAGAGGCCGGAACAGTTCTACCTCGTACTCATAGCCGATTTGAATTCGGGACTCACTCTTCCCCCTTGCCCCGACGCATCTTTCCCAAGTATTTGCGCCGGCCGCAATTTCTGGTTGAAGATCGACATCACCAACCGGCCGCTCCCCGTCACCGTGGCAGACGACGGAGGCAAGGAGGACTGGAGCGACGGCGCCACAGCAGCTGCCAAGAAGGACGGCAAGGTCGTCTTTCAAGTTGAGCTGCCGACCGCGCCAACGGGCGCCGCTCAAACCGTCGACTACGCCATCACACCCGCCGCCCCGCCCGGTTTCGCCGATGCCGCCAGCGCCGCCGACTACACGCCGCCGGCGGGCGGCGCATCGGGAACACTCTCCTTCCTGGACACCAAGGTGCAGGAGATTGTCGTCACCCCGGTCGACGACAATCTAGTTGAGGGACGGGAAGCCTTTACCCTGACCCTCAGCAATCCATCCGGCAACTTGGAGTTTCCCGACTCGGACGGCGACGGAACTACGGATACGACCCTCAAGGCGTATGGCTTGATCGAGAGCGATGACACCGTCGACGTCACGGTCACGGGCGGCACGGTGGCGGAGGGTGAGGCGGCCCGGCTGCCCGTCACCCTGGCGAGGGCACTGCGGCCCGGCGAGCATGCCAGCATTCTCGCCGAAGTCGTCAAGCCAACCGGCAGCTATTGCGACGGCGACGAAAAACGAGCGGTGGAGCACGTGGATTACCGGGCAGTGAATTCACAGCGCTTCACCTTTGGGCCAGGAGACCAGACCAAGCATTTCGAGGTCTATACCCGCCGGGATGTTCTGGATGAGAACGACGAATGCATCCTGGTGTTCTATGGCAATGCCGAAGGGTTGCGGGCGGTCGATGCCGACGGCGGCCAGCCCATAGTAGAGACCGACGCTGACGGCACTGAACATCGCTATTTCCTGAAGGAACTGACCATCACGGATGACGACGACCCGCCAATCGTGTCCGTGACCAGTTCGACGGTGAGGGAGCCCGACGAAGGGGAAACCGCCAAGCTCACCTACGTTGTCCGGCTGGACCGGTCCAGCGGCCGGACGGTCAAAATGAACTACGCAAGGATCTCCCGGACCGGAGCCGGACTGCCTGACCAGGCCACATCGGGCACGGACTACGAGGCCCTGAGTTCCGGCACCCTCACCTTCCTGCCCGGCGAAACGCGAAAGAATGTCGAGGTCACCGTCAAGGGCGATTACGAGAAAGAACCCGATGAAGTCGTGTGGATTAGCTTTACCAACGCGGTGAACGCCTGCTTCCGCGGCGTGCCTTCCTGCGGCGGCGCCGGCCTCATCTCTCGCGGCATCATCCTCAACGACGACGACCCGGTGGAACTGGCGGTTACCGTGGATGACGCCACGGTGCTGGAAGGAGTCTCGGCCGTTGTTCGTCTCACCCTCTCCAGGCCCGTGCCCTACGATCTGTCCGCCAACTTCAAGACCAAAGACATTACGGCGACGGGAGGGGTTGATTATCGAGACCTGAGCGGCACGGCCTTTTGGATCCATGTCCCGAAAGGCCAAACCACTGGTCGCAAGGCGATTGGAGTTCATGACGACGGGATAAGCGGCGAGGATCTGGAAACCTTCACCCTGGAGTTTGAAGCCGGGGCCAGCCTTTTCTTGCTGGGCGTTGCGCCAGAAAACGAACGTGTCCGAAAGCAGCTGTTCGGGGCCAACTACGAGTATGCAGACCTGGCGGCCAGCGTCTCCATGCCCACCATCATCATCGTGGACCGGCCCGGCCTGTCGCTGACGGCCCTGGAAGACAAGGTCACCGAAGGGCAGCCGGCTCACGTGCGGGCCACCCTCAGCGATCCGTCGGCCACCGACGTCACCTTCACCTGGAAGACCCAGGACGGCGGCAACGGCGCCGACGACGCCCACACCGCCAAGGCAGGCAAGGACTACACGGCGCGAACCATGCAGTCCGCCACCATCCCCGCCGGTGAGACCAGCATCGACTTGCCCGCGGTGCAGACGCTGCAAGACACGATAGACGAGGGCGACCAGTACTTCACCGTGACGGTGGACTCCGTCACCGGCGCCCTGCCCGACGACGCTGACGCGGTGGTGACCGTGCGTGACGACGACTCCCGGCCCTGGATGTCCATTGGCGACGCCGAGGCCGTGGAAGGCGGCAGCCTCGAATTCACCATCTCCCTGGACGCCGCCTCGGAGCGGCCGGTGTCGGTGATCTGGGTGACGGAGGACGGCACCGCCAGCGTCCTGGACAATGACTACGTGGGCGTTACGGCGCGGCAGACCGTCACCTTCGCGCCGGGCGAGCTGAGCAAGACCATCGTGGTGGATTCCCAGCCCGACATCGAGCCCGAGATCGACGAGCAGTTCCGGGTCCAGCTGGCCCACGCGCCCCATGCCAAGTTCCGGGACCCCACCGCCGTGGGCACCATCAGGAACGACGACACCATGCAGGTAGCCATCGCCGCCGCCGCCCCGGTCACCGAGGGTCCCGGCGCCACGGCCGATTTCGTGATCAGCCTCAAGCCGGCCCAGACCTCGGCCGTGACCGTCCGGTGGGCAACGAGCGACGGGTCGTCGGACCCCCTCCATTCGGCCCGCAGCGGAGGCAACGGCAACCAGGGAGAGAATGACTTCACCGCCGCCAGCGGCTCCGTCACCTTCGCGGCCGGCGAAACCGAGAAGACGGTTTCGGTCACGGTCAATGACGACGATTTCCTCGAGAACACCGAAGAGTTCCGGGTGACCATCAGCGGCGACGAAGCCAGCATCGACTTCAGCGAGGGCGTCGTCGGCTATGCCGAAATCGAGGACGACGACGCCCTGACCTGGGAGATCGTCGGCGTCCTCCCTGCGGCCCTTCCCGAGGGCACGACTGCCAACTGGGACGACGACACGATCTATCAGGTGAAGATCAGGCGGGAGGCGCATCCCGATGAAGTGAACTTTCCATGGGACGAGTTCGGGTTTCAGGTGTGCGCCCTGACGCGTCCCAACCCCCGGAACTTCCCGGGAGGAGCGACGCCTCGGGGCCTGACTGTGGGCGCCGCTGGCAGCACGGATGTCTCAGTTGGCAAAATCGCCAACGGCGAGTTCCGGGCGAGTTTAGTGGAATGCCATGAGCGAACTCGAATTGGCGAGCTGGCGGAGATTCACACCGTACAATTTGGGGGAACACTCCGCGAGATTACGTTTGGCGTGCGGCCCCGCGGAGACAGTTTGGCAGAAGGCAACGAAACCCTGTCCCTGTGGCTCTATCCGTTCGTTGGGAGGGGGTGGAGCCTGTTCTCGCCTGACGCCCGGCTTGGTTTGGTGCTCACCACCACCATCGTTGACGACGAGCGGCCCCAGGCGTCCGTGAGCGGCCCCGCCTCGGTGAACGAGGACGCCGGGCGGGCCCGGTTCACCGTCAGCCTTTCCAAGGCCCACACGCAGGCGCTGGAGGTGTTCGTCGACGTCAGGAACGGCACCGCAGTCGCCGGCGGGGATTACCAGCCCGTCCGCGAAAAGATCACCTTCGCCCCCGGAGAAACGGCGCAGACGGTCGATGTACCCATATTCGAGGACGACCTGCTAGAGTTCGAGCCCGAGACCTTCACCGTCTTCCTGGAGGAGGCGTCCGCCGGGCTGAACATCCACCCCGTGGAAGGCGAGGCCACCGTCGAGATCAACGACTCCACCCAAACGGATCTTAACATCCCCGACCGGGTGGTGGACGAAGGCGAAACGGTTGACATCTTGTTCAATTCATCCAACCCGTTGACGCGTTTGGTAACGGGTATTGTGTACCTGACAACTTCCGGGGTCAGCAATCCGGCAGCCGACGACGACGTCGACTACACAGGCTGGCCCCGGAGCAGAGGAATTTCCGGATACGGGAATTATCCGTCTCGCACCATCTTAATCCCGTCGGGAACTCAATCCTGGAAACTGCCCGTCGCCACTACCGAGGACAGCCGCATTGAAGCCGATGAAGACCTGGGGGTTCTATTCTCTATAGCTTCCGTCACTTCTCCGCAGCCTCGCTACCGGGGATATTTCCCCGTCGGTGACAACCAAGCGTACCGGATGCCCCGGATAGCCATCCGGGACGATGACCTGGGTTCGGTGGCCGTCGGCGGTTACAGCGACGCGGTGCGACTGGAGGGCCTGGAATGGGAATCGCCCGTCCCAACGGTTTCCGGCGCTCCCGTGGGCCACGTAACCTGGACCCTGGAAGGGGACGACGCCGCGCTCTTCACCATTGACGCGGACACCGGCGTCATCTCCCTGCCGGCCCAGGATTTCGATGATCCGGCGGACCAGAACACGGACAACGTGTACCAGGTCACCGCCCGGGCCACCGACGAAGACGGCAATACCGATACCCAGGACGTGGGGGTAACCGTCACCCGCTTTCCCATAGCATCGGTAGCCGACCCGGCGGCGGCGGTGGCCGAGGGCGACGACCCCGCGGTGACCACGGACCTGAACTTCCCGGTGAGCCTGTCGGAGGCCCGTAACAGCGACGCGACGCTGACCTACACCCTGAGCGGGACGGCCACGGGCGGGACGGCCGAGGAGGTCAGCGACTACACGACCCCGGACCCGCTGAGCGTCACCATCCCGGCGGGGTCGACGACGGCCAACATCGTGATCCCGGTCAAGGGCGACGTGGTGGACGAGGATGACGAGACGGTGATCGTTACCCTGACGGAGGCCGTCAACGCGGAGCTGTCCACCACGGCGGCGGACCTGACGGCCACGGGCACCATCACCGACGACGATGGCACGCCCACCCTGTCGGTGAACGACGCCAAAGCGCCCGAGGGGAGCAAGGCAGCCTTCGAGGTGAGCCTGAGCGCGGCCTCGGAGCGGGACGTGACCTTCCAGTGGCAAACGGCCGACGACGCCAGCGGGGCCAATCCGGCCACGGCAGGAACGGACTACACGGCGGTGACCACTTTGCAGACGGTGACCATCCCGGCGGGAGACCGCAGCGCCACCCTGGAGGTGCAGACCACCCAGGACACGCGGGACGAGCCGGACGAGACCTTCCTAGTGCGGCTGTCCTCGCCCACCAACGCGACGCTGGAGGACGCCGAGGGTGAAGGCACCATCACCGACGGGTTCCAGATCACCGGAGACACCAGTTTCGAAGCTACCGAAAATGTTGCGTGGGACAGTCCCGCTGACGATTTCGTGATTCACGGCAATCCGCACGGCGCCGTCACCTGGACGCTGACCGGGGACGACGCCGACCTCTTCATCGTTGCCGATGCTTCATCATCCGACCGGGTAGGGGCGCAGATCAACCTGTCCGCCCAGGATTTCGAAGACCCCAAGGACAAGGATGGGGACAACGTGTACGAGGTTACGCTGGTGGCCACCGATACGGAGGGCCTGTCCGCTGCAACTGATGTGCAAGTCACGGTCACCAACGTAACCATTGGCGGCGTTGTGTTTGAACCGCCCACGGCGGTCGAGGAAGGGAGCGCCGTCTCATTCACGGTGCGGATCTTCTCGCTAATCGATGATTCGACGCTGGAAAAAATCACCCTGGAATGGAACACGGCCGCGGACGCCGACGGCGACCATCCGGCGGACGCCACCGACTATACCCCGGTGACAGTCCAGACCATTGGCTGGCCAGGCAGCAGGGGCTTAGAAGACGTCGTCGAAACGATCACCGTGCAGACCACCCAGGACAGACTGGATGAGTTCGACGAGACCTTCCTGATCGAGCTGGACGCCATCGCCAAGCATCCCGTCCATCCCCACGAAGTGGAATTCACCATTTCAAACAATCGCGACGCCGTGAAGCTGGGCCCGAACGCCACGGCGAGCGTGACCGCGACCATCGTTGACGACGACGCCAGTCCCACCCTGTCGGTGGCGGACGCCAGCGTGGCCGAGGGCGGCGCGGCCGAGTTCACGGTGAGCCTGTCGGCGGTCTCCGGCAAGGACGTCACCTTCAAGTGGAAGACGGCGAACGACGCCGACGGGGCCAATCCCGCGGCGGCGACGGACTACACCGCAGTGTCCACGTTGCAGACAGTCACCATCGCTGCGGGGGAGCGGAGCGCCACGATCGAGGTGCAAACCACCGCGGACAACCTCACCGAGCCGGACGAGACCTTCCTGGTGCAGCTCTCCTCCCCCACCAACGCCACCCTGGCCGACGCCGAGGCGACGGGCACCATCAGCGACCGGTTCTCCCTGCGTGGAATGGCGGGGCACCAAGTCGACGAGAATGTCGCGTGGAGCGCCGAGTTCAGTGTTGACGGCAGCCCGACCGGCGCCATCGCCTGGACAATCACCGGAGACGACGCCGACCTCTTCACTGTGACCGACACGTCCACCACCAACCCCGACGTCACCAAGGCCCAACTGTCCCTGGCCGCCCAGGACTTTGAAGACCCCAAGGACGAGGACGAGGACAACGTGTACGAGGTTACGCTGGTGGCGACCGATGAATCGGGCTTGCCCGCCAGGCGGAACGTGAAAGTAACGGTAATCGACGTAAACAGGGCCAGCATTCTGCTGCACCCGGTCAATCCGTCCGATGAAGGAGATGCCGTCAATTTCAAGGTCGAGGCCGCAGGCATTCACCCCCCGGAAACGGGCGACCTCACCCTGCAATGGAACACCGCAATAGACGCCGACGGCGACCACCCGGCGGACGCCAACGACTATACCCCGGTGACAACCGCCCAGACCATTACCTGGCCGTACGGCTACAGCGGGTTTGACGTTATAACACAGCACATCACCGTATCGACCACCCAGGACAGCCTGGACGAGCACGACGAGACCTTCCTCATCGAGCTGAACGCCAGTGTTGGAAGTTCCGTCCATTCCAACGAAGTGCACTTCCATATTTTCGGTGACACGGAGGGCACCCTGGAGCGAAGTTTGAACGGCCGGGCCACCGCAACCGCAACCATCAAGGACGACGATGCCCAGACGGCGGTGGCCTCGGTGGCGGCGCCGGCGGCGGCGGTGGCCGAGGGGAACGACCCCATGGCGACCACGGACCTGAGCTTCCCGGTGAGCCTGACGGCGGCCAGCGGGAAGACGGTGACGGTGACCTACACGCTGACCGGCACGGCCGAGGCGCCCGGGGACTACGCCGAGCCGGACCCGCTGAGCGTGAGCGTGCCGGCCGGTTCCACCACGGCCAACATCGACATCCCGGTCAGGGGGGACGTGCTGGACGAGGACGACGAGACGGTGATCGTGACCCTGACCGGGGCCACCAACGCGGCGCTGGACGAGGACGCGGCGGACCTGACGGCCACCGGGACCATCACCGACGACGACGGGACGCCCACCCTGTCGGTGGCCGACGCCAGCGTGGTGGAGGGCGGCAATGCCAAGTTCACGGTGAGCCTGTCGGTGCCCTCGACCAAGATTGTGACCTTCAAGTGGCGGACGGCGGCGGACGCCGACGGGGACCACCCGGCGGAGGCCACGGACTACACGGCGGTGACCACCCCGAGGACGGGGATCCTTTTTCCGGGGGTGCAGAGCGTAACGGTATCGGTGGGAACCAGGGAAGACAACTACCTTGAGGAGGAGGAGGATGAGACCTTCCTGGTGCAACTCTCCTCCCCGACCAACGCGACGCTGGCGGACTCGAAGGCGGTGGGCACCATCATCGAGCCGGCCAAGGTGGCGGTGCGTGCGCCGGGGGCGGCGGTGACCGAAGGTGACGACCCGGCGAAGACGACGGACATGATCTTCACGGTGAGCCTGTCTCGGGCCGTCGAGAAGGACGTGACGGTGACCTACGTCGTGGGAGGGACGGCGAACTGGCGCTGGGACTACGAGGGATCTAATCCGTTTGTCGTAGTTTTCCATAGCGTCACCCTCAAAGCCGGGACGACTGCGGCGAACATCGTCTTTCCGATCAAAGGGGACGTCCATGACGAGGATGACGAGACGATAGTGGTGGTGATAACAGAGGTGACCAACGAAGGGGCCCTCACCCTCGCCAATCCGTCGCCGAGGAGGACAGAGAGGACGGCCACCGGGACCATCAGCGACGACGACGACGCGCCGACCCTGTCGGTGGCGGACGCCAGCGTGGTGGAGGGCGGCAATGCCAAGTTCACGGTGAGCCTGTCGGTGCCCTCGACCAAGACTGTTACCTTCTCCTGGAAGACGGCGGCCGACGCCGACGGGACCCACCCGGCGGGGGCTTCGGACTACACGGCGGTGACCGCCACCACGGCGACCATCGCGGCCGGGGCCACCACGGCCGAGCTGGAGGTGCAGACCACCCAGGACACCCGGGACGAGGAGGACGAGACCTTCCTGGTGGAGCTGTCCTCGCCCACCAACGCCACCCTGGCCGACGCCGAGGCCACCGGGACCATCAGCGACAACGACGCGGTGCCGACCCTGTCGGTGGACGACGTGAGCGTGGCCGAGGGGGGCACGGCGGAGTTCACGGTGACCCTGTCGGCGGCCTCGGGCAAGGCGGTCACCTTCAAGTGGAAGACGGACGCCGCCGCCGGGGCCGACGCGGCCGGGGCCACGGACTACACCGCGGTGCCGGCCACCGACGCGACCATCGCGGCGGGGGCCACCACGGTCAAGCTGGAGGTGCAGACCACCCAGGACACCCGGGACGAGGCCGACGAGACCTTCCTGGTGAAGCTGTCGGACGCCACCAACGCCACCATCGCCGACGGCGAGGGCCAGGGGACCATCAGCGACGACGACGGGACGCCGACCCTGTCGGTGGGTGACGCGTCGGTGGCCGAGGGGGGCACGGCGGAGTTCACGGTGACCCTGTCGGCGGCCTCGGGGCGGGACGTTACCTTCTCCTGGAAGACGGCGGCCGACGAGACCGCGGACGCCCACCCGGCGGGGGCCTCGGACTACACGGCGGTGACCGCCACCACGGCGACCATCGCGGCCGGGGCCACCACGGCGACGCTGGAGGTGCAGACCACCGAGGACACCCTGGACGAGCACGACGAGACCTTCATGGTGGAGCTGTCGACGCCGACCAACGCGACCCTGGCCGACGACAAGGGCGTGGGGACCATCACCGACGACGACCCGGCCACGGCGGTGGCCTCGGTGGGCGCGCCGGCGGCGGCGGTGGCCGAGGGGAACGACCCCATGGCGACCACGAACATGAGCTTCCCGGTGAGCCTGACGGCGGCCTCGGGCAAGGCGGTCGTGGTGACCTACTCCCTGACCGGCACGGCCGACGCGCCGGGCGACTACACGGAGCCGGACCCCCTGAGCGTGAGCGTGCCGGCCGGTTCCACCACGGCCAACATCGTCATCCCGGTCAGGGGGGACACCCTGGACGAGGCCGACGAGACGGTGATCGTGACCCTGACCGGGGCCACCAACGCGGCGCTGGACGAGGACGCGGCGGACCTGACCGCCACCGGAACCATCACCGACGACGACGACGCGCCGACCCTGTCGGTGGCCGACGTGAGCGTGACCGAGGGCGGCACGGCGGAGTTCACCGTCACCCTCTCCGCCGCCTCGGGGCGGGCGGTCACCTTCTCCTGGAGGACGGCGGCGGACGCCGACGGGACCCACCCGGCGGGGGCTTCGGACTACACGGCGGTGACCGCCACCACGGCGACCATCGCGGCCGGGGCCACCACGGCCGAGCTGGAGGTGCAGACCACCCAGGACACCCGGGACGAGGAGGACGAGACCTTCCTGGTGGAGCTGTCCTCGCCCACCAACGCCACCCTGGCCGACGCCGAGGCCACCGGGACCATCAGCGACAACGACGCGGTGCCGACCCTGTCGGTGGACGACGTGAGCGTGGCCGAGGGGGGCACGGCGGAGTTCACGGTGACCCTGTCGGCGGCCTCGGGCAAGGCGGTCACCTTCAAGTGGAAGACGGACGCCGCCGCCGGGGCCGACGCGGCCGGGGCCACGGACTACACCGCGGTGCCGGCCACCGACGCGACCATCGCGGCGGGGGCCACCACGGTCAAGCTGGAGGTGCAGACCACCCAGGACACCCGGGACGAGGCCGACGAGACCTTCCTGGTGAAGCTGTCGGACGCCACCAACGCCACCATCGCCGACGGCGAGGGCCAGGGGACCATCAGCGACGACGACGGGACGCCGACCCTGTCGGTGGGTGACGCGTCGGTGGCCGAGGGGGGCACGGCGGAGTTCACGGTGACCCTGTCGGCGGCCTCGGGGCGGGACGTTACCTTCTCCTGGAAGACGGCGGCCGACGAGACCGCGGACGCCCACCCGGCGGGGGCCTCGGACTACACGGCGGTGACCGCCACCACGGCGACCATCGCGGCCGGGGCCACCACGGCGACGCTGGAGGTGCAGACCACCGAGGACACCCTGGACGAGCACGACGAGACCTTCATGGTGGAGCTGTCGACGCCGACCAACGCGACCCTGGCCGACGACAAGGGCGTGGGGACCATCACCGACGACGACCCGGCCACGGCGGTGGCCTCGGTGGGCGCGCCGGCGGCGGCGGTGGCCGAGGGGAACGACCCCATGGCGACCACGAACATGAGCTTCCCGGTGAGCCTGACGGCGGCCTCGGGCAAGGCGGTCGTGGTGACCTACTCCCTGACCGGCACGGCCGACGCGCCGGGCGACTACACGGAGCCGGACCCCCTGAGCGTGAGCGTGCCGGCCGGTTCCACCACGGCCAACATCGTCATCCCGGTCAGGGGGGACACCCTGGACGAGGCCGACGAGACGGTGATCGTGACCCTGACCGGGGCCACCAACGCGGCGCTGGACGAGGACGCGGCGGACCTGACCGCCACCGGAACCATCACCGACGACGACGACGCGCCGACCCTGTCGGTGGCCGACGTGAGCGTGACCGAGGGCGGCACGGCGGAGTTCACCGTCACCCTCTCCGCCGCCTCGGGGCGGGCGGTCACCTTCTCCTGGAGGACGGCGGCGGACGCCGACGGGACCCACCCGGCGGGGGCTTCGGACTACACGGCGGTGACCGCCACCACGGCGACCATCGCGGCCGGGGCCACCACGGCCGAGCTGGAGGTGCAGACCACCCAGGACACCCGGGACGAGGAGGACGAGACCTTCCTGGTGGAGCTGTCCTCGCCCACCAACGCCACCCTGGCCGACGCCGAGGCCACCGGGACCATCAGCGACAACGACGCGGTGCCGACCCTGTCGGTGGACGACGTGAGCGTGGCCGAGGGGGGCACGGCGGAGTTCACGGTGACCCTGTCGGCGGCCTCGGGCAAGGCGGTCACCTTCAAGTGGAAGACGGACGCCGCCGCCGGGGCCGACGCGGCCGGGGCCACGGACTACACCGCGGTGCCGGCCACCGACGCGACCATCGCGGCGGGGGCCACCACGGTCAAGCTGGAGGTGCAGACCACCCAGGACACCCGGGACGAGGCCGACGAGACCTTCCTGGTGAAGCTGTCGGACGCCACCAACGCCACCATCGCCGACGGCGAGGGCCAGGGGACCATCAGCGACGACGACGGGACGCCGACCCTGTCGGTGGGTGACGCGTCGGTGGCCGAGGGGGGCACGGCGGAGTTCACGGTGACCCTGTCGGCGGCCTCGGGGCGGGACGTTACCTTCTCCTGGAAGACGGCGGCCGACGAGACCGCGGACGCCCACCCGGCGGGGGCCTCGGACTACACGGCGGTGACCGCCACCACGGCGACCATCGCGGCCGGGGCCACCACGGCGACGCTGGAGGTGCAGACCACCGAGGACACCCTGGACGAGCACGACGAGACCTTCATGGTGGAGCTGTCGACGCCGACCAACGCGACCCTGGCCGACGACAAGGGCGTGGGGACCATCACCGACGACGACCCGGCCACGGCGGTGGCCTCGGTGGGCGCGCCGGCGGCGGCGGTGGCCGAGGGGAACGACCCCATGGCGACCACGAACATGAGCTTCCCGGTGAGCCTGACGGCGGCCTCGGGCAAGGCGGTCGTGGTGACCTACTCCCTGACCGGCACGGCCGACGCGCCGGGCGACTACACGGAGCCGGACCCCCTGAGCGTGAGCGTGCCGGCCGGTTCCACCACGGCCAACATCGTCATCCCGGTCAGGGGGGACACCCTGGACGAGGCCGACGAGACGGTGATCGTGACCCTGACCGGGGCCACCAACGCGGCGCTGGACGAGGACGCGGCGGACCTGACCGCCACCGGAACCATCACCGACGACGACGACGCGCCGACCCTGTCGGTGGCCGACGTGAGCGTGACCGAGGGCGGCACGGCGGAGTTCACCGTCACCCTCTCCGCCGCCTCGGGGCGGGCGGTCACCTTCTCCTGGAGGACGGCGGCGGACGCCGACGGGACCCACCCGGCGGGGGCTTCGGACTACACGGCGGTGACCGCCACCACGGCGACCATCGCGGCCGGGGCCACCACGGCCGAGCTGGAGGTGCAGACCACCCAGGACACCCGGGACGAGGAGGACGAGACCTTCCTGGTGGAGCTGTCCTCGCCCACCAACGCCACCCTGGCCGACGCCGAGGCCACCGGGACCATCAGCGACAACGACGCGGTGCCGACCCTGTCGGTGGACGACGTGAGCGTGGCCGAGGGGGGCACGGCGGAGTTCACGGTGACCCTGTCGGCGGCCTCGGGCAAGGCGGTCACCTTCAAGTGGAAGACGGACGCCGCCGCCGGGGCCGACGCGGCCGGGGCCACGGACTACACCGCGGTGCCGGCCACCGACGCGACCATCGCGGCGGGGGCCACCACGGTCAAGCTGGAGGTGCAGACCACCCAGGACACCCGGGACGAGGCCGACGAGACCTTCCTGGTGAAGCTGTCGGACGCCACCAACGCCACCATCGCCGACGGCGAGGGCCAGGGGACCATCAGCGACGACGACGGGACGCCGACCCTGTCGGTGGGTGACGCGTCGGTGGCCGAGGGGGGCACGGCGGAGTTCACGGTGACCCTGTCGGCGGCCTCGGGGCGGGACGTTACCTTCTCCTGGAAGACGGCGGCCGACGAGACCGCGGACGCCCACCCGGCGGGGGCCTCGGACTACACGGCGGTGACCGCCACCACGGCGACCATCGCGGCCGGGGCCACCACGGCGACGCTGGAGGTGCAGACCACCGAGGACACCCTGGACGAGCACGACGAGACCTTCATGGTGGAGCTGTCGACGCCGACCAACGCGACCCTGGCCGACGACAAGGGCGTGGGGACCATCACCGACGACGACCCGGCCACGGCGGTGGCCTCGGTGGGCGCGCCGGCGGCGGCGGTGGCCGAGGGGAACGACCCCATGGCGACCACGAACATGAGCTTCCCGGTGAGCCTGACGGCGGCCTCGGGCAAGGCGGTCGTGGTGACCTACTCCCTGACCGGCACGGCCGACGCGCCGGGCGACTACACGGAGCCGGACCCCCTGAGCGTGAGCGTGCCGGCCGGTTCCACCACGGCCAACATCGTCATCCCGGTCAGGGGGGACACCCTGGACGAGGCCGACGAGACGGTGATCGTGACCCTGACCGGGGCCACCAACGCGGCGCTGGACGAGGACGCGGCGGACCTGACCGCCACCGGAACCATCACCGACGACGACGACGCGCCGACCCTGTCGGTGGCCGACGTGAGCGTGACCGAGGGCGGCACGGCGGAGTTCACCGTCACCCTCTCCGCCGCCTCGGGGCGGGCGGTCACCTTCTCCTGGAGGACGGCGGCGGACGCCGACGGGACCCACCCGGCGGGGGCTTCGGACTACACGGCGGTGACCGCCACCACGGCGACCATCGCGGCCGGGGCCACCACGGCCGAGCTGGAGGTGCAGACCACCCAGGACACCCGGGACGAGGAGGACGAGACCTTCCTGGTGGAGCTGTCCTCGCCCACCAACGCCACCCTGGCCGACGCCGAGGCCACCGGGACCATCAGCGACAACGACGCGGTGCCGACCCTGTCGGTGGACGACGTGAGCGTGGCCGAGGGGGGCACGGCGGAGTTCACGGTGACCCTGTCGGCGGCCTCGGGCAAGGCGGTCACCTTCAAGTGGAAGACGGACGCCGCCGCCGGGGCCGACGCGGCCGGGGCCACGGACTACACCGCGGTGCCGGCCACCGACGCGACCATCGCGGCGGGGGCCACCACGGTCAAGCTGGAGGTGCAGACCACCCAGGACACCCGGGACGAGGCCGACGAGACCTTCCTGGTGAAGCTGTCGGACGCCACCAACGCCACCATCGCCGACGGCGAGGGCCAGGGGACCATCAGCGACGACGACGGGACGCCGACCCTGTCGGTGGGTGACGCGTCGGTGGCCGAGGGGGGCACGGCGGAGTTCACGGTGACCCTGTCGGCGGCCTCGGGGCGGGACGTTACCTTCTCCTGGAAGACGGCGGCCGACGAGACCGCGGACGCCCACCCGGCGGGGGCCTCGGACTACACGGCGGTGACCGCCACCACGGCGACCATCGCGGCCGGGGCCACCACGGCGACGCTGGAGGTGCAGACCACCGAGGACACCCTGGACGAGCACGACGAGACCTTCATGGTGGAGCTGTCGACGCCGACCAACGCGACCCTGGCCGACGACAAGGGCGTGGGGACCATCACCGACGACGACCCGGCCACGGCGGTGGCCTCGGTGGGCGCGCCGGCGGCGGCGGTGGCCGAGGGGAACGACCCCATGGCGACCACGAACATGAGCTTCCCGGTGAGCCTGACGGCGGCCTCGGGCAAGGCGGTCGTGGTGACCTACTCCCTGACCGGCACGGCCGACGCGCCGGGCGACTACACGGAGCCGGACCCCCTGAGCGTGAGCGTGCCGGCCGGTTCCACCACGGCCAACATCGTCATCCCGGTCAGGGGGGACACCCTGGACGAGGCCGACGAGACGGTGATCGTGACCCTGACCGGGGCCACCAACGCGGCGCTGGACGAGGACGCGGCGGACCTGACCGCCACCGGAACCATCACCGACGACGACGACGCGCCGACCCTGTCGGTGGCCGACGTGAGCGTGACCGAGGGCGGCACGGCGGAGTTCACCGTCACCCTCTCCGCCGCCTCGGGGCGGGCGGTCACCTTCTCCTGGAGGACGGCGGCGGACGCCGACGGGACCCACCCGGCGGGGGCTTCGGACTACACGGCGGTGACCGCCACCACGGCGACCATCGCGGCCGGGGCCACCACGGCCGAGCTGGAGGTGCAGACCACCCAGGACACCCGGGACGAGGAGGACGAGACCTTCCTGGTGGAGCTGTCCTCGCCCACCAACGCCACCCTGGCCGACGCCGAGGCCACCGGGACCATCAGCGACAACGACGCGGTGCCGACCCTGTCGGTGGACGACGTGAGCGTGGCCGAGGGGGGCACGGCGGAGTTCACGGTGACCCTGTCGGCGGCCTCGGGCAAGGCGGTCACCTTCAAGTGGAAGACGGACGCCGCCGCCGGGGCCGACGCGGCCGGGGCCACGGACTACACCGCGGTGCCGGCCACCGACGCGACCATCGCGGCGGGGGCCACCACGGTCAAGCTGGAGGTGCAGACCACCCAGGACACCCGGGACGAGGCCGACGAGACCTTCCTGGTGAAGCTGTCGGACGCCACCAACGCCACCATCGCCGACGGCGAGGGCCAGGGGACCATCAGCGACGACGACGGGACGCCGACCCTGTCGGTGGGTGACGCGTCGGTGGCCGAGGGGGGCACGGCGGAGTTCACGGTGACCCTGTCGGCGGCCTCGGGGCGGGACGTTACCTTCTCCTGGAAGACGGCGGCCGACGAGACCGCGGACGCCCACCCGGCGGGGGCCTCGGACTACACGGCGGTGACCGCCACCACGGCGACCATCGCGGCCGGGGCCACCACGGCGACGCTGGAGGTGCAGACCACCGAGGACACCCTGGACGAGCACGACGAGACCTTCATGGTGGAGCTGTCGACGCCGACCAACGCGACCCTGGCCGACGACAAGGGCGTGGGGACCATCACCGACGACGACCCGGCCACGGCGGTGGCCTCGGTGGGCGCGCCGGCGGCGGCGGTGGCCGAGGGGAACGACCCCATGGCGACCACGAACATGAGCTTCCCGGTGAGCCTGACGGCGGCCTCGGGCAAGGCGGTCGTGGTGACCTACTCCCTGACCGGCACGGCCGACGCGCCGGGCGACTACACGGAGCCGGACCCCCTGAGCGTGAGCGTGCCGGCCGGTTCCACCACGGCCAACATCGTCATCCCGGTCAGGGGGGACACCCTGGACGAGGCCGACGAGACGGTGATCGTGACCCTGACCGGGGCCACCAACGCGGCGCTGGACGAGGACGCGGCGGACCTGACCGCCACCGGAACCATCACCGACGACGACGACGCGCCGACCCTGTCGGTGGCCGACGTGAGCGTGACCGAGGGCGGCACGGCGGAGTTCACCGTCACCCTCTCCGCCGCCTCGGGGCGGGCGGTCACCTTCTCCTGGAGGACGGCGGCGGACGCCGACGGGACCCACCCGGCGGGGGCTTCGGACTACACGGCGGTGACCGCCACCACGGCGACCATCGCGGCCGGGGCCACCACGGCCGAGCTGGAGGTGCAGACCACCCAGGACACCCGGGACGAGGAGGACGAGACCTTCCTGGTGGAGCTGTCCTCGCCCACCAACGCCACCCTGGCCGACGCCGAGGCCACCGGGACCATCAGCGACAACGACGCGGTGCCGACCCTGTCGGTGGACGACGTGAGCGTGGCCGAGGGGGGCACGGCGGAGTTCACGGTGACCCTGTCGGCGGCCTCGGGCAAGGCGGTCACCTTCAAGTGGAAGACGGACGCCGCCGCCGGGGCCGACGCGGCCGGGGCCACGGACTACACCGCGGTGCCGGCCACCGACGCGACCATCGCGGCGGGGGCCACCACGGTCAAGCTGGAGGTGCAGACCACCCAGGACACCCGGGACGAGGCCGACGAGACCTTCCTGGTGAAGCTGTCGGACGCCACCAACGCCACCATCGCCGACGGCGAGGGCCAGGGGACCATCAGCGACGACGACGGGACGCCGACCCTGTCGGTGGGTGACGCGTCGGTGGCCGAGGGGGGCACGGCGGAGTTCACGGTGACCCTGTCGGCGGCCTCGGGGCGGGACGTTACCTTCTCCTGGAAGACGGCGGCCGACGAGACCGCGGACGCCCACCCGGCGGGGGCCTCGGACTACACGGCGGTGACCGCCACCACGGCGACCATCGCGGCCGGGGCCACCACGGCGACGCTGGAGGTGCAGACCACCGAGGACACCCTGGACGAGCACGACGAGACCTTCATGGTGGAGCTGTCGACGCCGACCAACGCGACCCTGGCCGACGACAAGGGCGTGGGGACCATCACCGACGACGACCCGGCCACGGCGGTGGCCTCGGTGGGCGCGCCGGCGGCGGCGGTGGCCGAGGGGAACGACCCCATGGCGACCACGAACATGAGCTTCCCGGTGAGCCTGACGGCGGCCTCGGGCAAGGCGGTCGTGGTGACCTACTCCCTGACCGGCACGGCCGACGCGCCGGGCGACTACACGGAGCCGGACCCCCTGAGCGTGAGCGTGCCGGCCGGTTCCACCACGGCCAACATCGTCATCCCGGTCAGGGGGGACACCCTGGACGAGGCCGACGAGACGGTGATCGTGACCCTGACCGGGGCCACCAACGCGGCGCTGGACGAGGACGCGGCGGACCTGACCGCCACCGGAACCATCACCGACGACGACGACGCGCCGACCCTGTCGGTGGCCGACGTGAGCGTGACCGAGGGCGGCACGGCGGAGTTCACCGTCACCCTCTCCGCCGCCTCGGGGCGGGCGGTCACCTTCTCCTGGAGGACGGCGGCGGACGCCGACGGGACCCACCCGGCGGGGGCTTCGGACTACACGGCGGTGACCGCCACCACGGCGACCATCGCGGCCGGGGCCACCACGGCCGAGCTGGAGGTGCAGACCACCCAGGACACCCGGGACGAGGAGGACGAGACCTTCCTGGTGGAGCTGTCCTCGCCCACCAACGCCACCCTGGCCGACGCCGAGGCCACCGGGACCATCAGCGACAACGACGCGGTGCCGACCCTGTCGGTGGACGACGTGAGCGTGGCCGAGGGGGGCACGGCGGAGTTCACGGTGACCCTGTCGGCGGCCTCGGGCAAGGCGGTCACCTTCAAGTGGAAGACGGACGCCGCCGCCGGGGCCGACGCGGCCGGGGCCACGGACTACACCGCGGTGCCGGCCACCGACGCGACCATCGCGGCGGGGGCCACCACGGTCAAGCTGGAGGTGCAGACCACCCAGGACACCCGGGACGAGGCCGACGAGACCTTCCTGGTGAAGCTGTCGGACGCCACCAACGCCACCATCGCCGACGGCGAGGGCCAGGGGACCATCAGCGACGACGACGGGACGCCGACCCTGTCGGTGGGTGACGCGTCGGTGGCCGAGGGGGGCACGGCGGAGTTCACGGTGACCCTGTCGGCGGCCTCGGGGCGGGACGTTACCTTCTCCTGGAAGACGGCGGCCGACGAGACCGCGGACGCCCACCCGGCGGGGGCCTCGGACTACACGGCGGTGACCGCCACCACGGCGACCATCGCGGCCGGGGCCACCACGGCGACGCTGGAGGTGCAGACCACCGAGGACACCCTGGACGAGCACGACGAGACCTTCATGGTGGAGCTGTCGACGCCGACCAACGCGACCCTGGCCGACGACAAGGGCGTGGGGACCATCACCGACGACGACCCGGCCACGGCGGTGGCCTCGGTGGGCGCGCCGGCGGCGGCGGTGGCCGAGGGGAACGACCCCATGGCGACCACGAACATGAGCTTCCCGGTGAGCCTGACGGCGGCCTCGGGCAAGGCGGTCGTGGTGACCTACTCCCTGACCGGCACGGCCGACGCGCCGGGCGACTACACGGAGCCGGACCCCCTGAGCGTGAGCGTGCCGGCCGGTTCCACCACGGCCAACATCGTCATCCCGGTCAGGGGGGACACCCTGGACGAGGCCGACGAGACGGTGATCGTGACCCTGACCGGGGCCACCAACGCGGCGCTGGACGAGGACGCGGCGGACCTGACCGCCACCGGAACCATCACCGACGACGACGACGCGCCGACCCTGTCGGTGGCCGACGTGAGCGTGACCGAGGGCGGCACGGCGGAGTTCACCGTCACCCTCTCCGCCGCCTCGGGGCGGGCGGTCACCTTCTCCTGGAGGACGGCGGCGGACGCCGACGGGACCCACCCGGCGGGGGCTTCGGACTACACGGCGGTGACCGCCACCACGGCGACCATCGCGGCCGGGGCCACCACGGCCGAGCTGGAGGTGCAGACCACCCAGGACACCCGGGACGAGGAGGACGAGACCTTCCTGGTGGAGCTGTCCTCGCCCACCAACGCCACCCTGGCCGACGCCGAGGCCACCGGGACCATCAGCGACAACGACGCGGTGCCGACCCTGTCGGTGGACGACGTGAGCGTGGCCGAGGGGGGCACGGCGGAGTTCACGGTGACCCTGTCGGCGGCCTCGGGCAAGGCGGTCACCTTCAAGTGGAAGACGGACGCCGCCGCCGGGGCCGACGCGGCCGGGGCCACGGACTACACCGCGGTGCCGGCCACCGACGCGACCATCGCGGCGGGGGCCACCACGGTCAAGCTGGAGGTGCAGACCACCCAGGACACCCGGGACGAGGCCGACGAGACCTTCCTGGTGAAGCTGTCGGACGCCACCAACGCCACCATCGCCGACGGCGAGGGCCAGGGGACCATCAGCGACGACGACGGGACGCCGACCCTGTCGGTGGGTGACGCGTCGGTGGCCGAGGGGGGCACGGCGGAGTTCACGGTGACCCTGTCGGCGGCCTCGGGGCGGGACGTTACCTTCTCCTGGAAGACGGCGGCCGACGAGACCGCGGACGCCCACCCGGCGGGGGCCTCGGACTACACGGCGGTGACCGCCACCACGGCGACCATCGCGGCCGGGGCCACCACGGCGACGCTGGAGGTGCAGACCACCGAGGACACCCTGGACGAGCACGACGAGACCTTCATGGTGGAGCTGTCGACGCCGACCAACGCGACCCTGGCCGACGACAAGGGCGTGGGGACCATCACCGACGACGACCCGGCCACGGCGGTGGCCTCGGTGGGCGCGCCGGCGGCGGCGGTGGCCGAGGGGAACGACCCCATGGCGACCACGAACATGAGCTTCCCGGTGAGCCTGACGGCGGCCTCGGGCAAGGCGGTCGTGGTGACCTACTCCCTGACCGGCACGGCCGACGCGCCGGGCGACTACACGGAGCCGGACCCCCTGAGCGTGAGCGTGCCGGCCGGTTCCACC